>NZ_CP081299.1:4622500-7587604 GCF_019711195.1 Dyadobacter sp. NIV53
TAACATCTTTTTATTCTTGTTCTCTTCTGCTTCCAATATGACATGAAAAGGAAGTTTATGAGCCAAAAGTTTATAAGTTCATGAGTTAAAAATACTCTAAACTTTGAACTACTAAACTCTGAACTCCACTCAAAGATCTTGTTGGTGGCTATTGGCCCGGACGGTGCGACGATTCGCTTCACATCTTCCCAATCCAATGTCACAAATTAAACCAACAGAAAATCTTGTTGGTGGCTATTGGCCCGGACGGTGCGACGATTCGCTTCACATCTTCCCAATCCAATGTCACACATAAACCAACAGAAAATCTTGTTGGTGGCTATTGGCCCGGACGGTGCGACGATTCGCTTCACATCTTCCCAATCCAATGTCACACATAAACCAACAGAAAATCTTGTTGGTGGCTATTGGCCCGGTGTTCACCTCTTCCCATCCCGAACAGAGAAGTTAAGCCCGGAACCGCCGATGATACTTGGGTCAAACCTGGTAAAGTAGGTAGCCGCCACAATACCATTAAACGAAGACCATCTCTAAAGGATGGTCTTTTTTGCGTGCTTAAGGCCGCGCCCCGTGTTGAGCGCAACTCCGACCCAACAGAGAAGTCAAGCGGGGCTGCCTAAGCGGGGCTGCCTAAGCGGGGCTGCCTAAGCGGGGCTGCCTAAGCCCGCAACCGCCGATGATACCGCGCCACGCAGGCTTGGATTAGGCATCCCCGATCAAACCTGGTAAAACAGGCGCGCCGCGCAGGCTAGACGCCACAATACCATTACATACACAAGCCATCCTTTTGAGTTGTTCTTTGTTGTTTACCACTTCACACACTGCACAAGCCGGTATCATCAGCGGTTCCTGGCTGGTAAAGCAACGGGGCACGCCTGGTGCCGGAACGCGTCGGCCGAACACGCTGTCCAGTCTCATAATACTATTTCAGGTAAATCCCAAAAGGAGGGTGTTTATGTAGTTTCCCGATGCGCTTAAGCAGGGCCGGGCTGCGCTTGATGCCCAAACCGGGGCGATACCGTAATCGCCATTTTTTTATCCAAGTGTTGTTATAAAATAAAGAACCATCCCTTGCGAAGACAGTCCTATATTTTACCTGTAATTATTTAATATCTCAAAAGAGATCAAGGAATCTCAATAGATATATTCATGTCATTAATAAACTTTCTGCTTCTGATTATTTGCCGTAGCTTTTATACCACTTCAAGTATTGCAATGCTTGTTCCACCTATGTGTCTGATGTTTTTAAACTGGTAATCAGTCTGATATAATTCGTTAAGTGCGGACCAAACACCTTGCCAATTTGTATAGTCATGCCAAATAATTAAACCACCCGTGCGCATTATGGAAAGTATCTTTCGACTGTCATTCAGGACGTATTCATACGCATGTGATCCATCAATGAACGCCAGATCCACTGAATTTTCATATTCCGCGAATGAAAAAGTAGCTGAATCACCATAAACCTGATTGATTTTATAGGCCATCGGATGCCCAACAAACCGCTCTCCTGATGATTCTTTTTTTACATATCTGATTTCTCCTTCTTCAATTTTCATCTGGGTTGAATCAAGATCACTGCTTGGCAGGTCCAGCGTAATAATCTTTGCATCAGGCTCTGTATTAAGAGCCATGTTTAATGTAGTTCGTCCCTGAAAAGTGCCGATTTCAAAAATTGTTTTCGGATTTAATTTTTTGACCAGATTGCTAATCACTTTTAATTCGAATTCCGTCGTGTGACCAAATCCACATTCATATACTCCTTCACATGTTGCGTGATCATTGCCCAGTAATTCGAACACATCTGTTTTTGGAATAATAAACGGATCAACAGGTATAATATCTTCTGGATTTTGTTGATGTCTATAGACTTGGTAAAGAGACAAGAGTGAATTTCTTCGGTCGCTATTAAACATTCCTAGGGTCATTGTATAACCAATTCTCCGGGCTACACCAAGATACAACCGAGCATCGTTTACCAATTTTTTCATAGTGCGAATATAAGTTTTTAGTGAAATTCTTTGAATACCTTAGTTAGTTTCGAACTATAAGGTAAGTATATACCTATAAATATTAATACAATCTATAGATTTTGTTTGAAATTACGGATTTATCGTAATTTGATATTTGTTTCTGCAATTATGAAATAGCAGAAACGTATAATAATTGGAAAGGAATTAATCGAAGTGATTTTATTGGTTTATTTCAAAATTCTTATTGTGGGATATTTGAAATAAACCAATAAATATTTATATGACTAGGACTGTTTGGTATTAGTAGGTGAAGTTTCAACCCCGGAAACAGGTTTATTTTGGTTTTCGGAAGGACGCCTTAATACGCCAAAGGTACCCCGCCAGATTTTTCCTCTTCTTGTTTTTTTATCTCCTTTTCCCATAACAATTGAGTTTTAAAGTTAAGAAAATGTCAGACTGCAAAAATAAAATATGGAAATAAAAATGGAAAGCACAGATAAGTATTAATTTGAAAATTTTCTGTCAAATTATCTATAAACAAGCACTAATTTGAAATTACAGATAAATTTCAGCCCATCTTAAATCTTCGGGTGTGGTAATCTTGATATTTTCATAAGCACCTTCAATCAGCTGAATTGTATAACCTGCTGATTCTAGCACACTGGCACAATCGGTAAAATTTGCCTGATATGAAGCAGTAAACGCTTTTTGCATCCAGTCAAGACGAAAGGTCTGGGGAGTCTGAATTAAACGAAATGCAGTTCTGTCTTCTGAGATATTATCTCCATCTTTATTAATTTTCCGGATGGAATCTTTCATTGGGACGCTAACTATAGCAGATCCGAATTCTGATGCATGCTGAAAGCTTTCAGAAATAATTTGTTTACTAATTATTGGCCGAACTCCATCATGAACCGCTACAAGGCCAATATCAGCATTTATACTATTAAGCCCATTTTTAACAGAATCAAATCGGGTATTCCCGCCAGCAATAAGTAATAAAGATTCATGGAAAGAATACTGTTTGCATAACAGTTGCCAGTATTCAAACTGATTTTCTGGCAAAACCAATATGATGGAAAGCTTATCCGAATAATTTCTGAACGCTTTTATTGTATGCATCAAAATGGGTAGGCCATTCAACGCTATGAATTGTTTTGGAATATCGCTTTTCATGCGACTTCCTGTACCGCCTGCTACAATTATAACGTATTCCTGCATAATATCTTCCTTAAAGAATTTATAATAAAAAAGTCATTTACGATATGAATTGCTGCAAAACAATCTGACCGTAAATGACCTATAGTATTTCAGTGACTGCTGATTATTAGATAATCAGCATAGCATCTCCATAAGTAAAAAATTTGTATTTCTCTTTTATGGCAAGTTCATATGCTTTCATAACAAGGTCAAAACCTCCAAATGCGCAGGCCGACATCAATAGAATTGATTCCGGCAATTGGAAGTTAGACAACATTGCATTCGCAATTTTAAATTCGTAAGGAGGGAAAACAAATTTATCAGTCCATCCTTCAACCGCTTTTAAATGACCACTTGCCGAAACAGATGATTCAATAGCTTTTAAAGAAGTAGTTCCAACAGCGCAAACACGTTTTTTAGAATCTATCGAAGTATTAACAATGTCTGCACTTGCCTGCGTTATCCTGTAATTTTCTGAATCAGTTTTGTGTTTTGTTAAATCCTCAACATCCACAGTACGAAAAGTTCCTAAGCCAACATGTAAAGTAACCGGAGCAAAATTCACACCTTTTATTTCCAGGCGTTTCATCATTGCTTTTGTAAAATGCAATCCTGCCGTAGGTGCTGCCACAGCTCCGATATGTTCAGCGAAAATAGTCTGGAACCGCTCACGGTCAGCACTTTCAACTTTACGACGGGAAATGATTTCAGGAGGAAGCGGAGTTTCACCCAATTCATCCACCAGTTTCATAAATTCGTCGTTATTTCCATCATATAGAAAACGAATAGTACGTCCGCGTGAAGTAGTATTATCAATAACTTCTGCTACAAGGTCACTATCTCCAAAATATAATTTATTACCGACACGGATTTTACGGGCAGGATCAACCAAAACGTCCCATAAACGCATTTCCCGGTTAAGTTCGCGCAAAAGAAATACTTCAATTTTAGCTCCTGTTTTTTCCTTTTGACCATAAAGACGGGCAGGAAATACCTTCGTATCATTAATAGCCATTGTGTCACCATCATCAAAGTAATTGATAAGATCGGCAAACATTTTGTGTTCTATTTCTCCTGTTTTACGATGTACAACCATTAAGCGTGATTCGCCGCGGTCTGTAGGATGAAGTGCAATAAGGCTTTGGGGTAAGTCAAATTTAAATTCGGATAGCTTCATAGCTGGTTATTCAGTGAAATTCGATAGTCGTTCAGACCTTGGGTGGGTCAAATTGAAACAGTTATTATTCGTATTTTTTTAGTAATCTCTAATATCAAAACTTAGTGGTGGATGTTTTATTTTTCATATTTTAAATCAAAAATAAGAACATAGGGATACTAATTTTTGTATCATTTATACAAGCCAGAATTATTGGAATTTCCAAAAAATTAAGACCGCAAAAGTAGTAAATTTTATGAGAGAATCCTAGGAAAATACCATTTTTAGTTATTGTTGAACCGCCGTGTTCTCCATTTTGATATATTCGCTGATACAGAATCGTTTATTGGTGTTTCAACAGGCTTTAATGATGTGGCTAAATGAGCAGTTATTAGTGCAGCCAGCATTTCAGAACTTGGTTTTTGTTCTCTTTTTAAATTCTCGGCCGAGAAATACTTGTTAACAAAATTCGTATCAAATTCCCCACTTACAAATGCTTTATGCTGCATTACAAATCGACAAAAAGGAAGTGTAGTTTCTACTCCCGAAATTTGATATTCGTCAATTGCCCGTACCATTTTATTAATCGCTTCATCACGATTTTCACCATAAGTGATCAGTTTGGCAATCATGGGATCATAATAGATGGGAATGTCCATACCTTGTTCAAATCCATCATCTACTCTTACGCCATTTCCCTGTGGCCTGTTGTATGTCTGGAGAGTTCCTACATCGGGCAGGAAGTCGTTGGCTGCATCTTCAGCATATACCCTGGCCTCTATGGCGTGTCCTTTTATGATAAGGTTATCCTGGCTAATAGATAATGGATTGCCTTCCGCAATTAAAATCATTTGTTTTACCAGGTCAACGCCAGTAATCTGCTCGGTTACCGGATGTTCTACCTGCAATCTGGTATTCATTTCCAGAAAATAAAAGTTACGGGACTCGTCCATGATAAATTCTACGGTTCCTGCTCCGTAATAATCACATGAGCGCGCAACATCAATAGCGCATTTTCCCATTGCTTCGCGGATTTCAGGAGTAACGGATATCGAAGGGGCCTCTTCAATTACTTTTTGATGGCGCCGCTGGATAGAACATTCACGTTCAAATAAATGGATGATATTGCCATAATGATCTCCCAATACCTGTATTTCAATATGTTTCGGGGAAGTGATATATTTTTCAATGAAAACTGATCCGTCTCCAAACGAAGAGATTGCCTCACTGACTGCGCGATCCATCTGCTCGTCAAATTCGGTATCCCGATTTACTATTCGCATACCTTTACCGCCACCACCTGCACTTGCTTTTATTAATATCGGATATCCGATAGACGCAGCAATGGTCTTAGCTTCCAGTCTGTCTGTTATGGCCGACGAAGTCCCTGGAACCATTGGAATGTTATATTTACCCGCAGCCTGTTTGGCAGTCAGTTTGTTTCCCATTATGGCAATGGAAGTATCCGACGGGCCAATAAAAATTAAGCCTGCTTCTTTGACTTTCTTCGCAAAGTCAGCATTTTCTGAGAGGAAGCCGTAACCAGGATGAATGGCATCTGCATTTAATTCTTTACATATATTTATTATTTTATCTCCCCTCAGATATGATTCAGAAGATGAGGCCGGGCCAACACAAACTGCCTCATCCGCATATCTTACATGTGGGGACATTCTGTCGGCTTCACTAAAAATAGCAACAGTTAATATACCCATTTCCCGGGCTGTACGCATAATTCTCAGGGCAATTTCTCCACGGTTAGCAACAAGTATTTTTTTTATCGGAGGCATGAATATCTAATAGGATACTGGTGGTAAGGTGTAGAATAATAGCTGATTTTTAACTGCAGTATTTTTATTATTTTACTAACTTACAAAATGCTTGGAAGATAAGTCATTATTAAGGTAAGGTTATTTTTTTTATTTTTGTATTTATCTAACAACGTAATCATTGGTTACCTACAATAAATCAGAAGCGAGTGGATATTTTTGAGAAATTGCAAAACAACTCAGGACCTATCGGGACTCCTGCCAAAATGCTGAACAGCCATCATTATTTTTCATTTCCAATGCTGGAAGGAGAGCTTGGTCCCCGTATGCGTTTTATGGGTCGTGAAGTTTTGAACTGGAGTCTTAATAATTACCTTGGCCTTGCAAACCATCCGGAGGTTAGAAAAGCAGATGCAGATGCAGCAGCAAAGTGGGGTCTTGCTTATCCTATGGGTGCAAGAATGATGTCGGGGAACTCTGTCCAGCATGAAGAATTTGAAAAAGAATTAGCTGAGTTTGTAGGGAAAAAAGATGCATTTCTTTTAAACTACGGATATCAGGGAATTATGTCAGCAATCGAGTGTATTTGTGATTACCGCGATGTGATCGTTTACGATGCGGAATCTCATGCATGTATAATAGATGGAATCCGTTTGCATAAGGCTAAACTTGGTGAATATTACAAGTTTAACCATAATGATATGGAAAGCCTGGAAAAAAACCTGAAACGTGCCACAAAAGTAGCCAACGAAAAGGGTGGTGGTGTTCTGGTTATTACTGAGGGCGTATTCGGGATGTCGGGAAAGGTTGGAGATCTTAAGGCAATTGTTGAACTAAAGAAAAAATATGATTTCCGCTTGCTTGTAGATGATGCACACGGTTTCGGGACAATGGGTGAAACCGGCGCGGGTGTTGGAGAATTGTTGGGTGTACAAAAAGACATCGATCTGTATTTCTCGACTTTCGCTAAATCTATGGCGGCTATTGGTGCATTCATTGCTTCGGACAATCCTGAAATAATTATGTATTTGAAATATAACATGCGTTCCCAGACTTACGCAAAAGCACTTCCAATGCCTTTTGTAGAAGCGGGACGTAAGCGTTTGGAAATAATTAAGGCAACCCCTGAATTAAGGACCAAGCTTTGGGAAAATGTCGCAGCCATGCAAAATGGCTTACGCAACCGCGGATTCAACATCGGATCAACGGAATCACCCGTTACGCCTGTTTTCCTGCATAGTGAAGGTGGAGTTCCGGAAGTGACCAGAATGGTGCGTGACCTTCGTGAAAATATGGGTGTCTTCTGTTCAATAGTAGTTTACCCGGTTGTTCCCAAAGGACAAATCATGCTTCGTATTATTCCAACTGCTTCTCATACGCTGGAAGATGTTGAATATACACTTGATGCATTTACAACTCTGGCTGACAAATTAAAAAACCGGGTGTATCAGATTGAAGATGTACAGGAGGTTGTAGAATAGAGAAATATGCATTTTTAGATTGCAGGAGGCATTTTTCATTAAATGCCTCTTTTTTTGATAATTTTGATGAAATTAATTAATTAATTAAGTTTCTGATTATCAGTTGTTTAGATGTTTTGTGGAATTTAAATTGTATTATAGAAGTGTTTTTTTTTGTTTTTTGGGTTGTGATAATGCTTTTAATTACTAAATTTCGGGGAAACATGCGTTTTTAGCGTGTTTTGGGCATTTTTAAACTAAAAATAAATAAAGACCATGGCAAGATTTGATGAAGTAAAGGATCTGATCCTTTCCCTTGAAGGAGACTTTGATAAGTTCTACAACAAAGAAAACCAAGCTGCGGGTACTCGTGTACGCAAAGGCATGCAGGATCTTAAAACGTTGGCTCAAGAAATCCGCTCAGAAGTTCAGGATAAGAAAAATGCTGCTGAAAAGTAATAGTATTTTAAACACACAGACATTTGGGAGCCCGATTCGTTAGAATCGGGCTTTTTTTAGAATATTTTGTCATTGATCATTGTTGCGATTCCTCTCGTAACTACTTTTTTGGTAGTAATATCTACGATTTCTGTTGATATTTCAGCTATATGTTTTTCTTCCTGGATCGACTTGATCGTAAAAACGGCTTTATAGTCTGTTTCCACATACATAGGCCGGAGAAATTCCAGGGTTTGTTTTAGATAAACTGAACCAAAGCCTGGAAACTGGGTTCCTAAAACTTTCGTAAAAACCGTTGCTCCCAGTATTCCGTGAATAATCGGGCGTTTAAAATTTGTAGTCGCAGCATAAGCCGCATCCAAGTGAAGTGGATTATTATCTCCGGTTAATTCTGCAAAGCGTATCACTTCATCCTGGGTGAAACGAAAAAAATGGTCAAAACTGGCATTTACAACAGGCTCAATATTCATAAGATCATTTTATTATAAATTATTCTTTTGCAAAATACTAAAAAAAGGAAGCTACCTTTTGTGGTAACTTCCTTTTTTAATGAAAAATATATGGATTTTATTCTTCGGTTTCCTCTGCAATAACCGCAAATTCTACGGTTTCTTCTACTTCATCAATAAGTTTAGGAGCTCTTGAGTTATTACGCTTGTCCTTGAATTTTTTCACCTGCATTTTCAACGTATCTACTGCTAAATCAGTTGCCTCTTCAAATGTTGTTCCTTGTTCTTTTACAAACATCGTTCCTCCCGGTACATAAAGTTTAACTTCGAGAAGTTTGGTGTGTAATTTGGCGTTATCACTTTTATCTAATTTTAAGAACACCTCACCACTTGTAATCTGATCGTAAAATGTATCCAGTTTATCCAGTTTTTGTTGGATGAATGATAACAATTTTGGATCCGCATCAAAGTGAATTGCTTGCATCTGCAGTCTCATAAGCACTTAGGTTTAAGGTAAAACATAACTTCAAACCATTCATCACAAAATTCATACCTGATAGTACGGCGGTTTTGATTACCACTCTTGAATAAGTGCAAAACACAGGATTTTCCTGCAATTGCCATGATGAACGGTATTTTAAATAAAGAAAATTAATACCTTAATGTCAAGCAAATTGAGAGGTTTATTCGAATTTATTTTAATAATAATATCTAACTAGTCCCTAATCAGGCTTCTTCTAAAAGTGTCCGAAAAGAGACATACTGACCATTAAATTTTTGATGATGTTTTTCCTGCAATTCTTCCTGATGGTGTGTTTGATAAGCAAGAAAATCTTCCATTGTCCTGAATTTAAATTGAGATGTGTAGGTAGAGCCTTCATTTTCTATCTCGGTCAGTAACCTCAGCAGTTTAACTTCAACTGGCAGATTGGTAGCCAGGATCTCAGGTATGTGAATTGTTTTCATATAAGTAAGCCATTCTTTTTCAGATGGATAACTAATATTTACTGTAATGTTATAGATAATCATTGGTTATCGGGATTTTGTAATTTATATTTTATTGCAAATATGGCACATAAATGTTTACTACTTCTTTAATACATTGTTCAACTTCGGCTGTTACATTATTTGGGAGAAGGTAGTTTGGTGGTTACCTTTGTTATTACCATTAATCACCATAATCTGTTCTTATATTTATGAATATTCTTATACATGCTCATTCGGGCTTGCGTTACGTTGTACTTGCATTATTGATTGCAGCTATTATCGTCGCATATTCCAATTGGCAAAGTGCAAAGCAGGGAGACAGCAAAATTTATTTATTTGCTTTCATTGCCACTCATACCCAGCTTTTGATTGGACTGATCCTGTTTTTTATGAGCCCAAAAGTCAATTTTGATTTTATCAGCGATAAATTTTACCGTTTCTTTACCATCGAACACGGATTTACGATGCTGATAGCGATTGCATTGATCACAGTTGGCAGAATCAGATCTAAAAAACTGGAAGGTGCCAATAAGCATAGAACCGTTCTTTATTTTTATGCCATGGCTTTAATCATTATTATGGTAGCGATTCCATGGCCTTTCAGGAATCTCGGATCGGGATGGTTTTAAGGAGCCGCCGGCAATCAGCTTTCGGCTTTTGGACTAACTTTGATAGCCGAAAGCCGAAAGCCGATTGCCGAAAACTTACCCAAATAACTCACTGGAAAGGTATCTGTCTCCGCGGTCACAAACTATAAATACAATTACTCCTGAGGTCAGTTCTTTTGCGAGCTCAATGGCTGCCCACGCAGCGCCTCCGCTACTCATACCAGCAAATACTGCCTCTTCTTTGGCTAATCTGCGTGTCATTGCAACGGCATTCTCCTGAGTGACTTCCATAACCCGGTCGACTCTGTTTCTATCAAATATTTTTGGCAAATATTCTTCAGGCCATTTCCGTATACCCGGAATACTTGATCCGTCTGTCGGCTGACATCCGATGATCTGCACATTTTCATTTTGTTCTTTCAGATAACGTGAGACACCCATAATGGTACCGGTAGTACCCATAGACGATACAAAATGTGTGATCTTTTGATTGGTATCTTTCCAGATTTCAGATCCGGTCGTCTTATAATGTGCTTTCCAGTTATCAGGATTTGCAAACTGGTTCAGCATAAAGTATCCGTTATCAGCTGCCAGCTTTTCTGCATAATCCCGGGCACCTTCCATTGTTTCTGTCAATGTAACTTTTGCGCCGAAAGCTTCCATAGTCAATACACGTTCACGGGTAGAATTCTGTGGCATGATCAATTCAATTTCTACCTCGAACAAACTTGCGATCATAGCCAATGCAATCCCGGTATTTCCACTTGTGGCTTCTATGAGCTTTGTTCCGGATTTTATTTCTCCACGATCCAATGCACCCTTAATCATGCTGTAAGCAGCCCGGTCTTTTACACTGCCGCCAGGGTTATTGCCTTCCAGTTTACCATATATTTTTACCTGAGGATTCGGATTAATCCGGTTTAATTCAACAAGTGGAGTGTTGCCAACCAAGTCGAGAAGTGAGGACATCTGGAGAATTATAAATACGTGATATTATTCTTAAAATTAACTTTTAAAAAGTCGTAACATTTAAACTTAAAATGATGCGCAATGATTCCTCAACAACATCGCATATCATTGTTAGCTTTGGTCTTCAGATGAGAAATTGAAAATTTATTTGTAATGGATATTTCTAAAATCATATTTACTCTATCAATCTAATGGAGAGCAAATGTAATTGATAATTATTTTGTGGCAGTAAAAAAAGTTAGTGTTCCCAAAAGATAATCATCTATTGAAGTGGAATGTGTGCCGCCTGAAATAGTAATCAGTTCAACATCAGCTGCACTAAGTTTTTTCATGGCAGTTACAGCATTGACAGAATTGAAGTAAAAAACCAATGGATCGGCATCTCCATGAAACAGCCGTGTAGGGGTTTTAGGTTTCCAGTTATAGACATTGTTATCTGCAATCGCATTGATAAAACCTGTATCAGCTCCATCATTCAATAATTTCTTGAACGAATCATTCAGGATTGTATTAAAACTATCAGCAATAGGATAATCTATTCCCAGTTTAGCGATTTGAGTTGCTTCGGGTTCTTTGAAATAATAAGAAGCAGGTTTATTCAGATTATATAATCGATCGTAAGTTAACAACACCCACAGATAACTTTTGTTATAGCTGGCTACTCCGGAAGTTTTATTGTTAATAATGTAATTCATGAAGGCAGTTTTGTCATATGCACCAGCTCCACAGCTCGAAGCTCGAAGGTTAAATTCCGATGAAGCTTCTTCTTCAATTTTTTTTGCAATGACATGGTTGCATACCCGCCTTCTGAATAACCCGCAATGTATAATTTCTCATCCCATTTTACTTCTGCATGTCCTTTCAGGAACTCTTTTGCTGCTCGGAGCATATCCAGTGAAGCCGAAGCAAGTGACGCTCTATGCTCGTAGGGATGTGGATACCCCTTTGAAGCACCATATCCAATGTAGTCGGGATAGGCGATAATATAACCAAGCGAACCAAATAATGAACCAAAAGAGGCACCTTCTGAGCCAGGATTAAAATGCGATGGAGCGGACTCATCGTTAGTAATAGTACCATGCTGCACGCTAATCATAGACACAGACTGGTCTGTAACAGGTAGAATAATAGCTCCGGAAGCTATAATTTCATTACCATCTGTATTTTTTGTTTTATATGTAATTCTGTATGCTTTTACCCCATTTTTTACAAATCCAGGTAAGAGTGGGCTCAGGGCAGTAGCACTTTGCAAGATTGTTTCCTTTGGTATTTCCCTGATAAGGCTGTCATCTTCCAGATACTGATTTTCTACAATCGGATCAGGCGTGTTATTGCTGTCGCAGGCTGTCAGGAACAAAAAGCACCCAAAAACAAGAATATAGATTTTTTGAAAGTAAAAAGAAGGAGTAAATTTTTTCATAGCGTTAATATTGAATAAGTCAGTATTCTGTTTGAGTTAACGAATACTGACTTATTTTAGATCAATAAAAAAAATTATATTGAAGAAATTTTCTCCAAATACCAGTTTATCATTCTTGCCGTTGCATCCGGACGTTCTACCATACCCAGGTGTCCGGCTTCAGCAAGAATAAACGGATAACTTTGTTTAGGATAACCTGACAATTCAATACAGCTTTCAAAAGGTATAAGTTTGTCCTGCATACCAATAATAAATAATACCGGAAATGGCATAGACGCCAGTACAGCTGTCCGGTCTGTCCTGTCACGCATGGCAATAATGCCGGCTATCAATGCCTGGGCAGGTAATTTACCATAGCGTTGAATGTGGGCATTGATCTTTTCAGGATATATTTCCTTAAACCTGTCTCCAAACAGATTCGGGGCAGTATGTTTTACAAAAGCCTCAGTACCATGGTTTTTGAGAAGATCAATGGTTTGGTTGCGCTGATGCTTTTTAGCTTCATCGTCAGCAAAAGCAGTTGAGTGAAACAGTCCAAAACCTTCAAGCATTTCAGGATATTTTTCAGCAAACGCAAGTGCAATATAGCCGCCCATTGAGTGACCGATCAATGTGCATTTCTGAATAGTGGCATTGGTTAAAAAACGATGTAATTCTCCGGCATAATCTTCTACCGACTGACAGAATGTGAAGAGTGAAATATTGGGCCTTACAATGGTAAAAGCGTCGTTGAGAGCAGCATCAAGATAATCCCAGATCGTGTCGTCCACGCCATGGCCATGCAATAATACTAAAGTTTTCCGGTGTAGATTCATAACAATTTACTGTCAAGGTTTAGTACTTGTTTGTTTAAATATACATAAAGCTTACTCTAATTACACTTTTCAAAGGAAATGATTTCGGAATCAGCAGAATCCGGTTCAATAAAAAATACCTGAACAGAGACTGCCCAGGTAATATTTATAAAGAATAATTAACTGCTATTTTCACTTCACGTCCTTTGCCATTTCTTCCTCCCGCAAAGCCCTTCTCAGGATTTTACCCACATTCGTTTTAGGTAATTCTATCCGGAATTCTATTTGTTTCGGGCACTTGTATGCTGTCAGATTTTCTTTGCAAAAAGCTTTTACGGTGTCTTCGGTTAGATCCGGATCTTTTTTGACAATAAATACTTTAACGAGTTCTCCTGTTTTCTCACTCGGGATACCAACACATGCTACTTCCAGCACGCCCGGACATTGCGCTATTACATCTTCTATCTCATTGGGATATACATTAAAACCGGAAACAAGGATCATGTCCTTTTTCCTGTCAACGATTTTAAAAAATCCATCTTCGTCTTCTATACCAATATCGCCTGTCCGGAACCAACGGCCGTTTTCGTCTTCAAAAATAACCTTTATAGTTTCATCCGGGCGGTTGTAATATCCAAGCATAATCTGCGGGCCTTTTGCACAGATTTCTCCTCTTTCTCCAATATCAGCCCAGGTATTATCGTCACGCAGGATGCGCATCTCCGTACTTGGAAATGGCAATCCTATTGTACCCAGTCTGTGATTTCCATCCAATGGGCTTACTGACAATACGGGCGAAGTTTCAGAAAGGCCATAGCCTTCAATCAAAACACAGCCAGTTACCTCTTCCCAGCGCTTGGCCACCACTTTTTGCAACGCCATTCCTCCGGCAATTGAAATCATCAATTCACTGAAATCTACGTCTTTAAAACTGACATTGTTTAACAGGCCGTTAAAAAGCGTATTTAATCCCGGGAAAATATGAATTTTATATTTTTTAAGCTCTTTTACAAAAGCCGGCATATCTCTTGGGTTCGTGATAAGGACATTTAAAGCTCCCCATTTTATCCCACATAATGCGTTGACTGTCATCGCAAAAACGTGATATAGAGGTAACGGAGCCACCATATTTATTTGCCCCGTATGATTAGAATGCTTCATTTTGGACATGAGCCATTCATTAATCCCCTCCACGTTTGCGATCAGGTTACGGTGTGTAAGCATAGCCCCTTTAGCAACTCCTGTGGTACCACCGGTATACTGAATAAAAGCTATATCAATACCTGAAACATGAGGCCTTTTGTACGAGATCTGTGCGCCGGTCTTTAATGCATCGTTGAAAGAGACAGCCTGAGGTAAATGATAATCAGGAATCATTTTCTTCACGTATTTCAGCACCGCATTGACAATCTGCTTTTTAGGAAATCCGAGCATGTCACCTATCTCGGTGATAATTACGTGCTCAATACCAGTATTAGCAATAATCTTTTCCAGATTTGCCGCAAAATTGGCCACAATAACAATCGCCTTTGCACCGGAATCATCAAACTGGTGCTGCATTTCCCTGCTTGTGTACAGCGGATTGGTATTAACAATTGTTAGTCCCGCCCTGAGCGCACCGAACATGGCAATAGGGTATTGCAGAATATTTGGCATCTGAATTGCAATACGGTCGCCTTGTTTCAGGCCTATACTTTCCAGGTATGAAGCAAAATTCCGGGACAACAGATCAAGTTCTTTATAAGTGATTTGTTTCCCAAGATTAGTATACGCGGGCTGATCCGCATTATTTTTAAAACCAGTCTCCATCAAATCCAGCAACGAAGTATATGCATCCGGATTTATTTCATACGGTACTCCATCGGGATAATGTTTTAACCAGGGATATGTATCTTTTGATATGGACATCATAAATTATTCAGTCAGGCAACGTTTATTGATTCATATATTATCAAACAATAAATTAAGACAAAAATTTATAAAATCAGTGCTATTAATTTATGAAAGTATGATTTTAATATAAAACGGCATAGTAATCATGAAACAGCTTTAATTTGTTTTTTTCATTTCCCAGAGCCATAGTAAGCCTTCGTCGGAATCATTGATATCCGCAGTTTGTGCAAAACCAACTTTTTGTAAAATCTGGCAGGAAGCATTTTCCTCAGGTAATGTATGGGCAATCACTTTATGTACGCCACTTCTGGAAAAAGCATGCTGTACCAGTCCCATAGCGGTTTCGGTTCCCAGTCCCTTCATTCTGTGGGAAGGTGCTATTTCATAACCAATTTCAACTGTTCCTTGTAGAATCCGGTTCGCCCTTGTAACCACAGGATCCAATAAGTTGGTTATCAGGAATATGAATAGTCAGGTATACCCACCATTCACGAAGCGGAGGATGCGCTTTCCACCGGTCGTAGGAGGGAGTAAAAGTGTCCCTGAATTCGGTCCATTTTTTAGGGACATTCACACCCATCACACGGGCCAGCGTATTATTGCCCATCCGTATCGCGTCAAACAGCGTATCGTCACAGGGTACAATTCTTAAATTGGGGGTAATAATCATAGAATAATATCTTAAAAAAGATCAGAACCCCCAATTTAAGTAAAATCATTGTGAGTTGTTTTCATCAAAACGATCTGTGATCACTTTCCGTATAGCCTGGTACGGACGCATACCGGTACTTTGGGTACGTGTAACTGCCCGGTCAGTAGTTGCGTTAGCCTTGGCGCGTAGTGCCAGGTTGGAAACAGTCAGATGGCTGTTACGCCAGTAATCGTATTCCTCTTCATTCATAACCTCGCGCGTAACCTGCCCATGTGCGTAACCGTCACCAAATGAATGCGTACGGCTGTCGGTTAATGCCTGTTTACGCTCTTCTTCAAGTTTAGCGATTTCAGCAGTAATATCTTTTTCTTCCTTTTTTAATTCTTCCCACGATGGCAATACTGACAACTCATTTTCCAGGATATTCCTTTGTATCAAATGATTGGATAAAGCAATTTGCACAGGCTCCATTTGTTTAACGATTTTTTTACGACGTCTCCGCAACTGCCATAATTTGGGGTCTATCTGTAGCCAGCGATACCAGAATCCTTGTAAAACGGGTAATGCCATACCCAGTGAAACTGCTCCTGCAATGGCAAATAAGACGCCGCTTAATACAAAAGAGAGCAAAGCCCACGGACTGTTGACCAGATCCAGATTCAGCTGATCTGTATTTCTTAATGCCTGTTCAATCTTGTTGGCAAGTTCCGGACTGTTGACGGGATTACCAGTTAAGGGATCGACAGCATTTAACTGCAAATATTTTACCGATTTATTAATAGCTTCTTTTAACTTGTCTGTTCTGTAAGCTTCATATCTGAACCAGCCCAGAACAATTAAAGTCACAACCGTGAAAATGGACAAAACCAGTTTGAACGTTGCATATCTTGACTTTGCCTTGTGCGAATCTTCTTTGTGATAAGGCTCTTCGATCAGCCGGTCGTAAGCTGGTTTTAATAAGATTGATAGCATAGCAAGGCCAATCGCAAATGCCCAGGCTTCATTGGGATTCCTGATATTGAGTGCGTAAGCTACAATTTCGTGCGAAATAATTAAGTCGCCCGCCACAAATGAAATTCCAGCTGCCAGAAATATCAATCCTGCAATCAATGAATATACCGGTGCCTTATCGCAGCGCTTTTCTCTCAACAGCCCGGTATGGGAATCAATGCCGGCAATAGACGATTCCATATCCTGAACCTGTTTGGAACTGCTGTTTAGTCCTGTTACTTCCTGTTGCAGCTTATCGTAGGATATTTTTTGTTGGCGAAGCGTGTCCTGATATTTGTTCTTTACAACTGCAAGTTGTTCTTTTTTCTGATTCAGATTATCTGTAATCCAGTCATGGCTGACCTGGCTGGCCAGATAACCTTCATATCCCTGACGTTCTAATCCTTCAATACCGCTACTATATCCATGCTGGTAATCACCATTCTGGTTTAAATTCTGCTCATCCATGTTGTTATATTTTTGTCCGGTTTCCCGGTATGATGATTAATTGAAATGATTGAATACGAAAACTATTCGTACGACGGACCTAGCCGAAAGCTTTCTTATTCTCCCTTTTGAATATAACTCAATTGCTTTCCGGTCAACTGGTTTTTCATACGGCGTGCCAGGAAAAATTCGCTTTCAAATAGTTTGATAAGCATATCCCTTTTTGCAAACAAACGGTCACGTTCTGTTTCAGCTGCGCTTTGCTCTCTTACAACCTGCCATTTTTTTACACGTAATTCATCTACTTCTTCCTGCAAAACAAGTATTTCTTCTTCCCAGCTGGCAGAATCATCTGTATACCGTTTTTGATCTCTCATCACACCAAGCCAGGATTGCAGATCGGTACGTAAAACGGTAATGTTGCTAAGGAATAGTTTTCCGGCAAAAAGGAAGAGGAACAGTACAAATACAAATAATGCACTTGCCTGTAACCAGCTTTGGTATGGCAGGGCATTGGCAAAAACGAATAATGCGGCAGCAAAAGGCAATCCGGTTTCTTCCAAAAGCGGCCGCCACGTAACTTTAGTTTCCACATTATGGAACATGGAAATACGCCCAAACAGGCTAAACATTCCTGCCAGGAAAATTCCCAGAGCAATCCAGGAACTTTCTGCAAAAGCAGGCCTTAAAGACTGCCGTATCAGAAAAAAGTTTCCGATACACATGGCAATGCAAAGACTCAGTCCAATCAGTGTCCGTGGCAAATGATGGTCTGAATCTGTTTTGGCAGCTTCGTGCTCGTTTAGCCGAATTTTCAATTCTTCAATCCGGTCAGTTTTTTTGCCAATAAAAAGATTTAATTCCTGGATGCGTTCATTATGCTGTTCAATATAGCTAACAGGTTCTGCGGCAAGCTGGGAGAAATATTTTTGGATGATATCTGTTTTCTCAGTCGGCTCAGACTCTGATAACCCAAACAGGACGCCCTCATCGCGCAAAGTATCTTCGTCGGAAAGCCAATAGGGAATGCTTACTTCTGATTTTGTCAATGAAGAAGATTTCGTTTCAGATAACAGGTTGTCCTTTGTATTTACCTGGATGTCGTTAAGCGGAAGCAAATTTTGCCCTGAAAGATCGGCAGGATTTTTATTGGTTTCCCGTTCAGTTTCGGGTTCTTCGTCATAATACTGATCTTCGTCAGATTTTGATGCCCGGAATAAACCGGAAATGTATTCAGTGAATTTGGCCATATTTTTTCATGGATTAGCCTGCGATTATCCATGAAAACTGAATATTAACCTACATTATTGTGATAGCCGGTTATTAAAATTGGGTAAACCGCTCTTAATTAGACGTTTCAAACATTTTTTGTAATGCCTGCCAGAGTTTCTTTTTCAGGTCTCGTTCCGCTTCAATTACTACCAGAGGATCTGTTAAAAGAAACCATATTCCTTCAACCATTTTGGGGGTATACGGAATCATCAAAAGGTCCAGGTGAAGTTTGGCAAGTGGTACACCAAACGTTATGAAGTAATTAGTCCGTTTTTCTGCAAGTACATTTCGTGCATCCGATTTTGGTAAAAAACTGAAATTGATAATATCAGCACTATCGATAGAAGATTTAACGGCTTTTAAAATATTATCTAGAAAAAGCGCTTCCGAAATGATCATTTCTTTTTGTTTCGGTTCATCAATCAGGATTAAAATTTTATGCTGCAAAACAGGAAAATTCCCGATCGACGGTACATCTGTTTTTATTATTTCAAGTTTGGGAGAAAGTGGAATTTCGACAGGGTTGTCAATAGCAATAATAACCGGTTTTTCAGGAACCACAGTTTCAACCGGAGCAATTATGGCGGGAACAGCGGTTACAGAGGATTTAATATTTTCCTCAGAAATTACTTCTTTTTCATGCACAATTTCACTTTCGGCTTTGGTTTCATGTAACTGAAATAAAGTGTCATTCTGAAAAAGGATCTGAAAAAGCGCTGCTGAACTCATTTGAAATATGGAAAAAGGTATTTATAACAGAAAGTAAATTTTTATTTCAGGCCCTTCAATGCAGTTTCACCAACAGATCCAATGTAACACATTGCTGTAAAGGTTTTAAATAGATCTATTCATGAAATGTCCCGAAGAGACTGTAACGGGTAAACAATATTACAGTATCCGGGTTCCCATTACACATTTGTTCAAAACTCTTCATTCTTAATTCAAGATTCCTTTAAAAGCTCCAGATTCCAATCTTTTTTTCTGTGCCTGAATTTCCAGATTAGAATATTCTACACTGCTGGAATATTTTTTGAAATGAACGGCGAGTCCATTTTTAACCAGTTCCTTGTTAAGCACTTTTCCATCCGGAAGTATGACTTCACCTAATAACCGGCCATATCTGTCAAAGTTACCCGCATGTTTTATAGTTACTATTTTCCTGAAGCATTTATCAGAAGTAAATTGTTTGGCAATCTTGTAAAAAGGCTTGCCACGCTCCGGGCTATTTACATGTAAAAAGCGGATTCTTAACGGTTTACCCATCCTGAAACCTGCTTTTTTTCCTGTGAAAATAAATTTCATTTCAATCGTATCCCCATCCTGAATTCCGATTACTTCTGCTCTTAGCGGATTGGGTAAAATATCACTGGCAGGAATTTTAATTTTCGCTTTGTCCTGTGATGGCCTTTTAACCTGCTGAAAGGAAGTTAAACAGAAAACTAAAATGAGTAAAGAAAGGTAATTTCTTGTTAATCGGGAAGTTGTATTTTTTAGGCTTTGCACGCGTATTAATTCATAACGTTTGAAATGTAAAGGTAAAAATTTCTGATCCGGCGGCTATATTTTATCGGATTGAAATTACTTTAATTCTAATTTGTACCATTTGATGTCTTTCAAAGGCTGTCGGCGGGCTAGTGTAGCAGTAGGTGCGTAATATTTTTCAAGATAATCCAATACCTGCTTTTCAGTTTCTCCCAAATCCCACAGATTATGGTTTGCCTGCATCCAACGAATCTTTTGTTTCCAGCCATCTCTGGTAAATCTGTTCTGGATAATCAGCTTTGAAGAATGGCAGCTCGTGCATTGTGCCTTAACCATATAAAGATCTTTATCAACGATCATTCCCGTTTCAGCGTCTTTTTTTAATGTATCTGTGAATGACACAGAAGTCTTTACAGCAATGTTATTATCTGATCTTTTTCCGGTAAAAGAACTTGCCAGAATAACAAATCCGATAAGTCCCGCAATTAAATTTTTCATCATGTAATTTTTTATGTTCCCAGGGATATATACCCTGGGTTGAGGTATAAGAGCCTTTCAGGCTAGCGTTCCATTATCCTATTGAGTTCCCAGGGATATACCCTGGGTTGAGGTATAAGAGCCTTTCAGGCTAGCGTTCCATTCTCCTATTATGTTCCCAGGTATATACCCTGGGTTGAGGTATTAGAGCCTTTCAGGCTAGCTTTCCATTCTCCTATAGAGTTCCCAGGGATATACCCTGGGTTGAGGTATAGGAGCCTTTCAGGCTAGCGTTCCATTCTCCCCTTCCTCAATTTTCCCCTTCTACCATTAACCTTTTAACCTTTTAACCTTTTTTTATTCCACTTTCAAAGCAATCCGTTCGCAGGCGTTATTCAAATAGCCTCCCGGGTTCCAGGCAGGAATCACCATTGGCTGTGATACGGATTTGTCGTCCGTTGCGCGTACCCAAACTTCATAATAGCCTTTCAGAGGTAACTTTATTTTAGTATTCCAATGTTGCCATGCCAACCGGTTTACAGGTGCTTCCAGTTTGCAATTCTGCCAGGTAGAGCCAAAATCAATAGAAACATCTACGGTTTTTATTGCTCTGTCACCTGCCCATGCATGTCCCCTTAAAGGAAGTTCTGCTCCTGCCGGGATAATGGCTCCTGATTTTGGAAAAGTGATAATAGACTTCACCGGCATCGACTCGATGATCTTAAAATATTCATCAGTTTGTGGAACGTCCTGCCCTGGCGAAACCGGGTTTTTTGGCATTTTATAACTATGCCCCTCCATTTTGGCGCCGTCGTGAACCTTGTTACGGATTGAGATTGAACTTAACCACTTTCCGGATACAGAAGCCGGCCAGCCTCCAATTACCAACCGCAATGGATAGCCATGGAATTCAGGAATATCTTTTCCATTCAGCTGCCATGCAATCAATGTTTCGTCTTCCATAGCTTTGGCAATAGGTACGCCTCTTGAAATGGCTTCTTTTTTAGGATCACGGCTCAGGTGCATATCCTTTCCATGGTATCCTATATATACAGCATCACTTTTTACACCTACATCATTTAGTATATCCTTCAACCGGACACCGGTCCATTCGGCGCAATGAACTGCACCCTGTCCCCACTGATTACCGGAAGTCTGCGGCTGAAAACCGGAACGCCCGTTTCCACCACATTCCAGTACAAGCTGATAAGTATATTGTTTGAAGCGTTTCTTCAGGTCTTGCAGCGTATAAGTTTTTGCAGATTTTGCAGACTCGCCATCAATGGTCAGGGTCCAGGTGCTGATATCTGCTTTTTCGGGAATCAGGCCGTTATTTCTGATAAACATTTTGTCGACAGGCGTAATACGGTCGTCCAGTAAATATAGCGGCGATTCTACATTCCAGGGTTTGTCCCCCTGAACGATCATATTAATATCTTTTCCTTTTAAAGCATCTTTCTCATCTAAAGCAATGGGAATGTATCTTTTCGGAAGTTTGTCGGCAAATACAATTTCACTTCCCAGGGCTGCAACAATAGCTGCCATGCTCGTTTTTTTAAAAAGCCTCGTCTGTCAAAAGCCAGTTTCATACATGCAGGATTCAGGTGTTTATGCAAAAATACAATGTTCCGTTTAGTTATGCCGTATTTAAATGGTTTGAATATGGATACAATAAATTGTCGTACGAAACCAAAAAGAAAGGTTACCCAACCGGATAACCTTTCTTTTTACTTTATATCTATTAAACTGATAAGAACTATATCGTCACCAAATTCTGTGTGTGCAATAGGTTCAACAGGAAGGTTAATTTAAAATTACATTTTGATAAAAGGCGTAGCAATTGCCAAAACCTCATCTTTTGTCAAAGTTTCGTCAAACGCTTCTGAAATGGCAGCATTTGATTTTCCGGATAGACCTGTAATATCTACTCCGCCCTGAGTCATATTGTCTTCTCCGTTATATATAGCCTGTACAGCAGGAATAAGAGGTTGTTTCCCGGTTATCCAGCCTTTAGTTGCAGCAGATGCATTTACGATAGCAAATATTCTGCGCGCCTCAGCCGCGTGGCGGGCTTCAACAGAGTGAACCTGAAGAGCAACCTGTAAAATAGCAGGATCCATCATCAAAGCGCCAGCCTGACCTTTGTATGCACGTACACCAGTATCTTCAAGTGCACTTGAAACTGTTATGAAAGTCTTGAAGTTGGTCAAAACATCACCAAAAGCACCACCATAGGTAAGATCAAATTCAGGTTTTGCTCTGTTGGCATCCGTTATTCCCAATGCTTTTTCAAGGTAAGCAACGTGCTGTGTTTCGTGTTTGCTGATCTGTGTAATTACAGTCTTGTAAGCATCCGGAACCAAGCCTGCTGCTGCAAGGCCGGCCTTGTAAAAATCGTCCTCCAGATATTCTAATGTAAGAGCAAATTTAAGTACGTCTACCGCTGATGCTGACTGAGCATATGCTTTGTTAACAATTGTAGCAAAAGCCATCGGTGCGGCAATGGCCATCACTTTGCTGCTCATGCGGTTCATGAAATGGCGGCGTGAAGCGTGCTCCAGACGACCAACTGCATCACCGTCAATTTTTTGTAATTCGTCAATTATTTTGAAAATATTCATTGTTTCTGAAATTGAAGTTGTGTTGGAAATTATTTACCCACGTTAGCACCTGTAACCTTTGTCTTTAGGAACGGCGCTACGGCAGCAAGAATAGTAGCCGGATCAAGTGCTTTATCAAGTCCATTTGTATCTACTACATCGTCTCCTGCAAAATCAGCTGAAAAAGGATTCAGCAGATCGCGTATTACGGATGCATGGCGAGCTTCAACAGAAACAATTTTACCAGCTAAAACCAGGTAAGCACCAGTTTTGATCAGATTTCCGGCACCATTATATGCAGCAACCCCGGTATCTTCGAAAACTTTTGCAGTACCCAAAACTGAGGCTCTGCTTGTAAAATCAATAGCAGAGAAATTTACTTCCAGTCCCGGAATAATAGCGGTTGGTGCTGCTGCTGTTAATGCAGCCTTAAAAAAGTCTCTGTGAATAATTTCGTGGTCACGGATGTCAGTCAGAATACTCAATTCAGCAGCAGAAATTCCTGAATAAGGTGTAGCAATTACTTGTGTGTAAAATGCTGCTTCTAGTTGTTCAAGCGCATAAGCATAGTTTAAAACGCCAACATCTCCTGAACCAAGGTCTACTGTTGTACCATCTGTCGGTGGCACGTCGTCATGGTCAGTACATGCAATAGCCATTGCGCCCAAAGAAGTAGCAATACCTGCTGACATTAAAAAAGAACGTCGGTTAAGCGACGATGACATTTTTTCTTCCTCTTTACCGGAATCGTTTTGTGAATTTTTAATTCTGTTCATAGCAATAAAAGGTTTTGTTTTCCTCTCGCCCATCGAAAGACAATCTGGAAAACCTACGCCCTTGTAAATACTTTAGATCAGTTGTTATTAAAATGAAGCAATGTGAACCAGGAAGTATGATGCTTAAAACGGAAGAAAAATTAATAAGTATCGTATCTAGTTGCCTTCTTTTCAGGTAGTTGAGAGATAATAATTATTCTACAAAAAAATTAATTATTTCCTGGAAATTTTACCAAAAAATACCAAAACAATTTGAAGCAGAGCATGAAAACAACAGGGATCGCTTGTTTGAAACACCAGAAAAGCATAACAAAAGGAATGGTCTGAAAACAAAAAAATCCACTGCTGGATCTTTTTTGTTTTCAGACTAATCGATAGAAAAATAATATAACGTTGAGAAAAATAATGATATAGTGCGTAAGTGGGTCTTATAGTGTGAAATAATACTACTAAGAATTGTAGCCCATTTGATATTTGAAAATGAAATAAATTCTACACAAATATAGATAATTATATGTATTTGAGAAATTTAATTCAATTATTTTTTATTAAATTAAATTGTAGAGCAGGCTTCCGATAAAAGGGAATACTACTACGGCAAATACAAATGAGGTATTTTTCATCAAATTGTAGGAATTTTCATAAATAAAAGACTAATATTTATATAGAATAAAATTTATAAATAACTGTTTATCAGCGTATTATGTGCTTGTATTCTTTCTGGTTTAATTATATTGGACATTCTGATAAAGAGTACATCTACAATAATAAATGTTTCAGGTAACATCTTACAATCATGAAAAAACAAATTATTTCAGCAATTGCCCTGTTACTCACATCGTTTGTTTCTGTACAGGCAAATGATCTACCACAATCAAATACAATTATCTCGGCTGCTCAGGAAAAAGTGGCTGTTAAGCCCGAAGATCTGCCGGAAGCAATTAAAACTACACTTGCGAGTGATGCTTATGCAGGATGGCAGGTAGTAAGCGCTTTTTTAGTAACCAAAGCAGATAACACACAGGTTTATGAGATATCTCTGAAAAAAGGAGAAGAATCATCCACTGTTAATCTGGACAAAGAAGGAAAGAAAGTAGAATAAATTGACTTGTTTTAAATAAAATCGTAAAAGTAGGAGCCGGAGAATTATTTCTCCGGCTTTTGGCGTTTGTTTTTTATAATTTTACGTTTTATCAGCTCGTTAAGTCAATTATTTATTTTATCAATCCCTATAACTTTAACATGGCCCATCTGCTTTTGCTGGAAGACGATACTACATTTTCAAGATTACTAAATTCATTTCTTAGTAAGCATGGACATAAAGTACAAATTTGTTCCACTTTAAAAGAAGCCAAAGCCGCTTTGAACCAGAGTATGGACGAAAATAATCCTTACGAAGTTTTGATGCTGGATTACAGGCTGCCTGATG
Source organism: Dyadobacter sp. NIV53 (assembly GCF_019711195.1). NCBI lineage: Bacteria > Pseudomonadati > Bacteroidota > Cytophagia > Cytophagales > Spirosomataceae > Dyadobacter > Dyadobacter sp. NIV53. The sequence goes on from NZ_CP081299.1 coordinate 4,647,763, forward strand.
GGAATTCTGTTGATCTTTTGAAACAGTTAAGAAGTGAAGGATATCGCATGCCCGCATTTATTATGACAAGCTTTCATGATGTGCGTACAGCTGTAAATGCGATGCAGAACGGCGCATTTGATTATATCACAAAGCCAGTAAACCCGGAAGAACTTCTGATGGTTTTAAGTGAGGCGCTTAACAAATCGCATATATCAGTTGAAAAAGTAGAACCGGAGTCCAAAGCAGGTAAAAAAGCAGACAAGACACAACTTGATTTTATTGAAGGTAACAGTAAAATATCCAAGCAACTCTATGAATATGTCCGTCTGGTAGCACCAACGGATATGTCCGTGATCATTCAGGGTGAAAGCGGGACGGGGAAAGAACATGTTGCGAAATCCATACACCGTTTGAGTAAACGTAAAAACGGGCCGTTTGTAGCTATTGACTGCGGTTCTCTTTCCAAGGAACTGGCGGCGAGTGAGTTGTTTGGCCATAAAAAAGGCGCATTTACTGGTGCATTGATGGACAAAGTAGGTCAGTTTGAAGCTGCGGACGGAGGAACTCTGTTCTTGGATGAAATTGGTAACCTTGGCTATGATGTACAGATAAAATTGCTAAGAGCATTACAGGAACGTATCATTGTTCCAATCGGCAGCAACAACCAGGTAAAAGTGGATGTAAGGCTTATTGCAGCTACAAACGAAGACCTGATGACAAATGCAGCGAACGGGGATTTCAGAGAAGACTTGTATCACCGTCTGAATGAGTTCAAAATTGAAGTGCCGGCACTCAGGAGAAGAGGAGAGGACCTGAATATTTTCATACAGTATTTTGTAGATAAAGCCAACGAGGAATTGGGCCGGAATGTACAGCGGCTGTCAAAAGAAGTGATGGAAATTTTTCATACTTACGACTGGCCGGGGAATCTCCGGGAATTGAATAATGTAATTAAAAGGCTGATTTTGCTTACGAAGGATGAAGAAGCCACACTAAATGCATTGCCTGCCGAAATGATAACTGCTATGTCGGAAACGGTTCCCAAGGCCACCGGTTCGGACCTGAAAGCTTTGCAGGAAACGCACGAAAAAGAAATGATAGAAAAAGTACTTCAGGAAGTCAGGTATAACAAGAGCAAGGCAGCCAAGCTACTCAACATAGACAGGAAAACGCTTTATTATAAAATTGAAAAATATCATATAGAGTAGGAGAGGGCTTTTTCTTCTACTTCCTCAATTACATTCCGGGCCTGGTGTATTACATCATTTAATTCAGCGGCTGGAATTTTTTGCTTCTTATCCCGTATGGCAATTTCATAAAAACGGAATTGGGCAGATAGTTTTTTAGCGCCAATTTGTCCGGTTCTGCCAGCCATTCGGTGCATGAGTTCGTGCATATTATCCATATCCGAATTTTCAATGCATTCATATAAAGAAGCCAGGTCCTGCCGGGAATCCTTGACAAACTGATCCAGTATTTCCCTCATAATGGTATCATCGCCAAAAGTCATCTGGTTCAGTATAGATAAATCCAGCTTTGTACGCACCGGCAATTTTTTTATAGAATATTTTTCAAGCAGTTCCAATAGCTCGTTTGAATGGAAAGGCTTCATCAATATGCCGTCAAAGCCCATTTGCAGAAGTTTAGTCCGTTCTTCCGGCAGTGCCTGAGCTGTGAGCACATAAAATTTAACGTCAGGCATTGCAATTTCCCTCAGGCGTTCACAAAGCTCAGCCCCGTTCATTCCCGACATGCGCATATCCGTGAGCACAAATTTTACCTCATTGTCCCAGGGCTGTTCAAGTGCATCTTCTGCTGATGAAAAACAGGAATGTTCAATGTTATACATGTCAAGTACCGAAGAACACCATTTCAGTATAAAAGCATCATCGTCTATCAGCCAGACTTTACCATTTACCAGATAAGTTTTTTTCTCTATCTCTTCTGATGTTATTAGCGGGGTTTCTGCTTTTTCAAGCATTATTTTTACAAAAAACGTAGTGCCTTTTCCGGGATTGCTTTGCAGATAGATAGTTCCGTTCATCCCTTCTACCAACGCTTTCACAATACTAAGCCCTAATCCGGTACCACCAAACCGTCTTGAAATAGATGCATCAGCCTGTTCAAACTGATTAAAAACGCGTTGGGCCTGTTCCTGCGATAAACCAATTCCTGTATCTGCGATCTGGAATTCAAGCACCATGCTTTCGTCCTTTGCAACTCCGGCTGACCGTAATGTTATTTCACCGCTTTCAGTAAATTTAATTGCATTGGTAAGCAGGTTGTACAACACCTGGCGTAGACGAAACGGATCGCCTTTTAAGAAAAGGCTTGATGATAATTTATTTTCCAACGCCAGGGTAAGTCCTTTTTGCCGCGCGGTCGGCCGTAACATCTGGACTACTTCGTTCAGTAAGGGCGTAATGGCAAAAGTCTGTTCTTCAAAAGTAAACTGGTCTGAAATAATCCGGCTGTAATCCAGTACTTCGTTCACCAGGTACAGCAGGTGTTCAGATGCAGAATGTAAACTGTTCAGATCCTGCTGATTTGGTTTCTCGTCCGTTTTCAGTGCTTCTGTATAACCAATGATCGATTGCAGCGGCGTACGGATCTCATGGCTCATATTGGATAAAAACCGCTGCTTGGCCATACCGTGATATTCCGCCTCTTCTTTGGCTTCTTCCAGCTGGCTTCTGTATTTATTGCTCTTGGTGATATCCTTAAAAATCAGATATGCCAGCAAAGCAGTGAGAAAAAAGAAACCGAGCATTACCCACTCTATCTGTTTCTTGCTTTCTGCAATCATTTTCTGGGATTTCAGGCTGTCGTTGTTGGATTGTTTTACAACCTCATTTTCAACCTCCTGCATCACTCGTAACAACTGCCTAACCAAAGAATTACCGGCTGTTGATAATTCCTGTTCGCGGTCTATAAAGCTGTCAGTACGTAGTTTTTGGGATTTTTCTATAGCATTTACGGCCTCGCCTACTTTTTCAATCGTACTATCCTTGGGAACAATAGTAAGCGTATCGACCTCTACATTCACTTCCTGCCTTTGTACTATTTGTGTCGGCACAACAATAACAGGCTCTTTTTTATTCTTTTTTGAGCCGAACATTCTGTTAAAAAGGCCTTTTTTTTCTGGTTCTGGTTTTTTTGTTGAGTCCGGAACAGGTATATAAGTTGTAGTGGTAGTCGTGCTTTTTTTTGTTTTAACAACTGTGCTGTCCGTTTTAAGTTTATTGTCTGTAATCAGTCCTGAAATGGATTTTACCTCATCCGATAGCGCCTGATTGCTCACCAGTTTGGAACGGACTTTCACATAGTTTCCAAATATCTGCTCCCGTTGTTTCAGAATACGTTTCATGGAATCTATCCGTATGATCTGCTGTGGATCATCAATGGTGAGTGTACTGAGCGTGTCAAGCGTAGCTGCAAGTTCCTGGGACTGGATCAGAAACTGTTGCTTTTTGTCCACGCCCGGAATAGAGCCGGCACTTTGAAGATGGTCTATCTGAAGGATATTTTTAAAGACCTTATTTACAAGCCTTAATCTGTCGTTGGGTGTAGAAAGTACATCCAGTTTGATCAGCATATCCTCAAATGCCAGCTTGCTGATTACCCAGGAAGTTCCCAGCGCAAGTGCAGCAATAAAAAAGCCGAGCAAAACTTTGCCTTTAACAGAACTGGTGAACGATGGATTTCGTGTGGATGGCATTATTTCAGGGCGTTGTGATAAATAGTAACGAAATTTAAGAAAGAAATGGGGTATTTCAATAAACGAAAGCCGGAACTGTATATTGAAATATGATATAATCCATTATTATTGAGCAAGATATCTTTATATTTCCGAAATGAAGTTGAATTCGCCCATATTTTTTTTGCCATGATTTACCTGGTAAGTATTTGCTGTATTCTGCGACACTTTTACGAATTTCAGCGATTTATTTTGACCATCTGTAATGCTTTGAATAGCCTTTCCGTTCATCGGAAGAGCCACTACAATATTCATATCGTTTGCTTTTCCTGTCAGTTTATATTTTACATTAACAGAACCGGATTTTTTTGAAATGTAAAGGTTTAAACGGCTGCCATTTGGTAGCAACAGTTTTTCCAGTGCAATATTTCCATCTTCTAATGCATTCAGATTGGGCTTAATGGTGATCGTTTTGGTAAACCGGTTATAATCAACGCCAAAAATATTTTCAATCAGGATCTGGATATATTGTGCTGCGCTCCACGCATAACGTTTTACACCCTGGCCACTTGCATCCGAAGTTTTCAGGAATTCTGTATAATTTGAATTAAACATCCTGACCGTTTTTAAAGCTAATTCAGAAGCCAGGTCATATCTGCCAATGTCTTCCAGTCCTTTTATTACCGCCTCGTTACGCAACGTCCATATATCACCCGACCAGGATGGATTACCATTATAATCACCCACCGTTTCCACATAGATTTTATCCGTTTTGGCAACGCTTGTAATTGCATTCCCTTCCCAGTTGAAATACCTATTATCTGTCAGCATCCGGAGCATTTTCTGGATTTTTTCCGGTGTTGCGGTCTGGTGCCTGAACGGATCGAATGTGTAACATATCAGCTTGTCGTCCCGCTTTTTCTCATGGATCAGATAAGCATAAAAAGCACCGGTATTGTCATCCCACATGTATGTATTAATGCTGTGTTTAAGCTCTTTTTCCAGTTCATTAAATTTTTTGAAATCTTCATTTAAATCAAGTTGACCAGCAAGCAAAGCCAGATCGTGACAGCCTGCAACTACTTCCACATTCAGATCCACTTGCGAGACGGCTTTCAGCCGGTTTTCAAAAGGTGGGAAAGATTCTTCAAAAACGCCTGTGATCAGTCCTGTTTCTTTATCGCGCCTCGCGTCCGACAGCCACCAGTTCAGATAAAGTTTTAAACTGTTATAGGTTGCAGTTATAAGTTCCTTATCATCCGTATGTTTAAGCACATTATAGGCGCTCTGGAAAAATTTTGGTAAAGAACTGCACGTTGGAAAGTTTGGTACTTTATCATATCCATATAATGGAATGCGCCCGTCCGGCTTCTGCACACCAATAAATCCCCTTACCATATTTTCAGAAAATTTCTGGTTCGACCATTTGGTAGCATTCATACTGATAGAACCATCGAGCTGCCACCAGCATTGCCCGTAATGCCCGCCGGGAGCAATAAACGGATACTTAAATCCAAAACCCGGATCCATCACCAGACATTCATCCAAAACATCAAACGCATCCTTAAAATCCACCTGCGTTATTCCCGGAAAAGAAAGGATTGGAATAACGTCATTGCCATTAATGTTTTCTCTTTTAGGGATGGAATCGGTTGGTGGATTTGGACAGTAAACGCCGGAAGCTTTAACCGGATTGGATTCTTTAATATAAACTGCTTTACTGGCAGCACTATTAAAAAGAAGGCAGGAGAGGAGGAGAGTTAGTAATTTATTCATTTGCAGCTTTTTATTACTGCTTTTATTAAGGCTGGGAGTGGGGAAAACTACCGGGGGAAGGCAAACTTTACATCTACAAAAGACAGATTTTTCAAATACTGGGCAATCGTTTCTTCGTAAATGCTGCATCATAATCCGCCTGTACTCTCATCTAAATATTGGCATCAATATCTAATGCATTTTCAAATTTAATTGCAATTGCTACCAATATATTACGGCACCATTTAATTATGTCTGTAATAGGAGCAGGATACATTTTTATAACAAGCGCAAAAGCTGGTTTTTGATGTTTCTTGCTTCAAGGTCAGTTTTGAGGATTTCTCCGGTATGAAATGATAGTTCAGGACAATAAATATGGTTTCTCATTTTATTGAAAACGCCTTGGTTTAAATATTTTGATAGTTCCATTCAGTAAAGCTTCTTCATAAACAATCTAGCTAATTATTTGGTTATTTTTTTCTTAATATTATATATGAATTTAAATCGTGTTAGCTAAGAATAAGGTCATTAAGTAGTTTTGTTATTAATTCATTGTCAACTATTTTGGTTGGAAAATAATATTCTAATTCTCCACCTACTGATCCTAAGACTAATGGAGTTGGATTGCCCGGTTTTCCTGTGTAAACAATTGTACAGACAGGATTATTGTCTACTGGATGCCCTGAATGAATCGTATCAATTGGGATTTGATAAAGTTGTCGGGTACAGTGACTTTCCTTATAATTTAAGGATAGATTTATTTCTTTTAAACTTCTTTTTAAAATACGATCTTCATTTTGATTATAAGCCCCTTCATAAATTGCATATCTAATGCCATTTTCATCATCAATTTTGAAAACATTATTAATAATACATCCTTTATATAAGAAACTATTCACAACATAATAATGATTGTGAATATCCATTAATGCTTTATGTTCATAGTATTTTTTATCCCAGATATGAATTCTAATAGTCTCCATATTTTCAAATTCATATAATTTTGAATAAATAAAACCTAATGGATGATAGTATGCTTTTTCATTTAAATAAGAAGTTAATAAAAGAAAACTTAAAAGTTCGGCAGATTCATTTTCCAAAGAAAAAATGTCTTTATTTATAAAAGATTGCCTAAGTTTATCAAATTTAAAATTATGCATATGGTTTTTCCGTTGATCTTAGTATTTCTGTTATTTTTTCGTAATCATTTACGGTTAGTCCACTGTCTAAATTTAGCTGATTAATAATGTCATGAACATTTTCCGTCGTAAGTGTTTGAAGTTGATATGGGAAATTAATTGATGTGTTAATTGGCTTATACTCTTTAAAGGTTTGCAAAATTTCTTCTTTGTATGTCCTATATAAAAAAGATCCTTCTCTACAAATCAATGCGGGTTCTTTGGGGTCTTCCTTTGTAATTATTGCAGTTTTAGAACTAAGATCAATTCGAAGAGTCGAAAAATTATTTTTTAAACAAATTGATAAATCCAATAAAGGATAATTGCATTTGTAAATTATTGCAGATACTACTGTTGCCGTACATTCATGTCGGACATATTCTTTGTTCCAAATAGAATTGTTTTTAGAAGCGGAATTAAGACCTCTTCGAAAGTTTGCATATTTTATGCAAATACTTTCATCCGTAGGATCTATAATTTGAATCTTAATGCTTTTATGTTCATTTGTTCTCTGAGCAATTTTAGCAATTTCTGGAATCGTTGAAGTTCTTGTATAGCGACCTAATCCGCCTGTGAAATACCATATTTCTGTTTGATTCCTCTCTTTCTCAAATAATTCATTAATTTTAAAAGATTCAATTATTTCAAACTTCTTTTCTTCATCTGGTAGCTCGATATGAAATAGAAAAAGGCCAATACATACAGTAACTGTTAGTGAAACAAAAGCGCTATCAAATATTCTAGAAACAATTGTTAACCATTTTGGATCTCTTGGAATAATTCCTGAATCAGGAACTATTGGTTCAAAATTTGGCAGTACAAAAAACCTAATTATGAGAATTACAAGAAGTATTAATCCAATAGATATTAGGAAGATACTTCTTGAACTTTTATGTTTTAGTAATGTTTTCATAATTATTTTTCAACCGTTGTTTTAAGCTATGTGATAGTTAAAAATTAAGGGGGATCAACGTGAATTTTGTTTAAAACTGAATTGAAATACTAAGATTGAACCTGTATTCTTTAACTTCTACAATTCAAAATTATGTTGTATATATTTTGTGACCATTCTAAGATAAAATACTATTATTAAGAAATTATTTTTACGATGTATGTAATGTTTGTAAGGCCGCTCATTTAACTTGTTGGATCAATTTGTTTCTATATATTCATTTAGTTTTCAAACATAACTGAATCGTTAGATTCAAATACTAATGAAATTTAACTTACAGATATTATTTTATTCTTTGTAAGAACCAAATTCAGGTGATGGCTTCAGGAGTATTGTTATTTTAATGGAAATTTGCCTGATTTTTGATAATAAAACCCATTCGACAAATCGTTATAATAATTCTTCATGATTTAAATTTAATGTTTTGAATATCCATAGGCAACGCCAGTAAAGCTTGCTTTTGTACCTCCACTCATTCCATAAGATCCATTTTTAGAAGTTTGAGTAAGGATTAATACCAAATGGGCTCCTTTCTCTGCTGCTTCTTGCTTTAATTTTTTAAGAGCTTTGGTTTGCATTTTTCCAGCATTTGTCATACTCCAACCACTATTAGCTTTAGCATGTATTTCTCCTAATTTTAACAATCCTGCGACTTCGGATTCGTTATTTGTTATTTGAACTTTACTCCAGTCATTTTCACTATTAATAATAACTTTCTCACTTATTATTTGCTCCCTTCCAGATGCAAACAAAATCTTATAAACTGTATTTTTTGAAATTGAATTTATTGCATCTTCGTTTAAATATTTGTATTTGACACTAGTTTCTTGTGTCTCAATAACCTTACAATTAATTGTATCTTGATTATGAGTAATTATTTTGTCTTGTGAATAACTTTCTATTCCAATAAATACCAAAGCTATTGCGATAATTAGTTTTTTCATTTTTTATATATATAATTAGTTGTTTACTTAGGTAGATTTTTATTGGTTTAAAATGTTAAGAAACAGAGCTATATTATTGGTAATTACGAACAATCGCTTTCTTGTAAATTTAAACTACTTATTAGATAACATACCAATTGTCCAGAAAATATCTGTTAACTTTTTTAATGTAGCAAAAAGAGTATGGAAAATGGTTTTGTATTAGTTGTATGAAACGTGTATTCTTCTATTAGCCACTACATTGCAGAAAAGTTCGATGACTAATTAATAGACTTTTTAGAAAATTGCAGACAATATCTATGGCATTGTTAGGTTTAACAAAATCAAACATATAAAAGAGGGTTATTTTCTCGCCAAAGTACAAATTATTTCTTTCAAAATTCGATATATTAGATTTTTATTAATCGAATCATAACAAATGTATAATAAAGCAGGAAACCGGTTAACGGCTCCTAAAAGCCATCAACCGGTTTCCTGATATTCAAGAAGAACCTATATTACTTCCCCAAACTATTAATCCAAGCCGCAATCTTCACAGCGTCAGCCTTGGGCACCTGTGGCATTGGAGCCATGGGTGTTGCGAAATCAGGCCAGTTTTCTGGTTTTGGAGCGTATATCAGTTCAACTATCTTTTCATTGGTATACTTGCGTTTGGCAACATCCAGATAGGACGGGCCAACTACTTTTTTGTCGGCTGCATGGCAGGCCAGACAGGTGTTTTTTGCCAGCAATGGTTTCACTTCTTCCCATGTTGGTGCCTTTCCTGCTGCGGCAGTTGTTTTGCCTTTGCCATCGGGTGAAACGTGTTCTTTTACGGTTGTTTCAACCGCTGCTTTGGCGACTCCCGACTTGGTGGTTTTCAACTCTGATACTTTTAATTTTTCTCCATCCGGAATATTATTCAGCGTATAATAAGCATCGGCATGTACCAGTGACCATGAGTTGGTGGCAGAACGAACACCTTCCAGCTGTATTTTGTGTACATAATACTGGCGCAATCCGTCAACAACTACTCTTACTTTTTTACCGTCTTCCGATAATTTTACGCCTTTAATCGTCAAGTCCTCAGAATTAACCGGAGGACTTCCGTAAACGGGATAGTGTTTGTAGATATAGCTGCTCACTTTATAAGAATCCAGGTCTTCGGCAGATTTACGGTCAACCGGCATCGTGAATTCGATCTCGAAACCATCTGGCATTGCTTTAACGGTATACATTTCGAACGGCATTTTACCATTCCAAACCAAACGCTGCAATCCCTGGTTGGCATCTCCGGCCGATCCCCAGCCGCGATTAGTTTCTCCTACAAACATAGAACCGTCTTTATCAAAAGCCATACGCAACACACCCGACTGGAAACCGCTACGGAAACCAATAGAAGCGCCCTGGTATTCACCTTTAACTTTTTCCAGAACAACACGCATGATATTACTTTGTCCCTGGTCACCCACAAAGACCTGTCCGGTAAACGGGCCAAAATCTCCTTTTGTATTATCAAGGATCAGTTCAGAAGTGGATACTCCGTGCACGCCATAAGGAAGCCAGACAGCCGGCAATCTTACCATGTCATACTTTTCTTTCAGCTGATATAGGAATTGCGGGTCTTCATTCCGTGTGTTTTCAGGTTTAATAGCACGGTCATTTGCATCTCTTTCCTTGCGGTTGTCACGTTCTGCGAAAAATTGTTTTTCAGTTAGTTTAACGGGTGAGTTTGGTAATCCAGCCCATCTCAAACCTGCCGGATGGCCCATGAAATCACCTTTTTTAACCTGGAAAATTCCACCGGTTCCCATCCAGTCGCCCTGGTTGTCGGTATAAAAAAGCTCACCGTTCAGCATACTGATACCTGCCGGAGAGCGTACACCTGTTGCGTAAGGCTCAAACTTGCCATCGTTGGTAATATGAAAAATCCAGCCACGGCCGGGAACACGGCTTTCGCCTCTCCACCATTCTTCGTCTCCGAAAGCTACGTTACCACTCAAAAAGAAACTGCCGTCCGGTGCCAGTTTAGGCCCGAATGAATACTCATGATAATGTCCTGATAATGGCCATGCGTACACGGTTTCGTAAACATCCGCTTTTCCATCACCGTTTTTATCGATCAGTTTGGTCAGCTCACCGCGTTGTGCACAATACAAGGCGCCGTCTTTGTAAGCAAGGCCCAGAATTTCGTGTAATCCGGTCGCAAATTTTTTGAAATAAGGCGTCCGGCTCGTCGGATTTTCTACAACCCAAACTTCGCCACGACGTGTAGAAATAGCAAGGGAACCGTTTGGCAGAGTAGTAAGCCCACCTACTTCCAGGATTATTCCTTCCGGAATGGAAGGCGTTACGATTTTATAAAAATCTTCTTCTTTCGGTGATTCCTGTGCTTTGAGCACAGTCAGTGAAGTGAGGAAGATGAATGCTAAATGAGCAAGTTTTTTCATTGTTTTAAAGGCTATCGGCTGTTGGCAATCGGCTGTCAAACAGATGGCTGTTGGCCGGCGTTAAAATTATAACTGGATATATCAGAACAGGATTGCGTATTTCACCTCACCGTTACTCACCGGAATCAGTAATTCCTGTTGCCCGTTTGCGCTTCTGATCTCCGGTTTAACATTTTTATCTGCGAGCTGGATATAATACGATTTGCCGTTAATGGCATAAAGTCCGTCAGAAACTTTTTCGATCGAAGAACCGTCAGCTACTCTTGCTACCAGATCCTTTACCGGATTGATCACTTTGATAATACGCTCGAAATACTGGTTGTTTACCACAGAAATGTAATCCGTTACAGGCGAACCAAATGCCAGATACTGGAAAGTGGGCACATCTGAATCGTCCAGTACATAACCTTTCGGGCGGTAACCGCTGCCGGTCGTATCCGTTACCCATTTGGATTGTCCGCTGCTTTTACCCAGAAGCATATCATCTCCCAAAACTGTTACACTTCCGCGTGGTCGTGAAGAACCGTCGCCGCGATCGTGCCACATTGGCGTTGCGTCCAGAAATTCGCCACGCCAAACCTGTAAGATCGTTCCTTTATCCAGATCGTAAGTGTAATGAAGATTAGCCGGGCTCCCTACCGAAACGGCATGAACAACACGTTGTTTTTTGGAAGACTCATCTTTTTTGAAATCCATAAAACTACGCGTAACGGTATTGGTAGCAGCTGCGATCAGGATTGGGTCAGTTGCATTGCCAGCCATGGCCGAGCTTTTCGTATTATAGGTTACTTCCCTGAAACCAGGGCCGCTTACCAAAAGTCCCAGAGCGGGTTTCAGCCAGCCGTCTCTTTTATTGTTAAAAATTTCGACTGTATGATCACCAGCTTTCAAATTCACTTTTCCTTCGCGATAGTTTTCATTCCATGCCGGAGTAATTACCAGTTTGCCATCAATTTTCAAATAGGAATTTCCGGCTGCCTGCAAGCGGAAATTGTAATCACCAGCAGTTGGAGCATTGTATTTTCCGGTATACACCAGTGAAAAATTGTTGTTCTCTTTCAAAACTTCCCAGGTAAGTGTTTCTGCTTTTCCGGTTTCGGCAGGCGTAAGTTTAGACAGATCATCTGTTTCCATCAAACTGCCATAATAGGTTTTGTAGTTCAGGTCTGATAACGTTCCCGGTTTTTTATCAAAATTATTGATCACAATATTTTTGATCGCCAAAGAACCATGATCACCCTGGAAACGAAGCGGGCCCATCGCCACATCTTCTGCTGTCAGCGATCCGCGGGTCGGTCCGCTTACTTCTACATTTTCATGAATAATAGTACCGTTCAAAACGATTGAAAGAAATACCGCGTTGGATATCTTTTTACCGTTTGAGTCAAAGCGTGGTGCCTGATAAGAGATTTTGATATTTTGCCATAGTCCGGGTGCTTTTGCTACATTGAAACGCGGTGCGTAACCTTCGTAACCTTTTTCGCCTTCTGGTTTTGCGTCGTTCCAGCGTTCGTAAATTCCACCGCAGTCGTTATACTTAGCGGATTTCTTTCCCCAGCTGTCAAATAATTGTACTTCGTAATTGCCCTGAAGATAAATTCCTGAATTAGATCCTTTGGAAAGCATGAAATCCAGCTCAATATCAAGGTCACCATGTTTGAGATTCGAGATGAGCTCATACTCTGCGCCATACTTTCCTTTTTCATGAATACACGCCAGAACTCCTTTTCCTGGTGTGGTCGTTAGTACATTTTCCCTTGAAATATCTGCTGAAGCATTGCCAACTATTTTCCAGTTGCCGGATTTGTTAGTAAATGCACTAAGATCGTTGAGAGGGATGGTTTGCTGTGCAAAGGCTGATTGTGTGATTACGACCAGTCCCAGCACCAAAAAATGTAAAAAATTACTGCTAAATTTAAACATACACGATGTAAGTTTGGGTTTTGGGTTAAAAGCGACGCAATTACGGAATAAGAATCTGGAAACCAGAAAGCATTATTAAATTATATTAAAAAATATTTGATTAAGTGGCTGCCTTTGTTATTCTACCGCGTAGTGGCTACCTGTTTGCAGCAACCAGGTTAATCAAATGGTGTAACATGCAGTCGGATCGCGCTGGTAGGTATGCGGCTTATTATATATGTGTAATAGTGTCATGTAATATCTCACTGTATTAGGGTTCACTACTTGGCTTGTTAAAGCAATCTGGCATGTCGATTTCTACAAACAGCCAGGATCTACGGTTCATCCTAATAACAGGTCATTATATGATAAAATATAGCTGATAAATTTGATCCAATTGTTTACATCAAAATTAATTCTCAGTTAAATTTTGAAAGCTTCCTGATTTAATTAGATGAGAATAGCATTTGTTAACGCTTTTTACTTAATGTTGTGTTTTGATTTATTTCAATGAGTAATTAGACTAAACAGTTATTTTCCAAAAATGAAAAAGTTAATCCTAACCGCGTTCAGTTTAGCAACCGCTTTTGTCGCGCATGCCCAGCTACAACCTACTAAACAAACACCTGAATCAAGCGAATTATGGACTCCGGTTCCACGTTTGGTAACACCTGGAAAACCATCTGCGGTGGGTTCCGGCTTTACGGCACCTTCGGATGCGATAGTTTTATTTGATGGTAAAAATCTGGACAGCTGGGTTTCTGGTAATGAAGGAGGTGGGCCTGCTCCATGGACAGTTGCAGACGGCGCGTTAACCTGTGCACCTAAAAAAGGAGATATTGTGACCAAACAAAGTTTCTCGGATTACCAGCTTCATATCGAATGGCGTGCTCCTGCAAAAGTAGACGGAAACGGCCAGGGACGAGGTAACAGCGGTATTTTTATGCAGGGGATTTATGAACTTCAGGTACTTGACAGTTACAACAACCCAACGTATGTGAACGGACAGGCGGGATCAATCTACAAACAAACAATGCCATTGGTAAATCCGGTTGTAGGGCCAGGTGAATGGCAGACTTATGATGTAGTTTATACAGCACCGCATTTTAACAAAGACGGCCAGATGGTTATTCCTCCATATATCACCGTACTTTTAAATGGTGTTCTGGTTCAGAACCATACGGCGATTCAGGGAACAACTCCTTATGTTGGACAGCCTATGATTACGCCTCACGGACCAGGACCAATTAAACTTCAGGATCACAATAATACCACCAGCTTCCGTAATGTCTGGATCCGTGAAATATAATCTTTAATTGCTAATTCAAATCAGGCTGGTTGCCACAGCAATAAAGAGAGCAACCAGCCTGAAAGGCTCAAATACCTCAGCCCGGGGCAACGGCCTGCGGGAATGGATGAGAGGCCGGTTGCAATTTTAACAGTTAAACCTTAATAATTAACCCTTAAACCAAAAGGTACAATATTTGTGAAAGACTTAAATGATGTTGAACATCGTTTAAGTCTTTTTATTTTTATAACAACTTCATACATTACCCAAAGCACGTTTTAAAGTATGCAGGAAATAGAGCCATATTACAATTGGGAAAAACATTATGTAGCAAGTCGTGACAAGCGGTCGCCGTTTTATGGCCGGACGTACAACCTTGATTATTATGAAAATGCGATTTATGGCTACTACATTCATCCGCTTTGGGACGAAATCGGATCTGAAACGCTGTATGTAAAAATCCTTTTTGCTGATTACGATAAGCGTTATGTTATTATTGAAATGTTTGGGGAGTGGAATGATGCGCTTCATAACGACATTATGTTTTTCAAACGCCAGGTGATAGATCCGCTCGTGGAAGAAGGTATTAACCAGTTTATATTAATGGGAGAAAATGTGCTGGATTTCCATGGCGGCAGGGAAGATGATTATTATTCCGAGTGGTTCGACGACGTTGAAGACGGATGGATTGCGGCTGTTAACTTCCGTGAACATGTAGAGCAGGAGTGGAAACGGTTTCGTTTGGATTACTATATTAATTTTGGTGGTACTTTACAAATTGAAAACTGGCGTACATTAATGCCTGACCCGTTTCATGAATTGGTTAAAAAATTGATCATAAGAAGATTAGCCTGACGCAAAAAGGTATACGAATTGTTTGCAACCATGCAAACTCCTTTGTAGCTTTCGAATTCATCCTGTTTATCGATATAACCTAAACATTATTAAAAAATGGCCGAAAACGACAAACCAACACCAAATGATGCGAAAGAATCACTGGATAAAAAAACCGAGGATTTGAAAGTTACTGCATCTGATGCCAAAGACGAAATACTGGAAAAAGCGGAAGGTGTGAAAAGTGATGCGGAAATAATTGCGGAAGCTGAACTGGCTGCTGCAAAAGTTGCCGCTGATGACAAGATTGAGGCAGCTAAGGAAGCAGCACTGGATGTTAAAGCCGGTATATCAGATAAAATTGAAGAAACAGAAATAGCAGCATCTGAAAAAGCAGAAGAAGTAAAAGCTGATTTTGCAGAAGCGAAAGCAGAAACAGAAAGCAAGGTTGATGAATTGAAAGTTGCCGGAGAAGAAAAAGTGGAAGAAGCGAAGGAAACGGCTTCTGAAATTAAAGATCAGGTTACTGAAAAAGCAGAAGAAGTAAAATCGGCAGCAAGTGAAAAAATAGAAGAGGTAAAGGAAAAGTTTGCTGATACGAAAGCAGAGGCTGCAATTAAAGCCGAAGAATATAAGGAAGATGCCAAAGAAATAGTTGCTGACATTGAAACCAAAGCTGCTGATAAAGCGGAAGAGGCCAAAGAAGTATTTTCAGAAGTTAAAGCCGATACCACAGCCAAAGCAGAAGAGGCAAAAGTAGAAGCAGAAGCAAAAGTTGAGGAGTTGAAAACTGGTTTTTCTGCGAAAACGGAACAGCTTCAAAACGAAGTTGAGCTTAATATTGCCGCCGGAAAGGTAAAAGCACAGGAAATCGTTGCAGATCTGACTGAAAAAGCGGAAGACTTAAAAATAATAGCGGAAGAAAAATTAAGTATTGCCAAAGAAAAAGCACAGGAACTTACAGCTGACGCCTCCGAAAAACTGGCTGAACTGAAAGAAGAAGCCACAGAAGCTTACGAGGAAGCAAAAGAGATTGCATCACAGAAACTTGTGGAAGCTCAGATAAAAGCAGAAGAACTGAAAGTGAAAGCAGAAGCGGAATTTGAGGAATTGAAAGAAGCCGCAACCGAAAAATTTGAAGAAACAAAAGTGAAGGCCAAAGGTTTCTGGGCCAGATTGTTTGGTAAATAAAAATAAAAAACTGAAAGTGCGCCTGTTCGAAAATTCCGGACAGGCGCTTTTTTGTGCGTTTTTTACTCAGAGATAAATTTGCATTGTAAGATTCCGGCATTCCATGAAAACCATAATGGCATAATTTTGTTAATTCAAATTATTCAGGGTCCTGGCTTTAATTATTCCCTGAAAATTTTCTACTTTCCAAATATTATTGTTCCTGGTTCTAACACATTAACCTGACTAATTAAATGCCACAATCAAACTTCCCGATTCCTTACAAGCATCCTTTTACTCCGGATAATAAATATAAAAAATCTGTTGCATATTTCTCGATGGAATTTGCTGTTGATCAGGCTCTTAAAACATATTCAGGCGGACTTGGTTTTTTGGCTGGCTCACACATGCGAAGCGTATACGCCCTTAAGCAAAACCTGGTCGGAATTGGAATGCTCTGGAAATATGGATATTATGACCAGGGCCGTAAAAGTGACGGAAGTATGCAGCCTGAATTCCATGAAAAGATGTATCACTTTTTAGAAGATACCAACATCCGTTTTCAGATTCCAATATCCGGAGAGCAGGTTTGGGTGGCTGCTTATTATCTTCCCCCTGACGTATTCCAGTCAGCGCCTTTGTTTTTATTGACCACAGATACAGATGGAAATGATGTAGAAACCCGGAAAATAAGCTATACTTTATACGATTCGGATGTAACAATGAAAGTGGCACAATGTATGGTGCTGGGTATTGGTGGTGCCAGATTGCTTGAAGAATTAAATTATGAGCCCGAAGTATATCATTTCAATGAAGCGCATGCAGTTTCGGCTATTTTTCATTTGTTCAAAAAACTTGGTAAAGTTGCAGATGTAAAGAAACGCGTTGTATTTACTACGCATACTCCTGAGGAAGCCGGAAATGAAAAACACAATATGCATTTTCTGGAAAACCTTGGATTCTTTTCTGGATTGCCTTTGGATACGGTCAGAAAAATAAGCGGGAGCAAGGGCGATATTTTTAATCATTCACTGGCGGCATTAAGTCTGAGCCGGAATGCTAATGGTGTTTCTAAACTGCACGGAGAAGTATCCAGAAATATGTGGAAACCTTATCCGAAAATTGCACCGATCGGGCACATTACGAATGCGCAGAATAATACATACTGGGTTGATGAAATACTGGAAGACGCGCGCGTGGCAGGAGATATTGAAACGATTTCTGCCAGAAAGAGAGAGCTGAAAAGGATATTATTCAAAACGGTTGCAGACCAATGCGGTAAATTATTTGACCCAAATGTATTGACAATTGTTTGGGCAAGAAGGTTTGCGGCTTACAAACGTCCGGATATGCTGGTGTGGGATCTGGAAAGATTTACTAAAATTATGAACAATACAGACCAGCCTGTACAGATTATTTGGGCAGGAAAGCCATATCCAAAAGACGATGGAGCGATCAATACATTCAATCACTTGTTTTATCTGAGCCATCTATTTCCAAATATGGCAGTTTTAACGGGTTATGAACTGGCACTTTCAAAGTTAATAAAAGACGGTTCTGACGTATGGCTTAATAATCCGGTAGTAACACGCGAAGCTTCAGGAACAAGCGGAATGACAGCAGCTATGAATGCCTCATTAAATTTATCTACCTATGACGGCTGGATCTGCGAGTTTGCGAAAGACGGTGAAAATTCGTTTATCATGCCGGTTGCGGAAGGAGACGACATTAACAAACAGGATTGTGAAAATCTGCTCGACAAACTGGAAAATACAGTTATTCCCATGTACTATTCTGACCAGAAAAAGTGGCAGGAAATAGTTTTAAACAGTATGAACGATGTGAGCGTAGAGTTCAATTCGGACCGGATGGCAAGGGAATATTATGAGAAGCTATATTAGAGGGCAATCGGCTTTCGGCAGTCGGCTATCGACTTCTTAATTGTCTGATTTTAGCTGATTTAATTTTTATTATAGTTAAGGCACAAATTAACAGCTGTTAAAATTTGTCTACCGACCGCCGACTACCAAAGTCACCTCCCCATTAACTCAATACCTTCCCGGAATGTATGCGGTTCATAACCAAGTATGTTCCGGGATTTTGTCAGGTCAAAACCGGTACGTGGCGGACGGCGAGCTGGCTGGGTAAATGACGAAGCGTCTGTTGGGGAAATTAAAGATTTGTTTAGATTGTAAAAGTCAGCCGTCATTAATGCCATTTCGTAGGGAGTCAGAAAATCCTTTCCTGATATGTTAAAAACCCCTTTTGCCTCCTTTGTAGCTATTAAAAAACATCCTGACGCAAGGTCTTCTGCAAGAGTAGGTGTACGGAACTGGTCGGTTACTACTTTAATCTGTTTGCCTTCTTCAAGCGATTTTTTTACCCAAAGAATGATATTGCTCCGGCTCATATCGTGTGCAATACCATATACCAGTACAGTTCTTGCAATAGCCCAGTTTAGGTTCGAGTTCATTACTGCTTTCTCTGCCGCATATTTGCTCCAGCCATAAAAACTAACCGGAT
Source organism: Dyadobacter sp. NIV53 (assembly GCF_019711195.1). Lineage (NCBI taxonomy): Bacteria > Pseudomonadati > Bacteroidota > Cytophagia > Cytophagales > Spirosomataceae > Dyadobacter > Dyadobacter sp. NIV53. The sequence continues at coordinate 4,666,417 of NZ_CP081299.1, forward strand.
TAGGTTGGTCATCTTCTGTATACGGACCGGCAGTTCCGTCGAATATAAAATCGGTTGACAAGTGTTCGAGAAAAACCTTGTTCTTTTCACATGCCTTAATTAAAAATTCAACCGCAATCACATTCAGTTTCCAGCATGCTTCCTTTTCCATTTCACACTGATCGACATTGGTCATAGCAGCAGTATGAATAACAACGTCTGGTTTAAGCCGGCTGATAACTTCATCCACTGCGAAAGGATCGGTTATATCCATTTCCTGATATTCATATCCGTCAGTAAACGGCAAACGATTTTTCCCGACAGCAGTCGCAATAGTTGTAACGGAAGGATCCTGTATTAATAATTCAACCAGTTTTTGCCCAAGCAAACCATTGGAGCCCGTAATGAGTATGCGTCTTTTTATGGATTTTTCGTCAGTTTTGAATTGTGGAGTAAGCGGCATAGGGATCATTTACGTTTTAAAAAACGCAATATAGAACATACCTTTTAAAGTTTTATTTGGAGTGAAAATACAATAGAACATAAAAAATGCTGCCTCCTGATTCAGAAGACAGCATTTTTGACCATAAATTATTTTCTATATCTTAAAACCAAGTGTTGCGCGAAGTATATTATTCTTTTGGTTACTATCCTTAAAGTAATCAGTTATACCCCATTCGTGCGTTATATCAATGGTTATAAATCCGAATTCCAGGCCAATTCCTCCGTTTAACCCATATGAGAAATCATGCAAATTATCTTTATTGAATTGTGCCAGTTTCGTTTTATCAACAGCCAGAAGATAATTGGCTACTCCGCCGGCTTTTATATTAAATCTGAAAAATCCCTTATTCGCTCTCGTCAGATAGATACCGATCATCACCGGTAATTTTAAAGAATGAATCCTTGGTCCACTGTTTAATTTAACATCGGATATGCTGTCTTCACTGGTAATCTGCATGGAAGAATTAAAATAATGTAATCCGGGCTGCACAAAGAATCTTTTTGCCCTCATTCTGATATCCAATCCTGCATTCCATCCTACGCGTCCGCTGTATTTGTCTTTTTTGAAATCAGCATCAAAGCCGGATGCATGGATACCAGCCATTGGTATCACCCAGGTTCCTGAGTTGCGTGGCTTGCGTTCAGCAAAACGCTCACGGAAAGTAATTCTGTCCCGGTCATTTTCTGAATAGGAATTCTGGTCATTATTTCGGGAATAATTTCTATCCATTTCATCACGGCGATAACGTCGTTCTCTTTGCCATGCCCTGAAATCTTCATCATCCTGAGATCCGTAACTCATCCCTGCCGATGGATTATTTTGTACTTCGGGTTTCTTATAATAATCAGGTGGTACTATAATATTATTAATCACAATAGTTGGCTGTCCGGGTTGCTGAGGGAAGTTTTTGTAAGTCGATTCAATCACCCTTTTTGCAATATCATTGATCGTCTCGTTCTTGTTTACAGAATCTATAGTAATGGTATTCTGAACAACGTTAGGGCTTTTTTGCAGCGTATCCTTATTTACAGTTTGTGCCCATACGCTTCCTGCCAGTATACCTGTAAGTAGAAATGTGTAAATCAGCTTGGTTTTCATTGTAGAAGTGATTAAAAGTAAATATGTTTTTGTTCAAATTATTGACCGGATCATATAAGTTTCCAAGTCTTTTATTTGTTACATTAAAATATCCTGCCATACACGAGTTATGCTGGCTTGCGTTCTAATTGAACCGCTTGATCTGAATTGAAATATTTTCTTGTAGAGATAATGGGGCAGTATTTAAGCTGGTTTTGATAAATACAATGAAACCCGGAAACGAAATTCTGATTTTAAGCCAAATGAAAATTCCCCAAAAACCAGGTTGAAAGGTTTTTGGGGAATTTTTATAATGAATCGAAATCAAAACTAGAAGTTGTATCCGTACTTTCTGGTGATTTTTTTCTTTTTCATTTTTTTGACTGAAACCTCCATTACGATATTCTTTTCTGGACGGTCGCGTTCGTCACGGGGAAGAGAACTTATTTTATCTATCACCGCAATACCATCTATAACCTGTCCGAAAACCGTGTAACCACCGTCCAGATGCGGTGTGCCGCCAATGGTTTCATATACTAATTTCTGCTCATCAGTAATTTTTCGGGCTGCACGGGCTGTTTGTTTTGCAAGGTCACTCTTACTCCATTTTCTGCCCTGAACTATATAAAACTGGCAACCACTTGATTCTTTTGCAGGATTATTGTCGCGGGCTGCTGCCAATGCACCTTTCTGGTGAAATAGTTTGGGACTGAATTCTGCCGGGATTTTATAACCGTTATCGCCTTTTCCTACCATTTGTTCAGCGGTAGCATTTCTTGATTCAGGATCTCCGCCCTGGATCATGAAATCTTCGATAACGCGGTGAAATATCAATCCGTCATAAAATTTGTCCTTGGCCAGTTTAATGAAATTCGCCTTATGTTTGGGCGTTTCGTCAAATAAAATAACCTGCATCGTTCCCTGATCCGTTTTGATCGTGATCAGGTCGTCTTTTTTTGATTTTTTCTGTGCGAATGTACTTGTTGAAAATAAGCTCGTTAGAGCCAGTAGTATTAGTAATCTGATGTTTTTCATTGAGTTTTATTTAGCTGCGAGTATTGTTTTACCGGAAGGAAAAAATTCAAATTTCAATCCGAAATCTTTTCCTTTCGATACATCTTCCATATTAATCCGGACTGATTTTTTATTCCAGGTAACTACACTTTTTTCTTCTTTTGGTTTATCGTAATTTTCAGTAAAATAACGTATGCCGGCACTCCAAAGCTGTTTTGTAGCTTCGGCGCTATTTAAATATACATCCACTGTAATTTTATTGACCTTTTTCTCAGAATCTATATAGTACAGAACGTCAATTGATTCCAGCTGGGGAGTATCCTGGGTATAGCCCAGATGATCAGGTTTTTCCTCAAACATCTCAAATGTTTCCGTCGCTTTTACTTTGCTGACAGGATCACCAAATGTTATTCCTCTTATAATTCCAGTCGCTTCTCCCGACTCGGGAGTAGCCAGTATAGTTTGAAGCAAAGCGGATTGATCACTATTTAAATCTTTTCGAACAGGACTGGTTAGGGCAATAGAATCAGCTGTTTTAGAATCGGTATCTTCTTTCGTTGCAGTACTGCATGCATAGGATACAGATAGAAACAAGATAAGAATCAGGGATTTTTTTAGAAAAATAAAATATTTCATGCGTGTAAAAAATGTATTCATTGTAAAAGTTAAGCTTTTTAGATAAAACAGTTGTGCCGGCTTGGCATCTTTGCTGAAACTATAGTTACTGCAAATTTAACCATTATACAGTAGTTATTGAGTGTTGCGTCAGAATTCCCTGGAAATATTAAAGAAGAACCTGCGTTCTCCCTCGGCATTAAAATTAATATTGAAACGGGCCAGGATATTGTAAAAGGTCACCACATCAACACCGGTTCCGGCACCGAATAACAATGAATTCCCAAGTTTGGTATTGCTGAGCTCAGGATAATGGTTGCGTACATATCCGGCATCTGCAAAAGTGTTGAGATAAGCAGCCAGTGGAACTGTATTAAACTGTTTCACAGGAACCCAGGAGAAATGTTTCTGGAATGAGAACAGTTTGTATTTAATCTCATTTTTCAATAAGGCATAATCCTGTCCGTCAACTACATACAGCTCGTAGCCTCTTACCAGATCATTCCGGTATCCCAATCCAATGGTTTGTAAATAGGGCTGTCTTTTCGGAACAGACATTCTTGCCCGCACGCCAGTGTTCGCATACCAGCGTTTGCTGATTGGAATGTACTTACGATAAGACCCGTAAATAAATGCCTGATTAATATCATCAGAAGGTAAAAGTCCTATTTTTGAAATCTGGATACTCCCGCTTTGCCCACGTAACGGATACTGGAAATTGTCCCTTTTATCGTAACTGAACGTATAGGTAAGCTGGAAATATTTTTGGACTGTACGGCCTTTCAGCAGATAACCGGGATTCAGAATGGCAATTGTATCGGCTATTTTCCCATAACTCCAGCGCAGATCCAGGCCGTGAAAAGTATAGTATTTATTTCGGCGTGTAAGTGTTACATAAGAATAGAAGCGTTCTTTATTGACAACTTCACTGTTCAGATAATTGAGTTTATCGTTCCACGTCCTAAAAGCCATTGTTTTATTGGTAGAGTAGGAGGTGCCGACGGTAATTCCTGTTTTCTGGGCTTTGTCAATGTAGGGCAATGAATAAGCAACTTCAAATTTGGGTATAAAACCGAATTCTGCTATAAAACGAAGCTTATCAGCACGGCCGGTAACATTTCCATAACTCAGATAAACTCCATAAATGGTTCTTTTAAGATCCCGGTTTCTGTCATACCACCATTCATTAAAATTACGGTCAGCAAGCTGGAAAACCGGAAGTACGATAAAATACCAGCGCTCCTTTACCACTACTTTTATGTCAGTCCGGATGTTGCCCGAAACAGAATCCTGATCTGGCTTTGTAAGCAGGTCTACGGTAACAAATAAATTGGTGTTGATTATTTTCCGCCGGTCAATTTCCAGACTTTCCTGAACCATGCTTTTATATAAAGTGTCACCGGATCTGATTGCCATTTCCCTGAAAATGATCGCTGACCTCGTTTTGTGATTCCCTTCAATCGTAATATCTCCGATAATTATATACGGTATACTATCCGTTAAAACCGTTTGCGACAGAACCGGCCTTGAGGCAATGGCAAGTATGAAAACAAAGTAAAGATTAATGTACCGTAAGGGTTTACTCATTTGTGCGGGTCTGCGGTTTCACAATGAAACGATGTTTTGTATGGATATAGTTTGTCAAAAATACAGAAAAGAAGGTTTCACGCAAAGGCTGCAACGTTGATGGCGCGGAGAACGCAAAGTTTTAAGAGAAGTCAGCATTCTAAATTAGAGAAGTCAACTTTCTAAAAGTTGACTTCTCTTTTTCGGAAAGTTGCCTTCTTTAATTCGGAATGTAAAGGTTTCTGCCCACTCTCAGCACAAGACCTGCACAATGGCCGCTTTCCTCCTTCTTTTCCTTAATGTTATCTTTTTCAAAAAACAGATACAAAGGATAGTCTTTTCTAAATGACATACAGTATCCTACTTAACTAACCAGCTAATAATATGTCACTTTCCCGGGCAGAATATTTGATCGAAAAGCTGATCAGCAATAAACTCTCCGGGGAGGAATTATCAGAGTTGCTGGATGGAGTAAGTAATGAAAATGACCAGCAGCATTATTCTGAAATTCTGGAAATTTATTTCAACAGGCTTGTAGAGCAGAATGACGAAAACGAAAAACCTGAGTCAAATAAATAATCCAGAAAAATTTAACCCGATTATCAATACACCTTACCTAAAATGCATTAACTAAATACTTATTGAAAAACGATGAACGAGAACTTTACTATTCAGCGAACGCTTCGGCGCTTATTTTTCATGACCCTTCTGGCAGGGGCATGTATGTCGCTAGCCAGCGCACAAAGTGTGGTTACGGGCAAGGTGACGTCCAGTGAAGACGGTGCTGCAATGCCTGGTGTAAACATTATCCTGAAAGGGTCGCAAACAGGTACTACTACCAATGCTTCGGGTGCATACTCTATTGATGTAAATGGAGAAAATCCGGTACTGGTTTTTTCTTTTGTAGGTTACAATCAGGAGGATGTACCGGTAAATGGCCGCAGCATTATTGATTTTGCCATTTCTCCAAGTGCCGAAAATCTTAAGGAAGTAGTAGTTACTGCCCTGGGAATCAGTAAGGGCGTAAGAGAACTGGCCTATTCTGTGAGTAATATCAATGGGGAAGAACTGGTAAAAGCAGGAAATCCCAATCTGATGAAATCTCTGGATGGAAAAGTGAGCGGCGTTAACCTGACAAATCTCAGCAGCGATCCTACTTCATCGGTACTTGTAAATATCCGTGGTACCACTGCCATGCCCACCACAGGAAGCGGAGGAGCCAACGTGGCAATAAAAGGACAACCATTGTATGTAATTGATGGGATTCCGGTTGGTACACAGACTTTTACCTCAAAGGACGGTGTGGATTTTGGTAATATTCTTTCTCAGCTTAATCCTAATGATATTGCTTCCATTACAATCCTGAAAGGCGGAAGCGCCGGTGCGTTGTATGGAGCGGAAGGTGGAAACGGAGTAGTGATGATTACGACTAAAACAGGAAAAGGGGCTAAAAAAGGATTAGGCGTTTCCTTTTCAACCATGGCTACTGCCGAAAAGGCTTATCAGTTTATTGATAGCCAGATGGAATTTGGACAAGGTGAAAGAGCATACGAATGGCAATATGATAACACCGATACCTGGGGCCCTAAACTGGACGGCAATTTCAAGTCAGATTATTGGGATGTAAAGGATAAAACCTGGAAAAACGGGCCTATGGTTTCTTCCGGAGAAAATCGTGTAAAAGCTTATTTGCGTACAGGAAGTACAATTACTAATAATATTGGTGTAACCGGCAATTATGACAAGGGATCTTTCCGTTTGTCGCTGTCGAATATGACCAATAATGGTGTAATGCCAAACACAAAAACACAGCAGAAATCAGTCAATTTTAATTCGCAGTATAATATTACCAAACGCTTGTCGGTTTCGGTGAATGCGAGTTATATCAATACTTACAATCCTAATAAAGCCAATTCAACGGGTTCTAATAGTGTACTGAACAGTTTGCTGTTTAATATGCCAAGTAATCTTCAGCCGCTGAGTGACATGAAAAGTTACTGGCTGGATGGCTTTGAAGGTGTAAAGCAAAATGGTGCTATTATGAAAGACAATGGCGTGGACGTTGCTGAGAACAACCCATGGTGGACAACATATGAAAAAATCCACCGTTTTGGCCGGGATAATTATTTTGGTAAAATCCAGCTGAACTGGCAATTGTCTGATAACTTTTCCTTTTTGCTGAGATCGGGAATGGAAAATGTGAAGGAAAATTATGAACTGAGACAATCCTGGGGAGATAGAAGTGATGCGTTGGGACAATATGTTTCTGGTACCAATAGCAGTCTGGAAGCAAATTCAGATGCAATTCTATCTTTTAATAAAAATTTTGGAAGGCTGTCTTTAAGTGCAGCGGTTGGCGGTAATTATCGTTTTACCAATTCGAGCAGCCAGGAAATTATCGGTGGCGACCTGAATTCTCCGGCATTGTTCACATTGGCGAATATTAAAGCCGGAACTATGACTGTAAATGGTGACCCATATGTAATCGGAAAATCCATGAGCGCTTATGGAACTGCAACCATTGGATGGGATGATCAGTTGTTTCTGGATGTTACGGGGCGGAATGACTGGAAAGGGATTTTACCAGAGGAAAAAATACATTATTTCTATCCATCTGCATCGGTTAGCTGGCTTGCATCTGAAACTTTTAAAATGCCGGAAGCATTCAGTTTGCTTAAATTCCGTCTGGGCCTGGCTGATGTGGGTAATGGACTGGTAAGAAGAAGGTCTATTGATACATACAGTTATGATGCCAGTCCATGGGGCTCAATTAACACAGTAAGCCTCAATGCTACGATCGTTGATCCAAACCTTAAAGCACAGCATTCCGTGACACAAGAAGTTGGAACAGATGTGTGGTTATTCCGTAACAGGGTTAAGTTTGATTTTACCTACTTTATAAAAGAGCAAAAAAATCAGATCGATAATATTCCATTGGTAAAAGGAACAGGATATTCAGGATTGCTGACTAATATCGGTGATGTAAGAAGTAAAGGTTACGAATGGGGTTTGTCATTTACTCCCGTTAAATCAAAAGATTTTTCATGGGATGTATCAGCAAGTTTTACACATTATAAGGCTACCATCACCCGCTTATCGGACAGCTTTGCACCAAATGGTTATGTTTTCGCAAGTTATGATGGAAAAACTAAAGTGAAAATTGCAAAAGGTGAAACGATTGGTAATATCTATGAAGAAAATCCGATCCTGAGAGTAAAAACCGGTCAGTATGCAGGAATGCCGTTGCTGGATAGTGAGCAGGGTAAATTTCAGAAATCATCCGATGAAAGAGACCGCGGGCAACTGGGTAATTTCAATCCTGACTTCATTCTTGGCTTAAATACGAGTGTCAGATACAAGCAATTCACGCTGAACATGGTAGGAAGCCTGCGTAAAGGAGGTAAATATGTTTCTGTAAATCAGCAATATCTGGAATCAAACGGAAGAGCAACTACTACGCTCGGATCAGGGGATAACAATCCGTTATGGCAGGGCGGGCGTGATGCTGATCATGGTGGTATGGTTTGGCCGGCTGTGAATTCCAGTCAGTATGATGCGATCAATAGTAATAACAATGACAAGCGTTCCGATTTTCAGGATGCAAGTTATGAGAAAGGTGTATTCTTAAATCCGGGTTTTGAAGGCAATCCGGAAGATGCAAAAGACAGCGATTACATTGTGAACGGAGCGGATCCAAACAATACTTTTTACGATTTCCCCTACAATGCCTATGGCGACGTCATCTGGGATTTTACTTCTACCAGAACTTATGATGCTACCAACTTCAAAATGAGGGAAATTTCAGTGGCTTACACTTTACCGCCGGCTCTTACAAAAATGTATAAGCTCAATAATGTAACACTTGCATTGGTGGGAAGGAACGTATTTCAATGGAATAAATCAGGCAGGCACGAAGATCCGGAATCTGCATTTAGCGGCGTGGGTTCCAGTCAGGGTGTGTTGAGAGCTACATTGCCAAGCATTCGTTCATATGGATTTAAGCTTTCACTTGATTTTTAATTTATAACTTTTGGTTAAAGAAACTATGAAGCCAATACTGAAAATATTTACGATAATAGGATTGCTGGGGCTTGCATCATGCAGCGAAGATGAGTTGAGAACGGCGGATACCTTACAGCAGAAAGATGCTGTGGAATCCGTAAATGATCCATATCTGCTGGCCTCAATCATTAAAAAAACATCTTTGTTTTACCAGAAAATGGGCTACGATTCACGTATGCTTCCAGGCGCTGTGCAGCACATGGAAAGCAATTACCAGAGTAGCGACAATTTTTATGCCGGATTTAAATCTCCGGTAACGAGCATGTACGATGCCATGGATATTCTTAAGCTAATCGATGGTTCGATTGGTTTGGCGGAAACGAGAGGTTCAAAAACCCATCAGGGAATATTCTCCATTTTCAGGGTATTGCTGTTTTCTTACATGACGGATTTTTATGGGGATGTGTATTATTCGGAAGCTTTAAAGGCCAGAGAAGGAATACTATATCCGAAATACGATAAACAAAGTGATATTTATAATGGTTTGCTCACTGAGCTTGATGCGGCCGCAACATTGATTACCGAAGGGACTGAGCCGGTATCAGGCTCTTATGACCTGATGTTTGCAGGTGATAAAGTGAAATGGCAGAAATTTGCAAATTCACTGAAACTGCGTTTGTTAATGAGGGCGTCGGCCAAGTTACCTGATGCAGGAGCAAAAATGTCTGCACTACTTAACGCTCCGGTTTTCACTGACGCTACGGACAATGCATCTATTGAATATGTAGGTACAACAGGAGGAGAAAATGGTAACTCATGGACAGGTGGGATCTTAAACTGGGGCTCAGCGGATGAATTCGATAAAAGAAGGCCTTCCAAAACGCTGATTGATAAGCTGACAGAACTGAATGACCCGCGGATGAAAATATGGTTTGCACCGATAGAAAAACCTTGGACCAGTGATAAGGCAAAAAATGGTGTCACTTTTGCTACAACTGATCCAAACGGTTATAGTTATACTTCTACCTGGGAATACATTGACCGCTCCAAAAGCGAAATAGCTTTGTATGCAACCAAGGATATTCTGATTGATTCCAACAAGGTATATGCGGGCTTTATTGCCGGTATGCTAAGTGACTGGAAAAACGGTAACGGGCATTATGACGTTGCGGCCGGTGGTGCAACAGGAAATTTTAAAGTATCTAAATTTTCAAAATTGTTCAGGGAAAACAAACATCCTTTACTGAAAGCAATGGTGATGAACAGCGATGAAATTCAGTTCATTTTGGCAGAAGCCGCGGCAAAGGGCCTGATCACAGGAAGTGCAGATACGTATTATCGCAAAGGAATTGCCAATTCGTTATTGAGATGGGGCGTTTCTCAGGCAGATGTAGATACATATCTTGCACAAACGAGCGTTGCTTTACCCGCCGACAAAGCTGGACAACTGGTAAAAATAGCGGATCAGAAATGGATTGCTTTGTTCCTTGTATCATCAGAAGCTTATCTGGATCTGCGCAGGACAAAATTGCCCAATATTTTCAAAAATGGCAGGTTAAGTGGTTTCGATTTTCCATTACGCTATCGTTACCCCGGCGATGAACTGGGACAAAACAGAACAGCTTATGATTTGGGAGTAGGTACTTTATCCCCGGCTACGGATGACGAAGGAGCAAAAATGTGGCTGCTTCAATAGCGATCCGGCGATCCGGCGGCCAGGCGATCCTGCGGTCCGGCAAAAAATGTATATACCCTCTGAATCGGAAAAAACTCCAGGCAATCTGCCTGGAGTTTTTTTAACTACTCAAACTCAACTTTCAATAAAGACAAGTGATGAATAATTTGAAACAAATTAGTTAATCTTCCTCATGGCAGCATAAGCGTTGCAGATTCGATTGAGGAACAATTTCCGGAGGACGCTTTTACCGAGTAGGCTTTTTTGCGTGGTGCGGTTATAATACGGTTTTTCTGTGTTACACCCTCAGAAGGTGTGATAGTATAAGTGTAAGTGCCTTTGTAATTAGTAATAACAAAAGTAGCATTGGTACTACCGGCAGCAGGCTGGTCGTAGATACTAAGTGTTGGATTATCCGGTATGGTACACGCGCGGACTGCATTGCAAAGTCGCAGATCTATCCATTGTCTGGTATCTGTGGATGATGTATTTTTTAAAGTCACAGAGGTAAAATAACTTCCTCCGATATTAATCATAGAAGCATTTGCGGTTAACCCTGGTTTTGCATGGATCGTATTTCCGGATACTTCATATACATCCGGGCACGCATCAGGAGAGTTGTTGAAAACGGTTAGAACCGGAGTAACGGGTGTATTGCTATGATTGGCACTAATTGTAAGCTGGTTACCCGCCAGGCTATTCTGCGAAACAAGTGCAATCTGTACATTACTGACCGGCTCACTGAATGTGAAAGTAATGGATCCTCCAATCTTTCCTGTGCCGGGAAAAAATAACAAGGCACCTGGTTTAATTGTCAGACCACATTTAGAAGAGCTTGGACTCATGCTGTAAACTGCGGTATTAATAGTTTTGGTGATAGAAACCGGTTGATTATCAATTGAAACAGTAGCAGGAAAATTGTTAAATCCAAGTCCCGGATTCGGGCAGTTTATTAATAATGGTGATGGAGGAACCTGGCCAAAAGCTAATGTACTTATCAAAAAGCAAAACAACGGCAGCAAAATCCTGCTAAAACCAGCGTGCTTTTTATTAAAAATCTTTTTCATATTTTATAATTTTCGTTCGTGGAGTGGTGTATATTAAAATTCGTTTTTTAAAATTTTGTGGGTGTATTTATTTGCCTTTTTCTACTTCTTTTTCCTTGAATAATTGTATGAACCATGAAACATCTGCACTTTCAATATCCAGCAGATATTTGTCCGCGCCTTTTACAGAATAACCTTTGATAATTCCTGAGGAGACATAAAACGTATACAGCAGCTGGCTTTTGGATTTTTTATCAAAAACCCGGACTCCGGTTATTTTGTAATCTTTTTGGTCCCGGGTCTGGAATTGCGAAAAAACCTTGGCATGGTGGGAAAAGGCTACATAATTGGCACTACCTATAACGACTCCTTTAAGTAAACCTGCATCTATCTGTTCTTCCAGAATTTTAAATTCTTTGGGTAACTGTCCGATTACATTTTTTAATAATTTAATCTCCCAGGTTTGTGCTCCCGATCTTTTAAATAAGTTATACATATACATTTAATCTTTATTAGTTTGGCAATTGATGACCAGATCGATGTGGTTATTATGCCTCAGCAGCGATTAACTCACAGTCATCATCTCTCTTAGTTTAACTATATTATCTACTTTCAGTTTTTTGAAAATACTGGTTTTCATGGCACTGATTGTACCTAGTTTTCTTCCGAATACTTTGGCGATTTCGGAAGTTTTTATGCCTTGTATAAGGCTTTTTGCAATTTCGTATTCCCTCGGGGTAAGGGGAGGAAAACTATTTGCAGGCAAGGCTTTATTTTCAATAATGTATTCATCCAGTATCAGTTCCAATACTTCTTTGCATACGTAGCGTTTCCCTTCCAGCACGATCTCAACACACTCAATAAGTTTGTTTGTACTGTTCTGCTTCGACAAATAACCATTTACACCCGCTTTCAGGTAAGGTACGATCAGAGAAGCATCCGGTCTGTCGTCATACACAATAAGGGCAGTTTTAGGGTACTGTTTTCTTAGCATATTTACAAAACTCAGACTATTGGTGCTGGAATGCTCACTAAATCCCAAAATGACCAGATCAAGGCTTTGCCTGGGAAATGACTGCTGAAAAGCAGCAACATTTTCGGAGCCTAGGATTTTGACTTCTTTGAAATGATCTTTAATGAAAAAATCCAGGCCCGTACGTAAAATAGGGTGCCTGTCAATGATTGCAATTGTTTTCATAAGATTTATTTTAGCAAAAATGTTTGGTTTGTGTTTCGATTGTCAGCCGCCGGACCAACGAAGCGCCGTTCTGAAATCAATCCTCCCAACGTCCGCCAGGAGGCTGATCAACTACTCAAACTCAACTTTTTCTATAATTTTTTTTATAGCATTTTGCATTGCCTGGCTTTGATTCTGCATATTTTTGGTACTAGCTGTAGGCATTTTTAAAAATCAAATGATCACCTTTCTTGAAAGCAGAAAGCTAGGCATATAGATTTTAAGAAAATTGTACATAGGGGCTATCTTTCCAAAAAACGATTATTTCTTAGCTTGCGTCAAATTTCTGCTTCCTAATAGATAGAACTCATTTAACAGCCAATTAAATTGATTATCAGAATATTTGAACGGTATTTGATAAACGTTTATCAAACCTAATGCTACAAATGTATACGGGGCTGAATCACTTCTCTTAAATTAGATATATTATCCACATCAAGCTTCTTAAAGATCGTATTTTTAATTGTACTTACCGTAGATGCTGTTACTCCTAATGTTTTAGCAATTTCAGAAGTTTTCATGTTCGCGATCAGGTATCTTGCAATTTCATATTCACGACGCGTAAGTGGAGGGAAATTGTCATCCCGGGAAGTTCCTCCCGCCACATAATAACTTTCCAGTATCCACTGCATTACTTCATCATTCACATATCTTTTTCCTTTTAATACTTCCAGGATGCATGTTTCTATCTCGTCCAGGCTATTTTGTTTTGTAAGATATCCCCGCAAACCGGCCTTTAGATAATGAGTGATCATGGAAAAGTTAGGCTTTTCGTCGTACACGATTACGTGGCCGGTAAATGGTTTTTTGCCTTTACTTTCCATCGTAATGAAATTAATATTGATGGCATTGGCACTTTGATTGATCCCCAGGATAATCAGATCCGGATTCTGGTCTGAAAAATCTTTTTGAAAAGTTGTAATACTCTCAGATTCAATGATGTGCACATTTTTGAAGCGGTTATTGAGGAAAGAAACCAGTCCCGCTCTTGATATGGGATGTTTGTCAATTACTGCGATTTTCATAGCGATACCTTTTATTCTTTAAATTTTTAAATCCCGGCTAAACCGATGATAACAGATTTCTTTCTTCCAGATTAGTCTTTCCGAAACCGGAAAACTTATTACTTATACAAATTCATTTTTTCTGTTAGTAGCCTTTAATTAATCGCTCTATCCTGAACGTTCCCGACATTGCATCCCCAACTATGATAATTGTAATATTATAAAAAACCATTTTCTGAATTCAGCATTACTTGATCGTACCAATTGTCCTGAATTACTTTTTGTCTCTGTAAACGCGTATAGTGCAGGGAGGTTTCATTATTTTATCGTTGACGATCCGGGCTTTTTTACAATGTATGATTTTAAATTTGTCAAAAACAAAATATCTGAAAAAGGATAAAAATGAAGGATAGACAACTACCCAATTTTTCAGTATTGATATTTTAATTGTTTTCTAAATAATGGATTTGCGTATACAAGGCAGAATCAATAAAATAATCCAAATTGTATTTCGATAAAGATCCTTTGATAGGATTATTTGTGGGTGGTATCTTGAATTTAATCATATTAGTATTTTTAAGTGTGAGTATTATCAAATTTATAGTACGATTTTGTAAATATACGCAGTGGCTCAAAAAAATGTTTACAGGGACTAATTATTTATAAATATTTATTATTTGTATGACTATTTGCATTAAAAATGTAATAAAATTAATAAATTATATACTTTACTAGAATCTTTATAGAAGAAATTGAAATAAATTTCTACAAAACGTCGATTTTGTTGAAATATAATACCTCATAATATTGTCATATTGGTAGTGCCAAACAAAAAGTATTCGAGAATCAATCTGGTTTTATCCATCGAATATTTGCCATTGAATAATAATTATCTATTCAAAAATTCTATAATTGCATCACCATGATTTTTTCTGTTCGTTTAACTATCCTCATTTGTACAGGGCCGGGTTTATCTTCAAAACCAAGTTTATAATACAACTTATGGGCTTCCGGCATTTGTATGGTAGTCTGGAGTAAGAGTTCTTTTGTATTGTTTTCATCACGCGTAATACATCGTTCAATTAGCTTAGTGGCAATTCCCAGGTTCCTGGCAACTTTGGCAATGATCAGTCTGGCAAATTCGAGTGTGTCTCCATCCAGTCTTTTTAAAGCGACACAGCCTACCAAATTTTGAATCTACTTCGCATAAAAAACGAATCCGCCTTCGGGCAAAAAGTACCGATCCGGGTTGGTTAATATATATGTGTTCTTTTTCCATGTTTCCGTTCAACACTTCATACAACCAGGTTTCTGCTATTTCATAAAAATGCATTTTATAGATAGTTTATAATCAAGTGCTTATACTTGTTATAATTCATGAACCACTTTTAGTTTTCATCAACCGAAGTTTTGGAAAGCCCTTTTTCAATTCGGTTTTGTAGGATCAAAACATCAGGATAATTATGTTCTAAAACCTGCTTTAACATTTCCCCAATTGGCATCCGGATTTTTATAATTTTATTACACGCTTCTATTATTGATTTGTAATGAATAGTCTGAAAGCGAATTTATTGAGTAGAGTGAACAGGCATAAATTCTATTCATTAAGGGAAATAACGATCAATATGAAGGAAAAACTGGCAATCGACGGAGGATCAAAAAGCATTACAAAGGCATTTCCATGGCCTGTATATGACGAGACTGAAATAGATTCTGTTGCGGAGATTGTCCGGGGCGGGAAGTGGGGAAATCCGGATTGCGGCGATGAAGTAGCAAAATTTGAAAAAGAATTTGCAGCTTATTGTGGAAGTAAATATGCGGTAAGCTGTGTTAACGGTTCAGTTTCTCTTCGTTTGGCGCTAATTGCCTGCGGCGTAAAGCCCGGAGATGAAGTGATCGTACCGCCTTATACGTTTATCGCTACGGCGTCTGTTGTGATAGAATGTAACTGTGTGCCTGTGTTTGTGGACATTCATCCAGACACTTATAACATTGATCCGAAAGCAATTGAAGCAGCCATTACCGAGCGTACAAAAGTAATTATTCCTGTACATTTCGGTGGTCTGGCTTGTGATATGGATGCGATTATGGACATTGCAAAACGGCACAACCTGCGGGTAATTGAGGATGCCGCACACGGGCATGGCGCTGAATATAATGGTAAGAAATTAGGCTCCATTGGTGATGCCGGAAGTTTTAGTTTCCAATCTTCTAAAAACCTTACTGCGGGGGAAGGCGGGATAGTGATCACCGATGATGATGAATTATATGCCATGATGAGTTCGCTGCGCAATGTTGGTCGTGTAGAGGGCGGACAATGGTATGATCATTATAATCCCGGTTGTAATTATCGTATCACACAAATGCAGTCAGTGCTTCTTTCCAGGCAATTGGAAAGGCTCGAAGAGCAAACGATCAAAAGGAATCAAAACGGTTTGTATCTAAACGAACTATTGAAAAATGTTAAGGGGATTACCCCTCTAACCAGAGGTGAAGCAATTACGATGCATTGCTATCATATTTATATTGTCAAGTATGACGCTTCAAAATTCGGAGATATACCCAAAGATAAATTTACAGAAATGCTGGCAGCAGAAGGCGTTCCGTGTTTTAAGGGATATCCGCATCCGTTGTACAAACAGCCTCTTTTCCAGAACAAAAATTTCATGTGTTATGCCATTCCGGAAACCGTGGATTACAGCGAGGTTTTTTGTCCGGTAGCCGAACAGGCTTGCAGCACCGATGCCGTGTGGATATTACAGCATGCGATGCTCGGAGAAAGAGAAGATATGGAAAGTTTTGCAGCAGCTATTTTGAAAATTCAGGCAGTAACCAGCAGTATTTAATAAGTTAAAAAATACAGTAATCTTACACTCCAAACTGTCCTAAATGGTGATCCAGATGTTTGTAAAACATCACATTCCATTCTGCTTCACTTAGTTTTCCGAATGAAAGCGACTCCTTTCCGTCAAAAAATTTGGCGCCTGATTCCTGTGTTTCTTTGATGTAGGCGATCAGGCGTTTTTTTTCTGTGTTAAAATCCCGTTCGTCTTTGATCAGGAATGCAGGTGCGGTCTGGGAATTCTTTTTATATGGTTTAGGGCCGACAACGGAATCTTTTATGAAAGTTTTAAGAATAAATTTCATGAACACATTCGGCGCTTTATGTTTGTTCTCGTAGGCCATTTCGTACGTTACACAACAATGTGCCATCATCTGGGCTGCATTCATTTTACCCCAAAGCGGTTGTGAATCCGGCTTAATATGATTAATCCTCTCAATGATTTCATTGGAGACTTCGGGAAGGAAAATGTTCTTCATAGGGTATAATTGATTAAAGGTGGTTTCAATTCTTTTTTAATTCGATTAGCCCCATTGTTTTAAAAATGGTGCTGTAAATGTCTAACCAGTTTTAAAATTTAAAATAGTTGCTTAATTTAATTAAATCCAAAGATATTGTTCAATAGCATCAAAAATAATATGATTTTCCTTATCTCTTATCAACAACTTTCACGCGGACACCTTCGCTGTGTGCAGTAAATTCAGGCGCATACATACACTGAATGCTTGTAATCCCGTTCCCGAAATCTCCGTCGTGGGTTACAAACATGGCATATTCAAATACGTAGGTTCCTTTGTTCAAACGGCTGAAAAAGAAATTGTTACTGGCATCTTTTGTAGTTTCGTAGTAACCCAGTCCACCCTGCCATTTGTATTCGCTGAGCACATTTACAGGTTCCAGAGCGGAAGCACGCAAATCTTTCATGTGTACATATTCCATATCCCTGTCAGCACGGAGTTCTATCCTGACTTTAATTTTATCTCCAATTTTTAAAACATCTCCTTCATTTACCTGAGTAAGCGCAGGTCCGTTGTCTGTATTCTTTTCTACGAACAGCTTTTTTGAAAGTTTCAAAGGCGTTTCAGCAAAAGTGATTTTATCCATGTCTTCAAAATATTGCCAGTAAACTGCACCCCAGCCAGGCAAACCGGATGGAGCGCTGCTTGTTACATCCACTTTGATATTTCCCATTTCCGGATTTATTTTGTCCCCTTCAATGGTTTTTTTGAAATAACCTGTTCCTGCTTCTTGTTTCTGTTCTGTTGATTTCAGGCTTTTCTCGCCCAAACTAATTGTTGTGACTGTTTCTTCTGAAAGCCATTCGGTACCCTGTAAAAGTAAGGCATAACAGGCTTCGGCGGTAGCTTTCGTACTTTCCCAGCTGTTGGTCTGCTTGTTTTTTAATAGCCAGGTTTTCATGTCATCCACCGTTTTGGCATCATTTTCAATTTCCTGAAAAGCTTCAATCAGCAACGCCTGTCTTTCAATCGGTGCTTCATGCCACCACCAGCCGCGTTGGGCATTTTTCCAGTACATACCCGTTTCTTCATTATTGACAGCTGTTTCTCTGAGCGATTTCAGGATAGCTTCTGGTACATTTTTATCATGAGTCCGATGAAGGGCCAGTGCCGTAAGTCCCTGTAAATATTTGGATTGCGAAACCCATGTCAGTTGGGCACGCTCCCTGAAATATTGATAAGCTTTTTGAGATGCATCGGGTATTCTTTGTTCAGGGAAAAAACTTCTCATGTATAAATACTGAATTATAATGGCGTCAGGGGTATAATTTTTCGAGACAGCTTTACCTTTTAAGAGCAAGTCATAATCTTCTTTTATTCTTTTGTCGAGATAAGGAATTGCCGTTTGCAGAATAGTATTGATCTTATCTTCCTGGCCGTTTTGCAACGCATTTATTTTTTTCAGATGCCCAATTCCGGTTACAATGTATTGTGTCATATACCGGTCATCCGGTCCGCCTTTAAACCAAACAAAACCGCCATTTGCACTTTGCATTTGTTTGAGTTTGTCAAAACTTGCATTTAATTCATTTCCCATACGAACCAGGTCGAAAAGCAAAGCTATGTTCTTTTTTTGCTGTGTTTCTGTTTTTGCAGCCAACACCCATGGCGTTTCTTCCAGCAACACCGATTTCAATTCCTGATTTTTTTGCAGGTTGCTTAGTAACGCTGTCGTATCTTCTGTCCGCCAGGTTTCAAAAACTTTGGCAATACGAGTCGAACGGTTACTTATATATGTGGCGATAGAATTGGCATAATAACGGTTCCAGGTTTGCTCCGCACAATCATATGGATATTCCATTAAATAAGGTAAAGCCTGCACGGCAAACCAGGCAGGATTACTCGTATACTCAACAGTTAGCGATTGACTGCTAAGCGTTTTTGAATTGCCCGAACTCACCAGTTTTTCAAACCTGAAGTTTTTACTTCCATTGCCGCGCATAGCCAATGGCAACGCTTCTGTTACTAAAATTCTGTTGCTAAGCACGGGCAAAATATTTTCTTCGCCATCCGACATGGTTCCGGATTTGGCAATAATCCGCCAGGTTAGCATTTTACTGAATTGAACCGGAACCTGAACCGGGAACTGAACAGATTTGCTCTCTTTTGCTTTTAAACTAAATGTTTGATTAGGAGTTACATTTTTAAAAATAACATCAACCGGTTCGTTGGTTTCCGTATCAAATAATTGAAACGTAACTGTTCCATTCAAATCTCTATCTGTGAGATTCACCACTTTCGCACTGAAGTACATTACATCTCCTTCGCGTAAAAAACGAGGTGGATTGGGTTGTACCATCAGATCCTTTTGGGTAACAATTTCCTTACTGCTGTAACCAAATGCCAAATCTTTAGTATGCGCCAATGCCTGAAATTTCCAGCGTGTTAAAGCTTCTGGCATGGTGAATGAAAATTCTATTTCTCCTTTTTCATTGGTATGTAAATCGGGAATAAAGAATGCAGTTTCGTTGAAGTTTTTCCGAACGGGAATTTCCGCTTTCTTTGAGTAACTTTTTTCTTCTTGTGCAACAGATAAAGACTGTGTTGGAACTAGCATATACTCCGGGGCAGTATTATCAAAAGCTTCTTCATCTTTCTTTTGCTCTCCATAACCAACTACGACAACTTCACTTAAAGCATTCTTATTTTGTTCAAGCATCATTGGGGAAGAAACAGCCATGCTTTTAGCCATTACTCCATTGACACGGCCACTTAGGTGAATAGTTATTCCATGTCTGTCATTAATTCCCACTAGTTCATCATAACTCTTTTCAAATGACTTGAAATCTACAATTTGGGTGTAACTAACGAGTGCCCGATAAAAAGCAAAGTTTTGGTAAAAATTCCAATTCTGCAATCCGGTTTGCGGCGACCAGATATTCGGTTCTGTCCATTGATGTTTGTAAAACTGATCCAGGGAAGCATCATACATACTTGCAAGCATTTCTGCGGTTACTTTTTCCTTTTTATAACCGGTAATTTTTACCTTCCATTTCTCCTGGCTGCCTGGCAATGTTTTATCCCGAAAAGTGGCGTATTCAATATGCAGGTCTTTATTTGTCCACGGAACCTGAATGGTTTCGCTGTAATTATAAATTCTGTTGTGTTTGACAAACAGATAATCTGTCTGATAACCGCCCCGATCTGCTTCGTCCGCAGAAAAATCGAAAATTCGTTTTTGGTTATTTAATGGAAAAAATGAAAAAGGCTTATTTTTATTAATTGATTTTTGGGTTGAACTATTGATCACAAATATATTATCTGCAGAACTGGCGATTTCTATTGTTGTTTTTTCGCCGGGTTCTATCGGTTTGCTTTCCTTTGTCCACAGATATTGCGGCCTGTTTGTTTTATTACTGTTTGGGTCGGTCAGTTCGATGTATTTGATATCTTTAATTTCTTCATTTGTTTCATCTTTGGTACTGATCTCAATTTTATAAAATCCCGGCTGAAATCTGGTTTCTGAAATTTCAAATTTCTGACCGGACGACAGTTTTTGTGTTTTTTCTAATATTAAACCGTTTTCCGCCCAGTTTTCCCATTCCGTTTCCTGGTCGTATTCATCATAAGGAAAATGGTTAATATATTCTGATTTGGACATGACAAACAGATCCGGGCGTTCCCAGTATCGCTTTCTGATCAGCCGGTTTTCAGGCAAAAGCCGTACAATTTTTACCTCCACTTCTGACGTGTTAAACTGTCCGTTCATGTTTTCTACACGAATATTCAGGTTTTTCAGACTATCAGCGGCTATCTTTTCAGGAATATTTACTTTTAGTAACAATGATTTATAACCAATAGAAACCAATGTTTCCCCACTTCTGGTTTCGCCGTTGCTATCGGTAACATCAGTGTAAATGGTATAATCAAAAACCGGTTCCAGTTTCCGGTCAATTTTGCGGTCAGGAATGGCTTCAAATGTTACTGAGAATTTGCCGGAAGCATCAGTAACAGTTTCGCCATGCGTAATTTCCATTGGCGTTGTGCGCGGAAACCACCAGCGTTTAGACAACCACGGATAAACAAAACGCGGATTACGAACGACACGATAAGTTACTTTGGCACCATCAATCACATTTCCGGCATAAGCCGTAGCAGATCCGGTGACTTTAATGGTATCATTGATTTTATAGGAATTTTTCAGCGTATCAAATTCAACAGAAAATTTCGGCCTTTTATATTCTTCAACATAAAAATCTACCGTAAACTCATCGTCGGCTTCAATGTGAAAATGTCCGTTCAATAGATTTTGAGGTAGTTTGAAAGAACCCGAAAAGCTTCCGTAATCATTCACCGTTTTGGTGGTTTTTTCTACCAATTCATTATTTTTATTAAACAGTACTACGTCTATTTCCTTTTTCTGGTCTGTTAAAATTTCATTGCCTTTTCTTGCAATTCCTTTATAATAAACCGTTTGTCCCGGCCTGTACAAACTCCGGTCCGTAAACAGATATATTGCTTCAACCGGCTCATCATCTTCCTGGTAATTGTAATAATTTGTATACAGAGGATCTTGTAAAAACAACCGATCTTTCTCGTATGTGATTTCGAGCAAGTCATTAGTTTGACGGTTCAAATCTGATTTAATCTCATGCTGTCTGTGAAAATATCCATGAGTATCAGTGACGAAAAGCGGCCCTTTTTGTTTTCTGCTGATTCGCGTTGAATAATCATAATTGCTATTCCAGATTCTGACATTTGCCTTTGCAAGAGGTTGTCCTGTATCGCGGTTTAGAATAAAAAAATCGTCCTCTTTCTGTACAAAACCGATGTTGGAAACATACAATAGCCGCGCCCCGATATTTGATTTTTTGCCATTAAATTCTGTCTCTGCGGAAGCAAGGACAATATATTCCCCAATTGGCAGTGCATCCACTTTTATTTCCGCACTGTGTTGCTGGTGATCTTTGGTATCCGGTAATGCCTGTTCCCAGCTTCTGACTGATGTTGCGCTTGTCAGTAATTGCAAAGTTTCAGTTGTAAGGCCTTTATTCAAAGTAGTCTTCAAATCGTTAGTAGCGCTGATAAGCTTTAAATGCAGCTTATCAAAATTCCTGTATGTAACCAGCATCCGAAACGGTTTTTCCGGGACATTTACGTTTTCAGTTGAAAATTGCAGGCTTTTCTGGCGAATGGTAGCTAATAGATTGTAAGCGTTTATTCCACCTTCAGTAGCCGGATTTTGGGCTATTATTTTTTCACAGATTTCAACCGCTTTTACTTTCTCAAAACGATTCGTTGTATCCTGGTTTGCATTAAACTGATTACCTCTTTCATGATACCAATTGGCCGTCAGATACCAAGCTTGTGCTGCCGAAGGTGTATTTTGATATTGATTTGCAATATGATTGATAGCCTGGAAATATAATTCACCGTTATCCGGATGTACAGATTTTTCCTTCACATATTGAAGCCGTTTTAGGTCAGTGTCAATCAATGCATCGGGTTGCATATCACTGATATGAAATGCAATGAGCTTCTGATACAAAATCAGCGTAAAATATTCAAGAGAGGCTGTGTCTTTGGTTTCAAACTTTCGGTGAATAAAATCTGCTGCCGGATCAAATGCCGAAGCACTGTTGATTTCAAATGCATAAGATGGCTTTTTGATATTCCTTTCGTCTGATGAAAAATACCGCAATGCTTCATGGGCCAGCAGGTCGTATAAAGTTGGGCGGAGTTTACGGGTGTTGCCTTTGGTGATGATCGCATCAAAAGATTCCAGTGAAGTCTGTTTTAATTTTTTCTCCTGATCAACCGATTGCAGATATAATTCGGAGATTTTGGTATGAAAGTCTTCTATAGTCCAGGTTTTAATATCAGTCTTTTTAAATCCAGCGGTCGCTGTCCGGTCATAAAGCTGCCAGCGAACGGTTTGATAATACTGATAATATTTTTTTGCAAGCAGACTGGTCAATATGGATTTAACCGGTTCCTGGTTTTCTGAAATTTCTTTTTCGAGCTCCTCAATTGATAAAACAGCTGCATTTTCCTGATTCTCGCTTTGCAGGTCTATCATGTATATAACTGCTTTGATCAATTGTGCTTCCTGTTTTTCTGTCTTTGCAAGTTCATATATTTTTTTTACTTCTTTTCGCGCTGACTCCGGAAGCCCTTTTTTTATGGCGTCTTCAGCAACTTTCCATCGACTATCATAAGTTTTAATCCGGGTTTGACCAGCAGCATCCATAGGTAAAAAGCTAAAAAAAAGGACAATGAAACAGAAAAAAATCAATGTGGAGAGTTTCATGAAAATGGAGGCGAAGAATGTGGGTATTGATAGTAAATCTGTAAATATTACAAAAAAACGCATAATAAACGCTATTGTAACTGATGAACCATATTTTGTAGTATATGGATTAACGTTTTTCTATTAACCTGCGAAACGGGAATCAGAGAATTGGAAAAGTAAAAAATTAACCCATTGCCGCTTTGTACAATATGAACTATCTTTAAATAGCTCTTTTAGAGAAATGTAATTAATACAAATAGAAATAGAACAGAATTTAGTTTTAAAATTTATGCGTACAGTATTGTTGATTGGGGTAGTAATAATTGCGATGGTAATTGGAAAACTTTTCATTTTTTCCAAGCCGGTTTCTGATAAACCAGAAGGTGGAAAAGGCGGAAACGGAAAAAATAAAAATGTGAAGTCCGGTACAGGAATTCCTGTGAACGTATTTATTGTTGGCAGAGAATCCATTGATAACCAGATTTTTGCGTCCGGAACTGTAATACCCAATGAAGAGGTAAATTTAATGGCAGAGATTTCAGGGCGTTTGATCAAACTGGATATCCAGGAAGGCGCCTATGTTCAGAAAGGACAGCTTATTGCCAAAATTAATGACCGGGAATTAAAAGCTCAGTTACAAAAAATAGACTACAATCAGGAGCTGGCCCAGAAGATAGAAGCGCGCCAAAAAAAGCTGTTGAATGTGGAAGCAATTAATCTGGAAGAATATGATGTTACCACCAATAACATCCGTGTGCTTGATGCTGACAAAGAGGTGATAAAATCACAGTTGGAAAAAACAGAGATCAGGGCGCCTTTCAGTGGGAAAATCGGGCTTAAAAACATTAGTGAAGGTGCCTATGTTGCACCCGGTACACCGATCGTGACGGTTGTACAAAGTAATCCGGTTAAAATAGATTTTGCAGTACCTGAAAAATACGCACCGAATATCAAAAATGGGAATGTAGTTAAATTCAGTCTGGATGGCGACCCGTCTACCTACCATGCAAAAGTCATTGCCATAGACCCGAAAGTAGATGAAAACCTGCGGACATTACGGGTAAGAGCTATTGCCAATAATCCTGCAGGACGTTTCGTGCCGGGTATGTTTGTAAAAATCATGGCGGATCTGGAAGCGAATAAAACGGCCATGATGATACCGACAGAAGCTATTGTACCGGTATTGAAGGGTAAAAAAGTATATGTGGTTAAAAACGGTAAAGCACAGGAAGTGATGGTTACAACCGGTGTAAGAACAGATACAAAAATACAGGTAATGGACGGACTCCAGCCAGGCGATTCTTTGATTACATCGGGTATTATAGCGCTTAAAGCAAATACAGCTGTAAAAGTGAATTAATACTGTTCACTTTTAACTCCTTAACTTTTGACCCAATAATTTCTTACTCATGAGTATTTCAACGCTCTCTATCAAACGTCCGGTCCTGGCAATTGTGATGAACCTTCTCATCATTCTGTTCGGATTTCTGGGATATAAATTTTTGGGAATGAGAGAATTCCCTTCTATTGATCCGCCTGTTGTATCCATTCGTACGAGTTACACTGGTGCCAATGCGGATATTATCGAATCCCAAATAACGGAACCGCTCGAAAAACAGCTTAACAGTATTGAGGGAATAAGATCCATTAATTCTACAAGCAGCCAGGGAACCAGCCAGATTACGGTTGAATTTGATATTGGTGTGGATATGGAACGTGCAGCAAATGATGTGCGTGACAAAGTAGGTGCTGCTTCCAGGACTTTGCCTTTGGATATTGACGGCCCTCCTGTTGTAAGTAAAGCGGATGCAAATTCAGAACCGATTATTGTATTGACTTTTAAAAGTGATACGCGGTCTCATCTCGAAGTAAGTGATTATGCAGAAAATGTAATCGCCCAGAGGTTACAAACGATTGAAGGCGTAAGTGAAATCCGGATATTCGGCCAGAAAAAATACGCGATGAGGATCTGGATGGACCCGATTAAAATGGCTTCGCTCGGTATTACGACACAAGATGTAAAAACTGCACTGGACAAAGAAAATGTAGAATTACCAAGCGGAAAACTGGCAGGCGATAATACCGAGCTTACTGTAAAAACAGTGGGAAGGTTCAGGACAGAAAATGATTTTAATGAACTGATCGTAAAAAATTCCATAACCCAGACCATACATTTAAAAGATATTGGTTTTGCGCAATTGGGTCCGGAAAACGAGGAAACTTTGCTCAGATTGGATAACGTACCAATGATCGGTTTAGCCATTTCTCCCATGCCGGGTGCCAATTATCTCAACATTGCGGAGGAAGTGAACAAGCGAATGGCGGAAATTAAAAAAGAACTGCCCAAAGATTACGAGCTGGACACGCTGATTGATAATACCATTTTTGTTGAGCGTTCAATTGAGGAAGTAGGGGAGACGTTACTGATTTCGATCGTACTGGTTGTATTGATCATTTATTTGTTTTTCCGCGACTGGCTGATTGCATTCCGTCCACTGATCGACATTCCCGTTTCCCTGATCGGGACTTTCTTCGTGATGTACATCATGGGTTTTTCTATCAATGTATTAACGCTGCTTGCCATTGTACTTGCAACTGGCTTGGTGGTGGATGATGGTATTGTGGTTACGGAGAATATTTTCAAAAAGATTGAGCAGGGAATGAAGCCGGTTGAAGCAGCTATCAAAGGTGCGAACGAAATTATTTTCGCAGTTATTTCGACTTCTATTACGCTTGCTTCGGTGTTTCTTCCTGTGATTTTTATGCAGGGATTTGTCGGGAAACTCTTCAGGGAATTTGGTATTGTGATATCAGCCGCGGTACTTATTTCTGCGTTTGTTTCTCTTACACTTACACCCATGCTGAACGCTTATCTGGTTCGCAAAAACCCTAAGAAAAGCTGGTTCTATGAAAAAACAGAACCTTTCTTTGAACGGATTACTGAGAATTATGGAACTGCGCTGGATAAATTCTTGAAAATGAGATGGGTTGCCATTCCATTGGTTGGTTTAACATTGGGAATGATTTATTTCTTTGGTAAAGATCTGCAATCCGAACTCGCACCTCTGGACGATCGGAACTGGTTTCGTATCAATATGACTGCTCCCGAGGGCTCTTCCTTTGAATTTACCGACAGATATGTACAAAATGTGGGGCAGATGCTGATGGATTCCATGCCTGGAAAAAAAGGTTTGATGCTCATTACCTCGCCGGGTAATTCGGGCTTGGGTGCTGCTAATACCGGCAGTGGCCGGATTGCTTTGGTGGATAAAAAAGATAGAAAAGAATCTCAACAGGAAATTGCTGATTATATCAATCAAAAGCTAAAACAAATGCCTGATGCCAAGTCTTTTGTGGTTCAGCAACAAACTATTTCAGTGGATTCACGCGGAGGATTGCCGATTCAGTATATTATCCAGGCACCCGATTTTGAAAAATTACGTGAATACCTTCCCCGGTTTATGGAAGAGGTTTCCAACGATCCGACTTTTGCTATCAATGATGTCAATTTAAAGTTCAGTAAACCGGAATTACAAATTACGATTGACCGGGAAAAAGCAAAATCGCTGGGTGTATCGGTACAGGATGTAGCACAAACCATGCAGCTCGCATTTGCAGGGCAGCGTTTTGGCTATTTTACAATGAACGGACGTCAATATCAGGTCATAGGGCAGTACGACCGAATCAACCGGGATGAACCACTGGATTTGAAAAGCATGTTCGTCCGGACAAGCAACGGAAGTCTGGTACAGCTTGATAATATTGTAAAAGCTGAGGAAGAAAGCAGTCCGCCGCAACTTTTCCACAACAACCGCTACATGAGCGCTACGGTTCAGGCTGCTTTGGCACCAGGCAAAACCATAGGAGACGGTATAGCGGCTATGGACAAAATCAGGGACAGATTAAAAGATGAATCCATTCAAACTGCTTTGGGCGGCTCGTCAAGGGATTTTGCAGAAAGTTCTTCTAACACGATGTTTTCATTTTTCCTCGCATTATTGCTGATTTACTTCATTCTGGCAGCACAGTTTGAAAGTTTTGTGGATCCGTTTATTATCATGATCACGGTTCCTTTGGCAATTGGTGGTGCTGTATTTTCATTATGGTTTTTTGATCAGACACTTAATATTTTCAGTCAGATCGGAATGATCATGCTGATTGGCCTTGTAACTAAAAACGGGATATTAATTGTAGAGTTTGCAAATCAGTTACGAGAGAAAGGATTAGGAATACAAGAAGCGGTCCTGGAAGCTGCGACTTTGCGGTTTCGCCCTATTTTAATGACCAGCCTTGCAACAATCCTTGGTGCATTACCAATTGCAATGGCATTAGGATCAGCAGGTAGAAGCCGTATGTCGATGGGAATTGTGATTATGGGTGGTTTGCTTTTCTCACTTGTTTTGACACTATATGTGATCCCTGCGATGTATACTTTTCTTTCACGTCCAAAGAATTTTGATAAAATGAAGATGATTGACAGGATTGCGCGGGAGAGTGAATTGGAGGAAGAAGCACACGTTTAAAAGTCAATTGCCATAAATATCAATAGCCCGAAGCTGAAACTCCGGGCTATTGATATTTATGGCAATTGACTTGTTTAAGCTTCTATCAAAATATTTTTATTCATTGCCAATGATTCCGTTCCCATACTTCTCAGCATTCTTACATGCGAACCTAATGCATTGATAAAGTCTGATTTGGCATTATAGTCCAGGCCAAATTCCTGTGCTGTTGCTTTCACAATTGGTGACAAAGCATGATAATGGATATGTGAAATTGATGGAAATAAATGATGTTCTATCTGGTAATCCAATCCGCCAATATACCAGGATAAAATACGATTCTTGCCTGCAAAATTTGAGGTGGTTTGTAATTGATGTACAGCCCATGCATTTTCAATACTCCCGGAATTATCCGGTTCAGGCTGATCAACTCCTTCTACTACATGCGCCATTTGAAAAACGGTACTCAATATAATTCCTGCGGTACAATGCATGGCCATAAATCCAAGAAACCACTGCCCGAATGTCAGGGAAGTGAAACAGAGCGGAACGACACAAATAAAAGCAACATAGGCAAGTTTACTAACAATCAATCTGATAAGTTCATTTCTTGGGAAAGGTTTGGTCAGCCCGGATTTTGACATTTTATTAAACAAAGAGATTTCCTTGAAGTCTTTCCAAAGAAAAGAAATAGTCATCAGGCTATACAGGAAAAAAGCATATATGTGCTGAAAGCGGTGGATGCTTTTCTTCTTTTCCTGAAATGATAAGCGAAGTAGAAATTTTCCTGTAATATCTTCATCTACCTCATGAATATTTGTGTAAGTATGATGAAGCCTGTTATGCTGTACTTCCCAATTGTAAGCATTACCGCCTAGAAGATAGATAGAAGCACCAAAAAATTTGTTTAAAGCATTGGAATTGGCCAAAGAACCATGAATAGCATCGTGCATTACCGACATGCCCACACCTGCCACACCAAGCCCCATAACAATTGCCAGACCTAGCATTGCCAGATTAGAAAAATAACCTGACATGATTAAAATATAAGGAACCATATACAGGCTAAGCATGAATAAAGCTTTGTATATAATTTTTGATCCGCCTGATTTACTGATGTTATTAACAGAGAAGTATTGGTCTACACGCTGTCGTAGAGTTGGGAAAAAAGAGCTTTTTCCCAGGTTTGTAAATTTAATCTTTTGGTATTGCATAAAGCAGAAATAGATGATGAAGCCATAAAGAAGATTCTCTTCCTTCAACTCCTATTGAACGGTGTTTAGTTAGATTTATTTGCTAAAAATAAATATAATTTTCTGTGTTTCAGGAAATTATTCCAAATAAATGATGTAACTCCCAATATTATTATGCAAAAATTAAATATAGATACAAAAAATTAGGCTGGCGTATAGCCAGCCCAATTGTATTCCCTAAAATATAACGACTTATTATAAAGTAAATTTAGACTTGATTTGATCAACAAAGTCAAGTTTTTCCCACGTAAACAATTCAACCTCAACGGTTTTCTCTTCGCCATTAGCAGCTTTGAAAGTCTTCGTAACAATTTCATTTTTCCGACCCATATGACCATACGCAGCAGTTTCAGAGTAAATCGGGTTGCGAAGCTTTAAACGCTGCTCGATTGCATACGGGCGCATGTCAAAAATCTCCCCAATTTTCAAAGCAATTTCTCCGTCATGAAGGCCGGTTTTTGAAGTGCCATACGTGTTGATATACAATCCGCAAGGTTCAGCCACACCAATAGCATAAGAGATCTGAACCAATACTTCATCGCAAAGGCCTGATGCAACCATATTTTTAGCAATGTGACGCGTTGCATATGCAGCCGAACGGTCTACTTTGGAAGGATCCTTTCCTGAAAATGCTCCACCACCATGTGCACCTTTACCACCATAAGTATCTACGATAATTTTACGGCCTGTAAGACCTGTATCACCATGAGGTCCACCAATTACAAATTTTCCTGTTGGATTGATATGGTGAGTAATTTCTCCTGTAAATAGTTTTTGCAACTCAGGCGTTAATTTAGCCTTTACACGTGGAAGTACAATGCTGATAATATCTGCTTTGATCTTAGCCAGCATGGTTTCTTCTGAATCGAAATCATCATGTTGTGTGGAAACTACGATAGTGTCTATTCGTAAAGGAACGTTTTCATCACTATATTCAATAGTAACCTGCGACTTTGCATCCGGACGAAGATAAGGAATCAGATTAGGTTCATTATTCCGAATGTAAGACATTTCCTGAAGGATTTTGTGTGCCAAATCCAAAGCAAGAGGCATGTAATTTTCAGTTTCGCGTGTGGCGTAACCAAACATCATTCCCTGATCTCCTGCTCCCTGCGCATTTGCTTTATCTTCAAAACTTTCAGAAACTACTGCACGGTCAACACCCTGGTTAATGTCCTCACTTTGATCATGGATCGCAGAAAGTATACCGCAGGAATTGGCTTCAAACATATATTCACTTTTCGTGTAACCAATTTTTCTGATTACTTCGCGGGTAATTTTTTGAACATCCAGATAGGTATTGGTTTTCACCTCTCCGGCCAAAACAACCTGGCCTGTAGTTACCAGCGTTTCACATGCAACTTTACTATTTGTATCCCAGGCTAAAAAATTGTCAATCAAAGCATCGGAAATCTGATCTGCTACTTTATCGGGATGTCCTTCAGAAACGGACTCCGAGGTGAATAAATATGGCATAAAACTTACTTATTTTGGATGTAGTACTTAGTGTGAATGTTTTTTGAAGTCTAAATATCAGATTGCAAAATTGAACTTTTTTAAGAGATTAACCAAATTTCAAGTTTGAAAAATTAGGTAGATCTTTTGACAATTAAGTGAAAGAAAAATCTACGAAAAACAAAAAGCCCCGTCTATTAATGTCAGACAAGGCTTTCTGTTATTTATAAAAAAGAAAAGATCATTTGATAGGGACATTTACATGACGTTCTGCATGATAGCTTGAGCGGACTAACGGGCCTGATTCAACATATTTTAGACCACGTTTCAAACCCTCTTCTCTATAGTTGTCAAACATTTCAGGAGTGATCCATTCAATTACTTCGTGATGCATTTTGGTTGGCTGTAAATATTGGCCAAGCGTAAGAATATGGAGCCCGTTTTCAGCAAGATCGTCCATTGCTGTGTATACTTCATCCTGAGTTTCTCCTAATCCAAGCATAATACCTGATTTGGTACGCTGCCCGAACTCGTTGGTCCTTTTAATCTGTTCCAGACTGCGGGCATATTTAGCCTGAGGACGAACCGAACGATATAAACGTTCAACCGTTTCCATGTTGTGCGAAACAACCTCCTGGCCAGCTTCGATCATATGGATCAATGCGTCCCAATTATTTTTTACATCCGGAATTAATGTTTCTATTGTCGTTTCGGGCGTATTTTCTTTTACCTGCCTTACTGTCTGATACCAGATTTCAGCACCTCTGTCTTTCAGTTCATCCCTGTTAACCGATGTAAGAACAGCATGTTTTACCTGCATTAGTTTAATAGCTTCTGCTACACGCCGCGGTTCATCAGTATCATATTCGTTAGGGCGGCCGGTTGCTACTGCACAAAAACTATAGCTTCTTGTACATACATTTCCTAGTATCATAAAGGTTGCTGTTCCTGCTCCCCAGCATTCACCCATATTAGGACAATTTCCACTCTCGCAAATAGTATGCAGTTTATAATTATCAACCAACTGACGCACTTTACGGAATTCTGGGCCTGCAGGAAGTTTTACTCTAAGCCAGTCGGGTCTTTTTTTGCGCTCTGATGTAATAACTGGTAATTCAATCATAATTTAATTTATATCGCTGACAGTCAACTTTATTTATTTTTGATTGTCGGTTAATAACTTTTGTGTTTATCTTTTTTTGCTTCCGAAATAAAGCGTGATGTAGCCGGATGAATAAAAACTACGGTTTTCAGAATAAGCCATGATCTGAACCTGTCGCGTAAATGCTTCTGCGATAAATCCAACCTCTACTCCGGTTACGTTATCCCGAAACGCACTTAGCTCAAAACTTACAGCAGTTTTTAAGTGAATGCCCGGTACGATCTTTGTCTGGCCAAAACCCTGGAAAAAGCTTCCCGCTCCAATAGCTCCGTCATAAGGATCTGATCCGCTGGAAGGATCAATTTTAAGTGCCCTTGTTACAACACGTCCATCTGATCCCTGAAACTGAACCATATAAGGTTTTTCAAGACCTAAAGAAGGACCAGCTGCTACAATACCACTAATAGAAATCCCTTCATCTTCATGCCTGTTAAATAAGGTAATTTCCCGCCCGTACTCCGGCCTGAGCACAAATAAATAATTTCTTTTACCATAAACAAACCGTGCACCGGTAACAAAATCCTGTTGGGAAATTTCTTTTGGATGTTTCACATTAACCAATTCAAGAGCCAGGTACTGATATTGGTTCTTGCCAAAGAGCTTGGAAGAAAGTGCAGAAGATCGTCTGAATACGGCGCCTCCTAAAATCCCTGAATTGGTATTTGTGGTAATTCCGCCAGAGGTGAAGGTTTTATAAGTATCTTCACTTTCCTCAAGGACCTTCGCACGTCGCTGGGCATACATATCTGTCGACATAACGACAAGAATAGAGGCGAAAAGTAAAAATTTTACACGGATCATAAAACAGGTATATCTCTCGGTGACAACGATCATAATGTGGTATCAACAGTGAATATACTAATTATTAGCTTATCCGTGTTGAGTCCGGTTTCAGTTTAACGGTTTTTTGTACATTTATGTTCTTTAACATTTAAAGAAAATATAAATACACATTGTTTCAATCATTCATTTACAAGTACATATATTTTTTAACGTATGGAACGATTTGAAAATTGAATCATTTTGTATATAAAGTTATCAAACAATTTACGTATTGAGCGAATTTTTGTATCAAATATTTATGGCTGTTTTTCAGGCAGCTATGTATGCAGGAGCCTGGTTTAGCCCCAAAATTAAGCAGGGTATTGAAGGTAGAAAAGAGTTGCTGAAAAAGCTGGAGTTATCCTTGCCAGCTTTGGTTAACGGACGCCAGGTAGCTTGGTTTCATGCAGCCTCCCTTGGTGAATTTGAACAGGGAAGGCCGGTCATGGAAAAATTCAGGATCAGATATCCGGATCATTTTATTCTTCTTACGTTTTTTTCACCATCCGGTTATGAGATCAGGAAAAATTATGGCGGGGCAGATCATATTTGTTATCTTCCAATTGATACGAAAAAAAATGCGATGAGGTTTGTTCAGCTGGTTAAGCCTCAGATCGTATTCTTTATCAAATATGAATTCTGGTTTAACTACCTCCGGGAGCTCAGAGAAAATAACGCATACATACTTTCCTTTTCAACGATTTTTCGGCCGGGACAAGCTTTTTTTAAATCTTACGGTGGATTTTACCGAAAATTGCTTACTTATTTTGATCACATTCTGGTTCAGAATCAAGAATCCCTGGATTTAATGCACCAGATTGGCATCAATAATTGCTCACTTGCGGGTGATTCCCGCTTCGACCGGGTTAGCACAATTGCAGATAATGTAATAGACCTTCCACTGATCGCCCGGTTTCTGGAAGGAAAACCTTGTCTGGTTGCAGGTTCGGTGTGGGAGGCGGACATGCAGGTACTCATTCCAGCTCTTAATGCATTGAAAGAACCCCTGAAAGTCATTATTGCTCCACATGAAATTAAACCGGAAGAAATTGCAACATGGCGGAAAAAGATATCCGGTTCATCTGTTCTCTATTCTGAATACAAGAAAAATACTGACAATCAGCCTTACAATTGTTTGATCATAGATAACATTGGTATGCTTTCTTCACTTTATCGTTATGGCACTGTGGCTTATATCGGTGGATCATTTGGTTCAGGTCTGCACAATATACTGGAAGCGGCTACATTTGGACTGCCAGTTATTTTTGGTAACAAAGGATATCATAAGTTCCAGGAAGCCAAAGATTTAATTCTGGAAGGCGGGGCAGTTGCAGTAGCGGATTCAAATGAAATTACGCAACTGTTAAGTAACTGGAATCACAATCCAGAAATACGCATGGCTATCGGTGATATTAGCAGGAATTATGTGGTTTCCAGAAAAGGTGCCACGGATAAAATTATGCAGGAAACGGAAAAATTATTAGACAGATAACCGAAACCAATAGATGATTTTCCTTTTGATTTCAGTTATCTGTCCATTTATATTTCAAGGGAATTCCTTAACAATCAAATTTTCAAACAGATATGCCTGAGTACCTAATAACCGGGCACTGGCTCCCAGTTTTGAAACATGAATTGATAATGAATTTTTAAAATCTGACAGGCAGTATTTATTAATTGCCTGCTCAATCGGATTGGAGATAAACGGACCTGCTTCCGCTAAAAGTCCTCCAACTATAATGACTTCGGGATTGAAAAGATGGACAGCCGTTGCAAGTCCTTTTCCCAATTCAATTCCTACATTGCTTAACAGATCTATTGAAAATTCATCACCTGCGTGTACTGCTTCAATAATATGTGATGTATCTAACAAATCCAGGTCATTGTTTACAATTTGTGACAGGATAGTTGCTCTTCCGCTTAAAATCTCATCTTTTGCCTGGCGAATTAATGCCATCGCAGAAGTGATCGTATCCAGGCAGCCGATTTTCCCACAATGGCATAATATACCGTCAGGTTTAACCTGAATATGCCCTAATTCACCTGCAAAGCCGGAAGCTCCGTTAAATAATTCTCCATTAATGATAATTCCCAATCCTACGCCCCAGTCAATATTAATAGTCAGGACATGAGATTTTTCCTTGGCATACCCAAAGCGGTGTTCTCCTATTGTGGTTGCTTTGGTATCGTTAAACAGATAGACCGGTAATTTGAAATGCTTACGCAAATGAGCTACCAGCGGCATGCCGTCCGTAGTGAGGTTGAGATAGGTAAGGTTAGTGCCCTGCGAAGAATTGATCAGTCCCGGCATGGTGACACCGATACCCCAAAGGCTGCTATAGTCAATGTTACCCGATTCCAGAAACTCACTGGTGGCTGTAAATAATTCGTTAAGGAAAGAAGAAGAATCGTCGAGCCGGATATTGATTTTACGCTTTACAACAAGCTGGTTATGCAAATCAAAAATGACCAGTTGTGTGTCATGGCGGTTAATATCCATGATCAGCGTTAAGTATTTCTTGGGGTTAAGTCCGTACAATACAGGTGGCCTTCCAGCTCTGGCCGGACCTGTGCCCGATTCGGTGATCCATCCTTCACGTATCAGCTCGTTTACAATACCAGTAGCAGACGGTATACTCGCATGGAACATACGCGCCATTTTATTTATTGACGTATCTCCGGATTGATATAAGTGGAGCAACAGGTTACTTCTGACCCGGTTTTTTTTTATATCTATAACAGAATTTGGCTCCTCAGCAACTAAGTTCATATGGGGGTAGGCAATACAATTAATAACTTATTTATTAATATTTATTAATAATTAGTTAAATGTATAAAAAAAGTTTCAAAAAGACTTTATTAACTAAAAACTTGTTTTCCGGTAAATTTCGGTTTAAAATTCGACAATGAGTAAAAAAATATAAGTGATATCTTAAATTGGGTTTAAGAGTTATGGCGGTGTATAGTTGGTTTCTCGTAAATACCGGTTTCTATACCTTTGTGAAAAACAGCCTTGGCCGAAAACTACTTAATCTGCCTGGATAGTTCAAGCGTTAAATATGATTGCAGCAACCTGCTGATAAACTTCTGTTATATTCGTTTATTGCATAAATATTGATTGAAATAGAGAATGGTATTAGAAAAAGGCCTGGTTCTGCGTTCCACAGGTTCCTGGTATGAAGTGAGGGATGTTCGTGATGGGCACATTTGGCAATGCAGACTAAAAGGTAAATTCAAGAATCTGGGTTTAAAAGTAACCAACCCGCTCGCTGTGGGTGATTATGTGCGTTTTGAAATTGAGAACGAGACGGAAAACTTTGGGATTATTCACGAAATAGTGCCAAGGACAAATTATGTGATCCGTAGCTCTGTCCATAAAACGGCACATGCACATCTTCTGGCTGCAAATGTTGATCAGGCTATACTGATTGCAACACTGGTATTTCCTCGTACTTCTTTAGGTTTTATGGATCGCTTTCTGGTAGCGATCGAATCTTTCCGGATTCCCGGGATCATTGTTTTTAATAAGCAGGATCTGCTGAATGATGCCATGAAAGAATTTCAGGATGAACTGATGGAAATGTATGAAGATATAGGATATCAGTGCCTGGCTATTACGGCTCTGGAGCAGGAAGGGCTGCAGGTTTTTGAAGAATTACTGAAAGGGAAAGTTTCCCTGCTTTCCGGCCATTCCGGTGTTGGTAAGTCCACTCTGGTAAATTCCATTGCTCCCGGCCTCACCATTAAAACCCAGGAAGTTTCCAGTTTTGCAAACAAAGGTGTTCATACGACTACTTTTGCCGAAATGTTTGAGCTGGGAAAAGATACTTTCATTATTGACTCTCCGGGTATAAAGGAATTGGGATTGGCTGATATGAAACCGGAGGAAATAAGTCATTATTTCCCGGAAATGAGAAAGTTGTTAAATCAATGCAGGTTTAATAATTGCCAGCATATTAATGAACCTGGCTGTGCCGTGAAAGACGGTATTAATGCGGGTGAGATTTCTATCAGCCGCTATGAAAGTTACCTGAGTATGGTAGGAGGAGGGGATAACAGGAAATAATGACACGGTCTGAACGGCAGAGCCGGGCTGAACGACATACCCACCAAACCAAAACGGCCAAAAGCATGCTCACAAACGTAGAACACATCGGAATTGCTGTAAAAGATCTTAATTCAGCCGAAGAACTCTACTCAAAACTATTCAATATCCTGCCTTACAAAAGAGAAACAATTCATTCCGAATCTGTTAATACTTCGTTTTTTAAGATCAATCAAACAAAGATAGAGCTACTGGAAGCAACTGATCCAAACAGCGTCATTGCAAAATTTATTGAAAAAAAGGAGAAGGCTTCCACCATATGGCATTTGAAGTCGATGATATAATTTCTGAAATGAGGAGATTAAAAGATGAAGGATTTATACTCTTAAGCGAAACACCTAAACCAGGAGCCGACAATAAGTTGGTATGTTTCCTTCATCCAAAAAGTACCAGTGGAATATTGATTGAATTATGTCAGGAAATAAAGAGCTGACAAAATTATTTATTTCAACAATTTTAAAACGGTAACCCAACCGCAATATTGAGGATCAGGTTCTGCTTTCTCCATGTTTTGTTGCCAAATGCAAATTCATTAAATACCCACGGATTTTTGTATTTCACCACGCCTTCGGAAGCATTTGGATCCAGTGTCTGCAGATAAGAAGGCTTACGGAAAGGAGTTGCAATATCGAGCCGGAAAATAAGAAAAGAGAAATCCAGACGCAGACCAATTCCACCACCTACAGCAACCTGCTTAATAAAATCTTTACTTATTAATGCATTTTTATCATAGCTAGATCTGGCACTGTCGGGTACAGACCATATATTTCCTGCGTCTACAAAAGCAGCAACATTAATAATGTTAGTTAATTTCACTCTTAATTCAGAGTTGGCTTCAAGCCTTATATCGCCGAAGGACTGATAACCAAACTGAGAAACAGACGATGAATCTGTTACATACGAGCCCGGGCCTAAAGAACGTGCCCGGAATGCACGTATACCCGTACTTCCACCAGCAAAATATTGTTTGAATTGTGGGACTATAGTGTTTTTAGAGTTTCCATAAGGAAGTACTAAACCTCCGATAAACCGGTTTGCCCACTTTATTTTAGGACTGAGCGTTCTGTAATATCTTATTTCCGCATCTACTTTGGCATATTGGAAAATAGGTATACCAAAAAATTCTTTGTTTAAGCTGTCTACCTTATTTTTCTTGGTTAACAGGCTTAATAAATTTCCACCATAATCAACTCCTCCGATAAATATGTATTGATTTTTACTGAACGGTTTTGGGTTGGGCCTGTATGATATGGTGTAATTTGATCCTAATATGAAATATTTATTTTCAAGAATGTTACTATATCTTAGAGCATCCAACGCATTGGTATTGGGATTAAAGATAATCTCAGTCAGACGTTCATTATTTACGTTGGTCGGCTGTATGAAGTTTACAGAAATTGGAGTAAGGGTATGTTCAATTTGTGAATTTTTTCTCCATACATAGGACCAGTCACCACGAAGAGAAGTCGTTGTATAGAAACCTTTTTGAACCCTGTT
The DNA here is from genome assembly GCF_019711195.1 of Dyadobacter sp. NIV53. Taxonomy (NCBI): domain Bacteria; kingdom Pseudomonadati; phylum Bacteroidota; class Cytophagia; order Cytophagales; family Spirosomataceae; genus Dyadobacter; species Dyadobacter sp. NIV53. Next base: position 4,704,525 of record NZ_CP081299.1, read on the forward strand.
TTCGTAGTTTAAAGACAAAACAGTCTTAGGTAAAACCTCACTTTTCTCAGGACGGATTCGATGAAATGGTACAACAAACCTTGGAAAAGCAAGGTCCGCACTGGCTCCATACCGGTAATATTCATTTCCAACTCTATTCGGGTTATCCACTTTATTACCTCCCAGCTGCACGTCAAAACCTACATAAGCCTTAACGGTCAATATTTCTGCACCTCTGAAAAAATTCCTGTTTTTCCAGGTAACCTCTAACTGGGAACCTCCCAGGTTATTGGATTTTGTACTGGCACTCAATATTGTCTGAATTGATTTTTTCTTCAACGGGGCCAGGTCATAATATACATCCAGTAATGCAGAGTCAGAGCGCGGAACCAGATCAAAACGATTTTTCACAAACCGGAAGTTCTGAAAATTGACAAGTCGTGCCAATGAAGCATTATGAATGGTATTGGTGTACATATTGCCTTTACGGAAACCGATCGCATCATAAAAAATCCGTCGTTTATACAAATTTCCCGGATCTTTAATATTCAGCCCCCTTCTTACCGGCCCTCTTACTGAATTTGTATCCTCGCTTACAACCGTGCCTGTGTTTACATAAACTCCGTTGATAAAATATTGCTTCAAAGCAGTTTGAACAGTCTGCGGTTTTACTTCCAGATATAAATTTACCTGCTGAGGCTTCATTGTCGAATCTGCCCGTCCGATGGTAGAATCAACTTTTACATACAAATAATCCGGATTAAAAAAGTAGTAGCCTTTGCCTTTTAACTCACTATCAATCCGGTTACGTTCTGATGCTACTACGTCCAGCCTTATCGGATCACCTTTTCTAAAAAATGTGCCCTTTTTTGCTAATACCAAATCCTTATTAAAAACGGAACTATCAGGTACGACGTAGTGGATTTCATTGATTACGTACCGTGGCATTACATAAGCTGTATATTCAGCTTTGGCAGTTCTTTTTTTACTGATTTTTAAAACCCCTTTTGCAGATGAACGGTAATAACCTTCATTATCCATGTAGGAAACCATATTGGCCGCATTAATGTCCGTAACACGCTGTGATGCAAAAATAGGAGGCTCACCTAATTTATTCCTGAACCAGCTGCGAAGCCCGCCTTCATCTTTTGGCTCACCAATCCAGTAATAAAACCACACTTTCCATGGAAAACCCAACAGTGTTTTATTTGGTGCTGGTTTTATGATTACTTCCAGTTCTGCATCCAGGCCCTTTACTTTTGGTTTTGATGCCGTATCAGGAACCACTTTTACGCTGCTTCCAACGTAAAGGCTCTGGCCCTGGGGTACGTATTTATTTACCGAACAGCTGCTCAGTGCGACAATAACACAAATTACGAATATGCTGAGTATACTACTTTTCATTCTTTTGCTTTTGAAAAATTTCACGGAACAAATCATAATCCGCAGTAACAATAAAACTAACCCCGGTTTCTATAATAAAACCTTCCAATATAGACTGATATTGATTTTTTCTGTATCCCCTGAATAAATACCTGCCGTCTTTACTGATAGAATAATCAAGCGCAACGTTATCCAGAACCTGTGTTGAACTTGGTGTATTGCTTTGGCTTTCAAGCTCAAAGTTTTTACCTACCGATATTTTTAATCTGTCGCTCAGGAATGCTTTACTCAAGCCCACATTCAGGTCTGTACGAGCTCCGGTTGACTGATCGGCAGTAGAGTTAAGATTTACATTTAAATTAACCCCTTTCACCAGATCCGATGCCAGGTTATTCAGCTGATCGCTCAACAACTGACTCACACTTTGCCGTGCAATGGCTTCGGCACTGGAGTTAAGATTAAAGCCGGAAGATGACTGATCGGTAATAAATTTGCCTGTAATCAGCAAAGCGAACGCCTGCTTATTTCTTTCTGAAACATTACTTTTCATTTCCTGCCAGAAAGTCTGTGCTTCTATATCCTGGACAACCTGCTCTGAAACGTCCTGTCCCGGTGTAATCTGGAAGTTAATATTAGGTGTCAATAGGTTTCCTGTAATGACGATCTGTACTTCGATAGGAATTTTTCTGTCACCTTTATATTTCGGATCAATAGAACCCGGATCAACCATCACCGGATAGGCAGCAGTAATATTCAAATCCGCTTTCATAGGGTCGCCGGTCCAGATCAGCGTACTTCCTTTGAGTATTTCGAACTGGCGTTTCAGGATCTGTAATGTCAGATCGTATGAGCCTTCGGTTAAATCATAAGCTCCAATCAGATACAATTGTCCATTGGGAGCAATTCCTGTATTCAGCTGTGCATTTCCTTTTATCCGGATATTATCTCCGTTCAGCGGATCAATCACAACCTTAAATTCCGACTTGTCATCTACGGCAATATCGAGTGATATTTGTGAAGCAAAATCAACCACTACATTAGGATCGGCCAAAGAATCAACTTTTGCGACCTGATTTGGATCGCTCATATCCACAAATTCAATAATCCCTTTCGAAGCGTCACCGGCTTCAGTAGCATTACTAGGCATTGAAACTGTAATGTTACTACCCGAATCAACCGTAATATCTCCGTCCACAACAGACTGGCTTCCTTTTCCTTTTACGGTCAGATTTGCGTCAATGGCTGCTTTTCCATAAAACAGCTCATTTTGTTTTTGTGTAGAATTAAGAACTGTAAAGTTTTTAGCACCAATCGTCAGGTTATAAGCAACATCGGGCAGGGTGGCAATATTTACATTTCCATCAATTTTCATTTGCTGATTCAATGAATCTGCAATGATGAAATTTTTGAAGTTTATATCCTGTCCGTTAAATTGTATCTTTTGGTTAGCAAGAGAATACCGTGCTCCAAGCTGTGTAACGTTAAATGCTACATCGTCAAAATTAACACCACCATTGAGTCTAGGGCTTGTTGTTGATCCTGTGATTTTAGTTGAACCTGAAAGATTTCCGGTTGCGCGTTGCAATTGACCGAAGCTAAATGCTTCAATAGTCGATGCACCAAATTTTTTCAGATCCAGCGTAAAGTCCAGAGCATTATCAGCGTCCTTGGTATTGTAACCGCCACTCATTTGGATATCATTACTGGCACTTACCAACGATGCGTCTACTTTTATCAAATTCTCTGTTTCGTTGGTCGCTTTCAAGGCCAGGTTCCCAACCGGGATTTTGGTTACTGCAAGACTGTCAATACTCAGGTCGCCTGTAAATTCAGGAGAAACCATGTAATTGCTTAACAAGATTTTTCCTTTTAGTATACCGGTTGCCAGCGTTGAATCGCGTGTAGCTATGGCAATCATTGGGCCGATAGACACATTGTCAATCTGAATATCAAGCGGGCTGTTAGGCTCAGGAGCAGTAGAGTTAACCGTTAGCGACTGATCTCCGTCTTTTATTACAAAATTGTGTACAAGCAAAGTGCTGTCAGTACCATATTGAATATATCCTGATGTGTCGGTTTCCCAGTTCCGGTAATTCAATAGAAGAGCATCACGCAGATTTAAGCGATATTTATTGTCAGCCACCAATAAATCACCTTTTACAGAATGCTGGTCAACATTTACTGAATCTTTTACTGTAAAATCAAATTTGACATCATTATTAACAATTGTGCTGTTTAATGAAGCATTCTGCATTCTGAAACTTCCGGTATTGACATAACCTACACTTGCATCCAGTGCGGCGTTTTTCTCAACATTACTGAAATTAACAAATACTCTTTCAGTACGGATACTGTCATATTCAACAACAGGAATGCTCAGTTTTGCTACAATTGAAGAATCCTGCTGGTTATCCACTTTGGCTTGAAACCGGATCGGATCCATTTTTGTCAGCTGCGGGGCAAAAACTTTAAATACCGGGTCGTTGGTTATTGTAGCATCTAAGGTAAAATTAACCGGCTTGGTAATCTCGGTGTAAGTCAGATCAGGAGATTTGAAATTTTTGCCGATTTCGGTAAATACCGCATCGGCAATTTCAGTATAAACAAAATCGCCTTCCATTTTAGCTTTCAGAAAAGGAGCTTCGATTTTTGCCTGACGCTGGTTACTCGAATCGGTTAATTGTACATTAATATTGGAAAAAGAATATGGACGGCGGTGATGTGTTAATACAAGATCATTGATATTAACTGTCCCCAGCGGGTTTTCAGGATTTGTAGAAGAAAAATCTACTTTCATATCTCCCTGTACCTGTAAAGAGTCTGTGTAAAGATTCAGTGCTGTCAGATCCAGATGGCCAATGTTGATGTCTCCCTTTACAGTTGGATATTCTTTGGAAAGATCTGCCTGTCCATCAATACTTACTTTGATATTCCGGTCATTCATTTTGGCCGATACATCAGCCAGGCCATTATTTACATTCCCCGACAGCGTCAGATTATTGTAAATGTAACCCTTGATATCCACGCTTTGCACCGTTCCGTTAAGACTGGCAACCATCGTTTTTGGAGCATAACCAACACCGTTAAATTCAGTATTCAATGTTAATTTGCCTAATGTCGCCGGAGGCTGCTTCATCATTTTTCCCAGATCGAAATCCTGAAAACTGAGTGTTCCGTTGTATTTCGCTTTAAGGCTGTCAGTAATGTTTTGAAGATTTCCCGCAAATGTTCCGGTTCCAAACGAAGTATTAATAGTCGTGTTTAAAGTAAGGTTGGCCATTGAACCTTTTACTTTTCCGGAAATTTTTACATTTTCCGGTATTTCTATGGATGCCGGAACTGCGCTGTCAGGAAGCATTTTGAGCAAGTCCTGCCTGGTGGACGACACTTCATTGATCGTCATATCCAGTGACAACTTATCAGCATTTGGCAAACCCTTTACACGACCGTTGAGTTTCACTACAGTGCCGCTTAGTATACTGAGATTAGCTTTTGATATAAGCATATCATCTACTGATCCTGTAATCAGGCCGGTAGCTTTCAGCATTCCGTTTGGTTCCTTATTGAAAGGCGGCGTTGTGGCCAGATCAGGCGCAAGGAGCAGTAAATCAGCAAATGCAACACGACTGTCTTTTAGGTTTAATCTTATCTTTACTTTAGCAATATCATTTGTAAGCTGATCCAGATTGTCATAACGAAGTACAAGTTCGTCGCGCAGGGTCGTATTTGGTGTTTTTACAAACAGATTTTTCAGATAAGTTTCCTGATTCCCGTAAGCAAAATTGGTACGCAGCTCCTGTAATTTGAATCCGCTTTTTTCATTGAAAGAACCCGATTTAAGTGCACCGGCGATATTTTCGGGTGAAAAAATAAATTCCTGAAGATCAATATTAAGGTCCTTAACATTCAAATGTGCAAAGTCTAAACCTTTTGGAATAGCAGCTGAATTGAAATCGTCATAACGTAGACTATTATTAACGAGCGTAATTGCATTGACTTTGACATTCCATCCGGGTTCAGCTGATGTCGTTGCTTCTCCGGGAATTGTTGTTTTACTATCGATAGAATCTTTGATTACTTCCGGCTTAGCCCTTTTTGCAAATTCTGCATAAGCCGCCATATTTTCCAGTTTGACATTCTGGATATCTACCTGCTGGCTTTTCATGAAAATCTTATTGATCTTCCCTTCGAGTTTACCAACTGTAACGCCATTTTTCAAGCCTGAAATTTCATCAGTAAATTCCCAGTTAAACTGGCGGATGTCAATATCACCTAATTTAAGGTCAAGCGAATCGGCAGGATCAGATTCCGGGGTAGGTGTATTAGTGTCTAAAGCTGTATACATCCGCAATTTTGCACCGCTGTTAATCAGTGAAACTTTGGTAGGATGATATTGTGATTTGGACGGATTGAATTTATCGAAATGTACAGAAGCAGAATCAATGTTTGCATCAGCGTCGGTTCCAATTACTGCATCACGGTAAGAAAGCCGGACTGTTTTCATGTAAATGTTATCAAGCCGCATTTCCGTAGTTGATGCTGTGGTATCTACCGGAGCGGCAGGATCAGTCGGGCTTACAAATGCATCAACGATAAACTGGAAATTGAAAGTTGTATCCGGCAAAGTCCGGTAAATATTAGCCGTAATTCCTTCCAGTTCAATTTTATTGATCCCCACATTTCCTTTGATCAGGCTGTACATATCCATGTCTATATACAATCGTTTTCCTGAAATGAGCGTATCACCCTTTTGATCGGCAAAAAATACGCCTTCCAATAAAATCCAGTCAGGAACATCAAAGCGCACTTTTTCGATATTAACCTTTGTCTTTAGCTTTTTCCGTAAGTATGAATTAGCCTGGTCAGTCAGAAAATTTTGACCAACGGGTGTTTGAATACCCCATATCAGAACGCCTACCAATATCAATATTGTGAGGATAATTATTGCTAATACTTTTAGTGCTTTTTTCATTCCTTCCGGTTAAATTCCTGTTTGTATGCTAACAGACATACAATTATGTTTCACTTTTAGCTGTTAAAAAACCTGGATAATTACGTTTCAAAAACGGCTAACTATCCAGGATTCAGTGTCATTACAATTATTTGCCAAGAATTACCGCTTAAATAATTCTGGGCTTACAGTTGGGTTAATAGTTGCGGTTGATGTAATTGTAACCGGTTTTTTATCCACGCTGTTTACTTCTACCAGTTTAGAAGGAAGAAGAATCCCGTAAGCTGATTTGGTATAATTAGATAAATCAGTTGTTGTTTCTACACCCGCCAATGTTGATTTCTGGCGTACAAGTAATCCGGATTTAGCATCAAAATAAAGATTATATTTTATGCCTGTTCCTTGTAATTCAACCTGATTAACCTGAACTCCGTTTAATGTTTCAGTTCCAACTGTGGTTGCAATAAAGCCACGTTTTTTATAATCAATAAACGGCGCCAGATTGTCATAAATTTCGTACTTCATATTAGTCTGTTCTGCCTGGCTCAGGTCTTTTACATCCATTTTATTGCCAATCGGAACTTTGATCCAGCCTTCGCTGCCTTTTACAGTGTATACAAAACTCCGTTTCATGATAGTCTTGGACTTGTATATAGACTGGTCAGGAACTGATACAGCGATACTTGAAGTATAAGGAGCAGCAGAAGCTGCGGCATAACTACGCGCCAGATTGTATGATTTTATTCCGTTCCAAAGCGCTGCTCCGCCGGTTGCTTTATAATAATTTGAAAATATAGAATCGGCCGGTAATTTCTGGGCAAAAGTAAGCATGTGGATTGCCATTAAGGCGATGGTAATACTCAGGATCTTTTTCATGTCAATTGGTTTTTATTTGATTTGTACAATAATAATACAAAGAACTTAACGGTAAGTTATGCTTTTGTAATTTTTAGATTCTTATTAGTGTACAAGGTTTAAAGACTTAGGGTCAATATTAATTTTATAATTTTAATTACCTCCTAGCAAAAATTATTCCAATAGTCCTTTTGAGATGAAGAGTTTGGAAAAAATTAACGGTCAGGGGAAATCATCAAAAAATACAATATCATCTTATTTACCTATACAATAGGTTCTGCTTTTAATACGCATTGAAAGATTTACCTGTTGCAAATTTCCTCATTGGGGATATTTGTAAGCGTAAATTCGGTAATGAGAAAAATAGAAAAAGTAAAATTGTTAATCTTTTAAATGGCGAACACATTATCTTGCGTAGTTTTTAAATATTTTTAATAAGTTTTCTACCAGAATTATGAAGCGGATTCTTTTCACAATTTTATGTTCCTTATGGTTTTGTACTGCCTGGTCCCAGGTGAGTATTATTCCCAAGCCGACACAGGTTTTACTGGCCAAAGGAGAATGGACACTAAACAGCAAAGCAAAAATAGGTGCACCTGCTGATGAAAAATGGACGCACGTGGCTGATATGCTTAGTTCTCAATTGAGTAAAGCGACAGGAATGACATTGAAAACCGTGAAAGGCAAGGGTGATATTTCCTTTGTTGTTTCAGGAGATGCCAGTCTGGGTGAGGAAGGATACCGTTTGCTGGTAACGCCAAAAGGGATTACGATCCAGTCACAAACAGCTAGAGGCGCATTTTATGGTATGCAATCGTTATTGCAGCTTTTGCCAGCCGCGGTATTTAGCGATAAAGCAGTTGCAGATATCAAATGGGTGGTTCCATATGTAACGATCAAGGACGTTCCGCGTTACGGCTACCGCGGATTAATGCTGGATGTATGCCGTCATTTTATGCCTGTTGAAGCTGTTAAAAAGTATATTGACCTGATTGCCTTACACAAACAGAATCAGTTTCACTGGCATTTGACAGATGATCAGGGTTGGCGCATTGAGATTAAAAAATATCCTGAACTGACCAGTATCGGCTCAAAACGTGCTGAAACGATGAAGGGACATTACACAGAAGAGAAATACGACAAAACGCCTTATGGTGGTTTTTATACTCAGGAACAGATTAAGGAAGTAATCAAATATGCAGAAGACAGGTTTGTAAATGTAATTCCTGAAATTGAATTGCCCGGCCATGCACTTGCAGCTTTGGCAGCATATCCGCAATTAGGAAACAATCCGGACAGGATTTATAAAGTGGGAACGCGCTGGGGTGTTTATGATGAAGTATTCATGCCTCGGGAAGAAACTTTACAATTTCTGGAAAATGTGCTTTCCGAAGTAATTGAACTGTTTCCCAGTAAATATATCCACATTGGTGGCGACGAATGCCCTAAAACACAATGGGAAGAAAGCCGTTTTGCGCAGGATCTGATCAAAAAAGAGAACCTGAAAGATGCACATGGATTGCAGAGTTATGTGGTGAAACGCATTGATAAATTTATTACCGCAAAAGGCCGCCGGATGATTGGCTGGGATGAAATTCTGGAAGGCGGACTTTCACCGAATGCAACGGTCATGAGCTGGCGCGGTATAGATGGTGGAGTTACGGCTGCAAAGGAGAATCATGATGTGGTTATGACGCCAACAACCCACAACTATTTTGACTACTATCAGATTGATCCGAAAACACAGAAAGTTCCTCTGGCTATTGGAGGACTTGTTACTATTGAAAAAACGTATTCTTTCGATCCAACGCCTGATGTACTTACACCCGAACAAGGCAAACATATTTTGGGCGTTCAGGGAAATATCTGGACAGAATACATTTTGACGCCGCAATATCTGGAATACATGGTGTTTCCAAGAGGCGTTGCAGTAGCAGAAGTTGGCTGGACGACCAAAGAAAACAAGAATTTCGACGACTTCAGGAAAAGGCTGGAAGTGCATAAAAAACGCCTGGATTATCTGGGAGTGAATTATTATGGCGCTCCGATCAATGATAAATTTGAATATGTTTGGCCTACAAAAAAGTAGTTTTCCTAAAACCAATTAAAGAAAGGCGTTCCATGTGTGGGACGCCTTTTTTGTTATATTTACATGTTGTACTTGATTAAGGAAACAACTATGGAAAAGAAAAAAGAATTAAAATATTCCAAACTTTTGAAGCATTGGAGGAAGATAAATTGAGAGAAAATCTTGCAATGTCTCTGGAAGAACGCTGGGATGCTTTCTGGATAATGCAAAGGAATCATAAGCAGCTGTTTCCCAATGAAACGAAAAATAAAAATACTAAAAAGCGGATCGTTTTTTCAAAGCCGGAATGGATATAGAGGATAATGAATTTTTAAAGTTTGTTGAAGCTGCTGGTAAAAATGATCTCGAATATCTACTAATTGGTGGATTGGCGTTAGCGATGCATGGAATACAAAGATATACCAGCGACGCTGACGTATGGATTCAGCCAACAAATAATAATAAAGATAATCTGATTAATACACTCCTTGCATTAGGATACGAATCGGATGATATTCAATATATTAGAGAATTGGATTTTACAGAAGCCCAGATAGTCCGTTTGGAAGGGCCAATTGATATTTTGACCAGAATTCATTTTCGAATGGAATATGAGATATGCAGAGCAAGAGCCAGAGAATTTATTTCAGCTGTCGGATTTAAAATATTCTTTTTTCACATTAATGATTTAAGGGAAAGCAAAATATTAGCTCGGCGTCCCAAAGATTTAAATGATGTATTAATGATAGACGAATTGATTAAAAATTTTAAAAGCTCAGAAGATAATTGATTAGAATTTAATGGAAAAGAAGCGAAAAATCACATTTTACGAAGATATGAATGGCCCATATCTTGAATCACTTAGGCTAGGTTTAAAAGATACGCCGGAAGAGCGATATGTAAAGTTCTTCGAAGAGCAACGGAAGTTTAAAGAAATTATGGGGATTAAAAAAGATCCAAACGCCAAACGGGAAATTGTAATTAAAGAGGTTATGTGAGTTAAAAAACAAAATTTATTAGCGAAAGAATTTTTCGATTCTTTCAGCTACCTTTTTAGCTCGGTTTTCTCGCCAGCCCCCTGTAATATCTTGGGTAATCTGGCTCTTTACATAAATTTGAGTGTTATTATAATTGAACTTATAGTAAACACAAGTCAAAGTACTCCATTCATTCGCTCTTATTCCCCTTTCAGCGAGGAAGAAACGGTTTGCCAAATTCAAGTAGTTTTTTTGATATCCGTTGGAAGCAAATGACCCAAGAATAGCTTTGTAAAGTAATGAATCGGTTGTCTTGGGTAATTCCAGATAATATTCACTACTAGTTTTACTTGTCCAGAAAGGAGATGATTCTTCATTTATTTTGGATAAATTATCAAAATCAATTTCTGCAGCTGATTTTGGAAACTCTGAAATCTTAGCCACAGAACATCCTATTAAAACAAAAAGTGTTAGAACTTGTAAATATTTCATTCTAATTATTGATTCTGGAGGGTAAGTTTAGAAAATATATTAAAACTAGTTTGGGGATAAAATTATCAATTTTTATCAGGAATTTAAAAGAGTGATTTTAGCATTGAAACATTTTATTCACCCTCCTTATTTGAATCAAGTACTTCCCGGAAAATAAAAATCCCTCCCAAACCCATCCCTTCCCTCCAAACCTCCTATTTTTGCAGGATGTATAAACTTCTTATTTCCCGGATACTTTTCCTTTTTGATGCAGAGCAGGTGCATTACTTTGTTTGTGAGGTTCTGCATATTGCTTTTAAAATTCCTTTTGTTCCGGCCCTGTTCCGTTCTATGTACACATTTGAGCATCCTGATCTGGTGCAGGAGGTAGCTGGACTGCGGTTCCGTAATCCGGTTGGGCTGGCGGCAGGTTTTGACAAAAATGCTGAAATGGTTGACCAGCTGGAAGCAATGGGATTTGGTTTTATAGAAATTGGAACGGTAACGCCTAAGCCGCAGCCTGGTAATGATAAACCTCGCCTGTTTCGTTTAAAGGCGGATAGGGGTTTGATAAACCGTATGGGTTTTAACAATAAAGGTGCCGCCGTTGCAGCAGCAAAATTGCGGCAGAGAAAATCTAAAATACTGGTAGGAGGGAATATTGGTAAAAATAAGGATACACCCAACGATCAGGCATTGAGTGATTACCTGATCTGTTTCAGGGAACTGTTTGATGTCGTTGATTATTTTGTGGTCAATGTCAGTTCACCCAATACCCCGGGTTTGCGGGATTTGCAGGAAAAAGAACCGCTTACAGCGTTGTTGCGAGAGCTGCAAAAAAGAAATCTGGAAAAATTTACACCCAAGCCTATCTTTTTGAAAATAGCACCGGATCTGACTTTAAGCCAGCTTGACGATATTATTGATATTGTAAAAGAGACTGAAATTGCAGGCGTTATAGCAACAAATACTACGATTAGCCGCGAAGGACTGAGGGTATCGGAAGAAGAAATTAAAAAAATTGGGGCAGGAGGATTAAGCGGAGCGCCACTTACACATCGTGCGACGGAAGTTATTCGTTACATTTGCGAGAAATCCGGAAATGCTTTTCCGGTTATTGGTGTGGGAGGTATAATTTCTCCTCAGGACGCTTTGGACAAACGGAATGCAGGAGCAAGTTTGGTACAATTGTATACCGGATTTATCTATGAAGGTCCGGGACTTGCCAGTAGAATTTGTAAGGCATTATTATCCAAAGCATAATTCCTTATTTTTATGTTTACAACTTCATACATTTCGATCATTGCAATAGATGTCAGTCAACAAACCCCGGACAAATACACAAAATAAAACAACTGAACAAACAGCAGGATCCCGCTTCCGTTTTTCAATGGATTGGGAAAGCATATTTTCCAGTCCGAAAGGAACCCTGGCGTGGGGGATGTTTTTCATTGTCCTTGGCATTGTCATGGAGATTTCTTTTTTATCCTACATTCTTACCGGTCTTGCCGATCAGAGTATTGTAGACGGTTTAGGCCATGAATCCATTCGGGATGCGGGAAGACAAACACGAAATTCCCTGGGTGTGCTCGGAGCTACGATCTCACACATTTTTGTATATCGCTGGTTTGGGATCAGTGCGATCCTGATTCCGATTATTTCCTTTTTAGCCGGTTGGAAAATTGCATTCAAAAAGAATTGCTGCCGCTTACCAGAACAACCAAGGAAGTTATTTTCTTCCTTTTGTGGGGTAGTATCCTAATGGGTTACATTGTTTTAATGAGCAGTACGGAAAATAATCTGAGCTTTATTTCGGGTGGACTGGGATACATGGTCAATGTCTTTTTGTTTGACTGGCTCAAATGGGGCAGTATTTTGCCGATATTTTTTATTCTGTTTGTATTCTCAGTTTACTTCTACGATGTAAAAGATGCATACGATAACTGGCAGATTAGAAATGCAGAACGTAGAGCCGCATCTATGGCAACGGAAGCAGAAACAATGGATTTTGGCACGAGTAACGGACAGCAGGTACAGGAAAAAACAGCACCTGTGGAAAGTGATTATTTGTCGGTTATGAATGGATCGTATGACGAAGAAATTACGATTGATGAGACTGAAGAAGATCTTGAAGAAGAAGAAATTATAAAGTTGCCTGGAAAGCCGGAGCCGGTAATGGAGATTATCTCCCCGCCTGTTATTCATCCCGTTGTTCCGTCACCACCATCTGTACCAGCAGAATTGACACTGGAAGTGGAAGAAGTGATTCCTGCCAAAATGGAGGAATACGTCGAAGAGGATGAAAGTGTGAACGCATCTATTCTGCGCGAGTTCGGGCAGTATGACCCTATGCTTGATTTGCCTTCTTATCAGTTCCCTGGCGTTGACCTGATGAATAATGTGGTTGACAATACCCATGAAAAAGTTTCCCATGAAGAACTGGAAAGTAATAAAACAAAGATTGTTGAAACGCTCGGAAGTTATGGTATCAACATTTCCAAGATAAAAGCGACTATCGGGCCAACAGTAACATTGTATGAAATTATTCCCGAAGCCGGCGTGCGTATTTCCAAGATCAAAAACCTGGAAGGTGATATTGCGCTAAGTCTTGCTGCTTTGGGGATTCGGATTATTGCTCCAATGCCGGGACGCGGAACAATAGGAATTGAGGTTCCGAATAAAAACAGGGAAACCGTATTTATCCGCTCTGTACTGGCCAATGAGCGTTTTCAGAAGTCAACTTTTGACCTTCCCGTCATATTGGGGAAAACAATATCTAATGAAATCCATATTGCCGATCTTGCCAAAATGCCCCATTTACTTATGGCTGGTGCAACGGGACAAGGTAAGTCAGTAGGATTGAACGTAATTCTGGCGTCACTAATTTATAAAAAGCATCCTGCTGAGCTCAAATTTGTACTGGTCGATCCTAAGAAAGTAGAGCTTACCTTGTTTAATAAACTGGAAAGACACTTTTTGGCCAAATTGCCTAATGCCGGTGAAGCGATTATAACTGATACTAAAAAGGTGATTTTTACACTGAATTCTTTGTGTATCGAGATGGATTCTCGTTATGATCTGCTCAAAGAAGCTTCGGTAAGAAATCTGAAAGAATATAACTCCAAGTTTGCACAGAGACGGTTGAGCCCCGAAAAAGGCCACCGGTTTTTACCATACATTGTTTTGGTAATTGATGAGCTCGCGGATTTGATGATGACGGCCGGGAAAGAAGTTGAAACACCAATTGCCCGTTTGGCCCAGCTTGCTCGCGCCGTTGGAATTCACCTTGTTGTAGCTACGCAGCGCCCGTCGGTAAAAGTTATTACGGGTTTGATCAAAGCCAACTTTCCGGCGCGTTTGTCCTTCCGGGTAACATCCAGTATTGACTCACGTACCATTCTGGATATGGGTGGAGCTGAGCAATTGGTAGGGCAGGGAGATATGCTTCTGGCGATCAACTCGGAAGTGATCCGTTTGCAATGTCCTTTCATTGATACCAAAGAAATTGAAGATGTCTGTGATTTCATTGGCTCGCAAAGGGGCTACGATGATGCTTATCTGCTTCCTGAGTATGAAGGAGAAGATGCGGCGGAAGGCCGTAGTGAAGTAAATACGGATGATTTTGACCACTTGTTACCGGAAGCTGCCCGGCTTATTATCACACACCAGCAAGGCAGTACTTCACTCATCCAGCGAAAAATGAAACTGGGTTATAACCGCGCCGGACGAATTATGGATCAGTTGGAATCAATCGGTGTTGTAGGGCCATTTACCGGAAGTAAAGCCAGGGATGTGATGTTTCATGATTTGAATGGTTTGGAAGAACATCTGCGCATTATGGGCATTAGTTAAGCCTTCTCATTTTTACAATATCTAATAATTTTTCAACGTTAAACCATCACATATCCGGTTGGTCTAAATTTTGTAGTGTTATTAATCAGAGTGATTTATTCATTTAACCCACTAAAAGCCAATTATCTAAAATATTATGAAAAAAATAAAAATTGCGTTAAGTTTTCTTGTTTTCACAGCTCTTTCATTTACTGTTTCAAATACTGCTCAGGCACAAGGTGATAAAAAATCAACTGCAATTCTGGATGCTATGAGCAGCAAATACCAGAAAATCAAATCTTTCAAAGCATTGTTCACTTACACGCCCGACGGCGGCAAACCGCTTAAAGGAGACGTTACTGCAAAAGGTACAAAATTCCGTCTCAAAATGGCCGGACAGGAAATTTACAACGATGGTAAATTAATGGCGACTTATATCAAAGAAACCAACGAAGTTAATTTGCAGGATTTTGATCCGACCGCAACCGGCGATCTTGACCCGACCAAAATTTATTCCGCTTATAAGAAAGGATTTAAATATGCTTTCCTGGAAGAGAAAAAAGAAGGAAGCCAGGTTTTTGATGTAGTTGAATTAACACCGACGACTAAGAACAGCCAGGTTAGCAAAGTGCAGATCCAGGTTAACAAGAATGATAAATCTATCAGCAACTGGAAAATTTTCCAGAAAAATGGTGATAAAGTAACTTATAAAGTAGATCAGTTTCAGCCGGATGTTGCAGTTGCCGATAACTTTTTCACCTTTAACGCTAAGCAGTACCCGGGTGTAGAAGTAGTGGATCTGCGTTAGATATTGCTGAGAAATTAGTTATAGTGCGAGGCGATCCGCCACTTTTAACTACGGAAAATCGGGTAATTGCAAGTCTGTTAAAGCCTGCAATTATCCGATTTTTTTCTATTAAATGTAAAGTAAAAATAATCTGAAAATCTAAATACAAATGATTTTAGGTTTGTGAATTAATGGATGCGTTGAAATACAACCTATTAACTTGTATAATTTTTTTAATGTACGCTTACTATAGTTTTGTGCAGGTATAAGTCCGTATTTTTGCAGTGAATATTTTAATTCCGTACATCTAAATTTATGAAACCTGAAGCAGCTTCTTAACAGATTCATTTCAGAATTTTAATGCCTTTAAATACAAAAATAACCATCCTGTAATCTGACAGGAATTTAGTACTTTCTCTCAACGCCATTTGTTAAACTTCACTTTCGCCGGCTTTCAAAGTCGACGACAAAAATTGTTCTTTTTAAAAAATCATTTTACCCATTTTAATAACCTCTGGCTATACGGAGATCTGCGAATATTAGGTATCCGCAAAAACACTACAAATACATCAATCCAACACTAATGAGAAGAACTACTTAGCCTTATTTGCCTTTTTGTTTTATTGAATATCCCTGTACTTGCGCAAGATGAAACCCACAAACCTTTTCCTGAGGATACGACTACTATTAACCTGGTGAATTCGCAGCAATTCCAGGAGAACATTCCAAAAGCACCACAAACGATTCAAAGCCCAATTGCGGCTAGTTTGGGTTCTTATGGCGAAATACCTGTTTCACTTTACACCGGCAAACCGGAAATCAATGTCGATCTTCATACAGTTACCAGCGGAAATATCACCGTTCCGGTTTCACTGAATTATGATGCTTCCGGAGTCAGGCCAGATATGCATGCGGGTTGGACGGGTCTTAATTTCAATCTTTCAAATGTTTACTCGATCACACGAACTGTTAAAGACGGTCCGGATGAATTTAACCGTCCGAATAGTTCATTGGGAGAATTAGGTTACCTTTTCTCCGGATCTGGCCTTAACAATGGGGCGAATTGGGCGTTGCGGGACACGATCATAAAAACAGCAACGACTGTATCAATTGCCTCGGGTAGTACAAGTGGAACTATCCTCGTTGATACTGAACCCGATGAATATAGTTTTTCCATTCCAGGACTATCCGGCAAATTTTACTATGGCAGTGATCGCAAATGGAAAATTCAGTGCGACCGACCTGTTAAACTGGAATGGATCACTACTCAAAACACCCACCTTTATACTCCTTTTACACCTCCTTCACAAATCAAAGGAGGCAACCCATGGAGTACTAATCTTACTTCGTTTCATTATATGGAACATCTGGAAGGCTTTGTAATTATAGATGAATTCGGTACCCGGTATGTATTTGGTGGCAGTGACATGGCATTTATGGAATATAGTATTGATTTCTTCAATCAGGGTAAAAGTTCATGGATTTGTAACGCCTGGTACTTAAAATCAATAACTCCGGCAACGGGCCAGTCTGCGATCAATTTTACCTATGAAAGAGGCGACTTCGTAGCACAAATGTATTTTTCAGTATACAACAAAACTGCGAGGGTTAACGGTGGTTCATGGTTTGGCTGTGCGGACTGGTCGTCTACTATTGGTGCATTTGGGGCTTACAATGGAAAATTAATTTCTCCTATTTACCTGAAAGAAATAGCAGCCGACAACTTCAGGATCAAATACACGTCAACGGTCAGCAACGAACTGAAGTACTCAGAGGATATTTTTACAACCTATGTGGATAAAATGATTTTGGATGGATATTCCAAACTGGACTTCCTCACATTTCTGTACGATTGCTATTATCCGGTCTTTGCTTCCTATCCTGGCAGTTGTGGCAGCCCGACACTGACATCGCTGCTTGCAAAATTGAAATGGCGGAAACTCGACAAAATAGAAATTCAAAATGGCAACGGCGCCACTATTAAGGAATTTGCACTGAGTTACATAAACGATCCAACAAGCCGGTTGATGCTGGACAAAATTCAGGAGAAGTCGGGAACATCTGTAATTCCGCCATATCAATTCACTTATTTTAATGGTACCGGTCTTTCGCTGCCCGGATACAGTAAGTCACATACCGACCACTGGGGATTTAATAACGGATTGATCATTAATACACTGACTGACTTTAACGCTTACGCCAGTTATGGAACGACGTTTCGCAGTCCGGCAACGGACGTCCGGTATCTAAAATTAGGGATTATCGCTTCCATACAATTTCCGACAGGAGGAGTCACCAGGTTCGTTTTTGAACCCCACACCTATTCCAAAGAGGTTATGCTAAAAAGGTGGGACGGGGAAGATCCCTACGCTGCAAACCGGAGAGCCGGAGGGCTCAGGATTAAGGAAATTCACACCTATGATAATGTAAAGGATGCAGCTGGCGCATTGGTTGCACCAGTTGTGTCAAAGAGATATTATTATCAGTCTGCATTTAACCCGGCCGCACCGGATACAACTGCTACAAATTTGTCAAGCGGGATTCTGGGAGGAAAGGCACAGTATTACTGGCCTGATTATAAGCCGCTGCCTAGCAATGCGGGTATTACAGTAGAAGAGGAGATTTTTTCTACGCAGTCCGTTTTGCCTGTTTCTGAAAATACAATGGGCTCCCATATTGGCTATTCTCAGGTTATCGAACGTTCATCTACTCAAGGTTGGGTCGTACACAAGTTTTCAAATTTTGATAATGGATACCGTGATGATGTACCAAATGGCTTTTTGCAACTCAGTGTTACACCCTATCAGCCCTATAACAGTAAGGCTTTTCAGCGTGGAAAATTACTGGCAAGAGAAAATTACTTTCAAAACGGTAACGCTGCTTCTAAAACAACACTTATTTATGACCTTGTCGGCGCATTAAATGATTACTCTGCGCGTTCGGTGAAAACATCCGTTACTATATTGTGCAATACATCTAATGTAGCCTACGAAGGCACGGCTTATCTGAATGACTGCAGGAAATTTTTAATCACTCAGGAAAATAATTATTCTTATGACCAGGATAATGCTGCCTCAGCGGTCAATTCCAGGACTTACACCTATTGGCCGAACGGGCAGCTTTACATTAGTGCACAAAATGACAGCCGGAGCCGTACGATCAAGACATGGTATAAGTATCCGCCGAATTTAACGGTAGCACCATATTCGGCCATGACTTTGGCCAATATCATCGCTACACCCTATGAAGTATTTCAATACACCGGAACGGAAGCAGCACCGGCGGCCATTAAATTACAGACTGTCACATTCAATACCAGCAACCCCTATTTACCGCAAAAGGTCGAGACAAAGCTAGGTGCATCTGGTCCAACAACTACGGACATCGAGTTTACCTACGATGGTAGAGGAAATGTATCGACATATAAAGAAAAAAATGGATTGACGACGAAACTGGAATACTTTGGCACTGGAACTGGTAAGGTTGATTTATTGAATAAACGTATTTTGGCAAATGGCGCATCCCAGGCACAAACCACTGTTTTTGATCATCTTCCTGCTGTTGGGGTTTCAAGCATTACCGATCCAAACGCCAAAGCAATTGGGTATGACTATGACGCATTTAGCAGATTAATAACAGTCAAAAACATATCCGATTCCAAAGCACGTGCTTCCTACTGCTACAACTATGCCGGGCAATTGACCCCATGTACTCTTCTTGCACCGTCTGGGAGCATTGGCGCTTCGGGTTTGGTTTTGATTGCTGAAAGCGACAATCCTCTGCCAGTTACCTTGGCAGAGTTTGAAGCCGTCAAAAGAGAAAAAGTGGTTGAGCTTTCCTGGTCAACCACTGCGGAAACCAATAGTGAAAGCTTCGAAATCCAGAGGAGCAATGATGCAAAGCAATGGATTAGTTTGGGTGTTGTTGCTGCAAGAGGTGAAAGCAGCGAACTGCAAAACTATACTTTTACTGATACAAAACCACAGTCCGGCGAGAACCTATACCGTTTAAAAATGATCGACCGTGCGACCGGTACGCCGGAGCGGGACCGTAAAGACGGAACCTTTGCTTACAGCCGAATTAGAAGTGTTGTCTTTGATCAGAATGGTGAAGTCGTGCTATATCCAAATCCGATCACGATTGGGGAACGGCTCAACCTGTTGACTGATAATCTGGATAAAGTCAGTGCGATTAAAATATTCGATACAAATGGAAAGCTCGTTCTCGAATCTACCGCAACTTCGGAAATCAATACAAGTGGATTTGCAGCCGGACTTTATATGGTGCAGATCACGTATACGGACGGAAGCTTGAGCACGCACAGGGTTGTAAAACAATAATTATTCACTGACACTTTGAATATTTTTCAAATGAAATATATAGTCTTCGTTATTCTATTCATCGCGGTTCATACGGTTTCGGCACAGCAAACACAAACGCGCAATTATATCATTTCCCGCACATTCAAAAACGCCGGGGCAGATGTAAACGATGTCAGCAAAGTTGTGACACAGGTTCGATACATTGATGGACTTGGCAGGCCACTCCAAAACGTAATTGCTGGCCAAAGCCCGGACGGAACTGATATTGCCACGCCGGTAGCTTACGACGGAGCAGGAAGGAACCCGAGGCAATACCTGCCTTATGTGGCTACCGGAAACGGGTCTTATAAAAGCACGGCAACAGCAGACGTTGATAGCTGGTATCTGGCTAATTCTGCCGGTTTGCAGGCAACTGCCACCACGACTCAGGATTTATCACGACCTTATTCAGAAACTATTTTCGAGCCTTCGCCATTGAGCCGCCCTTCAACACAGCAGGCACCGGGAACCAGAAGCAGGTCAGGTTCAGTCAAATACAAGGTGAACACGGGTACGGAGGTGAAGCGATATGATTACAATCCGGCAACGAATACCATCACCTCGCCGGGAGACTATGCCGCCGGTGCTTTGATAAGGACTCAATACCTGGATGACCAGGACCAGGAAACCAACGAGTATACAGATATGCTTGGGTTGGTTGTTTGCAAAAGTATTACCGCTGTGAAACAAGCCGGTGCAACGGCAGCCGTAATTTTATATACTTACTATGTCTATGATGATCTGGGTTTATTGCGTGCCGTTTTACAGCCCAATTATCAGGATGACGGATCGTTGACCAATTCTGCTTTTCTGTATGATTATGACAGTCAGGGCCGGATTATCAAAAAACAAATTCCCGGAGCAGGGAGCACCGAATACGTTTATAGCAAATTTGACCAGCCTGTGCTGTCGCGGGATGCGAACCAAACTGCTCGAAATGTGTGGGCTTTCACCAAGTTCGATGAGCTAAACCGACCTGTGATGACGGGGGAAATCTCTTCCGGCAAAACCCGCGCTGAATGGCAGATCAAATACGACCTCGTGACGGTCCGCCACGAAAACAACCAGGCAACAACGGGACTTGGCTACACCTTGAACCTGACCTCGGTGGCAACCGCTGCCGGTTTCCCGCAGATCGCCGATACGGACGTACTGACTGTAACCTATTACGACAATTATAGTTTCCCTGGTGCGCAGGCTTTTTCGGGTGTAGCGGGATACCCTGCACCGACTGCGGGCACGGTGAAATCCCTGGTCACTGGCGGGCGGGTAAGGATGCTGCCGGGAACCAGCGTGACAGCTGGCAATTGGCTTGTGAACACCAGCTATTACGATGTGGAATACCGCCCGGTACAGACAATCCGCGAATTGTACGACTTGGGGGCCGGTCCTATTGAACGCGTTTCTACCAAATATTTATATGATCTGGCCGCAGTGGTGGCGGAACAGAAAACCGAACAACTGGTGGGAGGCGCAGCACATTCACATCTTGCTGTGAACAGTTACGATCATGCTGACAGGTTACTAAGTGTAAAAGAGACCGTTGCTGTAGGCGGTAAAACAAAAACAGCTTACACATTGGCTCAGCGGTATAATATTCTTGGTCAATTGCAAAGCAAATGGTTTCATGGGTATAGCACAAAAGCAAGTGATTACCGGCGTAGGACCGATTATACAAATAATATGCGTGGGTGGCTAACGGATGCCAAAACCTGGTATCAGCAAAACGCAGGTACAGACCTGCCTTTCTATGCGTTCAACCTAACCTACAACAACGTTTTGTATGCACAGCAATATTCAAACGGCAATATCAATTCTATGCAATGGCTTAACAAAGGTGAAACTGGATTTAGCGCTGGTCTAAGTTTCACTTATGACGGTGCAAACCGCTTGCTTGGAAGTGCGGGCCTGAACAGTTATGCAGATAAGGAAGACAATATCAAATACGATAAGAACGGAAATATCCTGACTTTGAAACGGTATGGAAATGTAGTGGATGACCTGACTTATAGTTACACAGGAACGGGAAATCGTTTGAAAACGATCAATGATGCGAGTACCAATAACACCGGTATTAAAACTGGAACCCTGGGTAACTACTTCTACGATCCGAACGGAAACATGACCTATGATATAAACCGGTTGGCGACGATTTCCTATAATTATTTGAATCTGCCAAAAACGGTAACCATTGGAACCAAAATACTGGCCTATGATTACGATGCAGGTGGGAACAAGCATAAGTATGTAGCGGACACATTGACTGTCAAATATGCTGGAATATTTGAATATGATGCGGCTAACACATTTAAACGAGTTACGACATCATCAGGTCAGGTGCAAATGGCCAAAGTATTGCCGTCCCCTGCTTCTGATACGCTCAAATTCAGTTACTTTTTGCAAGACCATTTGGGGAATGTCAGGGTTGTGTTTGACGAAGCTGGAAAGATTTTACAGCTTTCAGATTATTATCCCTTTGGTGGCGTAATCTCGAGAGATGGTACTTTGCCTGCTAATGCAAGGAATGGTGTGAACCGATATCAGTTTAACGGGAAAGAAACTCAAATTGGTTCAGGATATATTGATATTACCAAACGATTTTACGACCCTATGCTTGCCCGTTTTTTAAGTACAGACGTTTTGGCAGACAAGTATGCTCATAATGGAACATATAATTATGCTGAAAACAGGCCTATTGACGGAATAGATTTAGATGGACTTGAATTTTATAGAACAGTGGATAAAAGTGGAACAATCACAATTGGCGCAAATGTAAAATTTGAAAATTCGTCAAAGGCAAGTGAGCAGCGCGTTGTTGAGATAAAAAGAAATATTCAAAGTACTTTTAACGAAGTCATCGGTAGCGCTAATAATTCATATAGAGGCCAAGTTGATTATGATGATAATGCTACACTAACTGTTGGAGTAATAGATAAGGGAGAAGACAATGCGGCGGGAGTTGGAGGCAAAGGTGTGGCAATTACCACTAATAATGACTTTAAAAATGGAAATATAATTGATAAATCAGTTGGGACGGTAGCCAACGGTGCTGTTCACGAGTTATTACACAACGCAGGATTAGGGCATCCGACGGATGTATATAGAGATGGGAATGGTAAAACGGTGTCCAATAACAAAATTTTGGATACCGAATTAAAGACAACGGACAACGGAAATGGTACTTTTAGCCTAACAACTACAGGCAACACAGCAAAAAATATTTATTCAAACATAATGATTTATGGAACGGCAGTCATTAATGGATTACTTATGAAAGATGTACGAAAAAAGCCCGAAAATGCCAATACGATTACCGCTGGTCAATTACAAGTCATACTGAATAACATAAACGGCGGAAAAGTTAATGGCGAAGCCAGTGAAGAACAGTAAATAATATTTCAGATGAAAAAGATAGAAATGGTTTTATTTGCCGCAATACTTATAGGTTGCAGAAATGTCGTTCCTCTTATTAGAGATATTGATAAAGACAATAGCTCAAATATGCATAACAGGCAGTATCGATTCTATTTTGAGCAGTATTTCGCAGATTCAATCAAAATTACGTATGGGAATAAAGTAATTTTCGACAAATACGTTCAAACAGTTAAAAGATATGCAGTAGCAAGGGAATACTGCGTGATAGATTCAATCAAGAAGGGACAGTTGGTGTATTTGAAAATAGGCAGTAAGCATTTTCAATTAAAGCCAAAGCCTGATTTTAAATACTATTTTTTTCTTTCACTAATAACAAACTTGGTGCAACATATTCAAATATAGGGCGCGATTATTACTAAATAAAGTATAAAATTGAAGGATTTATCACTATGAAAATATACATGATTACGATAATGGTAATTCTTGCGCTAGGATGTGGTGAATTCATACGACTTTCACGAGATTCTGATGAAAGAAGTATAGTAAATCCAAAAAATCGTAAGTACTACTTATATTTTGAGCAAAGTTTTCAAGATACTGTTACCGTGAGTTATCAGGGAAAGATCATTTTCAGGAAGTATGTATCAACTCTTAAAAAGCTAGCGGCGGCTGAGGAAATTTGTAAAATAGATCCTTTAAAAAATGGGCAATTCATTCTTATCGAAATAGGTAAGAAAAAGTATACCATCAAACCGCTGAGTGGATACAGATATTATTATTTAACAAAATTCAATGATCGTATAGCTGCAACTTATTCTAATGTACTGAGAGACTATTATTGATTTTGGTGCATTTCAATTCTTTACACCTTGAAAAATTGGCAAATTTTCATGCAGGTTTATGAATTTTAAGACTCGGAATCGGGAAAAACCGGCTTCGTATACCCGCATTATACAGAGTCAAACAAAAATTATTTATAAAAATGCGATTTTTAAAACTCATGTTAATCTTCCAGTTGACCGCTTGTGTAGATAGCAAAATGAAAATACAGAAAAATATTTCTTTCGCTGTTGCATTTACCTCCTGTTTTAAACAAGACACAGTCACCCTCTCTATAAATAATGAAAAAGTTTTTGACAAGATCTCAATAACGTCAGATTTTGTAACAGGGTTGACATATGCAAGTACCTACCACTTTACAAAGTCGAATGAACTTGTGGTTATCGCGGACAAAAACGAGAAGAGGTTACCTTTTATTGGCAGTAAGAAGCTTCTTGTAAAAATAAATAGGAATCAAATTGAATCCATTTTTGAGATAAACCTTGCAGATGGAAGAAATATCATTATTGAAGGGTGCGAATTAAAACCAAAAATAAGGCAGTTTAAGAATAAGATAAGTGTTGAATAATCAGAAAAAGAGTAATCGACATGGTTCGGAGTTTAGATTTAAGCATCGAGCAAGTTGTAATGATACTGGCAGGTCTTATGACGAAATTTCTCATAGAAGAGACGCTAACAATGGCCTTCAGGATAGTCGAGATTTAATGTATTGAATAGAAACTGACGCGGCTAACACATTTAAACGAGTTGCAACGGCATCCGGCCAGGTGCAAATGGCCAAAGTATTGCCGTCCCCTGCTTCTGATACGCTTAAATTCAGTTACTTTTTGCAAGACCATTTGGGGAATGTGAGGCCGGGGTGGCGCTCCACTTGTATTTGACGAGGCTGGAAAGATTTTACAGCTTTCAGATTATTATCCCTTTGGTGGCGTAATCTCGAGAGATGGTACTTTACCAACAAATGCCAGGAATGGAATAAATCGTAAATTATACAACTCTAAGGAGTTGCAGGTTGGAAGCGGATTTGTTGATTATGGGGCTAGAATGTATATGCCAGAGATTGGTAGATGGGGTTCAGTCGATAGAAAAGCAGAAAAGTATATGTACTCTAGTCCGTATGTTTATTGCCTAAATAATCCACTAGTCTACACTGATCCTAAGGGAGATACTGTTAGAGTATATACAGAAACTTCTGTAGCTGGACATGCGTGGTTGAGTACAGGTGAGGGCAAAAATATGACTGTGTTCAGCTTTGGTAGATATGGAGGAATAGACGAAGAATGGCACGGTGTCAGTACGATTTCAAATGGGCCTGGCGTTTTACTAAAATTTAAAGGGAAGGACGCGGAAGAATTTAATAAGGAAAAATTGGATGCTACTGGTGGAACTATTTTTCAAATAATGGATGTCACTGACGAAGCAGTCCAACGAGAAATGGACGGTCAATTTAACTCCACTGATCAAAAACCTGATGAAGGGAGGTATAAAGGAGATCCAAGAGCTCATGTAGTAAGCGAATATCGGCTATTGAGTAATAATTGCACGACTTGTGTTAGTGATGCGCTAAACAGTTCTGGTTCCAGTGCAACTCGACAGCGCCCAAATAAAAGTGGCAAACAAGAGACCATTCGTTTCATTATCCCGGCGTCATTGCAAGCATTGCTAAATTGGCAAGCTAATTCGCCTTTCGGAAGTGGCACAGTAAGAGTTCAAGAAGTAGTTTCTCCCAAAGAACAAACAAAAAATTAATATAATGAAGACTATTTTCAAAATTTGGATTGCAATTTCAATTGTGTTTTTGGTGCTGTTAATATTGGGTTTAATTGATTCTTATGTTTCTCTCAAATACGAGATTGAGCCTTACGAGATGTCAAACAAGGTGACCGAAGCTATTGCGGACAAGCGTCATTTATTGAAGAATTTAATTTTTATTCTCAGGATCGCAGCAATTTACTTAGTGATAAATATTATAGTTCTATTCCGATGGACTTTTGGTAAGACATGAAATGTGCAAGGTTAATGAAAGCTGATCCCCATGAAATCATATAAAATTATTGCTTTCGGGCTTCTGTTATGCGGCTGCACAACCAAAAACATAATTATAGGGAAATACATGTCCAAGAATAACCCGAACTACCTACAATTGAAACAGGATTGTAGTTTTATTTTTGAATATAGATCTTTGCATTTATATCAGCAATCAGTTGGAAAATGGCTTAGAGCAAGCAAAAAAACACTTAGACTGAACAGTGATATAAAGAGTACTAGTATACCGATGAAGGTAACTACTCTAAGCAGTGGGTATAAGATGAAAAATATTATATCTCTCAAATTAACAATTGATGGCAGTAAAAGCCTGGCAAATTACAAATGCAGAGTTTTTATAAAAGACTCAAAATTGTGCACAATAAGTTGTGACAGTCTTTCGGATTTTTCGACAGATTTACCGGTAGAAAATTTATATTTTATTTTTATTAAAGAGCCTAAAATTGTAACAAACACTATGATCTCTCTTCCGTTAACAACAAATATACACGTACCCGAAAGAAAAAATGGAGTTAAATTTTTGATTGAAGTTGAGTTTAGCGATGTCTATTTCTATTATAAAGCAATTAATGACCAGTCATTAAAAATCACAAAAAGGGGAATAAAAATATATAATTCTCAACAGCGAAAATGGGAAAAGCTAAAAAGAGTATCAGATTCGACAAAGATATTTAGTCGGTATAACGACAAGAGCAAAGTATTAAATATATTTTGACAGTTTAATATCAGGGTTTAGAGGTGCCGGACAAAAGGGAGCTCTAGATTGTTTATGCCAGTGCCCGGAAGTATACCTAAATTCAAACCTCGTAAATAAAATGCAAGTATTTAGATCATTAATTATACTGTTATTATTTTGCTCCTGCATTGGTTTGAAAGAAAAGCCTGCGAGTGTGAAAGTTAAATGTATGTCTTTTTATACCACCACCAGCATACCCATTACTGAGGATGCTTTTGATCAGCATAAAGCAACATCCCGAAACTTTGTAAAAGAAAAGAAAATTATTGACAAGAACTCTGTAACTGAGTCTTTTGATATTTTAGAAGCAACTCGTAAAAGAAATGGGGTGAAATTGGAGGATTATGATAGACGTGTTTCAATCGATTTTAAGATGACGAGGAACAAATATTATATTAATTACGATAAAAAATACGTCGGGTATAATGGGCTTTTTTTCCTATCCCTAACACAGATATGGAGAGACTTATTCAATTGTTGGGATTATGCAAGTAGTCAGAAGGTCTAAATCAGATTTTTAGCTACGCAATCGCGGTTCATGTTCGACTGCAACTAAACTGCGTCTAAATATAGATGGTAAACAAGAGAATATTCGTTTCGTTAATGTATTTGACAGCTGTGGGATTTAAAGCACAAGTCAATACCATACCAACATGACGAATTAGAAAATCTATTCCGTTGATTGATACGTCCAGATTTTGAGTGCTTTATTGCAGCATAGGCTACACCTTTTTGTTTCGATAAACGGTAAAATAATACCATTGACCACCTTTGATATTGAAAAAATGATTCAGATTTGGTTGGACACCAATGTGAGGGCATTTAGCGAATAAGCGAATTAGTCCTATTGGGTAGTAGACGGGTTTAAGGCTGATTCAGTTCTTTCGAATTAGAATTTCTCCACAACTTAGACTTAATGGTGCACCTCTGCGAGCGACTTATAGTTGTTCAAATTGTTACCGTCCGCACTCATATGCGCAATTTTTCGCTCATTCAAATCAAATAGTTACACAACGGTAACATTTTACTGATTTTGTGGCCAGATAACCTAAAATGATACTGTATGGTTCACTTACGACGGTGCTAATCGCTTGCTTGGAAGCGCAGGCCTGAACAGTTATGCAGATAAGGAGGACAATATTAAATACGATAAGAACGGAAATATTCTAACCTTGAAACGGTATGGGAATGTCGTTGACAATCTGATATATTCTTACTTGGGTAATCGACTTAAGGCAGTCAACGATGGATCAACAAGTAACACAGGAGTAAAAATTGGTTCCAGTAGTTATCTATATGATACAGGCGGAAACATGATTTCAGATGGGAACCGGGGAGCTGCACTAACTTATAATTACCGAAGCGTCGGCCCGGCTAAATTTGCCTAAAACAGTAGCCATCAGTACAAAAGTACTGGCCTATGATTACGACGCAGTTGGGAACAAACATAAGTATGTGGCAGATACTTTGACGGTCAAATTTGCCGGAATATTTGAATATGATGCGGCTAATACATTCAAGAGAGCAGCAACCACGTCGGGCCAGGTACAAATGGCAAAAGTTCTACCTTCTGCTGCTTCTGATACACTCAAATTCAGTTATTTTCTGCAAGATCATTTGGGGAATGTGAGGCCGGGGTGGCGCTCCACTTGTATTTGATGTAGCGGGAAAGATTTTGCAGCTTTTGGATTACTATCCCTTTGGTAACGTTATTTCTAGGAACGGGGGATTCAGTTCATGCAGGTCAGTTACGATACTAATTAAAAGCAGTACCCCGGTGTAGAAGTAGTGGATCTGCGTTAGACATCAAAAATATTTTTAACTAAAACCTGAAACCCTTCAATCGATCTGGATTGGAGGGTTTCTGATTCTGTAAAAGGTTTCAGTCCAATGTACTGACCTGACTCATTGAGTATATAAACCAGTACAATTTTGTCATTGGGTTCAACCAGCCAATATTCAAGAACACCGTTTTCCTGGTAGATCTCAAACTTTTCGTTCATCTCCCGGGTCGTATTTCCGGGTGATAATACTTCTACTACCAGATCGGGTGCACCAATACAACCTTTGGAATCGATCTTTTCCGGATTGCATACCACACAAACATCTGGCTGTACAACAGTATGTATTTTGCTTGAATCTTCCTTTTTCAATGGGGTCAATCTTACATCGAAAGGGGAAACAAAAACTTTACAGGAACTTCGGTAAAGATGATTACTTAAACGACGATAAATTTCTCCAACATATAATTGGTGCCTGGTCGCCGAAGCCGGAGACATTCTGAATATCTTTCCTTTGATCAGCTCAACCCTTTCATCAAACTGCCATTTAAGATAATCTGCATAAGTATAAGTTGCGGAAAGATCAAGGTCGTCGAAATTCGTGATAATCATAGAAAAGCCCGGTTTTGAGAAACAAATGTACTCATAACCGGGCTTTCAAAACTTATTTCTTTTCCTTCGCCATTTTCAGTGCCGTAGTTGTTGTATAATACTTGGCAATCATATTTGGCACTTCCCATTCCGGCAATTTTCCGGCTTTCAGATACTCCATATATTTATTGGCAACTTGTGCAAAATGGGATTCGTGACCGGTGTCATATTTGGCTGGAATGCTAATTTCCCAGCCGGCCGGATTCTTCTTCAGCTCAATACCCGGATATTTTCCCTGTACCGATCTGAAACTGGCTGCAACTGCATCTTCATAAGTTTTGCTTTTATTCGTTGTTTCTATATATAAAACCGGCTTGTATTTCTGCTCTTTTCCCTGACGAACGATCAGATTGGCTTTGGATCCTTTCATAATCGAATAATGGGTATCACCGGTTCCTTCAGGGGCCTGAAAATTCCAGATAACAGATACCTTGGCGTGAACTCCTTTTAATGTGTAATTGAGCTCGCCATTGGAATAAACATTCAAAGTGCTGTCCTTTACATCTTTTTTCAGGAATTCAGGATAGGTTTCACTTTTTGTGACAAGCTTAAATTGCGACGGCGTAATTTTCGTTGCTGAACGTTTGGTAGACAATAGTTTAATATCATTATTATAATCAAGGGAAACATTAGGAAAACAGCTCCATTGCACCAGGTCAACCAAATGTGTGGTTACATCTACCATTCCTTCTCCCTGCTGGTTAACATCGAAAAACCAGGTTGGCCGTACCAGGGGTTCTCCCGATACATATTTGAAAAAATGGTGTACACTTTCTTTTACCACTGCTGGATTGGTTGGCGTTCCCTTTTGCAATTCCCCAAAAATGTCCGGTAATAAAGCCAGTTCACGCTGTAATGCGTTGGTAATCTCATAACGCTCCGTCATGATATCGTACAAAAGCACTTTGTTTTTCTCTGCACTTGCAAAAGCTTCCTTTAATTTATCAAAACCTTCAATGTCAATCGCCATTGGTTTATCAGCGAATACATTCAATCCCGCGTCTACTGATTTTTTAATAAAATCCGTTTTCTTTTGGTTGTTTCCAGCTAGTACAACTACATTCCCTTTCTTCTCTGAAATCATTTTGTCAAAGAAATCAGGCCCCATATACACATCTTCTTTCCAGTGTGTCGGATCTTCTGTGCGGGTATCGTATTTTTCTATTTTATCAAGATATGCCTTCACATCCGGGCCTTGGGTTGCATAGACATGTACAACAGAATCAACGTCGGCGTACATAGATTTTTGTACCAGAGCAGCATGAAAATGACCAGGTTCCACCACCACAAGACTCAATGGTTTATCCGATTTTTTCTCTTCTTCATTCTTTTGATTACATCCCTGATTCAAAGCAAGTACGCCCGTAAGAGCCATCATAAACAATTTTCCCTTCATTTGATTTGCGTTAAAAGTCGGCAGCAATATTTACTTTAATTATTGATTCATTTTTAATTTATTTTTTAGCTTGTTGAGTTGAAAGCTAAAATTATAAATCCATTGCTTTATTGTGCGACGATATTTTGCCTAATTTCCCTGAACTGTCACCGTCAATAAATAAAACAGCTTCGGGGTGATTTCTTAAAATCGTAGAAGGGAACTCTTCACTGACCGCTTCTGCTACCGTATGATAAATAGCCTGGGCTTTTTTCTCGCCAGGTACCATACAATAAGCATATTTTGCCTTTACAAGTGCCGGAACTGTTAGTGTAATAGCATATTGAGGAACTTCATTCAGCAAATCAAAACATTTGTCGTTTACCTGCTGCTGGCGGCTTGCAAGATCAAGTTCTACCTTTTTTACCAAAAGCGGATCATTGAAATTCGCAATAAATGGATCATTGAAAGCAATATGGGTATTTTCCCCAATTCCCATACAAATAATATCAGAAGGGTATTCTGTCAGTAATTGTGCATAACGGCTGCACTCGGCTTCAATTTCGGTAGCGTTCCCGTTGATATAGAAAATATTATTGAGCTGAATTTTGTCAAACAATTTTACTTTTAAAAAGTTGCCAAAATTTTGTGATGCGTCATCAGGAAGACCTACATATTCGTCCATGTGGAAAGCATTTACCTGCTTCCAGTAAATATTTTTTTCCAAACCCAATGCAGCCAGAAATTCATTCTGGGAAGGAGCAGAGGCAAATATGATATTTATATTTTTTTGTATTTCCTGCAATTCCCGGATTTTCTCAGCCACCATTCTGGCAGCGGCTTTTCCCATTTCCTGCCGGGTTTCAAAAATCTTTATTTTTAAGTTGTCAATTTTCATGTTTTGAGGATTTAAACGCGGAGTACACAAGGTTAAACACTGAGTTCTGTTGAGTTTTATTTTGTTGCTAATACTTACTCAGGACTCAAAGAATCATATACAACCCGTCCGCCGATGATGGTTTTTTCAATATTTATATTTTCGTCAAAAATCGCAATATCAGCATCTTTGCCAGCTATCAGAGATCCTTTCCGATTGTCGGCTCCCATAATTCTTGCCGGTGTAATGCTCATCATTCTTACAGCATCCAGGAGGGAAACATCCGCCATTTTAACCATATTTCTAACCAGCCGGTCAGCAGTAGAAACACTTCCTGCAAATGACGTACGGTCAGGTAACTTGGCAACGCCGTCTTCCACTATTACTTTTAATCCTGTTTTCAACGGGCCAAGTACACTTTCTCCTTCCGGCATTCCGGCTGCACGCATGGCATCAGTGATCAAAGCTATTCGGTCAGCGCCTTTAATTTTATAAATCAATTTCAATAATGGTGCTGGAAGATGAACACCATCAGCGATAATTTCTACATCCATATCCAGTAAAAAAGCACTTTCAATAGTTCCGGCAAAACGAAAAGCATTTTTCCGGGTCACACCTGACATGGCTGAATATAAATGCGTTGCCAGAGAATAGCCATTTTCATATGCTTCCAGTACTTCTTCATAAATTGCGTCTGTATGAGCAACCGCGGCCAATATTCCTTCTTCTCGTAAACGCTTTCCAAATGGTATAGCACCGGGAAGTTCAGGTGCTGCGCTCCATCGCACAATGGACGAAGAATATGCCAGTATCTCTTCGTATTCGTTCGGATCAGGATTACGGATATAACGGGGGTTCTGTGCACCGCGCTGACTTACAGCGAAGTACGGCCCTTCCAGATGCATTCCCAAAAACTGTGATCCTTTCAGATTCTTCTTTTTTACAGATTCGTAAATATCCAGGGTTTTTAGCAAATCTTCTTTTTCACTCGTAAGCGTGGTTGGAACCATAGCGGTTGTTCCGTATCTGGCATGTAATTCAGCAATTTTCAGAAAAGCTTCCTCAGTACCGTCCATAAAATCATAACCGCCGCCACCGTGAATATGTATATCAATAAAGCCCGGAGAAATATATTTTCCGCCGGCATCAATTACTACCGCGTCCGGAAAATCGGCATTACCTTCCTGTAGACCAACGATAATTCCATTTTCAACCAGTACAGTCCCGTTACGGATGTAACGATAAGGTGTAATGATGGTCCCGTTGATAATTTTCAGTTTCCCCATTTTCTTAATTTGTGTCCTTTTACAGCATAAAAAACCAGATACAGATAACAGGGAATGAGCACCCAATAAGCCTGTTTTACATTATACACATCTGCAAAATAGCCATAAAACAAAGGCATAATAGCATTTCCGCACAGTCCCATGATCATTATAGATGCGCCTAACTTAGTAAACCTTCCCAGGTCGTCCAGTGCAAGTGGCCAGATTCCGGCCCATACCAATGAATTGGCAAGTCCGAGCAGGACAACAAACCATATTGAAATGTCGGCCTGATGACCTAAAAAACTTATTTGCCCTTTTGTAAACAGGATCAGCAGCGTAAAAATGGTTCCCAGTATTGTGCAGAATCTCAGTGCATTGACCTGGCTGATAAACTTTGGTATAAGCGTAATTCCGATCAGATAACCACAAATTGTACAAAAGAGCGTATAAGACGGAAAAACCTTGGCTTCGAGCAGATCTATTCCCATCGAATTGGCATACCCTATGATAGTATCAATGGCAATGACTTGTGTACCAACGTGTAAAAAAATTGCCAGTGCACCCAGGATCAAATGTGGAAATTGCAAAATACTGGTTTTGCCGGCATTGGCAGTTGCCAGGTTTTCATTCTCGTGTTCAGTATCAATTTCGGGCAGGGGAGAATAGTAAACAAGAAAGCCAAGTACGAACAGAAAAATGCCTAGTCCGATATATGGATTAATTACCCGTCGGATCAGTTCATCCAGCGCCATACTTCTTTCAAGATCAGTCATCGAACTCAGCTGTGCAAAAAGTGCGGTATCAGTCGGGCGCAAAATGACGGCTGCGAAAATAATTGGTGATAAAATTCCGGCAGCCTTATTACAAATACCCATGATACTGATTCGCTGGGCGGCGCTTTTCTTGGGTCCTAAAATGGTAATGTACGGGTTTGCAGCAGTCTGTAAAATAGCTAATCCTATCCCGATCATAAAAAGCCCCAGAAGGAAAATTTCATAGGTGCGGGACATAGCAGCCGGAACAAAAATAAATGCGCCCAAAGCCATTGACCAGAAACCAATCATCATGCCTTTTTTGAATCCTACCGATTTTAGTAAATAGGAAGCAGGCACGGACATCACAAAGTAAGCTATGTAAAAGGCAAATGCGACCAGATAAGCCTGAAAACTGCTGAGTTCGCATGCGATTTTAAAGTAGGGAATCAGGATAGAATTAACCCAGGAAACAAAGCCAAAAATAAAAAACATTACGCCGATCAGAAAGATCGACAAAGTAGTCTGCCGTTTGGTAAGGCTTTCAACTTTGATTGCTGAGGATATGTTTTTCATTGATGCTGGAATTAGTATAATGCTGGATTCCCAGGGCGTAACTCTGGGTTGATGTACTATGGCTTTTCAGTCCCAGGGCGTTACCCTGGGTTGAGGTATTAAAGCCTTTCAGGCATTGTTTATTCCCAGGGCGTTACCGTGGGTTGAAACATTAAAGCCTTTAAGGCATTGTTTTTCCCAGGGCGTTACCGTGGGTTGAGTTATCAGAGCCTTTCAGGCATTGTTTTTCCAGGGCGTTACCCTGGGTTGAGGTATTAAAGCCTTTCAGGCATTGTTTTTCCAGGGCGTTACCCTGGGTTGAATTATCAGAGCTTTTCAGGCATTGTTTATTCCCAGGGCGTTACCCTGGGTTGAGGTATTAAAGCCTTTCAGGCTATGGGTAAATTATATTTTTTAGATTGTTGGTTCCCATCCTTTTTCGTATTCCCGTTTCCACAATTTTTGAGCTTCCTTATTATTTTTAATATGTCCGTTGGACGGGTCTATGTGTAAAGTTTCGCCAGACCTGATTGCAATATTTCCTAATTGTGCCAGTAATGTACTCTGATGTCCGCCAACTATTCCGGAATTCAGAGACGTTCCTTTTTTTATTGCTTCAAAGAAATTCTGGATATGCAATGCATCAAGCCCCTGTGAAGGATTCATTTTATTTCTTGGATCGATCACAAAATCATTTTTGACCTCTTTTACCAGCTTATTGTCCAGGTCAAAAACATTGTATGTATTTCCTTCACCTATTTGTAAAGAACCTTTTTCTCCATAAAAAACGACTCCAACGCTGCTTCCTTCTATTGTTCTTCCATTGCAGCTCCGGCCTTCCCAGGTCATGGCAGTATTATTGCCGAATTCGATATTGATAACTTGTGTATCCGGTGTTTCCCAATCGTCTTTGTAGCGGAACCTTCCACCCGACGAAGTAACGCGTGTGGGATAATCGACCTGCAATCCCCAGCGCATTAGATCCAGCATGTGCGTACCGTTATTCAGCGCTTCACCGGTTCCCCAGTTCCAGAGCCAGTGCCAGTTGTAATGTATCAGATTGTCTTTGTAAATTTTCCGCGGAGCAGGACCCTGCCACAAATCATAGTTCAGCCAGGAAGGAACCGCTGTTTCTTTACCAATCCCGATGGAAGCCCTGTTGTTGGTGTACCAGCCTTTGACAAAATATGTACGCCCGATCATACCATCATGCACTTCTTTAATAGCGGCTGCAACATTCGGCCAGGAACGGCGCTGGTTACCCATCTGAATCACATTCTTATATTTGTTTGCAGCCGAAACGAGCAGTTCTCCTTCATATGGATTGTGGCTGCATGGCTTTTCAAGATAGACGTGTTTGCCCGCTTTGGATGCCAGAATTGCCGCAGGTGCATGCCAGTGGTCTGGTGCGGCTATAACCAGCGCATCCATGTCTTTATTTTCCAATGCCTTCCTGAAATCAGGAATATTTTGCGGCTTGGATTTTTGAATACTTTCTACGGTTGTAATACATTTTTCAGCAGCACGTGAATCTACGTCGGAAATGGAAACCACTTCACAATTCGGTTGTAAGGCATAATTGCCGGCAAGTGCGAGCCCACGGCTGTTAACACCCATTATTCCAACCCTTACTTTTTCATTGGCCCCAATGATCTTTGCATAACTTTTCGGACTAAAACCAGGCAAAATTCCACCAATTGAAAAGAGTGCTGTTCCGGCCAGTGATTTTTTTATAAAGCCTCTCCGGGAGTCGCTACTCCGGGAGTCGTCACTGCGGGAATCACTGTTTGAGAAGTTCTGAGTATTTTTCATGCAACAAAAAATTGATGTAAAGGGGATTTTACAAGTTCAATTATAAAATGTAACAGCAGATTTTAACAATTATCTTTTCTTTGCTTTTTCCATCACACTTTCCAGTGTAATATTTTTACCGCCTTGTCTTTTGCTTTCGTCGGCGGCTTCCATAAAGGCAAATATTTCTATTGTTTCCTCTGGCGTAACCGGCACTTTCCCGGTTTTGAAATACGCTATAATATCAACAAGAAGTGGTTCGTAACCTCCGTACGGACCAAGAATCAGATTTCCGTTCCGGGTGAAAACTGTTCCGCCATAATCGTGTTTTCCTGTGCGTGTACCACGAAATGTACCGACCCGCCCGTCTGCCCACATGCCTACTACAATATCCGTATCCGGCGTGCTTACTCTGGTCACACTTTTGCAGCCTGTTCCCATTACCGTATATAATGTTTCAACTCCATGAACGCCGTACCAGAATAAATCGGGGTGTGTTTTTTCCAGCGTCGCCGGGCTGAACGTATCAGCTCCAAGCACTTTGGTTTTATCTATTGCTTCAATTCCTTTGATGTAACGGAGAGAAGAAGCAGAAAAAACGGGAATTTTATACTTTTCGGCAGCTTTGTAAATGGCGATAGTATCAGATAAAGAAGCAGCAACAGGTTTGTCGATAAACATTCTTTTGCCCGATTTGAAAACTTCCAATGCCTGTTCCAAATGCAAACGGCCATCATTTGTTTCCAGCATAACTACGTCCACTTTGGTGAGTAATTCCTGAATAGAACTAACAATTTCAACGCCTGATTTTTTTACTTCTTCAATATAACCGGGGATTCTTTTAGCACTTGATTCGATGTCTTTGCTGCCATACGGATAAGCAGCCACAACGCGGTAACCGTCATAAACGGGATCTGGCTTCTCAGAATTAAGTGCTTTTGCAAATGCGGTACTATGTGAAGTATCCAGGCCAATAATGCCAACTCTTTTACCGTTGGCATTATTGGACATAGATGGCAGGCTATCCAACAGACTGATTCCGACACCACCGGCAATTGCTGCACTGATAAATTTCCGTCTGTTGAAATGATTCATTTTAAGTAATAAATAAAGAGTTTAGGAATAGCAGTAACAACTTTCGGGTGCGTACCCGTAAACTTACGATTATAATTTTTTATTACTTCATTTTGTTCAATATGTTTCTCGAATATTTTGCATAAGATAAGATAAGTAATGATTTATATTGATAAATCAGACAAAATCAGCTTTTATTAAAAACTTAATTCTGATAGAATGCCTGGTTTTCTTTGGTGATAATATCAATTGGCATGAGATGTACTTTTTCGACAGGTGAACCAAGCACAAGTGTCTGGTAAAGTGCCATCAATCCCCTGTAACCTTGCTCTTCGGGTTTGTGGCAAATCAGGAAATCGATATATCCTTCGTTGAGATAATTGATATTCTCTTTTAAAAAGTCATAGCCGATTAATGATATATCTGTCCGTTTACTGTTTTTGAGAAAAGATGCTACTGCGGACACGCGTGAGTTGGTCACGAAAATTGCTTCAATGTCCTGGTGGCCGTGTAATAATTGTGTTAATTCCCTGGCAACCGACAGCGTATCTGTATCATGAATATCAATCCTTAAAATTTCATTCGGCTGGTTATGGTCCCGTAAATAAGACCGGAATCCTTCTTCTATCTGTAAATAATTATAACTGTCAGCTTCTTTCGAAATATTGACAACCAATACTTTATAATCTTTTCTCAAACGGTAAGTCAGCAGTTTTGCACCAACATAACCACTTTGAAACAGGTGCGGACCGATGTAACAAAGATTGTTCTGGCCGGGAACACTCGAATCAATGAATGCATAAGGGATTTTCTGTTTGTTACATTCGCTGATAAATACCTTGGCTTCGTCAATAAAAGAAGGTGCAAGCATCACTGCATTGAAGTGCGCTTTCAGAATTTGTTCAGCCTGTAAGTTGAACGAGTCTTTATCATTCAGGTCAAACAAAAATGTTTGTACAACCACTCCATATTTCTTGATTTCTGCATCAGCACGCATAATACCACGCAAAGGCGCCTCCCAAAAATCGGTTTCTTCTGAAACTTTGGGAATCAGTATGGCAAAAGTTATCGTCTTGCGGGATGCAAGCCTGCTGGCTAGTATGTTGGGCTGGTAATCAAGTTCAATAATAATATCATTGATTTTTTTTCGGGTTGCTTCCGAAACGCCTGTTCGGTTATGTATTACGCGGTCAACGGTGGCAATAGATACATTGGCTCTGCGTGCAATCTCTTTTACACCAAAATAGGTAGTGTCTTTTTCCATGAAGGGATTTTGAATTTTAGGTTCCTGAGGATATTACAAATGACAGTGAAAGAATTGCAACAGTATTCAATCTGACCGCTTTGTATATATTTTTGAAATATAGGTTATTTTTTCCCGGATATAAAAACACTATCGGTAATTGCCTGTGCGATGTGGGAAAACACACTTTCAATCTTGATAAAGAATCTTATTCTGACTTATGCCTTTTTTATTAACAATTAAAATTTCTGACAACTAATTTTAAAATGCCTTGTTACTTTAATTTCAATATATTTACTTTGTCTATCAATTAAGTAGATTAATAACTGCTTGTAATAAATGTTAAATCCTATTTTTTATTATAAACGGTTTTAAGGAAATAAATAACCCACTTCTGATACCCGGGAGACAGCCAAAACGGACTTGCCGGATTTTCGGTGGTTGTCAATCATGCTTGTCCGAATGGGCTGTCGCAGGGTATCAGAAGTGGAATTATTATGTGTATTAGTAACTAAATCATTTACGAAGCTAAGTTAATAAAATCATATAAAAAGTAGTCATTCCTAATTTGATCCGATTTCAAATCTACATCAGCGATATTCAGGTTGCATCCCAATCAAAAGAGTAGATTTTACGAATTGAATATGTTTGTTGAGTGATAACATTCTGATTAAAAATGAAAAAAAACCAATTTTTTACCCTAATTACTGTTTTAACTGCAATTTTTTTTCAGTCTAATCTCTCAGCTCAGAATCCGAAAGCACAACGTCCGAATATTATTTTCATTTTAGCCGATGATCTCGGATATGGAGATGTTGGTTTTAATGGCCAGAAATTGATCAAAACACCAAATATTGATCGTTTGGCCAGGGAAGGTGTAAAATTCAATCAGTTTTATGCCGGAACCAGCGTATGTGCGCCTTCGCGTTCCTCACTTTTAAGCGGCCAGCATACCGGCCATACTTATATTCGGGGAAACAAAAGTGTTGAGCCGGAAGGGCAGGAGCCCATTGCAGATTCTGTTGTGACTGTTGCCGAAATCCTGAAAAAAGCAGGATATGCAACTGCAGCTTTCGGGAAATGGGGATTGGGCCCGGTTGGTTCGGCAGGAGATCCGAATAAACAGGGTTTTGACCAATTTTACGGATATAATTGCCAAAGCCTGGCGCACCGGTATTATCCGGACCACCTTTGGGATAATGGTAAAAAAGTGGTGTTGGAAGCTAACCGGAACCTGATTTATAACAAACAATATGCACCGGATCTGATCCAGAAACAGGCACTTGATTTCGTGGATTCCAGGGATGGTAAACAGCCTTTCTTTTTGTTTTTACCGTACATTTTACCACATGCCGAGCTGATCGTTCCGGAGGACAGTATCTTTCAGTATTACAAAGGTAAGTTTAACGAAAAACCATATAAAGGACAGGATTACGGGCCAGATGCAACCGATGGAGGTTATGCCTCCCAGCAATATCCGCATGCCGCGTTTGCCGCAATGGTTTCACGTTTAGATCTTTATGTTGGGCAGATATTAGCCAAACTGAAAGAAAAGGGGTTAGATAAAAACACGCTGGTCATTTTTACAAGTGATAACGGGCCGCATGTAGAAGGTGGTGCAGATCCGAAATTTTTCAACAGCAGCGGCGGTTTTCAGGGTGTGAAACGTGATTTGTATGAAGGCGGAATCCGTGAGCCCTTTGCTGCGCGATGGCCGGGCGTTATCAAACCAGGAACTAACAATGATTATGTAGGGGCGTTCTGGGACATATTGCCAACATTTGCAGAATTGGCAGGAGCAAAATCTCCTTCCAACATAGATGGTATTTCCTTTAATTCTGCACTTACCGGAAAAGGAACCCAGCAGAAGCATGATTATCTGTATTGGGAGTTTCACGAACAAGGCGGAAAACAGGCAGTCCGGCAGGGTAACTGGAAAGCAATAAGGCTGAAAGCGGCGGGAAATCCGGAAGGTGCGGTTGAGCTTTACGATCTGTCCAAAGACCCGGCTGAAACCACCAATTTAACTTCAAAATATCCGGAAAAAGCAAAGGAATTGGGAAAGATCATGAACAATGCTCATGTTTCTTCAGCACTGTTCCCTTTTGAGAATACCGGGACGAATTAACTGAAATTATTTTGACAGGATCGCCTGCCGCAGGATTACTGGATTTTTATTTAAGATTAGAATAGACTCTATATTACGTTCGAACTCAATAAATCAGTACTATTCTTGGAGCTATCAAATAACTATTTTAAAAAAATCCTGAAATCCGGTAATCCTATCTAAAAAAGAACATCCTGTCAGTCAGACTTATACAAACGATATTTCCGTTTCACTTCCACCGAAGAGCCAAAATTAATTAACAGGCCAATGTAAAATACAGGTAGATTAGGCTGCTGTTCAACATATAAGCCTTTTAATCGTAACTCTATGAAAAGAGCATTTTCACACACATTTTCTAAAAATCCACTACCGAGAGAATTATATACGATATAAGCAGCTGATATAATTTGACGAGTCAGGTCTTCGTGTTTCATTTTTAGACAGGATTTACAGGATTTTTTTAACTGTTGTTTTCCTGACCTTCTGACGTTGATTGAAAATCGAATTAACTATGTAATACTATAGCAGTGCAGTAAGAATTTACTAATTGAGCGGATAGGTGAAATGAATTACATTTTCGGATAAACCGCCGGTAGATCTATAAAATTCTATGGCATGAGCGTCTTCCAGATCAGCCTGGACAAAGACCTCTTCAACGCCGATTGATTTGCAATAATCATTGACATTTGTAATAAGCATTTTACCAATTCCTTGTCTCTGGAATTCGGTTTTAACAGCCAGATCATAAATATATACCGACGGAGATTCTGAATAATAAGCGGGCAAAGTATAAGCGGTTAAACCCCCTATTACTTTATTTTTTTGCAAGGCTATAAAAACATGGAAGTTCTTCTCGTTAAGTAATTGCACGAGATATCTCTGATTTGGTATGACAAAATTCTTCATTTCAAAAACATCCTCGAAAACATAAATGAGTTCGGTAAAATGCTGAATGCTTTTTGAGTGAAGTCTTTGTATTAGTATGTCTTCATTCATTTGATCAGATACGTTTTACGCTTGATTATGAAATTGTTACCTACCAGCAAATTGTCAATAATAAAAAGTATGCGTTACATTCGTAATCAATAAATCAGGATAGTAATTTATAAAATGGGCAGGAAATAAGAAAGTATTTATTTTAAGGAAATTCTGAATGAAATTATCGCTGGTACGCAGTATTCACATCGAAGACTGAGTACCAGCGATAATCATTGAATTCAATATATCATTATCCTTGCTGAAGCAATTCATCCAGATTTTCCATTCCGGCAGTAAATCCTTCTTTAAAGCCCATTTCCATCGTTGTTTCCAGATCTGAAAGCTTGTCGAATTGTAACTCAATAGATACTATTGTTGAATTTGATACTTCGGAGAATTTATTAGTCCAGGTCGATCTGGGCTGGGTGGTGTTGATATTTCCATTTTCATCACAAAAAGCATCCAGTGCAGAGTAACTTTTTAACGGTGTAATGGATTGGTAATCAGCTCTTGCCCAATGTTCTTCTCCTTCCGGCCCGACCATTGCATAAAGCCAATAACCACCTTCCCGGAAATCCATTGATTTGGTTCTGGCCTTCCATGGTTTTGGCGCCCACCATTTGTCCAGAATCTGGCTTTCTGTCCAGGCAGACCATACATTTGCAATTGGTGCAGCAAATTCTCTTTCTACTTTGATCTTTTTGTTTTCCTTGTCTACGGAAAAATTCATTAACAGGCTACTTTTCATCTTTATTAGAATTTAGGTTGATTAATACTTGATCCAGTTGAGTAAAACGATCTTCCCAATGTTTCTTAAATTGTTCGAGCCAATGATCCACTTCTTTCATTTTTGCAGCATTAAAATGATAATAGATCTCCCGTCCGGCCTTATCCTGGGTGAGTAACTGACAATCAGCTAGCACTTTAATGTGCTTGGAGACTGCTTGTCTGGTTGTGTCAAAATGTTCAGCCAAGGCATTAGGCGTCATCGACTGAGCGGCAATCAATACTAAAATTGCTCTTCTCGTCGGGTCGGCAATGGCTTGAAAAATATCTCCTTTCATTAGGTAAACTTATTTTATGCAACTAGTTAGTTGCAAATATATGCAACTTTTTAGTTGCGCAAATATTTTTTCAGGATTTTTTGAAATTGTTTTTTAGAACCTTTTAATATTATTTAGGATAAATGGTATATTCGTTTACGCTAATGAAATTGCAAAACGCTAGCTATCAATGTTTTTAGGATTTTCGTAAATATTATCAAACTGAAAAATACCATGAGGATTTTCAAATTAAAAACGATTCCGTCCACACAAGAATTAGCAGAGACTTTAAAAGAGGAATTTTCTGATCAGTATTCTTATGGAATGTTCGGACTGGACTGTGATAGTATTATTGTCAGTAAATCCATCTTCGTTGGTGTACAAATTTCAAAAAAGAATAATGAAATTACCCTGCAGGGAATGCCGGCATCAGTACCAACCTGGCTACTTTACGTGGCCGACTTAGTTTCAACCGGGGGTATTGTCAGTTTAATTTTCCGTTCTTCCTGGATTAAATTTGAAAACGAAATACGCGCTTTCCTGATACAGAAATATAATCAGGAGGTAATTTCATGATGTGATTAATTGCTGGAATGATAGACTCCGGTTCCATTTAACCAGTAGGGAATCTGGGTTTATTTTATAAAGGATAATTTTTATTTTCCTGTAAAAGCGTTATAGATTTAATTACGAAGCTTCATTCTTTCCCACTGAAAATGAAACGGTTGGTTTATTTCGCTTCTGCTGCTCTCTTTCCGCTAAAATGAAATAAAAACGTTTAGCGCTATACGGTATAAATAATCTTACTTCCCAAGCCACTCATCCAAAACCTCAATCAGCAGTTCCGGAACCTTACTTCCTTTTATCGCGGTACAAATCTCCCCAAGAAAAGCGCCATGCACTCCGGGCAAAATCATTAGTTCTGCATTTGGTATTTTGCAGGATATTTCAAGAGCGTGTTCGGGTAAAACCACATCTTGTGAAGC
Organism: Dyadobacter sp. NIV53; assembly: GCF_019711195.1. Lineage (NCBI taxonomy): Bacteria > Pseudomonadati > Bacteroidota > Cytophagia > Cytophagales > Spirosomataceae > Dyadobacter > Dyadobacter sp. NIV53. The sequence goes on from NZ_CP081299.1 coordinate 4,747,666, forward strand.
ATTTATAATCAGGGTAGGAGCTTGAATGGATTGAAGGTCGCTTTCGGGCCAGTCATTGAAGTTAATCATGCGGTCACGGTCTTTGTCGTGCATTACCTGTAATTGTTTTGGGTCGCGTGCTACTTTGAGATAAGCATCCTGCAGAGGTTGAGGCATATTTTCGAGAGATGCGTTTTGCATACTTTCAAAAAACCCGGGGATCATCCCGTTTCTTTTATAAATAGCAGAAACTGCGATCAGCTTATGAACTATTCCGTCATGCCTGATTCCCATCTGCAAAACAGTACTGCCACCATTACTAAAACCCAGGAAATCAGCTTTTTTAATTTTTAGATGTGCAAGTAATGCCGCTACATCGTCGGCATCCTGTTCAAAGGTAAGTGCATTTTTACGATCGCCGGAATGCCCGTGCGCCTGTAATTCTACGGCAATAATTTTTCGGTGATTTGCCAGCAATGGAAGTATTTGTCCAAAAGTAGTGTCTATGGTAGAGCCGCCGCCATGTAGCAGAACTAAGGGAATTTGTCCGCTTCCATGAATTTCATAATACAATTGTAATCCATTGACCGATGCATAACCACTCTCAAATCCCGGCTTTATCATATTGTTTTTATTTTTTCCAACAGAGAACTAAAAACTGATACTTTATCGTGAATATTTTAATTTCCAAGTGAAGATTCCTTCACTTGGAATAAGCTGGTTTGATATATAATGTTTTGTGTTTAAAATTTTATTGAAAATTTTAAACACGTTCGGTATAAGCTTTAAAATTATCTATGATTCCCTGCCACCCACCTTTTTGCATTTCGATTGGATTTGCGTTTTCCGCTTCAAAACTTTCGGTAACTGACGTTTGGTTTCCTTCACCTGCAAAGGCTATCTGTACTTTCCTGTTATCATCAAGCGTGTAGGTAATTAATTTATTTTCAATCACTTCATCATAAATACCTCCGAAGTCAAATCCCATACTACCGTCTTTTGCTTCCATACGTGACAGAAATTTTCCACCTTTACGCAAATCGTTTTCGGCTTTTGTAGTATGCCAATCGTCTGAGGCATTGCACCATTTTGTAATATGCTCCGGGCTTGTCCAGCTTTCCCATACTTTTTCTACTGGTGCATTCACAGTTGTTTTAACCGTGATGACTGTTTTTTCATGTGTTTGCATTGCTTTCAGATTTTTAATTTATCCCCAATTATAAATATAAATTTTCCTTTTTTTAATGGAAAAACCAATATTGAATGGAAGACAAACTGAAAAGTCAAAAAGGGACATTACGGACTAACAATTTTGAGTTTTTTTCGAAAAGCGGTTTATTCTGTCTAACTATTTTCAAAATCAGGGACATTTTTTACCCGCGCATATTCAAATTTCGCCAGTTTGCCTACTTTGCTATATGATTCGAGCCCGCTCACACAAATGGTTTCAACTGATTCCAAATCTACATTTCCATCTTCTCCAATAATTTCTTCGGGTAAAATAAGATGTTCAATTTGTCCGATGATCAGGATGGTTCCGTTCAATTCAATAGGAATTTCCTGCAAAAATTTCATTCCAAGTTTTACGTTACTTTCCTGTACAAATGGTGCTTCAAAGCCATTAATATATTCTGCTTGCAATTTGCAAGTATCGAATTCTGAGTCCGTTCTTTCAAAATTGGCTGAGGTAAAATGAGCTTTTTCTACAAAGGATTCATGAACATGATTGATGGTATAATATCCGGTTGCAAGAATATTTTCGTAGCTATGCCGTGGTACCGTTGCCGGTCGAATGATCATACCGACCAATGGCGGATTAGCACCCAAATGCACCACCGAACTGAAAACGGCCAAATTGGTTTCGCCTGTTTCAGACACAGTTCCAATCAGATTTGCAGGTTTATAACCGGTAATAGAATTGATAAGATTTGCTCTGTAATATTTACTTAGTTCCTGTATATCCTGATTGGTGAAATGTTTCATTTGAGTTATTTGAATTATAAATCGGTTTCTAATTTGGGTTTCTATAAAAATAGAATTGTAGTAAGAGTTGCCTTAATGTCTGTATAAGATTCAGTAAATAATAGTGCCATCATATTTGGAAACGGGCGTATCGTAAATACGCAACAACCGATAGTAGCGTATCTGCGGCAAGTGTGAAAGATCATTACCATATTCTGTTTCTACAAACAGGTAATGCCCACAGCATATTAATAAAATGCTGAACGTTTTAATCAATTGCTGATTGTAGCTTATTTTTCAGGATTTGTTATATCACATCACAATGAAAAATCAAACCAAACCCAAACCTGCCGCAGCTTTTATCAGCGAAGCAGTGTTACTTACTTCAAATTTCATCAGCAGATTGGATCTGTGGGTATTTACTATAGTTACACTTACAAAGAGCTGGTCGGCAATTTGCGGATTGGTCAATCCTTCTGCAATCAGAGTAAGTACTTCTTTTTCACGACGGGTAAGAAATGGGATATTTTTGGGTGTGGAAGAGGTCGTATTCTGGTCAAAATTGACATTCATATAATATCCGCCGGCTTGTACCTGGCGAATGGCTTCCAGGATTTCTTCCTTGGACGAACTTTTGATCAGGTAACCGCATGCCCCGTTCTGGATCATCCGCGAAACATAAGCACGTTCGCTGAATGTGCTAAGAGCCAAAGATTTAACTTCCGGAAATTGTTCTTTTATTTTTTTACAAAGGTCAATTCCGCTGATATCCGGCAAATTGATATCCAGAAAAGCAACATCTGTATCGTTGTTTTTCAGAAAAGCTATGGTATCATAAGCATTAGATGCAGTACCCACAACGGCAATTCCGTCCACATCGGCCAGCAATGATTTGAGCCCTTCCACAACCATTGGATGATCGTCCACAATAAGAATTTTTACAGCCATTAATGTGAGAATTTAATTTCTGTTTTATGTCTATAAGACAGATTGTCTGGTACTTATACTGTCACTTCTACCAATATGGATGTTCCTTCGTCCGGCTTGGACCGGATATCCAGTTTCCCATTCAGATAATCAATCCTGGCCTGCACATTTCTCAGACCTGCGCCTTTGTTACGGTCGAGCTGGGTTGTGTCAAAACCTTTTCCATTATCTTCCACTGTCAGACTCACATTATTGCCGACAAGCGTTAGCTGAACCTGTGCTTCTGTGGCTTCTGCATACTTCAGTACATTATTTAGCAGTTCCTGTACGATACGGTAAAGTACAATTTCGACTGATGAATCCAGCCGCTTGTCAAAACCAAATGCATGCATATATACTTTCAGCTGGCCAGATTCGCTGATACCCGAACAAAAATCAGTCAGGGCGTCAACAAGGCCGAATCTGACAAGTGCTTCCGGCATCATACTATGTGCCACACGACGCATTTCACTAATCGCACTGTCCAGTTGATTGATTGCCCGCGTAAACGTCATTGCGCTCGCCTCGGGCAGAATTACATTTCCCTTCACAGAATTAAGTGTTAATTTAATACCTGACAATAATCCCCCAAGTCCGTCGTGCAGGTCACGGGCAACGCGCTTGCGTTCTTCTTCCTGGCCTTTTAATATAGATTGAGTGGCTAAAAGCTGTTTTTCCTGTTGTAGTTGTAAAACTTCATTTTCTGCGATCCGTTTCCGTATTGTGATATTCCGGTAGACAAGCATGGCAATCAGCATGAGTACTAAAAGCCCGGCTATTAAGCTATAAATAAGTGTATTACGGGTTTGGTTTTCTTTTTCAAGCGTGATGATCTGTTTTTCTTTTTGCGCCGTCAAATATTTTGTATCCAATTCCTGAAGCTGTTTTTGAACATCTTTTCCCTGAATAGAATCATTTAGAATGATGTATTTATTTAAATACTCGTAAGCAGATTTGTAATTCTTTTCCCGTGCTTTGTCATGTGCATAATCTTCGTATAGTTCTATTAAATGATCGGTCATCTGATTTTCTTCTGCAATTTTGAGCGCTTCTGCTGTGTATTTTGCTGATGTTTCAGGCTGGCCAAGATCTTCAGCTACAAACATTAAAGCTCTGAGGCATTCCATTTCCAAAAATACATTACTGGTTTTTCTGGCCAGCTTTAAGCCCATTTTCCCAAAATTCTGTGCTTTTTCCAATTGCTTTAACCCACGGTTTGCACGGCATAATCCGCCAAAAGCCTGAATGATAAATACATCTGACTTGACGAGTTGTGCTACCTGCAATCCTTCCCTATACAAAGCCATGCTTTCCTGATGTTTTTTCAGATTGCCGAGGCAGCCCGCCAGATTCGTCAGAATGTCGGCCAATTGTAAACTGTCGTTCATTGTTCGCGCCAGTTTTAATGCTTTTTGTTTGTATACCAACGATTTATTAAACAGGTTGGCATGTTCAAATGCTGTTCCGATATTGACATAGATACTGGGAATATATTTTGTGATTCCTTCTTTTTCAAATATATCCGCAGACTGCTGATAGTATTTAATTCCTTCAGTGAATTTTCCCATATATGTATAGCTCGCTGCAATATAGGCCAGGCTTTTACCAACATTTGACTGATTTCTCATTCTTTTTGCTATCACCAGGCTTTCCTTGTTGAGTTGTAATGCCGGTTCAAATTTCCCTGCAGATTGAGAATATAGGTGTAATTGGATATGAACTTAAATTTTCCATTATCGTAATTGAGTTTATTACTCAATGCACTTGCTTTCAGGTAATATTTTGCGGCACTGTCAAGGTTCCCGTTTTCCAGAAACCGGCCGTATTCAATGTAAGCCAGCACCCGGTTTGTATCTTCTTTACTTCGACTGATATTTTTCAATAAAGTATATTCTTCCTTATTCTGTGCGAAGGCTGGCAAAATAAGGAGGACTATAAAAGCGATTTTAAAACCTGTTTTCATTGATCCGTTGAGCAGTTCCCGGGCGGTAAATTACTATTGTAAATTTTATAAATAAAACCGTTTAATCATATCGTGTAAAAGTATGATTTTTTGAAAATCGTGTTTTCACACGATTGACCTATGGCTTATTGGGCTATTACCTTTGTAATGTCAAAAGACAAGTTATTTATCTCATTATTATCAATTTAAAAACATTATTAGCCATGAAAAAAGTTATTTTCGTTCTGTTATTTGCTACATTATTTTTCTCTTGTGATGAAAAAAACAAGCCGGCTCCTGAACCTGAATTAAGCGGAAAAGTTACAGGAACTTACAAGATCAACATGCTGAAAATAGACGGCGTAAATTATCCTCTTGACCATGCAGACATCACGGTAGGCTTTGAAAAATTCTCTTCTGAGATTGTAACTGGCACCATGAAAGCAGCGATTGACGGAGAAGTGGAACCTGACGAAGATCTGGGAAATATCAATCTGAAAAACGCTGGCAGTACCGGAGTAGATTTATACGAAGGGACAACCAAGATTGGTAACGTAAGTAAGGAAAATGTGCTTTCGATATATGTAGATTTTGAAGGTACACAATTCGAAATGCAGGGAAACAAGCGATAAGGATTTTAGGCTTTCCAAGACTAGGCGTCCCCGACCAGGCGTCCCCGTATTAGAAACTTGCAAAGTCTTTTAACCGGAAAGCCTTTCAACATTCCTTAAAATTTACAACTAACATACAGCCATGAAAAATATTATAATTTCTTTAATCTCTTATTCAGCTTGTTTTTGTTTCCTTAATTTTCAATTTGCCGACGACTTCTCGGAGTTTGGTATCACAACCAAAAATGTACATGAAACGCTATGGAACAGTATTCAAAGCGATCAATTTTACATTCCATATATGGGTAGCACAGTAAAAGATGCATGTAAACTGATTTCACCTGAAAATCAGGCAGCTGCTGTACAGAAAATCGGCGGATTGGTTAAATCTTATTATGCTTCTGATGATTTCAAAAAACGATACAATGAATGGTTATCAAACAGTTTTTCACAAACAGCCACTACGCTTAGTGAAAAAAGGCAGGCGGAAATCAGGGAATACCGGGTTAAAGACACGGAACGATTAAAGGCCAGTGACATAGAGCCGATTATTGATATACAAATCCAGTCGGGTGAAACATTTGCAGGAATGGAAAGTATGCTCTCATCCCTGCCGGTTGAGCAAAGGGCAGAATTTAAAAAACAGATTGATAATGGAAAGAAAAATGCCGAATTTTTCAGAAAGATGAAGCCTTTGATCAAGTCTGATTTTACAGCATTCAAAATACAATACGCAGAACACCTGGCACAGGAAGAAATCAGTCAGCAACAGGATAGGCTGGCCAAAGAAAATAAAGACAACGCTCTGGAACTGGACAAATGGAAAAATCCTGAGAAAGTGCTTTCAGGGAAACTGGCAGAATTTTTGGAAAAAAGCAAGGATGTTGATTTTGCGGCCCAAACCAAAAATGCGGACAACCACAAAGTATTCGTTAATGCAACTTATGAAAGTAAAAACGATATCTGGAAATTTTGTTACCGCATGGGCAAAACACCAACAATTACAGCCAGAGCTTTTGCACAGCAATGGCTGGCGGAAATAAAGTAATTGTTCATCAGACTTTCCAAGACTCTAAGTCTTGGAAAGTCTGATCTTTAAAGTCTTCTTTTATCTGAAATATTTTCCAGCGGAACGGTCGGGATATAGCCTTTTCTGCCATCAGGCAAAAGAACCCGATAACCTTTGCTCATTTCTCCAATGATACGAACAACGGTATTTTGCGTTAAAGCACTGATTTGCCCGCTTGCCAGAAATTGAGGAGAACTAAACAAGTTTGCTTTTTTACGAATCCGTGCAGAATCTCCGAGCAAGCGGGAAGTTTCCGGCAGGCTGGGGATTTTCTCTTTCCGGTCGTTGATAAACGGCAGCGGATTTACCGCGCCAGATCCTTGTGTATAAATTCCGAAATGTAAATGTGGTGAAGTAGTAATTGCATTGCCGGTATTTCCTACCAATCCTAATGTATCACCTTTTATTACCCGTTCGCCTGTCGATACAAACTGGCTGTCCAGATGTGCATAATAAAGTGAATAATTACTTTCATTGGGAGATAAAAACACAATTTTTCCGCCTAAATTGTTGGTGCCAACCTGTGTAATAAATCCGTCTTCAGAAGCTACAACGGGTGTACCACGTTTCGCTCGGATATCAATTCCTTCATGTGATCGGGCACCACGGTCACGCTCCTGTCCCCAAACACTGATTACATCTGACATACCGTGACCGGCAACCGGAAATCCAAGTGTTGGTAATGTGGTAAGTAACAAAGAAACAATCAGTTTTTCGTGAAATCCGGTTTGTAAACGCAATAATAAGGTATCGCCAGTCTGATTGGAATAAGTAAAGGTCTGTTCTCCGTTTTTCAGGTAATCAATTCGCTGCGGTTTTCCATTGGATTTTATCTTGTATAGTTCCAGAAAAAATTGTGAAGTTGAATCCTGCTCTGAACGCTGCGACATAATAACCAGTTTTCTTCCCTCAGGAATTTTTAAACGGATAGCCTGCGCCGGAAGGGAATCGTCCAGGAAAAATCTTTCCTGATAAGGAGCATTTGAAAAAAGTGAATCGTTCAGTACTTCTTTGCTTACTCTGAACCAGGTTTGACCGGCCTGGGTTTTTTCCAGTTTGGCCTGATATAATTCCTTTTCATAATGTTCCAGCGGAGTTGTCGGAAACCAGTGGGAAACAGGCGTAGGTTTACAGGAAAATATATAAGATGCTAAAAGAGTAATTGTTACGAGCCGGATTAGTGCTTTCATTGCTTGACTTTGTTAATTCATTATGGTAATTAACAAAGTCATGCCATTGAAGTAGCCCTGAAAGGGCGTCATATCTCAACGTTGGGCATCGCCCATCGGTACCGCAGCTAAGACACCCGTCTGTAAACTGTCTCTGCCGCTTTATCTTCCTGTCCCTCCGGTGAAATATTATAGGCTGTAATGGTCAGAGTATTTTCATCTGAAAATTCAGTTACTGTACGCCATCCCCACGGTTCAGGCATTTCCGGATTTCCATAACTTCCCAATACTGAATAACCATTTTCCGTAGATTTTCCGGAGGATAACATCATAGCTGTTCCCATATGGAAACTATCGAGCCATGAAATCTGAAAGGTGTCATTTGCAATATCATAGCCATAAATGGCAATTCCTTCAAAAGGATTCCCATTGAGGCTGCCGTTGTATTCATGAATAATAAATCTTCCGCCAAGTACCGGGCGCATTATTCCCTGCATTGGGGATTCGTCGGCGATTACATTGGGCTCAAACCAGGTTTTTGTAATTCCTTCCCATTTTCCGATCAATCTTGCAAGCTGTTTATGAACACCGGATTCCAGCGATATTTCAAATTTGTTCATACTCATAATTTCGTACCATCAATTCGACCGGCTTTCGTCTTCCCTTTTTCCGACAAAGCGTGCAGAGAGTTACGTTTCATTGTTTTTATAAAATCAACTTTTTTGAACCTGAGCGCACTCCAGTCTTCATCAATGGCAACCATTCTTACAGGTTCAAGATCATAAGAGCCCATAACCTGCCAGCCAGTATCCCGGTTAAAATCAGCTTTATATTTTTTTGAGGTTCCTTTGGGATAACACATCCAGAGTGTGGCATCACCTTTCAGCAAATCTCCGATTGTCGGTATCAGGTAATCTATTTCGTTTTGTTGTGTTACAAACACCATGATGAAATCGAGATGAGATACATTATTCAGGGATGTAAGAATTTCTGTTTCTTCACGGATACTATCCAGATTGGCCTGAAATGATTCGGGTGCATTCAAAACAACGATCGTTTTTTGTTGTTTCAAATTGAGTTTTTTGAATACGGCATCCATTGGGTTTTATGTTTTAGTTCATAAGCATCATGACTATTGTATATGTTAATGCAGATTCAAATATAATAAATACGTAATAACAAAACCATATCAACAAACTGCATGGCCGGGGTAAAGATCTGTCTATTTATTCCAAATGCATGGTTCATACAAATGATCAGTGAATTACTAATGCCGGGGAAGTCGTATCTTTGTACAAATTATAGAAATCGGTTAAAATGTTATTTAAACAAAAAGATCTGGAAGGAATAAAATCCGGTAAAATTTCATTGGCTTTCAGAAAGTGGAAAAAGCTTTCAGTATATGCCGGGAGTTTTGTTGATACAAGCATCGGCATATTAAAGATTGGAGCTGTAAAAGTTATTTCTCTGGAAGAAATTACAGATAATGAGGCACAGGAAGCCGGATTCAAAAATGCTGCATCACTGGTTCAGCTATTAGAACAGCAAAAAGACGGGCTGATTTATAAAATTGATATTTCATTCCACGCAGAAAATCCTGAAACTGAATCTGAGGAAGAAGCTGAAATGGATGAAGAGGAATTTGAGACGATCAAATTAGCACTGGATAATCTGGATAAGTTTAGTAAAATCGGTAAATGGACAGTTAAAATGTTACAGGCCATCCGGGAAAATCCTAAACTGAAAGCAGCTGATCTGGCGGTTAAAGCCAAAAAGGAAAAGGAATGGCTGAAATTAAATGCGCGTAAACTAAGGGCACTCGAACTAATTATTAGCCACGAACCTGGCTATACGTTGTCACCCAAAGGAATAGCATACATGAATATGCTTGGCTTGTAGTTGGCAGTAGATTAAAAATATTTGCCCCACTCATTTCAAATAAAACCGGTTCGCTGGCTTAATTGAAATGGGCGGGGCTTTTTGCAGGATCAATATCAGTTTATTTTAACGATTTTCTGAAAAGTATGTTTATTACCCTGTTTTACATCCATTACATAGGTGCCGGTTGGCAAGTGTGATATATTCATTTTATGTGAAACCTTGCTTCCGTTTTTGTTTACAATTTCATTGGTATAAAGTCTTCCTGAACCAGCGTCAAAAATCTTTACTTCCAGATTGTAACTGACATCATTCGCCATATCAATCGTTACGTGTCCGGAAGCAGGATTGGGATAAACAACCAGCTCTTTTTCAACTGCTTTGCTTTCTAATAATAAAGCCGGGATGATTTCAGACGATGCTACACGGGCATTTGACGGTATAGTTGCAGTAATAACAAAAATGGGTGTTTCGCCCACAGTTAACTTTACGTTACCGCCATTTACCGGCAAGTCCTGAACTGCCATGTTATCACTTCCTGGTGTAGGTGTATAAATTTTGGCTGATCCTGTTCCACCCAGATTTAATGTATAATCAGCTGTCCTTCCAACTTCATCGGGTACAGTCAGTATATACAAAGATTTTCCATCCAGTTCGTAACGATCCACAACCGGGTCGTGATTCAGCGTTTCTTTGTACACATATTCTCCAAAAAGTTTATTCGTCTGGAAAAGGTAATCGGCAGATGGCCTGCGTGTTTCATTGTCATTTAAAAGCCCCGAAGAGCCAAACATTCCTGCTAATGGATTGTCATCATACATTTGATAGTAGAATACTTTTTCAATACCGTTGCGGGCAGAAGAAAGGGAAGTTCTCAATATCCAGTCGGCCTGCGTTTGCATTGCAGATTTATTACCGATCGCAATGGCTTTCAAGGGACTGTTTTGTGCAATATCAAAACCTGCTTCTGTAATCCAGACAGGCAGGTCATTACATAATTCGCGCGAAACTTTTACGAAATTCTGAAGTATTTCAGCTGAATTGGTTACCTCAGGAGCTGCACCACGGGTAGAAGTCCCGTTTTGGCTGGATGATGCATTGTCTGTATAAAGGTGGAAATTTACAATATCCCAGCATAAATTAACCGAGCCGTCAGGGTTGTACCCACGGAATTCCCTGCACCAGTCTACCATTCCTTTTACATAATCCGATCCGGTCACCAATCCTGCAATAACAACTTTCATATCAGGATCAGCATTTTTGACACCCGCTGCGGCTCCCATCGTGTTTTTGTGGCCATCATAAAAAGCAGATAAATTAGCCGCATATTCACGCGCAGTCTGATAACCTTTACGTCCTTTCCAGGTTTTATCCCTTTCGTTATCGCACTCTATATATTTGATCAGATCAAGCCCGATCCTTACCGTATTCGGATAATCACCATACCATCTTGGCGTGGTAGAAACACTTAACAATGCCGGATTGACATTGGTGTTACTGCCATAACGTGCGGCATACTGGAACGCAACCTTTGCCTGTTCCAGATAAGAAAGCGGGTCAGTAAAATCTTTTCCATAGCGGACAGGCACATTTTCTGCATCCCGTTCGCTTTCAGGGTACGTATTCAGCATCCAGTTTGGCAAAGTTTTCAAACAGGCGAGTACCTCTATATTTTCCTGTTTGCATCTTTCATATATCAAATCGTAATTCCAGCTACCGCTCAATGTAGGGTTATAGGAAAATATACCTTCAGTTGATTCCAGTTTTTCCCAGTCCATATAATGGCGTAAGCCGGTAAAACTTTTTGCAGCCGTTACTTTGGATTCTACCAGTGATTCAGCGTGGACACCATCCTGAAAATTCCATTCGTAACCATTTACACCCAACAAATCCCTTAATTTGATATTTTTGGTTCTGGCCGGAGCAACTGACGGAGTAGGAGCAGTGTAAGTGCCATAAAATTCGATTTCAGTCGGCAATACATTCGGAATAGTCAGAACCAGATAGCGCGCATTGGAAATAGGTGCATCCAGTTTGAACTTGCTATCCCCCGATAAATGTCTGTCGGGATAAGGGCCAACCCAGCCATTATAAATGTCACCAGTGAAAGTAGCGACAGGAATGCGTTCCCACTGATCCGTGATGATGGATAATACCATAGGCTGTTCTATGGCAGAACCAATAAAGTCGAAAAACTTAATACCTTCCAGCGTGATCACTTCACCTTCCAGAAGCGGGTAATATGCTTCATAATTATTAATGATCTTACCCCAGCCGGTATGAACTTCAACTTGCGTTTCGCCATCAAAAAAACCGTCGAGCCCGTTTGCTGCGTTGGTCAGCTGATACCAGCGTTTCGGGTCCATAGGAATTTTTGTTCCGATGGAAACGGCAGGCGGAGTAACAACACTTTCATTTATAATTTGTGTATGTACAATGTTTTCAGCTGCCAGAAAATTACTATTACCTACCTGTGAAGCAGTGATAGTTGTTTGTCCGGCTGCAACAACTGTTGCTTTCCAGGTTCCTGTATTGTTGGAAACAGAAACAATGCCCGGATTTGCTGAAGTGAAAATGATTGGAGTTTCGGGATTGTTACTGGTTGCAGCCAGATCGAAAGGGCTATCGCCGGTGTTTTTAGCAGGAAGCGCAGCAAAACTTAGTACTGACTGACTTTGCGTAATTCCGGGCACAGCTTCTAACCAGTTGAAATTAAAACCTCCCTGAATAGCATAAATACGGATAATCTGGCTTCCAGCCTGTAACATTACCGTTGTGCGTGCAGTTGCCCAGTTTTGCCAGCCATGTGTTTGAGGTACATTAACTTGTCCGAGTGCAGTTCCCCCGGCATTTTGAATTTCAATTTTACCATTATCATACCCATTTGCAAGCCTGAAATTAAAAGTGTAAACTCCTGCAGAAGCAACATTCACATTATAATCCATCCAATCGCCATTGTCGATGTAATTTACAGCTGTACCGCCATCTGTATCATTTGCGTTTTCAGTACTTACACTGCTTGATATATCAAAAGATTCTGCTTCTATTCTACCAGATAACGGCCTTGAAGCAGCTACATTAAACCAGTTAAAATTCCAGCCGCCATTTTCTGCATAAACACGTAAAGTCTGAATTCCTACAGACAAAGCCGCTGTCATATTTATAGTTTTCCAGGCTTGTGAACCTCCGGTCTGAGGAATATTCATTCTTCCCAAAATTGTTCCATCAACCTTTTTTACTGATAATGCCGCGTCCTGGCTGTATGCATTGGCAACCCTGAAATTGAAGGTATATATTCCGGCGGAAGTAACATTGACCTTGTAATCCATCCAGCTGTTGTCCTGGATCCATCCTACATTCTCTCCCCCATCAGTATCCGAAGTTGATTCCTTGGCCACGTCAGACATTTTATCATAAAGCTCGGCTTCAATTTTACCTGGCAGCAATAAAGGTTCAGATGGTAGTTGTTCGGGTTCCAGCTCAAACCAGTTAAAGTTAAAAGAACCGTATTTTGCAAAAAGCCTTATTACCTGGCTTCCTGCCGGAAGATTTAGTGTAGTACTGGAAGTTGCCCAGCTTTGCCAGCCGCCGGTCTGCGGAACATTCATTTGGCCCAGAACGTCACCTCCTGCATTTTTTATTTCAATAATCCCATTTCCATAAGCATTTGCTATTCTGAAATTGAGTGTATATGTGCCGGCAGATGCTACTTTTACATTGTAGTCCATCCAGTCACCATCGTCAATATAACCTACGTTAAGGTTACCGTCTGTGTCACTGGTTGTTTCAGTTTGAACTCCATACATAGAATCGAAATCTTCCGCTTCCATTTTTCCAAGCAAAGCCCTGGATCCTGCTGCTTCAAACCAGTTGAAGTTAAAGCCGCCTTTATCAGCATAAATTCGTAAAGTCTGATTTCCTGCCGGTAGCAATGCAATGATTTTAACTGTCTGCCAGCCTTGCATCCCACCAGTTTCAGGAACCCTGATTTGTCCTAAAACTGTTCCATTATCCGCTTTTAAAGAAAGTTTAGCATCCGAACTATAAGCATTAGCAATCCGGAACTTAAAAGTATAATAACCTTGGGTTGTAACATTTATGTGATAATCCATCCAGCTGCCATCCACGATCCAGCCTACATTTGATCCGCCATCTGTATCTGCTGTTGGTTCTACCCCCACGCTGTTCATCGCGTAGAAGTTTTCGGCTTCGATTTTTCCCGGTACAGAGCTATATGATTGAGCCTGAATTAAAAACGATTTTAATAATAAACAGATTAATATAAGTTTTCTCATTTCCTTAAAGCCTTAATATTTAAGGAAAGATACGAATATATTTAAATTAATAAATCTTATTTGTAGTAATATAGCTATATAACTTAGAAAAAATAGCTTTTAGTCTAACGTATATTATGAATTATTACTACTTTTTATTGTTTAATAAATGCTTTTAAATGATATGCAAGGCATTATTCTACAACTTCCAACAAATAAAAAGCATACGGATCCAGGATCAGATAATCTTCATCAGAACTGATCAGATACTCTTCTTCACGCCAGTGGTCAAAAAGTTTTACCGGAATAGTACCATTTTGCTTAAAGGCATACCATGTTAAATAGGAGCTATCCTGACTGTAATTGAAGATACAATACAGGCTTTTTCCTCCTCCATTTCTTAAAAAACCTGCCACATGAATATTATGTCTTGGCAGCCATTTGGTATTTTTTGTGTCGGCTACAACGGACAATTTTCTACGTATAGCCAAAAGTTTTTGTGTTCCCGAAAATACCTGACTTTCTATGGTCCCCGGTACTTCGGTCAGTTTATTCTTTTCCCAGTCAATAACAGGCCGGTGCATCCAGCGGTTATCATAACTTTTGGCAGGGTTCTGTAAGAATGAATAGTCATTGAGATATGCAGCTTCATCACCATAAAAAAGCATAGGAAGCCCGCCCAGAAAAAAACTATTGGCCTGCATCAATAATATTTTCTGAATAGAAGAAACAATCTGGACAGCACTATTATTTTCAATCGCTTTTTCCAGTCCGCATAATGAAGCCAGTGTCCCGCTGATCCGGGCATCCTGGGTTTTGGGATTTACCGAGAACAACGCGCCTCTGGAAGGAGAACCTGCATGTGATCCTGAAAAATATTCTTTCAGGTATTTCCGGTGTTCATAACTATTGTAGCCAGCTTCCTGGATCATATAATCATCATAGCCTAATCCAATATCATCATGACAGCGTGTGTACGTAATCCAGGAAGTTCCAAAAGGTTTTTCAGCTAATATTGGCTGGGCAGACAGCATAACCGAAACCTGGCCGGTTGCCAGTGCATCCCACTGTAAAGCCATTTGTGTAGCGTTGTATGCAAAATCGCACTCCATAGCTTTATAACGCTCCTGTCCGAAATATTTCATAATGGCCGAAGGAGCAACAATAGCTTCGCCCAATAATGCCATACCCGGTGCTGTAACCTGGACACATTGCTTTAAAAGTTGTAAAATCGTATGTGCCTGCGGCAGATTCTGACAATTGGTGCCAATCTCTTTCCATAGAAAAGCCGGTGCGTCAATCCTCAAAATATCAATACCCAGATTTGCATAGAACAATACATTATCCAGCATTTCGACAAAAACCTTCGGATTGCTGTAATTCAGGTCCCATTGGTATTTGTGAAAAACAGTCATGACCCATTTCTGGCATTCTTCAATCCAGGTGAAATTTCCCGGTGCACTTTCCGGAAAAACCTCAGGCATATTCTTCTCAAACTGATCAGGAATGGTACGGTTATCAAAAAAGTAAAAATAATCCTGGTACTCTTTTTCTCCTGCTCTGGCTTTCTGGGCCCATTCGTGTTTATGTGAAGTATGGTTCAGCACAATATCAAGCATGAGATACATGTCCTTTTCCTGCATGGTTTGCCTTAGTTTATGCAGGTCTTTCAGCGTGCCAAACTTTTTATCCACTTTCCTGAAGTCAGATACTGCATAACCTCCGTCGCTTTCGTTTTCCGGACTTTCAAAAACGGGCATGAGGTGCAAAAGGTTTACACCCAGATTGAGAACATAATCCAGTTTGCCCGGCAGTTTGGTGAGATGCCCGCAAAACCGATCCACGTACAGGCTCATTCCTGCCAGCTCGTTACTCAGATACCAGTTTTCGGCTTTCTTATTATCACGGTTCTTTAAGTCGGTAGCACGATTCTGGTTCGCTGCGATCAATACTTCAATAAGCTTCGAAAAATTTTCGCTGTACGCAGGGTGTTGTGCATAAAGTTTTGTGTATAAATCCCTGATTTCTGCGGCATGCAGTACAAGTTTTGTATAGAATTTTTTATCAGTACCAGCTATGTCGAGATTATTATTTTGCACGGCATCAAAAAGTGCATTAACGATCTGGTTATTATTCATCACTATAAAGTTTAATCCAAAACTGAAATCAATAAAACTGACTTGCAGATTTTCTATTGATAATTATTAATTCTTCACTGCGCGGCAAGGCGCCCTCAATTCAACACTCAATGCGCTGATCCTCTGAACTCGGTTTCGCCAACTACGGCTCCCTTCCTGATTTTGATAAATACTACGGAAACGGCTGCTAAAACCAATAATACGCCCGCAAGCCTGATTGCATTAACTGGATCGCTATTAAGCAGCGATTTGTAATATAATGGCAAAGTAAAAGTCTCCAGCAACATTGGAATGACAATGAACATATTAAAAATTCCCATATAAACGCCTGTTCGTTCGGCCGGAATGCTGCCTGCCAGCATGATATAAGGATTTCCCATCATACTTGCCCACGATAAACCCATTCCAATCATAGGAACAAAGAGCAAATATTTATTATGAATAAAAGGAATAGCTAACAACCCGATTCCAGCGAGAAAAAGGCAAATTCCATGCAAGTATTTTGGGCCGTATTTCCTGGCAAGCCATGCCAGTCCAAACGCTGAAATGAAAGCAACCGCATTGTAAAAAGCGCCCATTGGCCCAATCCATATTTCTGCCTTTCTGAACAGCGGACTTTCGGAATCCACTGTGTTATACAAAGTTGATGATACACATTTAGCAATGTATTGCCAATAAATAAACATTCCATACCAGCTGAATAACATCATGGGAGCCATGAGTTTCATCGTTAGGGGCATTTCCCGCATGGCTTCAAAAATTTCTGAAAAAGTAGAAGCTACTCCTGCGGGCGAAGATCTTATTTTTGCCTTTTCTTCCTCAGACAGCGGAATTTCTTTTGTTGTTTTTAAAGTCCATAAAATAGAACTGATAGAAACAACTGCACCGATAAGAAAAGCCATCAGTGTAGAAGTCGGTATCCGTCCAATTTTTCCTGATTCAGATATGGCAAAGAAGTTTATAAGCAAAAATGGTGTCAGATAAGACAGTGTTTGTCCCAAACCGGTAAATGCACTTTGTGTCAGAAACCCGAGTGAATGCTGACTTTTATCCAGTTTATCGCTTACAAATGCACGGTAAGGTTCCTGTGTAATATTATTGGAAGCGTCCAGGATCCATAATACGCTGGCTGCCATCCATACTGAACTGCTGAACGGCATAACTAATAAAGACAAGCTGCACAAAATTGCGCCGACTAAAAAATATGGAGTTCTTCGACCCCATTTTGTTATTGTTTTGTCGCTTAACGCCCCAATAATTGGCTGTACGATTAAACCTGTCATCGGTCCGGCCAGCCAGAGTAAAGGCAAACTGCTTTCATCTGCGCCTAAATAAGAATAAATGGGGCTCATATTGGCTTGCTGTAAGCCAAAGCTATATTGTAAGCCAAAAAAGCCAAAATTCATATTGATAATCTGGCCGAAAGATAAATGCGGTTTTATAAAGTTCATTTCATTTGTTTTTGTTCAAAAGTATATTCTTTTATAAAGAAAAAAGAATAATATTTCTATAAATATCATTCAGCAGGAAGCAATTTAATTATTGTTCCGGGAATTTCTCATAGAAGGACTACTATTCCAAAAGTATACCCGAATATTGCGTAAGCGGGTCATTGAAACAGATGAAATGAAGAAATGACTGAAGTTTACAAATGTGTCCCAATTCCGTTTTTGATATTGAGCTGAATTGCACAAATAATCAGAAAGTGAAACCTGTAAAGCGTTCTCACTTTTATAAGGCAATATGAAATACTTATCAGAGGGAATTAAATGAACAGGAGGAGATATGGCAGGACTGGATTTTTAAACATTCCATGTATATCAAAATAATCTTTGAGACATATTAGTATATACAAACCCAGGGAGCCTGGAATATTTTTTGAGAAGTTACAGGAAGAATTCGCTATTTATATGGTAAAATAACCACTTTGGAAATGCAGAGGTAATATTCTTCTTGCAGAAGAAAACATTGATAAACGCCTGATTTACTTTCGAATAAGTAATTTATAGTAGAGCTACAACCATAGAATTTAGTTAAAAGCCGGTATCTCCGGATCAATTCCCGGATCTGTCAATGGCTCTGTTTCAGGAACAACCGGTTCAACAGGCGGAAGTTCAGGAGTTGGTTCTACCGGAGGAGTTTCGGGTTCTCTTTCAAATGGTGGTGTTTCCTCAGGAATATCCGGGTAAGGAACCTCTGGACGAGGATCATAAATGGGATTTTCATCCGGACCAGTGGGATCTACATTACTACTATAAGTCTGATCCCAGAATGCTGTTGCTATTTGATATATATCCATGACTTTGAGACGTTATTTATTTTAAAAGTTACAGGTTGTTCAATAAAATAATTATGCCGGATAATTATTTTTTAGTTTCTGCATCTTCTTACGGGTTTTTTCCAGATTCTTTCCGGTTTTGTTTAGCAACTTTACTGCCCTATGAAGATATTAATCGTTGAAGATGAGCCCGATCTGTTGGAAATAATTCAACAGTCACTGGAAATGGAAAATTTTCTTGTAGAAACTGCAGGTAATTATAATTCGGCGCTGGACAAAATCATTTCTTTTGATTACGACTGTATATTGCTCGATATTATGCTGCCCGGAGGCAATGGGCTTGACTTGTTACAGGAATTAAAAAATCTTGATAAGTCGGATAATGTCATTATTATTTCTGCCAAAGATTCGCTGGACGACAAGTTAAAAGGCCTTAATCTGGGCGCGGATGATTATATGACCAAGCCTTTCCATATTGCAGAACTCACGGCTCGGGTAAAATCGGTGCTGAGAAGAAAATTTTTTCAGGGAAAGAACCTGATCGTAATTGGAAATTTGAAACTGGATCCGGAAGAAAGATCGCTTCTGATTGACGACCAGGCTTTGCTGCTGAACAGGAAAGAGTTTGATATACTGACTTATATGATCGTGAATAAAAACAGGCTGGTCAATAAAACGTCCCTGGCTGAGCATGTTTGGGGTGATCATATGGATCAGGCAGATGACTATGAATTTATTTATTCACAAATTAAAAACTTACGCAAGAAATTGAAAGATAATAAGGCAGATGTGGAAATTCAGGCCGTTTATGGGATTGGTTATAAACTGGTTCAGGTATGAATTTACTCAATTACACCTTAAAATATCTGGCGTTTGCATTGTTCGGGATTATCAGTGTTTGGGCAGTAATATTTTATGTCAATATGCTGGACGAGGTTTATGACAGTCTGGACGATGGGCTGGATAATTACAAATTGCTGATCATCGAAAAAGCGCAAAAAGATTCTACGACCTTTTCCAGAACTGAATTTGCGGAAGGAAATTACGAAATACGCGAAATCTCAAAAAGTAAAGCCCTGGAAATAAAGGACACCCACAAAGATACTTTGATGTACATGCAGTTTGAGGAAGACCTTGAACCCGTCCGTTTGCTAACAACAGCCTTTGCCCATCAGAACAAATACTATGAACTGAAAGTCATTTCTTCCATGGTTGAAGAGGATGATTTGATTGAAGATCTGTTTTACTCACTCATCTGGCTGTATATTGCCTTGCTTATAAGTATCCTGATCGTTAATAACTTCCTGCTCAAAAAAGTATGGAAACCATTTTATGATTTGCTGGAACAGCTGAAAAAATTCCGGCTCGGGAAAGATCACTCGATCAGTACCGTAAAAACGAATGTTAAGGAATTTAAAGTGCTGAATGATTCCGTTACTTCATTGGTAAATCACACACTGGAAACATACAATAGTCAGAAACAATTTATTGAAAACGCTTCACACGAGCTGCAAACGCCCATTGCTATCAGCATTAACAGATTGGAGTTACTGGCTGAAAAGAATGAAATGACAGAAGGAAACCTTGAAACAATCGGACAGGTAATTCAGACACTGGAAAGACTGACCAGGCTCAATAAATCGCTGTTGCTGCTCTCAAAAATTGAAAACCGGCAGTTTGAAGAAACAGAAACTGTGTCGATCAATAAGATCTTCCAGGATATAAACGAAGAATTTTCAGATTTTGCAGAGTTCAAAAACATCACTATTTCAATTCATGAGAGCGGACAGTTACATGCAGTTATGCAAAAGGATCTGGCATCCATTCTGATTTCAAATCTGATGAAAAATGCCATTGTCCATAACCATACGTCCGGAACATTAGATATTGAAATTACAGGTTCATACTTTGAAATTTCAAATTCCGGAAGTGCCATAGCTTTGAATAAAGACAGTATATTCAAGCGTTTTCATAAAGATTCCGATGACAAGAATAATACCGGTTTAGGCCTTGCGATTGTGAAAGCGATTGTGGATTTGTATGGTTTACAGGTTGAATATTCTTTTGATGGGAAGCATCGGGTGAAGGTTTTGCTTTGATGCTTTTTCTGGTAGTTACTCAGCTCAGCTACAAACAAAAAAAAATTTTAAATCTCCATTTCATTCCCAATTCCTTCCGGTTTTCACTTTTAACATTGCATCAAAAAATGTTAGAAACATGAAACAGATATTGATCAGCATATTCCTTTTAGCAGTACTTAATCTATCAGCATTCGCTCAGAAAGATTCTTCTGCGAAAAAACTTCCATTAAAAATCCGCCATGCCGAGCCATTGTATATGGATCTGATCCGTGATTTGGGTGCCAGAAAGGGAGAGAAAGAATGGAACGTCGGTTATGGCATCGAAGGCCATAAAGATTATACAATCAATCATTCTTTTGTGGAATATGAATTTTCTCCATTAAACCGACTCGGACTTGAAGTTGAAATTCCCTTTGCTTTTTACAGAGGTGTCCAGAGTTCCGAAAACATCGAAATTCCGCGAAACCGGATAGAGGGGTTGAAACTGGCAGCACAATACACTTTTTTTGTTTCGGAAAAACACCAGATGTCTATGGCAGGCGGTTACATGCACGAATTCCGGACACATTCATTCTATTCCATTGATCATGGCCGTGGAATGCTAAAAGGAAATAGCGTAACTCCGTTTTTTATTGTTGCCAGGAAATTTGGAAAACATATCAATACAATGCTTTACACCGGGCCGGAATGGGAATTTGTTCCGGAAGAATCCAAACGGAGTTTGTATTATCAGGTAAATGCCAGTATGCATTATGTGTTGGCTTCCGGAAATTTTGTTGGTGTTGAGGTAAATGATGAATTTTCAGCTGCAACGCATCAAATGGTTTTCAGGCCTCAAATGAAACTGATCCTAAATCCGAATCTGGCGCTTGGCCTTGTTACGGGTATTCCAACAAATTTCCGGACCGACGGTATGAGTTTTATGGCAAGGATTATTTTTGAACCACGATCAAAAAAATAATTTTCAGCGCAGTTTATTCCCAATTCTTTCCGGTTTCGTGTATTCTATTTGTATCAGAATTAAACGAAACAACAATTAAATCAGAACCAATCATTAAATAAAAAGTATATGAAAAAGATCATTTTTTTAGCCGCAAGTTTATTTTATTCAGTAATGTCCTTTGCACAGGAAATACAAGCTGGCGAAGTTCCGTCAATAGTGTTGAATACATTTAAACAAAAATTCCTAAAAGCTGCGGATGTAGAATGGAAACTGAAAAACCAGTTGTATAATGTAGAATTTGAAATTGGACGTGTCGATCATGAAGCGTGGATCAGTAACAATGGCAGCATTGTAAAACACAAGCAGGATATTCAAACCAATGAATTGCCAGGCGCAGTTTCCGAAAGCATCAGCCGCAATTACAAAGGTTTCAGAATTGATGATGCAGAAAAAATTGAAGCCGGTGAAAAACTATTATACAAAGTAGAATTGAAAACAGCGTCGAAGGAAGAGGATGTAGTTTTTGATCATAACGGGAAGTTGGTTGAATCGTATTAATAGATATTTCCTGTAAAGCTGGGAAGCGGCCGCCACAAGGAGAAAGCAAAGAGTGCAGAGAGGATTAGAAAACCCTTTGCGCTCTTTGGTTTTTTACAAAACCGAAGCTTCCAAACTTTGCGTGGAAAAAGTTACTGAGAGCACTTGGTTAGCTTTATAAATTAAAAAATAAATATATTCTTCAACTAAGGAATTATTTTGAAACAATTAATGTAATGCTCCTGAATTCAATATATCAATACATTCGCATTCATCAATATATTAAGGCCATGGACATAAGGAAAGTGGAAAGGATTTCAAAAGCGTTAAGTGACCCAAGTCGTATTACAATTTTGCAGCAATTGCGCCAAAAAGAGGATTGTTTGTACTGTCATGAAATTTCAGACTTTATTGATCTGGCACAACCTTCAATTTCTCACCATGTGAAACAATTGGCAGATGCAGATCTGGTAGTGGTTGAAAAAGAAGGAAGACAGGTTAAATACAAACTCAACCAAACGGTTCTTAATGAATATGTGCAGTTTCTTAATACTCTGAAAGTTTAAAATTTTTTGCTCAAAAACATCGATACATTTCAATATATAGATATAATGTAACCGGTAGTTTCGCTAATTCGATATTTATCTATAAAACATATCATAAGTAATTCACTCCTAACTAAAATTTAATACAAAATGAAGAAAACAAATAGAAAAGCAGAATCTAACATATTGAAACATTCAAATATTTAAATTACTAAATTTATGGAAAATACGATCCAATCAACCAAAATTATATCAGGCCTCATACTTGCCGCGCTGATATTAGGCAGTGTACTTCTCAAAGGATACAACTCAAAAGGTACGGTGCCGGAGAAAGCAGCAGTTGTGAAAAAAGCACAAGGTGTTCCTGTTGACGGGCAGGTAATACGGTCTGGCTCATTAAATGAAGAAATGACAGTTTCGGGAACGTTAATGGCTTATCAGGAAGTAAGCATTATGAGTGAATTGAATAAAAAAGTAGTATCAGTTCATGCAAAGGAAGGGAAATTTGTAACGGCTGGTACGTTGCTTTTCAAACTGGATGATGCCGATCTGCTGGCAGAACTTGAACAATTGAGACAACAGGAAAAACTGGTTTTACTGAACGAAAGACGTCTTAAAGATCTGGTAGACAGGGAGGCGGCAATTCAACAGGATTATGACCAGGCATTTACAAATCTGAAAGTGCTGCAATCCAGAATAGAGCAGTTGAAAGTCACTATTGCGAAAACTTATATTCGCGCTCCGTTCAGTGGAAACCTGGGCATTGTAAATGTTTATACCGGCGCGTATGTATCGCCGGGAACATCACTCGTCCAATTGACAGACAACAGCCGTTTGAAAATTGACTTTGCAGTTCCGGAAAAACATGCCAATACTTTAAAAACCGGTGACGAAGTGCAGTATTATGTTGAATCCAATGAAAAGATTCACACAGCAAAAATTGTAGCTCACGAATCCAGCCTCGATCCGAACACAAGAACATTACTGGTACGTGCAGTTGGGAACAATACGAGCCACGAATTATTACCCGGACAAAGTGCACGCCTGACTTTACGTTTAAACACATCCGGTAATGCCTTGATGGTGCCTAACCAGGCTTTAATTCCTTCTTCAAAAGGTTACAGTGTGTATGTAGTAAATGGTAATAAAGCAGGATTGAAAAATATCGGGATTGGTCAGAGGAATGCATTTTCTGTGAATGTAACCAGCGGGCTTACCAGCGGCGATACTATTATTACCAGCAATATGCTGCGGCTGATACCAAATGCCGACATTCAACTGGTTTCAGTTAAATAACGAACCAGGTTGTAGCCAACAAATATTAACATCCAAAAAAAGGCCGGAAGCCCAGAGCCGAAAGCCGATAGCCAATAAAAAAATGAGTTCTATTTCACAAACCAGCATTTCCCGGCCTGTATTGGCCGGGGTAATGTCCATACTGCTTATACTTTTCGGGATCGTGGGTTACACATTCCTTGGTACCAGAGAATATCCTGTAACCGATTCACCGATTGTAATGGTTACAACGGTTTATCCCGGAGCCAGCGCAGATATTATTGCATCACAAGTAACCAAGCCACTGGAAGAAGCAATAGCCGAAGCAAACGGAATCCGTTCTGTATCATCAACTTCCCGCGAACAGGTTAGTATTATCACCGTAGAATTTGAGTTAAATGCCGACCTTGAAGCGGCTGCAAATGACGTACGCGATAAAGTTTCCAAATCCCGTCAGCAATTGCCAACGGACATTGAACCAACTATCGTTGAAAAAGCCGGACCGGCAGATTTCCTTGTTTTCCTGACAGTTCAGAGCAAAACAAAAAGTCTGGAAGATGTGACGGATTTTGTTAATATCAATGTAAAAGAAAAACTGCAATCCATTCCCGGAGTACGTCTGGTAGATTCTTATGCAGGCCGGAAACGTGCCATGCGTTTGAGAATGGACCCGGTAAAACTGGCCGCCTATGGGCTAACTCCGATTGATATTCAGAACGCTCTGCAAAAAGAAAATGTGGATTTGCCAAGCGGACGTATTGAAGGACAGAATACAGAAGTAACATTGAGGACGCAGGGAAGACTGGTCACAGAAGATGATTTTAACAATATGATCCTTCGTGAAAGTAATGGTGCAATTGTACGTTTCAAAGATGTTGGAGAAGCCATTATGTCTTCACAAAATGAGCGGACTGCCATGATCATTTACAATGGAAAAACAGCAGATTATGGGGTTGCGACGGGTATAAATCCTCAGCGTGGTGCCAATTCCCTGGCCATTGTGGATGAGTTTAAAAAGCGTTTTGACGAAATACAAAAAACAGCTCCAAAAGAATATGAACTTGCTTTGGGAAAAGACTTTACAGTACCGGTAAGGAATTCGTTATCAGAAGTGGAGGAAACTTTATTACTTGCTTTTGCACTCGTTTCACTCATCATTTTCATCTTTCTCCGCGACTGGCGTAGTACAATTATTCCATTGGTTGCCATTCCGGTTTCGATTATTTCGGCCTTTTTCATCATGTATATTGCCGGATTTTCTATCAATGTACTGACGCTTTTGGGATTGGTTTTAGCAATCGGGCTCGTTGTGGATGATGCGATTATTGTTCTGGAAAATATTTACAGCAAGGTGGAAAAAGGCATGTCACCCGTAATGGCGGCGCGGCAGGGTTCCGCTGAAATTTATTTTGCCGTTATATCTACCACGATCACATTGGTAGCCGTGTTTCTTCCGATCTTGTTTTTAGGAGGTTTAACCGGACGATTGTTTAAAGAATTTGCGATCGTTGTTGCTGGTTCAGTTACCATTTCAGCTTTCGTGGCACTTACCCTGACGCCGATGATGAGTGCTTATTTACTCAAATCCGGCACTTCTCATAACTGGCTTTACAAGAAAACAGAACCGTATTTTATCAAATTGAATGATGCATACGGACGTTCTCTGGCCGCATTTATGAAAGTCCGCTGGCTTGGATTTGTATTGCTTGCCGTTTCGTTCGGTGTTGCATACTGGCTTGCTCCCAAGCTGCCTTCTGAACTTGCACCTTTGGAAGACCGGTCTATGATCGGCCTGGCTGTAATTGCTCCTGAGGGAACATCCTATGAAAGTATGGAACAGAGTATGAAAGAGATCGGGAATTATGTCAGTGATTCTATTCCTGATCTCAATGCAGAACGTACCTATACAGCCATTGCAGCAGCTGGTGGAACATTAGCACAGCCGGTTAACGGAGGTTTTCAGTGGATATTTTTAAAAGAACCAAAAGACCGTACGAGCGGATTATCACAGCAACAGATATTTATGAAACTGGTGGCTGCTTCCGGCCGGTTCAGGAATGTGCTTATCATTCCGGTTCAAACGCCAACAATCGGTGGATATGGAAATTCACAACCCGTTCAATACGTGGTTCAGGCACCAGGTTTAAAAGAACTGATTAATGTGATGCCAAAATTAATGGCTCAGGTTGGAAGTAATCCGAAACTGAACTTTGCAGATGCCGATTTTAAAGTAAACAGGCCAGAGATCAGTATTTCAATAGACCGCCAGCGTGCTGCACAGTTGGGTATTTCAACACAATCGATCGGGCAGACTTTACAGCTTGCACTAAGCAGCAGGAGATACGGATATTTTATTCATAATGATAGGCAGTACGAAGTAATTGGACAACTGGACCGTAAAGACCGTTCAGCTCCTTACGATTTGCGTTCGCTTTATCTAAAATCAGGAAGTGGTGAAATGGTGTCACTGGACAATCTTACAAAATTGAATGAAGGGATAAGTCCTCCTGCTATTTATCGGTATAATCAATCTTACAGTGCAACGATTTCTGCGACGCCGGCTGCCGGCGTAAGCCTGGGAGAAGCGATCAAAGAGCTGGATAAAATTACGGTGAAGGAACTTCCAAAAGGATTCAGCACGTCGCTTGCAGGACAGAGCCGCGATTATTCCGAAAGCAGTGAAAGTCTGGTTTTTGCATTTATTTTCGCCATTGTACTCATATATCTGGTTCTGGCTGCACAGTTTGAAAGTCTGATTGATCCGTTTATCATTTTGCTTACCGTTCCAATGGCGCTGACGGGTGCATTGTTAAGCCTTTGGTTCACAGAGCAAACGATCAATATTTTCAGCCAGATCGGTATCATTATGCTCATAGGGCTGATCACTAAAAACGGTATCCTGATTGTAGAATTTGCCAACCAAAGCAAAGAAGAAGGAAGTAGTATTATTGAGGCTGCAAAAATTGCTGCGGTATCGCGTTTCCGGCCAATTTTAATGACAACTCTGGCGATGATCTTCGGGACATTACCAATTGCATTGTCCCTCGGAACCTCATCCGGAAGCCGTCAGTCACTGGGAATTGTTGTGGTCGGTGGCCTGATCTTCGCCGGGATTTTAACGCTTTATGTAATTCCAGCCATTTATTCTTATTTCTCACGACCATTTAAAGGCCATTTGAAAGAGGACGAAAATCCGCTGGTTGAAGAGCTTGTACACCATTAGCAGTTTATAGACTTTCCAGGACTAGGCGTCCCCGACTAGGCGTCCCCGACTGGCGTCCGCGACTGGGCGTATCAGACAAGGCATATCCGACTTTAAAACCTGGAAAGTCTTCAGTAACAAAAAATCAAAGTCCCGTTAGGGACGCAACATTACAAATCATGAAAAATCATATTCAAAATATTCTCACAAAAGTCTTATGGCTGGCCATTCTGGCTATAATTCCAATTATTACCAATGCCCAAAATCAATCGCTTTCTTTAAAACAAGCCATAGCACAAGCGAAAGTCCATAACCGCGACTTACGAATTGACTCGTTGAATATTTCAAAATCCAGGCAGCAAACTGAAATAACCAAAGGTTTACTTTTACCAAGTGTAAGTCTAACCGGACAGTTTCAGCGCTATTTGCAACGCCCTGTTTTCTTTGGATTGAATTCCAGTTCAACATCGGAAGGTGTAGGTTATGCCCGGTTTGGCGGACAGGAAATCACCGGTGCACAGGTTACTTTGGCTCAGCCTCTATACAATTCAGGGACAAAACATGAAATCCAGAGACGGAAACTATTGGAAAAACAAAGCCAGTTATCTTATCAGGAGCGGGAAGTGGATGTTGTGGCCAGAGTTAAGCAAAATTATGTGCAGTTACTGGTTTTGCAGGAAAGGCTTAAATTACAAAAAGAGAGCATATTACGTAACAAAAAGGCTTTGGCAGATTCCCGTTCATTACTTGCACAGGGACGTGCGCTTCGGGTAGATACCTTACGGGCTTATACTTCGGTGAAAAACCTGGAACCGGATGTTTTACGCTTAACTTATGCTTTGCAGATCAGTCAGCAGCAATTGAGTGTACTGATTGGAAATGAAGCCGAAACCGAACTGTTTTTGTCTGACTCCCTGCAATTTAACCCTGCCGAAACCGTCCCTGTGGAAGATGGTATTTTTACAACATCTCTTCGCAGGCCTGATTTCCAGATTCTTACTTTGAACAAAGAGATCAATGATAAAGAAATTGAGTTGTACAAATCAGCACGCAGGCCGGTTGTAAGTTTTATCAGCCAGTATCAGCTGCAAACCCAAACAAACAAATTCAGGTTTGATCATGCAGGATGGCCACCCGTTTTTTATGCAGGCGTCCAGTTTGCTATTCCGTTATTCAGCGGTATGCAGAATGTGAACAAAATCGCATTGGGTAAAATCGAAAGACTGCAAACAGATATGATTTATCAAAATGCGCAGGAACAGCTCAAAACAGAAGTAAGGCAAGTTGTAGCAAGTCTCTACGAAACTTCACAACGTATCAAAACCCAGCAAAATGTTTCTGAAACAGCAGAATTGAGTTACTCAATTACCAAATACCGCTATGAAAAAGGTGTGGCATCAAGACTGGAATTAATAGACTCCGAATTCGCACTGACAACAGCAAAATCCAATTATCTGGAAGCAGTTTATGATTATTTGTCTTCAAAAATTGAACTGGACAGGACAATGGGGAAAGTAGAGGAGGGGTTGTAGGAATATTTGGGAGTCTGCGGCCATTTCAAATACTTCAAACTTTCATTATCTTTCGAACACAAGGTTAGAAAGAAATAATTCATGAAAAAAATCCTGCCGATAATTTTACTCTCCATTATTTTCATTGGAAGCGTCAACAAATCTATCACTCCAAAAGAAGGTTTCATCCAGGTAAAAGGTGGCAGGATCTGGTACAAAATAGTAGGGTCAGGAAAAGGTGTCCCGCTTTTACTGATACACGGCGGTCCCGGGAGCCGGAGCTGTGACGGAATTCCGGGATATTCCACTTTAAGTAATGACCGGCCCGTTATTTTTTATGACCAGCTCGGTTCCGGGCACTCAGACAGGCCGACAGATACAACACTTTGGCAGTTGCCGCGATTTGTAGACGAAGTTACAGCATTGCGTAAAGAGCTAAATTTGAAAGAATTGCATATTCTGGGAAGTTCCTGGGGCGGCACTGTTGCTGTGGAATATATGGTTACACAACAACCAAAAGGAATTAAATCAGTCATTTTTGCTGGCCCGCTGATCAGTACGTCACGGTGGATGAAAGATGCACAGATTCTGATTTCACAATTATCACGGCCCGTACAGGATACCATTCAGAAATATGAACAGTTACGGTTGTACGATAATCAGTCATATGTAGCAGCAACAGATTCATTTAATATCAAATATCTGAGCAGAAAACCAGGGCCAAGGGCTACGGTTACAGATTGTGAAGGAGTGGGGAAATCTAACCGTCAGGTATACCGCTATATGTGGGGCCCAACGGAATTTAATGCTACTGGTACCCTCAAAACTTTTGAAAGAACTGCAAATCTTCACGAAATTAAACAGCCCGTTCTTTTCGTTACTGGCCAGTACGACGAAGCCAGGCCCGAGACTATGTATGAATTTCAAAAGGAAATTCCAGGGTCAAAAGTGGAAATTATTGCGAATTCAGGACATAATAAACTGCGTGATAATCCGGAGCAATATCTTGCTTCGATCCGGAATTTTTTGACTGCAATTGACAAATAACCTAAAAAAAGACCGGGTTTATCTATTTAAAAATTTTTCTACTTCTTCTTTATAATTCCTTCCAATCGGAATCTGATGTTCATTCAGTACAATCCTGTTGTTTCTTTCAATCCGCGTGATTTTAGGAACGGATACTATAAATGATTTATGAACTCTGATAAAACTGCTTTTTGGAAAAATATCCAGCATGGCTTTGATAGAACCTTTTAATACAATTTTTGAAGAAAGGGTATAAATGATCGCGTAATCTTTAAGGCCCTGAATATGCGTCACTTCATCAAATTGTAGCTTTATCCGTTGAACACCACTTTTAACAAAAACAGAGCCGGAAACTACTTCCGGGGAATTGTCATCAATATTGGTGTTCTGATCTTTCAAAAGCAGGAATTCATGAATCTTTTCGATAGCGTGCAGGAACCGGCTGAATGAAATCGGTTTAAGCAGGAAATCAATAACGCCCAGCTCAAAACCTTCAAAGGCATAATCGCGGTAGGCAGTGGTAAATACAGTCAGCGGCGGCTCAGGTAACGATTTTAAAAATTCAATTCCGGTCATTCCAGGCATTTCAATATCCAGAAAAAGCACATCGGCTTCATGCGCCTGAAAGTAAAATCGGGCTTCGCGGGCATTACTGAACTGGATGACAGACGTGACAGAATCATGCTTTGTCAAATAGCCTTCCAGCACTTCGCGTGCGAGTGGTTCATCGTCGACAATTACACATCTGAGCATGAATTATGATTTTCAATTTTTCTTTTATTTTACAAACAATTAACAAATCAAGGTTGCCATATCAAAGTTAAACTTAGTTTGTTAAGTCAATCTGAAGATCAGCCACAAACGAATTTCCTTTGTCGTTAATAGTCAGATTGTATTTTGCCGGATAAAGTAATTCCAGGCGTTTTTTTAAATTATCCAGTCCAATCCCGCCTTTTTCCTGCTTTTCTGGCATTTCCGGTTTGCTGTTTTCTACATTCAGTTTGATCAAAGATTTATTTATTTGAAGGTCACCATGCAGCCATGCGTTATCTGTTTGCCTGCTTACACCGTGTTTCATTGCATTTTCCACAAGTGGTAAAAGAAGAAATGGTGCAATTTCCTGGCCATTTATTTCACCTGAAACTTTAAGACTAATATCGGAATGATCTCCAAAACGCAGTTTTTCTAACGAAATGTAAGTATCCAGATAGCTGATTTCCTTTTGCAGTAACACTTTTGAATTATCACTTTCATAAAGCATATATTCCATCATTTCGGATAATTTCAGCACCACATCCGGCGCCAGATCAGATTTTTTTAATGTCAGTGCATATAGGTTGTTAAGTACATTGAACAAAAAATGAGGATTTACCTGCGAACGAAGAAAATTGACTTCGGCCT
The DNA here is from genome assembly GCF_019711195.1 of Dyadobacter sp. NIV53. Lineage (NCBI taxonomy): Bacteria > Pseudomonadati > Bacteroidota > Cytophagia > Cytophagales > Spirosomataceae > Dyadobacter > Dyadobacter sp. NIV53. Next base: position 4,778,453 of record NZ_CP081299.1, read on the forward strand.
GCAACTTTTCGACCGTTATTTTTTGCAGGATTCGCTGCTGTTCGTACCAGTCAATACTCAGTTTGAGTGCCAGCATAAGCCCAAGATACCATAAGGTACTGAAGAAATTATATGACAATGTTTCCACCCAGTCGCTATTGTGCATCGGGCCGATCACATAACCGTACAGATAAAAATCAAACAGGCTTTGTAACAGCAAATAACCGGTTACCGAAAGTCCTACTGCTGTAAAGTATCGTAAATAGTGTTTTTTCAGGAGGTATTTTGGCAGAAAATAGTTCAGGTTTAAATAGGCGATCAGTATCAGAAGTAATATTCTGCCTGCTACACAAACCACAAAATAGGGCATACTTGCCTTGTAGATCAGGTATCTTTTTTCATAAATAAAAAAACCGGTAATCAAAATCCAGTATAGTGCATGCACCATTGCATATTTCAGGGGCTCCTGCCTTTTTTGAAAATGGAAGTTTAACGGTTCTGTCAAAGAAATCCATTGATTTGAGATTAAAGTAATGCAGTTCTTTAATTTATAAATAATCCCTGAATTTTGTATCCATGATAAATGAAAACAAAATATTCAGTTCAGTAAAATAATATAGACGAACGACGGAAATAGTAGAGGAATGAAGACTGGAATGCGTTGACGTAATATTAAATTGTTGAAATTTGGAATGCATCTTATTTACAATTTGTATCAGTCATCTATTATTATTGCTGTTTGTCTACTAATTTTTGCCGTGTAAAAGTGATTTATTTGATTTGTTTAAGCAATAAAATAAATACTGGAAATCATGAAGAATCTGATCGCTATTTTGTTGATACTAGGTTGTGCAAACTGCTTTGCCCAAAGTAAGAAAGTGGGCGGACCGTGTGAAGGATGTGAAGCGATTTATGAAAATACAGTTCCTTTTGAGAAGCTTCCGGCAATCATAAAAATGCCGGAAGTTAGCTGGGAAGGCAAAAAACCTTTGGGGATAAATGGCATTGTGTACAAAGCCGACGGAAAAACGCCCGCTCCGGATGTTATTCTTTATCTGTACCATACGGACGAAACGGGTCACTATCCCAAAAAAGGAGATGAAAAAGGATGGGCCAAACGCCATGGATATCTTCGCGGCTGGCTGAAAACGAATGTAAAGGGTGAGTACAAATTTGTAAGCATCCGGCCTGCGCCTTATCCCGGTGCTACTGAACCTGCCCATATTCATATAACTGTAAAGGAGCCAGGTATCAATGAATATTATATTGATGAATTCCTGTTCTCCGACGACCCGTTACTTACCTCTGAAAAACGCTCCAAGCTGGAAAACCGGGGCGGAAGCGGGATTATACAGATAATCGACGTAGGCAATATGTATAAAGGCGAGCGGAATATCTATTTAGGAAAAAATATTCCTGATTATCCATTGCAAAAATAGCCTCCAGTAATCGCATTTACTGCCCCTTTCATTTTGTATGGAAGGTGGAAAGCCATTTCCGGATTACATCGTTATACTTCATTTTTTTCTGTAAACAACATGAGAAATTTAAATTTCACATTGCTGTTTCTTCTATTGTTTCCAATATTATCAACAGCACAAAATGTTGATAATATTGGCGTTATAAAAGGTGAGGTTGTAGATTCAGTGACTTTTTCGGTTATTCCCTTCGCTACAATATCACTTTATCGGAATGATAAACTGACAGATGGCACATTTACGGATAGCCTCGGCCGGTTCTGGTTAAGAGGCCAAAAGCCAGGTAGTTATTTTATCACATTTAGTTTGTTCGGATATGATTCCTTAAAAACTAAATTATTTACCATAAATCCTGAAAATCCGATGATTGATCTGGGAACTATCAAAGCAGTTTCACGGGCAAAAACTCTTAACGCAATTACAGTACGCGGACAAAAACCATTGATTGAACAAGGGCCTGACAGAATTATATTCAATGCGGAAAGTTTGCCTTCTGTCGCTGGCTCAGATGCTTCTGATGTGCTCAGAAAAGTGCCGTATTTATCAGTGGATGGCAATGGCGGGCTTTCTATGCGAGGCAGTTCAAATGTGAAGGTCTTCATTGATGGCAAACCTTCTGAAATTTATGCCTCGTCCGTTTCAGATGCTTTGAAGGCTGTAAGCGGAGAGAATATTGTAAAGGTGGAGGTGATCACAAATCCTTCTGCCAGATATGATGCTGAAGGAACCGATGGCGTGGTGAATATTTTTACGCGTAAAAACAGGAATAATGCAACCAATGGGAATATCAGGGGAGTTTTAGGAAATCGCGCTGAAAATATCATGACAGATATTCACAGCAGCTATGGCAAATGGCTTTTCAATATGGATGCTTTTTATCAAAAATACTGGAACCGGAACGGGTCGGAACTGGAAAGGGAAACAATTACAACAAAACTTGTACAGGTTAACGAATCCAGGCAATCGGGAGATTATTTCTTTGGCGGGTTCAACTTTCTTTATAGTCCGGATTCGCTGAATACCCTAAATATCGGTTACCGCGCCCGCCGCATGCCGAATTCGACGACTAATATTTCCGAAAATTTTACAGCTGATAACGACAACCTTATCCCTTCCTTTGAAAGAAATATCATAACGCCTGATAAGAATAATGGTAATACTTTTAATGCCGGATATACCGGGATTTCGAAAAACGGGCAAAGAGAATTTTCTCTGTTAGGCATGTGCATACTGTCGGATGGAATGAGCGGTTATGACCTGAAACAGACACAAAATGAAATTATTGATTACAAAGAAAGATATAATAGTAAAAGATGGAGCCGTGATTTTACAATTCAGACTGACTACACGCAATCGTTTAGCGAGCTATGGAAGTGGGAGGCAGGAGCGAAGGTTATACAAAAGAGCTTAAAAAATAAAAGCGTTTTTGAAATATATAATTTTCAGGAAAACGTGCCAGTGAATGATCCGGACAGATCCAATACTTTTTCTTATCGAAGCACAATTTATGCATTGTACAACAATGTGACTCTGAAGCTAAAAAAATGTTCATTAACGGCAGGAATCCGATATGAACAAACAAGGCTGAATGCTGTTTTTAAGGATACTTCACTACATATTCCTTCTTATGATAATGTCGTTCCCCAAATCCTTGTTAACCGTGTTTTTGGTGAAAAAACGAGTTTGAAGTTTAGCTATTCCATGAAACTGGTAAGGCCTTATACCACTTATCTTAACCCGACTATCAATCGGAATGATTCGCTTGATTCACAATTTGGCAATCCGTATTTAATGCCGGAAATTACGAACCGTTATCAGATCAGCTACACGCGTAATGACCCGAAGTTATTCAAAGACTTGATGGTGTTTTTCAATAATAACCGGAATAGTATCGAAAATATCAGAACACCCGCCCCAGGAGGCGTATTTGAGAGTACCTGGAAAAATATTGGGCGGAATCAACGTTTAGGGTTATCTGCAACAGCCACCTGGAAACCAGTTTCAGCACTTAGTTTTGGAGCAACATTTACAGGTCAGTATGTTTGGCTAAGAAGCCCTGCCATGCAAATTTCAAATTCAGGCCTGATGCGCCAATTGGTTTTAAATTTCAGCTTTAAACTTCAAAATGGGTACAGTATCGACTGTTACGGATTTTTTGATGCCAGAAACTTACGGTTACAGGGTTATCGTTCCGGATGGAAATTTTACAATCTGACCTTTAACAAGAGGTTTAAAGACGAACGGTTGGGGTTAAGCCTGCGACTGGAAACATTTCTGACTCCCTTCACATATATTGAAGAAGATTTCACAACAGAATCTTTTCATCAGTTTCAGGCTTTTCGTTACCAGAACCAAAATTTCAGGTTAACGTTTTCCTGTAAACTTGGTAAAAAAGAGATCAAAAATCCCAAAATGAAACAGATCGAAAATGGAGATTAGGAGCAAATTTTTGTGATCCAAAACCGATCTTATATTTTTCTCTTTTTAAAAGCATACAGGCTATAGTAATTTTATGGCATTGTTTTTGTGATCTTTACACTACGCGGAATGTAACACATTCCTGAAAGCATAAAAACACTAAGTAACTATGAAATCACTTACAAAAGAAGGACAGCAAGCTATTGATGAAATTGCCGGTAAATACGATTTGAAATCGCAAAGTGTGGAAGCAATGGTGAAAGCTATTGTAAATGGTAATGGCACAATGGCACAATTTAATATTCCCGAATTAGGTGGCAATGGTCAGTGGATGAAAGGTGGTATGACAATGGTAGGCGATATGTTTAATAATTCTCTCAAAGCCACTGTTGATAAATTATGTACAGAATTGTCAGCCCTGATATCCAGCAGGGTAATTTTTGAAGAACAGGATAAACCTTCCGACGCTTTCAAATTTAGTACATCTGGCGGCCCATGGCCTTCTGTTTTTGGTAATCCAACTTCAAGCGGTTCTCAGAATAATTTTAAATATGCTTATTTCGCACCCGTACGGCGTCTGGTAATTGAGGAAAATGGTAAGCAATTAATTTACGATACAAAACATCATAATATTTCCGGCGTTTCGCAGCAGCAGGGCTCCGGCAACTCTTACAAGTTTACGAGTCAGGATGGGCCAGTTGATGTTTCGCAGTTACCATTAATTTCGGAGCCGGACAATTCTGATCCTGAGAGACATGAAGAACAAACGCAGGAAATTCCAGGGATGGCCTATGATGTAACGCATGTTCAGAGTTCAAATATCCATAAAACGGAATCTGCCTCTTCGGATAATATCATTGCTACCATTGAAAAGATAAGCGCACTTTATGAAAAAGGCCATATAACAGAAGAGGAATTCAAGGCCAAAAAGCAGGAATTACTGGCAAGGTTATAAAGTTAAAATAGGTGTAGACCGAGTATAAAGAGCGGTTGCGGCAGAGAATGCAAAAGAAGTTAAACTTTGTGTTCTCTGCATTTTTTTTATTAGATGTAAAACTTTTAAGCACAAAAAAAGGCCGGGAATAAATCCCGGCCAATCTTCATTATTTGGTTTTTAGTATTATTTAGCTATTAATAGCCTGATGCATGTCTCTATATTTCTTGATCAAGTTGTGTGATTCCAGTAATGCTGATTTTTGGTCAGTAATTAATTGTCTTACGTTAGTCGGTAATTCAGCGTCGGTTGCCAAAGCATCTGCGTAAGCCTCCTGTGCAGCGTCCTCGCCATATTCACAGCTTTCCAAAACGGAAGTTCTGTCTTTACCTGTAAATGTTGCTTTGATATCCATCCATACTCTGTAAATCTTACCAGAATTTGTAGTTCCGGTTTCAACTTCGCCACCCAAAGAAGAAATTTCTTTACTTAATTCGGCAACATATTCGCGGCTTTCATTTGCCATTTTTTGAAATATTCCTTTCAAATCTACGTCAATACCTTCTGTTTCTGAAATTGCCCTTTCGTATCCTTCAATACGGTCGTTATTAATTTTAACAAGGTCATTCAATACTTCAACAAGATTTTCATTCGCTTCCATAACACTTAATATTTTTGGTTTAGATTTATCCGTTTGTCAATTATGATTACAGATGTTAAATTTTTGTGCCAAAAACATTACCCATCCAAAAGCGGTTTTAATTAGAATTTACGTAAAGATGTGTTGCTCTTTTTTCCCGAATGATTGAAAAAATTTCTCCTTCCATACCTGTTTTTTTAGCTAAAAAGCAACGCCAATCTTAATCCCTCCCCAACGATGCTCACGCCCGTTTTTAAATTCCCTGCTGAGGTAGGTACGATAATATTCAAAATAAATTTTCCAGAAAGTGGCAACCAGTCCAAAATTATTTTGGAGCGTAATTCTGTTGATTTCGCTGGCTTTGAGTGTGTAAGGGCTGTTTTTGTTAAAAATCCCACCCTGCATTGTAGCATCATAGCCAACTAAACCGACCAATGGCTGATTGTAAATATAAATTTGGAAGTTGCGTAAGCCAACGAGCCTGGAGGAATTGAAAGGAGAATGAAAACGTCCTAATGTCATTGTAAAGCCGGTTTGGATTTTATTGGAAAGCGTTCCTAACCTTGCCTGAACATTGGTATTCAACGAAATGATATTGGGATAATTAAGAAGTTCCTTTTCATGGCTAAGCTCATAATTAATAACCACATCGTTTTTGATTTGATACTGCCATCCCTGCGGATCAGTGTCACCGGTCCAGCCATGAATCGTAGCCTGCATTTTTCCGGCAAAAGCCGCAGGGCCAAGCATACCGGTACTTAATGTAGAAACCAGCCTTTGTTTTCTGGGTGTATCAACCGAAACTGCAAATGATTTCAGCATTATAACGCCGGCAAACGGGCGGTCGCCAACGAGTATTTTGTTGCTTTTAATACTGGTTGGAGTAAAGCCGTAATGCTCAAAAGCCAATCCGTACGTGGACTGGCTATTTTGTAAACGAAATAATACTTTTGATACCGGATTGTTACCGAGTGAAGGATGAACCAATTCCAGATCGTAACCCTGTGTGTAGTAGTAATCGCTTTTTCCCCAAAAGTCATTATCATAATGAATCCGGAAATATTTATCTCCGGCCATATTCCGGAACGATGCCGTATTATCAATCCTTTGTGCCTGTATTATGGCAGGAAGCAGCACGTTAAATAATAAAATAATGAATCTTTTTTGCATGAAAGATATACGTACCCGCATCCTTTACAGATTCATATTTCATTAATAGAACTCCTTATATTTCAATAATGACTCAGACCTGGTGAGCCAATAATGATTTTACTAACTGTTCATTGTTAGAAAAGTAATTTTTTTCTTCTACTTCTTTGTTAAGGAATTTCTGGATTTTACTGCTTTCATAAGCACGGAAAACTGCGGGGTGCACATAATATTTTTTACAAACCGTTCTTGTATTGCCCAAATGTGCCGCAACCACATCAAGACAGGTATTGACAGTGCGGGTAAATTGACGCTGTGTTTCGTATTTTTCCTGGGCACTCAGATATTCGAAAGCAGTAACTGTTCCCATCCAGGTCCTGAAATCCTTGGCAGAAAAATTTGCGCCTGTATACTCACGAATGTAATTATTTACCTGGCTTGCATTGAGAGAGCACATTCCTCCGCTTTCGGTAGTGTACTGAAAAAGCCTGCGGCCGGGCAACTCCTTATATTGTTTTACCATACGTGCCAGATGCAGATCGCTAAGCGTAATATCCTGTTTCACACCTTTTTTACCCGTGAACTTAAATCTTAGCTTGCTTCCCTGAATGGTGGTTGACCTTGCATCCAGGGTAGTGAGTCCGGATGATCCGTGTTTGATTTTATATTTTTGATTTCCTACCCTTATACAGGTTTTGTCCATAAGCCTGATTACCAAAGCAATTGCTCTCTGCAGACTTAAGTCTTTTCTTTTCAGATCAATTTCTACCTGCTGGCGCAACTGGGGCAAAGCTTCGGAAAAAGTAAGTAAACGGTAATATTTTGTTTGGTTTCGGATCAGGTTCCAATGCGGATGATAACGGTACTGTTTGCGGTCTGCCTCATCAATTCCGGTAGCCTGCAAATGCCCGTCAGGATTTTCACTGATCCATACTTCCCGCCATGCTGGTGGCAGCACAAGAGATTTTATCCTTTTAATTGCAGCTTTGTCTTTACACCGAATTCCGTCTTTATCAACATAATGAAATTTAGGGGATTTCCCTTTACGCAAATAACCGGGAGCATTTGCCTGGATATAGACAAGCCCGGCTGCGGCCGCAGTTAAAGCAGGATCCTTTTTTAGTTTTTTAATCTGACTTGCAGTAATAACCGGTGCTTCTGTTAAAGCGCCTACTGCTGGTGCTGATGACATAATTTTCAACAATTAATTTGTGTACGATCAGCGGTATTAAATTGATACCAGTAAATACCATTACAGAATTATTTTTGTATAAATATCAGATTGTTAGCTAATTATATAATTCAGGTTGAATTGTATTTAAATAAAAATTCCTCACCGAATAGCTATTCTGCTAATCAATGAGGAACATTGTACTCAGTATGATCTTATGGGAAAATCACTATAATTTATCTTATTCTTTATATGGGAAATAAATGGTAAATCGGGAGCCTGCACCCAATTCTGAGTCTGCTTCGATGTAACCCCGATGATTTTCCATTATTTTTTTACAAATGGCCAATCCAATTCCGGTTCCCGGATATTTGTGCACGGGATGAAGGCGCTGAAAAACATCGAATATCCGGTTTGCATATTCTTTTTCGAACCCGATACCATTATCCTGAAAGGATATTGCATGATATTTAGGCTGCTGCATTTGGGTTGGCAATTGCTGGTTTGTAACTATTTCAGCCTGAATGTCAATAACCGGAGGAATACCCGCTTTGGAAAATTTGAGCACATTACTGATCAGATTAACAAATAACTGATGTATCTGAAAAGGAATTACTTCAAGTACAGGTAATTGCGAAAAACTAATTACAGCATTTTTCTCCGCTATATTATCCTGCAGTTCTTCGAGTACTTTTTTAAGAATAGTATTTAAATCTATCCGTTCGTATACTTTTTCAGTGTTTCCTGTTTTGGAATAGGTGAGGATATCTTCAATCAGAACCTGCATTTTTTCAGCCGCAAAACGCATCCTTTCCACAGAATCCTTAACCTGATAGGAAAGGTCCGGATCTTCTCTGTCCAGTACTTTGGATGCAAAAATCTGAATTTTTCTTAACGGTTCTTTCAAGTCGTGCGTGCTGATCCAGTTGAGATTTGCAAGCTCTTTATTAGCTGCTTTTAATTCATCATTCAACAAACGATGTTTCTTTTCCTGACTTTTAACATATTTAAAGTTGATGTGTTTTTGTAATGCATAAGCAAAGCCGGACGCGGCATTCAGTTCTGATTTACGCCATTCATCACTTTTGTTTCTTACCTCTTCCATCCATAGCCCAAATGATTTTCGCGGAGAAAGCCGCATGCCGCCTTCCTGATTAACGACCACGGCTTTATGCGGATTTCCGGCCCAGTTGATCATTTCTATCCGTTCGGCCCTAAGCCACATAACCCCATCAGGAGTATCTGCTGCAATAGAATGATAGATGATACCAGCCCCATATTTGGATAGTTTCTCACTCCCCGGAATGATTTCCGATAATTTAGAAGTATGCAAACTTTCGTTCGGGTACCTTTCGTAAAGGGTTTTAAATAATGTAGTAAGATCTTCTTCTGCAGGGACAAGACCGCTCTTGTATAATTTCCCCTGTGAATAAATTACAAATCCCTTGGCATTGGCAATTTGTAAAAGATTTTCGGACTGATAATTTTCTTCAACGAAATTCTCGTTTTCATTCAGCAGCGCCAAGGATTTCAACAGTGCCTGATCCGCTGCCTGTGCAATCTCAAATTCTTCCGCAACTTCTCTTACGGCTATTTGCGAAGTAAGAAAATGTCCCTGAAGTAATGCCGACAAACGGGTATAATGCGGAAGTATCTTGGGAGAGTAATGATGACAGGCAATGAGCCCCCATAATTTATTATTTTGTAAAAGAGAGATCGTCAATGTGGCGCCAACTCCCATATTCCGTAAGTATTCAATATGGATAGGGGAAACACTCCGCAAAGTTGAAAGGCTCAGATCCAATGATTTGTTGCTTTTTTCAGCTGAATCCTGTAATGTCAGCAATGGAACAGGTTCATAATTGATATCGGCGATCATCCGCAGCGGATTTCTGATATATAATTCCCTTGCCTGTGCCGGAATATCTGTATGCGGGTATTTTTGTCCGGCAAAAGAATTAAGGTCTTCCCTTTTGTTTTCTGCAATTACTTCGCCGTTATATTCTGCATCGAACCGGTAGATCATTACACGGTCATAACCGGTTATAATTCTGGTTTGTTTTGCTATGTCCTCACATAGTTCCAGCAGATAATTATGGTTTTCAAGTATGGATACAAAACTTTTTGTCTGGCTGTAAAGGTTTGGCAAGTCAAGCGTACCGTCCGGAAAAGGTTCCAGTTCCAAAATCAGCGTTGAACCGCTGCGATGGACTGTTGTATTGAAAGGAATTTCGTTAAAAGTAAACACAAAAGGTTTTGCCGGATCGATCTCTTTGGTAGAATAAGCAACAAAATCCTCGGTTTGTGATTTTGGGAATATATCATATAAAGATTTTCCAAGCAGCATTTCCGGTGACAGCGTTATATACAAGCCGGTATTGGCGCTGCAAAAATCAATGACATAATTGTCAGTTGTGATTCCCAGCAAAAAGCCATGTGGTTGTATACTTCCCGGAATATGAATCGGTTCACTTTCGCAGTTTGTCAGATTAATTAAATCCCGGTTAACGATATCTTTAATATTCATCTTATCAAATTTATTTCAGCCTGACCGAGCCAATGATCAATGTTAGAAAATGTTTGAACCGCACTTGAGATAATTTCATTTTCACAATTCTTATCAACTGCATAGTCTGCCATTAAAGAAACAAATGTGTTCCATTTTGAACCTGTTTGCGGCCCGTACCCATAGAAATAGGATGCTCCGTTTGTTGTGTCCAGGCCGAGTGTCTTATTAATATGATTGTATAAAAATTTTCCTCCCAATGTTGATCCTTCCAGTACATACATAATCCCTATTGCCTGGGCTATACTTGAAAAAGAAAATTGATAAATAGGCAAGTTTTTCTGTTTCGGACAAGGAAATACCTGTTTTGATAAGATCATCCCTGATTAAACCTGCTTTATATCTTTCAGCTGAATCCGGTAGTATAGAGGTAATGGCGGGAAAAACATCAAGTTCGCATGACTGAACTACACCATAAAGTTTAGCAATATAAGTTTGATAAGCAATTAGGGTAACCGCAGGTTCGGTAATTGCTTTGGAATAAGAATTTTTCTCTAATTGCTTGTGGCTTTGTGCAGTTGTTTGCCTGAGATTAGTTAGAAATAATTTTTGATGCGTATTCGAAGCAGTTACTTCATTCATATGATCTTCAAATTAACTTTGATTCGTATCATTTTTGATTAAAAACTGTTCCAGTTCAAAAGCACTTCCTGAACTTTCTCTTAAAACAAGGCATTTTTCTATGATTGCTACCAGTTTGGAAAAATTGGTTGGTTTCTGGATATAGGCATTGGCGCCATTCTTGTTGGCCGATTCCAGAAGATTACCAGCAATAGAAGTTGACAAAATAACCACAGGAATATCCCTGAACTGATCTGAATTTCTGATTTCACATAAACATTCCAGACCGTTTCTCACGGGCATATTCATGTCCAGAAAAATAAGATCGGGTATTGACGCACGACTTTTTAATAAATTCATTAAATCCATTCCATTTTCTGCAATATCAAGTTTTGTAGAAATCGGAATTTGTTTTAAAGCTTCCTGAAATAAAAAGGTATCGTCATTATCATCATCTGCTAATAAAAGATGAAGAGGTTTTTTGTGCTGCATTGGTTCCTGATAAAACTGTGAAGAGCATACTCAAACGTCAAATTCAAATTGTTGTGTTTGAATGAACAATATTTTACAAGTCAGATAAAACTGACCTGGAATACTTCTCTTCTGCTTTAATACTTAATTAGAATAATTTTTAGCATAACCAGCAAATATAAGCCATTAAATATTCATCGAATAATTTCCAAAAAAATCCTGAAAAGATTTTATGTGTTTTAGTACGTTAATGATTTTGAAATAGTTAATTTGTATTAGAAAAGTTTTAAAATAAATATGTTAAATACAATAATTTACGTATAATGTAGAGTATCTGGCACAATTTTTATTGCTCTTAAGATTTATAGATCACAAAAAAATGTAAATAACTATGAAAAAGATAACATTAAGTGCACTGATTGTAGCATCCGTGATGACATTTTCCGCTTGTAATTCCAACAAGTCAGAAGACAGCAAGGAGGTAGCAGAAGAACAAAATGAAGAAAAATTTGATGACACGAAAATGGAGGATGATACGAAATTTGCTCTTGCAGCAGCAGATGGCGGTTTGGTTGAAGTAAAACTCGCAGAACTGGCAAAGGTAAACGGAGCGTCAAAAGCGGTAATGAGTTTTGCTGATAGCATGATTAAAGACCATTCCAAAGCAAATGAAGAATTAAAGGAACTGGCGAAAGAAAAGAAAATATCCCTGCCTATGTCGCTAAGTGATGCCAAACAAAAGGACTATGATGATATGGCCAAGAAAAAAGGCAAAGATTTTGATAAAGCATATGCATCATTTATGGTGGACGACCATCAGGAAGATGTGAGCGAATTTGAAAAAGCAGCTAAGGATTGCAAAGATCCGGATATAAAAGCATGGGCAGCTGGTAAAGTTCCCACATTACAGCACCACCTGGAAATGGCAAAAACAATGAAAGATGGCACTATGTAAAAAATAGATTGATCGAGGGGAAGTTTTGGGCGGAAATATACGAAAGTGTATTTCCGCTTTCTATTTGTTTAGAGTTGGTAAAAATATAAAATTTGCTATTTACACGAAGATCAATTTAATTTGTCTACTACTTTTGTAGACTAATGTTAAGAAATAGCTTTTTTATACGAATTTTAACAAATTGTCTTTTATTTTTTATGAAAATTTTTTGCCTGTCTTTATTTAAAATCAGTTGCTTATTTATTTTTTTACTTACCTCATTTTATTTAAAAGCACAAACTGCCCAATCAGGATCAAAACCGAACATTATTTTTATTTTTTCGGACGATCATGCGTACCAGGCTATTGGGGCATATGGGAATAAATATGCAAAGACACCAAATATTGATCGTATAGCTAATGAAGGGGCATTATTAAAAAATAACCTGGTTACTAATTCTATCTGCGGCCCAAGCCGGGCTACTTTACTTACCGGGAAATACAGCCATTCGAATGGTTACAAAAGGAATGACAATACCCGGTTTAATACCAACCAGACTTTGTTTCCGGAAGTATTACAGCAAAGCGGATATCAAACTGCGTGGATTGGGAAAATGCACCTGAATAGTTTGCCAAAAGGGTTTGATTACTGGAATATTTTACCTGGCCAGGGAAATTATTATAATCCTGATTTCATTAGCCAGCCTAATGATACAACGCGTTATAACGGTTATGTTTCAGATGTAATTACCCAATTTTCAACCGATTGGCTTGATAAACGCGATAATTCCAAGCCATTTTTCCTGATCGTGGGACACAAGGCTACGCACCGTGAATGGCTTCCGGATTTACAGGATCTTGGAGCATATGACGACGTTGATTTTCCGTTGCCTTCCACTTTTTATGATACTTACGAAGGCAGGGAAGCCGCTAAACAGCAGGATATGACGATCAGTAAAACCATGCGCCTGAAAGAGGACCTGAAAGTTTTACCGGATTATGAAAAGGACGGTACTTACAATCGGTTCAGCGAAGACCAGAAAAAGGTTTTCAAGGCCTATTATGATAAAATCGGCAAGGAACCAGAAGAGAAAAAACTGACTGGAAAAGCATTGACTGAATGGAAATATCAGCGATATCTGAAAGACTATTTATCGACGGCAAATTCACTGGACAGGAATATCGGTAAACTGCTTGATTATCTTGATAAATCGGGTCTTGCAAAAAATACAGTAGTTATTTATGCCTCTGACCAGGGATTTTACATGGGAGAACATGGCTGGTTCGACAAGCGGTTTATATATGAAGAGTCTTTGAAAACACCCTTTGTTATTCGTTATCCGGGTGTGGTAAAGCCAGGTTCGCAGGTTGATCAGCTGGTGATGAATATCGACTGGGCGCCAACCGTATTAAATATTGCCGGCGCAAAAATACCGGCTGATATACAGGGGAAATCATTTTTGCCACTTCTCGACGGATCAAAAACGGAAGGATGGAGGAAAGAAGCCTATTATCACTATTACGAGTTTCCGCAGCCGCATCATGTTTTCCCACATTTCGGGATCAGGACAGACCGTTACAAACTGGCCTATTTTTATGGCGGAGCTGATTCGTGGGAATTATATGATCTGGAAAAAGATCCTACTGAGGTTTCTAATATTTACGCTAAAGAGAGTTCCGGAAAAATATCGGCTGATTTGAAGGTAAAACTCAAAAAACTGATGAATCAGTACAAGGATGATGAGGCTTTAAAAATACTGGCAGGAGCTAAAAAGTAATGCCGGTGGTAATTGATGAGAGATAGTTATGATATTTATTGAGAGAAAAATTTCGTTCGTTTTTTTGATTGCAGTGTTAGGATTTGGCTGTCAGAAAAAGCAGACTGCCGCCGAAAAAACAGCCGACAGCCTTGCACATTGCATTGCTGACGGAATTCCTTCCCGCGCCGCAGCTATACAAAACGTTGCCAATGTGACACAGGGAAAAGATGATACAAAGGAAATGGTGTGGATTGAAGGCGGGAAATTTTTAATGGGAGCGGATGAATTCCCTGATTCCAGGCCAATGCACGAAATTACTTTGGATGGTTTTTACATGGACGAGCATGAAGTGACCAATGCTGAATATGCTCGTTTTGTGGCTGCTACCAAGTATAAAACCGTAGCGGAAAGACCATTAAACCCGGCAGATTATCCGGGTGTTCCGGCTGATAAACTTGTACCTGGTTCGGCAGTTTTTACACCTACTGCAACGCAGGTTTCACTTGATAATCCACTGCAATGGTGGAGCTATGTTCCTGCGGCAAGTTGGTTGCAGCCCGAAGGCAAAGGAAGTTCTATAAAAGGAAGAGAAAATTACCCGGTGATTCATATATCGTATGAAGACGCGGCGGCATATGCAAAATGGGCAGGAAAACGCCTCCCGACAGAAGCAGAGTGGGAATATGCGGCCCAAGGTGGAAAGGGTAACCATACTTATTACTGGGGCGACCAGCTGAAACCAGGCAATAAGTGGGTAGCGAATATTTACCAGGGCAGTTTTCCTGATAAAAATACAAGGGAAGATGGTTTTGCAAGCGCAGCGCCAGTCAAATCATTTCCTGCCAATCCTTATGGCTTGTACGATATGGACGGCAATGTTTGGGAATGGTGCCAGGATCTTTACCGTCCTGATTATTATCAGAAAAGCCCGGCAAAAAATCCGCAGGGGCCGGGTGATAGTTATGATCCGGATGAACCCAATGCGGTAAAACATGTACAGCGCGGAGGATCTTTTTTATGCAGTGATGATTATTGTATCCGCTATAAAGCCGGAAGCAGAGGAAAAGGAGAAGTGACCAGTGGTAGTAACAATCTTGGATTTCGCTGCGTAAAGGAACGTAAATGACGATTTTAAAATAAATTACGGAAGTAATAGAATTGATAAAAGGCTATTTTTTTGTTATTTCAGAAATGTATCTGGTTACTTTATAATCCTGTTACCGTTCTGATATTTATTTATACAGATAATCTTTTGTTATGAACACCCGTTTTCTTACAATTCCCGGTTTGGCAAGCTCTGGCCCTAATCATTGGCAAACGATTTGGGAAAATCAGTATCCGCATCTTTTCAGCAGAGTGGAACAGGTTAACTGGGACTGGCCGGTAAAGGATGAATGGGTTGAGAAATTACAGGAACGCATTGCGGGGTTAACAGAACCTACTATTTTAATTGCACATAGCCTCGGATGTATTACCGTAGCGCACTGGGCACAAAAATATACATCTGAATACATTGATGCAGCTTTGCTAGTCGCGCCGGCTGATGCTGATTTGTCAAAACGGCTTAATTTCGTAGTCGGATTTACGCCGGTACCCAGGGTGTTATTTCCATTTAAAAGTATTGTGGTGGCGAGTGCAAATGATATGTATGCAAGTATTGGCCGTTCTGAAATGTTTGCAAAAAGCTGGGGTAGTGAATTTATAAATATTGGTAAAAAAGGGCATATTAATGCCGTTTCCGG
Source organism: Dyadobacter sp. NIV53 (assembly GCF_019711195.1). Lineage (NCBI taxonomy): Bacteria > Pseudomonadati > Bacteroidota > Cytophagia > Cytophagales > Spirosomataceae > Dyadobacter > Dyadobacter sp. NIV53. The sequence goes on from NZ_CP081299.1 coordinate 4,794,256, forward strand.
ATTGGATGACTGGCAGGAAGGGAAAAAAATATTGGAAAAACTCAGTCGATATAACCTGGTTGAAGTATAGGTTGTACACAATGCGTATTTAGAAGTGCATATATGTTTATATTAGTGAAAATTCTTATTATAACTTAAATTAAACTCGTAATTATGAAAAAAGTATTTGTATTTCTTTTGGCAGGTTTACTGGCCAGTTCTGCTGTAATAGCTAATGGCCCGGATAAAGTGAAAGCTGCTGATAAAACATTGACAGTGGACACTAAAACCAGTAAAGTTACCTGGGGTGCTAAAAAAGTAACAGGTACGCATGCTGGCGATGTGCCTTTGACGAGCGGATCTTTAATCGTTGACGGAGATAAATTAAAAGGCGGCACTTTTGTATTTGATGTAAAAAACCTTACTGTTACTGATGTTAAGGATGCAGAAATGAACGGCAAATTAACAGGACATCTTAAAAGTCCTGATTTCTTTTCTGTTGAAGCACATCCACAGGCAAAGTTTGTCATTACCACAGTAACTTCAAAAGGAGCTGGTGCTTATGATGTTACGGGAAAATTAACAATCAAAGGCATTACCAATGACGTGACATTTCCTGCAACTGTGAAATCTGATGCCAAAAAGGTGGTTGCTGATGCTAAAATTACGGTTGACAGAACGAAATATGATATTAAGTTCCGCTCAACGAATTTCTTTGAAAACCTGGGTGACAAAGCAATTGACAACGATTTTACACTTGAAGTAAATCTGGTGGCTAATAAGTAGTTGTTGGCTATTAGCTTTTAGAAGATAGCTTAAATCCTGCCGGATCCCCGTGATCCGGCAGGATTTTTTTGTTGGGCGAAATTTTACTCCCAAATTATAGATAAACAGGTTGGGCATTTGAAAAGGTATATCTTTGGGTTTTATTAATTAATCATGGAATATTTATGAAGTATGTTGTCCTGAGTTTTGTAGTATTTTTCTTTTTTGTTAACAAGTACTGTCCACGCACAAAATACATTACCAGATTGGGCATTTGGCGGTTTTGTCCGTCCGGAAGGCGTAAATCCTGTTATTTCCCCCGACAGCACAACACGATTTATGTGCCCAATGAATAAAAGGATGATAGACTGGGAATCTAACGATACTTTCAATCCGGCTGCAACGATTAAAAATGGTAAAATTGTAGTCCTTTATCGTGCCGAAGACAAAGCAGGAAGAGCTATTGGAAAACGAACTTCCCGGATCGGTTATGCTGAGAGTACTGACGGTGTTACCTTTAAACGACGGAAAACGCCAGTTTTATTTCCAGCAGAAGATAGCCAGAAAGCAATGGAATGGCCGGGCGGCTGTGAAGACCCGCGTGTGGCTGTAACAGAAGATGGTCTTTATGTAATTCTCTATACACAATGGAACCAGGATAAGGCGCGGATAGGTGTAGCCACTTCACGTGACCTGATCAAATGGCAAAAACATGGGCCGGCCTTTAAAAAAGCTTATAATGGGAAGTTCAATGAAATCTGGTCTAAATCTGGTTCGCTGCTTACCAAACTGGTAAAAGATAAACAGGTAATTGCAAAAGTGAATGGAAAATACTGGCTTTATTTTGGTGAAGCTAATGTAAATGTAGCTACATCTATTGACCTCATAAATTGGGAACCAATCGTTGATAGCAACCAGAACCTGGTAAATCTGATCTCTCCCAGAAAAGGATTTTTCGATAGCAATCTGACAGAGTGTGGCCCACCGGCAATCCTTACTGACAAAGGAATTGTGCTGATGTATAATGGAAAAAATGATAAAGGAGAAGATGGAGACCAAAGGTTTACGCCAAATAGCTATTGTGCAGGACAGGTTTTGCTGGATAAAAATGATCCGTCAAAAGTATTGGCAAGAATGGATGTTCCGTTTTTCCGCCCTATGGAATCATTTGAAAAAAGCGGGCAATATATAGCAGGGACTGTATTTATTGAAGGTATGGTTTATTTCAAAGGGAAATGGCTTTTATATTATGGCTGTGCAGATTCCAGAGTTGGAGTAGCTGTATTTGATCCCAAGTTGAAAACACCGGGCGATCCGATTCCGGTTAATTAAAAACGGAAAAGTTAATAACACTTCATCAAAAACTTTAAATATTTTATGTCCCTTAAAAGGAATGATACCTTATGGAAAGGTATTCTGGAGAATCTGTGCGGTGATTTCCTGAATTTCTTTTTTAAAGATGCTGAAAAGCTTTTTGACATGGAAAAGGGTTTTGAGTTTCTGGACAAAGAACTTGAACAATTATTTCCAGCCGAAGATATTGAAGCCCCGAAATTTGTGGATAAGCTGATAAAAGTATTTACCAATACCGGCAAGGAAGAATGGATATTGTGCCATGTAGAAGTGCAGGGCTACGACGATAAAGATTTTGCCAAACGGATGTTTACTTATTTTTATCGTATTCTGGATAAGTATAATAAACCCGTTACTGCAATTGCCATTTTTACGGATACAAATAAGAAATTCCGACCAAGCATGTATGAGTATGAATATTTAGGCACAAGAAACACGTTTTATTTTAATACTTATAAAATTATTGATCAGGACGAAAATCTATTGGCAAATGATGAAAATCCTTTTTCCGTGGTAATACTGACAGTTTTACTATCGCTGAAAAAGAAAAAACGGGATGATGAAAGTCTTTTTAAATTAAAATATTCGTTAGCCAAAAACCTGTTACAAAAGAAAATACCAAAGAAGAAAATAGATGACCTATTGATTTTTTTACAGCTGTATGTAAGATTTGGAGATCCGGAATATATTATTAAATTTGAAAAGGAAATAGAAGTGTTAACCGAAAATAAAACAACCATGGGAATAAGGGAATTGGTACTTGATATGGCAAAAAAGGAAGGGTTAGCAGAAGGCCATAAAGAAGGTATTGAAAAAGGCCACAAAGAAGGTAAGATCAAGGGTAAAGAGGAAGGTAAGATTGAAGGTAAAATTGAAGTTGTCCATAATCTGTTGGCAACCGAAAGATTTACAACAGCCGAGATCGCTAACTTTGCTAATGTTACAGAAGAGTTTGTACTTAATGTAAAGAAAACCAAGATTTAATACGATCGCATTTATATATATTTAAAGGCTCCATTCAGGGGCTTTTTTTGTTTTATACCAATATATTTTATTCATCTTTCGATCTATTAGTGAAATAGAGGCGTATATCAGGGAAATTAAATCAAACTTTATTTCCGGATGAAAACGTTAAAAATTAAAAGCACAATACTAGCAATTGCTTTATTAGCAACCTTTGGAGCATTTGCTCAGAAAGAAAAAACAGTAACGGTTGGTGGAGCTGCAATGTATCCCTCAAAAAACATCATTGAGAACGCAGTAAATTCTAAGGATCATACCACGCTCGTTGCGGCAGTAAAGGCTGCTGGTTTAGTAGAAACATTATCAGGATCAGGGCCCTTTACAGTATTCGCTCCTGTAAATGCAGCATTTGCGGCTTTGCCAGCCGGTACTGTTGATGAGTTGTTGAAACCTGAAAATAAAGCCACGCTTACTTCAATATTAACATACCATGTAATTCCTGGAAAAGTTGATGCTAAATCGGTGTTGAAAATGATAAAGGATGGTAGTGGTAAGGCAATGGCTAAAACTGTTCAAGGGGAAGAGCTTACATTCACTACAAAGGGTAAAGATGTATGGGTAACAGATGCCAAAGGAAATACTGCTATGGTTACAATTGCAGATGTATTTCAATCGAATGGTATAATCCATGTAATTGATAAGGTTTTAATGCCTTAAAATATTGTGAAGTTGATTTGTGTAGTTGGATGTTGATGAAGCGGATGGAACTTAGGTTTCTTCCGCTTTTTTGTTTTTCAGATACTGTTATCAATCAGATTTGCTTATTATTATTACGAAAGATTTGAAAACTACGTTGGATTTTAAGCTTAATTGATGATGATAGAATTGAATATTTTACATATTGGTGCTTCAAAAGAAGTTTTATCCAAACGCCAGAAAGAATTTAACAAGCTGACTAAAAAAATAGAACAGCTGGACAAGATGTTAATTGAATTGCGGGATGGAACTCAGGTTCTGCAAAATCGTATTGTGAAGGAAATGAAGCCACTATACGAACAGATGTACTCCTTTCAGGCAGAAACGGTTCGTAAAATGGATATTGTCTATGCTGATAAACTCATGAAAAAAAATGATCAGAAAAAACTTTCATATCTGATTACAGACTTGAGTTTTGATTTGATAGGAAATGGATATGAAGATCTCAAGACAATATTTAATAAATACAATGAAGTAGATTTTGATACGGTAAACGCTGAAATTGATTTTGAATCGGCTGAAATGGCAAGAGGGATGGCTTCGCATTTTGATATCCACTTTGATGAGGACGAAGATATTTCAACTGCGAATAAATTTCAGGAGAAAATGTTTGAGAAGCTTTTAGAACAGGAAGAAATATTTGAAGAACGGCAACGTGCAAAAAATGAAAAAAAGGCAGACAGGGCAAAATCACAAAAGCATCTTGATAGAGAAGAAAAGCAAAAACACGAAGAACAGCGGCTGACCAAATCGGTAAGGGCTGTTTACATGGACCTGGTGAAAGCATTTCATCCTGACCGCGAAAAAGATGAGGCGGAAAAGATAAGAAAAACAGAATTAATGCAAAGGGTTACACAGGCTTATAATGATAATAACCTGTTGACTTTACTCAAGCTGCAAATGGAGTTTGACCGGATAGATCAGGATCATTTGGAAAAACTTGCTGATGAGCAATTACTTTACTATAACAAAGTTCTGAAACAACAGGCGGATGATCTGGAACACGAAAAGTTTGATATTATTCAGGAACTTGCATCACTGGCTAATATGTCTCCTTACCAGATCAATTCAATTGAAACGGTCGCAATCAAATTCAATCAGGATGTGCGTGAATTTAAAAGGGAATTGAAACAAACCAAAAGTGATGTTGACTTGTGGGGTGACCCGGTTAAGGTAAAAGTATTTCTGAAAACATATAAAATTCCAAAGGACGAAGATTTTGACTTTTTTTATTGAAGATCAAAACGTTTTATTTTAATCCTAACATTATACCATGAGATTATTAGAATGATCTGGATTAAGCTTTTAAAATTATAAAACAGGTAAGTACAGGATAGAAAGAACTGATATTCTATGAATTTTTGGATAAATATTTATTCTTTTTATAGAATTATGGTACGGATCTGTTTTTTGTTAGGTTTGATATTTACTCTCAGTGTTTGTATTGCCCAGGAAATTCCGCTGTATCCGGGTAAAACCCCTAATTCAAAAGACGTTGCAGACGAAGAAGAACGGAAAGGAAATGAGCAAGTCGATTCGCTGGCTTTTAAAGTTTCCATTCCTACAATTTCCGTTTTTTTAGCAACAAAAGAAAAAGCCAATGGAACATCTGTTATCATATTTCCGGGAGGCGGTTATGGAGGTTTGCTGACAAAAAGAGAAGGCAGTGATCCGGCCAGAGAATTTAATAAACTGGGTGTAACTGCTTTTGTTGTAAAATACAGGCTACCAAGTGACAGGACAATGATTGATAAGTCAATTGGGCCATTGCAGGATGCGCAGCAGGCGATAAAAATGGTAAGGGAGAAAGCAAAAGAATGGAATATCAATCCGCAAAAGATTGGTATTATGGGTTACTCCGCAGGCGGGCATCTTGCAGCAACGGCAGGAACGCATTTCGGCATTTCTTACATTCCTAATACAGAGAAAACAAGTTTAAGGCCGGATTTTATGCTGCTGATCAATCCCGTAATCAGTTTTACAGATAGCATTGGACACACCGGATCACGAAAAAATCTATTAGGTGATAATCCGGCAAAAGAACAGATCAGGCTATTTTCCAACGAATATCATATTTCAAAATTAACTCCGCCTGCCTTTCTGGTTCATGCCGGTACGGACGTGGTTGTTCCGGTTGCTAACAGTCTTGTTTTTTATCAAAATTTACAACGCTACGGAGTTTCAGGTGAAATTCATATTTACTCAAAAGGAGAACATGGTTTTCTGACTTATCCATCATTCGGCGAATGGTTTGGGCGCTGTGTAAACTGGATGAAAAGTATGGAGCTGATGCCATGATTGTGTGGCTTAGCAAGTAAATTCTTAGTTTCTTAATCTTTATAAACAGGTGAGTACAGGATAGTACGACCAAAAATTTTAGGAATTTTTGGATATTATTTTCTTCTTTTTTAAGAGAATGCCATTTGAAAGTCGCTTGTTAAAGAGAAAACAATAAGGGTAATTAATGTTTCAGTAGTCTAAATTCTTATAAAATGTTTTCAAAATTCGTAGCCGCAACCCTCGTGGTTGCCCTGATTGCCACAAGTCAAATTTCGTGCATAGCACAAAAAAGTGAAAAAGGATTTAAAACCATTTTTGATGGCAAATCACTGAAAGGGTGGGAAGGAGATACCAAATACTGGAGAGTTGAAAACGGGAACCTGGTTGGAGAAATTACACCTGAAACTTTACTGAAAACGAACTCATTTATTATATGGCAGGGTGGAGAACCAGGAGATTTTGAATTAAAAGGTTCATTTAAGATAACTGAAAAAGGGAATTCCGGTATTAATTACCGCAGTGATAAAGTAGCAGATGTTCCCAATGCATTAAGAGGTTATCAGGCTGATATTGATGGAGCGATCCGTTACACCGGTCAGAATTATGAAGAACGTAAAAGAACAACTCTGGGCTATCGAGGTGAAATAGTAACTGTAAACGAGCCAACTGATAAGTCCGCAGAAGCATTTCAGGCAAACCTGAAAAATAATGCTTGGCTGGGCAGAACAGTAACGGGTTCATTAGGAACATCGGACGAACTGAAAACCAAGATAAAAAGTGAAGAATGGAATGAGTTTCACATTGTTGCAAAAGGAAACCGTCTATAGCATTATATTAATGGCGTGTTAATGAGCGATGTAACGGACAAAGATACAGTGAACGGAAAATCAAAAGGACTTTTAGGTGTACAGGTACACGTAGGTCCGCCTATGAAAGTAGAATACAAAGACATCCGTATTAAACAATGATTTTTTGAATTAAAAAACAGTTTGTCCTGGTAATTCAGCTAACCGTACGACGGCCCGAGCTAATTGCCAGTCGCTAACAGCTTTACAAATGAATAAAATTGGATTTAATGTACTTGCCTGGACGGCGGCTGTTTCGGATGATTTGTTCCCCGTTATAGATAGATTAAAGGGAATTGGATACGACGGTGTAGAATTTTATCTGGGAGCGCCGGATCTTGCTGCATATCAGAGAATGGGAAATTATACCAAAGATCTTGGCTTGGAAACAACGGCTGTGATGACTTTGGGTAAAGATGACAATCCCATAAGTGAATCAGTCGAAGTACGTGCAAAAGCGCTGGACAAAATCAAATGGGGCATTGATCGTGCCCATGCTTTAAATGCAAAAATTATCTGCGGTCCGTTCCATTCCGGTCATACCATTTTTGTAAATCGTCCGGCGCAGGAACAGGAATATGCGCTTGCCGGTGAGGTACTCGCGGCCGCTGCCGATTACGCCGCCCAAGCTGACATTACATTCGCACTGGAAGCGCTAAACCGTTTCGAATGTTACCTCTGCAATACAACAGCGCAGCTTTTGAAACTGGTGAAAGCGGCCGATCATCCTAATGTGAGGGCAATGTTTGACACGCATCACGCAAACATTGAAGAAAAAAGCTACGCGACTGCGATTGATATTATCGCACCAGTTTTAGCCCACGTTCATATCAGTGAAAACGACCGAGGCACTCCCGGCGACGGACAGGTTTTGTGGGATGATGCTTTTTCTTCTCTTGCCAAAATCAATTACCAGGGCTGGTTAACGATCGAAGCTTTTTCAAGAAACGATCCCGATTTCGCGAACGCAATCGGCGTATGGCGCGAATTTTCAGATCCATGGGACATCGCAGAAAAGGGTTACAAGTTCATTCGGGAAATGAGTGCGAAGCATAATTTGTAACTGTCCAAAATAGTCCAACGGACTCTGAGACCTTAACCCAGGGCATCGCCCTGGGAATAAAACTAACCGCTGATAGTTAATTGTTTAAACAATGTCACAAAAACTTCCTTTTCGTTTTGGCTCAGAGGTTTACACCTGGTTTATGAGTGGAAACGGACAAACGCATCAGGGCCGACTTGGGCACATGATCGAAATTATATCCAAGGCTGGTTTTACCGGAATCCAGCCGATTTTTACCTGGATGGGCGATTTAGTAGATCCGGATCTTTTGGAAGCAAAATTGAAGGAGCAAGGAATTGAGTTGGCCGCATTGGCGCTTGCTCTTGACTGGAATAATCCGGAGGAAACAGAAAGGGAGCGCGAAGTTGCAGATCATGCAATCCGTGTTTTGCAACGCTTTCCGGGAGCTGTCCTCAATACAGTTCAAATTCCATCCGGGCGTCATGACATTGTTCAGCGCCAAAAGAACCTGGTCAATATTGTCAATCGCGTTTCTGCAAGAGCTGCTGAAAAAGGCATTCCATGTAGTTACCATCCCAATTCACCGCATTCTTCAATCATTCGTACTGCCGAAGATTACAAAATCGTGCTTGAATCGTTGGACATTTCTGTCACCGGATGGACGCCGGACGTTGGCCACATCATCAATGGCGGAATGGATCCATTGGCGAAAATGAAAGAATATCAGTCGATTATCAATCATGTTCACTACAAAGACTGGGACGGTGCACCTGAATTTGCATTAATGGGGGAAGGGAAAGTAGACCTGTTAGGAATAACCCAGTGGCTGAAAGATATTAATTATTCGGGTTGGATCATTTGTGAGGATGAAGGCGTAGAAGCGCTCGAAAATCCGGATTTTGTGACTTTGCATGATGGAAATTGGATTCAGGAAAAATTGATCCCAGGATTAAAGTAGCTATTGACTATGAGCTGTTAGCTTTTTGCCATCCGGGAATGCTCCGTTTATCCCTTCAAACAAATTGTAGGGTCCAGCCAAAAGCTGTTTGCGGAGACACAAACAGACGCGCATAAAGCCCCATCGGGGCTAAATGTTTGTAGAAAGAGAGAAATAGCAATCGATAATCAGCGTGCCGTAGGTACGCAACATTTGCAACGTTTTAAAAGCTAACAGCCAATGGCTAATCGCTAACAGCTACCTAAAATGCCAACTGTAAAAACCAACGGAATACATTTTCATTACGAAGAGCGCGGTTCAGGGAAATCATTAGATGATATTCCTGTTTTGCTGATTATGGGTATCACTGCACCTGGTTCTGTATGGAATGTTCATTTAGCGGACTGGCAACATCATTTCCGATGCATCGTAGGCGATAACCGTGGTGTAGGATTAACTGACAAACCTGCCGGGCCGTATTCTTCAGAACAAATGGCTGATGATTATGCTGGGTTACTGGATGCTATTCAGGTGGAAAAGGTGAAAGTTGTGGGTTGCTCAATGGGGAGTACGATCGCTCAGCAATTAGCAATCCGTCATCCTGACAAAGTTCATTCGCTGGTTTTGATGTGTCCGTGGGCGCGATGTGATAATTATGCAAAAGGACTTTTTCAGCATATTATGAACGCCAAAGCGAGATTCAGGCCGGAAGAATTCAGCTTGTATATTCAGTTATTGATTTTTTCAAAATCGTCATGGGATAATGAAGAAAAGCATACCGATCTGGAACAAGGCAGAAATCAGGATGCTTTTGGTGCGTTTCCACAACCATTGCACGGATTGGAAGGACAAGCAGCAGCTTGTATCAATCACAATTCCTTGAACGATTTGGGCAAAATTAAAAAACCGACATTGGTGATCGGAGGTAAGGAAGACATTTTTACACCTGTTTGGATGGCAGAAGAAGTGACGAATGGTATTCCGGGAGCAGAACTGTTTTTGTATGAAAAATTGGGTCATGCTTTCCATTTCGAGAATACCGACGACTTCAATCCAAGGGTTCGCAATTGGTTGTTAGAACATTAAATTCATAGATAAGTCGGAAACAAGGGTTAAAAAAGCCATGTATGTTCCTTTTTTCATTTGAATAATATTTTTAATTAATAAAAAATAATGAAGGAAGCTGATTCAACAAATAAGGACTGGAAGGATAAGGTGTCGAATCATGCACAATTGGGTGGTATTGAAACTTCTGTAATTGATAATGGCGCGGGAAGAGGAACACGGATTGCCTGGATAAATACAGGAACCGGATTGCGATATAAAGTAGTCATTGACAGGGCAATGGATATTGCGGATGCTTTTTATAATCAGCATAGTCTGGCCTGGCTTAGTCATGGAGGAATTACTTATCCACAACCATTTGCCGACAAAGGAATTGATTGGTTACGCACGTTTGGTGGTGGATTGCTAACAACCTGCGGACTTTCACACGTTGGTGGACCGGAATCCGATGAGTTTGGTGACAGAGGTTTGCATGGGTTAATCAGCAATACACCAGCAGAAATTGTCTCAATTATTCAGCCGGATCCAAGATTGGGTCAGTTGGAAATGAGCATTACCGGCATCATTCGCGAAACAAAACCATTTGGGCCAAGCCTGGAATTAAAAAGAACGATTTCGGCAACGCTTGGAAAAGCAACAATTCGTATTCATGACGAAGTAATTAATAAAGCAAATACCGCCGCGCCACACATGCTGCTCTACCATTTCAATTTTGGATATCCGCTTGTGGATGAAGGAACTGACTTGCTATGGAATGGTAAATGGTTTCCACGGCACGGTGAAGAAAATGCAAAAATATTTAAAGAAGGAAACGATTTTAAAAAATGTCCGGGGCCAATTGACTCGCACCTCGGAACGGGAGAAGAAGTTGTTTTGGTAGATATTGAGGCGGATATTTTTGGACAAAGTGTTGCAGGTCTTTACAACTCTAAATTAGGGCTGGCCGTAGCAATGAGGTTTAAAAAAGAACAATTACCATGGTTCGCCAACTGGCAGCATTGGGGTAAAGGTGAATATGTTACCGGTCTGGAACCAAGCACGCATCCACTTTCAGGTCAGGCACAGGCTAGGAAAGATGGAACACTGATATTTATTGAACCGGGAGAGAAAAGAGAATATGATGTTGAGTTGGAGGTGATAACGGAGGAGGAGGCGATTAAGGAGCTTTTGGTTGATTATAACCAAGTGATGTAATTGGCGTCCATTTTATTTCGGTGCGCTGCACCTTTGTAGCTAGTTAACCAATTCATCTACAAATATTAAGGTGCTCTGCACCAACCCTGTATGTAATTATCTTTAATTAATTTTTAAGAGACGATTAATCGAACATTGGGTAAACCAATCATTCAGATATTACGAAAAAGGTGCAGAGCACCGAAATATTTGTAGAAATATAAATATCAAAGCTAAATACAAGGTGCAGAGCACCGTAATAAAATTATTAAAAGCTTAAGTGTAAGATTAATTATAATAACTAAACCAAATTTTCAAAAATTAACCGATGGGACTTTCAAGTATAGCTGAAAAGGCATTAGAACAGGGAAAAGGAATATTGCGTTTGGCTCCGACTTGGGTGCCGCGTTCATTTTGTGTACCTGGTCGCAGAATAAAATTACATCCGGACGATTATTACGTGCTTGGTGGAGAGCGCGGTGGTATTGACGAACGTTGGCTATCTTCAACCACTCCGGCCGAGAACGGACCGCTTACCGGCGAAAATGAAGGTTTGAGCCAAATCGTTTTTGAAGATGAGTCAGGTGTTCAAAAAGTGACATTGAAGGACGCGGTAAATGAGCTGAAAGGCGAAATTATAGGTGATCGTCTTTGGGATGAATATAAAAGCTGGCCAATGTATTCCAAGTTTTTTGATAACATGGGTCCTTTGCCTCACCATATTCACCACAGAGATGAGCACGCGGCTATGGTTGGCCAGAACGGAAAGCCGGAAGCATATTATTTTCCTCCACAGCTAAATAACCACGGCGGCGATTTTCCTTACACATTCATTGGTATAGCTCCCGGCACCTCGAAAGAGCAGATAAAGGAGTGTCTGATGAACTTCACTAAGGGTGACAATAAGATCACCAACTACTCGCAGGCTTTTCGTCTGGAGCCGGGAACTGGATGGGATGTTCCTCCTGGCATGTTGCATGCGCCTGGCAGTTTGTGTACATACGAACCTCAAAAAGCATCCGATATTTTTGCAATGTATCAATCGCTTGTTAATGAAGCGGTTATTCCTGAAGAATTGCTTTGGAAAGGAACGCCGAAAGACAGAATTGGAGATTATGACCTGTTAATGGAAGTGATCGACTGGGATTTGAATGTGAACCCTAATCTGATGGAAAAGCATTTTATGCGTCCCAAACCGGTAAAAGATGTTGAAGAGATGGCGGCAGAAGGGTATAGTGAAAACTGGATTTGTTATAAAAACGAGGCTTACAGTGCCAAGGAACTTACGGTTTTTCCTGGACAAACTGTTACCATTACAGATGCAGCAGCTTACGGAATGATCGTCATGCAGGGACATGGCAAATTCGGGGTTTGGGATATTGAAACTCCTGCACTTATCCGCTACGGACAATCGACAAATGACGAATTCTTTGTAAGCGAAAAAGCGGCAACAGAAGGCGTTGTGATCAGCAACCCATCGGCAAATGACCCAGTTGTGATTTTGAAACATTTTGGTCCATTGAACCCGGATTTGGTGTTGTAAGCAGTAGGCCGTCGGCTATCAGCTTTCGGCTTTTTACGACCGCCGACTGCCGAAAGCCGACAGCCAAATTTTAACTATAAAACTTTTAATCCATGCCAGAAAATAATTTTCCCAAACTCCACAATGCCACATGGCCTGGTATTGTTGGAAAAGGTTCTGATTCAGAGCCTGTTATTTCTTTTGATACCATGCTGGAAAAAACAGCCGCTGCCGAGGTGGACGGTGTGAAATTTGATGGTGTCGATCTTGGTCTTTTTGATCCCCATATCGATCTGGATATGAGCGATGATGGTATTCAAAGATTGGTTGATAAATTAAGAGGGTTGAATCTTGAAGTCGGTAGTTTAGTTGCGCCGATATGGGGCGGACCGGCTATGGGAAGCAAGGACGAGCGCGATGAGTTTGTAAATCAGGTTAAAAAAGCCTCGATTTTTGGTCAGAAACTAAGACAAATTGGAATTCGTCCACATGGAATTGTTCGTATCGATTCGGCAAGCAAGCCGGAAGCATGGGCATTGGATCCAGTTAATAACACAAAATTAATAGCAGAAACTTTCAGAAGAGCCTGTGACGTTGCGGCTGATTATGGTGAAAAACTTGCGGCAGAAGGTGAAATCTGCTGGGGTGGAATGCATAGCTGGAAAACGATGATTGACACGCTTGAAGCAGTTGATCGCCCAAATATTGGTTTTCAGGCTGATATGTCCCATACTTTCCTTTATTTATTGGGATACAACCGTCCCGAAGACAGAGTACTTCCGGTAGATTTCGAATGGAGTGACCGCGGCGCTATTGAAGAAGGTCTTCGGAAAATGACAGCGGCTTTACGCCCATGGACGATAGATTTCCACGTTGCCCAAAATGACGGAACTGTTCATGGAACAGGTTCGCACGATAAAACGGGTCGTCATTGCCTTGCGACCGATCCTAACGGAAAACTGGATATTACCCATGATGCAGGGTACTGGCTGAGAAATGAAAATGGTGAATTGACAAAGGCTTTCGCTCATATCTGCTGGGACGGGTGTATGTTCCCTAATGAAGTAATGACCAACCAGCAAACATGGAATGACATTCTGGCTGCGTTAATTAAGGTTCGTAAAGCACACGGCTGGTATCAGGAATCGTAGGGGTTAGCCTTGTGCTAACCCAATTTGGCCAACCAAAATACAAAAAGTCAAATACCCTAAATCCCAAAAACAGAAATGTCAGAAAAAAAGAAATAAGAATTGCACTCATCGGAACCGGGCTCATGGGCCGTACACATTCCAATGGATATAACAGGATTACTAACTTTTTCCCGGAACTGGAATATACTCCGGTTTTGAAAGTAGCTTGTTCCCGTAATGCAGAAAAAGCAAAAGCTTTTGCTGAACAATGGGGCTACGAATCATACGAAACGGACTGGAAAAAAGTAATTGAGAGAGATGATATCGATGCGGTTGATATTTGTACTGCAAATGATACACATGCTGAAATTGCTATTGCCGCTGCCGCCGCGGGAAAAATGATTCTTTGCGAGAAACCATTGGCAAGAACATTGGCAGAAGCGCAAACAATGGTGGATGCAGTTGAACAAGCGGGAGTAAAAAACACAGTCTGGTATAATTACCGTCGTGTTCCTGCTGTGACATTGGCAAAGCAAATCGTTGATTCAGGTAAACTAGGTCGTATTTTCCATTACCGCGCAAACTTCCTTCAAGATTGGACGATCAATCCGGACGTGCCACAAGGCGGAACCGCAACCTGGCGTCTGGATGTAGATGCAGCAGGCTCTGGAGTAACAGGAGATTTGCTTGCACACTGTATCGATACCGCGATGTGGATTAACGGTGGAATAAAAGATGTTTCTGCTGTTACTGAAACATTTATCAAGGAACGTGTTCATTCAGAAAGTGGTAAAGTTCAGAAGGTCGGTATTGACGATGCGGCCATTTTCCATTGCCATTTTGACAATGGTTCTTTGGGGCTTTTCGAATCCACGCGTTATGCACGTGGTCATAAGGCACTTTATACATTTGAAATAAATGGTGAACATGCATCAATCCGTTGGGACTTGCATGATTTGAACCGTCTTGAATATTTTGATCATAGCGATGAGTCAATTGTCCGTGGATGGAGGTCAATTCTGGTAACGGACAGCGATCAGCCTTATATGAAACGTTGGTGGATCCCTGGAACCAGTATTGGTTACGAACATTCATTTATTCACCAGGCTGCCGATTTTTTCGAAAGTCTGCAAACTGGTGAGGATTGCGCTCCGACCTTTAAGGATGCTTTGGAAACCCAAAAGGTTTGTGAGGCTGTATTGGATTCCGCTGCAAGTAGGAGCTGGAAGGATACCGGGGTTGAATGGACTGGGTCCTGATATAATGGAATCGGGTGATCAATAATTCGATAATTTCATCATTCGTAATTCACAGGGCGATGCCCAGTGCTAAGGTATAAGACCCTTTCAGGGTAAGGATGTGCTGATTTCAGTGCCGCCCTGAAAGGGCTTTATACCTCAGGATAGGGCACCGCCCTATTTTGCTGATTTCAGTGCCGCCCTGAAAGGGCTCTATACCTCAGGATAGGGCATCGCTCTATTTTGCTTATAGTATAGGGCATCGCCCTATTTTATTAAGGAAATTTAATATAGTATTTCATCAACACACTAATCATAATTTAAAATGTCACAATCGTTGGCAAAAGTCTGCACACACATCATATTCAGTACAAAATACCGGCAACCTTTCATAGATGAAAAAATTGAAAGCGAGCTTCACGCTTACTTAGGCGGTATTTGTAATGAACTTGAATGTCTCCCTATCAAAGTTGGCGGTTATGTTGACCACATTCACATTTTATGTGTTTTGTCCCGAAAGATTGCCATCATGAAGCTTTTAGAGGAGGTTAAAAGAAGTTCGTCAAAATGGATTAAGACCAAGGGTCGTGATTACGAAGAATTCTATTGGCAGGATGGTTACGGAATATTTTCAGTTAATCCTATTGAACTCGATGTGGTAATAAAATACATTACAAACCAAAAGGCACACCATGAAAACAAAACTTTTCAGGACGAATACCGTGGTTTTTTGAAAAAATATAACGTAGAATATGACGAACGATATGTCTGGGATTGACATCTATAATTCATAGGGCGATGCCCTATCCTAAGGTATTACGCCCTTTCAGGGCTGGATAGTTAGTTAAGCCCTGAAAGGGCGCCATATCTCAGCATAGGGCATCGCCCTATGATTCTATAATTCCGCAATTCACCACCCACCAACCACATGCCCAACGAAATCCTCAGGATAACCAACCTCTCCAAATCCTATTCGGGAGTTAAAGCCCTGGACGACGTACAACTATCGTTGAAAAGAGGAGAAGTTCATGCGCTGATGGGAGAAAACGGTGCGGGAAAATCAACCTTTATGAAAATCCTGATCGGACTCGTTAATGCGGATTCGGGAGAAATTATATTTGAAGGTAATGCGCTAAAAAGAGGAGGAGTAAACGATATACAGAGAAAGGGTATTTCCATGATCCATCAGGAAATCCTTATTATTCCTGAACTGACTGTTGCCCAAAATATTTTTCTGGGAAGAGAAAAAGAAGTAAATGGTTCCAGAATGGGGTGGTTGAATGATGATCAAATCAAGTCAAAAGCTTCGACGTTATTAGATCAATTAGGCGTTGATATTTCTCCGAACGTCAAAATGAAATATTTGAGTGTCGCGCAAATGCAAATGGTAGAAATTGCCAAAGCCATTTCAAACGATGCCAAGGTTATCATCATGGACGAGCCAACCTCGGCTATATCAGATAAAGAAGTTGCTACACTTTTTCGAATTATCCGCGACCTGAAAGCTAATGGTGTTTCAATTATTTACATTTCCCACAAAATGGATGAAATATTTAAAATCTCTGATACGATTACGGTGTTGAGGGATGGAAAATATGTTGGAACAAAAAGTGCTGCCGAATTGGATCATAATAGTTTGATTACCATGATGGTAGGAAGGGAAATCAATAATATGTTTCAGAAGATAAATTCGGAAAAGGGCAGACAGGTACTTTCTGTTAAGGATTTAGCGAAAAAGGGAAAATTTGCAAATATCAATTTTGAAGTCCACGCGGGGGAAATTTTGGGTATCGCCGGATTAATGGGTGCCGGCAGGACAGAAATTGCAAGGGTAATTTATGGTCTGGACAAATCAGATAGTGGAGAAATATATATTGACGGCGAACAAGTAAAAATTAAATCGCCTGATGATGCTGTCAAGTGTGGCATTGGTTATGTAAGTGAAGACCGGAAGGGTTTGGGCTTTATTCCCAAAATGTCTGTTATGCAAAACATGACTTTGGCCAGCTTGTCAAACCATAGAAAAGGAATTTTTATCAATACAAAAACTGAGAATGCAGTTACTAGTGAAATGATTGGTGATCTTAAAATAAAGTCTTCCGGATCAGACCAAAAGGTGACACATTTGAGCGGAGGAAATCAACAAAAAGTCGTCATAGGAAAAGTACTGTTATCATCGCCAAAGGTTGTTATTCTAGACGAACCAACAAGAGGAGTTGACGTAGGAGCCAAATTTGAAATATATAAACTGATTCATAATCTTGCGGCAAAAGGAATTGCAATTGTTATAATTTCCTCCGAACTGCCCGAAATTCTGGGAATGAGTGACCGGATTATGGTTTTATCAAAAGGAAAACAAACGGCAATTCTTTCGAGAGAAGAAGCTTCGCAAGAATTGATTATGAAATATGCAGTGGAATAGTCATTAGCTATCTGCAATTAATTTTGAGCTATTGGCTGCTTTTACAAATAAGATATAAGACTAACCTAATACTTAGTGGAAAGTAACATTCGAGCGCAATTCAGGAATTTTGGTCAATATGGCATATTTCTGGCCTTTGCTATTATTTGCCTGTTATTGGCATTCAGTACACCAAGATTTTTTACCATATCAAATCTATTAACGATTGGTAATCAGGTTTCTATAAATGCCTTGCTTGCATTTGGAGTGACATTTGTGATTATAACTGGTGGAATAGATCTTTCTTTGGGGTCTATGGTTGCCGTCACCGGAGTAATTGCTGCCACTTTTGCACACCCGGATACTTATCCTGTCGTTGTACCTATTTTTGTTGGTTTGCTTGCAGGTTTGGCGATCGGAGCATTCAACGGATTGGTCATCACGAAAAGTAAAGTCCCGCCATTTATTGTCACGCTGGGAACCATGACAATCGGTCGCGGATTAGCATTGATTTTAAGTAAAGGTAGGCCGATATCCAATTTGTCGGATTCGTTTAACTTCATTGGCGGTGGAAATCTTTTTGGTATACCATTCCCCATTGTCATTCTGACTCTGGCATTTATCATCTGCTCTGTTATTTTAAATAAAACAATTTTAGGGCGTTACATGTATGCTGTCGGTGGAAACGAGCCAGCGGCAAGAGCATCCGGAATCCGTGTCAACAGTGTGAAAATGTGGGTATATACCATTTGCGGATTACTTTCTGCTATGGGCGGAATTCTCTTAACTTCCAGAATCACAACCGGTCAGCCGAATGCTGGCGCAGGATTTGAACTGGACGCCATCGCGGCTGCAATTATTGGCGGAACGAGTACATCGGGTGGAACCGGTACAATGACCGGCACATTGATAGGAGCGTTGTTGATTGGCGTTATCAGCAACAGTCTGGATTTATTGAACGTAACTTCTTATTATCAGCAGGTTGTAATGGGGGCGATCATTATCGGCGCAGTGGTTTTGGATAGTATGGGGAAGGAAAGGTAGGGCAATGGGTGAGGGGAAGAGGGAAAAAGGAGGGTGGAGGAAGCTAATCATAACATGTTCCGAGCGAAAATTAGAAGTAGCCGCTTGCCCAACGGGCATTCATATCTCAGCATCGGGCATCGCCCGATGGATGGGTATTACACGATGAATGGGTATTATCCAATAAATGGGCATCGCCCGATGAATGGGTATTATCCGATGAATGGGTATTACCCGATGAATGGATATTATCCAATAAATGGGCATCGCCCGATGGATGGGTATTACCCGATGAATGGGTATCGCCCGATTAAATTCGATATAATATTTAATATCAATACGATGAAACATATTTTATTGCCGGGATTTTTATTTTTATCAATATTATTATCTGGTTGTAACCAATCAAAAAACGATGATTCCGGAAAAGCGGATTCTGGCAAAAAGCTTGTAATCGGTGCAACTATGCTTAGCATGCAGAACGAATTTGTCGTGAATGTGGCAGATGAAATGGAGGCGAAAGCAAAGGAATTGGGAGTTGAATTGATTGTGGTTGACGCGGAAAGATCATCTTTAAAGCAAGTCGAACAGGTTGAAAGTTTCATTGCACAAGGTGTTGATGCCATTATCCTAAATCCCTGTGAAGTGGAAGCCAGTTCTCCGGCGGTAAAACTGGCAATGGATGCAAGGATTCCAATTATCAACGTGAATTCTGAAACTACCGCAAAACCAACGGCATTTGTTGGATCTGATGATACAGAATCGGCTCGTATAGCGATGAAATATATTGCTGAAAAGCTTGGTGGAAAAGGAAATGTCATCATGATGCATGGATATATGGGGCAGGCTGCCCAGATAAAAAGAGACCAGGGAGCTAAGGAGATTTTGAAAGCAAATCCTGGTTTGAAACTGCTGGCCGAACAAACAGGAGAATGGGATCGTGCAAAAGCAATGTCCCTGACAGAAAACTGGATCCAGTCTTATGGATCAAAAATAAATGCCATTTTTGCTCAAAATGATGAGATGGGAATGGGGGCAGTTAAGGCACTGGAATCAGCAGGATTGAAAGGCAAAGTGTTGGTTGTGAGCGTGGATGCTATTCCAGACGCATTGCAAGCTGTAAAAAAAGGTACACTGGATGCAACTGTTTTTCAAAATGCGAAAGAGCAGGGAAGCAAATCAATTGAAGCGGCTGTAAAAGCGGCGAAGGGAGAGAAGTTTGAGAAGGAATTATTGATTCCTTTTCAGTTGGTGACGAAGGAGAATGTTGGGGAATTTTTGAAGTAGGTAAGGGAGGATTCCAGAAATTAAATGATAATAATAGTATAAACTCCAAAAATGTAATTTTTGATTTGCAAATCGAAAATTATAACCTACACCGTATATAATTTGCGGGGATACTGGCCGGGATTATTATATTCAATAGCCAAAAAGGATATTGAAAAAGAATGATCAGGCAGAGTTAAAAATGATTTATATAAACCCATAAGTGTTTGAAATGAAACAATTATTAATTTTAACCTTATTGATTTTCGTGCTGTTTTCATGCAAAAATGACGATTTAGAAGGGGGTTTTTATATGACGGCACTTGTTAACAATCAGAAATGGAAATCTCTTGAACATCTTGCAGGAGCACAGTTGGATTTTAGCAATTATGCTAATGCGCACAACTTGTTGTTAGGAGGAACAATGGAAAAGCCATTAGGTGATGGTACAATATATCGCCTAAGTACTAGCATAAATAGCCCGGTTAATAAGGGGAAGTATTATTTTAATAACAAAAAATATGAATCAAATGCCATTGGTGGAGTACAAGGAAATGTTATAGGCTACAAAAATGGTGTTGACTATTTTAATAGTGTAACTATTACTGGGTTTGTTGAAATAACGATTTTGACTGATCATGAAGTAGGAGGTAATTTCGAGTACCAGGCTGTTACATATAATCCGGGGAGTGAAAATGGAGTAGATACAGTCAAAGTGAAAAATGGACGCTTTTACGTTCCGATCGTAATGGTTAGTGGCCGAGAGTGGAAGGCTCCAAAATAATTGATAGAAAATAAAGAAAGACTTCGCATTTACTGAGTAGAAATTTTTACAGTTTAGAAAACTTGTGGTAAGTGATGAGCACCTCTTAGGTTTTGAATGATCCTCTAAAATTCTAAAATTTTGGTAATTAAATACTACAAATAGTAAACACACCCCAAAAACTTCTTTTATCTGCGGCAGCTCTTTTAGCCGCATTTTTTATATCCTGAAACCAACCATATTTCTTCATGAATACTTTCAATATTAATCGCCGGAGTTTTCTTCATGGTGCCACGGCAACACTCGCACTTTCAGCTTTTGGTGCGAGAGGTATGGATTTGATTAATCCTGCAAAAACACTTCGGGTTGCATTAATTGGTACTGGTTGGTATGGGAAAAGTGATTTGTTCAGATTAATACAGGTAGTTCCGGTGGAGGTCGTTGCACTTTGTGATGTAGATAAAAACCAGCTGAATGAAGCCGGGAAGCTCGTTAGCCAGCGTCAGAAATCAGGTAAGACACCGAAATTGTATGGTGATTATAATAAATTACTGGCGGAAAATGAACTGGACATTGTACTGATTGGCACACCCGATCACTGGCACGCTCTGCAAATGATTGACGCGGTAAAAGCCGGTGCACATGTGTATGTGCAAAAGCCGATCAGTGTGGATGTAATGGAAGGTGAAGCGATGGTTGCGGCTGCAAGAAAATACAAAAAAGTGGTTCAGGTTGGAACACAGCGAAAAAGTACGCCACACCTGATTGATGCCAAGAAAAATATTGTAGATGCAGGCTTGTTAGGCAAAATTTCACATGTTGAAATGTGTTGTTATTACCACATGAGAAACAATGGAAATCCGCCGGTTGAAGCGGTTCCTGAATTCCTGGATTATGAAAAATGGACGGGGCCGGCCCCGTTACGGCCATATGATGGTTTGCCGCACGTACGCTGGTGGCGAACTTTTATGGAATATGGCAATGGAATTACGGGTGATATGTGTGTACATATGTTCGATACGGTGCGCTGGATGCTGAAATTAGGCTGGCCAGCTAAGATTAGTTCGACCGGAGGTATTTATGTTCAAAAAGAAGGCAAATCCAATATTTCGGATACCCAATCTGCTATTTTCGAATATCCTGAACTGAACTGTGTATGGCAGCACCGTACCTGGGGAACACCAAATAACCCGGATTATCCATGGTCGTTTACACTGTATGGTGAAAAGGGGACTTTATGGGCAAGTACTATGGCCTATGATTTTATTCCTGAGGGGAAAGGTGAAAAAATCCACAAAGACGTTGTTTATGAAAAAGAAAAATATCCTGAGGACTTAAAAGAAGATAAAATTGAGCTGAATGCTGCTCCGGCAACGAGACTGCATATGCTGGATTTTCTGAGTGCAATTGACAACAGCAGCAAGCCAATAGCCGATATTGAAGAAGGGCATATTTCAACTGCAAGCTGTATCCTGGCTAATTTGTCAATGAAGACCGGGCGTTCGATTGTTTATGATCCCGTGAAACGGGAAATTGCTGGCGACCGCGAAGCAAATGCATTGCTTGCCAGGGCCTACCGCGATCCGTACAAACATCCGGATTACAGAAAGGTCTAAGTATTTAACCGCAATGGGCGCAATAATTTTCAATAGAATCTATCGCACCCATTGCAATTAAATTTTAACTCAAAACACTCCTAAACCAAGAAAATTTTTGAACCCGTATACCAACTGTATTTGTTTATAAGTTAAATAGATATTGTTATCCGAACTTTAAACTTTAACCCTCGGAAACAGTCAGATAACTAATAAACTAAACTTTCAAAACAGAATGAAAAACATAGTGAATCGGGCGAAATCTATCGCTCTGGTGGTTGTGGCGGGTATTTTAATGTTTGCGTGCAGTCAGGCTTTACAAGTAAGTTATGATTATGATTCGTCGGTTAATTTAAAGCAGTTCAAAACCTTTAAAGTGGAGTCCGAACATAATATGGAAACGGACCCGTTATTAGGCAGTGAACTGAACAGAAGGCGATTGGGAGATGCCGTAGTAGAAGTAATGCAGTCGAAAGGATACAAATTGGATCAGAATAATCCTGAAATTATTGTAAGGTTTATGACCGACGTAAAGGATCGCCAGCAGGTACGTTCCAATAATATGTACTCGCCATATATGTGGTGGTACGGTGGCGGAAATAACATTTCTACATACAATTACCAGGAAAGCCGTTTTATCCTGAATATTTATCAGAAAAACAGTGATAAAATGATCTGGCAGGGATGGGCGTCAGGGAAGGTGAAAGCGCCTACCAAAAAAGATGACCGGGAAACAATGGTAAAAAATACGATGACAGACATCCTGAGAACTTTCCCGGAAGCAACTTTGGATACGTATAGCAGGAAATAATAGTTTGTAAAGCAAAAAAGGGGTTATGGAAACATGAGGTCGCTGAAAAAGTCCTCTTGTATCTGAGTCAGAAAAAGGAGTAGGAAATTAAGTTTTTCTGCTCCTTTTTTGGAATCTTAAGGTGGATTTAGAAAGGGATTCAGATGTAAAATCTGTCCCTTAAGTGAGAACTGCTACAAGCGGAGGGCAAAAATGAAATCCTATTCAGTGAGCGTAAAATCTGACTCGCATCTTCAACAGACAGCCTTTCAGGAAACTGACTATTACAAAGAGAAAATAAAACACCGGTATAAGATCGAAGCAAAAAACAGTGAATTAAAGAACGTTCATGGCTATAGACGTGCAACATCTTATGGAATTGAAAATATGCAGATGCAGGGAGCGTTAGCCATCTTCGCGGTAAATCTGAAAAGAATTATCAAACTAACCCACTAGGCTGGCAAAACCAAAGACAAACACTGATAAACCTAAATTCGAACATTTTGAGACGGTAGTCCATTTGCAGATCGCATTTAAACAATAAAAAACGATCAAATAAAATAAATTTTACCTGACCTCTTTGGGAGTCCTAAAATTGAGAAGCTTTTTCAGTTCCCTCTGGAAACATAGCCTCTTTTTTTATGCGCTCTGATTTATATTGAAATAAAGTCGCTTTAATTTTTTGAGAAAGGATTTTGGAAAAGCACGTCAAAAGCCAGATAGGAGACAGGATCAAAATGTCCGCCGGCCTTAAATTGTTCCATTAAGCCCAGATCCAGAACGACATCTGATTTGAAAACATGGCGGAAATAAATAGAAAACCGGTCTTCGGTAAAATGGTAATTGGACCAGTTATGATGATGATCCGCAGGTAAAGTTGCAGAATACTCGTCAATTGCCGTAAGTAGTTCATTTCCGCCTACGAGAAAATTTGTTTTGGACTTATTAATAGGCAGGCTCGTTTGTGCTTTGACTCGAAAGCGTAACTCAACCGGCATGGTTGATGGCGTCCAGTTTGGTGAATAAAAGGTGCGAAACTCCGGACGAAACGAATAATTCATTGCAAAATGGCCTAACTGCTGTTTATAATAAAGGCGCCCGTAGTAACGCAATTCGTAACGATAAGATGGATTTTTCAATTCGTATGGTGCTTCTTCCTCGTATTTGTTCTGTAAACGGATACTTGTACAAAGTGATGCCTGCCAAGTATTGTTAAATTTGTACTGAACGGCCTGATCGTATACTCCAATACTTTGCTTCTTAACCGGCGACCAGCTGTCAGGATCACTCATTCTTGCTCCTCCCAAATAAGCAATTACCGTCCATTTTGGATTTAATACCTGGTTAATACCAACTGCACCCCAGGCCACAATTTTTGTGCCGTCCAGACCGGGAGGGGATAATTGAGCCAGGGCAGGAAGCATTGTAATAAAAGAAAGGAATGTAATGTGAGTGATGTATTTTTTCATTTATAGAAGTATAATGTTGGCAACCAAAAACAACAATTATAATAGAACTAACTATACATTAACCAGTTTTGGTTCAGAAATTAAATATTTAATGGAAAACCAAGTCCTTATGAAGATTTCCGATCATTTCAATTGACAAGCCACGTTTTCGGTTTAGCACTTCTGAAACATTGCCTTTATTACCTATGTAAGGTACAAGATCAGTTGCCTTTAATCCCATTTCCTCCATACGTATTTTTATATATTCAATAGGATCAGGTTCTTCTACTGGATAATTTTCTTCTTCATATTTATTAACAATTAAAGCAGGCAAAGCTAATTCGTTAGCTTCCTTACTACCCTTCGGAGCATCGAATAATAAATCAACACGTTTTATAATCTGATTATACTCTTTTTCTGATTCTATTTATAGCTGATAACATTCATTGATGTGTATATTTATTTCTTAGAAATATTACCTATTCGCCTGCCTTCTGCAGAGCTGCATCCAGCGATTTGTTATTTGGAAATTCCTGTGCGATCCAGCGATTGATAATTTTTCCATTAGCATCTGCAACCAGAAACGGATAGCGTATATCAATGGCGTATTTTTCTTTCAAAAGTTCAATGTTTTCGTCTGATGCCCAAAGGTGCTTTGTTCCGGGACGGTCAACGGCATATTTTTTCCACATGTGCAGAGGCAAGTCAGGCGTTACTGAGATGTACACGAATGTTGCTTTGTCCTTATATTTTTCTTCCATTGCTTTCAAACCTGGTTCGTGTTGTCCGATGCTGAAAGAAAATACAATACAAACCGGTTTTCCTTTCAGCTGGCTCAAAGCGACAGAAACACTATCCTTGTTGAGTAAAGTTACTTCCGGG
Organism: Dyadobacter sp. NIV53; assembly: GCF_019711195.1. Lineage (NCBI taxonomy): Bacteria > Pseudomonadati > Bacteroidota > Cytophagia > Cytophagales > Spirosomataceae > Dyadobacter > Dyadobacter sp. NIV53. Next base: position 4,819,454 of record NZ_CP081299.1, read on the forward strand.
ATGATTGCTCCCGGCTGCAGTGTTTCCTTGGTCCGGATTAGTTTAGAAATATATTCTGAGTAAGGTGATTGTGGAAATGCGGACTTATAATCGGCAAGAAGTAATTGGCTGGTTTCCAGTGTAGGAATAGCCGTAGCAGCGTAATTAAGCCAGTAGGTCAGGAGATATTCCTTTTGTTTTGGGTAACTCTGTAACTTTTCTTTACTGAATGCATACACATCTTTCAGAGCTTCCGGGCTGATTTCGTAACGCGTGTCAGCCGCCAAAGGAAATTTACGTGTAGATGGTATCATAACCCAATTGCGCAGTTCATCACGGTACGACTGACTTAAAAGCGCGTCGTCGGGAAGTATTTTGAAATTAGCCAGCGTCATGTCTTCCAGCTCTTTTTTTGCGAAGGATCTAATTTTGTTACCCTGTTGCGGCGCATGATCCTTTCCTGCATAGCCTGCCGGATTATTGCAGGTTCCGTTTCAGTCGTAGCTGTAACATAAGCATCAAAAGCAGGTGATGCAGGATTTGCAGTTTTGAATTTTTCATAGGCACTTGTCCTGATTTGTTTCAGACTATCGCTTTGCTGTATTACACTTTTATTGTCGATCTGAGAAGGTTTATATCCGAATACAGGCAAATACTGGTATTGGTTTTCAAGAAAATAATTTTTCAGGAAATCCTGGTAATTAGCATTTTTACCCGAAAACAAAACGGTACCGTTTCCTGGAAAATTAACTGATAGATCATCACCCGGCTGGATAAAAAGCATCCAGGTTTTACTCGTGCCTCCACCGCTATATTGAAGCCGCATCATTTTGGGTTCTTTCAGCTGTATCACTGTTTTCAGATTCGTTTCTTCCATGAAATTGACAGATTCGATGGTTTTCAATTCTATATCTGCCAGTCCGATTCCCAGGTTGGGGTGAAAATGAACATCTTCAAGAATCAACGTTGCAACGGCAGGAGAAGATTTTGGAGCACTTACAGTAATATTTGCAGTATTCTGAGCGTAAGAAATCAGGCTCGATAGTGTGAGAAGTAATACACTTAATTTTTTCATAAAAAATAGAAAAGGATATTGATGGTGTATACCAGTGTGTAAAAAGTGTGCCAATATACGTAAGAACTGTGTTTGATTTCATTATCCTGATTTTCAGAATTTGATCAAATTTGAACTTACTTAAACCTGAATCCCCTTTTGTTCCGTTAAATTAGCTTTTTAATTCTTGCCGCTTTTCCATGAACCGCATATCCTTATTCCAGTTTACAACTTTCCGTTCAAATTTTGACGGAGAATTCTATTTTGATGATTCAACACTGCATGCTGCACAAAAAGCTATTTATGCAACGGATGCGTCGGTATATCAGGAAATGCCATTGGCAGTTGCCTTGCCCAGAACGGTAGAAGCTATTTGTGCACTCATAAGGTTTGCCAATGAACAAAAAGTAACTTTAATTCCCAGAGCAGCTGGAACTTCCTTGGCCGGGCAGGTTGTAGGAAATGGGATTGTGGTGGATATCTCCAAACATTTTGGTGCAATTCTGGAAATAAATGCAGAAGAAAAATGGGTAAGAGTGCAGCCGGGTGTAATACGTGACGACCTGAACAAACACCTGGCAAAATATGGCTTGCTATTCGGTCCTGAAACCTCAACTGCAAGCCGGGCGATGATAGGAGGAATGATCGGAAACAATTCATGCGGGTTACATTCCATAACATGGGGAGCTACACGGGATCATTTACTGGAAGTAAAAGCATTGTTGTCTGACGGATCCGAAACAACATTTAAAAATTCGGATGCGGATGATTATATAAAAAAAGTATCAGGCAGGACAATTGAAAGTAAACGCGAACAGGCTATTCTGGCTGGTATGTGGGGCATGTTATCCAATCCGGTAGATGCGGAACTGATCAAAAAACAATTTGCGAAACCAACTGTTACCCGTCGAAATTCCGGATATGCGTTGGACGCACTCGTCAATAATTTTTCCCGGAACCAGATCAACCTGTGTAATCTCATTGCTGGTTCAGAAGGTACACTTTGTTTCGTTACCGAAGCTAAACTTGCCCTTGTTGACGTTCCGCCTGCGTCAGTTGGAGTAGTCTGCGTACATGTCAATTCGCTTGCGGAATCTCTTCTTGCCAATCGTGTTGCCATGAAACACCGTCCTAAAGCATCTGAATTGGTCGACAGATATATCATGGATTTTACCAAAGATCATACCGTTTATTCCCAAAACCGTTTCTTTATTGAGGGCGATCCGGCGGCATTGCTGATGATAGAATTTTGGGGTAAAACAGATGAAGAAGTTAAACTTCAGTCTGATCCTTTAATTAAAGAATTAATGGCGGAAGGGCTTGGTTATGCCTATCCTTTGCTTTTTGGGGATGAGGCTAATAAAGCCTGGGAAATCCGGAAAGCGGGTTTAGGCCTCATACGGAATCTTCCCGGTGATACGCAACCTGTAAACCTGATTGAAGATTGTGCCGTAGCTGTTGAAGATCTGCCGGCTTATATTTCTGATCTTGAAATATTATTGAAAGAGCATCAGCTTCATGCTTCCTATTATGCACATGCCGGTGCAGGGGAACTACATGTAGAACCGATGATCAATCTGAAAACGAGTGAAGGGAAACAGAAATTCAGGAATGTGCTGGCGGACACGGCAAAACTGGTGAAAAAATACAATGGAGCACTTTCCGGTGAACATGGTGATGGCCGGTTACGTGGGGAGTTCATACCATTTATGATGGGTGAGGAGGTATACGAAATGTTTCGACAGGTAAAACGGATCTGGGATCCAAACGGGATTTTCAATGCTAACAAGATTGTGGATACGCCTCCGATGAACGAATTTCTGAGGTATGAACAGGATAAGAATGCGCCTGTTATCAACACAACATTTGATTTCTCAGGCCAGGAAAGTATGCTGCGTATGGCTGAAAAATGCAGTGGGTCAGGTGATTGCCGTAAGACAGAACTAACTGGCGGTACCATGTGTCCGAGTTATATGGCAACGCGCAGCGAACGCGATACAACGCGTGCAAGGGCTAACATTTTGAGACGATATTTAACTCCTCAAACTTCACCGGCTACTTCTGCTGAAATGGTAAAAGAAGTCCTGGATCTGTGTTTGTCGTGCAAAGGGTGTAAATCCGAATGTCCATCCAGTGTGGATGTGGGCAAAATGAAAGCAGAATTTACCCAGCAATATTACGAAGCACATGGAATTCCGGTAAGAAGTAAACTGATCGCCAACTTTTCAAAACAAATGAAATTGGCTTCAATTGCTCCATGGGTATTTAATGGTGTTTTTGGAACACCGGCGTTGCGGAAAATTGCAAACAAATTGGTAGGTTTTCACCCTGAAAGATCAATGCCGCTTTTGCATCCAACCACTTTGAAACATTGGTGGGAGAAGAGAGCGGTCCACCGTGCGGAAAAGAGCGGTCCGCTGCGCGGTGAGGAGGGTCATCTCAAAAGTTCTTCTTCCATTCATCCTTTCGTCCCTTCCTGCAAAGTCTACCTTTTTTGTGACGAATTTACGAATTACAATGACGTTGAAATCGGTAAAAAGGCTATTCAGCTTCTGGAGAAACTGGGCTATGAAGTATTGATACCGGAACACACGGAATCGGGACGGTCTTATTTGTCAAAAGGATTTGTAAAGGAAGCACAAAAACTTGCGGTTAAAAACGTAGGGTCTCTTGCAGATTTAATTACTTACGATACACCGTTAATTGGCATTGAGCCATCTGCCATTCTCTCTTTCCGGGATGAATATATTGATCTTGTTCCAGAGCATTTAAAAGAGAGTGCTGCCCGGATTTCTGCCCATACGCTTTTGTTTGAAGAATTTATAGCAAGAGAAATTGATGCGAAACGAATTAATAAAAGTGTTTTTAATACAGAAAAGCGCCTGATTAAATTACACGGGCATTGTCACCAAAAGGCTTTGTCCACAATGAGTGCATCTAAAAAAGCGCTGTCGTTTCCTGAAAATTATCATGTTCAGCTGATACCGTCAGGTTGCTGTGGAATGGCTGGTTCTTTTGGTTATGAAGAAGAACATTATGATGTGTCGATGCAAATTGGCGAGCTGGTCCTTTTCCCAACTGTTCGCCAGCAACCGGAAGATGTGATCATTGCTGCGTCAGGCACAAGTTGCCGCCACCAGATTAAAGACGGCACAGGCCGCAAAGCAAAGCATCCCATTGAAATTTTGTGGGATGCTTTAAAAGTCTGATTTTGTGTGTGAATTCAAATATATATCACGAACCGAAGCCGATCGGAATTTTTTTTCTTTACCTCTCGGCATATTAATCTCGTGACAGACGGTTATTACCTATTCGGTTCCTCTTACACTACGCATAATTGTGTCGGCGCTAACTTGTCCTACTGTATCAGTTGCAACACTATCCGACACGGCTGGCTGTGTCGATTCTGACGGAGTTTCAGATTCTTTAAAGTTTTCGTTATGATTAAAAAAACCTCCCCAGAAGGCGATTGCCATCAGGGCGATTCCAACTCCTAGTATCCACTTCCAAACATTTTTTGTGTTTTTGGTTGCTCTTGCTTCGTTGTCTGTTTCTTGCCTGTTCATGGTGTTTGTAATTTAGTTCGTAGCTTTTATCGTACCAATTTTATACCATTACAAATTTTGACTTATATACGCTGTTTTTATAAAATTGTGTTGATAAAATTTCCCTAAATCAAGTATTTAAACCAAGTGTATAATAAAACGGATAGGTTTGGAGTTTGGTTTTGTAAATTTGTTGTTCTGTCATACAAATTCACTTCGTCTAAACTAGATCATAATTACACATTCATGAAATTACATCGTTACAATATTCTTCCTTTCTTTTTGCTGATTTGTTCATTTTCAGTGAGCCAGGCTCAGGAAACGAGAAGTTTTTTATCCGTTACAGGTGGTTATAGTTTGCCGGTCGGAGAACTTGCAAGACAAAAATTAAATGACCCTTTTGCAGGGTTAACCGGTTCCGGGCATTTTGGCCAGGTAAATTATGACTTCCGGCTTTCAAGAGGATTTGGGTTTAAACTATCAGGAAGTATGAACCTGAATAAAACAAGGCCTCAGCCAATAATAGAAAGAGCAAATGAAAAAGTGGAAGAAATAAGGCCGCTTATTAATGAGACCAGCGCTTACTCATGGCAAACAAACGTTTCAAAATGGAAGTTTAATGCAGTAATGGCAGGGCCTGCGGTGTTCCTTAATTTCAATTGGCTGCAGATTGAGGCGCATGTTCAGGGAGGATATGTTCAGGTTACTTCCCCAACGGTTGATATGGCCGGTACTTTTGAATCTGGTGAGCATGCAATTCAGGTCAGTTTATTGCCTGCATCCACGAAAGGGTTTGGTTTGGGTGCAGGAGCAAGTCTTCGTATTCCAATAGTTAACCAGCTTTATTTTCACTTATCGGGAGATTTTATAGCGACCGAGGCAACTTTAAATGATGTGGCAATAAAAGTAAAAATAGGTGGTTATCCTGAGGCTGCTATTCCTATCAATGAAAAAAGATTTGTGGGCGTTGCTAATATCGGCGCAGGTTTAGGAATCGCATTTTAAGATTGATACGAAATTTTTAAGATACAATAATTAGCAAAAAAGAGGATACAGGCAATCGGCCGGTATCCTCTTTTTGATTTTAACGATATTCAAAAATGAAATAGTTATTTGAAGCGCTTTTATTATTTAGCAAACCAAAGTTTCATTTTCATATCATTTTGTCCACCCTGGTTTGTTAAAGCTACTTTGAAGTTAGCAATGTTTAGTGATTCCTCTGAACCAGGGTAAGGCAAACGTGTTGGAATTACATTTTGGTTGGTGTTACGTACAGGAGGTGAAAGAGCCGGAATACCAGTCCTGCGGAATTCAGTCCATGCTTCCAGGCCTTGGCCGTAAAGTGCAATCCATTTTTGCTCCATGATCTGGGTGTAGCCATCTGCTCCACTTTTCAACGCATTGGCAGTTATGTACGCCGTTGGAGCATCCAATTTATATTGGGCAAATGAAGCAGTGATTGCAGCTGCATAATTGTCGGCTATAGTTCCTGCTGATGCTACGCCATTGTAAGCAAATTCAGCTTTCAGGAATAATAATTCTGCATAAGTCATGATTACTCCCGGAGCGGTAGAAGCTACAAAATAACTGCCTACTTTTGATGTTTTAGTAAGTCCCAATGCGGCTGCATCAGAAGAAGACAAGCCATTAGGTACTCCTTTATAAGTACCGCCATCAGCCGGTAAATTTGCATAAATGGCAAGTCTTGCATCATTCATGGCCGCTAATTTGTCAACAATCGTTGCACTAATGCGGTGATCATCACGTGTTTTACGGTTTACATTAACCGGGTTCTGGTTGTTGGTTACATCCGTATAATTTAGCTGAATATTGTCCGCAACCGAAGTCATAACCGGATATTTTGTCGGATCACTCAAAATCCTGTTTATTTCAGCTTTCACATCAATAGGTGCGTCTGCTTTATTAAGCATCCGGCTTAATAATTTAAGACTAAGTGAATTGGCGAATTTTTTCCACTTTGTCATATTTCCGGCGAAAAGAATATCTCCGGCAACAGGCATTGTAGTATTGGTTACGTCAATAGATTCTCCGGCTGTTTTCAGTTCAGCTATTAATCCGGCGTAAACATCTTTTTGGGCATCGTATGTGGGCAGTAACTGTCCTTCCAGTCCCTGAAGGGCGTCAGTATAGGGAATATCTCCGTAAATATCCGTAAGTAAAGAGAATACGTATGAGCGCAAAATTACAGCAACCGCTTTGTAATTGGTATTGCCGGATTCTTCTGCAATTTTATAGACCCGCTGATAATCTGCAAGAGATTCTATATAAAATCCCTGCCATCCTGCCGTATATACATCGCTTGATACAGTGTACTGGTCAATATCTGTATACTGGATACGCGCCCAGTGTTGTGAAAATCCTTCACCTATGTCCATGCCTAATGAGCCGCCTGACACAATGTCTACAGCACTCTGAATACCGTGTGGCAGAAACAGATCGGCGGTACCGGTAGACGGAGAATTGTTATTTGTATTGATTTCGTCAAAATCTCCTGTGCAAGCTGAAAGGCATAAGATTGAAGCTGCCAGCATTGCTTTGGAACGGAATGAATAAATGATATTTTTCATATTTAAAATCAGTTAGGAAAAAATGGCTTATAAATTGAAACTGATGTTGAAACCAACTGATCTTGTTGTTGGGATCTGACCGTTTTCTATTCCTTGTAAGTTACCATCATTGTAATAGCTTGTTTCAGGATCAATATGTGGCAGGTTGCTGTGCAAAAGAGCAAGATTTCTACCTACAACAGAGATCGCAATGTCACGGAATGGCAGTTTGTTAAATACTTTACCGGAAAGCATATAAGTCAGTTTTACCTCGCGAAGTTTTACATAACTCGCATCGAAAATCGTGTTTTCGTTATTCGTAAGTAGGTAATACTTATGGTGATATTCTTCTGAAGAAATATTTTTCGTGTTAGCCACATAAACCGGGTTGTCCGTTGTTCCGGTGTTTACAACACCTTCTCCAACAACGCCAGTTTCACGACCGAAAGTGGTTTCTTTTAATACACCTGTGTAACGTCCTACATTGATAGACTGTGAGAAAATATCTCCGCCATGTTTGATATCGATCAAAGTACCCAAAGAGAAGTTTTTGTATCTGAAAGTATTTGAAATACCACCGATCCAGTCTGGAGTAAAACTGCCTAGTACGCGGCTTACAGGATCGATCATTGGATAACCCTGTGCATCATAAACTACCTGTCCGTCCGGGGCACGTAAAAATCCTTTTCCGAAGAAAGTACCATAAGGCTGTCCTACACGTGCTTCAACAGACAATCCACGGAAAGCACTGGTAGTAGTTGCCTGAGTTAAGGCATTGTAGCTGGTATTCAGCTGATAGGTTGTGAGGCCTTCACTAAGTGAAATAACTTTGTTTTTATTTTTTGCCCAGTTCACCGCAATATCCCATTGGAAAGAAGTTGTTTTAACGGGTGTAGCAGTAAGCTGAAGTTCAACACCTGAGTTCTTGATTTTTCCTGCATTCAGAAGTTTGGATAGATAACCTGTTGCATTGGAAACGTTTACGTTAAGGATCTGATCTGAGGATACCTTATTGTAATAAGTCAGGTCAATTCCAACTCTGTTTTGCCAAAGTCTTACATCTGCACCCACTTCATATGAAGCAGTAATTTCAGGTTTTAACTCGGCATTAAGTAAAGCATTGCTTTCTGACAGGGCAGGAGTGCTTCCCCATGGATTTTCATATTTGTATGTGCTTTTCAACATGTAAGGATCTGTATCATTACCAACCTGTGCCACACCAGCACGTATTTTGGCAAATGATAGTACCGATGATTTAATGTCGAACATGTCAGATAAGATCGCACTTACCGAAGCAGATGGGTAGAAGTACGATCTGTTGTTTGATGGCAATGTACTCGACCAGTCATTTCTGGCTGTAAGATCTAGAAAAAGGTAGTTTCTGAAACCTAAGTTTGCAGAAGCGTAAAGGCTGTTCACTGTTTTCTCAATTGAGCTGTTTTCTACAACCGGTCTCTGACGCGAATTTCCAAGGTTGAATACTCTTGGTATAGAAAGCTCAGTAGCTCCCATGTAATTTCTTTGAGCGAAATAAGTTCTGTGGTTTCCTCCTACGTTGGCAGTAACATCAAAATCTCCGAATTTTTTTGTTGCATTCAGCAAGAAGTCAGAATTGGATTCCCGAACAAATATTACTTCTTCGTTATATGCATCGTACAATGTAGTAGTTCCGATTGTTGCCTGGCGGGCAGCAGTTTTTGATTGACGGCGATCCGTGTAAAAGTCAGTTCCTGATCTTCCTGTCAAAGTAAGCCAGTCAGTAAATTTGTACGTTGCAGCAAGGTTTCCATATAAACGGTCACGTTCGTTTGCTTTGGTACTTTCGTTCAGCAGGTAATATGGATTTGTCCAGTAGTTGTCGTTCCAGTTATTCTGGTAAATGCTGCCTGGTTTTTTGTAGGTAGTCAATGAATTCATATCAACCTGACGGCCAAACCAGATGAAGTATAAACCGAAGTTATTACGGTTATCACTGCCATCTTTTACATAATTACCAGTTGCACGTATGTTCAGTTTTTTGGTCAGGTTCCAGCCTGCATTCAAAGACACAGTACGGCGTTTGTAATTGGTATTAGGCAAAATACCCGATGCCTGATCCAGATTAGTAAAAGACAAGCGGAAATCACCTTTGTCATTTCCACCGGTAACGGCTACACTGTTAGTGTATGTTTTTCCGGTTTGATAAAATTGGTTTACATTGTCAGGATTTGCGATCCATGGAGTTGGTGTCCGGGTTCCGTCTGCTGCAATTGGAGAATTAAATTGAGGAATTAACTGACCATCCAGTTTAGGTCCCCAGCTTTCATCCACACCGTCGCCAACGCCTCCTCCTTTACCATCTACATAAGAGAATTTTCCTCCTGTACCCTGGCCATATTCATTTTGCCATTCCGGCTGACGGAACGGGCTGTCAAAAGAAGTGTTAGTATTAAATGAAACACCAATTCCTTTTGATCCTTTTCCGGATTTGGTCGTGATCAAAACAACACCATTTGCACCACGTGAACCATATAATGCAGCAGCACTTGGCCCTCTCAATACGTTAACGGATTCTACATCGTCCGGATTAATAGATCCGGCAGCATTACCATAATCCACACCTGTTCCGGAACCGTAGTTACTGTTGTCAATAGGTAAACCGTCCACTACAAACAATGGCTGGTTATTGCTGCCGATAGAACTTGCTCCGCGAATGATCATACGCGAAGAAGATCCCGGCGCACCGTTCGAGTTAGTAACCTGAACACCAGCCAGTCTTCCCGAAAGTGAGTTAACCAGGTTGGTTTCGCGAGCTTGTGTAAGCGCTTTTCCGCTTACTTCCTGTACAGCATAACCCAGTGCTTTTTTCTCACGGGCAATACCCAGGGCAGTTACAACAATTTCATTGAACTGGGTAGCATCTTCTTCCAGTACAATTTCAAATACTGTTTTAGAACCTACTGCAATTTCAGTGGATTTGTAGCCGATAAACGAGACAACCAGAGTAGAATTGGCGGGAGCATTCAGTGTAAAATCACCGTTGGCGTCGGTAGTGCTTCCGCGGCTGCTTCCCTTCAGCAAAATGCTGGCTCCTGGCAAAGCGCTGTTCCCGGCTAACACTTTCCCTTTAATGTTGAGGTCCTGTCCGTAGCTAACTCCGGCGAGCAGCAATAAAACCGACAGATAACCTAACGTAAAAAATTTTCTCATAATTGGGTTAATAAGGAGTGATAGATATATAAATATTTAAAGGTTGCTGAATTTGCCAGGTAGTATTTCGAAACCCCTGAACATCTCCAAATTGTATTCTGCGAATTGTAGTCTCGGTATTATATATGGTCAGAGGAATACAACGAAGCGATAAAATTATATTTGTCTGCGATTAAAACAAAATTAAATTTCAATATAATTAAAAATTACATAATTAAAGTTTAGAAAGTTATGTTTTTGTAAAATATTATCTACATAAATAGCCATTTATTCAAAATATAATATTTTTTAACTATTTATTCATATTGAAGAATTTGATTTTGAATAAAACCAATAAGAACGATAAATAGGATTTATTGCTGTTTGTGTTGATAATGAGGATTTTTATTGATGCAGATTTTTCTAATTTCCTGTTGAGCATGCTGGTTTTGAAGCAGAGCAAACAGTATAACACGTGGTTTTACTTGAGTGGATGAAGCTTGCAGCATTTGAATTGCTATATTTGCACCTGATTTAAAAGAGGTGGCTGTGAGCCATTTATTTAGTAACTGCGGTAATTCGAATATAGCTTTAAATGAAGGTTCTCAAATTTGGCGGCACGTCTGTCGGTTCTGTTGATAGTATCAAAACAGTAATAAGTATTCTTGAAAATAACCTGGCAAACGGCGAACGGATTGCTGTTGTTTTCTCGGCCATGGGAGGTGTTACCAACCGGTTGATAGAAATCGGTAAGATGGCAGCAGCCGGAAACGCAGAATATATTGAATTTCTGAAAGTGGTGGAAGAACGTCACTTCGCAATTGTGCGCGGAATGATCAACGTCAAAAACCAGAGCAGTACTTTTGCTGCGGTGAGAGGCCTTTTCAATGAACTGGGTGATATTTTAAAAGGTGTTTCCTGGATAAAAGAACTTTCGGAAAGGACGCTGGACCTGATCATGAGTTTTGGTGAAAGGCTTTCTACGCTGGTTATTACTGAAATTTTGAAAAGCAAAGGTGTAACTGCAGAATTTTGCGATGCTCGTAACATCATTCATACGGATGCTATGTATGGAATGGGCGATGTGGATTTTGAAATAACGAATCATCAGATTCTGGAATATTTTGCCAAAACTTCTGCCCTGCAATGTGTAACAGGCTTCATTGCGTCTACCGCCAGAAGGCATAACAACTACTTTGGGACGTGGTGGTTCTGATTATACTGCATCTATTATTGCAGCGGCTCTGGATGCGGATGTGATTGAAATCTGGACGGACGTAGATGGTATGATGACGGCCGATCCAAGAAAAGTTACCAATGCTTTTACCATTCCCTCCATATCCTATGCTGAGGCAATGGAGCTTTCGCACTTTGGTGCCAAGGTGATTTATCCGCCAAGTTTACAGCCTGCTTTTGCAAAAAACATTACTTTAAAAGTACTCAATACATTCAATGTTGATTTTATTGGAACCTATGTCCAGAAGTCGGCAGACAAAAAGGAATATGCCATCACCGGTATTTCTTCTATTGATGAAATTGCGCTGGTCAATATTCAGGGAAGTGGAATGATTGGCGTTGCAGGGATTTCAGGGCGTCTTTTTACTGCGTTGTCCAACAATGCAATCAGTGTCATTTTAATTTCCCAGGCCTCGTCCGAGCATTCAATTTGTTTTTCTATTGATCCTAAAAATGCACAGCGAGCCAGTGAAGTCCTGGAAAAGGAATTTGCCAGCGAAATCACACACGGATATATTGACAGCATTTCTATTGAAAAGAATTTGTCCATCATTGCCATTGTTGGTGAAGGAATGAAAAAAAGTACGGGTGTTTCCGGTAAGCTTTTTTCTGTTCTGGGTAAAAACGGTATCAATGTAGTGGCTACAGCGCAAGGGATCTTCCGAGTTGAATATATCCGTTGTCATTGCCAAAAGTGATTTATCCAAAGCTTTGAATGCCATTCATGGCGTTTTCTTTCAGTCAGAAACGCGTTCACTCAACTTGTTTATTGTTGGTGTAGGGTTGATTGGCGGTACATTACTGGGACAAATAAGAAATCAGACTAAATATCTGCAGGAAGAAAAACTGCTGAACCTAAACATTGCCGGTCTTTCAAATACGAAAAAAATGCTTCTGGATTCCGGTGGAATTTCTCCTGAAAACTGGCGTGACCGCGTGATGGATGAAGGTGTAAAAACCAGCTTGCCAGCTTTCGTACAGCGCATGATTGAGCTGAACCTTCCCAATAGTGTTTTTGTAGACTGTACTTCTGATAAGGACATTGTGCAGTATTATAATATGTTGCTTGATGCCAGCATATCGGTCGTAACGCCTAATAAGGTAGCCAATTCAGGTTCTTATGCTGAATATATTTCTTTACAGCGCACGGCATTAAAGAGAGGTGTAAAGTTCTTGTACGAAACCAATGTAGGTGCCGGGCTTCCTATTATCAATACCATTCAGGGATTAATGGCAAGCGGAGATAAATTTTTGAAAATTGAGGCTATTCTGTCTGGTACACTTTCATTTATATTTAATTCATTCGGTCCTGGGGTTCGTTTTGCAGACGTTGTAAAAGAAGCCAAACTAAAAGGTTTTACAGAACCTGATCCAAGAGAAGACCTGAGCGGAGCCGATGTTGCGCGTAAAATATTAATTCTTGCCAGGGAAGTAGGTATTCCGCTTGAATCAGAAGAAGTACAGGTTACCCAATTGTTACCTGCAAATTGTTTGTCCGCGTCCACAGTCGATGATTTTTTTGATGAACTGGTCATTTCAGATCAGTATTTTGCCACAATGCAGTCTGATGCAGAGGCAAAAGGCGAAAAGCTACGTTTCATAGCTACATTGGAAGACGGAAAAGCAGTAGTTCAACTCAGGACAGTGGATGCCCAGCATCCTTTTTATACACTTTCAGGAAGCGATAATATTGTTTCATTTACAACAGAAAGATATAAAGACCGGCCGTTGGTAATCAAAGGCCCGGGAGCCGGTGCAGAAGTTACAGCGTCAGGCGTATTTGCGGATATTATGAGTATAAGTAGTTATTTGGGGTAGAAGGCAGAAGGTTCACGATGAGTAAAATAAGCGCACGCCGCGTGATTTAAGACGCAGAAAGCACTAAGTTATTGATCTTCTCTCTCTGCGTTCTCTGCGAAAATCTCTTGTTACTCTGCATATACTTTTAAAGAAATAATAATTTTTTTTACAGTGAATTATATAAAAGCTTTTGCGCCTGCAACAGTAGCCAATGTGTCCTGCGGGTTCGATATTTTTGGTTTTGCAATAGAAGAACCAGGAGATGTGGTAGAAATACACCGCATTGATAAGCCAGGAATTGTAATCAAAGATATTACTGGCGATGAAGGAAGATTACCCCGAACCGCCGAGAAAAATGCAGTGACGGTGGTCATGCTTCATTTGCTGAAACATCTGGGTATTACAGACCTTGGGTGTGAGGTGACTTTACATAAGAATATGCCACTGGGAAGCGGGATGGGGTCCAGTGCGGCCAGTGCGGTGGCAGGCGTTGTAGCTATGAACGAGCTGTTAGGCAATCCGCTGAGCAGAGGAGAACTTCTTCGCTTTGCTATGGAAGGTGAACGGATGGCTTCCGGATCGGCGCATGCTGATAATGTTGGCCCATCGCTTTTGGGCGGTTTCGTCGTCATCAGAAGTTATGATCCATTGGATATATTTTCTATTCCTGTACCGTCTGATCTTTGTTGTACGCTGGTTCATCCTGATATTGAGATTAATACCAAGGATGCAAGATATATTTTGCGTAACGAAGTGTCCCTCAAAAATACGATTGCCCAGATGGGAAATGTTGCAGGTCTGGTAGCAGGATTAATGAAATCTGATTATGACCTGATCGGCCGTTCTATGGTTGATGTCATTATTGAACCTGTAAGATCTATATTGATACCAGCATTTAGTGAAGTGAAAAATGCCGCTATTAGTAACGGCGCTTTGGGCTGTAGCATCTCAGGTTCAGGGCCATCTATGTTTGCTTTGAGCAGGGGAATGGAAAATGCGCAGAAGGTGGGCGAAGCCATGAAGCAAACATTTGCAGGCGTAGGAATTGATTCAAGTACACATTTATCAGTAATTAACCAGGGTGGGGCAGTGGTTTTGGAAAGAGGTTAAGGGAGGAATGGAAAAAGGGGTATTGGTAAAAAGGGGGAAGGGTTAAAGGAGGAAAGCTTAAAGGGATTATTGTTGACAGGAAAAAACCTCTTGTAACGAGTGATCCTTTTTTGCCTTTTGATGAACTTTCTTAAATGTTTAAGACGTTTACAACTTGCAAGTATAAAAAATAAAACGATTATGGTAACGGTAAGCGAAACAGCCAAAAATAAAATTGTAGAATTACGTCAGGCAGATGGTCATCAGGATGATTATCAAATCCGGGTGGGTGTTTTAGGTGGCGGATGTTCAGGTCTTACTTATAATCTTGAATTTAATTCTGATACCAAACCTACTGACATGATTTTTGAAGATAAGGGTGTCAAAATCATTGTTGATAAAAAAAGTATATTATATCTCGCAGGTACCATTCTTGATTTTTCTGATGGCCTTAATGGCAAGGGATTCCAGTTTGTAAATCCTAATGCTACAAGAACCTGCGGCTGCGGTGAAAGTTTTGCCGTTTAAAAAAATATCCTATTACGTATTGAAGCAGCGTGGTGAGTTTTCATCACGCTTTTTTGTGCCCATCTGTTAAATTTGCCAACACCAGGCGTGTGCTCATAAAAGTTACCAAATCTTTATCCTAACAGATATAAAGCCGGGATAGTATATTTTCATTATTTTATTGTTTTTTTGTGTCTCCAAGCATGAAAGACTAACAATGCGGGAGCCAGATGGAATTTGATCCGTTTTTGTTGCTCGGATATCTAGCTATACATTCTTTTTATTTATACAAACAACTTTTAATGAAACCTACACTTTTGATTTTGGCTGCGGGAATTGGTAGCCGTTATGGGGGGATCAAACAACTTGATCAGTTTGGGCCAAACGGAGAGACCATTATAGATTATTCTTTGTATGATGCCGTTCGCAGCGGTTTTGGCAAAGTTGTCTTCATCGTACGTGAAGAAATCAGAGAAAGTGCGGAAGCTTTATTTGCTCCGAAATTAAAAGGGAAAATTGATTATGATTTTGCTATTCAGGGAGTTCAGTCATATGTTCCGGAAGACTTAGGAAAAGTAGAACGCGTAAAACCCTGGGGAACCGGGCATGCCACGCTTTGTGCATGGGAGCAAACTGATACACCTTTTGCTGTAATCAATGCGGACGATTTTTATGGCCGCGAAGCTTTTGCAACAATGTCGGCTTTTCTTCAGAATGATACCAATGAAAAGCAGCATGCTATGATTGGTTATGAACTGAAACGGACATTATCTGAAAACGGGACTGTTTCGCGGGGGATCTGCATAGAACGGGCAGACCATAATCTTGAATCCGTTGTAGAACGCACTAAAATATTTGAAAAAGATGGGAATATCTATTTTGAAGAAAATGAAGTGCTTACAGAACTTGAACCTGAAACGCCGGTATCCATGAATTTCTGGGGATTTAAGCCTTCTGTGTTTCCAATCATAAAGGATTTATTTGAAACGTACGCCAGAGAAAATCTGCATACACCAAAGGCTGAGTTTTATATTCCGACAGTCATGACGCACATCATTAAAAGCGGATTGGGAGATTGCCGTGTTTTTCGCAGTTCTTCTGACTGGTTTGGCGTTACATATCCCGAAGATAAACCAGCCGTACAAGCTTCCCTGACGCCTTTGCACGAAAATGGTGAATATCCTGAAAAGCTGTGGGAGTAGAGTCCGGTCTTTGAGACCCGGTCTGGACGGCGAAGCCGGGCTGAACGGCAACGCCGGCGTGAATGGAAATAATGCTTTTTACAATAAATCCGGGTTGAACGTGAAGGAGCCGTCCAGCCCGGATTTGTTATTTTGACCGGGTCGCATTGCCCAATATTTACTTCACTTTCACCAAAGCTTCCATCATTCTTTCAGCCAGAAATTTATTCCCTTCGTCAGTCAAATGAACCCTGTCAGAAGTCAGAATTCCTTTGTCTTTATTTTCAGGATTATTTTTTACCAGATAATCACCAAAATATTTTCTGAGGTCACATAATTCCAGATTGTTACGTTTTGCAATATCCCTGATCAGCTTGGAATATTCGTTCAAATCCCCATCCTGGGCATTCGAATTGTCATTTTTCTCACCTATTACTGTTGGCGTACAAACAATAATCCTGATATTCTGCGCCTTCATTTTTTTGATCAGCGCCTCGTAAAATTTGACATATTTGTCAGGATCTGTTCCTGTTCCTGATGAGGTTTTGTGCCATACATCATTAATCCCCACATAAATAAATACCACATCCGGTTTCTTGGAAAGTACATCATCTTCCAGTCTTAAATAAAGATCATACACTTTGTTACCCCCAATACCGGCGCCGGCAAGTTCAAATTGACTATCCTGACCCGCAGCTTTCAGCATTTCTGTCATTTTTGTAATATATCCTGTTGGGCTTACACCAGCTTGTGTAATAGAATCACCGAAAAAGATAACACGTAGAGGTTTGTCCTGACGCATAGCGAGTAGTGGAATTGCAATCAGAGCAATTTGAAGTAATTGATAAAACCTGCGCATAAAATTTGTGGAAATAAGTTTTTTTAGAAAAGACAGATATTGAATAAAGCTACCCCCGGGATAGTGTTTTACAAAGCAAGATTCTTTTCAACCAGAACAGAATACTTGTCTTTTAGTCTCTCATTATTTCATTTCTGTGTATTGTGCCCCAGTGCCGGAGAGATTCAATTACAGGTTGTAAAGAATCCGCGTGAGGCAGTAAAGTATATTCTACCGACACAGGCGAACTTTCAAAAACTGTCCTTTTTATTAATCGGTTCGCTTCCAGGTCTTTCAGTTCCTTCGCTAAAACTTTGGAAGACAGTTTGGGGATGCTCCTTTCTATTTCACGAAAATGATTGTTGCCTGTAGAAATGGAAACAATTATCTGCAATTTCCATTTACCACTGATTACATCGATGGCATCTCTGATCGGCAATAATTGAGATGTACATTCCTTGTGATTTAATTTTTCCATAAGACTTTGAACAGGCTGCTTACTTAGAGGATAGTGCTTACCTCGGGGTAACTGGTTACAATAGGTAAGCAAATATAATTAAGTTTGTGCTTCTCAAACAAAATATAAAATGAAAAAGAATAGGATAATTTATTGGGTCACGACAGGGATTGTAGGTGCAATGATGCTTTTTAGTGCATACAGTTATTTTACTAATCCGGAAGTCGGAGCAGGATTCCATCACCTGGGATTTCCTGACTATTTCAGGATTGAACTGGCTTTGGCCAAAATTTTAGGAGCTTTGGTTTTATTGATTCCATTCGTGCCGGCAAGGATCAAAGAATGGGCTTATGCGGGTTTTGGGATCACATTTATTTCGGCAGCCATTGCACATATCAATAGTAATGATGCCACGCCAATGATTATAACACCAATTGTTGTGCTGATTATATTAATTGTTTCAAATATATACTTTCATAAACAGAATGAAAGCGTTTTGAGTTAAGTATTTAACTATTTGTCAATCAAGGTTATATCTGCCATATTGAGCGCGTACCGAAGCGCGAACGAACGGCCCGGATGAAAATCAGGTTCCATGTGAAGGGGCAATTTCAATTCCTGGATATTTTGCTGTATCAATGCGCGGACAAGCAGGTGATCCTGATTCACAACACTGGTTATTACTTCGCCGTACAATACAAGGTCTTTTCCTGTATTTTCATTGGGGAGATAAATTTCGGACGGTGTTCCCTGTTTGCTGATCTTTCCGTTTTCCAATACAATTACATCATTGGACAAACGGAATATTTCACTCAGATCGTGGGTTACAATGATCATCGTGAAGCCATATTGCCGGTGAAATTTAAGGATTAGTTCCTGTAAATTTATTCGCATAGAATGATCAAGTGCTGACAGCGGTTCATCCAGAAGTAAGAGATCCGGCTTACGAACAAGTGCTCTTGCCAATGCAACCCGTTGCTGCTGCCCTCCTGAAAGCTGGTATGGTTTGCGGTCTGCCAGCTGATGAAGGTCAACCGCATGGAGCAGTTCGTTGATAATGGCAGTATTACTACCTTTTTCCAAACCAAAACTTAAATTTTCTTGTACCGTCAGATGAGGAAATAAGGCGTAATCCTGGAAAACAAAACCAATATTTCTTTTTTGGGTTGGGATACTCGTTTTTGAATTTGTATCCAGCCAGATACTATTATTAAATTGAATGTGACCGGTTTGTGGATGTACTAATCCTGCAATTTGTCTTAATAAAGTAGTTTTTCCTGCACCCGACGGACCGGTAACAGCCACGATATTTCCCAGCTTTACCGACATGGAAATTTCCATGGGCAATATCCCGTTTGAAGTTTGCAGTGAATGACGGATATTTATTTCAAGCAGATTGTCGGACACGAAGCAGGCGGTTGTTAATGGAATATACCAGGAGCAAAATGATAAATGTAATTGCAAAAAGTACCAAGGCATATTGATTTGCAACGGTATAATTAAGTGCTTCTACTTCGTTGTAAATCGCTACGGAAGCTACTTTGGTGACACCGGGAATATTCCCTCCGATCATCAAAACTACACCAAATTCTCCAACGGTATGTGCGAAAGTGAGTACAAATGCGGTTAATACGGCTGGTTTGCAGTTCGGTAAAAGTATTTTATAAAATGTCTCAAATCGTCCTTTTCCTAATGTAAATGAGGCTTCCTGCAAAGATCCCGGTAAAGATTGTAATCCTGCTCGTAACGGATAAACCATAAATGGCAAACTATAGATGACAGATGCAATAACCAATCCTGGAAAAGAAAATACCAGCCTTAATCCAATAGTTTTTTCGATCCAGGCACCAAACCAATACGATGGGCTAAATGCCAGTAACAAATAAAAACCAATAACTGAAGGTGGCAAAACCAAGGGCATACCAATTATCGCTTCAACTATTCCTCTTGCTTTAAATTTTCCGAAAGCAAGCCAATATGCCAATGGTAAGGAAATTACCAACAGAATAACGGAAGTGATGGAGGCGAGTTTGAAAGTAAGCGAAAGAGGTTGCCAATCCATTAGGGAATCAGGTATTATGTGTTGAAAAGTAAGAATTGGAGTTGAGAATTATGAATATTCTTAATTTATAACTCTTTATTCCCGACTCATTTATATCCATATTTTTTAAAAATTTCTTTTCCTTTTTTAGAATACAAAAAATCATAAAACTGACGGCTGGTTTCTTTTTTAGGTGAATCTTCACTGTGTTTCAGTAATATGGCGGCCTGTTCTATGGGTTTGTATAAGGTAGAATCAACCACGATCCACTGACCTTTTCCCTTCATTTCAGGAGAAAGTACGATTGATAAAGCGTTGAATCCGGCTTCAACAGACCCTGATGTGATGTACTGAGCCGTCTGAGCTATACTTTCGCCATAAACGAGTTTCTTTTTTATATCTGCAAACGATTTTTGTTTTTCTAAAACCTGTATTGCTGCCTCACCATACGGTGCGGTGCGGGGATTTGGAATAGCAATTTTCTTTATTTTTTCTCCGGTCAATTCTTCAATTTTTAATTCAGATGAAGGAATATCCTTCGACCAAATTACGAGCGTTCCCAGTGCATATACTTTTGGCTTTTCATCAGAACCACCTCTTTCATATATTTCCTGTGGATACTTGGTATCTGCCGATACGAACACATCAAATGGTGCTCCTTCCCGGATTTGGGTAGTTAGTTTTCCGGAGGAACTGACCACTATTTCAATTTTTTTACCGGACTCTTTTTCAAATTCTTTTTTAATATCCTGCATGACATACTGGACATTGGCAGCGGTAGCAATAATGATCTTATCGGATGGTTTGGAGCAGCCGGCTGCAAAAACAGAAAACAGCAGAATGATATATTTGAAGTTCATTCTGCTAATTTAATGGAATAACTGCAATAGTAACAAAGTTCAAAAACAGATGCGGTCAGGCTTTTTTGCAATGAATCTGAATCTGTGCGTTATTACAATCTTTCAAGCCTTATGTCCATTATGGTAAAAGTCGTAAATTGCGCGCCGTTTCAGCCTGATCGTATTAAAATAAACCGATGTTCATAAGCTGATTGCTTTAACAGATCTGATAAAAATGATAATAGAAACTGCACAGCGTACCCGGCAAACCTCTGAATATTACTTTTCAGTTAAACTTGCCGAAGTACGTAAATTGATTGCCGAAGGACATGATGTCATTAATCTGGGAATAGGAAATCCGGATATGATGCCTTCTGAACAAACCATTCAGGCTTTGTCGGATGCGGCGCATAAGCCCCAGGCGCATGGTTATCAGGCTTACAACGGAACTATCACTTTCCGTAATGCAATTGCAGGTTTTTATCAGAGAACATACGGTGTTACTTTAAATCCGGCTTCTGAAATTTTACCGCTTATTGGCTCAAAGGAAGGAATAACCCATATTTCGCTCACATTTCTTGATCCGGGAGATGAGGTTTTGGTGCCCGAACTTGGCTATCCTGCTTATCGTGCAGTAAGTAAAATGGTTGGTGCGGTGGTGAAGGAATATCCGCTTCGGGAAGATTTTGGCTGGCAGCCTGATTGGGAAGTTATGGAAAGCCTGGTTACATCACGTACCAAAATTATCTGGCTTAATTATCCGCACATGCCAACAGGAGCTCCGGCAACTATTGAATTATTTGAAGAGGCCGTAGCTTTTGCTAAAAAACATCAGATATTGCTTTGCCATGATAATCCATACAGCCTGGTTTTGAACAAAAAGGAGCCGATCAGTTTGTTGTCAGTAGATGGAGCCGGAGAGGTTGCAATTGAATTGAATTCCATGAGTAAATCGCATAATATGGCAGGTTGGCGATTGGGTTGGCTGGCTGGTGCAAAACCTTATATTGATGCAGTACTGACGATTAAAAGTAATGTGGATTCGGGTATGTTCTGGGCGCTACAGGAAGCAGCATCAGCAGCATTGCAGAATACAGATGAATGGCATCGCGAAAGAAATGGTGTTTATCAGGGCCGCCTGGAAGCTTCTGAGGCATTATTAGATGCATTGGGTTGTACATGGGACCCTAAACAGGAAGGTTTGTTTTTATGGGGAAAGTTACCTGAGCATGTTGAGTCTGCTGAGGAGCTTGTAAATACTTTAATTTTGGAAAAACACGTGTTCATTGCTCCTGGTTTTATTTTCGGGCCAAAAGGACAACGATATATCCGGTTATCACTTTGCCTGCCAAAAGAAAGGATCTGGGAAGCGGTGGGGAGAATTTTAGGTTAAAGGTTAAGGGTGAAAAGGAAAACAGGAGGGATGATGGGAAGAAATCGCCTTTGTACTTTTTAACAATCTGCTTGGCTGGTGACAAGAAAATTTCTTGACAATATACAAATGAAACAGAGCTAACAGCTATTAGCTAGCAGCTTTAAAAATTGCTGAAAAATGATTATTAGTATTATAGGAGTTGGTCTTTTGGGTGGTTCGTTTGCATTAGGGCTTAAAGAGAAGTATCCGCATATTAAATTTATTGGTGTCGATAATTCTGTTGTAAACCAGAAAATTGCGTTAGCAAAAGGAATTGTGGATGAGATCACTTCTCTTGAAGAAGCCCTCAAAATTGCAGAACTCAATGTATTGGCAACACCGGTTGATGTGATCACGACCATGTTGCCTTATATGCTGGACAATATTCCCGCAGGTAAAAC
Source organism: Dyadobacter sp. NIV53 (assembly GCF_019711195.1). Classification (NCBI taxonomy): domain Bacteria; kingdom Pseudomonadati; phylum Bacteroidota; class Cytophagia; order Cytophagales; family Spirosomataceae; genus Dyadobacter; species Dyadobacter sp. NIV53. Next base: position 4,841,570 of record NZ_CP081299.1, read on the forward strand.
AATTATGGATCTGGGTTCTACTAAAGAACAGATTTGCCAGTTGGTTGATAATCATCTGAACAGAAGCCAGTTTGTAGCAGTTCATCCTATGTCGGGTATTGAAAATTCGGGTCCCGGCGCTGCCTTTAAAGAGCTCTTGATTAATAAAAATGTAATTATTTGTGACAAAGAAAAAAGTCATCCCGATTCGTTGGGCCTGGTTGAAGTTTTTCTTCGGGATGTGGGTATGAAGATACATTATATGACTCCCGTAGAACATGACCTGCATTTGGCTTATGTTTCGCATTTGAGCCATATCAGCTCGTTTGCACTTGGGCTTACTGTTTTAGATAAAGAAAAAGACGAAAAGGCGATATTCGATATGGCCAGTACCGGTTTTTCTTCCACAGTTCGTCTGGCTAAAAGTTCGCCTCAGATGTGGGCTCCTATTTTTGACCAGAATAAAGCCAATGTTTCCAAAGCGCTCGGAGATTATATTGAGCTTTTGAAAAAATTCAAAGATGCGATTGATAACAAGGATTTAGATACCAGTCTGTCTTTCATGAACCGGGCTAATGATATTGGCAGGATATTAGCAGGTATTGAGAAGAAATAAAATCAATGGTTGATCTTAATTGTTAAATTTCATAAACGTTATCTAACAATGTTATGGAACTGCCATTAAAAATACGTTCAGTCGCAGGCCTTACTGATGAGATGTTCTTTGACCTCTGTCAGGCTAATTCACAATTATTCCTGGAAAGGGATAAAGAAGGTAATATTATTGCTATGGCACCAACAGGATCAGATACAGGTAATTATAATTTTGAATTCGGGTTTGAGTTAGGAATTTGGAATCGTAAAACTAAGGCAGGTTAAGTCTTCGATTCATCTGCTGGATTTACATTAAAAAATGGTGCAGTACGTTCCCCGGACGTTTCCTGGATTAATAAAACTAAATGGGAAGACCTTTCAGAAACTGACCGAAAAAAGTTTGCACCTGTTAGCCCGGATTTAGTAGTTGAAGTAATGTCTTTAAGCGACAGCCTTTCTGACCTGAAAAATAAAATGGAAGAATACATATCCAACTGATGTAGCCTGGGCTGGCTTATTGACCGGGTTCATAAACAAGTATACATTTACCGGGCTGATGGTTCTGTGGAAGTAAAGAAAGGAAAGTCAATTAAATTAAGTGGCGAAGAGGTTTTGAAAGACTTTTTGCTGGATGTATGGTTTTAAAATGAATTGCCCCAATTTTTACTATGAGAGCAATTCATTTTGTCAAGATATATTTTCATTTTTCAATAGCCGTTGATTTAAATCATTTTGCTGTTGATTACACCTCCGGATTCTTTTTTGATTTAGCCTCTGCCACACATGCACCGGCTATTAAAGCGACCAGAAGTACAGAACTGATCAAATCTATAGTATGACCCGTGGCAACGGAAACAGGCTCAAATTTGAAGACAATAGCATGTTTTCCGGCCGGAACCCTTAAAGCACGAAGAACGTAATTGGCCCTTAACATATCAGCCGGTTTCCCATCAATCGTTACCTTCCACTCATTACGTACATTGTAATAAATTTCAGAAAATACCGCCAAACCTTCACTTTTAGAATTGCTTTCGTAATTCAGTTCATTTGGTTTATAGCTGGTGAGCTTAATCGTTGCCGTAGAATCCGTATTTAAAGTCAGTCCTTTCAGGTTTTCAGCAAATTTCTGGTCTAAAACGGCTTCATCTTTTGGTTGCAGTGAATCCAGGGCGGCCATTTCAGCATCGGCATTGGGAACTATTTTATAGCTTTTTACAAACCATGCATTCCCGAATGCTCCCGGCTGCTGAATTGCAACTTTATTATTTTGCTGGTCCATCGTGATCACATACTTGGTATTCAGCATATCAAGAATACCCGGATTTGGATTTTGTTTCGCGATCTGACGTTCAAATAATTCCTGATAACGACGCAGTTTAGCACCATGGTAACCACCTAAAGATTTGTGGAAATAAGATGCATCCGCACTTTGAAATGGAGAAGTAGAAGCGTCCAATACTTTAAAATCCGGATCAGTATCCCTCAATATCTGCTCATCGGCCGCGGACGGTGTTGTGTCACCCTGGGCAGCATAATTGCTTACAAAATCCTCATCATTCAGATAACGTTTATCTACACCGAATAAATCGAATATCATGAGTACTATAAAGGCACCGTAAAGTAGCACTGGTTTAATTTTTTCTTTCATCCAAAGCCAGATCAGGGCAGCTGCTAAAAGAATAAAAACCAGGCTTCTGAATGCATCAGCCTGCATCATTCCTGCACGGTCCTTCACAATGGAATTCACTATTTCCTGAGCAAATTCTTTACTCTGGGTTGCCTGTGTGAAATTTTCAACATTCTGAGGGTCATTGGCAGACTGGAAACTAAAAAACAGTGTTGGTATTATGGCTAATATCAGCATCAGGCCACCAGTTATAGCCAGAGTGGTCAGAAAAGGACGTTGAAATTCTTTCCAGCTGATTTTTCTCTGAACAACTTTAATCAGTGCGAGGATGCCAAGAAATACCATCAGCAACTGGGCAAGCGATACAACCATCGTCATAGCCCTGAACTTGTTGAACATCGGGAAGTAGTCGAAAAACAAATAGTTGATCCCGGCCAGGCTTTTTCCCCATGCCCATATAATGTATAAGGCAAAGACTCCAACGGCCCAGTATTTCAGCGGATTTTTAATGATAAATATTCCCAAAACAAAAAGAAAGAATACTATCGCTCCTACATAATTTGGTCCGCCCATAATAGGCTGGCTGCCCCAGTAAAGCGGTAACTGTTTAATAAAACTTTGCGCCATTGCAGGATCAACGCCTTTGCCTGTCAGTGTTTTATATGTTTCTGACGAAGTACCAACCGGGCCATAGGTGGCTCCGCCATAAGCGTTAGGGACAATTAGCGTAAGTATTTCACCAATACCGTAACTGTATTCAAATGCATATTCTTTACCCAATCCGTCACCAGCTGGTGTTGCTGTTGCTGCGTTTTTAACCGGGCTAAGTTCTGATTTGCCGCGGATGGTTTCTTTGGTATAATCATAAGCGTTCCAAAGCCTTGTTGTATGTGTCCCAACGGCTATTAACGCAGCAAAAAAGAGTCCGGCAAGAATAAAAGTGAGCTGTTTGGCCTGTCCTTTTTTGATGAAAGAAATACTTTCTACTATCACCAGAACGACAACACCAACACCCAGATAATAGGTGATCTGAACGTGATTAGCATACAATTCAAGAGACAAAAATAATGCGGTAAGTGCGGCACCGGCCAGCCAGTGCTTTCTGAATGCCAGCAATACTCCGGCCAACACGCCTGGTGCATACATGATAGCAATTACCTGGGAAACGTGCCCGGCTTCCAGATTGATGACATTAAAAGACGAAAAGGCAAAAGCAATTGCACCCAGTGAAGCCAGCCATCCTCCGGCTCCGATCACCAGAAAGAGCACATAAGCGCTCACCATGCCGATCAGAAGGTAATTGGCCGGGGCAGGTAAAATTTTGTTCATCATCTGCCCAGCCTTTGTTGAAATACTGGTAGGGTAATCCCCTGCGATCAGATATGCGGGCATTCCCGCAAACATTCCGTTGGTCCATTGTGACCATTCACCTGTTTTATCATGATAGGTTACTATTTCCCGGGCAGCTGCTTTAGCTTGCTTATCGTCGTGCATATTTAATTTTTTGCCTTGCAAAACAGGAGAAACATAGATGACAGCTAAAGCCATGAAGCCAATAACTGCAATCAAATGAGGCCAGATACGTTGCCAGGAAATCAAATTTTTCATTTTGTTAATGTTAAGCTTATTGTATTTTTAATTGGGTTGGATAATCCCGGTATTTTTTACAAATATGACTTTTCAATCAGGAAAACCTGGCTGAACGGCCTGTTAATAAATATTAAATTTTCATTAACAAGCGCAAATATAGAAGTATTGATATAAGTTTGGGATGCTAATTTTGAATCTTGTTTTGGTATTTTTTTGATAGAATTAAGAAATAGGTCGTATATTTTATGAAAATACCAGATAAATTTGCGGAAATTGTGCCTTTAAGGTTAAAATGAACTGTTAAGAGATCGAATAGAAGTAATCCCAAAAATAAATGAAGAGAATTGGAGTTTTTACCTCAGGAGGAGACGCACCGGGCATGAACGCGTGTGTCAGAGCTGTCGTCAGAGGGGCTGTTTATCATGGAATTGAGGTTTTCGGAATCAGGAGAGGATATAGTGGGATGATTGCCGGTGACTTGTACAAAATGGAGTCTTACTCGGTTAGCAATATTATTCAAAGAGGGGGTACAATTTTAAAATCTGCCCGCAGCAAAGAATTTATGACGCCCGAAGGCAGAAAAAAGGCTTACGACAATTTGCAGGAGCATGGTATTGAAGGACTGGTAGCAATTGGTGGAAACGGAACCTTTACAGGTGCAATGATTTTCGGAAACGAATATGGCATTCCTACTGTCGGAGCTCCGGGAACGATTGATAATGATTTGTATGGTACTGACTACACCATTGGATTTGATACGGCTGTAAACACTGCATTGGACGCAATTGACAGAATCCGTGATACTGCGAGTTCTCATGACCGTATATTTTTTATTGAAGTAATGGGCCGTGACTCGGGTTATATTGCTGTACAGTCGGGTATTGCCGGTGGCGCTGAACTGGTAATGGTACCGGAAGTGCTAACGCCAATTTCGGAAGTAGTGGAAACACTGAAACAGGGATGGAGCCGTTCCAAATCTTCTTCTATCATTATCGTGGCAGAAGGTGATGAAGAAGGCAGTGCTGCCGAGGTTGCCGAAAAGATCAAAGCACAGGTAGATGAAGATGCAGATATCAGGGTAACGACCCTGGGACATACACAACGCGGAGGGCCGCCATCAGCATATGACCGTATACTGGCGAGCCGTTTGGGATTGGGCGCCTTAGAAGGCTTAATTGCCGGCCAGAAAAATGTTATGGCAGGTATCATCAACAACGATTTGGTATACACTCCTTTTGAAGACACGATCCGTCTTCCCAAGCCAATCAACGAGGATTTACTGAGAATGGTAAAAATTCTGAGTGTCTGATAATTGCTGGTAACCTAATTCAATGTTAAACTTCAGAAACCATTCCGATAGGGAATGGTATAATAGTCAGGGATAACTAATCATTTGAAAATGATTATATCCATGACTATTCGTCAGGAGTAGCCTACAAGTTTGTACATGATATAACCGGTCCATTCGTGCCAAAGCAGATCAAAATAAGCTAATGCATTGGAATTGGGTACAAACAGGAATTGAAAATCCAAAGGATACTCTCCTCCATAGAAATCTGCCGGAAATGCATCTGCATCAATATTGACTTTTGCCAAACATCCCAAAGATCTTCGCATGTGAAAAGCAGATGTGATCAGGAGATATTTACCTCCGGGAAATTTTGACCTTAATATTCTGGCAGAAAAGATTGCGTTTTCACGCGTGTTTCTTGATCGTTCCTCATAAATGATATCGCCGGCTTTAACGCCCCAATCCAGTAACAACTGCGCAGCAAGCCGGGTTTCTCCTTTTTTTGCGGCCATCAGATAAGGCTGACTGGTACCTGAGATTAATATCTTTTTTATTTTTCCGGCTTTATAAAGCAAAAATGCTTCCAGCAAACCGGTCCGCATGAATTCCCATTACCGGATGGTCTGCTTTAAGGGAAGGAACGCTTATCATGCCTCCCGCAAATACAACACCGACGTCGTAGGTTTTTTGCAGATCATTCATGTTCATATATTTAAATTCCCACCAGTTAAAAGCCTTGTTCACCAGGAAAGAATTTGATATCAGAATCAGCCAGGTAAAGGAGAGTATGAGCAGCAGTTTCTTTCTTTTGTAGTTTTTAATATAAAAAGCACAAAAGGATAAAATGAGGAAAATACTGAACGGCATTACCAAAAAATCAATGGCTTTAGATAGAAAATAAAACATTTGAATAAGAACCTGACAGAAGTTGTCGTTTTGAAGTTAATTTTGTCTGAAAGGTAAAGGTTGAAATATTTAATTAAACAGTCACACGCAAAAAAGGTTTTTTCTGATGAAATATTATATCCGGATAGCAGTCTTATCAATAACTATAACATGTGGGTTTCTTGCAGCCAGCTTCGGCCAGGGCTATGAGATTGGGGCTAAAATAACAGGGGTAAGGGATTCTTCACTGATACTGGGGCATTATAGTAAAAACAGCACACAATTTATTCCAAAGGATACAGCCAGGGCAGATGCAAGCGGGAACATGGTATTCAAAGGTGAAACCAGCCTTCCGGGCGGGCTTTATGTGATTTTATTACCGGGCAATCAGCGTTGGATCGAGCTGGTTTATTCAGGGAAGGAAGACCATTTTTCGGTAGCTACGGATACTTCGGATATAATCGGGCACATGAAGGTCACGGGTTCAAGGGAGAACGAACTGTTTTATACGTATCAGAACGAGTTGAAAAATAAGGCAAAGCAGATTGAGGTTATTAAAACCGAAAAAAACGCGGATTCTCAGAATAAACTTACAGCGGCCCAGGAAGAATTTAAATCTTATCGTCTGAAATTTTTAGCTGATAATCCGGAAGCATTTACCAGCAAATTGTTAAAAATGTCAGCGGATCCGGAGATTCCGGCTGCTCCAAAAATGGCTGGCGGAAAAACAGATTCAATGTGGGTTTTTAATTATTACAAAGCACATTACTGGGATGGTTTCGATTTTTCTGACGGACGGATACTAAACACACCGTTTTTGGAACCCAGACTGGACCGTTATTTTAAAAACCTGGTTGTACAGACTCCTGATTCTCTGATCAAGGATGCAGATTGGCTGGTGAACAAAACGGCTGGTAATAAAGAAGTAAAATCGTATGTGGCTTATTATATTACGAATCAGTACGAAAATCCAAAAACTGTTGGTACGGAGGGACTTTGGGTGCATATGGCTGAGAAATATTACCTGTCGGGCGATATGGGTGTTTCGGAAGATGTAAAAAAACGTATAGCGGAAAAGGTCAATACAATGAAATATCTGCTTGTAAATAAGACCTTCCCTGCTCTCACACTTACCGATCCGACCGGCAAGAAAGTAGATCTCAAAACGGTTGCAGCAAATTATATGGTTTTATTCTTTTATGCACCCACTTGCGGGCACTGCAAAGAAGCGTCACCAAAACTTGTAGCGTTTTATGAAAAAAATAAGGCTAATGGTATCAAAGTGATGGCCATATCCACGGAGCATAATTTAGCGGAATGGAAATCATTTGTAACAACTTATCATTTGGAAGGTTTGATCAATGGGTTTGACACCTTAAATGAAATTGACTTTAATAAAAGGTATGATGTTGTGACAACGCCTACTATTTATGTTTTGGATAAAAACAAGAAAATCATTGCAAGAAAAATGCCGGTCGAACAGCTGGAAGATTTCCTGAACTACTATCAGAACAGAATGGCTAAGAAGATATAGATTTGATTTTAAGTAAATGAAATAGTAATTATTTGATTATTAAAATTAAATAAAAAACATATTGCCTTAAAAAGCCAAAATGCTGCCACCCTGAGCTTACGGCCTGCCGCGCGGTGGAAGTGCGGGCTATAGTGATTCTAGCTTGGTCGCCTGCACTTTGACCCCGCTCAGTGTGACAGTACTTAGGAAATACTCCTTTTTTATAAAAATGCCACACAAATTGGTGCTTTGACAGAAATGCTTTCATGCAGGAAAGTGAGCTTACCAGTTTGCGGATCGATCGTATAAACCACCAGATTATCTTTATCCTGATTGGCAACGATCATATATTTTCCGGTAGGATCAATGTTGAAATCACGAGGTACGGAAACTGATTTTGTGATTTCGTCTACTTTTTCCAGCTTTCCGCCATCCAGGATTTTAAATGCGCTGATGGAATTATGCCCGCGGTTGGAAACATAAACAAACTTTCCGTTCGGATGCAAATGAATAGCTGCACTCGTATTATTTCCTGCAAAATCCGCCGGTAATGTTGAATAAGTTTCCAGACTGGTAATAACGCCTTTTTTATCAACCGAACAGGAAGTTAATGTGGCTTCCAGTTCATTGAGTAAGAATAATGACCTTCCGTTTGGATGAAAAATAAAATGCCTCGGCCCTGATCCAGGTTTTGCACTGAAAAATGGCTGTGCCGGATTTGGTGTAAGTTTTCCGGATTTTGCATCCAATGTATAATTCATAATCTTATCACTCCCCAGGTCTACCACATATACATATTTTCCATCCGGACTCGTACCCGCAAAGTGTGCATGTGCTTTTTCCTGCCGTTTTGTATTGGGCCCGCTTCCCGTAAATTGTTCTTTATATGTTGCAGAATTGAGTTTTCCACCTGCCTGCAAAGTATAAGCTGCAAAACTTCCGTCACCGTAATTGGAAGCAAAAACCATTTTGCCGGAAGGATCAACAGAAACATGGCATGGCCCCGAACCTTCGGATGGCTGGCTGTTCAGGTAATTTAATTTTTTGTCTGCGCCAATAGCAAAAGCATTGATTTTGTTATCACTCGAAATGGCATACAAATTCTTTTTGTCCGGAGAAATACTCACATAACCCGGCGCTGTGCAGTTGTTAAAAGTATCAACCAGGGTAATTTTTCCGGTTGACAGATCCAGTTCACACAATGATATGGAAGAGTTGAGGCCTTTATCCTGTGAACCAATGTAAAAAGGAATGGTTTTGTTTTGCAAGGAAAAAAAGACAGTACAGACAAGAATAATCACTGAAATGCTAAGCTTTTTCATACGGTAGGTTTAACTTACGGGATAATCGACTTCAGGTAAAGTAAAGCCTTGAAGAATTATAATGTAAAATCAATTTATTACTCGTCCGGAAAATTTTATCAAACCCGAAAATTTATGAATACCATCTCCTGGCAGGATTTTGAAAATGTGGACCTTAGGGCCGGAACGATCATTCGCGTTGAAGATTTTCCGAAAGCAAGAAAACCCGCATTTAAGCTCTGGATTGATCTGGGGGAAGAAATTGGAATCAAACAAAGTTCTGCCCAAATTACTGCGCGTTATACAAAAGACGATTTGCTGAACAAACAGGTTTTGTGTGTTGTCAACTTTCCGGTAAAGCAAATTGCTGATTTTAAATCCGAAGTACTAACAACCGGTTTTATTCTGCCTGATGGTGAAGTAATTCTCGCCAGTCCGGATTTTGCAGTAGCCAACGGAACCAGGCTGGCCTAACCATTTAAAAGTGTTCTATATTTTCTAATTCGCAGGTTTACCCTAAATCCTGTTAATCCTGTCAAAAAAAGACAAGTCCAGTTCTTAATTCATCCTGTAATCTTGTAAAGTCGGGTAGTAATTCTGTAATGTAGCCTGCTTCATGAGGTTGTATCTTTGTGTACAGTATTTCAGAAATAAGATGGAAACGGAAAATAAAGCTATCAATACCAAAAAAGTTACACTTCCCGTAACCGGAATGTCCTGTGCAGCCTGTGCAGTGAGTGTGGAATCAATGCTTAAGAGCACGCAAGGTGTGACAGACGCAGGTGTGAATTATGCCAACCAGTCAGCGTGGGTAGATTTTGATCCTAAGTCGACAGATTTGCAGTCTTTAGATAAGGTTTTACAAGGAGTTGGATACGGATTTATTATCAACGATGACGAAGATGAAGTAATAGCTGAGCAGGAAAAAATACAGTTCGAGCATTACAACAGCTTAAAAAAGAAAACAATATGGACAGGAATACTTGCCGTTCCGGTTGTATTGACCGGTATGTTCTTTATGGATCAACCGGATGTTTCAGCGCGATACAGCAATTATATTATGCTGGCTTTAACGGCTCCTATATTGTTCTTTTTTGGACAGGATTTTTTTATCAATGCATGGAAACAGGCGAAACATGGCAGGTCCAACATGGATACGCTGGTGGCTTTAAGCACCGGAATAGCTTTTCTGTTCAGTACATTTAATACGTTTTATCCTGAGTTTTGGCATACCAGAAGACTTCACGCTCATGTGTATTTTGAAGCAGCTGCGGTAATTATTTTCTTTATTTTGTTGGGAAAGTTACTGGAAGAAAAAGCCAAGACAAATACATCCGGAGCATTGAAAAAACTGATTGGTTTACAGCCTAAAACCGTTAGAATAATCCGGGATAAAAATGAAATTGAAATTCCGGTTAAAGACGTTTTGCTATATGATGAGATTATAATCCGTTCTGGAGAAAAAATCCCGGTGGATGGAAAAGTGATAAGCGGGAGTTCGTATGTGGATGAAAGCCTGATGACCGGTGAGCCAGTTGCTGCTGAAAAAAAGCAGGATCTCAGGTTTTTGCGGGAACGATCAACCAACAGGGAAGTTTCACTTTTACAGCTGAAAAAATTGGAAAGAATACCGTTCTGGCACAGATCATTAAAACTGTTCAGGCAGCACAGGGAAGTAAAGCACCGGTACAGCGTTTGGTTGATAAAATTGCAGGAATATTTGTTCCTGTTGTCATAGGAATTGCAGTACTCACGTTCATTATCTGGATGTTTTTTGGCGGAGAAAATGCATTGACACACGCGCTTTTAGCATCCGTTTCTGTTCTGGTGATTGCCTGTCCCTGTGCTCTGGGGCTAGCCACTCCAACAGCTATTATGGTCGGAGTAGGAAAAGGCGCTGAAAATAATATCCTTATCCGTGATGCAGAAAGTCTGGAAAAAGCGCAGGAGGTAAATGTAGTAATTCTGGATAAAACAGGTACACTTACCCAGGGCCATCCGCAGGTAACAAACTGGAAATGGATTGATGACCTGACTAATAAAGACCAGCATGCAGCTGCCATCAGGCTTTTGGAATCACGTTCGGAACATCCATTGGCTCAGGCGATCATAAATTATGCCGTGGAAATTAATGTGGGGAAAATTGAAAAATTTGAATCAGTAACGGGTAACGGAATCAAAGGAACTATAAATGGGAACGAATATTTGATAGGAACACTTTCATTTCTTGAAAAAGAAGGCGCAAAACTAAATCCTGAATTAGAAAAACTAGCCGGAATCCAGCGTGAAGCGGCACAAACTGTTATTGGTGTAAGTGCAAATCGGGTACAGGTTGCGCTTATTTCTATTGCTGATCCATTAAAAACAACTTCTGCCAAAGCTGTCAAACAACTTTTGGCTCAGGGGATTGAAGTATATATGTTAACCGGCGATAATGCACAAACCGCGGCAGCCGTCGCCAGACAAGTAGGAATAGCAAATTATCATGCAGAAGTGAAGCCTGATGATAAAATGCAGTTTGTGAAAAGATTACAGGAGCAGGGTAAAATTGTTGCCATGGTGGGCGACGGAATAAATGATTCACAGGCATTGGCGCAGGCTGACGTTAGTATTGCAATGGGAAAAGGCTCAGATATTGCGATGGATGTGGCCAAAATGACTCTCATTACTTCCGATTTAATGGTACTGCCCAAAGCACTGAAACTGTCTAAAAAAACAGTAGCGACGATCAAACAAAATCTGTTCTGGGCTTTTATTTACAACGTAATAGGAATCCCGATTGCTGCCGGAATCCTGTTTCCATTGAATGGTTTTCTTTTAAATCCCATGATTGCAGGCGCTGCGATGGCTCTAAGTTCAGTATCTGTTGTGACGAACAGTTTGAGGCTACGGAGTGTGAAGTTGTAGAGATGTATTTTTAATTGTTACGCAATCGACTTCATAAGGACGTTTCTTCGGTAGCAAAATTTAGCAGATTTTGAAGCAATGGCGTTCCATTGGAACGGTTAGTAAAAATGCAATAATAATGAAGCCAGTTATAAAATATCACCTGCCAATCATCAGTGCTTCCTGTTCAAGCCCTTTTTTGTATTTATGAAGCAGCGAAATAAGCAACTGAACGTTATCTTCAATCTCATCTGAAACATTGAGCTGCTGCTGATCGTACAATTTTCGGTTACCATATTTTTCGATCAGCTGTTCAATATTCTCAGGAATAAAAAATGAGGCTTTATTACCTAAATGCTTTTTGTACTCCTGAAAATAGATATTGATTCCTGCAAAATCATAGTCGCCAAAATGCCGGTATCCGTTAGGAATATTTTGCAGCCATCTGATCAGATCTTTGCTTTGGCCTTGCGGATAACGGCTCACAAACAATGCTTTTACATCTGGAAATAAGTAACGCTGTTTCTCAATAGCGCAAAAATTCTCTGCATTTTCTACTCCGATAATGACCACATCTGGTGCAGGAATGAATTTTTCAAAATCATAAATAAACTGGAAAATGCCAGGTGTAGGATTAACACTAAAAAAGCTGCTATTTAAAAACGCATCAATCGGTTCATAACTATTTACCAGAAAGCCTTTGAACGTTCTGCGGATAATCGTTTTTGAATCCGCTGCAACCTGCACCAATGCTGCCCGTGTAATTTCTGCATTTCGTAATACTTCAATATACTCCTGTAAATCTGAAATTGAGAATTTATTAAGTAAATAATCTCTTAATGCAGCCGAATTTGTAACATGTAACATACTTTTGGTACGTCCCGATCGCCTGTCTGTTATGATTCCTTCTGCAATTAAATCGTTTACGAAAGCATGTTTTACACTACTTGCCGAAAGCTGTCCGCCTTGTGCAAGTACAAGCAGTTTTTCGGCCAATGGAAGGGGAAGTGTCATAAATCAGTTCCTTTTTTAATAAGCCGTTTGATATTGGTAATACTTCTGCTGTCTTTGGATAAAAGATATGTATAACGGTAATCGCTTGCATTATAAGAAGTTGGAGAGCTATTGATAAGTAATATATTCCGGTCATTTGCAAATTTCAAAATTCCTTTGACATTGTTCGGATGCAATTTGCCAATTTCATCCATCATACAATGCAGCCTGAAATCCTTAAATTTTCTGGATGCATTATCCTTAAAAACATTCAGCAGCATAATATTGATCATCGCTTTCACCAGAATATCTGTTCCTTCCGAACCCACATTGGCAAGTTTTTCAACCCAGCCGCTGTCGTTATCATTTTCCACAATGCGGAATTGCAATTCAAATGAATCGGAAAGGCTGATCTCTTTTTCTTTCCTGTTCATGATTTCTTTTGCAAAATCTTTCAACAGATCAATTGCCTTTTTATTTTGAACATCGCTGTCAACCGTTGAAAACAAATTAGCTGCGCCAAGGCTTAAAGCATGTTCGTCATTGAAGTTTTTGATGGCCAGTAACAAAGTCACAATTCTATTCTGACTGCCGGAAAGCCGTAATTTTATACTTTTGATAACACCGGCAAAATTGCGATCTTCAAAATCACCGTTGATATCCGTAATTACTTTTTGAATCTCACCTTCTTTGGAAACCAGTTCCGTTGTCTCCTTGCCAATTTGCCTGATTAAAGTTGCAAAGCGCTCATTGACACGCTTTTCATATTGAGAAATTTTATCTTCTTCCAGAAATTCATATAGCATTTCGGCAAACGTTATAAATTCATCCCTGTCACTCAGGTTTGTTTTAAAATCAAAAATATTATTGGGAGAAAAATTACTTAGAAACTTATTTCCTGCTGCCTGCAACTCGCTGAACCGGTTTTGTAAGGTATATATTTTAGCGTTTATTAAATCAATCAGCGCTTTAAGGTCCGGCCTGTCTTTTACAGGTTTTTGTAGTTGAATACTGTACATGGATATCTCTGTGTAATTTTCAGTTAGCCGGAATTCTTCAAAAGTTTTGAGGCCATCTTTAATAGTGGAAATCCGGCTTTTCAAGCCATTCAGAACAATATTTAAATTATCAATATCCAGTTTTAATTTTTTTCGCTGCAATTCATATTTTTCCTTTTCTGTTTCCAACTGGCTTTCTTTCAGTTTCTTGTCTGCTTTAAAACTGTCCACATTATCAAAAAGCTCGCGTTTGTCTTTATTGTATTCCGCTACTATATCCCTGTTTGCTTCTATATAATCAAGTTCTTTTTTAATGCTATCCAGTGCATGATCAATTCCGGAAATACGTTCCGTTTCAGCTCCGCCACGTTTCAGATCATCATTTTGCTGTTGTTTTAACTCCGCTATCCTTTCAGCACTTTGTTTCTTTTTTGTTAATATTTCAGCGTTTAATTCTGTAATTTTTTCTGCTATCAGTTGTTCTTCTGCAAATACTTTTTTCTTCTGTTCCTTCTCCTTGTTATCTATTTGCTTCTGGACATTCGATTCAATATTGTTATAATGCGCCTGTTCTTTCAATAATTCTTCTGTTGCAATTACCAGATCCTGCTCAATTTCCTGAATAACTTTTGCTTTTTCGGTTGTGGCTTTTGTTATTAATCCGGTAAGGTTTACTTCATTTTTCTGTAAATCATCTTTTGATTTTTCCAGCTCATATTCTGCCTGATAACCTGCATCTTTCAGTTCCTTTATTTTTGGCTGGTATTTTCTTTTCAACTTATCCGCGTCCTCCTTTTTCTGCTCATTCAGTGCATTCAGACTAATACTGTTCGCTTCTGATTTTTTCTGAACCTGAGATTTTTCACGCTGATAATCAGCAACTGTTTTAACTGTTTTGTTTATTTCATCCAGGTCTATCTTAATACCGAACATGGAATCATTCCCCGATACCAATTCCGGCGAAAGCCCGGTTTGAAACAACACTTTTTCTTCATCTATTACCTTCCCTATTGTCAATTCCCAGCCCGGTACATTGTCGCTCAGCCAGCCGTATAATGAATCTTTGTCCTGTGCCAGTTTAATATCAATAGCAGCAATAGCCATTACAAACTGATCTGCTTCCTGTTTTAGTTTTCCTGCTTTTGTGCCAAAAATAAGTTCTTCCCTTTTCGTATCCAGTTCCCATTGCTTTTGGTATGTTTCTACCTGTTTTTTATAATCAGCAATATCTACAGAAGCAGCTTTAATTTTTTGTTCTAACGTGCCGATCTCAGCTTTCACCAACTCTGTTTCTTTTTCAAAATACCGTTCTAACTGCGCTTTTTGCTTTTGAAGTTTCAGTTCCTGAATAACCTCTTTCTTTTGATCTACCGTATTCAAGGCAGTTTCCAGCGCTATTTTATTCTGCTTTCTTATTTCCTCAAATAGTGCCCTGTATTGGTCATTTATATCATTTTTAAATTGTAGTAATGAGGTTTGCAATCCATGTTTACGGGCTTGTATTTCATTCTCAAAACCCGCAAGCGCATTATTCTGCTGCGTTATCAGTGCATCATAACGATTGCTTATTTCCCTGAATTTTAAGGAAAGCAATTCCTTTTCGTCCAGTAATCTTTTTTGTTCCCGTTCCGAGTCCTGTTTTTTGGATACGCGTTGAATAATGCCGGTTATGTTTAATCTTTCATATTCATCTGCTTTACGTTTTGCCTTTTTCAGGTCGCTGTCCAGATAATTGATAACTTTTTGGATATCTTCTCTTTTTGTTTGAAATCTATCTGCAAGTTCTCCGGCTTTTTTGGACAATATCTGGAATTTAGCTTCTTCACCTGATAATTGTCTTTCCAGTTCCGGTAAATCCTTTTGCTCACCTTCATAGGTCTGAAACAACTGAATAGCAGTTTCCTGTTTTTCCTGATTTAAAAACCTGATTTCCGCATGTAATCGGGCAATTTTTTCAGCCTGCTTCCTTACCGTTATATCACCCGCCTTATTTTTCTCAGTCCACTTGTTAATATCGGCGAGTTGCGTGTCAAAATTGCGGAGATGCAGGTCGTAATTGTCAAGCGGGATCTTTACATCTTCTTCATTCAGAGACATAATGATGGTTTGCTTGATAAACTCGGCATCCAGTTTGGAGTTCAGAAATACATTTTGAATAGTACGCGGAATATTCTGGTACTGGCGGCTTTCTATCAGTGCAAACTTCCTCAGTTCCGAATCCAGGCCTTTGTTGTTTCCATACAAAATGTCGCGGTATTCTTCATAGCGATCAATTTTTCTTGAATAATGGCTTCCATTACGCGTCAGGCTGTTACGGATACTTTCCCATTCCCTTGGTGTCCTGTTTTCATCTATAAAATTTTCCATTTTAAAGGCTCCGTCCAGAAACCGGAAACTTGCTCTTCCCTGCGATTTGTACGCAAGAATGCAATAAGGGCCGGTTTCGCGCATCACTTCGTAAATAATGGAGGAGTTGCCTTTTGGAAAATAATATTCATCAAAAGAATCCTTACTCTTTTCAATGCCCAGTTTCATTTTATCGGCATTGTAGAAAAACAAAATCGCCCGTAATGCTGTGCTTTTTCCAACTCCTTGTGTACCAATAAAATGGACATTTCCATCTATCGCCACTTCGGCATATCTGACTTTGGCACTTTCAATAAAAATGATTTTATTCAGGAATCTCATTGACTACCGTTTCGGGAATGTTGATGGATAATATTAATTGCTCCATGTAATTGAAAGAAGCAAGAGCTTTGTAAGAAGTGGATATTTCGTTTTCAAGATCAATAAAATTGTCTTTTTCCAGAATATCAAGGATCTTGTCAATAATGTCAGCGTGTTTTTCTTTTCCTGGTGTGTACTTTTTCAAGCCTTCCAGTTTGATCTTTAAATCGGCATCAACAGATAATTTTACCAGAATATCGGATGGTGAAAACCGGTAGCCTGAGCCAAAAGAATTATCAAAGGTTTTGAAAAAATCCAGGATATCTATCCATTTGAAAGCGGCTTCCAGTTTCCGTTCCAGATCCGTTTTATTCTCCTTTCTGGTAAACATGAAATACTCGTCACCTTTTTCCAAAATGAAATTGATGGCGATAAAATAATCATATAGATCATCAAAGTTTTCATCGATCACCGTATATAATTTTCGCAGCTTGTCATCCGTACTATTGGAACATATAAACTGCCCCTTGTTCATTAATTCGAATATGTCGGAAGTCTGTTTGGGTAAATGCATGTTCATTTATTTGGGATAAATCATGGCAAATTCTGTATCCTCTCTGCTATTATAAAGATCCGTAATTTTAAATAACGCGTCATATTGAGAAACCATCTGGCAATATATCGTGATGCGCTCATCAAAACTCACTTCTTTGTCAAAATTGTAATTCAAAACGAAGTCGAAAAGATTATTGCTTCCTGCCAGAAATCCATTTTTAACTTCATCCAGATTGATCTGAAATTCTTCTTCAACCTGTGTTTCCAGGTCTTCGTTGGAAATACTACCGGCAAGTGGCTGGGTTACTTTTATGCCCGTCCGGATCCGTTTAGATATTTTCCCGATCAGATCCGGTATTTCATTGTCTGTTTGTAAAACTTCCAGTGATATTTTGAGTGGATATACCGGATTAGGTTCAAAAATTACCGCATTGTTCACAGCCAGTATTTCCTTAATGTTGGTCTTGCTTTTCAGCGTAAACTGATCTTTCAGATATTTTATCTGTCTCAGTTTTTCTATCACACCACTGTGGTATTTGATACGGTTAAGAAATTCTATAATTTGTTTTTGAATGTCGATCAGGTTATGCAGGCATTCATTCAGCTGTAATCTGAGTACGATAATAATGCGGTTTAATTCTTCATCCGCGGCTACTTTAAAGAACGTTTGCTCCTCTTCGCCGGAAATCAGCTGTTCCGTTTGTCCGATCAGCGCATAAATATCATGTCGCTTATCATCCAAATGTTCCAGCTTAGCTTTTTTGATCTTATAATTAGGTTCGTGTTTGAACGTATTATCAATATTCCGGTTCAGGTCAACCACATTTCTCAGGGCAATAATACCTATTTTTCTAAGCGCGTTTTTGACCTGGCGCAGGTAGCCATATTTTCGGGTTTCACTGTTTTCCTGCAAATAATAAAGAATACTGTGTTTGATATTCTGAATATGCTCATTGATATAAGACACATTGATTTCCTCATTTACTTCCAGTATCTGCTCAAAAAATTGCAGAAACTGGTCGTCCAGTTCTAGGTTGTTGCCGTTCTGCCGGATTACAGAATAATGGATCAGCGTTCTTATTTTATCTTCATCGAAGTCAACCAGTTCCAGTGCATGATCATATTTATAAGCAAGGCTTTTCCTTTTTTCAAACAGCGCTATAATTAGCTTGTGCTCGCGGTTGAGTACTACTAACAGTTCCTTAATGGAAGAGAATGTTTTCATATATGGCTATGGCTGCGATAAAAATTAGACATGCAATTTATTGGTTCTTCTTTAAAATTATTGGAAATGAGGAAAGGAAATGAAAATCGCGGATCAGAATCTATGATGTCTGCTAGTGTTAAGTTAAGCATGAAATGGCATTTTCCACCGCCGGCGGACAACTAGGGCACAAATCCACTAAGATTCTTATTTCCAATTTATTATACTTTGTATCTTCGTTTCTTTGTGGCAAACCTCATTTCATTCTTAACCTAACTCGTGGTCAGGAATTGTCACTTTGCTGCTTGGATAAAATGGATAAAAGCTTAAATTTGATAAAACACTATACACAGCTAAACGCCATTCATGCAAACAACAACACTTGTGACCCGCGAAGAATACTTTGATTTACTGGCAAAATCTGATGTGAAACTTGAATATCATTCAGGTGAAATAATTGCTATGGCTGGTGCGCAACCTGCTCATAACCGAATTTGTATAACATTGGCAAGGGCACTAGAAAATTGTTTAGAGTCAGGTAGTTGTATGATTTTAAACAGTGATCAGTTAATTAAAATAGAAGAATGCCAAAAATATTCGTTTCCGGATTTAGTAATTGTGTGCAAAAAGCCCATCTACGAAAAATCGCCGCAAGGAATAGATGCGCTCGAAAATCCTGAAATTATCATAGAAGTTTTATCCGATTCAACGGAAAGCTACGACCGGTTAGAAAAATTTGATTGTTATAAAACAATCCCTTCTTTTCGGGAATATGTATTGGTTTCTTCCAAAAAGAAGAAAGTTGAGGTGATTAAGAAATTAAGCGATGCCGAATGGCTGAGCCATACGTATACGGAAAAGGATGAGAAAATATTGATCAATGAATGTTATATTTTGCTTGCAGATATTTATAACAAAGTAGAATTGCCCGGTCAGGAAATCATTCCCGCTTCATAGAAAAATCCGGTTAATAAGTATGTAACAAACACGTAGGATATCTCTGGTAGTTTTAGAAAATTTGGTGACAATTTGTTACCTAAATTCTTCATTTTCATGAATATGAGCAATGTGTCAGTTTTTCTGGATGTAGCACTTTCCCTAACATTCTTTTACCTGATCGCGAGTATGTTCGTTTCCGGGATCACGGAATTTATCAATACCATTATTGAGAAACGTGCGGCACTTTTGCGCGAAGCATTAAGCAAACTGGAAAACGCATGGGGTGCAGGTGCGGCCGGTTCTATTTTACAGAATCCTTTGATCAGTGTTTTTAAAAAGCAAAACAGCAAGTTATGGTCGGAATCCCTTTCCTACATTCATGCCAATACTTTCGTAAGTGTAATACTTGATAAATTATCAGCAAAAGGCTATCCCGGGAATCTGGATGCACTGAAAATTTCAATTCGCGATTTGGCGAATGGTACTGAATTCAAAGATATTTTAACCTCGATAGGTAACGAGTCAAAAGATATAGATGATTTTAAAGAAAAACTTTCAGAATGGTTTAACCAGTACATGTCTCAGGTTACCGATTGGTATAAGCGCTATAACCGGATTGTGGTTTGGGCAGTAGCTGCATTGGTTTCCATTGTCCTGAATCTTGATTCGATCATTATTGCAAAACGCCTTTACAATGATCCGGTTTTGAGAAATGCGATGGTCGAACAGGCTTTACAGGCGGCTCAGAAAAAAGATTTCAATTCTTTCGAAAAAGATAATCAGCAAAATTTTTTAAGTTATCTCAACAAAAAAGATACGAACCTTGTTAACACAGCCGCCCGGATCAAACCGCAATCAAAGGCAGATTCAAATGCAATTGATACTTTGTTTAAAAAATATGCCGGATTTGAAACCGCTAAAATACAGCCCGAAGACTGGACAGACGCGAAATTTATTAACTATGTCAGGTTAAAGAAACCTTATTTTGTAAAAAATCAATTAGCTATTGTTTCAAAAGAAGAACTCGATCTGTTAAAAGTCAAAGAGGAATATGCCTCTTATCTGCAACGGAATATCAGTACGCTTGGCATTCCTATGGGTTGGAATAAAGGTGCCTGGCATTCGATGAGTTTATTCTGGGCATTCGTAGGCTGGGCATTAACGACCGCCGCACTTTCTTTTGGAGCACCATTCTGGTTTGATCTTCTGATAAAACTGGTTAATATCAGAAACGTAGTGAAACCTGCAAATACAAAAAGTGAGTAATGCAGTAAATCCAAAAACTCTGTAAAACCGTATCTGAATTCTGTAATACTTTCAGTGATTTTGTGCCGATATTTGCGATGAAGTAAAAAACAGAATTACATGGAGACGTTGAAATTCAAAACCAATATAAAATGCGGCGGCTGTATTGCAGCTGTAACACCATATTTGAATGCCGACGAGAATATCGAAAAATGGGGTGTGGATCTGGAAAGTGCTGACCGCATCCTGACAGTTGAAACGGGTCATTCTGCCGGGGAAGTAACCGGACTTTTGAAAAAAGCAGGTTACAACGCAGAGGAAATCGCCTGATAATAAGTAACTTTGATTTAATAGGTCCGGAAAAGCAGTCCGCCGCGAGGCTAATCATTAAAAGCTCAATGCAAAAAAAATCCATCAATCACTCACCATCTTTATGGCCTTTCTGATACTGCTGAGCAGTACCGGATTCGGGCTTATTGAGCATGCGTGTATGATGCGTGGAAAGTCGGTAAAATTTGTTACTGAAAACAAAACCGATACAGTGAAAGCGGTTTCTTCCTGTTGTGCTAAAAGTAAAGCGCTGAAAGAATCTAAAGGTACTATTTTCAAAAAGACCAGTTGCTGTAAAGAAAACCAGAAATTTGAAAAGCTGGATGTAACATCTTCTTTTTCCCAAATGCTAACTAAGTCATTCAAAGCGATGACGGACGGCGTTCTTTGGTCTTCAAAAGCTTTTGTTTTTATTATTTCGGAATGGATTCTTCCATCTTCATTTGAGTCTACCCGGGCTATATCATTTTCTTCGCTTTTTCATGGGCGAAGTATGCTCTCTTTTATACAGTCTTTTTTAATATAAACCGTTGATAATTAGATTTTTGATTCGTGTTTGACTCGCGTCGCGCAGTCAGTTACGCTTAAACTATTCTATCATCGATTTATATTACTGATGACAAAATATCTGGCAGGAATATTATTTTTCCTGATTTCTTCTTCTATTTCAGCCCAGCGTTTAACCGGTTCGGTTAATGAACAGGTTGCAATTACCAAAGCCCTGAAACCGATTACCGGTGCCAATGTGTACTGGTCGGGCACTACACATGCTACGTCTACTGACACAAGCGGAAAATTCACTATCCCCAGGATTACACAGACAAGTTTACTGATTATCAGTTTTGTAGGTTTTAGGAATGATACGATTAAAATCGGATCGGAAAGTGATTTGCAAATTGTATTACGGAATGACCAGACCTTGAATGAAGTTGTAGTTCGAGGCAATTCCACGTCCATTGACCGGCTTTCCCCGCACCAGACTGAAATTATTACTACCCGTGCATTGGCCAAAGCGGCCTGCTGTAATTTATCTGAAAGTTTTGAAACCAATGCTTCCGTGTCCGTATCATACAGTGATGCGGTGACCGGAGCAAAGCAAATCCAGATGCTGGGTTTAAGCGGCACTTATATACAGACAAATATTGAAAATATACCCGGTTTACGCGGATTGGCTTCCACTTTTGGACTGAATTTTATTCCCGGAACCTGGATACAATCCATTGATGTGGGAA
The DNA here is from genome assembly GCF_019711195.1 of Dyadobacter sp. NIV53. Classification (NCBI taxonomy): domain Bacteria; kingdom Pseudomonadati; phylum Bacteroidota; class Cytophagia; order Cytophagales; family Spirosomataceae; genus Dyadobacter; species Dyadobacter sp. NIV53. Next base: position 4,863,399 of record NZ_CP081299.1, read on the forward strand.
AAGGAGCCGGATCTGTTGTAAATGGCTACGAATCCATGACCGGGCAAATTAACATTGAACTGCAAAAGCCGGATTCACGCGAAAAACTGTATCTGAATACGTATGTCAATAGTTTTGGCAGGGCAGAGGCCAATCTGAATCTGGCTCACCAGCTCAATGAAAAATGGAGCACAGCATTGCTGACACACGGAAGTACGCTGCAAAACCGTATGGATAAAAATAAGGATGGATTTCTGGATTTGCCTTTATATACACAGTTCAACGGGATTAACCGGTGGAAATACCAGAGTGAAAAAATGATGGCGCAATTTGGTGTCAAAGCTTTGTACGAAGACAGGCTTGGCGGACAAAATGATTTCCGGCGTGAAATGAAAGGAACTACGCAAGCTTATGGATTTGGCTCAAAAGTGAACCGATATGAATTCTTTTCCAAAATAGCCAGGCTGTTTCCTGACAAACCGTACAAAGGATTAGGCTTTATCGTGAATGCCGCTTTACATGATTCCAAATCGTATTTTGGACTAAATAATTATAATGGCAAACAGGAAACAGTATACGGAAACCTGATATACCAATCTATTATTGGCAGCACGAACCATTCTTACAAAACGGGCATCAGTTATCTTTTTGATAATTATAATGAGAAATACAGGGATATAACGATGCTAAGAAAGGAATCCGTGCCGGGTGCGTTCTTTGAATACACGTATAATAATCTGGATAAATTTGTACTGGTGGCCGGTGGCAGAGTCGATTTTCATAATCTTTACGGAACCCAGTGGACGCCAAGATTGCACTTGAAATACAGTCTCACCAGTAATACTACACTTCGCGCTTCGGCAGGAAAAGGATTCAGGGTTGCTAATCCACTAGCAGAATATTACGGCAACTTGGTGAGTGTAAGAACGGTAGTTTTTCTTGAAAAAATTCGCCCCGAGGCTTCCTGGAATTATGGTGCAAGCCTGACACAAGAATATAAACTGGGAAACATGAACGGAAATCTGATCATTGATTATTACCGTACAAATTTCCAGAACCAGCTGGTAGCAGATTTGGAAAATCCCAGATACATCCGTTTTTATAATTTGAATGGGAAAGCATTTGCCAATAGTTTTCAGGCCGAAGTGAATCTGACTCCTGTTAAACGTTTTGAGCTGAAACTGGCTTACCGGTTGTTTGATGTAAAACAAACGGTTTATGGTGTGAATGACGAAAGTGTTTTGATCCCAAGAATGATGGTAAGCCGGGATCGTGTACTTTTTAACGCCGGATATGCTTTGCCTTATGATAAATGGAAATTTGATTTTACGCTGCAATGGAACGGAAAACGCCGCTTGCCTTACATGGGAATGACCAGTGAAGATATGGGCCACGAAATGGCTATGCCATCTGGTATGTCGCCATCGTTTTATAATCTGAATGCACAAATTACGCGTACTTTTCCAAAGTGGGATATTTATCTGGGTGGAGAAAACCTGAATAATTTTCGTCAGAGAAATCCGATCATGAATGCGGATAATGCATTTGAAAAAGGATTTGATGCCGGAATGGCATGGGGGCCTGTAAGCGGGCGAATGATTTACGCAGGAATGCGTTATAAGATAGTTAGATAATAAAAGGGGTTAAAGGAGGAAGGGTTAAAAGCAAAAGGGCATTATTAATTTACGACGCCGGCCGCCCGGCATTAACAATTGACAATTAAAATGAGGCTGCATATAAAGAATATGGTTTGTGACCGGTGCAAGCGCGTGGTCGGAGAAGAACTTATCAGGATTGGTGTAACACTTACGCATATTGAGTTAGGTGAGGTGGAAACAACAGATATGCCCGATGCTGATAAACTGAAAGAGATCAAATCAGTTTTGGAACAAAACGGGTTTGAATTACTTGATGACCGGAAAGAAGCATTGGTCGAAAATATCAGGACTTTGGTCATTGAAGAAATCCAGTATTTGAAAGGTCACAAACCGGTACAGCAGAATTTTTCCGATTATCTGGCACAAAAAACCGGTTATGAATATTCATACATCAGTAACCTTTTTTCATCAGAAACAGGACAAACCATTGAACAGTACATCATCGCACAAAAGGTGGAGAAAATAAAGGAATGGCTGTCCTACAATGAATTATCACTGAGCGAAATGGCGTGGCGGCTGTCATATAGCAGTCCGGCTCATTTGAGTAACCAGTTCAAAAAAGTTACCGGAATTACACCCGGAGAATTTAAAAGGAGTACGCTTTTACCCAGAAAAGCCTTGGATAAAGTGGGCAAGTGACAGATTTAAAATACATTTAACAAAAAACAACCGAACTTATACAAATCTCTAATTGATATGAAAAAATTATTTTTTGCCTTTTTGATCGCTTTTTGTGCTGCATGTTCCGGGAATACTGATAAATCAGTGAAGGAAGACACGCCAGTAAAAACGGAATTAGTAGCTACAAAAGAATTTGCCTGTCCGATGCAGTGTGAAGGAGAAAAGACATATACAAAAGCAGGGGAATGTCCGGTTTGTAAAATGGATCTGAAGGAAATAGCATTGGCAGAAACCGATTCAACAACACACAAACATTGATTTTAAATTTCCTGGAATGGCTACCTGTTTGTAGAAATGAAAGAATTATATAAACCAAGGCGTGCCGTAGGCACACAACTTTTAATCTAAAATCTAAAAATTATGAAAAGTATACTGATCCCGTTTATTGCCTCATTGCTGTTGATATTCAACATGGCAAAAGCCGAAGACGACAAAGTAGTTAAAATCAGAACCACAGCGGTTTGTGAAATGTGCAAAGCACGCATTGAGCGTACTCTGGGGCTTTCAAAAGGAGTAAAAGAATCCAATCTCGATTTAAAAGACAAGGTGGTAACCGTAGAATACAATCCTAAAAAAACAACAGCCGAAGAGATCAGAGCAACGATTATTAATACCGGTTACGATGCAGACGATATGCTTGCCAATCAAAAGGCACACGATAGGTTACCAAACTGCTGTAAAAAAACGGTTGCACCTCACTGATCACCGAGACTTTCCAAGACTAGGCGTCCCCGACTGGGCGTCCCCGATCCAAAACTTGGAAAGTCTAAACCTTACTAAATTTTATGAAAAACACATTCAGTATACTGGCTTTTGCCGGTATTATAGCTACCGCTTTGCCCGTTGTTGCACAACACGAGCATCATCCCGAACCTGCAAGGGATACGACAAAACACGAAATGCATCACATGCAGGAACATGAAATGAAAGGTCATAACCTGGAAAAACACGAAATGCAGGGCATGGAACACAAAGAGGAAATGCAGCATGCCATACATATGACGCATAATTTTTCACTGAGTTTGCCTATGAACAGAAATGGATCGGGAACGGGATGGCAGCCGGATGCTACGCCCATGTATGCCTACATGAAACATAAGAACCAATGGAATTTTATGTTACACGGAAGTTTGTTTGTGCGGTACACTTCCCAGAATTTCAACAATAAAAATAAAAGAGGTTCGGATTCAAAGCTTAGTTTTCCCAACTGGGTAATGGGAATGGCACAGCGGCAGGTTGGGGAAAACGGCCTTCTGGCAATTCGCGGCATGGTTTCTCTTGACAGGCTTACTGATGGCGGAGCCGGATATCCTTTGCTTTTTCAATCGGGCGAGACCTGGAACGGAAATCCTTTGATTGACCGGCAACATCCGCATGACCTGATTTCGGAACTGTCGGTAGGTTATACCCAGCGAATTAATGATAAACTCGATCTGACGGTTTATGCCGGTTATCCGGGCGAACCTGCTCTTGGGCCAACTGCTTTTATGCACAGAATGTCGGCTTTCAATAATCCGGATGCAGTTTTGGGGCATCACTGGCAGGATGCAACACATATTACTTTCGGCGTTGTGACAGCAGGAGTACGTTATGGAAAATTCAAGCTGGAAGGATCTGGTTTTACCGGTCGTGAACCGAATGAAAACCGGTTTAACTTCGACAAACCGCGTTTTGATTCTTATAGTTACCGTTTACTTTTTAACCCTTCCTCCAATTGGGCTTTGCAGGTTTCCAGAGGATTTATAAAAAGTCCGGAAGCCGGTCATCATGACGAAAACGTGAACAGGACAACTGCATCGGTACAACACAGTAAAAGTTTTAATACTAAAAACCGCTGGATATCCAGTTCGCTGGTTTATGGATTAAATGATTCCGGAAAAAACCACAGGGAAAATTCTTTGCTCGCAGAATCAAATCTGCAATGGGATAAATGGGCATTTTATGGACGTTACGAATGGATTCAGAAAAGTGCAGAAGAATTGGGTCTGGTCTGGTATGACGAAGTGCCGAAAGACAAATTTCCTGTTTCAGCATTTACTTTAGGCTTAAACCGACAATTATTTTCGTTTTCAAATACATTACTGCAAGCCGGAATTCAAGCCAGTTTTTATGCCATTGACAAGAATTTGCAGCCGGTTTATGGAAGAAGTCCCGTTTCTGGCCAGGTTTATTTAAGATTTACTCCGGCCATCATGAGGATGTAATCGACTTTCCAGATATATGTTTCACATTTTGATAACATAACCAAAACATCCACGTAACCTGGTAATCTTAATTTTGCATCCTTAATAATCCACTTATAGGATACGAAATTAAAATTTACGGATAACTATTTATTTTGTTGGTTTTCTTTACACCCGATAAAATAAGTATAAAGCTGTCTTCTGAATTGAGGCAGCTTTTACTTTAAATAGTGTCCAAACTCAGATCAATTTAAATTTCATTACGAAATAAAAAACATCTCAAACACCATGGATTCACGTAGAGACTTCTTAAAAAAAGCAGCACTTTTATCAGGCGCCGGTGCGATGGCTAATATGCTGCCGCCGGTTATTCAGAAGGCTTTGGCGATTAATCCGGAGTTGGGCAGTACCTTTTATGATGCCGAACATATTGTGTTTTTAATGCAGGAAAACCGTTCGTTTGATCACCAGCTCGGTACTTTGCAGGGCGTTCGCGGTTACAATGATCCACGTGCTATCAACCTTCCTGATAAAAATAAAGTATGGCTGCAAACAAATAAAGAAGGTGAAACGTACGGGCCGTTTCAATTAAATGTAAAAGATACCAAGGTGGCCTGGATGGGCTCTATTCCACATGGCTGGTCGGACCAGACAGATGCCATGAACAATGGAAAATATGATAAATGGCTGGACGTTAAAAAAGCGAGAAATAAAGATTATACCAAAATACCATTAACGATGGGTTATTGCGATCGGTCCGATTTTCCGTTTTACTATTCTCTGGCCGATGCGTTTACCGTTTGTGACCATAATTTTTGTTCGAGTATAACAGGCACGCATCCGAACCGTCATTACTGGATGACAGGTACAGTGCGTGAAAAAAATGAGGTAGAATCCGTAGCGCATTTGTGGAATGTAAGCAATTATGAATATCCGGAACTCGACTGGAAAACATATCCTGAGCGCCTTGAAGAACACGGTGTTTCCTGGAAAGTGTACCAGAATGAGCTGACGATGGGATACGGATTAAAAGGAGAAGAAAGTGCGTGGCTGAGCAATTTCGGAACCAATGTGCTTGAATATTATAAGCAGTACAACGTAAGATTGCACGAGGGCGGAATCGCTAATTTGCAAACTAAAAAGGAAAGCATTTTACAGCAAATAGCCGAACTCGAAAAAAAGCCTTCGGATGATAAAGTAACTATGCGGCTGGCTGCTGCAAAAAAAGTACTGGCCAATATTGAAACTGCACAAACAAGATTCACCAAAGACAGTTACAATAATCTCTCCGAACAAGGCAAGGAGCTGCATAACAAGGCATTCACTACCAATATCAACGACGAGTTTTATCATGAACTTGAAATGTTGAAATATGATGATAATGGTACGGAAAGGGAATTGAAAGTACCTAAAAGCGATGTTTTTTATCAGTTTAGGGAAGATGTAAAAAATGATACTTTACCAACAGTTTCCTGGCTGATGCCGCCTGCACATTTTTCTGATCATCCAGGACAGCCATGGTTTGGGCCGTGGTATGTAAGTGAGGCAATGGAAATTTTATTGCAAAATCCGGAAGTCTGGAAGAAAACCATTTTCATATTAACCTACGACGAAAACGATGGTTATTTTGATCATGTTCCACCTTTTGTAGTGCCCAATCCGTACAAAGAGAACACAGGGAAAGTTTCCAAAGGAATAGATCCGAAATTAGATTTTGCAACCCGCAGCCAGCAAACCAATCCTTCGATGAACGAGAGCAGCATCCGGGAAAGTGCGATAGGACTAGGCTTTCGGGTGCCTATGATTATTGCTTCTCCGTGGACGCGGGGCGGATTTGTGAATTCGGAAGTATTTGACCATACTTCGTCTTTACAATTTTTAGAAAACTTTTTAGAAAAGAAATTCAATAAGAAGGTAAAAGAAGAGAATATCACCGAATGGCGCCGTACGATCTGTGGCGACCTTACTTCGGTATTCAGGCCCTATAATGGCGAGAAGATAAACAGCCCTGAATTTTTAAACAAAAAACCCTTTATTGAAGGAATCCATCAGGCACAATTTAAAGAAGCACCAGCCAATTACAAACAGTTAACACCTGCTGAAATTGAACAGATTAATACTGATCCTGCACAATCCCCTTATTTTCCAAAACAGGAAAAAGGTGTGAGATCTGCCTGTGCTTTGCCTTATGAGCTATATACAGATTGTGTTTTTGATAAAAGTAAAAACAGTATCGGACTTTCGTTTAAAGCAGGAAACAAAGTATTTGGCAATAAGGCAACCGGATCGCCATTCAGGGTTTATGCCATCAATCCGTATCAGAAAGAAGAGTTGAAAGCATGGGATTACAGCGTCGCAGCAGGAGATATGTTGCAGGACGAATGGAAAGTTGAAGATTTTGAAAACAGCTGGTATCATTTCAGAGTTTATGGCCCAAATGGTTTTTATCGTGAATTCACCGGAAATGAAAAAAATCCTTTGGTTAAAATCACGTGCAGTTACGAGCCAACCAGACTGAATTCTTCAAAACTGACCGGTAATATGATTGTTACCATAATAAATAAGGATACGAAGGCACATAGTTTAACTCTTTCCGATAACAGTTATAAAACCGGAAATCAAAGCAAAACGATTGCCGCCGGCGCTCAGACAAGTATTGTTTTGAACTTGTCAAAAACATACAACTGGTATGACTTCAGTGTAAAGTTAAAGGGGAATGAAACTTTTGAAGAACGCTTCGCCGGACGTGTGGAAACGGGAATGGTAACAAAGACTGACCCGTTGATGGGTGGAGTGGTTTGATGTTTTAAAAAATCAACTTTACAGAAGTCAACTTTTTAAAAGTTGACTTCTGTAGCTTTTAGAAAGTTGTCAAATCTACCTTATCGAATCTAATTTATGCTATTTCCAAAGGTCGTTCACCAATAAATTTTTTATATAATATATTAAATGAATCATCGTCAATTGGCAAACCGACAGGTTTAGGAGCACCAAATTGCAGAACACCTTGACTATAGCGGTTTAAATATGTAATATAATCAGCTGAAAACAGGGCAACGGATTCTTTTGAAGGGTTATGAATCCGATTTTCTATCAGGTGAATGATCTGTTTAAGCATAGTTTCATAGTCTTTACCACAAAGTTGTTTAGCAATGTCTAATTTGAAGTCTGATGCTTTAAACCAAATTCTTTCATCAGATACAGCCAATAAGCCACCCGCCAGGTTTTCCCCTGAACATGAACTGGTCTGAAAACTTAAAATTGAAATAAATGATTTCATAAATTTTGAAGTTGATATAGTGCTAATTGGCGAACTAATTCAATCCTTTTTGAATCTAACAAAAAAGATTCTATTTTAGGTTGCAACCGTGAGAAAACTTTCCAATCTGATGGGACTTGTTCAAAAGCCGATAAAATATCTTGTTCTAATTGATGAAAATTATTTACCAAAGCTTCAATTAATTCCAGACATATTACCAAGAGATTTTAATAGATTATTACATACCACTTCATAAATTAAACAGTCTAGCTCTTCTAACTTATAATTTACTCGGTATTTGCAGTAGTAAATATTATTATCGCTGCAAACAAATTTCATAGGACTATGACCATCCGTTGGAATTTCTCCTAAAAAGATATTTTCTTTAACTTGGTTCATATATTTATTTTTTATGAAATGCCTCGTTTGCAACGTTATGATAAAATACAACAGCACTTTATTCAAAGCTAAGTAAATGCTTTTTGACCTCACTTTTTCCCATTTCTAACTACTTTTGCACAAGGTTTAATTTGAACCGGATAGATTTAGAGACATTGGCCTGGTACCATACTTATTTTAACGGACTTCCTCAGCGTGCCTGGAAACTGCACCAGGATGAAGAATATACGGAATATGAAGTTGATTTTCTTCGTGATGTTCTTGAAATTCAGGAAGATAATAAAGTGCTTGATCTACTTTCAGGATACGGCCGCCATGCAATTCCATTAGCTAATGAAGGGGTTGATATGACATGTATTGATATTTCAGAAGAATACTGTGATGAACTTCAATCCATTGTCAATAAGGAAAAATTGCCGATCGAAGTAATTTGTGATGATGTGCTGTATTATGATTTTGGCAGTCAGCAATTCAATGCGGCGTATTGTTTAGGAAATAGTTTCAGCTTTTTTCCACGTACCGATTTGCAAAGGCTAATCCAGAATGTGGCTGATGTGCTTATTCCGGGCGGGCACTTTGTAATCCATACCGAAAATCTGGCTGAAAGTATTTTCCCGAATTTTCAGACCAGAAACTGGATGCCGGTTCGGGAGGACATCATTTACCTGACCGAAAATGTATACAATGCCGAAGGCGGGTATATAGAAGCAGAGCAAACCTTCATTTCCGGTTCGGAAAAAGTAACGTATTCGGTGCGACAGCACATTTACACGCTTTCCGAATTGTGTACTATGTTTGTACGTGCAGGTTTTGAAGTTACAGCTACTTTTGCGAATCTGGAAGCTGAGCCCTTTGTGCTGGGCGATGATAATGTATATTTACTGGCAAGAAAAATCTGATCAGTGAGGGAGCTTTGGGCGTAATAACCCGTACGTCCAGGTTCCTGCAATGGCGCTTAGCAGGGTAACAATAATCGCCAGAAATCCACTGCCAATCTGTGCAAACAGCGGCCCCGGGCATGCACCCGTAATTGCCCATCCGATTCCAAACAGGATTCCACCGTAAATTTGTCCTTTATCAAAAGTTTTATCCGGAACAGAAATGTGTTCGCCTTGCAAAGTATCGATTTTGAAGCGTTTGATAATCTGAACGGAAATTAATCCTACTACCACTGCTGAACCGATTACTCCATACATGTGGAAGGAATCGAGCCGGAACATTTCCTGAATGCGGAACCAGGAAACAATTTCTGCTTTCACAAACACGATCCCGAAAAGTATACCTACAATCAGGTATTTAATGTTTGAAGCAAAACTTTCAGGGCGTTCCTGTTGGTTTGTGCCGTCAAAGCCATCGTCTTTAATAGCGAAATTATCTTTTGGTAATAAATCGGTATTTGAATCACTCATGTTATTCACTTAATTTTTGAATTTCATTTTACCAATTGAAGTAAAAACGGAAGCAGTAGATGCGTACATGCAAAACCGCCGGCCATAAAACTGATTGTGGCTACGAGAGATGGCCATTGTAAATTAGACAACCCCATAATCGCGTGACCGGAAGTGCAGCCACCGGCATAACGTGTTCCAAATCCTACCAGAAAACCTCCCAAAACGAAGAATATCAGCCCTTTTAAAGTAAAGATATTAGCTACTGAAAATATATCCGAAGGCATTAACCCGGCAAAATCTGTAATACCTAATGTAACAAGAGAGGTTTGCGTAGCTTTTGAAATGACGATCGTATCCGGATTAGCAAGCCAGAAAGTAGCAACGAAACCACCAAGCGTAATACCGGCAACAAAGAATAAATTCCATGCTTCTTTCCGCCAGTCGTATTTAAAAAATGAAATATTGGCAGGAATAACCGCCGCACAGATATGGCGCAGAGAAGAAGATATGGCAAAGGATTTATTACCCAAAAGCAAGAGTATCGGAACAGTAAGCCCGATCAACGGCCCTGCAACATACCACGGCCATGGTTTTCGGATAAATTCAAGAATTTCCATTATAACAACGTTTTCTATTATACCCAACCGCCCTGAAAGGGCCTCATATCTCAGCCAGGGGCATCGCCCTTGGAATCCATCCAACGGAAACGGAATCCTATTAAAACGGAATCCAAAGCATACGTATTATTATCTATTCAACCGCCACATCCGTTTTCGAAACAGCACCAAATCCGCCTTCAATATTGACTACATCATCAAATCCTCTGGATTTTAATATAGAAGCGGCGATCATAGAACGGTAGCCGCCGGCACAATGAACATAAAGTGTTTCATTTTTCGAAAATTCATCCATCAGCTCATTGATATTGTCCAGAGGTAAATTCGAAGCCCCTTTAATATGTCCCTCTTCAAATTCATCAGGTTTTCTTACGTCAACGATTTTTAGCGTTCCGGTTTTATATTTTTCCGCAAATTCAGCAGCATTGATTGACTGGATTGTGTCCGTTTCTTTTTCTGATTTTTTCCAGACATCAAATCCACCGTTCAGGTAGCCGATCGTATAATCATATCCAACCCTTGCCAGTCGGGTTACTACTTCTTCTTCCTGGTCAGGCTGGGCCACAATCAACAGATTCTGTTTTAAATCAGGAATTAACGCACCAACCCACGGAGCAAAACCGCCGTCAATGCCAATGTTTATTGAATTTGGAATGAAACCTTTTGCAAAATCAGCTGCATTTCTGGTGTCCAGTATCAATGCCCCTGTGTTATTTGCTTTTGCTTCAAATGCTTCGGCGGATAAAGCCTGATCTCCACGTTCCAGAACCTGGTCGATACTTTCCACGCCGTCACGGTTCATTTTTACATTTTCCGGAAAATATTGCGGCGGTTCAGCTAATCCGTCAGTAACTTCCTGGATAAACTCTTCTTTCGTCATATCTGCCCGCAGCGCATAATTGAACTTCTTCTGATTGCCAAGCGTATCCGAAGTTTCCTTGCTCATATTCTTTCCACATGCAGAACCAGCGCCATGTGCCGGATATACGATCACATCATCGGGCAAAGTCATAATTTTAGAACGCAGGCTATCATACAAAATTCCTGCAAGGTCTTCCATAGTCAGGTCACCTTTTTGGGCTAGATCCGGGCGGCCGACATCACCAATAAAAAGCGTGTCGCCACTGAATAATGCAGTGGGTTTTCTATTTTTATCAAGTAATAAATAACTGGTCGATTCTAAAGTGTGCCCCGGCGTATGCAGCGCTTTAATGATTATTTCACCAACTTGAAATTCTTCATGATCTCTGGCAACATGTGCTTTAAAACCTGTTTTGGCACCCGGGCCATACACAATAACTGAATCTGTTTTTTCAGAAAGGTCCAGATGCCCGGATACAAAATCGGCGTGAAAATGGGTTTCAAAAACGTATTTGATTTTAGCACCAACTTTTTCAGCCTTTCTGATATAGGTCTGTACTTCCCGCAACGGATCAATAACGGCTGCTTCACCGTTCGAGAAAATAAAATAAGCTCCCTGAGCCAGACAGCCCGTATATATTTGTTCAATTTTCATTCAGAAATTCTTAGATGTTTGATTGTCATATAGGTGATTAGTATATAATGACCGTTTATTGTTGCATCCCTAACAGGATTTTGGTAAAAAGAATATTTTCAATCCCGTCAGGGATATAACAACATTACATTCACTACAAACCAACAAAAAACGTCTTTTAGTTTCTGCTGGTTCTCTTATCTCATTCTTTAATACAAAATGGAGATTCTAAACCTGGATCAATTTCCATCCGCCAATCCTGAACCGCCAGATTCCCAGTAATGCAAGAATCGATTCAGCAATAGGAACCGCTGCAAATACGCCAACCGGGCCAAAGTTCAGTACCATTGCCAACACATAAGCGACCGGAATCTGGATCATCCAGAAACATATCAGGTTCAGGACTGTCGGCGTTTTGGTATCTCCTGCGCCATTCAGCGACTGGATAACCACCATACTATATGCGTAAAAACCATAACCAAGACAAACCACTCTCAGTGCCAGCTTTCCGGTTGCTATCACATGAGCGTCAGTCGTAAACCAGCCCACAATAGCTTCGGCCCAAATGAACATAAACAGCGAAATACCTACCAGAAAAATCAGATTGAACAAAGCACAACGCCACACCGATGCTTCTGCGCGTTCAGGTTGTTTGGCACCCAAATTCTGCCCGACCAATGTTGCTGCCGCATTCGCCAGTCCCCATGCTGGTAATAATGTAAACATAATGACGCGGATGGCAATGGTGTAACCCGCCACCACATCGCTTCCAAATTCTGCCAGAATACGTGTCAGGAAAATCCAGCTCGCAGATGAAACCAGAAATTGCCCTGTTCCACCTGCTGCCACTTTGATCATGGTTCTGATCGTTTCCCTGTGCGGACGAAGGTCTTCCCAAACCAGCGCCAGTGTTTTATTGACTTTCGCAAGTGAATAAAGCTGGTATGCAACACCGATTGAACGTCCCATGGCAGTTGCCAGAGCGGCTCCGGTTACACCCAGTTCAGGAAAAGGTCCGACGCCGAAAATCAGTAACGGGCCAAGGATCATATTAAAACAATTGGCAATAATTAATGAACGCATGGCGGTTGATGCCAAACCTGCGCCACGTAATGCACCGCTCAGTGAATACAGTAATATCACCACCGGGCTGCTTAGAAACTGGATCCTTGCAAAGTTTGTCCCCGTTTTAATTACTCCGGAATCTGCTCCCATAATCCGCAGAATATCACCCGCGAAAGTGGTGCCGATTACCGCCACTACCGAAGATATGGCCAAAGAAATAAGAATAACCTGCCCGATCGCACGCCTTGCCTGTTTGGTATTGCCTTCCCCGACACGCCTTGCAATGGTTGCGGTAGCAGCAGTGCTCAATCCGATGGCCACGGAATAAACCAGTGTGATAACCGATTCGGTAAGCCCGACAGTTGCAACAGCTTCTATACTGACTTTGGAAACAAAAAAGATATCGACAACGGCAAAAAGAGATTCCATGACCATTTCCAGGATCATGGGTACTGATAATAAAAATATAGCGCGATTGATGCTCCCTTCCGTAAAACTTTCCTCGGAGCCACTAATAGCCTGTCTAAGCAGTTGAAACCACTTTTTCATGGGTGAAATAATCTGTTTGAAGTATAAAAAAGATAAAACTGCAAACGTAAGCAGTCTGCAGAAACTGAGTCCTGTAAAAGGACCGGAATGACGGATTGGCTATGATTAGCCGAGGATGACCACCAACATAGGCTTAGAATTTTGGCAAAGATACAAAACTGTTTTTTTAATATTCAAACAAAAAAATGGATTTATATAAATGGAAAATGTAATTTCACCACACAGGCGCATGAACTTTTGGGCGCATTAAACCGTTGCCAATCTACGCTTTGAGGTAAATACAGGCAGGAATTTGCCGCTTTGCCGTCATTTAAGAAAATAAAGATTAGTGCATGATAGAAAAGAAAAAGTCATATTCAACTGCCGTAGAGCAGGAAACAGCTATTCTGGTAGCTGTCAGTACACAGAAACAATCAGCCGAAAAAACAAAGGAATACCTGGAAGAACTTGAATTCCTGGCCACTACACTGAATGTTAAAACAGTTAAAACCTTCACACAGAATCTTGAACGTCCTGATATAAAGACTTATACTGGAAAAGGTAAACTGGAAGAAATTTCCATTTTCGTTACTGCAAATCCGGTGGACATGGTCATTTATGACGATGACCTGAGCCCGTCGCAGGTACGTAACCTGGAACTTGTTTTTAAGGATATTAAAGTGATCGACAGAAGTTTGCTGATCCTGGATATCTTCGCTATGCGTGCCCATACTGCCCAATCCAAATTGCAGGTTGAGCTGGCGCAATACCAGTATATGTACCCGCGTCTGACACGTTTATGGACTCACTTAAGCCGTCAGTCAGGGGTAGGAGTAGGGATGCGCGGTCCGGGTGAAACCGAGCTGGAAACGGATAGGCGTATTATCAAGGAAAGGATCGCATTCCTGAAAGAGAAACTTGAAAAAGTAGACCGCCAGAGTTCAACACGTCGTAAAGAGCGTGACCGTCTGGTGCGGGTAGCCATTGTGGGATATACCAATGTTGGAAAATCCACACTGATGAACAGCCTGTCCAAAGCGGATGTATTTGCAGAAAATAAACTGTTTGCTACCGTGGATTCGACTGTTCGTAAAGTGAATATGGAAAATATTCCTTTCCTGCTCACCGATACCGTTGGATTTATACGCAAACTGCCAACCATGCTGATCGAGTCGTTTAAATCGACATTGGACGAGGTACGTGAAGCGGATATTTTATTACACATTGTAGATATTTCCCATGTTTCTTTTGAAGAACATCTGGATGTTGTAAATAAAACGCTGGTTGAAATTGGCGCTGCCGATAAACCAACAATCCTGGTTTTCAACAAGATTGACCTTTACAAGCCAGCTCATCAGGATGAAGAACTGGAAGACGAAGATCAGCCCGTTGCGACTGCACAAAGCATTCTGGAACAGCTGAAAAAGAGTTATCTTGTTGACAAGGCAGAAAAAGTTGTATTTATTTCAGCCCAGAAAAAGGAGAATATTGATGAGTTACGCAGCGTAATTTTCAAGATGGTAAAGGAAAAACACTTTGCTATTTATCCGAATTGGCTTGATCTGGGATATACTCCTGTAGAAACAGAAGATTAAGTGTTTGTAATTCAAACGAATTTTCACGAGTTTTGCACCCCGATTGATGATTAAGCCACTTTAAGATAGCTATCGCAAATCGTGGATTAAACGTTGAAAATTAAGACTGCGTAGTTCAACGGATAGAATAGGAGTTTCCTAAACTCTAGATATGGGTTCGATTCCCGTCGCGGTCACCAAGAGGGCGTCTCAAATTCAAATTGAGGTGCCCTCATTCGTTTCGATTTTCTTGTATTAGGATTTGGTGGTTTGGTAGCATTGTTAAAGCTAACAAGGCTATATAACAGAATATGACGAAAATAGGACCTTTATGCAGCCCTTTTTCTAATATTCTGTGCTATTGCAAGCAATCCCCACTCAATTTCGACCTTGTGCTTACCACGAAGCATAAACCGGCGGAATCCGTGGTTATTTTTAATATTACCAAAGACAGGTTCTACATCAAAACATCGCTTCTTTCGTTTTTCAATACCTTCTTCACTTTTCAAAAGTTCGTCTGCTTTCTTTTTCTGTCGTTCCAAATTCACATTGACCTGAATAATCCTTTCACTTTTCGACTTGTGACAGACACCGTTTAGTGGACATCCCTGACAATTGATAGCCTTGTAGAGTTTGGCTGTCTGCTCAAAACCCGTGACTGTTTTGCGTTTGCTGTTACCAATGTAGCGCATCTTCTGGCCCATTGGACAGATATAATGATCTGCCGCAGCGTTGTAAAAAAGCTTATCAGCACTGAATGGGTGCTTTTTATTGTAGGCGCGATTTTGACGCTTATCAAAGAGGCTATACTTTACATAAGCAGTTACATTTTTCCCTTCCAGCAAAGTATAATTTTCTTCCGAGCCGTAGCCAGCATCGGCAGTCAAACATTTGGGTGATGCACCAAAACTGTTTTCATGTTGTTGAAGATGCTCTGCAAGTGTGTTGGTATCAGTCGTATTAGAATGGATCGTGTAATTGACAATAAACTGGTTCGAAGTTGATATTTGCACATTGTAGGCCGGTTTAAGCTGACCATTTTTCATGTGATCTTCTTTCAGACGCATAAATGTGGCGTCAATATCAGTCTTACTGTAACTATTCCGCTCGCCTAAAATAGCCTCCTGCTTTTCGTAACGTTCGATATTGACCGGATAATGTTTGGTAACATACCCCAGTTTGGCCTTCATCTTCTTGTCTACATTGTCTTTTCCAGCCAGCACCTGATTGAGTTTATCAACAGTCTGCTGGACTTTTTCTTTATTGATCGTAGTCAGGTCTGGTGGATCTGGTAGGTTATCTTCACTGGCAGCAACACTCTGAGCATATTCCCAGATATGGGCCAGCTGCTTTTTCATCTTTTCCTTATTGGTCGTAATCGCCTTCTTCCACACAAAAGTATATTTATTGGCATTAGCCTCGATTTTCGTGCCATCTGTGTACACTTCTTCAATACTCAAAAATCCTTCCAGAGCAAGCAGCTCCACCACCTGCTCAAAAACAGCACGCAGTGCATTTTTCAAACGTACGCCCCGGAACCGGTTAATTGTGTTATGATCAGGATAGCTCATCGAGCTCAGGTACATAAAGTAGATGCTCTCCTTGCAAGCTGCTTCTAACTTCCTACTCGAATAAATGTTGCTCACGTAGCCGTAAACCAAGACTTTCAATAGCATCTGGGGATGATAACTGGATGAGCCTGTTGTATGATAAGCAGCATTCAACGGCTCTAAACTGATCCTGTTTACGATATCATTAACCACACGACAAGCATGATCTTTGGGTATCAACTCATCTAAACTTGGGGGTAAGAGCATCAACTGATGTTGATGATAAGGTTTGAAAGTAGGCTGTCGGCGTCCCATTTTTCCTGATTTGCTTATACCTAAAGATAATCAATTTCAGAAAAATAAACAACTCAATAAACATGAAAAAAGACTGCCTTTTTGAGACAGCCTCGACTCAGCAAACAGGCTGGTTTTGAATCTTTACGGTAAGTACCTGAAAGGCAAAAATGATCGTCGCTGGCGGATTGAACACGCACAGATAGTATCACCCGAGGACATTTCAAAGTTTGGAAAATTCAGTGTTATTCCTTCCGTACAACCTACGCACGCTACTTCGGATATGTATTGGGCGGAAGCAAGGCTTGGAAAAGAAAGAGTGAAAACCGCGTATGCCTTTAAGGATTTGCTCAAACAAAATGGGAATATAGCTTTCGGAAGTGATTTTCCTGTGGAGCATTTCAATCCATTATTTGGTTTCAATTCGGCAGTGGCCAGAAAGGATGCAAAAGGATTTCCTCCGGGTGGTTTTCAAATGGAAAACGCAGTGAGCCGGGAAGATGCTTTGCGCGGCATGACGATCTGGGCTGCTTATGCCAATTTTGAAGACAAAAACCGTGGAAGTATTGAGAAGGGTAAATGGGCGGATTTCGTAATTCTTGAAAAAGATATTATGAAAGTGGCTGAGAACGAATTAAGAGATATTAAAACGTTGCGGACGGTCATTGCCGGGGAGACGGTTTTTCGTAGGTAGTAGGTTGCACAGAGAACCACTGAGTAAAAAAAGAGAGCCACAGAGTTTTTATATTCTTTGTGGCTCTCTTTTTATCTCTGTGAATCTCTGTGTAACCTCACCAATACTACATATCCCAAAACTCCCGATAATATTGAACCGCAAAGTATTGAAAACTTGGCTTCTGCCAGAATCAAATGCATGCCCGGAAATGACAACAGAGCAATAAAAACGGACATTGTGAAACCTATACCACCCAGCATCCCAACACCGATGATCTGACTCCATTGTGCACCGGTTGGCTTACTGCAAATTCCTGCTTTTACACTAAGCCAGGAAAGTAAGGAAATCCCCAGAGGCTTACCGATTACAAGTCCAAAGATAATTCCCAATCCCAAAGTCGTAGTGAGCCCTCCAATCATTTCAGGTTCAAAACGAATGTTTGTATTAGCCAGTGCAAATAGTGGCATAATAACAAAATTCACAGGGTTTACCAGAATATGTTCCAGTTTTTCTAATGGAGATTCCTTGGCATCAGGCAAAGTGGGAATAGCAAATGCAGTCAATACACCAGCAATGGTGGCATGCACACCCGAATGATGAATAAAATACCAAATAAATAGACCTGGAATAAGATAAGCCGCCAGATTTTTGACGCCAATTTTATTCATTACAAGCAATGCAGCAAAAATCCCTCCTGCATATATCAAATAAGTATAATGCAAGTTGGAAGAATAAAATATGGCAATGACCAGAATAGCCATCAGATCATCCACAATGGCCAGCGCTGCCAGAAATATCTTTAACGACGCAGGTACCCTTTTCCCCAGCATGGTAATAACAGCAATAGCAAAAGCAATATCCGTTGCCATCGGAATACCCCAGCCAGCAGCAGTTTCGGTATTTCTATTGAGAATGAAGTAAATTGTAGCCGGAGCAATAACTCCTCCCAGTGCAGCAAAAATCGGTAATGAGGCTTTTTTAAAAGACGACAATTCACCTTCAACCAGCTCACGTTTTATTTCCAGCCCAACCATCAGAAAAAAAACAGCCATTAAGCCGTCGTTGATCCACAACAAAACGGGATATCTCAAATGAACGCTTTCTGAATTAAATCCAAGTTCCGTTAATAGTAATTTTTCAAATGCAGAACCCAACGAAGAATTTGCTATGATAAGAGAAACAAATACACATGCAATCAGGATAACTCCTCCTATTGACCCGGATTGTAAAAATTCCTTAAAGGACTTTAAATTAATGCTTCTGACCATATAGGTAAAAGTAAGTAAAAGACAATTGGAAGCATTAAATAATTGGACAATAAAGCATTTGGCAAATTTTCATAACACATGGTGAACGGAATACGAAATATTGCACTTTTTTAATATCCTCCTGTCATCATTTCAAACCTATATACGACAAAACTTCATGATAAATAAAAATTAAAAACACTTTAAACACCTCATCATCAATAAAAACCATTCATATAAACAATCGTTCGTTCATTCACATTTGTTTACATCAGAATGAGAAAAGCAGTTAGATTTGTAACGTCAAATAAGACAAAGACAAGAATCATAAATATATAAAGCCATGAAAAACTCAATCACAACATTCATTTGCGCAATGGCGCTTACTACAACTTTTGCATTTGCTAATACAGAAGATAAAGCAGTTTCAGTAAAAAATTCATTACCCGCATCAGTGCCGGTAATCGAAAGCCCTGCACCACAAAATGTAAAATCCGCAGGCGCTTATAATAAATATACACCTGCTCAGAAAGCCTCAATTGTAGAGCTTAAAGTAGTAAAGACTTCGAATAAATAATTAATAAGGTTAAGTTGGGATTAAAAGGGAGGGCTTGTGTAGCTTTCCTTTTTTTATGCATTATCTACTCCACATTTGGCAATTGAAGTAGGATCATAAAAATCTCCCTTTGACGGCCATCTATAAACCGGAATCCGTTTCTATCATAATAGCCATCTTCTTCCGGCATGATACGGACATGCCTGATAGCATTTATAAAAATCAAATTGCAGAAAATGGCAGATCAACTTTTTCCTGCTTTTTGCCACTGCGCCGCCGTTCAAAATAGATATTACCCAAAGTCAAAAGTAACAGGCCAATACCAAATTGCAGGTAAGAAAACTGCATCAGCACTTTTGCCCAACTCATGCTTTTCATGAAAAATTCTTTGTATAGCAGCAAAACTGCGCTACCCAGATAACCAATACTTTCGCAGATATAAACAAAAAAACCAGCATTGGCCTTCATTCTGAACAAGGCAATCATACGTTCAAAAACCACACTTTGAAGAATTGTGTAGGACAAAAACATTCCCAGTCCTATCAGTAACATCCAGTAAAAGCCATCAATCAAAGCTCTTTCGAATAAAAAAGTAGCCAGGCCAGTAATACACATCCCTGAGAGCAGAATTACATTAGTAAGACGAAATCCAATGAGATTATCTCTTACAAAAGCCAGGCTTCCTATTACGACCAAAACGATAATTGCCGTAATCATTTCCGTTGTGGAAAGTACGCTGCTCGCCCAGTTCGCATCCAGTTCGTTCCAGATCTCAATGGTAAAATTGTCCCTGAAATCGCGCCCAACAACGAGTATGGCATAACACACTACAAGACAAATAATCGGAAACCCGAATTCTTTCATCACCGTACTTTTGTTTTCCCCGGTCATTGGCGTTCTTTCCGTTCTTAAATTAATGTCTTCCTGTGTAGGTGCCGGAATTACTGACAGCATCCAGACAAACAATAAAAACAGCGGTAAAAATAACAGGCCCATAAAAAAAGGCATCCAGAATTCTGATATAAACGGCAGCAGTTTATGGACTTCAATGTAAGTGGTTTTCAAAATACCAGATGCTACTACCACGCTTATATTTAATCCCATAGCAAGCATTTCGGTAAATCTTCTCCCTTCCAGAAAACTAAACACAACACCATATACCATTCCCAACGGCAGACCATTGATAAACAGAAAGATGAAATTATACGGAAAAGGAACGAGTCCAAAAAACAATAATGCGATTTCTGCTACGAGTATCAATGAAATAATCAGCTTAACTCTTGAACTGTGTTTTAGCTCAGAAATGACCTTGATTCCTGCAAATTTGGAGAGCGTATATCCTGCAACTTGGGAAATGATCAGGATTGTTTTATAACCAATATCCCATAGTTCCAGTCCATGATACAAACCGGCGTTGAAAGGCTTACGGAAAGCATACATACAAAAATACGCACCAAAAGATGCGATAACTGCCCAGGTTATGAACAGTACATTTGATCGTAGAAGCGCCTGTTGTAACCGCATAATTTAACTTTTAAGTTCAAACAGAGATGAAGCTATTTCCAGAGCATTGTTTAATATCCCTAATGCAGTCGTCAGTTCTTCTCTTGTGATCGTCAGTGGCGGCGATAGCTGAACTACATTACCCTGCGAAACTTTAAAACTCATGCCATTTTTCAGGCACTCGTACATCACAATTTCGGCTTCTTTAACTGCCTTTTCCTTTGTATTTTTATCTTTTACCAGTTCAATTCCCCAAAGCAATCCAACACCCCTGATATCTCCGATCAATGGAAATTTTTCTTTTAATTTGTTCAGTTCATCAGCCATGAAAAGCGCATCTTCCTGCACTTTTTCCAAAATTTGATTTTGTTCGATAAATTCAAACATAGCCAGCGCGGCCACACTGCCTAACGGACTTTTTTCATGGGTAAAATGCCCTAGCGAAACGCTTTGTGCCACATTATAACTGTTTCTTGCTACAATTGCCGCCATTGGCATTACGCCTCCGCCCAAACCTTTTCCCAGACAAATAATATCAGGTTCGATATCGTAATGTTCGAAGGCAAACATTTTTCCGGTACGGCCAAAGGCAATCGGGATTTCGTCAAGGATCAGTAAAACTTTATGTTTTGTACAAATTTCACGCACTTTTTTCCAGTACGCTTTTGAAGGAATCTGGACATCAGTATTACGTATTGTCTCAATGATAAATGCACCGATATCCCCTTCTTTTTCAATCACGTATTCCAGATAATCCGAGTAAGCCAGATCACCGTTTCCGGCAGATACAAATGGGCCACGATACGTCATGGGCGGCGGAATCCGTTCAACTCCTGGCATCATAGGGCCCATATCTTTCCGGAAATCCAGCTCACCACCAGCCGAAATTGCATCCAGCGAAGCACCGTGAAAAGAATCCCAAAGTGATATGATTTTATGTTTACCGGTAACAACACGTGCCAGTTTGAGCGCCATGCTAATGGAAGAAGTACCACCGGGAGCAAACAAAACGCGGCTGAGGTCACCTGGTAAAAGGCTTCCTAATTTTTTTGCCAGTTCAATGGCCGGAACATTGGTATATCGTCTTGGAGAAAAGGGCAGGATATCGAGCTGTTCCTTTATTTTGTCAATAATATAAGGATTTCTGTAACCTAACTGGTGCACATTATTCCCATGAAAATCCATATAGCGCTTTCCGCTGATATCTGTCAGATAAATACCTTCACATGAAGCCAGCACATCCAGACAAGGTGTAGAAAGTGACTGATGCAGGAAATGTTCAGCATCTTCTTCCAGGTACGAAAGTGTTTCGGGATCAGTAATCACCGTATACCAGTCGCGCCGTGCAGATGATAAATTAATATCACCTTCTGTTCTGTTGTGTACTTCTGTCATTAGTATGGCCTTAAGCGTAATTTAGAGAAAATAGTTTGTCTGAAATGACGTTAGTGTTCAACCAATAAATGGCCGAACACTAACGTCATTTTTAATCTGTACAACACATTTATGAATTTAGGAATAGTCATTTACTTCACAAAAAGTTTGTCAGCCGGAATCAGTTGTTTGGCCATACCAGGCGCTTTATAAAAAGCATCAAGCCAAAAACCACCGTCATTATTATAATATTCCACGCGGATCGGATGTTTGCCAGCTGTAAGTTCAATCGAACCGGTTTCCTCCAACACACCATGATTTCCATCATTATCCACTACTTCTTTACCATCAACAAACAACTTACTGCCATCGTCCGATTGTGTGGAAAATGTGTATTTGCCCGCTTTGTCAATCTGAATAAAACCCTCAAATTTTAATGCAAAACTCGAATTACCTTTTTCAAGCAATGCATTCAACTGATCCAGATTGATATTAAATTCAGGGCTGATCCAGGATGAACCTTGTTTCATTTTAGCAAAAAAAGGAATCTTAGTCAGGGCATTTCCCTGATAAAAAGTTGTCGTCAGTCCATTTCCCAGCCCAGATTTTACAAGCCTGAAATATGCAGTTGAAAGTAAACTCGCATTGCCTTTTTCATCAAATGACCTGGCTTTTACAACAGTACTTTTATCCAGTGTAAATGGTGCTTTGTAGATTTGGGAAGAACTATCCGGATTACTTCCGTCAGTTGTATACCTCGTTACGCTTTTATCTGCTTTTCCTGCAATTGTAACAGTTGCCGTTTTGTCTACGTACAATCCTCCCGCCTGCTGATATAGCTTTCTTTCGGGAAATATGACTGGTGAAGCAACTGTTTTTTCTCCGAGCCATAAATTTTCAGGTTCGGAAAATCCCTCAAATACGGGTTTTACCGGACGACCGATCCAGGCATAGGGTTGCTTGATATTCAATGCAAAAGCAATGGTTGCAGCGAGATCGTACGTATACACCTGTTGTTCAATCTTGTATCCTTTTTTAACATCCTTGCCATAAAATATTCCTGCAATTTCTGCTTCCTGAGGTGTGGCGCCACCGTGTCCGTAACCTATTCCGCCATGATCTGCCCAAATGATGACCAGCGTATTTTCTTCCATCCCAGCGTCTTTAATACCAGTCAGGATTTTCCCGATCATTGAATCAGTTTTGGCTACCGCCTGATAATATTCGGGGGAACCATGGCCGCCATGGTGGCCGGCATGATCGACATGATCGAAATGAACGAAACCTAATGCTGGCTTTTTTTCCTTGATATAGCGGATAAAATCAGTTGCAGTGGAATCTTCTGTGGAAAGACGCTTGTCGTAATTCAGGGCATTTTTCTGAAATAATCTTCCGAAACCATCCCAATGATACACCGTTCCGATTTCAGCTTCTGGTTTTTCTTTGTGGAGGATACTGAAAATCGTTGGAAAACGGCCATCAGGTTCCTGCACGATTGGAGGCAGCGTATGGTCATCCATTTCCCAGTCGTTGTTAATAACGCCATGCTGCTCAGGGCCTGCACCCGAGATCATTGACATCCAGTTCTGGCTGCTGCTCGAAGTGAGCACAGTTCTCACGTTCCATTTTACACTACCGTTAGCAATCATACTGTCAATCACCGGCGTATTAGCTTTTTGAATACCATCCGGGCTTAATCCGTCCACACCAATGACAATTACATGTTCAATACCGGAAGGATATTCTTCTGAACTTTTTGTACATGATGTCAGTAAAAAACCAGCAATCAGTAAAATGGACAGGGCTTTTGTAAGCATAATTTTTAAAAGGGTTAAAGGATTAATGGTTAAGGGTAAAACGGTTAACGGTTAAGATGCGAAGAATGAATTGGTTACCAAGCTACCGGTTACCCTCAATGAACCCTTCGCCATTTAACCATTAACCATTTAACCCTCTACCCAATTTTAATTATCCCACCAAACGTGCGTTTTCAGATCATCGGCTCCTCCTAACAAGGTTACGCCTTTGGCATAATTAGCCTCGTTGATCCGTAGCTCGTCGGCTGGATAAAACATTCTTCTTGGCACATAACCAGGTCCAACCGGGCCAACCGGAATTGCTGGAATACCTGTTCTTCTCCATTCTGACCATGCTTCGTAACCGACCATATATAATGAAATCCATTTCTGAACAGCTATTTTTTCGAGCTTCTGTGCTGCGGTCCCGGCGTAAGCGACTGTACTTTGTTTGAAATAGGTGTCATCAGCTGTAATGTCTGCTGAGGTCAGTTTCAGATAGGATGTTCCAAGATTGGCAGGAATACGCGATGCATAATAAGCAAACTGATCTTTGATCGCATTGGTATAATAAGTGCCCGCAGCCGTACTTCCACCTGAAATATATCCTTTTTCAGCAGCTTCTGCCAGTGTAAACTGTACTTCGGAATAGCTGAGCATGATTCCTTTTCCTGCTTTTGATGACGCCAGATCCGGACTGTACTGAATTGACATCCATAACATTCCTGCCGGTGAAGTTACATTGTTATCAGGGAATGAACCAATACCGTTCAAATCTCCCATGTATATAAATTTCGATGGATCAGGACGGTTTCCGTTTGCATCAATTGCGCTGCTTGCCGGCGTTGGAAGTGCATACACATAGATCCGTTTATCATTCATTGTTTTCAGATAATCCACCAGTTGCCTGGTTACTTTGGTATCTGTTCCACCATTTCCTGACCTGTAAAACGGAGATTCATTGGCAGGAATGTCAGCAAGATATTCAAGCGCGGCCTGATCTGCATTGGAAGCAAAGAGCGGATAAGTTGTTGGGTCATCCACAATTTTTTTCATTGCTGCCGATGGATCAACTCTTTTAGACTGGCGCATTAATAAACGCAGTGTCAACCCATTTGCAAATTTCTTCCAGTTACCTGTATTTCCGGCATACAAAATATCGCCCGTTACCGTTTCGCTTCCTGTACCAAGAAGGCCGTTCGCTTCTGCAAGATCCGAAAGTAATCCTGCATACACTGCTTCCTGGGATTCATAGGCTGGCGTACTGATTCCTAAAAGTTTGGCATTCGCAGCTTCACGAAAAGGGATAGGGCCGTAAATGTCAGTCAGGTTCTGGAACATCCACGAACGCAGAACCAATGCTATTCCTTTGTAATTTTTCAGATTCTGTTCTTCTGATAATGCAATTACCTCATTCAGGTCCCGGATATAATCATAGTAACTCCATAAAAAATAACCGCTCGCATCGGTTCTTGCCCAGTTGCTGAAATTACTTGCGTAATCGGAAGCCAGTAAATTGGCAGCAATACTTCCGCGGTCGTACGAACTTTCGTAGTTTCTGTTAACAGCTGAACGAATTGCATTTGGCAAAAGCAACCCAACGTTGGTTACTTTATCAGGGGAATTCGGATTGGTATTTATTTCCTCAAAATCTTTTGTACAGCCAGCAACAAGCAGCAATATCAAAATTGGTATAAAACTTAACTTTTTCATGATTTCAGGTTTTGCCGTTTAGAAATTCAAATTCAGACTGATACCCATTTCCCTTGTAGAAGGCGTGCTCATGTTTTCAAATCCAGGGATCAGCCCGCCGCCGTCTGTGGCCGTAGTAACTTCCGGATCAAAGTGTTTGTTGCTTTTAGGTGTGATCAAAAACAGGTTTCTTGCTGTTACCGATATTTTCACGTTTTTAACAAACTTGCCATTTGCAATCCATTTTGAAGGCAGCGAATAGCCGATTGACAGCTCACGCAATTTGAAATAAGTAGAGCTGAAAAGCTGTGCTTCCGAAATATGATCCAATGGTTTTTTGATAAAATACCTTGCATTGGTTCCGTAAACTCCCGCACTGTACGTTCCGTCTGTACTTGTATTATTCGGCTGGTAACTTCCGTCGGCCATTTGAGCAGCACCTGGAATGTAGTAAGGCGCATCATATTCCGTTCCGGGAGCTCGTGCTCCACGTCCCAGTGCACTTTCTTCCAGCTGGCCTGCACCGGCTGCTTTGTTATAGAAACGGGATACAAATTTGCCACCAAACTGTCCGCCGAACATAAAGTTCAGGCTCAAACCTTTGTATGTTAGCTGATTGTAAATACCGCCGATCCAGTCAGGATGGTAATTTCCCAGATAAATATCCTCGGTAGTTCCTCGCGGATAAGAATCGTTGAAGATGATAACCTGCCCTTTCATCGGCCCTTCGTCAGTAACTCTTTGATAACCTGGCCCCCAGATTGAGCCCATTCTCTGTCCAACCCTTGCCTGAATAGAAGCATCTTCACCCGGAGCCGCCTGAACAATTTTATCAACCTTGTCTATTCCGTCGTCAACAAGAGATATTAACCTTCCTGTATTATGCGACCAGTTAAGCGTTACATTCCACTTGAAATCAGCTGTTTTAACCGGCACAATGGTAACTACGGCTTCAACACCTTTGTTTCTGATTTCACCCGCATTGATCTGTCTGCTGCCGGCTCCTGAACTTTGAACAGTAGGCAAACTGATGATCTGGTTTTTAGAAAGCGCATTGTAATACGTAACGTCGAAGCCTAAACGGCTATTGAAAAAACTGAAAGCAGTTCCGATCTCGTAAGTCGTGATAATTTCCGGTTTCAGGTTCGGGTTCAATAATCCGCCAGTTCCTACGAGCGCATAATTACTACCCCATGGCGAAGCATAATTGTATGTATTTTTCAGCGCATAAGGCCCTGTATCATTTCCAACTTTCGCCCAGCTTCCTCTCAACTGTGCCTGACTGAATACTTCCGGCAGATTAAATATACTTTTCAGGTTACCGTTCAAACTCACCGAAGGATAGAAATAAGAGTTGCTTCCTGCAGGTAACGTACTCGACCAGTCGTTACGTGCTGTGATATCCATGTACACGTAATCTTTATAATTCAGGTTGGCTGTTCCATACAAACTGTTAATCCGCTTTTTGAACTGGCTTGAACTTCCCGTTAAAGCTGTACCTGTGTTGCCAATGTTGTAAACTCCCGGAATTAACAATTGAGGAGCCGCCACATCTTCACTGTGCCCTGAGTTATCAAACCGGTTGCCACCAACTGAAAGATTATAACCGAAATCTCCGTTTCCGGCCGTATTGTTATAGGTCAGTAAAAAGTCTGCATTGCGTTCTTCATTTTTGATCTGAACAATTTCATAACGCCCGCTTTCATAATCTACCGTACTTACTGCCCATTGCATCGGCCTGAAATCGTTGTAAAAATCGTCGGCAACCCTTGCTTTTAATTTCAAATGATCATTAAATGCATATTCCAGGGCAATGTTTCCATACACACGATCTTTGTTCTGCCCCTTTGTATCCTGATATTGCAGGAAGAACGGGTTATTATGATTTTCACCGTAGTTATACTGAAACTGACGGATTCCTTCCAAACCCGGCTGCCAGTAACGTTTAAGACTGTTTATATTTACATTTCTACCCATCCAGGTAAAAAAGTACATAAACGTGTTACGTCCGTAACCGTTATCGGGCCTGTTATCGCTGGTTTGCCTTACATAATTGATATTAATGGAAGAAGTCAGTTTTTTGGAAAGCCTGTAACTGCTGTTCAGGTTTACCTGATAACGGTTCAGGTCATTATTTGGAATAACCCCTTTTTCGTTTAGCGAAGTAAGCGAAAGCCTGTAATCGCCATGTTCGTTACCACCCGAAAAAGCTAAATTGTTATAATACTTTTTACCTGTCGTAAAGAAATCTTTGATATTATTTGGCTGAGAAACCCATGGAGACTGAATGATGTCGCCACGATTATTTACAGCAACGTCGCCTCCGCGGAAACCATTAGTTGTCGGAGAGTCAAATTGTGCCCTCGTTGTGCCTATATCCATTCTTGGGCCCCAGCTTTCATCATAATCATCATTATTTCCACTCGGATAAGCCGACCAGCTTGCACCAAAGTTGGAGCCTTCGTACTGTCCGTTATTTCCTTGTCCAAACTGGTTCTGGAATTTCGGCAGCCTGCCAACTTTCGTCCCAAACATATAGGTGTTAAAGCTTACGCCTACTCCTTTTCTGTTCGTACCTTTTTTGGTAGTGATCACAATAGCACCACGTGCAGCACGTGAACCATACAAAGCAGCCGCAGCCGGGCCTTTCAAAACGTTAACCGACTCAATATCAGCCGGATTAATTTCAGAAGCACTGTTACCGTAATCGGCTGATCCCGTGTTACTTGTACCATCATTTCCAACCGGAACACCATCAATAATGAAGAGTGGCTGGCTTTGCAGGCCCAAAGATGATTCCCCGCGGATCACAATCCTGGCCGAAGAACCAACACCACCCGCTCCGCTGATATTTACACCGGCAATTTTTCCGGAAAGGTTATTAACAAAATTCGTTGCCGGAGATTCGTTAATTACATCACCTTTAATCTGTTGTGTAGAATACCCGAGTGTTTTTTCTCTCTGCTGATACCAAGTGCCGTAACCACAACTTCATTCAGTACATTGGTGTCTTCCTCCAAAGTAACTGAAATCTGTTTCTGGTTTCCAACCGTAACCTGCTGTGTTTTGTAGCCAATAAAAGAGAAAACCAGGATGTCCGACTCAGTATCAACACTGATTGAAAATTCTCCGCTGGCATTTGTAGATGTACCTTTCTGCGTGTCTTTTACAATAATATTAACACCCGGCAGCGACTGGCCTTTACTATCCGTAACTTTACCTGTTACATCATAAGCCAGCTTGCTGCCAGCATATGCATAGTCAAAATTCTCTCCTAACGGTTTACTATTATACGTGACCTTAACTAACTTATTCCGATTCTCCGTTTTGCCAGTTTCGGCAAGAAGCGTTCCATGGGTAGCGGCTAATACACCAAAGGCAATTAGTCCATACCTCATCAACAAAATGGGTTTGGCAGACGTAGGCTTCATACTATATTGGGTTAATTGTTTTCTGGTTCGAAAACCCGGAATTATTACAATTGCAATGACATCCGGGCGCTGTTCAACTGAATATGAATTGTTGTCAAAAACGCATCAATATCCCTGCCCCGCTCCGCTATAAATAATATAAGTATGCTGTGTGTGCTTATTCTGAATATGTTCCGGCTATTATTTCATCACAAAGTCCAAAAGACAAAGTCATGCCGTTTCCGCCCAGGCCATTAATGATAGTTACTCCGTCCTCAGGATAAATGACTATTTCATTTTTTCCGTTTTTCAGTTTTGGATAGATTCCGTGCCATGACTGGCTTATTTTAGGTGACTTAAACTGAGCAAAAGTTGCCAGATAATCCAGTATCATTGTATTGATAAATTCCCTGTCGAATGGATCGAACGTCAATGCGTATTCGTGCGAATCGCCTATTGTTATTTCACCCAAACCGTTCTGAGAAGCCATTACATGAATTCCCCACTTCAGGTATTCGCTGTATTGTTCTTCATAACGTGCTTTTAATTTGGGTAATGATGCTGCCGCTTTAAAGCCATGATAATGTATCAGGGACAAACCTCCGCACAATGACGGGCCGATTTTCCAGTCATCTGGCTGTGCTTCCAGGCGTAACATCTGTAATTTACATTTCGTTAGTGGCGCAGCTGAAAAGTGTTCAGGATAAAGTGTTTCAAAGTCCTGCCCGCTGCAGACATAAATCTCGTCTGCCGACCAATCTTTTAATCCTGAACTTACATTGGGGTAATTAATTTGGGAAACAGCAGTGTTCCAAACGAAGGTTACACCGAATTTTTCGGTGAGATAAGCAGGCACGGCAGCAATCGCTTCCCGCGGGTCCACAATCATTTCATCGTCGGAGTACAAAGAACCCAGCAAGCTATTTCCATTAACGGCCGGTGATTTTGCCAGCGTTTCCTGTGCACTCAACATGTTTACCGGGCGATATGCGCTTACTTCTGCAAACTGCTGAAGTACTTCGAGTTCATCCTGCTCATATGCCATATGTAAACTTCCGCCTTCATGAAACCAGCACTTGGCTCCGGTCAGAACTTCCTTCCATATACTTTTGGCATGCAAAGCTCTTTCATATAATTTCCCTTCCGGCTGACCAATGGGCCATATCATGCCAAAATTGCGGATTGAAGCACCTATTGCCTTTTCGGACCGTTCGATCACAGTCACTTTATAACCTCTGGAGGCCAGAGCACGGGCCGTGGCCAAACCAACAATACCTGCGCCAATAACAATTGCAGATTTACTCATGAATCACTTTCTTAAAGTTGAGTACTATTCCCTTTCCTGCGTTTTGTAAGCACGATCTGTTACGACAATATTCAGTATCTCTGAAATATTGTCGATAATATGTGTCGGTTTGTAAGGCAGTAATTCTTCACGGGTAAATGCGCCGGTTGTTACCCCGATCACAAATTTACATCCGGCGTTAATTCCCTCGTTGATATCTACTTCCGTGTCTCCCACCTTGGCAACATT
The DNA here is from genome assembly GCF_019711195.1 of Dyadobacter sp. NIV53. NCBI lineage: Bacteria > Pseudomonadati > Bacteroidota > Cytophagia > Cytophagales > Spirosomataceae > Dyadobacter > Dyadobacter sp. NIV53. The sequence continues at coordinate 4,893,860 of NZ_CP081299.1, forward strand.
TTCAGGAGAAGCAATATTTAATTCCTGCATAATTTTCCTGATCATGTCAGGATAAGGACGACCGTTGGCTACTTCATCACTTGCAACCAAAAAATCTATTTTATCTTCCCAGCCCAAACGGCCAATAATAACATCAGCTATATCTCTGGAAAACCCTGTATTGAGCGCAATTTTTACACCCGCCTCCTTTAAGGTACTGAACGTCTCTTCCACATCCGGCAACGGCGCAATCTCAGTGGTTGTACTGTAAAATTCAATCATTCTTTCTACGAATTCTGAATGGATTTTACTTATTAAATCAGTCGTAATTTTATCATTGGCAGACTCATGTTTTTCGAGCATCATTCTGATTGCCAATGGTTTTTCATAACCCATGATCGGATTAATTTCCTCTACGGCAACTTCATAACCATGAGATTTCATTGCTTCATGAAATGCAATCCCGACATAATTTTTGTCTTTGACAGTTGTGCCCGCCATATCAAAAACAACAAGTTCTGTTAACATTTATAATTTCTTATGATTGGTGAACTAATACTAAACTTTTAGGAAAAGGTAAGGATTTAGGAATTGTATTGTATATAAAAATTAACGTTGAGTAAAACTTAACCTGGCATCTCTGATTACTACCATAAACTACTGTTTGACTTCATAAAAATATTACGTATTTTCCTAATCACCAAATAAAAGTTCACAAATATTTAATTATTGAAAGAACTTAAACATTCTCTCCAACAAAATTAAGTACGATAAACGAGAAGTATATTATCTAAATGTTAATTAATACTGAACTTATGATAAAATTGGGATCAAACATAAGTTATATTTAAAAGTATGCGATTACATGGCCTCATTGAAGAAGTAGATAACGAGAAGCAGAACCTCATCGCCGTCGATACATTTGGGGTTATGTAGTTCGTTGGCATCAAAAAACATGGAATCACCCTGGTTAAGAATGTATTTGTTTTTCCCGACCGTATATTCCACAGAGCCTTTTAAAACATATTTAAATTCATAAGCATTCGTCTTGACCATTGGCCGGCGCGCATCCTTTTCGAGCCTTAACAACACCACATCTATATGATTGTCTTTAAACTGTTTGCTGAAAATCCTTTGATAAAAGAAACCTTTGGCGTTTTCCTTTGTAAACGGCTGGTAATCTTCCTGTCTGCGAATGAGCACATTATCACCGGGAGCTTTTGAAATTATGTCTTTAAAGAAGGCATTGAGGTCAATATCCAGCGCCTGGATCAGGCCAAGCATTACGGGCAGGGAAGGAATCGTCCGGCTGTTTTCAATCTGGGAAACAAGGCTTTTGGTCACGCCGGCTTCATTGGCAATTTCCTGAAGGGTTACGCCTTTATTTTTCCTGACTTCTTTCAGTTTATTGCTAATCTGAAAAAGGATATCTTCCTGCATAATGCTGTAATTAATAATGATGAGTAGTCAAAATTCAAACTATGATCATACAAGGTATAGCATATTTTGAAAATATGAAGGTTCAAACAACACCAAACCAGCAAAAAACACTGTAATTATTCCTGAACTGACTATAAATTACAGTGAATTTGATCAGCTCCCGGATAGTTAAACGTGTTGCTTACCTGACGGCACGCCGGAATAATTAACACTTTTTATGCAACAAACAGGTTGTATATAAGACACATTGTGGAAATCTAAATTGCCGTAGTATTCATATTTCCACATGTTCCATAAGAGCAAAATGTTTGTAGCTACAAGATAACCAACACATTTCCGGTAATGCCTCGTAGAAGCTACCCTATCTATTGCGGCATTTTAAAATTTTTAGCAATCAGCAGACTTTTGGGCACATTATTAACCGTCCAGCAAAGAGCAACATCATAAAGCTTGTCCGGCATTTTCTTAGGAAATGTTACAGAAAAGGAATTTACCAAAGGGTCCTTGTGCAACAACTCACTAAACCAGCCCTTATTTTGTCCCTGAATTGCAATTAAAAAAGGCTTACCCGTTTCACCTGCATTAAATAATGCCAGATAGATATTTTTTCCCGGGACATAAGATGGCAAATTCTTTATTTCATAATGAACTACCGGATAAATACAGCCTTCAAATTCCGGCAAATTAGGTTCAAGAGCGCTTGTAGCAGATACTTTGGATAATTGTTTTTGCTGTTTGGCTTGCTCTGCCCATTCAGCCATCTGGTTTTTAAAGTAATTGGGAAAACTGTAATTTGAATACAGCTTATAACCCGGGTCAGCAATTTTGAAATACTGATGAATAAAAAGTGAATGGCTCGAATAATTATAGGCATCTGCTTTCAGCTTATCCGTATGAAAAACAATGGCATTGTGATACTTTACATAAGATAATAAATTGAGAACTACCGCGCTGCACAAAAAACCGCTAAAAAATAAGTGCGCATATCGTTTGTTTTCGAGGCTACTTAAAACAAATAAGTAAAACATGATAAAAATACCCACTGAATAAATTTGAAATCGTACGGCAAACATACTTCCCTCTGCATCGCCAGCTCTTCCCAGAGCAATCATGAATGCACAAGCGAGTAATTTGAGAAAACATATTTCAGGAAAACTGATAGAGAAGCCCTTATGCTTCAACCTTGCATAGCTAAACTTCATTGCAATTATTACAGCGTATACAAGCAGTATAAATCCTCCCAGAATTGCAGACAATAAATTTACATGAGAATCTGAGATCACCTTTGTGATAGAACCGGTAAAACCAGTAAAACCTTTTAATACAATAGGTATTATTTGTGGAAAATGAGGGAAGACCGAAGATGAGGATAAATGAAAATCAATAAAAAACAGGTATAAATAAATGGTTGAAAAAATGCCAAAAAGCAGGCTTTCTTTACTTCTCCTTTGTACAATGAGCCAGACAAGCGCAATAGGTATCACACTCAGCCCATCCAGATTTGACAATGTTGCAGCGATAGCCAACGGAATGGAAAAATACCATATCCGGCGTTTTTCAGATTGCAAAAAGTAAAGGCAGTATAATGAGAAGGTGATAGCTAATGTCTGTTCAAAAGCAGTAATACTCCAGATATGGGTAGCATATACAATCGGAGAAAATAATAAAATAGTTACCGGGATAAAGTATAGGATGTTTTTATTAAAAGATTTAAATATCAGAAAAAATGCATGTCCTAGAAGAATCAAATTGAAAAATCCGGATATAATCATAATCCTGAAATCCATTTGCCCATTCAGAAAGTCAATGGTAAAACTGGCAAGGCGGGAGAAGAAAATCCGGTGATCGTTGTGTTGCTGTATTAAAGTCTGAAAAAAATAATCCGGAGAATTATGTATCTGATTGATCGTATGTAACAAGCCTTCATCGTCATCATAAGGCACATTTACTGCATGAGCGAACAAATAGGCCCCAAAAGTTAAAACGGGAAGAAACAACAAAAACAAGTATAAAAATAATCTCTGGGAAAAACGAAGCATAGAAAATTTGTGGTAAAGCACCGCAAACTTACGGAAGATATAGAATATCGTTATGCATACATTGATAAGTTTTAACGGTAAAACAGGCAAACAAAATGAAAAAGGAATTTCAAACAGGTGATTTAAAGAATGGAAAAATGAAAATAAAAAGAGTAAAACAGCACGATAATCTCTCAAAATAAAATATTGCTATTTTTAGTAAAAATGTTAAAATAATACACATATTAATCATTAAGCCAATTTTAGTACTGCGATAGTTAATATTCTCAACACAATCATATTTTTTTATCTTATATTTGATAAAGAGATTTAAGAAATTATAATCCTTTACTACGTTATGAAGAATTACCGCAGCTGCTCGGATGAGGATCTAACCTCCCTGGTGAAAAACGGGGAGGAAGCTGCATTCGATGAAATCTACAATCGATACTGGGATAAATTGTATTACACGGCACATCGCATGATGAAGTCGTCGGAGCTTGCAGAAGAAATCACGCAGGATACTTTTATGCTTTTCTGGATTAAAAGAGAGACCTTAAATATCCAGTTGCTTGGCCCCTATCTGGCAGCCATGCTTCGGTATGAAGTTTACCGTGCACTTGCTAAATCAAAGCAAGCGCTGGAACTGGAAAAGAATATTAAAGAGCAATCTGTTTTTTCGGTTTCCATAGATGAGGAGATTGAGAACAAATTATTGCTGGAAATTATTACCGATCTTACCAATCAACTGCCCGAAAAATGCCGTTTGGTTTTTCAATACAATAAACTGCAAGACAGATCATTACCTGACATTTGCCAAGAGTTGAATATTTCCCAGAAAACGGCAGAAGCACATCTGACAAAAGCACTAAAAGTTGTCAGAACGAATTTTAGTAATGTGGCTTATCTTCTTTTGCAAATATTCCTTTTTTCCGGGCACTGAAAGTCCAGTTACATTGCAACGTGATTGTGGATTCTACTTTATTCTATCGTTTCTGCCGATATCACATCGCTATGCGATTTGAGTTATTTTTCCAAAATGCCGTCAGGCATGTAACTTTTATCAAGCTACAATTTATTACACCGCAAACTCCCTGAAAAAAAAATTCTGCAACTAAGGGGTTTTGTTTAAATCTCTACTCTATATATAACAAAGGGCAAATCCCCGCTTTGCAATGACACAGGAGCAGATAAAACAATTGGCACAAAAGTTCCTGGACGGAACAGCAACTGAAGAAGAAAAGAAGTTGCTGCACGACTGGTACGACGGACAGAACCCTGCCGTATCAGAACCTGAAACTGTGTTTACAAAAGAGGAGGAAACAGAGGAGGATTTAAAATTCCGTATGCTGGCTAACCTGAAAATATTGCAGCAACCTGTTTCGGAAAGAAAAGCAATTCCGTTTACATGGATCAGAACATTTACAAAATGGTCAACGGTTGCTGCCGCCGTTGTGATACTTGGTTTTTTCTTTTGGGTAGATAAAAACAAAACAAACACTCCTGAAACTAACACCATTTCCGTACACGCACCATTAGGAAAAACATTAGCCATAAATCTCCCCGACGGGTCGCATGTGTGGCTCAATGCAGGTTCCAGCATGACTTATCCAAAGTCATTTACAGCTAAAACCAGAGAAGTTATTTTAAAAGAGGGACAGGCATTTTTTGATATTGTCCACCAATCAAAGCGGCCATTTATTGTTCATGCCAAATCCCTGGACATCACTGTATTGGGAACCTCATTTGATGTAAAAGCTTACAAAAATGATCCTGACATAAAAGTAACGGTAAAAACAGGAAAGGTAGGAGTAACATTAATTGACAAACCCAACCAGCCTGCTATGATGCTCCTGCCCGCAGAGCAGGTGACAGTACCTGAAAAAACCGCCAAAATACAGATTACCGAAATCAGCAAACCTGCAATTGCTCCGTGGAAAGAAAATCGACTGGTATTTGAAGACGAAATGCTATCGGAAGTTTTTCGTGTCCTTGAGGAGAAAATACAATCAGCATATTATTGTAGATAAAGAAGGATTATCATCAGAAAAGATTTCGCTTACACTGGACAATCAACCTATGACGGATGTTCTGAAAGTTTTAAGCTTTTCGAAAAAATTTAATTATTCACAACTAAACGACAGCACGATAGTAGTCAGATAAAAACTAAAAAAACGGGCCGGTTTTCAAGGAAAGCAGGTTCACAAAAAACCGGGAACACGGCAAATGTCCCCGGCCAAAGATTTCCTTCTGCTAAGACATGCTTCGAACCATAGATAGCAGGAAAGGAAGAGAGTTTAACAGGTCAACCATTAAACATCAAAACAAATATGGTGAATAATTACCATAAGGGATTCCCCTTACTCAAAAAATGTATGCGCATTTCTACGCTTATTTTAGGTATAAACCTGCTTAGCACGGCCCTGTTGATGGCCGGCACGAGCGAGGCGCAGCGTCTTACAATGGATATCAGGCAAACAAGGGTAAAAAATGTTTTCAAACAGATTGAACAACAAGCCGGAGTAACTTTTGCCTATGATGAAAAACTGATCCGCAATGCTCCGCAGGTCACACTTTATGTAATGGGATTGCCAATACCTGATATTCTGGAACTTATCGAAAAACAGACTTCCCTGGAATTCAGGCAGGTTGGCAAGATGATTGGCGTTACTGAAAAATCCAGAATGGAGAAAGACAGGGAAGCCAGGGAACCGGTTGTCCATACAGTTCTTCGCCCGGTAAAAGGTAAAGTGACCGATGAAAAAGGTGAGCCGCTGCCTTCTGTTTCTATTCGGGTAAAAGGAACAACCGGCGGAACAATGACGGATCTGAATGGCGATTTCATTATTGATGTCGCAGGTGATGAATCCATTCTGATATTCAGTTTCATTGGATTTGTAGCTCAGGAAATCATGGTCGGTTCACGTTCATCTGTGGAAATTCAGTTGCAGCCGGATGTATCGACACTATCCGAACTCGTTGTGACCGGTTACAGTTCTCAACGCAAAAAGGATTTGATCGGGGCCGTTTCCGTGGTAGATGTGGATCAACTTAAGCAAACTCCCGACGGGCAGGTAGCCAACCAGTTACAGGGACGTGCTTCCGGTGTTACCATTTCAGGATCAGGACAGCCTGGCCAGCCGCCACAGATCAGTATACGCGGCTTAAATACTTTTGGAAATAATTCGCCTCTTTATGTTGTTGACGGAGTACCAACACTCAGTATTGCAGATCTGAATACGAATGATATTGCTTCCATGCAGGTATTGAAAGATGCCGGATCAGCTTCCATTTACGGTTCAAGGGCGGCAAATGGGGTTATCATTATTACAACGAAAAAAGGAAAAGACAAAGTAAAGGTCTCTTACAGCGCCTGGTATGGTATGCAAACCCCTCCGGGTGGAAATGTATGGAATACGCTGAACCCGCAGGAGCAGGCACAATTGAAATTCAACGTTCAGAAAAATACCGGATCGGCCGTTGGTGACGATCAGTATGGCTATGGCACTACACCTGTTCTTCCTGATTATATATTGCCAACCGGTGCCAGGGAAGGCGACCCGGATACTGATCCTTCTTTGTATTACGTCAATCCGAACTATACTTCTGTAGATGATTTCAACACTTTTAACCAGATCGTTAAAGCCAATAAAACAGGTACGGACTGGTTTCACGAAATATTCAAAAAAGCACCATCAACCAGTCACAACATCTCATTAAGTGGCGGCAGTGACCAGGGTAGTTATATGTTCTCAATGAACTATTTCAATCAGCAGGGTGCTTTGACGAATACGTATCTGAAACGATATACTTTACGTTCCAACAGTCAGTATAATATTGGAAAGCATATCAGGATTGGCGAAAATCTTGCTTATTCTATTTCTGATAATCCTAAAACTGCTGTATCAGACGGTGGTTCTGCTATTGCATTTTCATTCCGGATGCAGCCTATTATTCCGGTTCATGATATTATGGGAAATTATGCAGGAAGCCGTGCCACGGGAATGGGTGATGCATTTAATCCGGTTGCTATGCGTGATCGTACCCGCTATAACAAAGGACAGGACAACAGGTTATTTGGGAATGTATTTGCAGAAGTTGACCTGTTTAAATACTTCACTTTACGTACCAGCTTAGGAGGAGAAAATTATTCAGGAAGATGGAGTTCTTTTGATTTTCCAAGTTATGAAAACAAGGAAAATACCAATACGAATACGTACAACGAAGGGTCTTCATCGGGCTTCAACTGGACCTGGACCAATCTTGTTACTTTTCATAAAACTTTCCGGAAACATGAACTGACTGTTATTGCAGGAACTGAGGCATATAACAATAAAGATTACAGCGTTGGAGGAAGTACGCAAGGTTACTTTTCCTTTGACCCTAATTATATGACTCTTGGAACAGGATCGGGAACCAGATCCAATTATAGTGACCGTGGATCTGATGCTTTATTTTCCTTAATTGGCCGTGTCGATTATATCTATAATGACAAATATTTATTTGGTGCTACCATAAGAAGAGACGGAGCTTCAAAGTTCATTAACGAGCGATACGGTATATTTCCGGCAGTAAGTGCTGGCTGGCGTATTTCCCAGGAAAATTTCATGAAAGGAATAAGCTGGCTGGACGACCTGAAAATACGAGCGAATTACGGTGTAATGGGAAATCAGATCAATGTCAGTACAGGTAATCCATTTACAACTTATAGCTCTAACCGCCGCAGTTCTTATTACGATTTGAACGGAACCGGAGGCTCAGGCGCTGTTGAAGGTTTTGAGAAATCACATATAGGAAATCCTGATGGAATATGGGAAAAAGATATTAGTACCAATTTTGGTATAGATGCTACTTTCTTTAAAGGCAAACTGGACGTGATCGCCGATTATTACATTAAAGATATTAAGGATCTGCTATTCGCTCCGTCATTGCTCGGAACGGCTGGCGGCGGAGCGCCTCCATCTGTGAACATAGGCCGGATGAAAAATAAAGGAATTGATTTACAAATTAATTCCAGGATTGATATTACAGGGGATTTAAAATTGAATGCAACACTGACCTTTACTTCTTACAATAATAAAATCCTGAAAGTAACCAATGGCGCTAATTATTTTGATCAGGATGGCCGTGGATTTGACGGTGCTTCTATTGTCAGAAATCGCGTTGGAAATTCAATCGGACAGTTTTTTGGTTATAAAGTAATTGGTTTCTGGAATTCTGAGGAGGAAATAGCCACTGCTAATGCACTCGCTGTGGCACAAACCGGAGACCCGAATGCAGTGTTTCAGGATGGGGCAGCACCCGGACGTTTTCGATATGAAAATAATAGCGGCGACGGACAAATCACGTCCGCCGACCGTACGATGCTGGGCAATCCGAATCCGGATTTCAGCTATGGCTTAAACCTTGGCTTTAATTACAAACGATTCGATTTCAGTCTATTTATGTATGGTGTACAGGGTAATGAGGTCTGGAACCAGACACTCTGGTGGAGCGATTTCAACTCTTCACGTTCTGGTGCAAAAAGTAAAACAGCACTTTATAATTCCTGGACCCCCGAAAATCACAATGCCAAAGCACCGATTCAGGAAAACAACAGTTCATTTAGTACGATCAATGTTCCCAATTCTTATTTTGTTGAAAACGGATCGTACCTGAGAGCTAAAAATATCCAGATCGGCTATGCTTTTTCACCCGCATTTCTGAAAAAAATCAAGACCCAGCAATTGCGTGTTTACCTGCAGGCCACTAATCTATTCACTATTACAGGTTATTCCGGACTTGATCCGGAAATCAGTAAAAATACGGACGGACCTCAAACCGTATTTGGTATAGACGAAGGTTCTTATCCTGCTTCCAGACAATATACAGTTGGGCTTAATCTTACATTTTAATTTTCCAAAGAGACATAATATGAAAAAGTCAATTCAATATATGGTCGTTCTTTGCATGATGACCTGTCTTCCGGTTTTGCAATCCTGTAAAGATGATTTTTTGGATAAACCGGTTCAGGGTGCACTGGGCGATGGTGTACTTGCCAACGAAAAAGGAATAGACGCACTTTTGACCGGAGCTTATGCAGCACTTGACGGCCAGGGCGATTTTACAGGCGGAAGTGGCTGGGAATCAGCTCCTGACAACTGGATTTATGGAGCCATAGCCGGCGGCGATGCGCACAAAGGAAGTGATGGTGGTGACCAAACCCCGATTAATGCCATTGCTACATTCAGCACAGGAGGCGATAATGGTTTTTTTGATACTAAATGGAAAGCTTTATACGAAGGTGTTGCCAGGACAAACAGTGTGTTAAAATTACTGGCTACACTTACAGAGATGCCGGAAGCAGATAAGAAAAACGTTGAAGCGCAGGCCAAATTCCTGAGGGCACATTATTATTTTGAATTAAAGAAAATGTGGAATATGGTTCCCTGGATCGATGAAACGACTACGAACTATAACCAGTCAAACGATCAGGATATCTGGCCAATGATCGAAGCGGATTTCAAACTTGCTTATGAAAATCTGCCCGCAACACAATCGCAGGTTGGCCGGGCTAACAAATGGGCGGCAGGAGCATATCTTGCCAAAACCTATTTGTATCAGCATAAAGACGCTTTGGCTATTCCTGTTTTTACCGACGTAATTACAAACGGTGTAACAACAAACGGGTTGAAATATGACCTTGTTGCTTATAAGGACAATTTCGATGCGGCTACTAAAAACAATGCTGAATCCGTATTTGCGATACAAATGGTTGCGAATGACGGAACGCTCGATATTACCAATGCCAATCAGGGCGGAATGCTGAACTTCCCGTATGGAACCGGTGCTCCGTTTGCCTGCTGTGGATTTTACCAGCCTTCGCAGGTTTTGGTTAATACATTCAGAACAGACGCCAATGGCCTTCCTTATCTGGACGATTACAATGCGCATGCCGTAAAAAGTGATAAAGGGCTTAATTCTGAAACAGCATTTACACCGGATGCCGGAACGCTCGATCCGCGCCTGGACTGGACAGTTGGCCGTCGAGCCATTCCTTACCACGACTGGGGATTGTTTCCGGGAATGGATTGGGTACGTGATCAGTCTTATGCAGGGCCATATGCACCTAAAAAGAATATCCACAGACAAAAAAACCAGGATATTTATGCTGATTTGAGTTCCTGGGGACCGGGTAATGCGATCAATGTATTGGTCATCCGTTTTGCAGATGTGTTATTAATGGCCGCCGAAGCAGAAACGGCAGCAGGAAGTGTGGCAAAAGCGGAAGAATATGTAAACCGTGTAAGAAACAGGGCCGCGGATAAAACGGGATGGCTTTACAAATATATCAGTGACGCCAATCCTTTAGGCGGATTTTCGACTACACCAGCTGCTAACTACACAATCAAACCATATCCTGCGGGGTCTCTTGCTGCAAAAGGAAAAGATTATGTGCTGAAAGCAATTTATTATGAGCGTGATATTGAACTTGCGATGGAAGGCCACCGGTTTTTTGACCTGGTTCGCTGGGGAATTGCTGAAAAGCAGCTGACTTCATTTTTCGGATACGAATCAAAAGTCACGACTGACCTTGCAGGAGGTAAATTTATTACCGGGAAGAATAATTATTATCCGATTCCTCAGGCAGAAATCGACAGAAGTGTGGAGAACGGAGTTGCAAAGCTAAAACAAAATCCTGGGTATAACTGATTGCGTTTTTCTTTTGTTCGCTGTTCGCAAATCGCGAACAGCGAACAAAATTTTATGACTTTCATGATCAGATCACCCTCAGGCTTTCATCATAAAACCCCTTCCATACATCTACAATTTCTTCCATAGTCTCCGGCGGTTCGGCCAGATAAGCCTGTATTTTAACAAGATTCTCCGATCTTGAGCCCGTTTCGGCACACTTTACAAGATCTACCAGCAACTTATCAATTTCTACGGAATCTTCCAGCCAGTTTTTGCTGTATTTGGTATACCAGTTTTCGTTTAAAAAAACATAACCATCATATCTGTAAGCATCCGAAACACCGTATTTGTCGATAACAATTGGTTCTGTCGGTCTTTCCTTATCTAAATCCTTATCACTGAAAAGCTCTCGTCCATCACCAATCAGGGCTATAAATCTGTTCGTCATTGTCATAATCTCAGGGTTTATTTCGGGTAAATCGTTCTCTGGCAATGATCGTAAATTATCATGCCGACATAACGGATTTCGTTTCGTATCAGTGTAATTTTCAGTTTTTTCCAATTGATAACCAACCTTTTCCAAATATCCTGAGTTCTTTATATTCTTGTATTTTCGTCAGAAGAACGCCGAAAAGAATGACTGCAAGTCCGATTACCTGCATGGTCGAAAATGTTTCACCAATAAATAACCAGCCAGCAAAAACAGCGACAACCGGATTTACATAAGTATGCGTCCCTACCAATGCAGGCGGACGAATAGTTAGCAACCATGTAAATGCCAGAAAAGCAACCATTGAACCCATGGTAATCATATAGGCCAGACCACCCCAGGCTTGCAGTGAAATATGATCAGGAGAAAAACGGCTCCACTCGCCGGTTGGGAATGCCAGAAATGCGCTGAATATTCCCGCAGCTATCAATTGGATACTCGTAACCATGGTATTCGAATAAGCTTCCGTATTCACTTTCTTTCCATATAAAGAACCGCCAACCCACAAAACGGCACTTAAAAGCAAAACCAGGTTTCCAATCAGTTCCATACCATTTGTTTCCGTATGTGATGCGGAAGAAGAGGAAAACAGAACAAGCCCGGCAAAACCAATGCACAAACCGGCGATAATTAGTTTTTGAGAAAAATAAAACCGCCAGAGTTTTCTTTCAAACAAAATATATAAAAATGGTTCGCATGCAATTACTGTTGCTGCATGCCGCTTCCAATATATTGTTCAGCCCAGGTAACCAGGCCAGAACCGCCAACCAATGCAACCGTACCGCTTATGGCCGATGGAACAACAATATCCAAAGGCGGAACTTTATATCCTTTTATTTTACAATAAGTAAAAAGTAAAATTCCGGCAATGAAAAAACGGAAAGCCGACAATACAAATGGAGGAAATCCCTGTAAAGTGTATGCAATAGCCAGGTAGGTTGTTCCCCAAACAATGTAAATGGCTATAAAAGCCATCGTTACTTTCCATTGCGGTATGGTTTCCACTTGTACCATTTTTGAATTTTTTACGTTCTAATTTTAATATGATAGTAAAAATATATTAATTTTATTACTATCAAAAATTATTTAACTAGTTATAATAAAAATGTCAATACTGCGAACTCTTGAAACAATGACTCTGGACGGCGGTGCTTTGCCATTTCATTTTATCAATACGGTCCGGGACAGAAAGGTGGAGCATGTCCACAATTACCTTACCAGCTACCAGGATATTATCACATGGTGCCGGCGACTGAAATTGATGGAAGAACCTGAGCTGGAAAAATTAAGAAATTACGCTTTGAACAACAACGAAGAGTCCGAAAAAGCATATAATAAAGCCATCGGCCTGCGTGAAATTATGTATGATCTTTTTTCAGCCATAGCTGCCAGCCAAAAACCTGATGCTGCAATCCTGAAAAAATTCAATGGTTATTTGTCAGAAGCTTTGTCAAAAATCAGCCTTACGTTTGATCATGAAAAGTTTCCTTTTGAGATTGATCGTGTTACTATTCAGCTGGATAAACCAATTTGGATAGTATTAAAAGATACGTATAGGCTGCTCAATGAAGACGACAGAAACAGAATGAAAGAATGCAAAAAGTGTGGCTGGATTTTTCTGGATCACACCAAAAACAATACTAAATTATGGTGTAATCCACTGATCTGCGGAAGTACGTCAAAAGCAACACGATATTACCACAATAAAAAACGTGGATCGGCAGATGCGAAAATTAAGATTTGATGCATCTGAAACAGAACAGCTGGCGATTGTGTTATTGAAAATAAATTACTAAAATGATCAGAATCTCCACTTTGCCCCTCATCACAAACGCTGAACAATTTCATGCTGCAAAACAGATTTTGCTGGTTGATGTCCTGTATGTTGGCGATGCGCCACGGGCCATGCGTGAATTTGTCAAAGCCAATCACGGAGGATTTGTTTATGAAAAAAATACGTATCTGCCGATCACGCTCACAGGCAATCCCGATAGCCTGATTGCCAATGCAGAAAAAGGAATTCTTTTTAAATTTGACAAAGGTTTTCAAAGTTTGTATACGCTCGAAAAGAATCTGGATGCCGCCATCTGGCATAAGAAATTGTACGATCTGTCGGATTATGCCGGTCAGCAGGAAATTGGTTTTGAGCAGGAAGTTGATTTTATAATTGGCAGGTATTTGTCGGGGTACAAAGAATATCCGAAACCTGAAACAACACTTTTGAAGGTACCTGCAAAATTACCGGTTATCGGAACAAAGGCAATGAAAGGGCTTAGGCCGGTTGGGAAATGACTTTTTTATTCATATTTCAATTTTCATATATATAATTTCCCCGGAATTCATTCCGGGGAAATTATAATGGACGGTGCAATGGTTTTTTTATTTGGCAGGAACCCTCTACTTACTCTGAAATCAATACTGACCACTAACTTCTTCAATCCTGATCAGGTTAAAATCGTAATCCAGTACATTCAGCAGGTATTCTTCCTGAACCTGATAAGCCTGTTGAATAGCCGCAAAAAATTCAAGATAACCCGCTTCACCATTTCGGTAAGACGATAATGCAGTTTCCCGAATCAGTTCGGCCTGTGGCAATGCATAAGACTGGTAATAATCCAGATTAGCAGATAAATTACGTTGCCTCTCAGCCAGGGTATTCAGTTCGGTTGTAATTTGCTGACTTGTATATTCGAGCGTCGTTTGCTGGATATGTTCCTGAATTTTCAAAGCCTGGATTTTAGCTTTCTGCGCTTTGGTAAAAATATTGACCGAGATGCCTGCATGTACAACATTATAATTGGAAGACTTCGCAATCGACTGATTGACATAACCGATGCGCCAGTCGGGTAAGCCGCTTTTTTGCTGCAATTTCGTCTGGATCTGACTGTTAGTGATATGTTGCCGCAATAAACCAACTATTGGATTATCGTCGGTATTTAGTGTAGCAATTGCGTTGGCGGCAGAGATTCGTTTGAAAACAGTTCCCGTATCAATACGTATACTATCATTGGTTTGTAACAAAAGACGCAACGAAGCATAATGTATGAGTTGTTCACGCCGTGCATAACGGATTCGCTGTAGCATTTGCTGGTATTTACTTTGGGCGGATACAGATTCAAGCCGGTTCGTTTCACCTGTTTTAAAACGTATATCAGCGCTTCTTGCCGATTCTGCAAAAAGAACGCTTTGCTGATCCAGAATGGTCAGAAGTTTTTGATCATAAATCAGCTGGTAATAAGCACGTTTCACTTCATTGGAAAGACGCAACCTGTTCGAATTCAGTTGATATTCACTTGTTTTTACATTTCCTTCTGCCAGTTGTTTTTGGGTTTTGTAAACACTTAACGGAGAAAAAGACTGAATTGCAGTAGCTGTGTAATCATTTTGCCTGGCCTGAGTCTGTCCATATTGTACGTCAAGCGTAGTTTTGGGTGGATCAAAAGAAGCAGAAATCAAAGCTTCCTGCTGACTTACCTGCTGCTGTCCGGCCCTAATCAGTAAATTTTGTTTAGCCGCTTCCTCAACCGCCTGATCCAGAGTCACAATGCGCTGTGCCTGAACCGAAATGCGAGGAACAAAGAACAAAAATATACCAGCAAAAAAATCCTGGCCGGCCGGGAACTCATTTTTAATCCTATTCTGATTTGCCCACACAAACTACCCATATCTTCTTTTTTCAATTGATTAATATAACTGGTGAGTACCCTATCATTCATCATTGTCGAAGCACAAAGTGCAACAAACCCGGCCACGCTTGAATGATGTAAATTTTCAAACTGTCTTTTGGCAAAGAAACATACATTTCACGAATATCTTTTCAGCTCATTCTTACATATACATTTCGAATCACATCAACGCTATAGTCCTACGGTCAGGCGATCCTACGGTCAGGCGACCCTGCGGCAGGCGATCCTGCGGCAGGCGATCCTGTCTGAATATTGACCAACGAAGTTATCAATCCCAAAACTAAAACCCTTATCAACGTTCTACACGTAAACCTTTTCCCCTTCCCAGCATAGTATTTTTTTCAGTTACCACCAATCATAACTTAACACCTGCTATTTTTAGACAGTATTACAGGATTAAGATCACACAGCAGAAGAGAATCAACACTTCAAAATCAATAATGACCAACGAACAGACAGCGATTAAAGCGACCTATTTCAGTATTATTGGCAATACAGTATTAGCAATTATCAAGGGACTGGCCGGTTATTTTGGAAATTCTTACGCATTGGTAGCCGATGCCATTGAGTCAACCAGTGATATTTTTGCGTCTTTCCTGGTCCTGTTCGGGATTAAATATTCAAACAAACCGGCAGACGAAGATCATCCGTACGGGCATGGACGTGCAGAGCCCCTGGTAACATTTCTGGTCGTTGGTTTCCTGATCACTTCCGCCATCATCATCGCCTACGAAAGTATCCAGAACATCCGGACGCCTCACAAATTACCGCA
Source organism: Dyadobacter sp. NIV53 (assembly GCF_019711195.1). Classification (NCBI taxonomy): domain Bacteria; kingdom Pseudomonadati; phylum Bacteroidota; class Cytophagia; order Cytophagales; family Spirosomataceae; genus Dyadobacter; species Dyadobacter sp. NIV53. The sequence continues at coordinate 4,909,919 of NZ_CP081299.1, forward strand.
TGCCTGGACGCTGGCCATACTTGGAGCCATCATTGTCTGGAAAGAAATGTCGTACCGGCTCGTATTAAAAAGGAGCATAGAAGCAAATAGTTCATCCCTGAAAGCAGACGCGTGGCACCACAGGAGCGACGCTATTACATCCGTTGCTGCATTTATCGGTATTTCCATTGCACTGGTACTCGGCAAAGGTTACGAAGCAGCAGACGACTGGGCAGCACTTTTTGCCGCAGGATTCATTCTTTACAATAGTTATGGTATTTTTCGTCCGGCATTGGGCGAGATCATGGACGAAAACCTGTACGACGACCTTATTACTGAAATCAGGAAAGTATCGCTGGAAGTAGAAGGCATTACTGGTACAGAAAAGTGCCTGATCCGGAAATCCGGCATGATTTACCACGTTGACCTCCACGCCAATGTAGACGCCGATATCACCGTAAGACAAGGTCACGTAATCGCCCATCGCCTCAAAGACACATTAAAAAAAAGAATTCCGGAACTTGGAAATATATTGATACATATTGAGCCGGATGAGTGAAGTTTTATTCAGATACCTATTTTTTTAAAGGAGATTTCTTAGTTTTTCTTATTCCGATTTATTGATTCTCAATTGTGGCAAAACGTTTAGAACGCCGTCTTACTTTAGTTAAACAATAGATGGCAATAAGAGGTAGAAATCTGAACTTTGTAATGGAATGAAAACCAAAAAATACACCACTAATCAAATAAGCCCTGATTCATATCAATTTTATAAAATAAACCAAAATGTAGAAATAATCGACTCTTATACATTTTTCAGTACCGGACCAAAAGGGAAAATTGAGCTTCGTATATTAATTACCATAGACCTCTCCGAATCAAACATCGGAATATACAATTTAGCTTTTGGAGTATGGGATCCTGTTTTAAAAGATCTTGACGATAGAATAGAAACTAAAAACAATGACATGGATCAAATACTTGCTACAGTAGGAGAAACAGCTATCAATTTTGTTCTAAAAAACCCCCTGGCTTATTTATATGCTCAAGGGAGTACTTCAATAAGAACTAGAAAATATCAAATGGGTATTCTAAAATATTTCCCCGAAATCCCTCTAAACTTGGGTATTTATGGAATTATTAATAATAACTCAGGCACAATGACTCTTGAAAACTTTCAAGTTGGAATAAATTACCATGCGTTCTTGTTATACAGCAAATGATTTGTAAATTTGATCATATAGTAAATTTAATTATATGTCTGTAACAACCTCAAAAGATAAAAGTAGCAAGCAAACTAAATCTGCTTTGACATATACTGTGGCAGAAAGAATTACTACGGTAGAAAAAAAATAAACCAAATGAGAGAAACTTTAAAAAAGCTTTCTTTTCCACTTGAATCACTTCGTAAATAAATACAGCTCTGATCGTCTGATTTCTTTTAAAACCTCTGGCTCTACTCGTTTCCTATTTCCTTTTGGCTAAATTACTATTTATCAAAATCCACTTTCCCAATCGCCTTCCCCCAATACTTCCCTAAAACACCCACACCTTCTTCATTAGGATGCAGATAAAATGTCCCTGCCTGACCATTTTCAGGCTTAAATAACCGAACAGCATGCTTTTTGAAGTATTTAAAAGCCTTCGTATCCCCTTTAAAAACCCGCCCGGGCTCCGATTTTTTATACTCTGAAACCAATTCATCAATTTCCGGAATATAGCTTTTCATCCTTTCCAGCCCCTCCTTCAAATATTTCGAACTGTTATAAGTATTCTCACTATACCAAATCGGATGATGAATGATCACCTTGCTGCCCGGATATCTGATAAGCAATTCTGAAATAATGGTTTGCATATTTTTCTTGTACTGCTCCTTGGAAACCGGTGAACCATTTGGCCCTTCAATCGCGCTGTCATTCGTGCCCAGTTTCATCGAAAACAGCAATTGATGATCCTTTTGAGCATATAAACTGTCAGCAGCTTTGGTAGCCAACACAAACAATTTACCACCATTTGTCTGGCGCGACCCGGTCTGGCGCGACCCGGTCTGGCGCGACCCGGTCTGGCGCGACCCGGTCTGGCGCGACCCGGTCTGGCGCGACCCGGGAAGCCAATCGACCGTAGTCGAACCACTCCTTCCCACATTTACAAAACTTAAATCCCCAACTTCCTTTTGTTCTTTCAAAAAATTAACCGCATGCGTTGGAGGTGGAAGTCCCTTGTCACCGCCTTTGCCCTGCGTGATGCTGTTGCCAATAAACACAATGGCGAGGTTGGTTTTGTTCTGGGCGTTTGTGAGCGTGGTAAGAGTTAGAAAAAGAAGGGAAATGAAGAAAGTGGTTGTTGTGTTTTTCATTGGATGTTGGGTATATGTTTGGTTCAGGAAATTGTTGTTTGAAATTACGGGATTAATTGTATTGAATGGTTTGAGGGAGGAACTTTTGATTGTCTGCGGAGAATAAGTTGGTTAATCTCCGCAAATTTGCGGAGATTAGGTTCTAAGAGATATGTAGTTAATTAAAAGCAATGTTCATATTTTGATCAATACTCGCGCGATCAAAATCTAGAATCCAATCATTGTACGTGTCGTAAATAGGCAGTAGCGTTGCCTTATCCGATGCTATAATATCTAGTCCACGATCATCGTACATATGAAATATGATTTTTTTATTAATGTTTAAAAAAAACACCTGCTTACTTGATAAAAATCCGTAGCTAGGCTTTCTTGGAGGAAAATCTACATGAGAAATAGCCGTCAAAATATTTTTGTAATTGCATCTATCGACTGATAACCGCACAATAGCTTGATTTCGAATATCCGCCAGGTCTTCTGATTCGTAAAACCACTTTATTTTGGAATATGCAACCTCCTTCTTTTGTAAATTCTTTATTTGCTTAAAACAGTAATTAGGGAAACGGATCTTCTTCCGTTTGTATTTAAAATCCAGCAAGACCAAGTACACCTCATCAGTTTGACTGAATGCTGCCTCAAACAGTGCTGAAGCCCGCCTAACACATTCTATAAAGTATTCGTCTGTGTCAGTTGCTCCCACTTGCAAATCAAATCTTAAACCAATATCCCAATTGTAGAATAAAGGTTGCCGGATTTTTAGCCCATTGAAATTTGCATCGAGGAACTCTATGCATTCTTGTTTTATAGTCATAGTTTTTTAATTCAAAGCATTAATTATACCATACTTTGCCCCGTATTCTTTCACTGTCTGTCGAAAGGCCGGAGTTATTCTAGAAGCCAACAATTTCACATATTCTTCTTTGGCCTTTTCATTCAAATTATACTCTCCATAAATAATAATCCGAGCCAACGGGGACGACACAATATCTTCTTTATCCAAATTATGGATTAAATTTTCCCTTGTTGAAAAGCTCTTAAAGTAAGGCAAAATATAGTCTCTGAGGTTTTGACGCATTTTATCGACAATTAATTCCTCCATAGTCTCTTCATTTAACTCAAACCAAACGTCTCCTTCGCCTGTCAAGCTACCAATTCTCTTTCTTATTGCACATACAAGCTCAGTTGGAAAACTTGGAGTATCGTCATCGTGATAATTGTACATAATATTCCAGTACTCAGGAATGAAGATGCCTACATTAGTCGTAAAACTGATGTGATCCTTTGAGGAAAAAGAACTCTTTTGAAGATTCACAATGTGTCCAAAATCCTGTATTTGAAGATAGAAATTATTTCCTTTCTTCTTAAAACCCAATGGTTTCAATATCTCTTGGAAGCCTGATTTAACAATGCGCTCAAACTTCATTTGTGTCTCCGTTTTCATACTTTACTGACTTAGCCATTTAGATCATGAAGTTTAAATTAAAGATTGGGAAAGGATCAACAATACCTTCTCCTCACTCACCCAACCGCCATCTTAGCCGTCTCCTTCCACATATAATGCGGAATCGGTTCCTGCAATTCCCAGTGAATGCTCATTGGTTTCGAGCCGTAATGATCCTGGTAATTTGCCAACCCCAAGAATACAAAAGCGATCGTATTTCCAAATTCATCCTTGTTTCTTTCTCTTACACATAACAAAATTGATTTGTCAGTTTCCCGTTGCCTGATGTATGAAAGCCCCTTCCCCATTTCAGGACGAGCTTCATTTTGAGATTGCCAATGGAACAACTTTTCACTTACCGCATAATCGTCATATAAAGTTGTCGGTGAATAGTTTTGTTCCGTTTTTTCCAATGTCACAAAAAGCAGTTCGGTATTCTTATACGGCAAATTTGCTACACCTTCCCTGTTGCTTGACTTCCTCTCAAAGGTGTTATCTCCAAATGCAGCCAAAATCTGATCTTTTGTATACCGGCTATGTACTTTTAAAGGCTGCGCATATGGCAAATCAATTTCTACTTCGAGGTGAGCGATTTTGTCAATAAGAAATTCCAGAACTTCGATAATCTCGTTTACCAATGTTGGATTTTCTCCGATCTTCTTAATACTATCTTGAAGATTTTCTGCTCCTCCGCTGGTTTGCCAAACGTCATAATGCAACATGGTGAGCATTAGGTTTTCCGATTCATTGAAGTCAGTTACATTAATCTGAAAGTTGTTTCTTGCCAGTTTTAGGATAAATGACAAGTAGCTATAAGAATTGCAACAAAGCCACTTCCTTTCAATCGCGCGTTTTATTTCTAATTCATTTACGGACGAAAAGTCTGCGATTTGATTTGCAAAAAAACATAACCTACTCCAAGTACCTCTTTTATAAATGGCCTGAATGGGAATATGATAAAATTCCGTAAAGTTTTTTAGTGTTAAAGGTAATGTCGTTTGATGCTTGTAATTAACTATTTTGTTGACCAACTGTTTGCTATTGAGCTGTGTAGCCAATTTAATATTTTGCAAAATAAATTCTTTGGCTTTCTTTTCCAGGACAATAGAGCAACCCAATGGCAGATGTGGAAAATCGCGTTCCAACTCTTCCTTTGTGGAAGTATTGGTTTTGCCAATCAGTGCTCTGAATTTGCCTTCGAAATCATATTCTGGTCTCGCGTTACCTACAAAATCCAGAACTGTCAGACATTCTTTTCCTTCGGACAGACGCAATCCTCTTCCTAATTGTTGCAAAAATACGGTTAAGCTTTCTGTTGGTCTCAAAAACAAAACGGTGTCCAGTTCAGGTATGTCTACGCCTTCGTTGAAAATATCAACCACGAATAGATAATTGATTTCTTTTTTCAAGAATTTGGATTTAATTGTTGACCTCAACTCTTCTCGCTCATTTCCGCTAACCAAATATTCTGCCTTCAATCCGGCGAGTAAAAACTTCTCTGCCATGTAAGAAGCATGTTCTTTTGTGATACAAAATCCTAACGCACGAACATCTTCATAATCAGTTAAATAATTTTTACAATGATTAATTATTTCCCCAACTCTTATATCGTTGTTTGTGTAAATTTTGGTGAGCTCACTCGGCAAATAACGTCCATTTTGCCAAAAAGCACTGGAAAGATCAATGCTGTCGCTTATTCCGAAATATTGAAACGGACAAAGCAGTTTCCGATTTAATGCTTCGGGAAGTCGTATTTCAGCTGCAATGGTATGACAGAAATCGTCAAGTATATCCGCACCATCCATCCGTTCTGGAGTAGCAGTTAGACCTAACAATATTTTAGGCTTGAATTTATCCAGAATTGGCCGATAGCTTTTTGCTGCAATGTGATGCACTTCGTCAATAATGATAAAGTCATAATAACTTTCAGAAAGTAAAAGATCTTCAATTTTATTATTCAGCGTCTGAATAGAAGCGAAAACGGCTTCGTAACGATCCGGTTCTTGTCCATCTACCCAAAATTCTCCAAAATTATTATCCCGTAGAATTCCAGCAAAAGTTGCTCTCGCTTGTTGTAAAATTTCCTTTCGATGTGCTAGGAAAAGCAGTTTCGCATTGGGCTTTGATTTTAAAAATCTTTTGAAGTCGAATGCAGAAATGACGGTTTTACCTGTTCCAGTAGCAGCAACAAGAAGATTTCTGTTCCTGTTATGAATGGATCGCTCCGTCTCTAATTTTTCCAAAATCTCTTCCTGAAATGGAAAGGGCTTTAAATCGAAAAACGATGCAGGACCATTTAGATCTTTATTCTTTTGTCTCTTTAATGCGATTTTGAGTTTTTCATTATGTTCACCCAGCTGAAAATTTTCAAATTCACTATCCTGCCAATACGTTTCGAAAGTCTTTGCAAACTTGTCAATGATATGACCCACTTCTTGGGTAGTGACTTTCAGATTCCATTCCAAACCGCTTGTTAATGCACTTCTAGACAAATTGGATGAACCAATATAGCCGGTGTGAAATCCCGTATCTCGGAAAAACAAATAGGACTTGGCATGAAGCCGCTCGTTTTCGGTGTTGTAGGAAATCTTTACTTGTGTATTGGGCAAACCTGCTAAAAACTCAACGGCTTTGAGGTCTATAGCACCCATGTAGGAAGTTGTGATTACTCTTAACTGATTACCTCGACGGGTAAATTCTTCAAGTTCTTTTTTGAATATTATAATCCCGGTCCATTTGATAAATGAAACCAGAAAATAAATTTTATCTGCTGAAAGGATTTCTTTCCTTAATTCGCTTTCCATTGAAACACCCACATTGGATCCCGTGAATAGTTCGCTTTGTCCCAGACATGTGTAAGGTGTAATCTCTTTAAGATGTTTGTCAAAGTCAGAGAAAGAAGCATCAATTTTAGAAAATACCGCATTTAATATTCTACCGTTTACCTCAATTAAATTGTCTTCAAATTCAGTATTACTAAGTTCTTCACGCAGTAACCGTATGATTTTATTCGCGAGTTCAATCTGGCGTTCAACTGCACCTTCTCCATCGATCGACCTTAATGCAATATTGATCACTCCGCCCACATACTGACTTAAAACTTTCGCTACCTCACTTTTTTCAACAATAGTTTCTTTAATGAAAAATTGCTGTTTATCAATACTTTCTAATTTGGACGAAATCAGTTTGGTGATGAGTTGTTCGTAAAGTCCTTGTTGCATGAATTAGAAGGGGAAATTTTGGAAGCCAAAAGCTACAACAAATTCACCCCAAAGCCAACCCAATATACGCCAGATGATGCTTCACATGCCAGATGGACGAGGTCAAGGCTTGTTTTTGGTTGAACCAAATTTTCCGGACCGGGTGAAAGTAAGTGATATTCGGTAATTGCTTTCTTCATCCGGAAATACTGAACAAACAGCATGTCAGCCACGTGGTGTACAATATAGCTGAAAAAGTCTTGCCACGAATACACTAATGTGCACGAACAATATCCAAGAAATTCGGACATTCGTTGCAAAACTTTTCAGCCAAAATTATAATTCATTATAAGCTAGTAATCAACAAGTTAACAAACATATCTGGAAGACTCAAAACCCACTCCCGGAACCATTTTTGGTTAACATGCTGTTAGTCAATGTACCTTCGGAAGATTAATTTCTTCCACCTCCTACTTCATAAATTAGTGAACCGTAAAAAGTCTCAATTAAACGATTCGTAATGACAAAAGTTCAGGTTGTATTAGTGGCCGTAATAGCGATTATCAGTGCCTCTTTCGGCTTTCAGCAAATTAACACACTTCCCCATTCTATATCCGTTCAGTCAGATTCTTTAACAAAATCCGATTCCATTGTTCGTCCCGAGTGGGCGGTTCTTTATGATTCTCTTCACCTGGAAGAAAAGGGATTATCCGAAAAAGCTTTCCGTTATGCCTGGTTTGGTTTCCAGAAAATGAAACTGCATAATCCAATTCTGGCTATTGCAGATTTCAGCCAATCGTCACGTAACAAGAGATTATATGTGATTGACCTTCTGAAGAAAAAAGTCCTGATGAATACTTACGTCGCACATGGAAGAAATTCGGGCGAGGAGTTTGCCAGGAAATTTTCCAATAACAATTCTTCCTTTGAATCCAGTCTTGGTTTTTACAAAACATTAGGCACTTACCAGGGGAAACACGGACTTTCGCTCAAACTGGAAGGCGTGGAAAAAGGGATTAACGACCGCGCTTTTGAAAGGGCGATCGTGATGCATGGTGCTGATTATGTGAGCGAATCGTTCATAAAAAATACCGGAAGACTTGGCAGAAGCCAGGGTTGTCCTGCGGTATCAATTATGGACAGCAAAAAACTGATCAATATGTTATATGATGGTGCCGGCCTTTTCATCTATTCCATGGACCAGAAATATTTTAAGTCCTCGCAATTATTATCTGGTTTAACGCCTTTGGAGGAAAATCATACTTTGGGTACACCTGATCCGGCTTTGTATACATCTTCAAAATAAAGTAAATCACCTTTTTCATTGCAATCGGCTCCCAGATAAAGCAGGAATACCGGAATCCTTCTTTTCAGTTTATGCCATTTAGGAGGAACAGAAACGGTATCAGGCTCAGTCAGAAAATCACTTTTCAATAATTCGGTACCTGCCATAAAATTGGCAAGCTCTGTGGGATGTTGCACACGCACACAGCCATGGCTTCTCCAACGGTTGTTTGTACTAAAAAGGTAGCGTGCGTTAGTGTCGTGTAAATAAATAGCAAGCGGATTTTTGATCTCCACTTTCAGCAATCCGAGCGAATTATCCTCCCCTGTTTCCTGACGAAAACGGTATGGAAAGTTTTCTGCTGATAGTTCATCCCAATCAATTTCTTCCGGATCGACGGCTTCCCCTTTTGAATTGATTAGTTCAATCCGGTTATTAGCCATATAGTCTTTACTCGCCTTGGCTTTTGGCAGAATCTCTTTGATGGCAATGCTCTTGGGAACATTCCAGTATGGATGCGTAACGATACTTGTGGCGTAGGTATCAATCGTAGGCGTAGGTGTATCGCGTTTTCCCACAACAGTCCGCATGGTAATGGCATTGTTTCCGGAGGAATCCATCCCGGTAAGATAAGCGCCCCTGATATTGACCATCACCAGTCGCGGGGCATCCTTTGACTGCCTGTGTATCCAACGGTACGCGTTCAGTGATTCGGCCACAACGGCGGCACTGTCTTTTTTGTTTTCCTTCAACAAACGTGCGTAGTGTATTTTGAGATTTCGGTAAACCGGATAAGCCGGTTCAAGCAATTCGAGCACTTTCTCTATGGATTGTCCTTTTACAAGTTCTTCCGCAGCCGAGCGCAGCACGGCAGTATCTGCCTGAATCTTCTTTTCCGTATATCTTAATGATGGTTTATGGCCATACGCGGCTTCTTCCAGTAGAGCAAATACGGGCGCGTTATCCTTTTGGACAGCGAATTTGTCGGTATTGATTCCTGCTGCTAAGGCGTACTCAAGAATCTTCGAATAATTTTTTTCCTGACTCAGAGTTGCTGTCAATTCCTCACGGCTCATCTGCTTCGGATCCTTTTTACAGGACTGGATAATGGCAAGCGAAAACAAAATTAACAGGGGAATATATCTTGATCGGCCAAGGCCTGATAGCATTTGCATTTTAGAGAGTTTTTGGTCTGTGCCGGTATATATAAAATTGTTGTGCTAACCACTTTGCAAAACGCTAAAAAGAATTAAAGTGCTATGAAATAATACATTATTATAATTTATGACGAATAAAACAATGACAGGATCGTTATAAGTGTAGAAATAATTGAACAGAGTTTAGAACGATTGTATGATAATTCCTCTAAAAATATCATTAACTTCATTCAACAAAACTTTAAGAAATCATGCACAAGAGCAAACCTTTTATAGACCGCAGAGATGCCGGCTTTGAACTTGGAAAACTTTTAGAAAAAAAATACAAAGGAAAAAATGCTTTGGTATTGGGAATTCCCCGCGGCGGGGTTGAAGTTGCCTATGATATTTCTAAAATATTAGACGCCGAACTTTCCGTAGTAATCAGCAAAAAACTGCCTCACCCCGACCAGCAGGAATTTGCTGTTGGAGCTGTATCCGAGGACGGATCATTGTTTATTAATTCGGCAGGCAGAAAGCTAAGCGAACATACATTGCAAAGGATCATTGATGAACAGTTTAAGGAAATCAAAAGCCGGATCCAAAGGTTCCGGAATGGCCAGCAATTGCCATCCATGCTGAACCGTTGTGTCATTATTGTGGACGATGGCATTGCAACAGGTTCTACCATTGTACCAGTGTTAATGCTTTGTAAAAACAGGAATGCCGCGAAAGTGATCGTCGCTGCACCGGTATCAGGTTTAACCTATGTAACAGAAATAACATCTCTGGCTCATGAAGTAATCATTGCAGAAAAGCCAGAAGATTTTTATGCAGTCGGTCAGGTTTACAGGGATTTTCACGAACTGAGTGATGAGGAAGTATTGCTCTTACTGTCAGACGAATATATAAAAAGCTAATGGCCAATACACCTACCGTTATTTAGAATTTATTCGATATTAAGATCATAGATTGGATTTTATTTCAGCTAATTTTGAGGTAAATCTAAATCCTCTATGAAACAAAATTACTGCGTTTTTATATTTCTGCTTCTTTTATCATTACGCGCTATAGCTCAAATCCCATCCATTACTAATGTTTATCCGGAAACCGCCTGTCTGGGGGCAGTTCATAAGATCCAGATGTCGGTTAACGGCGAATTTGCTAAAGACAATCAATTTACCGTACAGGTAAGGCAGAATGAAACTTCTCCGATCGCCTACACAATTCCTGGTATGCTTAAAGATGGCAAACTGGAAGTTGTTCATAAGGATTCGACCTTATCACTATATCAGAATGTGCAGTTAAGAATTGTATCTTCTTCGCCCAAGGTTGAAAGTGCGTGGGTTATTTTCACAATCAATTCCAAAGGATTTATACAGCTTACTCTGGCTGATTCCGATACAATAAATGCCGGCGACGACCTTACAATTAAATTCACCACATTCAGTTCAAGCAGTGTTCAGGTATTGCTGAATAACGGCTCTGAATTCAGCATATCATCCTATGCCGAAGGTACTTTTGAGACTTATCACCAGATAGGCGCCGATAAATCAGATCCTTTTTACATTGTTCAGGCTAATAATATTTGCGGGGCCATGAAAACCAGCGGACAAGCAATAGCAGTTATTAACCCGGTTTCCCTGCGTACCACATCTGTATATCCCTCCTCCACCTGTGAAGACGGGGAAATCAGGGTTGGATTTTCAGTTTTAGGTACGGCTTTACCGGCACAAACCAAATACAGACTGAGATTTACCGTGTACGACAGTGATCTGGGCAGCTTCAAAATAGCCGAAGCGCCTGCTGAATTAAAAGGAAATGCATTGGTAGCGAGGTTTCCCCAAACTTTAAAAATCACCAGCCGAAGTGTATATAAAATTAAGATATTAGCTGATAATCCGGCCGTTTCCGGTGCTTACACAGATTATGACTTTTATGTTTACCCCAAGGCAACAGCACTCTTTAACACGCCAGGTAAATCGATTAATGTTGGTGAAAAAGCTACAATTGGTGTAAGTTTTACAGGTTTATCGCCCTTTTCAGCCGAATTGCAGGACGGAACAACCATCTCAACAAGTTACAGCAGAGACTACATGGCCGATGTAAGGCCTGATAAAACAACTACCTATACCATCAAATCATTCACATCTGGCTGCGGGCAAATCACTCCGCCTGCGACACAGAAAATGGTAGTTACGGTGAATCCGGGGATTTTCCTGGAAACCGATGGCGGACCGGAAATATTTTGTGCGGGATCTGTGGTAAAAGTAAAAATGGCTGCCAATGTTGACCTGAACGCCGCCACTTTTACTGTCAATGCAATTTTTGCCAATGAAACTGCTTACTCCTTCCCTGCCAAACGATCCGGCGATTCCCTGGAATTTACAATCCCTTCTCTTCCTGCCAATACTGACCCTTTACTTAGTTATGACGGAATAATTGCATGGAACATCACCACACTAAATCCTGCGTTAAAATCAAATAATTCAGATAAATATGTGGTACAAAGCATGCCGGGAATGACACTGCTTGAACACAGTAAACTGAACTATAATACACCGTCCCAGGCTTCGTTCGGCTATGCTCTGAATGGAAAAGGGCCATATAAAATTGAAGATGCGGATAAAATTATCTACGATACGGAGGGTTACGAAATATGGTATCCTTCCATTTATGTTAACAGAACAAAGGATTTTAAATTAAGATCAATCAGCAATTCATGCTTTAAAAACGAAACCTTGCCAACAGTCCGCCTGACGCTGGATGTTTCAGACACGCCTCCGGGATTATATATGGAGCCGCTGAAACCAACGATTTGCCGTCAGGACAGCCTCGAAATTACATTTGCAAAAACAGGCAGTTTTACGAATGAAAACGTTTTTAAAATTGAAGGATACATTGACTGCTGTACATTTCTGACCCTGGCAACGGTAAATACGGAAGGGAAATACAAAGTAAAAATTCCGGCCAGCCAGTTTCATTCCGCTTATGTTACTTTCAGGATATCCTCAACCAGCCCGGAGGTTTTTAGCGAAAGCTTTCAGGTAAAGATCGAGTCTTTACCTGCTAACTTTAAAATAAAACCGGTCGGGACTGCCCTGTTGCCCATAGAAACCTGGCAGGATACAGAGGTTGATCTGTCAATTTCTTCTGATGGCGCCGGCATAATTTCTTCATTTATATACTCTGACGGTATTTCGGACAAAACAAAGAATTTAAAATCCTATGAGAACAGCGTAAAGGTTTTACCACCAGTTGGGACTACAACCGCCTACACAATTAAATCAGCAACAAATGAATGCGGAACTGTACCGGTTAACCTCACCACCTATATACGAACGATACCTTACCGGATTATTATAAACGCAGCAGAAAATGCCAGGACATCCAATTTTTGTCCCGAAGGCAGCCTGGTCATTCCTTTTGTTACCATTGGCAGAAAAGAAATAGATCCGACCTTTTCTTTACAAGTAGCAAAAGAGAAAAGCACTGAGTTTATTACGCTGGTCAGGGATCAGTCATCCCATCAGTTTATCACTACGGTTCCTGCCACACTTGAACCGGGCAATTACCAGCTCCGGGTTATATCTTCTGATGGTGCCTTTTCAAACATTATAAATATACAAATAGGAGCAATTCCCGGCGCTACCATTACCTCAGACCAACCGCAGCCAATTACGCTATAGTGGGGACAGTCCTTGCCTTTAAAAATAAATTTTACAGGCTCCGCACCCTGGACGGTCGTTTACGAAAACAGTACCAGGCTGACAACCTCGAATAATCCGGAAACGAGATCGGTTTATATGGACAGAGGGCAGGAATATTCAATAAAAACGGTTTATAATAGCTGTGGTTATGGTACAGTTTCAGGAAAAGTACTGGTAAAGGTTACACCGCAGATCAGCTTTTTTTCGGATGTTCAGCAAGTATGCGATGGTGCCGATCTGACGGTCCGGTACCAGGTTTTGGGAGATGCAGTCATCGGTACTGATTATCTCCGTTTTGAATTGGTTAATACACAAAACCAGAAAATTACTGTTCTTGATTCAACACGAAACCAGTCAGGCAGCATTTTACTTAAAATCCCAACCGGCCTAAAAAATAATGATTATCAGATAAGGGCAATCATCAGAAGTATTAATCTGGCGACCGTTCTGAAAATGGATTTTAACACGAAACCAAGTGTTACGATCAGCGGGAATACGACAATAAACAGCGGGGAAAATGCGCAGTTGCTTATTCAAAGCAACAGTTCAGTAAATGAAGCCATAAATTATAAACTTTCTAACGGCGTTGCGGGTACTTTTTACGGAGGGTCGGGTAACAGTGAGTATTTTATTAAGGTAAATCCTGCCACAACAACCACTTACACGCTTGCTTCTGTATCTAATGTCTGTGGTGAAGGAAAAACTTCCGGCAACGCAACTGTGGAGGTAAATCCAGCCAGCGAAAGAACTATTACAGTAACCGGCTTATCGTCGGTAGACAATTTTGGGTTGTGTTTGGGAGATACAATTTTAATAACCTACTCACAGAAAGGCAATTTTACGGCAGCCAATATCATGACCGCTCAGATCTCGGATTCGACAGGTAAAAATTTCAGGCCTGTTGTTACAGTCGGAAACATATCACCTTTGAAAGCCGTAATTCCAACCGACCTGTTTATTGGCAAAAAATACCGGATACGCGTAGCAGCCTCAGATGCCGGAACAGGAAGCGGTGCTTACGAATATCCGATCACCGCAAGTCCGAAAGCAAAAGCCCGTTTCCCGTCTGAATCGGTATTGTATGACGGAATAACCAATCCTAAAATAATAGTTTTACTCGAAGGAGGAGATTACTGGCAATATGAATTTGGTACAGATTTAAACATACAATCAAGAAGTACTTACAATTCTTCTGATACCATTACACTGTCCAAGGCAGCACCAAGCCAGTTTTTCAAATTATTCAGTGTTTCCAACCAATGCGGACCCGGGATTATCGAAAATCCGTTTATCGTAAAAGTGGAAGTTATTACCGGTGAGCCGGCATTAATAGAGTCAGGAGTCGTTATTGCACCCAATCCGGCTCAGGATTATTTAATGTTAAAATTTGATCATGCATTACCAAGGAACATCCGGATGGTCAATATGTTTGGCATTCCGCTTATTTCTAAATCCACCAAAGCAAAAGAAGATTCCGTAGATATAAGAAATCTGTCAGCAGGAATTTACATCATTGAAATAGAGTATAATGGCAGGAAGTCTTCTTACAGAATTATAAAAAGGTAGTATCATTCCTCCGGTTTTATTGATCTGATAAAATAACCCTCATGAAAAAAATTTACCTGCTTGTTTTTATTCTTTTATCGATACCATTCATTGCCCAAGCCCAAAACCCTGTCATTGTTGTTGGCTATCCCGAACTGGCATGCCTGGGCATAACACATAAAATTCCGGTTACAATAACTGGTGAATTCAAAGCAGAAAATAAATTCGTAGTGCAGCTTCGCCAGGAAACCTCCCAGGCCGTTTTGGCCGAATTGCCTGCTGTATTAAAAAACGGGGATATGGAGGTTACGTACCGCGATTCAAGCCTGTCTGTTTACGGTATGCTGCAATTTCGTATTTTATCTTCCTCTCCCAGGATTGAAAGTGCATGGACTAATTTCAAAGTCCACAGTAAAGGTATTATCCGGTTGGAAGCGGCTGTTTCAAACAGGGTCAATGCCGGGGAAGAAATGCCTGTTAAATTCACCACTTTGAGTTCTATAGAGGTAGATCTTAGTTTAAGCAACGGGGCAGAGTTTGAAATAACTTCTTATTCTCAAAATCCATTTACAACCTACCATCAGGTTCCGGTCAGCAGTGAAGAACCGCTTTTTATTAAAACCGCGGTCAATGCATGCGGGCCTATGCAGAAAATCGGACAAATCAGCCCGGTTATCAATTCCACTTCGGTAAGGACAACCTTCGTGAGCCCCCTTAATGTGTGCGAAGATGGGGAATTGAAAATAGCATTCTCCACAGCGGGTGCACCTTTTACGCCAGAAACCAAATACAGTGTAAGGTTCAGCTCCATAATTGTTACCACACGCGACAGTTTATTTACAACAGAAGTTCCGGCAGAATTAAAAGATGGCGTCCTGGTTGCCCGGTTTCCACAGACTCTGAACCTCAAAGCTAAAACACAATTTAAAGTAATCATACTGGCTAAAAATCCGGAAATAACGGGTGCTGCGGGCGAAGCGATTGTAACCGTGTATCCTAAACCAGCCGTTGATTTTTATACGCCTGATATCACAGTCAATGTTAATGAAGAGGCCACAGTCGGGGTTATTTTTAAAGGCATTCCTCCTTTTTCTGCTGATCTGGGCGACGGATCAACGATAACGGCTGATTACTCAGGTGAAGTGTATGTGTATAAAATGCCCGAGAAAACGACTTCCTACACCATTAAAACATTTTCCTCTGGTTGTGGAATAACTGATGTAACTTCTCCTCAGAGTATGGTGGTTACAGTCAATCCGGGAATTGCTGTTATACCGGAATCAAATCCACAGATCCTGTGCGTTGGCAGCACTTCGAAAATACGTATCAAGACAAACGGGAATTTTGGGCCGGCAACATCTTATACGGTTCATGCTTTCCTAAGCAGTATATACGAGTACACATTCCCGGCTAACAGAAATGGAGATTATCTGGAATTTATTATCCCTGAATTACCGGAAAATACGGATCCTTCCCGTATGTATGATAACCTGAACAACCTTTATGTTACCACTGACAATCCCGGCTTTGAATCTAAACCCTCCTACATTTACACCATTCAGAGTAAGCCGGTGATGACTTTGTACGAAAACAACAAGTTTAGCTATGATGCGCCGGGTATTGTCAGCATTACCTATAATTTGTATGGCAAATGGCCTTTCAGGATTGAAGATGAGCAAGGCAAAATATTTACCATTCAGAACAACTGGTGGGCACCGGAATTTTATCTTGACAAAACGAAGGATTTCAAAGTAAAATCGGTTAGTAATGCTTGTTTCAAAACAGAAAACCTGCCTTCCACACGTGTAACTTTGACTAATACAAACCTGCCGGGACTTTATCTGGAGCCTTTACAAGCAAGTACGTGTTATCAGGACAGCATTAATGTTACCATTGTAGCTCCCGGAATTTTTCAGGATGATAATGTTTTTAATATTGAAGCTTATTCTGATTGCTGCAATTTCACGACCGTAAAAACGGTTCGTCAGGGTGGTTCTTACAAGATAAAAATCCCTGCCAGCCAGAACAATTTTACTTATCCGGCAACTGTGCGTGTTACATCCACCAATCCGTTGTTTATCAGTGAAACTTATCAGCTAAGAATAGATTCTCATCTCACCAATTTTAATGTCAATCCCGTTGGGACGGAGCTTCAACCCGCTTTGATGCTGAAATCTGATGAGCAGACCATAAATTTTAGCGCAACGGGAGGAGGGGTTACCTCACTTACGTATTCGGATGGAACCTCAGATAAAAAAGCGGATTTTGAAAATCCGGATAACCTGAGTATTAAAATTTCCCCGGCTGCCGGCCAGACTACCACTTATACACTCAAGTCGATAACCAATAACTGCGGCACGAGTCAGGCTAATATTTCAACATATATCAAAACGCTGCCATACCAGATTAAAATAACGGATTTTGAACCTTATACCAATATTTTTTGCAGTGGCAGTCCGGTCAGTATTCCTTTTGGTATTTCCAATGGCGATGCCGGAAATGCTACATTTTCTCTTCAGATAGCACGGGAAGGCGATCTGGCCTTCACAAACATAACGAGCGGAGAAACGACAAGAATGTTCAAAACTATAATGCCCGCGAATTTAACAGAAGGATATTATCAGATGCGGATTATTTCTTCGGACGGGGGAGTTTCTAATATTGTCAGATTTGAAATTAAAGTAATTCCTTCTGCCAGACTTTCCGTTAACCTGCCCGAACCTGTTCTGGTTGCCGCTGGTCAGGCCGTTGACTTTAAATTAGACTTTACCGGCTCTTTTCCATGGACGGCCATTTATGAAAACAATACCAGTCAGACTACGTCGATAACGCCCGATATCCGAACCGTCCGCCCAACAACCGGCCAGGATTTTTCAATAAAAGCAGTTTATAATACCTGTGGTTATGGAATAGTATCAGGTGCTGTGGCTGTTCAGGTTCAGTCCGGGCTAAATACTGATTCCGATGATTATGCAGCATGTCCTGGCGGAAACTTCACGGTGTCTTACAGCCTTTCCGGTGACGCCGATTTGACCAGTGATTATATCCGGTTTGAATTATTTGATGTGCAAAGCCGGAAGGGTATTTATCTGGATTCAACCCAGATCAGACAGGGCAGAATTACGTTAAAAATTCCATCCGTTTTATCCGGTACTGAATATCAGATACGCAGTACGGTCAGGAAATCCGGGCTTGAATCCATTATGGGCATAAGGCTTACCGTACCGGCGAACGTTATGCTGAGCGGAAATACTACCATTAACAGCGGAGAAAGCACTCAATTGATCATTCACAATAATAATATTATTGCCGAACGGATTAGTTATCAATTATCCGATGGAAAAAAGGGTTTTTTTTATGGAAGCGAATCCGATTCGTTTATTGAAGTAAGCCCATCTGAAACGACGACTTACACGCTTACTTCTGTATCAAACAGCTGTGGGGCAGGAAAAGTATCGGGCAGTGCATTGGTGGAAGTAAATCCGGCAAGTGAGCGATCCGTTAACGTTACAAGCTGGTCGGCCTTAGGAAGTTTGGGATTTTGTCTGGGAGATTCAATTGCGGTTTATTACGCACAGCAAGGCACTTTTACGGCAAGCAATATCATGAGTGTTCAAATCTCGGATTCAACAGGCAAAAATTTCACGACAATACCTACCGTTGGAAAAATCTCACCTTTAAGAATAGCTATTCCGGCAAACCTTATTCCCGGCAAAAAATACAGATTACGCGTCGCAGCCTCAGATCCCGGAACAGCAAGCGGCGCATTTGCCTATCCGATGACCCCGGCAAAAAAAGCAATAGCCCGCTTCGCCTCGGAATCGGTATTGTACGACGGGGTTACCAATCCGAAGATCGTTGTTTTGCTTGAAGGTGGAGCCTACTGGCGTTATCAGTTTGGCACAGACCAGAACTTTCAAACGCGAAGTACCTATAATTCTTCTGATACAATTACATTGAACCAGGTTTCTCCAAACCAGGTCTATACATTATTTAATGTGATTAACGAATGCGGAGCCGGGATTATAGGAAATCCATCATCCGTAAGAGTGGAAGTGATCACGGCTGAGCCTGCGAAAATACAGTCAAAAATGAGCGTAGCGCCAAATCCAACACAAGATTATATTCTGCTCAGATTTGAAAGCGTTTCACCAAGACATTATACATTGTACAATTTGCAGGGAATCAGCATTCAAAACCGGCCGATAAGAGAAAAAGAAGAACAAATTGATATCAGGAATATCCCTTCCGGAATCTATATTTTACAGGTTGAAGAGGCAAAAATGAAAACAGCATTTAAAATCATCAAACAATAAGCAAATTCCGAAATATTGGTGGAAACGAGATAAGGAATACTATATACGATTTCGTTTCCACTTCACACTTATCAAAGAACCCTCTGCAAGCATGACCGAATCTGGCTCCGTTCCTTTCAGAAAATCAAAGTCCTTGCCATACATCGCAGCAAAATTGCAGTTGATCTCATAATTTGTCACATCATTTACAAGCCAGCGGTCATGGTGAATATTGTATTCTTCTGTTGCTGTATCGTCTATTCTGGTATAACCGTAATAGTGCTCGAATATAAACTCTTCAATACTGCCAGCCTCCATGGGTTTGCCTTCCGCCCCAGCCTCAACTGAAATAGCGTTCCATTCCCTGTTGATATTCCACTCAAATCTGATCTGCTTCGTTTCCGGATTGATATTGTAAGTATGGCTCGTTGGAATAGAAACATAATGCTCTTTGTATAAATAATTAGCGACCCACGCCACCAGTTTGCTCGGAACGGTTTCATTAATAAACACAACGCCACGTTTTATCTCATTCCCAACTTTGCGTGTTACATAAAAGCGCAAATTGACTTCTTCAAAAGTGCCGAGAATGGGAATAGGAACACCAAAGATCCTGGTATCCCTGAAAAGAAAACCCACCAGGCTTACATAAGTTTTCCCCTGATAAAAATCCAGTTCAACGCCTTTTGGAAGGTATGGTGCTAGTACTTCGGGGGGAACAGCATAGTTGGCCATGATCAGGTTTTCCCATTGGGCGGTTAGGAAGTTGGTCATGGGGTGTGAAGTGGTTAGCTTATGGCTTTGAGTTGTGAGATGAAAGAGTGCTTTCTCAATGTGCAATATATAAAAAAGAGGCTGTCTCAAAAGAGGGCACTGAAAAAGCTTCTCAATTATAGGACTACCCAGAGCGGTCAGGTAAATTTTATTTACTTGACCGCTTTTGTTGTTTAAATGTGATCTGCAAATGGACTACCGTCCCAAAATGTTCGAATTTAGGTTTATCAGTGTTTGTCTTTAGTTTTGCGAGCCTAGTTGGTAAGTTTGATAATTCTTTTCAGATTTACTGCGAAGATGGCTAATGCTCCCTGCATCTGCATATTTTCAATTCCATAAGATGTTGCGCGGCCATAGCCATGGACATTCTTTAATTCACTGTTTTTTGCTTCGATCTTATACCGATGTTTTATTTTCTGCTTGTAATAGTCAGTTTCCTGAAAGGCTGTCTGTTGGAGGTGCGAGTCCGATTTTATGCTCACTGAATAGGATTTCGTTTTGGCCCCCCGCTTATAACAGTTCTCACTTAAGGGACAGATTTTACACTTCTCGACATCGAAATAGTAGGTATAGGTCTGATTTGTCCCCACATTCTTCCTTCCCTGACGTGCCTTTCGAATGGCCAGATGCCCGGCCGGGCATACGAACATGTCCGCATCTTTGTTGTAATCGAAGCGGTCTTCATTCTTTCTGGATCCTTGGGTAATAGAAGGGTTCAGCTTGGCAACCACCTTGATATCCTGCTCACTGGTTAGTTGAAGATTATCCTTTCCCGAATAGGCTGAATCGCCGATGATCGTGTCTACTTCAATGCCGTTGTCCTGGCTGATCTGCAAAAGTTCAGGAAGTTGTGGACCATCTCCCTTTTCTCCCGAGGTGACCACTGCGGCGGTAATAATACGTTCTTCTGTCATGGCAATATGGGTCTTGTAGCCAAAGAACTTGCTGTCAGACGATTTATGGCCCGTCCTGGCATCGCTGTCTTTGGAGAGCGTATAGTTCTCCAAAGTATCCTCCATTGTTTCCTTTAACAGGTTTAGTTTTTCCTTGATCGCAGGGATATAGATCAACGTCTGATCCGATTCTATACACTTCGCAAGCTCATTACAATAGGCAAGCTCCTTTTCGAGCTCGCCCGAATCATTCTTTTTAGGCATACGCTCTTTAATGTCAGCATCCACAGCATAAACGGCTTTGCGTAAAAGCTTTGAATGCTCCCTAAGCACCTTAAGGGCTGAATGTGGATTAGATCTGGAAAGCGAATGGGTAGCATCTACGATAATGGATCGAGAGCAAACAATACCCTTTTCAATCGCTATGGAGACTGTTTTGCCTATCAACAGCTTCAATAAGTCGGCATCTTTCAAACGCAATTTTCTAAACTTTGTCAAAGAGCTCGGATTGATGACTTCATCCTCGGGGGCCATGCCAAGGAAATACTTGAAGGACATATCGTAGCGGGAACGTTCGACTACATCTACGTCTGAAATGGTGTAGATTGTCTTCAGCAACAGGAATTTGAACATCCGTACGGGGCTCTGTGCTGCACGTCCGTTATCAGAACAATATTTACCTGCAAGCTCATCATAAATGAAGCTAAAGTCGATCAATTCATTAATCCTGCGAAGAAGATTGTCCTTGGGAATGATCAGGTCATACAATCCGGCGAACGCAGTAAATTGAATTTTTTGTTGGTGAATTAACATCTGAATCCCTTTCTAAATCCACCTTAAGATACCAAAAAAGGAGCAGAAAAACTTAATTTCCTACTCCTTTCTCTGACTCAGATACAAGAGGACTTTTTCAGTACCCTCGTCTCAAAAAGGCAGTCTTTTTTCATGTTTATTGAGTTGTTTATTTTTCTGAAATTGATTATCTTTAGGTATAAGCAAATCAGGAAAAATGGGACGCCGACAGCCTACTTTCAAACCTTATCATCAACATCAGTTGATGCTCTTACCCCCAAGTTTAGATGAGTTGATACCCAAAGATCATGCTTGTCGTGTGGTTAATGATATCGTAAACAGGATCAGTTTAGAGCCGTTGAATGCTGCTTATCATACAACAGGCTCATCCAGTTATCATCCCCAGATGCTATTGAAAGTCTTGGTTTACGGCTACGTGAGCAACATTTATTCGAGTAGGAAGTTAGAAGCAGCTTGCAAGGAGAGCATCTACTTTATGTACCTGAGCTCGATGAGCTATCCTGATCATAACACAATTAACCGGTTCCGGGGCGTACGTTTGAAAAATGCACTGCGTGCTGTTTTTGAGCAGGTGGTGGAGCTGCTTGCTCTGGAAGGATTTTTGAGTATTGAAGAAGTGTACACAGATGGCACGAAAATCGAGGCTAATGCCAATAAATATACTTTTGTGTGGAAGAAGGCGATTACGACCAATAAGGAAAAGATGAAAAAGCAGCTGGCCCATATCTGGGAATATGCTCAGAGTGTTGCTGCCAGTGAAGATAACCTACCAGATCCACCAGACCTGACTACGATCAATAAAGAAAAAGTCCAGCAGACTGTTGATAAACTCAATCAGGTGCTGGCTGGAAAAGACAATGTAGACAAGAAGATGAAGGCCAAACTGGGGTATGTTACCAAACATTATCCGGTCAATATCGAACGTTACGAAAAGCAGGAGGCTATTTTAGGCGAGCGGAATAGTTACAGTAAGACTGATATTGACGCCACATTTATGCGTCTGAAAGAAGATCACATGAAAAATGGTCAGCTTAAACCGGCCTACAATGTGCAAATATCAACTTCGAACCAGTTTATTGTCAATTACACGATCCATTCTAATACGACTGATACCAACACACTTGCAGAGCATCTTCAACAACATGAAAACAGTTTTGGTGCATCACCCAAATGTTTGACTGCCGATGCTGGCTACGGCTCGGAAGAAAATTATACTTTGCTGGAAGGGAAAAATGTAACTGCTTATGTAAAGTATAGCCTCTTTGATAAGCGTCAAAATCGCGCCTACAATAAAAAGCACCCATTCAGTGCTGATAAGCTTTTTTACAACGCTGCGGCAGATCATTATATCTGTCCAATGGGCCAGAAGATGCGCTACATTGGTAACAGCAAACGCAAAACAGTCACGGGTTTTGAGCAGACAGCCAAACTCTACAAGGCTATCAATTGTCAGGGATGTCCACTAAACGGTGTCTGTCACAAGTCGAAAAGTGAAAGGATTATTCAGGTCAATGTGAATTTGGAACGACAGAAAAAGAAAGCAGACGAACTTTTGAAAAGTGAAGAAGGTATTGAAAAACGAAAGAAGCGATGTTTTGATGTAGAACCTGTCTTTGGTAATATTAAAAATAACCACGGATTCCGCCGGTTTATGCTTCGTGGTAAGCACAAGGTCGAAATTGAGTGGGGATTGCTTGCAATAGCACAGAATATTAGAAAAAGGGCTGCATAAAGGTCCTATTTTCGTCATATTCTGTTATATAGCCTTGTTAGCTTTAACAATGCTACCAAACCACCAAATCCTAATACAAGAAAATCGAAACGAATGAGGGCACCTCAATTTGAATTTGAGACGCCCTCTTGAAAACTACTTTTTGCTATTCTTGAGATATAATTTTCCAGATCTTTTGGATTGGTCAGAAGGAAACCGGAAGTTTTTGCATCTGCATAAGGTTTCAGCAAACACGCACCTCTTGAACCCAGCGCACCATCAGCATAGATCTTAAAACTATGAACAGTAAGCCGGTCAGTAGAAAACGGCCCTTTTGGTAAATAATAATCGAGATTGGCCGGACTAACGCTGATCATGGCATAATCACGGATTTTTAAGGAACCGTTTTTATGCATTTTATCAATCAGTTCAATATCTGCACGATCCAACCCGGCATCAGATATAGTTGTTAATCCGACAGATAAACAAGCAGTTTCCGCATTTTTGATTTGTTTCTGTTTTTCCTGTTCGGTTGCTTCAGGAATCACACGATATACCAGACCCATTGCATTATCGACCAAAATTCCCGTCGGCGTTCCATTTTTAATTTCCACCAAACCACCTTCTGCTTTACTATTGCTGGTAACATTTGCAAGTTGTAATGCTTTGGAATTGGCAACAGCTGCATGGCCATCTATTCGTGTAAGTAGAACAGGTAAATCCGGAAAATTTTTATCCAGTAATTCTTTGGAAGGAAATGTTTTATTTTCCCAATCATTCTGGTCCCAGCCACGACCGATCAGCCAGGATTTATCCGGGTTTTTTTGCCTGAATGTTTTCAGGCGTTCAATGATTTCCTGAAATGATTCTGTTCCGGTCAGGTCTGCTTCATCAAACAACTGGCCCAAACCCAGAAAGTGGCTATGAGGATCAATAAAACCTGGATAAACTGATTTGCCCTTGGCATCAACAACTGAATCTGATTCATATTTACCCAAAATATCAGCAGAAGTACCTATTGCCAGAAATTTCCCGTCTTTTACCGCAAATGCTTCATAAGTACGGAATGAAGAATCGGTACTGTAAACCAAAGCATTGTGAATAATTAGATCAGCGGGAGAATGGTTATTACAACTAATGAAAACAAGGAGACTTAGAAAGAACGGGAGTGCCTGGTGAGTTCTTGACATAATATCAGATCAATTTTATTACAAGATAATATGGATTTAACTGGCAAGTTTACAAGATTAGGCAATGTACGAAACGTTCCGATGGAACGACGATTTTATCCGTTTCTGTTAAATTTTTCTAATTCTTATCTGTATTAAAACAAATATTATTTTGGATCACAAAAAACATCAAAACCTTCCATCTAATGCAATCCGCCAGCTGTCGCACCTTCCTGCACTTCTACCTGTTCCGTAATTCTTCGTCTGCCAACGACCAGAACTGACAAAGCAAGAGTAGCCGATGTGGCCATTGCTGCTACCATCGGAATGGCGGAAGGGACTTCAAACATACTGATCGCAACGGATATAATTGTTCCCATTCCCATTTGAATAGCGCCCATCATGGCTGATGCACTTCCTGCATTTTTGCTGAAAGGGGCCAGTGAAAGAGCTGCCGCGTTGGGATAAGTAAAGCCGATACTGCAAAGGAATAGAAACAAAAATGCGATTGTGATGTATAAAGTCAGCATTCCGTTTAATGCAACCGAAAGGAATGCCAAACCTACAATGACCTGGCATATCAGCGCAATATTTATGATCTGCTCACTTTTATATTGACGAAGAAATAACGTGTTCAGTTGACTGGAACCAATAAAACCTACCGAAAGGAATGCGAATATCCAGCCGTAAACTTTTTCATCGGTATGAAATACTTCCATAAAAACCAGCGGCGAGCCGGATACGTATGCAAATAAACCAGCGAAAGCAATTGCGCCGGTAAGAGCATATGTATAAAACTGCGGTTCGCGGAGAACTGACCAAAAATTAAGCAGAATAGGTTTTGGTTTTAGGGATAACGTCTTATCCGGTACATAGCTGTCTGGTAACCATAAAGCTGTTGCAAGCAAAATTGCTGCTCCCATTCCGGTAAGGATCAGAAAAACGGCCTGCCATCCGAAAGCTGCCGTTACGTATCCGCCAACGGTTGGGGCGATCATGGGTGAAACACCTACAACAAGAAGTAATAAAGAAAAAACTTTGGCATTGTCTTTCACCGGAAACAGATCACGAACCATAGCCACGGATGCAACCGCTGATGCGCAGCTCCCGATAGCCTGAATTATTCTCAGAAAAATAAGAGCTTCAATCGTTGTTGCATATGCGCAGCCTGCGGAAGCAATAATATACACAACAAGGCCAATGAATAACGGTTTTTTCCTTCCAAAACGGTCCAGCAACGGGCCGTACAAAAGTTGCCCCAATGAAATTCCAATAAAAAATCCTGATAAGGAAAGTGAAACTTTGGCGGCTGTTGTGTGAAGATCTTTGGCAATAGCCGGAAACCCGGGCAAATACATATCAATTGAAAAAGGGCCAAGTGCAGTCAAACTGCCTAAAATTAAAATCAGGAAGAAATAAGTCTTTTTAGACATCAGGAGTGAATATTGTATGATAGTAACTGAATGCGAATAACAGCAATTGCCGGAAGCCGGTTCGTATAAAATACAGATTAACACCAAATAGCGGTATTTAACAAAAAAAGAGATGCAGGATTTAAATCCGGCATCTCCGTTATATGTTATTCTAAAACAGATTCAGAACTTATTACTAAGCTAATTTCAGTTTTTTATAAACCTCACGCTCGCTCTCGCTAACAGTATAAGGAACCTTATTTTTTAGATAAATAATACATCCACGGCCTTTTTTGATTGGAGATATTTTCACAACATCTTCTCTGTGGATAATTATATTAATGAGTTTTTGACCCAATAGCTTAAATGTAACTGATTGTACCATGCTTGTTTTGTATCTCGGATTTAGTACTTTATGCAACACCATGTAACGAACTTCCTGACTTAAGATACAATAAGAAATAGTCCTTTGAAATCAGAAAGTAACCCAAATCATCTCGCTTACTCAATTGTAAAAAATTAGCCACTTCTTTTTTCGCGTCGGATTCGTCGTGTGCGCCAGTAACTGTTAAAACTGCGCCAGGCTTTAATGTAATTGCTGTGTTGTTACTTAATGTTGATACCATTGTAATGTTAATTAAGGTTCAGTCCGGTTGAAGAATTATGTTTTGACAGGATTAAATAAATAAACATGCCAGACATGAACAGGAGTGAGCTTATAACATTTTCAGGGCAATCATTTAGTCTATCGGTTGATGAATATATGTAATTAATTAATTGATTACAAGGTATTTATAAATTTGTTATAAAAATTTATAAATAGTATTAGAATAATATAATAAATAGGATAATTCTCTTATAAATAACTCTGAAACCGGGAATCTCATTTGGGGATTTTACAAAGATTGAAGCAGAAAAGCCACAGGTCATTTTCCTGGTCTTTCGTACGCTGCACTTCATCCTGTAAATACTGCACTTCGGTAAACATCAATTTTACAAAATCTGGTTTCTGTTCAAATTTGATATATACAAAATCAAAGGGCAGCATGAAAAATTTACTGACAGCACTTATTTTATTATTTGCAATGGCAGCAGGTGCTCAAACACAGATTACGGGCAAAGTCACTGATCGTAAAGGAGTTTCAGTTCCCGGAGCCAATGTGTATATAAAAGGAACTTACGACGGAACTTCATCGGATGCGGAAGGTAATTTTCTGTTTAGCACCAATGAAAAAGGAAAACAGGTCTTAACTATTCAATCTATTGGTTTCAAGGTTGTTGAAAATGAAATTGATTGTTCGGGGCAACCGGTTGTAATGAATACTTCTTTATCCGAAAGCATCAACTTGCTGACTGCCGTTACAATTACAGCCGGAGCAATGGAAGCCAGTGATAAAAGTAAAGCAGTGGTATTGAAACCCCTGGATATTGTAACAACTTCGGGAGCCATGGGTGATATTACCGCGGCATTTCTCACTTTACCCGGAACTTCAACCGTAGGAAACGACGGAAGATTGTTTGTCAGAGGTGGCGATGCTTCTGAAACAGCCATTTTTATTGATGGTTTGCAGGTTGGAAATGCTTTCGGCAGCACTGTTTCCAATGTACCTACACGCACACGTTTCAGTCCTAATCTTTTTAAAGGTTCATTTTTCAGTACCGGCGGATATTCGGCGGAATTTGGCCAGGCGTTATCATCCGCATTATCGCTTAATACGATTGATCTGCCTTTGAGAAGTCAGGGCGATTTGAGCATAATGTCTGTAGGCGGAGGTTACACACAAACACTTGCTGGAAAAAATAATGCACTTACCGCTTCGGCCAATTATTTCAATCTGGCACCTTATCAGGGATTGGTAAAACAAAAATTTGACTGGGAAAAAAGTCCGTCAGGTTGGGATACAGAGGTATCATTAAGGCAAAAATGGGGAAAAGCAGGTTTTATCAAAGCGTACGTACACACGGAAGGTGGCGGAATGACGATCTGGCAAAAGGTAGCCGGACAGGACGGAAGAGGCCAAAGGGTAGAGCTCAGCAACAGGTATTCATATGGAAATCTGTCGTTTCGCCAGGTTGGTAAGAACGACTGGTTTTTCTCAGGTGGGATTGCGTTTTCACATAACCGTGATGCAATTAGCCTTGATACGACGCCGGTTCGCCAGGTTACCCAACTTGTTCATTCCAAATTTGTGGCAACCAAAGATTTTAGTCCTCAGTTTTCGTTAAAAAACGGATTGGAATGGTATGTGAAATCTTATTCTGAGGCTTTAATTATTGATAATAAAAAACGAGATATAACTGATAACCAGTTTAATCACTTTATCGAAGCTACTTACTATTTCAGTAACAGGCTGATTGCTGTTGCAGGATTACGAAGTGGATACAGTACAGCAGCAAACCTGTATTGGCTGACACCGCGTGTTTCGGTTGCTTATAAGCTGAATCGGGGACAGTTTTCTATTGCTGCCGGGAGATTCAGGCAATTGCCGGACGAAAAGCTGCGGGTGTTACAAAACGATTTGAAAAACACAGAGGCGACCCATTATATTCTTAACTATTTTCTTGCCAATTATAACCGCACCTTCCGTGCAGAATCATTTTACAAGATTTATCATAATCTGTTAACATACAAAGGTGAGATTGGTAATCCACAAGGAATTGCGCTCCATGATCTTACTCTGTCAGGTTCAGGTTATGCAAGAGGTGCTGATTTTTTCTACCGGGATAAAACGACATTGAAAGGAACTGATTTTTGGGTCACTTACAGCTTTGTTGACAGCAAAAGAAAATTTGCCACTTATGAAACCAAGGTACAGCCTTCTTTTGCGCCAAAACACAATGGCTCGGTCGTAGTCAAACGCTTCGTGAGTACGCTGAAATCCCAGCTCGGAAGTTCCTGGTCCTGGAATAGCGGTTATCCGTTCAATAATCCCAATCTGCCAGGAGAAATGCAGGGGAAAACCAAAATGTACAGCGATCTGAGTGTAAGCTGGAGTTATCTGCCCAGGCCGAATATCATTCTGCATGCAGCTTGTTCTAATATTCTGGGAACCTCAAATGTATTCGGATATAAATATGCAAGTCAGCCGGATGAAACGGGAACATTTGCAAGCTTGCCAGTGGGACAAGGAGCGAAAAGATTTGCGTTCATTGGTTTGTTTATTACACTTTCCAAAGACAAAAATGCGAATCAGCTGAACAATTTATAATAAAAGAGAAGTCAGGTTTTAGAAACTTGACTTCTCTGAACCTTCCAAAAATCATTTCCAACCAATAAAATCCATCCAAAATGAAAAAGCTATTATTAATTATCGTCGTTTCCTTGTTTGCCATTTCCCTTACAAATGCTCAGGATTCTCAATATCAGAAAGCTATAAAAAAGGAGATCGCCAAAGTAATTGAAACTGATTCACTTCCATTATTACAGGAATCGGCGAATACATTTGCACGTATTGCCGCCATGAACCCAAAGGAATGGCAGCCACTTTATTATGGTTCACTGGCTTATATTTTTCAGGGATTGAATAAAACGTCGGAGCTAAATGTGAAAGACGAAGCTTTGGCAAAAGCAGAAGAGCTGATAAAAAAAGCGGACGCTATTTCTCCGGATAACGCAGAGATTGTAACGTTACAGGGTTTTATTTTAATGGCAAAAGTAAATGCAGATCCGTCAAACCGCGGTCAGAATTTATCAGGACAGGTAATGGCTACTTATGGAAAAGCGTTGTCTATTGATAACAAAAATCCAAGGGCACTCGCATTAATGGCACAAATGGAATATGGTATGGCGCAATTCTTTGGTTCAGGAAGCGAAAAAGCATGTAAATTGGCAAAACAAAGTCAGGCGATATATGCAGGACAGGATGAACAGGCATTGAAAGCAGGGATTTTACCAACCTGGGGTAAAAGTATGGTGGATAACTTGTTGAAAAAGTGTAGGTTGTGAGTATTAATTTGATTTACTCAATGTATTGAGTAAATTTACTCAATACATTAAGTAAACTATAAATCATGTACGAAAGATCTGAGTTACAGGAGATTATAAATAGAAGTAAAGAGCCAAGACGTTTTATTCAGGTTTTAATTGGCCCGCGACAAGTAGGTAAAACAACACTCATATTACAATTGATCAAAAAGATCACTATTCCTACTCTTTTTGAGGCAGCAGATCTTGTACCAGTCTCAGGTTCTGTGTGGTTGGAACAGGTTTGGGAAAACGCCCGGTTTCAAATGGATCGCCAGAATACTAATGAGTTCATATTGATCATTGACGAAATTCAAAAGATTGGTAATTGGAGTGAAATTGTTAAACAATTATGGGATGCAGACACACGTGCAGGCAGAAATATGAAAGTGATTCTTTTGGGTTCATCGCGGTTGTTAATTCAGCAAGGACTTACAGAATCGCTGGGTGGCAGGTTTGAAACTACTTATCTGGGACACTGGAATTACACAGAAATGAAGGACGCCTTTGGCTGGACTGCCAAACAATATGCATGGTTTGGTGGTTATCCGGGTTCTGCCTCGCTGATAGAGGATGAAAAAAGATGGAAAAACTATGTGTCTAATGCATTAATTGAAACAAGTGTATCTAAGGATATTTTAATGCTGACCCGGGTAGACAAACCGGCTTTAATGAAACGTCTGTTCGAAATTGGTTGCTTGTATTCCGGCCAGATTGTGGCTTTTATAAAATTGCAGGGCCAGTTAAAAGATGCAGGAAATACAACAACACTATCACATTATCTTACCTTACTGGACACAGCAGGGTTGTTAGGCGGACTAGAAAAATATGCCGGTGATACTATTCGGAAAAGATCTTCCAGCCCTAAATTTCAGGTTCATAATACTGCCTTGATCAGTGCACAACGCAACGAAACATTTGACGAAATTACGCAACGTCTTTCAGACTGGGGACGAATCGTGGAATCGGCAGTAGGAGCACATTTGATGAATTTTTCATTGATTGAGGGATACGGTTTACATTATTGGCGTAATGGCGACAAAGAGGTTGATTTTGTTCTGGAAAAAGGAGGGAAGCTGATTGGTCTTGAAGTCAAAAGTGGTTCCGGAAATAATACAGCTGGAATGGAAGCATTTAAAAAGGATTTTAATCCGGATAAAGTACTACTGATTGGGAGTAACGGTTTGCCCTGGGAAGAATTTTTAGAAATAAATCCTGTACAACTTTTTTAGAAATAGAAATCCTATGACTGGTTCAATCTCCGGAACAAAGCAGAAATTCTGGAATTTCTCCCCCGGTTTTTTTCTGATCAATTTTTTAATAGCATTTGGCATTACCTTTTCTTTTTGCCCTGTTTGTTATTCAAGCCTGGACGGTTTGAAACAAATCTGGGAGAGCTTTTTCATTTCCTTTATCATTTCCATGACATTAAGTTATGGGAGTTCCAGATTCGAAAGATATTTTGACAAGCAAATTCCATGGATCCATTATCCTGCGAAAAGGATGATCCTGGAAACACTTTCTTACATGACCTATGCATTTTGTTCAACCTATGTCATCATTGTACTTTTTGTATTGCTGAGAAACCGGAGCTATACTTTAAACAATCTCCCATGGAAGGAGCTCGTATCAGACACGAAAATGCCTATGATTCTGGCTTTTGTAATTAGTGCTACTTTTATCAGCCGTTCATTTTTAATCGAATGGCGTAAAGCAGCTATTGAAACGGAGCAACTCAAAACAGAGAGATACGCCCAGCAATATCAGTCACTGAAAGATCAGCTGAATCCGCATTTTCTTTTTAATTCACTAAATGTGCTGAATAATCTGGTATATGACAATCCGGATATGGCTTCCAGATTTATTGGGCAGCTATCTAAAATCTATCGTTATGTGCTAGATGTGCAGCAGGAAGAGCTGGTTGAGCTGCAAAAAGAACTTGAATTTGCGGAAAACTATTTATCGTTACAAAAAATACGTTTTGAAGAAGGATTACAGTACAAAATTCAGGTTGATAAAAATAAAACAGGTTTTTTACCTCCACTTTCTTTACAATTGTTATTGGAAAATGCGATCAAGCATAACATTGCTTCCATGGCAAATCCACTTTACATTGACATCATGTTAGATGGAAATTTTTTGATTATAAAAAATAATCTGCAGGTTAGAAGCAGCCTGCCAGAAGATTCAGCAGGAATTGGATTGCCAAATATCAGAAAGCGATATGAATTATTGAGCAGCGAAAATATGTCTGCCGAAGATGTGAATGGTTATTTCGTAGTTAAACTGCCACTGTTGAAATTGTCGTAGTGAGGAGAATCTTATGTAGCAGCGGGAAATTTGAGTATAATCGTTTTTCTGCAAACAGCTAGCTGCTCCGTACCAAAAAGATAGTAAATCAATCACAGCAATGCTCCTTAGAAGCAACCAGTTAGAAGCAAATCAATCATAAAATATTTATTAAAGTCCCATCACGGCTTCCCGACACCATGCAGATCCTGATCATTGAAGACGAAAACCTGGCTGCGAAACGCCTGATAAAACTGTTGAAAGAGCAATTACCGGATTCAGTAATCCACGGTAATCTCGATACGATAACTGCTTCCGTAGACTGGCTTAAAAGCAATCCTGAACCCGATCTGATTTTTTTGGATATTCAGCTTGCTGATGGCATTAGTTTTGAAATATTTGAAAAACTAACAATCAATTCACCAATTATATTCTGCACCGCTTTTGATCAGTATGCCATTAAAGCATTTAAATTAAACAGCATTGATTACTTGCTGAAACCTGTTGATCCGGAAGAACTCAAAAATGCTTTAAACAAATTTCAATCTGGTAGAAAAGCGCCTGCTATTACACTTGATCAAATAAAAAACCTGCTTCATCCCACTCAGAAAACCTTTAAAAGCCGTTTTTTAGTAAAACTTGGAGAACGGATTCAAACTGTTGTTATACAGGATATTGCCTTCTTTTACAGTGAAGACAAAGTAACTCTTTTACAAACAAGACAAGGGAAAAAATACATCATTGATTATACACTCGATGAAGTGGAGGAAATGGTAGATCCACAATATTTTTTTCGGTTGAACAGGAAATACGTTAGTGGGATCAATGCTATTAAAGAGGTTTTTACATATTCAAACAGCCGCCTGAAAATTCACCTGGAAAATTGTAATGACAATGATATCCTTATCAGCCGGGAAAAAATGGGTCTGTTCAAAAGCTGGCTCGGGCAATAGTTATTGACATTTTTTGATGTAAAATTGATTGCTAATTTAGACTGCAGGAAAGGATCAGGTCAAAAAAAATCCGGACGCTACCGCCCGGACTAACTTTATAATTTTGCAAAAAGCTTCTATTTTTTCAATCCTGACAAAAATTCAACTACGTCGCGGATTTCTCTTTTTGACATAATACTTCCCATAGGAGGCATACTGGATGGTACATTATCACGTTTGGCAATTCTTGCTACCGGAATTTTCAGTGGTTCTGCTTCCGAGGTTTTAAGTACCAGTTCATGATCATTTTCAGCAGTAAGTATTCCGGCTGCGGTTTGTCCGTCTTTTAACGTAAGCATAACCATACCGAATCCCGGAGAGATACGTGCACTCGGTTCTACCAATGCCTGGAGAATTTGCTCACGCGAAAGTATGTTACCAATATTAGAAAGATTCGGGCCTACTTCTCCGCCCTGTCCGCCAATGGAATGGCATCTAACACATTCAGCCGCAGAGTTGGTCATAAAATAACGACGGCCTAATTGCGCATTTCCGCCAACCAGAGCATCCTGAAAATCAGCAACAGTTTCTCCGTTTGAACGCATAGGAGCCAGTTTGGCAATTAAAGAAGTTGACTTCGTTGAATCTACCGCTTCGCCCAGGTCTAATGCAAGACTTTGAGGAAGTTGTTTCCCAGACAATTTATCGATCAGGTTAACAAAAATTGTTTCTGTTTTGTCAACGGGTAAAGTTCCTAAAACGCGTAACATCTGCTGTTGCTCTTTAACGCTTCCTTTATCAAAAATTGTTTTTGAAATATCGGATAAAGCTTCTTTTGACATGGTCACACTTCCTACCATTCCAAGAGCCGCCGTGCGTACATCGGCATCGGCATCAGTCATGCCCTTTTTCATAACCGACTCCATGTCCGTATATTTCAGTTCGTTCAATGCAGTTAACATCGCAGCACGTACTTTCGGATCTTTATGGTCATTCAAAATTTTGGCAAGTGCTGTATTATTGTCCGACATCCCCAAATTGGTAAGCATCTGAGACGCTGCAACCAAAATAGTGGCATCATCATCAGCCAATAAGTCACTGATAATAGGTTGGATTTTGTTTTTCACAACAGCCGGATTTCTTTCAATCACACCTCTGTAACGTCCGTCCACACGGTCCATTACCGAAGGGCTGGCCCAGGTTCCGAGTGCAGCCAGTGCTTCTGCTCGAACGCCTTTTTCAATATCTTTCCTTTTAGCAAATGAAACTAAATCATTTAATTGCTGATCTCCGCCTACTCTTAAAGACGCATTGATAGCACGTCTTAATAATGGCTCGGAAGTGAATCTCTTTTCATTTAAAGTAGCAGCAAGTGCTGGTAAAGCACCAGGAATGGACAGGTCGTCATTAATTGCGCGTGCAGCTTCTGTTGCAATGTATTCGTCTTTATCCTGCAAAAACAAGCTTACTTTTTCATTCTTCAATCTGCGTAAAACAAGAACAGCAGCTATACGAAGCGATTTGTTTGGATTATTTGCAAGAGCAGCGATAGGCTCAACTTCTCCGATCCGTGACAATGCCAATACGGCGGCGTGTCTTAGATAAACATCCGTGTCATTGTTGGTTTTGATCATTTCCAGCAACGGAGCAACAGCTGTTTTTTCCTGAATACGTCCCAAAGCCTGCGCACCAAAAAACTGTACACGCGGGTTTTTGCTGGATAACATAGGTATCAGCATAGGGCCTGCTTCTGCTATTTTTTCGTCACCTAATACTTTGGCAGCCTGTGCTGTAATTTCTTCATCCGAATCTTTCAAAAGAGCCAGCAATGCATTTCCATAGGCTTTATCCTGCCTGGTAAGCTGGCCCATTCCCCAAATGCCATGAATCCTGGCCAGTTGGTTACCGGTTTGTGCGATAGCTTTGCTGAATACTGCTGCACCTTTTGCGCCTCTCGTAGCCAGTTCAAACTGGGATTTAAGCCTGATCCGCATATCAGGATTTGAAAGTAATGTCAGTAACATATCCTCAGCTTGTACAGTATAATTAAGCTGCATCAAACGTTTGGTCTCAATTCTTAATTCTTTCAGGTCATTTTTATTATCAGCCACATCCAGTTTCCATACACGCCCGTAATTTTTAGTATCCCAGCCGTTGATCCAGTCGGCTACATATAGTGCGCCATCCGGCCCGAAACGGATGCCAGTAGGTAATATTCCGCTCAGAATATTTTTCTCGCCATCAAGTACAAATGATGCACCTTTTGATTTTAATCCAAATGACCAGATCGGCGAACGTGCAGGATTTCCTACGAATTCAACCAGAAAAAATTTGTTTTTCCATTCCTTACCCAAAGCAGTTCCGGGATTATACTGCATACCAGTCGGGCCGTTATGGAAATTCTGGATAGGAGGAATAATGTACGCAGCCTGTCCATCCCAACGCGGTACATATAGTTTTTCATCCATCCATACTTTATAACTGTTATTCTTTGGATCCGTGTATTTACCATACTGCCAGTTGGATCTCCATCCTGCGTCAGATCCTTCCACAACGTGTACAAGTCTTTCACTTTCGCCCGGATGGTCACCATCATTATCCGAACTGATCAGATTGCCAAATTCATCAAAAACAAATTCGTGTGTATTACGAAGCCCGTCGGCGAAAATTTCAAATTTGCTGCCATCCGGGTTCGATCTTGCTATAACACCAGAGTTGGGATGTTCGTGTTTTATACCTTCTGCATCGGTAATGTTGGCACCAATGTCACCAATGTTCCAGTAGATTTTTCCATCTGGCCCTTCTGATCGGATTAGACATTCCGTGACCGCCAAAGCCAATGTGAACGCCGTAACCATGGCTGATTGATGTTTTTTTATCATAAATCCCGTCATTATTCGTATCGGTAATTCTCCAGAGGTCAGGAGCAATGGCTACAAATGCATCTTTAGCACGTACGAGAACTCCACCTGCTACATCCGATATTTCCTCAAAAAAATCACTTAAAACGCGTACAGAAATATCTGCAATCCCATCATTATTAGTGTCTTCCAGTCGCCATACCTCGTCTTTTTCAACGGCTAAGTCATGCCAGTCATGCACACCATCACCGTTCAGGTCTTTTAACCAAGAATTTTCCTTGCTTTTTTCGGGTGCAAAAGTACTGCGTAAAAATGCGCGGCGGTCTTCAACAGTTTGCATTGCAATGGATTGCGTCATCCAGTTACGATGTCCGCGGATATCAAATTCTGAATTTTTCTGACGATTGGTCCTGTTCAAATAAACTCTTCCCATATCATCAATTGTAATCGCAACCGGATCAGGAGCCAGGGAATCAGATGCCCAAAGATCCAGTTTTAATCCGTCTCCAAGTTTTATGGCAGTTTTCTCACGTATTTCTTTGGCTCTGACTTTTCCAACAGCCGCATCTTCCTTAATAACCATAGCTGATTCAAGAATTTTGGAGGTATTGGAAGGGGCCATTTTCATACAGGATACTACCGCAATGGCAACTATTCCTGTAATAATAACGGGTTTTCGGAAAAAGGTTTTTGGGGTCATTTAATTAAGGTACTTTTTAACGCAGAATAATAACTTGGTGTATTTAATCCTAAATGTACTAGAGAAAAACTTAAAGAGATTGTAAATACTGATTTTTACTGTTGTGAATTAAAATTAGCGGTTTACCAGAGAAGTCAACTTTTTAAAAGTTGACTTCTCTCTTTCTAAATAAAACGTAATTAATTAGTCAAATCGTTTTTAATAATAATTGGTTTGACTAATTCAAAATTCATTTTATCTTGTTAACCTATTCATCAACAAACTATTAAAAATGCCAATCAATGAGAAATATCTTGAATCATTTTCAGAAAATGAATTCATGCATGTAACCTGCCGAGCGATCAGTAATGTCTTATTGTTTAGAAATGATGAAAATCTCCGCTATTTTTTAAAAAAGTATGCGGAATATAGCAACGGGTATTTGCAGACTTATAGTTATATATTGTTGGATAATCATGTTCATTGGCTTGTAAAAACAGTTAGTAGTGAATTGCTATTTGACTTTATCAACCACATACCCGTAAAGGATCAGAAATCACACCAGAAAAAATTTATAAAGAAAGAAATCGGTTTTGAAGAAGCTGTTGAATTTCAATTCAGAGATTTTTTTATTGCATCCGCAATGGGCATATAACAAACGGTTTGACCGATCAGGAGCGTTGTTTTTAAATCCTGTCAGACGAGTGAAGATAGAAGATGAACAACATTTTACGCAAATTGTTATTTACCAGCATGCTAATGTGGTAAAACATGGAATACTTAAAAGTTTTGTGGGATATCCATGGTCTTCTTACAATTCATTATTGTCAGTTAAACCAACAATTTTACAAAGAGACGAAGTATTGGAATGGTTTGGAGGCAGAGAGGAATTTATTCGGATACATCGGGAGCAAACAGAATACTTTTATGATATTTTTGTTTCTGTTGATTAAATATGAAAAATAGAGAAGTCAACTTTTCAAAAGTTGACTTCTCTGATATACGTAAATTGGATCCACTTTTTGAAATTTCACAGGATATTGGCAGCTTGCAGGATAATTGACAATAAAATAAAATATGACTAATAACGATATTCTTAAAAAGCTTCGTGTAGCGCTCCATCTTCGTAATGATGAAATAATAGCAATTCTTGCCTTAGTAAATTTTAAAGTGACCGCCAGTGAACTGGGAGCCTTGTTTCGCAAAGAAGGGCATGAAAATTACAAACCATGCGGAGACCAGTTACTACGCAATTTCCTGAATGGCCTTATTATTCATATGAGAGGCCCGCTGGAAGAAGGTGCAAAGCCGCACGAAGACTAAACAATTACCGTTTATACTTGTTTTTATAGGCTGATTGAGCCACTTACAGTAGCTTAACAGCATTTAACCTTTCTGATCTTTCTTTTTTATCTATCTTTGGTTTTAGCCATTGCTTTTAGCTTTATGGCCTACCACCTAATATAAATCAGTTTAGTTTCATACCAAAATCAAATGATAACCCAGGTTATAATTACATTAGTACTTGTCTTTCTTAACGGTTTTTTTGTTGCTGCCGAATTTGCCATTGTAAAGATCAGAGCGTCACAGCTCGAACAAAAAGCACAGGACGGCAATGCAATGGCTATTTTATCAAAAAAAATTGTAGGGAACCTGGATGGATATCTTGCTGCTACCCAGTTTGGGATTACATTGGCTAGTTTGGGTTTGGGTTGGATAGGGGAGCCGGTTGTTTCCAAAATCCTGATAAGCGGAATGGAATTGGTAGGTATTAGCCTTGAACCCGAACTTGCGCATCAGATTGCTTTACCGGCTGCATTTGCTATTATTACTGTACTTCACATTGTTTTTGGTGAGCTTGCTCCAAAGTCAATAGCAATCCAGCGTCCTGAGGCCACAACTTTATTTTTATCATATCCTTTACATGGCTTTTACCTGGTTTTCAAGCCGGTTGTATGGTTGTTGAATGGTATTGCAACTTTCATTTTAAAAGGTGTTGGCATCACACCCACACATGGAAGCGAAGTACATAGCAGCGATGAATTGCGTTATCTGGTGCATCAGCAAAAGGAAAGCGGCATGATTGAAGCAGCTGATTACGATCTGATAAAAAATGCATTTAACTTTTCTGAACGTCTTGTTAAGCAGGTAATGATTCCGCGCCCGCAAGTGATTGGAATTGATATCAATGATTTTAATGAAACCAAACTTGAAAAAATCATTGAAGAAGGTTATTCAAGAATTCCGGTTTATGAAGATACCCTGGACCAGATTGTGGGTGTATTACATTTAAAGGACTTGCTTCTTCAGATGCGAAAAGGAAATGAAATTGTGTTGCAGGAATTAATCAGGCCTATTTCAACCGTTCACGAGTCTAAACCTATCGGTGCCTTATTGAGGGATTTTCAGGTAAACCGTCAGCAAATGGCCGTGATTATTGATGAATATGGCGGTGTTGATGGAATTATTACAATGGAAGATATTCTGGAAGAACTGGTTGGCGAAATTCAGGATGAATATGATAACGAAGTGCCGATTGTAAAAGATGAACATGATAACACTTACACCGTACTCGGATCAGCTTCCATTACAGATGTTAACGACAAATTACCTCACGATATTTCCACAGAAGGAGACTATGAAACTCTGGCTGGTTATCTGATCTGGAAATTTGGCCGGATTCCCGCAGTTGGTGAAAAACTTAAAACGAAACATTATGAATTCATTGTTTTGAAAAAGCAGCGCAGTACAATTACGCAGGTGAAAATTATTTCATTAGATAATAAGGAAGTCGTTTAAGATAAAAGTGCTCATAATTTCAAGCCTGATTATAAAGTTTAATTACGGTTTGCCTCATTTTTTTACCTGTTTTGCTTAATACAAAAGCAATTCCTTCTGCAATATCTGTTGTCGGAATCCATGTAGTAAAATCAGCTTCCGGCATTTCATTCCGGTTTGCAGGCGTATCTATGGTGCTGGGCACAATTACCGTCGCTGTAATATTTTGTGATTCACCCTCAGCATTGATCATTTCTGCCATTTGAAATAGCATCGATTTTGATAAGGCATAAGCGAAATTTCCTGCACCTTGTTTGGCAACTAAAGCCGGCCTTGCGCCAATAAACACAAACTGGCCTCCGCCTTGTAATTTAAATTGTGCCATGAGTGGTTTTACCAGGTGAAAAGCAGTGAAAAAATTAAGCTGAATCATCTTTTCAATATCCGCTGCATCAGTTTCTGCAATCTTTCCTGGTGCATAACCTCCTACTAAAAATATACCGGCCTGAACAGAACCGGTATATTTTATTGTATCAGCTATGAAAACCGAAGCAGCATCTTTATCCGTTAAATCAACAATTTGGGCATATACATCAGGAAATTCATTGAAAATATCAGTGCTGTGAGAACCGGTTGTTACAAACAAACGGTAGCCAAGACCTGAAAGTTTTTGTACAACATCTTTTCCCAGATTTCCTGATGCACCGGTGATAATGATGTTTTCCTGCATGTGTTTGAGATTAAACCTGTTCTAAAAAAAGAGTTGTCAATTTAAAAAAATGACAACTCTAAAATAACAATTTTTTATTAATTCAATGTTTTAATTAGCCGCCAGAAGTTCTATAAGGAATTTTCTAAATGGTTCTGCAAATTCCTTCCTTTTCAATGCAAATTCAACTGTTGTTTTAAGATAATCCAGTTTATCACCAATGTCATGACGTTTTCCTTCAATGCGGTGTGAAAAAATATTTTCACGTTTTAGTAAGAGAAGCATTGCATCAGTAAGCTGGATCTCATTGTTTTTTCCTTTTGGCGTTTGTTCAATGGTCCTGAAAATTTCCGGGGTCAAAATATAACGACCTGCTATGGCTAAGTTGGAAGGTGCCAGATCAATTGCTGGTTTTTCAATAAGCGTTGTCAGCTCCATAATTGTATCGCTTAATGTAGTCCCACCTACAATTCCATAGCGGTTTACTTTATTGGCAGGTACTTCTTCAACTGCAATAATAGAACCGCCATATTGTTCGTAGGCATCCATCAACTGTTGCGTAACCGGAATCACAGAATCCATAATAGTGTCGCCCAGCAATACTGCAAATGGTTCATTGCCAACATGATGTCGCGCATAATAAATTGCATCACCTAATCCATTAGCTTCTTTCTGGCGAACAAAATGAACATTGGCCATATCTGCCAGTCTACGCATTTCATTGAACCACATCAGATCCTCCTTTTCTTCCAGGCGGCTTTCCAGTTCTACATTACGGTCAAAATGATCCTCAATGGCGCGTTTTCCTTTTCCTGAAATAATTAATATATCTTCAATACCGGAGTCCACTGCTTCCTGTACTACATATTGAATAGTGGGAATGTCTATAATCGGCAGCATTTCCTTTGGCATTGATTTGGTCGCTGGCAGAAATCGGGTTCCAAGTCCGGCAGCAGGTATAACAGCTTTACGAATCATAAGTTTTGGCTATCAGCTATCGGCTGTCGGCTTTCATACCAACGGGTCCTTTAGCAATGTGAATGAATTAATTATCGGGCTTTGGCTTTGCAGTCCTAAGTAAAAGCGTTTAACCCTTGTTTGAATTTTTTATTTGACAGTAAAATAATGTTGCTTATCTCAATAAATTGACATCGAATTAAGAACTGATTGCTGAAAGCCGATTGCCGACGGCTTACACAATAAACGGCTTAATCACCCTCGCATTATGCTTTTTCAGCTCGACAAATAACTTATTGAGCATATCATCCCCATGATAAATTCCTATAATCGTGCCTCCTGAACCCGCAAATTTAGCTGATGCGCCACAAGCTCTCGCTGCATTGATCAGTTTTTTATTCGATTCAGGAACATTATATATCTTACATCTCAGGTCAAAATTCTCATTCATTAATTGATGCAGATCTTCCGGGCGGCCTTCCAGTAATGCTTTTTGCCCGTCTTCTGCTTTTTGCGCAATGGCCGCCAATGTGTCAATTATGTCTTTTTCACCGCGGTCATAACGGGTTCTCACATCGCTGTGAACTTTGCCAGAGACTTTGCTAAGATTGGTATTATAGGCAACGTATAATTTAGGAAGTAAGGCAGGATTTATTTTTTCATATTTACCATAACCCTGATCCTGGATTAGTTTCTGGTCAAAATCCATGTAAACACACCCTTCGTAACACTGGATAACCCTGTCCTGTAAACCAGCCGTAATTCCGAGTTCCTCGGTTTCAGTCACCATTACAAGTTGCGGAAGATATTCGATTGGAATTTCTACTTTATAAAACTGCATCAGTGCCCGGAATAATGCGACTACAATCGCACTCGATCCTGACATGCCAACCTGGCGTGGAATGGAAGACCTGTACCGTACAGTGAAGTTTCTGTTTGGCAGTTTGATATTATTTTCTTCACAATAATCTCCAAACTTTTTGATACCCGCTTTAATTAATGGTATTCCGCCATTATAACCAAGCATACTTACAGAATCACGGAGATGGAAAATACTCCGGAATGTGCTTTCATCCTGTGTTTGCGGGTCAATATGTAGTTCAGGAGATTCGTATAAAGAAATGGAAGCACCGAAATTTCTAACAGAAATAGATATCGTTTTCCCATAAAAACCATCGGAAGGATTGCCTAATAACCCGGCGCGGGCATAAGCTCTTGTTTCAATTATCAAAGTGAAGTTTTTTTTGTCAAATCTAATAACAAATTGACGACAGATTCCACTTTTGCCCCTGAATTTAGAAATTACGAAATCGAAAGTTCAGTAACCGGGAATAAAAAAAGCAGAACCCGAAATGTTGCCACTTCGGGTTCTGCTTTTAACAATATATCGGATTTATATTATTGTTTTATCAACTGGATATTAGCAATGATTTTTACATCGTCGCCCACTACAACACCACCTGCTTCGGTAACTGCGCTCCACGTCAGGCCAAATTCTTTACGGTTAATTTTACCTGTAACTTCAAAACCCGATTTATTCTGGCCATAGAAATCAGTCATATTACCGCCATATTCCGCTTTAAATTCAAAAGGTTTGGTAACATCTTTTACAGTAAGATCACCTTTTAGTGTGTAAGTATCATCATCAGTTTTAACCGAAGTACCAGTAAATGAAAGCTTAGGGAATTTTTCAGAATCAAAAAATTCAGCCGATCTCAAATGCTCATCACGTTGTGCCTGGTTGGTATCAATGCTCGTTGTATCAGCAGCGAATGTTATTTTGGCGCCGTCGAAATCTTCTGTTTCTGTTTCAGCTGATCCTTCAAAAGTTTTGAATGAACCCGTTACAGTTGAAATTACAAGATGTTTAACTTTAAATTGAACTTCGGAATGTGTTGGGTCAATGACCCATTTTGTAGTTGCCATATCAGTTTTAAAATTTTATGTATTTACATTTAATGTATATACATGTAATTTATAAAAATGGTTTCATTTTTATAAAAAAAATCTCAATCATATTTGATTGAGATTTTAAGAAGCCAATTTTTTATTGATGACGTTCAAAGCTTGAAACTTTGAACTCCATTAATTCGGCATATCAAAAATACTATCGTCAATTTTAGGGTTGATCTCAACGGATGCGATCTTGTTGACCATAGACATACCTGGCATCGCAGTAGTTGTTACCTCCGAGGAGAATGGAAATGTTATTCCGTCAATCTGTTTAAAATCGGATTGTAAACTTTCCGTTTTTATGTCTTGGCCATTCATAGGAACTGTTGCAACTATTTTCAGAATATAGAACGTATCTTTTGATATGTAATTTTCCTGCCTGATACCATTTTTTAAAGTCATCACGACTTTATATGTTTTAGCACCGGCAATATCCTGTTCACCTTCCAGAGCTAATGTGTATCCTTTTTGTTTGTAGTTGTATAAGCCGGTAAGATCAGTTTGTGAAACCATAGTCTTCACAACATCTTCCGGCAATGCCGTAGCTTTATCCTGTCCGGCCATTGGATTGATCATCCATCCTGTATTTCCATTCACAGCCTGTACGATCGTCATTCCCTGTGCCGTGGTTTCTGTCCTGAAACCTTTGTCCTGTACAATTGTAGTTGTTACCGGCATTTCCATATTCATCACTTCCATATTAGCAGAAATTTTCACACTTTTCAGCTTTGAAAGTTTATCTGCTCCACCCATGGCCGTAATGTGTTTTGCTACGATATCGTCTAATGATTGTGCATAAGATACATTCACAAATCCGGCGATAAGAATGATAACCAGTAGTTTAAAATATTTGTAATGGCGCATATCAGTTTATTTTTTGATAGGTAAAACTATGGATTTAAATTTTAATTTTTCAAACTAAGCTACATCATATTAATAAAGTCATAAAAAAAGCGGACAGAAATAATTCTGTCCGCTTCATTTCTATCTGCAATGTTTTTTTCAAGCTCTTGTTTATATTGTAAACTTTGAACTCCCTGTTACAAACCTTTAAATTAGTTTTTCAAAGCTTCTGCTCCACCAACAATTTCAAGAATTTCTGTTGTAATAGCAGCCTGACGTGTACGGTTATAAACCAGTTTCAGTGCTTTCAAAAGCTCCTGGGCATTTTCAGTTGCTTTCTCCATAGCTGTCATACGCGCGCCCTGCTCTGATGCATTCGATTCAAGAACAGACCTGTATAGTTGTATTTTCAACGATTTTGGAATTAACTCAGCCAGAATCTCTTCCTCAGTCGGTTCAAAAATATAGTTAACTTCTGACGTTTTGGTTTTTTTTACCGTTGAATCAGAAATAATCGGAAGATATTGATCCGTATGTATAATTTGAGTAGCTACATTTTTGAATTCATTAAATACCAGGTCAACAGCATCGTAGCGGCCTTCTGAGAAATCTTTCATGATGATTTCAGCAGCTTGTTTGGCCACAACAAAACTTAACCGGGTAAATAAATTGGTGAATTCAGTATTCACTTTAAAACCTCTGCGTACAAATGCTTCCGCACCTTTTTTCCCAATTGCGAATATCTCAACATTGCCTTTTTCAGCTTGCTGGGAATATTTTTCCTGGATAAGCAATAAAGTAGCTTTTACTATATTAGTATTAAAAGCGCCGCATAATCCACGATCGGAAGTTATTACGAC
Source organism: Dyadobacter sp. NIV53 (assembly GCF_019711195.1). Classification (NCBI taxonomy): domain Bacteria; kingdom Pseudomonadati; phylum Bacteroidota; class Cytophagia; order Cytophagales; family Spirosomataceae; genus Dyadobacter; species Dyadobacter sp. NIV53. Next base: position 4,954,460 of record NZ_CP081299.1, read on the forward strand.
GATCAATACTTTTTCAATTGCACGAACCGTTTTTAACGGGCTGTCGGATGAATTTTCTGTTCCTGCGGATACAGTCGATAGCATGTCACCAAGCTTTTGGGCATAGGGACGCATCTGGATAATGTTATCCTGGGCTCTGCGCAATTTTGCAGCGGCCACCATTTTCATGGCCTTCGTAATTTGCTGAGTAGAATTAACCGATACGATCCGGTTACGTACTTCTTTTAAACTTGCCATTCTTTAAGGAAGTCTGTAATTATAGTCTTTAAGTTAAAAGTTTAGAGTTCAAAGTGTAGCTATACCCTGAACTTTGAACTTTTAACTAATAATGATTAGCTTAATATTTTGCTGCTATTTCTCTTGCTACTTTATCAATGACGTCGGTTACACTGTTATCCAGCTTACCCGCACGAAGAGAGGCCAAAGTATCTTTATACTGTACTGAAAGAATTGTCAGAAATTCAGTATCGAATTCTTTCACTTTTTCAACAGGTACTTTATCCAGCAAACCTTTTGTCGACGCATATACCGTAGCAACCTGCATTTCAATAGGAACAGGAGCATACTGAGGTTGTTTCAAAACCTCCTGATTGCGGCGTCCGCGGTCAATAGCAAGTTTGGTAGCCGCATCCAGATCTGAACCGAATTTAGCAAAAGCTTCAAGTTCACGGAATTGAGCCTGATCAAGTTTCAGTGTTCCTGAAACTTTCTTCATTGACTTGATCTGAGCATTACCACCTACACGGGATACCGAAATACCTACGTTGATCGCAGGACGGATACCAGAGTTAAACAAGTTAGATTCCAAGAATATCTGTCCGTCGGTAATCGAAATTACGTTGGTAGGAATATAAGCAGAAACGTCACCAGCCTGGGTTTCAATAATAGGAAGAGCAGTTAAAGAACCACCACCTTTTACGATATCTTTCAACGAAGGCGGAAGGTCATTCATATTAGCTGCAATGCCATCGTCATTGATAATCTTCGCTGCACGTTCCAATAAACGGCTGTGCAGATAAAACACATCACCCGGATATGCCTCACGGCCGGGAGGACGACGTAATAGCAAAGAAACTTCACGGTAAGAAACCGCTTGTTTTGAAAGGTCATCATAAACAACCAATGCCGGACGACCTGTATCACGGAAATATTCACCAATCGCTGCACCTGTAAATGGAGCATAAAACTGCATTGGAGAAGGATCAGATGCTCCTGCCGCAACAATTACCGTGTAATCCATTGCACCATAACGACGAAGAGTTGCTTCAATACCTTTAATGGTAGAAGCTTTTTGTCCGCAGGCTACATAGATACAGAATACAGGTTCACCTTTTTCAAAGTATTCCCTTTGATTGATGATAGTATCAATGGCAACAGCAGTTTTTCCAGTCTGGCGGTCACCAATGATCAGCTCACGTTGTCCGCGTCCGATAGGTATCATTGCATCAATCGCTTTAATTCCTGTCTGAAGAGGCTCCGTAACAGGCTGACGGAAAATAACACCGGGTGCTTTACGCTCCAGTGGCATTTCGTACAACTTTCCTTGTATAGGGCCGTTTCCGTCGATAGGTTCTGCCAGTGTATTTACAACACGGCCGATAATCCCTTCACCAACTTTTACAGAAGCGATTTCTTTTGTACGCTTCACGGTGTCCCCTTCTTTTATTTCACTGGAATCACCAAGCAAAACTGCTCCGACGTTGTCTTCCTCAAGGTTGAGAGCGAGCGCCTTTAAGCCGTTATCAAATACAAGCAGCTCACCTGCCTGAACTTGAGAAAGGCCGTAAATACGGGCAACACCATCACCAACCTGAAGGACTGTTCCTACTTCTTCGAGTTCCGCTTCAGATTTAGCGCCTGCAAGTTGTTCACGCAGGATGGCCGAAACTTCATCCGGTCTAACAGATACCATAGTATAATTGACTTATTTAGAGTATAGTAGTAAGATATTGAAATCAGCCGCAAAGGTAGGGCTAATTTCGGTAAAAAAAGAATGTTTAATCCAAAAACAATAAGATGAAATTAGATTTTTCCAAGTTTATGTATTTCCTGTGCTTTTGCTTAAATAATTGACCGCTCATCATTCATTCCGAACGTTTTTAAAACTTTTTTAGGTACTAATTGTGTTTTTGTTGTAATTGAGTTCGTTAATAAAAATTACAGATCAATAATTAAATTTACTTACCATCTTTTAAGTAGAATGTACAAATTAGAAAAAACCATTTTAGCTGTTGTAATATGCGGAATTTTCACAACATCACAAAGTATTGCACAGACAACTAAAAAACCTGCCGCAGCTGTTCGTACTGTTAAAAAAGCTCCGGTAAGTGCCACAAAAACAGCTGTTACACCTGTTTTATTAAAAAATGAGATGGACTCTTTATCCGCTGCAATAGGAGTAAGTTTTTCGAATTCTCTTTCTTCTCAGGGTATAAGCAATATTAATTCAGAAATACTTACCAAAACCATTAATACTTCTCTTAAAGGTGGTAAAACTACTTTCTCTGCTGAGGAAGCAAATAAATTTATAGGAAATTATTTTCAAAAAATAATGGGAGAAAAACAGAAGATTGACGAAAAAAATGGTGCTGTTGTAAGAGAAGAAGGGGAGAAATTCCTGGAAGAAAACAAGAAAAAAACGGGTGTTGTAACCACAGAAAGTGGCCTGCAATATGAAATTATAAAGGCAGGCGATGGTCCAAAGCCGACTGCAACAGATAAAGTTAAGACACATTACCATGGTACATTAATCAATGGAACGATTTTTGACAGTTCAGTTGACCGTGGCGAACCAATTGAATTTCCGGTTAATGGAGTTATTAAAGGATGGACAGAAGCACTTCAGTTAATGCCGGTAGGTTCAAAATGGAAATTATTTATTCCGTATCAGCTTGCGTATGGCGAACGGGCAGCAGGCCCTCAGATCCCGGCTTATTCGGCTTTGGTGTTTGAGGTTGAATTATTGGAAATAGTTAAATAGGAAAAGTGAACGATGAAAAAGTACTTAATTACTCTTATTCCGGTTATATTGCTAGGTTGGCAACGTGGTCCCGTTCAGGAAAAAGAAACGGTCGCTGTTACACCTACCTCGTTAGAAGAAGACATCAAGCCAATTCCTGCACAACAAAAGGCTGAGGAACTAACCACGCGTATTTTATCAAGTTATCATTATCGTAAATTAAAGCTCAATGATTCATTGTCTGCTGCGATTTATGATAAATATATTGATGGTATAGACCATGGCCATTTGTATTATCTGGCTTCGGATCTTGCGGAATTTGAGAAGTACAAATTATCGTTTGATGATTATTTACAGAACCGGGAACTTGATGTTCCTTTCAATATTTATAATGTTTTCAGAAAACGTTATAAAGAACGCAGTGACTACATTCAGACACTTTTGAAAGATGGTAAGCCATTCGATTATTCTGTGGATGAATCAATTAATACAGATCGTGAAAAGGCACCTTGGGCGAAAAGTACAGCTGAGCTGGATGATACCTGGAGGAAGTATTTAAAAAGTGAGGCATTGGACCTTAAACTTGCCGGAAAAGCTGATACTGCTGTTGTTTCTACATTGCGCGACCGTTATAAAAACAGGGACCGTGCATTGGGACGTATCCGTACTGAACAGGTTTTCCAAATGTTTATGAATGCTTATGCTGAATCTATGGATCCGCATACAAGTTACTTCGCACCAACTGATGCTGGTTTGTTTAAACAGGAAATGAGCCAGTCTCTGGAAGGAATCGGAGCAGCACTTGGGGAACAGGATAACTACATTGTAATTAAAGATATTATTCCGGGTGGGCCTGCCTTTAAGGGAAAACAACTCAAAAAAGAGGATAAGATAGTAGCCGTTGCCCAGGGTGATGAAGGTAAAATGGTGGACATTGTCGGCTGGTTTGTGAGTGACGCTGTTAAATTGATAAAGGGTCCAAAATCAACTGTTGTGAGATTACAGATCGTTTCTGCTGACGCACTTTCGGGCAGTACTCCAAAAGAATATAGATTAGTCCGGGAAAAAATCAAACTGGAAGACCAACGTGCAAAAAAGGAAATTGTATCAATTAATTCTGGTAAGAAGGATTACAAAATTGGTGTAATTGATATCCCAATGTTCTACCGTGATTTTGAGGGTGCACAGCATAAAGAAAAAGAATTTTCGAGCACAACCCGTGATGTACAAAAAATAATTACTGAACTGCAGGCTGAAAATGTTGACGGTATTGTAATCGACTTACGTAATAATGGCGGTGGATCACTAACAGAAGCTGTTTCGCTGACTGGTTTATTCATTAACAGAGGGCCGGTTGTTCAGGTAAAAGAAGGCCCGGGCGAAGTAGAAGTTCAATCGGATAATGATCCTACTATCGCTTATGATGGTCCAATGGCCGTATTGGTTAACAGGTTCAGTGCCTCTGCTTCTGAAATTTTTGCGGCGGCAATCCAGGATTACAAACGCGGAATTATTGTAGGTGAGCAAACTTACGGTAAAGGAACGGTACAAACCTTGATTGACCTGAACCAGTGGGCACCAAAAGAAACGGATCAGCTAGGACAGGTGAAACTGACAGTTGCTAAATTTTACCGGATCAATGGTAGCAGTACACAGCTAAAAGGTGTAATGCCGGATATGGAACTACCAACAGCGTTCAAAATCAATGAATATGGTGAAGGTTCACAGCCAAGTGCTTTGCCATGGGATCAGATTGCTTCATCAAAATATGAGTTAACAACGCATGTTAATGATAAAGTAATTTCTCAGTTGCATGATAAATACAATCAGCGTCTTAAAACAGACGAAGAATTGAAATCTTTAGTAAAAACGCTGGATGAATTTAAAAAAGCACGTGAGAACAAAATTGTTTCTTTACAGGAGTCGATACGTAAAGTGGAACGTGCTGATGCTGAGAAGAAAAGAGCTGCATTGAAACAGTTAGGTGAAGAAGGAGATGAGGACGAGGATGAACTGGATACTAAAACCACCGCAACTCCAAAAGAAGTAAAGAAGAAAAAGGATATTTACATAACAGAAACCGGGCGCATGCTGGCGGATCTGATTGTAATTTCTAAGGAGCCAAGCCTGGCAGGAGCTAAGAAAAAATAATTTGATATTTGTTTTAAAGATTAAGGCGCGGGGTAGATCATCTACTTCGCGCTTTTTACTTGTACATTTTGTAGAATGACTGGTAATTCTTTCAGAAAATTATTTTTAGTTTATAAAAAACAGAATGTATATTCGGGAATGAGAACATTTACAATACAAACCGCACGCTTTATCCTCACCAAAATGATTGATGGTGACCAGGATAAATATTATAGTTTGTGCCGTAATGAAAATGTAATGAAGTTCGTGACAGGCCATGCGCTATCACGGGAAGAATCTGATAAAATGTTCCGGGAATTTTTGATTGAAAATAAAAGCGATAATTATTTTGGCAGATATTTCATAGAAGAACGTTTCACCGGCGAATTGATCGGCGCAGTCAAACTGGATAAAATATGGAATGAAATTGAAATTGGCTATCGAATTATGGAGGAGTATTGGGGCCGGGGAATTGCGACTGCAATAGCCAAGGATTTAATTTCTTTTGCCCGGGATACCCTCAATGCAAAAAGGGTAATTGCTTTTGTGAATGTTGAAAATGCCGCTTCTATCCGTGTCCTGGAAAAAGCTGGCATGGATAACATTGCAACTATTAATGATTTTACTGAAGTTAAATATAAATTCAGCTATTCAACTCAAAAAAGTACTGTTGTGAAAAAACTGGTGGATGCTACTGTGGAGTTGGTAGAAGGTAGTTTGAAAAACCTGAAAGAGATTTTAGAAAAGTAGTGATTGGAGCATAAACTAAGGCTTTCCAAGTTTTTAAGTCGGGGACGCCTAGTCGGGGACGCCTAGTCGGGGACGCCTAGTCGGGGACGCCTAGTCGGGGACGCCTAGTCGGGGACGCCTAGTCGGGGACGCCTAGTCGGGGACGCCTAGTCGGGGACGCCTAGTCGGGGACGCCTAGACATGGACGCCTGGTCCTGGAAAGTCTGAACTACATCAAAACTTACCATTCTCATCTGCAAGAACATACCTGAAAGTAAAATAGCTTGATTCTTCTGTTGGCACATCTTCCGGCGCACCTTTATAATAACTGATAATCTCAATTTTGGCAAATTTCCCTTCTGCCGTTTTCACAACAATAGTCCTGCCAACAATTGGTAAAATAGCATGAACACTCATGTCGTATTTATACCATGAATTTCCACTGCCTCCGGGAATAGCATTTCCAGCTTCTCCATCCATTTTATAGCCGTCTTTCGGTGCATTTTTAATCATTTCAAATGGCTGTTCCAATACCTGCGCTGCTCCCTGGCCTGGCCCGCTTGTACCTCCATTTACTGCAATGGTAGTTTTACTGAATGCCAGGTCCCATTTTGTCGTTTTGGCTTCGTCGGCTGTTACGTCTTTACCCGTTTCAAGACTGAAATAAGCGTAAGGTTTTGTATTTGCATTCAGATCTTTTATGACAATAATTTCGGATGCAAAAGGGGTATATACAGTTACAGGATCAGATATATTTTTCAGGCCGAAAGATGGCTTTGAAATGACCGGATTTAACAGAGTCAAAACAGGAAGTAATATTGATATAAGCATTTTTTACGTCTTTGAAATTTAAAAAGTCAGGAAGACAAGTTTTTACCATGTTCTTCCTGACTTAAAATAATTGAAAATTAAACTCCTTTTTTAACCAGTTTGTATTCCAGTTTTGGTTTGCCTCTTTCTCCGCCATCACTCGCATGGAAGCTCAGGAACCGAAGTTTGTAAACATTCCCGGCAGAATCTTTAATCACATAAAAACGATCCGTTTTTACACCAACTGTGCCACCTGATGTTACTCTCCATTTTGAACCTATCAGATCACGATCCGCAGTAAATGTAACTGCTGCAATGTTGCTTTCAGCAAAAGCATCGTATGTTGCTGTTGTTGTTAATATTTCCGCTGCAGTTACACCAGCCAAATGATTGATGAAAACAAGGTCAGAAAATCCGTAAGGAATATTTTCTGTTCCTGTGGAAGTAAAGTACATGCTATATCCCCATACAATATCCCAACGTGCTTGTGCAGGTTGAACATTAACGGCAGCGCCTGTCACAAGTGAAACAAACTGGAAATTGTATGCCGGATCTTTTGTAATATCAATTGATTTGAATGTTGTATCATTCAGTAGTGCGTATTGTAACGTGTAGCCTGTCCCTTTACGAACTATACGAATTTTGTATATCTGTTCAACTGGCAATACTGTTGCTGAACCACCTTTACGGTTAACTATATACACTTTGTTGTCTGTATCCGTTGCTGAGATTTCCTTTATCAGCGTTTCTGAAAGATTACCTGTTATGCCGTCCGATAGCGCAAGTGTACCTTGTCCCTGTCCCAATGCAAGTTTGGTAAGGTCTATATCGGTGGCGGATACTGCGTTGAGATCAGATTTGTTAATTTCTATTGCCGAAGCACCATTCGTAGTATTGATAATTACTCTGAAATCAGTACCACTGTTAAAGCCTAAATCCCAGCTATCGCGAAGTACAGGTGTTTGCGTATTTGCACTTAAATCCAGAAATACAGAATTTGCAGCACTTGAACCAGCTTCACTTCCGGCAATTCCGTTTAATTGGATACTTGTCCCATCTGAAATAATAGCTTTGAAACTTAATTTTAGCTCTGTGTTGGTACCAATGAGTACGGGTGCTGTTACAGAAGCTATTTTAAATTGAATGCTTTCGTCTCCATTCAAAAGAACACCTGTTTTTTTATTTATTTTAAAAGAAACTCCGGTTGCTCCGGCAGGAACTATTAAAGCTATGCTGTTATTGGTAGCGGCTGGTTCAGTAGTAAATTGCGTGTCATACGTTAGTAGAGTAGGTGTGAGCGAAACAGTGATCGGGATAGAGGTTTCTGCTGCTCTGCTCAATGTGATTTTTACTTCAGCCTGCTCTCCGTCAAAACCTTGTGCAGTGGATTCAAATGCAGCCAGATTATCTGGTAATGGCGGTTCGTCATCCGAGCAGGCACTGAATATTCCTAGAAATGCAAAGACGAGTAAAGGTTTAATTAACTTGTTCATAATTGTTTGATTTAATGGAAACGGGTAATTTTTTTATTTTTTAGACCAGTTGATATTCACACCGAAAAAATAGGAACGGCCATTGAAACCTGGTCCGCTTGCATCATGTCCAGAACCTATTGTGGTGTTTCTTATAGAGGTAAGGTTGAAAAGATTTTTTGCCCCGCCAATCAGATTGATATATTTTCCGACGGTTTTGGTAACAGTAAGATCAGCCATATTGTAACTGCTGATTTGTCTCAGGCTTGCTGTGACGGGTGTTGAATTGATTATAGCGTAGGCAGGTTTTTTACCCGTAAATTTGTAAAACAGATTGATACTCGTACCAATTTTTGGGAAAGTGTAAATGATATTGGCATTTATTTCAGGCGACCAGACAAATTCAGGCAATGATGCTACATCTTCTGCATCTTCAAGAATTTCATTGTAAGTTCCGATGTAAGTTGCTCCGAGCGTTGCCTGTAAGTTTTTCCAGTAAAATTTATTATCCAGACTGAATCCGGTCGTTTTAAACAAACTGATATTCAGATAAGTGGTTTGAGTAGGATTTGTCGGATCAAAACCTGTATCAATCCGATCATGAAATATATTATAAAACCCTCCCAGTGTTGAAGTGATTTTAAGAGAAGATTGCTGTAAAGCGTGCCATACGAGAAAAGCATTGAAACTATTTGAATACTCCGCTTTCAGATTGACGTTGCCATTAATGGAGTGCGATGCATCATGAAAGTTAAAATATAATTCACGTAATGCCGGTGAACGGAAACCCCGTGCATAACCCATCCGAAAGTCGAGGGATTTATTGAGAGTAATTTTAGCATTGACGGACGGGATCGCCGGAGGAGCATCATAGACCGAGTTTTTAATGAAACGCAAGCCCGGACTTAGCTTAATGGCTGGCGTTAATTTTAGCTCTGAGGAAACGAAAAATGCATATTCATTAATAGTTGGCGAACCCAAAATACGCTGTCCCGTGCTATGGTTATTGTTAATTTCAATTCCTGGCAGCAAAGTCACATTCGGAGAAACTTTATAAAGTGCAGTTCCCCTGAAAAATAGAGTTGTAAACACGGATTTATCCTGTGCGCCAGCATCAAGCGAAAGTGTACGTTTTCCTGTATTAAAATCTATATTGGTACTAAGTGTTTTTCGGCTGTAATCGGTATAGGAAAGCGCGCCTGTAAACCCCAATTTATCACTGATCTGGTATTCTCCCTGAGCCTGGTGAAACAAACGTTTCGTGATATAATCTTTGTCTCCGGCTGTTTTCAGCAAATTGATATTTCCAAGATATTTAATGGTTTCATCTGTTCCGTTGAAGCGGTACCATGCATTCCATTTTTCTTTTCTATATCCCAACCCACCGCTGTAAAGCATTTGTTCTTTGGGCATCCAGGCTTTTAACCTGCCCGTGGAATCTCCCTGCCATCCGCCAAAATTATTTCGGGTAACATTTCCAAAAAGCTGAAATCCATTCTTTTGCCAGGTTACACCAACATTCTCATTATGGGATCCTTTTTTAGTAAATGCATTATATTCATCACTGACAGTCTCTTCCTGAATGCGCGCTGAAACTGTAAGATTGTCGCTTCCGTCTCCTTTTTTAGTAATGATATTAATTACACCAGCCAGTGCATCAGTTCCATAAATTACCGACATAGGGCCTTCTACGATCTCTATGCGTTCAATTGTATTGATATCAATTTGCCCTAAACTTTCACGCGTTGCACCGCGGTCGACCATGGGAACACCATCCAGTAATATTTTTACGCTTTGGCCAGTCATGCCCATTAACTGAATATCTGTTGTACCCAGTGTAGGATCATTTGAAAAGCGTATGCCCAATTCTGTATTAAGTACGGTTTGTATGCTGGTTGCACCTCGGAGCCGGATACGTTCGCTGTCAATCGTCCTTACCTGATACACAGAATTACGAATGGATTGTTTCCCAAACTGACCGGTAACGACAGCGTCTTCCAGCGAGATTCCTGTTTCCTGAAGTTGTATATTTTCAAGGATGGTCGTTTTGCCGGCATTTATTGTTACCGACACTTCTTTTTTTGCATTCCCCAAAACACTTATGATCAATGTATACAATCCTTCCGGTGCTTTTAAATGAAATTTCCCTTCTGAATTTGTAGTATTTCCGTATTTCGTGCCTTTCAATGTAATATTTGCGCCTTCAAATGCCTTGCTGTCCTGCGCTAAAATCTGTCCCCTTATTTCGCCGTTCTGTGCCGCTATTTTTTGTGAGCCAAGCAAAATAAGAATCCAGATGAGTGTAACAATAGATTTCATCAGGAGGTTATGTCAATTTAGACCAATTATATTTTGCAAAGAAAATCTTATTTAGACTAAATACAAACATTAATTAAATAAATATTTGAAACAGGCAGGAATGCTTACCTTATTTCAGAAGTACAGACAGAGATTGGAAAGGCTAATAAAAGGAGATAGGTACAAATTGAATTGTACCTGAGGAGATAAATCAAGAAGGATTCAGCATAGGTTATTCATTTTATTAGTAGTCTCTATGCTGAATAATTCAGAGACAATAAGCGGTATTTATTTTATTACAGCTTTCAAATCAACCGTTACAACATCTTTTAGTTTGAAATCTTTTTCACCCAATTTATAATCCAGCCGGTTTATTTCAAATGAACTTGATAGTGCATAACTCCCGTCAGCATTTTTTTAGCTTCAAAAGGCAGGGTTACCGTTTTAGAAACATCTCTGATTGTCATTGAACCCGTTGCCTGAAATTTATCACCTTTCTTCTCAACTTTGGTCGATTTAAAATGAATTTCAGGATATTTTGATACATAGAAATACTTCTCACTTTTCATGTCTTTATCCCGTGTATTATTGCCGGTTTTAAATGTATTAGCCGCAATTGTCAGATCGAAAGAGCTACTCCCGGGATTTTTCTCATTAAATATTGCACTTCCTTTTGGCGCGTCAAATGTGCCGTGGCAGGTTCCGAATATGAATTTTACACTAAAATCCGTAGAACCGGACACAATTTTTGAGGTTTGGGAATAACTTTTTTCCGTTGTTAAAACGAAAGTGAGAAGGAGCAGTATTTTAGCAAGAATGTTCATCGCGGTTTATTGATATGTATAATTTATTGATTAATCAGAACTACGATGGATGTCAGATAAAGGTTGCCTGACGATTTTTATTGTTCTTCCAGAACCGATTCACCTTCTGAAAAATCGCCGGCAGTCCACTTCCATTTTTCATGCAGGCGTATTTTTCCATTATATAAAATTTCAGGAGTAGACCGGCATATTCCTGTCATAATTTCTCCTTGGATGTTTATTTGGTGATAACGCATATCCAGGCAGCCTTTATCGTCAACAAGTGCGATCAATTGTCCTGACCGGATTCGTCCTCCGGAATAAGTACAAGTCACTATATTTCCGGATTGTTTGTAGACAAATTGCATACTCAGATCCACCTCGCCATTTTCAGAATTAGAGATCGGATTGAAAATTATATTATTGTAGTTAATCATATCATCATTGTAAATCTGAAATTAAACTGATTTTCTGGAACAGAGGTCGTCAAGACTTGCTCCCAGTTTTTTTAACATTTCAACTTGTTTCGCCTGGATTTCAAACAGGGTTTTGATTTGTTCTTCCAGCAAAAGATCAACTTTCTGATGCAGGCTGCGGACTTCGAGTTCAGCTTTTAAATTAACCATATAATCGTTTTCGGCCCGCATTCTGTCTTTTTCCTCCGTCCGGTTCTGGCTCATCATAATGATCGGAGCCTGTAATGCTGCCACACACGACAAAATAAGATTCATTAATATAAATGGATATGGATCAAAACGCTGAGCCTGGGGAAGCGTAGAATTGTAAATGATCCATACAATTAGTATTACCAGAAAAGTAATGATGAAGGTCCAGCTTCCGCCAAATTTTGCAACTTTATCCGACACTTTTTGTCCGGGAGTTACTTTTTCGGCAGGAGGATGCAGCAGGTTACTCACCAGAATATCTTCTTCTTTGATGGATTGCAAGACGATTTCATGAAGTTTTTTTATTTGTGCATCCTGTACATTCAGGATATCATTAATTTCCTGCTGATCAATGTCCATAAGTATTTTTTGTTGTGAAATTACAAATTTGCGCGGCTATTTACGTATACCTTAATCTGGAAAGCACTAAAATACTTAATCTATAATTTTGACAGAGAAATGGGCTCTACTTTAAAAATTTCTCTTGTTTGTCAATACTCTTTAATAAATTTGAAGTGTAAATCAGAATTAACATTATTTCAGAACTAATGTACTCGTGGCTAACGTTATGCAACACAACCAGAACGGAAGTAATAGTTGTGGTTTAACACACCGGTATACTTTAATAATATTTTATTCAGTAGCTTATAATTATCCTCAGTTCCTGTTATGAAACTAGTGCCCATAGAGAAGCGTAGCGGACTTACCCGCGAAGAATTCATTGAAAATTATTTAAAGCCTAGTCGTCCCGTTGTTTTCACCGATCTGGCAAAGGATTGGCCGGCAATGAAAAAATGGACTTTTGAATGGCTAAGAGAAAATCACGGACAAATAGATGTGCCTCTGGTTGACAACCATATGCACGATGCTGATAAATATTTTCAGGTGGCCAAAACGATGAAATTTGGCGACTATCTAAGTTTAATTGAAGCAGGGCCAACCGATTTAAGGCTTTTTTTGTTTGATATTTTTAAAAAAGCACCTTCGCTGACAGCCGATGTTAATTTTCCGACTATCATGGACGGATTTTTAAAATCTTACAAATTTGTATTTTTCGGTGGCCAGGGTTCCATTACCAATCTGCATTATGATATGGATTGTTCAAATGTATTTTTGACCCAATTCCATACCCGTAAACAAGTAATCTTGTTTTCTCCTGAGGAAAGTACAAGGCTATATCAGCATCCGTATACGGTGATGAGCAAGGTAGATCCATTGAACCCCGATTATGAGCGTTTTCCTGCCATGAAAGGAGCAGTGGGCCATGAAACCACTTTATTACATGGAGAAACTATTTTTATTCCATCACTCTGGTGGCATTATATCCGTTACATCGATGGCGGTTTCAGCCTGGCTTTAAGAGCAAATAACTCGGTATTTACAGCTGTTCGCGGCGGAATGAATATTGTACGCCATACTTTTGTGGACAAAGGAATGACATCACTTCTGGGCATCGGATGGCAGCACTGGAAGGAGAAAAAAGCAGTTGAGAAAGCCCAATTATTAATTAACGAAGAAGCTTAAAAGGTACAGAAAGACGCATATCGGGGAAACTATTTTATCTTTGATATGCGTTGTTTTTTGTATGCACTTTAAGCTTTGTTATGGATTTTGAACTTACTTCTGAATACAAACCTACGGGAGATCAGCCCGAAGCAATAAGACAACTTTTACAGGGAATTGCAGCAGGTGAACCAGCCCAGACTTTACTGGGAGTAACCGGCTCAGGAAAGACTTTTACAGTTGCCAATGTGGTAGCTGAAATTAACCGGCCTACTCTGGTATTAAGCCATAACAAAACTCTGGCAGCTCAGCTTTATGGTGAGTTCAAGCAATTCTTTCCTAAAAATGCGGTTGAATATTTTATCAGTTACTACGATTATTATCAGCCGGAAGCATTTATTTCAAGCAGCAATACGTACATAGAAAAGGATCTGAAGATCAATGAGGAAATTGATAAACTTCGGTTGCATACGGTTTCTTCTCTTATGAGCGGACGCCGTGATGTGATAGTTGTCGCTTCGGTTTCCTGTATTTATGGTGCCGGTAATCCTAATGAATACAAGAAAAGCATTGTCAGCGTTAAAGTTGGCGATGTGGTCAGCAGGAATCAGTTTTTATTCCGGCTGGTTGAAATTCTGTACAGCAGGACCGAAGTCGAATTCTCACGTGGTACTTTTCGTGTAAAAGGAGATACAGTTGATATTTTTCCGGGCTACGCCGATTTTGCCTACCGTGTGATTTTCTTTGGGGACGAAATTGAAGAAATACAGCGCATTGAACCTGACTCTGGGAAAAAAATATCAACTGACCGCGCAGTAGCAATTTTTCCTGCAAATTTGTTTGTAACAGGGCGTGATGTTTTAACACAATCTATTAAAGAAATACAGGATGATCTGACACAACAGATCAAATATTTCGTAAGCGAAGGCCGGCTTGCAGAAGCTGAACGTGTGAAGGAACGGACTGAGTTCGATATGGAAATGATGCGGGAACTGGGTTACTGTTCCGGCATTGAAAACTATTCGCGCTATTTTGACCGGCGTTTACCCGGTCAGAGGCCTTTCTGTTTGCTCGATTATTTTCCCGAAGATTTTTTGATGGTTGTAGATGAAAGCCATGCAACTATGCCGCAGATAAGAGCCATGTGGGGAGGTGACCGTTCGCGTAAGGAATCTCTGGTAGAATATGGTTTCCGTTTGCCATCGGCTATGGATAACCGTCCGCTTACATTTCAGGAATTTGAGGATATGACACCACAAACTATTTTTGTAAGCGCCACGCCAGCCGATTATGAATTGCGCCGTTCAGAAGGTGTTGTAGTTCAGCAGATTATCCGCCCGACTGGTTTGTTGGATCCTGAAATTGAAGTACGCCCAAGTTTAAACCAGATTGATGATTTACTGGATGAAATAACGATCCGTATTAAACAGGGAGATCGTGTATTGATTACGACATTGACTAAGAGAATGGCTGAAGAGCTGAGCAAATACCTGGATAAAGTTGGTATTAAATGCCGCTACATTCACTCGGAAGTAAAGTCTCTGGATCGCGTTGAAATTTTAAGGGAATTAAGATTGGGCATTTTTGATGTTTTGGTTGGTGTCAATCTGTTGCGTGAAGGACTGGATTTACCCGAAGTTTCTTTGGTTGCCATCATGGATGCTGACAAGGAAGGATTTCTGCGCGATGTCCGTTCTATGATACAAACCATCGGGCGTGCTGCCCGAAACGACCGGGGGAAAGTACTCATGTATGCGGATGTGATGACAGGTTCGATGCAACAGGCTATCGAAGAAACAAACCGACGCAGGAGTATTCAGCTAGAATATAACCGCGTCAACGGAATAACGCCGACTACAATCCTGAAATCTAAGGAAGCCATTATGACACAGACTTCGGTGGCGGATTCCAAGGTTCGGAAAGTATATGTGGAACCAAGCGAAATACGTATTGCAGCAGATCCTGTTGTGCAGTATATGGGTAAAAATGACCTTCAGAAATTGCTAGCGGAAACCCAAAGAAAAATGGAAGCCGCAGCGAAAAATCTTGACTTCCTGGAAGCAGCCAGATTACGTGATGAGTTATTACAATTGAAGGAAAGAATAAAAGAAAAGGTTTAAAAACAGGCTGTTTTTACGATATAAGATCAAATAAGCTGGCTTTACCATTGGTAAGGCCAGCTTATTATTTTTTTAATTACAGTATCAAACTAATTTTATAAACTTTGGTGTCTATGATTCATGTATGCTATCACTAGATGTACATGATTTTGTTATAATAAATTTTGTTACTTTCCATATGAAAGAAATTTGCTTACTGGGATTTTTGTTGTTTTTGTCTTTTGTGACAATGGCTCAAAAAAGAATCAATTTCAGCGTTCCCAAAATTACGAACGGAGCAGATCTTCATGTGAAATTTAAAAATTACCAATTGATCAAAACCGATCTGGAAAGTGTTTTTTCCAAACTGAAACATGAGCTGGACGGGCAGGTGGAACTGGCATTCTCTGATCAGTTAAGATGGACTTTTGATGTTACGGAAAATACTTTACTTTCTTCAAAGTATTTTGAAACGGTGGCTTCGAACAATGGTTTGCGCAAAAGAATTAATCCCACGATAAAGACATTTTCTGGTGTATTAAAAGGCGGACAGGGAAAAATTTCTCTCACCGTTGATCATGGTTTTTTTACTGCAGTTATCACCGAAGGTGCACAAACCTGGTATATTGAACAGGCTCAACACATTAATGGTGAAACAGATCAGGAAATACTGTTGTTATACAACACAATAGATGTAATTGATAGCCAGCTATTTCGTTGCGGCGTTGAGGATGATAGAAATAAGGCAAATGAATTCCGTTTGCCTGATACCGGGATGAGAACATTTGCTAATTCTTGTAAAGTAGTAGAACTGGCAATAGCTTCGGATGCCAGTATGTTTACAAAATTCGGAAGTTCAAGGGCAGTATTTAACCACAATATTGCTGTGATGAATAATGTGGCAGTACTATACAGGCACGAGTTCACGGATAATATCGAGTTTAGTATAGTTACCCAGTATGGAAGTGAGGGTTACACCAATGACCCTTTGTTCCCAAATACAACTTCTACTTCTCCCGGTATTGTATTATCTGCGTTTACAGCATGGGGTCAGACAAGAAACTTTGGAACTACTTTCGATATCGGGCAATTCTGGACTAACCGTGATTTTGATGGAACAACCGTCGGGCTGGCTTATCTTGGAACGGTTTGCAGTAGTTATAAATACCATGTTCTTCAGGATTTTTCATCCAACATTTCGTCTGTTTCCGTAATGACTGCACATGAAATTGGCCACAATTTTAATGCAAGTCATGACCCGCCCGGTTCACCAACTATTATGGCTCCATCTGTTAACATGACAAGTACCTGGTCATCAAATTCAGAAACTGATATAAGCAATCACATTACTTCCAGAACCTGTTTAAGTGATTGCGATGGAACGGTGAATCCTGTTTTTTTAGCTATACCTTCTGCCGTTTGCGTAGGAGGAACTGTAAAATTTAAAGACAAAACGATTAACGGTTCCAACCGAGCCTGGATTTTTCAATCAGGTAGTCCTTCGACTTCTACTGAGGCACAGCCAGCAATTACCTATTCAAATGAAGGAACATATGATGTGAATCTCTCTGGTAACGGAACCGCAAATTTGTTTTCAGATAACTATGTGATAGTAAACAATCCGGTTTTGAATACATTTTCCTGCCCGTTGCCAAGTGGCACGCCGGGAAATGCTGGTATTAAATATTTTTCTCTGAATTCTATTAGTATGTCGTCCGGAAATGCAGTTTCGGACGGGGATAAATATGTTAACAGATCGTGTACACAAATTACTGATTTACAAACAAATACTTCTTATGATGTAATTGCCAGTATTGGGAATTATGACAGAGACGTGACACCCACTTTATATGAGCGCATTAAAGTATATATAGACTATGATAATGACGGTCTTTTTAATGAGTCGAACGAACTGATTGTTAATTCTGATGCTTCGTGGGCAGGATACCTGACTTATGATCCTATCAGCAGGCCCTGGCTAAGATTTTCGACACCTTCAAGCGTTACTAAAAATAAAATATTGAGACTGAGAGTTATTACAGATACATCTAATCCCAACAGTGCCTGCTACAATACGGTTGATGGCCAGGTTGAAGATTATGGTGTTGTTTTTCATGACAGTAATATATCGTTACCTGTTGACCTGATATCATTTTCTGGTAAAAAAGTAAATAATTATAATTTGCTTGAATGGAAAACGGTGAATGAAACAGAGATGCGGTCCTATACTTTGGAAAAAAGCGAAAATGGATCCGGATTTTCTGATGTTGGTACAGTTTGGTCCAATAATACAGGTAAAAACCAATTTAACTATCAATGGAAGGATGATGCAATATCTAATTATACAGGAGGATATTATTATAAGCTCAGGATGGAAGAACTGGATGGAAAAGTCAGTTTTAGTAAGATCATATATATCAAAAATCCTGATGTCAAATCAGGACTGACTTTACAAAACTGCCAGACATTGATCGGTGAAAATATAACTTATGAATTAGTATCAGACATTGACCGGCCTGTAAATATTACATTGTACAACATGATGGGGAGTCGTGTAAAAAACTGGAAAAAAATACTTTTTAAGGGAACCAACCAGATTAGGGATGAAATGACAAATTTAAATTCAGGATTGTTATTCCTGAGTATACAGACAGATAACCAGCCAGTTATTGTTCAAAAAATATTAAAATAAAAGCAGTTTATAATAAATGGGGTTGTCAGATAGTTTTGGCAGTCCCGTTTAACAATTCATTCAATAAATTTTTATCAGATTTAATTGAATCTTTCAACAATTTCAGGGCTTCTTGCCAATTATTTACCCTTGTGTGCCTTGTTACATTTATATTATGCCCGGCGGTAAAAAGTATGGGCATTCCTTTGCAAAAATCCAGATTTTTTAGGTGGTCATCAATAAGAAAATCAGTATCAATTACACTTTTGTCTCCACAAAATATAATATTTTTCCAGGAGATAAATGGAAAATGCTCGTTAAGCCAGTCATATTTTTCTGGCAACGAATTCGGAAATTCCATGGCTGCTGAAACGATGTATACCTCGAAATCATTTTGTAATTCAAGTAACGCTTCCTGTGCTCCGGGCACAATGGGTGCATGACGGAAAAAACCAGGTTTGTATAACAAACTTCTGGCAGCTGCCGGATCGGGAAATGCTTCGTCTTCGGGTTTGCCCAATAAATCCGCCTTTTCAACTTTTATACCAAATTCTTTTTCATATAAATTAATCCAGTTTGTTTCAATGTCTACAATAACATTGTCCATATCGATTGCGATTGTCTTCCTCATTTCCAAAAGTTGTTTTTTAATATTTGCTATATGTTGCAACAAATTTACATTAATATTGCAATATATAGCAAATATGTAATAAAATATTTCTTAAATTTGCGTAATATTGAAACAAATTATGCTAAAAGAAGAAAGATTTCAGGTTATATTATCTCAGCTGAACCAGGATCAGAAAGTACATCTTGCAGATTTAAGCCAGATTTTAAAGGTTTCGGAAGATACGGTTCGGCGTGATATTAAGGAGCTTGCAGATCAGGGGCTTTTAAAATCAGTAAGGGGAGGAGCAGTACCTCATTCACCGGGGCCGCATCGTTTTCATGACAGAATTGAATATGGCAATGAGCAAAAAGAAATCATTGCCAAAAAGGCACTGGATTTTTTAAGAGACGGACAGGTTGTGATTTTTGATGGCGGCACATCAGCCATGCTTATTGCACAGGCATTGCCAAAGGATATCCGGCTTACAGTGGTAACTAACAGTTTTCCGATTGCGAATATCCTGGAAGTACATGAAAATGTAGAAGTACTGTTTGCAGGTGGAAGGCTTCTTAAAAATTCATTTGTTACAATTGGAAATGAAACCATACGGTTTTTTAAGAAATTCAGGGCAGACATTTGTTTTCTGGGAATTTGCAGTATCCATCCTGAACTGGGAGTTACAGGGCCAGACTATGAAGAAAGCGAAGTGAAAAAAACAATGATCGAATCTTCCAGAGAAATTATTGCACTCGCTACGATTGAAAAACTGGAAACAGCAGAAGCGTATTATGTTTGTCCAACCGGCCAGTTAACAGCCATCATTACAGATCAATCCAACGATTTTCCTGAGTTTGAAGTGTATAAAAAGATGGGAATCAAAATGGTATAACAATTGCTTTTACTTATTTTGGCCCCATTCGGATTGCTCCGTCCAGCCGGATTACCTCGCCGTTTAGCATAGGGTTTTCAACAATAGATCTGGCAAGCCAGGCATACTCGTATGGTTTTCCGAGGCGGGATGGAAACGGGATTTGCTGTCCAAGGGAAATTCGGGCTTCTTCGGGCAATCCCATCATTAAAGGTGTTTCAAACAATCCGGGTGCAATAGCCATTACGCGAATTCCGGATTTTGCCAGATCGCGTGCAACAGGTAACGTCATGCTTACAATACCTCCTTTGCTTGCTGCATAAGCAACCTGTCCCATTTGCCCGTCATACGCTGCAACTGAGGCTGTATTGATGATAACTCCCCGTTCGCCATCATCATTCGGTTCATTCTTTTCCATGGCAAAAGCAGCTAACCGGATTACATTAAATGTACCTATCAGGTTTACTTTAATTGTTTTTTCGAAAAGATCCAGCGAATGTGGGCCATAAATACCTTCTGATTTTCCAACAGTTTTGCGAACGGGAGCAATACCGGCACAATTCACGACAATTTGAATAGTACCAAATGTTTCCAATGCCAGATTGATTGCATCATGCACATCGTTTTCACTGGAAACGTCGGTTTTTATGAATTTAATTTTTGAAGAGAATTCTTGTTCCAGCGCCTTTCCGGCAGTTTCGTTGAGGTCAAGAATAATTACGTTTGATCCATTGGCAGCAAAGTATCTTGCAGTCGCTTCACCTAAGCCGGATGCGCCTCCGGTAATAAGGGCCGTGGAATTTTTTAGTTGCATAGCGTGAGGCTAATTCCTTTTGGTTACCATTTCAGGTTTTTCGGAATAGGATGTTTTTCTAAAAATTTACGAGCCTCCTCTATTTTTTTCAAAGCTGCCGGAGGAGTTCGGAAATTATTTAAAGATTTGTCAATACTAACCTCTCCGGATTTTGACTTTGGATTAACTATTTTTTTTCTAATGTCTCCATATCAAAATGGGTTAATAATCTCTAAGTTATTGTTCTTTTACCAATTAAAAAACTTTCAAAGGATATGTTTGGTGCAAAAGGAATCCATTCACTATTTGTCCAAAGATAGATTGTTAGATTCGTTTTAAATTCAGGATAAATTTTATTTATTGCAATTTGATAAAGCCGCGTGCGTGATTCGGTACTTCCCTGGAATTTGACCTTTCTTTCAGGATATTTATCAAAAAAAGGTAAAATTACTTACATTATAGTAGCTAATACTTCCAGCATGTCACCATTATCAATAACAAATACATCACTGTATTCGTGAGTATTTAAATCATAATCCATTAAAGCCAGATTGTAATTTTCTTCCAATAGTGGCCTTATTAAAATAAGCTTATCGAAAATACCTCGCTTCCCTACACTTTGGATATGGAAGCTGGTATACTCTTCATCAGATTGAAATATATACGGTTCGTGATCCATAAAATATTCTTAACCACGTTAGTCATTTTCAATAGGACTTTCAGAATAGTTTAAGTCACTCAGCCCCAATGCATAAAAAGAGCCAAGAGATATATTTATCTCTGTGGCTCTCTTGTTTTCTCATTTATCTCTGTGTACCCTTCCTATACCACCTCAATCTTCACTTTTAATAAAAACTCATCCATTTCAATCTCACTGGCAGTCCCGTTTAAGTCGCCAACCAGGCTTAGATCTAGTGCCTGAACTTCCTGACAAATGTATTCTTTGTTGGCAGTCACAGCGTTTGCCAGCAATTCATCATTATTCTGCAGGGTAATTTTTATTTTGTCCGTTACTTCAAAACCACTGTCTTTACGCAAGTTCTGAACACGGTTTACAAAGTCACGTGCGATTCCTTCCAGTCGAAGTTCATCTGTAACAGTAATATCAAGTGCTACGGTAAGTCCGTTTTCACTGGCCACCAACCATCCCGGAACATCTTCGGTATAGATTTCCACTTCTTCAGGCAGGATCTCTCCGAGCGTTTTAGATTCTGTATCAACAAGTGAATAGGTGCCGTTCTTTTCTAATTCATCAATTTCTTTGTTATCCCAAAGTTTGATCAGCTCACCCACTTTTTGCATTTCTTTACCAAACTTTTTACCCAAAAGTTTAAAATTTGGTTTTGCTTTTTTATGGAAGAATCCGGTGTTATCATTAATCGCGTGAACTTCTTTCACATTCACTTCTGATAAAATTATAGCTGAAACCTGATTAACCTGACGGTCAGTTTTTTCGCTTAAAGCAGGAATCAAAACTTTTGATAGAGGCTGACGAACTTTGATCTTGTGTTTTTTACGTATTGAATGCACCAATGAACTGATAGATTGTGCCAGTTCCATAGATTCTTCCAGATCCAGATCAACGGCGCTGCTTTCGATTTTTGGCCAGAATGTTAAGTGAACAGAATCATATTTGTAATCTGTTTCATTAGCTTTCGATGCTTCACGATCACCATCGGTCAGGTTTTTATATAACCATTCTCCAAAAAACGGTGCAATGGGTGACATTAACTGAGAAACTGTAACCAGGCAATGCTGTAAGGTTTCGTAAGCAGCTTGTTTGTCTTCCGTTAATTGGCCGGCATCTTTTTCCTGTGAAGGATTCCAGAAACGGCGGCGATTTAGGCGGATATACCAGTTTGAAAGCTGATCCGTTACGAAATCCTGAATCAAACGTCCGGCTTTTGTCGGATTATAGTCATCAAATTGCTCACCAACTTCTTTGATCAGCGTATTCAGTTTAGATAAAATCCAGCGATCCAGTTCAGTGCGTTTTTCAACCGCAACTGTCTTACTCTCATGATACTCGTACCCATCCAGGTTTGCATAAAGTGCAAAGAAATTGTAGGTGTTGACCAGCGTTCCGAAAAATTTACGCTGTACTTCTACAATTCCATCCAGATTAAATTTCAGGTTATCCCATGGTTCTGCATTGGTAATCATGTACCAGCGCGTTGCATCCGGGCCATATTTGCCTAATGTTTCAAAAGGATCCACTGCATTGCCCAAACGCTTGGACATCTTATTGCCATTTTTGTCCAATACCAAACCGGTGGAAACAACATTTTTGAAGGCAATGGAATCAAACAATAAAACAGAAATAGCGTGTAAGGTAAAAAACCAGCCGCGCGTCTGATCGACACCTTCAGATATAAAATCAGCAGGATAACTTTGGTTAAAAGTCTCCTGATTTTCAAAAGGATAATGCCATTGTGCATATGGCATCGCACCGGAATCAAACCATACATCTATCAGATCCGGTTCGCGGTGCATCAGGTTTCCTTGGCTGAAACCAATACAATCGTATCTACATAAGGACGGTGAAGATCAAAATCACCATGCTGAAGTTTCAGCAGATATTCCGAATTGTGTGCAGCTTGTTCTCTCGAAAGATGCTCGGACAGGATGGCTTCTTCCAAAAGGTCTTTCAATTGTTCAATGGATCCAACACATACTTCCTCACCATGCTCGCTACGCCAGATTGGTAATGGCGTTCCCCAGTAACGTGACCGGGAAAGGTTCCAGTCAACCAGATTTTCAAGCCAGTTTCCAAAGCGGCCGGTTCCTGTACTTTCTGGTTTCCAGTTGATCGTTTTATTTAATTCAACCAACCTGTCTTTTAATGCAGTCGTTTTGATAAACCAGCTGTCCAGAGGATAATAAAGCACAGGTTTATCGGTACGCCAGCAATGCGGGTACGGGTGTTCATATTTTTCAA
Organism: Dyadobacter sp. NIV53; assembly: GCF_019711195.1. Classification (NCBI taxonomy): domain Bacteria; kingdom Pseudomonadati; phylum Bacteroidota; class Cytophagia; order Cytophagales; family Spirosomataceae; genus Dyadobacter; species Dyadobacter sp. NIV53. The sequence continues at coordinate 4,977,808 of NZ_CP081299.1, forward strand.
CCTTGAATGCTTTGCCTTCTTCCTTTAATCTGATGGCAATCAATACATCCGTTGCACGAAATTCAGGATCATTTTGCTCTTCTTCTGAATAATATTCAGGCTTTACAAAGCGGCCAGCATAATCTGTAATTTCTTTTACAAAACGGCCACGGCGATCTACAATCGGTACTTCTTTACCCGTTTCATCTTTCACCATGATTGAAGGAATTCCATTGGCTTGGGCTACCCGGAAATCGTCCGCACCAAATGTTGGAGAGGTATGCACAACACCCGTACCGTCTTCAGTCGTTACAAAGTCGCCAATAATCACTCTGAATGCAGGCGTATCGGGCTGAACATAAGGCATCAATTGCTCATATTCAACGCCTTCCAGATCTTTACCTTTGAACTCTGAAACAATAGACCAGGGTAAATGTTTCTTGTCGCTTGCCTCAAAACCTTCTGAAATCACCATCCTGGTATTTTTCTGAAAAATATTTGCCAACTAAATCCTTTGCCAATACAACCTGAACCGGTGCATAAGTGTAAGGATTAAAAGTTTTTACCAATACGTAATTGATATTAGCTCCAACGGTCAGGGCCGTATTTGCAGGCAAAGTCCAGGGTGTTGTTGTCCAGGCAAGAATCCGGATATCTATGCTGTTTAGACCTTCCAGACTACGAGTCCCGGTCTTAAAAACCTGGAAGGTCTCAGGCGCCTTTACCCTAAACATTGCCACAATTGTCGTATCCTTCACATCTTTATACGTGCCCGGCATATTCAGTTCATGCGACGAAAGTCCGGTTCCGGCAGCAGGCGAATAGGGTTGTATTGTATAACCTTTATATAATAAACCTTTGTCATACAGCTTTTTAAGCAGGCTCCAAAGGCTTTCGATATATTCATTTTTATAGGTAATGTATGGATCGTCAAGATCTACCCAATAACCCATTTTTTCAGTCACGTCATTCCACTGGTCAGTGAATTTCATCACTGTCTGGCGGCACTTTTCGTTGTAATCAGCTATTGAAATGGTTTTTCCAATATCATCTTTTGTAATGCCAAGTTCTTTTTCGACCTGCAATTCAACCGGCAGACCATGCGTATCCCAGCCGCCTTTCCGTTTAACCTGAAAGCCCTGTAAAGTTTTATACCGGCAAAAAATATCCTTAATCGAGCGCGCCATCACGTGGTGGATACCAGGCGTTCCATTGGCCGATGGCGGTCCTTCATAAAATGTAAAAGAGGGCGATCCTTCACGCGTTTCTACGGAAGCTTCAAATATTTTATTCTCTTTCCAGAATTTCAGAACATCGTCTGCTACGCCCGGATAGCTCAGGTTTTTATACTCGTTATATTTCATATTTGGCTTTTGGCTGACAGCATTGAGCAATTAGCCTTTGGACTACAACAAAATTCGTGCTCTTTAAATTTTTAAGACCGCAAAATTACGGATTTTTTCGCTGAAAGGGAGGAGATGATTACAGCGATTGAAGGGTAGATTATGTAATATTGTGAAAATACGAGACTAAAATGGCAGATAAACTGATAGTAAGGGATTTTGGTCCCATCAAAAACGCTGAGCTGGATATCAAGAAAACGACTGTTTTGATCGGACCACAAGGTAGTGGTAAAAGCACGTTGGCGAAGTTGGTGGCAACCTCTACAAACATTAGTTGGCATTATGGATTGCAAAAAGATTACGATTTAAATCTTCATTTTTCCGAATACGGAATGAATAATTATCTTAAGCAGAATAGTTATTTCAAGTATTATCATGCACCATATGAAGTAGTTTTTAATAATAAAAATGGTGATTCTAAAAAAAGCAGCATTGATTTAGTTGGTAAATTCAATGTGCAGAATTCAGATCTTGATAAAATAAATATTGCTTTTAACAATAATGAAATCACAAACGAAGAGAGAAATCGTAAAATTTCACAATTGATTTATAGATCTATATATATTCCGTCTGAAAGGATGATTTTACCAATTGTTAGAGAAGCGGCTCTTAGTATGCAACTTAATAGAATTCCATTGCCTATGGCTCTATTGTATTTTGGAAGTGAATTTGAACAAGCCAGAAAGAAGATATTTACATTAAAAACATTGTTAGAAGGAGTTAGTTATGAATTTGCTAACGGAGAAGATTTGGTTATTTCAAAAGGTGGACATTTTAATCTTTCAGAAACAGCTAGTGGTTATCAAGCTATAATTCCTATGCAAGTTATTGTTGAACATATTTCTTCTGAAAATAGGCGAAACTTTATAGTTGAAGAGCCTGAATTAAATTTGTATCCACCAACTCAAAAAAATTAGTAAACTATTTAGTTGCACGCTGTGCAAAAAGGGATAATCAACTCTTAATCACTACACACAGTCCATACGTTCTTTCATCATTAAATAATCTTCTTTTTGCATTCAAGACAGCCCAAAAACATCCAGAACAAATCGAAGAAATAGCTAAAATAATTCCCCAGGAATCCTGGTTAAATCCTGATGAATTTGCAGCCTATTTTGTAAATAATGGAACCGTCAAATCAATCGTTAATTCTCAAACGGGTCTTATAGCTGAAAATAAATTAGATAGTGTTTCAGAGGATATTGGGGATGAATTTGATGAATTAATGGAAATTTACCGTCTTTCTAAATGAAAAAAAATTAGAAAACTCTTTTCCCAAAATAATTACTGGTGGATGTCTTGAAACCAAAACAGATATCATCTTTCATATTTATGATAATTTAAATGAGCCTAAACGTTGTTTTATAAGGAATAAAGATGAAGACCCATTGCATTTTACAGTAACCAACCCTTTGCAAAAGGAAGTACACTTTTTGGCAATTGACAAATGTGTCTTAACTGATTCTGATAAAACACATTGCGATTGTGCAATTTTTGATAATAGTCAATTTTTATTTGTAGAAATCAGTGATTCCAAAAAGTTGCATCGAAATGCGAAAAGAAAAAAGGCAAAAGCCCAATTGTCTCAAACTATAACTCATTTCCGCGAAAATGGTATCAATTTTCCCGATAATCTTAATGCTGTTATTTGCTTCGTCGGGAAGAAAGTTTTTCCTGTTAGACTTGCTTCAACGGATCAAGCAAGCCTAGCTTTTTTAATTGAATGGGGAGCTGTACTACTTGAAGGCAATGAGCGTAAATTCTAGGTACTTTCAACGATATTTTGCTATCAAGATAGAAATAGTTTTAAAATAAATTACCCAACATTAATTTTAAACTCCAAGACTGCATTCAGACCAATATTAGTAGAAATAAATGTAGTGTCAAGAAATCCACATGTAGGAATCACAAACCCGATCATTCAAATTCCAACAAAAATCATAGCGGAAGTAAGTTGCAAATATAATTTTGAATAAGTGAAACACTTTTCACCAGCGGGTTTAAGGTATTTACGTTTTGTTATTTAGAATTGGTATATTTATATTTGCTCGATTCACCATTGGAACACTGTAATTCTTTACTAATGACCTTCAAAAAACTGATTGGGAAACTACACCTCTATCTTGGACTTACATCCGGAATAGTGGTATTTATGGTATCCCTGACAGGATGTATTCTGGCATTCGAACAGGAAATTAAAAGCTTTACACAGCCTTATATGTACGTGGTGCCACCGGCCGATGCACGTGTATTGCCGCCGTCAGTTTTACAGGCAAGTGCGGAAAAAGCGCTTCCGGGGAAACAAGCGAATGGGGTTTTGTATGGTGTTCCGACAAGAAATGCTGAAGTGGGTTTTTATAATTTTGATCCGGAATATTATTATGTGGTTTACGTAAATCCGTATACTGCCGAGGTTCAGAAAGTCTGGAACGAGGATGGTGATTTCTTCCATTTTATACTGCACGGTCATTATTATTTATGGCTGCCCGAAAAAATCGGACAAGTTGTTGTAGCATCTTCTACGCTGATATTTCTGGTGATGCTTGTTAGTGGATTGGTATTATGGTGGCCAAAAAACAAATCAGCTGCAAAACAGCGTTTTTCTGTTAAGTGGGACGCAGCATGGCGCCGTAAAAACTACGATATGCACAATGTGTTTGGTTTTTACATGATGTCTATTGGTTTCATTTTTGCAATAACCGGTTTGGTTTGGGGTTTCCAGTGGTTTTCCCAGTCGCTTTATACCGTTACAGGCGGAAAAGGCTCTGATGCATATTATAACCCGACTTCTGATACTACCGCTTTATCTGTTGTTTCCAAACCCATTCAGGCAGTTGATAAAGCCTGGCATATGTTACAAAAAGAATATCCGGGAAATAAAGGAATTAATATTTCGATTCCGCATTTGAAGTCAGAATCCATTTATTCATATGTAAATTTTCGTGCAGGAACCTATTACAAAGTAGATTATAATTACTTTGATCAGCATACCTTGAAACGGATTAAAGCAGTTGGGCCATATTCCGGGAAGTACAATGAAGCGAATTTTGCCAATACTTTAAGGCGTATGAATTACGATATTCATACTGGTGCTATTCTTGGTCTGCCCGGAAAAATCCTTGCATTTTGTGCAAGCCTGATTTGCGCAAGTTTGCCGGTAACAGGATTTATAATTTGGTGGGGAAGAAATAAAAAGAAGAAACCGGTGAAGAAAACTTATAAGACCATGAAACCGGATCTTGTAAATAAGATTTAAACGCAGGCTTTATTACTTCTGATAAACCCTGACATAATCTACTTCAAATTTTGCAGGAAAAGTGGTCTGGGATGGATCGCCGCCGTTGTCTCCGCCAATTGCCAGGGTAAGTAAAATATAATGCGGCTGACGAAACGGATTTGTTTTTGGGCCTTTTGCATTATAGGTTTTTTCAAGATCTATGGAGTTCATCAAAGAATCATCAACATATAATTTGATTGATTTTTCATCCCAATCCATTCGCCATATATGGTATTTATCTGACCAGCCAGGATCGTTAAATTCAGCAACCGGCTTTTTTTTAGTATTCCAAATTCCCTTCCATTTTTCCATTGAACCCCATACCGCATTGGCAAGAATGGTCCCGCGATAATATTCCATAATATCAATTTCACCGTTTTCGGGCCACTCTCCATGTTTTCCTAAGGTCCAGAATGCCGGCCACATCCCTGAACGAATGTCTATTTTTGCCTTTATTTCAAAGCGCCCATATTGCCAGCTTTGCTTCCCGGCAGTAATTATACTGGACGAAGTATATTCGGAATATGCCCGGTTTTCTTTCCAGTTTGTGCTGTTAGCAACAAATCCGGGATTCTTTACTTTTTCCCGTTTTGCTTCAATAATCAGCTTTCCATCTTTACAATATGCATTGTCATCCTGAAACCACTGATATTCATGATTACGTACAAAACCCTGTTCAGCTTTCCAATTTTTAGGATCAGGTTTGCCGTTTACATTGAATTCATCTGCCCACACCAATTTCCATTGTGCTTTAACAGGATCTGAAGAGACCAATACGAGTAGAAGTAGTAATAATTTTTTTACGATTAAAAGCATTTATAGAAACGTTTAACCTTTTAATACGAAACAGACATTTTATAGAAATATAAAGAGAAGCATTATATCATTCTACCTGAGTATGGATTTTATGAACAACGATAATCCAGAAAACACACTTTTTAGATTTTATTTGCCATTCTTTTAGCTTTCTTTTGTGTCTGTACAACATACTTTCCAAGACTCAAAGTCTTAGTCAAAAGCTAAACAAAAACATGAGTAAGATTTTAGATACAGCAAAAAAAGCCGGTTTGGATGGTTTTATGCTGGCTTTGCTGAGTATGATCGGACTGGCTTATTTGTGGCCTTTTCCGGGAATGCCGGAAAGCCCGGTTCCACTGGCCGAAATTTCTTCATATGCTGTATCCATCATTTTTTTCTTTTATGGCTTACGGCTAAGTACGGATAAACTTCGCGCAGGTTTGGTCAACTGGAAATTACACGCAATGGTACACATCTCTACTTTTGTGCTGTTTCCACTATTGGCATTGGCTTGCCGGCCTTTATTTAAAGGAGAGGAACACCAGATGATGTGGCTGGCTATTTTTTTCTGACCACTTTGCCTTCCACTGTTTCCTCTTCCGTGGTAATGGTTTCCATAGCCAGAGGTAATATTCCGGCTGCTATATTTAATGCAAGTATTTCAAGTTTAATTGGCGTTTTTATCACTCCACTTTGGATGGGGCTGGTTTTGGACACAAATTCCGGACATTATGATCTCATGTCAATAGTCGGAAAGCTATCTTTACAAGTATTATTACCGGTAACGCTCGGAATATTAATGAACAAAAAATGGGGCGCATTTGCAGAAAAATATAAAAAATATATACGTTATTTCGATCAGTTCTCAATATTACTGATCGTTTATACATCATTCTGTGAATCATTTGGCGGCCATCTTTTTAATGAATTTGAACTAAATGATATCTTGTTTCTGGGACTGGGTATGCTCGTTTTGTTCTTTACAGTTTACTTTTTACTGACATCATTATGCCGGTTATTTGGTTTTAATCATGAGGACGAAGTAACTGCTGTATTTTGTGGCTCTAAAAAATCGTTAATTCAGGGTGCTGTTATGTCAAAAGTCCTGTTTTCAGGAGCACATGCCGGAGTAATGTTATTGCCAATTATGCTTTACCACGCTTTACAATTAATTTCAGCGAGCATTATCGCCCAAAGGATGGCACGGAAAGCAGATGCCCAATTAATAGAGCAGGCTGAAAAAGAGATATAAGGTGATTTTTTGTTTAAATAAATTGATATGCGATTGCTTTCCTGGCTGATACGTTTAATCGTGTTAGTACTTTTATTGGTTGGAATGCAAACTCTTTGGAGTAATTTCCGGAGAGGGGAGTGGTTTCCAGATTTTTTTGGCGGGGAGGATAAAACCGAAACCATGCATACCCTGGTTCTTCAGGAAATTACCTCTATGGGAAAACTTGAACTGGTCAAATATAATTTCAAAGATGTAGTGGAGCAGGAAATAGTTAAAATGTGGCTGCCTAATGCAAAAGCAGTTTTAATTGTACAAGGCGAAGCAATCGGCTGTGTAGATCTCGCAAAAATCAATATTGCAGACATTACTTCTGAACAGGAAACACTGGTAGTTCACATGCCTGAACCAGAAATGTGTGTTTTTAGAATTGATCACGAAAAATCCAAAGTTTACAATACGGAATATGCCTTCACAGAAGAAGCAAAACTGGTAGACGAGGCATATAAACAGGCAGAAAAACAAATTCAGAAATCTGCTTTGGATATGGGGATTTTGAAACAAACGGAAGAAAACGCAACCAAAATATTAACACCCATGCTGGAAAAGGCTTCGGGTAAAAAAGTCTTGCTGGTATTTCCAATGACTGCCAAAATTGATAAATTACGTTGATCTGATACTTGACTGATCCTAAACTGAGTACATAAAGCTCTTCCTAACATACAAATATGCTGACATTAGAAGGATTTGAACAATTGGTAAAAGATGGTTTGCTGGAAACAGTAGTGGTTGCTTTTACAGATCATTATGGCCGGTTAATGGGTAAGCGGGTTGATGCCGAGTATTTTCTTGATAGTGTTGTAAAATCGGGGACGCATGGTTGTAATTATCTGCTGACTACCGATATGGAAATGGATCCTGTACCTGGTTACAATTACGCTAACTGGGAACTGGGTTACGGCGATTTTCACATGGTACCTGATATGTCGACGCTTCGGTTAGCAGACTGGCTCGAAAAAACTGCTATGATCATTTGTGATCTTCATAATGAAAAAACGCACCAGGCCGAATCTATTGCACCACGTTCAATTCTTCAAAAGCAGCTTGAAATATTGGGAGAAGATAACCTGAAATGTTTTGCTGCATCGGAACTAGAATATTATTTACTCGAAAATACTTACAGACAAGCTTTTGAGCAAAATTATCAGAATCTGAAACCGGCCGGTTATTATCTGGAAGATTACCACATTTTGCAGGGAACACGCAATGAAAAATTTACGTCGGTCGTACGCAGGCATTTGAAAAAATCCGGTATTCCTGTTGAAACTTCAAAAGGGGAATGGGGAGTCGGGCAGCATGAACTGAATGTGCGGTATTCCGAAGTGCTTCCTATGGCCGACAATCACGTTGTTTACAAACAATGCATGAAAGAAGTTGCTGATGCAATGGGTTTGTCAGTGACCTTTATGGCTAAATTTGCGACGGATCAGGCGGGATCAAGCAGCCATATTCACATGAGTTTATGGAAAGATGGTAAAAATGCTTTTGTAGGTGATCAGGAATTTGGCCCGGTGAAAGGCTCGGACCTTTTCCGTTGGTTTCTGGGCGGATGGATCAAACACGTTCCGGATGTAATGCCATTTTATGCGCCAACAATTAATTCGTACAAACGTTTTGTAGACGGATCCTGGGCTCCAACGCGGTTGGCATGGAGCTATGACAACCGTACGGCGGGTTTTCGGGTAGTTGGAAGTGGTTCTAGTCTGCGTATTGAGTGCAGGATTCCGGGTGCTGATTGTAATCCATATCTGGCTTTTGCTGCCTCTCTTGCATCGGGGCTGGACGGTATTAAAAATAAAATTGAGCCCCCTGAAATATTTGTGGGTGATATTTATGCAGCAGCGCATTTGCCGAGAGTACCTTATACACTGGCTGAAGCAACGGCACTATTTGAAAATAGTGAATTTGCAAAAAATACATTTGGAAAAGAAGTGGTTGAACATTACAGCCATTTTTTTAAAAATGAACAACGGGCCTATGATAAATCGGTAACGGATTGGGAGCGGAAAAGATACTTCGAACAGATATGATGAATGGAGGCAGATTAACTATTAAAACACAAAACATAAAATGCGTTTAGAAAATAAAGTTGCTCTTATTACTGGCGGAAGCGGTGGAATTGGCCGCGAAACGGCTTTGTTATTTGCAAAGGAAGGTGCCAAAGTCGTTGTAACAGATGTAAACAACGAGGCCGGACAGGCAGTTGCTGACGAAATTATCGCTAATGGCGGTGAAGCTTTTTTTATTCATTCGGATGTATCGAAGGCGGCTGATTGTGAAGCAGCAGTTGTTTTTGCAGAAGAGAAATTTGGAAAGCTGAATATCATTTTCAACAATGCCGGTATTATGCATAGCGATGATGATAACGCCATGACCACTGAAGAATCTATCTGGGATTTGACAATGAATATCAATGCAAAAGGGGTTTTTCTGGGTTGCAAATATGGAATTCCAGCTTTGCAGCGTGCTGGCGGCGGTTCAATTATTAACACCGCATCTTTTGTAGCAATACTTGGTGCAGCAACTCCGCAAATTGCCTATACAGCAAGTAAAGGTGCAGTTTTGGCGCTAACGCGTGAATTGGCAATTATTCATGCACGTGAAAACATACGCGTAAATGCATTATGCCCGGGGCCATTGCGTACCGAACTTCTTATGAAATTTTTAAATACAGAAGAGAAAAAACAGCGCCGTTTGGTTCATATTCCGATGGGCCGTTTCGGAGAAGCGAAAGAAATGGCTTTTGCAGCACTTTTCCTGGCATCCGATGAATCTTCATTTGTAACAGGAACAGATTTTCTGGTAGATGGAGGAATCACTTCCGCATACGTAACTCCGATTTGATAATGGGCTTAGGGAAAAGGGCATGGGTATTGAAATCCTCTGCCCTGTGCCCTGAACCCTATCCCCAAAACCCCATGACTCAAAAAACAATAAGTCCGATAGATGGCTCGGTGTATGTGGAGCGTACATTAGCTGACGCAGATGAGGTAGAAGCAGCATTACTTAAAGCTGTTTCTGCACAAAAAGAATGGCGTAAAACAACATTAAGTGAGCGTGAAGTAATTTGCCGGAAAGCGGTAGAATATTTCCTGAATAATGCAGACGAAATAGGACTGGAATTGACCTGGCAAATGGGCAGGCCAATCCGCTATACAGCCAACGAAATTCGTAAAGGGTTTAATGAGCGCGCAAATTATATGATTTCTGTTGCTGGAAAAGCTCTCGCAGATGTGGAAGTGGAAGAAATTGCTGGTTTCAAAAGATTTATTCGCCGCGATCCGTTGGGTGTTGTGTTTGTGGTAGCTCCCTGGAACTATCCATATTTGACTTCCGTGAATTCGGTCATTCCGGCAATTATGGCTGGAAATGCTGTAATCCTGAAGCATGCACAGCAAACACCGCTTTGTGCAGAACGTTATGCTGCAGCTTTTGAATATGCAGGTTTACCCATAGGCGTTTTTCAGTATTTGCATCTGAGTCACGAACAGGTTGCTACCATAATTGGTGACGAACGTGTTGATTATGTTGCGTTTACCGGTTCAGTAGAAGGCGGCCATGCTGTTCAGGATGCTATCAATAAAAGGTTTATCATCGGTGGTTTGGAATTAGGTGGAAAAGATCCTGCTTATGTTCGCGCAGATGCAGATCTTCCTGATGCCATCGAGAATCTTGTAGATGGGTCCTTCTTTAATTCGGGACAATCCTGTTGTGGAATTGAACGCATTTATGTGCACGAAGATGTATATGATAAGTTTATTAGCGGTTTTGTTGCCATGACAAAAACGTACACATTGGGAGATCCGCTGAGCAGTGAAACAACTTTGGGGCCAATGGTTAGAACTTCTGCGGCTACTTTTACCCAGAAACAAATAGACGAAGCGGTATCACAAGGTGCAAAAGCATTGATAGATCCGGATCTGTTTCCGGCTAATAAACCCGGCTCTCCTTATTTGGCCCCACAGGTTTTAGTCAATGTAAATCACTCTATGGACGTTATGAAAGAAGAAACTTTCGGGCCGATTGTGGGAATTATGTCAGTAAAAAGTGATGAAGAAGCAATTCAGCTAATGAATGACAGTCAGTATGGTTTGACTGCGTCTATCTGGACAACTGATATAGATGTCGCACTGGAAATAGGAGATAAGGTTGAGACAGGAACCTGGTTTATGAACCGTTGCGATTATCTTGACCCGGCGTTAGCATGGACTGGTGTGAAAAATTCGGGACGGGGCTGTACCCTTTCAACAGTTGGTTATGAAGCTTTAACCAGGCCAAAATCTTTTCATTTAAAAATAGGTAACAGCTATTGAGAAGTTAAGCGTAATGTAGCCACGAAGCCACAAAGAAACCAAATGTATTTTTTGAAAATAAGCTCATTTGTAGCTTTGTGTCTTCTTAGCAATAGTCATTTCATACTTTATTCAACACTAGTGGTTTTCTATAAAGAGTAAAAATACACTTCGGTAATATTAATGGCACTTCTAATCAACCATCAAGCTAATAGCCACAGCTTAAAAACCATGAAAATCGGACTTTTAGAATGTGACCATGTACGGGACGAATTAAGAAATATTGCAGGTGATTACCGGCAGATGTTTCCCGCATTGTTCCTGCAAGTCGCACCAGACTGGGAATTTGTTTTTTATGATGTTTGCAATGGGTATTTTCCCGAATCTGTCGAAGAATGCGAAGTTTATATTTGTACAGGTTCTAAAAATTCGGTTTACGATGATGAAAAATGGATTGAAAGGTTAAATGATTTTGTCAGAACTATTTATCAGTCCGGCCAGGGTTATATCGGCGTTTGTTTTGGGCATCAGATTTTAGGCGAAGCATTAGGAGGAAAGGTTCAAAAATCGCCAAATGGCTGGTGTGTAGGTGTTCATTCCTTTGAGCTGTTAAAAACTGAGGAGTGGATGAAGCCGCCTCAACCGGATTTTAATCTTCTTATGATGTGTCAGGATCAGGTATTAAAATTACCACCTGATAGTACATTGCTGGCGCAAGCTTCCAATTGCCCACATGCGATGTTTCGGGTTGGTAATAATATGCTTGGAATTCAGGCTCATCCCGAGTTTTCAAAAAACTATGACAAAGCTTTGATGGAACTACGGATAGACCGGATTGGAACTGAAAAAGTTGATTCAGGAATAACCAGTCTTGTATTGCAAACGCATGAATTAATAATAGCAGAATGGATCAGGAAATTTGTGGGTCAAACTGTGGAGTAGTTACCGTATGTATTGTTAATTTTACCAAAGATTGATATAAATAATACTTTTAGATGACCGATAACAGCACTACATCAAGACGCCAGATATTAAGTTCTCATCAGACCAGTCAGAAAATCCGGCGTATCGCTTTTGAGATTTATGAAGAGAATTTCGAGGAGACAGGAATTATTCTGGCAGGGATTGCGGGTGAAGGTTATGAATTTGCAAAACGTCTGGCGAACGAACTAAATGATATTTCTCCGTTAGATGTGCAATTGATTGAACTCCTTTTTGATAAAAATATACATCACCAAAGCCCAATTCTTTTTAACCAGGAAACACAGGTTGAAAATCAGGTTGTGGTAGTAACGGATGATGTATTAAACACAGGCAGAACGCTGGCTTTTGCCCTGGAACCATTCCTGAAAGTCCGAATGAAAAAAGTACAGGTAGCCGTAGTTGTTGATAGAAGCCATCATTTATTTCCGGTTCATGCTGATTATGTTGGTTATTCGTTAAGTACCACCATCAGTGAGCATGTTGAGGTAATTTTAAGCCGGGAAGAGGAAGAAGGGGTTTATCTGAAGTAAAAGTGAATAGAATATTTATGTTAATTTTGAGCATTAAATTAATAAACCATGAGACTTCAGGTGATTCAAGATGGGAAGGGCAAAGCAACCGGTGTTTTTATACCTATCAATGAATGGGATCAATTAAAAAAGAAATACAAAGATTTGGCTATTTTAGAATATGATGGGCCTTCCGAGGTAAACTTGTTGGAAGAAATCAAAGAAGCACTCATTGAATTAAAATTAGTAGAAGAGGGAAAACTTATTACCCGTCCAATTCAGTCGTTATTGGATGAGTTATAAATTATCTTCCATTCCTCTTTTTGATAAACAGGCTAAACGGTTAGCTAAAAAATATCCATCTTTAAAAACGGATTTAATTGAATTGTTCAAAACGCTTTCAGAAGATCCCGAAAAAGGAACAGCTTTAGGTAATAATTTTTATAAAATTCGTTTAGCAATTTCTTCAAAGGGCAAAGGGAAATCCGGAGGTGCAAGAATAATAACTTATGTTAAAATTTTAGAAACAACAGTAATTCTTACTTCAATTTACGATAAATCTGAAAGGAGTAATATTTCTGAAAAAGAACTTGAACAAATTTTCAAGGAAGTTTCCTGAATAAATATTACAATTATATTGTCTTTTTTAGGTCAACTTATTGTGCCTCCATTATCTCCATAATTACACTGGTTCTCCTCGTATTTACCATAGGATTAAACCCGACTGTCATCAAATAATCTCCAGAATAAGTTTGGTCTTCTTTAATTGCTGTTTTTGTTTCGGGATACAGATTCAGTTCTTTTATTCTATATTTTTTAGATGCTTCGAGTCCCTGTAATCTGAATGGAACATCGGATCCTGCTTCATAACGGTTATTGACAAGATATGAAAATAATACTGCACGTTTTTTGTCTTTTGAACTAAACATTAACGCTGCATAATCATTCTTTTTTGGATCAACCAACCGGAACAAATCACCATGCCAAACAATATCTTTAATTGAATTGTATGTCGAAACTGCTTGCTTACTGAATTGCAGATCTTTTTCATTAAGATGACTTATCACAATATCATAGCCTAATTTTCCCATCATGGCTACATCAGTACGGAATTTTAATGGTTGCTTTCCCCAGTCTGTTACGTGGTTACTCTGGGCAAGTGCAGGAAAAAAGTATGAATATTCCCATTGCATAAATATCCTTTCCATTGGATCCGTATTATCGCTTGGCCAGAATTCTGTGAAATATTTCAACGCTTCATAATCAACGCGCCCGCCGCCGCCAGAGCATAACATCATTGGAACTTTTGGATATTTTGCCCGGAGTTTTTCCAGAACTTTATAAAGCCCGCGAACATAATCCACATATAACTGGGATTGTTTTTGCTTGCTTTTTTCAAGATATGGAGAATAAGCATTGAAAGTAATCGCATTACAATCCCACTTGATATACGCTATTGCAGGATTTTCTGTAAAAAGTTTGTCTATAACGCCAAACACAAAATTCTGAACTTCTGGATTTGATAAATCGAGAGGCAGCTGGTTGCGCATATAATGTTCCGGCCGGGCAGGTTGCTTTATTACCCAATCAGGATGCTTTTCGTATAATTCGCTCTTTGGATTGACCATTTCAGGTTCTACCCAAATGCCAAATTTGATACCCGTATTTGTTGCTTCTTTTACCAAATGACCAATTCCATTTGGTAGTTTTTTAACATTTTCCTGCCAGTCTCCCAATCCGGCCTTATCATTGTTACGTTGGTATTTATTGGCAAACCAGCCGTCATCCAGTAAGAATAAATCAACTCCTAATTTTTTGCCGTCTTTAAAAAGGGCTGAAAGTTTTTCCTCATTAAAATCGAAATAAGTGGCTTCCCAATTGTTAAGCAGAGTTAGCCTGGAACCTTCGCCATCCAGGATCCTGTATCTTCTTGCCCAGTTATGTAAGTTACGACTGGCTTCACCTTTGCCGTTTTCCGAATAAGTGTAAATGAAAGAAGGCGTTTTAAAATCCTGCTTTGATGCAAGAGGATATTCTGAAGCATAATTATTGATACCGGCAATTAAACGAAGGTTATGATAAGAATCCACTTCAAAGTCCATTCTGAAATTTCCTGACCAGGCGAGTGTTCCAAGCAAAACTTTACCTTCAGTTTCAGAAGCAGGCTTGTCAAAGGATAGTAAAAAACTTGGTGGCTGAAACAAGTTTGCTCTCGTTCCTAATTTTGAATCCAGTACACGTATTCCCGCCGTGAGCTGTTCTTCTTCGGGCTGCATCTCCCTGGCCCAGGTTCCGTTATAATGTGTCAGGTAATAATCTTTTGCGATAAAATAAAGGTTCGAAGAAGCATATTTCTGCAGTATTATTTCACTTTTTTCGTCGCTGTGGATATTACTCCATTGTTCTATTACATTTTCATTGGAATAAATTTTGTAAAACAATGTTACTTCAACCTGATAAACGGGATCTTTTAAAATAATACTGGTAACACTGATATTGTCATTCTCTTTGGTTGTTTTATGACTGACATAAACCAGATCCGAAGATTTGTTTCCGTCGGCATGAGTAACCTGAAGGGCAGGTTCCGAAATACTCCATGTACCAGAAGGTGTATAAGCTGAATTATGTATTCCCGAATTATCATCATGTTGCGTGCTTTGCGCAGGTATTGACTGATATTCAGAGGTCTGACTAAGTTTTTTGCCAAAATAAATAATAAATAAATGGTTGTCCGCATCCGTTTGCATGACCAAAGCATTTTCCCTGGTTTCAATGGGAATGGTAATAATATTTTGGGCAAATACATGATTTCCTGCAACAGCAAACATGAATAACGCGATTATCTGAATTTTTTTAAGAAACATAATGGATGATTATGGGAGACTCACAGATAAACAAAAGGATCAATAACACAAAGTATACTTTGCATTATTGATCCTGACTTTAAATTTCAATTCAATAGTTAACTGTAAATCCGGCGCAGTTTTACGTTTTCAACCGGGCGGATAATAAGTGGTACCTTTTCCACTTTCACAGAACTGCTGTCAAGGCCAAACCATTTGTCTTCTGGTGTGGTAAAATCTTTTACGAAGAAATAAGTTTTCATAACCAGCTGTTCAACCAATGGGAGGTCATTTTCAAAAGATAGAAAACGCTCCAGAACGACAAAACGAAAATCCCCGGTTATATTCTGACGGTTCAGTGATTCATAGCGACTGGTAATATCAACTTCCTTATTCATCACCATATCTTCCACCACCTTACGGAAAAACAAGTTAATTCGTTGTTCAACACGGAAACCAAGTTTGAAATTAATTTTGATCACATTGTCGTCATCATCATCGTCAGCCATTACTTTGTATTCCATTGTGTAGGGATCATCTGTGGTATCAACGTGTAAAAACCAATAGATATCTGCCCTTTTCGGGCGTTTTTGGAAAATAGAATAAATTACCTTGGTTTCAATTTCCGTAGCACGGGAAGCATTGGTCATAAAAACCAGGTGCGTTGCGTATTTTGGAATACTGATATCACGGCTTAATTCATGCAATGCAGGAATAAATTTATCCAGTTTGGTATATTCTGTCAAACGTAATTTGATATAAAATGCTCTTAACCAAACTGTCATTAAACCTGCAACCAAAACGCCCACCAGAATTGTAAACCAGCCTCCATGTGTAAATTTCAAGAGATTAGCTCCCAGGAACAGCCCTTCGATGAAGAGATAAAGCAGCATAAAAACTATAACGATGTAGAGGTTGAGCCGTTTCATATAAAGATAATATGAAAACAGGATCGTCGTCATGATCATGGTTAGTGTAATGGCTAGCCCATAAGCAGCTTCCATATTGGACGATTGCTTGAAATAAAGAACAACTCCGGTACAACCAAGCCATAACAGCCAGTTAATACTTGGAACATATAATTGTCCTTTTTGATCACTTGGGTATACCAAACGAACTTTTGGCCAGAAATTTAACCGTATAGCTTCGGAAATTAATGTAAAAGAACCTGTAATAACGGCCTGGCTCGCAATAATAGCAGCCAATGTGGCGATGATAACGCCCGGCAGCAGCCACCATTCGGGCATAATTTCGTAGAATGGTTTGCGTGCATCAAGCAGGTTGCCAACTTCTGAGAGTAACCAGGCTCCTTGTCCGAAGTAATTCAGCAACAAACATATTTTTACGAAAATCCAGCTGATACGGATATTTTCACGGCCGCAATGTCCCAGATCAGAATAGAGCGCTTCTGCACCAGTGGTACAAAGAAATACTGCACCGAGCATCCAGAAACCACCAGGATGTTTCGTGATCAGATCAAAACCGTATTTTGGATTGAAGGCCTTTAATATTTCAGGATGTTCCATGATCTGGAAAAGTCCCAGCACGCCAAGCATGATAAACCATGTAACCATAATTGGCCCGAAAGCTCTTCCCACAACCTTCGTTCCAAATGCCTGGATAACGAATATCAACGTTAAAATGCTGATAACGATTGGTATAGTCTGGATGTTTGGGTAAATGAGCTGTAATCCTTCAACCGCGGATGATACTGAAATAGGGGGAGTAATGATACCATCTGCCAGCAGAGTACTACCTCCGATCACGGCAGGTACAGTCAGCCATTTTGCATGTTTTCTGACCAGGGCATATAGAGCGAATATACCTCCTTCACCCCGGTTGTCAGCACGTAAAATTAGAATTACATATTTTATTGTTGTTTGTAAAGTTAATGTCCATAGGATACATGAGATTGAGCCGTAAATTATTTCCTCTGTAATTCTTTCGTGAAGAATGATTGCCTGCATTACATAGAGTGGCGAAGTACCAATGTCTCCATATATAATGCCGAACGCAACGAGTATGCCGGCAGCAGATATTTTGTCTAGTTTATGCTTGGATTCCATTTAATTATTTTAAAAAAACGGCGAAAGGTAGGAAACCAATAGCAAAGTATAAACCTGAATGTGAAAAATTAATTTCGAAGTAGTATATAATGGTTAAAATAGCGTCCGGTAAAGCAGAATAACGTTTAAACTAATGATCACCAATGTGATTAGCCAGCTTAATCCGGTCATTATCTTAGAATTAGCAAACTGCCCCATGATCTTTTTGCTTGAAGTGAAAAGTACAAGTGGGACTATAGCAAAACTAAGTTGCAGCGAAAGTATAACCTGACTGAAAACCAACAGTTCAGCAGTGCCTTTTTCACCATACATTGTAGCAACGATCAATGCAGGAATTATTGCTATTCCTCTGGTTATAAGTCTTCTGAGCCAAGGTTTAAGTCGGATATTCAGAAATCCTTCCATCACGATCTGACCTGCCAGCGTACCGGTAAGTGTAGAACTCTGACCGGAAGCTAACAATGCAAGAGCAAAGAAAACCCCTGCGAGGCTAACCCCAAGTATAGGATCAAGCAGATGATAAGCGTCTGTAATATCAGCAATTTCAAAATGCCCGTTGAGGTGAAATGCCGTAGCCGCAAGAATTAATATGGAGCCATTTATAAAAAATGCAAGTCCAAGGGAAAATGTAGAGTCAATGGTTGCAAATTTAATTGCTGATTTTTTTCCTTCATCATCCCGTTTGAAAGCGCGTGTCTGTACAATGCTTGAATGGAGATACAGATTATGGGGCATTACTGTGGCTCCCAGGATACCAATTGCGATGTATAACATTCCGGGGTGCGTAACGATTTCGAGCTTAGGAAGCAGGCCACCGGCAATTCCCGAAAGAGAAGGCTGTGACACGATCATTTCGTATAAAAAGCTCAAAAGTATAATACCCATCAGGCCCGCCACTATACTTTCAATAATACGGAATCCTTTTTGCTGAAAATATAAAACGATCAGTACGTCAAATGCTGTAAAAACAACGCCAATTGGCAATGGTAAGCCAAATAGCAGGTTTAAAGCAATCGCCGAACCAATTACTTCAGCAAGATCTGTTGCTGCAATTGCGATTTCTGACAATACCCAAAGTACCATGGAAACAGGCCGGGAGTAATTATCCCGACAAGCCTGGGCCAGGTCTCTTCCGGAGGCAATACCCAGTTTTAAAGACAAATGCTGTAAAAGCATTGCAAACAAATTGGATATCAAAATGACTGAAAGCAATGTGTAACCGAAGCGTGAGCCTCCTTCAATGTCTGTTGCCCAGTTGCCCGGATCTATATAACCAACTGACACCATTAGCCCTGGTCCGGCAAAAGCCATCATTTTTTTCCAGAAACCTGCACCTTCTGGAATAGCAATGGAAGAATGTACTTCGGATAAGGACGCTAACTGATTTGGCTGGTCGGAGCTATCTATTTTTTCTGAATATTTGGCAATAAAATTTTCTAACATTTTATGAATGTCTGAAATAAACAATTCGATTAATTGAAAACAAAGATATATAATAATTTAAATATATTTTTAGGTTAGTCTAAATTTTTTTAATTGTAATTTGAAATTGTACTTTTGCGCTATTGTTAAAGTATTAAGAATAAACAACGGATCATTGGTTTATAAATAAGTATCCGCTGGTTGTTAAAAGCATTATTTTATTACGCAAATAGCTAAAAAGCTTATCGCTCCTAGCTAACAATTATGCAGAACTCCTTCACAGAAGAAAATTATTTAAAGATCATTCACGCACTATCAGGCCGTGAAGGTTTGGAGGTCAGTACCAATGCCCTGGCTGAAAGCACATCTACGCGTGCTGCCTCGGTTACAGATATGTTACGTAAACTGGCGGAAAAAGGATTAATTCATTACAAAAAATATCAGGGCGTAACGTTGACCGGGAAAGGAGAGAAGGTTGCAATCAACGTAATTCGCAAACACCGGTTATGGGAAGTGTTTCTGGTTGAAAAACTAGGTTTCGGCTGGGATGAAGTGCACGACATCGCCGAAGAACTGGAACATATCCCTTCTGAAATACTGGTGGAAAAGCTGGATACTTTTTTAGGGCATCCAAAATTTGATCCGCATGGCGACCCGATACCTGATTCAAAAGGAAACCTAACTGAACCTGATTATCTTATTCTGACTGACGTCAATATTGGCGAAAAAGTCTTAATGAAAGGTGTTATGGACCATGCTCCGTCATTTTTACAGCACCTGGACCGATCGGGCATTACATTGGGGTGTGTTTTGGAATTAACAGAAATTAACGAATATGATAAGTCGGCATCCGTACGGATCGACAACAATCAAACGTTGTTCATTAGTCTTGAAGTTTCTAAAAACTTATTAGTTCAGCGTCTTTAAGACCAGGGTCAGGTTTATAGCAGACATGGCGTAGTGGCAAATATTTGACTTATTAAATAATAGCCGTCAAAGTAAACATGACTTGACATTAGCCCAATAATGAGATTAAAAATACTCGATCGTTACCTGATCAAAAATTTCCTGATTACTTACGTTTTTGTCGCTTTTGTGATCGTACTGATCATTTGCATGATTGACTATACGGAAAAGGTTGACGATTTTCTGGATAAAAAAGCGCCGTTACGTGCCATTATAATAGATTATTATCTCAATCTGATACCTTACTGGATCAATTATATCAGTCCGCTGATGGTATTTATTGCCACAGTATTTTTTACATCCCGTATTGCTGCCAGGACAGAAATTATTGCAATCCTGAGCAGTGGTATCAGTTTTGGCAGATTATTACTTCCTTATATGATCGGTGCGGGAATCTTAGGAGCGCTCACATTTTTACAGGTAGGCTGGATACTGCCAATTGCAAACAAAGTCAGAAATAGCTTTGAGAAAAAATATGTAAAACAGGAGTTCTATTTCAGTGGAAGAAATGTACACATTACCATTGCTCCGGATGTGTACGCTTACCTTGAAAGCTATAATACAGCCTCAAAAACGGGTAACAAGTTTACCATGGAAACGATAAAGGGCAATGAGCTTAAACAAAAATTTTCAGCAGAAAAAATTATTTGGCAGCCTAAAAAGGGAAAATGGAACCTTCAGAATTATCAGATAAGGACATTGGATAGCCTGGGTGAAAAAATCACAACGGGCGCTGAAATAGATACAACGATCAATCTTTCACCAAAAGATTTTGAAAGTGATTATAATTTGTTTGAAACCTTCACCTTGCCTGAACTCAATAATTACATTGACCTGCTCAGAAGCCGGGGTGCAGACGGACTAGAGGTATATCTAATTGAAAAATACATTCGGTTTACCCAACCTTTTGCCATTCTGATACTGACCGCAATCGGGGTTATTGTATCGGCACGCAAAAGCAGGAAAGGTGTTGGCTGGCAAATTGCGCTGGGTTTCATGCTGGCCTTCGTTTATATCCTGTTTTTCCTTTTATCCAAAGGAGTGGCAGAAGCTGGTACCATCAGTACATTGTTTGCAGTCTGGCTTCCAAATATTGTTTTCTCATTCATTGGATTGGTTTTGTATAAAACATTGCCAAGATAAATCTGTGTTTTCATTTCATGTTTTATAGCTGGTTTCGGTACCATGGCATTATTTAACGTAATTCAAAGATTATGATGAATTCAAATTTTGAAAACGTAGAAGGCTAATATTGAATTCATTAATACTTCCTTGTGTAAATTTCTCGTACAGTTTAAAAAAGCACGATTTTTGCAGGAGAATCGGTGTAAAATCTGAAATCAAATAATAACTGCTATTTTTGTCGATTCACACAAACTAAGATTAAATGAAGCCTTCCCGCCTGCTTTTGGTTATACCATGTTACAATGAGGAAGCAATTTTGCGTTTAACCTATTCTGCATTAAAGGTTTATTATGATGACATCAAAGCAAAAGGGCTGATTTCACCGGATAGTAAATTTTGTTTTGTTAATGATGGCAGCAGGGACAAAACCTGGGAAATTATTGAAGAATTAAGCATTCTGGATGAAGATGTGGTAGGAGTGAAGTTGTCGAGAAATTTTGGACACCAGAGTGCAATTATGGCCGGGTTGGAAAAAAACATAGACGATTTCGATTGTTTTATCACCATCGACGCCGATTTGCAGGATGATATCAATGCCATTACCTCAATGATCGAAAAACACAGGGAAGGGGCAATGGTCGTTTACGGCGTTCGCGGCGACAGAAGTTCTGACAGCTGGTTTAAACGCTCAACAGCCGAAAGTTTCTATGTAATTATGCAAAAAATGGGCGTTCCGGTAGTATTCAATCATGCTGACTTCCGGTTGATGGACCGCAGGGTTTTGCAGGAACTGGGCAATTTCAAAGAAATTAATTTATTTCTGCGTGGCGTTGTTCCATTGATCGGCTTTAGAAATGATAAGGTTTTTTACAACCGGCTGGAACGCCAGGCCGGTGAAACCAAGTATCCTTTAAGTAAAATGATACTTTTTGCATGGAACGGAATTACTTCGTTTTCTACCTTTCCCATGCGGCTGGTACTTTATTTTGGTGTTTTTAATTTTGTCGTTGCCATGGCCATTGTGGTCTATATCCTTTTCTCCTATCTGGTAGGTTACACAGTTCCTGGCTGGACGTCCACCATGCTTCCGCTTACATTTTTTAGCGGGTCAAATATGATGGCATTAGGATTAATCGGCGAGTATATTGGTAAGATTTATGAAGAAGTAAAAGGCCGGCCACGTTATATAATCGAAAAAATTGTCAATGAACAGATTTTATAAGAAGTACAGAAGTTTAGGAAATGGGGTGAATATCATATTATTGATAAGCGTTCTTGTGCCCTTGCTGGCATTATCCTATTATAATCAGCCGTCTCCGGCAGATGATTATTGCTATATAGACACCGTTTTTAAATTCGGCTGGCTTGAAGCAATGAATTATTATTATTCGGGCTGGACAGGGCGATATTTTGGCATATTTCTCAACCACACCAACCCACTGATATTGCACTGGGTAAATGGTTTTAAGGTTTTGCCTGTGATTCTGCTCTCCGGATTGATCTACGCATTATATACCTTGTTCCGGCATCTGACTCCAACCTTATCCCGGATTGCACATTTGGGTTTTGCCGGTGTCGTCTTCTTTTTATACATCCTTCAAATCGGCAGTATTGCTGAGGCTTTTTACTGGATGGCGGCTTTCGTAACCTATACTATTCCCAATATTCTGACTTTACTCTGGATCGTTCTAGTATTACGGTGGTATCGCCAGGATACGCAGCCGGGGCGGATTTTATTCGGAACTATGTCTGGTTTTTTAATTTTTGCAGTAATTGGAAGCAGTGAAACCAATCTTTTGGTCATGATCCTGCTTATTGCGGCATGGTGGGTTTACCGGATTTTGTTCCATAAAAAGGTGGATGGTTTTATGATTACCATGCTGATCATCGCGGCTGGGTCATGCTACTTGTTTTTCAGTTCACCCGGGAATGCAGCGCGTATCGGCGGTAACCCTTTAAGCGGAAACCTGGTATTTTCAGTTACCTCATCATTCAAAAAACTGGCAGAACTAAGTAAAAACTGGTTTTTACAAACGCCATTATTGCTTTTCTCCTTTGCCTGGCTTGCTGTACTGACACGCTTATCTACCGGTTCGCGTAACTATTTTTCAGTGCCTGTATGGTTTGCCGTTTTATTATTTATCGGTGTACTTTCGGCCCAGTTATTCCCCTCGTATTACGGTGTAGGCATTGACCCAACGCTACGAGTAATCAATTGCGTTTACTTTTTCTTCCTGATTGGTTGGTTTTATATCATTGGAGTAGTCTATCATTATTTCAGGCATCTGAACTTTTCAAAAGCCCCATTTCAGCTTTCACTGACGAAATACACGATTCTGTATCTTGTATTATTTTTAACAATAGGTTATTCATTTTATAAAAGTGCCAATGTTCGTGTGATCTATACCGACCTGCTGAAAGGAAAAGCGGCGGCTTTTAACCGGCAGAACAAGGAGCGTTATGCTTTGATCAATGATTCAAAAGATTCTGTGGTTTATCTTCCGCCAATATATACGCAGCCTGTGTCTCTGTTTGTGGAAGATATAAAACCGAATAAAGATCATTGGTGGAATAAATGTATGGCCGGTTATTTTGGTAAAGAAGCCATTTACCTGAAAGAGGAACATAGTGGGCAAAAATAGACGAATTTTTCTAGGGGCAATTATGCTCCTGCCCGTTGTTTTCTGGATATTCATTATTCTTAGGAACTCAGTTAATGTGCCTTGGTTTGATGATTTTGACCCTTTTCCGGATTTTTTACGGCAATGGATCAACAGCGGCTCTTTTACTGAAAAGTTAAAGCTGCTATTTCAGCCGAATAATGAGCATCGCATGGTCATGGGTAAACTCGTTACTCTTGGCTATTACAGGATTACCGGCCAGCTTAATTTTACATTTCTTCACATTGCCGGAGCCTGTTTTACACTCGGTACTTTATACTTATTCTGGCAGTCGTTTAAGGCCAGCAGAATAAACTGGTGGTATTTCTTACCTGTTCCCTTTCTGTTATTCCAATTACAATATCATCTGGTATTTCTTTGGGCAATTTGTAGCCTCCAACATCAGCCGGTTGTATTTTTTGTAAGCCTATCCATGTTTTTATTGTCAAGAAACCGATTTGGCTGGGCAGTTCTGGCTGCGGTTTGTGCCACTTACGCCATGAGCAATGGGATTTTTGTTTGGGTTTCGGGTGCTGTAATATTAATATTAAGGGCTAATTATCGTTTTCTGATTATCTGGTGTCTGGCAGGCGCAGCTGCTATTGGCTTTTATTTTCATGGCTTGTCTGCCCAGGGTAATGAATCAAGTATTGCCTTTTTTATAAAAAATCCACACCTTTCTGTTTTAGGCTTTTTTGCTTTTTTGGGTGGCTTGTTTGATCTGTTACCTGAAAAAACAATTCTGGCAAGATCTGTATTACCGGTTATTATGGGATTTTTAGCCATGATCTGGATATCCGTCTGGCTGCTAACGTGGGTATTGCCTTGGGTTAAAACAACTTTAAAACTATCATTTAGAATACCGGACTTTGTACAAAAATTTACACCGGGAAAAAGGGAAGGAAAACCATTTCAGGAATTTTTGCTCGGTATCCTTATTTTTCTGCTTGTCAATGCGCTGGTTATTGGTTTGTTAAGGCCGCGTTTTGGTTTTTTTGTCATGATCGTAAGCAATTATAAACTGTATCCTGCTCTGTTTTTGATCATTGCATACCTTTCTTTTCTTTCTTCCGGGGTCAGTGTTAATTTTCAAAAAAACGGGTTTCGTTTTGCGCTGACCATAAGTGTTCTGATCTGGGCAATTTCAATTTACAGCTATCTTCCTACAATAAAAGAACGCAGAAAATATCTTCTTGTAAGTGCTTATAATCAGGAATTCAACGGATATGGTCTTGGCCATATGCCTTTTTCTCCGGCAGCTAAATATGTCGATACGCTCATGAAGGATATGGTAACTTCGGGCATATATGTTTACCCGCGTGAAACGGATTGGCTCATATCAAAGATAAGACAAATCAACAAACCGCTTTCTACGGATGCTGAGATATCGGCGACTATCGAAAACGGGGTGATCCTCGTAGATGATTCGTCTGTTTCACCAGATTTTGACAGAAGTTCCGGACAATATGCTTTTGTGAAAAATAAATCAAAAGTCTATATTTTTAAAATGAACCAGCATAAGTATTCAGGCAGGAATTTATTCCGTCAGTACGACAAAGGTTCAGATGTTGAAATCCCATTGTCTTCGCTGGAACCCGGAAAGTACGATCTGGGAACAGTAAGGGTAACTGACAAGCGTACCCGATGGAAAATTCTCAGGAGTATCATAGTTCCCTAAATAAGCGCCGTTTTCTATAATACACTGAAAGCTGTATTTTTGCCGCTGATAGTCTAATCGTTTAATTGAAATATATTGAAAACCCCTCAAATATCTATTGTTGCCCCGCTATATAATGAGTCGGAGTCGTTTCCTCTTTTGGTTCAGCGTATCAATGCTTTAATGGATTCCAGCCCGCTGGACATAGAAGTTGTACTGATCGACGACGGCAGTAAGGATGATACCGCATTACGGATTCGCCAGCTCGCACTTACAGATGATCGTTATCACGGTGTTTTTTTATCAAGAAATCATGGTCACCAGCTTGCCCTTACAGCTGGAATTGCATCGGCACGTGGCAGTGAAGGGTTATTTGTTATAGACGGAGATTTACAGGATCCTCCGGAACTGCTTCCTGAGTTTTATAAATTATTACAGGAAGGAAATGATGTTGTTTATGCAGTAAGAAAAAAACGCAAAGAAGGCTGGATAAAAAAAACAGGCTATCATCTTTTCTATCGTTTGCTGCGTTCAATTTCTTATGTTGATATTCCTTTGGACAGTGGTGATTTTGCTTTGATCAGCCGGAGAGTGGTGGATGTCTTAAACAAAATGCCGGAAGAGAGCCGTTATCTGCGTGGAATGCGCTCATGGATAGGTTTTCAGCAGGCGGGTTTTGAATATGAAAGAGATGCGCGGGCAGCCGGCGAGTCCAAATATTCTTTCAAACAATTACTGGGACTTGCCTATAACGGGATTTTTAATTTCAGTGAATTCCCAATCAAATTTATGAGCAGAATGGGAATTCTGGCAATCCTGATCTCCCTTACTTATTTTATTACCGTAGTCATTAAAAAGCTGTTTTTTGTTCAGGTTGTGGAAGGTTTTACAGCATTACTTTTTGTGATCATTCTGTTCAGCGGTGTCCAGCTTCTGGCATTAGGCATCATCGGGGAATATGTGCTCAGGATATTTTTTCAGTCTAAAAACCGTCCTTTGTACATCATAAAAGAAGAGATTGTCAATCGCGAGTTTATCTGATCCGATGCTTTTTAATTCAATACAGTTCATCATCTTTTTTATTGTAGTTACGCTGGCTTATTTCAGCTTGTCGTGGCGCGGGCGCTGGATATTGCTTTTGGCATCCAGCTGCTATTTTTATATGGTTTTCAAGCCGGTCTACATACTGATCCTGTTTGGAACTATCGTTATTGACTATTACGCTGGGATTTGGATTGCTAAAACAGAGGACAAAAAACAGCGGACTTTGCTTCTTATTATTAGTCTCATTTCTAATATTGGCATTCTTGCTTTTTTCAAGTATTACGATTTCGGGAGAGATTCAGTCAATAATATCCTGAACGCACTACATCTGCGTTCCATTATTCCCCCTTGGAAAGATTAATTCCAACGATGATTTCCCAATGGATGGTCAATGGTGCGGGCCAAGTGATTCTTCCGATAGGCCTGTCGTTTCATACGTTTCAGGCTATGAGTTATACTATTGAGGTATACAGGGGAAACCAGGCTGCCGAAAAACATTTTGGTATTTATGCACTCTATGTGATGTTTTACCCTCAGCTAGTAGCCGGGCCTATCGAAAGGCCGCAAAATATGCTCCATCAGTTTCATTCGTATTTTAAATATGATTTTGAACTGGTAAAGGCCGGGTTGATGCAAATGGCGTTCGGTATGTTTAAAAAAATTGTGATCGCTGACCGGCTGGCTGAGGTCGTGAACCATGTTTATGATAATCCCGGACAGCAAAATGGTATATCCCTTTTAGTCGCCACAGTATTTTTTGCTTTTCAGATATATTGTGATTTTTCAGGTTATTCCGATATTGCTATTGGTGCTGCCCGTGTTATGGGTTTTGACCTGATGGATAATTTCCGTTCTCCTTATGAGTCCCGTTCCATATCCGAATTTTGGGGAAGATGGCATATTTCGCTTTCTACCTGGTTTCGGGATTATTTGTATATTCCGTTGGGAGGAAACCGGAAAGGCGAATACCGGAAATATATGAATCAGTTTATTGTCTTTATGGTCAGTGGGTTATGGCACGGAGCAAGCTGGAATTATGTGATTTGGGGCGGTTTGCACGGCACGTATCAGGTTACAGCCTCCTTGCGTGATAAATGGATGAAAAATGCAGGTATTTCTATTCCTAAAAATGCTTTTACAAGCCTGTTTGGGACGATATTTACATTTATTCTGGTTACCATTGCCTGGGTATTTTTCCGGAATAATCAAGCGCCGGTTCAGCGCTCATTTACAATTTTGCATAAAATGGCCACATTATCGTGGAGTGAACCTTTGAATACACCTTTTAATCATATTGAAATGTGGTTTTGTGTTTTCCTGATTTGCTTTCTATTGACGAAGGAACATTACTTTGAGAAAATAGCTACAAAAAATACATCTGTGTTTTATGCACTTTTTAGCCTGATCGCTTTTTTGACCTATTTTTTAGGTGTTGTGACAGAAAATCAGTTTATATACTTTCAGTTTTAATAAATCACTGGTGCAAGACAAAAACATTTGTTTGCAAATTTTTGTTATTTCAATTCAAAAGGCAGCTGATATAGTAGCTTTTAAATTATAATTTAGTCTAATAATTATGTACGAAGTTACATCTGACAACCGGTTAAAAAGTCTTATAGTAGTAGGTGACCGCGTTTTGATCCGGCCCAAAAATCCGAATGAGCGTACTAACAGCGGCTTGTATCTGCCGCCTACAGTTACTGAAAAAGATCAGGTTCAAAGCGGTTATGTAATTAAAGTAGGGCCAGGTTATCCTATTCCTGTTGCTACCGAAGATGAGCCATGGAAAGAAACAGAAGAAAAAGTAAAATATATGCCTTTGCAATCCAAGGAAGGGGATATTGCTATTTATCTGCAACGCAGTGCTATTGATCTGGAATACGATGGTGAAAAATATGTGATTGTTCCGCAGGCTTCTATTTTAATGCTCGAACGTTCGGAAGATCTGTTTGATTAATTTCTGATTCTTAAACAGTTATAAATCATGGCTTTATACTTAGCCAAAAAGGTTAATCGCTAAAAGCCAATACCTAACCACAGAAAATGAAATATAAATTTCTTGGAAATACCGGCGTACTGGTTTCCGAGCTTTGTTTTGGCACCATGACGTTCGGAGGCGATGGTTACTGGGAAGCTATCGGAAAGCTGCAGCAGGAAGAAGGTACTGCATTGGTGAAAACGGCCTGGGAAAGCGGCATTAATTTCTTCGACACTGCTAATGTTTATTCCTACGGAAAGTCGGAGGAAATTCTTGGCCAGGCAATCAAAGATCTGAATATCAAAAGAAGCGAAGTAGTAATTGCTACCAAAGCAAGAGGCCGGATGGCGGCTGGTGCAAATCAGATCGGGTTATCAAGATTACATATCATGGATTCTGTAAATGAAAGTCTGCAAAGGCTGGGAACGGACTATATTGATCTGTTTTATATTCATGGTGTTGATAAGGAGACATCGCTTGAAGAAACAATGCGCGGCCTGGAAGATATTGTCCGTTCCGGTAAAGTAAGATATCTGGGTGTGAGTAATCATGCTGCCTGGCAAATTATGAAAGCGAACGGAATAGCTGATAAAAATGGCTGGACTCGTTTTGTGGCTTGTCAGCATTATTACTCTATTGCCGGCCGTGATCTGGAAAGGGAACTGATACCAATGATGCAGGATCAAAATCTGGCGTTAATGCCCTGGAGTCCGCTGGCAGGTGGCTTTCTTTCAGGAAAATACACACGGAATAATGAAACGTCTGGTGATAACCGTCGCGATAATTTCGATTTTCCTCCTGTTGACAAAGACAAAGCATACGATATAATTGAAGTAATTCAGCCTATTGCCGAAGCTCATTCAGTTTCTGTTGCACAAATAGCCTTGGCATGGCTACTGCATCAGAAAGCCGTAACAAGTGTAATTATCGGTGCTAAAAAGCCTGACCAGCTAACCGATAATATTGCTGCCACTTCGGTGGTGCTAACGGAAGAAGATCTGACAAAATTAAATGGAATAAGTGCTCTGAAAGCAGAATATCCGGCCTGGATGCTGGAGCGCCAGGCCAGGGACAGGATACCGCAATAGTTTGAATGATAGGAAATTATTAGATTTTACTATTACAAAAAGCAGCTGAATCTGGCTGCTTTTTGTTTTTTGAATACATACTTTAAAGCTTGGCAATGATATATTTTATATGGTCTCTTCTAAATTTGGGCGCACTGGTCTGGTTCCTCTTCATTTGTTTTAGTATTCTGAAATTGGTCAGGGAAAGTCTCGGGATGATATCTACGGTGCTTTTTATCATATGTTGCCTGTCATTTATCAAAGGATTGGTCGCTAATAAACAACAGGAATTTTATGCAGATCCGGAAGTAAAAGGTCAAACCGTAGAAACTGAGAATATTCAGACAGCACTGTTTTATAATACCGATCTGCTTTACGTTTACGCCAAAGATTCCCTTTCAAAAGAAGTAAATGCGGTTACTGTAAAAAACGGCCTTGTTATTGGACACGACTGGAAACCAGTTCTCACCAAGATGTATTTTAAAGACGGGAAATTCCATTATACGGCAAGTGGAATTCATGAATGGCAGTTTCTTGGATTAACATTGCATAGCGTTCCGGAGGAATTCAAAGGAACAATTCAAACGAAATAATTTGTGTGGCAATGAATTAGCCATGGAACCCAGTACCTTTGCAAAATGTCAAATCAGGAAAATTTAGAAACTACCCTTTCGGCGCTTGGAATTACTGCACTAAATGAAATGCAGCAGCAAGCCAATACAGCGATTCAGGATAACAACGAAGTATTATTACTTTCACCAACAGGATCAGGCAAAACGATTGCTTTTTTGTTGCCTATATTATCTCTTTTAAAAGCAGATGTTGATCAGGTGCAATGCCTGATTATTGTTCCGGCAAGAGAGCTGGCATTGCAAATTGAGCAGGTGTGGCGTAAAATGTCAACTGGTTTTAAAGTAACGTGCTGTTATGGAGGACACGATATGCAGACTGAAATCCGAAGTCTTTCTGAACCGCCTGCTTTGTTGATCGGAACACCGGGACGACTTCTGGACCACATGCACAGGCAGTCATTTTCATACCGAAGCATATTTACACTGGTGCTCGATGAATTTGACAAATCCCTGGAATTGGGTTTTCAGGAAGAAATGGAAGAAATTGTCAACAACCTCCGTAACATAAAAAAGAAAATTCTGGTATCAGCAACAGCCGGCCCAAAAATTCCTGGATTTGTCAGGTTTCAGAATCCGGCTGAAATTGATTTTATCACAAACCGCAATGAAAAGAGTGGTCTGACTGTTGTTCAGGTTTTGTCTGAGGACGGTGATAAAATGGATACACTTGTCAAGCTTCTGAGTTATCTGGGCAATGAATCTACCATGATTTTCTGTAATCTGAGAGATTCAGTTGAGCGTATCAGCGCGGTTTTAAAAGAAGAAGGAATTGAGTGCGCATTTTTTCATGGTAAACTGGAACAGGAAGACCGCGAACGTACATTGATCCGTTTTCGCAATGGTTCTGTATTGTTTCTGGCTGCAACCGATCTGGCTGCAAGAGGATTGGATATTCCTGATATGAAACATGTGATCCATTTTGAGTTGCCAATGAAAGGGGATGAATTTACACATCGCAACGGCCGTACTGCACGTATGCTTACTGAGGGAACCGCGTATGTTCTGATGAGTAATGAAGAAAGGTTGCCGGAATATATCAAACCGAAACCTCAGATACTTGAACTTCCCGGCAGGCTAAAATTGCCGCCAGCTTCGGTCTGGACTACAATTTATATCAGCGGAGGAAAGAAAAACAAGCTTAATAAAATGGACATTGTAGGTTTTCTGATACAAAAAGGAAAACTGGAAAAACAGGACCTTGGCCTGATTGAAGTAAAGGATAATATTTCTTTTGCTGCCGTAAGTAAAAGTAAAGTAAAACCGATGCTGAGCCTGATCGCAGAAGAAAAAATGAAAGGGAAGAAGTTTAAGATTGAAGTAGCAAGATAAGTTTGCATCAATAGTCCGGGGTTAAAATTCCGGGCTATTGATATTAAACAATATTTCTGAAAATCGTAAAACTTAATACGATTATCGCAGTACTGATCCTGACATCATTTCTGCGAAGCCATTGATAGGAAGGCTGCTGTTGGGATAACTCAGAAAATAAAATATATCCAAAAAGTAAAACTACCGGAAAAACCAAGGCATTTAAATGCAACGCTTGCCGGAAATTCCCGTGCAGCAACTGATGGAATGCACGCTGCCCTCCGCAGCCCCAGCAATCCCAACCGGTCGCCGCCTTTAACAAACAGGGCAGGCCAAAGTTGGAAATGGTTGGATCAATCACATAATAAACCAGGATTAATGCTGATGCTACAAAAGCAATAAGTCCGTTTTTTATTGACATTATCGTGTTAAATAAACAGCATTCATTGTTATCAGCTGCGAATTACAAAATCCTTTACAGCAAGATCATGAAGAGCCTGTTCCTTGTCGTTAAATAAAGGCCATAGCCATAGCAGGATACATAATTGGGACGATACATATTTTATCAGCGTCCTGCCGATTGCAGCACCTAATGTCAATCTTAGTCCGGCTTCATCCACGACCTTGATTTTCATCAGCATTTTTCCAAATGTAGCCTGCTTTGCAGAACTGATCATTAATACTTCGTATACAACCGGCCCTACAAATGCAAACAATAGAAGGGGCAAAATGGCCAGACCGGCAAACAATGCACTGATATCACTGGGGTCGTCCACGTTCATACCGGAGAAAATACTAAAACCAAAAATGGGCATTGCAATGATGGATACGGCAAACCCGACAATAATGACATCAATAATCTGGGCAATGATTCGATTGCCATATCCGGCGAAGGTAAAATTGAGCATTGTGTAAGTATTTAAGTAGTGAAGGATTGATTGTCTGTAAATTAAGGATAAAGGTTTAATTTTCAAGAACCTAATAGCTTATCAAAGAATATATTTAAATTTTTTTCAGTGCGAAATGACTAGGTTCGCATTTTAAACCCATGATTAGTAATCTTAATATGAAAAACTTCCTCATTTTGCTCACGATGATTTTGATAAGCCACATTTCTGTTGGCCAGAAAAACGTGTCAGTAACCATTGATGATGTGCCAAATGTGTGGTTGTACGAATCTGATGGTTATTCCTCCGGCTTACTTAAAAAACTCGATTCCCTGCATTTGCCCATTGCAATATTTATCAACGAAGGAAATCTTCAGCAAACGAAAGCAGTTTCAAAAAATGAAGAACTTCTGAAAGAATGGATTCTGAAAGATTACATCACGGTCGGCAATCACAGTTATTCTCATCAAAACTATGGTGATATCGGGTTTGAAAAGTTTACAGACGATGTATTAAAAGGAGAAAAAACAACGAAGCGGTTTTTGAAAGGCTCAGGAAAAACAATGGAATATTTTCGGTTTCCATTTAACAGTTTGGGAAAAGACAGCCTTGAACATGAACGGATACTGCAATTTTTAGCTGATAAAAAATACATTTCAACTCCGTTTACTGTAGAAAGTGAAGATTGGATGTATGCTGAACTATATAACAGGGCATTAAGAGAGAAAGACAATAAATCAGCTGAAATGATCGGCAGCCAATACGTAGAAATGACAATAAAGTTTTTCGATTACTTTGACAGCCTGGCTATTGGTATATACGGACGGTCTGTAAGTCAGATATATTTGTGTCATGACAGCAAATTGAATACAGATTACCTACCTGAAATAATTCAAAAACTAAAAGAAAAAAAGTACCGGTTTGTAAGTCTGAAAGATGCTATGAGCGATTCGGTTTATAAATCAATAGATTATTTTAAGGGAAATA
This sequence comes from Dyadobacter sp. NIV53, assembly GCF_019711195.1. Lineage (NCBI taxonomy): Bacteria > Pseudomonadati > Bacteroidota > Cytophagia > Cytophagales > Spirosomataceae > Dyadobacter > Dyadobacter sp. NIV53. Next base: position 5,010,983 of record NZ_CP081299.1, read on the forward strand.
ATGGCATTTCATGGTTATACCGATGGATGAAGGATGCTGAAAAGCGACGTGCTGCCATGCGTGCTGAACCTTCGAATCCAAAGATTCATAAGGCTTTTGAAGAAATGAATAAGGTTAAATAAGATTATAAACATATTCATATCTGACATTTAACCGGCTACATTAAAATTTTTCGTCAAAATTAAAATTTAATGAGTTTTATTAATTTACTTTGCAGTACAAAGTACTTTTAAATAATAACTCTATGTCCCGATTTCGCACATCTTTACTGTGGATTACATTAACTTCTCTGCACACATGGTTATTTTATAATCAATCGCTGGGTTTTAACGGATTGATTTTTTCTGTTATTATGGTAATTCTGATAACCTGGCATCATGGATTACAAAGTAAAAGGATGTGGAGGTTCGGTGCAGGTATCCATTTAATTACGGCAATTGCTGTTTTTTGGCACGGTACGCCTATGTCAATCATTCTTTACAATTTTTCAGGCTTTGCCTTAGCAGGATTTGTATTCATGTTACAAAGCAGTCTACTGGTTGTATTTTTAAATGGATTAGCAGGAAGTTTTGCTATCGGTTTTTTTGTACGTCTTGCAGCATTTTTCAGTAGTTTAAAAGCCAACAGCTCGTTATTACCCTTTTTATCAGGTTTTACGTTAAAAAGAGCTTATTTATATGTTGCTCCAGCCACGGTAACAGCAATATTTTATTTTTTCTATTGTATCGCAAACCCGGATTTTTTCCTGGATTTAAGCTTTCCTGAAACAAAAATTGACTTTGACCTGATCTTATATGCAGTCTTTGGAAGCATTATTTTATGTCCCTTAATTTTCCCCTGGGGATTCAAGAAAATTACAGAATGGGACCTGAAAAACCCTGATATACTTAAAAGAATACGAGTGAAACGAGAAGGCATCAATAAAATGGGGCTTATGCATGAAAATTTCCAGGGCGTGATTATGTTTTTCATGCTTAATATACTTATTCTCTTCTTCATTTGTTTCAACACACTTCAGATCTTTATTCCTTCACTGACTAAATACCAAAGCAATCATTCCGAGCAGGTACATCAGGGATTTGATATGCTGATAATGAGTATAGTAGCTGCTATTTTGCTCATAATGTATTATTTTCGGGAAAACCAGAATTTTTACAGCCGTAAAACGCGTCTGGTAAAATTGGCAACTGCCTGGATTGTATTAAATAGCTTTCTGGCAATGCTAACTTGTTATAAAAACATCCTTTATGTTGGCGCATTTGGTTTTACTTACAAACGTATCTGGGTTTTTATTGGTCTGATACTTATTGGAATTGGTTTGTACCTGACTTTAATGAAAATCAGACACCTGAGGACCAATTGGTACCTCATTCGTCAGAATACCTGGATACTTTATTTTACGCTTACCTCTTACAGCCTAGTGGACTGGGACCGTTTTATCACGTGGTATAATCCAAATTACGCCCAGGAATTAGATTTTAGATATATTGCCGATTTGGGAAAGACGAAACTTCCATATTTGAAAGAATTAGCAGAGATGGATGGCTCCCGGGTTGAAAGTTATAAAGTAGAAATTAACAGCATGGTCAAAGCAATCGATTTTCCTGTTCAAACCTGGCAGTCTCAGACTTTGGACAATCAATGGCTGAAAGGAAAACTGATTGAACCCTGATGTAAGATCAGGAGCTAATGTATACAAAAAAAGCATCCCGCTAGTGCAGGATGCTTTCGAAATGTCTTATTATGACTTAAACTTAGATAACTCTTACGTTAACTGCATTTAGACCTTTTTTTCCATTTTCTACGTCGTAAGACACTTTATCATTTTCACGGATATCGTCTTGAAGACCTGAAACGTGAACGAAAATGTCTTTTTCACCATTTGATGGTTGGATGAATCCAAATCCTTTGGAATCATTGAAAAACTTAACTGTGCCTTCTGCCATTAGTATTGATCTTATATTTTTTAAAAGCCAAATGTAAATAGAAAATAGAGATATACAAGGTTTCAGTTAAAAAATGTTTAGAATAATTCTATTTTATTAAGTGTGAGTTCGATATTATTTTATCGTAAAATGCTGTTTTATAGGCACTTCGCAAAATATTATTTTTCTTATTTAAATATAAAAAAACTTTTATTTGCCGAACAGATTGTTTTGGTTGAATGAATTTTTATCTGTTAAAAAGCGTAAATGTCTATTTTTACGAAGACTTTTGTAATCATTTTATATGCCAATTCTAAAAAACTCCGGCTTTATATCACCATTCTGGCTTCCAAATGGCCATTTACAAAGTATATATCCGGCGCTTTTCAGAAAAATTTCCGGTATAAAGTACAAACGTGAACGTATTATTACAGCTGACCACGATTTCCTTGACCTGGACTGGTCTTATGCCCGGCAACAATCTGATAGATCTAAAAAGCTGGTTATCCTGTCGCATGGATTGGAAGGAAACAGTACACGGCAATATATCCTTGGAATGGTACGCTTGCTTAATGCGAATGGATATGACTGCCTTGCCTGGAATTTTCGCAGTTGCAGTGAAGAAATGAATAAAACATTACGGTTCTATCATAGCGGTGCTACTGAGGATCTGGATTTGGTTATAAACCATGCGTTTGTTCACGGTTATGACTGTATCAGACTGATCGGATTTAGCCTGGGTGGAAACCTGACCTTAAAATATCTGGGAGAAAAAGGAATTAATATAAATCCGGCTATTAAAAGGGCTGTTGTATTTAGTGTTCCAATGGACCTTAAGGCATGCAGCCTGGCTATCATCAAATCTGAGAACCGGGTCTACATGCATCGTTTCCTAAAAACACTCAGGCCGAAGGTTGATGCCAAGTCGCGCCTTTTTCCTGATAAAATAAGCTTAAAAGATTATGGTAAAGTCCGTACCCTTTACGATTTTGACCACATTTATACCGCGCCTTTACACGGCTTCAATAGCGCAGATCATTATTACGAAGCATGCAGCTCAATGCATTTTGTACAAAATATTTCTGTTCCTACACTGATCATTAATGCTGTAAATGATCCGATCGTACCATATTCGAGTTTGCCATTGGATATAATTTCCTCTCTTTCCGGCGTTTGGCTGGAACCTAGTACGCATGGCGGACATTGTGGATTTAGGCCGGCAAATCTTACTGACGGTATTTATTGGTCAGAAAAAAAGCATTGGAATTCATCGAAAATGATGATTTGCACGAATATCTTCAATAATAAAATTCATCTGCTGCATATTTTGTTAGCGACAAAGGAAACAGATTCGTAATTTTGTGGCTTAATTCGCTAACCGCGGGTTAAGTCGTATTGATTTATTTACCTTTAAATTGATAATCATTCAGTTATCTGCCGCTTCATGCCCACATTAACACTTAGTAGCCCGTACATTATCATTGATTTTGACAGCACTTTTACAAAAGTAGAAGGTCTGGATGAGTTAGCTGCAATCGCCCTTGCCGGGCATTCTGACCGTGAAAAGATCGTTCAGGAGATTGTTGACCTGACAAATAAGGGAATGAATGGAGAAATGTCTTTTGCAGAAGGACTTCGCCAGCGTATTGATCTGTTAAAAGCAAAACGCTCCCATATTGATGATCTGATCGTTTTGTTAAGGGGTAAAGTTTCAGATTCTTTTAATCGCAATAAACTTTTTCTGACTGAAAACAGGGATAATATTTTTATTATATCCAGTGGTTTTAAGGAATTTATCGTTCCCATTGCAACTGAACTGGGAATTCGTGCAGATCATGTATATGCCAATGAATTCCGTTTTGATGAAGACGATAATATTATTGGAATCGATGAAGAAAATGTATTGTCGATGGATGGTGGCAAAACAAAATTGCTCTCTTCGCTAAACCTGACGGGTGATGTATTCGCCATTGGAGATGGTTATACGGATTATCAGTTGAAAGAATCCGGGCTTGCCAACCGTTTTTATGCTTTTACTGAAAACGTAGAGCGTCCACGCGTTATGGCAGTTGCAGATCATATTGCAACTTCATTTGACGACTTTTTATATGATAATAAAATGACCAGGAGCCAGTCATATCCTAAGAGCCGCATTAAAGTGCTGTTGTTGGAAAATGTGCATCCGGTCGCTTTGCGCGCTTTTGAAGAGCAGGGTTTTAATGTAGAATTTGTGAAAGGCGCCCTGGACGAGGACGAACTTTGCGAAAGAATTAAGGACGTTTCTATTATCGGGATCCGTTCTAAAACGAATATTACCAAACGTGTCCTTGAAAATGCAAACCGTTTGAAAGCAATTGGTGCTTTTTGTATCGGGACCAACCAGATTGACCTTGAAGAAGCGGCTAAAAAAGGTATCGCCGTTTTTAATGCACCATATAGCAATACGCGTTCTGTAGTAGAGCTTGCCGTTGGTGAAATGATTTTGCTGATCCGGAATATTGTTACGAAAAGTAACCAGATGCACGCAGGGATCTGGGATAAATCGGCTAACGGAAGCTTTGAAATACGCGGTAAAAAACTCGGTATGGTGGGCTACGGAAGTATTGGTACACAACTTTCGGTAGTAGCAGAAGCTTTGGGAATGGAAGTCTATTTTTATGATGAAGTGGAAAAGCTGTCATTGGGAAATGCACGGAAAGTAACTTCTCTCGATGAACTGCTCGGAATTTCGGATGTGATCAGCATGCACGTTGACGGAAGAAAAGAGAATAAAAACCTGATAGGAAAGCGCGAGTTTGATCTGATGAAAAACGGTGTTATTTTCATGAACCTTTCCCGTGGACATGTAGTCGATATTGCGGCCCTGGCTGATGCTGTAAAAAGTGGTAAAGTTGCAGGAGCAGGCGTGGATGTATTTCCTAAGGAGCCTAAAACCAACGACGAAGTTTTTGAAAACGAACTGCTTGGACTTCCGAATGTGATATTAACCCCGCATATTGGAGGAAGTACAGAAGAGGCTCAGGAAAATATCGGGCATTTCGTGCCGGCCAAATTGCTTGAGTTTATGAATAACGGTAGTTCCTACGGAAGCGTTAATTTTCCGGAAGTACAATTGCCAAAATTGAAAGACTCACATCGTCTGTTGCATATACATGCGAACGTACCGGGTGTACTGGCAAAACTGAATGCTATTTTTGCAAAAAATAACATTAATATAACAGGCCAGTATCTTAAAACAAATGAGAATATCGGTTACGTTATTGTGGATATCGCAAAGGGTTATACCGAAGAATTTATTCAGGAAGTGAAAGAAGTAGAAGGTACAATCCGTTTCAGAATGTTGTATTAATTCTCGGAATTTCAACAGCTCCGGGCAAAATCCGGAGCTGTTGAAATCACATTTATAAACAAACTACTCAAACTCCTGTTATTACAATCAAAATGCAAACTTTTTTTACTCCGGGTCCGGCGCAGCTTTACCCTACTTTCGAAAAGCATTTACAGAATTTCGTCAGCGGGCAGCTTGGGTCTATTTCACATCGCAGTCAGCAGTATCGTGATCTTCATCGCTTTACGGTCGAACAGGTGCGTATACTTTTAAATGTTCCTGAAACGCACGCTATTCTTTTTCTGGGATCGGCATCGGAAATATGGGAGCGAATCCTGTTCAGCTGCGTGGAGCTTGAAAGTTTTCATTTGGTGAACGGCTCGTTTTCTGAGAAATTTTACGATTACGCACATGGCCTGAACAAATACGCCCATAAGCTGGAAAAGCCAATGGGTGAGGGTTTTACCGCCGCCGAAGTAACCGTTCCGGAATATGCAGAACTGATATGTACTACGCACAATGAAACCAGTTCGGGTGTGCAAATGAATGTGGCAGAAATCCATAAGCTGAAACAGAAAAATCCGGATAAGCTGATTGCAGTTGATATCGTTTCATCGGCACCCTATCCTGACCTGGATTTTAAGCTTATTGATACGGCATTCTTTTCCATTCAAAAAGCTTTTGGATTACCGGCAGGTTTGGGTGTATGGATTGTGAATGAAAAATGCCTTAAAAAAGCAGAATCGATCCGTCAGCAATATTCAATCGGAGCACATAACAATTTGCCGACACTTTGGAAAAACAGCTTAAATAATGAAACGCCTGCAACACCAAATGTGATGGCGATTTATTTGCTGGGTAAAATAGCCGAAGATTTTAATCAGATTGGTGTAAAAACATTACGGAAAGAAACAGAACAAAAAGCACAATTGCTTTATAAATTTATTGAAAAACATAAAGGATTTTCGCCGTTTGTAAAGGAAAAGGCACATCGTTCGCAAACGGTAATAGTTGCTAATACAGAATTGCCCTCAGCTGATGTTATAAAAGCTGTGAAGGAGAAGGGAATGGTCATTGGTACCGGTTATGGTCAGTTTAAATCATCGCAATTACGCATTGCAAATTTTCCGGCTACTTCTGTGGAGCAGGTCCAGGAATTGATCAAAGTACTGGAAACGGTATAAAATGGCATAAAATTTAAAACAACAAAAGTGGTGATCTGTGGCACGGCTGATCCATCAGGTTTTTCACGAAGCCCGATGGATCAGCCGTGCCATGTGTTTATCCCCAACTTCACAGATCAAAATTATATAGCATAGATTTTTGATTTTGACAATTATTATCCATTCTGAAATAGCATTTTAAGGATAAATATTTAGCTTTATGCTTCACTAACAAAAACGCAAATAGTGGTGATCACTCTTGATGCTTTTAAGACTGATAAAACGGATCAGGAACTGTGGACAGGGATCAGGCAAGGGGACGAGCTCTGTTTTACTATCATTTTTGACCGTTATCATGGGACTCTATATAATTATGGCTGTAAATTATCCGCCAACTCTGCCATTGTTGAAGATGCGGTCCAGGATGTATTTATTGATATCTGGAGACTGAGAAATAATCTCACTGATAATATTATTTCCATCAAATTCTATTTGTACCGTGCTTTACGGCGCCGGATAAATGTCAGTCATGATAAGTTTCCGGTTACCGAAGAAATTACTATGTTACAGGATCAGGAAATGCCTGCTACAATTTCTAATTCGGAAACGATGCTGATTGAGGGAGAATCTACTTCCATTATGGCGAAACGGATACAGGAATTAATTTGCCGGCTTCCCGAACGGCAGGTTGAAGCATTAACTTTAAGATATTTCGACGATTTCAGCATCGGAGAAATTGCCCGGATTATGGGAGTTAATGAAAAATCGGTCCGTAATTTTATATACAAAGCACTTACTTCTCTTCGCAGTTATAGCGAATTTTTGATCCCACCAGTACTGGTTTTCTTCGTTTTAGATTTTTATAGAATTTTTTTATAAAAAAATTTCATTTTAAAGAGGTCATTTTTAGAATTCTTCGCTCTTTCTATTTGAAAGACTAACTAATTGTTTTCCGAAGAATGAAACATGATCCTTATTCGCTCACAGAACTGATCAGAAATGATGATTTCATTGCCTGGGTAAGATTTCCGGATGCAGGTAATGAAACCCGCTGGCAGCAATTTTTAGCAGACTATCCTGAAAAAAATAATCTGGTAGCAACTGCGAGAGGTTATGTGAAGCTTCTGGCAGAAGATACAGGAAAAAATAAACCGACAATTGAACAAACCAATAAAATGTGGAGTGTGGTGGAAAGCCATCTCCATATTGAAAATGTCGCTGAGGTAATTCCTGACAAAGTAATTGTTAATTGGAAATGGGTTCGCTTTGCGGCGTCAGTTGCCTTAGTATTGGGCATCGCATCTATGAGCTATCTGTACTTTACCAAACAACCCGGAAAAAGCAAAGAATTATCTAGTATAGAATCTCAAAATAATTCTGACTGGATAGAAAAAGTAAATAATACTGACAAACCCATGACCGTCCTATTGGCCGACGGGAGTTCGGTAGTATTACATCAGGGTGGACAATTAAGTTATTTAAGGAAGGCAGATACGAAAAGACGTGAAGTAACTTTAAAAGGAAAAGCATTTTTTGAAATTGTTAAAAATCCGGAAAAACCATTTCTGGTTTATACGGATGGCATTGTTACAAAAGTTTTGGGAACCAGCTTTTCAGTTGATGCGCCTGAAAATGGTGAAGAAGTGAATGTAGAAGTTAAAACAGGAAAGGTGTCTGTTTTTTCTCTTGGCAAAAATACTTCTGAAAATGTTGATATAAATAAACCTGAATTAAAAGGAATAATCTTAAATCAGGATCAAAAAATTGCAGTGTCCAGACAAAGCGGGAAGCCAGTTAAAACTATGGAAACCAGTATTGTTGCACCGGACGCACAGGATATTTCCCAACTCTTATTTGTATTTGACGAGACGCCGGCATCGGAAGTTTTCAGGGTGTTGGAAAATGCGTATAATATCAAAATCATATACGACGAGCCACTCTTAAAAAATTGCCCGCTTAACGCTACGCTGATCGGACAGCCATTTATTGAAAAACTTACTGTGATCTGTGCCGCCCTGGATGCTGACTTTATAGTTAAAAATAATGAGGTAACTATTACCGGCCGGGGCTGTAAATAAATTTTTTATCAAAGATAATACAAGCCTGAAAATGATATTCTTAACTTAAACAAACTACTAATTTATGGTAAAAGCATACTTAAGCTAATAAAAAAGATCAGCCATGTTGCAGCATGACTGACCTCAAAGATTTCCCTGAATGCCCTCGTAAGATGACATTGTGCATATCCGTTTTTCAATGGATGAATGGGAAAGATTTCGTTGAAAAATATCTAGTTAACCAACAAATCATTCAAAAATATGAAAAAAGTTCGACGAATTGATGACTTACTATTTACACTCATGCGTATAACAGTCATTCAATGTTTTGTGGCTTGTCTGTTTGCAGGCATGTCACTGGCACATGATGGAAGAGCCCAGTCAGCATTGAATCAGAAAGTTACCCTGAATGTAGAAAATCAGGATGTCAAGAAGATACTCAAGCAACTGGAAAAGCAGACCAACGTAAGATTTGTTTTCAGTTCCAAACTGATACAATCCGATAGAAAAGCAACTGTAAAAGCCCAGAACAGCCAGCTTTCAAGCGTACTGGATGAATTGCTTAAGCCATTGCAACTTCAGTATTCTGCCACTGATGACCTTATTGTAATTAAGCCAAATCATCCGTCGCCTGATCCGAAACCAGCTTCGGGTGCGATAGATGGCCAGCCAGATGAAACTGTTATACAAACGATCGACAGATCCATTACAGGAACAGTAAAGGAAGAATCTGGTGCAGCGTTGGCCGGTGTAAGTATTGTTGTAAAAGGAACCCAGATTGGTGCATCTTCTGATACTGACGGTAAGTATACCGTGACCGCACCAAACGGAGAAGTTACATTGGTTTTTTCTTTTGTTGGATTTCTGTCCCGGGAAGTTGTTGTATCCAACAGCCAAAGCGTTGTGGATGTGGCGCTTAAAGTAGATGACAAAGCTCTTGAAGAAGTAGTAGTGGTTGGGTATGGTACACAGAAAAAAGAATCGTTAACAGGTGCCATAGCCACAGTAACCAGCAAAGACCTGGACCGGGTTCATGGTGGATCTACTGTGAGTTCGGGTCTGGCAGGAAAAATTCCGGGTGTAACATTCCGGATGCCGGATGGACGGCCGGGAGCCAGTGCAACTGTTCAGATACGAAATATGGGAAATCCTTTATTTGTCATTGATGGTATTCAGCAGGATGTAGGCCAGTTTAATAATCTTTCACCTAATGATGTAGAAAGTATTACCGTTCTGAAAGATGCTTCTGCTGCAATTTATGGTGTACGGGCTGCAAATGGTGTGGTAGTTGTGACGACAAAAAGAGGGAAAAATGGTACGAAAAATACTGTAAATCTGGATGCTTATACAGGATGGCAAAACTGGTCGCGGTTTCCGAACGTCGTTAATGATTCATACCAATGGATGGCTGGCAGGGCAGAAGCGGAGATGAATCAATACGGACAAACTTCCATTACGCAAGCAGAACTCGATAAGTACAGAGCCGGGACAGAACCAGGCTACCAGACGTTTAACTGGAAAGATTTTATTGTGAAGAAGAATTCGCCCTTATCTTCTATTAATCTGAATATCAATGGAGGTTCGGATAAAATCAGTTACTATATTTCTGCAACAAGGCTGAAACAGAATTCCGTACTGGGCCGCGAATTTACTTTTGCAAGAAATAATATCCAGAGTAATGTAGATGCCAACATTACCGACAACCTGAAAATTGGCGTACAGATCAATGGCCGGATTGAAACCAGAGATCAGCCAGGTATTCCTGGTGGTGATGATTACTGGCTGCCCCGATTTGCGATTTTACGTAATCGCCCTTTTGAACGACCGTATGCGAATGACAATCCGCTGTACCTGAATGACATCAAACACAACGAAACTAACTGGGCTTACAATAATAAGAAACTGGGAGGTTATCAGACCGATATCTGGCGTGTTTTGCAAACAAACATGACAGGTGAATACAAAATTCCGGGTGTGAAAGGTTTGGCAGTCAGAGGTATGTATTCTTATTATATTGGTGATCAGGTTTTGAATGGCCATGAATATACCTATCAGGCATATACTTACAACGCCACAGATGATACTTACAAAGTAACAGGAGGAAGTACAAATCCATGGCGTGAAAGGCGTACCCGCAAAACAATGCGGAATGTATATCAGGGACAAATAAACTATAACAATACATTTGGCAAAAATACCATCGGTGCCACGTTTGTAGCTGAGCGCCAGGAGGAAAGAGACCAGGAACAATGGGCACATTCGGTACCTTCTACCAATGTTTTACCACTAATGTATTTTGCTACAATGGACACCTATAACGACCGGGATGATCAGTGGGCACGTATAGGGTATATCGGTAGGGTTAACTATGATTATGCCAATCGGTATTATATTGAAGTATCGGGTCGAAGGGATGCTTCCTGGAAGTTTGCACCTGACAGGCGTGTAGGTTATTTCCCTTCGGCATCTGTTGGATGGAGAATAACAGAAGAGTCATTTATTAAAGATTTATTAGGCTCGCACAGCATTCTGGATGACCTTAAAATACGGGGATCATACGGGATTTTGGGAGACGATAATATTTTGTTTAACAATGATCCTAATAGTCCGTTAAGTCCCTATGCGTATCTGCCCGGGTACAATTACAATCAGGGAAACGTAATTTTAAGTGGGAATGCGGTAGTGACCACGCGTGATAAAGGCCAGCCTATCAATAATATATCCTGGTTCAAAAGTAAGATTACTGACGTTGGAGCAGATTTTACATTACTTGGAACAAAAATTACCGGTTCGGTTGATTATTTCTACCGCCTCCGGACAGGATTGCTTGGTCGGAAATATGACATATTGGTACCAAGTGAACTGGGTTATAGTTTACCTGATGAAAATGTGAACAGTGACTCGCAAAGAGGCTGGGAAGGCGCACTGACCTATAACGGAAAATCGGGTAATGTCAGTTATTCGGTTGGTGGTAATGTTTCCTTCTCAAGAAGCAAATTTGTGTCATCCTACAAACCAATCTTTAACAATTCCTGGGATCGGTTCCGTAATTCATCGGAAAGCCGTTACAGTAATATTTTCTGGGGGTATGAGTGTGTCGGGCAGTTTCAGTCTCAGCAGCAGATTAACGAATATACGGTTAATATCGACGGACAGGGAAACAGGACTTTACTTCCGGGAGACTTGATTTATAAAGATATTAACGGAGATAATATCATCAATGATCTGGATCAAAGGCCAATCGGATACACAACAAGCGGGCAGCCAAGTATCAATTTTGGGTTAAATCTGTCGGCAAGCTGGAAAGGGATTACATTCAATGCTGATTTTTCCGGAGGTGCTATGTATTCCTGGAACCAGAACTGGGAGCAAAGATGGGCATACCAGAATGATGGTGCTTTGAATAGTATCTTTCTGGACAGATGGCACCGCGCAGATCCTTTCGATCTGAACAGTGAATGGATTCCGGGAAAATACCCTGCCTTGCGGTACAACGACGGCGGACATAGCAACTACAACAAAAACTCTACCTTCTGGCTGCATAATGTGAAGTACATCCGCGCCAGAACGATTGAGCTGGGATATTCTTTACCAAAATCTATACTGGAAAAAATAAAAATGCAGCGTGCAAGAGTGTATATCAACGGTTATAATCTATTCTCCATTGACAATCTGAAAAAGTTTGGTATCGATCCTGAAATTGCTGATGATAATGGTTTGCAATATCCTCAGAACAAGTTTGTTAACGTAGGGATTAACCTGTCAATCTAATCGTATTAAAAATATCAAGATGAAAAAAATATTTTATATATCAATGATTGTAATGCTCACGCTGAGCTGGTCCTGTAATGATGATGATTTTCTGGATCGGCCGTCGACGAGTATTCTCACCGAGGAACAGGTATGGGCTGATGAAGGCCAGGTATTATCGGTACTGGGAAATTTATACAACCGGTATGTGGAGATTGCCAATTTCAAAGATTTCCCACGAACCGGCGGTTTGTCGACACTGCCGGGATGGACGAGAATGGCTGATTTCAATGAGGCTTTCTGGTCTGAATCCGGACGGTACAACGAATTTCAAAATAGTGGCTGGGATTATAATACGTGGTCAATCTGGGATTATGGTTATATCAGGGAAATGAACATGTTTATCCAGAAATGTACAGCAGCGGAAAAATTATCTCCCGAAATTAAAAGCAGGTTTTTGGCAGAAGCCAGATTTTTAAGAGCATCATATTATTTCGAACTCGTGAAACGAATGGGTGGTGTCCCGCTCATCCTGGAACCTATGACGTACGATTTCAGTGGTGATCCCTCATACCTACAATATCCAAGAGCAAAAGAGTCCGAGATATACGATTTTGTAATTAAGGAAGCTGAGGAAATCAAATCAACTTTGCCGGTAAATGCAGGTGAGAAATCAAGGGCAACCCAGGGAGCAGCTTTGGCAATGCAGGCGCGGGCCGCTTTACATGCTGCTTCCATTGCAAAATACGGAGTAAATACACCTCAGGTTTCTTTACCGGGAGGAGAGATAGGTATTCCTGCTGCAATGGCAACAGGTTATTATACCAAAGCATTGAGTGCAGCAAAGGCAATCATCAGCGGAAGTGCAGGTGCTTATGCTTTGTATAATAAAAAACCCGATTTATCTGAAAATTTCGCGAGTATTTTTTATGACAAGGCCAATAATTCAGAAGTCATTTTTGCGGAAGATTATAAATTAAAAAGCGGTAAGGTCCATTATTTTACAGGTTGGAACCAGCCTCGTTATGGTGCCGAAGAGGAAGAAGGTGGCCGTATTAATCCTTCCCTGAATCTGGTAGAGTCATTTGAAAAACTGGATAATACTTTTGCACCTATTCCAACTACCAATGCAGCCGGTGCTACTTTATATTATACCAATCAGGCAGATATTTTTGCGGGACGTGATGCACGTTTGGGTGGAACTGTCATGCTGCCGGGTACTACTTTTAAAGGAAGGGCTGTGGATATATGGGCGGGCTTTCAGCTGGCAAACGGATCCATCATCAGCGGTGATGACCGTGGTGCACAAAAGACTTTACCGGGCAAAACAGTGCCGGAACAGGTTGTGGGTTTTGATGGCCCGATCGACGGCTTTGAATTTACGGCACAAACAGGTTTTTATCTGCGTAAATATTTGGATCCTGTATTAGGTTCTGGCCAGCGTGGTGTAAATAGCGAGGTTTGGCTGGTGCGGTATCGTTATGCAGAAGTTTTGTTAAATGCTGCCGAAGCTTCGTTTGAACTTGGAAATTCTACGGATGCAGCCATGTATATGAACCAGGTAAGGGCACGTGCAGGACTGGTCATTCCATTGAAGCCATCAGAAATTACTTTCGACCGGATAGCGCATGAACGCCGGGTGGAACTGGCTTTTGAAGGGCATTATCATTACGATATAAAACGCTGGCGGATTGCGCATCTGATCATGGACGGCAATGCAATTACTCCTGCCGACCTTACTGCAAATCTTGGAAAAGCTACCAAAAGAAATACACAGCCCTGGGCTTTGTGGCCCTACAAATTGTATGACCCGGCATCAGCTAATAATGGCAAGTGGCTTTATAAGGTAGTTAAATTAAGCCGCGTTACCGGTGCTGACCGCTTTCAGCTGGGAAATTATTATTCTTCGATCAGTGATGAAGTTGTTAATAATAACCCGAAAATCGTTAGAAATCCTAATCAATAGATGATCACATTTAAACGAAAAGATATTATGAAAATCAGGTTTCATTTTATGCATTTTCTGGCACTGGCTGTCCTTTTTGTTTCTTGTGAAAAGGATAACTTCACGGCGCCGAAATCAATATTATCCGGCAGGATTGTTTATAAAGGAGAGCCTGTCGGTGTGGAATACAATCAGGTCAGATTACAATTATGGCAGCCTGGGTTTGGTAAGCTTGCAGCTATTGACGCGCCTGTATCCCAGGATGGTTCCTATTCGGCTGTGCTTTTTGACGGTAATTATAAAATAGCATTTCCGAAAGGAGAAGGGCCTTTTAAAACCGTTGAAAAAGATGCAGTGGCTAAGGATACAATATTTGTAAACTTTTCAGGCGGCCAGACATTGGACGTGGAGGTAATGCCATATTACATGATCCGGAACGCTCAGTTAAGTGGAGCGGAAAACAAGATTTCGGCTGTATTAAAACTGGAAAAGATCATTGCCGATACTACAGGAAAGGATATCGAAAGAGTTTCGCTTTATGTCAATAAAACAGAGTTTGTTTCAAGGGCAACCAATATTGCGGTGTTCGATATCGCAGGGACTGATCTGAAGGATCTGAATAATGTCAGTTTAACAGCCACAGTTCCGGCTCTTGTTCCGGCTCAAAACTATGTTTTTGCGCGTGTAGGTATAAAAATAAAGGACGTGGAGGACATGGTATTTTCTCCTGTTCAAATGGTGCAGCTATAGATATTTGAATCTTTATTTGTGCATAAGGGTGCTATCTGCTACACTTATGCACAAATAAATTTACACCTGTCCTGGCACAAAGAGTAAGTAATCTTTGAAGTCACCGGACTTTAATAATAAGTAAATGCAATAATATTAAGTTTTGCGGTCTAAAAACAGCAGAATATTTCATGCCAAAATATTGATTTAAATGAATGGATTAATGAGGAAATACATTGTCGTTTTGTTCATCGGCTTACTTGCAATTGGTTGTGCACACAACAAAATGAATTCAACCGGCAGTAAAACCGGTGGTGCAAAAGTGGAAGGACGAAGGGCAGAAGTTCTGTTTTTAGGCCATAACAGCAAGCACCACGATTCAGGAAAATATGCTCCCTGGCTCGGCATTAAGCTTTTTCACAGCGGTATTAACATGACTTATACCGTTGACCTGAACGATCTGAATACTGAGAACCTGGATAAATATGATGGCCTGATCATTTATGCAAATCACGATTCACTGTCTGCTTCACAGGAAAGTGCTATGAAAGCATTTGTGGAAGGCGGTAAAGGGCTGATCCCGCTGCACTCGGCTTCGGGCTGTTTCCGCAATTCCGAATGGTATATTAAAACCATCGGCGGGCAGTTTGCTTCCCATAAAGTTGATACTTTCAAAAATATTATCCTGAAAGCCGATCATCCGGTGATGAAAGGAATTACAGATTTTGAAACATTTGATGAAACTTACGTACATAAAAATCTGAATCCTGATAAAATTATTTTGGGAGAACGAGTGGAAGGCGATCATCACGAACCTTATACCTGGGTTCGAAATGAAGGAAAAGGGCGGGTTTTTTACACGGCTTATGGTCACGATGATAGTACCTGGACTAATAAAGGTTTTCTTGACTTGGTTAGAAACGGTGTTGTATGGGCAATGGGAGACAAGGTTCAGAATCAGATTGCTGCACTGAATATTCCTGATCCGGATATTTACAATTCTGATACGATTTCACATTATACCAAACGGCACGTGGTGGCCAAAATGCAGGAATCTTTATCACCATTGGAATCCAACAAGCTGACCCAGATCCCGGCCGATTTTGAAATAAAGCTTTTTGCGGCAGAACCCGATATTACCAATCCGATTGCAATGGCCTGGGACGAACGAGGGCGTTTGTGGGTGGTAGAATCAGTGGATTATCCCAATACGTTTAAAGAAACTGACGGAGCAGCCAATGACCGGATCAAAATATGTGAAGATACGGATGGAGACGGGAAGGCGGATAAGTTTACAACTTTTGCTGACAAACTGAATATTCCAACCAGTATGGTATTTTCCAATGGCGGGATTATAGTTTCCATGGCACCCGATTTTGTGTTTATGAAAGATACAAATGGTGACGACGTGGCTGATGTCAGAGAAGTGATCATCACTGGCTGGGGTAAAAATGATACGCACGCAGGGCCATCCAATTTGCTTTACGGATTTGATAACAAAATCTGGGGCGTGAATGGTTATTCGGGATTTAAAGGCTCTATTAATGGCAAACCGTTTAATTTTTCACAAGGCGTTTATAATTTCAAACCTGACGGAAAAGAATTTGCTTATCTGGGAAGCAGCAGTAATAATACCTGGGGATTGGGCGTAACGGAAGATAACAATGTTTTTCTTTCAACTGCCAATAACACGCATAGCGCATATTATTCCATGCCTGCCAAATTTCTTCAGCGTTCGGTAGAAGGAGAAGAAAATGCGATACAATCTGTTCAGAAAATAGATGGCCACTATGATGCACACTCCATGACGCCCAATTTGCGGCAGGTGGATGTGGTAGGAGGGTTTACTTCCGCAGCCGGACATCATTTTTATACCGCAAGAAATTTTCCAAAGGAGTACTGGAACCGCATTGCTTTTGTATCAGAGCCTACTATTCGTTTGGTACATAAGTCAATCATTGAACCGGATGGAGCAGGTTTTAAGGAAAAAGATGGCTGGAATTTCATGGCAAGCTCTGATGAATGGTTTGGGCCGGTTCAGGCAGAAGTAGGGCCAGATGGTGCAGTGTGGGTTTCGGATTGGTACAATTTCATTATCCAGCACAATGTATTCGTTCCAGCTCAATCACCTGCCGAATTTATCATACCATTCAAAGAACAGCCTCATGGACCCGGGAATGCGTTTAGTAGTCCGATGCGGGATTTAAGCCATGGCCGTATTTATAGGGTTGTGTATAAAAATGCAAAAAAGAATACGGCACTTAAACTTTCCAAAGACGATCTGCCGGGATTAATTGCGGCTTTGGAAAATGACAATATGTTCTGGAGAATGACAGCCCAAAGACTACTGGTTGAATCGAAAAAGCTCTCTATAGTTCCTGATTTATACAAGATCATTAACAATCAGAAAGTTGACGAAATCGGATTAAATGGTCCGGC
The DNA here is from genome assembly GCF_019711195.1 of Dyadobacter sp. NIV53. Classification (NCBI taxonomy): domain Bacteria; kingdom Pseudomonadati; phylum Bacteroidota; class Cytophagia; order Cytophagales; family Spirosomataceae; genus Dyadobacter; species Dyadobacter sp. NIV53. The sequence continues at coordinate 5,028,319 of NZ_CP081299.1, forward strand.
TATTCATGCGTTATGGACATTGCACGGGTTAGGCGTTCTTGACGGTTCCAATGCGGAAGCTTTGCAGGTCGTAAACAAAGCGCTGACTCATCCGGCGGCAGGTGTCAGAAAAGCGGCAGCCGGTGTTTTACCTAAAAATGGTCAAAGTTTTGGTTCGATTCAGCCATTGATGAAAGATCCGAACCTGAACACACGTTTGTCAGCTTTTGTCGCATTGGTAGAATTACCAACATCTGAAAAAATTGGTGAAGCGATATATCAGGCATCGCTCGATGAACAAAATGCAAAAGATGGCTGGTTGTCAAAAGCAATACTGGCTGCTGCGATTACACATGAAAAGGGGTTTTTGGCTGTGTCCGAAAAAGCATCTTTAAAATCTAAATTCAGCGAACAGATTGCTTCGGCGTTACACAAGGAAGTATATCCTTTGGGCAGGAGGAATTCTTTGCAGTTCCCTCCTGATGTAACCGGAAAAGAAATAACAATTAAGGCGAGTGTTACCAAATCGAAGGACAAGCCACTGCGTGGTTTTATTGCCGGACAGGGTGGGAAAGACGGGGGCTATGCCTTGTACATTCAGGACGGAAAGCTGATCATGATGGTGAAACAACATGGTATGGTAAGCCAGGCAACTACAGGCGAGCCGCTTCCGGACAAGTTCGATGTAACAGCAGGTTTATCAAAAACAGGTAAAATCAGTATTGATATTGATGGAAAGAGGGTTGCAGAAGGCAAAGCACATATGCTATTTATGGAGCCGCTTTCTAATACAATCCGTACCGGTGAAGATGTTGAAGGCGAAGATAAACTGGGAAATTATGAGGGTAGATTTGGTTTTGACGGCAATTTTCAAAAAGCTGTCCTGGAACTGAACCGGCCCGATGATAGCAATACAGAAACTCCCGAAGTCAGGAAAGAAAATACGTCTGTATCTTCAAAATCGGCTAATGCAATGATAATTGAGCTTAGAGTAGAAAAAGAAATTATGCAGTATGATAAAAAACTGATTAGTGCAAAAGCAGGGCAGAAAGTAATGATTAACCTGGAAAATCCTGACGGTATGCAGCATAATTTTCTTTTGTTGAAACCTGGTACATTGCAAATAGTCGGCAAAGCAGCCGATGAAATGTTAAGCGATCCCAAAGCGGCTGAGAAACAATATGTGCCCAAAATTCCGGAAGTGCTGTATTCTACCAAACTGGTCAATTCAGGAGAAACGGTTACGCTTGAATTTACTGTGCCAAATACACCTGGTGATTATCCTTACGTTTGCACATTTCCAGGGCACTGGCGTGGGATGAACGGAATATTGCGTGTAACAAAATAGGCATAAACGACCCAAGCTTTTGTAACAGCCTAACTTCTTTATTCTTTAAATACTTAAAAAACTACATCTGAAAAATGCTAAATCCCATTTTAAAAACCTGTCTGGCTTTTTTATTCCTGATCATTTTTGGAGTTACCAGTGCACAAAGTGAGACTGTCAATCCAATAAAGAAAAAGGCGATTCGTGTACTGCTCGTCGGAGGAGGATCATCGCATGATTTTGACCGTTGGTACAAACAGGAAGATGTAGAAACACTTCAGAAAGACGGCCTGGCAAGTGTTGAATACACGAGCGACCCAACCACTATTTTATCCAAACTGTCTGATATTGATGTCCTGTATCTGGCCAATAACCAGCCAATTAAAGATGATGCAACAAGGAAAGCCATTTTTGACTTTGTAGATTCCGGAAAAGGATTGGTTCTTGCACATCCAGCACTGTGGTACAACTGGGCGGACTGGCCTGAATACAATCAGAAACTGGTGGGTGGCGGTTCGAAAGGGCATAACAAATATGGTCCGTTTGATGTAACGATTACAAATACCAAACATCCTGTTACCAAAGGTGTTCCAGCCACTTTCCATCTGGATGATGAGCTTTATTATTTCATTGCCGATGCGGCAGGTACACCTATTGAAGTACTTGCAACGGCCAAAGCAGCAGATTCGGATAAAGTATTTCCAAGCCTGGTTATCGTAAAATATCCAAAAGGCCGTATCGTCGGTATTGCGCCAGGACACGATGCTGCATCGCATACGATAGAACCGTACAAAACCATTTTAAGAAATTCAGTAAAATGGGCCGCCGGCAAATAGGATAAAGAATTCAACCGCCCTGAAAGGGCTAAATACCTCAACCGTGGGTACCGCCCACGGAATCGCCCCAGAAGGGCTAATGGAATCGCCCTGAAAGGGCTAAATACCTCAACCGTGGTACCGCCCACGGATTTAACTAATCAATAAAAACAAATACTATGAGTCAGAAGCAAATTACAGTCGTTATTGTAGGTATGGGTTTTGGGAAAGAATTTATCCCTATTTACCAAAGTCACCCGAATATTAAAGCCGTAGGAATTTGTACGCGCAGTAAAGAAACCCGTGATGAACTGACTGCCAAATTCAATCTGGACAAAAATCTGGTATTCGAACATTTTGAAGACATCCCACAAAGAGAAGATGTAGACGCAATACATGTCGTAACACCAGTTCCGGAACATGCAAAAATGACCCTTGCTTCGCTCAATGCAGGAAAACATACAGCCTGTACAATTCCAATGGCAATGACAGTGGAAGATTGTACGGCCATTGTTGAGGCAAAACGTAAAGCCGGAAAAGTGTACATGATGATGGAAACTGCGCTTTACACACGCGAGTTTTTATATGGTTTGAACCTTGCCAAAAGCGGGCAGCTCGGCAGGATCCAGTTCGTTCGCGGCTCACATATTCAGGATATGAGCATGGAAGGCTGGGGCGAATACTGGAAAGGTTATCCGCCGATGTTAAACGGGACTCATGCCATTTCCCCGCTTTTAAAAATTAACGATACTATTGCAGAAACGGTTGTTTGCCACGGTTCAGGCAGGCTTTCAGAAGATCTGGCAAGCCGTTACGGTTCACCTTTTGCAGTGGAAACGGCCACTTTCACACTAAAAAATACGGATGTTGTTGCAGAAGCAACACGTTCATTATTTGATGTAGTGCGCCAGTATCGTGAAAGTTATGATGTATATGGTACCAAAATGTCATTCGAATGGGAACAGTTACAGGACGAAAGCCATATTATTTTTGACGGTGGTGAAAATGCAAAACGCATAGATGTGCCCGATACGGATGAATTGCTGATCGAGCCTATCAAACATTTTACCAAACGTGAAAAAATTGATGATCCGAACCACGTATCTTTTTTACAGGGAGCAGGCCATGGCGGATCACACCCGCATTTGGTACAGGAGTTTATAGCAGCCATTGTTGAAGGAAGAGATTCGGCAGTTGATGCAGCGTTGGCGGCAAATTATACCTGTGCCGGCATTTGTGCACATGAGTCGGCAATGAATGGTGGGATTAGGGTAAACGTGCCAAGCTTCGCGGAGTAGGTTTTAAATGCAAGTCTCATGCAATTGCCCAACGGGCTCTTATACCTTAGCCACGGGCATCGCCCATGGTTATTAACATGCACGATAAATATCGCCAATGGTTGGGCACCGCCCATGATTACCAACGAATTAAAATCATAAATACCAATTCATGTTATTCGGAGCAAGTACATTTATATGGGTCTCTCCATTTTCGTCTGCAAATGTCGGTTTGCTTACCAAAGTGAAAAGTATGGGCTATGACATTATTGAGATAGCCGTAGAGGATACCAATATTATCGACTGGAAATTAATTAAAGACACAGCAAGTGATCTTGACCTGAAAATTACCATCAGCGGTGCATTTGGAGCTGAAAGAGATATTTCGAGTACCGAACCACATTTCCGTGAACTGGGAAAACAATATATTATTGATTGTATCAAAATTGCAGAAAACGTTGGAAGTCCTATTTTTGGAGGCCCGGTTTATTCAGCAGTAGGTAAAACCCGGTTGGTTTCAGACGAACAGAAAAAACAGGAAAGAGCCTGGTGTGTAGAAACATTAATTGAAATCGCGAAAATTGCAGCAGATTCCGGCATTGTCGTTGGTTTGGAACCCTTGAACCGTTTTGAAACAGACATGGTCAATACGGTTGATCAGGCACTTTCTATTGTACATGAAGTTGCAAGTCCAAATCTGAAAATTGTTTTGGATACCTTCCATTCAAACATTGAAGAAAAGGACATTCCGGCTTCTATCCGCAAAGTTGGTAAAGAACTGCTTTGTCATGTTCAAGGAAATGAAAGTGATCGTGGAACTCCCGGAACCGGACATTTGGAATGGCAGGGAATCAAAGAAGCGCTGGAAGACATAGGATATGATGGTGCAATAGTCATTGAAACTTTTGGACAGCCTTCAAAAGAACTCGCCAAAGCTGCCTGTATCTGGCGTCCATTGGCCAATAGTGCTGATGAGCTTGCCAGTGAAGGCCTGGATTTTTATAAAAAAATGTTTTCCTGAAAAACCGGCGAATCATGAAAAAGGTGCTTTCAATTCTTGCATTATTTATTGTATTTACTACCTCAGATTCATGTAAAAAACCTTACAACGGATCTAAAATGTCAGGAATTAATCAGGATTCGCTTATTTATACAAATCCTGTTTTTGAGCCAATCCTGGCGGATCCGACTGTAATGAAAGCAAATGACGGCTGGTTTTATGCATACGGAACAATGGATGACTGGGGTGACGGTAAAGGCGCACATCTGGTTCCGGTAATCCGGTCGAAAAATCTGGTTGACTGGACCTATGTGAAAGATGCTTTTCTGACAAAACCTGCGTGGAAAGAAAAAGGCGGGATTTGGGCACCTGATATTGTGCAGGTGAACGGTAAATATTATTTGTATTATGCTTATTCAACCTGGGGTGATCCAAATCCGGGAGTAGGGCTGGCCATTGCTGATTCTGCCGCCGGGCCATTTACAGATACCGGAAAGTTATTTTTAAGTAAGGAAGCAGATGTTCCCAATTCAATTGATCCGTTTTATCTGGAAGCGAACGGGAAAAAGTATTTGTTTTGGGGAAGTTACAGTGACGCACCTACGCAAGGGACTTTTGGTGTAGAATTGGCAGAGGACGGTAAATCTGTTCTGGACATCACTAAAAAATTTAAAGTGGCTGCCGGAGATTTTGAAGCAGTAATGATCCAGAAAAAAGGAGAGTATTATTACTTTTTTGGTTCAAAGGGCGGATGTTGTGAAGGTGCTAAAAGTACATACAATGTCCGGGTTGGCCGTTCGAAGAATATTCAGGGGCCGTATCTGGATAAAGGAGGAAAAGATCTGAAAGAGCGAGGTTCAGGTTCTGTTTTGTTGCATGGGAACGACCAATACGCTGGTCCTGGGCACAATGCACGATTAATTGCCGATAATGCCGGGACTGACTGGATGTTGTATCATGCGATTGATAAAAGCAAGCCCAATGTTCCAACCGGAGCAAACAGGCGTGTTTTAATGCTGGATAAAGTAATATGGCCAAACGGATGGCCTGAAATAGTAAATTCTCAGCCGGGTTTAAAAAGTCAGAAAGGGCCAGTTTTCAAGTGAAGAAAAGAAGCTTTCACGGAAAGGCCGCAAAGAAAGGAGCCTGGAACGTAAAGATTTCTTAACGGTCTTTGTTTTAACTTTTTACTTTGTTAGGCAGGCGATCTTGTGAAAATAAATATTGCGAATCTAAAATCTAATACCAAAATTCTTACTAAATGAAATTTTTAAAAACGACACTTTGGGCAGTACTGATTTGCCTTTCTTTTCAAAACTGTGCCAAAAAAGCAGAAGATAAAAAAGAAGAAGATAGTACCTCACAAACATCCGCAAGAGAAATCTGGACGAAGCAACAGGCAAAAGACTGGTATGCCAAACAAGGCTGGCTGGTCGGAGCTGATTTTTTGCCAAGTACGGCGATCAATCAATTGGAAATGTTTCAGGAAGCGTCATTTGATACGACGACTATTAACCGGGAACTGGGCTGGGCCGCAGGTATTGGTATGAATACTATGCGTGTGTATTTGCATGATTTACTATACGAGCAGGATTCAGCAGGATTTTTCAAAAGGTTGGATGTATTTCTTGATATTGCTTCCAAACATAAGATCAAGCCGGTTTTAGTATTATTCGATTCCTGCTGGGACCCATTTCCAAAGTTAGGTAAACAGCCTGATCCAAAACCTGGCGTGCACAATTCCGGCTGGGTGCAGAGTCCGGGATTAAATGCTTTAAAAGATAGCACGCAATATCCCAGACTGGCAAGATATGTAACAGGTACTGTGGCTAAATTTGCAGATGACGATCGTGTTCTGGCATGGGATATCTGGAATGAGCCTGATAATCCAAATACGAGTTCATATGGAAAAGTTGAACTGCCGAACAAAGTGGATTATGTATTGCCGCTGATGAAAAAATCTTTCAGCTGGGCGCGTTCTGTTAATCCTTCGCAGCCGTTGACAGCAGGAGTTTGGGCGGGAGACTGGACATCACACGAAACCCTGAAACCAATAGAAAAAGCTAGTATTGATGAATCGGATGTTGTTACTTTCCACAACTACGACAAACCTCAGGACTTTGAAAAGCGTATTAAACAATTGCAGCAATACGACCGTCCGCTTATTTGTACCGAATATATGTCCAGAGGAAACGGCAGTTTTTTCGAAGGGTTTTTGCCAATTGCGAAAAAGTATAATGTGGGAGCAATAAACTGGGGATTAGTGAATGGGAAATCCCAAACAATATATCCATGGGACAGCTGGAAGGTTACTTACACCAGCGAACCGAAACTCTGGTTTCATGATATATTCCAGAAAGACGGGAAACCATATCGTCAGGCCGAGGTTGATTTGATTAAAAACCTGACAACGGCTAAGTAAGGCTTCTAAGACTAATCTTTTTTTGCCACGGATATACGAATAAGACACTAACGCTAAATTAAAATAGTATTAGTGTCTTATCCGTGAATCCGTGGCAACATTGCTTTAGGCCGTATCGATGGCTCTTCTTTGATTATTAATATTTAACTATATTTTATAAATAAATTACTGAACAATTGTGACCGCATGGAATAGTTACGTCTAATTCATCTGATGCCAAAAATAGCGGTGTTTTTGACATAAGATAAATTAAATATTAAGTTAACTAATTCTAATGTTTGGTCTTTTATGAGTACCTGGAAAATTAAGCTCTCCATTTTTATTAACTATTTTATTTTTGCCATTTTACTCAATAGCGTAGGTACAGTTATTCTTCAGGTGCAGGCTTCTTATGGAATAAATGCTTCTTCTGCGGCTATTCTGGAAGCATGTAAAGACCTAAGTATTGCAGGTATGTCATTTTTTGTAGCATCATATCTGAACCGGATCGGGTACCGGAATGCTATGCTGATTGCCCTGGGAACTGTGGCTGTTACATGTATTATGATGCCGCTCGTGAATACTTTCTGGATGACAAAATTGTTATTTGCAGCAACAGGAGCAAGTTTCGCGCTTATTAAAGTATCCGTTTATGCTACAATAGGATTAGTTACCAAAGACCAGAAGGAGCATATCAGTATGATGAATTTTATCGAATCATTTTTCATGATCGGTATACTTACGGGTTATTTCATATTCAGTGCTTTTATTGATGATAAAAATCCTCAGGCAACAGGATGGACGAAGGTTTATTTTTTACTGGCCGGATTAGCTATTTTGGCGTTTTTACTGTTGTTGAGTACACCCATTCATGAAAATGAAATGGGCGATACAGAAAAAATAGAAAGTTCACATGTGGGATTAACAAAAATGTTTCAACTCACTGTGATGCCTATTGTGATGATCTTTGTTGCAAGCGCATTTATATATGTTTTAATCGAACAAAGCATTATGAGCTGGCTGCCGACCTTTAATAATAAAGTACTACATCTTCCAACAGCTCTAAGTATACAAATGGCCAGTATACTGGCTGCTTCCACGGCATTTGGCCGCTTTGTTGCGGGAATCGTATTAAAAAGGTTTTCCTGGATTATGGTCCTGATCTGCTGCATTCTGGCATCTGCTGCTTTGGTGGTTTTTGCCTTGCCACTGGCCAAAAATGTTAATGGCAACAATATCACAGGATGGAGCAATGCTCCTATGGTAGCCTTTATGTTTCCGCTCATCGGGTTTTTTATAGCACCGATTTATCCTGCTATCAATTCCATTATTTTAAGTGCATTGCCCAAACAACAGCATGGAATGATGTCAGGGCTGATCGTTATTTTTTCGGCTTTGGGAGGAACAACCGGATCATTAATTACCGGCCACATTTTTGAAGCTTACGGCGGTCAGACCGCATTCTACTTTTCTCTTATCCCCATGGCATTACTCGTAATTTGTCTTGTGTTTTTCAAAAGATTACAAAGCAAACATTATGGGAATGTGGATTTCAGCGAATTAAGCGCCGGAGGGCATTAATAGGTTACACGGAGTTACACAGAGGAAAAAAAGAGGGCCGCAGAGTTAATTTTTTTCTCTGTGGTTCTCTTTTTTCTCCCATAAAACTCTGTGTAACCTAACAACTACATCTGAGTTCGTAAAAGATCTTCCAATGTTTCTCTCCTGCGGACTAATTTAGCTTCTTCATGATCTACCAGTACTTCTGCCGGACGAAAGCGGGCATTGTAATTTGAACTCATGGTGAAACCGTAGGCTCCTGCATTCAGGAAAGCGAGGATATCTCCCTGGCTGACTTCGGGCAACTTACGATCGGTAGCAAACGTGTCGGTTTCACAAATATATCCTACCACATTATATAATTTCTCTTCACCCGCCGGATTAGAAGTATTCAGAATGTGATGATAGGAACCATACATCATCGGACGGATCAAATGATTGAGGCCGGAATCAATATGTACAAAATTTCGCGCCGGATCTTCTTTTACTACTGTTGAGGTTGTGAGCAAATAGCCGGATTCGCTTACAAGAAATTTACCGGGCTCGAACCAAAGTTGTAACTCGCGGCCATATTCGTCACAAAAGTTTTTGAAACGTTCAGAAATTTTATTTCCCAGTAATTCCATGTCGGTCACGGCATCGCCTGGCTGATAGGAAACCTTAAAACCGCCTCCCAGATCAATAATTTCAAGGTCAGGAAAATGTTTTGCAGTTGCAAAAAGAATATCTGCAACCTGTAAAAATGGTTCCGCGTCTTTAATATCTGAACCTGTATGCTGGTGAAGGCCGATAATTTTGAGATCGTATTTTTTAACAACTGCTAAGATCTGATCAATCAGCAATACGGAAATACCAAATTTGGAATCTGCATGAGCCGTCATGATCTTGATATTACCACCAGCAGCTACGTTTGGTTTAATGCGTATCAGACAAGGCTTGGTGTTACCATAAGTTTGTCCGAACCATTCCAGTAAAGGAATGCTGTCTACATTCACAATTGCTCCTGCTTCAACTGCCGCCTGTACTTCCGCAAACGGAACACCGCTGGGTGTGAATGTAATCTGGTTGCCTGCATAACCGGCTAATTTCCCCATTTCGAATTCTCCCGGTGATACCACATCCAGTTCAACCCCGATTTCACGCATCAGCCGTAAAACGGCAAGATTGGTATTGGCCTTGCAAGCATATTTAATTTTCATATTCACGCCGGAAAATGCGTGTTTAAGCTCATTTACTTTGCGTCTTATTGTGCCTCCATCATAAACATATAGCGGACTGCCAAATTTTTCAACCAGTTCAGCCGGCTCAATTCCTTGTATCGTGTATTTATTTTGTTCGGAAAGTTGCATTACCTGTTAATAAAAGAATTACGAATTTGTGAATATATGATGTTACTGTTAATTACAGTATTTGTCCAGATAAAGAGCCATTTCCTGTTGAAGATGTTTAGCTTCTTGTTCTGCTTTCTTTGCGAAGTCTACACCGTTGCTGGCATAAATAATACTCCGTGAAGCGTTGATCAGCAAGCCACAATGTTTGTTCAATCCATACCTGGAAACTTCTTCCAGGCTGCCACCCTGAGCACCTACTCCCGGAACGAGCAAAAAGTGATCAGGAACAATACTGCGTATATGTTTCAGATCCTGTGCCTGCGTTGCACCAACCACATACATCATCCGGTCTGCACCTGCCCATTCCTGTGATTTTATCAGAACCTGTTCAAAAAGCGGCTTGCCTTCTGATTCAATGCGTTGAAAATCTGAACTGCCTGAATTTGATGTAAGTGCCAGCAGAATAACCCATTTGTTTTCAAATTCAAGAAAGGGGATTACGGAATCGCTGCCCATATAGGGTGCAACGGTAACGGCATCAAAATTCAGGCCGGAAGAAGCAGGATCAAAAAAAGTTCGTGCATAGAGCCCGGAAGTATTTCCAATATCACCTCTTTTTGCATCAGCAATGGTGAAGTGGCTTTGGGGTATATATTCTATTGTTTTTTGCAAACTTTCCCAGCCTTTCGCACCCAAGGCTTCGTAAAAAGCAATATTAGGTTTGTAGGATACGCAATAATCCAGTGTCGCATCAATAATTTGTTGATTGAATGCAAATACCGGATCTTTTTCCTTTAATAAATGAGACGGTATCTTACGTATGTCTGTATCCAGGCCTACACACAAATAGGATTTTTTATGAAAAATGTGTTCAGATAGTATTTTATGTGTCATGATTTTGGAAATATTGCGCCGAAATTACAACGTCTGATAATAGATTCATAAATTTGCTGACATATTAAACAGCTGTTTGCCAAACCATCGTACCATAAGTAATGCACTATGCAAATTAGAGAAACATCTATAAAAGGTTTAGTTGAAATTTTTCCACGTATTTTTGAAGACGATCGTGGCCTTTTTTTTGAATCTTACAATAAAACAGGATTTAAAAAGCTGGGACTTCCAACCAATTTTGTGCAGGATAATCAATCTTTTTCCAAGAAAGGTGTTGTCAGAGGGCTTCATTTTCAAAATGCGCCATTCGCACAGGGCAAACTGGTAAGAGTAATTTCAGGCCGGGTTTTGGACGTTGCAGTAGATATTCGTCCTGAGTCTCCGACATTTGGTAAATATGAAATTTTTGAACTGAGAAGCGATACCAATAATATGGCTTACGTTCCCGAAGGTTTCGCCCATGGGTTCGTAGCATTAGAAGATTCAGTATTCAGTTATAAATGTACTAACGGTTATAGCAAAGAATCCGAATCGGGAATATTATGGAATGATCCTGATCTGAATATTGACTGGGGTATAGAAAATCCTATCGTTTCTGAAAAAGACGTAATACTGCCTACTTTCAAATCTCTTTTTGGTGAAATGGGGGTGAAGTAAGAAAGAATTCACGCAGTGTAAAACTCCCTAACTCTGCGTGAATCCTTTAATGTTTATTTTTCGAAGAGTTCCTCCAAAGCCTTGGAAGCTACTTTTCTTGCGGAATTTGGATTTTGTCCGGTGATCAATCGCTCATCCAGTTCTATAAATTCGATAAAGGGGATCATAGATTTCGTATAATGTGCACCGCTCTCTTTTAATTTGTCTTCAAGGTAAAAAGGTACTTCGGTAACAAAGCTCATCAGCGCTTCTTCCATATTTGAAAACCCTGTCAGGTATTTGTCTTTTATAAGCAGCGAACCATCCGACAACTTCACGTGAAGTAATCCGCAAACACCATGGCAAACGGCAGTAACCATACCGTTATTTTCATAAATTGTACGTGTAATATCTTGCAATTCAGTATTTTCTGTCAAATCCCACATTGCTCCGTGGCCGCCTGCAAAATAAATGAGACGGTAATCATGGGCGTCAATTTGTGAAGGAAGCAACGAATTTGTAATTTTTAACTGAAAAGCGTTGTCGTCCGAGTATTTGAGATTCACCTCATCTTTTAAATCCAGGCTGCGCTCATCAATAGGGATTTTTCCTCCATTCGGACTGATAATATCAACCAGTACTCTTCTTTTTACCATCACATCATAAAAATGAGTTAGCTCGCTCAGCCATAAACCGGTCTTTCCTGATTTGGTCGGATACGTATCATGATTTGTGCAGACGATAAGGATTTTCATAGCTATATTGTAAAGAATACTTCGGGAAAGATACTACAAAATCATAGCAATTTCCTGATGACGCCGGACAAGTGAGTATCATTTATGGCAATACAACGCGGGAAGAAACCGGGCTTGAATTATACTTAATGCTGGAGCTAAGTCAGTTTTGCCTGATTATTTTGGATAGGAGAAATTGGGAGTTGAATGTTTTTTTAATCTATGAACACTGCAAACGGTTTACTCTGTTTAATTTTTTAGAGTAACTGATTTTTGTAGGCGAAAGCAACAGCTGCTGCGGTTGTTTTTGTTCCGGTTTTTTCAAGAACACGCAAACGGTGCCCCTCCACGGTGCGGATACTGATAAATAACTTGTCACTGATTTCCGAAGTGGAAAGCCCGTCACAGATCAATTGTAAAACCTCCTGTTCTCTTGGAGAAAGTGCAACATTACATGCGTTTGGGAAAAAAGGATGCTTATTTGGTTGCCGGTTCACCATTTTACGGTGCATGGCTTTTGATACAAAATCATTGTAATAGAAACCTTCATCAGCAACCCGTCGTATGGCTTTTTCCACTTCGTCAGGACTGGTATCTTTTAGTAAATATCCCTGTACGCCTTTTTCCAGCATGTGTATCACAAACCGGTCCTCATTATACATTGAGACCACAATTACTTTGATGTCAGGGAAACGCTCAAAAGCAGCTTCGGTAGCCTGAATGCCGTCCATGACCGGCATTTGAAGATCCATAAATACAATATCGGGTGTATTGGCAGGCAATTTATCCAGAAGCTCCTGCCCGTTCGCAGCTTCCAGAATGAATTCGAAGTCAGGAATTCCACTCAGCATAGAAATAAATCCTTTTCTGAACAGTTCATGATCGTCGGCAATACCTAATTTTACGGTTTCCATATAGTTTAAAGATTCACACGTTCACGACGAAAAGGATGTAAAGGCTCTGGTTTACTGTCTATTACAGGAACAACTGGTATTTGAGCGAGTGCATTTGAACCATTATTTTCCGACTTGCTGAATTCTACTGTACCATCCACGATCGAAAGCCGGCTTTGTATCCCCAGCAGGCCAAGCCCTGCCAGGCTACTTTCTTTAATCAGATCATGATCAAAACCAATACCATTATCGGTTACACGCAGGCTGATATACTTACTGTTCGTTTCCAGGCTAATATTGATTTTCGAACAGTTTGAATGTTTGATCGCATTGTTAACCAGTTCCTGCATAATACGGTAAAGGGTCAGTTCCACTTTTGGTGATTGCCTGGGAAGTTCTTCCGTACTGTGCTGAAAAGTGATTTTTAAATTATTCCCATCTTCAAGTTTATGAATAAATTCGTCAATAGCCTCTGCCAGGCCAAAACGCTCCAAAGTAGTGGGCACCAATTCCCTGGTGATACGCCTTACATGTAAGATCGTTTCCTCAACCAATGATTGCGCCCTTCCCATAATCTGCTCTTCTTTTTCTCCTGTATTACCAATGATCTTGGCTAACTGATTTAAGCTGAGTTTTGTCAGTGAAAGCATGGTGCCGATATCATCATGCAGATCCTGTGCTATACGTCTCCGCTCTGTTTCTTCGGAATTAAGTGCAGTATCAAGTAAAAGGCGGCTATGTTCTTTTTCGATATCATTTATTCGCTTCTCCTCTTCAAATTTCTTTTTTTGGTAATACATGACAAACAGGATCACAAAAAATGCCATAATAAGCATTGCAAGTGTAGCAATAAGTAATGCCCATTTTAATTGATCACTGTCTTGCATAATTTTCTGCTGAAAATTGGTAAATACCGATACTAAACAAAAGAGCACATATGATTTCAAAAATATATGGTATCACGCGGGTTATACCTAAATCTATCACACTATTCCAAGTAGCAGTATAATGCAACAGAGGTGCGATAAAAATAAAACTGGAATAATATAATAGTAGTCCTGAACATATCCAAAAGAATGGGAAAACTAAGAGATCGGGAATCTTCAAAGATTTAATAAGTTCATAAAAATACAGAAGAACCAAAATAATAATTAATACACCTTCAATAGTTTTCGAAAATAAAACTGCTCTATGATTATGAAAATCTGTTATTCTGCTATTAGAATGGAAAATATCCCATATTGTAAATACTACTAATGCTACGGTCGAAATAGCAATTCCTTTTTTATAAATTTTATTATCCAGTTTTTCGTAGAACATACTACTAAGTAATGCATAATAAATAGGAATGCTTAAATTAAAATAAATAATATTGTTTTGATGAATGGACGCTGAACGAATCATTAAAAGATCTATTATTAATTTGAATGTTAGATAAATCAGTAGAATTTTGAATGCTGAATCCAAATATGCTTTTTTAACTAAAATTAAAATTAATGGTAACAACGATATGAAAACAGCTGTACATGGAATAGGTTTCTTGAAATAGTATGTAATGAATGTTTCCAACATTATTTAATATTTTAAAATCATTTTAACATTCGTTTGGACAAAGAGGTCCTTTACCCAAGGCAAACTTTTTGGCAGCTACGCTTCTGTTTGTTGAAATATTAGTGATACTTGTTAACTCAGTACCATGTGTATCAACTGGAACAATAATTAATCTAGGTGTTGGTTTAATATTTTGATCTTGTTTTGATTTTATATTATCTCCTTCTTCGGAGGAATTTTCGTCAGACAGTCCATAATAAATTCTGAAACCAACTGCTTTACCTTCACATTCGTCTAACAGATTTTTGAAAATATCCAACCCAAAAAATTCCGCTTTAACGAATTGTCGCGTTTGATCTTTTTCTGCAAATTGGCAGTGCTTTTCAATCATCTCTTCGGCCATATTTTTTAGGATAAATTCTCCTTCGGTTCCTACATACTTTGACATAACTGTAAATGATTTTGGATTTTAACTAAAAAATTATTTATGTGTAAAATTAGAGGTAACAATACGAATTGCCAAAAGATTGAGATTCTATTGAGTAAACGGTTGTTATATTAAATATCTGATAATTAATCGTTTATAAAAAATTTTGATTTTAAAACACGTAATAGTACGTATAGGAACACGGACATTTACGAAGTGGTAAATTATCAATTACGCATTTTAAAAATCAGGGATTTTAACTCTAAAATCCAAGTCTGGCAGCTATTAACTTTGTTATACGTTAAGAAAGACTTTTAGGGGTTTTCTTATTGAGATTAAGGGGTTAGGTTAATATTTGAAAACCGCGATGGATATCCGTTGCGGTTTTTTGCCGTTTGGTGGAATTTTAAGTGGTTATTTGAACTTTATAAATATCTTGATATCATTCAGCTGCCATAAGGCAATTATAACATTATAAATTTATGAAACCGACCATAACCATTGAATATTGCCCGAAATGCGGCTGGCTTTTGCGGTCTGCGTGGATGGCTCAGGAGCTGCTTACTACTTTTGCGGAAGATCTGCATGCTGTAACGCTGGTTCCTTCCGAAGTTGCGGGAAGATACACCATTCATGTTGGTGAAACCATACTTTGGGACCGGAAACGGGAAGGCCACTTTCCTGAACCTAAAGAAATCAAACAAAGAGTACGTGATGAAATTGCTCCGGAACGTAACCTCGGACATAATGAGAGGTAAAATGTATGATTTTGGTATTATCTACCAATTTTGTAGACATATTGTCACCCAGGCAAAATTATCTACTGAAATTATGGCATGCTATAATTTTGATTTTAGTAAATGCTTTTTGTTTAAATACTGGTCAGGGAAACCTGAGATTGCTTTTTGAAGGTATTACTTATCTATGCAGGTTAACTTTTTTATACCTCGTTACATCTAAATGTGCTAATGGCACGTAGTTTTTAATAACTATGTAAAAGCAAGAACCTAAACATACGATTGCCATGGAAAGCAAGCTGAAAATACCACAGGAAATGTTAATGAATATTGATTTTATCAATACAATTAACGGTGGAATGAGTGAGCCGGCCATTCAACTTGAAAAAGGATCGGATGGTTTTGAGGTAGTTGTGAAAGTTCCTGGCATTGAAGTTGAGGATCTTCAGTTAGAAGTTGTAAGAGGAAAAAAGAATTCCACTAATTTGAAGTTATACCACTTATTGCCAATTTTTTCACAGGATAGCCTTACTGAAGAAGAACAATGGAAAACGGTCCGGTTCATTAATACATTTGTTATACCCAACGGAGTGGATATTGAAAATATCTCTGCCAGATACGATGATACATTACGCCATCTGATATTACACTTACCATTTAGTGACGAAAAAGGAGATTACAGAAGAAAAGTTGATATCAGCCGTTATTAGGTCAAAATCATTATCCTGTTCTTAACCTGCAATAATCAGATTGCAGGTTTTTTTATGCCAATTTAAATCTTTCCTGAAAAGGTACCAGTTTCCGAAAAAAATTTCATCCTGCCAATAGATTGTATTAAAATATTGTAAACCTTTGATACAGTGTGCGGAATGGATAGTCATATTTGTATTTTAGCTGTAATAACAGAATTTACATCTCCACAATCTCTACGTTATGAAAAGGTCTAATATTTTTGCTTACATAGAACTCTCAAAATTGGTTGGAGAGCTTCAAATGGCGGGCACATCAGAAAAGCTGAAAGAAAAGTTAAAATCACAATCGGCATATTTCAGGATTCTGGAACCTAAATATTTTTCCGATTCTCTGACCAAGGACTGGGAGGGAATCCTTCACGTGGTTCAACAAAACGGGGTGAAGGTAAATGTAACAGGAGGCAAGCCACTCTCAAACGCATTGTACAATACAATCGAAGGATTCACTTATTCAGAATGCCAGATATTAGCAGAGCAGATTTATGCTGTTTTTGAAAAAATGAAACAGGAGTTCATTTAAAATTTTACCAATGAAAACCAGTTTTAGCTGGTTTTCATTGGTAAAATATACTGAGAATTAATTGACAGTTCCTCCGTTCCAAATCTCTTTTCCGGGCTGTACAAAAGCCAGGCTTCCATCCCTGTCTTCTGCCATCAATATCATTCCGTGGCTTTCCATTCCCATCATTTTCCTGGGGGCCAGATTGGCCAGGTATAAAACCTTTTTGCCAATAATATCTTCTGGTTTGAAATGCTCGGATATTCCGCTTAAAACCATCCTTTGTTCACTGCCAATGTCAACTTTTAATTTAAGCAGCTTTTTGCTTTTAGGAACATTTTCAGCTTCTACGATAGTTGCAACACGGATATCCATTTTAGCAAAATCGTCAAACTGGACTTCGGGTTTAACCTCGCTCACTACTTTTCCTTCCAATTGATTAAGCCGTTTGGCATCAAGTAGTTTCTGGATTTGTTTTTCAATAACATGATCCTCGATTTTTTCAAAAAGAAGGCTTGCTTCTTCAATAACTTGTCCCGCATCAAGCAGATCAGGTTTGCCGGCATCAGCCCATGTTTTATTTTTAACACCTAGTTGAGTAATGATCTTTTGTGCTGTAAACGGGATCACCGGCTCAGAAACAATAGCAAGGGATGCAGTAATCTGCAATGCAACATTCAGGATTGTATTTACACGGTCAGGATCAGTTTTGATAACATGCCATGGCTGCGTATCAGCCAGATATTTGTTTCCTAATCTCGCCAGATCCATAATAAAAGTCAAAGCTTCACGAAAACGATAATTTTCCATCGCTTCCCCAATACGGATTGGAAAAGCAGCCAGTTCGCTTAAAACTTTCTGGTCAATTTCCTGCAATTCTCCGGCAGCGGGTACTTTTCCATTAAAAAACTTATGGGTAAGTACAACAGCACGATTGATAAAATTGCCAAAAATGCCTACCAGTTCACTGTTATTGCGGGTTTGGAAATCTTTCCAGGTAAATTCACTGTCTTTGGTTTCAGGTGCATTAGCTGCAAGTACATACCGCAATACATCCTGTTTTCCAGGAAGCTCTTCAAGATATTCATGTAACCATACGGCCCAGTTTCTGGAAGTGGATATTTTGTCTCCTTCCAGATTCATGAATTCATTAGCCGGAACATTATCAGGCAAAATCAGATTTCCTTCGGCAATAATTGTTGCCGGAAAAATAATGCAATGGAATACGATATTGTCTTTCCCAATGAAATGTACCAGTTTCGTATCTTTTTCTTTCCACCAGTTTTCCCAGCCTTCGTCAGTTCCGTTTTTCTGAATAAGCCAGTCTTTCGTTGCAGATATATACCCGATTGGTGCTTCAAACCATACATATAATACTTTTCCGTCGGTACCAGGCAATGGTACAGGAATTCCCCAATCCAGGTCGCGTGTCATAGCACGGGGTTTCAGGCCTTCTTTTAACCATGACTGACATTGGCCCAATACATTGGTTTTCCATTCAGGATGGCTGTTTACGAAAGCTTCAACCTGAGGCTGTAACTTGTCCAACGGCAAAAACCAGTTGGTAGTAGCTTTCATAACCGGTTTTGCACCAGAAAGCATGGAGTGTGGTTCAATCAGTTCAGTCGGGCTCAGAGCAGAACCGCAGCGTTCGCATTGGTCGCCGTAAGCATTTGGATTAGCACACACAGGACAAGTACCTACGATATACCTGTCGGCCAGGAATTGCTGTGCCGTTTCATCATAATACTGTTCAGTGGTTTCTTCAATAAAAACCCCTTTGTTATAAAGATCAGTAAAAATTTCCTGCGAAGTCTGATGATGGATTGGTTTGCTAGTACGGGAATAAACGTCAAATGATATACCGAGTTCTTTAAAAGCACTATCTATTTGTGTATAATATTTATCAACAACTCCTTGCGGAGTCAATCCTTCTTTTTTTGCACGAATGGTAATAGGCACACCATGTTCATCAGTGCCGCTAATGAATGCGACATCTTTACCATTGGAGCGCAAATAACGAACATATATATCGGCTGGAACATAACAACCGGCTAGGTGACCAATATGAATGGGGCCATTTGCGTAAATAAGTGCCGCTGTAACGGTATATCTTTTTGGATCGGTGATTGCCATCAATTTTTTACTCTGAAAATGTATAATGCAGCAAAGTTAATGAAATCGTTGTGAGAGCGGTTGGTTGAGCGAATCAAGTTTTGTGATCGGTGAAGTCAAGGTATATTTTGGAGAAGTCAGGTTATGTGCCAGAGAAGTCAAGTTTTTGAAACTTGACTTCTCTAAATCAGCAAAACCCACTATTTGATATCATCAGGTGTGCCTCTTTTAAAGCTTGTTAAATCTGTAACACTTCACTTCTCTATTTTGGCCAAAATAAAATACAAACAAGCAAAAACAATCAGTTAAGTATGTTACGTTTGATAAAATGTAAAATATATTTGTCATTTATTAAATTATACTTTACATTTAAAAAATTAAATCTTCTCTTTCAAAACAAATATTATCTATGAAAACAAAAAACTTATTATCAAATGCCTGGCGGCCTTTTGGATGGGTATTAATTATCATTGTTATTTTAATGCATTTATGGGGAGTTTTTATGGGAGAGCAGTATCCACTAAATTTTGGTATAGAGATCCCGTTACCTTTTAATTTTGGAGGATTTGATTTATCTGAAAATCATTTTATAATACAGGGTAAGCTTCATCTTCAGGCTTTGGAAATAATAAGTTTGCTGATGATTGCCGGTTTAATGATCGTTGGCTTTTCAAGATTGAAAATTGAAGATGAAAGAGTTGCTCAAATCAGGTTGGAATCTTTACAATGGGGTATTTATGCAAACTATCTGATATTGGCTTTGTGCATACTACTTGTTTACGGCGGTGCATTTTTTATGATTATGACTTATGCAATGTTCACGCCACTTCTCATTTTTCTATTACGATTTTACTGGTTACTTCTGATAGCTCCTGCAATTGAAGCAAATAGAGAAAGGAATTTAGCATGAAAAACAGAATCAGAATCGAACGTGCCATATTGAACATTACCCAGGCTGATCTTGCTGACCGGTTGTCAGTATCGCGGCAAACCATTAATGCTATTGAAGCAGGAAAATATTCGCCTACACTGGCATTGGGTATGAAAATCGCAAGAGAATTTGAGAAAACGGTGAATGAGGTTTTTGAATTGGACGAAGGGGATTAACAAAAGATTTGTTAAATTTTACAAAGTTGTCAAATCTAAACTGAATCTAATACTTGCAAAATGTGCCTATTTTAATATATTTGTAACATTGTAAGTAATTTTTATACTATTAGAACATTGAGCCGGCTTCTATCCATCATTTTGCTGGGGCTTTTACTTTACAACATGATTGGCTATTCCGTAGTCTATTTGTTGGAAGAGAAGTATGCCATCAGCGATAGCGGAAGTCATCATTATATTGAAAAAAATACAGCTTCAAGGGATATTGTTATTAAAGTTCCTGTAACTGTACCTTATCAGACCAACTGGGATGCTCCTGAACCCGTCGAGGGACAAATTGAACATCAGGGACAGTTTTATAAAATGGTTACTCAGCAGCTGATCAATGATACACTGTATGTTCATTGCGAATATGATCAGAATGCAAGGGATCAGTTTATGGATCTGGCTTCAAAAATTAATGATCAGGTGGGCGGCAATGATTCTGAATCCCATAATCAATCTCACGCTAAGATCCTTAAAAGTTTTCTGAAAGAATATATGGCCACCACAGGCAAACATATATTTTATATTTTTGAATGGCCTGCATCTGTTAGCTATGAACAGATTTATAATGCAATGTTTACCGAATCTCACCTGAGTATTCCATCACCACCGCCAGATCTGGCTTAATTACACATGGGATTTTCCGAAAATTCAATTTAGTCTTTTCTTGCAATTTGAACCGGTTGCTTACTGTAATCCGGAAAGCTTAACACGCATTTTAAATTGTCAATTGCCTGATTGTGAATTTTCATATACTTCCTGCTGTATTGCATATTGTTTAATTTCTGGCTTATGTCATTGATTTTTCTTGTTAAGAAATTTCAAATTATAATGTGTCAGACTGTTTATTCTGTGCGTCAATTTTTTTCCATTTTAGCAAAATTGGTTTTCCAGCAAGCTGCTGTGGTTTGTTAGCTTCGGGCAACAAATTACTGTGTGGCTGCATTCAAAGTTACGTCCAACCAAATGGCACATATTAAATTACCCAACGAAGAACTTCCCGGAATTGTAGGACTGTTCGATTTCCGGCCTGAAACAGCAGCGCCCTTACGATTACTCGCTGAAACATTATTAAGAGGCAATTCAACATTAAGCAGTGGTGAAAGAGAATTAATTGCTTCTTATGTATCCCATTTAAACGATTGCCACTTTTGCCATACTTCACATGGTGCTGCTGCTATTGCACATTTAGCATGTGACATCAGCCTGATCGACGATATTAAAGAGGGATTTCAAACGATTCCTGTTTCCTCAAAACTTTCTGCTTTGTTAAATATTGCTTCAAAAGTGCAAAGAGGGGGAAAACATGTTCTTCCGGAAGATATAGAAAGTGCAAAGCTGGAAGGTGCTTCTGATGAGGAAATTCATGATACTGTACTGATAGCCGCATCTTTTTGCATGTTCAACCGCTATGTGGACGGACTTGGTACGTGGGCTCCTAAGGAAAATGAAGCTTACCGTGACATGGGAAGAAGGATGGCATTTGCCGGTTATTTGAGACCAGAAGTGAAACCCGTCGCATAATCGCAATTCTAACTTTGAAAATTCTGTAATTACAATGCCACATATACCACTTCCATCGCATTTGCCGGGAATTACCGGTTTACTGGAATACAGAAAAGATACAGCAGCTCCAATCAGAGTGCTGACGCAGATTTTACTTCGTGGAGAATCAACACTTACACCCGGGGAAAGGGAATTGATTGCTACGGTAGTGTCACATAACAATGAATGTACCTTTTGCACTTCGGCCCATACTGCGGCGGCCGATTTACTTTTTAGGGGAATCTGAAACCTGCGAAATAATGAAACAGGATATTGATTCTACACCAGTAAGTGATAAAATGAAAGCGTTACTGAAAATAGCAAAACTTGTTCAAAAAAGCGGTAAAGCTGTTACTCCGGATGCAATAGAATTAGCCAGGACTCATGGTGCAACTGATCTGGAAATCCATGATACAGTACTGATTGCAGCTTTATTTTGTCTTTACAACCGCTATGTAGATGGCCTGGCAAGTGTTACTCCAGCCGAACCGGAATTTTACCAGTATCTGGGTGAACGGATTGTTAATCACGGTTATAACCGTTTGCCACAAGGATACGATCACCTGAAAAATCAGTTATAAAACCGTCTTTAAATTGCAATTACTCTATGAAAAGAAAATTACTTCTCCTGATAGCCCTGCTTCATCTTTCATTTGCACACATTATCATAGCTCAAACCAGTAAAATTACCGGCACTGTACATGATTCTGAAAATAGCCATGCACTATCCGGGGTTTCTGTTTCTGTAAAAGGAAAGAATTCCGGTACTGTTACTAATTCGGACGGAAGTTTTGAATTTCAGACTTCTATTTCTGCTACACTCGTTATTTCTTTTGTTGGATACAGCCGCCAGGAAATAAAAGTTACCGGTACCGAACCTCTTAAAATCAGTTTGGTACAAGCTACCGAAGAACTGAACCAGGTTGTTATTTCGGCTTCAAGAATTGAAGAAAACATCCTTCGTTCACCCGTAAGCATTGAAAAAATGGATGCACGTGGTGTGCAGCAAACTCCTTCCGCTAATTTTTATGATGGTTTGGTGAATATGAAGTCTGTTGATATGGTAACCAGCAGTCTTACTTACAAACAGATTAATACCAGAGGATTTAACAGTACAGGTAATAGTCGTTTTTTACAATTGGTAGATGGTGTTGACAACCAGCCTTCCGGGCTTGGTTTTGCCATGGGTAATTTATTCGGCCCACATGATCTTGATGTTGAGAGTGTTGAATTAATTCCGGGGGCAGCATCTGCGTTATATGGCCCAATTGCATTCAATGGCATGCTGTATACAAGAACTAAAAATCCGTTTGATTATCAGGGATTGAGTGCTCAGACAAAATTTGGTATCAATCATATCAACGACGGAACCGGTATGGGTGCAAAACCTATGTATGACATGGCAATCCGTTATGCCAAAGCATTTAATAATCGTTTTGCATTTAAGCTGAATGCTTCGTATCTGAAAGGAACAGATTGGTATGCAACTAATTACACGGATGTTGACCCGAATACACCGGAAGCTAACCGGGGGCCAAAAAATCCGGGCAGAAATGCTTTAAATATATATGGAGACGAAGTTGCACAAACTATTCCGGGCATTGGAAGGGTATCGCGTACCGGATATAAAGAGATGGATCTGGCTACGTATGGCGTTTATAGCCTGAAATTAAACGGGGCACTCCATTACAGGATTACTGATAAAATTGAAGCAATTTACCAGGGAAATTTTAATCAGGGAACGGCACAATACACGGGAAGTAACAGGTTTGTAATCAATGACTTTAAATTAATTCAGCACCGTTTGGAATTAAAGGGTAGCAATTTCTATGTACGGGCCTATTCAACGCACGAAAATTCTACAAACTCTTACAATACACGCGCGCTCGGCCAGCAAATTAACCGGACTTGGGTTAAGGATTTAGCGGGTAATGTAGTAGCACCATCAGCGGCGGATGCTACCTGGTTTCAGCGCTATACAGCGGCATATAACGGAACTATAAGCGGAATAGCAGGAAAAGATAATGATCTTGCGCGTTCGTTTGCTGATGAAGGAAGAACCCTGCCAGGAACTACTGCTTTTAATGATGCAAAGGAAAATCTGATTCAAACACGTGGATTGAATGGAGCAGGGATTTTAAGTAAGTCCAGTCTTCGCCATATTGAAGGGCTGTATGATTTTAGCTCTAAGCTGAGGGTTCTTAATTTACAGGTTGGGGGTAATTACAGGAAGTATTTTCTTAATTCAGAAGGAACGCTGTTTGATGATAAGGATAAGAAAATTACCAATGGTGAATATGGAATGTTTATCCAGGCTTCAAAGGCATTACTGGATAATAAATTAAAGCTGACCCTATCAGGACGATACGATAAAAACCAGAATTTTGATGGAAGTTTTACTCCACGGGCTTCTGCCGTATTTTCTCCACATGAAAACCATCATTTCAGAGCGTCCTATCAAACCGGATTCAGAAACCCTTCTATAAGTGACCAGTTTATCAAGCTGAATGTTGGGCCAATCATCATTTTAGGCGGAGCTCCTAGCAATTCGGTAGGTTTGAATGCGTATGAAAATTCGGTGACCATTGCTTCCTTTTCTGCTTTTGCAAGTGCTTTTAGTGAAGACTTACAAAAAGGTACACCTTTTCCGCAGGCCGTAAACAATAATAAGGAAAAGCTTGTAAAATCAAACGTACCGGCCATTAAATCAGAAAAAGTAAAAAGTTATGAAATTGGATACAAGGGCTTGATTGCTAAAAGATTATTATTAGATGTCAACTACTATTATAGCGAGTACACCGACTTTCTGATCAATGCAGTTGTAGCAAGAGCCAATGCAAATATTTTGCTGCCGGACGGAACAGTCAACCCGGTTGCAGCGACCGAACTTCTCGGGCCGGCCAGGCAACTTTTTCAGCTTTATACCAACGCAGCAGATAAGGTATCGATCCAGGGTGTAAGTGCAGGCCTTAACTATGCTTTTGAAAAAAACTATCGCTTAGGTTTTAACACAACATGGGCAGATTTCAATCTTAAAGAAGCTGATAAGGATAATATTCCTGCTTTCAACACACCCAAATGGAAAACTAATCTGACACTGGGTAATGCAAGGCTGACCGAAAAATTAGGATTTAATGTTGCCTGGCACTGGCAGAGCAAATTTGACTGGTACGGATCATTCAATGAAATGAGGCCCGGAAAAATTTCGGCGTATAGCCTTCTTGATGCTCAGGTTAGTTATAAAGTTCCTGGTCTGAAAACTACCGTAAAACTGGGGGCTTCCAATTTGACCAATAAATATATTGTACAGGCTTACGGCTCACCGGCAGTGGGTGGATTGTATTATGTAAGCCTGAATTTTGACCAGTTATTCAGATAATAAATCACACACAACTATGATCATCCGTAAATTAAAGGAAAATCTTCATATAAATGTTCTGGCATTTATGCTGGGATGTACAATACTGTCCTGTGGTAATGAAAAGGAAAATCATGAAAAAATGATTACGATCCTGGACGAAATCGACAAACGCAATTTTAACAAAGACAACCCTTTTTGTCCGGAGGCTGAACTTGCATTTTTCGCTTCCGTAAGCGCAGATAACAGAAATGCTTACCGGGCCTCCGTTGCCCAACATCAATCAGCAATTTCTTATTTAAAAATAGGAGAGGAACAAAAGGCCGTAAACATTCTCGAAAAACTGGTAGAAGATGGCCAACTTGACACGGATGCCCTTTTTGTCAAAGCTAGCCTGGGGATTGCAAATATGCGTTTGGGTGAGAGGCAAAATTGCGTTAAAAACCATACTTCAGAATCATGTGTCCTTCCAATTGTCAATACGGGTGTGCATCAGATCCGGACAGGTTCCAAAAGAGCGATTGAGATTTATTCAGAAATATTAGAAAAAAATCCAAGCGATTATGAGTCGCGCTGGCTGATGAATATTGCTTACATGACACTTGGAGAATATCCTGCAAGTGTCCCTAAAAAGTGGCTGATAAATGGTTTGACGCAAGATCCTACCGAAGTGAGTGTAAAACCTTTCAAAGATGTTGCATCCGGTTTGGGACTCAACAAACGTAATAAAGCGGGAGGTGTTGTTGTGGACGATTTCAATAATGACGGACTCAATGACATCATCACTTCCGATTGGGGATTGGATGGAGAAATGCACTATTTTCAAAGCCAGCCAAACGGGACATTTAAAGATCTTTCTGAAAAATCAGGCCTGAAACGTTTTAAAGGAGGATTGAATATGATTCAGGCTGATTTTAATAACGATGGTTTTGTAGATGTCCTGGTTCTGCGCGGTGCCTGGATGCGTGGCGATTTTGGCAAACAACCCAATTCATTATTCCGCAATAACGGAGATGATACTTTTACAGACGTTACGATCCAAAGCGGATTGTTTTCTTTGCATCCAACGCAGGCAGGCGTTTGGCGTGATTTCAATAATGATGGCTGGCTGGATTTGTTTATTGGAAATGAAAGCAGCAGGGATGGCGAGCAGCACGGAAGTGAGTTATATATAAGCAACAGAAACAGTACGTTCACCAATGTGGCTGAAAAAGCTGGCTGTGATATCAACGCTTTTATAAAAGGTGTGACAGCAGCAGATTATAATAATGACGGACTGCAGGATATTTTCATTTCAACGATGGCAGGTTATAAAGTGCTTTTAAAAAGCAGGGGGATTGTAAATGGAATACCGCTGTTTGCAGATGTAAGCAAGGCTTCCGGTGTTGAGAATATAAGGGTTTCTACTTTCCCTACCTGGTTTTGGGATTATGATAATGACGGCTGGCAGGACATTTTCGTTTCCGGTTATCAGGTGGACCGAACTCTTGCCAATTCAGTAGCGACTGACGCCCTGGGTATTGAAAACAAAGCCAGTAAAATGTACCTCTATCATAATAATCACGATGGTACATTTAAAGATGTATCTGAGGAAGCAGGACTTAATCACAGCATTTTTGCGATGGGTTCTGGTTTCGGGGACATTGATAACGATGGTTATCTGGACTTTTATCTGGGGACCGGTAATCCTGATTATACATCACTGATCCCGAATAAGCTTTATAAAAACATTGGGGGTAAAAAATTTGCCGATGTAACGATTTCTGCAAGAGTTGGTAACCTTCAGAAAGGCCACGGGGTCGCTTTTTCTGATATTGATAATGATGGAGACCAGGATATATTTATTGAAGTAGGTGGAGCATATAAAGGCGATTCCTACAATAATTCTTTGTATTTGAATCCTGGCCAAAATTCTAATAACTGGATCAAGCTGGCTCTTGAAGGAACAAAATCCAATCGCTCAGCCATAGGTGCAAAAATTAAAATCAGTTTTAAAGAAAACGGGATTCAAAGAGAAGTGTACCGTGATGTGAATTCTGGCGGCAGCTTTGGAGCATCTCCTTTCAGGAGGGAAATTGGAATCGGGCAGGCGACATTGATTGATGAAATTGCTATAACCTGGGGCCGTAACCAGCAACCGCAGGTCTTTAAGAATGTCAGGCCGAATCAAATGTTTAAAATCCTTGAAGGCAGCAATACCATGGAACCGGTCAAATTGACAAGGCTGAATTACAAGGTGAAAAAAGATGAAATTACAGTTTGTGGTATACCTAATTATATGTGATCAACGATATGAGCAACTTCAACGAAACCTTGACATTAGAAAATTCACTCTCACGAAAATGGCTCGTGTTTGCACTTTGTATGCTGAGCTATTTATTTACAGGCATGGTTTCGACATTGGTATCTGTCTATTTACCCGTTGCGGTTCCTGAACTGACAGGAAGCGAGCTGCCGGATAAAACGGTGACTGAATCCCGGCTGGGAGAAATCGGAGCCTATGTAAATGCCTCTTATTTGTATGGCTGGATGGTGGGAGGTTTACTTTTCGGGCTGATCAGTGATAAAATAGGCAGAGTACAAACATTAACTTTCGTAACAATTCTGTATGGTGCAGGCACATGCCTTGTAGTTTTTGTACCTGATTGGTATTCATTAATGGCTATTCGTTTCATTACCGGCATGGGTGTAGGAGGAGTCCTGTTGGTGTCAACAGTTTACATTTCGGAAGTATGGGAACCTGCCACACGACCGGTTATGCTTGGAGTTCTGGCCGTATCATTTCCGATGGGAATTGTAGCCACGGGTAGCGTAAACCTGATGTTTTCCTATTGGAGAGAAGCTTTTTGGCTTGGATTAATTCCGATTTTTCTTGGTGTTCTGATATTATTTCTTGTTCCCGAGTCCCAACAATGGCGTTTTAGCAAATCAGCAGGTGCCGTTAAAAGCGAAGGAATTTTTGATCAAACCAACCGGCCTAATCTAATTATCGGTTCTATTATTTTCGGAGCCGTTTTGATTGGGCTCTGGGGGATATTCTCATGGCTGCCAACCTGGGTTCAATCCTTATTGGGAAGCGGCGAAAACGGCCAGAAGGAGAGGGGATTAACCATGATTATCCTTGGAATGGGAGGAATTACGGGTGGTGTGTTGTCGGGTTTCTTAATAAAGGCAATAGGCAGCAGGCGAACACTAATATTAACTTTTTCTGGATGTATCCTTATGTGTTGCATCCTGTTTTTGACTAATCATCATTTTAGTAAAATTATTTATGCTGAAGCAGGGCTTTTATCGCTTTGTTTTGGTGTAAGCCAAGGCTCATTATCGAGCTACATTCCAGGTTTGTTCCCGGTTGTTGTCAGAGCAACTGCAACTGGTTTTTGTTTTAACATAGGACGGTTTTTTACCGCAACAGCCGTTTTTTTTATCGGATCACTTGTGGCCGTTCTTGGTGGTTTTGGAAATGCACTTCTGGTTTTTTCAATTCCCTTCCTCCTCGCCTTAGTGATTACCTGGTTTAGCCGGGATCCCCAAACAAGTATAAAATAGGTTAATTATACAGCAAACGGGCTTGTCAATTGATAAGTCCGTTTCTTTAAAAAATTGTTAATTTTATATAAAAAGCGGTTTTCCGCTGCGGTTGCTTACTGAGTACTTCTGCAACACAAAGCTTTCGTTATTACATAAATCCTCATACGTGTTAAAATGAAAAAATTTTTTTACATAGGGATCCTGGGAATCATCTTTTATGAAATTGCAAAAGTATATTTAATTATGCCAATGCCAGGTAGCCAGCGCATGAACAGCATTGATGTTGCTTATTTTCTTCACAGCACGCGTTGGGCATTCCGGATTTTCTTTTGGTTACTGATCCTGATTGGTGCGTTTTCAGCTTTCCGAAATAAACGAAAGATATTTCCTGCCATTTTACTGTTGCTGGCCATTGGTGTAACGTATGGAACCAACTATGAAATGGCTGCTGATACGATGTTTTATCAGCCCAGGACACTTGTCCTGCAAAATGTCTCAGCAAATAAGGTTCAAGATGACCGGATTGTAATTGGCGTGGAAATCAATGGCGAAGCAAAGGCATATCCAATTCAATATATCGGTTATCATCATCAGGTCAGGGATGAACTTGGAGGAAAACCGATTATAATAACATATTGTACAGTTTGTCGTACTGGCCGCGTTTTTGAGCCATTGGTCGGGGGTAAACCTGAATTTTTCAGGCTTGTTGGCATGGATCACTTTAATGCTATGTTTGAAGATGAAACCACACACAGCTGGTGGAGGCAGGCAAATGGAGAGGCCATTGCCGGGCCTTTAAAAGGCAAGATGTTGCCGGAACTTCCCAGTACACAAACATCACTTGCACAATGGTTTACTCTCCACCCCAATAGCAGGATAATGCAGCCTGATCCGGATTTTCAGGCTAAATATGATTCAATGAGCCGTTACGAAAGTGGAAAAGGTAAATCTGAACTGACTCGCACGGACTCACTTTCCTGGAAAGATAAATCCTGGGTGGTAGGAATTGCACTGGATAAACACAGCAAAGCATTTGACTGGAACCGTTTGAAAAAAGAAAGACTGATCAATGACAGTATTGGCAGTATACCGGTTGTACTGGCTCTGGCAGATGATAACAAAAGTTTCTTTGCCTTCAAACGGATCAATACAAGTGATACTTTTTTTATCAGGCATGATACTTTGTTCCAGAATAAACAGGCTTATAATCTTCTGGGCCATGCACTGGTAGTGAACAACAAAAATCTGAAACCAATTAATGCTTATCAGGAATACTGGCATAGTTGGAAAACATTTCATCCGGCTACGGATAAGTATTAAAATTAAAACGGGTTTAAAGTTCAGAGTATAAAATTTGATGAAATATGGCTTACATCGTACTTCCGGAAGAAGATAATTTACCGGGAATAAGAGGTTTAATGGCTTTCCGGCCAGAAACCTCTGCTCCGTTAAATGCATTGGCAGAAGTTTTATTGCGGGATGATAATATTCTTTCCCGAGGAGAAAGGGAGATGATAGCGGCTTATGTATCATATCTGAATGATTGTTTATTTTGCCAGAGTGTTCATGGAGCCGCCTCAGAATGTTACCTTGGAGATGATGGCAGCCTGATTCGTCAGGTAAAAGAAGATTTTCGCAGGGCTTCTGTTTCCGATAAAATGAAGAGCTTACTTTCCATCGCAGGAAGTGTGCAAAAGGGTGGAAAACATGTAACATCAGAACAAATTGATGCGGCTAGAGAAGCTGGTGCACAAGATATCGAAATACATGATACAGTTTTAATTGCTGCTTCATTTTGTATGTTCAATCGCTACGTGGATGGCCTGGGAACATGGGCTCCCGTTGGACATGATAAGTATGTATCAAGCGGTATCAGGATCAGAGATGAAGGATATGCAGGATTTGACCCCTTGAAAAGTATTCGGAAGTGATAGTTCGAATTTATAAAAGAACTAAATTAAAGACTTCCATAATTGCCTGTGCGGATTATAAGGGCGAACTTTGACTTTGTATCATTTGCCCAAATACATGAAAATCCTCATTACAGGTGCTACAGGCTTGGTTGGAAGTAAAGTTGCCCGCCGGTTCCTTTCCGAAAATCATAACGTATTTGCATTATATCGTTCCGGGTCCGACAGGAGTTTGTTGCAGGATGTGGAAGACTCAATCCAATGGGTTGAAGGCGATATACTGGATATCAGCTCATTGGAAACGGCTATGAAGGATATTGATTTTGTGGTACATACAGCCGCCGTGGTTTCATTTGTTCCTCGCGACCGAAAAACGATGTATACTGTTAATATTGAGGGTACTGCAAATATTGTCAACGCTTGCCTTAAATATAAAGTCGGGAAACTTTGCCATGTCAGCAGTATCGCTGCGCTTGGAAGACCTGATGCAAGAAAGCTAATTCCCGGCCAGGATGTAGTGTTGGATGAAACGCAGCGCTGGGAAGATTCTCCTGAAAATTCTGAATATGCAAAAACGAAATATCTGGCTGAACTGGAAATCTGGCGTGGTATTGCGGAAGGACTGAATGCAGTGATCGTTAATCCGACGCTGATATTGGGAGAAGGTGACTGGAGTAAAAGCAGTACACAGATTTTTCGATATGTGTTTCAGGAAAAGCCTTTTTATACCGAAGGAATAGCCAATTATGTAGATGTCAATGATGTGGCCGAGATCATATATCAACTTCTTTTTTCAGATATTTCGGCCGAGCGTTTTCTACTGAATGCGGGAAGTATTTCTTACCAGAATTTGTTCAATACTATTGCGGATTCGATGCATAAAAGGAGGCCTGGATTCAGGGTAGGGGCAGGGCTTGCCTCAGTAATATGGCGGATAGAAGCGGTAAGAACTTGGCTTATGGGGACTAAGCCATTGATTACCAGGGAAACTGCACAATCTGGTGCAAGAAAGATCAGATACAATAATGAAAAAATAAAAAATGCATTAAAATTTAAATTTCAGCCAATTGATAAAACCATAGCACGTGTAAGTGAAAGTTTACTTCGCAAGATTTGATTAACGAGGAATTATTTTTAACTTTCTTTCATTATTAATGACAGTATTTTGGTATGACTACTACTAAATTGATAGTATTATTTAAAAGTGAAATTTGAAAATCATGACGATAAGCTATCAATGAACCGTATACTTATTTGGTTGGTGTTATAATTGCCTAACCTCTAACCTACTTGCGTGTATGATGGAGAAAAATTTCGGGGAGAGAAAAGATTATATGAAAGAAACCTTGCTCAGGTTTGAAAGAATGATTAAAACCAATGAGCCCGTGTTTTTTGATTTGGAAACATACGAAAAAGTTACGGCTCATTATATAGAAAAAGGGGATTGGGAAAAAGCTTTTCAGGCATGTGAACTGGGCCTCGCAGATTTTCCGTATTCACTGGATCTTCTTTTAAGTAAAGTACAGCTTCATGCCAACCGCGGTGAACATGATATGGCAATGGAAATTTTAGAGCGTGCAGCTCTTTTTCATCCCGGTGATGTGGAAATATCTTTTATGCAAGTGGGTATTTCTAATATGATGGGTGAGTATGAAGAAGCGCTGGAAGTATTGGAAAACCTCTTGCAGAGAGTAGAAGATAAAGATGAAATTTATTTCCAGATAGGACAAACTTATCAGAACTGGGGGAAATATGATGAAGCGATTAAAAATTATAAAAGGTCGCTCAAAAATAACCTGAATAACGAAAGTGCATTGTATGAGCTTGCCCATTGCCTGGACCTTGTTGGGCAACTGGAAAGCCATTTAGGATATTATCATGAACTGGTAGACCGTGATCCGTTTTCCCATCACGCCTGGTATAACCTCGGAATAGCGTTCAGCAAGCTCGAAAGATATGAAGATGCAGTAAATGCCTACGAATACGCTACGCTTGTAAAGGACGATTTTGCGTCTGCTTTTTTTCAGCTGGGCAATTCATACATGAATCTTGAAAAGTATGAGGATGCCAAAAATCAGTATCTCAAAGCAATGGAACTGGAAGGAGAGCTTCCTGAAACTTGCTGTTGCCTGGGAACATGTTATGAAAAACTTGGGGAATTTGAAACGGCTATTAAATATTATCGCCTGACCGTAAAGCTTGATAATCAGTGGGATGATGGCTGGTATGGATTAGGAATATGTTTCAGTGAATTGGGACGTTGGTACGAAGCAGCAGGCTTTATCCGAAAAGCAATCCAGATTACTGAACTCAATCCTGATTATTGGCTTGCATTGGCAGAAACTGAGTTTAAGGTTGGAAATGTAATATCAGCTTTTGAAGCATTTGAAAAAGCAGCAGAAATTGAACCTTCTAATCCGGATATATGGCTGAAATGGTCGCATGTGCTTTTTGAACAGGGAAATTATGCACGCGCCTGTGATCTTTTACAAGCTGCAATTGACGATATGCCGGAAGAAGCGGATCTTTATTATCGTATGGCAGTTTACCAGATTCATTCAGGGGATTATCGCGAGGCGCTGATCAATCTTGAAGTGGCACTTACCCTTGATTATGACGCGCATATTCAACTATTTGATTTCTTCCCTGATCTGGAAAAACAAAAAGCGTTGTACAGGATAATCGAACAATACCGCGAAAAATAATATTTTGGAATTATACACCTTACAGGTTATGCCTGTCTATTTTGGTGTATAATTCCAAAAGCTGATGAGCAATTTGTTTGCCTGTAAATTTTTCCATATGTTGCTTTCCAAGTTCTGCCAGCGATTTTCTCAGTCCGGGATTATCAAGTAACTTTTGCAGCTGATTAGTAATATCATCCAGATCATACGGATCTGCATATAAGCCGCCGGGCCCGCCCGCTTCTTCCAGACATGATCCTTTTGCTGCAAGTACCGGTGTCCCGCTATTCAATGCTTCCAGAATAGGTATTCCAAAACCCTCATAAATAGAAATATAAGCGAAAAGCTCCGCTTCCTGATACAAGGCGGGAAGATGATCCGTTGGAACATTTTCTAAAATCAGAATCTGGTCAATCAGGTTATTTTCCGCAATAAAATCGTGGATTTTCTGTGTATACAAAGTTTGTTTCCCAACCAGGACCAATTTGAATTCTTTGTTTTTTATTCTGGTAAAGGCTTGTACCAATCGCAACTGGTTTTTTCGCTCTTCAATTGTTCCGACACAAAGAACATATGGCGCATTGATTCCATATTCTTTGTTTATTTCCAGTCTTTTTTGAAGATCGACAGTCTTTTTGAAAACCGGATTACAATCCTGGTAAATGACATGAATTTTGTTCTGATCGACACGATAAATGTCGATCAAATCACCTTTTGTTTGTTCACTTATGGCAATTACCGCATCAGCTCTTTCACAGGCAGATTTAAATTTATGACGATAAATAGCACGGTCAATCGCTTTATAATGTGAAGGTAATTTTTCAAAAATGAGATCATGGATGGTTACTACTGAGGCGATATTTGCCTTTGCAAGTCCCCGCGGTATTTCATTACTTAATCCATGAAATATAGAAACCCGGTCTTTTTGAAGCTGGGTTGTAATAGACGAGTATCGCCAGTAAGCTGACAGTTTCCGGTCAAAAAAAGTTTTAGGGAAAATCACTGATTTCTGAGGGAAATCAGGAAAAAGATTCTTATTGTTTTTCGGAGTGTATGCTATGAATTCATGCCCTTTTTCATGATTATACAGAGAATCAAGAACAAAACGGCTGTAATTTCCAAGTCCTGTTTTGTTGGCAAAAGCTCTTTTAGCATCAAATCCGATACGCATAAATAATACTATATAAGGGTTTCAGGCAAAAGTCTGTAATTTTGTGCACACTGCCGAAAATTATTGGCGTGTATTTTGTGTTAAACAGGAATGAAGAGAAACAATATCCGCAAGAGCGGAAGCCCAAACGCTACCTCACTATTAATTACCGAAGATTATCAATTACATACGCTTTCCAACGGAATACGTATTGCTCATAAACAAGTGCCTCATACACAGATCGCCCATTGCGGAATTATGCTGGATATCGGCAGTCGTGACGAATTGCCGCATCAGCAGGGACTTGCACATTTCTGGGAGCACATGGCTTTCAAGGGAACGGAAAAGAGAAGCTCTTTACAGATTATCAACCGGCTGGAAAACGTTGGCGGTGAATTGAATGCTTACACTACCAAGGAAAAAATATGCTTTCATGCTTCCGTTTTAGACGATCACTTTGAAAAGGCTATTGATTTGCTCGCCGATATAACTTTTCATTCAGTTTTCCCGGAAAAACATATTGAAAGAGAAAAAAATGTTATTCTGGAAGAAATGTCTATGTATGTAGATTCGCCTGAGGATGCGATCCAGGATGATTTTGACCAGCTTGTTTTTGCAAATCATTCATTGGGAAGCAATATTTTAGGAACTGCCGATACAGTTAATTCTTTTGACCGTGATCAGCTATTCCAGTTCATCAATGATAACATGGATACGGAGCGGATCGTCGTTTCTTCGGTGAGCCGATTGCCTTTTTCAAAAGTAATTCGCGTTGCCGAAAAATATTTGGGAGATATCCCACAGCGTACAGCTAAGCGCGTGCGTACTGCCCCAGGTATTTATACGCCTGTAATTGATCAGAAAGAGCGTTCTATTTCTCAGGCGCAATGTGCAATGGGCCAGCCTTCCTATGCTTTACTTGATGATAAAAGACTGCCGTTTTTTATGCTGATCAATTTGCTGGGTGGGCCTGGAATGAATTCACGGTTCAATCTTTCTCTTAGGGAAAAATATGGATTTGTTTATTCCATAGAAGGAAATTACACGCCATATCTGGATACTGGTTTCATGGGTATTTTCTTTGGAACGGAATCCAAACAGCTTGCAAAAAGTATTGCCCTGATCAATAAAGAGCTGAAAAAAGTGCGTGAAGTTCCGCTGACAACATTGCAACTGCATATGACCAAAGTACAGTTAATGGGACAATTGGCCATGTCGGAAGAAAGTAATATGAGTTTTATGCTGATGATGGCAAAAAGCTTACTGGATACCGAAAAGGTAGATTCTCTGCCGGAAATATTTTCAGAAATCCAGAATATTACTTCTTTACAATTACAGGACATAGCACAGGAAATGTTTAATCCTGATAATTTCAGTTACCTGACTTTTCTGCCGGAGTAGGGAAATGAGAAAAAAAGTGTAGTGTCTTAGTATCTTAGTGGCAAAAATAACTAATATGGAGTATACACCACTATCAGAAAGTATTGAAGAAATTGGCAATGCAATAGTAAATGCAGCCTTTAAAGTTCATAAAGAATTAGGTCCGGGTTTACTTGAAAGAATATATGAAGCCTGTATGGCGCACGAGCTTATTAAAGCAGGATATTCCGTAAAGCGGCAGGTTGAAATTCCATTTATTTATGATAATATTATTTTTGAAGAGGGATTGAGATTAGATCTTTTAGTTAATAATTCAGTAATTATTGAACTCAAAGCAGTAGAGTTGGTCAATCCTGTTTGGAAAGCTCAAATAATCAGTCATTTAAAACTTACCGAGTTACCATTGGTGCACTTAATCAACTTTAATGTTCCTTTGATTAAGCAAGGAATTAGCAGATTTAGAGTATAAAGGAATTGGCCACAAAGTTGCGAAGTCACAAAGTTTAATTTGGCATTAATGATATATAAAATCTAAGTAATTATTTAATAAAATGGGATCAATTTATGTTACGGCATTTATTGATCCTGTTTTTTGGTAGGCATGATATTTAAAATAGTCGCTTTGAGGTCATCACATGTACTATGACAAATTCATTCTCGAAAAAGGTATGTCTGTAAAATATCAATTGCTGGTTTTATTATTTCCTGTAATATTCATTGGTTGCAATTCTTCAAACCAGAAAATTAATGAAACCCAAAAAGCAGATCAACCAGAATTTCCATCTGAGCTGGTCAATTTCAAGTCGTATGAAGCTAATCCCGTTTTTAAAGGTACGGGAGACTCTGCTAAATGGGATGAAAAGATCCGGGAACGTGGGTTTATTTTAAAGGAAGACAGTACTTATTATATGTGGTATACAGGCTATACCAACAAAACCGGTGAGGAAATGAAATATCTGGGACTCGCCACTTCTCCAGATGGTTTAAAATGGACGCGATTTCCACAAAATCCTATTCATCAATCTCTATGGGTCGAAGATGTTTTTGTACTCAAATCTGATAGTACCTATTATATGTTTGCCGAAAGCCGGGGCGATTCAGCTCATTTGCTTACTTCCTCTGATAAGCTTAGCTGGAAAGACCAGGGAGCATTGGATATAAGGCTTAAAAATGGAAAACCAATTGAAAAAGGCCCATACGGAACGCCAACGGTTTGGAAAGAAAATGATCTCTGGTATTTGTTTTATGAACGAAATGATGCGGCGGTTTGGCTTGCAACTTCAAAGGATTTGAAAGTATGGACTAATGTTCAGGATGAACCGGTGCTGAATTGCGGTCCTGAAAAATATGATCAGTATGCTGTTGCTTTCAATCAGATTATTAAATATATGGGGTTATACTATGCTTATTACCACGCATCAGCCTTCAAAAAATGGCATGACTGGTCCACAAATATTGCAGTTTCGAAAGATCTTGTTCACTGGAAAAAGTACGAAAAAAATCCGATTCTGGGAGGTGATACTTCTAGCGGAATTGTAGTGAATGATGGAAAGCAGTTTAGATTATATGCTATGCATCCGGAAGTGCGGGTTTATTTTCCGAGGAAATAAACCTATTTTTTTGATAAAATTATATTAGTTGAAAATCCGTGGCACGGCTGAGAAACCAAGCTTGATACTGGCTTTGATATCTCAGCCGTGCCACGGATGGTTACGCCTCAGCTCTATAATAAAGTGTCGAACCATTTTCTGGCTTCAAAACTTTTCTTGCGGCTTCATTTATATCTTCTTTTGTAAGATTTCTGATAATTCCTGCATCGTCATTAGCCCAATCCACATTACCGGCGTTGGCTGCAAAAGCAAGATTCATCGCACGGTTCAGTAATTCAACTTCTGAGAATGCCAGAGTTGCCTCTGTCTGGTTTTTTACCTTAGTCACTTCATCTGCTGTGGTACCATTTAATACCATTTCATGCAAAACTTCTTTTACAGCTTCGTCAGCTTCTTCAAGCGAAATACCAGGATTCAGATTGCCCTTTATTAACAACAATCCCGGATCAAGAGATGAGGTAACACTGGCACTGATGCTGTTAAAAAGTGGCTTGTCTTTTAACAGAGCCTGGTACAAACGCGAAGATTTTCCTCGTCCCAATATATCACTGATCAGATCGCTTGCGTAAAAACCGTTTTCATAACGCCCCGGCATGTGAAAAACCTTGACCAGCGAATTTAACGGAACAGCAGCGGATGTTTCCAAATGTCTGGCTTCTGTTTGCAGTGGTTCCCTTGGGATATTACGAACATAAGGTGCCCCGGCTGGAATACTGTCAAACCATTTTTTTGCCAATTCTTTAATCTGGTTAAATTTTACTGCACCAGCTACAACCATGACCGCATTATTCGGGCGGTAAAAACGGAAGAAAAAGTTCTGGACATCGTCCATTGTGGCGCGTTCAATGTGCTCAATATCTTTTCCTATTGTTGCCCAGCGATATGGGTGCTCCTTATATGCCAATGGCCTTAATTTTAGCCACATATCGCCATAAGGCTGGTTCAGATAGCGCTGTTTAAATTCTTCAATTACAACTTTTCGCTGTACTTCCAGCACATTCGGATCAAAAGAAAGACTAAGCATCCGGTCAGATTCCAGCCAAAAAGCCGTTTCTACATTGTCGGCAGGCAACGTAATATAGTAATTGGTTATATCAGGTGACGTAAAAGCGTTGTTTTCTCCCCCTACATTCTGTACAGGAATGTCGTAACTGGGGATATTTTTTGAGCCCCCAAACATCAGGTGTTCAAAGAGATGTGCAAATCCAGTCCGTTCTTCATCTTCGTCCCTTGAACCCACATTATATAGAATATTAACCGCAGCCATGGGTGTTGAAAAATCTTCGTGGACAAAAACTTTCAGGCCATTATCCAACGTAAACTGCTCGTAGCGAATCATATTATCAATCAATAAGTTATTGTAAATTTCAAAGATCCCGGAAATTATGGTTTTATAGAAACCACGCTTTAAATTTTGGGGTTATAAACAAAGCTAATGTTCAGTTGGGATACCACCAAACCATTTTGATTTTATAGCAAAGCCATGAAGTGTATTTTGAAAGTCTTTTATGTAACTATTTTGTTTTTTTCTATTTCGGGTTTTGCCAAAGCGCAGGTACTGAATGATGCGGGAACAATGAAGCTGATTCAAAACAGTCTGGATCATATTTATAACTACGAATTTGACGAAGCCGATGTCATTATCAACCAGGTAGAAAAAAAATACCCTAACCATCCTGTCACGCATATTTTGGGTTCTTTTATTTACTTCTGGAAATATCTGCCTATTAAGGACAATCCTGTAAAATCGAAAGAATATATTCTGAAACTGAATAAATGCCTGGAATCCATTAACGTAAAATATGGCAAAAATAGTAATGATCCGGAAGCGGTATTTTATACTATGGCCGCCAGAGGTTACATGGCTATGATGTACAATTACCAGGGAGAAATGCTCAGTGCGGCAGGTGAGGGAAAAAAGCTTACAATGCTTTTACAGAGGGCTTGAAACTGATGAGCAAGAATTCAGAATTCTATTTTACTTCCGGCATGTATAATTATTATGTGGAGCTTTATCCGGAACTGCACCCGATAGTGAAACCCGTTATGTTATTTTTTAAAAACGGAAATAAAACTCTGGGCCTGAAACAAATAGATACTGGTACTAAATTAGGCACAATTACAAAAGCAGAGTCGTGTTATTATCTGGCTCATATTTACTTGAAATACGAATCCAATCCTGCAAAAGCCCTGCTTTACACAGATAAACTGGCAGATCTGTATCCGAAAAATCCGATCTATCTGATGAAAAATATTGAAGCTTTATTACTCTCGGGTAATTACAGTGCGGCAGAGAAAAATAACTTAATACTCAAACGGACTACAACCGGCTTTTTTCCCGCTGCATGGCACACATTTCAGGGAACAACTTTGGAAAAAGATGATAAAAATGACGCATTGGCGCAAAAAGAATATTTGCTGGCATTGAAAACGCCACACGATGATCAGTATACCAAGGAATATCATGCAATGTCCTATGCAGGTTTGGCAAGAATAGCCAATCGTGCAGGCAATAAGGCCAAGGCAAAAGAATACTACAAAAAATGCCTCGAAAAAGCAGAATATGTATCTGTAATGAAAGAGGCGAAGAGCTTTAAATAGGTTTATAGATTTTCATAGGGTGTTACCCTATGTTGAGGTATTCCGCCCTTTCAGAGCTTTTTTTCTATGAAAAAGAATTTATAGAAGCCCTGAAAGGGCAAAATACCTCAGCACAGGGTAACACCCTGTCAACTGTAAACGATGAAAATGATGTATATTCAAAAGAATTATTTAGGAAACAAAGTTTTATCCAGCCCCGGAATAATCCGCAACGCATTTTTATAATATAATTTCTTCAAGACCTCATCAGACAATCCCATCCCATACATACGCCAGAATGCGTGGTATTTTTTATGATAAGGGAAATATTCGTCTTCGGTTTCCAGCACCCTGAAATAGGTGGCATATTCGGAAGGTACCCAGCTGTCTTTCCCGAATAGAACACGATCCTGATATTTATCAAAAAACTTTTTAGCCGTACGAGGCTGCCGTCCCAATTCAGCAATGACAGCGCCTATTTCTACATACATGTTCGGAAAAGCGATCATAAGGCTATCCAGTTTTTTTAAGTTGTTGGGATACCAGCCCATGTGTGCATTAATGAAAATAGTTTTAGGGTTACTCTTAAAAATGTGATGTTGCTCAGCGATCAAAGAATCAAATGGAACCGGATCATTTGGCCCGCGGCGACGGTTTGGATGTGTTTTTAATTCCAGCCACCGTTCGTTATAACGATCCATCGGATCCCAGAAGGAAGGTACATCGGCCGTATGGATCAATACCGGGATACCAAGTTCGCCACATTTCTGCCATACAGGTTGCAAACGAGCGTCGCTTACTGCTACACGGTTTCCTTTGTCATCTTTGATTCCGCTGAATCCAAGACTTTTATAAATTTTAAGGCCTTTGGCTCCCATTTTTACATCTTCTTCCAACTGTTTTACTGCTCTTGCAGACCAGTCCTTTTCACCAAAACCTTTAAACTGGATATTGGTAAAAACCGCAATCCGTTTCGGCTCATTTTTTGCCACATTTTCTAATGAACCTTTCAGAGTTGCCGTTCCTTCACTCCATTCCTGAGACCAGCCGCGTCCGCTCAAATTGACCATAATACCCATATTCAGGCTGTCCATAGTTGCCACCAATGCTTTCAGGTCCTGAGTAGGCATTTGGTACTGATGATTATGCACATCTATAAATGGGAACCTGGCTCTCCTTAAAACATGTTCTTCCACTTTTAAAGTAGAAATAGGATCATATTCTTCAAAACCAAGCGGTTGTGTAACAGAAGAAGGCTCCTGTGCACAGGCATTATACGTAATGCTGACTGAAACAGAAAGGACGAGTAGTTTTAAGAATTTCATTTACAAAAGTTTAGAAAGTATAATTTAACGACTAAGTCCGGCGGCAGTTTTTGGATTATAAATCAAAGCAACGCAATGAGCTGCAATTCCTTCTTCTCTTCCCACAAATCCCAAATGCTCGGAAGTAGTTGCCTTAATTGAAATATCTTCTTCTGATATACGCATGACCTGGGCCAGACAGGCTTTCATTTCAGGAATATACGGATTCAGTTTTGGTTCCTGTAAAATGATTGTAACGTCCAGATTTCCAACTTCAAAACCTTTTTCACGAATCATTTCCAGTACTTTTTCCAAAAGAACTTTACTATCAACTCCCTTCCATTGCGGATCTTTGTCCGAAAAATGAAAACCTATATTGCGCATATTAGCAGCTCCCAAAAGTGCGTCACAAATAACATGGCAAACTACATCCGCATCCGAATGTCCCTTAGCCCCATGTGTGTGAAGAATTAAAATACCTCCAAGCCAGAACGGCCTGTCGTCTACCAGCTGATGTACGTC
This sequence comes from Dyadobacter sp. NIV53, assembly GCF_019711195.1. Taxonomy (NCBI): domain Bacteria; kingdom Pseudomonadati; phylum Bacteroidota; class Cytophagia; order Cytophagales; family Spirosomataceae; genus Dyadobacter; species Dyadobacter sp. NIV53. The sequence continues at coordinate 5,069,973 of NZ_CP081299.1, forward strand.
GTAACCTTGTCCTATACGAAAGGGGAACATGTTGATTAGTTAAATGTGAACCTTATTTGCAAGTTGGTGATTGGAATCGGGAAAGACAATTGAAGAGGTAAATAAAATTGGACAGACGGTGAAACAGTAACGTCTGATTTTTAATGATTAGTTAATTTTGCGTCCGTAAAAATCGTTTAAGTTTGTGCGAAAAATAATTTGGATAAATTTTAATCTAAACAACCTTTTCCTGCTAAAATACGGTTAGCTAAATAGTTAAATTATTATTTTTTCATCCTTCCATGTTTTAAAGTACTATGAAAACAAATATTGGGATTTCAGACAGCAATACAGAAGCAGTTGCTTTTCAACTCAACAAATTATTGGCTAATGAATTCGTGCTTTATACCAAAACACGTAGTTACCACTGGAATATAAAAGGTATGCATTTCTTTGAATTGCATAAATTGTTCGAAGGCCAGTATGAGCAATTACAGGTGATTTTGGATGATACTGCTGAGCGTATACGTGCTATTGGGCACTATTCTGAAGCACGTCTGGCCGACATCCTGAAACTAACAGATTTGCTGGAGCAGGATTATACAAATGACGAAAAAATACAGCTTCCAGAATTTACTGGATGATCACGAAACAATCATTCGCATCCTGCGTAACCTGATTACAGAATTTGCAGATACGTACAAAGATCTTGGATCGAGTGACTTTGTAACGGGATTGCTGAGAGAACATGAGAAAATGGCCTGGATGTTGCGGGCATTTTTGAAATAGTATAATGATTACCGGATACACTTATCCGTGAAAAAAACTGAGGATAATATCCTAAATTACCGGTCTCTTTGGATGCCGGTAATTTTTTTATTTAAATAACGGTTGCTTTTCAGCTCATCTTACGAAAAAGGAATTGATTTCATGACAAAAACTAAACGTATTTTTAAAAGCATAATGCTCACCTTCCTCGCAATAATTGTTATCGCGGCCATTGCCATTTTTATATTTTTAAAACAACCGTCTTTTGGTGCTGATCCGAGTGGAGCGCGTTTGGAACGGATTAAAAAGTCTCCTCATTATGTAAATGGCAGTTTTGCAAATCTTGTAGATACGCCGGTTATGGCACCCAATACCAATTACTTCAAAATGGCATTGGAATATTTTAAAAAAGTGGACAACGTCGAACCAAACTTTACACTTCCATCCATCAAAACTGATTTGAAAGCGGCACCACCTGCCAGGCCAACATTAACATATTTTGGACATTCGGCATATATGATCCAGATTGATGGGAAAAATATTTTAATGGATCCGGCAATGAGTGAGCGGATTTCTCCTGTTCAGTGGGCTGGTAGTAAAAACTATGCGGGAACGCATGTATTTGAAGTAGAAGACCTGCCGGCTATTGATTTTATTATGCTGTCCCACGATCATTACGATCACATGGATTATGAAACGCTGAAGAAGTTTGCAGGAAAACCAACCAGATTTATTGTTCCGCTCGGAGTAGGAGCACACCTTGAACACTGGGGGATTGCACCGGAAAATATTACAGAACTGGACTGGTGGGAAGAAACGAATGCAATTAACGGTATACATGTAACAGCTACACCGGCCCGTCATTTTTCGGGTAGGGCTTTGAACAGAGGCAAATCGTTATGGGCATCGTATGTACTACAAACTGATAAGTACAAACTTTTCCTGGGAGGAGATTCGGGTTATGAAAAACACTTTGCGGCCATCGGAGAAAAATTTGGCCCGTTTGATCTGGCTGTTCTGGAATGCGGGCAATACAACGAAATGTGGCCGGACATTCACATGATGCCGGAACAAACTGCTCAGGCAGGGATAGATCTGGGAGCGAAAGTTGTGTGGCCGGTTCATTGGGGGAAATTTACGCTGGCGCTGCATCCATGGAATGAATCACCAAAACGGATTTCGAAAAGAGCCGAAGAATTACGTTTAAAATTAACAACGCCGGTTATTGGTGAGCAAATTATTGTGGGAACTACTTATCCTAACCGAAACTGGTGGGAACTTCCGGAAGGAAAATGAATTTTGGTTTATCATAAAAACAGCCTGAAAATCAATGCGATATTCAGGCTGTTTTTATATAATATCAGATTACTTTATTTGCTGGATTTCTGTTTTAAGCCTGACAACTTCCTCTGTAAGGCTGGTTGTTTTGAAGTAATAATAGAGTCCGGCGATCAGGAATATTTTGGATAGAATGAAAATTGCAATAAATGCGGGCCGCCAGTATTTATGCACTTTAATATAGGTATCGTTGACTTCTATATCCAGATATTCATTCTTATTTTCATTCTTTTCTTTCGATGTCTGATTAAAAACAAACTTCTTCTTTTGAATATCTGATTTAATATTTCTTAACTGAATAACTTCCCTTACATCAGGCGGTGGCGGGACCTGGTTCTGATTGAAGTAACTTTTTATTTCCGATTCCAGATCAGTCACATAATTGGAAATGTCCTCATTTTCCGAAATCATATACTTGATATATTCCTTTTCTTCCTCGGTTGAGAATCCTAATGCATGTGATTCTAAAATTCCACTCTTTATAAAATCTTTCGTGTCCAATTGTTTTATGGGTTAAGAGTTACGGTAAGATTTGAAAAAATCATGAAACGCTTTTAGTACCTCTAATTTAGAAATATTTAACTTCATTGCCACTTCTTCCGGTGTATATCCTTCCCGAAATGCAAGATTAAAAATCAACTCAGGAGACTGATCATAATGGTTTAAATCATTTTCTGGATTATGCGGAGCAATTGACATCAGTTTTTGCTTTGCTTCAATTGCTTTTGCACGCGCAAGTTTTATTACACACACTGCAAAACTAAACGGATAACTATTGCACGATTGCAGAAGGGGTGACGAAAAGACGTTTACCAATACTTCCTGTGCCAAATGTGGCTGAGGTAAGATCTGCAATATTATTCCATAAGCCATGGCTCCATACTTATCATATATCTCAACTGACGTTAACTGACTTGTTTTTGTAACAGAGCGAAGATCAACGCCATTGTTAGTTCGTTCTAACTCATTCATATAGCTGTCCTAATTATAAAATATTGTGCAAGGATGATTGAGAAGTTTTACCTGAAGAAAATATAACCTGTACTAATGAGGTATTGTAAAATATTAATAAAAATGCTAGAATTAATATTACAATACTACATTTATTAATTTTAATTTAAAAGAGGAATAAATATTTTTCATTGTAAAATGTATGTAGTAATTGATAATGGGCAATGATATCAAAATACAATAATATCAAAAATGTTTGAAATGCAAGCAGTATGATCATGAAGGAAAAGGCCTGTATAAAACATTATATAATAACAATTTACTAATATACTACTCATTTAACTTCTGTGTAGTATTGTCAATGATTAACTTTGCAATATGAACAAAGAAATTGCTGTAATTTTTGACATGGATGGTGTCATTTGCCATACCAATCCTTACCATTCCAAAGCCTTTCGCGAATTTTTTTTCGTAAGAAACCTGGCTCCGACTGACGAAGAATTTGCAGAACATATGTTTGGCAAAAGCAATAGTTACATTCTCAGTCATTTTTTGAAAAGAACTATTGAAGGTGAAGAACTTTTACAGCTGGAAGATGAAAAGGAAAGCCTTTTCCGGAAAATTTATGAGCCTTATATTGAGCCGATTGCCGGAATTGAAGCCTTTATAACGGATCTGAAAACCAATGGAGCGAAGCTCGGTGTTGCCACATCGGCTCCCTATGCCAATCTTGAACTGATTCTAAGCAAAGTGGCCATTCGTGAAAAATTAGGATCGCTCATGGCCAGTGAAAATGTAAAAAAACACAAACCAGATCCCGAGGTTTATCTGACTTCTGCAATGAACCTTGGTGTTTCACCGGATCGGTGTGTGGTTTTTGAAGATTCATTTTCAGGTATTTCAGCTGCTTTAAATGCGGGAATGCGTGTAGTAGGAGTACTTAGTTCCCATACTAAAGAAGAACTGCCGCCTTGTAACTTTTATATCGAAGACTATACAAATATATCTTTTGAAACAATTAAGAGTTTGTTTTAAAACAAGTAGAGTAGGGCTTAGATAGAAATCCTGAGCCCTACTTCCATTATAAAGTAGTCGTATCTCTCACTTTCACATCAAAAGCCCCAGTTAAAACCTTTTCATTACGTTTAACCTGTAAAAAAATCCTGTATCGTCCTTCTTTGGGAAAAGAGTAAGGAAAGGAAATTAAATTGCTATGCTCCATACCCATCATTCCGTTTTCATTGAGATCATACATGCCCATTTCTTTCATTAAAAAAATCTCTCTTTCAATAACCGGCATAGCTTTAAGCCTTGCCAGATAATGATTGACACTGTCTTTAAAAACGGCTGGCAATGAGGGTGCTCTTTTTATTTTTGTTGTATCTGTCAACCTGTTTTTAAATAACTGTTCGGCGGACATAGGAAACGTTCCGGTTGGATGCAGGTGAATATAAACCGACCCGTCAGACCGTACAATGGCTACGTGCCCCATCATGCCCAGATATGGTTCGGGCAAACAGGGACTGCCATCAGGATTGAAAATTTCGAAATTAAGCTGATATGGCTTTCCTGCTTCAAGTATTTCGCCTGCTTTTCCTTGCCAAACGGCATAAGAGCCATCTTTAAAAACAGTTTTGGTTCCTGGTTTACCACAAATAACGACGTTTTCGGCCACCGGGACTTTTCCGGGAGCATTTATCGGATCGGTAATTGCATATGTATCTTCATCCGCAGTTACTTTTAATTCCTTTACTTTTTGATTTTGTTCAGGAATATCAATGGTGTCTGTTATTGTTTCAGCAAAACCAGAATACCGTACAATATCGGCATACATCAGATATTTACCGGCAGGTAAGTCGGGGAGATATGCTTCAAAGGTTGTACTGTCTTTTCTTTCAGGGTGTATATGTGCAAATGCGTCAAGTCCGGGAGTACGTATCAGGAACGCGTGCATTAGTTTTCCATGATCAGGAATTAATGTGCTCAACATACTTCCCCTTCTTTGGGCAAACCAGTTGGTTGTATCAATTTTTAACTGAAATACACGCTGATCATTTTCGATCTGGATTGTGGACACACCCTGTATCGGTTTGTACATATACTTTTTATAATCCGCTGCCCAGCCGTCCCACCAGCTGCTTCCACCATAAAGAATAAGTGCGCAAACGATCGTTGCGATACCCATCTTGATCCATTTTTTTCGCTTCTGCGAGGCTGACAGAACTGCTCCTGAAGGTAATAATCCATCACTCACACTAGCGCCGATCGTTGTGATCATCAACAAAAAAAGTATTATGCCCAATATACTTAATCCAATACCAAGTCCTTTCGGCATAGCTCTTTGCGCAGTAGAAATAGCCATGATCGGGACAATCAGTTCACCTTTGCCATTATCGCCCTCAATCTGGATCTGGACACTTGACGAACCATCCTCCATAAGCCAGACCTGGCCCTGAAACTGGCCGGATTGACCCTTAACTGCTAATATTTCATCCGATGAAGGTGCGCCTTTATCACCGGAATAAAAATAAATTGGCCTTGCAGAAATCTTTTGGGCCTGTCCGCTCTCAATGAAAATAGAAATGTTAGCTGTACCAGGAATAACATCGGGAGGCTGTATGCTGACCAAAACTTTATAGGGGCCGGCCTGTCCCTGCATTTGAACACCGAAACTTCCTACATGGGCCCTGGCGACCTGACTCCATACCAGAATCAGCAGAAAATAAATGAGTTTTTTCATCTTTGAATTTTATGCATCCAGTTTCCCCATGATAAACCAATCCTTGTAGAAATCAGAGATGCGACGAAAGCAATACCCAGTCCTTTTACGAATTCAGATGTATTTTCTAACATCCACGGAGCATATTTATATCGGTATTGCCAATTAGGGTCATTTCCAAAATACCAGTAGTGGCTGCCAAAGAACCAGTTCCGTGCATAAGGTGATTCCATTAGAAATCCACCGAAATACCAATGTACTCCAAAAAAGATGAGTAAAAAGCTAGTTCCAAGAATCAAGGTTAATTTCCAGTCGTTGAAGTATGCAAATCTGTTTCGGAGTAAATCAAGAAAGATTGCCGGAATAATAAGCAGAAGAGGAAATTGAAATCCCTGATAATGTGTGATGTGGTTTAAAATTGGGCCAAGTTTTGGTTCGGCAGGAAATAATGGAATAATCCAGAATGTAAGTAACATCATAGCAGTATAAACTGCTGCAACAGCTGTTATCGTCCATTTGTGTTTAACGGATTTACTAATTGCCATTAAAAGGATAGGAAATGCAGATGCAGCAACGATATAAAAACTGGAACGGTGTGTTTGCATTCTCCCAAGTTCTTCAGAAAGAAGTGCGAACCAGATCGTTAGCAAAAATCCGCCAGAAAGTGCAAATAACCAGAAAAACTTTTGGTCAAGACTTTTTCTCAAATCATTTGAACGCTGTATTGTGAGTTTTAGCTGGTTTTTTATAGCAATTACACTGATCATTGCGCCAAACTGAATACCAATCATTCCCAAAATCAGAACTGTATGCGGCGGAGAAAGAATGGTTACGTCCAGGCCATAAGTATTGTGCCACCAATCATCAAAAGGAGCCGAGGTAAGCATGGCCAGTGCACCCCAAACGCAGAATAACGCGCCCAATGAACTATAAAAGAAACCCCAGATTTTTACGTTGGTTAATTTTTCAGAAGCACTTCCCCAAAAAGTTTTCCGAAGAATTTCATATCCCGAAAACAACCCCGCTACAACCGCACCCAGATAAATTACCAGATGAGGAGCCGAAAAGAGCCCGTCACGACCTATGCTGATATGCCAGCAAATGTCCCAGATGAGACCTGTAATTACACAAAACGAAGAAAATACAATTGCGATAATGTAAATAGGTATGCTGGTGTATCCTTGCGGAGATACCACACTTTCGGTACGGACCAGTGGCGGGCTAATCTTAGTTTCCATAAGGTTTAGTGAAGGATTGAAATTAAAGAATAGTTGAGGTAATTATGTAAATAAGACAGCCGAATCGTGCAAAACCACTAATCCGGTAAATAAGCAACAAATGATTTTATACTGATAAAGCATAATTGGTCCTTAATCCACTCATTTTGAATTGTTTATTATTTAAATAACAATTATGAAATTAATAAAAAGGAAAAATGAAACATAACACTTTTGTGAATATTTAACGAACGGCATATCCAGGTTAAACCGATAATTGGCAATCGGTCAGAATGGGCGCATGGCTTTTACAAACCTTCCTTTAAAGTAAGACGAAAAAAGATTGTCTTCACGTACACCCCTGGACGTAGAAGCGTGGATAAAAATGATCTCATCCTTATTTCGCACGTCCGTTACAATTCCTTGCGTGTGAAACATATCCTTCCTTTCCTGCTTCCGGAACGAAAAATACCCAGTCTCCCGGTTTAAGTTCTTTTATGCTGCCAACTTCCGAACCAAACTCGGATTGCTGCCATGAAATCCGCGGTACTTTTACGCCGATTTCTAAATATACGGAGCATATCAGACCTGAGCAGTCAATACCATTTTTATCATTTCCTCCCGATCTGTAAGGAGTTCCGGAATAGGTTCTGGCTACTTCAACTACTTTTGGGACTTCGGCACTGTAAGAGCCTGACAGACGAGTATTTAATGGTTTGCCGGATGCCTGCGGTTTAGCCCGGGATGCTACTGGTTTTTTTGCTGAGGTGCGGCTGGCCGGGTGGCGTGCAGCATTAGCACGGGAATTAGATGAACGGTTAGGTGAATTTTTGTATCTTGATTTTGAGGACGATTCAGAAGGGCTCTTTCTTAACGTATCACAGGAGAAGGTGAATACTGAAAAAATAAACATACAAATAAAAGAAAAGGAAATATGCTTATTCATGCGCAGAATTTTGAACGGGAATGATTTTAATTATACAAATAACGATACTTCTTTGAAAAATTGTAAGGCAAAAAGAGGAAAAAGAAAGTATAATAATTTGTAAGCAAAATGATAAGAGGAGCGTTTGAACGAAAAAATGACATAAAAGATGATGTCGCTGACCGCTTTGTCAGTAGTTTTGCCATGAAGCTGATTCGTCTGTTCCGACAATCGTTTAATTTGTAGTTTTAAATTTAATGTCCTGATAAATGAAAATTATTTGTGTAGGCCGGAATTACGCCGATCATATAGCCGAACTCAATAACGAACGCCCGGATTCCCCTGTTATTTTTTTAAAACCGGAAACTGCACAGGTACGCCTTGGTGAACCATTTTTTTATCCTGATTTTTCCAAAGACATCCACCACGAAGTAGAACTGGTTATAAAAATCAATAAGGTTGGCAAAAATATTGAAGAAAGATTCGCACACAAATATTATGACGAAATAGGAATCGGTATTGATTTTACCGCCCGGGATCTGCAATCTGAGCTGAAAAGCAAAGGTTTGCCCTGGGAATTGGCCAAAGCATTTAACGGATCAGCTCCTGTTTCTGAGTTTGTTCCTGTTTCTGATTTTGCAGACATCCAAAACCTCAATTTCAGTCTGGACATTAACGATGAAACCCGCCAGAATGGAAATTCTTCAATGATGATCTACCGGATAGATTACCTGATTTCATTCGTTTCTAAATATTTCATGCTCAAAAAAGGCGATCTGATATTTACAGGAACGCCCAAAGGTGTATCGTCTGTAAAAATCGGGGATAAATTAACTGCGTCTATTGAAGGCAAGAAGATGCTTGAATTGTACGTTAGATAGTTAATTCATTTTGGACCGGTCGTTACCTGGTTCGTTTATTCTGATCATTTTTTCATGCGTAATTACATTCGGGCATTTGTCCGTTTTACTTTATTTTTAGCAGGGTTTACAGGTGTTTTTTCTCCTCTATTTGCTCAAAAGCAATCTTATCCAAAAGGATATTACCAGTTCCCAATCCGGCCTGGATTAGCCAATTCGCTTGCAGGAGGCCTGGGAGATCTGCGTTCCAATCATTTTCATGCGGGCCTGGATATCAGGACTGAACAAAGGGAAGGATTGCCCGTTTATGCCGCTGCGGAAGGGTATGTATATAAAGTTGCCGTACAACGAAGCGGTTATGGTAATGTTATTTTCCTGCGTCATAGCAATGGGCAAACTTCTGTCTACGGGCATTTACTAAAATTTAATGATCCGCTTGCCAGTTATGTTCGGAGTGAACAGTATAAAAAGCAAACTTTTGAGATAGACCTATTTCCAAAACCGGGTGAGTATACTTTTCAGAAAGGAGAAGTTATTGCACTTTCCGGTAACACTGGTGGTTCTGCCGGTCCGCATTTACATTTTGAAATCCGTGACTCAAAGGATAATTATCTGAATCCGCTATATTTTGGGTTCAACGAAATTAAAGATGTTACTCCTCCCAAATTTGTAAACCTGGCAATCAGGCCGTTGGACATTGATGGACGGGTTAATGGCCAGTTTGACAGAAAGGTATTCAATCCGGTGAAATTAAAGGATGGTACGTATCGCATTGCAAACCCAATTTCAGCAACGGGAACGATTGGTATTGACCTGGTTGCTCATGACCAGATGACCGGAACCGGATTCAGATATGGTTTACAATGTATTGAGATTAAAATGGATGGGAGAGAGGTGTTCTCCTATAATATGGAAATTTTTCCAAATGCTTCTACACGGGATTACAATAACCTGATTGATTATGAAACGGAGCAGGAAAGCGGACAGCGTTATTTAAAATGTTACGTTCCGGATGGTAATAATTTCAATCTTTACAAAACTGATTTATACAAGGGCAAACTTAATATTACGGACACACTTACGCATGAAGTAAGCATAACAATTTCAGATTCATATGAGAATTCGTCCGAATTGTTATTCTCTATAAAAGGAGAAGTTCAAAATCCCGGGTTGCAGTTATATGAAACTGAGGTAAATCCTGAATGGGTTCAGACAGAAATCTCGGAAAATGTATTGCAGGTCAGGGCCAGATATTACAGGAGTGCCAATCCATTTGCCACTTATTATTCAGAAGGGAAAGAAAGCAGGAAACAACCTGACTTTTATTCAAATGAATCAGCCATTTTTTTGACCGATTTACGCGATTATATGCCTGATTCAATAAAAATTGCTAATTCAATTGTAAGAACTTACCTGAGAGGGAGCATTGCACCAGGTCAGAAAACTGAATATACCGGCAAAAACTGGGATATTAAATTCAACGAAAACAGTTTGTTTGATACACTTTTTATTGTTGGACAACAAAAATTCAATTCGCTTATTATTAATAGTAAAGGTGTTGCTTTGAAAGATTATGTCTCCATTTCATTTACTCCTGAAAATATTCCTGTCAATAAGGAGAGGAGTAAAGTCTTTCGATATGTAGATGGCGATTACCGGTTTGTAGGAGGAGAATGGAATGGGGATAAAATTTCGTTCGAAACACGTGAGCTGGGTACTTTTATGATTCAGACCGACACCATTCCTCCAAAGATCCGTTTACAGGAACATAGCAAAACAAGGATTACAGCAAATATATGGGATGGTTCGTCAGGGATTGACCATTACAGGGCGATGATAAACGGAGAGTGGATTTTGATGAATTACGATTCAAAAAGAGGATATATCTGGTCGGAAAAAGTAGACCCTGGCTTGCCATTTGAAGGAGAACTAACCCTAGAAGTTACAGATAGGGCAGGAAATAGTACTATCTTGCATACTGAATTGTCAGAACCTGTTATTAAGGTAAAAAAACGGGTTGTAAAATCGAAAAAACGAAAAGGATAGTATATATGGGACTTCAAGCAGGCGACTCAGCACCTGGATTTTCTTCAAAAGATCAGGATGGTAAAGTGATTAATCTCTCCGATTTCAAAGGCAAAAAAGTAATTCTTTATTTTTATCCAAAAGATGATACGCCGGGTTGTACCGCTCAGGCCTGTAATTTGAGGGATAATTATGATGCACTTTTAAGCAAGGGTTATCAGGTTCTCGGCGTGAGTGTAGACGATGAAAAATCACACACTAAGTTTATCAAAAAATTTGACCTTCCTTTTCCTTTATTAGCTGATACTGATCATTCCATTGTGGAAGCTTATGGAGTTTGGGTCGAAAAAAGCATGTATGGCCGTACTTATATGGGAACTGCACGTACAACTTTTGTGATTGATGAAAATGGGATTATTGAAGAAATAATAGAAAAAGTAGATACCAAGAATCATACTGATCAAATTCTTAGCAAAACTGCCCAATAAATAGTTATTTTTAAAGTCGGGATCATGCGAAATTTACAGCCGTCCTGAGCAAGTGTTTTTATATTAAATTTGAGAAAGTCCAATAGAAAATAGAAAAAATGGAAATTGAACAATTAGAGAAGGTTGCATCACAAGTTCGCAGAGATATCGTCCGCATGGTTCATGGTTGCCAGTCAGGGCACCCTGGTGGATCTTTGGGTTGCGTTGAATTATTTGTTGCATTGTATTTTGAGCGTCTGGAAGCTTAAAGAGGAAGATGGAAAGCCTGTTTTTGATATGGATGGTAAAGACGAAGATCTTTTCTTTTTATCAAACGGGCACATTTCTCCGGTCTGGTACAGCACATTAGCACGCCGCGGATATTTTCCGGTTCCGGAACTGGCTACTTTCCGTAAGCTGAATTCAAGGTTGCAAGGCCACCCGACCACACATGAGCATCTGGAAGGAATCCGTATTGCTTCGGGTTCATTAGGACAGGGAATGTCGGTTGCTATTGGTGCTGCTCTTGCCAAAAAACTGAATGGTGACAAAGGATATGTTCACGTACTAATGGGTGACGGTGAACAGCAGGAAGGACAGGTTTGGGAAGCTGCAACTTTTGCTCCGCATCATGAAGTGGATAACCTCATTGCATTCATTGACCTGAACGGACAGCAAATTGACGGCCCTACGCTGAAAGTGATGAACAACCGTGATCTGGGTAAAAAATATGAAGCATTCGGCTGGGAAGTAATTTCTATCGAAGAAGGTAATGATATGGCTGCTGTTTTGAAAGGCCTTTACGAAGCCAAAAGCAGACTTGGACATGGAAGGCCGATTATGGTACTGTTACATACAGGTATGGGCTTTGGTGTAGACTTTATGATGGGAACCCACAAATGGCACGGTACTGCACCAAATGATGAGCAATTAGCAGCAGCATTGGCGCAGTTGGAAGAATCAATGGGAGATTATTAAAAATTTAACCGTTTACGGTTTTCAGATATAGACATTTATACAATAATGAAAAAATACACGTTCACTGAAAAGAAAGATACCCGTTCAGGTTTTGGAGCAGGAATGCATATTCTGGGACAACAAAATCCTAATGTAGTTGCACTTTGTGCTGACCTTGTTGGATCTTTAAAATTAGAACCCTTTATTAAAGAGAATCCGGACAGATTTGTTCAGTGCGGAATTTCAGAAGCCAATATGATCGGTATGTCTGCCGGTTTGACGATTGGTGGTAAAATACCTTTCGCAACCACTTTTGCAAACTTTGCAACAGGCCGCGTTTATGACCAAATCCGTCAGAGCGTTGCTTATTCAAATAAAAATGTAAAAATCTGTGCTTCACATGCCGGACTTACATTAGGAGAAGATGGAGCAACACACCAAATTCTTGAAGATTTGGGAATGATGAAAATGCTTCCAGGCATGACAGTGATCAATCCTTGTGATTATAACCAGACCAAAGCTGCAACCATTGCGATCGCTGATTACGAAGGCCCGGTTTATCTTCGTTTTGGACGTCCTGTAATCCCTGTATTTACTGATGCTGACCAGGTATTTGAAATTGGTAAAGCATGGATGGTGAATGAAGGTACTGACGTAAGTATTTTTGCAACCGGCCACATGGTTTGGGAAGCGATACAAGCCGGTGAACAACTGGAAGCAGAAGGTATCAATGCTGAAATTATTAATATTCATACAATCAAACCTTTGGACGAGGAAGCAATTCTGAAATCTGTTACTAAAACGGGCTGTGTGGTTACTGCGGAAGAGCATAACCGTATTGGTGGTTTGGGTGACAGTGTTGCACAGGTTCTGGTTAAAAACAAACTTGTTCCTCAGGAATATGTTGCTGTTGATGACAGTTTTGGGGAAAGTGGTACACCAGCTCAGTTAATGGAGAAATATGGTTTGACAGCCAAGGATATCGTTGCTGCTGCGAAACGTGCCATTGCCAGAAAATAATTTGAGAATGATCTGCGGCCATATTTTGTGGTAAGTAGGAAACGTTTTTTTTGAGTCTTGTAGAAAGCAAAATCATTTTTGCCTTTTACAAGACTCAAATGTTATTTGCCCTCAATGGAAAAATAAATTATTATAGATTTGCGTTGAGAAATCCTGAATTATTGCAGATTTATAGCAAGAATATTATCCCTTCCGGTTTTAACCTGTAATCAACCAACAGGTTCGTGTTTATAAATGTCTGACGAAGAATTATTAGCCTTATTTGAGAACCCCGAAACGCGTAGAAACGCTTTCAATCAGCTGGTGCGGAAGTATCAGCAAAAAGTATATTGGCTTGTGCGTAAAATGGTTGTGGATCATGACGATGCCAATGATATTACCCAGGATACCTTCATTAAAGCATGGACCGCACTGGAAAAATTTCGTGGTGATTCTAAGTTTTATACCTGGCTGTATCGTATCGCAAGTAACGAAGCAATTAATTTTTTAAATAAAAAAAGAAAGCGTTTTTTTATCCCGATTTATGATATTGAAAATGAACTGAGTGAAAAACTGGAAGCTGACCCGCTATTAAGCGGAGATGTGATACAGCTAAAATTACAAAAAGCTTTATTGAAATTACCCGAAAAGCAAAGACTGGTATTCAACTTAAAATACTTTGAAGAACTGCCTTACGAGGAGATTTCAGAAATTACCGGAACGTCTGTGGGGGCACTGAAAGCTTCTTATCACTGGGCAACAAAAAAAATAGAGGATTATTTAAATGAAACGGATTAAACTATTTCAGTTTAGGGAAGTCAAACATTTGCAAGACAGGAAATAAAAATAATCATGGACAAAAATCGCATACGGTTGGATGATCTGAAAAAGGAGACGCCTTTTTCAGTCCCGGAAGGCTATTTTGATAAATTACCTCAAATCATTCAGTCAAGAATTCCAGCGGAACCTATTCGAAAACCTATTGTCGGATGGTCATGGCAGCGATCGGTTGCATTGGTTTCAGCAATGGCATTAATTTTGGTTTTGGTTTGGGTTACTGTGCCGGAGCGTCAGGGTTCATTGGGGCAGGAACCACTAAGTGATATCAGCGATTCATCAATTATTGATTATCTGGAAGATCAGAATATAAGTTATTACGATTTGAGTGAACATAAAGTTGTTCAAAAAGCTTTTGAAACTGACTCAACCGTATTATATTATCTGGATGGTATGGATGATGATTTCCTGCGCCAGCAAATATTAGAATCAACATCCGGATCTGAAAAAACTATTTGACCCTAACATATTTAGAATAATGAACTCGAAACATAATAAAATATTAAAGTATAGCTCCTTTTTACTTTTTTGATATCATTCTTCTCTAATTCTTCTTTTGCCCAGCAACGGTCGGAAGAGGAAATGCAGAAGATCAAGGATGCGAAGGTGGCTATTATTACCAATCGCCTAAACTTAACGCCGGAACAATCAACCGGATTTTGGCCTGTATACAATGAATTTTCTCAAAAGAGAAAAGATATCCATCGTGCCCAGCGTAAAATTATCAATGATAAAAAAGCTGAAGGTAAAACAGATGAACAAGTTTTAAATAACCTGACCGAAGTACAGGCACTTAAACAAAAAGAACTGGATCTTGAAAAAGAATACCAAAACCGTTTTTTGAAGGTAATTTCAGCCAATCAGGTTATAGAGCTTTACAAAGCAGAACGGACTTTTAACGATATGCTTATCCAGCGTTTAAAGCAAAGACCTGAGAGAAATTAGACCGACTTATCGACTTATTACAAATTACTGATTCCCGCCGATGGACTTCCATTTGCGGGATTTTTATTTCAAGTCATCTGACATAATAAAATATACCGGATAAACGAAGAGGCCACATTACTTAAAATATGACCTCTTAAAATATTTAACTTTCTATTAAAACATCCTCGTATTTAATGTCCGCCAACAACTTCAACGCCTTTTATTCCTCTCGTTTCAACCGTGATATTTCTTTGCGGAGCGGTATGCTCTTTAAAATCCTGAATGATTTCCAGCACATCATAATCAATATCAATAGATTTGCTGCCATCAATGATAACAGTTGAGTTCTCTGGTATATGATCAAGCGTTAATCCTATGCTGCCTTTATTCAGGAAGGTGACTTCTTCTGAAAGAACAAGTGTAATTACCTCTCCGTCACGGTGCTGTTCTTTTTTATAATGATAAGAATGTTTGTAATTTTTTCTTAGTATAAAGTAAATGGCCACGATCATTCCTATTGCAATTCCTTTGAGCAAATCCGTACTTAAAATAGCAATTATTGTTACTATAAATGGTATAAACTGGTCTTTCCCCAATTTGTACATGCTTAGGTAAAGGGATAATTTAGATAATTTATAACCTACCAGTAATAGTATGGCAGCAAGACAAGCCAAAGGAATATAATTTATATATTTTGGAATCAGTATCGCTGAAAGCAGGAGAATAGAACCGTGGATGATAGTGGACATTTTTGTTTTTCCACCAGATTCTATATTTGCTGAACTACGCACAATAACCTGGGTTATAGGTAATCCACCAATCAGGCCGGAAGTAATATTTCCAATTCCCTGGGCAATCAGTTCACGGTTTGTAGGCGTATCACGTTTGTAAGGGTCAAGCTTATCAGTTGCTTCTACTGACAGCAGCGATTCCAGACTTGCTACAATCGCAATTGTGAATGCTACTGTATATACTTCCACTCTTTTAAAAGCGGAAAAGTCAGGCGTTTTGAAAAAGCTGAAAAATTCTGAAGCATTGGATGCTACCGGTAATTGTACCAGGTGGTCACCTGACAAAGCGAGGTCAGGTGCGATCCCTGTAAACAATAAATTAAGCAAAACTCCAATCAGGACAACAAACAGGGCACCAGGGATAAATCTGAATAATTGCAATTTCTTCATAAAAGGTCTATCGAATAGTAGTAGTAAACCCAAAGAAGCTATAGAAATAATTACCGCACCTGCACTGGTATATTTTACTGCGTTAAATAGTTCAGTAAAAGTATTTTGTCCATCTTTCTGGTCAAAGGCTTCATCGCCCATAAAATCTGCGTCGTAGCCAAAAGCATGCGGTATCTCCTTCAGTATAAGTGTAATCCCAATTGCAGCAAGCATTCCCTTAATCACGGCAGAAGGAAAGTAATAACCGATAATCCCGGCTTTCAGCAACCCTGCAATAACCTGTAAAATACCAGCCAGCACAACGGACAACAGAAATACTTCAAAACTACCAAGCGTATCGAGTGCATTGAGCACAATAACAACCAAACCAGCAGCCGGACCAGCCACACCTAGTGCTGATCCGCTGACAAGGCCAACTACAATACCGCCAACCATACCGGCAATAATTCCTGAAAATAGCAAGTCCGGACGGCCTATAGATGCCAGTGCAATACCAAGGCAGAGTGGCAGAGCAACAAGATACACTACCAAACCTGCCGGGAAATCGTATTTTAGGTTAGAAAATAATTTATTATTAGTAGCTGACATGAGATTTGGCGTAAATAATAAAGGAGCGATCCGTTAACTGATTATTGCTGCGTATTCAGATCCACATCGAATTTATACACCGGATCTATCTGACTGGTATCACCGACTGTAATATTAAGATCTTTCAGCAAGCCATCGTGAATGTCATATATAATACCATGAACAAGTAACGACCGGCCGTTTGCCCATGCATTTTGTACAATTGAAGTTTTAGTGAGATTAAAAACCTGCTCCTGTACATTCAGTTCCACAAGCCTGTTACTCCTTTTCACCTGATCCTCAATGGCATCCAGTTCAGCTTCATACAAACGATACACATCTTTGATATTACATAGCCAGTTATCTATGAGGCCTACTTGTTTATTTCCCATCGCAGCATTCACACCGCCGCATCCGTAGTGGCCAACAACCATAATATGTTTTACACCGAGGACATTAATCGAATAATCCAGTACACTAAGCATACTCATATCTGTATGTATCACCATATTGGCAATGTTACGGTGCACGAAGATATCTCCCTGTGCGGTTCCGGTTAACTCATTAGCAGGTACCCGGCTATCTGAGCATCCGATCCATAAAAACTGAGGGCTCTGACCTTGAGCCAATTTTTCAAAAAAATTAGGATTTTGGCTGTTTATTTCTTTTACCCAGTTCTTATTATTCTCAAACAGTTTTTTATACGACTTAATCATGAGTTATCTAAATTTCGATCTTAAAATATGTTAATAGAAA
The DNA here is from genome assembly GCF_019711195.1 of Dyadobacter sp. NIV53. Taxonomy (NCBI): domain Bacteria; kingdom Pseudomonadati; phylum Bacteroidota; class Cytophagia; order Cytophagales; family Spirosomataceae; genus Dyadobacter; species Dyadobacter sp. NIV53. The sequence goes on from NZ_CP081299.1 coordinate 5,087,446, forward strand.
GGCCCAATATCTGATTGGTCAAATCAATAAGAAATGACACAGACAGAATGCCGTAAATTTAAAAATTAAACGAAGATGTATTTAGGATAATTCAGGTGGGGGAGAAAACAGATTTCTGAAAATCTCATTTTCAATTTTAACCGTATGGGAGAAAACAGTTTTTAAGATAACTGTAACCGCATTTTTTTCTAAAGAAATTGAGTTGTAAACCACTTGCTGGTCATCAATCATTTTTTCAACTTCTTTTTCTTCATTACCACAATTGTCTTTATCACAAGAAGCCGTTATCTTATATTTAGCCAACACGATGCTTGCAACATCTGATGACTTACATAAGAAAAAGACTGTAAGCAATATGAGACAAAGGTTTTTCAACAGAAGAAATTATTTTGATTTGACCTGATAAACGCTTTTGATGCCTAAAATGTTCTATTTCTATTTTAGATTTTTTTTAACTTCATAAAAAAGGGAATGCATTAATATACATTCCCTTTCCTATATTTTTAAGCTCTCCAGCCTTTTTCATGGTTTTCAAGCCAACGGCCAACGGCCAAAGCTGAACCCAGCAAAACGATATAAAAAGCTATCATGATGATTGTCATTCCCATAATATTCTTATTTCTCTGAATGTATATCCACAAAAATATGTAAAAAAGTCCTACTATCAACAGTAGTCAGAAAAAATTATAACACGCCTTTTGTAGAAGGCAGGAAATCAAGCGCTTTCAGATCACGGCGAACAGCCATCTTAATTGCTTTGGCAAAACCTTTAAATATAGATTCTATTTTATGGTGCTCGTTTTGGCCTTCAACCTTAATGTTCAGGTTGCACAATGAAGTATCAGAAAATGATTTGAAAAAGTGGTAGAACATTTCAGTAGGCATTTCTCCGATTTTTTCCCTTTTAAACTCTGCTTCCCAAACCAACCACGGACGTCCTGAAAAATCAATAGCAACCTGCGCAAGAGCTTCGTCCATAGGTAATAAAAAACCATAGCGGCTTATACCCCGCTTATCTCCGATTGCCTGGCGATATGCGTCTCCCAAAGCAAGTGCAGTGTCTTCAATAGTATGATGTTCGTCAATATGCAGATCTCCGTCGACATGAATAGTGAGATCCGCTCCTGAGTGCCGTGCAAGCTGGTCGAGCATATGATCATAAAATCCAAGTCCTGTATGGATATCAGAACGGCCGCTGCCATCCAGGTTAAGCTCGATTTTTATTTGCGTTTCCTTTGTGTTTCTGGTTACAGAAGCAGTTCGTGAAGGTAATTTCAAATGTTCGTAAATAGCATCCCAGTCAGTGGAAACGAATGAGATTGTTTTATTCATTTCTTCTGTAACTCCTTCGGCAGGAACAGCCGGTAAAAATAGTATAGCTTTGGCTCCCAGATTTACTGCAAGCTGGACATCAGTGAGACGGTCCCCAATAACATAGCTATTAGCCAGGTCATAATCTGCCGAGAAATAAGAACCTAACATTCCGATACCCGGCTTGCGTGTTGGCAAATTATCTTCCGGAAAACTGCGATCTATGTATGTAGCACTGAAATATATATTTTCTCCGGAAAGTGTCTCAACCATTTTATTTTGAGCCGGCCAGAATGTTTCTTCGGGGAATGATGCAGTTCCCAGGCCATCCTGGTTGGTAACCATTGCAAAATCGTAATCCGTTTCTTCTGCAATCCGGCGGAGATTAGAAATAGCTTTTGGGATAAACGCTAATTTTTCAAGAGAATCAACCTGAAAATCAACCGGAGGCTCGACGATTATTGTACCATCGCGATCTATAAAAAGTACTTTTTTCATTGAATTAGGATATATACTGTAAACTCCCGGTGAAGGGTATCATGTAATTTCCACAAAGTTCGTAAAGTATATGGATTTGAAAAGGCTATCCAAAAGTAAATCGTAATCAGCAACAGGGCTATTCAAAAAGGTTTTTAAAGATGTTGTACCTTTGCGGTGAATCTTTTTTATGAAATTAGAAATGTTTACAGGAATTGTAGAATCACTTGCAGAGGTAATCAAAATAGATCAGGAAGGTACAAACAAGACTTTTACCTTGAAATCTTCAATCGCTGCGGAATTTAAAATCGATCAGAGTATAAGCCACAATGGAGTATGTCTGACGGTAACGGCAATTGAAGGTGATACTTATAAAGTAACGGCAGTGGAGGAAACATTGCTTAAAACCAATTTAAATTCTCTGTATGAAGCTGCTAAAATAAATCTGGAGCGTTGTATGCCTGCCAATGGGCGCTTCGACGGTCATATAGTACAAGGGCATGTCGACCAGACTGCTATTTGCACCAGAATTGAATCCAGGGACGGCAGCTGGTTATTTGATTTTGAATATGATGCAAATCCAGGGAATATCACAGTTGAGAAAGGCTCAATTTGTATCAATGGAGTAAGCCTAACCGTTTTTAATTCAGCAGCAAATTCATTTAGAGTAGCAATAATTCCTTACACTTACTCTTTTACCAATTTTCATGAGCTTAAAGAAGGAGATTCAGTCAATCTGGAATTTGATATTCTTGGAAAATATATAAAACGTATTCTTGGCGGCTATCAGTCGTAGAATATTGCATCCTGAAATATTACTTCTATTTTTACTTTTTATAAAAAAATATTTGTTTCAAGTACCTCTATGGCAAAAATTAGTACGCAATCCCGAAGTGATTTTTTTATCCACATCGGCATCATTGTTTCTTTGATATTGGTATTTTTTCTTGGCTTTTTCTTTATTTATCTGCCTTTTACAACCAATCACGGAGAGGCCATTACAGTACCTGATCTTAAGAAAAAAAGTTTGGAAGGGCTGGAAGATTTTTTGGATGCAAGGGATTTGCGTTACGAGGTGAATGACAGCGTTTTTGTAGCAAATATGACTCCCCTTACAATTCTTGCGCAATACCCGCTTCCCGGTGCCAAAGTGAAGGAAGGCAGGAAAATATATATTACAGTAGTTTCCCGCACTGCACCGCTCATTAAAATGCCCAAACTTACGGACATGACTCATCGGAGTGCACAAATGTTGCTTAAAAGTGTTGGTTTGGAAGAAGGTAATATTTCATACGTTCCTGATATGGCTCAAAATGCAGTTTTACGACAGATGTACAACGGCAGCGTTATTGAACCTGGAAAACCTATTCCAAAAGGGTCTAAAATAGATCTGGAATTGGGTGAAGGATTGGGAACTGCCCAGTTTGAAGCTCCTTCGGCTATTGGAATGCCAATGGACGAGGCAAAAATTGTTATAATTGGTGCAGGCCTCAAAATAGGCCAGATCATGGAAGTGCCGTTAGAAGAAGGACAAGCACCTGGTTCGATTGTTAAACAAAACCCTGAGGCTGGTAATAATGTAAGAATTGGTGATGTAATTGATTTGTGGGTGACACCTCAGGCAGCTGAATCTATTGAGAATGAAAACACACAACCAGAACAATTGTAATAAAAAGAAATCTTCTTTTATAAAGCTATATTTCATACTGGCACTGATTTTCTTTCAGTATCAGGAGATTTATGCACAGCTTAAATTGGTTCCGATTGGTGAAATGAAAACCAGTGGTGCTAAAAAAGTAATTACGCGGCAGGTGCCAGAACAACAGCATCACTAAGTTTGCCATTCCTGGATGATTTTTCTACTGCAAAAACAGCAGGGCCCGATACTACCTACTGGATGCCGGGAAGTGGAGTTTATATTAATAATACACTCACAACCAATCATCCTTCTTTAAACGTGGCCACTTTTGACGGAGTAAATGCAACTGGGTCGCCATACAATTTTATCGTGCCTCTGTCTCAGGGTTTTACAGATACACTTACTTCTCAGCCCATTAATCTGGCGGGTAAAACTGCCAGGGATTCCATTTATATTAGTTTTTACTGGGAAGGTAAAGGCCTGGGTGAAAAACCTGATTCCAGTGATTACATCAGCCTGGAGTTCTTAAATAGCAGTCAAAATTGGTCAACAGTCTGGACGCAAAATGGTTACGTAATTGATACGGTTTTTAAGCAGCAGTTTATTGCGATTAAAGATCCCGGTTTTTTTCATAATGGTTTTCAGTTTCGTTTCAGAGGTTATGGCAGGAGTTCCGGGCCTTATGATACCTGGCATCTGGATTATGTTTACCTGAATGATAAAAGAACAGCCAACGATAAATTCATTAGGGATATTACTGTGCGCAAGCCGCTTACACCTTTTTTGAAAAATTATACCTCCATGCCGCTGCGGCAATACAAAGTAAATCCTATGTTAGCCACCGCAGCTACAGTCAGTACGGATATAGTCAATCTGAACAATCGTGAAAATAGTAACTCCTTTACTTTTACAGTAAGAGACAGGCTTTCTGGTGCCAATTATGGAGTAATTAATGATAATTCAGTTTATATAGCACCTTATACCGGAACGGGTCCGTTCAAAAATCAGGAAAGGATTATGAAACTTAATCCGATCACTTTTGGTGCATCCCTTACCTCTGCTTCTTTACAATACAAACTGGTAGTAAAGACCACGGACGCAGATAATCCTATTAAATTTCTCAATTTGAATAGAAATGATACGATCAGTGCAAATGTGGATTTGAGTGATTATTATGCTTTTGACGATGGAAGTGCTGAATATGGTGTGCAGATCCCGCAAAAACTAGGACGTGCAGCCGTACGTTATGTACTTTCCAAACCCGATACAATTGGTGGAGTGAGGCTTTCCCTGGTTCCTTTCAATAAGGATATTTCAGGGCAAAGTTTTACTGTTCAGCTTTATAGTAATAAAAATGGAAAACCGGACCAGGTGCTTACCCAACGGTCTGTTTCTGCTACTTATCCGGATAGTCGCAACGGGTTTCTGGAGTATGAGTTCGGTAATCCAGTTGCAGTGGCCGACACATTCTATATTGGTTGGCTATAGATTAATGAAGAACCCGTAACGTTTGGTTTAGACAGGAATTCGCAGTTAGGTAAAGACAAAATATTCTATAATCTTGGAAATTCCTGGGAAACCGAGGTGGCCATAAAAGGCAGTATTATGATCCGTCCATATCTTGGAAAATCCGGACAGGGAGTTGTTACAGGAAATGAACCAGTTGCTGTTTCTGAAAATTACTTTTTCCCTAATCCTGCACAGGGAATCATCAATTGGAAAAATACTTCTTTAAAAAGAATTGATATTTATTCGGTACAAGGTAATTTGGTACAAACTATTTTGCCGGTAAAAGGTTATCAATCTTCATTGCTTCATGTAACCGAAGACGGAATGTATATTATTAAGGGGTCGGATGGGAAACGATCATTTATCCAAAAAGTGTTCATTGTTAAATAACTCATTTAAATTATATAGTTGTTATGGATATTACAGTTGAAGAATTAAAAGAACGTTTGGACAAAGGAGAAGATCTGAATTTTTATGACGTCAGAGAAGAGCATGAGTATGAAGAAGATAACCTTGGTGCAATATTAATTCCACTTGCAGAATTACCTGATCATCTGGCTGAACTGGAAGATTTGAAAGATGCAGAAATAATTATTCATTGCCGTTCAGGAGCACGTAGCGGAAAAGCTGTGAAATTCCTGGAATCACAGGGATTTACGAATGCAAGAAATGTAACAGGTGGGATTTTGGCTTTCCGCGATCTGGAAGAATAAAATAACTTTTAGTTATCCGGAAAGGTAATTGTATTTAACAGTTACCTTTCCGGATTTTTTTATCCTTCCATCGTGATCACAGCCCGGGTGCAAACGCCTCCAACGGGCGGATTAAATTTGGATACTTTTACAGTAACCAGGTTTACGTTGGGATAATGATCTCTTACTCTTGATATAACTTTGAAACCAATATGTTCGAGTAGCTTTGCCGGTTCCTGCATCACTTTTGCTGCAATATTATAAAGCGTTTCATAATTTACGGTTTCACTTAGCTTATCATGCTGTGCAGCTTCAATAAAATTAGTCTGAATCGTTATATCCAGAGCATATTTGTTTCCGATTTTTTGTTCCTCAGGATAAAAACCATGATAGGCAAAAAATTCGAGTCCTTCCAGTGTGATCGTTCCCAATGTGTATTAAATTTGGTCGAAGAATGATCCGCCGCCACCTCTGTTTGACTGATTATTTTCCTGATTTCTTAATTTATTAATTGCCGGAGTTTCATCACGGGCTTTCTGTGCTACCCGATGCATTTCTGCCAGTGCTTCACTTGCTGCGTCTGCGGCGCTCTTTACTTTTTCTCTCGTTTCGGATTCTGTTGTTTCCGATAATTCGGCAGCAGCTTCAACCAGTTCAGGCTCCTGTTCCGGTGTTAGCTCGATTTCAGGCTCTGCAATTTCAGCCTCCTCGTCTTCATGATAATCTATAATTTCAAAAGCAACTTCAGGTTTTTCATCAGAAAGCACAATTTGTACGTCATCAGTGTCTGTTATCTCTTCTTCTTTATTTTCAACTTGAACTTCCTGTTTAGGCAAAGGCTTACGTGGAATTTCAATTTCCAGGATATGCTGTTTTATTTCGTCCATTTTATTTAAAACGGAATCCTTATCATATTTCTGTTCGAAACGTTCAACAGTATCGATCGTATTATTAGCCAAGGAAGCTAGCTGAACCACAAGATTATCCCTGAAATTCTCAATTGCCCTGAAATCCCGCTCCTGAATTTTAACTTCTGCAACGAATTCTTCCCGGAAACGCTTTAATTTATCTTCTGTTTCACTAACAACCTGTCCGGTTCGTTGTTCCGCTTCCAGAATCATTTCATCGGCCTTTACCTTTGACTCTCCAATAGTTTTGGTGGCAAGATCATTCGCCTCTTCAATTGTCTTTGTAGCAAGTTCGTTTGCTTCGTCAATTGTTTTTACAGCCTGTTCGTTTGCTTCTTTTTCAATTTGTCTGCTAACGTCTTCTGCACTTTTTAATGTACGAAAAAGAGTAGACTCTATATCCTTGAGCTTGCTAAGTTCTTTTTCGGCATATTCCAACTGCATTTTTAGTAATCCATTTTCGCTGGAAAAACGCTCCCATTCCTGTGATAAAGAGTTCAGGAAAGCATCTACTTCGTCGGGGTCATAACCTCTGAAAATTTTTTCAAACGTATGTTTACGTATGTCTATAGCTGAAATTTTCATGATGTAAAATGTGCTTTGGTATTTATTGAATAATGGCAGCGTAAGTTAAAGACATATGAATCACATTTCAAAGTATTTACCAATTTTACCATTCTAAAAGTATGTCATTGTATTACTTCCCATACAGAAATTGTTCGGTCGTCACTGCATGAAATGAGCTGATTTTCATAGTCAGTCCATAATAATTTATTTACCGATGTTCCATGTCCCGCATGCCTCGCACGGTCAATTATTTTCTTCAGACGGAAAGTAGAAGCGTCCCAAAGTTTTACGGATTTGTCCATACTATAGGTTGCAAACAATTTACCATCCGGACTAAAACTCACATGATTGATCGCATACATATGTGCAGCTATGTCCGTGACAGGCTCGTAGTTGTTTAGCACATCCCATATTTTTAAATGTGCATCCCTGCCCATTGTAAATAGAAAACGTCCGTCAGGTGAATATTGTACAGAGAAGACAGAGTTTGTGTGAGATTTAATGATTTGTTTTAAATTAAAACCATCAAAATCAAAAATATGGATATTATGATTACTATCACCTACGGCAAATTCAGAAGTGGCGGGATTTATAGAAATAGACCTGATACTTTTGTCGGCTATTTTAATATGTTTCTGAACCGAAAAGGTAGAGATATCCATCACCAGTATTACCCCGTCGCCTAATGCGACCAGTGCTTTTCCGTTCCACATTTGAATATCAAAAATGGCCGCGGTAGTAATACGCGCTGTGTTTTCTATTTTTCCATTGACAGTGTCGAGAATCTGAATTCCTTCAAAATTTTGTCCGATCCATAAAGCCTGATTTTCCTTGTCAAAACACAATGAATAGACTGATACGCCTGCGCGGGCAACGAGTTTGCCCAGATCCGGTTTTTGCAAATCCCACTGTATTATAAAGCCGTCGGCTCCGGCTGAGTAAAAGCCATGTCCGGAGTTATCAGCAATAATGGTGTATACACTATCGCGATGACCCGAAAATGTATCTATTTTACGAATATTCATGGTGTTAAATTGCGGTTAGCAGTTGGCTTTTAGCGGTTAGCTATTGGCAATACAAACCATTACATGTCAAAGCAGCATATTTTAATCAGTTATAGTTTCAAAATGCGGATAAGTAAGTATCTTCTGTCTCTAGACTTTATTGATGAGATGCTGATTATTTTTAAACTAAAACTGATTACTGACAGCGAATGGCTAATATTGCTGCAAATTTAGAAGCCTGCTGAAATTTTTAAACAGAATTATTATGCCCCTCGTTCATTCCGAAAAGATTGAAGAGAATAGTACACTGCTCCTGTGGAAGTTAACCGAAAATGAAACAGAACTCCGCAATAGTTTAGGTTCCGAGTATAATTTGGATGATCTCAATTTGATTTCCCACCCTCAGAAAAAACGTGAGTGGCTTGCAAGCCGTTTGCTTATTAAAACACTGGCCGAAGAGTTTGGGATCTTTTATGAAGGTACGCATAAGGATGAGCACGGAAAAGCATTTCTGGTCAATAACGATTCTCACATCTCACTTACGCATACTGCAGACTATGTTGCAGCGGTAATCAATTTATTATCCCCGGTAGGTATTGATATGGAAAAAGTGGATGAGAAACTTCGGCGCACGGCAAAAAAGTATTTATCAGATACTGAATTTGTTCACGCAGAAAATGATCTTTCACATTTGTGCACTTACTGGTGTGCCAAGGAAGCACTTTATAAATTATACGGAAAAAAGAAAATCAGCTTCAAAAATTCAATTTACATCGAAGTCTTTTCAGGCCGGGAGAACCAGATCATTGGTATTTTAACAGATGAAGAATTAATCGTACATTCCCGCATACATCTTCGCTGGTATGACGATTACTGCCTCGCAATTGCATTGTGATCAGTCTTCACTTTCATCCAGCGTAGCCTTTAATATTTTCTCGATTTCTTTACTTTTTTCCTGATCGCTTGTTTTTTCATAGGACAAAATCAAATTGCGAAGCAAACGCTGAATGATTTCAAGATTTGTACAAGGCTGATAAAAAATATCCTTCGATTTGATATTAAGCTGGGCGATATAATGGTCAATATCGGTTCTGGAAAAAATAATTCCTCTGTTAAATACATTGATATAAAACTGGGTCTTATCATTTTTATAGGTCAGTACAAACAGATTAGGCAGGTTTACACCATATACAGGCAATCCTAATTTTCGTGCTATCAATAAATAGATAACACATAAAGTAGGCGGATTACCTCTTTTGGTTTCCAGTACTACATTGATCATGGAATTAGAAGGAGAATGAAAATTCTTCGTATTGGCTGCAAAATTCATTGGTCCAAAAAAAATACTGTTGATCCGTTTGATCTGGTCTACCGCATTCATTTCTTCCTGAAACTGTATCCATATATCATAATACAGCTGATCAATAGAAGTTTTCAGTTTTTCGATTGACAGATCAGGATAATGATAGGTTGCCAAAATCCACATACCTTCCAGCAGATCCAGGCTGCCGCCATTTTTCCAGCCCTGCAACCTTTCAATCATGATACTTAGCTGGAGTTCATGAATGAGTTCTTCGATTTTACGTTGGATAATAGGATTGAAACTTTCTTCCCACTCTGTTTCAAGAAACGGAATTACATTTCCGCCTAATGATAGTATCTTTCCCTCAACGTGTTGACTCACCTCATGATCATCGTCATCAAGCAGTGATATCAGCGCTTTAATTTCTCTCTGGTTCATTTTCCTCAAATCTTGCTTTTACTAACCAACGGATAAATAAAAACAATTTTTTTTTATGGACGTCAAATTTTCTACTTTTGCCCGGAAAAAAATTGTAATTTATTCAGTAGGGTTATTTTTTATTGATTTCGTAACAGTCTGTTATGGGGCTTTGTAAATATAATTTTATGAGCAAATACAGTTTAATAAAATTTTGAAATAATATTTCGATTTATGAAAATTCTCGTTACAGGCGGAGTAGGTTTTATTGGATCTCATACAGTTGTGGAGCTGGACAAAGCAGGATTTGAACCGGTAATTATTGATAATCTTTATAATTCGAATCTGGACGTATTGAAGGGAATAAAGAGCATTACCGGCAAAGACTTCCCGTTTTACCAGATAGATTGTAATGATGTTGAAAAGGTAAGAAGTTTGTTTGAAAAGGAAAAGTTTGATGGCGTTATTCACTTCGCTGCTTATAAAGCAGTGGGAGAATCCGTGGAAAAACCATTGAATTACTACGAAAACAACATCATTTCCCTGCTTGTACTTTTAAGGGTTATGAAAGAATTTAATGTAACCAAGTTTGTATTTTCCTCATCCTGTACGGTTTACGGTCAGCCTGAGAAATTACCCGTTACTGAATTAACGCCACGCCAGCCGGCCACATCTCCTTACGGGAATACCAAGGCAATAGCTGAGGATATCATTCGTGACCATGTGCATTCAGGTGCCGGAATCAAAGCAATCTGCCTGCGTTATTTCAATCCGATAGGGGCACACGAGTCATCACTGATAGGCGAACTTCCTAATGGTGTACCTAGTAATCTGGTTCCTTTTATTACACAAACTGCTGCCGGGTTACGCAAATCGTTAACCGTTTTTGGCAGTGATTATAACACGCCTGATGGCACCTGCGTTCGTGATTTCATACATGTGGTGGACTTAGCCAAGGCACATTTAAAGGCATTCCAGCTTTTGGACGAGCAGGAAAACGAAAATTATTATGATGTATTTAACGTAGGAACTGGTGAAGGTTACACTGTTCTTGACGTAATTAAGACCTTCGAGGAAGTGAATGGCGTAAAATTAAATTACATTATCGGGCCAAGAAGAGAAGGAGATGTTGAAAAAATATACGCACAATCAGACAAAGTCAATACGGTCATGAAATGGAAAGCCGAAAAAACAATGGCTGACGCACTTCGTGATGCATGGAATTGGCAATTAAAAATAACCGCTGGAAAATGAAAAAGATTTTAATTACTGGTGGGGCAGGTTTTATTGGTTCCCACGTTGTGAGGCGCTTTGTTACACAACATCCTGAATATCATATTTATAATCTGGATGCATTAACCTATGCAGGGAACCTTGAAAACATAAAAGATATTGAAAATGCGCCCAATTACACTTTTGTAAAAGGTGATATTGTGGATGCAGATTTCATTGACAAACTGATCAGTGAGAATAATTTTCACGGTATCGTCCATCTTGCCGCTGAAAGCCATGTTGACAGGTCTATTTCTGATCCGATGTCTTTTGTAATGACCAACGTGGTTGGAACTGTTAATTTGCTGAATGCGGCACGGAAAGTCTGGAAAGACGATTTTACTGACCGTCGTTTTTATCATGTTTCAACGGATGAAGTATATGGTGAACTACATGATCCCGGAACATTTTTCACGGAAAGTACCAGTTACGATCCCCGTTCTCCATACTCCGCTTCCAAAGCATCTTCGGATCATTTCGTACGGGCTTATCAAAACACATACAATCTGCCGGTAGTTATTTCTAACTGCTCTAATAATTATGGGCCTAATCATTTTCCGGAAAAACTTATTCCGTTAATGATCCATAATATTATCCAGAACAAACCGCTTCCTGTTTATGGAAGAGGTGAAAATGTTCGTGACTGGCTTTTTGTAGAAGATCATGCGATTGCCATTGATGTAATTTTCCATAAGGGAAAAAACGGGGAAACCTATAATATTGGTGGTCATAATGAATGGAAAAATCTTGATCTCGTACTTTTGCTTTGCAGGGTTATGGACAAGAAACTGGGACGTGAAGAAGGTGAAACAGAAAAACTGATCACTTATGTTACGGATCGTGCCGGTCATGACCTTCGATATGCAATTGATGCAACAAAGCTTTCGGAAGAACTGGGCTGGAAACCTTCCCTTCAGTTTGAGGAAGGCCTGGAAAGAACTGTTGACTGGTATCTGACCAATAAAGAATGGTTGCAGAACGTCACTTCCGGAGATTACAAGCTTTATTACGATTCGATGTATATTAACCGATAACGATGAAAGGAATTATTTTAGCCGGCGGATCTGGCACACGATTACACCCACTTACTTTGGCAGTCAGTAAACAGCTTATGCCCGTTTATGACAAACCGATGATTTACTATCCGCTTTCGATATTGATGCTGGCTGGAATCCGCGAGATATTGATAATCTCAACTCCGCACGATTTGCCGCATTTTGAAAAACTATTGGGTGATGGTAGCCGGTTGGGGTGTTCATTCAGTTACGAAGTACAGCCTAGTCCGGATGGACTTGCGCAGGCATTTATCATAGGTGAAAAATTTATTGGCGATGACAAAGTAGCACTAATCCTGGGAGATAATATTTTTTATGGTTCGGGTTTATCAGGACTTCTGCAATCCAATAATGATCCTGATGGTGGTGTTATTTTTGCTTATCAGGTACAGGATCCTGAAAGGTACGGAGTGGTAGAATTTGATGGGAGCAATAATGTTATATCCATTGAAGAGAAACCGGAAAAACCAAAGTCGAATTATGCGGTTCCCGGATTGTATTTTTACGACAACGATGTTATTGAAATAGCCAAAACGATCCCGCCTTCACCACGCGGAGAACTTGAAATTACGGATGTAAACCGGGTTTATCTGGAAAAAGGAAAATTAAAAGTGGGCGTTTTGAACCGTGGTACAGCCTGGCTGGATACAGGTACGATCCAGTCACTGATGCAGGCCGGACAGTATGTGCAGGTTATTGAAGAACGCCAGGGTTTAAAAATTGGATGTATCGAAGAAATCGCATACAGAATGGGCTTTATAGATGCGGAAAAGTTAAAAGAAATTGCCAAACCTCTTGTAAAAAGCGGATACGGTATTTATCTTGAACAGTTGGTTTCACACTTATAAGAAACTGATTCAGAAGTTTGTAACATTCCTATAAGTCAATTAAAAGAGCTTGGGATAATATGATTCCGGCTCTTCATTTCCTTCATACTATCAAATGAAATTTCTGCCAGATGAAATAGAAGCATATTCTGAGGCTCATACGGAAGGAGAAAGTGAAATTTTACAACGGTTGAATAGGGAAACCTATGCCAAGGTACTTAATCCTCGTATGCTTTCGGGGCACTTGCAAGGTAGATTTTTGTCCATGATTTCACGGATGATTAAGCCTGACCGGATTCTTGAAATCGGGACTTATACAGGTTATTCTGCTTTGTGCCTTTGTGAAGGATTAAATCAAAATGGCCGGCTTACAACAATTGACATTAACGAAGAACTGGAAACAATGACCAGAAACTTCTTTAATATGTCTCTTTTTGCTGAAAATATAGATTACAGGATTGGTAATGCCTTGGATATTATTCCGTTATTACAAGATAATTTCGATATCGCATTCATAGATGCCGACAAAATAAATTACATTTCCTATTTTAATCTTTGTTTGGAAAAAGTACGGACAGGTGGTTTTATTATCGCAGACAATGTATTGTGGAGCGGAAAAGTGGTTCAGCCTGAACTGAAAAAAGCAGATAAAGACACTCAGCTGTTAATGGAATTTAACCGCATTGTACATGAAGACAGTCGTGTGTCCAATATTCTGCTACCCATACGCGACGGGTTAATGATTCTTCAAAAATTGTAAGTCAATAAAATACCGGATAAGCATAAATTATTTATGACCAGAAAATTCATCAAAAACATTAAGATTACATCATTTACTTGTTTTTTGCTAATAAGTGTAATCGCTACTGCACACGCTCAAAATACTTCTGATATACCTGCCAGCGTTTCATTCGGTGGTATTACGGTAAAATTTGACAGATCAGCACAAAATCTCATCGAAGAGGATATTAAAAGCCTGATGTCGAATAAAAAGTTTTGGGAAGAAAAAATGGAAAGAGCCATTCTTTACTTCCCAATTGTTGAGGGAATTTTAATGGACGAAGAAGTTCCGATTGATTTTAAATATCTCGCAGTTCAGGAAAGTTCATTTAAGCCGGATGTTGTTTCCAGCTCTAATGCGGTTGGTTATTGGCAGTTTAAGCCAGAGACAGCGCGAGAACTTAATTTACGGGTAGACGATGAGGTAGATGAACGGAAAAATATCAGTTCTTCTACACATGCAGCAGCCTGGTATCTGAAGAAAAATAACCAGCAGTTTAATAACTGGGTATCATCTCTTTATTCATATTATCAGGGCGCGGGTGGTGTAAAGAAGATTGTTCCTGCCAATTGGTCCTATGCCAAAGAAGTTACACTTACCGGAAAGACAGATCGCTACATGCTTCGGTTTTTTGCGCATAAAATAGCATTGGAGGCAGGTATTGAAAAATATCGCAGTAACAATAAGATCATTTTACTGGAATCAGAATATGGTAAAGGCCAGTCATTTGATGAAATTGCCAGGTCTTTGGGAATCAATTCAAAAGAACTTGAAAGTTATAATCGTTGGGTAACCGATGGCAGGATCCCAACCGACAGAGAGTACCTGATTACTGTACCTGTGCCATTGGATCAGGTTGCTTCAGTTCGCGAAAAATTATCATTGCCTGCTACTGCCAGTACAAGTGTTGTGGCAACAGTGTACGACGAAAATGGCTTTCCTGTCCTGAAAAGATCTAATGTACAGTCGAAAGATAAAAATGCACCTGTGCTTTATGATATTAACGGACTTCCAGGAATAGAAGCACGTGCAGGAGACGATCCGAAGGCACTTGCAAAAGCAGGTAATATAAGGGCTCCTAAATTTATGCGTTACAATGATATGTTAAAGGATACACCACTTGTACCTGGCCATGTCTATTATCTCGCAAAGAAAAATAAAAAAGCTTCAACACCATTTCATACAGCAAAACCTGGTGATACCTGGCAAACAGTTTCACAGCAATATGGTCTCAGATTGGTTAATCTGCTTAAATATAACCGGATCATTAGCAGAAATTATCCTATTCAAACAGGGCAGGTACTTTGGTTAAACAAAAAACGTCCAAGAAAACAACCGGTTGAAATTATTAAACCGGAAGTTAAACCAGCCTCACCAGCACAAAATAATACAGAAGTCACTGCTGCAAATCCTGTTAAAGAGGCTCCGGCAGCAGCAGTAACTACTCCTTTAGGCCGCAAAAAATATACGCCTGTATTGGTAGAAAAAAGCGAAAGCAGTATTGCTAAGGACAATCAGGATTTTAAACCTGACGCAACACCTAAGGCTACAACATCTGCAATTGCGGATAAGGCCGTCACAACGCCAAGAGAAACCAATGACAGGGTTGTAATTATCACACAGGATAATGTTGAAGATGGTTCTTTTAAATCAGCTGATGACATTACACCTTCAAAACGTAAAAGTGATGGTTCTGCCAATGCAAAAACCAAGCCCGCTACATCCTCAACTCCTGTGAGTTCAGGTTCTGTATATGCACGTCAGCAAAGAGAAGCAGCAGAAAAGGAAGCAGCAGAAAAACCAGTGATAGAAAAGGTAAGTGATCCGGTGGTAAAAAAGGAGATGAAGGAGTCCGAAATGGAATCATTTCATACGGTGGTTGCAGGAGAGAACTATTACAGCATCGCCAGAAAATACGGAATGAACGCAAGTGATCTTATATATCTGAACAGAGAATCAAAAAAAGGGTTGGTGGTTGGCCAGAGATTACGGGTTAAAGGTAATGCGGCTGACAATGAAGCCGCTACGAAACTTGCTGAAAACAAAAGAAAAGAAACGGCAGGCTCTTTTTCACCAACAGGATTTACCCGTACAGAAAAGGAAGCAGCGCAAATTGTTAATGACAGAAATACACATGGTAACGAGGGAGCTGAATTTCACACAGTTCAGGCTGGCCAGACTTATTACAGTATTTCCAGATTATATGGAATTAGCTTACAGGAACTGATGACGCTTAACGATCTGAGTCCTTCGCAGCGACTGATTTCCGGTCAGAAACTAAGGGTTAAAAAAGGTGGAAGTAATGTGGATGAAAATCCTGATAGGGGATCAGTCCGGTCTTCTTCATCAGGTAGTCACACGCATACCGTTTCTGCTGGAGAATCTCTTTATCGAATTGCACAAAAATACGGGACAACAATAGAAGAGCTTAAAAGGCTGAACAATATATCTGAGAATAGTGTTACCATTGGCCAGAAGCTAAAAGTTCCACAAAAATAATAAGGCCCCAATAAGATGATACTCATAGACAATACTTGTATCAGTGATGATATTGAAGACCAGTTATTTGTCTGTAATCTCGACAAATGTAAAGGTGCCTGCTGCGTTGAAGGAGATTCCGGAGCACCATTGGAAGAACCGGAGCTTGCTATTTTGGACCAGATCTATCCATTTGTTGAACCTTATTTGTCAGATGCCGGGAAAGCGGTAATTGCGAAAGAAGGTACATATACAAAAGATTGGGAAGGGGATTATGTTACTCCGGTTATCAATAACAGAGAATGTGCATATGCAATATACGATCCGAAAGGAATTCTTAAATGCGGAATTGAAGAGGCATATAATGATGGCAAAATAGATTTCAAAAAACCAATATCCTGTCATTTATATCCGATCAGGGTTACAAAGTATGAACAATATCATGCTTTGAATTATGATAGGTGGGATATTTGCAGTCCTGCATGTAGTTTTGGTAAAGAACTGGGTGTACCGGTTTATAAGTTTTTGAAAGAACCGTTGATAAGGGCATATGGAGAAATTTGGTATGGCCAGCTAACACGTGAAATTGATGAGCGCCAGGAAGCAAGAGAGGAAGGAAAAAGCATCAAATAATGATTTTTTTCAAAATGTTTACGATGTAGTTCGTTTAATTCCAAAAGGAAGAGCTACTTCATATGGGGCAATCGCTGCCTATTTAGGCTCAAAAAGAGGAGCCCGTATGGTTGGTTGGGCTATGGGAAACAGTTATACCCAAATAGATATTCCGGCATATAAAGTTGTAAATAAAGCAGGCGTACTTTCTGCCAAACTACTTTTCGAAACTCCGGCTACAATGCAGGAAAGATTGGAAAGTGACGGAATTACAGTTAAAGATGATCAGATTCAAAACTGGGATAAAGTTTTTTGGGATCCGGAAATTGAATTAAAACTATAAACATAAAAAAGCATCGCCTCAGATTATTCGGGCGATGCTTTTTTAATGAAGAAGATGCTACTGAATTGAAATTGAACGGCCGGTGCTGGTTTGAATTTGTACTTCTTTAATCAATTTTTGATCTCCATAAGATAATTCAAAATAATACTTTCCGTCATTCATACCGTCCATATCAAACACTCTCCGGTATTGCTCTGAATTTTTGCCATACGTTTCAGTATAAAGAGTACGTCCACTTCCATCTTTAAGTTTTACCAATAATCGCCCGTCAGTTCCTTTGTCAACTGCAAGTTTTACTTTGCTTGTATTGACTACCTGAAACATACCTGCACTTAAAGAAACTGCATGGGAAGAAACCTTGTTCTTTCGATCAGCTTTTTTGTCAGCTGCAAATGAAGAAAGAGACACAATGAGAGCGAAAGCAACTAATTTTGAAATGATTGAGATTTTCATGGCTTTTTTATTTTAAGATTAAACATTCATATTTCATGACTGATTAACTTATAAAAAAGCTTGTGCCAGATCTGATTTGTAAAATCGAATCTGGCACATAGGTTAATTAATATTCTGATTTTCAGTTATTTAGTTCATAAATAGAAATATTTTTGAATGCTTTTTTCTAAAATGGTATTGTTCGAAACCGAACGCTTAGAATTAAAAACCGAACGGTTTTGAAAGTTTTAATCAAAATCAAATCTTGTTTTTACCGCGACTTTCATTTGCTATTTTTTGAATCATTGGAAGTTTACTTACCGGAATAAGGTTCTTGTAATCCCAGAAAGCTGAGACACAAACAATTTTCCACTGACCATCTATTTTTTCCATCAACCTGACCTCCTTGCTATGATGGAAGTTCTTTTCTTTTCCGTCACTGTTAAACTGATCCCAGGTAAGGTATGCAACATTATCGCAATAGAACTTGTACTTCATGTTTTTGCGCTCAACTTTGGGATAACTTTTTTCAGGATTGTCAGTAATATATTTACCAATCTGATTATTGATGTCGTCCCAACCTACATTTGAATCAAAAGTGCCATCCCGGTTACTCCATGCCTGAAAAGCATAATCAGTTTGTGCATAACTTGATTTCCAACCATTATAATCCCTGTTAAAAAAGGATTTTGTTTCGTTCTCGATTGTAGCATAAATGGCTTTTTTTCTTTTTCCAGATTTGCTTCAACTTGTGCGCTGTCTTCTTCTTTTGCTTTCTCAGAACAAGAGAAAAACAGAGAAGTTCCGATAAAAATTAATGCTAATGTTTTCATATTGTAAAAGGTTAGTTCGTTAAAAAATTAATAACTCAACTGGTTTTTTCAACTTAAACATCCACTTTTTCAGATCAAAAACGCTTATTTTCTTTCAATCCGTATATATCATAAAGTTAATATTTTTTTGCATTGAAGAAAGAGATTTTAAACATTTAATTATCAATTGTAGTAAATCGGGCACAAATTAACAGGATGAAATTGATCATTATAACAATTGCAAAATCTGCAAACTGCTATAATGATAATTTTAGTATTTGAGACGGTTTATAGGTAATTATGATTATTTCCTATGAGGCATACGTAGAAGCTTTTGGCTTGGAATCTTTCAACAACCAGAGTCCGATAAAGGTAATTAACCCATTAATTATGAGTCTTTCAAATCCAAATTTATAACCATTAAACCACTCCGCTGAGTGTTCATTAATCATGTAGGTAAGAATAGGGGCAGCAATGCAGACTAATGGCACCCAACGGTCTTTGACAGGCGTTTTGAGAAAAGCTCCAAATGAAAATAAACCCAGCAGTGGCCCGTAAGTATATCCTGCCAGATCAAATACGGCTGTAATTACTTCCTTACTATTCAGGCGGTTGAAAACAAGAATGACAAGATAAAATACTACTGAGAAGCCAATATGAACCCAAAATTTAATAGAAGATCTTTTTTCTTCTGGCCTTTTTTCAATATTCATAAAATCAATACAAAACGCTGTAGTCAGTGCTGTCAATGCAGAGTCGGAACTGGCATAGGTAGCTGCTGTAATTCCCAGAAGAAAAGTAATACCAACTGCAATTCCCAAATGATTGAGTGCCAGCATTGGGTAAAATTCATCTGTTTTGGCAGTAACGGGAATTCCCTGTGCGCTGGCATATACGTAAAGCAGTGCTCCAAGAGAAAGGAATAGAAAATTTACAATCACCAATACAACCGTAAACCAGAACATATTTTTCTGAGCTTCGCCAATATTTTTGCAGGTAAGATTTTTCTGCATAAGATCCTGATCGAGCCCGGTCATTACTATCGCAATAAAGGCACCTGCAAAAAATTGTTTAAAAAAGTTTTTAGGGTCATTGGTATCCCAATAAAATATTTGGGAGTATTTGCTTTCCTGCACCGTTTTCCAGATACCGGAGATACCATCAAGATCCAGTTCCTGTGAAACCAATACAATCGTAAGAATAACAGCAGTAATCAGAAAGAATGTTTGTAATGTATCAGTTACAATGATGGTTTTTACACCACCTTTAAATGTATAAACCCATATTAAAAAGATCGTAATAGCCACAGCCACTTCAAATGGTACACCCAATGGTTTAAACAATGCAAGCTGAAGAACCTGTGCTGCAACATAAAGCCTCACTGCTGAGCCAATAGTTCGTGATAAAAGAAAAAATCCGGATCCTGTTTTATATGACCAAAACCCGAAACGTTGTTCCAGATACGAATAAATAGAGATTAGATTGAGCCGGTAATACAAAGGCATCAGAACAGTGCCGATTACGAAATAGCCCAGAATATAACCGATAACTACCTGAAAATAAGAAAATTGAATATTGGCAACGGCTCCCGGTACAGATACAAATGTAACACCCGACAAAGATGTGCCGATCATTCCAAATGCTACCAGATACCATGGTGATTGCCGGTTAGCTGTAAAAAATGTATTAGTATCTGCTCCTTTTGAAGTATATATGGAAACTGTGATCAGCATTCCGAAATAAACGATCAGTATAACCAGGGAAATGTAGGGATTCATCAAATCAATTAATATTAAGGATATGTAACGGGCAACAAAAGAAGGGAAAATCTTCTGTTAATGTACGTTTTTAATTAGATTTGCTAATCAAACAGAAATTTGGTTGTTATGCAAGCGCTTACAGAGACAGAGGTTGAAATTCTGGAAAAAACCATCGAAACAGAGATAAAAAAACTGGTTATATATAATGATGACGTAAATACTTTTGATTGGGTAATTGATACGCTCATAGAAGTTTGTCGTCATACCAGTGAGCAGGCAGAGCAATGTACGCTTATTATACACTATAAGGGTAAATGTTCTGTAAAAGAAGGTGAATTTGAGGAATTGATCTTTATGCGGAATGAAATTTGCAGAAGAGGTATTTCGGCAGAAATTCATTGAGTACTAACCATGTTTAAAATTGGTATGGAATGAAATTTTGATGCCAATGAAACGTTGGTTTGTGACTTACTGTTTATTAAACACTGCTTAATTATTTATCAGTTCACATGAATTATCCTTCACGTCTTATTGAGGATGCCGTTGGAGAGATTTCCCGTCTTCCGGGAATTGGGAAAAAAACAGCTTTACGCCTGGCATTACACTTATTAAAAAGAGAAGAGGAGCAAACGCGTTCACTTGCCGAGGCAATTGTAAATATGCGCACAAAAACCTCATATTGTGTAAAGTGCCATAACATTGCAGATGGGCAACTTTGTAACATATGCAGTAATCCAAAAAGAGATGCATCCATAATTTGTGTGGTAGTAGATACCAGAGATGTTCTTGCCATTGAGGCGACCAGTCAGTACAAAGGTTTGTACCATGTTTTGGGGGGAATCATTTCACCCCTGGAAGGTATTGGCCCGTCAGATCTGCATATTGAATCGCTTCTGACAAGAGTTGAAAATCAGGAAGATGGAGAGCATGTTGCTGAAATAATTCTGGCGCTGAATCCTACTATGGAAGGCGATACAACCGCATTTTATTTACAGAAAAAATTAAAGGTAACTGGTGTTAAAGTAAGTACTATTGCACGGGGGATTCCGATAGGAGGTGACCTGGAATATGCAGATGAAATTACACTGGGAAGAAGTATCGTAAGCCGGGTGGCCTACGATTGATACATATACATTTAATGTTAAGGAGATTATGAATAGAATAGATTTCTTGCGCACCTTAGCCGGAAGCACATTTGCCGTTGGAGCTTTGGGAAACCAGGCATTTGCAGGATCAGATAACATTATACTTGCTGAAACTGCACCTTTTAAGCAAGCACCGCTTCCTTATGATTTTGGAGCTTTGGAGCCAAGTATTGATAAACTTACGATGGAAATTCACTACACAAAGCATCATGCTGCTTATGTGAAAAACCTGAATGACGCGGTAAAAGGAACTGAATTTGAAAAGAAATCCCTGGATGAGATTTTGAAAACTATTGGTAAAGCTCCGGCAGCTATAAGAAATAATGGTGGCGGGCATTGGAACCATACTTTTTTCTGGGAAGTAATGGGTCCTAAAAAGGGAGAACCAACGGGCGCAGTTGCTGATGCTATTAAAGCACAGTTCGGAACGCTTGATAAGTTTAAAGAAGAATTTGCAAAAGCAGCAACAACCCGTTTTGGTTCCGGGTGGGCCTGGCTGGTTGCTAAGGACGGAAAATTGTCTATTGGTTCTACACCAAATCAGGATAATCCTTTAATGGATATTTCTGATATTAAAGGGACACCTGTTCTGGCACTTGATGTTTGGGAACATGCCTATTACCTGCATTATCAAAACAAGCGTGCTGACTATATTAAGGCTTTCTGGGATGTAGTAAACTGGGATAAAGTCGCAGAAAATTTGAAGAAGGCATAATTAATAGCGTCTTCAACGGATAAAAGGAGAGGATAAACTATTAAATCGTTTTTCCTCTCCTTTTGGTTTAATTGGAAGCACAATAAGTACTAATTACCTTATAAGCCTGCGAGTAACCAAGTTCTCCTGCCTTACTCAGATCAAGACATCCATCATTTGTCTGTCCGAGACTATTTTTAAGAATTCCTCTCAAATAATAAGCCTCAGGATAATCAGAACGTAATTTTATTGAGCTGGTAAAATCCAGAACAGCTCCCATCTGATCGCCGTTGGAAGACCTGATCATTGCGCGTGAAAAGTAGGCATTTGTATAAGTCGGGTCTAATTCAATTGCAGCAGTTAAGTCCAGAATAGCGGCTTTACTATCTCCGGTCGCTGCCTTGCTTATACCCCTCATGAAATACGCTTCTGTACGTTCGTTCGTAAGATTGTCAATTTTAACGCGTTCTTTAACTTCATTACGAAGCTTGTCCAATACTTCCCGGTTTATTTTGCCTGCGTACACTATTTTTTTAGGGTCACCGACATAGCTGTTTTTTAATTCGATCGCTTTGGTAAGGTCTGCTATAGCTCCGTGATGGTCATTTAGTTTACTTTTGGAGAATCCTCTGCCATAATATGCCTCATAGTTTTCAGGATCAGTCTGTATCGTTTTTTCAAAGTCGATAGCAGCACCTTTGAAATCATCAATTTTATTTTTTGCAAATCCTCTTTTACTATAGAAAGAAGCATCCTGCGGGCTTAGCTCAATAGCTTTTGTAAAATCAGTTATAGCTCCCTGATAATCACCCAGCTCCATTTTAGCCGTGCCTCTGCCTGCATACGCACCAACCCGTTTTGGGCTTAGTTCAATTACTCTGGAAAAATCAGCGAGACTACCTGCATATTCCTGTAAATCCTGTTTGCAGTTTCCTCTGGCATAAAGCGCTGCAATTTCATCAGGATTTAATATTAATGCCTGATCCAGATCCAGCAAAGCATTACGGTGTTTGTGAAGTTTGGCGTAGCTTACACCACGATTATAATATGCCTTTGGATCTTCGGGGTTAAGCTCAATCGCTTTGGTATAATCCATTAAGGCAGACTGAAAATCATCCTGCAAACTTTTACTGACACCGCGACTTTGATAATATAATGCAACCTTTGGATTGATTTCGATAGCCTGATCGTAATCTAAAATTGCTCCGCGGTGATCTTTTAAATTTGCTTTTGCCAGTCCTCTGTTAAAATAACTCGGAGCATGCTGCGGGCTCATCTCAATAACAGTACTATATGCCTTTAATGCTCCGGAAAAATCGCCCTTAGATGCAATGGTATTGCCCTCTTCAAAGTACTCGGCTGCTGATCGTTGCGTAAAACCAGGTTTGGAAAGAAATAGTGTGGCTATTGAAAAAATGGTAATAAAACTGTTTTTCATGTACGAAAAAGTAGTAGGAATTTCTTTGAATGGCATAAAAGTATTCAAAATGATTCAGGAACAAAAACAAATTCCTCTGCCTGAAAACCATAGTCATTACATTTGTTAAATATATCTATTTTTACAGCGTGGAATACTTTAATAAACCAGATTAAAATATACAAATAAAAATGACTGCTGTTTCGAAAAAATTTTAATTTTAGGAGTGATCATCATTGCGTCGGTTGCTATATATCTGGCATTTTTTAAGCCTGCTGACAATGAGAATGAAACATCATTGAGTCCGGTTGCTCCTGTTGAAGCCAATGATGGTGTTTATATTTCATCGCTGACAGATCTGGAAGGCCAGTCTGTAGCAATGGACCAAGACAAGCTGATATTTATGAATGTTTGGGCTACATGGTGCGGACCTTGCAATATGGAGATGCCCGGAATACAGAAGTTATATGATAAATACAAAGAACATCAGAAAGTTGCATTTTATATTATATCTGATGAAGATTCTGAAACTGTAAATCCTTTTATAGCCCGGAAAGGATATCAGCTTCCTTTTTACCGCTTTACCGGCGTATATCCTGCCGCATTGGATGGTAATGCAATCCCCCGGACTTATATTATTTATAAAGGAAAAATTCTGGCTCAGGAAATCGGAGCTTCCCAATGGGACAGTCCGGAAATTATTCAATTAATTGATAAGCAGCTGTCTGAGATTTAACTGCTTGTAATTTTGATAAAATATCCAAAACTTAGAAAGTATGGACACAAAAAAGGAGCCTGATTTATTCAGGCTCCTTTTCTATAATTAAGTTTTTAGCAATTATTCAACAATGAAAGTACCTTTCATTAAAGCATAATGGCCAGGGAAGCTGCATATGTAAGTATAAGTCCCTTTTTTTGGTGCTGTAAAAGTGATGGTATCGCTTTCTCCGCCACCCACAAGTTTGGTATGCGCAATGATGTTGGCTTCTTCTGATTTTGGAATGTATTCAGTTTCTCTGGCTGCTGCTGCCTTCGAGCCAAAAGCGGCTACATCAACACCTGGTTTTAACAAAACAAAATTGTGACCCATTGCTGCCTTAGCTAGTTTCCCAGAATGTGTCAGAGTAAGTTTTACCTTTTGTCCTGCCTTTACTTTTATCTCTTTAAGGTCGAACTGCATGGCATCACTTCCTTTTATAACGATCACTTTTTCTTGCTTTGTGTCATTTACTTCTGACTTAACAGCAAGTGATTTTGCGGTTAACGAGCTTGTTGTAACAGCTCCCAAAGCCATTATCGAAGCAAGAAATAATACGCTGGACTTGATCCTTTTCATATTTTAATATAAGTAAACTTGTTTTGTTTTAAATAACTCGTGCAATTTAACAGATGGCTCACTAAAATAATAACGCATTAACATTTGTTTGAAAAACAAAATTTTAAAAAAGTATTTTATATTCATCCCTGATGGCATTTCCAAAGCAAATTACTGCCAATACAGTCATGTAACGGTTGATATCAATAGGATCCATTGGTAAAGGTATTCTATGGGATTTTGTCGAAAGGGCAAGCAGCGTCATCGAAACAATCACCCATAATGCACTTTTTTGTTTATTACCTAGCCCGAGACAAGAAATCAACAAGGTTACGATAATACAAAATGGCTGTATGATCAGGCCCATAAACTGCACATGGTACCAGGTAATACAGAATAAAAGTAGCAGACCTAAAGAAATCGTTGAAAACAGCATTAAATTTTTAGCTTCATAACGCATAATTACGCACCATGATGCCGATACAAGACACACTGCACCTAATGTCCTTTCACTGTCACGTATAATATTTTGCAAATTGTCTGAAATATCCAATCCTGCAAATACAAACAATTCAACCAATGCATTAACGGATATAGGTAATAAAAAAAATCCCCATAACAACCGGTTTGTTAAAGGTTGCAGATTGTAATATTTATAAAAAATAAATGCACCGGTCAGGCTGAGTATCAGGTTAGAAAATATATGAGGATTAGTAAGCATATCTATGAATATGGCCCAAGAATATCAAAAAAGCAATTTACAAATTCTGGTTACATTTTGCTACTTCGTGCTTTTCGTCCTACTTTTACCAAAAAAACTGATTTACCAACATGAGCGTTTTAGTTAATAAAAATTCTAAGGTTATAGTTCAGGGATTTACGGGTTCTGAAGGCTCTTTTCATGCCCAGCAAATGATTGAATATGGCACTAATCTCGTAGGTGGGGTAACTCCCGGGAAAGGTGGACTTTCACATTTAGAAAGACCTGTCTTTAATACAGTAGACTTGGCAGTACGTGCTACCGGTGCAGATGTTTCAATCATATTTGTTCCACCAGCCTTTGCTGCTGATGCCATTATGGAAGCTGCTGATGCTGGTATTGGCGTTATTGTTTGTATTACCGAAGGTATCCCTACAAAAGATATGATGCAGGTAAAGGCATATTTGAAAGGTAAAAATTGCCGTCTAATCGGACCAAACTGTCCGGGAGTTATCACTGCAGAAGAATGTAAAGTTGGTATCATGCCAGGTTTTATATTCAAAAAAGGAACAATTGGGCTTGTTTCTAAATCAGGTACACTTACGTACGAAGCTGTGGATCAGCTTACACGTGCAGGACTTGGACAAACAACAGCTATTGGTATCGGAGGTGATCCGATCATCGGAACAACAACAAAAGAAGCTGTTGAGCTTTTGATGAATGATCCTGAAACCGAGGCTATTGTAATGATTGGTGAAATTGGAGGAAGTATGGAAGCTGAAGCAGCTGCTTATGTGAAATCTACCGGAAATAAAAAACCTGTTGTTGGTTTCATTGCTGGTCAGACTGCTCCGAAAGGGCGTCGTATGGGACATGCCGGTGCTATCATTGGTGGTGCAGACGATACTGCAGAAGCTAAAATAAGGATCATGAAGGAGTCTGGAATATTTGTTGCTGAATCTCCTGCATTAATTGGTGAAACAATGCTTATTGCTTTAGGTAAAAAATAATAGCTATAACTAAAAATTATATGAAGAGGGCTGAGGAAACTCCGCCCTTTTTTATACCATGAAGTCCATTTCTTTAATTCTTTTTTGGGCTTTTAATTTAGCACTGGTTTTGGTGGGCTTTCGCGCTCATGCTGATACCAGGTCAACTCCACCCGAACAATTTTTCCCAATTTATAATTATCAGAATGACTGGCTGGTTTATAGCGACCAGTACAAAAACTATGTTCCTTTTTCCCAGGAAATTGATGAAAGTTCAAGATATGTAAGTGTTTACATTGATTTGATTAAAAACAGGAGATATAGTCTCTTGTTAAAAACAGAAACAAGGAACTATTTATTTATCGAGGGTACTCTTCAAAAGGAAATAACTCAGGAACAATGGGTTAAAATGGACGTAGACAGTCTTTACAAGATTTATAAAAAAGACGAATTACTGCTGACAGTTTATGGAAGTCCTGGTATAGACGACAAAAACTTGCTCCTATGCAATGAAAGGAAACGGAATGATGCAGGAATTATTGAGAGTGCTTCTTCCAATATCATTAATATAAAACCTATTGCCTTTTCGCCATTTCGTAATTTTGCGATTTTTGCAATGGTTATTATCCTGATCCTCAATGCCTGGATTTTTAATGTAAATCCGCTTGCATTTATCAGGCTTATTAATCCGGTAGAACTGTTAAAAAATGATCCGCGGGACCAGCTTTCCAAGTTAAATAAACCCTACAGCAGCAGCATTATTTTCTTTGTTATCATTGTATCCATGCTCACCAGCTTTACGCTGTTATTTCTGTCTTCCAATAAACTTAATGTATTTTCTGTAAACATTATTCTTTCAGAAAAATCCAATACATTTCAGTTGCTTGGAGATTTTTTTATTCTCTCAACAATCTTTTTTTACTGTTTTACTTTAAATTCATATTGATGGTAATGGTAGGGAATATGCTTAATCTGGACAAACTGGTAGATGTGCTGTTTATAAAAATAATACAATCATCCTACCTGTTTTATGTAGCGATATTTCTTCTTGTTTTTATGCTAAGCTTCAATAGCCCTATGTGGCTCAATTCGGTAAAGTCATTTTTTCTTGTACCGTTCCTTATCTTTTACATTGCAAGATTTCTTGTGCTTTACTTCGTAAGTAAGCCACCGGGCACGCTTATTAATCTGTATTTATTTTCGTACCTTTGCGTCATAGAAATAATCCCGCTGATCATTGGCATAAAGTTTGCTCTATAAGTCAACAGATTACATGTGGGAATAACTAATGGAGATTATACATGAGTGAAACTATCAAATTTGATCAGGATCGGTTGACTAAAGTTACTAGTCTATTGGTTAGTCAGTCCAGACCAGCAGACGAAAATTCTCCTTATTTTGAATTAGCACGTAAGTATAATATCAAAGTAGATTTTCGTGCCTTTATCCAAATTGACGGTGTTTCCTACAAGGAATTCCGGAAACAAAAAATTGCTATACTCGATCACACGGCTGTTATTTTTACCAGCCGTAATGCTATTGATCATTTTTTTAGAATTTGTACTGAAGGAAGAATAGAAGTGCCTGCAACGATGAAATACTTTTGTATTTCAGAGCAGACAGCTAATTATCTTCAAAAGTACATTGTGATCCGCAAGCGTAAAATATTTGCCGGCACTAAAACAGCGGTCGAGCTTATTGAATTGATGCGTAAGCACAAAAAAGAGAAATTTCTTTATCCATGTTCAGACGTTCGTAAAAACGATATCCCTGAGTTTGCTGATACTGAGGAATTTCACTTCACAGAGGCTACCATGTATCAGACTGTTTCAGCGGATCTTTCTGATCTTACAGAGGTATTTTATGATATAATCGCCTTTTTTAGCCCGTCCGGTATTAAATCCTTATTTGATAATTTTCCTGATTTCAAGCAGAATGCAACACGCATCGCTGCGTTTGGGCCAACTACTGCTAAAGCTGTCGAAAATGCAGGTTTAGTACTTGACATTCAGGCCCCATTACCTAATGCACCATCCATGACAGGAGCGTTAGAGTTATACATCAAGAAAGCAAACAATGCTTAGCATGACTGCTTCCATAAAAAAGGCCAGGAAAATTTCCTGGCCTTTTTTGTTGATTTATCAATTTTTTTGAGCAATATGCGTTATTAAATTAACCGAAAATTACGAGTGATTTTTAAACCCAACCTACCGGCATGATATTGAAGTTTATCATTCAGAATATTAAATGGAACCGGCTGCTTGCTATATTAATACTTATATCATCCAGTGCCATTGCTCAAAAAGATGCTCAGTTCAGTTTGTTTTCATTAAATCAGCTTTATCTCAATCCTGCGGCTGCGGGAGCTGGTGGATTGACTCAGTTCCAATTAACACATAGAACACAATACTCAGGATATCAGGGAACTAACCCTGTCGATGAAGGTGGTTCGCTTTCAACACAGTTGTTTTCTTTTAGCATGCCGATCAAAAACTTTGGAATTGGTTTTTATGCATTAAATGACAAAAGCGGTCCAAGAACAGATCAGGATTTTAAAATTTCGGCTTCCTATCATTTGCCTGTGCTTGGTGGCAATTTACAATTGGGAGCCAGTGCGGGATTGTTCAGACAATCAATTGATTATGGAAAGTTAAGAGCAGTTGATCCTGATGACCCTTTGATACTTACCGGGGTTATTTCGGAAATAAATCCGGATTTCGCAGTTGGTGCACGTTTTGAAAATGAAACATTTCATGTAGGGCTTTCATTAAATCATTTGTTAAAGCCAAAATACCAGCTGGGAAGCGAAACAGGCACTAATCCATTGCCAAGAACTTTATATTTCAATGCAGGAGTAAATATTGAATTGGGTTATTTGCTTGATATACAGCCGATTGTTTTGGTGAAATCTGATATATCCACTTATTCGGTAGAAGGTGGTGCAACAGTTACCTATAATAAACGGTATTGGGTTGGCGGTACCTACAGACAGCAGGATGCATTTTTTATTATTATGGGCGGGGTGTATCTGTTAACGGATCAATCATTAAGATTGTCAGGCGCTTATGATCTGGTAATTGGAGGCAATAAGACTAAGGCACCTTCATCTTTCGAGGTAATGTTATCGTATGCTTTACCATCTCCTAAATTTGGAAAAAAGACAATCATACGCACTCCGCGGTTCAGATTTTAATTTGTAGTAATGTTTATCTGAATACAGTTATAATTTATCTGGTTATAGTTTAAATAATGCTTCCAGGCTTGTTAATTTATATTTTTTTTGTTTGACAGTTATTAATTACTATCCGTCAGATTGGGAAACTTAATTTATATTTGTAAAATATTGGAGTATTATATCAATTGTTCATTTTGCTACGTTAAGACGATTAGCTTGGTAAAAGTTTCGAAAATAGCTCGGCTTCCTTAGATATGTATTGGAAAGCTGTGGTTTCAGATTGTTACTTTTGTTTTTATTTCAAGTATACTATATACAAACTGCCGACGTTTTTAGGCTAACATTTATTACTCAAATTTTTTACAAAACCACTATGAATGTGAAAGTGTTCTATCGGGATGGAGTCAAAAGTCTGCTTTTGGTAGCCGCTCTTATGCTCATGCAAAGTTGCGGATTTATTAAAAGTAAGTTTGGCAAGGGAGGAAAGGAAGAAAGCGGTGTTCAAAACGGAGAGATTACAGCTACCGCCCGTAAAGGATTTAAACAAACTACGCCGGCCGGAATGGTGGTAATACCATCAGGTTCCTTTATTATGGGCCAGGCGGATGAAGATATTGCTTCTTCGATGAATAATATGAACCGCAGGGTTACTATTAGCTCATTCTATATGGATGATACAGAAATCACCAATAATGAGTATCGCCAGTTTGTTAATGCCCTTCTTGTTGACTCTGTTTCGGTATTGGGCGAAGAAGAAATCATGTCAAAATATTATCCGGACACAACTGCCTGGAAAAAAGATTTTGCTTACTCAAACGGTGATCCTTTTGTAGAATATTACTATCAGCATCCTGGTTTTGATACATATCCGGTAGTGGGTGTTAGCTGGCAGGGAGCCCAGTATTTTTCTAAATGGCGCACCAACTTATTACATGATTTTCAAAACCAGGAAGGACAGTTTAATTCTACCGGTTTCAGGTTACCAACAGAAGCGGAATGGGAATGGGCTGCAAGAGGCGGACGTGCCGTTGCCAAATATCCTTGGGGAAATCCATATACTATGAATGCAAAGGGTTGTTTCCTTGCTAACTTCAAACCGCAAAGAGGTAATTATGATGCCGATGGATATCCTTATACTGGTCCTGCCAATGCATATAATCCTAATGATTTCGGTTTATATAATATGGCTGGAAACGTAGCAGAGTGGACTTCTGATGCTTATACTGATAATGCTACCGCTATTGTTTGGGATATGAACCCAAGATATGATAATCCTGATGAGCCCCGCAAAGTCGTAAAAGGCGGTTCATGGAAAGATATTGCTTATTATCTTCAGACCGGAACACGTAGTTTTGAATATGAAACAGAAAGGCGTGCTTTTATTGGATTCCGCTGCGTAATGGATAATGTAAATGATCGTGGTGGTGCACGTGCCCGTCGCCGTTAGAATATTTGATAAAAAAGAAGTGCGGTGTTTCAGACACTGCTTCTTTTTTACGGCCTTCTCTAATTAACTTTTATAACAAACAATTTTTCACTGTAACCGATTTGAATTCGTATGGCTAAGAATAGCGGACCTAGTTTTGTATGGGATAAACTAGTACCAACAATATACAGCGCCGGTGCTGCCGTCGTTATTTTAGGAGCATTATTTAAAATTCAACACTGGGATGGAGGTAGCGAAATGCTAACGCTGGGTTTGGGTACAGAGGTTATTATTTTCTTATTGTATGCAATCCAGACAATTTCCAAGCCTGTTGATACTGAGCCGGACTGGACGCGCGTATATCCTGAACTGGACGATGATTACAAAGGACCGGCAATTAGCCGTGCAGTATCTGCATCCGGAAGTGGTATTACTGCTAAACTGGATAACCTGCTTGATAGTGCTAAAATATCTCCGGATGTTTTCGATAGTTTAGGAAAAGGTTTCAAAAACCTTTCTGATACTATAGGTAAAATGTCTGATCTTACAGATGCTACTGTTGCAACCAATGACTATGCGAAAAACGTAAAGTCAGCTTCTGCATCTATCAATGATATGAACAAATCTTACGGAGTTGCCATCAATGCTATGACTTCAATGGCAGATGCAACTAAGGATGCTCAATCATATCGTGATCAGTTTCAGCAAATTACTAAGAATATGGGTGCATTGAATGCAGTTTATGAATTAGAATTGCAGGATACTACCAAACACCTGAAAGCCATGAATGCTTTTTATGGCAACCTTACTGCTGCTATGGAGAATATGGCCGATGCTACAAAAGAATCGCAGGTATTTAAAAATGAGATGAATAAGTTAACAACTAATATTTCTTCTCTTAATGGCATATATGGTAATATGTTAACTGCAATGCGCGGCAATTCATAGTATCTTCATAATCAA
Source organism: Dyadobacter sp. NIV53 (assembly GCF_019711195.1). NCBI lineage: Bacteria > Pseudomonadati > Bacteroidota > Cytophagia > Cytophagales > Spirosomataceae > Dyadobacter > Dyadobacter sp. NIV53. The sequence goes on from NZ_CP081299.1 coordinate 5,119,469, forward strand.
TAAATAAACCGGCTCGAACCGCTATTTATTGTTACTATAAAATTATTTTATCACTGATAACTGATTACTGAACAATATGGCAGGTGGAAAAGAAACACCCCGTCAAAAGATGATTGGAATGATGTATCTGGTACTTACTGCAATGCTCGCATTACAGGTAAGTTCAGCCATTATCGAAAAATTCATACTTCTGAATAATTCTTTGGAACTTTCTTCCGGAGCGGCCGATAGAATAAACCAGGAGACGGTATTAAAAATTAAAGCTGCTGTTGAGAAATCGGGTAACCGTGCATCCGATATTGCAGTTATGAAACAGGCAGATGAAGTACGCAAAACCTCTTCGGGTATCATTAATGAGTTGAATGCATTGAAACAGGAAATCATCGCACAAGCTGGTGCGGGATTGAATGAAGAAGGTGCAATTAAAAATCCTCAGGAAGAAGCCAAAGTTGGTGAAATGATGGTAGGAGGGCAAAAAAACGGGAAAGCTTACAAGCTGAAACAAAGTCTTAATGGCTATACTTCGGAACTGAACAAACTTTCACCTACTCAATTTTTGCCACTTGCAATGGATGGTAAAGATGATCCGATTGCCAAAGACAGCAGAGACCAGAAAAACAAAGACTTTGCTGAACTGAACTTTGCTGAAACACCGGTTGCAGCTGCTTTGGCAGTATTGAGCCAAAAACAAACTGACATTCGCAGAATGGAAAGTGAAGTTTTGAACTATCTGGCAAGTAAAGTAGGAGCAGCAGATATTAAGTTTGACCGAGTTTTGGCCATGGTTAGCGCTGATGCAAAAACAGTTGTAGCTGGTACCAAATTTAAAGGTCAAATGTTTATTGCGGCATCTTCTTCAGGAATTACGCCTCGGATGAGTTTGAATGGCGGTGCAATTAAAGTAGAGAATGGTGTTGGATTAATCGAGTTTACTGCACAGGGTGGTGGATACAATGCCGAAGGAATTGCTAAAAGGTCCTTAACTGGTGAAATCAGAATTACTACACCCGCCGGAAAAGATACTACTTATAGGATGACACAGGAATATTTTGTAGTGAAACCTTCTTATCAGATTGAGACTGGTACTTTACCTCCATTGTATCTGGGTTGTGCTAATAAACTAAGTATTCAGAGTCCTGCGCTTGGAGCTCTTTGGGCACCAAGTTTCTCAACTGACGGTGGTGAAATAATTAACAGCGGTGAAAAAGGCAAGTTTACAATAGTGCCAAGTAAATCATCACTGAATATTACCGTAAGCAATGGTGGTAGTGTTCTTGGTTCAGATCCGTTCAGGGTTAACCGGGTTCCTAAACCAACGTTGGAAATAAGAGTTAACGGTGCAGTTTTTGATGAAAGAAAAGGAACTCCTGCTTCCGGAGCCAGAAGTATTCAGGTTGCTGCCATTCCTGATGAAAGTTTCAAGAATTTTTCTCCTGCGGATGCAAGGTTCAGAGTTGCCCAGATAGAAGTTTCTTTAGCCCGGGGAAACAGAAGAATCGGAGGCGTAACTATGAACGGTGCCGGTGGTTCTATATCTTCTCTAGCTCAGCAGGCACAACCTGGTGACAGATACGTGGTTACAGTAATAAAAGTAGAACGCCAAAATTTTAAAGGAGCTGTAACGGAAGTTGAAATGGGAAGTCCAATTCGCCAGGTTACATTATACTAAGTTTCGATCAATATTCGTTGCTAAGCATATAGAACACTAGAAGCTATGATAAGAATGAACGGAAAAACAATTGCATGGTCACTGTTGGCATTATCAATAGGACATAGTGCTGCTCTTGCTCAGGAAAAAATTGATTCGACTGAAAATCGTTTTTCTTCGCGTCCGATTGGTGATGAAGATATCATGATGAAAAGGACATTGTGGAGAAGAGTCGATCTTAAAGAGAAACAGAATATTTCCATGTTTTCTAAAAATAACGAGATCACCCGTTATTTGATGGATGCTGCGAAAGCAGGGTTGATCGATGCATATTCAAATGATTCTTGCACGGTTAAACTAACTTCCCAGGAAATTCATAAAAGGATACTAATTCCAAACCAAACGGCGGGTTTATCTGCTGAAGAAATTGCAGCTGGATTTGGGACTCCCGCCGCCGCAGCGGATGATGGCTGGGGAAATAAGCCAAAGCCAGAGGCAGCCAAACAAGCTAATACAACTACGGATGACGGATGGGGAAATACCAAAAAAGACCCTAAAAAAGAAGAAGTTGCAGCAGCAGACGATGGTTGGGGACCACCTAAAAAGAAATCTACCAAGAAAAAAGGTGCAAAAGACGCTAAGGTTGAAGCTCCTGTCGTAGAAGCGGCTCCTGTTGATACTTTTCAGACTCAGCAGTTAGCTGCTACCGAAGAAGAATACTTTCCGGATCAGTTGTCTATTTTGGAAGTGAAGGAAGACTGGACTTTTGATAAAAAGAGATCACGTTTGTATAATGACATTCAGACTCTTTCAATAGTTCTTCCATCAGAACAAACTGCAACAGGTTTGGAATTGCCGGTAGCTTCGTTCCGTTATAAGGATGTAGAGCGTTTATTCCGCAGTGATCCTAAGAAATATATCTGGTACAACACGCATAATACGGCTCAGAACAAAAATCTGGCTGATGCATTTGACCTGCGTCTTTTTTACGGAAGAATAACGAAATACTCCAATGCAAACGACAGGGCATTTCTGGATATTTATGGAGGAGACAAAGAGGCACTTATAAAATCTTTGAATTACGAGCAGGAATTAATGGAACTGGAACACGGCCTTTGGGAATATTAATTGTAAAATAATTTGGTATAATTTAGGGCTGGTAACATTGTTGCCAGCCCTATTTTTTTAAACGTATCCTGAATATAATAATTAAAGGCTCAGAATATTCCACATAAGTGGTTTTCTGAGCCTTTTAAAACTTTCTGTTGATTAAATATTATCTAATAATCTTCGAAGCCATTAGTTTTTGGTATCCTTGTTTCGCGCTATAGTCTAATTTCTTAACATTGGTTTCATTTAAACCAAGTGCAGCTATGGTTTGATCATAATTCTTCCAGTTAACGTTAGCGTTGGATCTTACATTTCTAACTACACCTGGGATTAATACTAACCGAAGATCATCTAAAATTCGGGTTGGTGCTGTATCCTGGTCTTCTGACCAATTGGTTGAATACAAGTAGACTAAAAATTGGGAATTCTCTACACCATAAGCATAGCTAAAAGTACTGAAGCCCTTCTCGAATTCTACATTGCCTGGTAAAGGCCACCATAACCCCCCACTTTTTGCAAAGACCTGAATCGTGGATGCGTCGATAAATTCTTCATCATCGGCAGTTAATTCATCGAAACCGAATACATATCTGCCGGTGTCCGCAGTAACCTCACCAAAGGAATAAATAACTGATCCAACACTTCCTGTAGTATCGCTAGCACCATCTGCACCTGCAGGTCCGGCTGGTCCTGTAGGGCCGGTAGCACCTGTATCACCTTTTGGGCCAACTGCTCCGTCATCGCCCTTGCAATTCACTAAAAACAATGCTACGCAAACCCAAGCAACTAATAATAATTTTTTGAACATAATTGTTAAACGTTTAGATAGTGAAAAAAGTAAGTATTTGTAAAATAGTATATACGCAGGTAAAATGAATATTGACGAAATTATATTTTATTATTTCACAAAATACACAAAATATTTTCTAATCTGTTTCCAAATCTAAAGAATCAACTCCTGCATCTGTTGGTTTATAATTTGAATAGTGACCGAGTTCTTTTTTATTAGAATCAGGTAATTGCAAATCGATTTTCCAGTTCATCGTCGAAGCAAGCTGAAACATCATCAGTTGGACCTGATTTGTAGCAATACGAGGCAGATCACTTTGCAATGCTTTATCATTCATCGTTTGTTTAGCTTCGTTCAATATGGCTGTGTAATCATCACTTTGAAAACGATTTAGCCATCCTTGTTCAATATCGTAAAACTTGTAATCGGTATCTATTGAAAGGATTTCTGGTTCTGGAAAAAAGTCGATGATCATTTTCTTGTCAACTTCAGAAATATGATAACGCATTTTTCCGAAATCGTAGCCAACCAGTACTTTCGCTTTGGCAATGATAAGAGCCTTCTTTTTATCATTTATCAGATTCCAGATACTTTTTTCATCCTGATAATTATAAATCTCTGTAAAATATCCTTCGGCCATAACTACCTTGAAAACTTTTTCAATTCTTTCGACTAATACAGTAGCTTCCAGTTTCGTATCCGCAGTTTTGGGATTGCGATTTGAAAAATAGTAATAACCTGTTGCGCCTAAACCTCCGCCAATACAAAGTGAGATAATAAAAAAAAATAGTGTGTTGGCGTCCATGATCTTTATTTTTGTAGCAACTAAAATTCATATAAAAAGTGCAGAATGCCAAATAGCAAAGAAAAATACCTGATCATTCTGGCGGGGCCTACGGCGGTTGGAAAAACTGACCTTTCCATTCGGTTAGCAAAAGCTTTAAAAACGGTCATTATATCCGCAGATTCGCGTCAGATTTTTAAAGAACTAAATATTGGAACAGCTAAGCCGGATCAAAAAGATCTGGAAAGTATTGAGCATTATTTTATTAATTCACATTCTATTAAGGAAACATACAGTGCAGGAGATTACGAACGGGATGTTTTAATATTGTTACAAAGTTTGTTTGAAAAGTATGATTGTGTAATTCTGACTGGTGGTTCAGGTTTTTATATAAAAGCAGTTTCCGAAGGGCTGGACTTCTTGCCTGCACCTTTACCTGGATTAAGAGAATCGCTTACACAACGTCTTAAAGAAGAGGGATTGGGAAAATTACAGGGAGAGGTAAAAAGCATTGATCCTGATTTTGCCAATAGCACAGAAATTGTCAATCCTCAGCGTGTAGTAAGAGCATTGGAAGTATTTCATACTACCGGAATTCCAATTTCAGCCTATCAGCAAAAAAACAGGTCACAGCGGCCATTTAAGCAAATACTGATGGCAATAGATAGGGAAAGGTCTGATTTATACCAACGTATTGATTCCCGCATGGATTTAATGCTTATGCAGGGCCTGGTGGAGGAAGCGAAGGAATTGGCTCCTTTTAGGTTACACCACGCATTACAAACGGTTGGTTATAAAGAGGTATATGGATTTCTCGACGGACTGTACAATGAGAAGGAAATGGTCCGGATTCTTAAGCAGAATTCAAGAAGATATGCGAAGCGCCAATTGACATGGTTCAAGCATCAGGGTGATTTTCATTGGTTCCAGCCCGATGATTTTAATTCAATATTATCATATATCGAAACCAGATTAAGTGAAAATACATAACAAAGAAAAACCGTTGCCTATAAATCTGGCAACGGTTTTTCTTTAAATATTTTGTATCGTATCAGGCAGGATATTCGTGAGGAAGCGCTTCGTTTATAAGCTCGTTCCAGGGTAAGCCGTGTTGGTTCAGAAGATCCATAAAAGGGTCAGGATTCAATTCTTCAACATTCCAGACACCCGGTTTCAGCCATTCTTCATTGGTCAGCATTAGCATAGCACCAATCATGGCCGGAACGCCAGTTGTGTAACTTACAGCCTGTGCTTTTACTTCACGGTAACATTCTGCATGATCGCAGTTATTCCAAACGTAATATGTTTTTTCTTCACCATTTTGAATGCCTTTTATCTGGCAGCCGATTGAGGTTTGACCGGAATAGTTTTCTCCCAATGAATCCGGTGCGGGGAGAACAGCTTTCAAGAATTCAAGCGGAATAACATCTATTCCCTGGAATTTGATCGGGTGGATACTAGTCATACCAACGTTTTCAAGAACGTTCAAATGTGTAATATAGGCTTGTCCAAAAGTCATCCAAAATCTGGCCCGTTTCAGGGTTGGGAAATTTTTTACCAGCGATTCAAGCTCCTCATGATAAAGGACGTAACTTTCTTTCGGGCCAATCCCGGGATAATCAATTGGCTTATGAATAGACATCGCAGGAATTTCTACCCATTCGCCATTTTCCCAATAGCGGCCTGGCTGCGTTATCTCACGTATATTAATCTCTGGATTGAAATTAGTGGCGAATGCTTTTCCATGATCACCTGCATTACAATCAACGATATCAAGATAATGCATTTCATCAAAATGATGTTTGTTGGCATATGCCGTATACACCTGAGTCACACCCGGATCAAAACCACAACCTAATAAAGCCATCAGGCCAGCTTCTTTGAAACGTTCCTGGTAAGCCCATTGCCAGCTGTATTCAAACTTGGCAACATCTTTCGGTTCGTAATTAGCCGTGTCAAGATAATGAACCCCTGTTGCCAGGCAAGCTTCCATGATCGTAAGATCCTGGTAAGGCAATGCTACGTTGATCAGCAACTTAGGCTGAAATCTTTTGATTAATAAAATAGTTTCTGCAACAATATCAGCATCAACCTGAGCAGTCTGAATACTCACACCATGCATTTCTTTTACTTCTGCTGCTATTTTATCGCATTTAGCCTTGGTACGGCTTGCCAGCATAATTTCTGTAAATACATGGCTGTTTAGTGCGCATTTGTGTACAACAACACTTCCTACACCTCCGGCACCAATGATAAGGACTTTAGACATTTTATGATTTTGAATGATTGAAATACAGGAACATAAAATAACAGGCCAGTTAATTTAAAGTGCCTTTATATTTTCGGCAAAGATAGAAAGTCCATACCTTTTTATGCTAATTCCCTAAGAAATTAACATTCTGGTAATGGACTTTTTCAAGTAATTATAAGTACAAGGCGAAGCTAAGTAAAATCCGAAATTCTGTTAAAGTTGTCCGGCAAATGGATGTAGCATAAACAATACTCAATATTCAAATATCAATTTTCAACAAATGTGATTGCCAGCTCTGAAAATAAATACTAAGGCAGGAATCCCCTTAATAATTAACCCTTAATAATTAACCGTTCACAACTATAAGAGGTGCTTCCAGATCACATCATAAACATCAACTCCTTCAATAGAGTCTTTGTTTAAGGGCTGATCGGTAATACAGATTGGATAATATTCCGGTGAAACATTAATTCCGCCGTGAGAACCTTTTACCAATGTGGCATCCAAAGGAATCACATCCATCAGATAGCGGAATCCCATTAATTTCCTGGCAAGTTTGTAACCTGCTCTTAGTTTAATCAACGGGTTTTTTGGATCCATAAACATCTCAACCGGATCATAGCCTGGCTTGCGGTGAATATCCACCAGATGGGCATAATCTGGTGCTTTCTTATCATCAAACCAATAATAATAGGTAAACCAACTATTAGGATTTGCAACAGCAACGAGGTCTCCCGAACGTTCGTGATCCAGATGATATGCTTTCTGCTCTTTTTTGTCCAGAACCAAGTCAATACCGGGTGTTTCAAGAAGCAGTTTTTTTACTTTTTCCTTTACCGTAGGATCATTCAGATAAATATGGGCAATCTGATGATCCGAAGAGGCAAATGCTTTGGAAGCACCCGGATCAAGCAGTTCGTACCAACGCTCATTACGAACAGAAATTAATCCTTCTTCTCTTAAGATCCGGTTAATATGGATTGGGTTATTCACCGGATTTATTCCGTATTCCGAAAGCAGGATAATCTTCGCCTTTTTTGCTTCATAAAAGTTTACCAGCTCTTCTACCACCTTGTCGATTTCTGCGAGCTCTGGTTTGATCTTTTCAAAATCAGGGCCAAATTTTTGCAGGCAATAGTCAAGATGTGGCAAATATATTAATGTAAGCGTCGGATTGTGTTTGTTATCCACCCACATGGAAGCATCCGAGATCCATTTGGTCGATTTAATATTTGCATTGGGCCCCCAAAAGCTAAACAACGGAAATTGTCCCAGATCTTTTTGGAGTTCATCCCTCAATTCGGGCGGAAACGCATAACAATCCGGCGCCTTCACACCATCTGCATGATACTGAGGCCTCGGAGTTACAGAATAATCGGCGGTAGAATACATGTTATACCACCAGAACATTTTTGAACACGTAAATTTCGGGTCAAGCTTTTTGGCGGCATCCCAGATTTTATCACCTTTTACCAATTTGTTGGATTGTTTCCAGAATTTGATTTCGGAATCATCCCTGTCATACCACCCATTGCCAACAATTCCATGTTCTGCCGGCCATTTTCCTGTAATATAAGTACTTTGTGCTGTAGTAGTTACAGCTGGAAGAACTGGTTTAATGGGCGTTAAATGATGTTTTTGTAAATAACTTTGTAAAAATGGAGTATGTTCTCCAATAAGATTGGCGCTAAGACCTACAATATCAATAACAACTGTTTTGTTCATAAATATTTTCTTTAGAACTTATCTGCTCCTGACATTTTAAGCAGTTATTTCATCCAATAAAGGTTTGTCCAATATTTGCTGAACCCATTGCATTTCTCTCACAATTGACTCTCCGATTGGTTTTTGCATATCTTCAGGAAGAACTCCCCAAGTATAAGTTTCGACTTCAAGAAAAGTTGAAAAAGGTTTTTTCTGATGAATGGCCAGTGTTTTTACAATATCACTTTGTGTTGAATCGAGTACGCCGTAAGAAGCAATGAATAAAGGAACATGAAAATGAATCCGCCATTCCTCCTGATTTTCATTCCAGCCTTCCAAAGCTTCGGGCAGATCAGGATAATGTGTCTGGCTTTGATCCGAATTTCGCGTTACTACCTGATGTAAATACACGGGCTCATCAAAAGTTTCGATTGCTTTACGTTTGATTTCTTTGTTGGAAGAAAAATCAATTTTAAGCGCAGAACTGATCTGGATACGGCCTACTTTGATACCCGTTTCTATAAGTGATTTTAATATATTTTCGGGTTCTTCAAAAGCCACGGCGGCATGACAAATATCATAACACAGCTGAATATGGTCGAAAATGATTGTTTTGCTATCGTCGTCAGAAATAGCATATCTTTCGCTCAGATATGAAGTCCCGGTTGGCAAAAGAACATCACGGTACCAGTTTACAAAATCCACAGTATTGTCAAGAATTCCATCCGGTTCGGGCTCAATATCAAGATGTACCAATATTCCTGTTTCTTCTTTTATCAGAATTAATTCGTCCAGTAATATCAGGATATTGGTGGTAGCATCCTGAATGGCGTTCTGCTTTTGATCTTCGTTTTTCCACCACAAACGATAGGAGAGAGGCGGGGTAGAAACGCCGCCTTCCATACCATCTGGAAGTAATTGGGATAAAATCCGGAAGAGCCTGATTGTATAATCAAGCCGGTCGTTTGTAGTCCAGTCGGGTGTGTGAACATCTCCTTTTACAATGGTATTATGAAAACCGCCGTAAGGAAAACCATTTATCACAAAAACATAGATATCTTCTTCCTGGAGCCACTTTTTAAACCCGGCAATTCTTTCAGGTTTAACAAGTTCAACAGATGCGTCATTGGCAATTCTTAAACCTAAACCAAACGGTTTGTCCGGAGAAAGCTGTTGTTTGATATATGGTAAATTTTCCCTGAGTTCCTTAAAGTGATCGTCCCATTTTTCTCCGGGATGAATATTACTGCAATAAGTTAAATGACCATAAGGAGTGTTCATGGGTTGAGAGAAAAAGGTTAAAAGGTAAAGGGCTAAAAAGGTAAATGGCTGATTTAGAGATAATTATTAATTTAATCTAAATATTTGCATCCTCCGCGGTTAAATTAATATTCATTGTTTCCAGGTAATCTACTGAACTCACAATTACCTCTGCATCCAATTCATGCACTTCTACTCCTTTGCCGATTTTCTCTAAAAGCATAATAGTAAGCCTTCCACCTAAATGCTCGCGGAATTCGTGCAACCCATTTCTGAGATTGATCTTATCATTTTCTGCCAGTTTCGGGTGATAAAGTTCAAAACCAAGTTTAATCAGAACATCCAGAATCCGATGCAGGTCTGACTCAGGAAGCATACCAATTTTTGCTGCATAAACGCAATCCAGGGCAATTCCTATTGCCACGGCTTCTCCATGGCGTACTTCAAAATGTGTCAGGTATTCGAGTTTGTGCGCTGCCCAGTGTCCAAAATCAAGCGGGCGTGAGGAGCCGAATTCAAAGGGATCGCCTCCGCCGATATGTTCCGTATGCATTTCAGCACAACGATGAATGAGATAAGCCATTGCTGTTTCGTCACGATGGGCAAGTGCAAGGGTATTTTCTTCAATCCAGTTGAAAAAAGAAACATCTTTGATCAGAGCAACTTTAATGGCTTCGGCAATTCCGGCGCGCCAGTCGCGGTCATCCAGGGTTTTTAGCAATGAAAGATCGTTGAATACTGCAACTGGCGGTGCAAAGGTGCCAAGGAAGTTTTTCTTGCCATGAAAATTGATACCATTTTTAACACCAACACCTGAGTCATTCTGTGAAAGTACAGTTGTCGGAATCCTGATCAGCTTGATACCACGATGAGATACGGCAGCTGCATAACCAACCAAATCCAGAACGGCTCCACCACCAATTCCAATTACGAAAGAATGACGGTCAATTCCATGTATATCTACGGATTTTGCCAGTTTTTCAAAAAGATCAGGATCATTTTTTGAAGCTTCCCCACCCGGTACAACTATTATTTCCGATGCAAGACTGATATGCTGAATATATTGCGAAAAGTATGATTTAATGTCTTGGGTAAGTGTTGGGTGATGCTTTAAAAAGCCAGCATCTACTATTACCAAAGCTTTACGCTGAAAGCCCTGCTCGGTATAGTTACTAAAAAAGTCTTTCAGAATAACGTTGTTCTGATCAAATATGTCGTGAGTAAAGAAGATAGAATAATTGTATTCTATCTGAAAACGTTGTTTTATGGTTTGCATTGAAATAGGCATTAGACACCAACTAAAAGGGTTAATATATTTACTATAACGCTGAAAAGAGAGGTTTTTAACATAACCTCATAAATTTATCTGAATTATAATCTTATTCTAATCAAGACTTACTTTTTGGAGAATACCATTAGTCCGCTTAATTAGAAAATAGTAATTACAGCTTTCAATTATCAAAAGCCCTATGTAACTGCAAAAACCCGTGCCAAAAGTATGGATAACGGCAACAATGTCAGAACTAAAAGAGCTAACGGCCATAGCCCGAATGCGACACACCAGGAAGCATTCATGACAATCAAAGAAATAACTCCTGCTTTCACAGCTTTTCCAATCAGCGGGCCGATGGGGTTTTGAATTGCATTCCACAATGGTCGGCCAATAAGCCATGCATGAAGGATTACAAACGGGATGGTAAAGAGTATGTTTCCATGTTGTTGGGAAATTACGAGTTGAATGGCCAAAACGATTAGATAAAGTAATGCAGCAATGTAAAGCGTTCTTCTTTTGCCGCCATGTACTTCATCCTGACTAATCATTGTAATAGCGAAGATATAGGCAATTGGTAATAAAGCAATCAATCCCCACTTTTCAATTGATTCGGGTAATACACTCATTCCCAGTATCAGATTTCCACCACGGCACATTCCCATTGTCAGCGGACCGAGAAAAGCATGGTGTTTGGCAAAGCGATTATAAATTACTGTAAGCAAAGCAATTGTGATAGCTATGAGACCGCTTTCAAGGCTAAACATAGCAGCTGACAGTATTCCCAGAAACAATAAAGAAATTCCCATTACAGCAGCAACTTTCAAAGGAACATTACCGCTCGGAATTGGTCTTTCCGGTCGTTCAATACTGTCTAATTTTGCATCGAAAACATCGTTCATCACTACTCCTCCTGCATATAAGCCCAGTGTCGAAAGAAGAAGATAAGTGGGTTGAAAGCTTGAAAATGTAAATTGTGCAATAGCCATCCCGGCCAGTATGTCTGCAATGGCGGTAACTAGATTGGCCGGACGTGTAAGCTGAAGATAAGGTTTTAGGCTACTCACTTTATTGGATTAATAATGAATTTTTAGCTGGCGCGGGCTGCTGTCCTCCACGCAAAATAGAATTTCCATGAAATTTGGCTGAATGATCACTTTCCATACCATCTTCAAAATCGGTAACATCAATTTGTCCGCTTTTTCCAAAGGCATCAATAGCATTCTGATAGGTTACGAGTTTGATGGATTCATTTGTAATCCCTCTCATTTTCATTAAAGCTGCTGTTTTTGGAATGGCCAGCGGATCTGAAATTCCCCAGTCAGCTGCCGAATTAATCATAATTCGTTCAGGGCCGTATTGTTCAACTACTTTTACCATCCGTTCATTTCCCATTTTTGTAAATGGGTAAATGGTAAATCCTGCCCAAAATCCTTTATCCAAAACACTTTTTACCGTTTCTTCATTATTGTGGTCAACAATAACCCAGGAAGGATCAAGCCCGTGTTCAAGTGCAATGGCCATACTTCGTTCCGTGCCTTTCTTTTTGTCACGGTGTGGTGTATGTATCTGCACAGGAAGATTCGCCTTTTTTGCCAGCTCCAATTGCAGGCGATAATATTTTTCTTCAGCAGGGGTCTGGTCATCGAAACCTATTTCACCAATACCAACAACTCCTTCTTTATAAATATACAATGGCAAAATCTCCATGACCTGCTCAGCCAAAGGTTCATTATTGGCTTCACGGGAATTAAGGCCCATGGTGCAGTAATGTTTAATTCCAAACTGGGAAGAACGGAACCTTTCCCAACCTACCAGGCTGCTGTAATAATCCTTAAAACTGGAAAGTCCGGTCCGTGGCTGCCCAACCCAGAATGCAGGCTCTATAAGTGCTACAATACCAGCCTGATACATAGCCTGGTAATCGTCCGTAGTACGGGAAACCATGTGGATATGCGGATCAAAAAACCGCATTCCTTTTATCAGTTCATTATACTCGCTCCATGTTATATCGGTATGTGCGGGTGTATTTCCATCGTCACTATCTTCAAAGTGGGAAGGATTTTGAGTTGTTTCGTTATGGTTGAGGCACATAGGTGTTTAGGTCTGTGGTTTCAAGATCAGTCCATGTCAGTTTGCCGGAAGCAACAGACTTTTGCAGTTCCGGATAATTGGAAATGAGTTCAATGGCAGGTTTATAACCTGATTCAAAGCTCGCAATTGCTGCTGCCTGTTGATTTGGTACATATCTGGATTGAAGCAAATGCTGCATATCTCCTGCAATAATATCGTTCATGAAATTACTTACAAGCCTCCAGACCTGTGGGGCAACAGAACGTCCTGCTGCCCAGCGTTCATGCGCGAAATCGGAAAGGATCATAGCCAGATCTTCATTCCTCCTGCTTTCAAGCCCTTCAATAAAGTGAATTGGTTTGTCATTAAAAATGGTTTTCAATACCAGCTGATTCCAAGCCTGTTCACTGAAATATCTGGCAGGGAACGGATTATGTAAAGCAATAGCATCAAATACAAAACCCATGTTGGAACGTACCGCATCAGTTGCCCTGAATAGCCACTCATCAGGATAGGATAAAAGGGGAAGAGCAGAATAGAGCGCAACCAGCTCATTCATTTCGGCAGTATCAAAGAGTGTCGATATATTTTTTACATACGTTTCTTTATCCGAAGAATCCAGCTGAGTGAGCAGCCAAACCCTGCTAAGCCGTACGAGAGACCAGTCATTTACTGAAAAGCCGGCAATTTCGGCATTCAGTTCCCAGGCTTGTTCAGGTGTAACGGTGATAATTTTTTTATGCAGATTTCTTGGAGAAGCCACAAAAGCAGTCATTAATTCCAACGGATCTGACGAGCCTTTTTGCGTGAGCCAATCCGATTCAGAAGGGGAGGTATTCTGACTGATTACCTCCCGGATTTTTTGCTGTATAACGTCTGACATGATAAACTAAAAAGCAATGAATTTACAAAAGTGATACAACCAGCGTAAATAATTTATGAGATGGATCATCCTTAGCTAAAACCTTAACAATTACATAAAGTTTCCATTAGCCTGTTTATAACAATTTTTCCAAAAAGTAATTCTTGTAACCGTGTGTTTATTTGAATTTCTAAATAAAAACTAATTTCTATTATCAGTTAATTTATCAAAAATCGAATTCCAGGATTTCCGGATCATTCAGCAGGTATTCTGTAACTTCCTCATGCATTTTCTGAGATCCCTGCAAAGTCCAGTTTCCTGTGATATGGCTTCCCGAGCGGTTTTGCTCTCCTCTTAAAATTTTCAGATGATTATTTTTAAAGAATTCCTCGTAATTTTTGAGAGAACTTTTGTGGTAAATACACATCAGCCTGTAATTTCTGATCTGGCTTTTGTGTCTGATGTATTTCTGGATCGGGGTCAGAATAACAAGTGAAAGTCCCGCTATAATGAAGCAGCTTAATGTAACCGCATACATTCCCGCACCAATACCCATTCCCAGCGCAGCTGTAACCCAAACAATAGCGGCGGTGGTAATACCAACAACCCGGTTATTTTCCCTGAAAATAATTCCTGCCCCAATAAAGCCAATTCCCGTTACAATATTAGCCGCAATTCTATCCGCATCTGAACCGATTTTTGCAGATAATATAGTAAATAACGTGGAGCCGACTGCAATCAGTATCATTGTCCTGAGCCCGGCAGATTTGCTGCGATATTCCCTTTCGGTACCAATAATAGCACCAAGCAAAAAGGAAACCAGCAGTTTGTAAATATCTTCGGTCAAAAATTCCATATGAGTTGATCGGGCCTTTATTTATTCAAAAGCCGGAAAGATTTAGAATCTTCCGGCTTGAGATAATTTATGGAAACAATGCTGAGCTATCATTCAGCTTTTCAGGCGATTGCGGTCTGATTTTCCAGCCAGCCAATAATTTTTTCAGCTTCTTCCAATCCGGTAGCAGCGAGTTCCGCACTTTTTTCGCCATCAGCCATATCCAGATAAAGTACCTGGTAAGCTGTTGTAAATGAGTTATATATTTTTTTGTCCCATTTTACCAAATGCTGTTTGTACCAGTCAACGTTTTTCAGGCCTTTGCCTTTTTTGCCCAAAAAGTCGTCAAGTGCAAATAAGATTCCGGTATAAGCCGTCTGTCCTGCTAATTTTACATATTCTGTATCCTGATAAAAGCCACCTTCTTTCAGTGCTTTTTCACGAAGAATATCTTTTGCGTCCTTAATATGGCGTTTAGCTTCGAGTATGCTATTCATATTGTTGATGTTATCAATTTTCTGTTCTACAATTGTCCTTTCCTAATTACCAACAAAAGTATTGTATACATGGTGTCATATTTCAGAATATAGGAATAATATTTATATTTTCCTCATTTATTCATCAAATCTTCAATTTCTTCGGCTTCAATCGGAATGTGTCCCATCAGATCAATATTGCCTTCAGCAGTAATCAGAATGTTGTTTTCAAGCCGTATCCCCAGTCCTTCTTCTTTGATATAGATACCTGGCTCGCAAGTGAATACCATACCCGGTTCAAAACGACGGTACTTATTTCCAACGTCATGGATGTCCAGTCCCAGAAAATGAGACGTTCCGTGCGGAAAGTATTTTTTGTAAGCAGGCCAGTCAGGATCCTGTTTGGTTATGTCGTCCTTGGAAATGAGACCGAGGCCAATCAATTCACTTTCCATGATTTTACTGACTTCCAGATGATATTCATCCCAGATATTACCTGTTACCAGCATACTCTTTGCCGATTTGAAAACGCGTAATACCGCATCGTAAACTTCTCGCTGGCGTTTAGTGAATTTCCCGTTTACCGGAATACTTCTTGATAAATCGGAGCCGTAATTGGCATATTCGGCTGCCACGTCCAGAAGTAGCACATCACCATCATTGCACGTTCTGTCATTCTGAATATAATGCAAAACGCATGCGTTCGCGCCGGAAGCAATGATCGGCTGATATGCAAACCCTTTTGAACGGTTTATTAAAAATTCATGGATCAGTTCAGCTTCAATTTCAAATTCCTGAACACCCGGTTTTACAAATTTCAGTAACCTTTCAAATCCCAGTTTCGTAATATCACAAGCCTTTTGCATCAAGGCTATTTCAGCAGGTTGTTTAATTGCACGGAGCTGATGCATCAGCGGAGCAAGCCTTACCAGATGATGAACCGGATATCTTTCCTTAAATTCAGCAACAAACCTTGCTTCCCGCGTCTGAACGATCGAACCGTTACGGGTATGTTCATTGGTATTGAGATAAACATGGTCAGCTTCAAAAATAATGTTGCCAAAAATAGTTTCAAACTGATGCGTCCAGTAAACATTCGTAATACCAGACACTTCCCTTGCCTGTTCCTTTGTTAGTTTTTCTCCTTCCCAAACTGCAATCAGCTCATTGGTTTCGCGCAGAAACAGCACTTCCCGGAATTTTTCGTCCGGATGGTCCGGAAAAGTAAGCAGTACAGTTTCCTCCTGGTCTACTCCGGTAAGGTAAAATATATCCGAGTTTTGTTTAAAACCCATTGCCCCGTCTGCATTGCTGGGCATAATGTCATTGGAATTCAAAATAACCAGCGACCTGGGCTTTAATAATTCGGTAAGCCTGAGCCTGTTTTCAACAAACAAAGATTTGTCGATGGAAGAATAACGCATGTGGTTTAATTTTGTAACTGGTAATTTAATTTGTAAAATTACGTTTATCTTGTTTAAATAATATTGAAAAAAGCATAAAATCAATTCTGTATTATCTTTAAAAACGTCGATATTTGAACTCGTTTTAGTACAAAATATTGTCGCCTGCATAGCCTAACTATTCGATATTTTCATGAGAAGATTTTTTTTACTGGCATTCGTGTTTGCCCCGCTTCTTTTATCTGCAAGTCCGAAATACTGGATTTATTTAAAAAATAAAAACCTGAATACCAGTCCTGCGGTGTCTCCGCTGACTTTGGAAAACCGCCATAAAATGGGTCTGGCTATTTCGGATGTAACGGATTTTCCTGTAAGTGCGGATTATGAAACGGTTCTTCGTGAGAACTCAGTGAAAATTATCAACCGTTCCAAATGGCTGAATGCTGTGTCGGCCACACTGACCAGTGAACAAGCCAGCCGTGTTCGTCAGCTTGATTTTGTGCAAGATGTGGTTCAGATTGATCCGGGGTTTTATATTGCCAGAACACAACCCGTTGAAAAAGCACAAATGGCACCGGTAATGTCACAGGTTCAGGCGAATGCTTTTCTAAAAGAAGGGATTTCGGCAAAGGATGTTACAATAGGTGTAATTGATGCCGGATTTTATGGTGCCGATTCTTCACTTTCTTTAACTCAGATTTTCGATAACCACAGAGTATTAGGTATCCGGGATTATGTAAAACCAGGCCGGCCGGGTGATTTGTTGTTCAGTACAGCAGAATCGTTCTCGGATATGCATGGAACAGAAGTACTTGCAGCCATTTCCGGTATTGATTACAAAGACCAGATCCAGTACGGAATGGCAACGAATGCTAAGTTTTATCTTGCACGTACCGATTATTCACTAAGGGAATACCGAGGTGAAGAGGATAACTGGATTGCGGCAATGGAGTGGATGGACAGTCTGGGCGTCCGTTTAATAAATACATCTCTGGGTTATGCCAAAGGTTTTTCTGATCCGAAAGAAAACTATACGCCTTCGCAAATGGATGGCAAAACCAGTGCTATCAGCCGTGCAGCACAGATTGCCTCTGACAAAAAAGGAATTACACTGATCGTTTCGGCGGGAAATGAAGGTGACGACAAAGGCTGGGGCATAGTATCTACGCCTGCTGATGCAAAAGGCGTTTTAGCGATAGGCGCTACCAATGGAAAGTTATGGAACCGAATCAGTTACAGCAGTACCGGCCCGGAGTTTTTATCTTATGTGAAGCCTAATGTTTCATGCTTTTCTTTATACGGAACTTCTTTATCTGCGCCGGTTATTACCGGGTTTGCGGCATGCTTACTACAAGCTAATCCCAAACTCACGAATAAAGAGCTTCTTGACCTGATTGAAAAATCGGCGCATTTATATCCGTATGGGAATAATTTTGTCGGATATGGCGTACCTCTGGCTTCCCGCGCTCTTGCCCTGATCAAAGCACCTTATCTGCCCAATAATTCCAGGCTTATTGAAGTGAAAGGCCGCAGCTGTGAAATTGACGTTACAAGCCTGGAACCACTCGTTGCGATATACAGGAAGAAAAATACCAAAGATGTTTTATCCCAGCAGGTGGCGAAGGTTCAGAATGGTAAAATTTCACTAAAACGCCAGAATGGCGAACACTTTACGACTATTGATCTGAAAGACTCGGTAATAGAAGTAGAATGGAACTGAAGTAATAATCCGAAAAATTTGAATTGATCTGTATTTCCTGGTTTCCCAATCTGTTGGGGGCAGGAATCGGCAATATTACACATCAAATATTATTTTGTGTTTTCTTGCAAGTAGTTGCGTTAACGAGCACACTTTTCAATTTTTGCAATTTTATTGATATACTTTCCGTTAGATTTATTTATCTTTATTGCGTCGATATGAGTTTTAACAAAATTATATTGCCATGATTTCTATTTCTAAATTCCTTAATCTCATTACTAAAGCATTATCCTAATGAATACTTCCAGACGAGACGTTTTGAAAATGGCGGGTGTTGCACTGGCAGGCAGCACTCTTCCGACTATCACTATTTTAAACCCGAACCGTGCATTTGCAGGTGTAAATACCGACACCCTGAAAGTTGGTTTGATCGGTTGTGGAGGACGTGGTTCCGGTGCTGCCAACCAGGCTTTGAAAGCAGATCCTAACGTGGTTTTACATGCTATGGGTGACATTTTTAAAGATAAAATGGATTCGTCTCTTGAAAATCTGACCAAGGTTCACGGAGCAAAAGTAAAGGTAGACGAAGGCCATAAATTCATTGGATTTGATGCATTTCAAAAAGTATTGGATTCGGGTGTTGACGTAGTAATCCTGGCAACTCCTCCGCATTTCCGTCCGGAGCATTTAACAGCCGCGATCAATGCAGGCAAACATGTATTCTGTGAAAAACCAGTAGCCGTTGATGCTCCCGGTGTAAGAAAAGTGCTGGAAGCTGCCAAACTTGCCAAACAGAAGAACCTTTCTTTGATGTCAGGATTTTGCTGGAGATATCATGAACCAAAACGCCAGAGTTTCTCAAGAATCCTTGATGGTGCAGTTGGCGATATTTCTGCTATTTACAATACTTATGATACAGGTACACTTTGGTCGTTTCCTCGTGTAGCCGGCTGGACAGATGCTGAATACGTATTGCGTAACTGGACTTATTATACCTGGTTAGCTGGTGATCATATTGTTGAACAGGCAGTTCACAGTATTGATATGATGTCGTGGGCAATGGGCGGAAAGCTGCCTATATCTGCGACCGGCACCGGTGGAAGGCAAGTGCGTACAGATTCTCTTTTTGGAAATATATTTGACCATTTTGCCGTGACCTACGAATACGAAAATGGCGCAAAAGGGTTCCATCATTCACGTCAGCAGGCAAACTGTGAAAACAGTTACCTGGTAGAAACACTTGGTACAAAAGGACGTGCAATGGTGAACTGTGCAAGAAATGTGCATGAAATATATGGACAAAAACCCTGGAAATACGAAGGCCCGCAAAGCGATATGTACCAGACAGAGCATAACGAATTATTTGCTTCAATCCGTAGCGGTAAACTGATCAATGACGGTGAAATGATGGCCCAGAGTACTTTATTGGCTATCATGGGTAGAATGGCTGCTTATACAGGAAAGAGAGTAACATGGGATGAAGCAATGAACTCAACAGAAAAACTTGGACCGGATACATACAGTTTTGATATGAAACCGCCTGTTGTTGAGGTTGCCAGGCCAGGTATTACTTCTTTCTCTTAATAACGTTATGCAAAGAAGAGATTTTCTTAAAAACAGTGCATTGGCAACAACTGCCGCGGTAGTAGGAACGGGTGCCATTGCAGCAGCAAATACTGGCATCTATGTGAAACCAGTTGCAGAATTACTTAGCCCGATAGCCCGGCCGATGGTGAAAAAAAGCCTTATGTGGGGAATGATCAAGGAAGACTTATCGATTATGGACAAGTTTAAGTTGCTGAAAGATCTTGGTTATGATGGTGTAGAGCTCGACTCTCCCGACAAACTCGATATGAAGGAAGTTCTTGAGGCCAGAGACAAAACGGGTTTGCTGATACCTGGAACAATCAATTCCATGCACTGGAAACTGCCATTGTCCGATCCCGACCCGAAGAAAAGGGAAGAATGTGTGAAGTCAATTGAAAAAGCATTGTGGGATACCAAACATTACGGCGGTACAACAGTTCTGGTGGTACCGGGTGTGGTAAATGCCAATGTGAGTTATAGTGAAGCATACGAACGTTCGCAGGCGGAAATCCGTAAGCTACTTCCGGTAGCTGAAAAAACGGGTGTGAAAATAGCCATTGAAAATGTCTGGAACCAGTTTTTGCTAAGCCCTTTGGAAGCTGCAAAGTATGTCGATGATTTCAAACATCCGATGGTTGGCTGGTATTTTGATGTAGGGAACGTGCTCCGTTACAGCTGGCCTGCTTCCTGGATTGAGGCACTGAACAAACGCATATTAAAGCTCCATTTGAAAGAATTCAGCTTCAAAAAGCAAAATGATCTTGGGCTCTGGAAAGGTTTTGATGTTGAGTTTTTTGACGGTGATAACAATTGGCCCGAAGTGAACAAAGCATTGCAAAAAGTCGGATATTCCGGTTGGGCATCTGCGGAAGTTGCTGGTGGTGACAGGAAGCGTCTGTTAACTGTCCGGGAGAAAATGGATGAGATTTTTAAGGCGTAAGAAATAAAAATTACTAAAATAAGAAAAGCCCGGTTCGTGCCGGGCTTTTCTTATTTAAAATTAATCCTTTCCTACTTCTTCACAGCCTTCCGATAACTCTTCAAGGCCGTAATTTTCAATTCGCCGTCTTCAACTTTTACCTTTTTATATTCCTTAAATTCATTTTCTTTTCCCTTGAAACCGATGATACAAGAAAGGTCTTCCGGCCCTTTTTTCATTTCTACAACTGGCTGGATTCCGAAATCAGGGATCATCAGCGTATCTTCTACCTGCAATTCCTTATACTGAATTTTTAAAAGGTACTTAAAAGTCATTGGTGTTTCAAAAGCTTCAACGGCAAATTTCCATTTATTGAGTTTGTCTTTATCTGCAACCGGTTCGCTGTAACTGGCAGCGGCTTCCTTTTTTACGTTAGCTCTTGTTTCTGAAATGTCGCCTTCATCTGTGCCGGAATCGCTTTGTTTGTTACAGGATAGGAGGGTGAACACGAGTAATAATGACCAGTATTTTTTCATAAATAAAGTGGTATATTCTTCAACAGTGAAGAATAAAGATAGAAAGCTCAGCTCACTAACCTAAATTATTCATAAAAAAGTATTTTTCCCAAATGCATTGCAATAGCAGAAATTGAAATTTGAACATTGCGAATTGAATATTTTCCAAAAGATAATTAAATCTCCGTAACCTCTTCCAAATGCTGTTGCTTGTATTCTTTTTTGACCATTTCAGCTGTTTTATGATCTCCGGTATGGCTCCATCCGGGCGGCATGAAGATGTATAATAGTTTATTTTTTAAGCCGGGGGCATGATAAACGTCTTTGGCCAGCACTACAATCTCGCCAAAATAAGCATCCAGAAAATCTCCTTTTTTCATAGGCCGGGAAATGCCGTATTCTATTTCAATATCTCTTTTCTCTTCCTGCAGTGTACCAAACGCCCTGTCCCAGATATTGAGCAAATTACAGAAGTTGGTATCCATATAAAGTGGATTTCTGGCATGATGTACCCGATGGTGGGAAGGGGTAAGGATAATCCTGTTCAGGAATCCCAGCCGTCCGTCTTTCAATACATTTTCACCGACATGAATAAATGCGCCCCAGGTTCCATCAATAAACATGATCAGGAAGAGCAATGGCGGATTTACACCCAAAAGGATACAGATTGTGGTGCGGATAATATCGGCATAAGGAGCTTCCAGGAAAAAGTGTGCGTATGTGACTGACAGGTTCATGTATTCAGGTGCGTGATGTGTAGAATGCAGGCACCAGAATAACCGGACTTTATGGCCCAGATAATGATACACAAAATGAGCAAGTTCCCAGACAATGTAGCCGTAAATAAACCAGTACCAGGTAAGTTCAGTTTTAAAGATTGCGTAAGGTTCAAATAAACCTATGCAGAAAGCCACCATGGCAATGGAAATAAACCTGGAAATGAAACGGTTAATAATGTAAGTAAAAAGTGAAATTTTGTATTGGGAAAATGTGTAACGCCGGTAAAACAAACTCCGGATAATCTCTATAACCAGTAACACCGGAATGAATGGCCCCAAAACAGACTGAATTCCTTTTTGGGTTAGCAGTGCTTCATAATTTTCGGTCCTGACAATTTCAATAAGGCCCTCATAACCGAAAAAATCTGTAAATTCTTTTAAAATTGTTTCAAAAAAATCCATGACTTCAACAGGTAAAAGTTTGTATACGAATTGATTAAAAAGACTTTAAAAACCGGGTTCTACTTTTTTCTTATTTTAATGTAGCTGCAAAAAATGGTCTGGGATATTGTATAACGAATTCTCATCTATTTATACTATTTTACACCCCGATTGATTTGTTGGTGGTTTTCCGGTTCCAGATAGCCTGCTTGTAGTTTAAAATCGGCCGAAAGAATATTATTGGAACTTTACCGAATGAAGGATTTCAATGTAAAAATTTCCTTAATTATATCAGTCGGAGGTACTATAGGTGATCAATAATAATAACCATTTAGCGATTTGGAGAAGTTAAAACAATCTGAATGAAATCAACTCCTTCATGGTTTCAATGCTGATAATGTTTGTAAATAGCTCTGTTACTAAATTAACAATTGATCATTAACACTTAACCATTCATTAACCCCTTTTTATGGCGTTAAACTACATTTTTGTTGCCTTTTTTGTAATTGCTTTTGTAATTGCCACACTCAAATTTATCCTAACCGGTGATGTCCAGGCATTTAAGGCGATTACAGAGGGCATGCTCGAAATGGCGAAAATAGCCGTAATGGATATCGCACTGCCTTTGACCGGAGTTATGACATTCTTTTTAGGGATACTGAATGTTGGCGAAAGAGCAGGGATTATCAATGCGCTCGCCCGGTTTATCGGTCCTTTTTTTAACAAATTTTTTCCGGAAGTCCCTGCCGACCATCCTGCTAATGGTCAGATGATCATGAATTTCTCAGCAAATATGCTGGGACTGGATAATGCTGCAACGCCGTTTGGTTTAAAAGCCATGCAGAGTCTGCAGGAACTGAATCCTGATAAGGACACTGCATCCAATGCGCAGATCATGTTTCTGGTCTTACATACTTCCGGCCTTCAGATTATTCCGTTGTCAATTATTGCACAAAGAGCCATTCTGGGTGCAGAAAGTCCTTCCGACATTTTCATTCCCTGTGTTGTCGGGACTTATATTACTACCGTTGCGGCGATGCTCATTACTGCGGCATGGCAAAAAATCAACTTGTTCAACAGGTCGATCATGCTTGGATTGGGAATCGCGACCACTGTTATGGCCTTGCTGTTGTGGTATTTATCTGGCTTGCCTAAAGAGCAGATTGAGAAGATTTCAATTTTTACTGGAAATTCTATTTTATTGTCTGTGATTGCCGGTTTTCTTTTTTGGGGTTTGGTAAAAAAAGTAAATGTTTTTGAGGCCTTTATCGAAGGTGCCAAAGCTGGTTTTACCACAACTGTAACGGTGATTCCCTATCTGGTTGGTTTGCTTGTGGCCATCAGCGCATTCCGTAATTGCGGTGCCATGGATTATCTGATTGATGGATTAAAATTTCTATTCTCTTTTTCGGGCTTTAATACAGATTTTACAGATGCATTACCCGTAGCATTAATGAAGCCTCTGAGTGGAAGCGGAGCAAGGGCGTTAATGATTGATGCCATGAAAGAATTTGGCCCGGATTCATTCGTCGGCCGGCTTGTTTGTATTTTTAATGGATCGGCTGATACCACTTTATATATCGTTGCACTATATTTCGGATCAGTCGGAATTAAAAATACGCGGTATGCCATAGTGGCCGGACTCATTGCCGATCTGATTGGTGTAGTTGCCGGTATCTGGCTCGGATATCTCTTCTTTCATTAATATCATTACCAAAGAAATTACCCTTTTACCTACATATGCAACCGTCCGTATAAAATGGATGGTTGTTTTTTATGGTATCATGTAATATTGATTATCTAACCTACACAAGCAATGATTAAATCGTTACGAAAATCCGTATTTTATACATTCCTGATTGCCGGATTTACCTCGTTTCAAATGGTTTTTGGACAAACCAAAGTACAGCAGCCACCCAATACGTATTCGCTTGAAGATTGTATCCGTCAGGCTCTTGAAACAAACCCGCAGGTGAAGATTTCAGAATTACAGGTGCAGACCAACGCCAATATTTTTCAACAGTCACGCTGGCAACGTTGGCCAAGTTTGAGTTTCAGTGCAGGGCAAGGGTTTAGTTCAGGTCGTAATATTGACCCTTATACCAATAATTATGTTCAGCAGAATGTAACATCCAACAGTTACCAGCTAGGTTCCTCAGTTGTACTTTTTAACGGATTTCAATTACAAAATGCTGTGAGAAGAAACGACGTTAATTTAAAAGCGAGCCAAAAAGATCTGGATGCTGTACGTAATGATCTGATGCTTAATGTTGCATTATCCTATTTGCAGGTAATTACCAACGAAGAGCTGATTGATGTTGCTACTAGCCAGGTAACGGCGTCGTCATTGCAGGTTGAGCGTACAACAAGACTGGTACAGGCAGGTACCCTTGCAGAAAGTAATTTGCTTGACCTGCAGGCACAGCTGGCCAATGATGAACTTACTTTGGTAAATGCCCAGAACAATCTGGAAACGGCCAAACTTAATTTGAAACAATATATGAATATGCCGGGAAGCGAACCGATTGAAGTGGTGAAAATCCCGGTTGCTGACCCGACCTTACAAGCTTACGATGCAACAATCCAGGAAGTTTTTGATACTGCACTGGGTAATCTTCCACAAATGAAGGCTGCTGAACTAAGGGTGGAATATGCCAAAAGATCCGTAGAATTTGCCAAAGGAGCGGGTATGCCATCGTTAACATTAAACGGGGGAATAGGAACAGCTTATTCCAGTGTGGCTCCCAAACAGCGATTTATTGCAGATGGCTCAGGAAGCACAACCGTTGAAGTCCCATCGGCTACAAACTTTGTGAGATATGGCGATTTTACATTACCGGTTATACAGAAAGTAACTACTCCTAACGGTTCCATACAGGACTTTGGATATCTCAACCAGCTAGACGGAAACAGGAACACATCTGTCAATTTGAGTTTACGCATTCCGATTTTCTCCAATTTCCAGGTGAAATACAATGTTGCCAATGCTAAGATTCAGCAGAAAACTACGGAATACCAGGCTCAGCAGGTGCATTTGAATATCCGTAAAAATGTAGAACAGGCTTATATTGATATGAACAACTCTGCGAAACGTTATTCTGCAACTGCTAATCAGGTTCGCGCCTTAACGGAGGCTTTTCGTGTGGCGCAGGTTCGTTTGGATGTCGGTTCTATTAATTCTGTTGAATATAACATTGCCAAAGCAAACCTGGATCGTGCCAATTCGAATTTGATCCAAACCAAATATGACTACGTCTTTCGTACCAAAATCCTGGATTTTTATATGAACCGTCCGTTATCCGACTTCTAAAATGGGTAAGTGACTGAACGTATTTAAGCAGAGAAAAAGAAATTAATTAAGTTATCCTTTACAAACAATAGTATAATTAATAAAAATATGGCACGTAAGTCTTCAACAAAAATATGGTGGATTACCGGAATAGTGCTGGTGGTTTTGATGGTCGGATTATTTGGGGCCAAACAGGCCGGATTAATAGGGAAACCAAAAACTACGGAGGTAGAATATACGAATGTAAAGCGCAATGATATTATAGAACGTGTAAGCGCATCTGGCAAAGTACAGCCGGAAGTAGAGGTAAAACTAAGCCCTGATGTTTCCGGTGAAATTATCAGCCTGAATGTAGCCGAAGGAGACTCTGTTGTAAAAGGCCAGTTGCTTTTAAAAATCCGTCCGGATAATTATGAGTCACTTATGGCACGTGCACAGGCAGCCGTTAATTCAAGCAAAGCCAATTATGAGCAAACAAAAGCCATGGTTTCGCAATCTGAATCCCGTTTGATCCAGGCAAAGGCAAATTTTGAAAGAAATAAAAAACTGTACACCGATAAGGTGATCTCTGCATCTGATTTTGAAACATTTGAGTCTAATTACGGCGTTGCGCAACAGGATCTTGAGTCGGCAAAAGCCAATGTATCTGCTGCTATGTTCAATATAAAAAGTGCAGAAGCAAGTATGAAAGACGCGGCTGAAAATTTAAGGAAAACCAGCATTTTTGCTCCGGTAAGCGGAATTATATCGCTTTTGAATGTAGAAGAAGGTGAACGTGTGGTAGGTACTTCACAAATGGCAGGTACTGAAATGATGCGTATTGCCAACCTGAGAAATATGGAAGTGCGGGTTAACGTAAATGAAAATGATATTGTACGCGTTTCAATTGGTGATACTGCCGAAATTGATGTAGATGCATATAGCTCTTCCGGCCGTAAATTCAAGGGTATTGTAAAAGAAATTGCAAATACAGCTGCTGGTTTGGCAACTTCCACTACTTCAGCTTCCAGCGTTTCTGCTGATGCAGTAACTGAGTTTGAAGTAAAAGTAAAAATCCTGAACGATTCTTTCAGTGACCTGATGGCCACACGTTCCAAAAAATCGTATCCTTTTAAACCCGGTATGACTGCCTCAGTTGAAATCATCACTGAGAGGAAAAATAGTGTGATTTCTGTTCCGATTGCTGCCGTAACTACGCGAAGTAACAAAGCAGCCGAAGATGCTAAAAAAGAACCCAATTCAAATGATGCAGATATAGATGCAAACAAGGCAAAAGCGAAGAAGGAAGAAGTTATAAAAGAAGTGGTTTTTGTAGATGTAAAAGGAAAGGCTGAAATGAAAGAAGTGAAAACCGGTATCAGCGATTTTGATAATATTGAAATACTTTCGGGCCTAAAGGAAGGCGATCAGATTATTTCGGGACCATATATTGTAGTCTCAAAAAACCTCAATAATGGCGATCTGGTGGAGAAAAAGAAACCGGAAGTGAAAAAAGATGAGAAAAAATCAAATGAAAATTAGAAATAGTACGTTGTAATTATGTAATAAGTTCGATTTAGTTTAGGTTAAAAAAAGAAAATCCTTGCGGCCTTGCTGCAGGGATTTTTTATTTGGGTTAGTGAAAGAGATAAGCAAATAGTTACAGAATTGTTTAGTTAAAACAGAAAGTTGGTTTTTTGCCAACCTTTTTTTAGATTTGCTCTGTTATACCAATAACATGTTATGAAAATCATCATATAATAAAACACATTATGTTAAAGTTTAAAATGATTATTTCATCACATGATTATAATTCAATCCCGCAAATTGGACAAGTTCGTACTAAAACATGCAGATTCTGGTAAGAGTTTAAGAGTCTGGATAACCGTTGTTGAACGTGCAAAGTGGATAAAGAGCTTTGATGTACTTCAGGATTTTCCTAAAGCAAAGATTATTAAAGGTGATAGGGCCAGATTTAAAATTACTGGTAATAAATATCGTCTCATTATTGAAATCGGTTATATAGATGAAATAATGGAGGTCAGGTTTATTGGAACTCATTCTGAGTATGATATGATTGATGCTGAAATTATTTAACGACATATTTAAATAAACAAAATGGCAGAATTACAATGGTTTTTGTTAGAAACCGAGCAGGAATATGAAAAAGCTCTTGCCCGGTATGAAGAAGTAAAATATGCATCAAAGGAATCCGATGAACATAAAGAAAAATTACTTTTAGTATATCTTATTTCGGAATTTGAAAAAGAAAACCGGGAGTTGCCTGAGGTCGATCCGATTGAATTAATCAAGATCAGAATGGCGGATTTTGGTTATAAATCTGCTGATCTGGCTCATGAGTACGGGGATAAAGGAACCATCAGTAAAGTGCTGAACTACAAGCAGGCACTTTCACTTACTATGATACGTAAATTCAGCAAATTGCTTCATATACCTGCTGATGCTTTAATTAAAGAGTACGATTTAGTGGTTTAATATTAATTACCATCCATGAGTTTTTTAAATAATACAAAAATAGCGGTTATAGGAGGAGGAAGCTGGGCGACGGCTTTAATAAAAATACTGTGCGAACAATCGAATGTGCAAATTCGCTGGTGGCTTCGTAACCAGGACGATATCAACCATATCCGTAAGTTTCATCACAATCCGAGCTATTTGAGTGATGTTAATTTGTCTCCAAAAAAGATAAAGGTTTTTGAAAAAACTATAGACGCGTTAAAAGGAGCTGACTACGTGATTCTGGCCGTTCCGGCTGCATTTGTTCAGGAATCTTTACGCGATCTTTCTGAAAAACATTTTAAAGGAAAACGTGTTGTCTCCGCCATTAAAGGTATGATTCCAAATGAGAACATGCTGATTACTGATTGGATTGCGCAGGAATTTAAAATCGACTTACACGATACTTGCGTCATAGCCGGTCCTTGTCACGCGGAAGAAGTCGCATTGGAAAAGCAGTCGTATCTCACAATTGCATCAACAGAATGCCCAACAGCGGAAGATTTTGCCAAACTGATGACATGCCGTTATGTGACTGCCAACGCCTTGGACGATTTGTATGGTGTAGAATATGCAGCTGTGATGAAAAACATTGTAGCACTTGCCTGTGGAATTACGCACGGTTTGGGTTATGGTGATAATTTTCAGGCGGTTCTGGTTTCAAATGCCATGCAGGAAATCGGCAGATTTGTTTCCGCATTGGATTCCAGGGAGCGTGAACTTAGCTCGTCTGCGTATCTTGGTGACTTGCTTGTTACTTCCTATTCTCAGTTTAGCCGCAACCGTCTTTTTGGTAATATGATCGGAAGAGGATACAGCGTTAAAGCGGCACAGTTGGAAATGAAAATGATTGCGGAAGGTTATTATGCAGCCAAAAGTATCATGGAAATAAATAAAACTTATCATGTAGACATTCCTATTACCAACGCAGTATATCAGATACTTTATGAGGATCATGCCCCGGCACACATTATGGACGAATTGAAAAAGCTTTTGAAATAATTAACTGTTTTTGTAAAAACATACTTCCTAAATCTTCTAAATTATTTTTATGCAAAAATTTAAAAACTTGTCAAACCAGTTTCTGGTTGCTGCAATTGTTACCGTGACGGCACTTACTTCATGTACAACTGACAAAAAAGAATCTTCTGACAACACATCAGATACACTCAAAGTAGAAAAGGATTTTGTTTTCGGCGATAAACGCCCGTTTGCCGAATGCCACGCTTCTACACTGGTACGGTTGGCCGACGGACAATTTTTGATTGCATGGTTTGGCGGAACAGAAGAGAAAAATCCGGATGTTGGAATTTGGTTGTCGAAAGGAAAACCGGGAGAATGGAGTGAACCAAAAGAAGTGGCGAAAATAAGAGAAGATGCACACTGGAATCCGGTTTTACAGCGAGCAGCGGATGGCAAAATTTATTTATATTTCAAAGTAGGAAAGGAAATTGCACAATGGGAAACCTGGGTAAAAACTTCCGATGATAACGGTGAAAACTGGTCGGAGGCATACGAATTGGTAAAAGGTGATAAAGGTGGCAGAGGCCCGGTAAAAAATAAACTGATTGAGCTTTCTAACGGAACTTTGCTTGCAGGTGCATCCAACGAGGTAAACCGTTGGGAAGTTTTTGTAGACAGGAGTGAAGATAAAGGGAAAACCTGGAAAGCAAGCCCATATTTTAAAATTGATACAACTGAAATTACAGGCAGAGGTGCAATTCAGCCAACACTATGGGAATCAGAGCCGGGAAAGATTCATATGCTCATCAGGACAACTGGTGGCGTAATTGGACGCAGTGACTCTGATGACTATGGTAAAACCTGGTCAACAATTAAAAAAACAGATCTTCCAAATCCAAATAGCGGAATTGATCTCGCCAAACTGGCGGACGGAACATTGGCACTTGTCTACAATCCGGATTCTAAGAACTGGGGTTCCCGTTTTCCGCTTTCCGTTGCATTATCGCATGATAACGGCAAAACCTGGCCTGAAAAATTTGATCTGGATAAAGGGAAAAAAGGAGATGAATTCTCCTATCCAGCCATCATCAGCTGGGACGATTCAGTAGCTATAACCTATACCTGGAACCGTCAGAAAATTGCTTTTTGGAAAGGGAGTAAGGAAGATGTTATAAAGCTTGCTAAGGAATAGAATATGGGTTTCATACAAACCCATATTCTATTCCATGTAAAAAACCTCTTTCAAAGCAACACTAACCGGTGAATTATCCGGATTGGTTTCCATGACATCTGCCATATAAGCCCACCATTTCTGAACAATTTCTGTGGTACCCAGATCCTGTGATGATCCGTTCCCATCCTGTTTCTGAACGGCAAAAAGTATATTGGTTTCTTCATCCAGGAAAATTGAGTAATCGCTGATACCACTTTCTTTCAAGAGCTTTTTCAGTTCCGGCCAGAGTTCATCATGCCGCTTTTTATATTCTTCGGCCTGCCCAGGATTAAGTTTCATTTTGAAGGCAACAGTTTGCATGATCGGTTTGAGATGGATTTACCAGATGATTTTAACTTGGTTTTTATAGTAATGGAATTTTTCATCCACAGTTATAATATCTAATTCTTCGGTCAAAGCAGTAGCAATAAGTAACCGATCGAACGAATCTTTGTGATCCGAAATTATTGGAATTCGATGATAGTTTGAAATGTGGGAATGATTGATTGGTAAAAGTACAATGCTCATTTCTTCCAATTCCTGAACAATGTCCGGATTGGATTTAGAATTTACCATTTTACCTAATGAAGTCTTACAATTATGTAAATTTCTCAAAACCCCATCAAATCCAAGTCAAAAGTCTCCTTCATCTCCACCCTTTTTCCCATCTTTTTCTGAATAATTTTGAAGTGATGTACATCTTCGGGAGTGATCAGAGAAATCGCTTCGCCTGTTGCTTCGGCTCGGCCGGTCCTGCCTATCCGGTGAACGTAATCTTTTGGAGAACGTGGTAATTCAAAATTGATCACGTATGGTAAAAATTGAATATCAATTCCTCTGGATACCAGATCTGTCGCGACAAGTACTGTTAATTTACCAGATTTGAACTTATTTAAAGCTTCCGTCCTTGCTCCCTGACTTTTACCACTATGCATAGCTGCCGCCTGAATACCATTTTTGCTCAGCTTTTCTACAAGATTATCTGCTGTTCTGGTTGCCGAAACAAATACCAGAACCTGCTTCATTTCGCCTGTTTTGATCAGATATCTTAATAATGGCCCTTTTCTTTCCGGATCAACGAAATAGCCGGTTTGCTTGATCAGGTCAAGATTGCTCTCTTCTTCCTCAATTTCTATTTTAACCGGATTGCGCAGAATGCTTTTGTGTATTGCCTCTACTTCGTCTCCCAATGTGGCAGAAAACAGAATGCTTTGCCGTTTTTTAGGTAAAAGAAAAAAGATGTCCTTCATCTCATCTGCAAAACCCATATTCAGCATTTTATCCGCTTCATCCAAAACAAGTATTTCTGTTTCAGAGATGCTTAATGCTTTATGTGATAACAAATCAAGCAATCTTCCCGGCGTTGCTACCAGTATTTCTACATTCTGTAAACCAATCATTTGGGGATTGATAGACACACCGCCATATACGGCCAGAGTTTTTACTTTTCTTGGTAATTTTTCACCAAATGTCTGAAACACTACTGCTATCTGAACGGCAAGTTCGCGTGTCGGAACCAAAACCAGTACTCGTATGGATCTGTTTCTTGGTGCTCCTTTGTCCTGAAACCATTCTAAAATCGGCAATACAAAACTGGCTGTTTTTCCTGAACCCGTTTTGGCAATTCCCAAAATATCATTACCCTTCAGAATAGACGGGATGGCTTCCTGCTGAATCGGGTAGGGTTGAGTATAATTTTGTTCTGCTATGGTTTTTAATAAAGGTTCAGAGAGACCCAGGGATTTGAAAGGCATAAGTATTACAGATATTTCGCAAATATATTTTTGACAAAGATACCATTAAAAACATGACCGTTAACAGAAGAGAATTTTTGCAAAAGGCAGGTATGGGTGCCCTGCAGCTTGGGTTGGTTAGCTATTTGTCCAGTTCGTCGTGGGCTGATGTATTAAAAGTCAGTCAATTACCCAGAAGTCTGCCGGAAGCGCAGGGTGTTGCATCGGCTGGTATTCTTGATTTTGTGAACGCAGTCGAAGCAGGCAAACTCAATTTGCACAGTTTAATGGTTTTAAGACATGGAAAAGTACTGGCCGAAGGCTGGTGGGCTCCATATGCCCCGAATCTTAAACACACTCTTTATTCCCTGAGCAAAAGTTTTACTTCCAGTGCAATCGGGTTGGCAGTTGGAGAAGGGAAGTTAACGGTAAATGATAAAGTGGTATCTTTTTTTCCAAAGGAAGTTCCTGAAAAAATCAGTGAAAATCTGGCAAATATGCGTGTAAAGGATCTTTTAAGCATGGCTACCGGCCATGATAAAGATACGACACCTGCGGTTCGTGAAAATAAAGATAATAACTGGGTGAAATCATTTCTTGCACAACCTGTTGAGCACGAGCCCGGGACATTTTTCGTGTATAACAGCGGTGCCACTTACATGCTTTCTGCTATTATCCAGAAACTGACCGGAAAAACTTTGCTTGAATATCTTACGCCACGTTTATTTAACCCGCTGAACATTGAAGGAGCCGACTGGGAAGTTGATCCGAACGGAATAAATACCGGAGGCTGGGGATTGCGTGTGAAAACAGAAGATATTGCCAAATTTGGTCAGATGTATTTGCAGAAAGGCATGTGGAATGGCAAAAGGATATTATCGGAAGCATGGGTCGCTGAGGCAACCAGTAAGCATATACAGTCAAAAGGTGGTTCGAAAAAACAAGAGGAAAATGATTGGCAGCAAGGATACGGTTATCAGTTCTGGCGTTGCCGGCATGATGCATATCGTGGTGATGGCGCGTACGGGCAATATTGTATTGTAATGCCAAAAGAAGACATGGTAATTGCTATTACAAGTGAAACCGGCGATATGGGGGCAATTCTGGATCAGGTCTGGAACCATATTTTACCTGCAGTTAAAAGTGCTGAAATAACAGCCAATAAGCCGGGACAAACAGAATTAAAGCAAAAACTTACTTCACTTTCCATACCTCTTGTTAATGGAAAAAATACGTCTGAAATTTCCTCCAAAGTAAGCAATAAGGGATTCAATATTACCGAAAACGCATTGAAGGTAACTCGTGTATCGTTGTCTTTTAGTGCTGATTCCTGCATATTTACCTTAACAGACGACAAAGGCGCACACCAGGTGGAATGTGGTATTGGTAAATGGAAAGAAGGCCTGACTGATATTTCAACCATGCCGCTTAAATTGGTTTTAACACCTGTACCGGGAGAAAATAAATCGAAAATTGCAGCGAGTGGGATCTGGACGAGTGAAAATACCTTTGAAATGGTATGGCGGTTTATTGAAACGGCACATTATGAAACAGTAACGTGTAAATTTGAAAAAGATGATGTCCAGGTTGAGTTTAAGAGAAGTCTCGCAATTTTGGGTAATACCAAGGATTCAAGGCCGGTTTTAAACGGAAAGCTGGTTGCGTAAAAATGAAACTAAATCTTTGTACCGGTTGAATTAAAAGGATTAAACCGTACTTTACGATAATATTAAAACATATCAAACCACCTTTTCCTAATTTTATGAAAAAGACACTTTGCCTTTTTTTGATGCTTACAATTATTGCATTGGGTGCTCAGGCACAAAAATTCCGGGGGCTGGACAAAAGCCCACGCGACGTATCATACTTCCCTGATAACTTTGCCCATGATCGCAAAGAAGGTGAAAAACCACTTGTAAAAGTAACTTACAGCCGTCCCTATTTGAAAGGCAGGGAGATTTTTGGCAAACTGGAACCTTTTGGAAAAGTATGGAGAGTAGGTGCTGATGAATCTACTGAAATTAAGTTTTATCAGGATGCAACCTTTGGAGGTAAAAAGATAAAGGCTGGTACCTACTCGTTGTTTGCAATCCCGGCAGAAAAGGAATGGACCATCATTATTAGTTCTGATCTGGATTACTGGGGTGCCTATAAATACAAGGAAGCCAATGACGTTTTGCGTGTTACAGTTCCTGTATCTCCAAAAGCTGCAACGCCTATTGAAAATTTTTCAATCGTGCTGACAGGCGAAAAAACAGACAAAGCAGTATTGGCTCTTGGATGGGATACCACTGTTGTTGAGGTTCCTGTTAGTTTTTAGGTTAAGAATGAATCTTCATTTTTAACCCTTAATTCTCAGTTGGCATTATTATTTTATAAGTGAGGTATTTGGACGTTATTGTTCAGATACCTCACTTTTTTAATGCAAACATAGGATTGAAGTTATGAAAAAGATTCATCTTGTATTTACCTGTTTAATAGCAGGAACCATATTAATTAGTTGTGATAGCAAGGAAAAAAAGGAAGCTGCATCCAGCGGCCCGGACTCAGTTGCGACTGTAACGGACAGTTTGGTCTTACCTGCACCTTTTACCACAAAATCTGTTACAAACCGGCCCGATGAAGTAGGATGGAAGGACGGTCAAATGCCAAAGGCACCCGAAGGATTTGTAGTGACCAAATATGCAGATAAACTTGAAAGTCCGCGCTGGACTTATATCGGGCCAAATGGTGATGTATTTGTGGCTGAATCGGGGACAAAGAAAAGTCCCGACCGGATTACTATTCTCCGCGATGTGAACAAAGATGGTATTCCTGAAATGCGGGAAGTTTTTCTTGAAAAACTGAACAAACCGCTTGGGATGCTTATCCTCAACAATTATTTCTATGTGGGAAACACTGATGGATTGTACCGTTATCCTTATAAACCTGGTGAAACAAAAATAACCGGCAAAGGAGTTAAGATTCTCAACCTGCCCGCTGGTGGATATAACAATCACTGGACCAGAAATTTGCTCGCAAATGCAGACGGATCTAAAATTTATGTTTCGGTAGGATCGGGCAGTAATGTGGCCGAACATGGAATGGATAATGAAATAAGAAGGGCAAATATCCTAGAAATTAATCCGGATGGAACTGGCGAAAAAGTGTATGCAAGCGGTTTGAGGAATCCGGTCGGAATGGATTGGGCACCCGGAACCAAAACGCTTTGGACAGCTGTAAATGAACGAGATGAATTAGGCGACGATCTCGTTCCCGACTTTATCACAAGTGTAAAACAAGGTGGTTTTTATGGCTGGCCATATTCGTATTTCGGTCAGAATAAAGATCCAAGAATGAAAGGCGAAGGTGCAGACCTGGTCGCTAAAGCTATTGTTCCGGATGTGCCGGTAGGTTCCCATACAGCTTCGTTGGGATTGGTTTTTTATAATAAAACAAAATTTCCTACAAAATATCACAATGGAGCTTTCATAGGTCAGCATGGTTCATGGAACCGCTCAAAACTGGCTGGTTATAAAGTAATGTTTGTTCCGTTTAAAGACGGAAAACCATCCGGTAAACCCGAAGATTTCCTTACAGGTTTCATCGACAGCGAAAGCCAGGTATCCGGCCGTCCGGTAGATGTGACAATAGCGGAAGACGGTTCATTGCTTGTAAATGACGATTCCGGCAATGTAATCTGGCGGGTAACTGCGAAATAGTAAATTTGACTTGTGATAAGGCGACCTGATTCGAAAAGTCAGGTCGTTTTATTTTTGATTTTATTCGTTATTGTAGTTATTTAGTTTTTTAGAAGCAGTTAAAATTATTCCTAAGAAATCTTGTAAAATAATACCAATTGGTATATTTTTGTATCGCAATGGAAAATAAGACAAACAAAGCAGAAAGGACCAGGCAATTTATCGTTGAGAAAACGGCCCCTATTTTTAATAAAAGGGATTTGCCGGAACATCACTGAACGATATGATACATGCAACCGGACTTACAAAAGGCAGTATTTATGGTAATTTTGTAAACAAAGATGATGTTGCACTGGCTGCTTTTGATTTTAATCTTAAACAGGTAAATGGCGTGATCCAAAATGAGATGGAAAGCCGGAATACTTGCCGTGAAAAATTGCTGGTTTATACCAAAGTGTACGAGAATTTCCTCGAATTTCCTTTTCCTGACGGCGGTTGCCCAGTTTTGAATACGGCCGTAGATTCGGACGATACACATGCGGAATTGAGACAAAAAGCGGCTGACGCAATTCAGAACTGGAAAAACATTATTTCCAAACTGATACAAAAGGGAATCCTCAACAAGGAATTCAGAGATGATGTTGATCCGGAGCAAATAGCACTTACGATTATTGCTACTATTGAGGGAGCGATCATGATTACTAAATTGACCGGAAAACTAAATTATCGCAGGTCTATTATGAGATCGGTGGAAAAGATAATTAATGATTTAGGCTAAAAAAATTTGAACTATAAAATACCGATCGGTATAAATATAATGAATGAGAATTTACGTGAGCGAACTTTCCATTGGGAAGACCCTATGAAAGGTGCAAAAGAGGCAGTAACTATGGCTGGGCTGGATTATTTTCAGGCAATAAATGATGGGAAATTACCTTTACCTCCTTTAATGCACGCCCTGGATTTTTATGTAGAAAGCATTGAAAAAGGAAAAGCAGTTTTTAAGTTTGAACCCAATGAATTTCATTATAATCCGATCGGAACTGTTCATGGTGGTGTTATCTCAGCCATTCTGGATTCCGCAATGGGTTGCTCTCTTCACTCACTTCTTCCGGCAGGTACAGGTTACACGACACTTGAATTAAAAGTAAATTTTTTGAAAGCAATTACAATTAAATCCGGTGAGCTGAAAGCTGTTGGAAAAGTAATTCATTCCGGAAGCAGGACTGCTCTTATTGAAGCTCAGCTGACTGATCAAAATGGTGCCATATATGCACATAGTACCAGTACATGCATGATTTTCAGTATAAATCCGGAGTCATATAAAAGCTAAAAATTAACAATCAAAAAGCTAAAAGCGGTCCGCCGCGCGGCTAAAACCTTAGAACTATGAAAACAACTAATAATACGATTTTAATCACTGGTGGAAGTGCAGGAATCGGTTTTGAAATCGCAAAAATGTTATCTGAAAAAGGCAACGAAGTTATTATCACCGGAAGAAATCCTGAAAGGCTTAAACAGGCGGTTGCACAATTATTAAATGTTACAGGTTTTGAATGTGATGTAACTAATGAAGATGAAGTAAATCAATTGGTTAACAAATTGAATACTGATTTTCCAAAACTGAATATTGTGATCAATAACGCTGGTCAGGCTTATGCGTACAATCTGAGCGAAAGTACCAATACCTTTCAAAAAGCCAGTGATGAAATGCTGACCAACTATTTATCAATTATCAGGATAAACGAGAAACTTCTTCCCCTGCTTCGAGCACAGCAGGAATCAGCTATTGTAAATGTTTCGAGTATTGTTGCATTTGTGCCAAATCAGGCCGCGGCGACATATGGAGCAAGTAAGGCTGCATTGCACTCTTATACACAAACGCTTCGGATTTCTCTCGCCAAATCAACAAGTGTTAAAGTTTTCGAATTAATGCCCCCGTTGGTTAATACTGATTTTTCTCAGGAAATAGGTGGTATTAACGGAATTTCCCCTGTTGTAGTAGCCGAAGATCTGCTAAATGCTTTCGAAAATGATTCGTACGAAATTCATGTTGGCCGTACCGCTGATATTTATGCATTATTCCATGCTTCACCGGCGGATGCTTTACTGGCTATGAACCCAAATTAAAGTTATGTTTCCGTTTTAGATATATAGTTTTATTAAATTATAAAGCCTTAAAAATTAGTAGTTTAAATAAAAAAATGGGATTTATGAAAAAGAGAATTGCTTTTGCTATGATTATGGGAATTATTACAACAGGTATCATTTCCTTTACATTGATTTCCATTAATATTGGATTTGTTCCCAATTTTGTGGTGATTTGGCTCAGGGCTTGGAGCACATCATATCTGGTAGTCATTCCTGCCATATTATTGATCGGTCCGAAAGTTCAGAATCTTGTTGATGTAATGTTTAAAGAAACGACATCTACCAGGTTAGAATAAGGACAGAAAACCGAAGAAATTTTTAAAATTTTTATGAAAAGAGTAGTAGTTACAGGTTTAGGTGCAATTACACCGTTGGGAAATACGGTAGATGAATTCTGGCAAAATATCCTGGCCGGAAAAAGCGGCGCAGGAGCGATTACAAAATTTGATACTTCTAAATTCAAAACGCACTTTGCATGCGAAGTAAAACACTTTAATGCAGTAGATTTTATTGATAAAAAGGAAATAAAAAAATACGATGTCTTTACGCAGTTCGCTATTGTAGCAAGTGATGAAGCGATTAAAGATGCCGGTCTGGATTTTTCTCAGATGAGTGAAGAGGAACGATACGAAGTGGGCGTAATCTGGGGAAGTGGTAATGGAGGAATTGGTACTTTTGAAGAACAGCTTCGCGAATACCACACAGGCGATGGAACACCACGTTTCAGCCCGTATTTTATTCCAAAGATGATCGTAGATATTGCAGCAGGAGTTATCTCGATCCGCCATAAATTACATGGCCCCAACTACTGTACAGTTTCTGCATGTGCTTCGTCTAATACGGCTATAATCAATGCGTTTGATACCATACGTCTGGGCAAAGCCACAATCATGATTGCGGGTGGGTCAGAGGCCGCCATTACAAATTCATCTTTGGGGGGATTCAGTTCAGCACAGGCTTTGTCGAAACGCAATGATGATCCTGAAACGGCATCGAGGCCATTTGATAAAGACCGCGATGGTTTTGTGATGGGAGAAGGTGCTGGTGCACTTGTACTCGAAGAATGGGAGCATGCTGTCAAAAGAGGTGCAACAATTTATGCCGAACTGGTTGGAGGCGGAGCAGCTGCCGATGCCTACCATTTAACAGGTACTCCTCCGGACGGTTTGGGTGCTTATCTGGGTATGTCGAAAGCATTGAGTGACGCAGGGATTTCTGCTGATAAAATTGATTACGTCAATGCTCACGCAACGTCTACAGGTTTGGGTGATATGAGTGAATTGCATGGAATTAAGCGCGTATTTGGCGATCATCCGGTTGTTATTGGTGCTACCAAATCCATGACCGGCCATTTGCTGGGTGCAGCGGGCGCTGTAGAAAGTATTGTCAGCGTATTATCGATCAGGGACAATGTGATTCCGGGAACAATTAATACGCAGAATCTGGATGAGCACATTCCGGAAGGACTGGATATTATTCTGGGAAAATCACGTCAGCAAACTGTTAATTACGTCTTGAACAACACATTCGGTTTCGGCGGCCACGTTGCTAGCTCGATTTTCAAGAAGTATACTGGAGAATAAACTTTCGGTTAAAATATAAATAATGATCAATTTTCAACGCTTAATGTTCAGCCTTACAGTTGAATATTAAGCGTTGACAATTGATCATTGAATTTTTTTACATCAAAAGATAACTGCTTCGATTCAGATTTTTACTTATAGCTGATTAGTGACAACTACCGGATCAAGCAGCTCTGACAATACTTCAACTACACCGTTTTCGTCGTTACTTTTCGCAACAAACCTTGCTATTTTTTTAACTTCAGGATGTGCGTTGGCCATTGCGTAAGAATAATATGCTTTTTGAAGTAATTCCAGATCGTTCAGATAATCACCGAATGCCATAGTCTGCTCAAAAGTAATACCGAATTTTTCCTGAAGAACTTCCATTGCCCTTCCTTTATTGGCCTGTTTATGAGAAATATCCAGCCAGATCGGGCCTGAAACTTTTACCTGCAAAGTCGTTTCCAGGTGTTTGAAATGCGGGTAACTGTTTTTTTCTGAACCGGCCAGATCACACAATGTAAATTTTAGAAACTGGTCGTCTTCCACTTTAAGAAGATCTTCAACGATTTCGTATCGTTCGAAATAGAGTTTCAAATGATCTATAAATTCTGGCTCGGCACTTTCTACGTATGCTTTTTTCTTACCGCAAATGATCGCGTATGTGTTTGGGATATTTTTTGAAGTAACAATAAGTTCTCTTACAATGTCCTGGTCAATAGCCTGAATATGGATTTCTTCATCCTGAAAAACCACATAACTGCCATTTTCTGCCGCAAAGATAACTTCATCTTTTACCGCTTCCAGTTTCTTTTCCAGATTGTAATATTGCCTTCCGCTTGCTGCAACAAAAATGATTCCCTGATCTTTTAACTTTCTGAAAACTGGAAAAAATGACTCGTTCAGTTCATGTCTGGTATTAAGAAGGGTGCCGTCCATGTCGGTTGCAATCAGGCGGATATCGGAAATTTGCATAGTTTTAATTGGAATAGAAAATGATAGAACCTTCCAAAGTGAACCTCATTTTATATCTTTCTGTTCCAATAAAAACAGCTCCTTCCGCAAATAAAACAATTTTCCGGCTTTATGAAGTTTTCCAAGTATTACCTGATTGCATTTCTTTCCTTTGTTATGTGGGGATTTTTCAGCCTTGCTTTAAAGCCTTTACATCATTATCCTTCGCTTGATATTTTATTTTACCGTGTTTTTCTGT
This sequence comes from Dyadobacter sp. NIV53, assembly GCF_019711195.1. Classification (NCBI taxonomy): domain Bacteria; kingdom Pseudomonadati; phylum Bacteroidota; class Cytophagia; order Cytophagales; family Spirosomataceae; genus Dyadobacter; species Dyadobacter sp. NIV53. The sequence continues at coordinate 5,160,118 of NZ_CP081299.1, forward strand.
GTGCAGTTATTATGGTTTTTATCAGCTTGTTTTTACGCATAAAAGTGTTGAAAGAAAACATAGCTATTTTAAAAGCAATGTCTGCACAGCAACGCAATAGGATCATAGGATTAACACTGGGAGGCGGAGTTTTACTTACAGCCAACTGGTTTTTCTTCATTTATGTGATGAATCATATCAGTGTAAAAGCAGCTTCATTTGCTTATCTGGTTTGTCCGATTCTGACGACTGTAATTGCTTTTTTTGTTTTGCATGAAAAGCTCAGCAAATGGCAGTGGACCGCAGTTTTGTTAAGTGTAGTAAGTTGTATATTACTCTCATTCAATAATGTTGCTGATGTTGCTTATAGTATGATCGTTGCCGCTTCCTACGCATTGTATCTGGTAAGCCAGCGTAAGAATATGGGACTGGATAAATTCCTGGTACTCACCGTACAAATCCTTTTTTCTGCTTTGATATTACTTCCTTTTTATCCGTCATACAGCGCAGCTTTGCCGGACGACAGTACTTTTTACTGGTATATACTGTTGATAGCCGTTGTGTTTACCATCGTTCCGCTTTACATGAATCTGTATGCATTACAAGGAGTTACTTCTTCCACGATGGGTATTATGCTGTATATCAATCCACTCATGAATTTCGCCATTGCGCTGTTTTACTTTCACGAAACGATCAACAGTTTTCAGATTATAGCTTACTCGCTTATACTTATTTCTATAGTGATATTTAATGAGCGGTTTATTTTTAGGAGGAGAGGGAATGTGGTGGTGGGGTAATAGAGCGTTACCAACGCAAAACCATAATCGCCCCGATTGCAAATCGGGGTTAGCTGAATTAGCTAAAGGGGAAATAGGTAATAGAGTTTAACCAACTAATTTCTCGAACAATTCACCAGTAACAATGGTACGGTCAAATCCCATTGTTTTTAAATGAGTAACCAGTTTTTTGTCACCAGTCCAAAGCCAGCCATTTGTTTGTAAGGATAATGCAACATAGCTGATATCAAAAGCATCAATACCGATTGTAAGACGTTCTGCTTCTTTTCAATGCTCCTGTTCAATTAATGTTTCATTAACCAAAGAATTTGTCGAAGCACAGAATATAATATATCAAGAACCTCATTTTGAGGTCTTTTAGAAAACTTTATAATTTTTGGCTGGTGTTTAAATAGTTCAATAAAAGCATAATAGCAATTCATTTTTTCAAATGGAGGAGCGGGATGTGCAATAATTTCTCCTATTCTGCTATCTGGTGAAATTACGGCACTAAACAGAATATTCATATCGACGACTACAATCATCATTTAATAAACAAGCTACGGTTTATGCTCCACCAGTCTTTATGCACTTCTCTCGCCAATTCCGCTGCCTGCTCTTCTGTTCCTTGATTTTTAGATATGGATTCCATCAAATTAAAATAATCCACTACTTTTTGAGCAGACCTGATATCGATAGGCCGGCTAACGCGAATTACCAACTCCTGATTTTGTTGTTCAATAATCATGCTTGTATTTATTTACTTCTTTCAAGTATAACATTCTCCTCTTTGAAAATCAAAGCCCAACGCGTTGCAAACGCGAAACCATAATCGCCCCGATTGCAAATCGGGGCGACCCGCGTAGGGCGACCCGCGTAGGGCGACCCGCGTAGGGCGACCCGCGTAGGGCGACCACCAGCAAATTAATCACCTCACTTTCAAACTCCTGATCTTTTCATTCGATATTCCTTTGATATAATCATGAGAATCTTCCTGTGAAATGCTTCTGACTTTTTCCATTAACTCGGGGCTAACGGTTTTGGGCAATGATTGTATTGCGAATTTTCTTACACCTACATCTTTATCCGTAATCAGTGCAGACAGAATTCTCTCTGTAGCCGCCGGTTGTTTGAGCACATTGGCAGAGTGGGCAATTGCTACTCTTACTGCACTTCTTTTATCTTTTACTGAATTAAATATCACCTCATTGCTTTCCGGGTTGTCAACACGGCTTAGTGCAAAAATGGCTCTTGCGGCCAGCCAGGCTTCATCTTCTTTCAATAGTTTTTTGAGTGAAGGAATATCTTCCGCAGTTATTTGGGAATACATGGTTTCGTTCGCTTCTATTGCGCTGAGTATCGCACGGACTTCTTCGTAGCTTTTCATTTATTTTTCTTGATTAACAGTTAATGGTAAATGTACTTCCTAACATGGTAGTATAATCCGCGGTGGTAACATCTGGCGGCGTATTAGTCCAGCCAACATTTGGCCACATTAAAAAGTCGCTGTTTGCAGGTATGGTACCATCGACATGAGACAATCCAAGTACATGCCCGATTTCATGCGCAAGCAGCCATGGGGCATTGATATTCACGACTGCACAGCCAGGTTGCCCGGTTGGATGGGACGCACATCCTACAAAATTGCCAGCTCCGCCAATCAATGAATTAACAATATAAACAACGAGGTCATCTGTTCCGGCATTATTCCTGTTCTGGAATAGGGTGGTCTGGTCTGTTGTAGGTGAGCCCATAAAACAGCCGCCAACATCCAGATTACTTAGGGGCTGTAATGCCGCATCACCACTTAAATCTTCGGTCGTGCCACGTATTACTCCCACTCTGCCATCAAGGAATAACGTTTCCATAGCCGCAAACTGGTTGTCAATATAGGTATTGATCGTAGCATCAAGAGCCACCAGCGTTTTGAAATGTACCGTTATACTTTGGTCATAAGGCCTGCCTGTATTTCCTGCGTGATTCCATTCTAATACATTGTTTACAAACTTGCCAAGCCACCAGTTGCCATCACCAGGGAAATAAAACAAAACATCCGTAGTATTATCGGCGCTGAAATTCCCGGTCCAGATCGGCCTCCCATCAGCCAGATTACCAAAACCATTTGTGTTTCCGGCAACATTCCATTCAATCACATTGTTCACAAATTTTCCAAGCCACCAGTAACCATCTCCGGGAGAATAGAAAAGTACATCCACTGTGCTGTCACCGCTAAAATAGCCAGTCCAGACCGGCCTTCCGTCCCAGATATTACCAAAACCGCTTGAATTTCCGGCATGGCTCCATTGCAGGGCATTGTCTGCAAAACTGCCAAGCCACCAGTTGCCGTCACCTGGAAAATAAAAAAGTACGTCTGCCGTACCATCGCCATTGAAATCACCTATCCAAACCGGCCTTCCGTCCCATATATTGCCAAATCCGCTTGTATTTCCGGCATGGTTCCATTCCAGAACATTGTTCACAAACTTACCAAGCCACCAGTTGCTGTCACCCGGGAAATAGAAAAGTATATCCGTAGAACTATCGCTGCTGAAATTTCCGGTCCAGACTGGCCTGCCATCTGCCAGATTACCAAATCCGCTTGTATTGCCTGCCACGTTCCATTCGATCACATTGTTTACAAATTTGCCAAGCCACCAGTAACTATCACCGGGTGAATAAAAAAGTATGTCTGTAGTATTGTCCCCGCTAAATTCTCCCAGGTAAATCGGCCTTCCGTCCCACAAATTGCCGAAACCGTTTGTATTGCCTGCTACATTCCATTCAATCACATTGTTTACGAGCTTGCCGAGCCACCAATTGCCATCTCCGGGGAAATAAAAAAGTATATCGGTAGTGCTGTCACCACTAAAACTTCCTGTCCAGATCGGCCTTCCATCTGCCAGATTACCAAATCCACTTGTATTCCCTGCCAGATTCCAATCTAAAACATTGTTTACAAACTTTCCAAGCCACCAGTTACCATCATCCGGATAGTAAAAAAGTACATCCCTGGTATTATCACCACTAAAATTTCCCGTCCATATCAGACGTCCCTCAGTAAGATTACCAAAACCACTGTAACATGCCATTTTTTAAATTGTTTAATTGATTAAAAATTCAAATTTTAATTACACATTATTGATTTGCAGGGTTATTACTTTATCTTGTTTTCAGGAAATTTTGTTGATTTAATTTTTTCGGGCAAGGAGATTTTATTTAACGGCTTTTCGGAAAAAGCCGATTTGGAAAACTTAGATTTGTATAATTCCAATTCCATTGGTAAATGTTGCGAACATTAGAAATTGCCTAAAATGTCAAAATCCTGCCGTTGAGCCGCTATTTTGGCTATCAACAACAGGATTTATTATGTATTGGTTTTTTAATTATTTCGCGAGCCTTACCATTTATCCAGGCCCAACAGCTTTTTACCTAACGGTGACAAAATAGCTGTTTCATATTTTGTTTTTTCCCAGTTTCTTGGATCTCCCGGAAACGCGTAGCCTTCCGGTGCCTGCCTTTCTTTCCAGGAATTGATCCGCCATTGGCGCAGTTCTTCATCGTCTTCCTGAGCGGGCATCATTGCAATATATTGTGCCATACGTACTTTGTCTTTACTTCTGTTCGGCCTTATTCCGTGTGGCTGTGAGCTGTTGAAAATCAGCAGATCTCCTGCATTCATTTTTACTTTCACCAGTTCAAAACCAGATATATCCGGTTTAAAATGATCCCGGTCTTCGGGCTGCGTCAGTTTCCAGGTATCGTAAGTCCTGAACAGTTCAGGAATACACTGAAAGCCGCCCATGTTTTCATCATCCTGGTCTGCCAGTGCCAATACACCCTGCACATTTTGTGGTTTTGTCTCCGGATCATAGTCCCAGTGAATGAAACCTTTATAATCAAATCCCGGTCGTAATGGCATATTCAGGTTCGCACGGTCAATTGTTACCCAAAGTTTTTCAGTTCCCCATATATCCGTAAATGCCTGATGCACTTTTGGATACTGACGATTGTCCCACATATACTGATGGTTGTAAACTTCAACCATTCCGGTATTGGTCAGCTCTTTCATTTTCATTTCTGCTCGTGGCGGAGCATACCAGGTTTCCGGATCATTCGGGTCTTTTTCTTCAAATTCCCAAAGAAAATCGGCCATCTTTTTAACCTGCTCCTTTGGCACCGCGTCTTTGATAACAATGTATCCGTTTGTAATCCAGAACTGCCAGTCTTCTTCACTTAATAACTGCAAAGGTTTGCCATTGCTACGGTCATTCAGTTTCACATTGCTCGACTTCGCGGTAGATGGATTGCCGGGTATATCCTGGTGCGCATTTTTTGGCGCCATAGTTGGAGCCATAGTTTGATGTTCCATTGGGATAATATTTTATTGTTATTTAATAGGACAAAGTTAATTTATTGCCAATGCTTATTTCAACCGTTACAATAACCAGTATTTGCTCTGTATTGATATTATTTTAAATTTATAGTGCGAAAAGAGCAAAAGGGAATGATTAATTGTAAATTGTTATGAGGAAAAGGGAGGATGGAGGAAAGGGAGGAATCTATATCCGTGGCCCGGCTGATTCACAGATCACCCAGCCGTACCACGGATCCGTAACCAAAACTATCAGGGAAAAGCTAAAAGCCAAACGCTAACAACTCACGGCGAAAAACCATGAAAATCATTCGTGAAGAAATTATTCCTACACAGGGAAGTTCGTTTAAAGTTCTTTTAAGTCCGGGATTGAACGACACATTTCTATGGCATTTTCATCCTGAATATGAAATTGTTTATGTGGAAGGAACAAGCGGAACGCGGCGTGTCGGTGATCATATATCTGTGTATGAAGGGAGCGACCTGGTTTTTATCGGTCCTAATATTCCGCATCTGAATTTCGATTACGGCGTCCGTACGGAATGTGAGCAGGTAATTATCCAGATGAAGGAGAACTTTCTGGGAAAAGATTTTTTGGATATTCCAGAGCTTAATTCTATAAAGATGCTGTTCGATCAATCTCATTATGGTTTATCATTCAGCGGTAATACGAAGCAAACTGTTGGCGAAAAATTAAAAAAGTTACCCGAACTGGATCATTTTGACCAGCTGATGTCATTGCTCCAAATCCTGAAATTACTCGCAAATTCCAATGAAATCAGTATTTTAAATACTGCTCCGGCTGGGAATAAATCGTTGCAAAAGGAGCAGCATCGTATGGATGCGATTTATAAATATGTTGAAGTTCATTTTGACCAAAGTCCTGACGTTAATTTCATTGCCGCACAGGTAAACCTCACAACAGCCGCATTTTGCCGGTTTTTCAAGAAAAATACCAGAATGACTTTCACCGATTTTGTTAATCAGTACCGCGTCAATCAGGCTAAAAATTATTTATTACAGGATAAAACGGTCTCTGAAACCTGTTTTGCAGTCGGATTCGAAAGTCTTTCGTATTTTAATAAATTATTCAAAAGTATTGTCGGCGAAAATCCTTCGGAGTTTAAAAAGCAGTATTTGAAATGATTGCTTTGTACTTTTAAATTCCCACGGAATCATAAAATTTTATGAAGTAAATTACTGCTTTGAAACAGCTGATATTCAAATAACTACCATATGTACATAAAGCGCTACCTGTCACCTCTTATTGTTTATTATTATTCCTGGCGAATGGTCTTGTTTTCCATTTTCACGGGTATTATGGCAATTTTTGTTTACCAGTACCTTGGCTGGGAATGGGTAGCTATTCCCTGGTTACCGGTGTCGCTGGTTGGTACGGCAACTGCATTTTTTGTCGGTTTTAAAAACAATCAATCTTATGACCGCAGCTGGGAAGCCAGGAAAATATGGGGCGCTATCACCAATCAAAGCCGGTCCTTTGGCTCTGCTGTCAGAGCTTTTACCGTGTATAATTCTGATTCTCAGTTAACAACCAAAGAATTGGCTGACAATGATATTCAAACAATTATTTACCGGCATATTGGCTGGCTGTATGCCCTGAAACACGCTATGGCGCAGCGAACTTCCTGGGAGCATGAAGATAAGGCAAGTAAGAGACAGAGGGCTGCTTTACATAAAACACAGGAAAGTTTTGATGATGAAATTGTACGATATCTTTCACCTCAGGAAACAGACTGGATTAAAACCAAACGGAATATGGCAACCCAATTGCTTGACCGCCAGTCACAACATATCAGTAAATTAAGAAGCGAGGGATTGATTGATGCTTACCAGCATGTAGAATTACAAAATCTTATTGCTTCATTTTATGATGAGCAGGGAAAAAGCGAGAGAATTAAAAATACCCCGTTTCCGCGTCAGTATGCCACTACTTCGAGCCTGTTTATCTTTATATTCATGACATTACTTCCATTCGGTTTGCTGACCGAATTTCTGGAACTGGGAGAAAAATATATGTTTTTACTGATTCCCTTTAATATGATCGTTTCGTGGGTTTTTATGTTCATGGAATATACAGGTGACATCAGCGAGAACCCTTTTGAAGGATTGCTCAATGATGTTCCCGTTGGCAGCATAGTCCGGAATATAGAAATTGATCTCAGGGATATGCTTGGAGAAGATAATCTGCCTGAAAAGATCAAGCCATTTTATGGAGCTTTATTCTGATAAAAGTTAGAAAAAATAAGATGAGGTTAATGATTAAACCGATAATCTGATATAAACCGAAGATTTGAGAAAATTATAAAACCGGCTGTAACTGTAAATCTCACGAAAGCCGTTTTCTGTAAATTTACTATCCATTGGAATAAGCTCTCTTGCTTCAATATCGCAGATGATCCTGAAAAAACGGAACATGAGTTTTAATAACAACTTTTGCCAGTTTTTACTTTCTTTATCAATATGAAAATCAGCAAATAGCCATTTCCCTTTTTCTTTCAATAAGGAAGCAAGTTTTTGAAAAACGAGTATGGCCTTTTTCTCATTAAAATTATCAAATAAATAGGTAGTCAGCACAATGTCGAATTGGTTGGGCGTAATAAAATCTTCAATTGCAATATTGATAAAATATGCTTCGTTCTGCTTTAAATCGCGTTTTTTTGCGAGACCTATCATTTTTTCAGAAATTTCTACATAGGTAATAGACAACCCGGAAGAATGAATTTTTGCGGTTTCTTCCAGAATCCATCCGGTTCCTCCGCCTACAATAAGAATGTTACAATTGGGAGGAATATGCTGAAGCAGGCAGGTTTGTGAAAGGATCAGGTTTTGCCGGAAAATAAGCCTGCTCAGGAAATCATAATTTGCGGCAATCGGATCATAATTGTTTATCATTGGTAATTTGTTAGAGCTTATGAACTGAAATACTTCATGAAAAGCATTCCTGTAATTCCACAAATGGCTTTCACCAACAACAATCCGTCAATGACAATAAGATAGTATAAAATTTTTTTCGGCCTTTGTAACGAATAAGCTACGAATAACAGACTAATAAATGGTATCAGGTTGATCAGGACCGGAACAATTCCAAAGTTTTTATAATACGTAAAGATCAGGAGTGAAATAAGCCCTACAAGTAATAATGGTATTAATATAAAGAAAATAGTCTTTCGTAATCCAATTCGGACCACAAAAGTTTTTAGTTGTTTATTGGCGTCGTCGTCATAATCTTTTATATCAAACATAACGGCGTTAACGGTACAGAACATCCAGTTTTTGATAAAAAGCCAAAGCATAAAACCTGGTTCTGAAACAGAGATGCCATGTTCTATTTTTACCATCGTGACGGGTAAAATATTGACGCAGCCCGCCCAAACAAAACCAATTACAAATGCTTTAAGCCAGCCCGTATTTCGCAGATTGAAACGGTAAAGTGACTTGGGAAGCAAGCCATAATATAAAACGGCCGCGATTGGTATAGCCGCTACCATAAGCCAGTAAACCAGGCCTAGACTGAAAATTCGTTTATAATTTTCAAACAGGATAAATGTGCCGGTAATTAAAAATACGGCCAGTAAAAACTTTTGACTAATACCTATAAACGAATGATGGCGGCGATACCATTCCGTGCGCGGATTGGCAGATGCGGCAGTACTGGCCGGCCCGGAGTAGGCATAGGTATAATACATGACCGTAGCCGAAAAAAGCAACAAGTAATAAGCAAAAGAATTGGATGGAAGTTCGAGCTGAAAAACTGTTTCAACGGATAGCGCAATTGCCAGTAACCCGACAAAATAATTAGCAAAGAAAACAAACTGAACGATTCGTGAACCCATCCGCAAATTGGAAATGACAATTTGACAAAAGTAAGGGTTTAGATAACGTGTATTTTACAAATAAGTCTTTAAAAAATTGCGTGCTATACAGGTGGATTTCGTTGATAACAATATTATTTAATTTCTTCTTCAAGTTCAGGATTAGTATTCTTTGAATTTGCATTCTTAGGATCAGGTTTTCTTGAACCAGCTCCAAGAACGTATCCTACAATTCCACTCAATATTGCAGCAGCGAGTTCACCTTCAATTCTGCCGGATAATGCTAAAACAGTAGTAGAAGCAATTACTCCAATAACTGCTGTAGTGCGAAAAAATGATTGCATTTGTAAAATTTCGGTAATCCTGACCTTTTGTTTATACGCAACCAAGAAAAATACAAACCATATAAGTACAATTCCCACTGTTGCCATCAATGAGATATTAAGTATTTCCTGCGAGCTTAACAGATTAGATGAAATTTCAAGGAGGATCATATTTTTTTCGATTGAATTTAGTCAAATAAATTTCAGGAAGAACCTCTGTATCACAGAAGAACCTCCAATCATGTCTATCGCAAGATAATGAATATTATTAAGGGTGGTATTTGGTAAGCTGTATACTTATTAAACGGCTATTTATTGATTTTCAGGTATTTGTAAATTTATAATTCTAAGGAACTATAAATCTTTTATTTCCTGAATAGAGAAAAATAATCGTTAATCCTTAAAACTGATTATTGTATAATTATGGTTGTTTTTTGTCTCAAATATTCGCAAATCTCTCCCACAGTCTGCAATTTGGAATAATCCTCATCAGGAATAGACACATGAAACTGATCCTCCATCTGAAGTACAAGATCGACGGTATCGAGACTGTCCAGTCCCAGGTCACGGGAAAGGTTTGCCTGATCAGTAATAGATGAGGCGGGAAGGCCGGAGGTTGCAGATAATATTGTGCGCAGTTGCTCTTTCATTTCGGATCGTTTTTAAATGAATATTTTTATCGGAAAGTCTTTCCAGTAGAGTTCAACGCATTGGTGTGAATCGGTTATTCCTGTGGATTGGCAGAATTTGAATATTTATATTTTAGCCGGTAATTACAATACTGCTGAATCAGTTATTATGTGGCAGTTAGAACGGAATTTACTTTAATAAAATGCAAATCAGGCTGTAAAAGGTATAGTGCCCCTTACCAAATGAATCTATTAGTCAAAATAATCATTTTGCATTTTAAAATGATTGAATACAAACATTTCATCATCCGTGTGGAAGCATGATTTAGATTCTATAAATTCGGAATTAACAATAACCTTAACCAACAATGAATTCAATGAAAATATTATCCAGATGCCTTTTCCTTATTCTGCTGATTTCCGGCAACATGGGCATGGCACAAACGAAAGATCCGGTTATTGACGGAATAGTAAAGGAAGCTACTGAAAATTCCCAGCTTGAGAAACTGGCTCATGAGTTAATGGATGTTATCGGCCCGCGACTGGTAGGTTCGCCGCAAATGATGCAGGCGCACGAATGGGCCGTAGCCAAATACAAAGGCTGGAACATTACAGCAAAAAATGAGAAATGGGGCGAATGGCGTGGATGGGAGCGGGGTGTTTCTCATATTGACATGGTATCTCCAAGAGTAAAGTCACTGGAAGGAATGCAGCTTGCTTGGAGCCCGTCAACAGCAGGAAAGGATGTAATTGCCGAGGTGATTATTATTCCTGATCTGGCTGATTCGCTTGCTTTTGCAAAATGGATACCGGCTGTAAAGGGCAAATTTGTCATGATCAGCATGTTACAGCCTACCGGCCGGCCTGATTACAACTGGGAGGAGTTTGGTACCAAGGATTCATTTGCAAAAATGAAAAAGGAACGTGACGAGAAAACAGAAGCCTGGACAAAACGGATTACCAAAACAGGTTATACTACCCGGACAATAGCAGTTGCTTTAGAAAAAGCGGGTGCAGTGGGTATAGTAACTTCCTACTGGTCAAAAGGGTTTGGGGCGAATAAGATTTTTGGTGCAGCAACCAAAAAAATCCCGACTGTTGATATTTCCCTAGAAGATTACGGTTTATTATACCGCCTGACAGAATCAGGACATACACCAAAAATCAGTGTACGCGGTGATGCAAAAGAAACGGGTATAGTACCCACTTTTAATACGATTGGTGAAATAAAAGGAACTGAGAAACCGGATGAATACGTAATCCTGTCTGCTCATTTTGATTCGTGGGATGGCGGTTCCGGCGCAACGGATAATGGAACGGGTACCATTGTAATGATGGAAGCGATGCGGATTCTGAAAAAAATGTACCCAAATCCAAAGAGAACGATTCTGGTTGGTCATTGGGGAAGTGAAGAGCAGGGACTGAACGGTTCGAGGGCATTTGTGGAAGATCACCCGGAAATTGTTAAAAATATTCAGGCTGTTTTTAATCAGGATAATGGTACAGGAAGGGTGGTGAATATTTCAGGGCAAGGCTTTTTGAATTCTTATGATTATCTGGGACGCTGGTTAACCAAAGTGCCGGAAGCAATTAAAACACCAATAGAAACCAAATTTCCGGGTGCTCCGGGTGGCGGAGGCTCCGATTTTGCGTCGTTCGTAGCTGCCGGTGCTCCTGCATTTTCACTAAGTTCTTTAAACTGGTCGTATGGAACTTACACCTGGCATACCAACCGCGATACGTATGATAAAGTGGTGTTTGATGATGTGCGCAGTAACGCAATTCTGGCTGCTATTATGGCTTATCAGGCAAGTGAAGATCCTGCAAAAACTTCTCGGGACAAGATTATTTTACCATTAAATGCTAAGGGTGAACCGGGAGTCTGGCCGGAACAGAAGAAACCAACGCGTAAAGGAGGGCTTGATTAATTATTAAGTGTTAGTGCTTTAGATGTCAATGAGAGAAGTCAAGTTTTCAAAACTTAACTTCTCTTTTTTTGTGCTAATAAATTGTATATTTCCATAAATAAACAACTGATATGCGCGCATTTATACTGTTTTTTAACTTGCTGATCTGTAACATGGTATATGCTCAGAAAGATGGGCATATATCTGAAATAAGCGACATATCGGATATTGCTAAAAGTGAGCAGGAAAGCCATCGCAAACTGGTTAATGCGCATAAAAACTCTGCGCTGGCTAATGCATCAGTCAATTTTGATGTACAGTATTATCGGGCAGAGTGGGAGGTAGACCCGGCCATTAATTATATCAGGGGGAAACTGACGGCCTATTATATCATGAAAGCCCATGATAATTTTATTTCTTTTGATCTTGATAATGCCCTTTCCGTTTCCAGCGTTCAGCAGCGAAATACCTCACTTGCCATTTCACACACCAATAATACATTACAAATTATTTTTCCGGCTTCGGTTGCTATTGGAACGCTTGATTCTGTTAGCATAAATTATGAGGGCGCACCACCAAGTTCAGGCTTTGGCTCCTTTATTCTTTCATCACACGGCAGTCCGTCAGTTCCGGCTATGTGGACGCTGAGCGAACCATATGGCAGCAGTGACTGGTGGCCATGCAAAAACGGACTGGATGACAAAGCGGATAAAGGGATAGATATTTATATAACCCATCCTGTTGCTTACAAAGCCGCTGCAAATGGATTGTTACAAAGTGAAACGGCAGTTCCTGGCGGGAAAACACGAACGCACTGGAAGCATATTTACCCTATTGCGAGTTATCTGGTTTGTTTTGCTGTTACAAATTATACGGTGTTCAATAATAGCGTTTTGATCGGATCAGTTAACCTTCCGATGCTTACTTACTGCTACCCTGAGAATCTCGCTTCATTTCAGGCCGGAACACAAAATACGCTGGATGCATTACAATTTTTCAGCAACCGTTTTAGCACTTATCCTTTTATAAATGAAAAATACGGTCATGTACAATTTGGCTGGGGCGGCGGTATGGAGCATCAGACTAATTCATTCATGGTTAGTGTTGATGAAAAGCTCGTTGCCCATGAATTGGGCCATCAATGGTTTGGAGACAAAATCACTTGCGGAACCTGGGAAGATATCTGGCTGAATGAAGGATTTGCTACACATCTGGCCAGTATGTATATGGAAAACAAATATCCGTCCAGTGCCATAGCGATACGCGCAAATGAAATTGCACAAATTACTGCTCTGGCCGGTGGTTCCGTTCGGGTTGATGATGTAAATGATGTGAACCGGATTTTTAACAGCCGTTTAAGTTATACCAAAGGATCGCATTTGTTATATATGCTCAGATGGATTTTGGGTGAAGAAGTTTTTTTTGAAGGAATACGGAATTACCAGAATGACGCTTCCCTTGCATATCATTTTGCCGGAACCGCAGATCTCAAAAGCCATCTGGAAGCAGTCAGTGGAAAAGATTTGACCTACTTCTTTGATCAGTGGTATTCCGGACAGGGATATCCGTCTTATCAGCTGGAATGGTATACAAACGGGAATTCGGTTCAGTTTAATATGAAACAGACCACATCGCACACTTCTGTTTCCTTTTTTAAATTGCCGGTTCCGTTATTATTTAAAAATGCTACAACCGGACAGCAAAAACTGGTAGTTGCGAATAATACATTCAGTAATCAGAATTTTAGTGAAAACCTGGGCTTTGAAGCAGAGTCAGTAACTATCGACCCGGAATTTTGGCTCATTACCCGAAACAATTCAACAACAAAAATAACAACGCCATTACCAGTTACATTTACGTATACCAAAGTGGCCTGCAATGAAAATAAGGTCGAAATTTCCTGGGGAACTTCCAGTGAGCTGAATGCTGATTATTTCGAAATACAAAAAAGTGTGAATGCTTTAAACTGGGAAAAAATTGGTTCTGTGGATGCAGCCGGCAATAGTGAGAAATCGAAAAACTATTCATTCACTGATCCATTCGTTTCTTCGCAGAAATCTTATTATCGGATTGTTGAAAATGACCGGGACGGCAAAGTGCAATACACACGTATTCTGGAAAAAAGTTGTTCAGCATTCCAGGAAAGTCCGCTGATGATTTTACCCAATCCAACAGATAATCAACTCAAAATCAGTTTAGCAAGTAGTAAAAACGCTATTATTGAAGCCAGTATCTATGACATTTTCGGGAGATTAATTTTAAGTAAAAATGAAATTAAACTGGATAATGATGGGCTTGGCTCGGTGAGTGTTTCGGTGTTACATGCAGGTTTGTATGTTTTGAAAATAAGATCTGATAATGAATTGCTTTCCAAATCTGTGAAATTTGTTAAGGAATGAGTTGATCCAAATTAATCCATCTACTTCTTCTGCAACAACTGAACCGAACTGTCATTAATTTCAAATGATTTGTTATTCAGTAAACTGATAATTTCTGAACCGGCCATAATTACCGGGCCGTATCCATGTGCTGCAAAAGGGCTGATCGGGCGATGATAATAAAATGCCGGGTCAAAGCCCATACCGGTTCCAACGCAGGTCCCTTCCACTTGCCCTTCTTTATTGATTTTAGTTGAAACGGCATTCCAGGCCAAAAGTGTCATAGGTGCATAAGTAAGTCCGTCAATCCAGCCATTATTGATCGCTTTTGCAATTGAATAAGCATAAATGGCCGTTGCGGACGTTTCCAGATACGAGTCATTTCTATCCAGTAACTGATGCCAGAAACCCGATCCTGACTGATATGAAGCCAGTCCGCGAACGTGTTCTTTCAGCAATGCCAGTATTTTCGGGCGGCCGGGATGGTTTTCAGGAAGTACATCCAACAGCTCGACTTTTGTAAGGATTCCCCATCCGTTTGCCCTCGCCCAGTGAAATTGCGGATGTTCTGTCATGCCTTCAACCCAGCCATGCATGTATACGGCTTTGCTTTTGTTGAACATGCGATCTGAAATTTGCAAAACCTGCTTTACAGCTTCATCATAGTACTTTTTTTCACCTGTCAGTTTTCCCATTTGAGCCAGAGCAGGTACAGCCATAAACAAATCATCCAGCCATATCGTATTAGGTTGCGGCCGCATTCTGGCCAGTGTGCCATCTTTCAGTTTATGTTCTTTATTCAGGATATAGTCAATATGGCTGTCAATTAAGGGGCGAAAATTACCGGTAGTGCCTGCACGTGTAGCTCTGATCATCGCCGCACACATTGCACCGCAGTCGTCCAGGGCATGAGGATCAACCAGGCCGCGTAATGGGCCGGCTGTTGCCCAATCCGCATGTTCCAGGCTTGTTTTCTTGAAAAACGGTACAGATTCAGCTATGAATTTTAATCTCGAATCGGAATATTCTTTAAACTTTGGATCGCCGGTAGCCTTGCTTGCCAGCAACATAGCGCCATAAGTAACACCCCATTCATAACTGACAATCCTGTAATCGCCTTTTTGAAGTGCGGTGTTCTGGTCAATTTTAGTAAGATCCGTTACCTGTTTCCCGGTTTTAGAATCCACAAAAGCAGCCGGCGTTACTTTGTTTAAATATTCATAAATCCTGGTCAGGTCGGCAACAATATTTTCTTTTTTTACAATGCCATAAGGAACCGGATAATCTGGTTGTAAAAGGTGTAGCGGTGTATTGGAATCGTTGGCTTTGGTCTCGTTCCTTTGCGCGAAAGAAGCCGTTGTGATACTGGCTAATAATACCGTAGCCGCGATTAAAGAAGCATTCGGTTTCAAATAGGAAAGTATTCCGGTCATATAATTGAAGATTGTGTCGAAAAGTGTAAGTCAGGTTAAAACGGAAAGTAAAGAAGTAGGTAACATTTCCATACTCATCATATTTGTTATTTTACAGACGATAAAATTATCGTTTCACCTGTAATACGAATGATAGTGAGTGAAATTTTTTTAATCATAAAAATCCTGTAAATCCGAAAATCCTTAAATCTTGGTTAGCTTTGATTTTAACTGATAAATTAAATTACAGCAAATGCAGATCATTCAAACACTGGAAGCACCAGAGGATATACTTCTACTTCGTGCTTTTGAACAAGGACAGGAACCAGCAAACCAGAACATGTTTAAAGCCGAAAAGGGTGAAATTTGGTGGTATTCTTCTCAGGAATTGTGGTTTGGATTAGGGAAACAACCTAAAATATCTTCTGTTATTAAAGCATTCAGGTCTCTTTTTTTAAAAGGAAAGACCGCTGGCCGGAACAGATTGTACTGGATGCACGCAATTTTTCACCGGAATGGATCGAAGTTGCAGTAAATGGTATTCTGCTTGGCGGATATAATATACAGCTATACAAATCTGACCCAAAACCTTTCAGCTCATTTTTTGGTGAAAAAGGAAAGTTATTCATCCTTCCCGGAGAGCAATCGAATTCCGTAACCGCGGCTGCTGAACTGGCGAAGCAAACAGCTGTTGTACAGATGCGGATTATGGATTTGATGAATGCACCGGGTAATTACAAAACTCCTGATACATTGGCTGAATGGGCGCTGGAATCGGGCCGGAAAAACAATTACAAAGTGTCTGTTTTTGATAAGGAAACTTTACTGGCATTGGGGATGCACGCATTGCTTTCTGTAAGCAAGGGAAGCGACCAGCCACCGGTGATGATCGTAACAGATTATCAGCCTGAAAAGTATGAAAAGACAATAGCTTTGGTGGGAAAGGGCGTGACGTTTGATACAGGTGGTATTTCTATTAAAGGCTCTGCCAACATGCATTTGATGAAAAGCGATATGGGCGGAGCTGGTGCAGTACTGGGAATTGTTGAACTCGCGGCACAGCTGAAACTTCCGGTCCGTATCATTGGTGTTATTCCTTCCACAGAAAACTGTGTGGACGGCTCATCTACAAAACCCGGTGATGTGATTGGTTCTTACTCAGGAAAAACCATTGAAGTGATTGACACTGACGCCGAAGGAAGGCTGATTTTGGCTGACGGGTTAAGTTATGCAGTCCGCCAATATAAGCCGGATGTTGTAATAGATCTGGCAACATTGACCGGAAGTGTGATACAAACGCTGGGTTATGAAGCAGCCGGGCTATTTACTCCTAATGATTCATTAGCAAACGAATTGACACTGGCAGGTGAAAAAACCGGCGAACGTCTGTGGCGGTTGCCGGTTTGGGACGAATACAAAGAGGAGATTTCTTCGGATGTGGCTGACCTGAAAAACTACCATGGAAAACCGTTGGCAGGAGCCATTGTTGCAGCCAAATTTCTGGAAGTTTTTACGGATGAACATACTTCCTGGGCACATCTGGATATAGCTGGAACCGCTTTCGGGGACATAGAGTTTGCGCCTGGCCGGTCTGGTACAGCTTATGGAGTACGTTTATTAAGAGAGTTTTTAATGCAGCAATGAAAAAACTTTTATCATACAGGATCAGTTATAAACACGCTTTTACGCCAAAATATAATTTTGACATGCCTTGACAAATTGGTTCTTTTTGTTAGATTTGAGAAAGCAAGTTTTATTTCAAAAACCAGAATAGAATCCATATACATCCACTGATAAATTTCTTATGACTCAAACTCTAACCTTTCTTTGCATATCAACGTTTTTTAAAGGAAATGACTTTCTCAAAGCCTGCAAAAATGCTGGAAATACAGTCTATTTGCTAACTGCTAAAAAGCTCGAAAACAAGCCATGGGTCCGGGACTCCGTAGATGAGTTTTTTTATGTAGAAGAAGGGGAAGATGGTACCTATAACATGGATCAGATCATTAGCGGACTGGCCTATGTGATGCGTAGCAGGCCAATTGACAGGATTGTTGCCCTGGACGATTTTGATGTGGAAAAGGCTGCACATTTAAGAGAATATTTCAGGATTCCGGGAATGGGGCAAACCACAGGCCGGTATTTTCGTGACAAACTTGCGATGCGTACCAAAGCTGCTGAATCGGGGATTCTGGTTCCGGGATTTTCTTCACTTTTCAATGATGATGAGATCAATCGTTTTATCGAAAAATATCCCGGCCCATGGATGATCAAGCCGCGTTCAGAAGCCTCTGCCACAGGAATCAAAAAAATGCACCATGTGGATGAGCTTTGGGAAACTATTCACAGCCTGGGCGACAAAAGGCATGCATACCTGATTGAACAGTTCAAGCCGGGAGATGTTTATCATGTCGATTCCATATCGTATAACGGCAGGGTTATCTTTTCATGGAACAGTAAATACCTCGCTCCGCCGTTTGATGTAGCGCATGGCGGAGGCATATTCCGTTCTGTTACCGTTCCTTTTGATTCTTCGGAAGAACACGCGCTGGAAACACTGGCAGTGGATTTACTAAAAGCATTCGGATTAAAACACAGTGCCTCACATACCGAAGTGATCCGTTGTTACGATGATGGGAAATACTATTTCCTGGAAACTTCTTCAAGAGTTGGCGGTGCCAATCTCTCTGAAATGGTAGAGGCTTCGTCCGGTATCAATTTATGGAAAGAATGGGCGAAAATGGAGACTGCGGAAGCAAAAGGTGAAAATTATAAACTGCCTCCTGTAAGAAAAGATTATTCGGGGATTATTATATCATTAGCCCGCGTAGAATGGCCGGATCTGTCTGTGTTCCATGATCCTGAAATAGTATGGCGCATGGATGAACCTTATCATGTTGGATTGGTAGTAAGGGCAAAAACGCGTGAAAAAGTAATAGAATTGCTGGATAAATACGCAGAAATCATTCAAAGTGAATACCACGCGTCTGCTCCGGCACCCGATAAACCGTCGCATTGAATTCAATGGTTTTAATTTAAAAGAATAAATTATAAAGCAGGAACCACCTGTGACTTATTAGAGCATTTACATTTTCTGATAAGTCGCAGGTGGTTTGTTTTAAGAGAAAAGCCAGGACTGTTACAAATTGGACAGGTTGATTAACATTTAGAATTCATTTTAAAGTAACATATGATTTTTCAACCTCTAACTGATTGTAACTATGCTTGTTTTTACAAAATCGCTTTGTATATTTTTTCTTATTGGTTTTCTGTTTACAGGTTGTAAAAAAGATGAAGAAGTCGTTCCCAAAAGTATTATTACTATCAATGGGGTTGATTACGACTTATCACAGGCACTTCTGATTGATTATGGCCCTTTTGCGACTGGCCAACCCAATGCACAGGTATTGTTTCTCTCTTCATCCGGTGTTCAGTTTCATGAAGTAAACGGAAAACTGGATTCCATTTCGGGTGTAGGCCATGCCATTTATTTCGAATTATCCGGCTCCGTTCCCAATGCGCTTACCGATGGGGAATATGCTTTTAATCCATTCGGTCCACCCTATAAAGGGGAGACGTTTCTGTATTCCTATGCTGTTTTTCAGGCAGACTTTGTAACTTTTGATGGCGAATTTTATGAAATATCAGCGGGTAAAATCACGGTAAAAAAAGAGGATAGTCAATATGCGATTTCCTTTGATTGCACTGAAATAGAAGGCAAACATATTACCGGTTTTTATAAAGGGGCGTTAAAGTTTTTTGATGAGGGATGAGGTTCTGAATCTGTTGTTCCAGAATAGACAGGTATAATTCGCGGGATTCAAGAAAGGGAGCTTTTAAATCAATTACTACGGTCAATTATACGCGTGGAGTGAAAAATATGGATTGGAAACCATTTAATAAAAAATTGTGGCAACGGGATTATTTTGAGCACATCATCCGCAACAATGAAGCGTTTGACCGGATTGCAAATTATATCATAAACAATCCATCAAAATATCAGGGTAATTTAAACGCCTGACGTCCTATCAATAACCAATCTCCCTTCGATTTTTGCCAAACCATAAAAATACCCAGTTTTACCGGAGCAGGGTCTTTGCCTTTGTTATGCGTATCTCCCATGAGCTTGTGCCGTACCAGTGCAATATCACCCGAGATTTTGATGGTTTGCTCAGTAATCTCAATTCGCGTAAAATTTGATTCTTCACTGGTCAGAGCACGGATAAATTCCTTTTTATCTTCCAGTAAACCATTGGAATGCCCGTAAGACAAATCAGCAGAAGTAAGTTTATTTAAATCGGATTCTTTAGCATCCAACATTGCAACCCGAAGTTTTTCCACGGCGTCAGCCACTGCTTTTTCATCACTGCTTTGTGCAAAAGACAGGATATTGATTAATAAGAAACAAACAGTAATTAAGAATGTCCTTTTCATTTTTGTTCGATTAATGATAACAAAATAAGTTATGAGTAATGGCTGAAATATTGCAGCTGAAAGCCGACTGCTGAAAGCTGATAGCCCTTAAATCTTTACCTGTTCCATTTTTGGAGCAAATAAATGCATCACACCCCAGGCCAGTAAATAAGCAAAACCGCAAATAATAAAGATAATATTATAACCTCCGCCGATATTTCCTGCCGCTTTGTAATTGTCCAGAATGATCCCAACTAAAAGCGGAAAAAGAATGCCTCCTACTGATCCGGCCATTCCGCCGATACCTACCACAGAACTAACAGCTTTCTTGGGAAACATATCCGAAGCTGTTGTGAAAATATTAGCGCTCCACGCCTGGTGTGCAGCTGCCGCCAGACTGATCAGAAACACAGCCTGCCAGATATTGGTAGTGTACTGGGCGAGCATAATAGGTGTAACCAGAATAGCGAAAAACAGCATGGACATCTTCCGTGCACGGAAAATCGGCCAACCTTTTTTAATCAGATATCCTGATAAATAACCACCGCCAATACTGCCGATCGTTGTTGCGGTATACACAATTACAAGTTCAAGGCTGGGTTTGGACAAGTTTAATTTAAATGCTTCTGCAAAATAGGAAGGCAGCCAGTACAGGAAAAACCACCAGATCGGATCAGTCAGCATTTTACCGAAAACAAATGCCCAGGTTTGCCGTATTTTGAAAAGGTCCAGCCATTTTACTGGTTCTTCTTTACTTGTATCCGGTTCATTGTCACTATGGATATAATCAAATTCTGCTTCGCTCAGGCTTTTTTGTTTGGCAGGAACTTCATAATATCTCCACCAGAAAAAGAGCCAGACAAATCCTACTGCTCCGGTAATTAAAAACGCCTCCTGCCAGCCATAAGCACCCAAAATCCAGGGTACCATAATTGGGGCAACAACAGCGCCAATATTGGCTCCTGAATTAAAAATACCCGTTGCCAATGCACGTTCTTTTTTTGGGAACCATTCCGCAGTTGCCTTAATAGCTACCGGGAAATTACCAGCTTCTCCAAGGCCTAATAACGCCCTCATAAACCCAAAACTGAAAGTGCCCGTGGCCACCGCATGCAGAAGCGCCGCCAAACTCCAAACCACAACAGAAATGATGTAACCCATTTTGGTACCAATGCGGTCAATTATAGCTCCAAAACCAATTAAAGAAATGGCATAAGCCGCCTGGAATGCCATAACGATGTGGCTGAAATCACTTTCTTTCCAGCCAAATTCCGCTTCCAAAGTTGGTTTAAGAAGGCCAAGTACTTGTCGGTCCAGATAATTGATCGTTGTAGCAGTGAAAAGCAATGCCACAACGCGCCATCGGTATTTCGTCATCTGGTTTTCCATGAAATCAGGTAATTAGGTTTAGGTGGTAAATTTAAATTTATATCAGATCAGCAGTAGTAAACGGTTTCAGGCATATTCCATGTTTCCCATAAATGCTTTCAGCGCGGCCATAGCTCCATTGGTTTTTATGGATTCCAGATACAAGACGACACTTTCTTCGATTACTCCCGTTTTTGTCAGGTCTTTTCCCCAGATAAACGGATCTTTCAGTATGGCGTGAACCATTTCAGGCAATGAAACGATCAGCCATTTCTGATAAAAATAAGCTGCTTTATTATCCTGGATCAGATAGTAATTGCCATTAAAAAGTCCGTAATATTTATCGCCATTCTTTTTTACAGATTTCATAAAATAGATATAAGCTGCAAAGCCAAAGGTGATATAATCGGGATTGGTCTGAAACTGTTTATCGTATTGTACAAAAACCGGCATAACCCGTGAAAGTATTTTTGCCGAATAATTAGAGGTAATATTTAGCCATTTATGCTGAATATGATGATTTCTGAACCTGTCTAAAACGAGCCGTCCGAAATTCCGGGCAGTTTTTAAATCCAATGGATAGGGTATGGCCGAAGCAATTTCATTTTCCATCAGATTACTCAGATAAGCAGCGAAAAATCTGTTTCCCATCGCTTCCACTACCGTAGTAAAGCCACACAAATGAGCCAATCCGCCACCCAGTGTATGTCCTCCATTCAACAAGCGCAGTTTCAGTTCTTTATAGAGTTCAATATCAGGTTCAATAATTACGCCACTGCCAGCTTCACTGAACGATAATTTCTTTTTTACACTTTCATTTCCTTCTATCGCCCATAAATGATAATGTTCAGTAATAATCATCAGGTCATCTTCATAACCCAGTTCTTCTTCCATTTCTTTTTTCGTCGCCTCATCCGGTTTTCCCGGTACAATGCGGTCGACAAGCGAATTGCAAAAGGAGTTACTTTGTTCGAGCCAGTCTATAAAATTGCTTTCCAGTCCGTTCCGGTGAGCCAATTCAAGCACAATGGATTCCAGTTTGGTTCCGTTATCAGATATCAGTTCGGTTGGAATAATGACTACGCCATAATCCGGGCTTCCCCCAAAAGCAACATAACGGGCATATAAAAAAGCAAGTAATTTGCCTGGAAATGAGATAGGCGGCCACTGGTAAATATCATCCTGGATAAGCTGGATCCCAAGTTCGGTCGTATTGGAAATAACAATACTGATTGCCGGATTCCGGGCAAGATCCAAAACAAGCGACCATTGCGACCGGGCAGAAAGCACACGGCTTATCGACGAACAGATAATATTTTCTTCAACCGGTTTGCCTTCCTGAATCCCTCTTGTACAGATCGTATACAAATTGTTCTGCCTGTCAAATGCTTTTAAATCACCTTCACTGGTGGACTTTACGACTACAATACGACCATTAAAAATACCCTGGCGATTGGCCTTGTCGATGGCATAATCTGCCAGTCCGCGCAAAAATGCACCGGTCCCAAATTGCAGTACCTTTTCAGGAAGTTTGAAAATGGCATCGTCCGGTACAATTACATCGGAATTATTCCGGAGCTGCCGCAGGTTTTCACGAAAAAGATGATTCATAAGCGTTGTATTTTACTTTTTTACAACTTGTTTCAACAGCCACTCTGCCAGATCTTTTCCAGCCTCAAAGTTTTCAAAGCTTGTATCAATACGCCTGCCATCCAGATATTCGTTGTATAGCCACGGGTCGCCCACGGCAAATACAGTTCCTTTTCCGTATTTCGAAATCCCAAGAATAATATCACCATGATCTGTGAGCGCAGATTTCGCAGCACCAGTCAATGCTAACGGGGATAATTCTTTGATGTAAATTTTACCGGCAGTTTTAAAAATAGCTTTGTCACTGGCAGGAATGTCGAGCCGGCCCTGCTCAAATTGCAGTCCCTGTACCATATTCCGGTTTCTGTTTGTGAATTCGATACCAAATACTTTTGCCAGTTGGTTAAAATGAGGTATTTCACAGTTAGAAGTATCATTCGCCATCAGCATAAGTACGCCGCCTGCTTTTACCCATTTTTCAATAGCAGCAATATCTTTAGGCTGAATAAAATTCGGGTTGGCCGTTTCTTTTTTTGTATCAGGATCTACGATAATATAAAGATCTATTCCTTTCAGGTTTTCAGCATTTGGGGCGGCCGGAACAGAAACGGTCTGAGCGCCAAGTTCCCTGAACGTATTTCCCCAAAGCCAGAACCCTGAATGCTGGCGATCCTCCCAGGTATAGTGAAATGGTTCCTCTTTGCCGGTAGCGCTTTTGCGGAATTCGTGATTGAAGAAATAATCCAGTGCTACTTTTTTATTTTTGCCAACAGCGTTTTCTGCTGCGATTTCCATTTCGACACTCGCAAATATAAATGGCCCGACACCTTTCAAATCGTTCTTTCTGATTGGCTCGCTTAAGTAATATTCGTAACTGCCATCCCGGTACGGTGTGCCGCCCAAACCACCGACACTCACCGTTTTATTCAGACTGATACTGCCATCACCTTCTTTTTCTATGAAATTTTTCAGGATTCCGTCATATCCGGTTTTAGCATTTTTAGCGTATGTTGCCGGAATGTACCCAAGCCTCGCACCTTTTGCCAAAGCATAAACAAACATACAGGATGCCGAAGCTTCAAAATAATTGCCTTTGCGCGCTCCCTGATCTATTACCTGATACCAAAGACCCGATTGTTTGTCCTGATATTTAGCCAGAACCGGCGCTAACCTTTGGAGATATCTGATTAGTTCGGCACGTTTCGGATGATCCTGAGGGAAATATTCCAGTACGTCCACCAATGCAACTGCGTACCAGCCAATCGCACGTCCCCAAAAATTTGGCGATCTGCCTGTTTTTTTATCTGCCCATGGCTGTTCACGGCTTTCATCATAAGCGTGGTAAATCAGTCCCGTTTTTTCATCAACAGCGTATTTTTCAATTAATGCAAATTGGTTTGCAATGTCATCAAAATGCTCAGGATGGCTGAAAAGCATGCTGTATTCCGCCGCGAAAGGTTCACCCATAAACAGGCCATCCAGCCACATTTGATTGGAATAACGTTTTTTATGCCAAAACCCACCCTCTTTGGTTCGTGGCTGTTGTTCCAGTTGTTTCCAAAGCTGGTCCGCAGCTTTTTTGTATTTTTCTTTATCCGGCTGAGTTTGCTGGTATAAAGTCAGTAAAGCCCTGCCAGTCGGAATATTATCAATATTGAATTCGTCAAATTTGTAAGTGCGTATGCTTCCGTCTTCTTTTACATACTGGTCAATATCTTTGCGGATATATTCAAAATATTTTCCTTCACCAGTCCGGTACCATACCTTTTCAATGGCTTTCAGCATCAGTCCCTGCTCGTAATCCCAGCGTGTTACAGTACTTTTCCCAACCAGAATAGAATCCTTATTGCGGGCAATAAAGGAATCGGCCATTTGCTGGGATAACGGAATATCCTGCGCAATAGCAGTCGTGGATAAGATAGAGAACAAAAAGAAAAGCGCTATATTTTTTAAGCAAAAAGAAAAAGTATTTATCATATTCAAACTCATTAATAAGTTGTCAATCAGCTTTATTTTACAAAATCCTCACGCATGGGCGTAAACAAATCGATCAGGATTCCCGGCTCTAAACATACCGCGCCATGCATCACATTGGAAGGAATGTAATAGCCATCGCCTTTTTTTAATATTTGTTTTTTGTCTGCAATTGTCACTTCAAAAATACCACTTTCAACATAGCTCATTTGCGTATGCACATGTTTATGAGGAGTACCGATGCCGCCTTTTTCAAATACTATTTTGACCATCATCATCGTACTGTCGTACGACATAATTTTGCGTTTCAGTCCTTTTCCCAGATCCTGCCACGGAATATCTGCATCGACAATAAATTGTTTCCCTTTTGCTTCCTGTGCAGGTGATTTAGCTGTTGACTGAGCGAATAAGTGGCTGGTTATAAACAAAAAGATGATGGAAAGAAGCGCTGATTTGAAGGTGAATTTCATTTTAAACGATTTAGTCAGATATTGGTTTTTTTATTTAATAAAATCTTCCCTTAACGGAGTGAAAATATCTACAAGAATGCCTTCTTCTGTGCATAAAGCACCATGTATAATATCAGGCGGAATGTAGTAAGCATCACCTTTTTTGAGCGTTCCGGTTTTATCCCCGATCGTAATTTCAAAAGCACCGCTTTCCACGTAGCTCATTTGCGTATGAAAATGACTGTGTAAAGCGCCAATTCCACCCGTTTCAAAGGCAACTTTTACCATCATCAGGTTATCATCATAAGACATGATCTTGCGTTTCAAACCTCCTCCCAAGTCGTCCCAGGGTATTTCGTCGTCGTTTATGAATTGTTTGGCTTTTTGGGTCATTGGTTTAATTTCCTTTTTTATGATGTTATTTCAAGCAATTGGATTGAATTATCTAAGATTCTGTCACACTGAGCGAAGTCGAAGTGCGAGCCGGTATGATTGAATTATCTTGTTAACATTATGTATCACTTTGGCAAAGGTTTTAACGTGTTGAATGTAGATAATTGAGACTTGGTCGCCTGCACTTCGACTTCACTCAGTGTGACAAGATCGTCGCTCAGTATGATCAACTTCTTGATCGTTGATAATTTTATTACTCCCGCCTCACAACCCCCTCTAAACCCTTCCCACCAAACTCAACCCCCTTCTTCACGCCCTTTTCATCCGTATTAATCAACCGAATCGCCTTTGACTGATCCCCCGTCACCTTCAAAAGCAAATCGCGGTTGTCTGCATACTGAATTCCATCCATGGTTACATTTCTGCTGTTCTGGATTTGCATCACGGTTTTTTCTTTTGTGAAAAACGACACATTTTTAAGGTTGATATGATCGCCTTCTATACATACAAAACCTTTATTACTATGCAGGACTGCATTTTCTATATTAATATTTTTAATATTCATTTCAGGTAAACCACGCACCAGAATTCCGGTTTCCGCGCCTTCACAAACCACATTCCTGATGTTAAAGTTTTGAAACTGAGGTGTGCCTTCATTTACAGGCTCCCTCTTCATTATTGGCAGAACATTCTTTTCACCGGGCTTTGGAACCGGATCTTTTGCCTGGTAATACATATCGAACAAAATCGCTTCGCCGGGAATATTACTCATTTTAATATCCGATATCCATATATTTTCGACCACTCCGCCACGTCCGCGGGCCGTTTTAAAACGCAATCCTACATCCGTCCCGGTGAAAGTGCAGTTGGTAACAAACAGGTTTCTAACCCCGCCCGACATTTCACTTCCTATTACAAATCCGCCGTGTCCATGCAGGACAGTTGAATTCTGAACAATAATGTTTTCCGTAGGAACCCCACGTTTCCGGCCTTCTTCGTCTCTTCCTGATTTTATACAAATCCCGTCGTCACCTACGTTAAAAGTGCAGTTATCTATCATTCCAAAACGGCAGGATTCCAGATCAACACCGTCGCCATTTTGTGCATAATAAGGGTTTGTCACTTTTAAATTTCTAAGTGTAATGTGTTCGCAAAGCATAGGATGCAGGTTCCAGGCAGGGGAGTTTTGGAAAGTTACGCCGTCCAGCAGTATCTTTTTGCAGTTGGTAAAACGAACCATATTAGGGCGGAGGAAATCCTTGAAAGGCGTTACATTTTCCACCGTATAACCCGCTGCAATATTTCCGGCACCTTTTGTATTATTCCCAAGCAATGATTTTTCAGTAGGGTACCAGATCGTTTTATCTTTATTCAAAACACCGCCGGAAGCCACCAGTTTATTCCATTGCTCCTGAGTTAATTTCTCCTTTTTTACTGCCCTCCAAACCTGTCCGGCGCCGTCTACGATCCCACTGCCTGTAATAGCGATATTGGTGGCATCAATTGCACTGAGAGGAGACTGGCAACGCACAGCATCGAGTCCTTCCCAGGTAGTCCGGACTACCGGATAATCATCATAATTACTGCTGAACTGTAAACGTGCATTTTTTGAAATATGTAAATCAACGTTGCTTTTAAGGATAATCGGGCCTGTAAGCCAGATACCGGCAGGTACTAAAACCGTTCCGCCTCCATTGAGAGCACATGCATCAATCGCTTTTTGTATGGCAGCAGAATTTACGAGAACACCATTATTTTTTGCACCGTAGGAAGTAATATTAAAAGTGTCTTTTTTGAAAACCGGTAGCTGCACTTTTGGAAGTTCGTAAACGAATTTGTCGGTTGTTCCAAAGTGTTTCAGGTATTTGGCGATATCCAGTTTTAAGTCTTTTACACCTTCTGCTATTACACTTGCCATGACCGTTGCCCCATACCTGGAAAAATGCGTATCATCTACAAATGGTTTGGGGAATTTTGGATAAATACCACCTTCCAGATGAATGAATAGAGCCTTTGAACCTTCAACACCGTGTTCAAGAATGATTTCTTTACTTTTGGCATGCAGGTCAATCAGCGGAACGTTCAGTTCCTTTGCAACATTTTTTACAGCCTGGGGATAATCGCCATGTATGTCCGAAAAAACACCGGCCTTGTCAAACCTGCGGCGCATAACCGGTGTGATCAGTACCGGATTTCCGCCTTTTGCACGCGCTTCTGTAACAAACCTCATCAGGTTCTTCCTGTAATCCGTATTGGCAGCAGCATACCGGCTCGTGTCCTTGATTTTTTCATCATTATGCCCGAACTGGATAAATAACCAGTCACCTGATTTCATATCGTTTAATACGTCCGTCCAGCGCCCTTCGGCAATAAAGCTTTTGGTACTCCGGCCATCCTTTGCATGGTTTTCAACGGCTATGGCATTACCGTCAAAATAATCCTGAAAAACCATTCCCCAACCCGTTTCAGGAGCATTTTTGGCTAATTTATTAGCCATAGTAGAATCACCGATCAGGAAGACGTGGATTTTGTCCTTATCCGATTGGAATCCTAAAATGAAAAGCAGCGATATTAAAACCAGTTTTTTCATAATTGACTTATTTCAATATTCCGGAAACGAATATCTTTAGATGTTAATAACTGATCAGACGAGTTTAGGTCTAATAATTATAATTATCAAATATTAAATTGTGTTTAATTGCGCAATCGTTATCGGGAACGTTGCCGGAAGGCGGGAATTATTTGGAAATAAGTGAATCAAATACTTACAGCCAGTTTTTGGAAGAAAATTGCCGGAAGACAGGTAAATCCTGGTAATGAATTTTTTTAGGATTTTACGTTGAAGAGGAAGTTTGCGTATTCTAACTATTCCGTTTTATGGCACCCCAACGATAAGTTACATATAAAACCATAGCCACGAAAATGACCTATAGTCCGGTGAGGAAGTTTATGATCAGGCCGAGGTCCGGTTTTTTTGTCCAGGGAAGTTCGGAATCTTTTAGCGCTGACATCGGGGGATATAAAACCCATCCACTTTTTCCGGCATGTGATAACTGGTCCAAGTTCCTGACTAAATATCTCAATGCTAAAATGAGTACTGCACCTGAAACAACAATCAACCAGTTCGGAAGTGCACGGTTAAAGGATTTCGGCATTTCGCTGATGAAGTATCCCAAGAATGTTAGCAACGAAAAAAGTGGGATAAAGAAAAGCCAGACAGGTAAGACGAAATAGGTGTCGTAAAGTTGAATCTCAATGGTATTGTTTGAAATGATTGCAGCGGTCAGGAGAAGGGTTATTCCTAAGGAAATACATAACCAAAGTAATTCTTTCCAAAGTGAGCTGGTTTTGTTTAGCATAGTTTAGACGTCCAGATAATTTTATGAATTTAAGTCGGAATGCTCGGATTAAGTTAAGTTTATAAGTTGAATTGTTTCATGTTGACCCAAAGGTATTCAGACCAATTCAGGTTTTCAGGAAGTGTGCGTCTACTAAACTCGATGTGTATTACCCTTCGTTTCATGTAATTTGTGGTTCGGCTCGACGCATGAAGCAGCAATGGTTTCATAAACATTACTCCGCCTTTCCCAACATTGCAGCTTATTTCGTTTTCAACATTCCAGTCGATTGTTTCTGCCCTGTAAACACCTTTTAAATGTGATTTAGGAATTATTTTTAACGCTCCGTTTTCTTCATTTGTATCATCAAGGTGAATGCGGGCTGTAAAGTTGTCTTCCAGAATTTCCAGGGGAGGCTGAACCGCGAATTGATTTTGTTTCGTTGTCCAGGGGCCAAAGCCGGGTAAATTTATTTTCTTATCAACCGAAATGGTCAGATCCTGATGATAAGGAACAAACCAGTTTGATTCTCCCGGTTTGTCAAAATATATGGACTTTACAACAAAGAAATCCTTCCCGAAATTATCTTCTAAAATTTGAATAAACTTATCACTGAAAATTTGCTTCACTGAATCCGGAATCTCTTTTAAAAATTGCCTGATCGCAAACAGATCTTCCGTTTTACGAAAAGTAGATTTATTGGTGTCCGAACCTGAAATGGTTGAAATGATTTTATCCACTTCTGATCCGGAAAAGATCTGTTCTACAATTGCGAATCCTTCTTTTGAAATGCTTTCTTTTACGTCAAATGTCATATTTGAATAGTTTTCGATTGGTCGAACTACAAAAGTATGTACAATTCAGGTATTGAAGGCTCGGTAATCAACGATAACATCTGTCAGGCTAAGTTTCATCGACATTTTAGGTCTTTATTTTTTGGTGTCAGTCATAAAATTACCACTAACGTTTTGCGGATTTGCGAAGGGCGGACTATTTACCACGAATGTTGATGCGGAGAATGGAACTTACTTAAAAGGCAAAACTTTCTGAGGAGCACGAAACACCACCTATTGCAAATGTATTGTTAGGCGCTGTTTATCTTATCACAAATATAAGTCCTCCTCCAATACTTAAAGTAAATATGTCTTTGTTGTATCTAATGTTTTCGCTTGTTGAAATGTTTGTATTTAAGTCTGTCATTTTCTTTATAAATGTAATGTCTGTTTTGTAATATGAAGTCATAAAGTCTATATTTAGAAATAACCTCTTTGATAATTTGTAACCAAATGCTGTGGATGTTGCCAAAATAAAATGGTCGTTGGGTTGTTTGCCTGAGTCATATGTAACTTCTATTAAATTATTTGAGTTTTTCTGTTTCAAAATTGCGTTTCCCCAATCGGTGTAAAATGAACTTACTCCAATTGATAAATTTGGATAAATAAAAAATCTCTTTTTTTCATACCTATAAATTAAACCTATAAAACCCCGTTCAAAATTACCGCTAAACGGATTGAAATCATCATAGCTTGCACTAGTAGAAGACGTTACATAATAATTGTCCTCGTAATCTGATTTCATAGCGTTTAAAAAATTGTCTGCTCTTTTAGAAATATTACCAGCTGTCATTCCCTGGAAGTTAAACTCTAAACCCCAGTGTTTGTGAAAAAAATATGAAATTGATAAAACTTGCCAATATGTTGAATTATCGCCATACTTAAACATATTGTCTGGAATACCTCCGTCCAATAATTTGGTGATTGGAATATTTACTCCATAGCTAGGTCTTATCTGCCATTTCGATTTATAATTCAATGAATCTTGGCAATATGCCTTGTCCGAAAAAAAGCCAAAAAGCAAAAATATGATGAAAATATTTCGCATTAAATTAAATCAATTGAGGTTGTAGTTCCTTCAAGAGTCCGACCATCAGACAAAATAATTTTAATTTTAAAGTAATTGTTTTGGTTTAGATTAGGCGGTATCATAAGTAGAGCATCAAATGATAGCTCTAATTCACTTTTGCTATACAAAACAGTATTGTACATTTTTATAAAATTAGCAATAGTACTAAAGGAAGAACCTTTAAATATTTTAAAGTAGTCTGATATATCCGAATTTGCAGGATGATTTACATCAAAGTCATTTAACGTAAAAATTTGAATAGCTATCACGCTGTCTCTTGCTAATAATTGGTTAGGAGGTGGGCAGCCGCAACTTGTCGCATAGGCTGTTTGAATAAATAAATATTTGAAAGGGTTTAAACAAGCAGTCTCTTCTCGGTTCAATTGTGTCCTAATTCCATATGCTTCTTTAGGAACCGAATTTGCAGTCGTTGTCATTGGTTCACTGCCACTATTGTCAATGTTGTTAACTACAATTGTCTTGTTAGTATAGTGTCCGATTAAAGGGTCTGTGCAGTCGCAACACGCAACTAAAACCTCTGCCATCAAAGGAAAGAGTAGTAAAAGAAGTATTTTATTTATTTTCATGTGAGTCAATTTTGTTGTGTCGTTAATTTGTACCTAACGCTGGCGGCTTGGCGTAAGGTGTGGCATTGAAAAATGTCTGCTCGTAACCGCAGGCCGGTGATAAGAAATTGTTGATGATAAGAAACTTATATTTGGCTCTGTTCTTCTGCCGGAGCCGCTGCTAAATTCATAACAAAAGGCGATGTTTCATTCTTCCGCCACACTTGTGCCAAACCGAATGTTGCATGCCGGGTGTTTTTTGCTTTCGCCTTCAGCTAAAAACTAATATTAAAAGTTTAGGCGAAAAGCAACTGACATGCATCTAGGAAATATACGAAACTTACATCTCAAATTAATCGATTAAATACCTAAAATTATTCGCATTGACGAATTGATCTATTCGATATTGAAAATTCCAATCAAACCATTAAACTAAAAAAGCCGAACAAGTCCCAAAAACTCATCCGGCTCCAAAAAATATCAAAAAACCCCAACTACCTCAAATCCCCAATCGCCACAGCGTCCATATCTGTATAATCCTTATTTTCTCCTGCCATTCCCCATATAAATGAGTAATTAGAAGTTCCGCAGCCGGAGTGGATGGACCAGGGTGGAGAAATGATTGCCTGGCGGTCGGCTATCCATAAATGGCGCGTTTCGGATGGTTCGCCCATTAAATGCAATACCCGTTGGTTTTCAGGAACGTCGAAATAACAGTAAGCTTCCATGCGGCGGTCGTGTACGTGCGAAGGCATAGTATTCCATACGCTTCCTGTTTTTAATACCGTCAGTCCCATTACGAGCTGGCAACTCTGAATGCCGTCCATGTGAATATACTTGTAAATAGTGCGGTGATTGGACGTTTCCATACTGCCAATCGTTACCGGCGTTGCATCTTCCTTGGTAAATAATGTGGTAGGATAAGTCTGGTGCGCCGGTGAAGAGAGCAAATAAAATGAAGCCGGATCAGTTGCGTTATGGCTGATGAAAGTCACTTCCTTTGTTCCTTTTCCAATATACAAACAACTCATTTTGCTCAATTCAAAATCGACTCCGTCGGCTGTTACTTTTCCGTCACCACCAATATTGATGATCCCGATTTCCCTCCGTTCAAGAAAATAATTTGCTTTCAGCGAATCGTAGGTTTTGAGTTCCAGCGGCGCATTGGCAGGCACAGCACTCCCGATCATCACCCGGTCATAATGAGAATAAACCCATGAGATTTTGTTATGGCCGAATATATTTTCAATTAAAAAATTCTCACGTAAACTCGCAGTATCCATTTGTGACACTTCTTTACGGCTGCTCTCAAATCTGATTTCCATAATTTTTTAGCTATCGGCTGTCGGCAATCAGCTTTCGGTAAACCGGATTCAGCTTTTCACACAACAACCTTCTATTATTTTAAATCCTAAACTTAGCGGCAACTGCTCTTAGTCATGCAGCTAGCCTCTTTAAACCTTAAACTCTTTACTCTGAACTTTAAACTACCTTTACCGCCCCATCCATCCGCCGTCAACTGTCAGCGTAATTCCGTTGACATAGTTTGCAGCATCCGAAGCCAGGAACAAAACGGGGCCTTTAAAATCTTCCGGCATTCCCCATCTTCCGGCGGGTATCCTGTCCAGAATAGACTTACTTCTTACCGGGTCATTTCTTAGCGCTTCTGTATTATCCGTATTGATATAGCCCGGAGCTATGGCATTGACATTGATGCCTTTACCCGCCCATTCATTTGCCAGTGCTTTTACCAAACCGCCAATCGCGCTTTTGGAGGCCGTATATCCGGGTACATTAATTCCACCCTGAAAAGTAAGCAAAGAAGCCGTGAATATGATTTTACCGTAACCTCTTGCCACCATTTCTTTGCCCAGTTCCCGTGACAAAATAAACGGTGCATCCAGATTGATATTTAAAACCTGGTCCCAGTATTCATCGGAATGTTCTGCCGCAGGCTGACGCAGAATAATTCCTGCATTGTTCACCAGGATATCTATTTGCGGATGATCTTTTTTAACCTGGTCAATGAATGTGTAAAGCTTGGCGCGATCGCCCAAATCTACCTGATACGGATAAAATTTCCTACCCAATCCCGTGATGGATTTTTGGATTTCGCTGTCTGTGGAAGGTAAGGAGGAGGAAATGCCTATGATATCTGCACCTGCTTCCGCCAGCGCTTCTGCCATGGCTTTGCCTATGCCACGGTTGCAACCGGTTACGAGTGCGGTTTTTCCCGATAAGTCGAATAAATGAGTGGCCATTCAGTGGGGTTAGAAATTAGCTTTTTTTGAGGTACTATATTCTTAAAACTGAAAAGAATTTAACCTTTGTATCAACGAGTTTAGGCCGAATTATTAGAAATATCAAATAATGAATTGTCTTTTTTTGTGCAATCGTTGTCGGGAACGTTGCCGGAAGAGTAAATCATTCGGGGAAATTCCTTCATTTCCGAATTGCTCCTTAATTTAGTACATTCACTAAATGTTGCCGCAAGTATTTTGAATTGAATATTAAGTTGGAATAAACCAAGTTTTCTTTGGAAACGATCACTATAAAGGATATTGCACGGGCTCTTAATCTTTCGACTTCCACGGTTTCCCGTGCTTTGCGGAATAGTTATGAGATTAATACAGAAACCAAAAAACTGGTGATGGAATATGCGGAAAGGATGAATTACCGTCCTAATCCGATTGCACTGAGTTTGAGGGACTGTAAGAGCAAATCCATTGGAGTAGTCATTCCTGAAATTGCAAATAATTTCTTTTCCCAGCTTATCAACGGTATAGAATCCATAGCATATAATCTTGGCTATCACGTAGTTATTTTCCAAAGCCATGAGTCTTATGAGCGGGAGGTGGCTAATACCAATTATCTGGTTTCCAGAAAAGTCGACGGATTGCTGATTTCACTTTCCAGCCTGACCACCAATTTGCATCACTTCGAAGAGCTGATGGAAAAAGGATTACCCATCGTTTTCTTCGACCGCGTACCCAATACGATTGAAACACATAAAGTAGTGGCCGATAATTTTGCAGGCAGTTATGAAGCAACGGAGCATTTGATCAAAACAGGAAGAAGGAGAATTGCCCACTTAACAAGTCCTGTTTATCTTTCCATAACGACTGAGAGATTAGCTGGTTACAAAAAAGCATTGGAAGATTATTCGATCCCGTTTGATGAATCATACGTGAAATATTGTCATCACGG
Source organism: Dyadobacter sp. NIV53 (assembly GCF_019711195.1). Taxonomy (NCBI): domain Bacteria; kingdom Pseudomonadati; phylum Bacteroidota; class Cytophagia; order Cytophagales; family Spirosomataceae; genus Dyadobacter; species Dyadobacter sp. NIV53. The sequence goes on from NZ_CP081299.1 coordinate 5,194,927, forward strand.
AGGAAAACTGGCGTCTGAAAATGAGGTTGCCGTACAGGAATTGCTGGATATGGCCGAGCCTCCGGATGCTATTTTTCCCGCAAGCGACAGGCTCACAACCGGTTGTCTGGCTGTTTTGCTAAAAAATAATATTAAAATTCCGGACGAAATCGCAATCGTTGGTTTTACAAATATTGGTGTTGCCGAACTACTGAATCCGCCATTAACTGCCGTAGTGCAGCCAGCTATGGAAATGGGGCAGCAGGCCGTAGAACTCCTGATCAGCCTGATCGAACATCCCCAAAAAACAAGTTCATTTGAAACCCGGTCATTTAAAACTTCTTTGGTAATCCGTGAATCATCGGCTGGGAAGATTCATGCTTAACGTTTTTCTGATTAATTTATGAATGGTCCTGCAACAATCAGTTTTTCTCTTGCTGATGGTTTATTTAATTTCAGAGTGGCTGGTGTTGCCATTCAAAACGGCAAATTGCTTTTACATAAAACACCTTCTGATAATTTTTGGAGTTTGCCGGGAGGCAGATCAGACATGTTTGAAGTAACGGCACAAACGCTTTTGCGTGAAATGTCCGAAGAAACAGGGATGGAAGTAGTGGTTGGAGATTTACTTTGGGTAGTTGAAAATTTCTTTGAGTATAACGGAATCCGCCATCACGAAATCGGATTTTATTATAAAATGGAAATTTTAGATTTGCAAAATGAACTGGACTTTGTTGCAACTGAGAAGGGATCAGAATTAACATTTCACTGGCATTCTCTTCAAAATTTACATCAGATTAAAATATATCCTGAGTTCATTACCAGTGATTTAATTGAAAATACGACATCGGCAAAGCACATTGTTGCGGATTTCAAAAATTTGAACGAAGGATGATTTATTTTGTCATAAATTGCCAGGTTACCGTTCCAACTGTATTGGGTTTTCCATTCTCAGGTTCTGAAATACTTCCTTTCAGTTCTCCGTTTTGCTGGCGTTCCACCTTGATTTCCCTCCATGAGAAAATACCTTTTTCGTAGGCAAATGTTTCTCCGTCATCATCATAGAGTTTATAATTTCCATTCTTCTCTCCATAATGCCTGATTTCCAGATTGACTTTTTCACCAGCTTTTGGTGCATGTAGCAATGGTGGCATCATAGGGATTATTCCACCGTCTTTTACATAAACAGGAATCTGGCCCATATCTGATGAAACTGTGATTACTTCCCCATTACCAGCGAGTTGGCCCGTATAGAAATCATACCATTTTCCTTTTGGAAGTATTACTTTTCTTGAAGTTTGTCCTGCAAATAATGGTGCAACCAGTAAATATTCCCCAGCCATATACTGGTCTTTTACTTCATTCATAATGGCTTCCTCATAAGGGTTTTCTTCCAGGTTCTGAACCGTTTTTTCGGTTTTCAGATCCGAAACAAATCCTTCTTCCAGACTCATTCCGCGGAAAGGGGGTGTTCCCTCGTAATGGTATTTTGCAAATTCGCTGTACCAGTATGGCATCATTTGCATGCGTAATGTTGCCAAGGCTTTTATCTGTGGCGCCACTTCCGGAAATGTCCACGGCTGCGTACTGCTCGACCATGCATTGATCATCGCCATGGGGGAGAAGCAAACGGTTTGAAATCGCCGGAGCCATTCTTCCCCTGATTTGGAAGCCCTCACTTCCGGAGTCCAGAGTACGCCGGCATATCCGCTGTTAATGAGCGCAGTAATGAAATCCTCATGACTGTAATTGTCGTTGTAAATTACATAAGGAAATGATGATCCACCGGCATTGGAACCGCGTACCAGCCCATAAGTCCGGCGGTTATTTCTCCGGAACATTTCAAAACTTTGTTTCTGCACAAGTAATCCATAAGTCTGGCGTATCTGTTCGGAAGTATGGCCGGAAGGAAAGGTTGCAACATCAGGCCATACATAGGAATCATAACCATCCACTTCATCTATTTTATACCCACTGACTCCAATTTTGACATGTTCTTTTTCAAACTGGTCAAAAAGTATTTTACTTGCCTGGGGCATCGACAAATCTGGCACAATACCATTCCAGACAGTATGTGAGCCGGTGAAAGGTTTGATCTTATTATAAATGGCAGCGTCCGGAGATACGTATGGATTGGTCCAGAGATTGATCTTTACGCCGACGGCATCCATTTCTTTTACAAATGTGGCAGGATCGGGGAAACGGGTTTTATCCCATTCAAAGGTGCATGGATAGGATTTACTTTGCCAGCCGGGTTCCAGCCCTATAAAATCCAGAGGATAACCTTTTTCTTCAAATGCAGCTGCTTCCTGTTTAACCTGTTCGGAAGTATATAGCCGGTTAACTCTTTGTGTAAAGCCCAGTCCCCAGCGCGGGGGCAAACAGCCGCCACCACTCAATAAATTAAACCGCTGAATCACATTTACAGGTTTCGGGCCTGCAAACACATATAATTCAATGCCTTGAGCAGGGACAAGCATTTCCACAGCGTCTGAATAGGGATGTGCATCCCACGAATCGTCTGTATTTCTATCCTGAATATTTGGTGGTGTTTTGCTGTCTTTCCGCACATTTGAACCTGCATATACATCAATATATTTTGCAGAATTTACAAAAACGCCATAACCTAATGACGATACATAAAAAGGAACAGGAGCATGTGTACGGCCATTATCCGTATTTCCATAATGATCGGCGTGTAATTGTAATATCCGGCCACGCTGGTGTATTGTTTTGAAATTTAAACCAAAGCCAAAAAGTTGCTCATTTTTAACCAGAGGAAACCGCAAATATGTTTTTCCATTTTTAACCTGAACTGAAATTTTAGCTTTATCTAACGGAAATTCAGCCTTATTCAGCGTTTTTAATGCGGCGGATGGTTGCGTGTCAGCTGCTTTAAGCAGATTATAATTATCGGGTTTTCCAACAATTGCTTTCCAGATTCCCGGGTGTATTTCCTGCCATTGAACAGTTTGTGAGTAGGAAATAAGTGAAGTTGTACTAAAAATAAACAGAAAGAAATAACGCAGAAATCGATTCATAACGGATAACAATAAATGACTGACTGAGAATGAGAGGCATGGGAGGCGGATTTATACTATTTGTGTTATTGAAAATAATTCAATCCTGTACAAATTAGTATTTGTACAGGTTATAGTCATATATAAATAGTAATTGCATAACCATAAAATTATTTCACATTAAATATTTTAATTATAAGTCTATTAAACTTGTAGGATAAATAGATTAATAATATATTTGTGACAGAATCAATACAACCCTGGCAAATATGTATTACGAAATCGAAGATGAAGTAGGAAATATTTCTACCATTCAACTTAAAGAGAAAGAGTCGGACGAGGCTGTACAGGAATTAAAACCTGGCGATTTTGCTCCTTTGTTTTATCTCAAATCAGAAGAAGGTTTCCCTGTAACCTCTCTTACAGGCTTTTCTGTATCCAATGATTCAAGATCATTGATTGAATTATTAAGGGACAAACCTTTGGTATTGAGTTTCTATTGTACTTGCTGGGGAAGATACGCGCCAAAACATCTGGCATTTTTACAGGAAATTGCGCCGCAGATAGAAGCACTTGGCGGACAGCTTTTGGTTCTTGCCAACGAATCTTCCAAGCAAATTGAGCGTATGTTGAAGAAGCTCGATACTGATTTGAATGTTTATCACGATACAGATCGTAATGTAGCGCGTTCTTATGGCGTTTATTCTGAAACTTCGCCAATCTGGGACAGAATTGCTGGTATTTCGGAGGAAGTATTCACACCATCGTTATTTGTGATTGGAAAGGACAGGAGAGTTTCTTATACTTTTGTAGATGAAAATTTTGATAATTCTCCAAACGCGAAGACGATTTTAAAGGAAGTTTACGAATGGAAAAATAGAAAGTGATCCTGGCAATCGGCCGTCGGCGGGGCCGCCTAGGCTTTCGGCAATCGGCAGGACCGCCCCGACAAAGGAATTCGGTAGTCATTCTGAATTTGATTTTCTGCATTAATCTGAAAGCCGAGTGCCGATAGCCATAAAATATAATTATCCCGCATCATGCTGAGTACTATCAAGTATATTTGATACAATCAGGTAAGAGATGCGGGATTTTTTTGTTAAAAACATTTATTAATCAATATCGTCAATAGTTATATGTCATTAACCAGGACAGCAATCCGGTCAAAACTTCCAAATGTTGGAACTACGATTTTTACAAGAATGTCGAAACTGGCAGAAGAATATAAAGCCATTAACCTGGCCCAGGGTTTTCCTGAATTTGATTGTTCAACTGAATTGCAAAAGCTGGTTGATAAATACATCAGACAGGGAAAAAATCAATATGCGCCAATGGCTGGTGTGATGGCATTGAGAGAAGCAATTTCCCGAAAAACGTATCTGGCAACCAACGCAGACTATCATCCTGAATCGGAAATAACAATCACAAGCGGGGCAACCGAAGCGCTCTATGTTGCGATCAGCGCTGTGGTGCATGTTGGTGACGAGGTAATTATTTTTGAACCTGCTTATGACAGTTACGTTCCGGCTATCGAGATGAACGGTGGTATTCCTGTATTTGTAACATTAGATCCGCAATATGAATCTATTAATTGGGAAAGCGTCAGTTCTAAAATCACGGACAAAACAAAAGCGATCATTATCAATACTCCCCATAATCCAACCGGGAAAGTATGGACATTATCCGATCTGCAAAAACTAACTGAACTCGCTGTAAAACATGATTTGCTGGTAATCAGTGACGAGGTATACGAACATATCATTTTTGATGACCGCGTCCATATTTCTGCTTCTTCTATTCCTGCATTGGCCGAAAGGACATTCGTTTGCGGGTCATTCGGGAAAACATTCCATACCACTGGCTGGAAAATTGGCTACTGTCTGGCTCCGAAAGATTTAACCACAGAATTTCGTAAAATTCACCAGTTTCTGGTTTTTAGTGTGGTAACGCCATTCCAGTTTGCCATTGCCGAATACCTATCCGAGCCGGATCATTATTTAGCTTTATCTGCTTTTTATCAGCAAAAAAGAGATTTGTTTCTGAATGCAATTACTGATATTGGTTTTATCATAAAACCTTCGGAGGGCACTTTCTTCCAAAACGTTGATTATAGTAATCTGTCCGATGAAGATGATTTGATCCTGGCAGAAAGACTCACGCGGAAAGCCGGTGTAGCTTCTATACCAGTTTCAGCGTTTTATGATAAAGTTGTAGACCACAAAGTTTTACGTTTTTGTTTTGCAAAGAATGACGATACGTTACTAAAAGGAGCAGAATTGTTACAAAAAATCAAAGTCTGGTAGAATTTTGATTACCTTTTTTACTTTCACGAAAAAAGTCGTATACTTGTATGACAAAATACTGATTTTATGAAAGTCATACAATATGAAATGCCGGCAAAAGGCAAAGCGCTGGCCATAGTTTCGGAACCCGAAGTCCTGTATCTGACCCAGGAAAAATCAGATACGTTTACAATCGAAAGTTTTCAAAAGTTATCTCAAAAGCTCCTGTTCACACAATTGGAATGGGCAGATATCCTGCACATAAGCGATCGTACTTTACAGCGGTACCTGAAAGAAAATAAACCGTTTGAAGGATTATTTGCAGAGCATTTATATCAGCTGGATAATATGTCAGACTTAGGCCTTATCGTGTTTTCCAATGCGAAAAATCTAGAAGAATGGCTAAGAAAGCCTAAAAATGTATTAGGGAAAGTTCTTGATTTTTCAACTCTGCAATCTTTCTGGGGTGTGAAATTAATCGGTAATGAACTTGGGCGGATGGAACACGGCGTTTATATATGATCGTATACCGGCTGGCTGCGAAGGAATATATTAGTGATAAGCTGGGTACGGGAGCGCGGTTGTTTGGCGGGCGCTGGAATCCACAGGGATTACCCTGTATTTATACTAGCGAACATATTTCTCTGGCGCTCTTAGAAAAATATGTTCATGCCCAGTCCAGAGAAAATATGGAACGGATTGCGCTGATAAAAATTGAAGTTCCTGATATAGATGGCCTGATTTTCAATACCGATGAAAAGCTCTTAAAAACCAATTGGGCTGATGATATTTCTTACTCACAATGGATTGGAGAGCAGATTTTGAAAGATCTGTCAATCATTGCATTCACTGTACCTTCCGCCATTATACCTTTGGAAAGAAACGTTATTATTAATCCTTTGGCCATAAAATCGGATCTCATAAAGTTTTCTGAACCAATTGATTTTTCTACGGATTTCAGATTGCTGAGCAGGCTGATGAAATAATTACTTTTTAAACAAAAGCGCCTTTATCGGCTGGATCCGTATAATGATCAATGTCGGAATCAGTAATATTAATGCCGAAACAATAACGGTAACCAGATTTACCATTGCAAATATTGTCCAGTCGAATACAATAGGAACGGTATCCATATAATAATTTACAGGATCGAGGGGAATAAGTTTAAACTGAAATTGAAGCCAGCAGAATAGTAACCCGACAAGGTTTCCAATCAGCAATCCCTGTCTCACCATATGAAGCCCAACCCTGAAAAAAACCATTCTGATTTGTCTGTTTGGGCTGCCTAATGTTTTCAACAGCCCTATTAAAGGCGTTCTTTCCATGATCATCACCAATAAAATTGAGATCATATTAAAACAAGCTACAAAAAGGATTAGACCCAAAAAAACGGCTGTATTACGGTCCAGCATAATAAGCCAGTCAAATATTTGCGGAAAACTATTGGTCACTTTCTGAAGATAAACAGCGGGGGGTAATAATTTTCTTAACCTGTTGGACACATCGTCCAGCTTTTCAAAATTTTTCAGATAGATTTCATAAGTCCCTACTGAATCAGCACCCCAGCCATTGAGCCGTTGTACTAACGCAATGTCACCGATAATCAATGTGTTATCAAATTCCTCCATTTGCGTGTCATAAATTCCGGCAACAGTCAGTTTTCTTGGTCTCGGAGGATTTTGAAGCGAATACATGATCACATTGTCGCCTGATTTTAACCGTAACTGTGAAGCGATTTTCCGGCTGATCATTATCTCGGAAGAATAACCATATTTAATTGAAGAGGAATCTTTGTAACCAATCAGGCGGCCGTCAATCAGATTTTTTTGAAAGATTTCCAGTCATAATCCTTGCCAACGCCTTTTAAAACAACTCCCTTTATTTCATCCAGTGTTTTTAATATACCTGATTTGTGTGCTACCTTTTGCCAGCGGCTTATTTCCGGCATTTTCGGAAGGGCATTGGCGACAGGATTATTAATTGAAAGCGGGCCTTCTTCATAAGTATTGCCCAAAGCAAAAGCGCTGATGTTGATATGTGCGCCAAAAAGAAATATTTTCTGCTGGATGGTTTGCTTGAAACCCAGTAATACGGCAAATGCAATGATCCCTACAGAAACGCCGATTGCAATACTGGCAATGCCTATGCGCGAAACGGTTGCAGAAAAAGAACCTGCTTCATTATGACGTATTCGTTTGGCAATGAATGAGGGAAATTGCAAGAGTATTGGACTGGTTAAATTTATGTTTGGCAAAAATAGAAAAAAAACAACAGAGGCATGGGAATGAGGAATAACAGTTGTTATGTTTTTGAAATTGTTAAAGATATTTTTTGTTAAGTTGCTATCCGATTCGTTTGTCCCGAAAGGAAATTACGCTTACTAAACTGATTATTAATTCATATGCCACAAATAAAAGTAGCTTCCGGAGTTGTAAACCAGACACCAATGGCTTGGGAGACCAATACAAAACATATTATTCAGGCAATAGATGAAGCAAAAAAACAACAGGTAAGCCTGCTTTGTTTGCCTGAATTGTGTATTTCAGGATATGGCTGTGAGGATTATTTCTTTGCTCCCGATATGACAGAACAGGCTCAAAAATGTTTACTTGAAATTGTACAGGAAACGGCCGGGATCGTTGTGGCTGTCGGTATGCCGGTTCGCCACAACAACAGTTTATATAATGCAGCCTGCCTGATTGCCAATAAACAGATCCTGGGTTTTTGCTGCAAACAAAATCTGGCCAATAACGGAATCCATTACGAAGCACGCTGGTTTCGCCCCTGGCAGCCGGGAATGGTAGAAAGCATCGAAATTAACCAGATCAATTATCCGATAGGGGACATCATTTTTGATTTATCTGATAGCCCGTTACAGGGCGGGTCGCAGGGCGTTCGTATTGCTTTTGAGATTTGTGAAGATGCATGGGTTTCCAATCGTCCGGGCAGGCGTCATTATGAACGTGGGGTTGATATTATATTAAATCCAAGTGCAAGCCATTTTGCCTTTAATAAATTTATGACAAGGGAACGCCTGGTAGTGGATGGCTCACGGTCATTTTCATGCAGTTACATTTATACCAATTTGTTGGGAAATGAAGCAGGCAGGGCACTTTATGACGGGGATGCGATGATCGCTTCGAACGGTGATATGCTGGTAACAAGCACACGTTTCAGCTACGAGGATTTTTTGATTACCGCAGCTGTTATTGATACAGATTACACAAGATTAGCCCAGATACAGAACAAAATTGCTGTTCCTTTCAAAGATAAAACCTGGCGCGTTCCTGGCAGGTTTGATTTTCCGTCGATAGAGCCGGTATTGCCTCAGGTCGCGGAACTGGAAGCATTTGAAAAAGGCGGGGCTCTGAAAGAAGAAGAATTTGCGAGGGCCGTATGTCTCGGACTTTTTGATTATCTGCGTAAAAGCCGCTCAAACGGTTTTACTATCTCACTTTCAGGCGGTGCGGATTCGTGTGCCTGTACGGCACTTTGCGGATTGATGATCCGATTGGCCGATGAAAGTATCGGAATGAAGCGCTTAAAACAAAAATTATCTTACATTGAGGCTATTCAATCTGCGAAAACAGAAGAGGACATTGCACTCGCTCTGATCCATAATATTTACCAGGGAACAGAAAACAGCTCGGATGCTACCTTAGAATCAGCCCGTTCACTGGCACATTCTATTGGATCTACTTTTTATAATATCAATATCGATGGTTTGGTCGAAACATATGTGGGGCTTATTGAAGACCAGATTGGAAGGCAACTGAACTGGCAGCATGATGACATAGCTTTGCAAAATATACAGGCGCGGGTTCGTGCTCCGGGTGTGTGGTTGCTTACCAATTTATCCAATCATTTGCTTCTGGCAACTTCCAACCGTTCCGAAGTAGCAGTAGGTTATGCAACGATGGATGGCGATACAGCCGGAAGTATCAGTCCGCTGGCGGGAATAGACAAGCATTATTTGCGCCAGTGGCTTCGCTGGCTGGAAACAGTTGGTTGTGAAGTAAAAGGAAAACATATCAAAATTGAAGGACTTAAAAAAGTGAACAGCCTGCAGCCGACCGCAGAACTTCGTCCCAAGGATAGAAACCAGACTGATGAAGATGATCTGATGCCTTATGATTTTCTGGATGCATTGGAAAAGCTTGCTATTCGTGATAAAAAATCGCCTGTTGATGCTTATCGTAATCTGGTCGTTCGTTATCCGGGAATATATACCGGTGAACAGATACACGCCTGGACCGAAAGATTTTTTAAATTATGGAGCCGTAATCAATGGAAACGTGAGCGTTACGCACCTTCATTTCATCTAGACGATCTCAATCTCGATCCGCGTTCCTGGTGCCGTTTTCCAATTTTGTCAGGAGGTTTTGTGAAGGAATTGGAGGAATTGAAAGAGTATGTCCGTGGTAATCCCGTGCAGGGCGGGAGGAAGAGGATTGGTTTCTGATGTGAGAAGGGTAGGTTATGCAGAGAGCCACGGAGAATTATTAAAAATCTCTGTGGCTCTCTTTCCTTTTTCTCAGTGGTTCTCCGTGTAACCTACGACTGACTTACAACCTGATACCGGCTTGGAAACCTATCCAGCTGTTTGGTTTGGTGTTGATCCAAATAGGTTTCAGGAAACCTGTACGTTCGGTATTGATTAATCCGGTATAATCTCCTGTTAAAAGATTAATGGACGGGCCTGCAAATAATGCAAATCTGTTACCGAATTTCTTTTCAATATTTAAAGAAAAACGAAATAAACCGGCCGGAATATTATCAATACTTTGCCGTTTGAGAATAACCGCATTCGCCGTTACATCTGCGTCCAACATCCAGGTTTTTCCCAATTTTTGCGCTGTTCCAAATCCATAACCAATTGTACCCAGGGGTTTATTCGCTGTTAATGCATTGAATCCCAATGAGAATATATTGTAAAATCTACTGACACCTGTTTTAAATGAGAAATTGAAATAATTAAATTCATTGGAAGCGAATTCATATCGTCTGTAACCGTTGCTGCGCACATAGCTGAATAATCCAAAGGGAACAGTGGCCGTAGAATCGGTATAATTGACAACGCCGATCTGGTGGCCGCTTCTCACCGTATTGGCATAATTATAAACTGCCGAAAGCTGATAACCATTTAAAGCGCCGACTACAACATTTCCAACTGAGGAAACCTGAAAACCCCTGAAATTTTTCCCTGTATAATTAATCACATTTGACCCCTGAAAACCTACAAAATTCCCCAGGGTAATGTTCAGGACATTGGCATATTGAAAACCAGTAACGTCATTTCCCACAATATTGCTGATGCCTGCAAGCTGGAAGCCGGTAACATTACTGCGGACGACATTCAGAATTGCCCCGATTTCCAGCATGTTGACTCCCAAAGAATAACCTGCTATTAAATTCACAGAAATATCATTTACAATATTTCCGCTCAGCTCATGATTTGTTCCCAGAAATGGTAATAATGAAGCCTGAAAATGACGGTGCAGCGTATCCGGAATATTTCTGGTATTGATCGCCTGTTTAGCAGACGCAAAAGCAGTTACCAGTTCGCTTTGTACTTTTTGATAAGTCTTTTTCAGTTTATCATTTCGCCTTGCTGCTATTACTTCATGCGTGGTGTCAGCAACGGTTAAAGCTGTAGCAGGCGCTGTAAATTGCGGGATTTCTACTTTTTGATGTAACGAATCTGCAAATCGGGATGTTCTGGGAGATAATCTCGATATTGGTTTTAAAGTATCCGGATTCAGGGTAATTGGTAAATAAGCGTCTTTACGTTTCGAAACCGGAATGGAACGGGCAATGTAATCCTCTTTTCTGATTTCCAGGCGGAGAGAAGCAGGGGCAGTCGGAAGCCGTATCCTGTAATATCCATATTGATTACTGATCGTTGAGGCCAGCGTCACAGATTCGTAAATACTGGCGTTTGCTAATTTTTCACCGGTTATTTTATCAATGATATAACCGTTTAAATTAAAGTTTTCAGGTGCTTCACCTTCCTGATTTATCGCAATTTTTTGTAAAATGATATATTTCCGCCGCTCCTTATAACCTACTTTTCCTTTAAAAATCTCATTCAGTATTTCCCTGATAGTTAAGCTAGTAGCCTGAACTGATACCTTTGCTTTTACATCTATCGCATCAGGGCTGTAAGAAAAACTGAAACCGCCAAGATTTCCGATTCTCTGTAATACCTGGTCTACCGGCTGATTGGTAATGCTGATAGATATTCTTTTTTCCAATAACTGCTGGCCAAAGCAATCTTTGGAAAAAAGAATAAAAAATGTCAGATAAATTGTAAGCCGAAATGTATTCATTCGAATAGGAAACGAAATTTTATGGGCAACCGCTTCCATCAAGCCAATAGGTCTCACCTTCTTTTCTTACTTTTAAATCAAGCGTTTCAGCAATGACAGAAAGTGTGGCATCAACGGGCTCTTTTTCAAAGCGGATGGTGAGACGGCATTGTTCTGATTTCGTATTCGACAACCGAAGGTCAATATGATAACCACTTCTGATAGAGGATACTACATCTTTTAAATTTGTAGCATCAAAATTGAAAACCTGCGTGCGGTATCCCATCATGTTAATGTCCGGGATAATTTGTCTGATCGTATCCGGATCAGCTTCGGCGCTTTGCCCTTTTACCAAATTCAGTTCCATACCTGAATTGTGTATCCTGACTTTTCCGGTTGCCACATCTACGCGGACCGCTTCTTTTTCATAAGCCTTTATATTAAAGGATGTACCCAAAACCTTTATTTCAATTCCGTTGGCATCAATGACAAACGGATGTTCGGCATCGGGTTTTACATCGAAAAATGCTTCACCTTTCAATGAGACAGTTCTCAGATCGCCGGTGAATTTTTCAGGGTAAGTCAGTGACGAATTATAGTTTAAAAATACCTTTGTGCCGTCGGGTAAAATCTTTTCAATGTTTTTATTTTTTGTTGCAACCTGTAAAGACGGAGGAATGCTGTATTCGGTTCTTATTAAAAACCATCCAAGAGCCATTAACAGCAGTGCAATAACCGCTGCAGCCCAAACTGTAACCGGTAATTTTCGCTGAATTGTTTTTTGTCTGGAATTGATTGGTTTGATATGATCTGAAAAGGATTCCTCAGGAATATTTACATAAGTGTTGTGCATTTTAGACCTAACCTTTTTCCAGGCTGCGTCCGTATCTACATGAATATTTGTCCGCTCAGAAATCCCTGATTGTTTCCAGATAATACGATATGCTTCAAGCTCCTGTTCATGATCCGGCGATTCGGCAAGCCAGAACTGCACCTGTATATTTTCAGTTTCAGTAGTGGTTTCGGCCAGATAACGTGCTAACAGCTCTTCCGATATGTTTTCATGATTATTCATGGTTACGGTTTGGTTAGCTGTTCAATAAAAAAATAAACCGGCAAAAGCATCGACGGGAGATAATCAGCCAACTCAATCCTTAGAATTTTTAATGCCTTGCCAATCTGATTTTCAACAGTTTTGATTGAAATTCCTAGCTGATCTGCTATTTCCTGGTATTTTAATTCCTGAAACCGGCTCATTCTGAATGCTTTCTGGCATTGTTCCGGCAGTGAGCTCACTGCTTTTTCAATCCGTTCTTCGAGCTCGTTTGCATGAATGACTTCTGTTACCGATTCACTGGATTGCGGAATGAAGTATTCGGTGTATTCCCGGTGTGCTTCCCGGACGGCGGCATGTTTAAAACGATTCAGGCAGTGATTATGAACTGCACGATATAAATAAGATTTTAGCGAAAGTGTGATTTCCAGATCAGCGCGTTTTTCCCAGATTATTAAAAAAACAGTTTGTACTACTTCTTCCGATTCCTCTTCATCTTTTAGCAGGGAGCAAGCATAATTACACAACCGGCCATAAAATTTACGGAATGTCAGCTCAAAGGCGTTTTCGTCGCCCCTGCGGATAGCACTCACTATTTCCGGGTCAGAAGTGTACAAGGATTTCTTTTTTTGATTGTTGGTCAAAAATATGAAATCTCTGTCGATTCGTAACTCCGGATATAGAAGAGCGGTCGCTTCCAAGTTTGAATTTGCTTTTCACTATGACAATCCGCTTTTGTCATTCCCCTACGTTTAAAAAAATAAAATTCTTATAGGGGGAAAACCGCCTGCGATTGTCTTGGGCAGATAGTGATTATTGGATTTTGATTTTAACTTATTAGCCATGAAAAAGTTGTTTTTGATTTTTAGTCTTTTTTCGCTTGCCACAATTCAGTCCTGTATTTATGTTAATGACCGGGATGATATTCCGCCGCGTGGAGAAAGTACACGAACTTATGATTTTCGTAATTTCGATGAGCTGGAAATGGGACATGCTTTCCAGGTAAATGTACAGGAAGGTGCTGCATATGCGGTTTCTGCTACCGGAGAGTTGAATGATCTGGATGATCTTGAAATTTTCGTTCAGGAAGAAAAGCTGGTTGCACGTTACCGAAATTCCTGGCGAAACCGTGAACCAATGAATATTGATATTACGATGCCTACCCTGGCCGCAGTGGATTTTTCAGGTGCCATTGATTCACAAATAGAAGGTTTTTCCAATCTATCAAAATTGGAAATTGAGCTTTCAGGTGCTTCTAAATGTGATTTTATTGGTTCTGCAAAAACGATAGATTTTGATCTTTCGGGAGCATCGCAATTGTATTTATCAGGAAACGGCCAATTTCTGGATGGAGAACTTTCGGGGGCTTCACAGCTGGATGCCTTGGATCTGCCCGTTGAAGAATCCGATTTGAAATTATCAGGAGCAAGTGATGCCAAAGTCTGGGCTTCAAAGTTTCTGGAAGTGGATGCAAGCGGAGCCAGCAGTGTCCGTTATAAAGGCGATCCGGCCATTAAGCAGAACTTGTCCGGAGGCAGTACATTAAGACGCCAATAAATTTTTTATCTGATCATTCCGTATTTTGCCCGTGCCTGTTTTTTTGACATTCCATCAAAGTGCCACCACTCGGTGGTATTTTGTTTAAAGCCGGCCTGGACCATTACTTGTCTCAGTATTTTTCTATTGGCAATTTGTCTGGTAGTTAGTTTGCCCAGGCGCAGCATTTCCTGTTCAGAACGAGGGTAGGCGAGAGGACCAAAAAAATCAAACTTTGTACCCATATCCAAAGGCTTGCCTTTTTCATCTGCAACGGTTAAATCAATGGCGCAGCCAAAATTATGGTTTGAGCCGATTTTGGGATCAGCCACATACTGGGTTTTACTGCCTTCCGGGATTTTTAAAATATCCAGCGCCTTCCAAAGGTCATATTGGGCCGAATTAGGACGGGCTGCATCGTAAACTAATAATTGATAACCAGGTTTTGTTTGTTGTAAAAAGTTACTTGCTTGTGCTAATTTTTTAGCCATGTCAGGCTGTAAATATGCGCGTGTCAGATCGCCATAAACATCTTTTCCTATAAAATTATCGGTGGTCGAATATTTTAACTGTACAAGAATATCCGGGTCAATCTGCTGAATATCAACTAATCCCTGATCAATCATTTTTTGTTCAATGGATGGTAGTTTAACCTTTTTTGCTTGCTGTGAATAGGTTGACTGATTATAAATCAGCAATAGAAAACAAATGAAAAATAATGTATAAATACGCATAAACGAAAAAAATGAATCTGAAAGTCACTTAACATCTAAATGGTAAAAAATAATCAAACCATTTAGGAGTTAAGAAAAATTCAGATTCAGTATTAAACTGATAATTATAAAAATTAGTATCTTCTTATTTTAAAGCTTGTTAAACCGCCTTCATAGTTAATAATGATCTTTTTCGCTGACTGATCAAAACCGTTAGAGCGATATAATCCATTGCTGATCTTTTCAAGTCCGTCAAAACTTTTGGAATTAAAAGCACCGTCCATATGCATTTCGCAACCTACCGAATTTGGGATTTCAAGTGTAATTGAAGCCACGCCTGCCTCAATATCTACATTGGAATTGGTTAGTTTATCACCCAAGCGAATGGACATATCCGCTACTCCGGTACTTACTTTCAACTTTTCGACTTTATAATTACTAAAATCAAAATCTCCTTTTCCCGCACCAATTCCAAGGTCGATAGTCCAGACAGGTTTATCGTTCAGCTGAATTTTAGCTTCATTAGAAACCTCACCTTTATTAATTTTGACGTTGCCATCTTCCATTTTCAAATTAACTGTTGCGGAATTATCAAGTTTATTGACAGAAGTATTAGACAAAAAACCGACCAGGTTGCTGCGCGTATTTGCTTCAAATAATTTGGTTGTATTGCCCTTCATAGTAAAAGATCCCGCTCCTCCTTCCAGATTGAAACTGGCTTTTTGGATAAAATCTTCCATTTCATATTTATATGAACCGTTTACTGGTTTTTTTCCATTCATGAAACCACGTTCCTCGTGATAATCCTCGTCTTTATTGTCATCCTCGTCTTCATCCTCGTCGTCATTGTCATTGTTGCCTTCGTCATCACGATCATTGTCATCGTGATGATTGTCGTCATCATCATCATCCCAATTGAAATTCCAATCATTGTTATGACGATCAAAAGCCCTATCCGTACGGTTTACAATACCACCGAAAACTGCCAGTGTAATCAGCAAAGCTACAATACCACCCGAAACTCCCCTGTCACGGCGCGTTATCAGCAACACCGCACCTGCTAAGATCAGTAAAGCCGGCCAGTATGGAAGTATTTCGTTCCACTGCACATTAATGAGATCCATATTGCGCAAAAGCCAGAACGTCCCCAGAATGACAAGCAGCCCTCCCCAAACAATACCTCTTGAATTTTTCATTTTTTCTTAAATATTAGAATGGTTGGAAATATCTGATTTCAGGAAATTTTTCAGCAAAAGAAGCCCACCGGAAACAATCATGATAATAGGCCAGAAAAAGCGCCCAAAATCGAAGTCGGTCAGTTCTTCCACTAAAAAAAGAGAACCGGTTATGATGAGGATTACACCCCAGAATATGTTACGAAAGTTCATGACTTTTTTAATTATAGATGGTTAATTATAAACTGTTAAAATTGCTAAAACAGATCAATTCACTTTGATAACCTGGTCATCGTCTTCATCGTCCGGTTTTTTCGTTTGCGGGTCTTCCGGGAAATGTGTTGTCGATGTTGTTGGTGTAAATGGCGTGTAAGGTTGCGGATCAGGGTCTAAGGGTTCTGCCGGAGGTGGTGTGGTAGGATACACCGTCGTGTTGCTTTCATTTGATTTGTCCCTCTGCCGAAGAATCAGGAAAGCACCAATACCGATCAATACAATCGGCCAGAAATAATGCTTGATCTGGTACCAGATTGGCAGGTGGTCTACCAGCATAATCGCACCAAAAAATATCAGGGCACCACCCAATATCATGATCGTCTGTTCAGATTTTTTCTTATCTGCCGGATCAGAAGATTTGTTCATGAAGGAGTCAAAAGTAGAAGCGCTGCTATTTCCTGTCACCGAGCTATCAGCAGATCCTGTGGGAAGCACTGCCCACAAAATAATATACAGAATACCTGTCCAGCCAAAACTTGGAGGCAAAGGCAAAAACAGCATTACAACGAACAGCACGCGGATAATTACTACATCTATTTGAAAATACTGAGCAATTCCGGAAGCTACTCCTCCAAATACTGCCTGATCAGGTATGCGGTGCAATTTCTTTTCCATGATTAAGTTTATCGTTTATTTGTAATCAAAGGTAGTGGGTTATGCAAGATACTGCAACGCGGAAGTTTATTATCGGTAACGTGACGTGTTAAATGGTTATTTTCCGGGAAAGGGGAGGAAGGTTACACAGAGGTTCACTGAGTAAGGAAGAGAACCACAGAGATAATTAAATAGAAATAAAACTCTGTGGCTCTCTACAACCACTATAGTTCCGCGCGGCGGCCGCTCTGTGTAACCTTCTTCCCCTTTACTTCACTGTTCCTCCAGCGCTTCCAGAATGTCCATCATACTGCCGAAGTCTTTGTAACCCGGACGGATTTCTTCGCTTCCTCTTAATGCGATACCAATTGATGGGAAAAGGTTTGTTAATGCAGTTACTGAATACTCATCATCTAATCCAAATCCAACAAGTATTGGATATTCGTTGGCAAGGCTTCCTAAAACCTGTATCCATTCGTCTGAAAGTTGTGCGTTGTTATCACTTTCCAATAAGAAATGTGAAACATCGCCTTCATATCGACTTAGAATAGAACTGATTTCATTTGCTTCGTACGTGTCAACACTTACGCGTAAAATTAGTGGCAGATTCAGTTCACTGTGCAGGTAGTTCAATAAACCGGAAGATTCAACCTGAACGGAATGAACAGCATATTGGCTTAGAGCTGTGATAATATTTTCCGGATCAGTTTGGGCTGTTTCCGCAACAAGATTAACCCCTGCAAGCCAGGAACATATATCATCGAATTTTTTTGGAGAAATATAATTCGGAGAGTCTTCATCAATAGAAAAACCAAGCATTTCCACACCCATGCCTGCACAATAACGTGCATCTGACAAATTGGTGACATTACTGATTTTTACGGTTCTGGTAAGCATGCTGACGGATATTTTTGTTGATGCAAAGATAAACCATCAAAAATAAAAAAGATCAGCTTTTTATTTTACCCGCATACAATTCTTCAACAGGGAAAATCAAATCCCAGTCTTTTCCCCAAACAAGGTTTCCTCTTTCAATTTTAAATTTTCTAAATTTTTTCAAATCCAGATATTCGGCGAATTGAGGATGGGAATTTTTTCAAGAAAGTTCTCAAAGTTTACTTCTTGTTGCTTACCATCCGAAAAGGTAATGAGAATCTTGTAATTTGATATATATATATAGCATTGACAACTCTGATTGTCACTGTAATAACTCATACAGCCAGTTTTACAGTTTCTTCTAATAATAGCCCTCGCAAACTTAAATCTGCATCAATTTCTGGCCAATGAATACCGTAATCAGATACTTTATATTGATTTAACTTTTCTTCAATTGCTTGTTCAAGTATAGGATATGAAGAAAGTGGTCTTTGAATAATGCGGCGATTGTTTAAAATGAAAATTACAAGATCCAAATCTTTAAAGAATGCGAAACGTTGAATTTTTAAATGGTTGTCTTTAATGATTTTATCAAATTCGTCAGTGCTAACAATGACATCGTTATTATCATTATCATTCAAAAGTTCTGTTAACTCTTTACTTATCAAAGGTTTCATGCCACTTTTCGATGATTTTTTCATAATTGTCAATAATTATTTCAATGATGGTTCGCAATTCGTTTTTCTTAAATCCTCTGCAGTAAGAAACATCAATGGCAGGAATTAAAACTATCCTTGCTTCGCTATCGCCTTTGGATACATGAATGTGAATTGGTTCGTGCTCGTTTAAATAAAAGAAAAAACGAAATCCATTTATAAGTAATATAGTCGGCATTATCAAAATTAACTAAAAAAAGCAAAAACGGCTCATAGAAAACGCCACGGATGCAATAATCTACACAAATCGTTATTCTTTAACATTCGTGCAAATTAGTGCATTCGTGGCTGAAATTTTACTCCGCCGAAAACTTATACATTGTAGTTGTATGGTAAGTTTTGCCAGGTTTTAATACGGTTGAGGGAAATTGTGGCTGGTTTGGAGAATCCGGATAATGTTCCGTTTCCAGGCACAGGCCAAATCTTTTGCTGAATGTGGCTCCTTTACCGGACAAACTGCCATCCAGGAAATTGCCGGTATAAAACTGAACAGCAGGTTCGGTGGTGGAAACTTCCATTACTCTTCCACTTTCAGGATCTTTTACTTTTGCAAATTGCATAAGACCTTTATCTTCACGTTTCAGAACCCAGCAATGGTCATAACCGCCTCCGCTTTTAATTTGCTCATCATCTGTCTTGTCAATTCCTGTTCCTACAATAGCAGATTTTCTAAAATCAAACGGTGTTCCTTCTACTGCACGTAATTTGCCGGTTGGAATTAACGTCGTGTCAACCGGTACAATGCTGTCCGACAGAATAGTAACTTCGTGTCCAAGTATATCACGTTTCAGTCCTGATAAATTGAAGTAAGAATGGTTGGTCAGATTAATTACGGTTTCCTTATCAGTTGTAGCAGTATAGTCAATGGTTAAAGAATTGTCATTAGCCAAAGTATAGATAATCTTCACAGTCAGATTTCCCGGATAGCCTTCTTCCATGTCTTTGCTCGTATATTCCAGTTGCAGTCCAACGGTTGAATCTTTTTTGATCTCGGTAGTTTTCCAAAGCTGTTTATCAAATCCTTTAAGTCCTCCGTGCAAAGCATTCGGGCCATTATTGATTGCCAGTTTATATTCCTTACCGTTCAGTTTAAATTTCCCTTTCGCAATACGATTTCCATATCTTCCCACAAGGGCACCAAAAAACGGATGCCCTTTCAGGTAAGGAGGCAGTGAATCAAAGCCTAATACCACATCTGCCCATTCGCCTTTTTTGTCAGCAGCAGTAAGTTTGGTGATAATTCCTCCGTAATTGGTAATGTTCACGGTCATGCCTTTGGAATTAGTCAGGGTATACAAATCGGCCGTCTGTCCATCAGGAAGTTGCCCGAATACTTCTTTGGAAATTGTACTGGTCATGGTCTGTTCTTTACTGGATTTAGAGCAACTGAACAAGCCAAAAGCAATCAGTGCAGTGAATAGAAAAGTAATTTTTTCATTAAAAAGGATTTAAGAGTTTGCGGCTATTCTATACAAAAGCAGTAACACCATTTATTCTATTCACTTCAATTCTTCTGTTCCGCCAGTGATTTTTACACGATAACAAGGCAAATCTATATTAAACTGTTCTTTATAAGCCGTTTTCATACTTTTTTCAAAGTCTTCCACCGCATCAATTTTAACAAGATTAATTGTACAGCCTCCAAATCCGCCGCCCATCATACGCGCTCCAAGCACATTAGAATTGTCTAAAGTCTGTTCAACCAGAAAGTCCAGTTCGTCGCAGCTAACCTCATATTCGTGCTGTAATCCGTTGTGTGTTGCATACATTTCTTTACCAAAATTCTCCATATCGCCCTGTACCAAAAAATCGCATGCTTCCTGGACACGAAGAATTTCCTCTGTCATATATTTGCAGCGACGATAAACCACGTCCCCCAATTCATCCTGATGCTGTGCAACCAATTCCGGTGAAGCATCTCTGAGACTTTTTATTTCAGGATGGTATTTTTGTAAAATAGAAACACCTTTTTCGCATTCCAGCCTTCTGGTATTGTATTCGGAACTTGCAAGTGAATGTTTTACACTCGTATCACATAAAACAAGAAGATAATCTTTCATCAGAAAAGGAAAGTATTCATATTCCAGCGAGCGGCAGTCCAGACGGATAACGGATTCCTCTTTTCCGAATACGGAAGCAAACTGGTCCATAATCCCGCTTTGGACGCCAACATATTCGTTCTCTACTTTCTGTCCCATTTTCACAATAGTGAACTTGTCCAGTTTCAAGTCGAACATTTCACTCAAACCAAATAAAAGGCAGCATTCCAAAGCGGCCGAGGACGACATTCCTGCACCAACAGGAACATCTCCGCCAAAAGTGGTTTGGAATCCACCAATGACATGACCCATTTTTTGAATCTGTTCAATAACTCCAATCTGGTACAATGCCCAGGATTGTTCGGGCTTGGAAAGATCATCCAGTGTAAATGTATAAGTTTCGTCCAAATCAGCTGCATGCAAAATCACCTGATTGTCCTCTCTTGGTGAAATCACAAAATATACCGCTTTGTCCACACTGGCAGGCAAAACAAAACCATTATTATAATCTGTATGCTCCCCGATCAGATTAATTCGCCCGGGAGATCGAAAAATTCTTGGTTTATCTGTACCATCAGCATTCCCGAATTTCTGAAAGTATTTTTCCTTGATCTGATCAGCTGTATTTTTTTCTGTAGTTAGCATTCTGTTAGTTTTTTAACCGCGATGGGCGCAATCATTATAAAAAACACCATAGTGTCCATTGCGAAAACCATTGTGCTCATCGGGGTAAATCTTAATTTTTTAATACCCTTTTGATAGATCCACTTCGTCGAACAGTGCGCTGCCGTTTTCAATTGCAAAGATATTGTTCAGAAACAGGTCTACTTTTCCTACGTGTTCATCTTTTCGCCCGCCACCGGTATGCTGTGTTAATATCACATTATCCATTTTCCACAACGGGTTTTCAGCTGGTAGAGGCTCTACTTCGGTTACGTCCAGAACAGCCCCGCTCAGGCGCCCGGACTTCAATGCTTCAATCAAAGCATTTTCGTCTGTAGTACTTCCACGGCCTACACTTGCGTAAATACTGTTTTCTTTCATTGCCGCAAAAATTCCCCATTTACGAAATGAGTAGCTGTTCCAGGCAGCGTATTAATAACCAGGTCAGCATAAGGCAATTCATGAAACAGATCTTCGCGGCTATGCAGATCGGCATCCGGAGAAGTACGCGCCAGTAAATGCGTGTAACAGCCAAAGCCTTTCAGGATTGCATTAACAGACTGCCCGATTGTACCAGCTCCCAGGATCACTGCATTTTGCTCGTGTAAAATCCTAAGCTCGGAACGTAATTTTGCACCTATCCATTCAGTTTGTTCCTTGAGATGAATCAGCGTGTCCAATCCTCTGTATAAAGTTAAAATTCCGCCCACAATGGTTTCGGCGCAAGGGCGTGCAAACCAGTTTCCCATATTTGCTACTTTCACATTTTTATCCAAACCAATAGCTGAATACTGGTCAAATCCAGCTGAGTCGAGCTGCCAGAATTTTAAATTCGCAGGTTTATTTTCAAACCATTCAACAGGTGGGTTTCCAAGAATGAAATCAGCGGTCTGAAATATATTTTGTGCTTCATTATCATTAATGTCAGCACTGAAATGAATGACATGTTTGGGAGACAAAGCATCGGTCAGTTTTGAACGAAGTGCTTCATCTATTGATGAATGGCAATAAACAATCATTGGTTTTTATAGTTAAAAGAAAGTATATCGTGTTTTTACCTGTTAATGTAATCATGTTACCGGCTATTCTTAATTTCAGAGAACAAAAATGTCCTGATTTATCGGACATTTAATACTTACAATCGTTCCTGTCCCGGGATGGCTTTCCAACAGAAATTTCCCTGCAAATACGGAAGTGCGTTGCCTCAGATTAAAAAGGCCATTACCTCTGCTTTTGTTTTCATTATATACAAATCCGATACCATCATCCCTGACAATCAGGTTAAGATAATTATTTTCCAAAAATAGCCTGATGTATACATTTTGGGCATTGGAATGGCGTACAATGTTATGTAAAATCTCTTTATAAACTAAAAACAAATTTCGCTTATATTCTGTTGGGATGTGCGAGTCAACTTCCTCAGCGGGCATGTCCAGATGCAGCTCAATAGGATAAAGCTCAAAAAGGGCATACGCTGTTTCTTTTGCCCTGAATGAAAAATTACCAATAGAATCCTTATCAGAATGAAGGCTTAAAATGATCTCTCTCATTCGCGCAATCACTTTTCTTGAAGTTTCTCCAATTACATTTATGGTATTTTCAGTTGCCGGATCCAGGTTTTTTAGCTGCCTCAATGCGGCATGGCTCAGTACACTGATACTTCCCAGGTCTGCACCCAGTTCATCGTGCAGGTCACGGGAAATATCATCCCTGATACGCATCAAGGCAGACTGTTTTTTTTCATTTTCACACAATTGTTCGATTAATTGCTTTTGTGCCTCTATCTTTTCAAGCTCATTTTTTCGGTTTTTTACTGACATACCCAAAATGAAACACATTACTTCCATGATAACGCCAAGTTCCATATATGTGATTGGAAACGACAGCGGGTTTGACGGGTTGCGATTAAAAACATCAGGGATGAAATTAATTATAAGTGACAGCAAACAGCCTAATACAAAGAAGAGCGAACCAGCTATAAAATAAACAACTGCAATCTGTCGAAGTTTTAATATCCTCGGAACAACTATCAGTGCACCGGCTGCAAGAATACACCGGAAAAGGATGTAACTGTTACTTTTGAAAATGGCAGATGTGTTAAGGAAATAAAAGAAGAAATCCGAAGCCATTTCTATACATAACAATAGGCTCATAATCCTTAGAATGCGGTAACTGAACGGATCGAGACGAGGAATTTCAATTAATAAAACAGCAAAACGGATATAAAGTAAAAATGCTGTTGATTCAATAATAACTACTTTTAAATTGACACCAGGTAAGTAATTCACCTGGCCGTAATCAATATCATCCCAGTAAAACGTAGTGACCATGCAGGCAATGTAAAGCGCATATTGCCAATAAATTGCTTTTCGGTGCAGGGTGTAAGAAAATAACGCATAAAGCGCCATCATGCATAACATTCCATCGAAAAACACTCTTAATTGTGGGTAGGAGGCGATCCAAAAAAGCATGTTAATAAATTCGTATCGGGTATCGGAAGTTATTTAACAACGTGATTTTTGTAACGATAACTTATGGGACGAACCGGTTAATTGAAAAATTATAAAGACAGGATTTGCTATTTTTCTACTGATAAATCACAGTTGAAATTGGTGTTCAGGTATTTGCTGCCGGTATTCTGGTTAATCTACTTTCTTATAATTAAATGTTGAATCATTGCTTACCTGTATATAGAGTTTGCCCGGTTCGATCCTGAATGGTATCGTTTTATTAGCCAGACGGCTCAGATAACTGCTTTCAAAATTCATATTTGGACAGGCCATCAATGTTCCGGAAAATCTACCGAAACGGATTTTTTTCCCTGAACTTCTATTGAGCTGTTGAACTCGTTACAGCCGGCAAATGCAAATACTTGATTTTGTGTTAAATTCAGTTCTATGCGTGGTAAGCCTTTTGGAAAATTGGCAGTATCAATTTTAGCATCATTGATGCTTTCCAATACCCAGATATCATTCAGGCGATAATCCGAAAGATAGGAGCCGCAGCCTTTATACTGTTTATCTGTCATTGTAATTTCTACTTTTTTAGGCAGCTCATTACCGGAAAGATTGTCAATACAGGGCTGGTCGTAAATAATAATTGTAAAATAATCAGAACCGGTTTTTGCCCTGTAACTGGTAGCAGCTACATCCTGCAGCCGGATTCCTTCCGGTACCATTGTCTGAATAGAATCACCATGAACACCTTTGAAATAAATGCGTTTGTCAAAATCAATCTCGAGAGACCAGAATGGTTCAGTGCCAGAAGCAATAAAATCAATTCCGTTCTCTAACTTATTCATTAACTGATCCGAATAACGCGCCGGGCCCTTTTCTCCGTGTTCCATTCCCGGCGTATGGTTCGTGACTTGCTGACTGCAAGCTGTTAATTCAAGCACGATCAATAATATGAATATTGTATTTTTCATTCAGTGGAGTTTAGCAAATCAGCTATAATGTATAAAAAAACCGGACTGTGGAGCCTGTTAGGCGCAATTAAACGTGAATAATAGTTATTCATTCAAATCTTTGCAAGTATTTTCTTTGCCCTTGATTTAAACGCAGCTGTTTCATAATCTATATTCTGAAGAACGATCATTTTCAATTCATTTCTTATTTCGGGGTAAATTTTTGAAAGATTAAAAAGAACATTTAATGAAAATGCTTTAATCGCAATGGGTGTATTGCGCTTTTGTATAAAATCAAAACAAGCACTTAATAATTCTCCATGAAATGCAGCGGGTATTTCCATATCCTGCAAAATCCGGATACTATTCCTGATGACTGCATCATGAATATTTGTTTTCGTTAACTGACTAACGAGTAAACCTATATGATGCTGTACAATTTCCGGGTTTTTCTTTGCTGCCCAGCTCACACTCCATGCCGCTCTTTGCGCCAGCTTTACATTTTCAGCTGTAAAACAATCAATCAGCTCCATGAAATTCTCCTCAGAAGAAACAGCATATTCAGCAATGCGTAATGCGTTTTCTTTGGATTGAACCTGGTATTTTAAAAGCTCTTCACGGATATTCATGAGATATTGAAAACGATCATTTCATTTAAAACTTCCAATTAATATGGTTTGAGGTTTGTTTGGTACCAGATTTACTTCAAGCGTTTTTGTACCATATTTTATTATTTGTTTTTGAGGATTTGTGGAAGACAGCGTAGTGGATACGAGTTTTCCATCCACCCATTTTTCATCTACTGTGACATTGCCTCTTGCTTTCAAACCCTTTACTTCGCCTTCCTGCCAGGCTTCCGGTAAAGCAGGCAGTAATTCTATCATTCCTGCCTGCGACTGTAAAAGCATTTCAGCTACACCGGCTGTTGAGCCCATATTACCATCCAGTTGGAAAGGGGGATGCGCACATAGCAGATTAGAGTAAGATCCACCGCCATTTGCCATGTTTGTGCCTTTATCGCCCACCGGTCGCAATACGCTTTTGAATAACTTATAAGCACGGTTTCCGTCCTGTAACCGCGCCCAGAAATTTACTTTCCATGCAAGTGACCATCCAGTTCCATCGTCTCCACGGGCATTTAGAGTTACTTTTGCGGCCTCAGCTTCTGCCGGAGTTTTTGTGATAGAAACCTGTTTACCAGGATGTAATGCAAACAAATGCGAAACGTGGCGGTGTTTGTCAGTTGAATCGTCAACATCTTCATTCCATTCCTGTAATTGGCCCCAACGGCCGATTTTTAATGGCAATATTTTATCTTTAATTACCTGCGCCTTTAAAATAAAATCAGCATCGGTATTTAATATTCTGGCTGCATCAATGGTGTTGGTTAAAATATCCCACGCAATTTCATGATCCATACTGGCACCGGTAGAAATGCCGCCATGTTCAGGCGAATAGGAGGGAGAAGAAACCAGATGGCCTTTTCCGTCTTCCGATAAATAGCTCATCCAGAATAAAGCTGCTTCCTTCATTATCGGATATGCTGTGTTTTTCAGATAATCCTGATCCTGTGTAAAAGCATAATGCTCCCACATGTGTTGTGATAGCCATGCCGCGCCGCCAGGAAAAAATCCCCATGGGAAATCCCATCCCGGAGAAGTGTAACCATAAGGATTCAGCATGGTATTGACTGTCCAGCCTGGTGCATTGAAGAATTCCTTAGCCGCCAGTTTTCCAGGTTCAACAATGGATTTTGTAAAATCAGAAAGTGGCAAAAAGCACTCAGAAAGATTGGTAACTTCCGCAGGCCAGTAAAGCATTTGGATATTGATATTCGTATGGTAGTCATTAGACCAGGGCGGATTGGTATTATCGTTCCATTTTCCTTGCAGGCTCATGGGCATCGTACCCGGACGCGTAGAAGAAATCATCAGATAACGGCCATACTGGAAGTATAATTCCTCAAAACCGGGATCAGACATTCCTTCAAAATACTGTATTTGTCGCTGGTTAGTTGGCAGGTTGTTCTGATCCTTTGGACTACCTAATTTTAATGAAACCCTGTCAAACAGATTTTTATAATCTTTTTGCTGTTCCTTTAGTAAAAAATCAAAGTTTTTACCAGCAAGGGCGGTCATCGTATTCAGATTTTCTTTTTTGTAATCCTTGCCTTTATAAGTGGGAAACTGAAATACATAATCAGTGGATGCAGTATGGATCAGTGTAACAATGCGCGCATTTTTTATAGTCAGTACACCATTTTCATAAGTTACTTTTCCATCTGTATCAATCCTGTAAGTTGTTTCAAATTCCTGATGATTGTCCTTTAAACTTCCACCGAAAGTGTATTGGTTCTTGTCAAACTTTTCATATTCCTTTTGGTGTGGCGTTGTAAACCGGACGGAATAGGTTTCAGCAGATGTGGAGGAAAATTTATAAACCATCACTTTTGAAGGGTAATTTCCAAAAAATGTTCTTTCAAATTTATCTTTTCCTGCCTGATACGAAACTTTTCCTTTGGCCATAGAAATGTCAAGTTCTCTGCGATAGTTTTCAATTTCACCTTTGTGTGAAACGCTGACAAATAAATCGCCCATAGGTTGCTGCGCGCCAAAATCACTGCTGCCGTTTTTATCATGGATGATTCCGGTCAGTTCTGTGTTGGCCAGTTTGTGCGCTTCTTCCAGTTTTCCCTGCGCCAGCAATTCTCTTACTTTTGGCAGATTTTTATAAGCATCTTTTCTTAAACCGAAATTATAATCTGTATTTGCATTTTTACCGCCAGACCACAGGCTTCCTTCTGAAAATTGCAATCGTTCTTCACCCGGATCACCAAAAAACATTACACCTAGATAACCATTGCCAAGTGGGAGAGCCTGTGTCATCCAGTCTGTTGCAGGTGCGTCGTACCAGAGTTTTAGTGTAGGCTTTTCTTCTTTTTTCTGACAAAATCCCAGGATATTTGAAAGAATAAAAACGAGTGTAAAGAGCAAGGCTTTTGAAAACAGAAATTTCATGTTGTTTGTTTAGGAATTCAGGATGCAAGGTAAAACAAAAAGCCCCGCGTTGAAATGCAGGGCAGTATTTTAAATCAGTTACAATGAGCCGACTGATTATTTATTATCACCAACCATCTCTTCCGGCTTTACCCAGGCATCAAATTCCTCAGGTGTAACATATCCCAGTGCCACTGCCGTTTCTTTCAGAGTTGATCCGTTTTTGTGTGCAGTCTGAGCAATTTCTGCTGCCTTGTAATAACCGATTTTCGTATTCAGCGATGTTACCAGCATCAGAGAATTGTTTACATGTTTTTTAATATTTTCATGCAACGGTTCAATTCCTATTGCACAATTATCATTAAATGAAACACAAACATCACCAATCAAACGTGCCGAATGAAGGAAATTATAAGCCATCATAGGTTTAAAAACATTCAGTTCAAAGTGTCCGTTTGATCCGCCAATGCTGATCGCAACATCATTCCCCATCACCTGAGCCGCCACCATGGTCATTGCCTCGCATTGGGTCGGGTTCACTTTTCCCGGCATGATAGAACTTCCCGGTTCGTTGTCAGGAATATGAATTTCGCCAATACCGGAACGCGGCCCGGAAGACAGCATACGGATATCATTGCCGATTTTCATCAGACTTACAGCAACTGTTTTCAATGCGCCGTGTACCTCCACAATAGCATCATGTGCTGCTAATGCTTCAAATTTATTTTCAGCCGTTATGAACGGTAAACCTGTCAGTAAAGCGATGTGTTTAGCTACATTTTCAGAATAACCTTCTGGTGTATTAATGCCAGTTCCAACTGCGGTTCCGCCTAGTGCAAGTTCAGATAAGTGAGATAATGTATGGAATATAGCACGTAAACCATGATCCAGCTGTGACGCATAACCGGAAAATTCCTGGCCCAGGGTAAGCGGAGTGGCGTCCATAAAGTGTGTACGGCCAATTTTAACCACATTCCTGAATGCTTCCGATTTCGCTTTTAAAGTATCCCGAAGTTTGGTAATCCCGGGGATGGTTACATCGACCAATATCTTGTAAGCCGCAATGTGCATGGCCGTTGGGAAGGTATCGTTGGATGACTGCGATTTATTAACGTCGTCATTTGGGTGTAGCACTTTTGTTTTATCAGCCAGATCACCTCCCTGCATTACATGTCCGCGGTATGCAATTACTTCATTACAGTTCATGTTCGACTGTGTGCCAGAACCGGTTTGCCATACAACAAGTGGAAATTGGTCATCCAGCTTGTCAGTCAGTATTTCGTCACATACTTCGCCAATCAGGTCACTTTTTTCCTTAGGTAAAATGCCTGCTTCGTAATTGGTAATTGCCGCCGCTTTTTTCAGATATGCAAAGGCTTTAATGATTTCCTTTGGCATTTTATTGATATCCTGTGCAATTGGGAAATTCTGGATAGAGCGTTGTGTTTGTGCGCCCCAATATACATGAGCAGGTACCTGCACTTCACCCATGGTGTCTTTTTCTATACGGTATTCCATTTTTTGAATGTAATGAATGTTAAAAGGTAAAAGGTAATACGGTCAACCGTCAGTTGATTTTGTAAAGTTAGGGTTGGGAGGGGAGTTTTTGGTATTTTTTTGTGGATAAATGTTTTAGAGTTGATTGGGACTGGATTTGATTTTGTAAATTCCATGAAAATTTATCTTAAAGTCCTTAAAATATGGATCTGCAATACATTTCGAACGAGAACGGGGAGAAAACTGCTATTATTATTCCAATTGAGGATTGGAATACAATAACTGCCAAGCATGAAGATTTAAAAGAATTGGAAGAAAAAGTATTAAAATTTCAACCTTCAAAAAGAAAAAAACCGTCAGACTTTGTTGGTATCATTTCAAACCAGGAGGCAGATGAAATGCAGGAATATTTAAAAAAAGCTAGATCTGAATGGAACAGAGATTTTTAATGGATAGTAATGCCGTAATAGATTACATTGCAAAAAGAATTCCTTCAAATGGACAAAATTTCATCAATCAGATAATTGATGAGGAATTTTTGATTTCGTCGATAGTGAAGATTGAGGTATTGGGTTTCAATGAAAGTATTCCGGCAAGAATGCTGGAATTGAAAGAGTTTATAAGTTTAGCAACACTTCTGTCTCTAAATGACTCTGTGATTGAGCAAACTATTGAATTGCGAAAAAATTATCAGAAACTAAAATTGGGAGATGCTATTATAGCCGCCACTGCTTTAATTCATAATTTAACTGTCATAACAAGAAATACTAATGATTTTAAAAATATAAATGGACTGGTAGTGCTTAATCCTCACCAGTTGTAACTACTAAAATGATCTTTGACTATTCCAATTCATGCCTCCAAAAATCAGCATATACAACGACTATACTACTTTAAGCCAAGCTGCCGCTAATCAGGTTATTGCACTTCTAAGACAAAAACCAACAGCTGTAATTTGCCTGCCTTCCGGAAGTACACCTTTAGGTTTGTTTCAGGAATTGGTTGCGGCACATATATCCGGAGAAACTGATTTCACCAAATGTACCTTTATTGGTCTGGATGAATGGATTGGGCTTGGTGCTAATGATGACGGAAGCTGCCGTGATTTATTAGATAAAGATTTCCTTTTACCTATTGGTTTCAGAGAAGATCAGATTACATTTTTTGATGGACTTGCCAAAGATCCTCAGACAGAATGTGAACGCGTCAACGATGCAATAGCAAAAGCAGGAGGTCTTGATCTGATTATACTCGGTGTAGGTATGAACGGACATTTAGCTTTGAATGAACCCGGAACGGCATTCGATACTTATGCACATGTATCTGAACTGGATACGATTACAAAAGAAGTAGGGCAAAAATATTTTAACCAGGCGACAGAGTTGAAGTTAGGTATAACGGTTGGGATCAGGCATATTCTGGAAGCGAAGAAAGCGATATTGATTGCCTCGGGAAAAGCAAAAGCCCCGGTTATCCAGCGTGCTCTTTCGTTACCGGTAACAACGGATTTCCCGGCCAGCATTCTGCAGGAGCATTCAGATTCAGAGTTTATTCTGGATAAAGAAGCGGGAGAACTCTTACAATAAAACTTCATGTTTCTTAACTTCTGAATGGCTATTAAACATTAAGAAGTTAAGAAACATTGAGAGAGAAGTTATTAAATTCAACGGAAATATTCACTTTTCGAATACCTGATTTTTCCTCAAAAAGGATAATTTATCTCCCCGCAATTTCAATTTTTGCTCTTCTTCACTTAAATAAAGCTTATTGAAAACAAGTCAGTTTTTACTCTACTATCTTTGTAGTGTTCTTTTGTGAACACCCGTCAATCGGGGTAGTGGTTTTCGCTGTGGAGTCCTCATTCAAAGCAGAAATTAAAAAGGAACCGTGTGAAATTCACGGGCAGTCGTGCTACTGTAAGTGCCGTTTCGGAAGTACCGGAAAAGTTTTTACCCTTGCGACCCATTGCCATCATAGGTGAGAAGGGCGGTAAAAATGGCACAAGCCAGGAGACTTGCCTCTACTCTCAATGGCTATTCCCTCACGTAAGGGTTTCGTCACGCATTGATTTTACATATTTTATTGGATACAATTTTTGAAAAATGATAGCCAATAAAAGACGTACGGATTTGGTAGCAAATGTTTACTGATTCCTGTTATGGAGTAAATGAAATGACCGCAGAAAGTGGCTTATTTTTCTTTTAAGCTACTATTCCAACGTGGGCTCTGAACTGTGAACTTTAAACTTTCAACTAAAAAAGCAGGGTGTTTCCGGAAGGTTTTTATAATCTTTTAAACACAAGTTTTATGTTATCACACAATTTGGGTTATCCGCGTGTTGGAAGCCAAAGAGAACTCAAAAAAGCCTCAGAACAGTACTGGGCCGGGAAAATTGACCGGGATGCATTACAAAAAGTTGCCAGGCAAATCCGTCACCGCAATTGGGAAACACAGCAGCAATCTGGTATTGACCTGATCCCATCGAACGATTTTTCATTGTATGATCAGGTTTTGGACACTTCCTTATTGGTAGGTGCAATCCCGGAACGTTACAACCAGCTTATCGACGGAAAATCGAACCGGGAACTGGATCTTTATTTTGCAATGGCGCGTGGTGTTCAGCGCGAAGGTGTCGATATTAAAGCGATGGAAATGACCAAATGGTTTGATACAAACTACCATTACATTGTGCCGGAATTTATTAAAAATCAAAAGTTTAACCGTTATTCTGATAAAGTCATTCTCGAATTCGAAGATGCAAGGCAGCAGGGAATTATTACAAAACCTGTTTTACTTGGACCGGTTACGTATTTGCTTTTAGGTAAAGAAAAAGAAGAAGGATTTGACAGGATTGATCTGCTAGATCAATTGTTGCCTGTTTATATCGAAATACTAAAAGAACTTGCTTCCCGGGGTGCAGAGTGGATTCAATTGGATGAACCTTGCCTGGTACTGGATCTTACAGATAAATACAAGATTGCCTTGGAAAGTGCTTATGCACAGATTCATGAGGCAGTTCCAAATTTAAGAATACTTCTGGCCACATATTTTGGTGCTTTGGAGGACAATTTATCTTTGGCTACAAATCTTCCGGTTGCTGCTTTACATATTGATTTAACAAGAGGCGAAGAAAGTCTGTCGGCTGTTTTGTCGGACCGGGATTTTATAAATTCAACTAAATTACTTTCGCTGGGCGTTGTAGATGGGCGAAATATCTGGAAAAATGACTACAAAAAATCATTGGATTTTATTCAAAAAACCGTTGATATAATTGGTGAAAACCGGGTATTAATTGCGCCGTCGTCTTCTCTTCTGCACAGTCCTCATGACCTGGATCTTGAAAAAAATGAAGAAGTACTGACTCCGGAAATTAAAAACTGGATGGCTTTTGCGAAACAAAAATTAGCTGAGGTCTCGACGCTCACAAAACTGTCCGGGACAGATTATATTAAAAATAAGCTTTTTACAACCAACCAGAAAGCGATTGAAAGCAGGAGAACTTCCACTTTAATCCATAAAACTTTGGTTAAGAAACGAGTAACAGCCATTGAGTTGCAGGATTTTGAAAGGAAAAACAATTTTGGAGCAAGGCAGATTATACAACTGGAAAAATTAAAACTTCCGTTATTTCCTTCAACCACAATAGGTTCTTTTCCACAGACTGACGATGTTCGTCAATTGCGTGCTAATCTTAAGAAGGGAATTTTAACGCAGCAGGAATATGAAAACCGTATTGAGGAGGAAATCGTAAAATCGCTGCGGTGGCAGGAAGATCTTGGTATTGATGTACTGGTTCATGGTGAATTTGAGCGGAACGACATGGTGGAATATTTCGGGGAAAGTCTGTCCGGATTTGTATTTACACAAAATGGCTGGGTACAAAGTTATGGCAGCCGTTGTGTGAAGCCGCCAATCATTTATGGTGATGTAGAGCGCCCGGCACCAATGACCGTAAGATGGTCTGCTTTTGCACAGGCAAATTCTGATAAGCTCGTGAAAGGAATGTTAACGGGTCCTGTTACGATTTTACAATGGTCATTTGTTAGGGACGACCAGCCAAGGAAAGACACTACTTTTCAGATCGGGCTTGCAATTCGTGATGAAGTGGTTGATTTGGAAAAAGCCGGGATTAAAGTCATACAGATTGACGAACCTGCCATTCGTGAAGGTTTACCATTGCGGAAATCTGCATGGAAAAATTATCTGAAATGGGCAGTTGATGCTTTCCGGTTGAGTGCAGCAGGTGTGGCCGACCAAACGCAGATCCATACTCATATGTGTTACTCGGAATTCAATGACATTATTGATTCTATCGCGGCTATGGATGCCGATGTGATCACAATAGAAACTTCACGTTCGCAAATGGAATTGCTTGATGCATTTGCTGATTTTAACTATCCGAATGAAATCGGGCCGGGAGTTTATGATATTCATTCCCCTCGTGTACCTACAATAGAAGAAATCACATTGCTATTGGAAAAGGCATTAAAAGTGATTCCGGCACGCAACCTTTGGGTAAATCCTGATTGTGGATTAAAGACCAGAAAATGGCCGGAAACGGAAGCTGCATTGCGTAATATGATTTCTGCGGCTAACTTGCTGCGTGAATCGGTGGCAATTGAGCAATAATATAATAAAACATTAAAATTTTGTGATCTCCCGGTTGTCTCTGGCACCGGGAGATTTATTTATATAGGTCGCCACCATCATTTATCTTAATTCTCAAAATCTTTCAGGAATAAAAATGACAGTTGAAGAAAAAATAAACCAGTCGGAAACCAGGGTTTTCAAAACGGTTTTTCCAAATAATACCAATCATTATGACACGCTTTTCGGCGGAACAGCTTTATCAATGATGGACGAAATAGCATTTATTACGGCCACCCGGTTTTCCAGGCTTCGCTGCGTTACAGTTTCATCCGATCGAATTGATTTTACCCATCCGATTCCTGCCGGTACCATCATTGAGCTCATTGGAAGAGTTGAGCATGTTGGCAATACAAGCATGAAAGTGCGGGTCGATATTTTTGTCGAACAAATGTATCAGGAAGGCCGGGAAAAAGCGGTTACCGGTATTTTTACATTTGTAGCCCTGGATGAAAACCATAAGCCAGTCAAAATTATTCAGGCTTAGTGATTATAAATTATAGATAACTGAAGCAATAAAATGAGGACAGAATGCAAACGTATAGGCAATAACATATACGGGCATTAACATGAATTTTAATTATTAAATCCCTTAATTTGTTGCCAGTTCAAAAACAAAGATGCAGAAACAGACAGAATATATCTCTCAGCTAGATGGATTACGAGCAATTGCAATAGCCCTGGTTATTGTTTTTCATTGGTTTCCTGAGGGAGAAGGAATTAATATTATTGCCAATGGTCCGTTAGGAGTGACTTTGTTTTTTGTTTTGAGCGGTTTTCTGATTACGCGTATCCTGTTATCCAGCCGGAATTATTTGCAGTCGCATGGTTTTGCCTCTACATATAAAACATTCATGATCAGAAGGATTTTACGGATTTTCCCATTGTATTATCTGACTCTTCTCATTATCTGGCTTGTCAAATATATTGCTTTTATCCCCCAGGTTTCGACAGAATTGTACACACATCCGTTTTACTATGTGTTATATCTGTCTAATTTTTTAATAGAAAGACTGCACAATTGGTCCGATGTATTATCGCCATTCTGGTCGTTGGCTGTGGAGGAACAGTTTTATATTTTGTGGCCGATAATATTACTGAGCGTAAAACAGCAATATCTCAAAAGTGTGATCATTCTGATCATTGTTATGGGAATTATTTCCAGGGGGATTCTTGCTGTGTATGGTTATGAAGAAGGTGTTTTAATGCCAACCTGTCTGGATGCTTTCGGCTTAGGTGCACTTTGGGCTTACATTTTATTTTACAACGAATCGCCTCAGAAATTTCTAAAAATACTCAACATACTGGCAGTTGCAGGTTTTGCTTTGTTTGTTTTCATTTGCCTGGACAAAGGAAACTCGCTGCTCAAAACACTATTTTTCAGAACTTCGATGTCCATGTTTTGCTTATACTTTGTAGCAAATGCAAGTTATGCTGGTGGTTTTAAGACATTTTTTGGAAAAATATTAAACAATGCCGGTTTAAAATATATTGGCAAGATCAGCTACGGGTTATATGTTTATCACATGCTGGTTCCTGCTTTGCTGTTACCATTTGTTGACAAACTGATGAACCGGTTTTTTCATACAACCTTTTTGCTGAATGATTCTTCTGTGAAAGTTATAAGCCTCATAATGTTGATTGTTGTCGCGTCCCTTTCATGGTATTTATTTGAATCACCTTTTAACGGATTAAAACGCTATTTCCAGCTGACCAACAGGCAGCAAAAAATAAAGGCAAATACCCGGTTTTAGTATTTGCCTTATATATATGTATTGTTGTTTCTGAATGGGATTAAGCTTTTTTCTTACGTAATGTTCTGTCATAAAGCAATTGCAGCATTCCGTCTTTTAGTCCTACATCCGGTACGTGTATAACCTGTGCTCCCGCCCATTTCATGGCCGATGTATAAATATCACCCGCCGGAACGATTACGTCTGCACGGTCAGGATTGAGCTGTAACTTGTTAATGCGTTCTTCGAGAGTGAATTGTGAAATGTAATCACGCATACGTTCAATTTCTTCCAGGCTCGTAGAGCTTTCGGTCAGCTTCGACGACAGATCAAACAGTTTATTGATATTACCTCCTGTACCAACCGCTTGTATGGGTTGTGAGAAATCCACATTGGCTACGATCCATTCTTTTAGTTTTGGCCAGATACTTTTTGATTCTTTGCCTTCTAAAAGCCTTACAGAACCAAGTTTGAAAGATTTGGCTATGATTTTCTTACGATCCTGGTAGATATTAAGCTCTGTACTGCCGCCGCCTACATCAATGTGAATATACTGGCCTTCGCTCAGGGATTTAACAACCACATTATTAACCAGTTCCGCCTCACGCTGGCCGTCAATAATCTGAATGTGGATACCGGTTCTTTGTTCAATATTTTCACGTACCTGATGGCCATTTTCGGCTTCGCGCATAGCTGAGGTAGAGCAAGCCATATAGTCCTCAACCTCATGCAGTTCCATCAAAAGCTGGTAAGCAAGCATCAGTTTTATCATACGGTCTTCGCTCAACGCCGAGATTTTACCTTGTGTAAAAACATCATGGCCTAAACGCAACGGAAACCTTACGTATTCAACTTTTTTCAAACGGGTAATACCTTCGTCCTGCAATACCGAAGATATTTGCATACGGGCACCATTTGATCCTATATCAATTGCAGCGAATTTCAAGAGCTAAGTGTAAAGGAGTAATAAATGCCAAAAATAGGGCTTTTTGACCATAAATTTCAATTCGCCGGCCGAGAATCATTTTGCTTGCGCTTACATTTTTCCACCAATCTGGTACAAAAGCTTTATTTTAACTCCGGGGCCAGTTCGCTGGCTTTCCGGAGAAAGCTGTTTGAAATAGCTATAAACGTATCCTTCCAGCTGCAAAACAACCGGGTGCCAGGTTTTCTCTATACCCGCTGAAAAGTTAACAGAATTGATAAGAGGCACATCCATTTTCCGTTCGAATGATTTTGTTAAACGGTCGCGGTTAGGGCTTGGTACCATGCAGTCGAAAGAAAACTTCTCCTTGCCATTCAAGGTTACATTGGTGCCTGCTCCTACGTAATAGCTGAAATTATGGTTGAGGCCGCTGCGGAAAGCTATAGTGAGCGGAATTTGAACCAATGTTGGTTTTACACTGATATTCTTAATTTCAAAAGCCATCGGTACTTCGTTTGGATGTGACCGTTTAAAATCTTTACGGTTTTTGTCCCTGAAAATCTTTTCATTGAAAAATTCCATTGGTTTCACTTTAAGCCAGCTAACACCAGTAGACAATGAGAATTTTTTCGAAATCAGAACTTCACCCGTTACAGTTTTAATCTGGTTACGGCCTTCAAATTGCATTCCTGCTCCAAACCGGTAAGGCACTTTCAGGTTAAGCCTTGGAATAGTGTTTTCTGCTTTTGCAATTTTTTCTGTTTTTTTGACATCAACAGTCATTTTTGACGATGCAGCAGTATTTGCCAGCCATACTTTTCTGGCTTGCCTTGAAGACAAGCGATTGGCCAAAGCGTAATTCATTTGCCTTGAACTATTTTTCAACGAAACTGACTGTATTTCAGTAAGCTGGTTAAAACTTTCATCCAATGTCCTGGCCGAACTCTGAACAGGTGGCAGTGCTGTATTATTTTCAGCTATTTCAATATTACCAGTATTTCCGGACTGGTTATTTTCTAGTTGATGATTATAAGTACCGGTTTTCCTGAAATTTTCATTTGGCTGGTTTACAGCAACTTCCTGAACTGGTTTTTGATTGAATGATTCCCTGTTCCCCGATTTAAGAATATCATTATTTTTTTCGGCAATTGTTGCATTGCTTGTTTCCGGAACTGCTTTTCCTTCCGACAGTTCCGTATTGTCTGATTTACGGTTACCAATATTATTTTCTGCATAAACCGGTTTATCATCAGGAGTTCTAAATTCCTGAAGAGCTGGTTTGTTATTTTGCTGTACAATTTCAGATTGGTTGATTTCCTGACGCAAAATATGGCTCTCTGTATTTTCAGATTCAGAGAAATTCTGTGATTCTCTTTCAAGAAACTGGTCTTTCGTTAGTTCCTTTTGAACAATATAAATGGTATCCGTTTTCCGGATTAGCGGTGGCGCGCTTTTTATCACCGCAATCTGATTTTGAAGTTGTTTTACGTCACTAACCAGATTATTGTTTTGTGAAAGTTGATTGATATACAAAAATGCCATCACAGTCGAAACCGACGCTGCAGCAGCATAGCCAAGCCAGGAACCGTATTGCTGCCAAAAAGTCGGAGGATTATGGACCTGCATATAATTTTGCATTTTGGCCCAGTCATTCTCATGAAAGTCTGGTGAAATACTCTCTAATTTCTGGCGTATAGTTTTTTCAAATTTATCAGTTTTCATTTCCTTTGAATGACTTTACAGCCCAATCACTTGGGAAGAGATGTGGGTAATATTTTTTAATCAGATGCTGCAAACGGGCTCTTGCCCTTACATAATGAGACCGGACTGTTGCCTCGTTAATTTGCAGTAATTCTGCAATTTCTCTGTGGTTATATCCGTCGACTACATACAATAAAAATACATTTTTGTATATAGGTTTAATTTCCTGAATCAGTTTTAATATTTCATCGGCCGTTATCTGGCTTACGATATCTTCTTCAAATCTTGGACATGGCGCATCTTCCAGCGAAATCATGTCTTCGGAATGTTTTTTGTGCTTGCGGTAATAACTTATGGCGGTATTAACCATAATAGTGCGAAGCCACGCTTTGAAAGGATGACTCTGATCATACCTTTCAATGTTATTAAATACTTTCAAAAAACCTTCGTTCAAAACCTCCTCCGCTTCCTCTGCAGAAGATGTATAGCGCAGACAGATACTTTTTGAGTATCCGAAAAATTGTTTGTACAAATGTCTTTGCGCCTGACTGTTACCGGCAATGCACGCAGAAACCACCGACGCGAAGTCGTTTTGGTCAAAGGATATTTTTCTTCCAAATAGCAAAGTTAGGGCGTAAGGTTGTCAGGGATTCGATTTCATAAATAAGGTACGCACCGGCTCTGGTTATTGTTGCAAAGTTTTTTAAATAAATATAACCAAAAAAATCAGGCTGTTTGCAACAAGATTTAAACAGGTCACGTAATGGTTGCAAATGGATAACATTTTTAACGCTTCAAACTGAAAAGATCATGATTAAAAAATGGATGTTAATGTTGGTTGTGGTATCGGGTGTGTGGTTTTCTTCTTGTCAGAATGATAGTTCAAATTCAACGGTAACGCCGGTTGACGAACTATCTGATATTGCGGAAGTTGTATCCACTACTGCTGCAAGGTATGCGGTTTCTACTGATTCGGTAACCCTGGGAAAATGCAAAGGAAAACTGACAGAAGTAGCTTTAGCCGATCTGTCGGCAACAATTACTGATTATATCAGTACAACTTACGCAGGTTCCAGCGTTACTTATGCTGCAAAAGACGAATCAGGGAAAGTTGTGGTGGCTATAACGCTTGCCGATGGTACATTGAAGGGATTATTATTTAACGCGGACGGCACTTTCAAAGAAGAGCTTAAAGGCCATGTTAAAAAAGCGAAATTAACTCCGGTTGAAGTAAGTGCACTTCCTGCTGCTGTTACTGATTATATTACGAGTACTTATACCGGTTCCGAAATCAAACAGGCAGGAACGAACGCGGATGGCCAATATTTTGTAGCAATATTGTTGGATAGTAAAGTTAAAATATTGTTATTCAATGCGGATGGTACTTTTAGCAAAGAATTAGAGAAACCTGCGATGGGAGGCAGAGGTCATAAAAAGCATTAAAGAATTTTGTTAGGGGTGAGTTGGAATACGGCGCTGGAATTTTCCGGCACCGTATTTATTTTTTACCGTTAATCATTTCCAGTTCTGAGGAATTTTTTATCTCACCCATTACAAACAAACTGTGTGTACTGCCAATGTTTTCAAGCGAGCCCAGTTTTTGCATCAAGAATTGCTGATACTGTGACATATCTTCAACAATGATCTTTAATAAAAAATCGTAATCACCCGATATATTGAAGCATTCCATTACTTCCGGCATGGCGACAATGGCATTTACGAATTTTTCCCCCATCACTTTTGAATGCTCTTTAAGCGCAATATTGCAAAAGGCCATCAATTTTTTGCCGACCTTCTCACGGTCAACTAGTGCTACATATTTTTTAATCACACCTTCTTTTTCAAGCCTTCTTACCCTTTCATAAACCGGTGTGTAAGAAAGGTTTAACTTTTCTGATAATTCCCGTGTTTTAAGGGTTGCGTCCTGTTGCAGGAAATGCAGAATTTTGGCATCTGTCTCATCCAGATTATACATAGATAGAATATCTTTATTCACTTTTTAACTCACCTGAACATAGATAAATTATGCAAAAGTAGTTGGTAATGTAGACTAATAATCTGATTTTTTTGATTTTATTGAACAAAACATCTATTAAGCTAAATTTGTATTTGAAAAAAAGTGCAGTTACAACCGTGAACGCATTTATTCACAATGAACAATTAAAAAGTAAAATAATGGTAGCAACACAAAAAAGTGATATCCGTGAAATTTTGAAAACTCGTATTCTGGTGCTGGATGGTGCTATGGGAACGATGATTCAACGCTACAAATTAGAAGACCACGATTATAGCGGAGAGCGTTTCAAGGATTGGCACCATGATGTGAAAGGAAACAACGATTTGCTTTCGCTGACCCGTCCGGATGTTATTAAAGAAATCCATGCTGCTTATTTTGAAGCAGGAGCAGATATAGCTGAGACCAATACATTTTCGGGAACCACAATTGCCATGGCTGATTATGGCATGGAAGAACTGGTTTATGAATTAAATTTTGAATCTGCACGGCTGGCGCGTGAAGTTGCAGACGAGTTTACAGAGAAGAATCCTGATAAACCCCGTTTTGTTGCGGGCTCAATGGGGCCAACAAACAGAACGGCGTCATTGTCGCCGGATGTGAACAATCCGGGTTACCGGGCAATCAGTTTTGATCAGCTTGTAGAAGCGTATTATGATCAGATTAAAGGTTTAACAGATGGTGGTGTTGACCTTCTTCTCGTTGAAACTGTCTTTGACACGCTGAATGCAAAAGCAGCACTTTTTGCGATTGACAAATTTTTTGTTGATGCCAAAAATGGTAAAGTTGAAGTGCTTCCTTCATGGAAAGTGGCGGCTGGGGAAGTGTTACCAATTATGGTTTCAGGTACTATTACGGATGCATCAGGGCGTACATTATCCGGACAAACTACCGAAGCATTCCTGACTTCTATTTCACATCTGCCTCTTTTATCAGTTGGTTTGAACTGTGCCTTGGGAGCTGATCTTATGCGTCCATATGTTCAGATCCTGGCTAATCATTCGCCTTTTTATACATCTGCGCATCCTAATGCCGGCTTACCTAATGAAATGGGTGAGTACGATGAATCTCCCGAGCAAATGGGAGAAGTGATCGACGGATTTTTAAGGGATAACCTGATCAATATTATTGGTGGCTGCTGTGGTACAACCCCCGGGCATATCCGTGTAATTGCGGATTTGGCGGCTAAATACAAACCAAGAACCATACAGAAATCAGAACCAATACTGAAACTATCAGGTCTGGAACCGATGGACATTACCAAGCTGACCAATTTTGTCAATGTAGGTGAGCGTTGTAATGTGTCCGGTTCAAAAATGTTTGCCCGACTGGTCCGTACCGGTGATTACGATGCAGCCCTTTCCATTGCACGTGATCAGGTTGAAAATGGTGCACAGGTTATTGATGTGAATGTGGATGAGGGAATGATTGATGGCGTGGAAGCGATGAGAACCTTTCTGAATTTATTGGCGGCCGAGCCTGATATTTCACGCGTTCCATTGATGATCGATTCATCAAAATGGGAAGTGATAGAAGCTGGTTTGAAATGTGTGCAGGGGAAAGCCATTGTTAATTCAATTTCACTAAA
Organism: Dyadobacter sp. NIV53; assembly: GCF_019711195.1. Classification (NCBI taxonomy): domain Bacteria; kingdom Pseudomonadati; phylum Bacteroidota; class Cytophagia; order Cytophagales; family Spirosomataceae; genus Dyadobacter; species Dyadobacter sp. NIV53. Next base: position 5,236,665 of record NZ_CP081299.1, read on the forward strand.
AGAAGGCGAAGAGAAATTCAAAGAATCAGCACGAAATGTATTACGTTATGGAGCCGCTGCCGTGATTATGGCTTTTGACGAAAACGGGCAGGCGGATAATCTGGAACGAAGAATTGAGATATGCAGCCGGGCTTACCGGATTTTGGTTGATGAAGTTGGTTTTCCACCTCAGGACATCATTTTTGATCCAAATATTCTGACTGTGGCAACGGGAATGGAAGAGCATAATAATTATGCTGTCGACTTTATCAACGCAACGCGCTGGATCAAGGAGAACTTGCCTTTTGCGAAAGTATCGGGTGGAGTTTCCAATGTTTCTTTCAGTTTTCGTGGGAATGAACTCGTTCGCGAAGCGATCCATACTGCATTTTTATATCATGCAATTCGTGCAGGAATGGATATGGGAATTGTGAATGCGGGACAGATTGGTATTTATGATGAAATTCCAAAAGAAACGCTTGAACTGGTTGAAGACGTGCTTTTAAATCGTCGTCCTGACGCTACCGACAGGCTGATCACATTTGCTGAAACGATAAAAGATAAAGGTAAAGTAGCAACCGGCCCGGATCTGACATGGCGTACATTGTCAGTGAAAGAACGCATGTCGCATGCATTGGTGCGGGGGATTTCGGACTATGTAGATGAAGACGTTGAAGAATGCCGGCATTTATACGGACGTCCTCTGGAAGTCATCGAAGGGCCATTGATGGATGGAATGAGCATCGTTGGAGATTTATTCGGAGCCGGAAAAATGTTCCTGCCTCAGGTTGTAAAATCTGCACGTGTAATGAAAAAAGCGGTGGCTTATTTGCAGCCGTTTATTGAAGCTGAGAAAAATGAAGGTTCTTCTTTTGCAGGTAAAATTTTACTGGCAACTGTAAAAGGGGATGTACATGATATTGGTAAAAATATCGTAGGCGTAGTACTTGGCTGTAATAATTATGAAATTATTGATCTGGGTGTAATGGTTTCTACGGATAAAATCCTTGCAGCTGCAATTGAACACAATGTTGATATTATCGGGCTTTCCGGATTGATCACCCCTTCACTGGATGAAATGGTGGGTGTGGCCAAGGAAATGGAAAGAAGGCATTTTACTATGCCGCTTTTAATAGGTGGGGCAACTACTTCACGTATTCATACGGCTGTTAAAATTGACCCGAATTATTCCGGTGCCGTAATTCACGTTTTGGATGCGTCCCGCTCGGTTCCTGTTGCTGGGAAATTGATTCAAAGTGATGTGAGTCAGGCAAAAGTACTGTCGGATATTAAAATAGAATACGCCAAACTCAGGGAAGACCATGCAAAAAGAGGCGGGGAGAAGGCGCATGTTGCCATAGATAAAGCACGTGATAACAGAGCGAAAATAGACTGGAGTAATTTTAAAGCTACCAAACCACAGTTTTTAGGAACAAGGGTTTATGAAGATTATGACCTGGCTGAAATTGCTAAATATATAGACTGGACACCATTTTTCCAGACCTGGCAATTACACGGAAAATATCCTGCGATACTGGAAGATAAAGTGGTGGGAGAAGAAGCAGGAAAACTTTTTGAAGATGCGGCTGTTTTACTCGGAGAAATAATCCGTGACAAAACACTTAAAGCCAAAGCTGTGATTGGGTTCTGGCCAGCCAATTCAATTCAGGATGATATTGTTCTGCATCATTTTGAAGAAGAAACGAAAGAAGTATCCTGTGAACGGCATGGATCGCATCAGCATATTGAATACAAAATCAGTCAGCACGGACTGGAAAATCTGAATGCTGGTGAACTTGTGAATGATACGGCTGTTGTGTTGCACCATTTACGTCAGCAAAGCCAGAAAGCAGCCAATTTGCCTAACTATTGCCTCTCTGATTTTGTGTCACCACTGGAAACCGGACATACCGATTATATTGGTGCTTTTGCAGTAACAGCAGGAATTGGTATAGAACCATTGATCGAGAAATTTGAGAAAGATCATGATGATTATAACAGCATCATGGTAAAGGCCCTTGCTGACCGCTTGGTGGAAGCGTTAACAGAGCTGATGCACGAAAGGGTACGTAAAGAAATCTGGGGACATGCGAAAGACGAACAGCTGACAAACGAAGAACTGATTAAAGAGGTATATAAAGGAATTCGCCCGGCACCTGGTTATCCAGCCTGTCCGGATCATACCGAAAAACGCAGGTTATTTGACTTGCTGAATGCTGAACAACTTGGAATTACATTGACAGAAAGTTATGCAATGTACCCCGCAAGCAGTGTGAGCGGCTGGTATTTTTCACATCCTGACAGCCGTTATTTCCCTGTTGGGAAGATATTTAAAGATCAGGTTGAAGATTATGCAAGAAGAAAAGATATGCCTCTGGAAGAAATTGAAAAATGGCTATCGCCTGTTTTGGGGTATTAAAATTATAATTCAGGTTCACTTTTACGGCTTCATTTCGAAAGATTTGGAGCCGTATTTTTTTAAAAAGTTAGTTTTCAGGAATGTCTAATCTATTTATTAACAAGTGATCCTGATGTTTTTTATTAAGCCAAAACAATGATCCATTGTCAATAATAGCAATTCTTGAACGAATTTTTAAACTGTTATCGAACAAATAAAGCCGGTCAAATTTCTGAAAATTCTCCGTCAGATTCTGTAAAGATCATTCGTAGCGTATCAGCAGATTTTTTGTAGGTACGTTGTGACCACCTTTTTCAACTCTGTCTTTTACACGTGCAATACTATCTTTAACATTTTTAAGGGTGACGAAATATCCAATTATTTTATAGCCTGCTTCTTTTGCTTGATTCAATAGTCGAATCTCAGAATTACCAGAAAATGTAGTTTCAATGGCAAAACTTTGTCTTTCTGATATACAATGTTCACGTTTTGCGAGTGCTATCCTTGCTGCCTGAAATTCCTTATCAGCCTGATCTGAACCAGCAATAGTTAGAGCGATATCATCTGGATTGATAACAGGAGTTAAATGTACATTTATCCTTCCTTTTTTTATAAGATAACTCGATAGAGTAGTTTTTCCAGACCCGTTTGGACCACCTATAATAATTAAAAGTGGAATAGAATTCATTTATTTAATGCCGGGATTTCTCTGATGGTTATAATTTTTGAATCATAAGCAACACCGTTGGCATCGTATAAAATTTCAATATCTATTAAAAACCTTTTTCCATCGGGCTGTTCCTGAACAATAAATTCAGGATACTCGTCATCGTGATATGTAATCCAATATCCATCTTTTAAAGATTGCTCAGCTGCATAACCGGCTCCTTCGTCAATGATTTTTTGTGTTGGGTCTTCTTCGTAGATTTCTTCCAGTGTTTTCATATCAGGAATTATGGTTTAAACTGATGAAGTATACAATAAATGTAGAAAATTATTGCCAGCTATTATTACAATTTTTGATCTGATAAAAGCTCGGGCTCGTAAGTACAAGTACAAACACCTGCAATAAAAATCAGGTAATTATACGCTACTTTTTCAATAATTTCCGTCAGATATTTGTAACCTGATTATAAGAAAGGATTACTTAATAATTTATTAGCCATGAATAGAAAAATATCGGTCTTTATTTTATTGATTTTGCTGGCATCATCATTTAAATACAGATCAAAAGCAGTTGAATCGAAGTCAGAGCCTTCTCCGGTGAAAAAAAGTATGATTTCATTAAAAGAGAAAGCTGATAAAGAATTTGAAGTAGTTGTAAATAAGATGCAGGAAGCCAACAGAGAATTTTTCCAGGGAAAACCAGAGGCATTGAAAGCATTGTGGTCGCATGGAGATGACGTGACAATTTTCGGCGGGTTTGGCGGAATTGAAGAAAAAGGATGGAAATCAGTAGAACCACGGTTGGATTGGGCCAGTAAAAAAATGCCGGCAGGCAGTACTTACACATTTGAAAACGTGAGCAGTCATGCTGGAGCAGACGTAGCCTATTTATTACAGGCAGAGCATTATATCCCGACTAATGGAAAAGGCATAGATTTGCGGGTAACCATTTTATTCAGGAAAGAAGCGGATGGCTGGAAGATGATTCACAGGCATGCAGATAATATGGTAGTAAAAGAGAAATGAAAATTTCAAAATTAATTTGCCGGTGGTAAATTTTCTAAATCTCGCAAATCCTGAGGACGGGCAACTGCTTGTTTATTTAATAGTAAATCTCGTAAGCTTATAAAGTTGACTGCGGTATCCTGCACATTCAATATAACCCGATTCTGATAACACTCCTCAAAAGTGACACCAAGAGTAAATGTCATTATGTCGATCCAGCCGTCGTACCGGCTAAAGGATAAATAATTTGGAACCAGGGTAAAATCACTTTCTTCAAATTCACCATTGGTATAACCTAAGCGTTCCAAAGCTTTCACAATATTTCGTGCATTTTGCTCACTTGGACTGACAAAAATGTCAATATCTCCGGTTGTCCTTAAATATCCGTGTGCAATGACCGCATGCCCGCCAAGAACCACATATTCAACGTTTTCTTCGTTCAACAGGCGAATCAGACTTAAATATTCTTCTTCCATTGTCTAGCGGAGTGTTTGCAGGATTGGACTTATAAAGCTCTTTTGCATATTGAATCAGTTTTAAAGCAGCATCCAATCGCTCCTGAGGACTTTTGGCCCACCAATATTCCTTATCATATGATGGAATTTCATTGAAAGACTGGGACTTTTTGATTAAGCTCATAAACAAAAATACAAAGTTTAGTAATGAAAAGATAATGGCCGCGATATAAGGAATCAATCCATAAAACTAAAATCACGATTTTTTATTAATCATTTGATTAAATTATTTGATTAATAAAATCTCTTTATTATTTTTGAAGAGAAATGATACAAGCTAAAAACCTGATGAAGAGTAAGCCAAAAAAGGCAATTGACCAGTCGACAGAGGAAAAGATTAAGGCGGCAGCATATAAATTATTTACCCGGAAAGGTTATGCCGGAACAAGAACGAGGGATATTGCGGAAGAAGCAGGAATCAATCTGGCATTACTGAATTATTATTTTCGCAGTAAGGAAAAACTATTTGATCTGATCATGGCCGATAATATGAAGCAATTTATGTTCGGGATTTTTGCCATAGCGAATGATGAAAAAACGGGTTATGAAGATAAAATTACACGTATAGTAAATGCATATATCGACATGCTAACTGTGCAGCCAGACATGCCAATATTCGTTTTAAGTGAAATAAGATATGATCCGGGCGGCCTGATTGAAAAGATGAAACTGGATAGTACTGTCATGCATTCTTACTTTGTTAAACAACTAAAACAAGCCATTGAAGCTGGTGAAATAGAACCAATAAATCCGCTTCAGATTCTGATGAATATTCTTGGCCTTACGATCTTCCCTTTTATTGGAAGTCCGCTTTTGAAGAAAATTGGTGGCATGGCAGATGACCAGTTTACTGGAATGATGCAGGAACGGAAAAAAATGATCCCGATCTGGATTAAAGAAATGCTTAAAAGAAGTAGCACGGGTTTGGCTATTTTTTTGACCTGACATTAATCAAATGATTAAAAGTGTTGATTAAATAAAACGATGGTGACATGAAAAAAACGTCTTTTATACTGCTTTTTATAGTTTCCTGTTTTGATGCAAAAGCGCAGTCGATAACGCTACAGCAATGTTATGAGCTAGCCGAACAACACTATCCGCTTGCCAAACAGAAAAATCTGATAGCCCAGACAAAAGCATATTCTATCGAAAATGCTCAAAAAGGATATCTGCCTCAAATCAGTATTCTTGGACAAGCAACATATCAATCAGATGTTACCGGGATTCCTTTCAGTTTTCCGGGAATGGATATTCCGAAGTTAAGTAAGGATCAGTACAAAGTATATGGAGAAATAAACCAGACGCTTTATGATGGTGGAATGATCAGGAATCAAAAGAAGCTGCATGAGGCCAATGCTATTGTGGAAGAACAAAACGTTACTGTCGAACTGTACAGGCTACGGGAAAGGATCAATCAGTTATATTTTGGCATATTGCTGATTAACAAACAATTATTGTTAACTGAGCTTCGCAAAAATGACATTCAATCGGGATTGGACAGAACCAATGGAGCCATAGCTAATGGTATTGCTTTTAAAAGTAACGCGGATGTATTAAAAGCTGAACTACTGCTGGCTGACCAAGCCGCAACGGAACAGAAAGCATTACAAAAAGCGTATCTGGATATGCTCAGCTTATTCATTGGGCAGTCGCTTAATTCAAATACTATTTTGGCAGAACCACCAGTTCCGGATCAGAATGGAACGCCTATGCGGCCCGAATTAGCAGGGTTTGATTACCGGAAAAGGCTTATTGATATCAATGAGTATATGTTGACAGCCAAAAATCAACCTAAAATAAGTTTGTTTGTTCAGGGCGGATATGGAAAACCTGGGCTGAATTTCCTGAAAAATGAATTTGTCTTTTATGGCGTCGGAGGTATACGTTTTAGTTGGTTATTAACCGGTTTTTACACCAATAAATCAGACAGGCTAATCCTGGAAAATAACCGGCGCTCGCTGGACATTCAAAAAGAATCTTTTTTATTCAATAATAATATTTCCGCTACGCAGGATCAGTCTGAAATTGCCAAATTAAAAGAATTAATCGGCACCGATGATGCCATTATTGGTCTAAGAACGAATGTGAAAAACGCATCAAATGCACAATTGGAAAATGGTGTAAAAATGCCGGCAGATTATGTTCGTGATGTTAATTTGGAAAGCCAGTCCAGACAAAATCTTGCTTTACACCAGGTGCAGCTGCTTTACGCACAATATAGGTTGAAAACTACCTTAGGGAATTAATTGGCCATAAATCCTTATTCAGATATTCCTCATCACAATATTTATCATGAAAAATATATTTCAACACAAAATGGCAATTGCTCTTTTCATTCTGATAATATCCTGTCAGAATGAAAAAAATGAATTTGATGCGTCCGGGGCATTTGAGGCGGAAGAAACAATAATTTCCGCTCAGGCAACCGGTACGGTTCAGAACTTTAATATAGAAGAAGGGCAAACGCTGGCGGCTGGTCAGCAGGTAGGATCCATAGACAGCATTCAGTTGTATTTAAAAAAGAAACAGCTCGAAGCACAGATCAGGACAATTGGCAGTAAAACACCTGAAATTGCCGCCCAGACGGGGACTTTTAAAAAGCAGATTGCAGTAACCGAAAGTCAGATCAATACACTTTTAGTTGAAAAAAAGCGGACGGAAAATTTGCTGAAAGCAGATGCTGCAACACCGAAACAACTTGACGATATTAATGGCCAGCTGGATATGCTGCAAAGACAACTGGATGTGATCCGTAATCAGGATATTGCACAGACTTCCGCGTTATCAACACAGAAAAGCGGATTATTAAGCGAACGTTCTCCTCTCGGGATCCAGGTGGAACAGGTTGAAGACCAGCTTGCAAAATGCAGGATTATTAATCCATTGAAAGGAATGGTGCTTACTAAATATATAGAAACCAACGAAATGGCGGTTCCGGGAAAACCACTATATAAAATAGCTGACCTGACTGGGATCATCATGCGTGCTTACATTACTGGTGATCAGCTTTCGAAAGTCAGGCAGAATCAGAAAATTAAGGTTTTGGTAGATGACGGAGCAGATAAATACAAAGAATATGAGGGGTTGATAACATGGATCAGCAATAAAGCAGAATTTACACCCAAAACTATCCAGACAAAGGAAGAACGTGCCAACATGGTTTATGCTATTAAAGCACTCGTAAAAAATGATGGGTTTTTAAAAATCGGAATGTATGGTGAGGTGAAGTTTTGAAAGGGGCAATGATGGGGTAAAGGTGGAAGGGGATGGAAGAAAAATAGAAAGGTATAACGGATGAATCCAGACAATGTAAGTGATGGCGTGTATTGTGACGCTTTGACAAAAACTTATAATAAGGGGAGTGTCAGGGCGGTGGATGCTGTTTCATTTTCGGTTAAGAAAGGTGAATTGTTTGGATTGATCGGTCCGGACGGAGCTGGTAAGACGAGCATATTCAGGATGCTTACTACTTTACTTTTACCCGATAGCGGGCAGGCAAATGTGGACGGGTTTGATGTTGTGAATGATTATAAAATGATCCGCAATAAAGTGGGATATATGCCCGGAAAGTTCTCTTTGTACCAGGATTTAACGGTTGAGGAAAACCTCCATTTTTTTGCTACTTTATTCAACACAACTATTGATGAAAACTATGATCTGATCAAAGACATTTACATTCAGATCGAGCCTTTTAAAACACGACGGGCCGGGAAATTATCGGGTGGAATGAAACAGAAACTGGCGCTATGCTGTGCTTTGATCCACAAACCAACTGTGTTATTTCTGGACGAACCTACAACAGGCGTAGACGTTGTTTCGAGAAAGGAATTCTGGGAAATGCTGAAAAAACTGAAAGAACAGGGAATTACGATCCTGGTTTCCACGCCTTATATGGATGAAGCTACCTTGTGTGATCGTATAGCATTAATCCAGGGCGGCAGGATTATGTCTATTGATACACCTCAGGAAATTGTAAATGCTTTTCCTGAACAATTGTATGCTATTAAGGCAGCAGACATTTATCAGTTGCTAAAAGATGTAAGATCCAATGCAGAAACGAAAAGCTGCTTTGCATTTGGAGAATACCTGCATTTGACTTTTAAAAACGAACAGGCTGATTCGGTAGAAAAATTAACTGGATTTTTAAATTTAAAAAATCATAAAAGGCTGGAAATTAAAAAAATAGAACCAACTATTGAAGATTGTTTTATCAGGTTGAGCAGCTAAATATACACCAATGAACGACAACCGGATTTCTATATCGGCCAATAAATTAACCAAACGTTTTGGCGATTTTACGGCAACCAATGAAATTACATTTGAGGTAAAACAAGGTGAAATTTTTGGTTTTTTGGGAGCAAATGGAGCCGGAAAAACTACGGCGATGCGTATGCTCTGCGGATTGTCTATACCAACTTCGGGTGAAGCAAAAGTAGCCGGATTTGATGTGTATAAACAAACCGAAGAAATCAAGAAAAACATTGGCTATATGAGCCAGAAATTTTCATTGTACGAGGATCTGACGATTTTGGAAAACATCAGGTTTTTTGGTGGAATTTATGGTTTGAGTAATGCGGATCTGAAACAGAAAGGAGAAAATCTGATTGAAGACCTGGGATTGCAAAACCAGACAAAAAAGCTGGTTGGGGAATTGCCACTGGGTTGGAAGCAAAAATTATCTTTTTCGGTAGCAATTATACACAATCCTAAAATTGTGTTTCTGGATGAACCGACTGGCGGCGTTGACCCGGTTACGAGGCGGCAATTCTGGGATTTGATATACGCAGCGGCAGATAGCGGAATGACCATTTTTGTAACGACGCATTATATGGACGAAGCCGAATATTGTAACCGAATTTCAATCATGGTCGATGGCCGGATAGAAGCACTGGATTCCCCGGCCAACCTGAAACGGCAATTTAAAGCAGATTCCATGGACGAGGTTTTTTACCAGTTAGCCAGGGGCGCAAAACGAGCTGAATAAAAAATAACTCTGTGACTCTCATTTAAACTCTGTGACTCTCCGTGTAACCTAACCACCAGCGAAAATGATAAAACGAAAAGCACTTTTATTACAAATGAGAGCCTTTATCAGAAAGGAATTTTATCATGTTTTCCGAGATAAAAAATCGCTTTTATTGTTATTTGGCTTGCCGATTGTTCAGATTGTACTGTTTGGTTTTGCATTAACTAATGAGATCAAGAATTCAAAAATTGCGTTACTGGATTATGCAAAAGATGAGGCAACAGGTAAAATTGTCAACCGGATAGAAGCCAGCCGGTATTTTGAAATAGAAAAATCCCTTATTGGGAACAATGATCTGGAAGCGGCTTTCAAAAGTGGAAAAGTTAAAATGGCTGTAGTCTTTCCGGCACATTTTAATGACGATTTATCACATCTGCACAAAGCCCGGATCCAGATCCTGGCCGATGGTTCCGATCCTAATACTGCCAATACCCTAACCAATTATGTGACGAGTATTATGCTGGATTATCAGTCAGAACTACAGCAAAATAATGCATTGCCATATCAGATTACTTCTGAAATCCGGATGCTGTACAATCCTCAATTGAAAGGCGCCCCAAATTTTGTTCCGGGTGTAATGTCACTTGTATTGTTATTAATTTGTGTAATGATGACCTCCATATCCATTGTCAGGGAGAAGGAACTGGGAACAATGGAAATTTTGCTGGTATCGCCATTTCAGCCGATTTTAGTGATTTTGGCAAAAGCCGTTCCTTATTTATTATTGTCTCTTGTCAATCTTACAATCATACTTTTATTAAGCGTTTTTGCACTCGATTTGCCCGTTAACGGTAGTGTGTTATTGTTATTTGCCGTCAGTACGCTTTACATTATTACCGCACTTTCTTTCTGTTTATTGATCTCAACCATTACTGAATCACAACAATCGGCTATGTTGATTTCATTAATGGGAATGATGCTGCCAACAATGTTATTTACAGGATTTATGTTTCCGATTGAAAACATGCCCTGGCCTTTACAAATGATTTCCAGAGTTGTTCCTTCCAGATATTATTATGTGATCGTAAAAGCAATTATGATCAAAGGACTCGGTATCACAGCTATCTGGAAAGAAACGCTTATCCTTTTTGGAATGACTGTTTTCCTGCTTTTTTTGAGTTTGAAAAAATTCAGGATCAGGTTGGAATAATAAATTTTCCTAAGAATTATTCAGCTAACTGCTAATAGCCATCAGCTAATATGAGAACGATCAGATTTTTACTGGAAAAAGAGTTTCGGCAAATATTCCGGAATAAGGCCATGCTGCCCATGCTTTTCATTCTGCCAAGTGTACAACTTCTGGTCTTGCCGTTAGCAGCAAATTATGAAGTGAAAAATATTAACATAGCCGTTGTGGATCATGATCATTCGACTTATTCGCAAAAACTGGTTTCAAAGATCACCGCGTCGGGTTATTTTCACATGGCAGGTTATAACGATTTATATAAAAGCGCTGATAAATTAATTGAGAATGATAAGGCCGATCTGATACTTGAAATTCCGGTTGGATTTGAAAGGAATATGGTTCGCGAAAATGAAGGAAAATTATTTATAGCCGTTAACGCGATCAATGGTACCAAAGCCGGAGTTGGAGGTGCTTATCTGAACAGGATTATTGCTGACTATAATAGTGATGTGCGTTTGGAGTGGATTACCCCGGAGCGTTTTAACGTACAGCCTGTCATTGAAGTTACCTCAGCCAACTGGTTCAATCCGCATATGAATTACGATTTTTTTATGGTTCCTGGAATACTGGCCGTTTTAGTTACCATGATAGGCGGATACATGTCGGCATTAAATATTGTCAAGGAAAAGGAAATCGGTACAATAGAACAAATAAACGTAACGCCAATCAGGAAATTTCATTTTATCCTGGGCAAACTTATTCCATTCTGGATCCTGGGAGTACTCATTTTTACATTCGGTTTACTCGTTATCGCTCGTTTTATCTATCACATTGTGCCTGTTGGAAGTATATTGCTTTTGTATGGATTCCTTGGATTATATCTTTTGGCCATACTTGGTTTTGGTTTGCTTGTTTCTACTTTTTGTGAAACGCAGCAGCAGGCTATGTCTGTGGCATTTTTCTTTGTAATGATATTTATATTAATGAGCGGACTTTTTACACCTATTGAAAGTATGCCGGAATGGGCAAAAATGATCGCCTATTTCAATCCCGTTACTTATTTTATTGATGTAATGCGAATGGTTGTTTTAAAAGGAAGTGGTTTTCGTGATCTTCAATACCATTTTATTAAAATCATTGCTTTTGCCATTGTACTAAACAGCTGGGCCATTTTGAATTACCGTAAGACGAGTTAAAGGTTTTCTTGAGACAGGATTAAAGGATTTACAGGATTTTTAAAATAAGCAATGTAAACTTTACTAAACTACGGCAGGTTTTTAATCCTGTCCAACAATAAATTCTTAGATTTTTCAGTAAAAAAATATTCTGAATCGTTGAAGTTTAATTCACTTCCGTGATATTTCAGTACCCGTGTGACTTACCATTAAAATGTTGTTATTTTGCACCCTGAAAAAAGCATCAACTAATTTACATGGAAAGATTTACCGGCCTGATTGGCATTGTATTGATTTTGGGTATTGCGTACGCAATGTCAAATAACCGTAAAGCTATTAATTATCGTACTGTTGGCGTCGGGTTGGGAATTCAGCTCGGTCTGGCTGTTTTTATTCTTCGTACAGATGTTGGACAATCTATCTTTCAATGGTTAGGCGCAAAAGTTCAAAAATTGCTTTCTTTCTCGGATCAGGGCGCTGATTTCGTATTCGGAACCTTGGTTCGTCCCGAATTAATGCAGCGTGCATTTGGTCCCGGAAACGATTTTGTATTCTTTTTTAAAGTAATTCCTACCATCATATTTGTGGCCGTGCTGGTGAACATACTTTATCACCTGGGTATTATGCAGCGCGTAGTTTCAATTATTGCCAAAGGCGTATACTGGTTAATGGGTGTTAGCGGAGCCGAGGCAGTTTCTAATGTCGCAAGTACGTTTGTAGGGCAGGTTGAGGCACAGATCATGATTAAGCCTTATCTGAAAAACATGACTAAGTCTGAACTTATGTCATCTATGACGGGCAGTTTTGCGTGTATTGCAGGAGGTGTAATGGCGGTGTATATTTCCTTGGGCGTGCCCGCTCCGTATCTGATCGCAGCTAGTTTAATGGCCGCTCCGGGTGCGTTGGTGATCTCTAAAATTGTTTATCCGGAAACGGAACAATCTACTACAAAAGGCGCTGTAAAGCTGGAAGTTACTAAAACACATGCTAATTTATTGGATGCTATTGCAGCAGGTGCAGGTGAGGGATTGAAAGTAGGGTTTAATGTAATAGCAATGCTAATCGGGTTTATTGCACTGGTAGCGCTTTTGGATTATTTATTGGGATTGATAGGTGGTATTTTTGCTTTTCCTCAGTTGAGTTTCAATTTCATTCTAGGTAAAGTATTTTCCGTATTTGCATGGGCAATGGGCGTTCCTGGTAAAGATATCGAAGCAGCGGGTTCACTAATGGGTACCAAAATGGTAATCAATGAATTCGTGGCTTATCTGGATATGGTAAAATTGAAGGACACACTGGATCATAAAACGATCGTTATTACTAGTTTTGCCCTGTGTGGTTTTGCTAATTTCAGCTCTATTGCCATTCAGGTGGGAGGTATTGGAGAACTTGCTCCCTCACGCCGCGCTGATCTGGCCCGTATCGGATTTAAGGCACTGATTTGCGGTACCTTGGCGTCCTATATGTCAGCGACTATTGCAGGATTGTTGTTATAAAAATTAAATAATATTTAGAGATAAAGGAGTCAAGTATAGGCGTCACCGTTTGAAACTTGACTTCTTTTGAATTAAGTTATCGTAAAATTCTTTTTGCACCCTTAGATGCTATCGGTGTAAACATTTGGCTTATAATCATTCAGTACAGAAACACTCACATCCTTATACTGCATTTTTCAAGGATTCTCCAAGTTCATTTAAAGTGCCGGAATCTTAATTTCCCAACATTGATTTTTTCACATTTAGCTGGTCTTTTTATTTATAACTGACTTTCTTGCCCTTCTTTAAACTACATCAATATTAATATCAATTTTAAGTTAAACCTTAAATTTCCGGTCATACAGGATTGGCATACAGCTTTCTGGCACGATTATGTTTCAAAAATTGTAAATATCAAAATATTAAAAGTTAAGAAATACGTCTCCTATGAAAACAATCAAGCTCTCTCTTTCTCTGCTCAAAGACAGTTTTAATGGATTTATGGATGATAATGGCCTGAAATTAAGTGCGGCTCTGTCGTATTATACCATTTTTTCTCTGGCTCCCATGTTGCTGGTAATTATTTCTGTGCTTAATTTTTTTTACAGAAATGGGGATATTCAGGGAGAGGTTTTTGGGCAAATTACTTCATTGGTTGGTAAAAATGCCGCGGAACAGCTGCTTGAAATACTTAAAAATGCCGAAATGTCAAAAAAGTCCGGCGTTGCAGCTGCTATTGGCATTGGTACTTTATTAATCGGTGCAACCGGGGTATTTGCAGAAATTCAGGATTCTATCAATTATATATGGTCTATTAAATCCAAACCTAAAAAAGGCTGGCTTCAATATCTTAAAAACCGGCTGCTTTCTTTTTCAATTATCCTCACTTTGGGATTTCTTCTGCTGGTTTCTTTGGGTGTAAATGCGTTGGTAGACTTGCTAAGTTCAAGATTGGAACAACGCTTTTCAGAAGCTTCGGTAGTTGTATTTTATATTGTTAATATGGCGCTGTTACTGACCATCATTACTTCTCTCTTTACGGTTATTTTTAAAGTATTGCCCGATGGACATGTAAAATGGAAAGAATGTATTGTAGGTGCTGCATTTACTGCAGTACTTTTTTTAATTGGTAAGTTCGTGATCACTTTCTATATCGGTCAGGCTGATCTCGGAGCAACTTATGGCACATCAGCTTCTATTGTCATACTTTTAACATGGGTATATTATTCTTCCATTATCCTGTATTTCGGAGCCGAATTTACAAAAGTGTACGCCGGCCTGGATGGGGTTGCAATATCGCCCAACAAAAATGCTGTGCTGGTCATAAGAAAAGAAGTAGACGAAAAAACCGGAAAGCTGGTACAATAGAAATCATTAGATAACAAAAAATCCCTTTTGCCTTTGCAAAAGGGATTTTTTGTTATCTAAACTCTAAACTCTAAGCTATTTTATCACCAGTTCAAAAGGCATTCTGGTTTGCGTTCCGCCCATGTTCATGAGTTTTTTATACATTTTAACATAAGTGGACATTTCTCCGAGATTTTTATCCATTACTTTTTGCTCTTCGTCGCCCATCATTTTAGTAAATAGCTCTTCAAGTGGCTTTTTCTTTTCAGGATAATACCGAACACGGTAATCATCTTTATCTAATTTGGCGGTTGTAGCAGCCAAACTGATAGCTTTGTCAATACCGCCTAATTCATCTACCAGTCCATTTTCCTTGGCTTCTACACCGGACCATACACGGCCTTGTGCTAGACTTTTTAATTTTTCAACAGGCATTTTTCTTCCTGCCGCAGCCTTAGCCGTAAATTTCTCATAACCTTCATTAACGCTCTTCTGAACCATGGACTTTTCAAATTCAGTCATTTCGCGTGTCGCAGTAGGCCAGTCAGAGTGGGCATTGGTACCAACATGGTCAAACGTGACACCCAGCTTATTATTCATGAAATCAGTTACATTAAAAATAAGTCCGAATATCCCAATCGAACCTGTAATTGTATTTGGCTGTGCAACAATCTTATCGCAACCCATAGCCATATAATATCCACCTGATGCAGCAACATCCGACATGGAAGCAATAACTGGTTTCTTTTTGGCTGTAATCTGAATTTCTCTCCACATTACATCCGATGCAAGTGCGCTTCCGCCGGGAGAATTGATACGGAGTACAATGGCTTTGATCTTGTCATTATCACGAAGTTTTTTAATTTCCTTCACAAACTTTTCAGAACCTATAGACTCGTCGCTGCCTTCTCCGCTTGAAATTTCACCTTCGGCAACCAGCACAGCAATACGCTTGTCAAAATCCCCTTCTTTTCCAATGCTTTCGCCTTTCAGGTATTTGTCGACACCTATGTAAGAAACTTCTTTTTTGTCTTCAATCTTTAAATCTTTTTTCAGGACGTTTTCAAATTCATCCCAATAACCAAGATTTGTAACAAGCTTGTATTTTAATGCAGATTCCGGATTCTCAACAGCCAGTGAATCGGCTAATCCTTTCAATTGATCAACAGGTATTTTACGTGATGCAGAAATATTTTTCAGGAAATTACCATTAATTGCGGCGATCAGCTCAGATGACTGCTTTTTACTTGCCTCACTCATATCCTGGCGCGAGAACATTTCAATAGCGCTTTTGAACTCACCCACACGGAAAATCAAAGGTTTTACTTCAAGCTTATCAAAAGTGCCTTTAAAGAAACTGTATTCAGCAGAAAGGCCGTTCCATTCCATTCCGCCAGCCGGATTTAAATAAATTTTATCTGCGAGGGAAGCGATGTAATAGCCTTTTTCCGAGAAAGATTCACCGTAGGTAACAATGAATTTCTTTGATTTTTTGAATTCTAAAAGCTGGTTTCTGATCTCTTCCAGTGTTGCCCAACCTGTTTCAGGACCTTCTGTTTTAAGATAAATGCCCTTAATTTTATCGTCGGTCTGTGCATTTTTCAGTGCTTCCAGAATATCCTTTAAGCCTACTGCATTCTCACTTCCTCCAAATGGCCCGCCAATTTCAGCGAAAGGGTTTTCAACACCAACTTCTGAAATGGGTTTATTCAAATCCAGTTTAAGAATAGATTTATCTTCTACCACAACTTTGTCCTCGGATGAGAACGCGGCTCCTATTCCGGCAACAATAAAAATGAAAAGAAAAAAGAAAACGGCTAAGCCAACTATTGTGGCTAAAACATATTTAAAAAACTGTAACATAAATTATATAAATCGTTGATTTGAAATTCACTGCTATTCTTTCAACAAAATTACGGATTAATTATCCCAGTTAGGGATATAAATAATGTCAAAAGGTATTTTCAGCGCATTAAATGGTCATATAACTTTTCAAGTATTTCTGTGCTTACATTCATGTATACACGTTTTGATTTTGTAATTTACGCAAAAATTAAAAATGAAAAAGATACTCATTTTAGTTCGCCACGCCACCGCCGAAGATCAGAGTTTTAAAATAAAGGATTTTGACAGACAGCTCGTTGATAAAGGGCTTTCTGAAGCCACTTTAATGGGCAAATGGCTTTATGGTAAAAATATAAATCCGGATCATTTCATTACCAGTGCAGCCCCTAGGGCATACAAAACCGCTGAGGTAGTTGCCGATCAAATGTATTTTGATGTTGCAAATATTGTTGCAACACAGGACTTATACGATGGCGGTCCGCAGGCTTATTTAAGTGCTGTCAATAAAAACCCCGAAGAAAGCAGGTGGCTGATACTTTTTGGCCATAATCCTGATATTACATACTTTGCTGAATATCTTTCAGGATCTCATATAGGCTCTATGAAAAAATGCGGTATTGCTATTATTGAATTTGAAAATCAGAAATGGGAGGAAATTTCAGGTAAATCAGGTAATCTGGTTTATTATATTACACCTAAGGAAGTTAGAGAAGCCAGTTGAAACCAATGGAGAAGCCCAATAAAAACCGTAAGATTTTCATCGTTGTATTAATTTTGTTTGTAGCCTTGTTTATTTATATATCCTACGATATGTCGAGCCGTACCACTGCACCCTGGAACAGGCCAAAGCAATTGAACCGTGCATTACCAGGCGCACTACCTGATTCTGATTCTCTTAAACTGGATTCGTTACTGGAAGAAGCGGATAAAAAATAGTGCCGATGGCTGCCATTCTCGCCATCTTAACCTCTTGGATGAAATTCGGTAATAATCTGACGTAAATAATCTCTATCCAAATGTGTATAGATCTCCGTTGTCGTAATGGATTCATGGCCGAGCATTTCCTGTACTGCTCTCAAACTTGCACCACCTTCTATTAAGTGTGTGGCAAATGAGTGCCGGAATGTATGCGGACTTACGTTTTTATCAATCCCGGCATTTTCAGTAGCATCTTTGATGATCAGAAAAATCATGACCCTGGTGAGCTGCTTTCCCCTTCTGTTCAGAAACACAATATCCTCGCTGTCTTTGTGTACAGCTATTTTATTTCTGACATGTTCAAGATAAATTTCAACATATTTAATTGCTTCCTTTCCAATTGGTACCAGCCTGACTTTATTGCCCTTGCCAAGTACCCGAATAAAACCGATATCAAAATAGCAATTCGTGAGCTGCATATTGATCAATTCCGAGACACGAAGGCCGGAGCTATACAGAACCTCAATGATGGCCCGGTTACGGGTTCCTTCGGGCGTTGAGTGGTCAATATTGGTTAATATTTCCTCTATTTCTTCATAAGACAAAACATCCGGAAGTTTTCTGGGGAGCCGTGGTGCACCGATCAGTTCTGTTGGATCTTCGGTAATTTCGTTTTCGAGAACCAGGTATTTGTAAAATGCCTTTATTCCGGAAAGTATTCTTGCCTGGGAATGTGCTGCAAGGCCCAATTCCGTAACATATTTCAGAAAACCAAGCACGTGCTCTTCCAAAAGACCTTTTGGAGTAACATCGATTTGATTCATTTCAAGATATTCCGCCAGTTTTTCTACGTCACGAACATAAGCTTGTATAGAATTATCAGAAAATGACCTCTCTAAGCGGAGATAATTTTTAAAATGTTTGATGTAGCTTTGCCACATACTCTAATTTTAATTGATTGAATGAATACAAAAAACAGCAATACAATGAATATCAATGTTGCAATGTATAATACTTTTGCGAGTTTGATGAAAAGAAGATAAACTACGGGTAAAATCAAAAAAATAAATCAAGAATCGTGGCTAAAAGCTAACAGCGGTCCGTCGCGCGGCTAATAGCCAAAATCTAAACAATATGAAAAAAATATTAATCCTTAACGGCCCGAATCTAAACCTTTTGGGGAAACGTGAGCCCGGCGTATATGGTAATCAGTCATTTGAGGATTATCTGCTGGATCTGAGAAATATTTTTCCTGATCATGAAATCCATTATTTTCAATCCAATCATGAAGGTGCAATGATTGACAAAATTCATGAAATTGGTTTTTCTTTTGATGGGATTGTGATTAACGCCGGCGCTTATACACATACCTCTATTGCTCTTGCTGATGCGTTGTCGGCTGTGACTACACCTGCGCTAGAAGTACATATTTCCAATATTCATGCAAGGGAATCATTCCGCCACCACAGTCACCTGACCCGTGTATGCAAAGGTATGATTTGCGGTTTGGGCTTAAAAGGATATGAAATGGCCATCCGGTATTTTGTTTATTAAACTACCGGACGGCCATTGTTTTATCTGAATACAGCGTTGCTGAATAATATTTTTCCGTTGTATATCATTCCTCGGAATAGCGGATCATCCATTAGATATACTACTTGTCCTTTTCCCATTGGCTGAACACCCATAATCAGTGTGTTTTTTAATTTTTCGGTCATTTTTTTACCCACAAACCCAGCTGCATATCCCTTATCGTCAAGATATCCGACGTTCCAGCCATCTTTCAGGTAGCCGATATCGTAGGAATCTCTTACCAATGTATAATATTCCTGATTGCAGCCAAAGGCAAGCGGATGTGTTTTGTCTAAATTAATAATGAACATACTCCCCGGAGAAGAATCACTTGCTTCGAGACGCTCCTGATCACCGAATTTTTTGAATACATCCGGCTCTTTACTTTTTTCAGAAATCTTTTTAGTAAGCCCGAACCCTGGCTTATTTATAAAAATATCCGTTGCCTGTTCCATAGCAATAAGTTTGCCTCCATTCCTGATCCATTCCTGTAGCATGTCAATTACCTTTTCATTCATAATATTGGCGTATTTCCCGGCAGGAAGGATCAAAACGTCAATTTCACTCCATGGTAAATTAGCCAGTTTGTCTCCATTAATAATGGTCATTGGATATTCAATCTGTTTTTCAAAGTAATGCCAAACCGCACCGAATGATGTAGCGGAAATGCCAGGGCCCCCAACAGTTACTATTTTTGGGGATTTCAAAACAGGTACAAATTGAGGAGATCCGAAATCTGCTCCGGATGTTACAAAACCAGTTTTTACAGGAATAAGCTGTACATGATGTTTTGTAGCCAGTGATGTTACAAGCTGGTCAAAATCTTTCTGACTGTTTCCTTTTTTTGTGATAACAAGTGTACCGGCTTCAAATTTAAGTTTATCAATCTCAAAATCAACATTTGAACTGCGCACCAGCATATTCCTTTTTAAAAGTTCTGAGAGGAAAACAACATCTTCCACCGCCGACCAGCGTGCTAAGTAAGCATAAGGCGAAACCTCTGAAATTTTGTTTTCAATTACCGGAGTTTTATAAGCAACCGGCGCCAGTTTTTCTTTCAAACCATATGTTTTCAATCCAAACAAATAAGACATTCCCCAGCTTGTAAGATCATACGTAACTGAATCTTCCAAAACCGGTTTAGTTTCAAAAAGTATCCTGATCAGGTTTGATTTGGGTTGATAAGCACTGATCAGCAAGTCATTACTTTCTATTTTTATGGATTGATCCGAAGAATTCGCCAGTTCAGTTCCTTTGGCAATCATATTTTTACCAGCCATTCCATATTCAAATCCCTGTTTTGTCAGCCATTCTGTGAATGACCTTACCCGTTCTTCATTTCCCTGGTTTTTTACTACATAAGTTTTAAAACCTCCGGCAGGATTTGTTGCTGCATCTTCATGGAATTTGATAAACTCTTTTACGATACGTTCCTGGTGTGATGTTACGGATTCAAGCGTGGCCATACTGGTTGCAAAATGATGATCGATCCTGCTCACAAGGGTTAAAGTATCCTTTTCTTTTTTCTTTCAATGGCTAAACCGCCGGCACCACCACCAGCCTGTTCATATGTAATACCAATCGCACCATTGAAAGTTGGCCAGGTATCGCCGTAACTTGGGTAAAACAGGTCATAATTGTATCTGGTAAAATAAGCCCAGTTATTTTTATCAAAATATTTACGACAATTTTCTCCAACCAATTCGTTGAATTCTCGTTGCCATCCGGTGATATCCTTATGAAAAGGCTTTGCAGCAGGTGGGAAATAATAACTGCTATTGGAACCCATTTCATGAAAATCAGCATGCAAATGAGGCATCCATTGGTTATAAAGCGCAATTCTGGCCTGTGTTTCTTTTTGTGTCTGCCATGCCCAGTCGCGGTTCAGATCAAAAAGATAGTGATTGAATCGTCCTCCCGGCCATGGTTCATCGTGTTCCAGTGCATACGGCGTTACGTTCGGGACTGCACTCTGGTAACGGTTGTACCATTGCGTGTAGCGGTCGTAGCCATCCGGATTTTCACACGGATCAATGATCACCACAGTATTTTTTAATATGCCTTGTGTTAAAGCATTTTCCTTATTCAGCAGTTCATACACAACCTTCATGCTCGTATTCGCGGAAACTGCCTCATTGCCGTGTACGTTGTAACTGAGCCATACAATAGGAGGGACAGTGCCTTCAGATTTGCCATCAAGCATTTTGATGCTTTTCAAATGATTGGTCCTGATGGATTCCAGGCGGCTGATATTTTCAGGAGAAGAAATAAAGGCAGCAATCAGCGGACGGCCTTCATTGGTACTGCCATATTGTATTATTTTCACGCGGTCCGGATTCTGGCTTTCCATTAACCGGATATAATCCACGATTTGATGATGGTAAGTAAATTTAGAGCCAAGCGGGTAGCCTAAATACTGATCAGGAGTTTTGTTTTGAGCAATGGCAAATTGAAACGAAAAAAGGAATAGGAGACAATAAATAGATTTGATCATAAATCTGTGAGTGAATTTCAAAATAGGTATAGCCAAATTTAGAAAGTTCGTGGAATTTAACGGCATTGAAAAATAAATTAAAAAAAGTTTGAATTTTAATGACTTGAAAATGAGAGTTGTAAAAAATAAGTGAATTATATTTCCTTCCGATGTTAGGAATTTAAAATTCAGTCCTGCATCTTTGCACCACGATTCCAGAACACGGAAACGAAAAGTGAAAGAAAGTGCTTAAAAAGCTCACGAAGTAGGAGACCAGTCGGCCCATTCGTCTAGCGGTTAGGACACGACCCTTTCACGGTTGAAACAGGGGTTCGATTCCCCTATGGGTCACAAACCGTGTGTATTGAGGGTAACTTCTTTCACTGAAATTATTGCAAATCAAGCTCGCTTTTAGCGGGCTTTTTTGTTTTATGTGGTAATTAGGAAATTGCGGAACGGTGAAAATGCGGATTATATCTTATCAAAATTATCTTGTTTTTATTTTCCATAGATTAAAATCCAGGGCTATATAATTGGTCATACCTATGGCATTTTATCTAAACTCGTTGATCGTAGTCTGTTTTAACAATTATAGACTTCATTCGGTAGGTTATAAGAACCAACAGACCCTTAATCTGTTGCTTTTGAGAATAATTTTTAAGTAGGCCTCTGACTGACGTATTATCTGGCCAAGTTCCATATTGCCGTACTAGACTTACGTTTAAACAATCCTATTCTCAAACCGCTCCATCCCAAAATTCTTTCCGTATTTTTGCTATACCACTTTTTAACCCATTTCCAATTCAATGTTCAGGAAACAACTTTTTATCTTTCTCCTTATACTTCCTCTATTGACCCAGGCACAAAATACTGTTACAACTGATACCAGTTTTGTAAGAAGCAATTACCGGAAAACGGAACGGACTATTCTGATGCGGGATGGGGTAAAGCTTTATACGGTTATTTACACGCCAAAAGACACAATGCAGTCTTATCCAATATTGATGCAGCGGACGCCTTACTCAGCCGGGCCGTATGGAGATAATAATTACCGCAGGAAGATTGGGCCTAATGTTTCGTTAATGCGGGATAAATATATTTTCGTTTACCAGGATGCGCGGGGACGGTATAAAAGTGAGGGGAATTTCCGTGAAATGACACCTGCTATCGTGGATAAAAAGAGTAATAAGGACGTTGATGAGTCGAGCGATACGTATGATACGATTGAGTGGCTTTTGAAGAATACAAAAAATAATGGCAAAGCGGGAATCTATGGGATTTCATTTCCAGGATATTATTCATCCGCCGCATTGCCTGATGCACATCCTGCCTTAAAGAGCAGTTTCTCCGCAAGCGCCTATGTCTGACGAATTTATTGGAGATGACTGTTACCATAATGGTGCATTTTTCCTGATGGATAATTTCGGATTTTACAGTGGTTTTGACGGCCCGAAAAGTGCAAATGGCGAAAATTATGAACTGTTCTTTAAAACCGGTGCTAATAGTGATGCTTATCAGTATTTCCTGGATTTTGGCCCCTTGAAAAAAGCAAATACCAGCGCTTATTTTTCAGATCCTAAAAGTGTGTGGAGACAGATTGTGGAACATCCTGTTTATGATGAGTTCTGGCTGTCGAGGAATATTAAACAACATTTGAAAAACGTTAAACCTGCCGTTTTGGTTGTAGGGGGTTGGTTTGATGCCGAAGATCTATATGGCGCTTTGAAAACATATGCCGCCATTGAAAAGCAATCTCCAGGCAACAATGCAAAACTTGTAATGGGGCCATGGACGCATGGAGGATGGGCGGCGGCTTCGTGGAAATCTTTTGCTAATTATCGGTTTGGCTCAGATTTAAATAAATATTATCAGGATGAAATTGAAACTAAATTTTTCAACTTTTACCTGAAAGATAAAGGCAGTTTCGACCAGTCGGAGGTAACGGTTTTTGAGACTGGTTCCAATCAATGGAAGAATTACGATGTATGGCCACCGAAAAACAGTCACCAGGTTCCGTATTTTTTTGGAGAACATGGAAAGCTTTCAGATACGAAACCAGATGCAGTAAAAAGTGCGAGTGAATATGAAAGTGATCCTGCTAAACCTGTTCCGTACACCGGCGTAATCAGTGGCCATAGGAATAACGAGTATATGGTGGAGGATCAAAGATTCGCTTCCCAGCGCCCGGATGTACTGGTATTTCAAACCGATTCTTTAACGCAGGATATGACATTGACTGGTGAAATTGCGGCTAATCTGTTTGTGTCCATGACTGGAAGTGATGCTGATTTTATTGTTAAAGTAATCGACGTTTGGCCGGCAGGTTCTACAATTACGGCAGCATCAGAAGGACAACGTCCAACGCAAATGGGAGGTTATCAGCAAATGGTAAGAGCTGAAGTATTTCGTGGTAAATTTCGTAACAGTTTCAGCAAACCGGAGCCGTTTACTAAGGACAAGATAGAAAAAGTTTCGTTTAAACTAAATGAAGTAGCACATACCTTCAAAAAAGGCCATCGTGTAATGGTTCAGGTTCAAAGCAGCTGGTTTCCGTTGGTTGACAGAAATCCACAAAAATTCATAAATATTTTTGAAGCAGACGAACAGGATTTTCAAAAATCAAAGATTATGATTTACCACGATTCAAAGAACAGCAGCAATGTCGTTCTACCGATTTTAAAATAAGTGTTTAATGTAAATCATGAATTCTGGATTAATGAAAAACTTCATTTGTAAATATCGCTTTTATCTAATATTCACGATTTTATTATACGCTCAGAGTCAGGTTTTTGCACAAACTAAAAAACCGGATTTTAAAGTATTAGCCATTTCCGAAAACGGTGGGCACCATGTCGAATACTCAAAAGCGGCTAAAATATGGTTGGAAAAGCTGGCGGAAGAGCGAAACTTCTCAATAGATTTTATTGAAAATACAAACCAGATAAATGATGATTTTTTAGCTCAATATCAGTTATTTATCCAATTGGATTTCGTGCCTTATGCCTGGACACCAGAGGCAATTACTGCGTTTGAAAAATATATCAATGAAGGAAAAGGAGGTTGGATTGGATTTCACCACGCAACTTTATTAGGAGAATTTGACGGGTATAAGATGTGGCCATGGTTTTCAGATTTTATGGGTGGAATCCGATTTAAAAATTACATTGCTGATTTTGCGTCGGCAACAGTTAAAGTGGAAAACAAAAAACATCCGGTAATGAAAGGCATTCCTTCCTCCTTTTTAGTAAAAAAGGAGGAATGGTATGTTTACGACAAAAGCCCGAGACCGAATGTTGACGTGATTGCCAGTGTAGATGAGTCAACTTATTCTCCGGATTCAAAAATTAAAATGGGCGACCATCCGGTCATCTGGTCAAACAAAAAAGTAAATGCGAAGAATGTGTACATTTTTATGGGACATTCTCCGGTATTGTTTGAAAGCGAAGAATATCAGACAATCTTCCGGAATGCGATTTTCTGGGCTGTTAAGAAGTAAAACAGGCCTTTTATTTTAATCCTTTCCGTTTTTTATATTCCTGGAAACGCTCGTTGTATTCCTTTAATTCTTCCTTTTTAAAACTTTTCTGGTAGTGTTCCGGCAAGTCGAGTCTTTCCTTTATTTTTAAAGAATTAGAAAGTTCTACCAATGTGTTTTGCCCGTTTTTATCTTTTTCCAGGTCAAAGGAGTCGTATAAATCACCATTTACGGTGTATGCTTTAAATTCAAGCTTTTTCTGGTCAATTGTAATTACCTGATACAATTGTGTATTGGACGCAGCACGATCCATCCAGTTTTGCAAACCAATATCATACATTTTCGGCCCGCTTACGGATACTACATAAATGGGGCCGTCCGGTTTTTTTCTGCTTTGTCCCAACGGCATATTAATACCTCTTCCATAAGTATGGTCGTGGCCCTGCAATACGATATCAACCTTATATTTTTTATAAAGTGGTTCCATTTTCAAACGCCATTCATCATTGTCTCTACCATTTTTGGTAGAATAGATAGGATGGTGATGGATCACAACCACCCAGCGATTGGGTTGGTCTTTTGCTGCATTTTCAAACCAGACCGCCTGTTTATTCATTGTTACAGAATCAATTATGGCAGCTTGTGAATTCAAGGTTATAAATCGTATGCCTTGATAGTCAATATAATAAGCAGTTTCTGATAACCCTTCCGGACCATTTTCAGGCAAAGCAAACTGAGGTTTCCAATGCATCGACACTTGTGGATTACCCTCTTTGTCTTTATAATATTCATGATTTCCTGGTGTTGCCAGACTTGGAACCATACCATTTACCCAGCCGCCCGCCTCAAACCATTCGCCCCATTCATAATCTGTGTTAGACCGGTTGATCAGGTCTCCGGCATGGATCATCAAATTCGCCTTCGGAAGTGTTGAATAAGCACCGCGAATAGTCCTCGACCATAAAGAACGAATGTCATTTTGTGCATCACCGAAATAAAGAAATGATACCGGCTCCGGTTTATCAGATGCTGTTGTAAAATGAAACCATTCACTCCAGTGGGAACCACCACCTACGCGGTAAACATATTGCGTGGCAGGTTTTAAACCCGTAAAATTAACTTCGTGATAATGCACTGTTTTGCCATCCATTTGCACAGCTTGTGTCAGTGCTTTTACAATTAGTGCATTTGGCCGAAAATCAGGAGACGGATCAGCTTCGTGAATGGCTGCAATTGCATCGGAAACCTGTTCATTGGTACGCCAGTTAACCGCTTGTGAAACAGCAGGGTTTCCTTTAAAACCAAGAATAACCCGATCAGGAAATTCAGAAGCAGGATAGGATTTGTTATCCTGGGCAAAAATAGGAGCGTAGCAAAAAAAGATGAAACAGGTAATCAGAGTAACCCTTAATAGAAAACCACTTGAACTTGGTATCATAATATAAATTATCATTCAGATTGTAATGATACCTGTTTCATCTCCAAACGGACTAGTTTTTATATTACGATATTATGAATTCTTTATTTTGAAGTGGTGGAATTTATGAATGACATTTTTCGGCAAGTGAGCTTTATTACCCGCCATTTGCACAGCTCAATAAGTTGGCAAAGGAAATGTATGTTTTGGAAAATTGGATTTCTGGGACTGGTTTTATTCTCCTGAGGAATAAAAAAATAATTTATAAGAACCGAAGCAAATGTATTGCTATAAAGAGCAGTGATTTAAACTATTTATGTCTCATTTATCTATAATATAAGCCTTATGTTTTTGCAGTATGGTAACTTGCGATTTTAATGATGGCAAAAAGCTAATTAGCTCTTCAATTTTACTGGTAAAACTATTCAGAACGACTATAGTGACTGGATATTTTTCTAGATTTTGTTGAAACATCAAATTTTTGTCAATAGTCAGTAAAATATCAAAATTATTTTCAACACAAAATGTCATTAATTTACCATTTTTGGTTCCACTAAGTCCCAATTCTCTTACCGTCGAAACTTCAAATTCCATTAAATGGTTTTTCAATCGTTTAGTAAAACATTCGTCAAGCAAAATTTTCATTTAGAATGTTTGTTGATGTTTCAATTAATTTCTGAGACATTTCCAGAACCTTTATAACCTGATTTTTACTAACACCCTCAAAATCTTCAAGGAAAGTTTCAATGTTGTCACCCGTTTCCAAATAATCAAATAAATTTTTAATGGGTACTCTCGTTCCAAAGAAAACTGGTGTACCGCCTAAAATTTCAGGATCAATATTTATTACCCGCCCTTCCATAATTCTGGAATTTATATTGTTTAATCAAATTTACATCATTTTGTTCAACAACAAGCTACTGAGAGTTAACTAGAAAAGGTTTCTCCAAAGCTGTATCTTTGCACCTGTAAAAAACCAGTTTTGCATTGAAAAAGAAAACACTATTTATTACCCCGCCATTTACCCAGCTCAATACACCGTATCCTGCAACTGCTTATCTCAAAGGGTTTTTGAATACTTTGGGAAGAGAATCGTATCAGGCTGATTTGGGTATTGATGTGATTCTGGCATTGTTTTCTTCAAAAGGGCTAAAAAAGCTTTTCTCGGATCTTGATAATTCTGATGCGGAACTAACGGAAAACAGTTACCGGATTTATTCGCTGAAAGATGATTATATATCTACGATTGATCCGGTTATCAGATTTTTAAAAAATAACAATCCAACTCTGGCCCATAGTATTTGTGACCGAAGTTATCTGCCGGAAGCCAGCCGTTTTCAGCAGCTTGAAGATATGGACTGGGCTTTTGGTACAATGGGAATTCATGATAAAGCCCGTCATTTTGCTACTTTATATCTTGAAGATCTGGGTGATCTCATACAAGAGGCCGTTGATCCCCATTTTGGATTCAGCCGTTATGCAGAGCGTTTAGGCAGATCAGCAACGCATTTTGATGAAATGGAGGCTGCCCTGGAATCTACTGATACACTTTTATCTCAAATACTAACACTTTTACTGGAACAGAAAATCCAGAAATACCAGCCTGACATGGTTTGTATTACAGTTCCATTTCCGGGTAATTTATATGGTGGATTTAAGTGCGGACAGTATTTAAAAAAACATCATCCAAATATTAAAGTAGTCATGGGCGGCGGTTTTGCCAACACAGAATTACGTTCGTTAAAAGAATCACGCGTTTTTAATTATATAGATTTTATCTGTCTGGATGATGGAGAGGCGCCGCTATTATCATTACTTGAATATCTGGACGGCGAAAGGGAAATAACACAATTGAAACGGGTTTATTCACGTGTTAACGGTGAAGTAATTTATCATAATGGTGCTAATGAAAAAGACGTCCCGCAACGTGATACCGGCACACCGGATTACAGCGATTTGCCTTTACACGATTATTTGTCAGTAATAGAAATTGTAAATCCTATGCACCGGCTTTGGAGCGATGGCCGCTGGAATAAGCTTACGCTCGCGCATGGATGTTATTGGGGTAAATGCTCTTTTTGTGATATATCACTGGATTATATCAGGCGGTACGAGCCGATGACAGCCGGACTGCTTTGCGATCGTATTGAAGAGATTATAGAACAAACCCGGCAAAACGGATTTCATTTTGTAGATGAGGCTGCACCACCAGCGTTGTTACGGGATCTGGCACTGGAAATTATACGCAGAAAACTAACTGTTGTCTGGTGGACGAATATTCGTTTTGAAAAGAATTTTACACATGACCTGTGCTTGCTGCTGAAAGCTTCGGGATGTATTGCCATTTCCGGTGGGTTGGAAGTTGCATCTGACCGTTTGCTCGAACGTATGAAAAAGGGCGTAACGGTTGCACAGGTGGCAAGAGTTGCGGATGCATTTACGCAGGCTGGTATTATGGTGCATGCGTATCTAATGTATGGTTTCCCCACACAGACCGCTCAGGAAACGATTGATGCGTTGGAAATGGTGAGGCAATTATTTCAGCAGGGAATTGTCCAGTCCGGTTTTTGGCATCGTTTCGCAATGACTGCACACAGTCCGGTTGGTTTGCATCCGGAAGAATTTGATGTTATGCGTATCGGGCCGGATACGGGTAAATTTGCAAATAACGATCTGGAACACCTAGATCCATTAGGGGCCGATCATGATCTTTTTGCGGAAGGATTGAGAAAATCACTTTTCAATTACATGCATAGCGTTTGCCTGGATTTTCCACTTTCACGCTGGTTTGATTTTAAAGTTCCTTCCACTTCCGTTTCTCCGAAATATATTGAAAAAAGTGTCCGCGACTTACCGGATTCCGTTAGCAGGCCAAATGCGCTTGTAACCTGGTTAGGAAGTTTGCCAGAATTATCAGTGTTTGAGGAGAAAAGGGGTAAAAAGATTTATGAAGTTGCCGAACTGATTTTTTATAACAAAAAGAAAGAATGGGCTGTTGAAGCGGAAGTTGAAATAGCAGAATGGCTGGTAGAGATCATGCCAAAAATCCTGATCGCCAATCCGGAAACTTATGCTTTTGAATTGTTAAGAAATGATTTTGAATCTTTGGGATTGGGGAGTTTTGAGACGCTGGTTCAGTCCAAAACCTGGGCAGATCTGAGAAAAGGCGGTTTGCTGATAGTTTAGGATTTTTTTGCAGCTAATGCAAGGACACACTAAGGATGAAAATTAACAATCACTGCTTTGTCTTTGTGACTTTCTGGCAAAATCAGTATTTCAAAACCTCAAACTTTTCCAGCCCATCGTCAAAAGTGGTAAAAACAGCCGGGAAACCAACGGCAATCTGCCCGATTTTATTGGATAATCCCAAGGCTTTTGCAGGCCTGATCGTTGCCATTTCTATTGCTTCCTGAACCGGGATATTGATTTTTTGTACTGCATTCCGAACAGCATCACCCAATGAAATAGTTGCTCCTGCCAGATTTCCGTCTGAGTTGGTATACCTTCCGTCTTTCAGATAAGCATCAAATTCTCCCCATTTAAATTCAGTTACTTTTTCTCCTAAAAACAGTGCATCAGAAATAAGAAAAAGTTTGTCTTTTTTGATCATATAAGCGACACTTGCAGCTGCAAAATCGCAATGAACGCCATCGATAATAACTGGCGCATAAACAGACGGAGTATCAAAAGTAGCACCAACAAGCCCAGGCTGACGGTGTCCAAATGCTGACATGGCATTGTAAAGATGCGTTACAAGGTTTATTCCCTGCGAAAAAGCCTTTGCAGCCTCTTCATAAGTTGCATTAGAATGTCCGGCTGATATAGTAATGCCTGAATCTAAAAGCATCTGGATCTGATCTGTCGTGAACATTTCCGGCGCTATCGTCATCAGGCTAATGACATCTTTACCGTAATGAATTATTTCCTCAAGATCGGCATTGGTTGGTTTGCGAACGTATTCCGTTAAATGAGCACCTCTTTTGACTGGGTTTAAAAATGGGCCTTCCAAATGCATTCCCAAAACGCCTGAGCCAGGATTTTTTTTCTGGTAACTTTTAATGGCTTCAATCCCTTTTAAAATATTGTCCTGGGGCGATGTAATTAATGTTGGCAATACGTAGGCTGTTCCGGTCTGGAAACTTGCCTGATAAATATCGTCAATCGTTTCTTCATCCGCTTTTTGTGTAAAATAAAATTTCTCTCCACCATTGATATGGCTATCGAAAAACCCGGCTGCAAGATTATTTACAATTTTAACTTCCGGTGAATAAGCAGAATGGGAAATAGCGTTTATTTTCCCGTTTTCAACTGTAATCAACTGATCTTTAAGGATTTCATTCCCTGTGTAAACGTTCTTTGCAAATAATTTTTCCTGCATAATCCAAAAGTGGAATTTTTATAAAGAAGAAACTAAGACTGAAAATCAGTTCAATATCATTTAATAATTATATCAAATTTTGTAAGAAGCCCTGCCAGATCGGATGAAAGGAACTTGGCTTTTCTCACATTATTATTAGTCGGATCAATCGTGAAATTTTTACTGGTTGTAAAGTCTACTCCACCTACATTGGTATTGACAAATACAGCATCCCAAAAGTCACAATTATGCAGTTTGCATTTTGATAAATCTGCCTGAGTAAAGTCAGCATTGTGGATTTTGCAATTGGTGAAGCTGCTTTTGTTCAGTTTTTTGTTATCAAAAATAGCATAATCTAAAATGCAGTTATCGAATTTTACCAAAAAACCGAAGTCTTTAGTCTCCGAAAAATTAACGCCCAATAACTTGCAATTATAAAAAGTCACGTCGTTCATTTTACAATTTGCAAACGTGGCATTGCTGAAATTGCAATCGGTAAAAATACAATCCGTAAGCTCTATTCCCGCAACACTGGAAAATGTACAGTTAATAAATTCAAATTGTTCAAACTCACTTTCCGGTATTTCCCTGTCCGAGAAATCTATGCTGTTAATAACTTCCAAATTTCCTTTACTGATCATTTTTGTTTTATCGGTGGCAGTCTTACTGTGGCAGTCACACTGTGGCAGTCACACTGTGGCCGGCAAAGATTACAAATATTTTTTAATTACTGATTTAAGCTGGTCCGCCTGTACTACTCCAGACTGTCTCCACATTGGTTTTCCATGTTTGAAAACGATCAGTGTAGGAACCCCCTGAATTTTGTATGCCTGTGCAGCGGATGGATTTTTATCCACATCTACCTTGATGATTGTTGCAGCATCGCCCAAATCAGATTTTAATGTATCCAAAATAGGTTTCATCATTTTACATGGGCCACACCATTCAGCTGAAAAATCAACGAGTACGGGTTTGTTCCCATTTATAAGTTCTTTGAATGAAGACATAACAGATCGTTTTAAATAGTAAGTAAGGAATGTTTTAAATCCTGAAATAACCAAAAATCAATTATCTGTATAATTAACCAATCAGGAACTGAAATGGTTTATGAAATTCCTAATAAAGTTGTCCCGCCGAATGTATCGGGCTATGCCGAAAAAGGAAGGTTTTATTTAAAAGTCAAAATGTCTTTTTCAGAAACTGGCCAAATCGTTTCTCAATCCATTCATACGTGAAATGAGAATAGATGATGGTAATGGCAATAGAAATAAACAGGGAAAATCCGATCATCCATTCGGTTTGAGGGGATTTTAACATTCTGAAAAGAATGATGTTTACAAATATCAGAACAATAGCGTGGTTGAGATAAATAGAGTAGGAGATACGTCCCAAATATTGAAAAAGCCTGTTACTCAGCATTTTTGTAACAAAACCTGTCGAATTACAGAAAACAAATATGCCGGCAGAAAAGATAAAAGGAAATACCAGTTTCCAAACATTTAGCTGATAGTGATGCACCAGATACATCATTGAAACCAGTAAAATCAAATAAGGGATTTCTAAAAATGATAATTCTAAATTCCGGTTTTTGATAATTTCAAACGTAAAAATTCCTATACAAAAACAAAGCAGCCCTCTGATAAAACCGTAGTCATAAGTCAGCAGATATTCATCGCGATCAATAATAAAAATACCTGCAAAAAGTATAATTGCCAGGAACGCCAGGTTTTTTTGCTTTGGAATAAAGAGCAGAATAAGCCCAAAAAAGACATAGGATATCATTTCAGAAGAAATAGACCAGGCAGGATAATTGAGCCCGATCCAGCCACCCAATACAGGTGTAGATCCCATGAAGGTAAGTGTATCCAGGGCAGTCAGGAAATAATAGGAAAGGCCGAGATTGGATGAATTTTTTAATACACTGTGTTCACCAGTGAGATTGGCGATCAGAAACACAATTTCAGAATAAAATAAAAGCGGATAAAGGCGGAAGAAACGTTTTTTTATAAACTGGAAAAAATCCTGCCCTGTACTTAGCTTACCGATGTAATTCATAGCAATTACAAATCCGCTCAGCACGAAGAAAAAATCTACAAACAGACTTGAATTGATTACAAAAAAGTTGTTGTAAAGGATGGAATTTTTAAAAGCATTGTGATGATGGGCCACTACAAGGAGAGCAAAAATGCCTCGTAATCCATCGAGTTGTTCTACTCTTTCTCTCATTAGTCGGGTTGAAATGTTAATGAACCCGTACATTAACAAAGATTTTTCAGGGTTATTGGCAAATATTTTTAAACAGTATTAAACAGAAATCGTTTCCAGAGTATTTTGTTTTGCCGGTGCCAGGTAATTAGTGATATATCCAATACCCAGGAACCGCATCATGGTCACGTAAGGAAACCAGAAAGCAATATCTGTAGGCCTTCCTCCGGTGATTAGTAATATGGTCAGTGAGATGAAAAAATAAGCCAGGAAGGTTGATAGGGAATTGGTACTTCTTCTGATTTCCCTGATCGCAAAAAGTAAAAGGAACAAGTTGAACGAAGCAAAAAATGCAAACCCTATTATGCCGTGATTTACAAAAGATTCCAGGATAGGAACGTCCAGATAAAAACTTTTATAACCTCTTCCTAAAAACACATCCCATGAATAAACGGTATCAAGAAATTCACCGAAACCACTGACGCGACCCATTGCCGAATAATCTACATCAGCTGTTTCTGTAAGTTTTACCCCAAAAGAAGTGAAAATTACATCCATGATCCGGTTTTCAAATACATCCCAATAACCCAGGATCAAATTGAAGATATCTCCGTAACGGCTCAGAAAGTAGTTAAGCCCAACCAGGATTAACAGAAAAACGATAAAGTTTTTAAATTTGAATAGGCTTCCCACAGCTGTAAATACACTGGATACTTTGAAATGGAAAATCATGTACGCAGCCAGCATGAGACCAATTCCCAGATAACTTGATTTAGCCAGAGAAAGAACTACCACACCCAGACTAAAAAGTACAGAGAAAAACAGGAATATTCTGGTAAATACACCAGGCGTTTTTCCAAGCAGTACCAACGCTGTTACGAGGCATATTACACCGTTTCGTGCGGTGATATGCGGATTTCCTCCCGGCTGGGCACCATCATTGGAAAAACTAACGGCCGCACGCATACCCGGAGACCAGTTAGGATCGGTTAACAGGGAATATACGAGTGTGATATTACAGAATAATGAAAGAAGAAATAGTACTGTGACAAGCGTTTCCGATACTTCGTTTGGAGTATGGAGCAGCAATACCAAAAAGGCGAAAATAAATACATAATTACCTATGTCAGCAATCGGTTTTCCTCCTGAATTGATAAACATGAAGTAATAAAACGATATAAGGAGAAACCCCAATCCCAGATTAAACAGAATGGTATTGGGCTTATAGAGGCGTTGGAAAAGATGCGTCGGAACCATTAAAATAAGTGCCAAAACAAAAAAAACGGCAGTGAAAACACTACTTGCAGGCCCAATCTTTAAAGTATCACGTATAAAAAAAATCAAAGGAAATCCATTGAACATCATTGCAATGCCAAGTGAATACCTAAGATTGTTAAAGTTTTGAACAATATTTAAAAGACTCCAATTCATCTGGATAATCTGTAACTTATATATTTAAAATCAAATTTTAGAGCGAAATACGCCGTTTTACGTAATCGGCACCAAAGATACCTCAATTTGTTGAGAGCCGGGAAGCCAATGGAAGGAATGTACAATTTCTGGATTTTTACATGCTCTTCTTCTCCTACATGTGCAATGGTTGAGGATTTGGCATCTGCATG
Source organism: Dyadobacter sp. NIV53 (assembly GCF_019711195.1). NCBI lineage: Bacteria > Pseudomonadati > Bacteroidota > Cytophagia > Cytophagales > Spirosomataceae > Dyadobacter > Dyadobacter sp. NIV53. Next base: position 5,271,261 of record NZ_CP081299.1, read on the forward strand.
CACCCTCAGTGCTCCGCCCAGGCCTTCTACTTTCCTAACGCTCGTTGTACCTTCTGCTGTGTAGCGGGTGATAAATTCATAATCAAAGGCAAAACGATAAGATTCATCAAACTTTCCATATTTATCCACCAGTGTTTTTTTGAAAAACAGCGACTGATTATGAATCTGCATTCCTTCAAGTACCTGACAAGTAAGGCTATAAGAAGTAGTTTTTAGTATTTCAGTAACTTCATCCGTTGTTGAAACCATGAAAAGATCACCATACAGAATGTCATCCGGCTTTTTCACAGTTGCTTCTCCAAAACGCTTAAACGTACCAGGGAAATATACATCATCAGAATTTTGAAAACCTATATATTCGCCGGTTGCTCTTTCAAGTGCCTTATTTATAGCATGTACCTGCCCGCGGTCTTTTTCCGAAACCCAGTAAGTAAGGTGATTTTCGTATTTTTTTATTACTTCTACGCTGTGGTCTGTTGAGCCGCCGTCAATAATGATATATTCCAGATTCGGGTAATTTTGATTTAAAACACTGAGAATCGTTCTTTCTAAATAATCTGCCTGGTTATATGACGGCGTGATGATGGTAAGTTTCGGGAAATGACCTGAATTTTCCTTTTTTATTTTTAATACCGAAATGAATTCACGCAAATCACGTGTACTTTCTTGGAGGGATTTCATCCTGCTTTCCTTATTAGTTAAATTGGAACTGATCAATAAACGCAGTTATTGATTTTAGCTTGCCTTCAATCTTTTTTCTCATCATTCTGTTCTTCCTGATATCCGGAATGAGGCCGTAGGTCGGTTTTGATTCAGAAGGCAGAAACGATTGAAAAGCGCTGAGGTTTTTTTTATATTCAGAAAAAAGCTTTTTGAATGCCTGATTTTGAGATAATAACACTGCCTGATCTGACCAGATAGGATCGAAAAAATCAAGACCTGCAAAGTCAATGGAAATCAATGGATTTCCATTGACCAGATAATGGCCGTTCTCAAATTCCAGTTTTTTGCTCAGCACCGAATGAAGACCGAAATGCCAGCCACTATGAGAAATCTGGTGCGCATCTTTAATTCTGACCAGAGCAAAATTGAGCCATAACTGATCCATGCACATACCATTACAAAGATCAAATTTTGCTCGGTCTATGGTTCTTACAGCCCACCAATCGAGGAATTTCAGACTTTCTTCACTTTTATTCAAAATCCAGCTTCCCGCATGGAACATACCAATGTTGAGGATTCTTTTGTCATCCAGGACAGCAGATTTTTGTAATGGGCTTGTTGTGTGAGGCGTCAGGATTATACCTGCATCCCGGACAAATATTTCTTCCACTGGTTTTAACAGTAAAACCGTGGGCGCAAAAAAGGTAAAGGTTACCTGATCCGGATGCAGATTGATTAAGTGTTTTGCAAACCAAGGACGACACGCAGGCAACAATTCAAAATCATAATAATGCCCAATCATTTGTGGCCACTCCGGAATATTGATTTCAGAAACGGTCAGTAACCTGACATTCTCAGGCAGTTTCAGAGGTTCCGGGCTATCTGCCCAGCATAGGTAAAAAATGTTTCCCGAATGTTGCATAACGGATCTGCCCAAAGCCAAAGCATTGGATAGATTTGTACGGTTGCAGACGGTGAAAATAATGTTCATGTGTGTAAGGTTCTCTTCGTTACCTATTTAAAATAGGGCAGGCTATTGATATTGGTACCGTTAATGCCAGTCAAAGCAAAAGGTAATTTATCCTTTAATTCTGATTGGGTGATTTGGTGATCAACGTATTGGCAAAAATAATTTTGTACAATTGGCGTTGGCTTCCGCAAATTTGGCCAGAAACGATTGGCTTCTATCTCCCAGAACAGAGCGTCACGGTTCAACAGATCTTGGTGATGCCTGTAATTGTAGGCAGTTTTCTGTTTGCCTTTAAGCGTGGCAATCATTCGTTCAACAAGGCACAGGTATAAGCCGTTATCCTGAAAACTGCTTCCCAATCTCAATTTTTCAGTATGGTTTAATCCTTTAATCAGTGAAATATCTTCAAAAAAATTCTGAAAACTTCCTTGTTTTTTGGAAACAGGTGCTGCTTTTAAATAATCATAACCAGACTTGCACCAGTAATACAGTTCATCTTTTATTACCCAGCTATTCAGTTCATGAATAAGCAAGAAACTGGCCCAGCTGAACTGGTGGTAAAAATCTTCCATCAGGAAAAGCTTTCCGAGCGTTTCCCGTGACTGAAAATATTCTTTGGGAAAATATACAACATCTATTTCCTTCTGATGCTCTCTGATGATACTCAGATCTGCTTTTTCAAATGTGATGAAAACGATCGGGTAATTGGCCAATGCCTCCAGGCAATGATGCAGTATCCGCTCTTCGGTCGGGTTAAGATTTGGATCTAATACAGGAATTATTACAGATACAAGCTCTTTCATTTATATCGTTTCGAGCTGGTCAATTACGTAATTAAAAGGTTTTTTAAGCCATTTTCTTACACGAAGGTAACGTACTACACGAGCAGGTTTGATATAAAAGCATGGAAATTTCCGGTAATAGGCGTTCCCGTTTTTTATAAGGTTGTTTTTATATAAAGCAAAAAGTTCAGTCAGATCAGGTCTTTCCGCAAGTTCAAACCGGTCCTGATATTTGGAAAGTATATCGGGTTTGGCCGGATCATAACCACTGTAATGGAAAAATATCAAAGGATTATCCCCATTTACAAAATAATTTTTATCAACAATCGAAAACTGGCGTTCGTGCAGGTTCCAGTACGCCGCATTGTATCCGGGATTTCGCTCAATATGCACATTCTTTACAAATACAGGGAGGAAATTCATCCAGTTCTGATCTGTAAATAATCCGTTACAAAGGTCAATCATACACTCGTAACGGAGCTTTTCTTCCCACCACTGGATATATTCCAGGTTTTCAGGACTTCTTCTAAAGGCTGCAAAACCCAGATTATATATCCCTGTATTTAAATGGTGCAATTCATTTGGTGTCAGCCGGTCTTCAATCGGTGTATTGATATGAGGCGTTAAAACGGCCTGATGAAGTTGCAGTGAATGTAACAGTTGTGTTAACGGCTTAAAGATGATAATGTCAGGATCGAAGTAAATGACGTTATCGGCTTTCGGGTAATTTTTGAAAAAATAGGTAAAATAGAAAGGTTTAACCGCCGTGTTCAATTCTGTAATGTCATATCTGGCAGCCATTTCGTCAAACCCGTCAATGCCTATTTTGTCGATTTCAATCATGGGATATTCCGGCATAAAGGCATCATCGAAACTAACCCCTTCAAGTATATCTACAAGTCCGATAAAAAAGAGTATGTCAGGATTTGTAGCTTTCAGCGAATCTCCGAGAGTCCGCGCCTGCGCCAGGTAATTGATTGAACAAATAGTAAAAACGATGGTCATTGATTTTGTTTTTCCGAAACCTGCAAAGGTAAATACTTTTGAATGATGGCCTCGATATTACTAACGCTTTTATCAGTATTATGTCTTTCCAAAACCTTTTTTCGTCCTTTTACACCCAGCCTGTCACGTAATTCAGGATCAAGTACGAGCTGGATAATTGCATCAGAAGCTGCGTTAATATCCATATAAGGTACTACAAATCCCGCATCACTTTCTATGAGTTCGGGGGCACCACCAGCATTTTCAAAACACACTACCGGAATTTCCTGCAAGGCAGCTTCGAGCACAACAAGCGGATAAGGATCTTCCCTTGAACTAAGGAGAAGTATATCAAAACGATTAATATAATCAAGCGCCTGGGGAGTTGGCGGTATGAGTATAATCCTGTCTGAAAGTCCCATCATACGGATGTCGCTTTCAATCAAATCATATATTTCATGCTGCGGACCTGCTCCAATCCATACAAAGTAAACGGGTAGCGGAGTAGTTCTCTGGATCACATTTCGTGCGATCCAGTTGAACAGATCATTTCCCTTACGCCATTCAGCATTGCCGCATCCACCGATAACAATGGCATTTTCAGGAATCCGGTATGCTTTTTCCAATATCTGAACCTGAACATTTTTAAGCTTTTCATCAATGTGCTGATGATCAATAAGCGTAAAAGTACTTACGTGATGTATTGGAAAGTCGTATTTTTTTACGTAATAATTAGCTACCGCTTTTGATACAGCGATCAGGTGATCAGTCTTTTTCAGTAGAAAATTCAGATGTTTTTCATGCGTATAAATCTTGACAGACATGGCCAGTTCATGCACGAACAATACCAACGGCAGGTGATGCAGGAAACGCAAAGTTTCATAGTATACACCGGCGTTAGCTATGGAATTAACAAAAATAAGCCCGATATTTTGACCTTCCAATTCTGCTATAATCCTGTCATTTTCTTTTTGAGCAGAATGTTCTTCGTATAATTTATGCAGGTTAACTTTTCTGAGAATTTTTCCGGTAAGCAGAGGTGTCATTTCTGAATATTGCGGGTTCAACCGGGTAATGGTTATAACTTCTGCAAAATCATCTTCCAGTTCACCACCATTACAAAGCAACAAATGCATCGGAATACTGCGTTCTTTCAGTAGCCTTAGCAATTGCAGCAACAGAAGCTGGCTTCCGGCCCGGTTGGCATCATGACTTACAAATAATATTTTCTTTTGTTCCATTTACTAAGTGTGTTTCTGCCATGAGTAATATCAAAATCCACTGTGTTATTTTAATAAAATGGTGTCAGTAAGCTTCATAACTTTTTTTGCCTGGTACCTTTTTTGCGGGATTGCCAATATAAATGCCCCATTCTTCGGTTTCCTTAGTAATAGCGGATGCCATACCAACGAGCGTGCCCTGAGCAATATGTGTGTAATCACGGATAGTGCTGTTAACGCCAAAAAAGCAATATGGCTCAATTACACAATGACCTGACATCACTACATGCGAAGTGAAAAACACGTGGTCTCTTATCGTACTGTGATGCCCGATATGGTTGCCACTCCACATAATAACGTTGTTGCCGATTGTTGTAAAAGGCTGAATGGTATTGTCTTCTAATATAAAGCAATTTTCGCCTACTACGCTTTTATCAAAAATGGTTGCATGCGAACTGATGTAAGATATAAACTGATATCCTTTTGCTTTGGCTGCATGGTATACACTTTCACGGTTCCGGTTCATATTGCGTCCCGTCATGGGAGCAAAAAATGAGTATTCTGTCGGAGAAAAAATGTTCTCAATATCTTCAAAAGCTACTACCGGCAAGCCATGAAATGTTTCATCCTGAATGTATTCCCGGTTGACTGTAAAAGCTGCTACTGTATGTTCTGAATCGTTTTCAAGATAGTAATGAGCCAGTTCTGCTGTGTCGAGGACACCAAAAATAATAACTTTCGCCATGCTTATATAAGTTCGTATTCTTTTAAGAGTTTGCTGATGTTTTCGTTATCGTTAAACATAAGGATATCGATAATTGACAGCCAAGGTACGAAAGCATTTTTGAATTGAGAATAAGGGGTTGCTACACTTTTTAAAAAGTTAAGCCGTATGCTCTCATTGGCAAATTTCGATTTTTCGTATAATTCCATTCCACCAACAGGATTAATATAATGAGATGCATTTTCCTGTTTACAAATATCAAGTATCCTTTCCTGCCCTTTAAGATCTGTATTTTTGTATACGGCTGACGTAGAAACGATTTCAGTCTTAATTTCCATGTAAGTACACACTTTTTTCAAAGCATGATATGCAAGCTCGTTAATTGTTCCGATATTTAAATATACAATTTCTTCTACAAGACTAAAAGTTTTTTCAAAATAAGGTGCCTTCTGATACGATTGCTGAACTGTTTTTAAAAACTTTTTTTCCACTGGTCACCACCTATTAATTCCACCTCATGAATTAATTTGTTCTGGCTGGCATCCTTTAATGGAATCGTAAACAGATGCGCTTGTCCGGATACTAATATGTTATTACGATTAATCCATCCTTTGTTTATAAAATTTACATCATCATAAATGATGAACTTATCTACGGCATTGATCAACTGGAAATATCCGATATATGGAAATATATAAGGTTGCATGATTGCAATAGTCATTGATTATCAGATTACTGGCAGTACAATTTGCCATGGTTGACGAATTCAGGGGTAATATCAATTTACGGAGCTGAGACCGTTGTTAAATTTCCCTAAAACGTTTATTTTAATTTACGCAGATAATAATCTTCTCCCTTTACGGCCAGATGTTTCATCGTTGTATCGCTTCCTAATCTCAAATCTGTTGGTAAGGCTTTGATACGGCTTGAATCATTTACAACACTTTTGGCGTAGAACAGATAATCCGCATCTTTTGGAATAGGCTGCAACCCTTTTTCAAAAGGATTAATGGAGATTAATCGTCGTGATAGTTTGGCTCCGTATAAAGGATACTCGAAATCATCGTTGATTGTAGCCAGGGCTATAGTTGCGTCTTGCGGAACAATTGAATCATAAGTCTGGTATGCTTTCGTAATATCCGGCCTTGCAAATGTCTGGTATTTGATACGTTCCATTTTTAAAGCAGATTCTGAACCATAGGCTGGAAAGGGAAGGCAACGGCTATTCAAAAAAACAGCCATAATTGCTGATGTACAAGCGAGCAGAACAATCAGGAGTACATATCCTTTCCATACTCTCCGTCTTGGTTTAATAATCGAAAGACGATGATTTGAAAACAGGAGAAGCAAAAATAAAACGCCGAACAAGCCCGGTTCTATAAAATATCTTCCTTTAAACGGGTCATATACGGCTGAAAAAGAAACCGATATGAAATTAAGTACGAATGCTAAAGCAAGGAACCAGTGAACTCTGGATGAGAATACCCTTAAAAAGACGAGAAGCAGTAACGGAAGAATTAAAGCAAAACCAAAAACGCCCCAATAGGGATTTGCATTATAATTGTCAAACCGCCTTTGGAACATAAAAGGCACAATGACGTAAGTAGTTTCTTCGTCCAGTCGCAGATTAAGCTTATTTTCCATTGCGACAATTGGCTTGCGAATCTGGGTATTTAAATCATAGCCCCATTGGGCATTGCGTATGCCGTCCAGATTAAAAAATTCGTAACTATACCGGATCACATTTCTGGTGCCTTGTTTCAGAAGATTAGGAAATGTTACAAATCTTTCAACAGACTGATGTTTCAATGCGGTTGGCGGACCAATAGGGTGGCCGTAAACCTGGATATTTTTGATATAACCGGTCGGCAATGTATAAATGAGGACTGCCAGAAATATAGCGATTGCCAGCTTAACAAAGCGGTCAAAAAATACTCTAAAGTTGGGTGAGATAAAAACAGCATAAACCATGATGATAAACACCGATGGAAGCAATAATACAAAAGTGATTTTATGCCCGAATACTATTCCGAATACCAAACCGGACAGGTATAAATATCTGTTGTCGCGATTGGTATAATAAGTAAAAAGGAAATAAAGCAAACAACTTAAATAAGCAGTGAGTACTATATCTGTCTCTGTTGTAACGGCCTGCATTAAAAAATTCAGGAACATACTGTAAGCAAGCGCACAGAAAAAACTGGCAGAAAGATTCCTGCCGATGCGTTGTGCGGTGCCGAAAACTGCGATAATCGTTATCCAGTACGACAAATGGTGTATGAGCTTGAAAGCGTTTTCTATTTTTCCTGTGATCAGGTAAGAATAGATCTGGATAGTGGTAACGCTTTTTGGGTATGTATCCATGTTCCAGTTGGTACCACCAAAATGCTCCATGGTACCGCGCTGAATATAACGAATGGCCCGATTGAGGTGACCAGTCATGCTATCCCATTCGTTGGGAACGGTAAATAAAACCAAAATTAAATTGGTGATCCCTATAATAGCCAGGGTACCAAACATGATAACGAAGATGAACTTCAGATAAGGTGACAATTCTTTTGCCCAGATACTGAAAGTACTTATTCTGTCTTTTAATACAAATCTGATAGAATATTCAGCTTTAACAGGAATAAGCACCGACCACATTCCAAATTGAATTGCAAGTACCAGAAAAGTACCGGCAATCCACGAAAATGGACTTGCGGTCAGATCCAGTGCCGAAAGCACAAAACCAGCTGGTATGATGCTTCCGACAAAAAGAATGAATGAAGTAATGATCCATTCAGTCAGCGATGGCTGGGTTATTTTTTAGAAACATAACCTACACTGTAAATGAACAGGAAAAAGAAAAGCCAGTATACAATAACCATAATACTATGGTAATAAATGACCGTTGATGATAGCAGAGATCCGTTCGATATCCGAATGGGGGAGCCCTACAAATAATGGCAAACATAAAACTCTTTCTGAAATATCTTCGGAAACAGGACATGCTATTTGCCTTGGCATAAATGTAAGCGTGTTCAGTGACGGATAAAAATATCTGCGTGGAATAATGTCTTCAAGACGCAAAGCTTCCATCACATTTTTCATGATTTTTTCATTTGGAAATACAACAGGGTAATACGCATAATTGTATTCCATATCTTTATTCATCACTGGCTTTTCCAGAATATTCCAGTTTAGCAAACTGTCATAATCATTAAAAATATCTTTTCGGGCGGCAATAATTTCGGGCACATGAGGCAGATTGCATAACCCCATCGCTGCATGGAACTCCGAGTTTTTACCATTTATTCCTGCAAAATGATAAGATTCGTCTCCCTGATGACCAAAGGCTCTGAGCAAATGAAGTTTCTTATCAAGTTCGGGATGATTGGAAATTAATGCTCCGCCTTCAATGGTATGAAAAACCTTGGTTGCATGAAAACTGCAGGTACTTATATCACCATAAGACAGTAAAGACCTGTTTTTATATATTACACCAAAAGCATGTGCTGCATCATAAATAACTTTCAGGTTATGCTTTTTTGCTATTTTTTCAATCTCTTCAACATCACATGGGTTACCGTAAACATGGGTTGCCAGGATAGCCGTAGTAGCAGGCGTAATAGAAGCTTCAATCAAATGGGGATTGATATTAAATGTTTGCGCATCAATATCAACAAATACCGGTGTACAGTGTTCCCAAAGTATGGCATTGGAAGTAGCACAGTAAGAAAAAGGAGTAGTTATCACTTCTCCTTCAATTTCTAAGGCCTTAATGGCAATTTGTAATACAATGGTCCCGTTCCCACAGAAATAAAGATATTCAACTCCAAGGTAGTCTTTTAGTTGTACTTCAAGCTCCTGTAACAAAGGGCCATTATTGGTAAGATACCCGCGTTCCCAGATTTCACGAACATATTGAAGGTATTTTTCCTGATCGGGTAAAAAAGTCTTAGTGACGTTAATCATTCACTACGTGTTCAGATTGGCGAATGGAGAAATTAAGTTGAGGGCGAATATAACCAGGCCATTTACCGTACCAGGTTACATTTTCACGAAAATCCTCAATATCAAAAACAAGGGCTTCCTCCATGTTGTAAAGTACCGTGCTGGTATCTTTAACAATCATCATGGATACTACATAAGAGCCATCGTTTAAAAAGTTGCCGGGAATTTCACAGGTTCCTTTGATAAGTCCTTTACCAAAAGATTCGGCTTGTGTTCCGACATTGAATATACATTCGCCTGTAAATGTATAAAGGTGCATACTCAGGTTCAGAATAGATTCCTCTTCCATATTCCAGAATTCGAACTCAAAATTGATCGGGGTACGAACATCAATATGAAACAGATTGTCCTGAAATTCGGGAGAAAGCCTGAAACTTTTAATACGTACCTGGTCATTTCCAGGAGCATGGTCAATATTATCCCAGTGCTTTTCAAGAGATTTGTGAGAAACCTTGCTCAGATAATTGGTTACGATGTGTGTAGTCTCACCCTGGTCAATTAACCTGCCTTTTTCAAAATAAAAAGCTTTGTTACAAAGTGCCTGAATGGCAGTTAAATTATGGCTTACAAACAGGAGTGTCCTTCCGCTTTCAGAAACGTCCCGCATTTTTCCAAGACATTTTTTCTGAAATTCAGTATCACCTACTGCCAGTACTTCATCTACAATCAGAATTTCCGGGTTCAAATGGGCTGCAATGGCAAATCCTAAACGCACATACATGCCGGACGAATAACGCTTTACAGGAGTATCCAGAAACTTTTCAACACCTGCAAAATCCACAATAGCATCGAATGACTGCTTGATTTCACTCTTGGCCATTCCAAGTATCGCACCATTCAGGAATATGTTTTCACGTCCTGTAAGTTCGGGATGAAAACCTGTACCTACTTCAAGTAAGCTGGCAATCCGTCCTTCAATTTTTATCTGTCCCGTACTGGGTTCAGTAATGCGGCTGAGAATTTTAAGAAGCGTGGATTTTCCCGCTCCGTTATGACCAACAATTCCGATACGATCCCCTTGTTCAATACTGAAATTAACATCCTTTAAGGCCCAGAATTCTTCCTTTTCTGCGAAATCGGAATTCTTACCTTTGCGCGAAAAAAGCTTGTTTACCGTTTCGGTAGCAATTTCGCAGAAGGCTTGGAGGACCACCTTTTCTCTGATGGTCAATGATATATTTTTTGCTGAGATTTTCAGCTATAATTACAGACATTTACAAAAATAGCTATTTCAGATATGATCAACGAACGTATTTTCCTTTTTGCGGAAATAAAAGACAGATAAAACTAATATTACAAACGAAATAATAGTAGTTGAGATAAGGCTTTGCGGATCAAAGTAGGCCTTGTCTCCTAATAAGCACCATCTGAACCCGTCAATAATTCCGACAATCGGATTTAATTTATATATTTTCTCATACCATTCGCCCTGAACCAATCGGCTTGTGTAAGCAATAGGGCAAATATAAAAACCGACCTGAACCATAAATGGTATAAGCTGGCCAATATCCCGGAACCTGACATGCAGAGCAGCAAAAAACAGGCCGAAACCCAGCGAAATAACAAAGGTTAGTATTACAAATGCAGGAAGGTATAATATATTCCAGCTTAACGGATAGCCTGAAATAACCGTAAATATCAGGAAAATAACGAATGTGATAACAAAATCAACGAAACCAACCGCCACAGAACTCAGCGGCATGAGCAGCCTGGGAAAATAAACCTTTGAAACCAGATTGGAATTAATTAAAATACTGCTGCTGATTTGTGTAAAAGTATTGGAAAAGAATGTCCAGATCGTAAGTCCGCTCAAAACCATCAGTGGATAGGGTATGCCAGGATCACCTTCAAGCTTTGCAACAAAACTAAAAACAAAGACCATGATGGCCATCGTCATCAGTGGCCTTAAAACACTCCAGGCCAATCCCAGAACAGTTTGTTTGTAACGGACAGAAATATCACGCCGGGAAAGTATCATTAATAACTGCCGGTTCTGCCATAGCTCTTTCCAGTAATCCTTTTCTGACCTTCCGGCTTTTATTGTAGTGATGTGTTGCATGATTATAAATTAATCCCTGACTACCTTAGTTGCAGGAGAAAATACAGTTCTGAAATATGTAAAGACCAATGCGATTAATAATCCGGCCAAAGCTCCGATTTTTGCTCTTCTTTTATCCTGCGCTTTCATATCCAACGGAACTTTTATTCCTTCAATTTCTGTAAACAGAGGTGCTTCACGAACCAGAGACACGCGCATTTTTTCGGCGTTACCCATGGCTTCGTAATACAGTTGCTGAAGGAAAGTTGATTTGCGTTCCATACTATTGGCAGTAATTTTGGCTTCCGGCACGATGATCTGGGAGCTGTAATCCAATTCTCTTGCCAGTTTATGCTCAGCTATTCCTAACACACGCGCCAGTGAGTCTGCACGATGCTGTAATAATCTTAGTGTTTTACGTGTTTTCTGAGTCTGACTTTCTGTATACATTTCCTCTACTGTTGTAAGCAAAGTTGTTATCCACAATCCCGCCAATCTTTCATTCTCCATATTGGTGGAAAGTTTTATGAATGAAGATTTGCGTTCCAGGGAAGAAATATCCGTAGCATTGGTTGCTTTAACAACAAGCTCATTCAAAATAACCCTTGAATTCATATCCAGGGATTTAATATCTCTGGTAGTAAATTGAAACTTATGCGATTCCGGACGATTTTCCCATTCTTTTTGTTTGATTCCACTTGAATCAATATATAGATTGGCTAAAATCATTTTTTTGCCATTCACATCTACTTCTTTCATCAGGTTCCGTTCAATAACAGGCCGTGATTTAACAAAGTAGAAAAAATTTTCACCAGTAAAAATGTTGGCGTCCGGAGCGTTACCCAATCCTAATAATCCTGCCATATCGCCCAATCCGGCACTTTGACTGCCACCTCCGAGATTAAAAACAACATCAGCCTCAAATTCGGTTGGTGTTTTTAAATAAGAATCCAGTGCATATCCTATACCGAAACCCACAATTGGTAAAAGAAGCAGCATTTTCCAGTTTTTAACCAGCGCATTTTTTACTTCTAGCACTTTATCAATGACATCTCTCGGGCTAAGCTGATCTTCAGGGATTTGTTGTGTTGTATTCGACATTGTTAATTATTTTATTGTTCGGAAGGCCAGAACCGCAAAAATTAGTGTCATGATTGAACTTAGCACACCTGTTGTTGTAGTTATAGCTTGTTGCGGGCTAAGAGCAGGTGCAGCTCTTTGCGGCACATATATTTCTGATCCTGGCTCAACTTTCGGATAAACATTGAAGAAGAGAAATCTCCTAGTTCTGTCTACATTTCCGTTAGGGTACTTAATATAAGAGCTTTTTCTTAATGACTGAGTAGTGAAACCGCCGGACTGAGAAATGTAATCAGAGAAGGCCATTCCCTTGCCATATTTTACGGTTGTAGGATATAAAACGGAACCAATTACCTGTACCGTTTCTAATCTTTTAGGAATACGAATGATGTCTCCTTCCTGTACGATCAGGTCTTCAAAAGAACCTGGGCTTTTTAGTATATTTTTTAATTTAATACCAATGGACTCTTCTTTTACATTTGGAAGGTCATTTGTAATCGTTCCGCGTTTGATATTAGTTTCAGCAGCTTCTTCCGCCAGATAATCAACCGGGGTTTGCAGACTGTTAACGATCGTTCTTCTTAGCAAAGTTGCTCCTTCCGGATAAGCCAGTTCTGTTAATCCGCCAGATCTTTTGATGATGTCGCTGATCTTATCGTTTTTATTAATAATGCTGTATGGGCCCGTTACCAGTACCTCGCCTTCCACAAAAACAGATTGCTGCTCAACATAATTAGGTGATTTCCGGACAATTACCTGATCAAAAGGGAGCAAAACGAAATTGGTTTCCTTATTATTCAGCGAAAGGTCACGGTTGACATTGAATTTATAAATTTCAGATATCTGCGCATTTGCGGCTCCTGCAATACTATTTCTTTTGCGGCGCACCACTTCCACTTCCGTAGAATACGCAGATTCTTTCAGGCCGCCTGCCTGTAAAAGCACATCTTCCAGGGTCATATTCGAAGTAAAAGGGAATTTGCCCTCATTCTCACCGATTTTGGTATTATTGACTTCGCCTTCTACACTGATGTAAGCGGTTTCTGCCATTTCAAATTTGGAAGGAATTACAACCTGGTCAAGTCTCGTTAGTACCAGATCCGGAACTACATTGTTAATTACATCCGTATAATTTAAAGGGATGCTTTCAATAGTAAGATCCTGGCGGGTTCTTAACACATTGATACGTCCTACAAAAGCATCTTCCCTAAGTCCTTGTGCATTTTCAATCAATTTTTTCAGGGAAGGGCTGCTGTCAAGTGAAAAGTTTCCCGGCCGCATTACTGCACCGGTAATAGTTACAATGTTTTCAATCCGGTCAAGTACCGTTTCAACATTAACAACATCTCCGGTAGCCATTTCAAATGTCTTGAATTCGCTTTCCTGAACATCAAATAATTTTCTTTCAATTGACGTAATCCTTTCCAGTTTTACTCTGCCGCGATAAGCCTGATCTTCAAAACCTCCTGCGTAACTAATAGCATCAATTAGTTTTTCATCTGGTGAAAGTTCAAAAAGCCCGGGTCTTTTAACCAGGCCTGCTATTTCAACTCTTTTAAGATAATAACTCACAACGATGTTATCATTGTCCTGCACACGAAGATCGCCATCAATTTTTCCGTTTGAAAGGAAATCGTAAATATCAAGATGAGAAATCACCTTACCATTCCGCACGATACGAACATCACGGAAAGATCCTATTTCATTAGGTCCGCCAGCCTGATACAATGCATTAAATGCGGATGCAAGAGATGACATTTCATAAGCACCAGGATTGATAACTTCACCAGTAACAAATACTTTGACGGTTCTTACTTCCGACAGGGTTACAGCCAATTTGGTTCGGGCTGATTCTCCGCCTGTTCCGAGCATTCCAGGAACAAATTTTGAAAATTTATCTATCAGGATTTTTTTTACTTCTTCAATTGTTCTGCCACTGACATAAACATTTCCAACTCTGGGTATCGTGATAAAACCATCGCGGTTTACTGAGACTTCGTAAGCAGCTTCGGCAAAATTGTATAAGTAGATATTAAGGCCGTCTCCTGCACCCAAAACATAATTAAAAGGTGTGGAAATCTGGAAGTCAGGAATTGTATTTAGATTCTTATCAGCAAAAATTGAATAACCGTAAATTTTATTCCGCAATTCCTGTTTTGCCTCTTGCTCAGGCGTTAAAGTACCGGTAGTAGACTGGTTTTGTTTGCTTTGATCCTGGGAATTCTGGTTTCCTGTATCTGTTGCATCAGTTCCGGCTGCTTTTCCATTTTCTCCCGCACCTTGTGGATTCGTACTGTTTGCAGGTTGGTTGCCTGTTGTAGTACTTCTGGGGTTTGCAGGATTGGTACTTCTTGGAGTTCCTGATGGTTGCGTTCCCTGTGGCTGGCTGGTAGAAGAAGGAGCAGTAGCAGGTGAGATTGTCGGTGCGGTAACCTGTGAAATTGCTGGTAGTGAAATGATAAAACTTAGCAAATAAGGTAATATATATTTACAATTTTTATCCAACTTGAATATGCTCATAAGAAGTGTTATTGTGTGCTTTTAATTACTTATAATTCAATATAAGCATGTAATGATCTTATAATTTTAAATTTTCAGTAGAGGAGAACTGAATATTTGATTTTTTATATAATGCAAAGTAAATTAGATTTTTCCTATTTTTAAAGAATTTCTGGTATTCACCGGAATAAGGATCAATTGCGCAAAGT
Source organism: Dyadobacter sp. NIV53 (assembly GCF_019711195.1). NCBI lineage: Bacteria > Pseudomonadati > Bacteroidota > Cytophagia > Cytophagales > Spirosomataceae > Dyadobacter > Dyadobacter sp. NIV53. The sequence goes on from NZ_CP081299.1 coordinate 5,286,426, forward strand.
TACAATAGCGTAACGATAAATGGCCAAAATTATTAAAATACAATTAAAATCCGTCATCATGAACATACGGATAATGGTAAATTATGGAAAATACGACTAACGTTCAATACGATGAAGACAGTATAAAGTCACTGGACTGGAAGGAACATATTCGTCTCAGGCCCGGGATGTACATTGGAAAGCTGGGGGATGGCTCATCGGTTGACGACGGGATTTATGTGCTTGTGAAAGAAATAATGGACAATTCCATTGATGAGCACATGATGGGAAATGGCAAAACGATTGAAATAAAAATTTCTGAACATCGTGTAGAAGTAAGAGATTATGGACGTGGAATTCCGTTGGGAAAGGTAGTGGATTGTGTTTCTAAGATAAATACTGGCGGGAAATATGATTCCGGTGCATTTCAGAAATCGGTTGGATTAAACGGAGTAGGTACAAAAGCTGTAAATGCACTTTCCAATTATTTTAAAGTACAATCGTACCGGGAAGGAAAATCAAAATCAGCCGAATTTCAGCAAGGTGTTTTATTAAAGGAATCAAAGGAAGAACAAACAAATCAGCGAAATGGTACCTATATGGTATTTGAACCTGACGGTATAATTTTTAAAAATTTCAGGTATATACCTCAGTATCTTAATAATATGATCTGGAATTACTGTTATCTCAACGCCGGGCTGACAATCAATTTCAATGGTCAAAAATACATTTCCCAAAACGGATTGCTTGATCTGTTACAAAGTAAGTCTGACGCCGAAACAATACGTTACCCAATCATACATCTCAAGGGAGAGGATATTGAATTTGCGATGACACATGGAAATCAATACGGTGAAGAGTATTATTCTTTTGTTAATGGCCAGTATACCACACAGGGAGGAACGCATTTAACCGGATTCAGGGAAGCGGTAGTGAGGGCTGTTCGGGAACATTTTGGTAAGGATTATGCACCAGAGGATATCCGCTCTTCAATTATTGCGGCCGTTGCAATCCGTGTTCAGGAACCAGTTTTTGAATCACAAACTAAAACCAAGCTGGGCTCCAATACGATGACGCCTGATCCTAACAGTACAACAGTCCGTACTTTTGTCAATGATTTCGTGAAAGAAAGGCTGGACAATTTTCTGCACATGAACCCGGAGTCCAGGGATGCGCTGAAAAAACGGATCGAACAATCTGAAAGAGAGCGGAAAGAGCTGGCTGGTATTAAAAAACTGGCAAATGACCGTGCTAAAAAAGCGAATCTTCATAATAAAAAACTGAGAGATTGCCGGTTACATCTTACTGACCTTAAAAATGAGCTCCGTTATGAAAGTACGTTATTTATAACAGAAGGAGATTCGGCAAGTGGTTCTATTACCAAGTCACGAAATATACAAACGCAGGCTGTTTTCAGTCTAAGGGGAAAGCCATTGAACTGCTTCGGGCTGAACAAAAAGATTGTTTATGAAAATGAAGAATTTAACTTGCTGCAGCATGCACTGGACATTGAGAATGGTGTTGAAAATCTGCGATTTAACCGCATTGTGATCGCCACCGATGCAGATGTTGACGGTATGCACATCAGATTACTGCTGATGACGTTTTTCCTGCAGTTTTTTCCGGATCTGGTGCGTAACGGACACTTATATGTGCTTGAAACTCCGCTTTTTAGAGTAAGAAATAAAAAAGAAACGATCTATTGCTATACGCCGGAAGAAAAACAGGCAGCTATTGACAAACTGGGAAGTAAACCGGAAATAACGCGTTTTAAAGGGTTGGGCGAAATTTCACCCGAAGAATTTGGAAAGTTTATTGGAGAGGACATGCACCTGGAACCGGTAATCCTTCAAAAAGAAACGTCAATTCAAAAATTGCTGACATATTACATGGGAAAAAATACACCTGAACGCCAGCGTTTTATAATTGATAATTTAAAAATAGAAAAGAATATTGAAGAACTGGCAATTGCCGTTTAGTATAATTACATGAATATCCTCCGTACACATTTTTCATTTTATACAGTTACTTTGTGAATTTACAAGATTTAAGAAATAGAATTGATGCACTTGATGATCAGTTGCTGGCAGTTTTGAATGAGCGGATGGAGCTTGTTCGGGAAGTTGGCGAATTGAAAAGGTCTTCAAAATCAATTATTTACAGGCCGGAAAGGGAAAAACAAATACTTGACAGGTTAGAAAAACGCAACGCGGGTTTACTAACAAGACAGGCGATTGACGCTATTTTCTTTGAAATTTTTGCTGTTTCACGCAATCTCGAATTACCGGAAAGGATTTCTTATCTGGGTCCCGAAGGCAGTTTTACACACCAGGCTGCGGAAAGCCGGTTTGGAGCAATGAGCGAATATCTGGTTTTACCCACAATCCATTCAGTTTTTGAAAGTGTGGAAACCGGCCGTGCTAAGTTTGGTGTAGTGCCGATTGAAAATAATCAGGAAGGTATTGTTATTGAAACGGTGGATTTTTTACGCGACAAAAACCTGACGATTGTTGCCGAACTGATGTTGCCAATACATTTTACCTTTGCTTCCCAGTCTGATTCCCTGCGTGATATCCGGCGTATTTATTCCAAGGATATTGCTTTCAGGCAATGCGGCAAATTTATCAGTGAATATCTTGATGGTCTGGATGTTGAACTGATATCAGTCGATTCTACTTCCAAAGCCGCGAAGATGGCTGCAGCCGATCCTGAATCTGCTGCAATATGCTCTTCAATATCGGCACGTTTGTTCGGTGTTCCGGTTCTTTTTGATAATATAGAAGACAGTGACCAGAACCGGACGCGTTTTCTGATACTTTCAAAGGATTTTGTCAATGCAAAAAGTAATGATGATAAAACCACTATCATTGCTAACCTGCCTAATACGAACCGCCCGGGTGTTCTTTATGATTTTCTGAAAGATTTTAATGACCGGGGAATCAACCTGACCAAAATAGAAAGCAGGCCACAGCGCGGCGAAGCTACTTTCCGTGCCTGGTTTTTGGTTGAATTTCTTGGGCATGTAGAAGATCCTGCTGTTCAGGAAATCATGCATAAATACGGCACTCACCTGAAATGGCTGGGTAGTTATGTGAAAGTTTCGTAAGTAAAGAATAATATTTTTTATACTGAGCGAACGACCTGATCCGCTCAGTATAAAATCAAATCCTGGAAATTCTCAAAATATTAATTTACTTCTTCAATTTGCCACGGTATAACACCGGCCAGTTTCCATACAATTCTATAGTTGCTACATTACCATCAGGAAGTTTTACATTTACCTTTTTCGATGCATTTGGTGCCTGAAAGCTGTCCACAGCAAGAACAGCAATCTGATTCCCTTTCACAATCGCTGTCACAAACGGTTCTTTCCTGTCAATTGCTAATATGGCCTGTTCCTTTTTTGGTTCAATCCATTTTCCGTTCAGTTCGAACGGCAAATCCTGATTTATGCCACCAATAAGAATATCTTCCACCTGTTTTGCCATCCAGTTTCCTAATACATAATATTCGGTCGGATAATCCCAGTAAGTTGGTGTTGCTGGTGCGCCGGGAGCTCTCTTTATTGCTGATATATCTGTTTTGCCATCAGCAGGATGCCATTCCTTATACCAGCCGCTTGCTTCGTCAGGAATGTTGTACCCATTTGGATCATTTCCGGCGGGGCCGCTATCACTCCATAAATAATAACCGTCGAAAAGAATTAAGGAAAATAACGATAAACTTAATGCCTGACTGGCCGGCATTATTTCTAATTGATTGAGTATTAATTCACCTTTTGGATTTGTTGTCTGAAAATTCCAGGGCACAACCGGGTCACCATAAAGTGGCTGATATTTGTTCCAGCCATAAAAAATGAATTTGTTGTTTTTCTGATAAGGAATCAATTTATTAATCCGCATAGAATGAATAGCCGAAAGCAGGACATAATTATTTACCGTATTTCCTTGGGCATCCATGGCAAACATGGCTTTGGGATATACATCAATAGGTGTAACATTAAAGAGGTTTTGAAAACTTTCACCATTGGGCAGCGGATCAAAATTGCTGTTATTGGATTTTGGGTTTTCGTAGTCCTTTACATACTCTAATGGATCTTTACTTGCGGTGTTACTGATGTGTGGATTGGTATAAGCTCCCCCTCCCCAATAATCCATCAGACGAAGATTCGGATGTGCTTTCCGTATCGGCTCCGTAAACCAGATTAACCGTTGCTTAACTTCCGGTGTGTAATGCTGGTTCCAGAACTCAAAATCAAATGCATAAACAGCAAAATCGGGTATATGCGCAATAGATTCTACTTCTTGTTTGCTGAGGCTTCCAAACCACTTTTCATCTTTGTCGCCAAAATTGTTAGGTGTTGCGGTCCAGTGCAGTTTTTGAACGGGCAAATCTTTTTCCCAGCCATATAAATAGTTAATTCCTCGTTTGAAATAATTTTCAGGAGATACGTAAGCGTTCAAACGGTACTGCATCACCATTTTACCTGCTATTGGCTCAAACTCAGGAAATTTTGTGTCAAAATCGGCGTTAATGGTTCTGGAAGGTGAAAACCATTCAGGAGTTGCAATTTGGGTTAGCTGCGAATTCTCTGAAACTGAGCTATGCCCGTCAATCCATATATTTTGCTGACGAACAGTCCTGTTTCTTAATTTATTCCACCAATCATTATAAGGTGCATCAATCCAGCGGGCGGTAACAGAATACAAATAACCTGGTTTTACTTCAATTCCCTGATTCATATTGTTCACCGCAATTCCGTCGATCATAATTACACGGGTTCTTCCGTCATCATAATTGGCAAAATCTTTCAGGTAAATGCGGCCATCTTTCTGAACCGGCCTTATATCCAGCCAGATATCTTTACTTCCTTTCCTTACCCATTTTTCTTCTGCCAGAATTTCATTACTGCGTGTTGCATCGTAATAAAAAGACGCTGTGGTGCCACATCCGGCTTGTCCCAGGCTGGTTACTTTTATGGTTGCAGGACCTTGTTTCAACGTCACTTTTGTCAAAGTAAGCCAGGTGCCGTGGCGGTGCTGCACGTGGCCGAATTGTTGTACAAAACCATTCTGTGATATTTCAACATCATAAGGTGCGAGCCCTGAGGCATTGGCTGCGAGTTCAAACTGCATTTCTTTTCCGATCTGTTTGTAACGGCGCACAGTAAGATCACAAGCTTTTGAAGAAGAGTCCAGCGTTTTTGCAATAAGCACATTCTGTACCTTTTCCGAATATATTTTATCCCGGGAAGGGCCAAATCTGTTCCAAACCCAAATTCCGGTTCCGGCCAAAAAAAGCAGGGTACCGCTGATCCATAAAAAGACTGTTTTTGACAAAATTTTATTTTTATTCAAGACTTAATAAATTGAGAATTGGCATGGAAATGAATCATCAAAGATACTTTGACTCATTCACTTCCATGCCAATTTTATAAAATCAGACTCTTACAGCTAATTACCACCAGCGGTAAAAAAACCTACTGATGCATTTAATGTTGGAACCCCTTTGTCAACGTAATCATATTTGAACGAAGTACCCTGGTATTTTACGCGTACATCGGCACCAAATGATCCGTCTTTTTTAAACATGAATTTTGATCCCACACCAACCCCATAAGTAGGTGCTGTTTTTTGTTTCTGCTGAGCCAGGCTGCCATAATACAATGTATAATCAAGAAAACTGATTCCGCCACTCAACTGTACATAAGGTTGTATAGATGAACTTTTAGGCAGAAAATGATAATTAACAAAAAACTGTAATGGATATTGTGTCAGTGTCCTTGTCTGAACGGCAGAAACGGTCTCGTCTCCGCTTTCATATATAGCTCTGGGAATCCTTTTCTGAAAATAAGATGAACCTAATTCACCACCTACCGATAATGGAGAGTTGCGAAGGACCCATTCCAAAGAAATTGAATAGTTTTTGAAAGAGGCTTTATCTATATAGGAATCAGAAAATGAGCCTAACGGAATTGCACCTGTATACCGTACTGTTGCAAGATAATGCGTATAACGTTCAAACGGGGAAGGCAAGGTATATAACCGGGGTGCTGTTTCCTGTGCATGCACCGATGAAAGTGCTGAAATAAGAAACGCAGCTAAAATTATTTTTTTCATTTTTAATTATTTTTAAGATACTTGGACTGGGCAAAAATTGAATCTACCATCTGGTCAATATACTGCCTGCTACCAATGCCTGATCCGCGGATTTGCGCATCCCAGATTACGTTGAATGTTTTGTCTGCTATATTAGGATTTTTAAAATCAACCATTGAAATCAGCCAGTAACTTTCGCTGGTTTCATAATATTGGTAATAACTTGGATAGCCATACCCATATCCTCCGCCCCAGTAACTTCCGTAATAAGGCTGCGACACCACGTTTAGCTGCGTATTGGTAACCCAGGCAGCATTAATTCCCACATCTGGTTTTGCACTTGGAGCGACATATGTATAACCAAGGTTTTTCATATTGGTTATAATCCGCACCAGCAGATCTTTGTCTATTTCTGTCAGTGCTGTACCACTCTGGTTATTTTCCACAACTAACACCGAATCCACAATGCTGAACGTTTTGTACTCTTTGTAATCGGCGTCTGTATCCCGGTTTGTGATATAAACGAGCGATTCTTCTGTCGACAAATCGTTGATCGGATCATTGGAACAGGAGAATAAACCGAAGGTGGTAATAAGAATAATTAATGAAGTTAGCTTTAACATTTTTTTTGTTTTGTATTTAATATGTTTACTAAACGAAATTTAATTTTGAAGATTTTATTTCCTCGTATTTCTGCGTTCTTTTTATTTTTATCATTTCTGATACATATACTGACTATTCATAAACTAAATTGGTTGGAACAGTAATTTAATTTATAGTTGGATCAGAAAAAAATCGCACCTTAATTAAGGCAATTTGTAAAAGACATATTACTATTGTAAAAATTAGCATTAATCAAAAATCGGGCAGAAAATTTTCATTGAAGAATATAATTCAGATGCTCCAAACGGAACAAATCTTATGGAATCAAAAGACGAAATTTTAAGGATTATAGATGTATTAAACGATACATATGAAAGCGAAGAGGCTTGGTATGGCCCATCGGTGGTAGAGGCACTCCGGGATGTAACACCTAAAATGGCAGAAGCAAGGATCAGCTCAAATACGAATTCCATTGCTGAAATTGCTTACCACATGACTACCTGGCGCATATTTGCAGTCCGGAAAATTCAGGGTGACGCAGAGTTCGATATCAAAACAAAAGATAAGGACTGGAAAAAATTCCCCATCGTTGATGAATTTGAATGGGAAGCGATCCAGATGGAGTTAAGCCTTTCGCAGGAAGAATTAATTTCTGAACTTGAAAAAATTGAAAGTGATGCATTTCTGGAAGAATTTGTTCCTGGAAGGGATTACTCTTATTATACCATGATCCATGGTGTGATTCAGCATGATGTGTACCACACCGGCCAGATTGGATTAATAAAAAAAGCGGTCAAAGGATTGCAGCTTGAAGATGATGATTTCGGCGCATACGATGATCGCTCTGAGTTTGATAAAGACACTGATTATTTTTGATAAAATTTAAGGTTTGCATTCTTGTCAGTCAACCTTAAATTGTGTTCAAAACAGGAATGAATTGGCTATTCGGTATATCGGGTAGCTTTTTTTATGAATTGTCTTAAATCTGTGCAACATTTGACACTTTATCGCACCATCTCTTATGAAAATACTTGTTGTAGAAGACGAACCAAAGCTAGCCGGATTTTTAAAACGAGGTTTAGAAGAGCAATCCTGGGAAGTGGAATTGGCTTATGATGGTCAGGTTGGGAAAAAATGGCTTCTAATTATCGTTTTGATGTCATCGTTTTAGATGTCAACCTGCCTATAATTAATGGTTATGATCTTGCCAAACAACTCAGGGGTGATGGGCTTGCTACGCCTATTTTATTTTTAACGGCATTGGGTACCATTGATGATAAACTGGATGGCTTTGATGCAGGAGGGGACGATTATCTGGTAAAACCATTTGAATTCAGGGAGCTTATTGCTAGAATAAAAGTGCTTTCACAAAGAAACAGCAACAGGGAGCAATCCAGCCAGATACTGAGCCTGGCGGATCTTGAACTTAACCTGGATGAAAAAGTAGCACGCCGCGCAGGTAACCGCATTGATCTGACGGCCAAAGAATTTGCTTTATTGGAATACCTGATGCGAAACCGCGGCAGGGTGGTCTCACGTGTAGACATTGCTGAGCAGGTTTGGGATATCAGGTTCGATACAGGAACTAATGTAATTGATGTCTATATCAATTTTTTAAGGAAAAAAGTGGATAAGGATTATGCTACCAAGCTGATTCATACTGTGGTAGGTATGGGATATATTTTCAAAGAAGAATGAATATAAAATCCCGTCTTACACTGCTCTTCACCATGCTGGTAGGTTCTATCATGGCATTGTTCTGTTTGTCCACCTATTTTTTTTACGACCAATACCGTGAAAAGCAATTTTATTCTTTTTTAAATGAAAGAGGACAGACTATTGCACAGCTGGTAGAAGCAAGCAATGGGATCAGCAAGGACGATATTGTTAAAATTGAAAAGGAAAATAATACCGTTTTGCTTGATGAAGAGATCACGATCTACAACGGAGAGGATTCACTGATTTTTACAAGTGGAAAAGAAAAATTTTTCCTTTCTCCTTCCTCACTACGGGAAGCGAGAAACGGCCATGAAATCCATACAAAATACAAAAAGAAAGAAGTAATTATTATCAGGCATATCCTGCAGGACCATAGAAAACCCTGGGTTGTTGCTGTCGTAGCAAGCGATATTCATGGAATGAACCAGTTGAAGCGCCTGAGAGAAATCCTGGTAATAGGATGGCTTTTGTCATTGGTTTTGGTAGGAGTAGCAGGCTGGCAGTTTGCCAATGATGCCATTAAACCGGTTTCTGACATAATTGACCAGGTTAATAATATTTCGGCGGGAAATTTACATGAAAAAGTAACGGTAGGCCGGGAAAAGGATGAACTGGCATCACTGGCTCAAACATTCAATCTGATGCTCAACAGGCTGGAAATTGCATTCGTGGCTCAAAAGAATTTTGTATCTCATGCCTCTCACGAATTAAGGACTCCGCTTGCACTAATTATGAGTGAAGTGGAAGTAACATTAATGAAAGAAAGAACGGCGGCGAATTACCAGGATGCGTTAACAGGTATTTTGTCAGAAGCAAAGGAAATGAATGAGCTGGTAAGCAGGCTACTGGAATTGGCTCGTACTGAGGAGCACGCATTTCGGGTTACCTTTTCTAAAATCAGGATTGATGAAGTACTCTGGCAGGCAAAAGCATCTGTTCAGCAAAAAAATCCCGGTTACGAAGTACATATACACTATGACCGGATTCCGGATAATGAGGAAGAACTGAAAAGGTATGGTGATGAAAGTCTGCTTAAAACCGCATTCCTCAACTTAATGGATAATGCCTGTAAATATTCCGAAAACAAGACAGTTCATGTATATCTTGAAACCCGCAAAGATTTAATTACCATAAACTTCAAAGACTTCGGAACAGGAATAGCTGCCGAAGAACTTCCGTATGTATTCGATACATTTTATCGCAGTGCAACCACAATGAACAAGGCAGGTTACGGCATTGGGCTGGCTCTGACCAAAAGAATAATAACTATGCAGGGTGCCAGTATTAATGTAGAGTCCAAAGTAGGAGCTGGCACAACTTTCACTTTAAAATTCCCGCCTTTTTAATTTTCTTTTAATTCGGTGTTAATGTGACTTTAACACATTCCAAAGTAATTTGTAGCATAGATTCAATGATCGGATTTATACATGCTACCAAGCATTGCTGTGCCAGACTTAAGTACCTGTTTTTTATGTCTAGTTTTTTAGAAGTTGATATGTCTGATTCTAATCTGATCTAAAAAATGATGAAGTCAGCACTGAGAAAGCCTGCAACTGGTGTAGTTGGGTTAAAGGAAAACTGGAAGGCTGATCTGTTATCTGGTTTTTTGGTCTCGCTCATTGCTTTGCCATTAAGTTTAGGTATTGCTGGTGCAAGTAACTTTCCTCCGATTATGGGAGTGGTGAGTGCTATTGTTGGAGGCATTGTTGTTTCGTTTTTTACAAATTCAGAATTAACTATAAAAGGTCCTGCGGCTGGTCTTATTGTAATTGTTGCAGGAGCAGTTGACGAACTTGGAAAAGGAAACCCGGTTGCTGGATGGCATCTTGCCTTAGGAGCTATTGTTGTTGCGGGTATTATACAAGTATTAATGGGCGTTTTTAAACTCCCGAGATTTGCGGATTTCTTTCCATTGTCAGCCGTATACGGTATGCTGGCTGCAATAGGGATCATTATCATGTCAAAGCAGCTTCATCTTGCAGTTGGTATTGCGCCTTCTGAATTAAAAGGTAAAGAACCGCTTGAATTGATTAAAATGGTTCCGCACAGTCTGTTACAAATGGAATACCATATTGCGATCATCGGCCTGGTTAGTCTGATGATCATGTTTGGATGGAAATATCTGTCTTTTTCATTCTTTAAAAAATTGCCGCCTGCATTGGTTGTTTTAGTTGTTTCGGTTTTACTTGGTCAGTTCTTTCATTTATTTGAACCTGCTTACCGGGATTTCAAACCACTGATCAATCCGGGTGATTTTACACTTGCATACAATGTAGATTTTGGTGGAATGAAAGGAGATTTGCTTCCCGTTTTCATAAAGTTCGTTGCAATGTTTGCGCTGGTTGGAAGTCTTGAATCGTTGCTAACTGTTAAAGCGATCGATCTTTTGGATCCATTCAAACGCAGGGCTGATTTAAGCAGGGACGTAGTAGCAGTTGGTATAGGTAATATAGTGGCAGGTTTTATTGGCGGTTTTCCAATGATTTCAGAAGTAGCGAGAAGTTCTGCTAATATTAATAATGGTGGTAAAACACGCTGGGCTAATCTATTTCATGGAATATTTCTTTTAATATTTGTGGTTGCACTTTCCCCGCTTGTTAAAATGATTCCTGTTGCAGCTTTGGCGGCGATGTTAATATTTGTAGGTTTTCGCCTGGCTTCTCCAATGGAATTTAAACACGTTTATTACATTGGTAAAGAGCAGCTTGTTATATTTTTAGTAACTATTGCAGTCACATTGAGTACTGATTTGCTGATAGGTATTGCAGCTGGAATTATTACCAAAATAATTATCCAGTTGTATTACGGTGTAAAGCTTTCCCACATATTTTCGCCAAAAGTTGAGATACGTGTCAATAATGAAGTGTATTTCGTGGACGTACCAAGAGCAGCTGTATTTACAAATTATTTGAGTCTTAAAGGTAAATTGGAATCGATACCAAAAGGTAAAAACGTACATGTCGATTTTTCAGATTCACCTTATGTCGATCATACCGTAATGGAAAATGTTACCCGCTTCAAAAATGATTACGAGCAATCGGGAGGGCACATGGAACTGATAGGTTTTGAACATCATATAACACTATCCGACCACCCGCTTGCTGCCAGAAAAAATCAGAAGAGGGAAACAATACTGAGTTAAATTAGATTTAGTTAGATGAGTAGTAAGGAAAAATGGCCTCCGAGATTTTGGAGGCCATTTTTTTGTTACAACGGGTTCACGCAGAATTAATGGAGTTTTGCGCAGAGTTTCGCAGAATAGCCATTAAAAACTCCCAGTTCTCTGCGTAAAACTCTCTTTAACTCTGCGTGATACTTTACCCCTTCTCCTCCACCCTGAAACTTGGCAGAGCATCCGGGAATTCCTGTATAATATATTCAATCATTTTTTCACGCACATAACATCTGAGATCAAAAGCCTGGGAAGAACTTCTGGCCGACATAATAGCTCTTACCACCATCCATTGCGCGTTCGTATCTGTTACCTGCAAAGCAAAAGAGCGTCCATCCCAGAGCGGTGTACTTAGCAGGATTTCTTCCAGTTTTGTCCTTAACTTATCAACTGGTGTATTGTAGTTCAAATTAAAAAAAGCAGTGCCTATCAGATTACTTTCATTTCTGGTCCAGTTCTGGAAAGGCTTTTCGATAAAATAGGTAATGGGTAGGACCAACCTGCGCAAATCCCAGATATTGACAACTACATAAGTAAGATTAATTTCTTCAATCCGGCCCCATTCACCTTCTACAATTACCACATCATCAATTTTAATGGGCTGTGTAAATGCGATTTGTATTCCTGCCAAAAGATTTCCAAGTGATTTTTGCGCGGCAAAACCAATAATTACACTGAAAATACCAGCCGAAGTAAGAATACCAATTCCATACTGGCGCACACTGTCAAAACTAAGAAGCAGGATAGAAACGCCAATCAGGATGATCAGAATGATAATAATGCGCTTGATAAACTTGATTTTGGTAAACATACGCCGCGCGTAATTATTGTCTTCCGTTTCAAAATCAAGTTGTTCAATCAGTATCTTTTCAATGATTATGACAATCCTGGTCATGAGCCAGGTAGTGACCGCAATTAGCATTGTTTTGCTGATTGCATGTGTCCATTCATAATCAGGATGGGAGAGGGAATAAGTTTTGGTAACGGTTGTAATGAGAACCAGTGGCACAAAAAAGCAAAGCACATTGGTCAGGTTCTGGCTTACAGCTCTTACAACTACCCAGTCTTTTTTTGAAGCGGTCAGTTTTATAAGCTTGATCACAACAATGCTGATTATAAAACCAATCACGCCAGCCAGGAAAAGTATAAGCCAGGGTGTGTTCTTATAATTCAGCAGCTCGAAAAAATAATTCATTGATTGTTGTCAGTAAGGCGTGCTACGATCATACCTGTATGTTTGGGTACGGAAGCAACGTATTCTGCAAGAGGAACATTTGATATAATTACTTTTTTACCTGCCAGAGAAGCGTGAATAAGATATGCCCTGCTGCCAACGCGCGTAATCACGCCCATGTGGTTAACGTCCAAACCTTCTACGGCGGAAGTGAATGCTACAATATCACCATCATGCAGCATAGGTTCTGCTTTCTGAATTTCAGCTTTCGGGATATAAGAATGTTCACGGCTGTTGATCAGGTTTTCCTGCTCTTTGACTTTTTCCCATGCAGAAGTTTCTGCAAGTGCAGGATACAAATTGGCATGGTTAGTCATAAAATTGATTTCCTTTTTATACGGAACACCGCCTACTTTTTCAGTTATATCTTCTAGACGTCCGCGTTTTTCATTTTCATAGAGCCAGTCCAGAATGTAATGAAGGCGGGATGGATATCCGTCAATAATCCCGTCACGGTAGCGTAGTTTGGTAAGCTCATTTTTATAACCCTCAAAAGTCGGATTTTCGGTTTTGGCAACTGCCAGTGCTATCGAACTTTCAACGAGTGTGGTGCAGTCAAGCCCGTCAAATTTGCATACAAGCCTTTCCGTTGGATTTCCTTCCAGCGTACCGCCTACGTAAGGCATTCCTAAAAAGGATTCGCTCATACGAAGCATTTTGGTTCCCATTTCCCTGCTGTCAGCCACATCCATTTTCTGGTTGAAAACCTTTTGCAAATTCGACTGTGCCATCATGCTCGTTGATAGCATCAGGAAAATACTGGAAATTAATATTCTGATCATATTGGTAATTCAATACGGACAATGTATCCGGTTGTGTAATGAGTGAAATTCGCGATAAAAGTAATTTTTTCTAATAAGTAAAATTAGCAACGAATTGCCTGTTTACAAGCTATATCTGTCTGCTAACGTGTGTTTCCTGCAATTCTTCACTGTTCATCTCCTTATTTTTAACAGGAAAAAAGAATGCCAGTCCGTGATGGAAAAATTGCCAGGCCAAATTTCCAAACAAACTCTTTACTTCACTAAATTTTGCATTACGTGATTTTAGTGCGAACGCAATGGAAAGCCCAAAACTAACCAGAACGTTCATGATTCCAATACAGGTTATGCCAATGATCGAATTAATCCAGAGATCAGCCGAAATCTGGTTTTCCAGACTGGAAACAGCTATTCCAAAGTTTCCTGATGCAAAAGTAATATGGCGGATATCCAATGGCAATCCAAGCGTAAATCCAATTGCACTGGTGGATCCGAGAAAAACACCAAGAAAGAAATTTCCAGCCAGTGCACCAAAATTTCTTTCAAAATAGCCAGCAATACGATTCAGTCTTTCCTGACCAAATAAACGGATTAGCCGGCGATGGCTCATCAGGCGGATTGAATATTTGTTGTAAATCCATTTATTTTCATAATATCCTGATATCAAGCCGGATAGCATTAAGTAAACGCCGGCCAATGCAGCATGTGGAAGTGCCAGACTTTCCCATGCATTCAATTCTCCGATCAGCCTGAAAGCTTTTGCAGGATCAGCGATATGATGACCAAGAGCCGAAAAATACAATTTGTCAAGCCCGTAAGCAACTGGAAAAGCTATAAGTGCATTTCCAACAAGCGATATAAACTGGCTCCGGATCAGCCTGATTAGTAATTGTGTTGTTTTGTGAAGCCAGTTTGGGTTTTCTCCGTTATTGCTCAAATTTGCTGCAATGGTGGAAGCCGTCATGGCCGGTTGCTTGGTTGCCAGTGTAAATCCTAAAAGATGGATCAGCATGAAACCAATGGAATAATTAATACTATAAAAGAATGCTTCCCAGAAAATAGGCAAATGCTGAAAATATAACCTGGTTTTATCGCCGCACAAAAATGCTACAATCGCACCTCCGCCAAGTGCCTTTCCAAACAATTTCCAATAAGCGATTTTGTCCGATGCAATGTAATGTTCACCGGTTTTGGAAGTATTCTCAATGACTTTGAAGGTCAGTAATTCCAGATTGGTTGAAAAATGTTTACGCAAACTGTATTTTGTATTCTCAGCATAAACAAATTCCTTTAATAACTGCGTGATGATCAGCCACTTTCTGTATTGATCGTTGGTTTGCAGTAATTCCAGTAACTGTGCAAGGCGTTTGAGGTGTTGTTCCGGTTGCCGTACCAGAGAAGTTAATTGTAAACTGATGCCGAAAACATCTTTATGTTTATAAATGTAACTGATCTGGCTGTTACACTGGCTGATCATTACAAGAATATGCTTGTAATCATTATTGCCTGACGACGCAAAATCATTAGAATTTAATGCTTTTTCTACGTAAAAGATCACCTCCCGGTTCAGACCCAGAAATGGTGAATCAAGATCGTCGACACGAGGGATTTTGGAAACAACTTCGGGCTCAATTCCCAGCGTTGCGGCTCTTTGCGCAAGTATAAGAATGGCATTTAAGACTTCCTTTTCAATGTACTTAACGACTGACGGATTAGTATCAATAAAAATTCCTTCAAAGAAATCAATCCAGTTTTCGTCAGGAATTGCCTTAACCCATTGATAATCTTTCTTATGATTAAAAAGATTGTCAAACTGCGTACGTAGCTCATCAGCTTCATTGACCGGCGGTAAAAATTTAAAACTCAGCCTGGCGGAAGCATCAGAAAAAAAACCTTTGTTGGAACCAATTTCAGATTCAGTAAGCAGGGAAACAAATTTGGTAGAAAAGAGAATAGAAAGTATTTGTTCGGAAATGAGGTCTTTCTCACGACGATCAAGTAGTATACTGCCTAGAACTTCTGAAAAGGAGTTATTTTTAGCAGATTTGTTTTTCCAACGGTTACGGATTATCTCAATTAATTTCCCGACGTAATCAATCCGGTCCGATAGTAAAGCGTTATCCATATTAAAGATTTAAAACGTTCGCTTATACGAAATTGGACAACTACCCATTCGTAACCTGGTCATAGCGGGAAGCTACAATCATGTATTTTCAGCTTAAATAAGCTTTCAATTATTAAGCCAGCAGCAGGTTTTTACTATGCCTGTTTAGGTAAATTTAGACATTCTTTGACATGGAAAGATGGAATTATGTCTATTGTTCAAAAACACGTTTAAATTATACCATTACGTAATAAACAATCATGCAACGCGTTCCAAACATTTTTTTGCAGCGCGTTGCATGATTGTTTTAAATTGTCAGTAAACTACTTATCTGTGATTTCGTAAACAATGACTGAACATGGAGGCAGGTCAACCTGAATGCCACCGGATGTAATTTCGGAAGCAGGAATTATCCGTTTTAGTGCTGATGCCGGAAAAACGGGCTTTAATTTATAAGAGCTTGTTATGTTTAAATTAAATGAATTTGTCCAGGCATCCTGAGGAATTCGAACAGATGTTTCGTAGTTCTTTTCTTTATCAAAATTATAGATGAAAAGAAGCTTTTGATTGTCGGTGTAACGTACGTAACTGTAAATGCGGTCTTTATCATAATTATAACACTGCCCGTCAATATTAAAGTATTGAAGGTCATAAAACAGGCCAGCGTAAACCGCTTCGTTGTCAGTAACAAAGTGATTAAGGCTTTCATAAAATACCCGTAGCTCTTTCTGATTGCCAGTCAGTTTTTCAAGATTATATTTCCCGCCGTTAATCCATTGCTGAAATTCCGGAACGCCCCAATAATCAAATATAGTCGTGCGTCCGTCATTGCCCTGAAATCCTTCTGATTCAGTAGGAGTTACACCAATTTCCTGGCCAAAATACAGCATCAATGGTCCCGTATGCATGGTAGCGCTCAATGTCATGGCCGGTATAGCAACCCACGGATTACCCGCAAAATAAGTAGATGCAATACGCTGTTCGTCATGATTTTCTAAAAAACGAAGCATATTCTGACTAATATCGCCAGATTCCCTTTGCCATAAACGTGTAATATCTTCTGCACTTCCGCGGCCTTCCATCAGTTCCCTGAGCAGGTTGTACAATCCGACTTTATCGTACAGATAATCAAATTTTCCTATTTTGATGTAGTTGTGGTATTCATAGGAATTATAAATTTCTGCAATAAATATAATTTCAGGATTTACCTTTTTTATTTCAGGAATGACCCAGCCCCAAAATTCTACCGGCACCATCTCGGCCATGTCACATCTGAAACCATCCACTCCCTTTTTTGCCCAGAAAACAAGAATATCACGCATCTTCAACCAGGTAGATGGAACAGGGTCAAAATAACTTGCCCTGTTATTCAGATAATCCACGCCATAGTTCAGCTTTATCGTTTCGTACCAGTCATATTGGCTTGGCTGTGCCCGGAAAACATCATTTCCTGTTGCTTTTGCGGGCCGTTCGTGATATGGTGCATCTACTTTAACAGGCGGTTTGTGGCCTTCCGGAACAATAAAATCCTGCTGCGGAATATAGTAAAAGTTGTTCTGAGGATTAAAAGCAAGTGTTATATCGTCATCTTCGCCAAAATCCTTGACCCGGATGGAATCATCCGTGGAGCGAATAATAGAATGATACTGGCGGGCAACATGATTGGGTACAAAATCTATAATTACTTTCAGGTTATGCTGATGCGTTCTGTTTACCAATGCTTCAAACTCACTCATTCTGTTAGTTACAACAACAGCCAGATCAGGATCAACATCGTAATAATCTTTAATTGCATAGGGAGAGCCGGCGATTCCTTTCACGATAAGCGGATGGTCATTTGGAATTCCGTATTGGGAGTAATCGGTTAAGGTGGCATGTTTTATCACACCTGTATACCATATATGTGTACTTCCAAATTCTTTCAGAGCGGCAAGCGCGGTATCTGTAAAATCATTGAACTTACCAGAGCCGTTTTCTTCTATGCTGCCAAAATATTTATTCGTTGTATTCTGATTGCCAAATAATCTTGTAAAAACCTGATAGACGATGAATTTATCTTTGTTAATTCCTGATTGAGCCATTTTATTTTTAATAGATTGATGCTGATTGATTTCTTCTAACTTCTACACAAATCGTCATTTTATTGCACAAACTGATGTTTCTACATTACTTATCTGACATTTGGTTTTACATCTGTTTTACTTTTTGCAGAGCAAAGTGTATAGTTACAACCGTGCCATTGCAAAGTCTTCTACTTTCGTTCCTATTATTTTTTACTATTTTGCAAGATATTAAATTTGAAATGATATGCCCGCAATTAAAGCTTGCCTTTTTGATCTTGACGGAGTTATTGTAGATACTGCCAGATTTCATTATATCGCCTGGCGCCAGTTGGCCAATGACCTTGGATTTGATTTAAGTGAAGAGGAAAACGAAAAGTTAAAAGGAATAAGCCGCATGGAATCGCTGGAAATTATCCTGGCAATCGGTGGAGTGGAATTAAGTGAAGAAGAAAAATCAGAACGTGCTGCTGTTAAAAATACCAGATACCTGGAACTTTGCATGCAAATGACACCGGACGATACATTACCGGGAGTACGCCGGTTTTTGGACGAATTGAAATCAGCTTCTATTAAAATCGGTCTGGGATCGGCGAGTAAAAATGCAAAAGTAATATTGGATAGAATTGATATGTTGTCCTACTTCGAAACCATTGTGGATGGCAACCGGGTTACAAAAGGCAAGCCGGATCCACAGGTATTTTTGATGGGAGCAGCGGATTTGCAAACATTACCTGAGAATTCTGTGGTTTTTGAAGATGCAGTTGCGGGAGTTCAGTCGGCGAAAGCGGCCGGAATGCTGGCAGTTGGGATCGGTGAAAAATCGGTACTGACAGAAGCGGATATCGTTGTTCCCGGATTCAGGGATTTTCAACTGGCCGATCTCCTGGAAGCATTTGAAAAGTAAAATGACTTTTCTATAATCTGTTTTGAAATAATTGATCAAAAAGCCGTTGGTTCACAGCTGACAGCTGATAGCTAATAAAAAAATGAAAAATTATATAACACACGATGAATGGTGCATAGTCGAAGATGGCTTTCATGCTGCCAATAATGAAATTACCGAAAGTTTGATGAGCCTGGGAAATGGACGTATGGGTCAGAGAGGTAATTTCGAAGAAAAATATTCCGGTAAAACTTTACAGGGAAATTATGTTGCAGGCGTATATTTTCCTGACAAAACAAGGGTAGGCTGGTGGAAAAACGGCTACCCCGATTATTTTGCCAAAGTGCTCAATGCCTGTAACTGGATTGGGATTGATGTCAAAATAGGGGATGAAGTCCTGGATCTGAACACTTGCGAAGTAGAAGATTTTCGCCGTGTACTCAACATGAAAGAAGGTGTTCTGGAACGAAATGCAACAGTGATTTTACCAGATGGAAAACGTCTTAAAATTCATTCAAAACGGTTTTGCAGCATGGCCGATGACCAGTCGGGTGCTATCAGATATAGCCTTACACCGCTGAATTTTAGTGATAACTTTGTCGTAACTCCTTATCTGGATGGCAACATTCGTAACCGCGATTCCAATTACGACGAAACTTTCTGGGATGAGATTCATAAAGAAACAAGTTTTTCAGAAGGCTATCTGATCCTGGAAACAAAAAAGAATCCGTACGGTGTAGAACAATTCCAGGTTGCTACCGGCATGGCATTCGATATCAGGATCAATGACCTTAAAACAGATTACCAGTCCTTACCTGTAAGGCAGGAAAAATATGTTGCAGGAACGGTACACCTTCATGTTCAGGAAGGAAAAGAACTTGTAGTTTACAAATATGGCGTAAATCTGTCTTCAACCAATTATTCTCCGGAATCCATACTCGCAGAAACCAAAACGTATCTGGCTGCCATTTACAGAAAGGGTTTTGATCAGTTATTATCTGAACAAATTGAGGCCTGGGCGGAGAAATGGGAGAAAAATGATATTACTATTGATGGAGATATTGCTGCTCAGCAGGGTATCCGGTTCAATATTTTTCATCTTGGACAAACCTATACGGGAGAAGATGAGCGCCTGAATATCGGGCCAAAAGGATTTACCGGAGAAAAATACGGCGGAAGTACCTATTGGGATACCGAGGCATATTGTATACCTTTTTATCTGGCAACAGCAGAACAGAAAGTCGCGCGCAATTTATTGGTTTACAGATATAAACATTTGCAAAAAGCCATCGAAAATGCTGAAAAACTAGGTTTTAAGGACGGAGCCGCACTTTATCCGATGGTAACGATCAATGGTGAAGAATGTCATAATGAGTGGGAAATTACTTTTGAAGAGATCCACCGGAACGGCGCGATTGCTTATGCCATTTATGATTACACAAAATATACAGGCGACGAAACTTACTTACACGAATTCGGCCTGGAAGTACTGATCGGTATTTCAAGGTTCTGGAAGCAAAGAATTAATTGGTCTAAGGAAAAAGGACAGTACGTAATGCTGGGAGTAACAGGCCCAAATGAATACGAAAATAACGTAAACAACAACTGGTATACCAATTACATTGCTTGCTGGACACTGCGCTATACCCTGGAAGCAATTGGCAAGCTGTGGACAACCAATACAACCCGGCTGAATGAAATTATTATCCAGACCCATTTTAACCTGAATAGCGAAATGGCTGACTGGAAGCATATTGTAGACAATATGCACTATCCGTATGACAGCACTAAAAAAGTCTATTTACAACAGCAGGGTTTTTTAGATAAAGAGATACTGACTGTGGACGATATTGCAGATCAGCGCCCTATTAACCAGAACTGGTCATGGGACAGGATATTGAGATCGTGTTTTATCAAACAGGCTGATGTATTACAGGGTTTATATTTCTTTGAAGATGAATTTAACCTGGATGATATAAAGAGAAATTTTGAGTTCTACGAGCCCATGACGGTTCACGAATCTTCACTTTCTCCGTGTGTACATGCCATACTGGCTGCAAAAATAGGTTTTAAGGATAAGGCATACGAAATGTATGTACGCACAGCGAGGCTTGATCTGGACGATTATAATAACGATACAGAAGACGGCCTGCACATTACTTCCATGGCTGGAACCTGGATGAGTGTTGTAAAAGGTTTTGCGGGACAACGGATTAAAAACGGGATTTTGGAGCTGAATCCTTACATACCAGCTCAGTGGAATGCGTATTCGTTCAGGATTGGATTTCAGGGGTCATGGTTAAAGATTGAGGTTACGCAGGATGGTGTGATGGTCCAGAATACGTCCGAAAAGGATCTGACTTTATGCATTCACGATCAGAAGCTTTTCGTGGCAGCGAATGCGACGGTATTTAAACAGGCCATTTAAATAATGAAACAAGGCAGTAATTTTAGTTAACTCATTACTTAGTAAATTAATATTTTAACTAACTATTGCACCATGAGAAGGATTTTTTTACTGCCTTGTTTTATATTATGACTGTCTTTTCAGTATTCAGTCAAAGTGCTAACTCTTTGTCTCAGCAAGAAAAAAGGAAGGCTGGAAATTACTTTTTACAGGAAAAGACTTTAAAGGATGGCATGCATACGGAGGAAACATACCTGGTTCAGCCTGGAAAATTGATCAGGGTGCTATAAAGCTGGATGTTCCTGAACGTGCCGGAAACAAGGCAAAAAATGGAGGCGATATTGTTACAGACCAGGTCATCAATGGCGACTTTGAATTTAAAGCCGATTGGAAAGTGAGCAAGTTTGCTAACAGCGGGATATTTTTCTTTGTGAAAGAAGATCCAAAGTACAAGAACATGCATGATACCGGACTGGAATTACAGGTAACTGATAATGCTATTTATGATGGTGCTAAGGAAAATACACATCGCGCTGGTGATTTTTTCAGCGTAGCCAATGCACGGCTTCGGGAAATTAATCCGGTTGGCGAGTGGAACCAGGTACATTTTATCATGAAAAAGAATCAATTAACAGTATATCTGAATGGTTTTATGGTTCAGGAACACGATATCGCTGGTGCAGACTGGAAAAAGCGTATTTCAGAAAGCAGTTTGAAAAATGCACCTGTTGCAAAAGGTGTATATTCCGGCCTGATCGGTTTGCAGGATTGGGGCAGCAGCGTCTGGTACCGGAATGTTAAAATCCGCGTTTATAATTAGTAGTAATATTATTATGGAATTAAATTATATTTTACGTTTAAAGTAATAATATTTGTTATTCGAAATTGATTTTCTAATTCATTTCTGGTAGGTTAGTAGTTGCGCCACCCTCTCATGTTATGGTCTTGAACGGTTACAAACTACTCTTTTTTGTCTTGCTGACGGTCGCCGTTTCCTACAAGCCTTGCTCAGCGCAGGATTTTAGTGAATGCCAGAGACTGGTCAAAGAACTATTGCCGGTTTTCAACCAGTCGTTTGAAGATAACGACCCTACTTTACTTCACGACGAAACCTATCAGCGTACTTTACGCCAGCTACAGGTAGCTTTTACAAAATACAATAAGGAATCCTTTTTATCTTCGGATTCAGTACAGCGGATGAATAATGAGGCAGTAATATTGGCCTTGTCAGGTAATCCATACAAAGCCATGCACATGATGGAAGATCTGGAATTAGCCGGTCAGGATGCTTATTTTCATTATAACCGTGGATTGTTCAGCTTACTGAGCGGAAAATACCAGGCAGCGAGAAATGATTTTGCTGATGCTCCGTCCAATTCCCAGGCGAATCTGAATATGCTTTTTTCGTATGCCAAACAGAAAAAGTATCTGGAAGGAAAAGATTTTGCATCCACAGCATCCGGCAAAAATTCCGGAGGAAAGTGGAATTATAATGTAGGTATGATCCACAAATTTGACGGTAATTTCCCCGAAGCAGTTGATGAAATTTCTTCTGCCATCCGTCAGAAAGATGACGTAATTGCTTACCGTTTGCAAAGAGGAGATTTGCTCATGAGGATTGGCAGCCAGAAAAAAGCGGTAAAGGATTTTGAAAAAGTTGCCAGACGCCATCCAAAAGCACAGATCAGATATGCCAATGCATTATTATCTCTCAGCCGGTTTGAAGAGGCAAAGGCCGTATTTGAAAAATATCTGGAAAGTGAGGACAAAAAATTCCGGGGTGATGCATATCTGGGTATGGCTCATTCTTACTATGGCCTCAAACTGATCCCGGAAGCGCAGCGATATTACAGACTGGCTTCAGCAACAAAAAGGGAAACCCTTGCGCTACTATCAGGAATTGCCAACACCCATCTTTCAAAACATGAATATCAAACTGCATTTAATCTTTTTGATAAAGTAATCAGGAAAGACACTACTTATTTGCAGGCTTATCTGGGTAGGGCTGTTGCTTATTACGGCCTGGGAAAGTATGATATGGCACTAAAAGATTTCAAAAAGGCAGAAAGGGCCATGGATGAGAATAACAGTTTTTTTGCTGATCTGTTTGTGACCAAAGCATTTTCTGAATATTATCTTAACAAATCGAAAGAAGCTGAGGAGGATTTCAGGAAAGCAATACGCCTTGACGCAACCAGATTTGAGGCTCTGGCAGGTTTGAGCAGCATCATGATCGACCGGAAAAGCTATTCGGAAGCTGGCCAGTATTTGGCAAAAGCGTTACAATATGAGCAGAATTATGACAAAATGTGGAGCAATTACGGAAACCTGCTTTTACATTTTGATATGTTTAAGAAAGGTTATCAGGTCTTTAAAAAGGCAATATCCCTTAACCGGGAAAATATCAATGCACAAAATGGATGGGGTGTAGTATTACTGGAAAATGACCAGCTTGATAAGTCTATGTCGCTTTTTGATAGCTTGGTTAAAGAGAATCCTGAGCTTCCTTTCCTGCAGAATAACCATGGCATTGTGCAATCGTATATTGGAAACAGACATGAACAGCGCCGGCAGATAGACCAGGCCAATACGCGCTATGAAGGAGCATTTGCAGATTTTAAAAAAGCATTGGAAGTAGCGCCTGCACGAAAATTTTATAACGTGAATCAGGGAAATGTGTACCGGTACTGGCAACAGTACGAAGAAGCGAAACTAAGTTACCAGAGTTATCAGGATAAAAGCGCGCTTAATAATACTGCGGTAATGTATGCAGGGCAGGAGAACTTTAAAGATGCAAAATATTACCTGGGCATTGCGATTGAAATCGACTCGTTACAACGGGTTTTTCAATATAACATGACAATACTTGTAAAAGGAAAACAAAAGGAAATGATGCGACTGGTAGCGTCTAATGAGGACAGCCCTTTTTCAGATATTGGCATTAAATATAGCAGGGATGGTTTTGTAACGATTTACCTGTATGACTATGATTACGATAAATTGTCGTTTCCCGGGCGTCACTATATGCCACTGCCTGTTGCAGAATACAATGAAGACTATTTTATCCCAGATTATGACTTTAAGTTAATGCCTTATGAAAAGCATAAAAACCTGATAAAAGTAAAAAAAGTGAGATATAAAGAGCAAAAAGTAAAAATGCCGGGAGGCAGAGGCAAATCAGGCACGAAATGTCCGGTATTCAGGTAAATGCCGGTATAAATATTATTGAATGCAAATGTAAATGAGTAAGAAATTCCACAGAGTATTCTCAGCATCTCTGGTATAGAGATATTTTTTCATTCATTTTATATGCACTCGTACAAATCTGTAATCGTTAAATAAACGTTTTGTCCTATAATCAGACCATTGGTGAATCGAATATATTCTGTACTTCGGCAAAACTGATCGGTTTATCCAAAAAGAAATCAGCTCCGTTTTTAATGGCCTCTTCCCGTAGATTTGTCATAGCACTCATCATGACAATACGTGTGTGATTTTCATTTTTAGCATAACTTTTAATGCTTTTAATTTCATTAATTCCTTTGCCATCAGGAAGGTTGTTATCCATAAATACCCAATCAGGGTCGATTTGCTTAATACAATTAATGCCCTCAGTAAGCGAAGTAACTAATTTGACTATAGAACCAGGTGCATCAATATTAAATTGTTTTACCAGAAAATTGCGCATCAATATTCCCAAATCTGTTTCATCTTCAATAATTACAATTCTCATGGCCGTCTGTTAAAATAAATATTCATTGACTTAGGTAGATGATGATTAGAGAACTGGTTTTCTAAAAGCTTTATTAGCTACATGTTGTGATCTGTTCTAAATTAAAATAACCTTGCCATGTCCATTTTACAAATTTGTATTTAGCTTAAAAATACAAATAAATTAAAACTCAGATATGTTACATTGTAGAATCCTGTCCCTTATTTTCTCTAAAAGCGTAAATATTTTACCAATAATGAGCAAATGCGTAGTTCAATTCTTACTTCATTGATTTGTAATTTTCTGATTTTCAGTGAAATGCAAATTCAACGGATGCAGCAATAAATTGGTACAGGTTTTTAAATAATATGTTATAAAAAATTAAACACTAAACCATTGCAAGTCATGGCAAATAATAACAGATTTTTTTGGGGAGTGGTTACTGCAACGGCAGTGGGAGCGGTAATCGGTTTACTTTTCGCACCAGACGAAGGAAATAAGACAAGAAAGAAAATAAAGAAAAAAACAAATAGCCTGGCAAGTGAGCTGATCGATGCTTTGGAAAAAAGTAAAGAAAAGGCAGTTGATGTAACCGGAAATCTTAAAGACAAAGCTCAGAAATACAAAGACGAAACGGTTGATACTGCTGAGCAATATGTAGATGATGCTAACGACGAAATAAACAAGTTTAAATAGTGTTTCGGGAAAGTTCTCCCGAAATACTATTTAAACTTACTCAATACTTAAACTGAATTTATGAAAAAGTACGATAATAATTTGCATCACAATGAGCAGAAGCAGACATCGGGTGGGGCAGTAAATCTTATCAAGGATTTGCTGATCGCCAGTTCAGGAAATGCTGCAAGTACCGGCCTTAAATGGGGTGTAGGAACGGCACTTACGAAAACTGTTTTTAGGCGACTGCCAGCTCCTCTAAATTTTGTAGTACCAATTATTGCTGAGAAAATCATTACTAAAGATACTGTTGACAGTGGCAGGGAAATACTTTTAAAAGGCCTTAGATGGGTTAAAAAAGCAACTGATGAAAAGCCGGAAGTTAAACTGCAACCGTATAACTAGAAGCAAAATGATTATTCAGGAAGGGTTGCTGTATCAAGCCAAAACCTTTGAATATTTACAACAACTTCCTTTAACCCTTCGTAACTGGAGGGTTTTATTATGTAACAGTTGGCTCCGTTCTGATAAGCAAAATTTACGTCATCCGGAGAATTAGAGGTACTGAAAATAATGATAGGAATTGTATACCATACAGCCTTACTTCTTATCAGCCTGAGCACTTCACGACCATCCCTTCTGGGCATATTAAGATCTAACAATATCAGCAGCGGATTAGGTTTTTTCTCATCTTCTGAAAGATGATTTACCAGTTGCTCTCCATCTTCAAAAAAAATAACAGGATTGGAAATATTGTTATCTTCAAAAGCAGATTTTACAAGAAAGCGGTCATCGGCATCATCATCTGCCATCAGAATTTGCCGGTCGGTCATACAAATGTTTTATTATTTAAAATATATTTCGATGTAAGCAAATTGAAGAATTATGCTGTCCGGTTGGAATCAACAAATAGAAATAATGGTAAATGTATGGAAGTTTGAGGCTTTTTCAATTTTTACCTTTTGCTGATATATCCCTAAACAGGTCATTTTCTTTTATTAAGCAGTTAAACAGATACAATTTGAAACAATTCTTCGATGGGAAATTTATAAAGGCCAAACGTTTCGATATCTGATAAGACTGAGGTAAATTGGAAATGAGGCAAGGGATTTGTTAAATGGGTTTAGTATTAATTTGAGTCTGGTAAACAGTTGAACAAAATGTTGGTTTTACTACTTCAAAAAAGACATTGGATAAGACGCAAACAACCATTTACAAATTATTAACTTTTTATAAAAGTATATTGCTTTTGTAAGTTCAAAGCGTTAACTATATGGCAGATGGTTAATTAGAAGAAACTGAATCTTTATAATTCCTAATGAAGTAGCATTAATTGAGCTTCGATTGCAATTTAGTAGTATTCTTCACACACTAGCAGGGACGAAATAGTTGGATTGAGTATAATGTCTACAATTTTGTTTGACATACTCAGTTTGTGGAAATAACTACGCAATCTTTTATAAATAACAATTCTATTAATATAGATAGGAT
Organism: Dyadobacter sp. NIV53; assembly: GCF_019711195.1. NCBI lineage: Bacteria > Pseudomonadati > Bacteroidota > Cytophagia > Cytophagales > Spirosomataceae > Dyadobacter > Dyadobacter sp. NIV53. Next base: position 5,313,327 of record NZ_CP081299.1, read on the forward strand.
AAAGAGTAGTAAATTTAAACCATTCAATAGAATTTTAATTTTTACCCTTAATTGCAATATGCAAAGACAGACGCAGACGCAACGACAGACACTGAAATATTCTCCCTTGCAAATTCAAATGCTGAATTTATTGCATTTGACTACAATGGAATTGGAGCAAAGGATTAAAGAGGAGCTGGAAGAAAATCCCATATTAGAAGAAGGCAAGGAAGAAAATGCGCCTGAGGAGTCGGCTGATGAATTCGCAGATCCTTCGGATGTGGCAGGTGGTAGTGATGAAGACTCATCCAGTGTTCAGGATTATTATGACTGGGATGAGTTTAGAGATGATGATATTCCGGATTACAAAACGTATGCGAATAATCAGTCAGCTGATAATGAATTGTATACCCGTCCGATGGTGGAGTCTATCGGTTTCAGGGATGACCTCAAACAGCAGGTGCACTTTCTTCGTTTGGACGAAAGGCAGCAGTTAATAGCTGATTTCATTCTGGATTCACTTGATGAGGACGGATTTTTGAGACGGGACAGTGAAGTAATCGCTGATGATATTTCCTTTGCCAATAGTATGTTTATTGATACTGAGGAAGTGGCTCTGATGCTGAAAGTGATCCAGCAGCTCGACCCTCCCGGTATAGCTGCAAGTGATCTGAGGGAATGTCTGTTAATCCAGCTGCATCGCCTTGAACGCCAGGATGAGGTGTGGAAATGGTCACTTCGCATTGTTTCGGATGCTTTTGACGAACTTGGTTCAAGGAATTATGATAAGATCATGCGAGTGCTTGGCCTGGACGAAGAATCGTTAAAAAAGGCTATTCAGCTGATCACTACACTTAATCCTAAACCTGCTTCCGGATTACGAAATGATACCCTTGTCAATGAGAGCATTAAACCGGATTTTATGCTCAGATATACCGAAGACGGTGAAATTGAAGTTCAGCTTACCTGGGGAAATAGCCCTGCATTAAAACTGAACAAGCTTTTTACACAAATGGCCGAGCAAAAAATTGACAAAGCCACCAATCAGTTTTTGAAGAATAAAATGAACTCTGCAAAATGGTTTATTGATGCCATTAAGCAGCGTGAAAATACGATGATAAGCACTTTGCGTGCTATTGTAAAACTTCAGTATGATTATTTTCAAACCGGTGATATCAAGAAACTGAGGCCAATGATCTTAAAAGACGTTGCTGAAATTATTGACATGGATATTTCAACAGTGTCGCGTGTTACGACAAATAAATACGTTCAGACTCCATTTGGCATCGTGTTACTCAAAGATTTATTCACAGAAGGTGTAACCAACGAAGACGGAACGGAAGTTTCTAACAGGGAAATACAGGAAGCAATTCGTGAAATAGTGGTTGATGAAGATAAAAGACACCCTTACAACGATCAGCAGATCACAGATTTACTTTCTGAAAAAGGGTATTCAGTAGCACGGCGCACCGTGGCAAAATATAGAGAGCAGTTAAATATACCAACGGCAAGACTAAGAGTAACCATTTAAAATATACAAAAGCCCTTAAAACCTGGCATGAAAAAAATTGTAGTTGTTGATGATGAAGCAGACATCTGCTTCTTGTTGAAAAGGTTCTTATCAAAAAATGATTTCATTGTAGAAACAGCACAAAATGGTAAGGATGGCCTGGCGTTAATTGAGGCCATTTCGCCGGATCTTGTAATGACTGATTTTCGTCTGGGTGATATTACCGGAACAGAACTTCTTACTGCAATCAAAGCGAAACGTCCGAATGTACCCGTTTTAATTATAACTGGTTATTCCGATATAAAAGTGGCAGTCAGCGTGATGAAACTGGGTGCTTATGATTATATCACCAAACCCCTTTTCCCTGACGAAATTCTGGTAACGGTAAAGAAAGCAATTGCTGACGCGGAATCATCCAAAAACGAACAGGTAGAATATGCAGCAGCGGTCGAAGTAAGCGATACAGCAACTGTTAAGCCGGCACGCAGAGGTTATTCCAAATCTAAAGCAGGTTATGTGATGGGGCAAAGTGACATATCGGATAATTTGTTCAGACAGGTTGATCTGGTAGCTCCAACCAACTTCAGTGTAATTATTTATGGTGAAAGCGGTTCGGGAAAAGAGGCTATTGCACAGGAAATCCATAATCGTTCGAAGAGAAAAGATATGCCATTTGTGGCAATGGATTGTGGCGCAATATCCAAGGAACTGGCAGGCAGTGAATTGTTCGGGCACGAAAAAGGTTCGTTTACAGGAGCCCTGCAGACAAAAATCGGTCATTTTGAGATGGCTAACGGAGGAACTTTGTTTTTGGACGAAGTTTCTAATTTATCCTATGAAATTCAGGTTGCGTTGCTGCGTGTGGTTCAGGAGCGCAAAATGAGAAGAATAGGCGGTTCAAAAGAAATTGATCTGGATGTGCGGATATTGGTGGCGAGTAACGAAAGATTGCTGGATTCTGCCAAAAGTGGAAAATTCAGAGAAGATTTATATTATCGTTTCAACGAGTTTACAATTGAAGTTCCTGCCCTTAGAAACCGGAAAGATGATTTAATGCTTTTCGCGAATACATTCCTGGAATCTACCAACGCAGAGTTGAGTAAAAGTGTAAAAGGGTTTTCAGACGAAGTTGTGGATGATTTTTTAAGTTATTCGTGGCCAGGTAACCTCAGGGAGCTTAAAAACGTAATTAAGCGTGCGACTTTGCTTTCTGATGGTGATTTGATAGAAGAAAAATCACTTCCGTTTGAAATTGTTAATTATCGTAAGTTGAAGGATCTGGATGAAGAACCTGTTTCGGTTCCGATAATGGCAGCGCAGGGAAATCTGGAAATGGCAGATGGTGATGATGTAAAACCAAGCCTCAAAACAGTTGCCAACGAAGCCGAATATGATATGATTATGCAGGTGTTGCGGGATGTTAATTTTAATAAAAGTAAGGCTGCCCGTTTGCTGAACATTGATCGAAAGACGCTTTATAATAAAATGAAGCAGTTCGATATTTAGTTAAAGCTTGTAATCTTTCTTGAATGAATAGTAAATTAATAACGGTACTTCTGGTCGATGATGATGAAGATGATTATTTTCTGACCAGAGAGTATTTTCAGGATCTGATAAACTGGAAATTTGATATTACGTGGTGTTCTACTTACAAAGAGGCACTGTATGAAATAAAGAATAATAAGTACGATCTCTATCTTTTCGATTATCTACTAGGTGAAAATAATGGAATTGACTTAATAGAAGAGGCTTGTGGAATGGAATGTGAGGAGCCCATTATATTGCTCACGGGCAAAGGTGATACCAAAATAGCCGTTGAAGCTTTACGTCTCGGAGCAGCGGATTATCTGATCAAGAGTGAACTGGATCCTGAAAAACTGGAAAGAAGTATACGCTATGCACTCGAAAGAACTTCTGTACTGAAAGCACTTAAACACAGTGAAAGACGGTACAGAAGGATTTTTGAAGAATCCAACGACTTTCTTTTTATTAGTGACTTAAAAGGTAATATTCTTGATTTTAATGCATCTGCATGTGTCCTGACAGGTTATTCGGAAGAGGAATTGAAAGCGATCAATATTCTGAACCTGGTTGATGAACCACAGTTTGAAGCGTTCTGGAACAGCATGAGGGACAGAACCATTCATGATTGCGAAGTACGCCTTATCACGAAGGACAACGACAAAAAATATTGCCTTTTTTCTGCTTCTGTCGAGGTGGATGACGGTAATCTGTATGTTCAGGGAAGGATACACGATATGACTGCCAGGAAGCAATCAGAAAGAGAACGCCTGTTTTCTGAAAAAATGGCAGTGACCGGACGGCTGGTTCGCATGCTTGCACATGAGGTTAGAAATCCACTTACCAATGTTAACCTGTCTGCCGAGCAACTGGAAATGGAGCTGGTGGATGAAGACCAGAAATTTTATACCCAGATAATCAAACGTAATTGTAACCGGATTAACGACCTGATTACACAGTTGCTTCAGCCATCAAGCTCTGCTGATATTGAGCTTGTTGAAAGTTCGGTCAACAAAGTTTTGAATGATGCCATTGCTACTGCTTATGACCGTGTTCAATTAAAAAGGATACAGATTATAAGTCAGTACGCAGAAGAGAACCTGTTGCTTCCGCTTGATTCTGTGTCGCTGCAAATGGCCTTTTTAAACCTGATTACCAATGCTATTGAAGCAATGGAAGAGGATAAGGGTATACTGCGTATCAGTACGAGAAACCACGGAGATTCATTCCAGGTGATCTTTGCAGATAATGGTTCTGGTATCAGTGAAGAGAATATGGACAAAATATTTGAACCTTATTTCACGGGTAAAAACAACGGAATGGGTATCGGTTTGGCAACGACGATGAGTATTATTAACGCCCACCACGGCCGTATTGATGTACAGTCAGAAATCGGAGTTGGTACTACTTTTACGATTAGTTTTTAGGAAACTGAAAAACTACTGATTTGATTCAGAGGCACCGTGAAATTTGTAAGATAGATAACTGACTATTTCCATAGACTAAAAATGACAAAGCCATTTATAGTACTGATAAGTTTCCTCGTCTTGCCTATAACCGGCTTTGCCCAAAATATATTTGATTGCACTTCCAAATCTGTTCAGGATAGTTTGTTTCCGATTTATTCAAAAAAAGCCCGGAAATACACATGGGATGATCCGGCACGAGAACTTACTTATGACAGTTTGCTTGCTATTTGCCCTGATATTGCGGAAGCTTATCAGGAAAAAGGTATCCCATACCTGGCAAATGGAAATTTTGAAAAGGCATTGCAAAACAATGATAAAGCAGTTGAACTTGACCCGGTTCGGTGGACTGCTTACCGTGGTTATTTACATTGCATTTATGCCAAAAATTACGAAAAGGCCATTGCTGATTTTGAAACTGCGGAAATACTGACTCCCCATTCATTTATTCAGGATCATAGTTTTTCATTTTATATTGCGCTTAGTTACATGGAGCTGGGAAACTACAGCAAAGCAGAAAGTTATTTTTTAAAAGATATTGCCCAGCAAAGCAGAGGAGAAGCCATGAATGATATTCATTTTAATTCATTGCTTTATTTTGGAATCCTGTATTACCTGATGAATGAATTTGATAAGGCAGAAATGTATCTCAGGGATTGCCTGCGGCTATATGAACAGCATCCAATGGCCAATTACTACATGGCTATGACGTTTAAAGTCACCGGCAATAAGCAGCAGGATCTTTATTTTGAAAAGGCTAAGCAGTTTATGCAGGAAGGTTATAAAATGAATGAACCCCACACTTTTAATGTAAATTATCCAAGACAAATTACGATGTCGGATATAGAAAAACGATAGATTCCTGCTTTGTTTCCTGCAACGTTCATGGCGTCAGCGGCGTAATGGTTTAATAGAATTTTTACCATTCCTGTTATGAAGCCAATCTATACGTTCATTGTAATTATTGCCTTTTCGAACTTTGTTTTTGCTCAGGATAATGCGGATTATTATCGTCCGGTTTTTCCTAAACCTGTTGGTTCAAAACCCTACAATGCCGAATCTCTGTTAAAAACGTTTGGGGATGTACGTGTCACTAACAGATGGTACGCTGGTGCCAATGGTTTTGTAAGGACCGACAAAAATATGCTGAATAATACACTCGATGGAATTATTGCAACCAAATCACCAGCCAGCTATGGTTACAGTGCTTCGGTTGGATGGATAAGCCACGAACAGTGGGCGGTTGAGGCAGAATTTGCAAGATCACCCATTCATAATGTGCTTCTGATCAATGGGGCTAATCCATTATCTTATAAATTTTCAAATGACAAAAACAGCCTGATACTTCGTGGAAAACGCCGTTTGTTATTTGGAAAATCATCTTTACGCCGCTCTGCATTCTGGATTGGCGGAGGAATAGGCATAGTTCCAAATTCAGGTAAAACAAAGGAGTATCTGGAATTTTCGGGATATAAAGAACGGGGCCGGAGACAAGCTATTGATACATTGTTTATTACGAGTGATACCCGCACTAATGCACATTTTACAGGTTTGGCGGAAGTATCGGCGGAGTATGTCTTGAAAGTTTCCAGAGCTATTGACCTTAGTTTTTTTGGTCGTAAACAGTGGGGAATGGGGAATTCACTTACAACCAATCTGGTTTATTATGTCAACGGCCTGGAAACTCAGACTGCAAAAATTACAAGTGATGGAAGTGGATGGAGTTTCGGTATTTCCCTGCGTTATATGATGCACATTGGTTATAATTTTGATAAAATGAACCACTCTTTTAAATTGAGGAAGGAAGCAAAAAACCTTACTGATATATAAAATTTCAGCCCAAAGTTTAAACTCCGGGCTGATTTTACAATTTAATTGCGCTTACCAACAGCTTTATTATGATCATTTTTATCTGATCCTTTACCTGAATTACCATTGTTATTACGGTTGGCTATGTTTTTTTGGCCAGGCTGCTCTTTTTCCCATTTCTGGTGCTGTGGATGCTGATTGCTCTGGAAGTACTTTTCATCTTTACTGTCACGGATTACGGCCTGGTTTCGTTTTCCTTTATAATTCGCGTACTGTGTTTTTTGGATCTTATTGCGCAAATATGGCTTAGGTTCGTTCATTACCACTTTGTAGGAATTATATAAGTCAAAATTCTTGTAACGCGACGGAAGGTTTTTTCCATAGATCCATTGCGTACCGTTTTGATAAACGTATTGCGATTTGTTTACATCAAAATATACATTGATGTCCGGAAGATAATAGAAATCAACATGGTCATAGCCGGTTGGCCCCCAGGCTGGTTGATTGCCTATATTGATGTTTACACTTACTTGTGCATTTACTTCATACCCGAGTGCAGATACTATAAGAAGTCCCGCTAAAATTAACTTTTTCATTTTGTCAAAAATTTGTGAATGAATTACTAACAGCAAACAATTTGCTTTTCTAATTCTATGACGCAGAATTTGACCGAATGTTTAGTGGTAAAATTCGGATATCGACAGAGAGGTTTAATTTACCGATGGATACATAGCTTTTAACGATAAGGCGGGCGCAAAGAAGTCTCTTTTTTTTGTGTATATACTTGCAAAAAACGAAAAAACCACTCTACCGATTAGAGCGGTTTTTGGCAGAATTTACATAAAATCTTTTATCTTGAAATACTATTATTTTTAATACTGTTAAAATCGATTATTTTTCAGAATTAAGCTCAGAACGTATTTTTTTAACAAAGTCAAGATGAACATCCGTAGCAGAAGCAATCTGTTCATCAGCAAATGTAACATTTTTTATAAATGCTGACATAATAACTACTTTTTGTCAACTTAACCTGTAAATAAATAATTCTAAGACATAAAAAAACTGCCTTCTCATACAGAAAAGACAGTTTCCGAATTACCAACTCATTCTTTTAAACTAACATCTTCTTCTTCCGATTGAAAAAAGCATAGATAATCGGGAAAATAAGCAAGGTTAGTATTGTCGCTGTAATCAGCCCGCCGATTACAACTATGGCCAGAGGTTTCTGAGTTTCTGAACCAATTCCGGTAGATGTTGCAGCAGGAAGAAGACCTATTGCAGCCATTAATGCGGTCATAATGACCGGTCGTATTCTTGATTTTACACCTTCTCTTATTGCATCGTCTAGTGGCATTCGTGCTGCCAGATTTTTATTGAACACAGAAATAAGGATTACGCCATTCTGCACACACAAACCGAATAAGGCAATAAAACCTACTCCGGCTGATATTCCGAAATTCATGTGTGTGGCATGCAAAGCCAGGATCCCGCCAATCAATGCAAAAGGAACATTCACCAGTACCAAACCGGCATCTTTCGCATTGCTGAACATGATAAACAGCAGGATAAAAATACCAATGAGGCTAATTGGCACAACCTGTCCCAGACGTGCCGTTGCGCGAACCTGATTTTCAAATTCACCCGACCAGTTTACTGAATAACCTTTCGGTAAAGATTTCAACAAAGGTTTCACACGGCTTTGCGCATCTGCAATTGTACTTCCCAGATCCCTTTCGCGAACAGAGAATTTTACACCAATAAAACGTTTGTTATTATCCCTGTATACGAAAGCCGGGCCAGTAACCGTACGGATACTGGAAATCTCTTTTAACGGGATCTTGCCACCGGTTAGCGTTGGAACCATCAGCTGCTGAATATCATTTACATCACGGCGGTACTGCTGTTCGTAACGTAGGCGGATATCAAACTTTCGCTCACCTTCATAAAGAATTGAGGCTGTTTTTCCACCGATCGCCATTTCAATTACCGCCTGCACGTCGGCTGTGCTTACTCCATATTGCGCCATTTTGTGATCATGCAGAATTACACTGATTTCCGGCTGCCCAATGTTTCTTAAAATACCTACATCCTTAATTCCCGGAACATTTTTAATGGCCTCCAACACTTCATTGGCTTTATTATTAAGCGTTTCCAGGTCGTCGCCATAAATTTTAACCGCATTACTGGCATTCATTCCAGCTACGGCTTCGGCGACATTGTCGATAATCGGCTGTGAATAATTGTAGTTGATACCCTGGAATTCTTTGAGTTTTTTGTCCATTTCCTCAATCAGATCATCCTGACTAATATTCCTTTTCCATTCATCCTTTGGTTTTAAATTCACCTGCATCTGAACGTAATAAAAACCTGAAGGGTCAGTTCCGTCATTGGATCGGCCGGTTTGGGATAAAACACCATTCACCTCAGGAAACTCATTCAGTTTGGCACGAAGGACAGTTACCATTTTAATAGTTTCGTTCAGAGAACTGCTCATGGGCATTTTTGCTTCTACCCAGAGTGCTCCTTCATTAAGCGTTGGCAGGAATTCGGTTCCGAGCAATGTGGAGGAGAATAAACTTAATCCCATAAATACAGATGCGAACAAAACGCTGATCTTTTTATGCCCGTAACACCAGTTGAAGCCATTAATAATGATCGTATCAAAAAACCTTACGATCGGATTGCTCTTTTCACGTACATTTTTATTCAGCAAAAATGAGCAAAGTACAGGTACCAATGTAAGTGTGTAAAGCAAAGCGCCCATTAGTGCAAAACCCAGTGTATAGGCCAGTGGAGTAAACATTTTACCTTCTACTTTCTGGAAACTAAAAATGGGGATAAGCGCTGTAATGATGATAAGTTTTGAAAAGAAGATTGCCTTTCCAAGTTCGCCACCGGTTTTTTTGATTAATCCCAGTTTGGAAAGTTTATTAAACCTGTCCATCCCGTTTTTATGTGCCAGATGATCTAGGGCCACAAAAATCCCTTCAACCATTACTACTGCGCCATCAATGATAATCCCAAAATCTATCGCACCCATTGATAAAAGGTTTGCCGACATACCTTTCATTCTCAGGCACATAAATGCAAACAGCAATGCAAGCGGAATAATAATGGAAACAATAACTGTTGTTCGCCAGTCGGCCATAAATAGAAATACAATGACTGTTACCAGCACAATACCTTCTATCAGATTGTGTTTTACCGTATGTGCACAAAATTCGATCAGGTTATCCCGGTCATAAAAGGTCACCATTTTTACATCCGGCGGCAGTATTTTCGTATTCAGTTCATCAACCTTTTCCTTTATACGTGCCAGTACTTCACTCGGATTTTCACCTTTACGCTGTACAACAATCCCTTCAACAGCATCGTCATTTCCATCAAGCCCAACCTGCCCGACACGCGGCATATCCGATTCTTTCACCGCAGCCACATCACGTACCAGAACAGGATTGTCCTTTACATATTCTACAATAATATTTTCAATGTCAGGTATGGAATTCAGTAATCCGATTCCTCTTACTACATAAGCCTGCCCGTTTTTTTCAATGACATCACCACCTACATTGACATTGCTTTTTGTTACAGCCTGGTAAACTTCCAGTGGCGTAATGTTGTATTTTACAAGTTTGGTAGGATTTACCTGTACCTCATATATTTTTTGCCTTCCGCCAAAAGCCACTACATCTGCAACACCCGGAATACTTCTTAGCTGGCGGTCGATTACCCAGCTTTGAAGTGTTAGCAATTCACGGCTGTCGCGGTCTTTACTTTGCAGTGTATACCGGAAAATTTCACCTGTTGGCCCATAAGGCGGCTGAACATCCGGTTCTACGCCTTCGGGTAATGATATGTTCCGAAGCTGGTTATTAACCTGCTGCCGGGCAAAAAAGTCTTCGACATTGTCATCAAAAATGATTTTGATAATGCTCAGACCAAACATGGTGGTACTTCTCACATTGGTTTTTTGCTGAACTGAGTTCATTGCAACTTCAATGGGCACAGTCACGAACCGCTCAATTTCCTCGGCACTCCGTCCGTTCCATTGTGTAACGATAATGATCTGTGTATTAGTAACATCCGGAAATGCTTCCAGCGGAGTCTCACGATAACTGACAATTCCTGCAACAATCAGCAGGCCTGTCATAAAGAATATGAAGAAGCGGTTTTTAAGAGAAAAACCAACAATTCCCCGAATGAATTTATTCATAAAACAATGTTGAATGATAGAATTTTGACCGGGTCGCCGGTGCGATGAGAGAATATTTTGACGGAACGAGCTTAGTAGAATGATTGATTTATTATATCATTCTCTCATTCTATCATTGTTTTTAGTCATTCAGCGCGTCGTATACCAGTAGCTGATTTTTTGAAATAATGGCTTCTCCGTTTTTTAATCCGCCACTGATGTAACTCCGGTTGGCAAGCGACCGATAAACTTCCACCGGACGCGTTTCAATATTAGAACGGCTGTGAAACACCATTACCCAATTTTTACTCCGGTCGAATATGATGGCTTGTGAAGGAATTGCCTGCATTTTATCTCCTTCCTCAAAGTTGAGGCTAACAGTCGCATGCATTTCAGGTTTAAGTTTAAATCCCGAGTTTTGCAGTTGAATCCTGATCTGCATAGCTTTTGTTTCAGGATCCAGAACGTTATAAATTTTGTCAACTTTTCCTTTAAAAACCTCATCTGAAAAACTGATCGTACGGACATCTGCCGGCATTCCCAATTGTACTCTTGGAATATCGCTTTCATTCACATTGGCCATCACCCACACATCAGAAATCTGCCCGACAGTAAAAAGGCTCTCGGAATTATCAGACCTTAACTGCATACCGCGGTTTACATTTTTGGCAATGATAAAACCGTTGATAGGAGATTTTACAGTATAATTCGTTGACTTGCCCAAACCGTAAATCGAAAATATTTCTTTCACACGGCTTACCTCTGCTTTTGCTTTATCCACCATTTGTCTGGCTGTAATGGCGTCACGTTCCGGAACCAGTTTGCTTTCATATAAATCTTCGGTAGAGGACAAATTCTTTTGAGCAATAAGCAAATCAGATTGTGCCTGAATCATTTCCCTCTCAAAATCAGCTACTTCTCCTGAGCGGATCGTTGCTAGTTTCTGGCCTTTTTTAACATAATCACCTAATTCCACGTTTACGTCTTCCACGTTTCCACCTACAAGAGGGAAAATTTTAATCACCTGGTTTTCATCCGGAACAACTTTTCCAACCAGCGTCAGTTCATTTCTGACCACTTCCGTTTTCACTGTGTCAATGGTAATACGGTTCATCATCGTATCCGAAAGCATAAACGCCTTGGCTTCATCCTGAACCTCCTTTTTCTTTTCACAGGAAGTAGTCCAGATACTAACAAGCGTTAACAAAACGATGCATGGTAAATTTTTCATTTTATTGATATGGATTGACAAATGTCTTATTATGAAAATGCTGACTTATTTTGTTTCGAATTTTAGGTCAAACCTAATTTTGTTTTCATTTTCTAAAATGTTGAAAAACAATTAGTTGGATCAGTTTACTTTAAACCTGCACCTGACTAATTAAACAGTTCTTCGCCGACTACAAAGTTGAGTTCTTCGTATACTTTTATGCGGTCAGACTGAAGGCGGTTAAATTCCTTAATACTTTCGTTGTAGGTTTCTATAAAATCAATGAATTCGAGCAGCGTTACATTTCGTTTCTGAAAATTTTCGTACATCCCCTTATTCAGCAATTCAAACTGATCTGTGAAATGGTTTTCAACGCTTTTATAAGCATTTTCAGCAACCGTCACTTTTTGCAACGCAGCATCTACCTCGTTTCCAATACTGTTTTCTTTTGCTTTTTCTTCTGTTTTAAAATAGCTGATATTGGTTTTGGCAGCACGGATATTTCCCTGGTTCCTATTAAAAAATGGCAGGTCAACAGACGCGGATACACCAAAATAATTGCTTTGGTAATTACTGTTCTGGTCATAAGTAGCCCCTAATTGAATGTTTGGAACAGCCAGTGCCTTTTGAAGTGTATAATTTAATTCGGCCTGTTTGGTTGAAGACTGCACGATTTTTAAATCAGTCCTGCTTAGTATTGCACGGTCTCTGAGCGATGCAGGGTTGTAATTTTTAACCTGATACCTGTTAATGTCTGTACTGTCTACCAACGGTTTTACCGGAAGATCAGCATTCAGATATGTTTTCAGATCCCGCTGATTTTCTGACAGTTCAAAAAGAATATCGGCCCGGTCGTTGGTCAGCTGGAAGAGAAGTGCCTTTAAACGGACCACCTCTTTTAGAGAAATATTATTACGGTTATATTCTTTTTCAAAAGCTGAAACAGTCGTATTCAGCGTGGCAATTTGTGTATCTAACAGCCGTATGGTCTGATTAAGAAAATAAGTCTCGAAGAAGATTTGGCGAAGATCAAATTTTAATGTGCGGATCAGATCGAAAAACTGGTATTCACTTTTTCTGGTCGATTCTACGTCCAGTGCTACTTGTTTGTTACGTTTTCCGGCGCGGGTAATCATTTGCTGGATACTCACCGCTTTTTGCCCCTGGCGTCCCACATCAAACAATCCACGTGAAGGGTTGTACGCACTCAACTCAAAGCTCAGGTTCGGGTTGTCCCAAAGTTTATCCTGGATTTCAATGGATTTGGCAATGTCAATCTGGTATCTTTCGGCAAGTAATTGTAAGTTGTTTTTCAGGAATAGACTGTCTGCCTGTCTGATGGTAAGTCTTAGAGTATCCTGGGCAAATAAGCTGGTGGAAATAAAAGTTAAAAATCCAATAATGTAAATTCGCATGTTCTCTAGTTTAGAAGATGCGATATTCGGCAGCCAACATTACAGGAGCCTTAAAATAACCTTAGAAAAAAATTAGAATGCTCAGATGTGGCTTAATTGAACCTGAAACTCACTTCCCTTTCCCAATTCACTGGCAACAGAAATGGTACCATGATGTAATTCAACAATTCGCTGGCATATAGAAAGGCCAATTCCAAAACCAGGCAGTTCGCTTGTGTGGGATGAGCGGAAGAATGGATTGAATATTTGCGGCAGATCTTCCTTGCTGATCCCTGATCCCTGATCTATCACTTTCACAATGCAATATCTTTCATTGGTAGCAATGAGTAACTGTGCAGTATGATTTTCAGAATACTTACAAGCATTGTCGATCAGGTTTAAAATCACGCGTTTCAATAATTCTTCATTTCCCTCAATCACGGTTTCGTTTTCGTTATCCGGAATCGTTGCGTAATCAATATTTACTTTGTAGTCAGGAAAAGATGTAAGCAATTCTTCTTTGGCAAGAAATGCAAGGTCTTCAATACGAACCGGATACATTTTCATGCGGCCCAGATTTTCGTAGGAACGTGCCAGGAAAAGAAGGTTATTGGTAATACTGATCAGCCGCTCGGTATCTGAAAACAGATTGGTAAAAACTTCTTTCAGGTCAGGATCATTTTTGGTAAAACGCTGTCCAAGCTGAATCTCTGATTTGAGCGCAGCCAAAGGCGTACGTAACTCATGGGAGGCATGGGAAACAAAGCTTTTTTGCTGCTCAAATGCCAGATTCAACCGACCCAATACATTATTGAAATTAATGGCCAGCTGTGCAATTTCGTCTTTCCGGTTGCCTTCGTCGAGTTTTTGAGAAAGATTTTGTGCTGTAATTAATGAAACCTGCTCATTGATCTTACTGATTGGCCTTAATGAATTTCCTGCAAAATATATTCCCATTACAATCGTAACACCGATCCCGGCAATCAGCCCCCAGGAAAGGGTTTGGATAAGATTGCGTTGCTTGCTACGGCCAAATTTATCATATGCCGATGCCAGAACGACCAGTGGTTCAGAGCCTTCTTCATAAAGGAGCCCAATGACTTCGCTGTCGCCCTGTACAAATTCCAGGTCTTTTTTTGCCTTACTTCCGTTAATAAATTGGCATGATAAGTAATCAGTTTGTCGTCAACACTTGAATAGATCAGTTCGTTTTTAGAATCAAAGATCAGCACTTTTTCGTCCAGCATTTCTGTCAGGGTGTTTTGATCAATTACTTTTAATAGATCTTTGTCGATACCGTTCACTTTCACTAAAAGCCTGCAGGTAGTACGTGCCTTGCTTCTTAACCGGTCATAAAATTCTTCCTGCCTGAAAGTGGACGAAACAATATATACGGCTATAGAAAACAGCAACAGCAGTGCGGCAACCAGTAATGTAAACTGAAAAGCAATTCGATCCTTAATTTTCACAGATATAAAAACAGCTATACGATTTAAATTTTATCCTTATTCCTCCTTTAAAACGTAACCAAGTCCCGGACGTGTATGGATCAGTTTAGTCTCAAAATCTTTGTCTACTTTTTTACGTAAATAATTGATATACACTTCAACCACATTTGTTCCCGGATCAAAATTCAGGTGCCATACGTGCTCCGCCAGATCCATTTTTGAAACGACCCGTCCACGGTTGTAAAGGAAGTATTCCAGGAGGGCAAATTCTTTGGCAGTAAGTTCAATAGATTTTCCTGCACGGATCACTTCTTTTGTTCCCAGGTTCATTTCCAGATCAGCAATCCGCAGTATTTTGTTTTCAGTTTCAGGATTCCGGATTTCTGAGATACGCAACGCAGCATTGATCCGAGCCAGCAATTCCCTGAAATCAAACGGTTTAACAATGTAATCGTCCGCACCGCGACTTAATCCTTCTACCTTATCTTCAATTTCTCCGTAAGCGGTCAGCATTATAATAGGAATGGCAGGTTTGTATAACCTGATTTGCTGACAAACTTCAAAACCCCGCATTCCCGGCAGATTTACGTCCAGAAGAATAAGGTCAAACTTTTTATCCAATGCGAGCTGCTTTCCGGTAATGCCGTCGTAAGCGATTTCAGCCTCAAAATTTTCAGAGATTAATCCACGGTAAATATTCTGTGCAATCCGCTTGTCATCCTCAACAATCAGTATTTTTTTCATAATGTAGTAAAGTCGGGTTTGTGTGTGATGGACTAAAGTGAAGGTTTTAACGCAATTGGCGTAATAGGTTTCGCAATGGACGCAAAGTTTAGTAATTATTTTACGGTTAATGAACAGCCCATTGCATGGATTGCGGTAAATTTTAACCTTCACTTCATTATAATATTTCCAATCCCTGTTCCAGATCTGTGATCAAATAATCTGCATCTTCCAGTCCGATATAAATCCGCGCCATACGATGTTTTTCATTTTCAGGATCAAATTTTTCCGGTCCTATTCCGGCAGCTTGCGGCAGTATTAAAGATTCGTGGCCGCCCCAGGAAACCGCAACGAGAAAATGACTCAAGGCATAAGTGAATTTCTCAATCTGAGCATACGAATCCGTTTTGAGCGTAACAGTAAACAAACCGCAAGCTCCGGTCATTTGTTTATGCGCCAGTTTCAGCTGAGGGAAACCTTCATCGAATGGAAAAATAATTTTTTCAATTTTCGGGTGATTTTTAAGATAGGCTACCACCTTTCTTGTCGTTTTGGAAATATGTTCCAGGCGCATGGGTAACGTTCGAAGACCACGCAGGATGAGCCAGGCATTAAAAGGAGAAATTCCGGAACCGGTATTCAGTAACTGCTCATTGAAAATCCTGTTTAACATTTCCTTAGAACCGGTAAGAACGCCAGCAACCGTATCGCTATGCCCCCCAGATATTTTGTAGCTGACTGCAGGCTCAGGTCAATTCCCAATGCGTGCGGTTTCTGATAAAGTGGTGTACAATAACTGTTATCCACGATAGTCAGGATGCCCCGGCTTTTAGCCAGCTTTGCCACTGCTTCCAGATCCTGTAACTCAAAAGTGCCTGAATTAGGCGACTCCATGTACATAATCCTGGTTTCAGGGCGTAAAGCATTTTCGAAATTTTCTATTTCTGTTCCATCAATATAGGTTGTTTGTATTCCAAAACGCGGCAGAATATTGTCAAACATTCTCCATGCCCAACTGTATGGTTTGTCCACAGAAATAATATGATCACCGGTTTTGAGGTTGGCCAATACTGAACAGAAAATAGCTGATGCTCCACTGTTAAAGACCAAGGCATCCTCAGCTCCGTCAAGTGCAGCAAGTTTTTTTCTTAGAATTTCAATTGTTGGATTTTTTCCACGGGAATAAAGAAATGCTGAATCTTCATCTTCAAATGCTTTTCGGATATCATCAAATGAATCAAAAACGAAGTTGCTTGTCTGAATAATGGGTGGTGCAACGGCATTGAAATATTGGCTGCGGTCTTCACCAAGCTCATTCAGAATGTGGGAAATTTCCATTTATTATTGTTGCAGATTTTTTAAGTGAATATTAAAGCAAAAGTTATACAGAATTTATTTCTGTTTTTCGGAATGATGTGGCGTTTGCAAAACAATCCCGTTATCAATAGAATGCAGGATAGCTTTTTTACTGTGTGCAAAGTAACAAATATCAATTCCCAGATTTTGAATGCTGTTTAAAAATGCAGTTGTTTCAGGTTTGCTGCGTGTCCTTGTCTGGCGAATATAAACAGCCCGTATGTTTTTGGTAAATTGTTTACAGATCTGTTCATAGATTTCGGGGTCTTTTTGTGAATCATCACCCAGCAAAATAAATTGTAACTGAGGATAAAACTCAATAACATTATGAATTTTCCGAAGCTTGTGTCCGTGCGAACCGGCTCCGGTCATGACAAAATCATCGAGTCCGGATTTTATTTTTTTTAACTTTAAAACTGCTTTCGGCAATCCGTTCAGTTCTGCAAATCTGACGATCATGTCATACAGGTTCCATTCGCTGCTGGACACATAAAAGAAAATATTGGTATGTTCCAGCGGATGTACTTTGGTTGCAAACGATAATAGCTGATAATGCTGCACAACATCGTCAAAAGGTTTCCTTGCCTGAACATTTTTTGATAGCAAAAGGAAAAGCTTTTTGAATGAACGGCGGCTGTGCGAAACAAGGAAGGTATCGTCTATATCCGAGATAATACCGTAAGAACTTTCGAAAGGAATAAAAAACTCTTCCTGTCTGGTTGCGTGGTATTTATGCCCATTTAACTCCTCATCAACAGTTACTTCATATTTATGCCAGCCTCCGTCCTGATACTCGGTAAAAGGTACCTGAAATCGGAAATAGCCATCTTCTTCGGCTACTGTCTCAGCAACGAGTGAACCAACTTTTAAAATCAGCTTTAAATTTGGTATGGTTTTTATTGAAAAAAGCTGAATGATGGTTCTGGCATATCGAAACCCTTTTCTTGTATATTTATGGTCCCCGGAAGGATATTTTTCTACCACGTGCCCAAATACAACCAATTCCTTTTTATTTGCGTAACCTCTGTATAGTTTTATGTCACAACGTTTCATATACTATATTTAAATCTCATATACTTAAAGTCCCTAATTTAGACAATATGTTTTCAGAACGAAAAGTTTTGTTAGTTGTAAATCCAATTTCCGGTGATCTGGTTAAAGATGAAATTTTTGAAATAGTCATTGAAAAGGCAAAAATTGAACAGTTTGATCTACGTATTTATACGACCACAGGAAAAGGCGATCTGGAAATTATCAGGGAAATGGTTCAAAATATCGGACCGGAAAGAGTTTTGGTAGCAGGAGGTGATGGCACGATTTCGCTCGTTGCACAGGCAGTTTATGGCCTCAATGTTATTCTGGGCATTATTCCGGCTGGTTCAGCCAACGGTTTGGCAGCCGATTTTGGAATCCCGGATTATATAACTGATTCGGTCAATATTGCTTTTGCTGATAATTCCATTGTTATCGACGCTGTTAGTATCAATGGCGAAATAAGCCTTCATTTAAGTGATATTGGTTTAAATGCTTTATTAATAAAAAATTATGAGAGCAGTGATTTGCGCGGGAAAATCGGCTATGCGCGTGAAATGCTTAAAACTTTAAACGAACATGAGAATTTTCTCGTCCGCATTACTACGGACCAGGAAACTATAGAAACAGAAGCGTTGATAGTAATTATTGCAAATGCCCAGAAATACGGGACAGGGGTTGTTATTAATCCCAAAGGCAATATGTCCGATGGGTTATTTGAACTCGTAATTGCTAAAAAACTGGATTTTCTGGAAACTGCTAAAATCCTGACCGGAAATACAGACTTTAATCCGGAAATTATGCAGGTTATTTCTGCTGAAAAAGCGTTGATAGAATGTCTGGACAAAGAATCCCATTTTCAGATTGACGGTGAATACAAGGGCATGGTAAGCCGCCTGGAAGCAAATATTATTAAAGGGTATATCAAAGTGGCTGTTCTATAGTGCTCTCACACCAATTATTTCTAATTAATAACATCCGGCAAATTGATCAGTAGTAGTGAGTACTTATGTGTCTTTTCAGGAAAACAGGATCATTTACTTATTCCAGATGAAGGCACTTTTGATATTACTTGCTGCATTAATGACAATAAAAGGCTTTGCCCAAACCGCTGAATTGTGCCAGGGCGCCTATTTTACAGAAGCAGGGGGAAAAGCTTTCCTGGAAAAACATCCTGTAACCACAAAACTTGCCTGGGAAACCCGTGCAGCCCAAATCAGAAATCAGATTAAAACGGGAATGGGTTTACAGATTTTACCTGCCAAACCGAATTCTGCTCCGATTATCAATGGTAAAAAGGTCATGGACGGTTACACCATTGAAAACGTAGCTTTCGAAAGTCTGCCTGGCTTTTATGTAACGGGAAACTTATACCGTCCGGTTAAAGAACAAAAATCTTACGCTGCTATATTAGCTCCGCACGGACATGGAGAAAATCCGCACGGGCGTTTTCGTGAACAAACCCAAAAGCGCTGTGCAACACTGGCACGTATGGGCGCTATCGTTTTTGTTCTGGACATGGTCGGACAAGGAGATTCTAAACAATGTGAACATAAAATGCCGATGGCTTTGAAGTTGCAGACTATCAATGCAATACGGGCAATTGATTTTTTGTCAGCACTTCCCGGAGTTGATCCGGAAAGAATTGCAGTTACAGGTGAATCCGGCGGAGGAACGCAAACGTTTTTACTAACCGCGCTGGACAATCGTATAAAGGTTTCGGTTCCTTGCGTGATGGTTTCATCTCATTTTTTTGGAGGCTGTGTTTGTGAAAGCGGGTTGCCAATTCATAAAAACGGAGATTTTCAAACCAACAATGTAGAAATTGCAGCACTTGCCGTACCAAGGCCCATGTTGTTGATTTCCGACGGAGACGACTGGACTAAAAATACGCCAAAAGTTGAATTTCCATATATTCAAAAGATTTATGGATTGTATGGAAAATCAGATCTGGTTCAAAATGTACATCTTGCTGATGAAAAACACGATTACGGGCCATCGAAGCGTAAAGCAATGTATGCTTTCATGGCCAAATATCTTAATCTAAACTTAAAGGCAGTGACTGACAAAAACGGTGCAATTGATGAAAGCCCGGTGAAAGTGCTGGATCAGAAGGAATTGGAAGTATTTAATGCAGCTCATCCCCGTCCGGCAAATGCCGTAATGGGAGACAGCAATGTGCTTGGCCTGTTGTAAGAGACTTAATGAAATAACTATCTTGCAAATAATTACGGCCTTGTGATTTTCAAAGCAATTCAAGCATGATCATTGTAGTTGTATTAATCTCTATACTTTTTATTGTTTTAAGTTCTACGGTTTTCAAAATGCACCCGCTGGTCGGTTTATTACTGGCTGCCCTGGGTGTTGGGATTTTTGCAGGATTACCCATTGACAAACTGGCCGAAACCATTGGAAAAGGTTTTGGAGAACTGATGTCAAAAATTGGTCTGATGGTTATCCTGGGCTGTGTGATCGGAGCTATTCTGGATAAATCTGGTGCTGCAATCAAAGTGGCTGATGTCATTCTAAATTTGTTTGGAGAAAAACGGCCTGCTTTTGCCATGTCTGTTATAGGAGCAATTGTAGGTATTCCTGTATTCTGTGATTCCGGTTTTATCATTTTGCATAAATTAAACCAGATTGTTGCCAAAAGGACAAATCTTCCATTAGCGACCGTTGCTCTTTCACTTTCAGGAGGTTTGTTTGCTACACATACGCTTGTTCCGCCAACTCCCGGTCCACTTTCTGCTGCCGGAAATCTGGGGATACCGGATTCTATAGGTTTGGTAATCCTGGTCGGCCTGATAGTTTCTATTCCCAGTTTATTTCTTTCTACTTGGTTTGCAGCAAGATATGCCAAAGATGTGCCGATTGTTGATGAGGCCTCAGAACATCATGCAGTGTTGGAAGTAAGTAATTTACCCCCGGCATGGAAAGCATTTATGCCCATTTTACTTCCTATACTTTTAATAACCTTAGCCTCTTTTGCAAGTATTTTACATTTTCCTGCACCTTTAACAAAATGGCTAGGATTTTTAGGAAGCCCGCTGGTATCGTTTTTACTCGCGATCTTTTTCAGCTATTCCTTATTTCCGGAAAAAGCATCTGAAAAAATGATGTCCTGCTTTAAAAGCGGTATCGAACATTGCGGTACAACATTGGTTCTGGTAGGAGCAGGAGGCGCTTTTGGAGCTATATTAAAAGAAACACCGTTGAAAGAAATGGTCAGTGAGTGGCTAACCAGAAATGAAATGTCGGGTGGTTATTTGTTACTTATAGCTTTCCTGATCGCTTCTTTTTCAAAACCGCACAGGGATCAACAACCTCTGCCATGGTTTTGACAACAAGCATTCTGGCGCCACTTTTAACATCGCTGGGATTTATTACTCCGTTTCAGGTTACACTTGTTGTAATGGCTGTTGGCAGCGGTGCCATGGTAGTATCACATACAAACGATGCCTGGTTTTGGGTTGTTTCACAATTTACAGGCATTACTGCTAAAGATACTTATCGCACGCATACCATACTTACCGGGTTGCAGGGAGTGGCGAGTTTCATAACCACACTGATCATTTACTGGCTTTTTGTTTAGTTTGATTGTGTTTTTAATAATTTTAGGGTTTGTATCTGATCGTTCATCAGTACTTTAAGGAAATACAATCCATCGGCTAGTCCATCAATATTTTGGCTTACCTCATTTTTTCCTGTTTTAAAATCAAACTCTTTATCCATTATTTTCCTGCCAATTATATCATACATTTCCATAAAGCCATTCCCTGATTTATCAGAATGGAAATTAAGATTAAACCGGTTTTGAGCAGGTAATGGAGCAACATTCATTGCAATGTATGGATTGTATCTGATCGTAATAATATTGCTAAACATAAAGCTGTTATCAGAATCAATCATTTTAAGCCTGTAATAATTAGAGCCGGGTTCAGGTATTGAATCTGTAAAAGTGTATCTTCCTTCGGGAGAATCTCTTAAATAAATGTGTCCGATTTTAGCAAATGGACTATTTTTGGGATCGGAAGATCTCTGGATATCAAAACCTTCTCCATTTTTTTCCTGATTTACATTCCAGCTTAATTCTACATTTTTGTTGTTTAAACTCGCTCGGAAACCAGAAGTATAGATAGGCAAAGCTGTGGGCTCCATGGCAGTAAATATCCATTGCTGCGTAACTCCTTCATAAATGTTGCTATAATTTTGAGCGATTTCTCCATTTTCATTATCAGCTCCGTTGGTATCAGCAGCTTTACTGCTTCCTCGGTTTATAATTCCATAACGATTGTTTTCAGTATCTGTAATCCGCCATTGCTGGTTCAGATTATTACCTTGCGCTTCATTTAAAAATAACTGTCCATTTTCAATAAGTGCTTCCAGTACTTTATGAGCTGAACGGTTTTTTATTGTGAAAAACCCATTATTCAGATTTATAATTTCCCATTGCTGAGTGTTATCGCCCGTAAATGTTTTTTGAATAACCGCTACTTTGTCATTCGAAATATCACCTGTTGACATTACTTTTCGACTGAAACGGTTTTCTATTTGATAATACGCTTTGGTATCAATGCCATTCAGCTCACGATCAAGCCAATTCAGGTGCTCCTCAATATATGTTGAAAGAAAATTAGTTTCGTTCTGATAAGTGTGTCGTACTTCCAATTCAAGCCAAATGATTTCATCAAGAATATTCCATCTCTTGAAATTAAGATCCTGGGATTGATTGATTTCTGTAATTAAACTATTCGTTATAATATTAAGATGTGATTTAATGCCCTGGTCTTTTAATTCATTCCAGCGTTGCTTTACAGCAAGGTTAAACTGGTCATCCTGTAAAAGTCTTTTAATCCATAGAAGATTATAACTTCCAACATCAGACATCCTACGGTTCGTTGTCGATCCGGGCCTGTTGTCATTATTAAAAGCAATATCAAAATCCCATAATGGCCCAAAGTAAAGTTTGTCTTCATTTGCTTTCTTAAACATATATGTGCTCCAGAATGAATCGGTATTTCCGGTGATTTCACATGCCACATACCAGTTGACCAGAGAAGTGAAATCTACCCTGGACTTATAACCGTTCTGAGAATCCCGGAAATTTGCTGAAAACAAAAGGTTTTCAAATTCCTGAATGTAATTTATTACAGTAGTACTCTGAGCGGGAGTGATCTCGTCATCCTTTGGATCTTTAATAGTAAATTTCATTCCTCTTGTTGTTGTAAACCAGGATGTCTCATTTTCGTTGCTGGCAAATCCGTCAGCTTCTACAAAAAAGCCTTCGGATGATTCTGTATTTGAGCCACCTGTAAGTTTAACCCGGTCACTTCCCGTTTCAACCTGATCAGTTAAAAGGTAATTTCCAATGAAATCGTCGTTCAGATAAACATCTACAAAACGATACGAACACGTAAATGGCATTCCGATAAATTTACTTACTTCAAAAGCTAATGCATTTCTCAGTAGTGTTTTATCGGCATGGTTGGCAAGGAGAACCCAGTTTTTGGCATTTGCCGGCATGCCAAGAAAGTTGATTTTATTGGGAAACTTAATGCGGTATGGCTTTTTGTTAAAGCTCCATGTTGAATTTCCACGGCCCCTGATCTCAACCGGGCCATTATATACACCCGCAGTTCCATCAGCAGCATTCATTGTTAAAGTGCCGCTTCTCCATTCAGATTTACTATCCACAGGAAGAGTTGTCGTAATGCGCAGGGTAGGGAGATTTGTTAATTGTTGCGCATGAATTTTGACGGTTAGCAACAGGATAACACAAAGTGCTGCCACAAAAGTTGTGTATAGTTTTGTCATGATTAAGAAAACGTTGAGTAGAGTTGGGTTTTATAAGATCCTGATGTAAAAACTTAACAATCAGAGCTGCAATAATGCACTGACCAATTGAATTTTAACGTTCAGTGACCTGAATAAAATAACTGATTTCGCTAAGTTATAGAAAAATCAGTGTTATAATAGTCATTGTAAAATTATTGATTACAATGATATTTTCCTGTAAAACTATATCCGATATACGGTTAGAAAAAGTGTCAGGTTTGAATAAAAAAAGGACGACCTGTGAAGATCGTCCTCTTTATAAATTTTTATACAATAGGCTTAAACGCCTAGTTCAGCCAAAACCTCAGAAACTTTTGTAGCTGCTTCTTTGAATTCAATAGCTGAATATACTTTAAGCCCTGATTCGTTAATGATACGTGCGCCTTCTTCAGCGTTGGTACCTTGCAAACGAACAATGATCGGAACAGGAATTTCACCAATTGCTTTGTATGCTTCCACAACTCCGGCAGCCACGCGGTCGCAACGAACAATTCCACCAAAAATATTGATAAGAATTGCTTTTACATTCGGGTCTTTCAAGATAATACGGAAACCTGCTTCAACAGTAACTGCGTTTGCACCACCCCCAACATCCAGGAAGTTAGCAGGATCACCACCTGATAATTTAATGATATCCATCGTTGCCATTGCAAGACCGGCACCATTTACCATACAGCCAACGTTACCATCCAGTTTTACGTAGTTCAGGTTGTTAGCGCCT
Source organism: Dyadobacter sp. NIV53 (assembly GCF_019711195.1). Taxonomy (NCBI): domain Bacteria; kingdom Pseudomonadati; phylum Bacteroidota; class Cytophagia; order Cytophagales; family Spirosomataceae; genus Dyadobacter; species Dyadobacter sp. NIV53. The sequence continues at coordinate 5,337,523 of NZ_CP081299.1, forward strand.
GCTTCTACTTCCAGAGGATCTTCTTCGTTGGTATCACGCATATCGGCAAGATCCGGATGACGAAACAAAGCATTGTCGTCCAGATCAACTTTTGCATCTACGGCAAGAATTTTATTATCTGATGTTTTTAAAACCGGGTTGATTTCAAACATCGCTGCATCACTTTCAATATATGCTTTGTAAAGTGAGCCGATAAATTTCACCATTTCTTTAAAAGCATCTCCTTCAAGACCCAGGGCAAATGCAACTTTGCGTGCCTGGAATGGCTGTAATCCAACTTTTGGATCAATCCATTCTTTCATGATCTTTTCCGGTGTATGCTCAGCAACTTCTTCAATGTCCATTCCACCTTCGGTGCTGGCCATTATTACGTTGCAATTTTTGGCACGATCCAGCAATATGGACAAATAATATTCTTTAGGCTCACTATTGCCCGGATAGTAGACATCTTCTGCAATAAGGACTTTGTTCACACGCTTGCCTTCAGGGCCAGTCTGATGCGTAACAAGTACTTTACCCAGAATGTTTTTAGTTATCGTACGCACATCATCAACTGACTTGGCAAGAGCAACTCCACGCTGTTCTGTACCTACGATTCTGCCTTTACCCCGCCCACCAGCGTGAATCTGCGATTTAACCACATACCACTTGGTACCTGTCTGCTGGCTAAGTTCACGTGCAACTTCTACCGCCTTGTCCGGCGTGTCGGCTACGAGCCCTTCCTGAATACGAACGCCGTATTTTTTCAGGATGCTTTTGCCTTGATATTCGTGAATATTCATGAGTATTAAAGTAAATTGGTATTTTCACGGCAAATTAAGGAATTAATCAAAACGGGCATTGACTTTAGCCCAATTATCTTTTCAGAAAATGAATTTACTTCAGGCAAAAGGAATAAAGCGTACTTACGGTTCATTACAAGTTCTGAAAGGAATTGACTTAGAAGTAAAAAAAGGAGAGGTTGTTGCGATTGTCGGGCCTTCGGGAGCAGGTAAAAGTACTTTTCTTCATATTCTGGGAACACTCGACCGGCCAGAGGAAGGCCAGGTATTTATTGAAAACATCAATGTATTTACTCAAAAGGATAAAGATCTGGCTAAATTCAGAAATGAAAAAATCGGGTTTATATTCCAGTTCCATAATTTACTGGCAGAATTTACCGCATTAGAAAATGCCTGTATGCCCGGATATATTGGAGGAATGAACGAAAAAGATATACTTAGCAGAGGAAAAGAACTTTTGGATTTGCTTGGATTATCACATCGTTTTGATCATCTTCCATCTCAGCTTTCAGGTGGTGAACAGCAACGGGTTGCAGTAGCCCGTGCATTATTGAACAAGCCGGCTATTGTTCTGGCAGACGAACCGAGTGGTAATCTGGATTCGCATAATGCATTGGATCTGCATCAGCTTTTTTTCAAGCTTAGAGATGAATTCGGACAAACTTTTGTAATTGTAACACATAACGAAGAACTCGCAGAAATGGCTGACAGGCGCCTTGTTATGCAGGATGGACTTATGTTACCATAGAGATAAAAAAGTAAAATAATTTTTTTTAATTTTTTTCTAATTAAATGTGACCAACGTTTTAATGCTCCGTCACAAGAGCGAAGTTTTTCATAACGTTGAGTAAAGTGAATAGCCGCCTGGATTTTCCGGGCGGCTATTTTTTGTTAATAACATATAAATTAATGCTGATAACAGGATTTCAGGTATTGATTAAATGCAAAAACAGCCATCCCAAATCCGGGACGGCTGTTTTTATATATACATCTAAAAGATAGATGAGGGATGAATTACATCATTCCGCCCATTCCACCACCGTGGTTATGACCACCGCCAGCAGCGCTTTCTTCTGGTTCGTCAGCAATTACACATTCAGTTGTCAACAACAAGCCTGCAATAGAAGCTGCGTTTTCAAGTGCCAAACGTGAAACTTTCTTAGGATCGATGATACCAGCTTCAATCAAATCAACGTAAACGTTGTCTTTTGCATTGTAACCATAAGAACCTGATCCTTCTTTTACTTTCTGAACTACAACCGAAGGTTCCTGACCGGAGTTAGAAACGATTGTTCTCAAAGGAGCTTCCAAAGCAACACGGATGATATTGATACCAGTTGTTTCGTCTTCGTTGTTTCCAACCAAGCCTTCAAGAGCAGCAGCAGCACGGATATAAGCAACACCACCACCAGCTACGATACCTTCTTCAACAGCAGCACGGGTTGCGTGCAATGCATCGTCAACACGGTCTTTTTCTCTTTCATTTCAACCTCAGTAGCTGCACCAATATAAAGGATAGCAACACCACCTGACAATTTAGCCAGACGTTCCTGAAGTTTTTCACGATCGTAATCCGAAGTTGTATTTTCGATCTGTGCTTTGATTTGGTTTACACGTCCCTGGATATCGTCAGAATTTCCAGCTCCGTTTACCAACGTAGTATTGTCTTTATCGATAATTGCTTTTTCGCAAGTACCAAGATAATCCAAAGTAACGTTTTCAAGTTTGAATCCGCGTTCTTCGCTGATAACTGTTCCGCCAGTAATTACAGCGATGTCTTCAAGCATAGCTTTACGACGATCTCCAAAACCAGGAGCTTTAACAGCAGCAACTTTCAAAGCGCCACGGATTTTATTAACTACCAATGTAGCCAAAGCTTCTCCGTCAACATCTTCTGCCAAAATAAGCAAAGGACGGCCAGTTTGAGCAACTGCTTCAAGAACTGGAAGAAGTTCTTTCATTGAAGAAACTTTTTTCTCAGAAATAAGGATATATGGACGCTCAAGATCAGCTTCCATTTTCTCAGTATTTGTTACGAAATAAGGAGAAAGGTATCCACGGTCAAACTGCATACCTTCCACAGTTTTAACTTCTGTTTCAGTACCACGAGCTTCTTCAACAGTGATTACGCCCTCTTTACCTACTTTGTCCATCGCTTCAGCAATCATGTTACCGATTTCTTCGTCATAATTGGCGGAGATAGTAGCAACCTGAGCGATTTCTTTTGAAGTAAGAATGTTTTTCTTTTGTGCTTCAAGATCTTTAACAACCACTGAAACCGCTTTTTCGATACCGCGTTTCAAATCCATTGGATTTGCACCGGCAGCTACGTTTTTAACACCGATTGAATAGATCGCTTGTGCAAGTACAGTTGCAGTAGTAGTACCATCACCAGCAGAATCAGCAGTTTTGGAAGCTACTTCTTTCACCAATTGAGCACCCATATTTTCGATAGGATCTTTCAGATCGATTTCTTTAGCAACCGTTACACCATCTTTCGTGATGCTTGGAGAACCGAATTTTTTATCGATTACCACGTTACGTCCACGAGGTCCCAATGTAACTTTAACGGCGTCAGCCAATGTATCTACACCCTTTTTTATCTTATCGCGGGCTTCGGTATTAAAAAATATTTTCTTAGACATACGAATTAGTAATTTGAATTAACTTTTATTTCAATTATTTAATGTCAGTCAATTAACCAATTATGGCATAAATGTCTGACTCACGCATAATAAGGACATCTTTTCCTTCATATGCCAGTTCTGTACCAGAGTACTTGCCGTATAATACGGTGTCACCTGCTTTCACGGTCATCGGCTCATCTTTTTTACCTGGGCCTACTGCAACTACTAGTACCGCGTTGAGGTTTTTCTTTTGCAGTATCAGGAATAATGATACCAAATGCTGTTTTTTCTTCGGCTGGGGCTGGTTCTACAAGAACACGATCAGCCAGAGGTTGTACGTTCACTTGTATTTCTGCTAAAGTTGACATAGATATTAAACGTTTTATTTTTGAATTGTCAGTAATTTGATTTGACTCCTCTTTGCTTAGCACAATCTGTGCCAGTAGCATTCGTCTGACATTTTTTCAGACACAATGTGACAATTTTGTATCTTGCCCGGCTTACATATAACTTTTATACTATTCTAACTGTCAATGAGGGTAAATATTTTGGTTTGTGATTTCAAATGATTAATTTTTTACCGACATCAAATGAACCCGGAATTATGACGAAACTTAAAAGCGATTGGCTGACCGAAGGAGTTTTTGATTTTGAATATAAGAAATATGTCCTCCTGGCATATCTGCAACACATTGACAGCCAGTTTACAGCCAACAGGCTATACCCTCATCTACAAGAGCTGAAATTGCATTTTGATACCTGTGTGGATATTCAGGCTAATAAAAATGCAATAAAAAATTTCTTTCCAAAAAACGTAACCGGCATTGATAAAAATACCTGGAATCTCATATATGAAGATACTTACAAGGAAGATGCCTATTTGTCTGAACTAAACTATATTCTGGATTTTGCCATTCCTCATTTTTCGAAAACATTAACCGAAGGATCTGAACTTTTAACTGAAGTAGGAGGGAACATTACCATTTCGCCGGTAGGAATTGTTCCGTTACGAATTGAAGAAGGATATTTGTTTTTTGTACATACGTTTGAACGGATGGTCACTATATATCAATATCAGCTTGCACTTTATAATGAATTGAGAGAGAGGTACCTTAAAACTATATTCATTGATTCAGTAAGATTTGGGATTGGTAATACTGTTGCGCAGATTAAAATGGATCTTACCAGAAAAAACAAATCTCTACCAAATCCTGCAACTTATGTCGTAGAATCAAAGTATGATTATCCGTTGCATGAAACACTGTTACCGGTTGTTCAGCGACTCATGGTAAAACAAATGAATGTTACTTAGAATAACCAACTACCAAAATATCATTTGCTTAAACGTAGGTGATAAACCAAAAAAAGCAACTGATACTGACATTTAATCTGTCAATATCAGCTGCTTTTTAAAAGGAGATCTATTTTATTTTGCAGTATCAGCTGCAGGTGCAGTTGTTGCCGGTTTGGTTGCTGCCGGAGCAGTTGAACCCGGAGCCGGAGCAATATTTCCACCTGGAACTACTGTATTTTGCGCTTTATCAATATTTACACTTCTGATTCCACCACCGTCGTTACCCGTGCCAACCACGATATAAGAAGCCAATGAGACCAATATAACCGCACTTGCAAGTCCCCAGGTAATTTGTTCAAGCAAATCAGTCGTCTTTTTTACTCCAAACATTTGACTAGTACCAGCACCACTGAATTCGCTGGATAATCCGCCACCTTTTGAGTTTTGAATCAATACTACCAAAATTAACAATACCGCGATAATCGCAATCAGAATAATTAAGCCCAAATACATGCCTTAAACAATTATTGAATGAATGAATGTGTGAATTTTCTATAAAGGATAAAAAATTTATTTACCTGAATGATATAATTCACTTAATTTTTTCGCAAAGTAATTCCTTTTTTCCGGATTTTTCAAGATCAATTTTTGATAAACATCAATTGCCTTCTCAATTTTTCCCTGACGGAGTAAAATCCGGGCAAATGCTTCTGTTTCAATTGCTCCTGTACCAGACTGGGCAACGCGCCCATTCACATCCACATTAACGGGCTCAATATTGCTTTCCTGGCGGCTGATCCTGGGATTTTTTTTCATAAATCCTTCAATGATCAGCTGTTGTCTTTTTTGCTCTTCTGTTTTTTGTGATGGTAAAAGAGCCCCTTCCAGTATTACCTGATCGATAAGGATATCTTCCTCTTTTTCCAGGTCAGGCTGATCTTTGGCGATAGCAATTTCCTTTGTATTAACTGATGCGTCATATCTTTCGTTGTTACTTTCCACAAGATGCTGTAATGCAATCCTGCTCAATGCATAAGTTGCTGCAAGAGGTTTGGCTTTTTCCAGTTCTTCCGTTCCTGTCAAGCTGGATGCTTTTGCTAATAAAGAATAAGAAATCTGACAATATGGAAATGCCTTGATTGTAGCTTCAAGTTGTGGAATTAAATCGGTATTAAGTTCATTTGGATGCTTTACCAAATTGCTGAACGTATCTCTATCAACCATCGCCATAAAACGCTCCTGATATAAATTTGAAATAAAAAGATAAATTTAGATAAAATGAACCGCTCTCACCAGTCCGCAGCGGATTTATTGAATATTTGCTGCACTAAATTGTCCTGAATTGTTGGAAGTAATCTGGCTTCATTCTGATTTAAGGTCTGGGCCTGAGGGAAATCCGCGTAGTAAGTAAACGACTGGTCAAAGTTCTTGGTTTCGTCCTTAGCATTTGTAAAACGAATCTGAACTGTAACATTCAGACGGTTAAGTCCCGCCTGGTCATTTGCCGTGGGTGCAGCTGCCAGTACATCGTATCCTGTTATAGAGCCTTCTATAATCAGGTCACCGCCACTTGGCAAAATAGTCAGATTGGTGTTTTTCTGAAAATATTCTTTTAGCTTTTCTGTTAATTGCTGAGGCAGGTTTGTTGGTCCGCCCGCTGTACCCATTGTAAGGTTTATAACTGAAAAAGTTTTAAGATCAGGAGATAAGTTGGTTCCGCTGAACGAATAAACTCCGCAGCCGGAAATGAAAAATGACGAATTAAGAATAAAGAATAACAGTATTACCCTATTTTTTATAGAGAGAATACCTGCTTTTTTTAAACTGCTTTTTATTGGAAAACGCATTTTAGACGATTCATTTTTCATAATAATACTATTCTTCAATATCGTATTGCTTGATCTTGCGGTATAACGTACGCTCCGAAATCCCTAATGCGCTTGCTGCATATTTTCGTTTGTTATTATTTTTACGCAAAGCTTTTATGATCATTTCCTTCTCTTTGTCTTCCAATGAAAGCGATTCTTCTTCTGCTGTAACGTGCACAACGTCTTCTATTTCACTGCGTTCGTCCGAATATCTGTCCAGATCTACATTTCGTTGAGGATAAGGGCTTAATAATCTTGAAGGTTCGATAGTTGGTGTGGTAACAACCGGATCATTGTTATTCAGGGAGCTGAACAGTTCCTGATGGTCTTTTAATATTTCACCACCATATTTTTCATTTTCCAGTACATTCAATACAAGTTTTTTTAGTTCAGTCACATCTCTGCGCATGTCAAAAAGTACCTTGTATAGCAATTCCCTTTCCGAAAATGAGTTGGAAGGATCGTCCAGGCTCCGAACCGGAACCAGCGCTTTACGGCTTGATGGCTGGATCGGATTAAGATATATATTTAAAGTTTCGGCGGTAATTGGCAGCTCTTTATCCGTTTCCAGAATAGTAATCTGCTCTGCTATATTTTTGAGCTGACGTATGTTACCTGGAAATGCGTATTGAGATAACAAATTACGTGCGTCTGCATCAAGCCTGACTGGTTTTGTCCGGTAACGTTCTGAAAAATCATTGGTAAATTTCCGGAAAAGCAACAGTACATCCTCGCCACGGTCACGAAGCGGTGGTACATAAATCGGAACAGTATTGAGCCTATAATACAGATCTTCCCTGAACTTGCCGTTATTTACAGCTTCCAGCAGATTAACATTGGTCGCAGCAACTACACGCACATTCGTTTTCATTACTTTGGATGATCCAACCCGGATATATTCGCCGTTTTCAAGCACACGGAGCAAACGGGATTGTGTACCCAATGGCATTTCACCTACTTCATCCAAAAATATAGTGCCTCCGTTGGTTGTTTCAAAATATCCTTTTCTGGAATCCAAAGCACCCGTAAATGCTCCTTTTTCGTGCCCGAAAAGTTCAGAATCAATGGTTCCTTCAGGAATAGCGCCACAATTGATCGCAATAAAAGGCCCGTGCTTCCTTGAGCTGATGCTATGTATAATTTTTGAAAAGGATTCTTTACCACTTCCGCTTTCCCCTGTAATCAGTACAGTAAGGTCAGTTGCCGCTACCTGAATGGCCACATTAATGGCATGGTTCAGTACCGGTGAAGTACCAATAATTCCGAATCTGTTCTTTACAGCTTGTATTTCAGATGAATTCATTAAAATAGCGGTTGGCTGTTAGCACAGTCGGCCGCTGCCGTTGGCTATTAGCTTTTGATATTGATTTAATGCAGTAAACAATCAGGATACCGCATGTCGATGAATGGGTTAATATTGCATCACTTCTGCACAGGCTTTACCTCTTAAAGTAGCCGACGTACTTTCAGTGATCAGAACATCCACATAATCTCCTTTTTTGAAATTTTCACGAGGGAAAATAACTACTTTATTCTGATCGCTGCGTCCTGAAAAATCGTCCTGGGAGCGCTTCGATGTTCCTTCAACTAATACTTTTTGAATAGTGCCTATCAGTTTCCGGTTACGCTCTGAGGAAATGCGTTGCTGGACTTCAATAATTTCGGCAAGACGGCGCTGTTTTACTTCAGCTGAAATATCGTCTTTGAATTTTTTTGCAGCTGGTGTTCCGGGCCGTTCTGAATAGGCAAACATATAGCCAAAATCAAAACGAACATATTCCAGCAGAGAAAGTGAATCCTGGTGCTCTTCTTCTGTTTCTGTACAGAATCCAGCTATCATATCGTGTGAAATACCACATTCATCACCAAGAATTCTGCGGATACTATCGATTCGTTCCAGATACCATTCACGTGTATAAGTACGGTTCATGATTTCTAATACCCGGCTGTTTCCGCTTTGTGCTGGCAAATGGATGTATTTACAGATATTGTCATACTTTTTGATGGTATACAATACTTCATCTGTTATATCTTTTGGATGCGAAGTACTGAAACGTACCCGAAGATCAGGGCTGATCAGTGCCACCATTTCCAGTAGTTTTGCAAAATTGATTTGTACTTGCAGTTTCAGGATTTCCGTATAAGTCACCGTTAGGCCCGCTCCATTTGTAACTATCAACATTTTGCCCCAATAGTGTAACTTCTTTATAACCTTGGGCAAACAAATCCTGTGCTTCTTTCAGAATGGAATAAGGATCACGGCTTCTTTCTCTGCCCCGGGTATAAGGTACTACGCAGAAACTGCACATATTATCACAGCCGCGCATGATAGAGATAAGTGCAGTAATCCCATTGGAATTCAACCTGACCGGAGAAATGTCTGCGTAAGTTTCCTCTCTTGACAAGAAAACATTCACACCTTTCTGCCCTGTTTCTGCTTCTTCTACCAAACGCGGAAGATCACGATATGCATCGGGCCCTGTCACGATGTCTACCATTTTCTCTTCTTCCAGCAACTTGGCTTTCAACCGTTCTGCCATACATCCCAGTACGCCAATGAGCATTCCGGGTTTCTTTTTTTGTAAACGTTCAGTTGTTTGAGCCTTGTTCTTACCCGTTGTTCAGCATTATCTCGTATGGCGCAGGTATTAAGAAAAATCAGATCGGCATTTTCAGCATCAGAAGTAGTAACAAAACCAGCGTTGCGCATTACGGACGCTACAATTTCACTGTCCGCGAAGTTCATCTGACAGCCATAGCTTTCTATAAAAAGTCTTTTTTTATCGGATACGGGCTCATTTTCAGAAACATGTACTGTTTCACATGCTTCTTTATCTGATTGCGTTAATATTTTTAATGTAGTGGCAATTCTATGCTCCATTTGTTGAGGATACTGAATTTGATTTAAACGTATGGCATTGTTAGAACCATAGCTTTGGCATTATTTATACCAGATTTGAAAAATGCAAAGGTACGAAGAAATCTGGAAAAACTGACAAACTGTCATAGCGCAAGTTCCCCGTTTTAAGAAGAATTAAGAAAGAAACAAAGGAAAGCCAATCAGGAACAAAGCCAGAAAGACTTTAATACCTCAGCCCGATTCGTCTTCCTGGGAAAACCAAAGAACCAGTTAGCCTGAAAGGCTCTGATACCTCAGCCCTGAGCATCGCTCTGGGAAAACCAAAGAACCAGTTAGCCTGAAAGGCTCTGATAACTCAACCCGGGGCATCGCCCTGGGAAAATTAAAATGGATATCCCACGCCCAGATTAACATTAAGAAAATTGGATTGATTGCGGTTAAATGGTTTACTGGAAGTCAAATTCATCCAGCACAAAGCGCTGATTTTTTTGCCTGGATGGATCAATAACCTTAATTCCGAAATCAAAACGCAGAATAAAAAAGGAAAGGTCATAACGAATGCCAAAACCAGAACCGATGGCGATATCCTTTAATATTTTGTTTGCTTTTAATTCCTGCATTTCATCTGTCGTGTGAATATTCCATACATTTCCAGCATCAATAAAAAATGCATAATTAATGTCTCCAAAGAAATCGGCCAGATGTCCTCTCCATTCTAAATTACCTTCAAGTAAAAATTCACCCGGAGCTTCTATGGAAAAATTATTGTCAGTAAGCTTTGGCGGAGAAGATCCCGGGCCCAATCGCCTTGGCAGCCAGGCTCTTAAACTGTTCGATCCTCCTGCGAAAAAATACTTTTCATAAGGCGGTACTTTATTATCACCGTAGCTGTAAATAGCACCACTGTTAATCCGGGCTACAAAAGATGACCTGCTTCCCGAGCGCCAATAGCGACGAAAATCAGCATTCCAGCGCAGGTATTTATAAAATTGAAGATCTCCCTGTTTGTCCTGGAAAATATTTTTGATTAATTCTTTCTGGCCTGGAAATACGTTAAGCGACGTTCCGCCTGATTCCAGTGATAACCGGAAGTAACGTGCATCCTTCGGTGGCCCTGCAATAGGATTTGTATTATGAACGTAGGTGAAATTGATATCGGATACAAAAGATTTCAAAAAGCTGTTTTTTAAATTATTGCCCTGGAGATAAAGGTCTTCGAGCAATTCGCTGAATGCCGGAGCCAGCCTTGAAGTATTGAGTATATTAAGGTCTACCAGAGACAAATTATATAAGGTCGTATTGTTTGGCTGCCAGGAGTAGGTCATTGCGGCTTTTACGTTCGTTCTTGCGTATTCAGGCCGTTTTACAAAATTATATCCTAAACCTACCTGGGTACGCGGATTATAACCAGCCAATTTTCTCTGAAGCAGATTGCCCGGTACAAGAAGCCGTGGAAAAAGGAGGGAAGTATTAATTCCGATTTCTTCACTACGGTAAATCTGATCCGTACTGATAAAACCAGGAACCAGTTCAATACCGCCTCTGATATTGGTTTCAAAGTTTTCCAGACCGTTGAAAACATTCCGGATCTTATAGGAAAAATTGGCGAAAGGCCCCGGTGCGCCCTGTAACTGAATCACATTAAGTCCGACATCAGTGGAAAACTGGTATTTATCAAGTGGAATTGCCTTAAATGTGCCCTGAATCCCATGTCCGGTGGAATCCAGTTTATAGCTGTAATTGATAAACCTGAACTGATCGGTCAGTGACAGTTGACGTTGTGTATCTCTTTCTTTTTGCTGACTGTAAAACTCTCCCGGCCTCACCTGGATTTTAGAATCAAGAATATAGGTTGAAAACTTTTTATCTGTAAATGAATAATTAATATTCTGGCGGGTAGTATTGCTCTTTTTAAACAAAGAATCGGGTACATCTGATGGTGGCATGACATCAAAATTTACTGATGATATGGTGAAACGCTCAGGACTAGCTTTTCCGGAAGGAAGGTCTATTCTTACATTAACATCTACCAGTTTATACAAACTATCTGTTTTAGGATTCGTAATGGTGTCATTTACTATGTATGTAACGTTTTGTCTTGAAAAGCCAAAATAGCCTTCGTTTCTGAGTAAAGTTTCGATTCTGATCCGCTCATCTTCAAATGAATCACCATCGTACCTCTTTTTTGTGACCAGTATTCCATCTTTCTGGTGTTCTTTTAAAATACTGTCTGCCAGAATATTGTTGACGGCATACCTGATATTGTTGAGTAAAGTAGGTCGATTTTCTTTAACCAGATACTGGACCCGGATCCTGTTAAATATGGTATCCGGCTTAAAATTCACTGTTGATTGAAAAAAACCATTGTTATACAGGTATTTCTGCATTTTCTCTGCATTTTTTTCAACATCGCTTAAATTGAAATAAACCGGTTCTTCACCTAAAATGCGCATCCAAAAGTTGCCTTTTTCAGCTCTTGCCTGAGCGCGTTTCAGTTTTTTGGCATATCTGCGCTGTATTTTTTCAAGCTTTGCAGGTGAATTTTCGTGCAATCGTGATTCTTTCTGATAATTTTGTGTCACCTCAATGACTTTTCTTTGCTTTTCCTCCTTGTTGTAAAACAGTTGTCCGAAGCGGTAAAGACCAACATAAGGGAAAATTGGCAGGCCTAAAAGGCGGCGATTGGGTTTTTGAGGAATTAAGGCATCTAATTCTGAATCGCTGATCTCGCGATTACCTTTCATAGATGAATTACCAAGAAAATAGCTTTCGGATTGCAGAGTAGGTTTCCGGGCACAGGAAGCCAATCCTATAATAACCAGGAGCAAATAAGAACAATACGCAATCTTACACTTAATATTCAATGCTTTCTAAAAATCGTATAAAGTACATTAATTCACTGAAAATCAAGAAATTCAGGCAGCTTAATCAATCCTTTATTGTTGAGGGATATAAAAGTGTGCTTGAATTATTGAATTCAGATTTTACTGTTGAGCTTGTATTGGCCACTCAGGAGTTTCAGCAAAAATACTCAAGTATTTTAAGCCAGCATAAAACTCTTTTTGAAACTGTAACATTAACTGAATTACAGGGACTAGGTTCTTTTCAAACGAACGACTCCTGTCTGGCAGTAGCGAAAACGAAAGAAAATGATTTTTTGTGTGCTGAAAAGAATGAATATGCGCTTGTATTGGATGATATCAGCGATCCGGGAAATTTGGGAACGATCATACGGATTGCAGATTGGTATGGAATAAGAAAAATAATTTGCTCGGAAAATACTACTGATCTGTATAATCCCAAGGTGATATCAGCAAGCAAAGGCTCCTTTACAAGAATCAGCATGTATTATACCAATTTATCTGAATTTCTTTCCAAAAATGCGAAAAGTGCTATGGTTGCCGGTGCGTTTCTTGGTGGAGAATCTTTGTATGAGTTTAAGTTTTCTGCTACCGGAGGATATATTGTAATGGGAAATGAATCCAATGGAGTTGGGGCGGAAACAGAATCATTCATCACACACCGGATTACCATACCGAGAGTTGGAGAAGCCGAATCATTAAATGTAGGAATCGCAACGGCTGTGATTCTGGATAATTTGAGGAGAGGGGAAAAAAGGTCAAATGGGTAAAGGAGCAAGGGTGAAAGGAGGAACGGAAGGAGTGGCATTAGCCTGCTGATACCTAAGCCCGGGGTATTATACACTGGGAACTCCATTATCACAACCAAAGGATATTACCTTAGGGGCCTCAAACCTCATGCATAGCCTTGTGTGATAATTCTTCTGCGTATTCTTTTCCCAGGTATTGATCAATAAAATAATGGGCTAAGTAAAGGATTGGTGTGAGAAGTACGGCCACCATACCTTTGTACAAATAATTAATGCTACCTACTGAAAAAACCTGCTTCATATCCCAGTTGCCAAACACATAAAATGCAATAGTGATCACAACAAAGCTGTCTACCAATTGAGAAAACAATGTAGATCCTGTTGCCCTCAGCCACATAAACCGGCTTCCGGTTTTTCTGCGTAACCATGAAAAAACGAAAACATCGAGTAATTGCCCCAATAAAAAAGCAACAATAGAACCGATCATAATTCCCAATCCCTGATTAAAAACACGTGTAAATGCTTCGCTGATATTAAAAGGATGGCCTTCCTTGTCAGTATTATTGATGTCGAGCCAAAATTGTGCGGGAGGAAGTTTTGTGGCAATAAAAATGGTTATAAAGGTATAAACGATAAATCCAGCGGTAAGAAAAGAAATACGTTTTACACCTTTTGTCCCAAAATATTCATTTATAATGTCGGAAGTAATAAATACGACAGGCCAGTTTACCACACCCGCAGTCATGTTAAAATCCAGTTTTTGCCCACCAATTAATAATTGAGCAGGCGGAACACCTAATAAACCTTCTACCGAGAAAATTTTTCCTCCTATAATTTCGGCTATCAGCGCATTCGTTAAAAAAATGCCGCAAAGCAGTAAAAATAATCGTTGTCTTTTAGCTTCCTGTACTGAATTGTCCGGTATGGTCATGAAGTTGGCAGAGTCGGGAAATAGGTATTTTTATAATTTAATCTGGTAACTGAACATTTTGATTCAGTTACCAGATTAACAATTTATGCAATGATTTCTTCCACGGTTCGGGAAGACATAACTCTTTTATTTTCAAGGAAATATTCTATTTTGTCCATTGCCTGGTTCAGCTCATCTACGGTTGGGAGTACCACAATCCTGAAATGGTCATCACTAATATAGTTAAAGCCTGTTCCGGGCACGACAAGTACTTTCTGATCACTTAACAGATCGTACACAAACTGTTCATCAGTTTTAAAACTAAATTTTTTAAGATCAATTTTTGGAAAAACGTATAAAGAGCCTTTTGGTTTTACGCAGGTTATACCCGGAATGGATACCAATCGTTCATAAACTAAATTTATTTGTTTATAAAGTCTTCCTGTGGGTGCAACAAGTTCTTTAATACTTTGATAACCTCCCAATGCAGTTTGAATTGCGTATTGTGTAGGTACATTGGCACAAAGCCTTAAACTGGCCAATAATAAAAGCCCCTCAGTATAGGATTTTGCCTTATGCTTTGCACCGCTCAAAATCATCCAGCCACCTCTGAAACCTGCTGAACGGTAATTTTTTGACAAACCGCCATAAGAAACACATAATGTATCAGTTACAAGCGATCCCATTGGATAATGTACCGCTCCGTCATACAATATTTTGTCATATATTTCATCAGAAAATATAATCAGGCCATGCTCCTCAGCCATTTTTGCAATTCGTACCAATACATCTTTTTCGTATACTGCACCCGTTGGATTATTCGGATTAATAAGTACAATGCCCTTAGTTCGGGAAGTAATCTTGGATTCCATGTCTTCTATATCCGGATTCCAGTCAGATTCTTCATCACATACGTAATGAACCGGTTTGCCACCGCTTAGTGCAATAGCTGCCGTCCAAAGTGGATAATCAGGAGACGGCACCAGAATTTCATCGCCGGGATTCAGCAATGCCTGCATAGAAAGCAAAATGAGCTCGCTTACACCATTTCCAATAAATATATCATTAATCTCTACGTCCTGAATACCAATCGTTTGTGTATAATGCATTACTGCTTTACGGGCCGCAAACAATCCTCGTGAATCCGAATAGCCTTGCGCATTACGGATATTCATGATAATGTCGTGAACAATTTCGTCAGGTGAATCAAAACCGAACGGGGCCGGATTGCCGATATTCAGATTGTGAATTTTAAAACCGAGACTTTCCAGTTCAAGTGCTTTCTGGTATGTAGCACCCCGGATTTCGTATTTGAGATTGTTTAACCGCTGGCTTTTTAAAAATTCCATAATGTGATAGACGATGGTATTGTTACCCAAAGTTAAAGGAATTTACTCATCTGTAAACGGTTTCATTTATTTCTTCTCCTCTTTTTGAAATAATTGTATTATTATCAGTTTAGTTAGTAATAAATAAATCCTTATAGTGCTGTTCCATAAGCTCTAACTGTAACATTTTTTAAATAAAAGTGGAACTTTTCAAATCGAATAAAGGAAATTAAATGCAACTAAATTTTACAAAAAGAGAGAAATATTACAAGATATATAATAAAGCATTTAATGGAAAATATTGAAAATATTTCAATCGAAATATAAGTATGTTGTTATTTTTATATATAAACTGACAAAAAGATAATTCATTTATAATATACGTTTATGGATGAATATTTTGTCGAATATTTATATATAATACTCGAATAGTGTTGATATAATACAATATAGCCAAATTATATTTTGAATAATTGGATAAATCCATTGTAATATTTATAACAAATATTAGATTTGTGACTGTAAATGCATGATCGTGCACTATTGTTTATCAAACTTTTAATCATTTTTTATGAAAAAGTTTTTACAATTATTCATGGGATTCCTGCTTTTAAGTTTGCAGGTCTACGCCCAGGATGGTGAAGTGTCGGGTACTGTTACAGCGGATGACGGGGCTGCTTTGCCAGGAGTTAATATTAGCGTCAAAGGTACTACGCGGGGTGTGACTACAGATGTGGATGGGAAATACTCAATCTCTGCCGCCCGCGGGGCGACACTTGTCTTTTCTTTTGTGGGATATGTTACACAAAATTTGGCGGTTGGAGCGCAATCTGTTATTAACGTACGTCTTGTTTCGGATTCACAGCAGTTGGGCGAGGTGGTTGTAACTGCACTTGGTATTTCAAGAGAGAGGAAATCCATTGGTTACAGTACAGCAACGGTTTCCAATCTATCCATTACTGAGGCGAGGAATACCAGTGCGCTGGATGCGCTAAATGCCAGAGTACCGGGCCTTTCAGTATCAACGGCTTCCGGAGCTCCGGGTGCTTCCACTGTTCTGAACATTAGGGGTTTTAACTCCGTAACAGGAAATAATCAGCCTCTGTATGTGGTGGATGGTGTTCCTATGAACAACCGTGGAAATACGTCATCCACCAATGCGGCAAATGGCAATGATGATTTTAATCGCTCCATGGATTTTGGGAATCAGATGAATGATATAAACCCAAATGAAATCGAAAGTATCACTGTACTCAAAGGAATTTCTGCTTCTGCGTTGTATGGTAGCCGTGCCGCCAATGGTGCAATCCTGATTACAACAAAAAAAGGCAAATCAGGAAAAACAACTGTCGATTTTTCCAGTTCGATTGCGCAAACACAGGTTTTGCGAGTGCCACATTTGCAAAATACCTACGGACAGGGATGGAGTGGTTTGTTTGACCGTATAGAAAATGGTTCGTGGGGACCCAAAATGGATGGCGAAACCCGTCTATGGGGCAATGTTGTTGATAATTCACAGCTGTATAAATCATTTTCACCTCAAAAGGACAATCTGAAAGATTTCCTTGACCGGGGTTACGAATGGAATAGCAGCCTAGCAGTTGCAGGTGGAACTGAGGTTGCTAATTATCGTATTTCTTATTCTTATGCAGATGCAGACGGTATTATTCCAACCAATGCTGACTCTTACCAGAGGCATACCATCGGCGTTAACGGCGGTTTAAAACTGAATAAGTTTACTACGAATGCCAATGTAAATTATGTACATAAAGATCAGAAAGCTGTTGCAACCGGACAAGGAAATGATGCAGGTGCGGGGAAGGTACTCTGGCAGGAAATTATCCAGATCCCCAGAGATCATTCTATAGTAGATTCAAAAGGTTATGCAGATCCAAACAATCCATTTAGTAAGTTTTACAGTCTGGATAATTATTTTACTCCTTACGCACAAAACCCTTACTGGACTTTATACAATCAGGGCAATGATTATGCGGAGGACCGTGTTTTTGGAAACCTGGAATTTAAATATGACATTCTCAAAAGCCTGAATATTCTATGGAGAGTTGGTGGTGATTATTCTGATGCTTTCCAGAAAGACTGGGGAAATGTTGGCAAAATTACACCCGGAACTCCTAACAGCTCAGCCAATGATGTTTTTGGCAGCGTTTCCCAACTTGCCAGAGGTAACCGCCAGTTTAACAGTGATCTTCTTTTAAATTTTAACAGCAACATTGGCAGCCGTCTTGATGTTCAGGCTTTTATTGGACATAATATCAATCAGCGTACTGCCTTTACGCAATATGCCAGTGTAACCAACCTGGATTTACCTGGTTTTTATAATTTAAAAAACAGCTCAGTTACGCCAACAACTTTTACAACCGAGAGTACACGCAGGTTGGTTGGAATTTACGGAACAGCCACTTTCGGCTTTGATCACTGGTTATTTTTGACACTTGGTGCCAGAAATGACTGGACCAGTACATTGCCACAGGGAAAAAATTCCTACTTCTATCCAAGTGCGAGTATCAGTGCTGTGCTTTCGGATGTATTTAAACTACCCGCTGAAATTCCATTTGTTAAGGTTCGCTTTGCTGCGGCTTCTGCGGGTAACGATGCCGATCCATATCAAGTGCTTCCGGTTTATGCTTCCGGTAGCGTAAGTACAGGTGGATTTGGTACTATCGAATTCCCGTTTGGAGGTATTAATGCGTATGAGGTAGCAAACAATCCGGGAAACCTGAACTTAAAACCGGAAATTTCAAATGAATATGAAGTTGGGTTGGAACTTGGTTTCTTTGGAAAAAGAGTTGGACTGGAAGCCAGTTATTATGATAAAGTTACCAAAAACCAGATCATCAATTTAAACCTTGAACCTGCAACCGGTTATCAAAATCAAACTGTTAATTTAGGACAGGTTAGAAATAAAGGGATTGAGGCTATGCTTACACTTGTTCCCGTTCGTACGGATAAAGTAGAGTGGGGGATTAATTTTAATTACAATAAAATTAATAATAAAGTTGAAGCACTTGGTCTGTCAGACAGTACAAGCATTTTGCTGAACAGCAGCTACGATGTCAAATTACGGGCAGTTGTAGGACAGCCACTTGGCGCTATTTATTCCCCTGATGTGCTGCGTGACCCTGCAACCGGAGCTACAATCGTAAATCCTGAAACCGGCTTGCCTCTGGTTGATCCCAAAGAACATTATAGGGGCTCCATCAATCCTGACTTCACTATGGGCGTCGGTACTTACATTGATTATAAAGGGTTTAGATTAAGTGCTAATGCGGATTACCGTAAAGGTGGAGTATTCTATTCTTATACGGCGCGGCTGAATTATTTTAATGGCAATGCGTATGAGTCACAGTACAATGACAGGGAACCTTTTATTATTCCGGGATCAGTCGCTCAGCTTCCTGATGGCAGTCTGGTTGAAAATACCATGCCAATTTCCAGGTCACAAATGGCTACATATTACGGTGTAAATGATGCATACCAGTTTCATCATGTACTGCCAAAGACCTTCTTTAAGCTTAGAAATGTAGCGCTGAATTATACTATTCCCAAAGCCTTTCTGACTAAAATGCCTATTCGTGCCGCATCATTGGGTGTATTTGGCCGCAACCTTCTTTTATGGACACCGAAGAAAAATCATTACGTAGATCCTGAGGCTAATACTTTCGGTACGAATCTTAAAAATCTGTATGGGGAATTTGCTGCCGGCCCATCAACTGCAAGCTATGGTGTTCAGTTAAACTTATCATTTTAACCAGATCAAAGATGAAAAGTATATCAAAATATAGTTTACTGCTTCTTGGTGCACTATCACTCGGTTCCTGTAACGACTGGCTGGATGTAAATGTAGACCCGAATAATCCAACCAATGTCGGACCTGAATATGTATTACCTGCTGCACAGGCATCAATCATGGCTGTGACAGGCGGTAGTTTTGCGATCATTGGCGGAATATGGGCGCAACACTGGACACAAGCCCACGTGAGTACGCAGTATAAAACGATAGATTCTTATGATTTGCAGCCGGCGGATTACAATAATTCCTGGACAGAATTGTATGCAGGCGGACTGAATGATTTTGAAGATGTAAAACGCAAAGCAACAGAATCGGGTAATCATAATCTCGTACTTCAGGCAGTAGCTGGACAAACGTATGGATTTCAGATACTGGCAGACTGGTTTGATAAAATTCCATTGAGCGAAGCTTTACAGATTGATGGAACCAGAACACCAAAATATGATGAAGGCCCGGCTATTTATGCGGAACTGCTGAAACGGCTAGATGATGCATTGGCATTGGATTTTGATAACGGGAAATCTACCCAGGTATCATCAGATTTGGTTTTTGGTACACTAAGCCAGGCTGAACAGATTACACAATGGAGACGTTTTGCCAATACACTCAAACTGAAAATGTACCTGCGACAAATCAACAGTGCTAACTCAGCAGCGGCACTGGCAGCTATCCAGACCATGCTTACCAATAATACGGAATTTCTTACAACCCATGCTTCAATCACTGCTTTTGTAGATGAACCCGGCCGAAGTAATCCGCTTTATGAAAGTAATGTGCGCCAGTTGAACACGGCAACAAATCTTCGGCTTAGTAAAACCTTGCAGTCCTACCTTGAAATTAATAAGGATCTGGCGCGGTTGAATGCATATTTTACTCCGGGGACTTCTGGTCAGTATGGTTTGGCACAGGGAGATTTTGATGTCAGTACCACAGTTGTTGCTCCCAATGTGCCAAGTGTTTCAAAATTATCAGCTACTGATCCTTTCTATTTCTTTAGTCTTGATGAAGTAGACTTTATGCTGTCGGAAGCTTACCTGCGTACAGGTAATAATGTTCAGGCCAAGACATTTTATGATCAAGGTGTTGCAGCTGCTTATGCTAAATTCAATCTGGCTTTTGATGCATCCCGGATTTCCACAGGTGGGGTTTATGCATTTCCTGTTGCCGGTACAACCGAAGCAAAGCTGAAAGCGATAATGTATCAGAAATGGGTAGCGATGTACAAACAGGGCTACGAATCTTTCTGGGATCAGGCACGTACAGGTTATCCCGAAATTTCAGCAGTTCCTGCATCGAATGCAAGTTATATTCCGGGGCAATGGACCTATGCAGTTAATGGCGTGACAGGAAGGCTTTTTCCAAAAAGAATACTTTATACTTCTGCATCACGCGATGTAAATCCGGGAAATACACCTGCACCGGCAAAAGTTACTGACAAAATCTGGTGGATGAAGTAAACAGTTTAATTATCAAAAGATCATGATAAAAGAAATCAGGTATATAGCCATAGTGATTTTTGCAGGAATATTTTTTGCCTGCGAACCCGATAAAACCAGCGAGGATATATCAAACATTACTTTTTTTCCGGTTATCACTTTAAAAGGTGAACAATGGGAACAAATAACGCTTGGGACGAAATACACCGATCCAGGTGTGGATGTCAAAGAAGGTGAAACGGATATTACGGCCAAAGTGACTGGTACTGTGGACGAAAAAACAGCAGGAGTTTATGTGCTCCAGTATGATGCAGTAAACAAGGATGGGTACTCATCCAGGGAATACCGATACGTAGGAGTGATAGACCCCGCTATAAAAGGAACAGATATTACGGGTGCTTATAAAAGGAATGCCGGTGAAATGGGGATTTCTAATGTAACAAAGGTGAGCGGTAACCTTTATCACACTGATAATATTGGAGGTGTGGCAATTCCGAATGCCGGATTAGGCGTGTATTTTTATTATTATGCAAAAGGTAAACTTGGCGTCCCGTTTCAGTTAACACCCGGCAATTCTTTTGAAGCTACCAACGGAGCAGTCGTTGAAGGAGTACAATATAGCTGGATCGTAATCAATGCCGGCTATGGTACCGCAGTCCGTACATTTATCAAACAATAACCATTCGTGAACATGAGATACGCTAAATATGCAGGTATTTTTTTGGTTTTTGGAATGCTTTCCTGCGACGCAGGCAATGAACCTGATATCCAGGGAACAAAATTAAAAGCCATGACTGGTGAGTGGTGGATTGTAATTTCAAGCGGTGGAGATACATTCCCAGGTTATCATTTAATTACTACTTCCAATACTGCGGCTAACAATGAAACAGACTTGTTGCTTGACGATGGTGAGTTATGGCCCGCAAAGGTGGTAACAAAAGTGAATTTAGCTGCTATGACTTTTGATGCAGCGTCCAATCTTTCCAACATGTATGATGACTCCATTGCTGTTTCTATTACAGAAGGGAAAATTTTAAAAAATGCCGCAACGACTACCGGAGGAAATAAAACAGATTCGATTTATGTTCAGTTTGAATTTTCTGATGATCCCGGAACAAAATATGAATATGCCGGATATCGTCGTACAGGATTTCGTGAAGATGAGCATTGATTGACAGTTTTTAGAATTAAAAAAGGGATGAAGTCATGATTGACTTCATCCCTTTTTTAAAACGCAATAGCTAAATATTATTTATCCCACCAAACTTTTGTATACTGGTCATCAGCACCCTGAGAACTTACTACTGCCTGATAGTTTACTTTGTTAAGCGTATTTTCAGTTACCGGATAAGCTAGTCTGCGAGGAATCTCAGTACCTCCGTTCAATGTAGCAGCCGCTGGTTTCAAAACAGGAAAACCAGTTCTTCTCCATTCAGACCATGCTTCAGTTCCCTGGTAGAAAAGAGCAATCCATCTTTGGTTACCAATTTTCTCTAAAGCAGTTGCTTCTGCATAAGCGACATCCGGCATAGCAAGATATGCTTTCGCTGCAGCTTCTGTGTAACCTGTACCCATCCATTGTTGCAATGAGGCAGTAACTGCAGCCTCATAAAGTGTTTTTGCATTACCAGTTGTCCAGCCAAGTTTGGCAGCTTCAGCCTGTGCAAAAAGTACCTCAGCGTATGTCATTACATTTATAGCAGAATTTTGCTGAGCCAAGATTGTGCCAATTAGTGAAACATCCTGAGCTTTTGTACCACCCAATGCATAAGGAACCCCTACATATTCGCCATTGATATTTTTAGCGGCCAGGAATGGTAATCTTGGATCAGCTACTTTTTTCAGGTAATTAACAAAAACATCGCTTAAAGCATAGTCCTTTCTGTTAGTCACTGTATAGTTGTTGTAAAGAGGATTCTCATTATTGGATTCAGATAAATATTTATACTGAACATTATCTGCGTTAGAAGTAAAAACTCCGTCAGCAAGTGCAGCAACAAATTCTTGTTTCCCCATATCAGGTTTCACTTTAGATAAACGAAGCGCTGCGATCAGACGTAAAGAATTAGCAAATTTTTTCCATTTTGCAGTATCACCACTTAATAGAATATCACCTGTAAAAGCTTTGCCGCCATCAAACTGTGCTGCTGCTTCTTTCCATTCTTTAAACAAGTCTGTATAAATTGCTTCCTGCTTATCAAAAGCAGGTGTAAAATCTTCATCACCTTTAAGTGCCTCTGAATAAGGGATATCACCCCAACGATCCGTCATCCATTGAAAGAAATAAGCTTTCAGAATTCTTGCCGTTGCAATTTGATTTGCATTTGAACCGTTTGCAGCTGCACTGGTTGCAGTTGCCTCGTTAGAATTCAGATCAATAATGTGCTGAAGATTTACAAGCGGTCCGGAATACCAGGCATTGTAACTAAAGTTGATCGTTTTGTATTTTGAATCCTCGATATAGGTAATGTCGCCAAACTGCTGAACATACATAGCCGGAACTATATTCGCAGCTCCGGAACCAACCTGAGCATTGATAGTTCCAACATTACGTATTGCTCCTGTTAGTAAGCCAGATGTACTTGGCGATGACGGACTATTTGTATTGACATTCGTATCTCCAAAATCACTACATCCGAAGAGTGAAGTAATTAAGGTAATTGCTAGGATTGGTTTTTGCCAGTATTTTTTCATGATTGATTTTATTTCTTTGGTTAAATAGCTATGACTAAAGTCCTAAACGAAGATTTAATCCAACAGAGCGAACAGGAGGTAACTGACCACCTTCGTACCACATTGTTTCCGTTTCGGAGATATCGATACCACCGCCAATTGCGCTATAAACTAGTAACAGGTTACGTCCGATCACAGAAATGCTTGCAGATTTTACAAATTTGCCCAGGAATCTTGATGGAAGTTTATAACCGAAGGAAACCTCACGAAGCTTAACATAAGTTTTGTCGTAGATCCAGTTTTCGTTCAATGCAAATAACCAGTTTTCATAAAGATTCTGAGTATCTACACGTTGCGTATTTTTCTCTCCGTCCTGAGTAACTGCATCCAGAATTACACCACCAGGAGCAGTTCCATCAATAGGATCACGTTTTGGATTCCCAAGTTCATTCAAACCAGCTGTTTCAGCTGCCAATCCTGAATATGCATTAAACATTTTTGTAACTGAGAAGAACTTGCCACCTACTACGAAGTCTGTACTAATGTTAAGATTGAAGTTTTTATATTGGAAAGAGTTGATAAAACCACCTTTGAATTTAGGAAGTACATTACCAAGATTAACATTGTTCTCTTTAACATATAAACCCGCAGTACCAGCTTTGATGTTTTCTGGAGTAGAAGAGTAAACAACTTTGTTGCCATTAGCATCTTTTTTGATACCTACACCTTCCAGCATACCCCATTTCTCACCAACGCGTGCATTTAATGTAAGTGTTCTCCATTGTGGTCCGTCAACCAGGTAGTTACTGCTTTGTTCAGTAAGTTCGATAACTTTCGATTGGTTACGGTCTGCATTTAAATCAAGATTCCAGGTAAAATTGTCTGTTTTTACCGGAGTTGCAGAGATATGTAATTCTACTCCAGAAGTTCTAATCAAACCGGCATTCACAACAGCATTACTGTAACCACTCGTAGGAGCAACTGCAAGTGGAATGATCTGATTACTATTATCATTGCGATAAGCTGTAAATTCAAGACCAATTCTGTTGCTGAAAAATTTCAGGTCTATACCACCTTCATAAGAAGACGACATTCCTGGTTTCAAATTTGTATTTGGTAAAGTTCCTGGTAGAAACTGAGTTGGGTTACTTCCATAAACTGTTCCAACACCATAAGTAAGAGAAGTCTGGTAAGGTACAAGGTCAGTTCCAACCTGTGCATATCCTGCTCTCAATTTACCGAAAGACAATATAGAGTTAGAAGGTATAAACTCTGTAAATATCAAACTTGTCGAAACAGATGGGTATAGATACGAATTGTTAGATTCGGGCAGTGTAGATGACCAGTCATTACGGATCGAACCTTCTACAAAGAAGAAGTCGTTATATCCTAAACTTACGTTACCAAAGACACTGTTGACTTTACGTTCAAACAAATAATTGGCAGAAGTCGGACGGTCTTTTGAAGCACCAATGTTATAGTAGCCTGGTGTTGTCAAGCCACCAACAGTAGCCTGAAGTGTACCCTCAATTCGGTTATAACGAATGTTTCCACCAGCATTAGCCATAACGGAAATTTTATTAAAAGTCTTATCAAAATTGATAATCCCTTCATAATTGTTTTCTGATGTAACACCCGTCAGATAAGAATAGGCTCCCAATCCACCAGCATTAAGTGTACCAGCAGCAATTTGTCCAGACTGAACAAAAGTACCATAGTCACGACGAACCTTACCGCTCACTTTAAGGAAATCACTGAATTTGTAGGTAAGGCCTACATCTCCAAAAATTCTTTGTGTACGGCTTGTATTGGTGTTTTCATATGCCTGAGTGTACGGGCTATCCCAATATTTTGGTTTTGGGTCCAAAGGTCCTCCGATGTTCCAGCTACGGAAAGTTCCGTCAGCATTTTTGTAATTTTTAAGATCATCGATGCTTAACTGACGCTGGAACCACTGGTTGAAAGATCCTATAGTCTGATTGTAACCAGTAAGTGTAGCATTAGAAGTATTGAACAAATTTGTTCCTGCACTGGTACCTCCGGTTGAACCATAACGGTCAGCAGGGGTATTTTTTGTATTCGTTCCTGTATAGTTTATGTTCAGATCAGCGGTAAGATTTTTCCCAAAAGTAATTGAGTTTTTTGCACTGATATAATCACGTGACTGCTTGCTGTTTGGTATGATACCATTATTGACAATATGCGTGTAAGATATTCTTGAAGAATAATTCTCGCCAGCCTTTGCAAAAGCAATGTTTGAATTGTGGCTAACAGGTTTTTCAAAAAAGTCACGCACGTTGTTCGGATTAGCACTGAATGGAGTTTCCTTTCCAAATCCCTCTCCTGGCTGCCATGAAGCAGCAGAACGGTGTAGAGAATTGTCAATTTTAGGTCCCCAACTTTCATCTGCGGAATAATCCAGTATTTTTTGTCCGTCATATGACGACCATGCCGCAGGATGTATAGCAGGATTGAATGCAAAAGTTTCCCATTCCTGTGAGTATCCGCCGCCATATTCATTCTGGTACTTAGGAAGCATGGAAACCTGATCAAATGTAGAACTGTGGTTTACATTTAAAGATGTTTCACCTGATTTTGCCCTTTTAGTTGTAACAACAATTACACCCGCAGATGCACGATTACCGTAAAGTGCTGTAGCAGACGGTCCTTTCAAAACAGTAAGGGATTCAACATCGTCCATGTTAACCATGCTGATGTCGGTTGGTGTACCATCTACAACGTACAACGGATCAGCCCCTGTTAAAGAGTTAATTCCGCGAATACGGATAGTTGGTGCTCCAAATTTTGCAGCAGACTGGCCCATAACCTGTACACCGGCAATTTTACCTGCAAGCGCATTTCCGATATTTGGATCACGCGCAAGAGTAAGTTTGTCACCTTTGATTTCCTGTACGGAATAACCCAAAGCTTTTTTGTCGCGAGCGATACCAAGTGATGTAACAACTACTTCCTGCAACTGAGTAGCATCATTGACAAGCGTAATGTTGATTGAAGAACGTGTTCCGACGGGTACTTCCTGGCTTACAAAACCAATAAAACTAAAAACTAACGTGGCGCCAGGTTCAGCGGAAATAGAATAATTTCCCTGACTGTCAGTGTTTGTTCCGCGATTAGTACCTTTCAAAGAAATGTTAACGCCCGGTAAAACTGAGCCGTCATCTGCGGTTACGAGTCCCGTTACCGCACGATCCTGGGCATAGACTTGATTTGCCAAAAGCAATAAGCTTCCCAGTAAGGATAATAGAGTCTTCCTCATACGTAATTTAAATGGTTAGGTTTGTTATCAATAGAGATTGTTGCGAAATTAATTATTGTTTTAACCATTACAAGGTTTCTTTATTCGTTTGCCAAAAGAAAGTTTGGCAGGAGTGCTATTTTTGGCAAATTTTATTACTGTAAACAATCTTTATTTGCCAATATTTGAATTGAATGAAATTTATGCTATAATATGACTGTGTTATCCAATTGTTAACAGATTGCCACTTTTGTTGCTTTTTTCATACTTATACATTAAAATAGCATTAAATTGAATAATTGACATTTAAGTATAACGCAATGTATATACGTTTTCATTATTGAGAATGGTTATAAATTAATAAACCTTACTGATTTGAATTAGGTAATCCTTTTTCAAGAATATGTAACTGCCTTGAAAATTGGATTTTTTTAATATCAAAGCTTGGAATTTATGTGCCCGAATTTGAATTATTGGTAAATAAGTATAGCTATTTGGTCTAATCTGTTTATATTATGACTGATCGGCATTTTTTTAAGAGAAGAGTAGTTATTTAAATAAAATTTAGCCCATTTGATATGAATTTGAAAAGCCTTCTACCATTTTCATTTCTTGTTCTTTCAGGATTTCATTGTTATTCCCAATCTCCTCTGAATGCTAAAATTGATCAGAAGGCTCAGGCTCTTGAATCTCAAATTGTGACATGGAGAAGAGATTTTCACGAAAACCCTGAGCTTGGAAACAGGGAATTTAAAACAGCTGAGAAGATTGCAGCACATTTGAAAAAGCTGGGTATGGAAGTACAGACAGGAGTAGCACACACAGGTGTAGTAGGTTTACTTAAAGGTGGCAAACCTGGTCCCGTAGTCGCTTTAAGAGCGGATATGGATGGGCTTCCGGTAGCAGAGCGCGTGGATGTGCCTTTTAAATCCAAGGTTACCTCAGAGTATAATGGACAGCAAACAGGCGTGATGCATGCTTGCGGACATGACACCCACGTAGCTATTCTTATGGGCGTTGCAGAAGTGCTTACTTCCATGAAAGCCGATTTGAAGGGAACCGTTAAATTTATTTTTCAGCCGGCGGAAGAAGGTGCTCCGAAAGGGGAGGAAGGTGGCGCCAAACTGATGATTAAGGAGGGGGTTTTGGAAAATCCTAAGGTGGATGCCATTTTTGGATTACACATTAATTCACAAACAGAGGTTAATACCATTGCCTATAAGCCTGGCGCAACCATGGCAGCGGTAGATTTTTTCAGCATTGATATTAAAGGCAAACAGACACACGGAGCCTATCCATGGTCTGGTGTAGATCCAATCGTTACATCTTCTCAGATCGTAATGGGTTTACAGACTATTGTCAGCAGGAATCTGGATATTACCAAAGCGCCGGCAGTGGTTACGATAGGTGCTTTTCATGGTGGTATTCGGGAAAATATTATTCCGGAAGAAGTTAAAATGATCGGTACCATCAGGACCTTTGATGAAGAAATGCACACTTTCGTGCATAAGCGCGTCAATGAGATCGCCACCAATATTGCGGAAAGTGCAGGTGCAAAAGCGGATGTGAAAATTAATGTGCTGTACCCGGTGACATTCAACGATATACCTCTGACTGAAAAAATGATCGGCACTCTTGAAGAAGTTGCGGGGAAGAATAAAGTCATTCTGACGACGGCAAAAACGGGAGCGGAGGATTTCTCCTACTTTCAGCAAAAAGTGCCTGGCTTTTTCTTTTTCCTTGGGGGAATGCCAAAAGGTAAAAATCCGTTAGAAGCAGCGCCACACCATACACCGGATTTTTTCTTAGATGAAAGTGGATTGGTATTAGGTGTTCGTTCACTTAGCAGACTGACGGTAGATTTTATGGAAAAACAAACCTCCGTAGCAATTAAAGGAAAGAAATAGTTACGCATGATTAACGTAAAAGAGGGTGAATCCAATGATTGGAACACCCTCTTTTGTATTTTGACCAGACGGACTGTTTAACTTAGAATGTTATAAATGCCAATTTTAGCCAAGTTAATATTGTCAAACGACGTTATTCAGGTTTGGTTTTTCTTACTTGCTCGAAGAGTATATTTGGTAAAAATCTTTTCAGGTATATCGCGGCAACTTCCGTGAAACCACCGATGTATATTTCCTTTTTATCTTTTTTTACGGCTTCCAATATCCTTCTCGCGCATTCATCAGCCGGGATTCCGTTTGCCTGATTGGCATCCATTTTACCAAATTTGCCACCGGATTCATTTAATGCATTTACTGAAATATTCGTTTTAATGTAACCCGGACAAACGGTCGTAACGTGAATGTTTTCACCAAAACCCTCTGCTCTCAATGAATCATAAAAGCCGTGTAATGCATGTTTGGCAGCATTATAACCCGATCGCATTGGTGTACCGATCTTGCCTGCAACGCTGCTGATCACGATAAAATGACCCGACTGTTGCCTGATCATATATGGTAGTATCGCTTTTGTAATGGCAACTGTACTAAAAAAATCGACATCCATAATTTTACGATATACTTCCATGGTTGTATCCTTAATGTAGGATCGCTGACTAACCCCTGCGTTGTGGACCATTACATCAATATGGCCGAAGGTTTTTATAATCATATCTACCGCAGGTTGTGTTTTGTCAAATTCTGTCACATCCATTGGTAAGATCAAAACCGACGAAACGGGCAAACCGGTAAGCTTTTTTACGCGAAGTAACTCTTCTTCTCTTCTCGAGGTAAGCACCAGTTTTGCGCCTTCTTTTGCAAAAGCCAAAGCAATTGCTTCTCCAATCCCGGAGGATGCACCGGTAATCCAGACTACCTTATTTTTAAACGATTCCATCTTTTAGTGCATTTATAACGGGTATCTTATCAGAAACAAAATGAAAATCTACACTGTTCTTCTGAACATCAAGCCTGGATTCCATTCCAACTATCATGGCTCTGTTGTCAGAAACATGGCCGACGGGAAAGTTGAAACTTAGCGGATAATCATATTCTGATACATGTTCGTGAATAATTTCATAAGCATTTTTGCCAAACGCAGGCCGCGAATTATCCTTCATATCCGTAAACTGGCCAACTATCAAACCGGCCAGATGATCCAGTTTCCCGGCGCGTTTAAGCTGTATCATCATCCTGTCGAGGTTGTACAGATATTCGTTTACATCTTCTATAAAAAGTATTTTTCCCTTTGTATCAATATCAGTTACTGATCCAATTAAATGAGCAAAAAGACAAAGATTTCCACCGACCAGCTGACCGGTTGCTGTGCCGGGCCTGTTCAAAGAATGGGAATTTATGGAATATGAAGGAAGTTCTCCAAACAGAACTTTTCGAAGTGAATCCGCCGCTTCTTCTGCTCCTGGCAGCATCATGGATTTGACCATAGGAGCATGTACAGATGTAATTCCCAGCTTAAACAACTGAGAATGAACAACGGTTAAATCACTAAAACCGATAATCCATTTTGGAGATTGTATGAAATTTGTAAAGTCCAGATCATCAACAATCCTGGAACAGCCATAACCGCCACGGGCTGCCATAATTGCTTTTATTGACGGATCATCTAACATTTTCTGAAAGTCTGTCAAACGATCTTCATCACTGGCGGAAAACTGATTGAATGAGCTTTTTAATGTCTGACCTTCAACTACTTCCAGTTTCCATTCATTTTTTAACCGGTTAATTCCCGGAATCATTTCAGTATAGTTGATAGCACTTGCAGGAGCAATAATTCCTATTTTATCACCGGCTTTTAAAAATGACGGAATTTTAATTTTGGTCATAAATTGTTAAAACGCGTGGTATTGACAACAATTTTGGAAGCCTGAGTACAGGTTAAATAAATACAACATCTTCAACAAGATCACTTTTCATTTCTCTGTTGATAAGCTCAATGATTTTGAATTTGGCACGAACCAGTTCACTCCGTAAAGGAGCGGATTCTATCTGAAGAAAAAGTACGCGGTCTTTGATATACACTTTTTGGGTCCTTGATCCGATAGCCGAACCCATGATTTTGTCCCAATGCGCTACAACATACGACTGATCAAACCTGTTTCGTAACCGGTATTTTTCAAGCATCTGATCAATAGCATCTTTAAGAGGTGTTATCCCTGGACGGCGGGATGCTTTTTCTTTATCAAAACGGTATTGTTGTGCCATATTTATTGTAGTGCTTTATACAAATGTAAGAATATAGAAGGGAATAAGGAGGAAGGACGTAGTGGAAAATGGATTAAAAATTCGTTTTCAGGAATAATACTTTGAGGTTGAGGAAAGTAAAAATAAATAAGCCTGGAACGAGTTCAGTGCCAACAAATAAATCAGTTTCGGAGCAAATTAAAAACAAGTGTAATTTGCATTTTCAGCGATCCGGACTTAATATTGCAGCATCAAGTCAATTGCTTCACTTAACAGCGATTGATTTATAAAGAAGAGGCGAGAGAATGGGCTCAAAGAACCTCTGGCAACCTGCTACCAAATTTGGAGAAAGGTGCTAATTCCCACCTAAGTTATTAGGAGATATAAAATCAATTCGCATGAACTTACTGTTAGAAATTTCCGTAAGCCGGATGGCTTTAATCTCGTACCTGAAACTGGAAAGTAGTTTTCAATAAGCAGGATCGTGTATCTTTTTCTGGCTCATTCCGGAAACAGGTCATCTTATATCATATTTTATAATTTAAACTTTGTGCTTTGGCACTCATGCAAGCGGAACAAAAAATTTATAAATATCCATATACCTATTCCCTGGAATTAGGTCGTGAATTACCGGGTTTCGAATTGTCTTACACTACGTATGGCACCAGGAACGACGGAGATGATAATATTGTATGGATCTGTCATGCGTTAACAGGAAGTTCCAATGCGGCTGAATGGTGGGATGGTCTGGTAGGAGATGGAAAATTTTTCGACCCGGCCAAATATTTCATTATTTGTGTCAATGTAATTGGTTCTGCTTATGGGTCTACCGGCCCACTTTCCATTGATCCTAAAACGCAGCAGCCATTTTACAGGAATTTCCCGCTGATTACTGTAAAAGATGTAGTCGGAACCATGGAAATCCTGCGCCAGGAATTACAGATCCGTAGAATAAAAATATGTATTGGAGGATCTTTGGGTGGCCAGCAAGCGCTGGAATGGGCGGTGGAAGTTCCTGATCTGTTTGAAGAACTGATATTGATTGCGTCTAATGCATTGCATTCGCCCTGGGGTGTAGCGTTCAATGAGTCACAGCGCATGGCGATTGAGGCTGATCCGACTTATAATGACAATAATAGTGAAGCGGGTGGAATGGGGTTGCGTGCAGCCAGATCCATTGCGTTGTTGTCTTACCGTAATTATGATACATACAATTTTACGCAGGCACGTGACAATCCGGATCAGATCGATGATTTCCGGGCATCATCCTATCAGCAGTATCAGGGAGATAAATTTGTGAAACGCTTTAATGCGTTTTCCTACTGGATACTGTCCAAAATTATGGATTCGCACAACGTAGGCAGAAATCGTGGCGGAATTGTGCACGCATTAGGTATGGTAAAAGCAAAAACGCTGGTATTGGGAATAAAATCTGATTTGTTGTTTCCATTATCTGAACAGCAATTCCTGGCGAGGCATATTCCGGATGCAGTTTTTCAGGAAATTGATTCTTTATATGGGCACGACGGCTTTTTGATAGAGTATAAGCAGTTAAATCAGGTAATAAAAGCCTGGCAGCAAACAAATGGCCAATTGCAGATTGCTAAAATCGGTTGATGATTAAAACAAAAGAGTCGCAGATAATTTCTTTGCGGCTCTTTTGTTTTAACTACAAATTGGAACTTTCTATTTAGATATCTTCAGCAATAGCTCAGGTTCGTTTGTAGTGATGAAATCTACATTTTGATCCAGAAACCATTTCATTACCGGTTCATCATTTACGGTCCAGGTATTGGTAGAAAGATTCAGCTGATGCATTTCTTTGATCCAGTTTTCATTTTTCTTGAAAACTGTAAAATGATAATCAACACCGCTTAAACCTGCTGCCTTAATTTCAGCTGGCGTTTTATCTCCATTCAGGTATTCCACATGTGCATTTGGAGCAAGCTGTTTCACTTTCAGGCACACATCGTAGTCAAACGCGATGTAATCCGTAATGCCTTCAACTTTTAATTTTTTAACCATTTCTACACATTTTTCGGTCAGTGCAAGTGAACGTTCTTTGCTGATAGAAGAAGTTTTTATTTCAAGGATCAAACGTGTATTTTTTTGTTTAGCACCAGCTTTCAGGTATGCTTCCAGTGTAGGAAGATTCTCTCCATTTTCCAGTTTGATCTGTAATAATTCTGTTGAATTGGTTTTTTCGATATCTGTACCTTTAACAGCATGATCATGATGAACGAAAAGAACGGAATCAGCTGACATGTGTACATCAAACTCGCTGCCGTAACATTTTAGTTTAATTGCGTTTTCTAATGCGGCAATAGAATTTTCAGTTGCACTCGTATTTTTCCATGCACCGCGATGCGCTATAACTTTATTTTTATTTTGAGACATACTTTCAAAAGTGATCATACAGAGTAAACCAACTGCGATAATCAGGATATTTTTTTCATTTTTAATAAATTAAACTTTTAAAAAGGTACTTTTTTGCAATTCCCGAAAGTACTTCATTTTATTTAGCACAATATTAGCTTTACATTAAGAATTGAATATCTGAATTGAGTATGATAGTTACCATTCTTAATCAATGTGTTTTTTAACTTTTATAATAACATGCTTTGAAGTAGGTGTATTGCTTTTATCAGCAACGCTTGTTAATGGTACAAGTACATTGGTTTCCGGGAAATAAGTGGCTGTACAACCTTTTGGAATCGGATATTCAACTATAACAAATTGGTGCGCTGCTCTTTCGATACCATCGTGATAATTGTATAAATCCACGATTTCACCATTTTTTAATTTTCTTCTGCTGATATCTGTTTCGTTCATCAAAATTACCCGCCGTTCATTGTAAATGCCACGATATCTGTCATTTAATCCGTAAATTGTTGTATTAAACTGGTCGTGGCTCCGAATTGTCATCATAATCAATTCGTCGTGCTGTAAATTCAGTTCCGGAACATCTGCTATATTAAAATGTGCTTTCCGGGATTTTGTATCAAAATTTCCTTCACGGTTACAATTGGGAAGATAAAAGCCGCCGGGAATTCTTACGCGTTCATTGTAATCATCAAATCCCGGAATTGTCCGTTCGATATCTGCCCTGATCACATCGTAATTTCCTATGTATTGATCCCAGTCAATTTTGCTTTTTTTGCCTAGTGTAGCTTTTGCCAACCGGCTTACTATATCCGGTTCGCTTAACAGATGTTCAGAAATCGGATCTAAAATTCCTTTTGATGACTGGATTACACCCATGGAATTTTCGCACGATACGAACTGAGCTTCACCATTTGCCATATCCTTATCACTTCTTCCAAGGCAGGGCAATATCATTGCTTCCTTACCATGTACAAAATGGCTCCGGTTTAATTTGGTGGAAACGTGTACTGTCAGGCTGCAATTTTGTAATGCTTCGGCTGTAAAGTTTGTATCCGGAGTTGCGGAAAGAAAATTCCCACCCATCGCAAAAAATACACTTGCTTTACCTTCATGCATTGCTTTGATAGACTCAACGACATCAAAACCATGTTTTTTGGGTGGCGTAAAATGAAAATTCCGTTCAATAGAATCCAGAAATTTATCTGATGGTTTTTCAAAAATTCCCATTGTGCGGTCGCCCTGCACATTACTATGGCCACGAACCGGGCAGGTTCCTGCACCAGGCTTTCCAATACTTCCTTTAAGCAACAGCAGATTTACAATTTCTTTAATTGTATCCACGCCGTTTTTGTGTTGGGTAATTCCCATTGCCCAACACGCAATAATTTTACTTTTTTTACTTAATAATTTCGCAACTTCCTGTATTTGTATAAAAGGAACACCGCTGGCTTCTGCCAGTTTTTCTGCGTTTTTATTTTTGATGTGCTGTTTAAAACCTGCAAAACCTGCTGTATTATTTTTAATAAAATCATTATCCAGCACCATTCCCGGATTGCGTTCTTCTTCGTTCAACAAAAGAATTTCAATGGCTTGTAATGCTGCCATATCACCATTGATTTTTACCTGAAGGAAAATATCGGTAAGTGCTGAATCAATTTGCAAAATTCCTTTTACAGTCTGCGGGTTATTAAAACCCATTAACCCCGTTTCCGGTAAAGGATTAATTGCAATGATCGTAGCTCCTTTGGCCTTTGCTTTTTGCAATGCAGTAAGCATTCTGGGATGGTTGGTTCCCGGATTCTGGCCTAAAATAATAATCACTTCGGCTTCGTAAAAGTCTTCCAGTGTAACCGAACCTTTGCCAATTCCCAACGATTCACCCAAGGCTACACCACTGCTTTCATGGCACATATTACTGCAATCAGGTAAATTATTGGTGCCAAATTCTCTTACAAAAAGCTGGTATAAAAATGCGGCTTCATTACTTGTGCGACCGGATGTATAAAAAACAGCTTCGTCAGGAGAAGCCAGCCTGTTTAATGCAAAACCAATTTTTTCAAATGCAGAATTCCAGGAAATGGGTTGATAATGCGTTGCACCGGCAGGCAAAAACATGGGACGGGCTATTCTTCCCTTACTGCCAATTTCATAATCGGATAATTTTGCTAATGCTTTAACCGGGTTTTTTGAGAAAAATTCAGCCGTCAATTTCTTAAGTGTGGCTTCTTCTGCGACGGCCCGTGCTCCGTTTTCACAATACTCGGCAACTCCTGAACGCTCATCATCCGGATCCGGCCAGGCACAACTCGGACAATCAAAACCACCTTTTTTGTTCAGGCTCCACAATGCTTTCATACCACGTTTCACACCTGCTTCTTCCACTACTTTTTTAAAACTGGAAACCACAGCAGGAACTCCGGCAGCGACCTTTTTAATTTCTCCCTTTTTTAGCCCGGTTAACGTTTCCGGGTTTTCTGCTCCTGGAACAGGTATTTGTTCAGTACTCATAATCAGCAGGTTTTATTAGGATTCTCGAAATTATCCGATTGATCTTCTGTCGTATTGTCAAGGCATTTGAAATCTTTTTCCAGTAAAAGATATAAAAACTCCGTATCATTGATTGGCATATTCGCCTCAAAACCAACAATGTTATTGATCGCCCAGTCTTCCAGAAATGTGGCGGGTACCAGCATGGTAATTTGATTATCAGCAAATGTTGCTGTCAATTCATTCACTTCTATGCTTTGTGTTAACGCATACGAAAAATGCGTGCTGCCAAAAGAAGTACATTCTTCTAAATGCCCTTGGTCACTTAATAATTCCACTTCGGTTTTAGACAGCCTG
This sequence comes from Dyadobacter sp. NIV53, assembly GCF_019711195.1. NCBI lineage: Bacteria > Pseudomonadati > Bacteroidota > Cytophagia > Cytophagales > Spirosomataceae > Dyadobacter > Dyadobacter sp. NIV53. The sequence goes on from NZ_CP081299.1 coordinate 5,373,352, forward strand.
ACTCTAACCGAATTACCATGGATACGTATTTTCATAATTCTTTAACGCGGTTCCAACCAGAATATATATTAAATTTTTCGCTTCCTAAAAACCCGATTAATGTCATATTGCATTCCTCGGCAAGTTGTGCTGCCAGACTGGATGGTGCTCCAATTGCCGCAACAATTCGTATTCCAGCCATATTGGCTTTCTGTATCAATTCAAAACTTGCCCTGCCACTTAATAATAAAATCATGCTGGTTAATGGTAACTGATCGTTATAAAAAGCCGAGCCAATCACTTTATCCAATGCATTATGCCTACCTACATCTTCTCTTAATGCAATGAAATTTCCTTTCATATCAAATAACGCTGATGCGTGTAAACCACCAGTGCTTTTGAATATATTCTGTTGCTTTTGTAATGAGGCAGGAAGTTCAAAAAGTACTGCTTTTGTTATGGTCATTTCATCTCCTGGTTCAGAATACATTGAAATTGTTTTGATAGCATCAATGCTTGCCTTGCCGCAAACACCGCAGCTGGAAGTGGTATAAAAGTTTCTTTCCAAAGATTTTAAAACAGGAGTTTCTGTGTCCGTTAGAGTAACTACGATGTTGTTTTCATCCGGAACACTGGATTTCGCTGCTTTTACCTGGCCCTTATTCTGAATAATTCCTTCCGTAAACAAAAATCCCGTTGCCAGTTCGTCATCATGGCCGGGTGTACGCATTGTGATCGATACGTTTTTCAGGATTCTTTTGCCTTCTGCTAAAAATGAAATTTGTATTTCAAGCGGTTCTTCAATAGCAAGCTGGTCTTCTTTTTCAGAAAATTCGTTCGGCGTAACCTTTCTGATTATTCTGCTTTCAATGGAAATAGTATGCATTCTTAATTGGATCGTTGATATTTAAAATGGCAGTTTTCGGCTTTACATTATCTGCTTAGTAATTCTTTGGCAACCATGAATTCCTCCGGTGTATCCACACTTGTCATGACTATATCATCTGCCGGAATATATTTTTCTGCCTTATTCTGAATCAGAAAATGCTGCAATGAATGTTCTTTCGTATCAAATTGTTTTTTTAAAATTAAACCTGCTTCTTTGGAATACCAGGCTAATAATGGTTCATATTTTCCATGTTCATTATAAAAAGCAGCAGCAATAGAATCTCCTTTTATCTGTTCTAAAAAGTTTTTTAAAACCTGTTCATTTACAAACGGATAATCGCAGCCAACCACCAGAAAATCATGGTCTGGATAAGAAGTAAATGCTGTTAATAGTCCCGCCATGGGGCCAATATTTTCAAACTTGGCAAGATCCTGTAATACATTATATTCCTTCGAAACAGTTTTTAGTTGTATCTGCTTACAAGATATAAATGCTTTACTGCATAAATTGTTTTGACCCGAATAAAGCATATCATAAAGATGATAACGCTGTTGCTTTTCAAAGTAAATAAGCGAACTCTTATCGGCTCTCATACGCCTGCTTTCCCCTCCACAGACAACAAGGCCATATAATTTGCGTGATATTTTCATGTATGAGGATCTGTCGTGGTGTGATTCCATTATAAAACATATTTAGGGTAGTAAAATTCAGTTTTATACAACCTGCGCTACGGATATGGTCTATGCAACTTTCAAATGGCAAATTTCAAACTGATAATATTGAATTTTTAACTGGTAAAATTTAAATATTATTGCTTTTAATATAAACATATTGAGTTTTCTGGTCCTGAAATTTAATTATTATCAACCTTTAAAACATTTATTATGTGCCAAAATCATGGAGTAGCTTACATTAAACCGGGTGAAGTGGAAGTTCAGGAAATTGAATACCCTAAACTGGCAATTGGAGACAGGAAATGTGATCATGGTGTAATTTTAAAAATTGTTTCTACCAATATCTGCGGGAGTGACCAGCATATGGTTCGTGGCCGTACCACTGCTCCGTCGGGATTGGTTCTCGGCCATGAAATTACGGGAATTGTTCTTGAAGCTGGAAGAGATGTTGAGTTTATAAAAGTCGGTGACCTGGTTTCCGTGCCGTTCAATATTGCTTGCGGACGATGCCGGAATTGTAAGGAAGGCAAAACTGGTATTTGTTTGAACGTAAATCCCGCACGCCCGGGAGCTGCCTATGGATATGTGGATATGGGTGGCTGGGTAGGAGGGCAGGCCGAATACGTGATGGTTCCTTATGCTGATTTCAATTTACTCAAATTTCCTGATAAAGATCAGGGAATGGCTTATATCAAAGATCTGACTTTATTATCTGATATTTTTCCGACCGGATATCATGGAGCAGTAACTGCCGGAGTAGGACCGGGTTCTATTGTGTATGTAGCCGGAGCGGGGCCGGTTGGTCTGGCATGTGCAGCTTCGTGTCATTTGCTGGGAGCAGCAGTTGTTATTGTAGGTGATATGATTCAGGAAAGATTAGACCAGGCAAAAAGTTTTGGTTGCGAAATTATAGATCTGACAAAGGAAACGCCACTTGAACAAGCAATTACGGAAATTATTGGTATACCGGAAGTAGATTGTTTTGTGGATTGTGTAGGTTTTGAAGCAAGAGGGCATGGTGCCAATGCAACAGAAGAAAGGCCGGCAACAGTACTGAACACCGCCATGGCTATAACAAGGGCAGGAGGTGCAATTGGTATTCCGGGGCTATATGTAACCGGCGATCCAGGTGCGAAGGACAAAGCCGCACAGGAAGGTAGCCTGAGTATTCGAATCGGGTTAGGATGGGCGAAATCGCATTCTTTTTATACGGGCCAATGTCCGGTAATGAAATACCATCGGCAGTTAATGAATGCTATTTTGTATGATAAAATTAAAATTGCCAAAGCAGTAAACGTGGAAGTAATCAGTTTGAAAGATGCTCCAAGAGGTTATAAAGATTTCGATAAAGGTGCAGCCAAAAAATTTGTGATTGATCCGCACAGCATGATTATGAATTAGTTTGCGGATTTTTATGTAATTTGGAAAGGGCATTCGGAAATGATTTAAGCGTTGAGTTAGGGGAGGATGGCGCCGGGTTTCACAGTGGTCGAGCCATTGCTTGTATTGTCATAGCAATATGCTTATCTGCGAGTATAAGTGCATACCACGGCAGACTGTTAGTAGCAATTCCAGCAACGGCATAAAATAGTGGAGTAACTCCTTAATTAACTCATTTCAGAATTGCCTTTTCTTTTTTACAGTTTATTGTTGTTTGATTCGCATGGAAAACGGAGATGTTAAAATATTGAAGAAGAAGCCGATTTATCCGGTCAGTTCAGAATTGAGAAAGTACCTTCGCTTGTATCAGAGAGATGCTAAACTGCCGGTAGGTTATTATGATCTGCTTAATTATTACGAATCATTCCCGATTTCTGATAAAAATGGAAAAGACACACTTTGGGAAAGTCCCCTTTATCCTTCACACGAAATAGACAGACTGCACAACGGCCTGAAAAAAGCTTATGCCATATTGAAAGCTTCGGGAAATCTTCGCATTGTAGAGCACAAATATATTGAGCGAATTGATTATTGCAAATTTGGCAACTCCAATCCGTTTCGTATCAAAATTGTAAACCGGCTGAATGATATTTACGATTATTTTTATGTCAAGAAAGCCGATGCTTCAAGGATTTATGGATTGGAACTCGAAGAGATTTTTTCTCCCAATCAGGTAAATTATCTGGTAGATGGAGATACCCTGATCGAAGAGCACATTGCAGGGATTCCGGGTGATGTATTTGCACAAACCAGGCTTGGACATACAGATTATAACCCGATACGTATAGCCAAAGAGTTCGTTAAATTTAATGAACGCTGTATGATCACACTTTTAGGAGACATGCGATCCTATAATTTTGTTATGCAGATCACCCCTGATTTTGATGATTTCCAGTTTCGACTGAGAGCTATTGATTTCGACCAGCAGTTTTACGAAGGAAACCTGAAAGTATATATGCCGCAATTTTTTAAGGAAAATCTGCCTTACGTTGAGTTAGCCATGGAATATCTGACGGATAAAACGGTGCTGCAATATCAGCAGGAAGAACAGTCATCCATCATGTATCAGGCAAGAAGTGAGAGATACCGTTTAAAGGAACTTCGTGATGTGTCAAAAAAAGATAAAATTTCTACTTCCGAAAATATACACCAGCTCAGTTCGGGCCTGGCAAAACATTACCACGATGCAACGTATGATCATTGCGAAAGTATGACCGATATTATTGAACTGAATATTAAAAATGTGATACGGCAGGTGAATGCGTAAGGAGAATGATGTTTTAGTTTTGTCAATAATTATAACTTATGCCTACCTTTACGAAACTATTCAGCTGATACCAGCTGTTAAGCAATTTCAAATTAACCAAAATCGGAAGGCATTCAACCTTCGCAGATTCCGAATATGAGTAAACACGGAAGAATATTAGTCGCCATGAGTGGCGGCATCGACAGCTCTCTCGCAGCTGTAATGTTGCACGAACAAGGTTATGAAGTCATTGGTATGACTATGAAAACCTGGGATTATGCAAGCAGCGGAGGCTCCAAAAAAGAAACAGGCTGCTGCTCACTTGACTCTATCAATGACGCCAGAAGCATTGCCGTTGAACTCGGTTTTCCCCATTATATTCTGGATATCCGCGCTGAATTCGGAGATTATGTAATTGATCATTTTACGGGTGAATATCTGGAAGGCCGTACACCAAATCCATGTGTTTTATGCAATACGCACATCAAATGGGATGCACTTTTAAAACGTGCTGATCGTCTGGACTGTGAGTCCATTGCAACGGGACATTATGCAAATATGCAGTTTAATGATGGCCGTTATTACGTTTCAAAAGGAATTGACAGCTGGAAAGACCAGAGTTATGTACTTTGGGGCGTTTCGCAGGAAAGTCTGAGCCGGACCAAACTTCCATTGGGCTATTTACATAAAACAGAAATCCGTGAAATGGCGCGTGAGCGTGGTTTTATTGATCTGGTCAATAAAGCAGAAAGTTATGAAATTTGTTTTGTGCCCGATAACGATTACCGTGGCTTTTTGAAAAGGCGTATTCCCGGACTGGAAGCGGAAGTAGCTGGTGGGAATTTTGTGTATGAAGACGGAACAATTGTTGGAAAACATGAAGGTTATCCGTTTTATACAGTTGGCCAGCGTAAAGGCTTGGGCATTGCTTTGGGACGGCCTGTTTTTGTTACTGAGGTACGAAAAGATACCAATGAAGTAGTCTTGGGCGATTTGCCTGATCTTTTCCGTGATGGAATGGTGGTTGGCAAATTGAACTGGCAAAAATATGAAGGCCTTACAAAACCATTGGAGACAGTAACAAAAGTACGTTACAAACATGACGGAACACCTGCACTGTTGTTACCTGATGAACCGGGAAAAATAAAAGTACATTTTCATGATGGCGTAAATGGCATTGCTCCCGGACAGGCTGCTGTTTTTTACGAAGGGGACGATGTAGTAGGAGGTGGCTGGATTATGAAGAATTTCCGGCAATAAATCCACAAATAAAATGATGGAAGGGTTGAAGTCCATTTTTAATCTTCAGCCCTTTCATCATTTTATGAATTTAGTTAATGATTATCTTTTTTATTTCTTCCGCTCCGCTGTTGCTGAATATTTTCATTAAATATATTCCACTTTCCAAGGCAGCAGTTTCTATTGAAGCTTTTTGCTTATTCCCGATATCCACTTTCAATACAGGAGTTCCGGCTAAATTAATCAGTTCAATTTTTGAAACCGGGTAAGGCGATTGTATATTTATTTCAGCATTCAAAACCGGATTAGGATAGATTGATACCAATCCGTCTCTTTCTATTAGTGCTGCTGATATCCTGCTATAAGCAAATGTCAAGTCGGTATCAATCATTTTTAAGCGATAATACCAGATAATTCCCGGGCTTGCTGACTTATCTAAAAAAGAATAAGAATTTCCGGCTTGATCTTTACTTTTAAATTCTGCCAGATATTGAAAATCTTCTGTTGGGTTAGAGCTACGTTCTAGTTCGAAATGATCAAACTCCTTTTCTTCGGCAGTTTTCCATTGAATCAGGATATTTTTCTTTTCAAACACTTCGGTTTTAAAAGAAACCAGTTTAACCGGAAGAGGCGAGGAAATAATATTCCAGGTTACGGAATTGGTACTATTATGGGAATCACTATGATTGTCTATTTTGAGAAGATCCGATATGTCATCGACTGTTGCTGTTAAAACATGAGCTCCCGAAGATATAGCATTTTGATTTATGGCAACAAACTCACTATTTTCTTCAATAACAACATTATCAAGCTTCCATTGTATTTTCAAAGTATTTGGTATTGGCTTGATCAAACGTGTGAATTTAAAATTCAAATATTGGCTGCCCGAATTTTGAACCGGAGCATCGGAAGCCGGGGTATATTCGATGACAGGGGATGCACGAACATGAATTGCTTCAATAATTGCTTGTGTACAGACACTGCAATAAGCCGGTCCTAGAAATTCCATTTTGCAGTTGGTGGATGGCTTGTACCATATTGCAGGGTTTCCACTATCGCCATATTTATTAATTCCTACACCGTTAATACCTATCCAATTTTTCCATTTAATCAAAAGAGGGTTTGACTGCTGCGTCATATTTGGTTTTTCGGAGAAATATTGGTCACCAGCATAATATTCGTCAGCCAGGCCAGCAAAAGAATGGCCAAGTTCATGTGCTGCTAATTCGCCCGATAAAATATGGTTGGTAATTGTTGCAAAAGGCCCGCCTGATCCTCCGTAATATGGTGTGTTTGATAATACGACAAAATGGTCATACTCAGGAAAATTATCAATAAGGATACTGTTTAAATTTCCATATTTTGTTGGGGTAACTAATCTGTGAATTCCCGCTATGTCAAATGAGCAGCCAAGCTCACTATCAATAGCGGAAATGGGAACTCCACTCGTAGCACAGTCAGTTGCTGTTTGAGGATGTGTTATACCTGACTGAGCTGAGACAATTTTTATCGCATAAATATTAAAATAATTGCGGTAATTCGACCAGGGCGCCTGATTAAAAAGGTAATTTACAAAGTTGTTTATATCAGTTGTCATCTGGCCTTGCTCTGCACTGGTATAGCCATCTCCAAGAATAACCAAATCAATTAAATCATCTTTATCGCCATTGTTTTGAATCGTTTCAACCGTGTAAATTTGAGCGGAAGCACGAATACACAAAAAAATAACACATATTATAAATAGTATCAGTTTTTTCATAATATTTAAAAGTTAGGGAGAGAACGAGATATTACTAAATGATTAGGCTATAGATTTAAAAGTCGATCAGGCTTATTTTTTTCGTTATAGACTTATTTAAACTTTCACTAATAGCAATTTTTGAAAAACTAGATTTGGATTGAACCCTAACAAAAAAGGACTCTTCTTTCAATGATATTGATTTGGACAATAATTTTTTATTGTCATCCGCAGTGAATTCAACTTGCCTGTATAATGGGTGTTCTATAATTGTTGTGCTCACTAAATTGTCATTGTCATCAAGTAAATCTATTGTCAGGTAATTGGTATATTGAGCAGGTTGAATTTCGTTGATAATATTAATTTTTCCGTTTACTTTCTTCTTACTGATAAGTTCAATAACACTATTTTCAGAATCGGATATTTTAGAGATTTTGAAGTTTAAAAACACAAGCAGACTAACGGGTTCTGCCCCTGGTTTAACAAAACCAGCGCCAGGTTTTTTACTTGCTGAACAGGATATCAGTAAAAGTAAAATACATATATACAGTCTGGACATTTTACTTGTTAAGAAGAGATAATTAACTGGTTTATAAAGGCTAACGTGATGTTGTATGAAACAAAAAAAGACATCCTTTAATATTATAACAATACTATCTTAATTATAGCCAATAAAAAAACCCGTGATTAGTAAGTTTTTACTAATCACGGGTTTTTTTATTAAACGGTATCTAAACAGGTTTTACAACCCGCTGTCTCACTGCTTCATACAATACAATAGAGCTTGCAATAGATACATTCAGAGATTCTACTTGTCCGATTAAAGGGATTTTTGCACCGCTATCTGCCAGCTGAAGAAACTCTTTAGAAATACCATCTTCCTCCGAACCCATTATAATCACTGTTGGAATAGCGAAATCAATATCGTAAAGTGATTTATCCGTTTTTTCTGTACAGGCTACAATCTGCAATCCGCTGTTTCTCAGGTAAAGTAGTGTTTCATACAAATTAGGTTCACGGCAAACCGGCAGAAAATTTAATGCACCTGATGACGTTTTCATTGCATCCGCATTGATTTGTGCGCCACCTTTCATAGGTACAATTAATGCCTGAACACCCGCGCATTCTGCTGTACGGGCAATTGCACCAAAATTCCTGACATCCGTTATACGGTCCAGCAATAGTAATAATGGTACTTTTCCATCTTCATAAACCTGCGTTAGCACATTGTGCAGTGGCATATACTGAATCGGAGACACAAAGGCAACAACGCCCTGATGGTTTTTCCGGGTTACACGGTTCAGTTTTTCAACTGGTACACGCTGGTACGGAACTCCGAGTTCCTTGGCTAATTTTTCAATTTCAGAAAGACCTAACTCTCTTTGAATGAATAATCGTTCGATCTCTTTTCCTGAACGAAGGGTTTCAAGTACAGACTGTGTACCAAAAACCATATCGGCCTGGGACTGTCTTGGGGCGGGTTTTCTTACCGTATAGTTCCGTTTCTCCATGCTTCTACTACTGGATACCATATTGGCTGATATTCGGCGTACCGGACCAGCTCATAATGATCATCCACAAATTGATTGTTTCTTCGATTAAATGTAAAATTGACATTCTGGGCATTACCGCGCTGATCGTATGTCCAAACTTCGCGGTCTTTGCTGCGCTGCACTTTATCAGGTGGGCCTAACACTATGTAGATCATTCCCTTATCTGTTTTCCATCCTTCTTTATAAGTTGTAAACAGTTGGTTGGCTTCTTCGACTCTGCCATAAAATGAACGGATGGACTGTTGTGCCAGTGGTGCGTTTCCGTTCATTAACGTTAACCAGTATTTGTCAAGCGCTTTTTTATAGTTTTCTGCCTTTTTTATTTCATTTACTTCATTGTTGGTGCTCATATAAAGCAATGGGCCCAGCAATATTTCCGGATTTGTAATTTTAGGATAGCGTTCATTGACTACCAGCAAACCCATACCTTCCGACTGCGTTGTATCGGAGAAAATATTATACAAACCTTCTTTTTCAAACCGCAGGTTTTCGTTGGTATTTATGGTAAACGAACTGTCAATGTCTAACGATTTTGATACAGTTTTAGGTGCAGTATTCATCGGTGAACCAGCTGCTTCAAAACTGTGCGCATAATAATACACATGCAATTTATCGTTTCCTTCGGTAAGACGTTTAACAATAAATGGCTCGGTAGAATTGATATAATGTCTTTGTAAAGGCTCTGGGCTTGCGGCAGTGTAAATTCCGTATACTTCGCTGGTAGACTGCTTTTTGAAACGGATCGTTAAATCATTCAGTACCTTCTTTAAAGTTCCTGTCTGGCTGATTTCACTTAATAGAACGCCGTAATCTTTGTTCGGGCTTTTTACCTGAAAACTGATCACAATCTTATTTCCTACTCTGCTGACATTAGATGCGTCCAGTTTTACATTTCCATATCCCTGTCTGTCACGCGTTCCATAATCAGAATAGATGACATAATTCAGATTATAAATTTTGGAAAAATCTTCGGCAGTAATCGGGTTTTTTCCTCTGTAAGCATCTACGTACAGGTAAACATTTACCTGCGATGTGTCTTTTATCAGATATTTACTTTGTATGGAAACCAGTGAAGGTTCTTCGGCAACTGATGCAGATTGCTGCGACTGCTGATTAGATGGATACACCTTGGCTTCGGGTATTGACTTAGGTGTGTTATTGGAGGAAGCACATCCTGCAATAACCAGTGCTGACAGTAAAGAAAGGTATATTCGTAATGTCGTTTTCATATACATGTTTTCATCATTTGTCAAATAACGAATGAACGGGCAAAATTACCCAATAAAAACGGAAGAAAATTATTATTCTGATTTCTTACTCTCCCGATTAGCATTTTTTATCTGATTTCCGATAGCGTCCCACTGCTCATCCGACACTTCTTTAAGAAAATTAAACTGTCCGGCCGCCAGTACTTCACCGCCATCCAGAGTGATCACTTCGCCCGTCATATATGCTGAAAAATCTGAGATCAGATAAGCCGCAAGGTTCGTTAATTCCTGATGATCACCAACGCGTTGTAACGGAATTCGATTTTCAAAAGAAAACTTTTTAGCCAGTTCTTCTGGAAAAAGTCTGTCCCAGGCACCTTTTGTAGGGAATGGGCCGGGTGCAATGGCATTCAATCTGATACCATGGTCCGCCCATTCAAATGCAAGAGATTTCGTCATTGCTAACACTCCGGCTTTGGCCATGGCAGACGGAACAACCCATCCCGAACCTGTCCATGCATATGTTGTGGAAATATTAAGGACATTTCCTTTAATTTTATTTTCTATCCAGTACTTGCCAAGAGCCAGTGTAAAATAATATGTGCCTCGTAAAACGATGTCAACAACTGTATCCACTGCTTTATACGATAATCTTTCAGTAGGACTGATGAAATTGCCAGCCGAATTATTGACCAGCCCGTTTACAGAGCCAAATTTTTCAACGGCCCTGGCAATTACATTTTCAATCTGGTCTGTTTTTCTGACATCACACGCAATTGCCAGCACTTTTCCACCAGTTTCTTCTTCCAGTTCTTTTGCAGTATTTTCCAGTACTTCAAGCCTGCGGCTGCAAATCACAACATTAGCACCTAATTTTAGAAAGTAGGTAGCCATTGATTTGCCCAAACCGGTTCCACCGCCCGTAATAATGATTGTTTTAGTATCCAAAGCTCCGTCACGAAGCATTCCTTCACTGTATTGCATATGATGTTCTCGATTTGTTGTAAAAGGTTACTGTAAAAGTATAGGTTGAAAATGTGAACGGTCGAGAGGTTAAGGTAAGAATTCAATAACCCTTTAACCCTTTAACCCTTTACCCATTAACCTCATTTCTAGTTTCGAAAGAAGGCTTCTTTTTTTTGCAATTGGGCTTGAAATGCTTCATTTAAATCTTCCGAAAGCAGCATGGCCGCGTTCCATGTGGCCATGTAATTCAACCCGTCTGCAATGGAATGATCTCGGCTATAATTTAATATATGTTTGGTCCCACGGATTGAAATGGGAGATTTTGCAGCAATTGTAGCCGCTATTTCAAAAACAGATTTCATTAAATTTTCACGATGATCGAAACACTGATTAACCAATCCAATTTTCTCAGCTTCTGTTCCTGATACATTTCTTCCTGTAAATGCCAGTTCACGCATAATTCCTTCAGGAATCAGTCGTGGTAAACGCTGCAAAGTTCCCAGGTCTGCCACCATTCCCATATCTATTTCCTTAATCGTGAAAAAAGCATCTTCACTTGCATAACGCATATCGCAAGCACTGATCAGGTCAACACCAGCACCTATGCAGCCACCTGAAATTGCAGCTAATACGGGTTTACTACAATTTTCAACAGACGAAACACTGGCTTGCAAATTCAGGATTAATTTACGAAGGTTCTCCCGTTTACGCGCTTCATCCCGCTCTTCCGAATTGGTTACACTAAACAATAAAGTAAGATCAATACCCGAGCAAAAATGTTTTCCTTCGCCACTTAAAACAACAACCCTGATTTCTTCATTGGAATCAATCTCTTCAAAAACAGAACGTATTTCTTTCCATCCCAGATCATTTATCGCATTGGCTTTCTCTGGTCTGTTAAATTTTACATGCGCTATATTTTTCTCAATTGTAAAAAGCAGGGTTTCTTGTTGTTCCATGATCTTTGATGATCTGTTTCCTGAAATAAGTCTTAGTGAACATCCTTATTGTTATGCATGCATAACAATAACAAAGATATGATTTTGTCTTTATTAATTTTGAGTTAAAAAAGAAACGTTTCTTGGAAACACCAGCGCCGTAACGAAAATGAAGCTACCGCTAAGAAAAAGGAGGTCGTAATATTAGATTTGATTTTATAAAACTATTGCTGAGCAAGCAGATACAAAACGGCCATTCTTACCGCCACGCCGTTTTCTACCTGGTTCAGGATGATGGAATGTTTGGAATCAGCTGCATCAGAGGTTAATTCTACTCCGCGGTTGATAGGGCCTGGGTGCATCAGGATAATTTCTTTATTCAGATCATCCAGCATTTCTTTGTTAATCCCGAAATAAAGCGAATATTCACGAAGGGAGGGAAAATATTTAATCTGCTGTCTTTCAAGCTGTATACGCAATACATTTGCTACGTCGCACCATTGTAATGCTTCTTTTACATTGTGCCCGATCTTTACTCCCAGTTCCCCCAAATGTTTAGGTATTAGTGTAGCAGGGCCACACACCATTACTTCGGCGCCAAGTTTTTGCAGGCAAAAGATATTAGATAAAGCGACTCTTGAATGGGTAATATCTCCAATAATTGCAATTTTTTTACCGGTTAAATCACCCAGCTTTTCACGCATTGAAAATGCGTCGAGCAAAGCCTGCGTCGGGTGTTCGTGTGTGCCGTCGCCGGCATTGACCACATTGGCAGGAATGCGGGTAGAAAGATAATGCGGAGCACCTGGACTGCTATGGCGCATCACGATCATATCTACCTTCATGGCCAAGATATTATTGACTGTATCCAATAGTGTTTCCCCTTTTGTAACTGAACTCCCGGAAGCGGAAAAATTAACTACATCAGCAGAAAGGCGCTTTTCAGCAAGTTCAAAAGAAAGCCTGGTACGGGTAGAATTTTCGAAAAAAACATTGGCAATAGTGATGTCCCGCAGGGAAGGTACTTTCTTGATAGGACGGTTAATAACTTCCTTAAATTGAGTTGCCGTATCTAAAATTGTGTGGATATCATTCTCGTTCAGGTTTTTAATTCCAAGTAAGTGCCGGACCGAAAGTTTTGTCATTGCGAATGTTCAAGAAGTTTGGCAAAGATAGTAAGGATGGGGCAATGAGAAAACAGAAATGGTATTTTCTTAGGAAATTCAATTTTGGGAACCTGAAAAACTTGTATGGTTTTAAATCCGGATTCTTCCCATTTTCTTCGTATTGTCATTAAATATAATCACTTACGTATCTTTGGACTTTTATCAATATAAAAATCACAGGGAATCTGGATTTTGGTTTAACTTTATAAACCGGACTTTGGAAATTGTAGTAAGATGAATAAATCAGGATTAATAGTTTATACCAAAGAGCTTTTGGATGAACGTATGCAGGTGGCTTGGGCAGCCATGGAAGCAGCTCAGGAATCGGCAAATGACCAAAGTAAAAGTTCGATGGGTGATAAATATGAAACTTCGCGTTCTATGGGCCAGCTGGACCGCAGTATGCATGCGAGGCAATATGAACAGATCAGACAGGAAAGGTTTTTACTTGACAGGATCACTGGCAACGAGTCGTCTGGAAGAAGCGCAATTGGTTCATTGCTGGAAACAACGGCGGGCTGGTTTTTTATTTCGGTCAGCCTTGGGGTTATAAAATTTGAGGATGAAACTGTTATAGTGGTTTCATCCTCATCACCGGTTGGAATTTCTTTGTTAGGAAAGGAAAAGGGAAGCGTTTTTCGTTTTCAGAATAAAGATCAAAAGATACTTTCAGTCAGTTAACTCATTAACGGTTAAGCCATATTGTGATAAACGCGCTGAACATCATCGTCATCTTCAATTTTCTCAATTAGCTTTTCTACCTCTGCGATTTCTTCTTCGGATAATTTTTTGGTATCACCTGGAATACGCTCGAAATCTGCTTCTACGATTTCGAAGCCGTTTTCTTCCAGGTAATGCTGTAGCGTACCGAATGCAGTAAATTCACCATATATATTGATCTGATTCGTTTCTTCGTCTAAAAATACTTCTTCGCCGCCGAAATCGATCAGTTCAAATTCCAGTTCTTCAACGTCCTTAGAACCATCATTTTTGACTTTGAAAATACATTTTCTGTCAAATATAAAATCAAGCATACCCATTGTTCCCAGACTTCCACCCAGTTTATTGAAATAGCTTCGGACATTGGCAACAGTACGCGTTGGGTTGTCTGTTGTACTTTCTACCAGGATAGCAACACCATGCGGGCCATAACCTTCGTATACCATCTCCTTGTAGTCTTCCTGGTCTTTCGACGTGGCGCGTTTGATCGCCCGCTCGACCGTTTCTTTCGGCATGTTGGCTGCTCTTGCATTTTGGAGCAATACGCGAAGCCTTGCATTGGTGTTAGGATCTGCCGTTCCGCCTTTTACAGCCAGAACAATATCTTTACCTATTCTGGTAAAAGTTTTAGCCATTTTGTCCCAGCGCTTAAACATGCGCGCTTTTCTATATTCATAGGCTCTTCCCATTTTTACTAACAGATTATATGTTTTTGTTTTGGATATTTTAGCCTGATTAACGTATTCTGAATTGTTATCCAGTTTGCGTTATTGATCAGCTATTCTTAATTATGTTGCAAATTTATAAAAGTGGATTAGAATCAAACACATAAATCGGAACCTTTCAAGGTCAATTTTTTAAAAATGGAGTTAAAATTAGAGTGGGAGCTTAAAAAGTTCGCTGAACTTTCCAATGAAGTGCTATATCAGTTATTACGTTTGCGAAGCGAAGTTTTTGTAGTCGAGCAAGGTTGTAATTTTATGGATATGGACAATAAAGACCAGAAATGTGATCATTTACTTGGTTGGAAAGATGGCATATTGCTGGCTTATTCCCGGATTGTACCAACAGGGGTTTCTTACGCTTACCCATCTATTGGCAGAATTGTGGTTTCAGGGAAAGGCCGTGGAACAGGTTTGGGAGTCGAATTACTGAATGTTTCAATTGATATACTTGAAAAAATTTATGGGAAAACAAGTATCCGGATTGGTGCACAGCTTTATTTGAAAAAGTTTTACGGATCATTCGGTTTTGTACAGACCGGTGACATTTACCTGGAAGACGGTATTGAACACATAGAAATGACACGGATTGAAGCTTTTCCTGATTCATTCTGCTAGATGCTACTTGTGTAGAAGCTTTTCCCTTTATTGGCGAAATAGTAAACACTAACAGGATGTATAAAGGGGTACGATTTGTTATTCACAGGATTCTACCATTAATTCTTAACATTTTATTTACATTAAGCCGATAAAACTCTCAATTCAGTTGCTCAATAGGAATAAGTTTAATACTTTGGCACAGAATTTTAGTTATTAGTATTCAGTCAAGCAAAATGTTGTCGCGATCTGACGCCCTGTCAGAATTCCTTCAATGTTTTTGACGAACACTGATAGAGGAGGGTTTACGTGGAATGGCTTACTGTAATGCGGTAAGCCATTTTTTTGTGCTTTACAAATTGTTTTGGTTGGTAAAATGGTGTTCATTTGTAAAATTTTTCCGAATACCAGAGTTTCTACATGACAAAAGTTACCGATTTTATTAGTCGCTCAGAGGGTAAAACATTATTTTCTATTGAAATTATTCCGCCGGTTAAAGGTCAGAACATCAATGAGTTATTTAACTCGATTGAGCCTTTGATGGAATTTAAGCCACCTTTTGTTGATGTTACGTATCATCGGGAAGAACTCATTGACAGGGTTAATCCTAATGGTGTAATTGAAAGAATTCCGGTTCGTAAAAGACCCGGGACAGTGGGAATATGTGCAAGGCTGATGGAACGGTTCCATGTTGACGCGGTACCTCATGTCATTTGCGGAGGATTTACTAAGGATGAAACAGAGGATGTCCTGTTTGATCTTCATTATTTGGGTATTGATAACGTGCTCGTTTTACGCGGAGATCCTGAAAAATCGGCTGGTATTTTTAAAGCAAAAAATGGCGGGCATACTTACGCTTCCGAACTGGTAACGCAGGTTAGTAATATGAACAAAGGGATTTTGTTAAATGCTGAAA
Source organism: Dyadobacter sp. NIV53 (assembly GCF_019711195.1). Lineage (NCBI taxonomy): Bacteria > Pseudomonadati > Bacteroidota > Cytophagia > Cytophagales > Spirosomataceae > Dyadobacter > Dyadobacter sp. NIV53. Next base: position 5,389,343 of record NZ_CP081299.1, read on the forward strand.
CAGAAACACATCCCACAGATTTTTGTATCGGTGTAGCCGGATATCCTGAAAAACATATTGATGCGACCAACTTCGATACTGACTATGAGCATCTGCGTAAAAAGGTAGAACTAGGAGCCAATTATATAGTGACCCAAATGTTCTTCGATAATCAGAAATATTTCACATTTGTTGAAAGATGCCGTGCAGAAGGCATTACCGTACCGATTATTCCGGGGTTAAAACCTTTGGCGACAAAAAAACAGCTTACAATTCTTGCTGATATATTCCACCTTGAATTTCCGGAAGATTTAAAAAAAGAAGCATTATCACGCGCCACTGACAAAGAAGTACGTCAGGTAGGAATAGAATGGGGAGTTCAGCAATGTAAAGAATTGCTGGCCTACGGAGTTCCGGTTTTACATTTTTACACCATGGGCAAATCAGATAATGTCGGGCAAATCGCAAAAGAGATTTTTTGATAAAACTTTTTGAAAAATTGAATATGTAAGCGGTTTACCACGGTTGAATATTGAACATTAAAATTCAATTAGCGAATTAATGATCAATATTCAACGCTTAATATGCCATGTTCATCCTCCCTGGACTGAGGATCAGAGGCTAATCTTTACTCAATATTTACCGCTGTACCATTTGCACTAACCATCAGCATGGATCCGTTGCTGCCAATGGTCTCAAAATCCAGGTCGACACCAATGATGGCATTGGCACCTAATCTTTGTGCCTGATCCATCATTTCACGCACTGCAATACTTTTGGCTTCCCGCAGGCTTTGTTCATAAGCCCCTGAACGGCCGCCGACTACATCCCGGATCCCTGCCATAAAATCCTTTATTAAATTGGCTCCTATTATAGCTTCGCCATTTACCAGTCCAATGTATTTAACTATTTTTTTCCTTCGATATTAGATGTTGTAGTAACGAGCATAGGGAGACAGGATTAGAATTTATTTGTTAAGCGGTACAAGATAAAATATTTTAGAAGACGGATTCATACAATTCGTGCTCAATGGTGTTAATTGTCAACTATTGGCATTTAATGATTATAAGTGTAAAAGTTAATCTAACTTTTACGTCTTGCTTTTGCCATGCAAGTGGCAACCATTATATTCGTTAGTTTTACAGCATATTATACTTGAAATTAATTATTAATGGAGAATTCAGCAGAGATTATTACCAAAACCATTCGCAACCGCCGGAGTATATTTCCACCCAGCTATATAGAAAAAGATATCCCCAAAGAAATTATCAATACCATACTTGAAAATGCCAATTACGCCCCAACACATAAGCTCACTGAGCCCTGGCGTTTTATTGTTTTTAAAGGTGAGAGCCTGAACAAACTGGGCGGGTTTTTCTCTGAAAGATACAGGCAGGTTACTGCGCCTGAGTCCTTTTCACAAGCGAGATACGACGCTGCAAGTGAAAAAGTTTTGAAATCCAATTGTGTAATAGCTATCAATGTGGAACTTCATTCCGACAAAATTCCGGAATGGGAAGAAACAGCCGCTGTTGCCTGTGCTGTTCAGAATATGTGGCTTACTGCAACCGCTTATGGTATTGGATCTTATTGGAGCAGTCCTGGTATATTAAAAGAACTTGGGCAATTCCTTAATCTGGAAGAGAACCAGAAATGCCTCGGATTATTTTTTATGGGCTATCACGATGCACCGGAAGCACCAGCACGACGTACTCCTTTTGAAAACAAAGTGACCTGGGCTGAATAATGGGAAAACAAAAGTTCACCCTGCGTGCTGAGGCGGTTTCTAAAAATTTTGGTATTACTTCTGTTTTGTCAGCAATTGACCTGGCTCTACCTGCGGGTGAATGGCTTGGGATATTAGGTGAAAGCGGCTCGGGAAAAAGTACATTACTCCGTATCCTTGGCCGGTTTTTGGATGCAGATCAGGGAAATGTATATTTTAACGGGGATGTGCTGCCTCCGGTAAGCGGCGAACTTATTCCCGGGCATGAATCGATTAAGCTGATTCACCAGGAATTTGAATTGTTTCCTAATCAGACTGTTGAGGAAAATATTGCTTATTCTTTGCGTTTTTACGATCGCGAATACAAGAAGGAAAAAGTTGAAGAATTATTGCAGATTACCGGACTGGGTTATGTGAGAAATCAAAAAGCAAAATTGTTGTCTGGCGGAGAAAAGCAGCGGACTGCTATTGCCAAATCACTGGCCGAAGAACCGGATGTGCTGTTACTGGATGAACCTTTTGCGCATTTGGATAATCATAACCGCAGAGTATTAGCAGATGCCATTGAAAATTTGCGGCAGCAGCAGAAAATGAGCTGTATTTTCGTTACACACGAAGCCTCCGATGCATTGGCCTGGTCGGACAGAGTTGCAGTGCTTCAATTTGGAAAAATTATCCAGATTGGAACACCTCAGGAAATTTACAATCAGCCTGTTAATAGTTATGTGGCCGAACTTACAGGAGATATAAACTGGCTTGCAGGAAATGTTCAGAACAAAAAAGCATTTATACGTCCTGAGAAAATTAAAATAACCAAAAATCCTGAAAAAAGTAAATGGTATGGAACGGTAGATGCAATCCGTTTTCATGGAAACCACTGGGAAATCAGATGTACCAATGAAGATGGTTTACTTTCGTTTTACAGAAACAGGAAAGACCTGGAAGTAGGTGATATGGTGCATTTAACGTATGCAGCAAAAGATCTGATGCATGTTTAATGTAATATTTACAAGCTGAACCAGAAAGATATTTTAACAGCGAAAGGAGTTACCTGAGGGTTTTTGAGATAGGTAAGCCTGTGTATAAAATCAATTCTGCCGAACCTGAATATATTATCAATGCCGTAACCAAGTTCAACATAAGGAACGCGGTTCAGGCGGTTAAAAGTTTGTAATTCATTTCCTGCATCGTCTACCGAGGAAGTCAGTGCCAGGTTTTCATTACTTACATCTCCATAAAATATTTTTCCTGTTGCCAGCATACGCCATTTCAATTTCCTGATCGCCGGAATACGGTTAAACAGTAATCCCTCAAAATTATGTTCCATGCGTAACTGAATATAGCGGTCGCTGATAAATTCGAAATAATTCATCAGGTTAAAAGCATTGTCAACATAAAACAAGGATTCATTTCCCAGTGGCGTATACAGCAGCGGGTAAGGAACAGTAGAAGGTATATAACCCAGAGTAAGATTGTAGTAAGTTCTTCCAAGAATTCCGGAACGAAAACTGTGCTTGACGTTGAGGGAAAATTTCTGGTAATTGAAATCACCGGCAAGGAAATTTTTGATACCTGCCGTATATCTGAAAGTAACAGCAGGTGAATTCCCGTTTCCCATACTAATCCTTTCATTGTCATTCTGCAAGGAAAGTTTCTTTTCTTGCCAAACGCAGTTCAAAATTGAGTTCTGTAATGTCAAACGAACTTTTCAGAGGCGATTCTGCACCTTCATCAGGAGTAGTGCGATAAGCAAACGGGAACAAAGGGATGAAATTTCTGTGTCGTAACTGAACGCTTCCGGTTAATCCTTTTACCATTTCACGTTTAAAATAAGCCGAAATATCTTCCTGCCAGTAGGGCCTGCGAAAAGCACCAAATCTTGAAAAAGCGCCAAAAAGTGTATTTGGGCCAATTGTTTCAGCGGAAACGCCCAGCCTTTCCAGATCTTTTGAATAGGAAATACCAGCCATGGTCCATGGTTTTCTGGAAACGATATAATCCATTCCTGCACCGTATTTGAACTCATGGTCACGCGTCCCGTAAGCGCCGTAGCCATTAAAGATCCACTTTCGGCTAAATCCCGGATCTGTCCTGAATCCTAATCTGAAACGATGGCCCTCAACAGCATTGTTGGCATATAAAAATAAATAAGGGCCAATATCAATGTTCCATTTATCCAGTTTTTTGTACCCGTTTACAAAAATATTCAGAATCTCTGTGTACGTTTTGATGACGGGCAAAACCTTTAAAGAATCAACAAGCTGAAAACTTAAAATTTCAGAAGGAGTAAGGGACTCTGGCCTGCTTTTGGCCCAAAAAACAGAATCATGCTGCATGTAATCTTCCATGAGCTCGATACCTGTATCATAAAACTTGTTATCAAGCGGAGAATTGATCTTGTATTTTGAATTGGAAGAATAAAATTTAAGCAGCATTCCGGCTGTTTTTTTAGTGGGTTCATCCACATCTATCAAAACCCGGGTTTTGACCGGAACCCATCTTTTTTCAGTTTCAAAGTAGTCGTAAGATTGCTGGATTTTAATTTTATCTATAAAATTCAGGTTAGCTCTTTTCCCAACACTTACGTCCATTTGCGTAAGCGCAAAACTCTCCCCGTCTACCCAGAATGATCCGCTGAAAGCCAGATCCTGTTCATGCTTTGGTTCAAAATCAATCTGATAATCGTAGCGATTTCCATTAGAAGTACTGTCTGCCAGATAATATTCATAATATACTTTCCAGCTTTCGGCGATGGGAGAAACGAAGTCTTTTTCAAGAATGTTAAGCCAGTTGTTGTAAAAATTATATTGTTGAAAAGAGGAGCCTGTCAATTGGGAAACAAGGCTGCCATCGGTGAGGCCTACACCCGATACTTTGGTCTTGCGGATAATTTCCTTTTTCTTTTTCGGATCATTTCTGTAATAAACATTAGAAACAGATTCTGATATGAAAATCGGTATAACCGTTTCGCCATCTTCTCCTTTCACTTCATCGTATTTGTCTACGATATGAGTCATTTTCTGAATGGCCTTACGCTTCCTGAATTTATCCGAAAGATTATCAATATCAATCTGGATCTTGTTGTAACTCTCATATTCGTAAGCTCCCAGATTATCCTGATTATTTTGCTTTTTGTTGGCCATTATCTTACGCATGATGGCATAAGCAGGGTTTTCTCCGGCAAATATTCTTACTTCCCTCAATTGTAAAGAGCCTGGCATCAGCTGAATATCGATTGTTTGTTCAGCAAGGTTAGGTGCTATTGCTTTACTTTTTGTATCGTAACCTACATAAGTTACGAGCAAAGAGTCTGCCGGAAGAGTGTATTTTAATTGATAGAAACCATCAAAATTGGTAATTGCTCCTGAGGTTGAAGCTTTTACTGCAATATTAGCGAAGGGGATAGGATCACCGGAAGTAGCATCTGTAATCCGTCCTTTAATGATATAAGTAGTTTGGGAATAAGCTTTGGAAAAAAATCCTGCCGCAACAAAAAACAGAAAAAGTAATATTTTGTTCATATTTGATTCATGTCGTGCAAGTGTGGAATTCCATTACTTTTCTTTTTGGTTTTTCATTTTTTTCGTGATCTCATTATTTGATGTAATGTCGGCAGATGGCCGCAGAAAATGAACATCCAGCACAGCCTTTGGCCTCGCAAGATACTCGCGTATGAGCGTGCGGAATGAATAACCGTCCGGTACATCCTGTGCCGCAAACGAAATGGCATTAATTCCTTCATTACGTGCAATATACAGTGCCCTGGCATTGTGGAAGTTCTGGGAAATAATCGTGAAATTATCCTGGTTAAATACCTGCCTGCATCGCACAACCGAGTCGAAAGTGCGGAATCCTGCATAATCCAGCGTCATGACATTTTCAGGAACTCCCAGATTAAGCAATGCCTTTTTCATGTCCAGCGGCTCGTTATAATACTGTGAATCGTTATTTCCACTTAAAATAATATACTTGATCTTGCCTTCCTTAAACAAATGCGCAGTAGCTTCCATCCGGTATTTGAAAAAGAGGTTTTCCTTTCCTTTTTCTGTATTTCTGCTGGTTCCCAAAACAAGGGCTACATCATTACTTGGTAAACTTTCAATCGAAAAAAAATTGTACTGCCGCGTGTAATATACTATCCAGAAATTACACAGCAAGATGAAAACCAAGCAGATAAATACCAGGAAAATAATCGCTTTGAGCAAATTTTTCAATTCTGTAATTCGGGATAATCTTTAAGACTAACAACTGATTACCGGTTTCTGGTTCTCCAAACATTTTTGTCGTTTTGAACTATACGCCGGAACGTATACTTTTTGTTGCTGCCGGCGATGAAAAACCGGCAGCAGCAAAAAGTATTTTACATTGTTTTTCTATTCAAACAAACCTAACTGGCTTTTGCGTTTAGAGCCTTTCTTTGGTTCTTTCTTAGGTTTTAAAACCTTTTCATCTTCTTCGTTTTCGTCGGGTACGGCTTCCTCAGTTGCAGTTATATCCGGTATTTCTTCCGGAATAGCCTCCTGAATTACTTCATCCAGCGCTACAATATCTGCATCGGAAGTTCCATCCGTATCCTGGATTTCCTCAGCTTCTTCTACATTGTCCGCCACTTCTTCATTTGCTTCAGCCGGCTCAGAAATGATTTCATCAGGCAGGTCGGGTAGGGAAGGAAGCCAGCGTATTTCTTTGAATTTATCAAAAGGAAGTTTGTTTCCCATTGCTTTCCAACCACGGATTTCTACAATTTCCGCAATCAGATATTCTGTATTTACACGTTCGGTTTGAGCTGTTTTTGGTAATGAGATTTCCAGTTTTGGATATTTATCTGTACTGGCTAATAACAGCTTACTGTTTTTTGCATCACTGATAAACAGGAATTTCTTGTCTAGAGAAGAAGTTTCAATATGGAAACGTTTGATGAAATGCTGCTTCTGCCCTCCATCATAATAAACAGCAGTAATAGCGATTTTCGGATCGAATTTCTTAACAAGCAAGACCTCATTGGAAACATAGTGGTTCGTCAGGTCAAAACTGGTCAGCTCATAGGTTCCTTCTTTATATACGACCAAAATACTGTCTGACGCCTCAAAATTGCCCAGATATTCACCCCGTTCGTCCCGGTTTAATCTTCCTATAATCGGGTCAAACCATAAGTCTACACCACCTAATGTAGATCTTCCTGCCTGTTTCAGCGTAATTTTCCTGACCGAATATTTGGTCAGTACATTACCCATCGCACTGCGGTTTTTAATAAGCAGTTCAGCAAAATTGAAATCAAATTGCTTCACTTTTGCTTTGCTTTGGGCAGTAAGACTTAATGTGATAATTTCGGCTTCCCCATTTTCATTTGCGCTGAAATAGGTAATTTTCGATTTCGGGCTTCCCTGTGTAAGATCATACTCCCGGTCACGCGTTACGGCAGTTACCTGAAATCTCTTGCTGTATGAAACCCCGGTTTTGCCATCTACATAAATGAGGTTATACACCTTGCGCTCATCGTTCTTAACAAAAACTGCACAGTAAATAATATCCTTTCCGACAAACACCTTTTCCTGCGCTTTAACAACCAGGCATTTTCCATCGGTTTTGAAAACGATGATATCATCAATATCCGAGCAGTCCATCACATACTCGTCCTTTTTAAGCCCGTAACCTACAAAACCCTCAGCACGATTGACATACAGTTTCTGATTATTAGCGGCCACAATATTGGCTGAGATCTGATTGAAAGCACGTATTTCAGTTCTTCTTTCTCTTCCCTTGCCATATTTTTTCAATAAATCTCTAAAAAAAGCGATGGCAAAACGTGTGATATTAGCCAGGTTTTCCTCAGTTTCTGCCAATTCATCACTCCACTTCTTCATTTGCTCGTCGGCTTTGTAACCGTCGTATTTCGAGATCCGCTTGATCCTGATCTCTGTCAGTTCAACGATATCATCATCATTTATTTCCCTGTAAAACTGTGGTTTGAAAGGTTCCAGTCCCTTGTCAATTGTCCTGATAACGGCTTCGAAAGTTTCACATTCTTCAATATCACGGTATATACGGTTTTCAATAAATATTTTTTCAAGAGAACCATAAAGGATTTTTTCCAGCAACGCCAGCCGTTTGATTTCTAATTCACGCTGAAGAAGATGGACAGTTTGCTGGGTATTATATTTTAAAATTTCGGTAACACCAACAAAATGAGGCTTGTCTGCAATAATAATACAGGCATTAGGCGAAATGGATATTTCACAATCTGTAAATGCATAAAGTGCATCCATCGTAATATCCGGTGAAACTCCCGGAGCCAGATGCACCTGAATTTCCACATCCGCAGCGGTATTATCTACCACTTTCCTGATCTTTATTTTACCTCCGTCATTCGCTTTTACGATGGATTCAATCAGGGAAGTCGTTGTAATGCCAAATGGAATATCCCTGATCACAAGCATTTTCTTGTCTTCCTCCTCGATTCTGGCACGTACCCTTACTTTTCCACCTCGCTGGCCATCATTGTAATTGGAAACATCAACCTGGCCGCCAGTCAGGAAGTCGGGATAAATGGTTACGTCTTTGCCTTGTAAAATGCTAATGGACGCTTCTATCAGTTCGCAAAAATTATGCGGTAATATCTTGGTCGACAAACCTACCGCAATACCTTCCACACCAAGGGAAAGCGTCAGTGGGAATTTAACAGGAAGTGTTACAGGCTCCCGCTTACGGCCGTCATATGACAATTGCCATTCCGTAGTGGCATCATTGAAGACGATCTCTCTTGAAAACTTTGAAAGCCGGACCTCAATATAACGTGCAGCCGCAGCTCCGTCGCCGGTCCTGATATCACCCCAGTTACCTTGTGTATCAAAAAGCAGTTCCTTTTGTCCAAGGTTGACAATGGCATCGTAAATAGAAGCATCGCCATGCGGGTGAAACTGCATGGAGGAACCAACCACATTCGCAACTTTATTGAAGCGGCCGTCATCCATTTCGTTCAATGCATGCAGAATCCTGCGCTGAACCGGTTTTAACCCGTCTTCAATTGCAGGAACAGCGCGTTCCAGAATTACATAAGAGGCATAATCGAGAAACCAGCTTTCGTAAAGGCCCGAGATGGGTAATTTGTCGTGTAACTTGCTATCTTCTACGTCAGGCGTAGCTCCGTTTTCGTCCATAAATTGAGGAAGAACCAGGGTTTAAATATTCTGTAAATTTTATTAATGTTGTTTTCTTACCGGCTTTCGCGGAAGAACCAATGCATTTCAAAACAATGAAACAACTTGAAGAATTCCGGAAGAATTTCTGTTAAAAACACCGCTAATATACTAAATAAAGCGCTTATTTTTAGTTTTTCGGGCTGGTATCTGAGGCATTGATAACAGTCAGCAGTTCGCTGATCATCATAGCTGTTGCACCCCAGATTTTATAACCCTGAATTTCATAATGAGGAGCGTATACCTGTTCTCCCCTTATTTGTATATTGCTGGATCCGACAATATTTATGTTGGAAATTTCATCCAGTTTTATCTCAAAAATATCCTCTACTTCACGTGCATCAGGATAAAAATCCGGACGATAAGGAATGGTTGCAACTACGGGCAAAACAAAAAAGTTACTGGGTGGGATAAAAAGCTCTGTCAGGCTTCCCAGAATTTTTACGTCTGTCAGTCTGAGCCCGATTTCCTCCTGTGCTTCCCGTAAAGCTGTACGTATCAGATTTTCGTCACTCAGTTCATACCTCCCGCCGGGAAACGCTACTTGTCCGGAATGTACTCCGTCGTAAGCCGGACGGAGAATGAGAGGGAAATAAATTTCGTCCTTATGTGGATAGAATAAAATAAGAACGGCGCTTTTACGGGTCCGGTTATTGGGCTTAAAACTTAACCGGAGCGACGAAGTTGCCTGCATAATCCGGTGAGCCGACTCGCCTGGAAGCGGGTTTTTGAGATTTTGGGATATATGATTAATAAAGGACGAAAATGATCCTAGTATCATTATGAGTTTATATAGTTTGAATTGATGTCAGTACTGTATTAACAATGAGAATCAATACAGAGTTTCGAAGCTTTCCAATATAGCAATTTTTGAAAAAAAATCAAAATACATGCGCGTACAACTTTGCAAGTTGCTCAGCACAACGCTCACCGTCCATGGCAGCCGACATAATTCCTCCGGCATAACCGGCACCTTCCCCGCATGGAAATAAACCTTTAACTACCGGATGCTCGCAGGAATCTCTGTCCCTGGGTATTCTGACTGGTGAGGAAGTCCGGCTTTCAACTCCGATCAGCTGCGCATCATTGGATAAATATCCCTTCATTTTCCTGCCAAAATCTGCCAGCCCGTCACGCAGCGGATTGGAAATATTTGGTGGAAGTACTTCATACAGATCAACGGAATGTAAACCTGGCTGGTAAGAAGTTTCCTTCAATTCCGCAGATATTTTCATTTTTACAAAATCATTTGCCAGTTGTGCAGGAGCCGTTTGTGTAGTTCCTGCCAGATTACACGCTTTTTGCTCAATTTCTTTTTGAAACTGAAGTCCTGCCAATGCTCCAAATTCTTTATAAGGGGCAATATCTTCTTCTTCAACAGAAACCACAATCCCTGAATTAGCATAAGGTGAATCCCTGCGGGAAGGTGACATACCGTTCACAACAAGTTCGCCGGGAGATGTGGCAGCGGGAACAATAAACCCACCCGGACACATACAAAACGAAAATACGCCACGCTGAATACCTTTGTACCGTGTTTGCGTAACCAGGCTGTACGAAGCGGCCGGCAGATAAGGGCCACGATCCGTTTCACAATGGTATTGGATTTTGTCAATTACACGTTGCGGATGCTCGATGCGGACACCCATCGCAAATGACTTACTTTCGATCAGGATATTTTTGTCATTCAGCAATTCATAAATATCGCGTGCAGAATGGCCGGTTGCCAGAATCACACCAATGCCGGTATGTTCTTTGCTGTCATCAGTAATGACTCCTTTCAGTTCATTTTGTTCCAGTATCAGATCCGTAACCTTAGTGTCAAAATGAATTTCACCGCCTGCTTTCAGGATGCTTTCACGCATTTCTGCTACAACAACAGGCAGTTTATTGGTGCCGATATGAGGATGCGTATCGACAAGGATCTGTTCACTTGCACCGTGCCCTACAAATATTTCAAGCACTCTGCGGATATCACCTCTTTTATTTGATCTTGTATATAATTTTCCATCGGAATAAGTCCCGGCACCACCTTCGCCAAAGCAGTAATTGGATTCCGGATTAACAATATGCTCTTTGTTGATCGCTGCCAGATCACGTCTTCGGGCACGGACATCTTTGCCTCTTTCAAAAAGCACAGGTTTGATACCCAGTTCGATAAGCCGTAATGCTGCAAACATTCCTGCCGGACCGCATCCTACAACCAAAGCCTTTGGGCGCTGGCTCACATCCGGATAATTGAGATTGAAGCTGATCAGTGAAGGCGGCAGTTCATTTACATACACTTCTGCCTGCACATTCACTTTAACCTGTTTGCTCCGTGCATCGATAGATTGCCGTGTTCTGCGGATTACTGGATTTTCATCTTTATTCAGACGTAGTTTTTTGATGATAAACTGACGGAGATTCTCGTCGTCAAGCGCTACTTCAGGAAGTAGAGTTAATTGAAGTGTCTGGTGCATTTGGAAAGGGATTTATCCTTTAAGGACGCAAAGATAATAAATCCGGGTTTTGGAATGCATTTCACATTTTGAGAAGTCGGATAAAACAGGGAATTTTAGGTTTAATCCTATTATCTGATTTTATGAAATCCAATTACAAACACTTATATCTTTTATTGTTCATATACTTTTTGTCCTTTCCTGTTTTTGCACAAAGCATTAAGATACTGACCAACCATATAGGCTACGAAAATACGAATGTAAAAAGAGCTGTTGTGCTGGCTGAAAGTAAATTATCTATTCCGGTATTTCAAATAATAGATATTGCATCCGGAAAGGTGGTGTACAATGGTAAAACGCAATTCAGCGGCCCGGTTGCCAAATGGAAAAACTGGCTATTCTGGACAATTGATTTCAGTGATGTCAAAACGGAAGGAAATTATAAAGTTCAGGTAATAAACGCAGGAAAGACAATTTCTTCCTATCCTTTTGTAATTGGAAAAAATGTACTGGAATCGGCTACCTTATCCAACGTAATTTATTATTTCAAAGGACAACGAAGCTCGGGATTACTGGATAAAGCGGATCATCATTTGTTATTAAAAGGCCAGACGAAAGATACGGTTGATGTACACGGTGGCTGGTATGATGCTTCGGGAGATTATGGGAAACATTTATCACATCTTACGTTTTCAACCTATTTTAACCCACAGCAAATTTCGTTGACCGCATGGAGTTTGTTTAAAACGTATGATCAGCTTATTAAAAGAAAAGGCAATGACTTTCGTCAGTACAACCGCCGTTTGCTCGATGAGGCAATGTATGGTGCTGATTATCTGGTGCGTGTACAGGTAAAAGACGGATCATTTTACCGTTCGGTTTCAGCTCCCGGCCCGGGCAAAATGGCGAAAGACAGAGTCATTCAGGCAGAGGAGCAGAGCTATCGGATCAAGGAAAATAAAGACCAGGCATTTAGTGATACAGATAAGTCGGACAACTGGAAAAAGTACCAGGTTAGTTACCGGTCGGGTGGAGGCATGAGCATTGCTGCACTGGCAATCGCGGCCGCGCACGATTCTTCCGGAGATTTTAGCAATAAGAAATATTTATTGGCGGCTGAAAATGCATTCCGTTTTTTAGAAAAAAATAATGGAATGATGACCAATGATGGCAAAGAAAACATTGTGGACGACTACTGTGCGTTGAGTGCAGCTACTGAATTGTATAGGACAACCAAAAAGGATGAATACAAAATTGCGGCTGAAAAGCGCGCAGAAAGTTTGCTGGGCCGGCTTGTTTCATCTGAAAAATATAAAAACTTCTGGCGTGCCGATGACCATGACAGACCTTTTTTCCACCCATCAGATGCAGGATTACCGGTAGTAAGCCTGCTCAATTATTATCCTTTTGCTTCTATTGAATTGCAAGCCGGAATAAAGGAGGCAATCAAAAAGTCACTGACTTTTGAATTGGCCTTAACAAGTGAAGTGAAAAATCCTTTTGGATACAGCAGACAGTTAACACAGGATACATTGGGGATTCAAAAAACCACTTTCTTCTTTCCGCATGGAAGTGATGCATCTCCATGGTGGCAGGGTGAAAATGCAAGAATTGCTTCTATTGCAGCCGCTGCAAGATTAGCGGCTCCGTTATTTTCCTCAGATAAACCATTTCAGGATAGTCTTGAAAATTTTGCATTAAATCAGCTCAACTGGATTCTTGGATCAAATCCCTACAATACGTCGATGTTACAGGGTTCAGGATATAATAATCCGGCTTATGGATTTTTCGGAACTTTTGAATATACCAATGCACCGGGCGGAATTGTCAACGGGATTACTTCGGGGATTGACAATGAGGACGATATTGATTTCAATCTTTCATATGCCCAAACCGGTAAAGACAATGACTGGCGCTGGGCCGAACAATGGCTGCCGCACGCCGCTTGGTACTTACTGGCAGTATCTTCGGGGAGTATGAAGTAGGTTACACAGAGACTCACGGAAAGAGGAAGAGTGCCACGGAGAATATATCAAAACTCCGTGGTCCTCTTTTTTTCTCTGTGGCTCTCGGTGTAACATATCTGCCTTTGTCATTGTACTATTAACTTACCGGAGCAGGAACCAGAAATTGCATCAGCTCTGATAATATACGTGTTTTTTGCAAGAGCAATCTGTTTACTAACGGCGGCATCAGCATATCCTTCTTCATTGGTTATGCAGCTCGTTGTGTGTACGACGTGACCTAGCAGATTTACAATAGAAATATTTACCTTTTCATTTTTATCAAAGTTTTCCAATTTCAGATAAACCGTATTGCTATATGATGGATTTGGAGAAATTGTGATTTTTTTTATTCCTGCTTTCGTTTTCAAATTTATATAATCATCTTTCAAATCAGCACTTTTACGGCTTACGGCATTATTGTTCACCGCTATACCCTTAAATGTAGTACTGCCATTTGAGCCGCCCGTATAGTATAGGCTTCCGTTCAAGACAGCTGCAACTCCTGAATAACGTGTTACTGGCATTGGTGTAAGACTTGTCCAGATATTGGTAGCCGGATTATAAGCTGATACCAATGCAACACGCAGTTTGAGATGAACTGCCTCGCCTCCCAAAACTATTATTTGGTTTCCCATTACAACCACACTTGACGAAATGTGTCCCAGTCCATAATTGCCTGGTGCAGGCAAGTCCGCCAGTTTAGTCCATAAATTGGTCTTTGGATCATAAACATGCACATCTTTCTGCGTAACGAGGTGTTCATCATGCCCATATTGCCCGCCTATGTAATATATTTTTCCCTTGAACACTGTTGAGCCGGCGTGTTGCCTTGGATTAGGAAGAGGTGCCATAGCCTTCCAACCGGCTGTGATATCGTCGAGATCCAGTACATAATGGCTCGCCATGTCCTGTGTTCTTTGCAAATTTGTACCTCCAATATGATGTAATCTGCCGTTGACAAATTCCAGTTGTCCGGCTGCAAGTTTTATGGGGAGGTCAGGCAATTTGATATAAGTGTTGGAAGCCACATGATATTTCCACACCTGTTGAGTTCCGAATATCTGTCCGGTTCCGGTTGCATTGGAAGTATATCCGCCGGAAAAATATATATCGGTTCCATCCGTAGCTGTTCCGGCATGTGAAATGCCACCTAAATTGGTACCATTAGGTGTATGGGGTAAATCGGCAATGCGGGTCCAGGTATCGGCAACAGGATCGTAACCGTAGGATCTTTTAGTAGGAGTGAATGAGCTTTTCTGACTATCGAAGCCACCGAAGTTATACCATTTTCCATTGACTGTTTCACCTTGTGCTTCACTTACTTTAAAAGGTTGAAAAGCTGCCTTCGTCCAGTTTATCGTAGTAAAATCCTGGATAGGGTCAGTAGCGACTGTAATCCGCATGAGTACCGAAGCTTCATCCACAGCCAATTCGGTTGCTGCAACAACATTAAGCATATATTCTGACTGCGTGTGATGGTTTAACCGCTTGTTTACCAGAATTTGGCCGCTATTTTCATCAATGGAAAATGCGCCGTTGGTATTTCCTGATTGTATCCGGTAAGTAATTGCACCTCCATCAATTGCGGAAGCTCTGACTCTGCCTGCCAGCGAACCTGTCAATGAATTGTCATTGATATTAAAATTATAGGCGGAAGAATCAAATTGTAATATTTTGCTGACTGAAAAATTATTAAAGCTATATGTGACGGGTGTGTCAGCGTCCCGATGAGATGCTAATAATCCTGTATATGCTTTGCTGGCTGTAATTCCCATTCCGCTTAAACTGACTGATGAAAGGGGGTAATTGATCCCAACATTGATGTAAGTTTGGCCGCCGTCAGTTGAGTAAAAGCCGGAGCCTGCGTTTTTTGCCGGATCAATAATCAGTTTAAGCCCTACTGAATAAGTATGCAATCTGTTGATTGTTGCCGTGGTACGCTGGTCAACATTTGCAGAACCGATTGTTTTGTCGGAAACATCGTTTAACTCACGCCGGAGTTCAATTTTATTATTCGTGACCACCAGTTTAATGTATGTTTTATCACTTATACCAAACCAAATTCCTGCCTGCTGTCCTTTTGAACCATAAAATGGATTAATAATTTCAGTTTTAATTATCATTTTATCGCGTGAATCAACCATCACTCCCAAAGCATTAATCTGGTTATTGCTTGTCAGATAGCCAATTCCTTTATTCGACTTTAAATTTAGCTTGCCATCTGTAACCTTTAACGCCTCCGGAAGGTAGGCCGGAATAGCCGAATTAGGAGCTGTAATATCCTGTGCAAGCCTGGTGCCTGAATAATTCTGAACCATCGTAAAACCAGTGCCCAGATTATTCTGGTCTGTAATCGTATTGGCTACAGGATCATTAAAAAGAAGATTATAAGGTAAGCTGACCTGGATCTGATCGCAGGAAAGCGGACTTATAGGATAACAGCTTAGCGACCTGGCTGTCAGTGGAAATAATACATTGAATATTATCAGTACAATTAGTTTTTGAGTTCCTGAAAATAGCGATAGAAGCGGATGGTTGGTAAATCTGTTTTTCGACATAAGCTTAGCGTGTTAAAGTTTTTTCAAATTTTCTTTTCAATTTGAAATTACGCTATAAAACCTTATGCCAGAAGGCATTATTAATTTTAATTTAATTAGTTTGAGAATAAAATCTATTTATTATACAATTATTGCGATAAAATATGATATTAATTTATCTAAATCACTGCAATGTACTTGCTACTACATGCTTCAATGCACCCATAGCCAATGACCAGATTTGTAGCAGATAAGGGGGAGTAGTAGCAAATATGAGAACATCAGGATTTATTAACGGATATTATTTCAATTCGTTGACAGGGCTGGAAACAATCCTGCCGGAAACAAAAAGGCCCGATCCCGGATATCTAAACCAGGATCGGGCAGAGGCTTGCAGCCTGATGTATCAGTATTAATTTTGTCTGAAATTTTCTGTGTGTTCCGTTTTCATTTCAAAAGCAGCCACACCAGCTTCTGCCACCGAATGGTCCTGTTCGCCTGAACCGCCACTTACGCCAATAGCTCCTATCACTCTTCCATCTTTTTTAAGTGGAATCCCACCGGCGAAGATCATTACTTTACCATCGTTGGATGCATGAATCCCAAAAAACTGCTGACCAGATTGGGCATTGTCAGCAAGGTCCTTTGTACTGATATCGAATGCACGGGACGTAAAAGCTTTTTTGATAGAAATATCAATACTTCCCAGCCAGGCATTATCCATACGCACGTGAGCAATCAGATTTCCTCCTGCATCAGCAACCGCAATATTCATTGGCTGGCCTATTTGAACTGCCTTGTTTTCTGCTGCAGCAATAATTTTTCTGGCATCTGCTAATGTGATCATAGTTCTGTTTTTTAAAGGTGAAATGAACATTGGGGGTTGTAGCAATATCCGTTCCTTTGGGAAATGAGATAAAACCTGCGATATAATATATGCCTTTTTTGCATCCATTTCAAGCTTTTCTACGTATGTGTTTCTGTATAACCTAACGAAAACCCTTACCTTTACCACTTCTATTTAACGCACCCATACCAAATACCACTATTCATAAGATATTAATTACCGGGGCTACGGGCCAGGTTGGAAGTAAAACAATAAATTTCCTGAAAGGAAATAATGATATAGAGATCGTTGCCGCTGTACGTAATCCGGATAAAGCCCGGGCATTTGCCAAAAAAGATATAGCCACGGTTTTGTTTGATTTTGATGACTCACAAACACATGCAACAGCTCTGAAAGGAATTAAAAGTGTGTTTATGGTTACTGGTTATACGGTCGACATGCTGCGGCAGAGCAAGGTTTTTTTGGACAGTGCCAAAAAAGCAGGTGTAAAACACATTGTTCATCTTGGTGCATGCGGACGTGACGACACGACTGTTGCACATTGGGCCTGGCATCAACTGGTTGAGAAATATATAGAGTCGTCCGGGTTTTCGTTTACACACCTGCGTCCTGAAACTTTTATGCAGAACATGTTGAGTTATGGCGGCAAGAAAGTGGTTACGAAAGGTGTTTTTAACCAGTATGTGGACGGAGCTCGTAAAAGCTGGGTGGATGTAGAAGATGTAGCGCAGGTAGCCGCATTATCACTTTTGCATCCGGATCTGCATGGTGGAAAAACGTACAGAATGGGTTATGATGCGAAGTCGTATGATGACATTGCTGATATGATGACATTACTCTTGAAAAGGCCTTATCAATATCAGCCGCAGTCGCCGGACGTATTTTTACAATCTATGAAAGATGCGGGCGCCGATATGGCGTATATGCATTGTGTTTACGATCACTATAAACGTTATGCTGCCGGTACAATTCCGGGTGCAGATGATACTTTTGATAATTTTTATCAGATAACCGGCAACCAACCAGTAACCTGGGAAATGTTTATCAAAAAACACAAAGCTGAATTTGAATATTAGGATGGGGTTTTTGAATTTTCTTTTAGAGTAAAATTGCAAACTGCTTACTCCTGGCTTATTCTCTTTTGCAATTCCTTGCTTGTTTGCCTGGAACCGTCAGGTGACCAGCCAGGTGCTTTTAGAAGATATTTGAATTTCGTTTTCAGGTCAACTGGTTGTTTGAAATCTTGTCTTATTTCCTTCCATTCATGAAAGACAGTTTCTTTTAATCCATCAGAACCTGCCGGTTTTGTCAGTCCGTATTGTGGCGGTACATTCTGGATTTCTTCCTGAAAAGTGCCAAAAATCCGGTCCCAGATGATAAGGCACATACCCATGTTTTTGTCAAGATATTCTATGTTGCTGGCATGGTGTACGCGGTGATGCGACGGTGTTACGAAAATGTATTCAAGCCAGCCCAGTTTATTAATATATTCGGTATGGACAATGATCCCGTAAATTTGGGTAACCGAATACATGATTACAATATCAGCGGGGCTGAATCCAAGCAAAACCAGAGGAATGAAGTAAATAAACCGGTAAAGCGGCTGAAAAACAGAAGAACGAAAACCGGTCGTCAGGTTAAAATGCTCAGAAGAATGATGGGTAACATGGACTGCCCAGAAAAGCCTGCTGTGGTGATCGACATAATGCAGGGTGTAAAATGCCAGATCTTCCAGCAGGAAAAGAGCTGGCCAATAAATATATTGATTAGCAATGGGTTCGATAATGCGGAAATTATAAAACCATATTAGTATTCCCACATAAGCAGTACGAAACAGCAGGTCAACTCCACCATTAATAAGCATTAAAACTGCATTGGTCGCGCTGTCTTTAAATGTATAACTACGCCTTTCTGAACGGTTGGTCAAAAATATTTCCAGACCTATGAGGAAAATATAAAACGGGGTTGACAGCTTTAAGATAAGATCCTCGAATTCGTACGTGCCTGGCATAGTATCACTTCAAATATGTATACAAATATAGAACGGAAGTAAAACGAAATATTTATATTAATCACTTTTTAAGCTATTTCTAATTGTATTATTGATCTGAATGTTAAGAAATAGCTATTTCTCCGACGATTAGAGATGGATCCTATTTATTTTTACCCAAAAAATTATTTTCGTTACTTAATTAACCTTTTGAGCGCATTTCTCAGTGCTTCATTTTTGAATTTTTTCTGCAAAATAATCGGCGCAGCAATACGCTCCTTACAATCAAATAAAGAACATCTTTCGCAAGTCTGGTTTACTATACGATGTGGAATGGCTGAATCCTGTAAAAAGCCAAGCTTTTCCTTTGTTTGCTCATCCAGGAAAATTCCCATTGATACACTTACATTGAGGTTAGGCGTAGTAACTGTGGGTTGGGCAAAACTGATTACCAGGTACTCATCCTGAGAATCAACGTAAGTGGATTTTTGAGCCTTGCATAGAATATTGGGCGCTAATTTATTTTCTTTTAGCTCGGCCAGATCATTCAATATCGTTAGTGCTACCCAGCGCCTGCAATAATGTTCGTCACGTACAGTATGTGGATAATGCTTACGTGAAATATGCATTTCCTTGGTCATATCAAAAAGATTTTGCCCGGCAAAGTTATTGAAGCGCGAAAAGTAAATCTGGTTGATCCCGAAATACTGGGGCAAAACGTTACTGACCCGGTAAAAAAAGGATTCCGGTGTTGTATTAAAATCGTGGATCATGGCAATCAGCATTTCGGGCTGCCATGTTTTTAGTAAAAGAAAATCAGCGAGTTTTGGAATGAGCAAACTTCTTCTGATGATAATGGCACTCGCAAAATAAGATGCTTTAAAGTTGTTCAGGAGCTGCTCAAATGATTCAGCTTCAACCAGTGCTGTGGTATGCAGCCGGTTTTTAAGGTTCAGGTAATGATAGCCTATTTCACGGCCATAAATAAATGCTCTCTGTACAGAAGATAAATGCGTATTGATCAAAAGACGGTGCCCCTGATTCCCTGGAATAGTTAGTGAACGTACGCTGGCAAACTCAGGATTCGCTTTTTCGTTGATATCCTCAATCTTGTAATTGTAATTATTTGTCAGGATTCCCGCGAGTTGAATTTCATCCAAAAGTGCAAGACCAGGAACGTCATGAAATGTTAAAAAACGCTCTGCTTCCAGCTCTATATCCTCAAAATAATTATCGTGCATTTCCTGGTAAGTACGTAATGCCGAGAAATAAAATTTTTCAATGGACATGTTGTAATTCCTGGCAATTTCGATCAGCGTTCCTACAAACGCACTGATTTTAGTAGGTGCGTCAGACAGTATTTCAAGTAAGTTAGCCGGATCAATGCCAAATAATTCAAGCGGAAGTTCAGTAAGAATATTAGAGCTGAGCAACTCCGAAATCGGTTCCAGTCGTTTGCTTAATTTGAGCGATACAAGTGTGTCGTAATCCACGTCCATGGCCTTGGCCAAGGCAATGATCTTGTCTGATTTCGGGTATTTTTTTCCTTTTTCGATTTCGTTGATATAAGATAACGATAGCCCTGACTTTTGAGAAAGTTCACTAAGTGATAATCCTTTGTCGAGACGAAGTTGTTTTAGTTTTAGTCCAAAAACCAGTTTTACGTTATCGGTATTTATAGCCACAATGAAACAGGAAGTATAAAGTTAAGATTTGGATAATCAATTTTTCATTTGAAAGCCAAGCGGGCAATATAAATAAATATAGACAAAAGTAGAAATTAACGGTTAATGATAAGTACAGGTAAAGTAAAAAGCAGCGCCGTTGCGGTTAATTCCTTCCTTTTTAATCTGCCTATTATATAAACTCAGGTCCTGTGGCTGGCAGTTCTGTTAATCCTGCAATCCTGTCTGAATTTGTTGTTTGTCCTAGTTTCACAAGTTACCTCAAATGGTATTTCTGATCTTATATAAAGTACGACAACGAGTAATACAACCAAAACCACTATTTTTGCGGGCAATTTTATTGTCACACAATTACTAAAGATCATTATCCTATAAAAAAGCGGGATAGCAAATAACTTGAAGATGAGCGAGTACAGTCATAAGGAGATAGAAAAGAAATGGCAGGATTATTGGGAAAGTAATCAAACTTTCAAAGTTGAAAATCATTCTGATCTTCCTAAATATTATGTGTTGGATATGTTTCCTTATCCTTCCGGTGCCGGTTTACATGTGGGGCATCCGTTAGGGTACATTGCATCGGATATTTATTCCAGATATAAAAGACTGAAAGGATTCAATGTTTTGCACCCGATGGGTTTCGATAGTTTCGGGCTTCCAGCTGAGCAATATGCTATTCAGACAGGCCAGCATCCTGCTGTTACCACCGAGCAAAATATTACCAGATATATTGAACAACTGAAAAACCTTGGTTTCAGTTACGACTGGAGCCGCGAAGTCCGCACCTCTGATCCGTCTTATTACAAATGGACGCAATGGATTTTTATGGAACTTTTCAATAGCTGGTATAACAACGATACACAGCAGGCAGAGGCCATTGAAACATTAACTGCAAAGTTTGAAAACTATGGTAACAGTCATGTAAACGCTCCTTGTGATGAGGATACACCGGCTTTTACCGCGCAAGAATGGAATGTTTTTACCGAAGAAGAACAATATAAAATTACGCTTAAATACCGCCTGACTTATGTAGCCGATGCAACCGTAAACTGGTGTGCAGCATTGGGTTCTGTATTGTCCAATGATGAGGTAAAAGACGGCGTATCAGAGCGTGGCGGTTATCCTGTCGTGCAAAAATTAATGCGCCAGTGGATGATGCGTATCACTGCCTACTCACAGCGCCTTTTGGATGGACTGGATACCGTAGAATGGACTGATTCCTTAAAAGAACAGCAAAGGAACTGGATCGGAAGGTCGGTAGGAGCTCTTGTTAAGTTTGAAATAGAAGGAAAGGGAAGAATGGAGGAAAGGGAGGAACGGAATGATGCCACCCTTCCTTCTTCCCCTTCCTCCATTCCTCCCAATTTTTCCCCAATAATTGAAGTCTTCACCACTCGTGTTGATACGATTTATGGAGTTAGTTTCATGGTAATAGCACCGGAACATGAATTGGTAGACGTAATTACCACGCCGGAGCAGCGTGCTGAGATTGACGCATATATTGATATGACCAAAAAGCGGTCGGAGCGTGACAGGATGTCGGATGTGAAAACGGTTTCAGGTGCTTTTACGGGCGCTTATGTGATCAATCCTGCGAATGATGAAAAAGTGCCGGTTTATATCGCTGACTATGTTTTGGCAGGATATGGAACTGGTGCTGTGATGGGAGTTCCATCGGGTGATCAGCGTGACTGGAACTTCGCCAAACATTTTGATCTGCCTATTATTCCGATTCTGGACGCGCAAAAAGAAATTGATATCCAGGCTGATGCAACGAAAGAAGGCCAGTATATCAATTCAGGAATGATCAACGGAATGAAGTTTAATGAAGCCAATAAAACATTAATTGAATGGCTTGAAGAAAGAGGAGTTGGAAAAGGAAAAATCAATTACCGTTTGCGTGATGCCGTATTTGGCCGTCAGCGTTACTGGGGTGAACCTGTGCCGGTTTATTATAAAAATGACAGCACCGGACAACCTATACCTTATTTACTGGAAGAAAGTGAATTGCCACTGAATTTACCGGAAGTAGATAAATACCTGCCAACAGAAAGCGGAGAGCCACCATTGGGTAGGGCAGAAGGCTGGGAACATGGCACAGGTAATGCTTACGAACTGAGCACCATGCCGGGCTGGGCTGGCAGCAGCTGGTACTGGTACCGTTACATGGATTCCAAAAATGACGAAGAGTTTGCATCAAAAGAAGCGATTGATTACTGGCGTAATGTGGATTTGTACATTGGCGGTACTGAACATGCCACAGGACATTTGTTATACAGTCGTTTTTGGAATAAGTTTTTGAAAGACAGAGGGTTTGTTCCTGAGGAAGAGCCTTTCAAAAAACTGATCAACCAGGGGATGATCCAGGGACGGAGCAGTTTTGTGTATCGGGTAAAAAGCGAAGAGTTTAGTAAGCCGGTTTTTGTAAGTGCAGGATTGAGATCACAATATGAAGTCACTGCTTTGCACGTAGATGTGAATATTGTTGAAAATGATATTCTTGATATTGAAAAATTCAAAGCAACCCGTTTTGATATATCGGCTGAAAATGCAGAGTTTATCCTGGAAGACGGAAAATACCATTGCGGTGTGGAAGTAGAAAAAATGTCTAAATCCAAGTTCAATGTTGTGAACCCGGATGACATTGTGACTAAATATGGTGCAGATACTTTGCGGCTATATGAAATGTTTCTTGGGCCATTAGAACAGGCAAAACCCTGGAATACAAATGGCATCGACGGAACATATCGTTTTATCCGTAAATTCTGGCGTTTGTTTTATTCTGAAACCGGGCAATGGCTGGTAAAAGAGGAAGCCGCGAAGCCGGAAGAGTTGAAAGTATTGCACAAGACAATCAAAAAGATCGAAGAGGATATTGAGCACTTTTCTTTCAATACTGCTGTGAGTGCGTTTATGGTTTGTGTAAATGAACTGGGTGCCCTGAAATGTCATAGTAAGGCTGTGTTGCAGGAGTTGGTTGTGTTGCTTTCTCCTTACGCTCCGCACATAACAGAAGAACTTTGGGATGCACTGGGCAATGAAAAGGGAATGGTTTCTAAAACAGCTTTCCCAAAATTTGAGCCTCAATATGTTGTGGAAGCTATTTTTGAATATCCAATCCAGATCAACGGAAAAGTGAGGATTTCTTTGCCATTTGCATTGGATACTACGCCTGCCGATATTGAAAAGGAAGTACTGGCTAATGAAACGGTTCAGAGATGGATGGAAGGAAATGTAGCTAAAAAGGTTATTGTTGTTCCAAAACGTATTGTAAACGTCGTTATTTAAGACTTAAGTTAATATAAAAAGAGAAGGCAATTGCAAAACCAGCGATTGCCTTCTCTTTTTATATGTATATCAGAATTAGAAAAATACTGCTGCTTAATTCATGGATATTACTCGTTCAGGGTGTTTTTCATTTACTTCTACCTTTTTAATTTGTTTTTCGCCATCGCTCATAATTTGTAAAGTATACTCACCGGTCGGTAGTTCATTTACATCCAGGGAACGTCGGAATTTTGTTTCATTTTTGTTAACTACTTCCTGATACAGAATATTTCCTCTTTTGTCCTGAAGCTGAATTACTGTCAGTTTCTCATTATACTTGTTTACATTGACATTAATTTTACCAGTTTTGGTCGCGTAGATCCCGGTTCCAAATGCAGTAACTTTCTTTGTTTTTTTGTCTTCTGCTGAGGCGCTGAAAGCGAGCACGGTAGTAAGAGCTAATGCGTAAATGAAATTTTTTGCTGAAGTTTTCATGGCTGTTTAAATTTTGAATGATCCGGCTCTCCGGTGTTTGGCTAATTGTTCATTTAAGAACAGGACAAATGTAAGTGCAATGATCACTACTATGCAATGCATAGTACATGAATGGTTTTATTTTAAAATAAACGGTAACTATTTAATTATCAAGAGAATTGCGGCTCGATAAGGCCAGAAGCACCTTAGGCAGCGAGAAGGGCCGGCGACCGGTTTTAATAAGAATGGATTTCAATTTATGGAAAAACAAAAAACCTATTTAATCGGCAGTGCGCCTTTAAATAGGTTTGAATGTCTAGTGTGTTAATGAAGTAAACTTATAAAACGATGAAGTGTATTTCAGTTATTGATGAAATGTTTTATAGTAATGTGTATAGCTGTATTAATCTAAAAGTGTGTGTTTCCAGTTAAGACTGCCCGGTTTCTGATCGGTCACAAATTCTGAGAAAATAAATAAAAAATAAAAAAAGACACCTGTAGCTAATTTTTGGCTACAGGCGTCTAGTGTTTATTACCAGCTTTTCTGATTATTCTTTCAATCCTTTGATGTAGGCGATCGTTACCGGTATCTGTTTGATATAAGACGGGCTTTCGTCTTCAATAAAATAATGTTTGATTCCGGCTTTTTTTGCAGCTTTCAAAACAGCCGGGATGTCAATCGAACCTGTTCCAAGTGCCACGTCGTTGGTCGTTGGAGTTCCGCCCGACAGATCACCTTTCACACCTTTTTTCAGATCCTTTAAATGCATCAGTTTCCAGCGGTTACCATATTTAGTTAAAAGCTTTGCCGGATCCTGCCCAGGAAAAGCAACCCATAAAATATCCATTTCGAAGGATACATATTCCGGATTTGTATTTTTTACAATATAATCAAACAAAGTGCCGTCAGCATAAGGAACGAACTCGAAACCATGCGTGTGGTAACAAAGTGTAATTCCGTTCTCTTTAAGGATTTTACCTGACCTGTTAAAATCTTCCACAGCTTTTTTTGCCGTTTCCAGGTCGAATGTTTTTTCATGAGGGATCCATGCTACCATCACGTATTCCGCACCCAGAATTTTGGCATTTTTAATGGTTTCGTCGGTACTGGCTGCCAGCATTTTATAGTCAGCCCCAATAGACTTCATTTTTATTCCTCTTTTATCCAGCTGTTTACGCAGTTCTTCGGTCGACATTCCGTTGAGCGGTCCTCCTTCCATTTCAGTAATACCAAAAGACTGAATCGTATCCAGTGTTGCTTCTATTCCTTTGGGCCAGCTCTCCCGAAAAGTATAAGCCTGAACCCCGACAGGATTTGTATATAGTGCTTTTCCGGATTGGGCAAAACCTCCGTGGCTTAACAAAGCACCCAGAAATATAGCTGCCAGTCTTTTTTGTTTTGTTCATATTGTAAAGTTTTAGCGTTTTTTGAATAAATTATTCATTGTCAGTATGTCAATAATTTTCAGGATATAATTCTAAATGGTATTGTCATTTCTAACTAAAAAGATCAACGGTCTTTAAAACCTACTCGTTGTATAAATGACAGATTACATACAATATATACGTCATGAGCCAGTCGATACTTCTATTTATATTGGTAAAATCATATAAATTATTAAAAGTGACGATGCTGAAAAATGAGGTGATGAATATATCTACCTGAAGTAAATAAATGCGTATTTGGGTACTTTGGTAAAATAATATATGGTTTAATTTGATATTAACTATAATAAAATCCTGATTAAAGTTATTTCACTTGCATGTGAACTTGAATTATGATAATCTACATTTGTAAAAACAGGCAGAGTCCTGGGAATGATCTAACTGATAATAAACCAATAGGAATGAAGAAGATTAATTTGGGATTTCTGACTTTATTAAGTCTGAGTACTTTTACAACTTACGGACAAACAACGGTCACAAAAGAACAAAAAGAAGTTATTGTCAGTCTCGACAAGAAAAAAGACCATTATGGCGATGTTTCAAAAAAAATCTGGGATCTGGCAGAAGTTGGCTATATGGAAGTGAAGAGTTCGGCGATCCTTGAAGAAGAATTGGAAAAAGAAGGCTTCACATTGGAAAAAGGTGTTGCCGGCATTCCTACTGCATTTGTGGCTACGTATGGAAAAGGAAAACCGGAAATCAGTATCCTGGCTGAATATGATGCGCTTCCGGGTATGGCGCAGGAAGCCGTTCCGGAGCGGAAAGTTATTGAAGGACAAAAAGCCGGTCATGCATGCGGACATCATCTTTTTGGGACCGGATCAGTGGCGGCCGCAATTGCAGTAAAAGAATGGCTGAAACAAAATGGGAAAACAGGTACTATTAAATTAATGGGCTGCCCCGCAGAAGAAGGTGGCTCGGGAAAAGTATATATGGTAAGAGAAGGCGTGTTCAAAAATTCGGACATTGTTTTACACTGGCATCCGGGAGATCATAATTCTGCAAACCCGATGTCATCACTTGCAAATATTTCCGCCAAATTTCGTTTTTACGGCGTTGCTGCCCATGCTGCCGGAGCTCCTGAAAAAGGCCGTTCGGCATTGGATGGTGTGGAAGCAATGGACTATATGGTAAATATGATGCGTGAACACGTCCCGCAGGATACCAAGATTCATTATGTAATAACCCGGGGTGGAGAAGCGCCAAATGTTGTTCCTGCTTTTGCAGAAGTTTACTATTATGCGCGTCACAGCAATAGGGACGTTGTGAAAGGTGTTTGGGAAAGAATCATGGAAGCTGCCAAAGGTGCAGCTATGGGAACAGGTACAAAAGTTGAAGTAGAAGTTACTGGCGGCGCTTACGATTTACTGCCGATTGAATCTCTTTCACGTGTTTTATACAAAAATCTTGAAGCTGTTGGAGGTGTAAGCTATACGCCGGAAGAGATTTCATTTTCAGAGAAAATCATTGCCTCACTAACGACTTCAGAAGGCGCAAAACCTACATACACAGATGCTGCCGCAGTTACGCCGTTCTCTGCAAACCCGGAAGCGCTCGGTGGGTCAACAGATGTTGGTGATGTAAGCTGGGCTGTCCCAACAGTCGGATTTGGGGCTGCAACCTGGGTGCCCGGTACACCAGCACATAGCTGGCAGGCAGTAGCTGCCGGTGGAACCGACATTGGAAAAAAAGGTATGATGGTGGCTTCCAAAACGCTTGCATTGACGGCCATTGATCTGTTCAAAGATCCTGCTTTAATCGAAAAAGCCCACGCAGACTGGCTAAAAGCAAGAGGTGCCAACTTTAAATATGATGCAATGGTTGGAGATCGTAAACCGGCATTAGATTACAGAAAGTAACCAGAACTTCGGCTTTCGGCCGTCGGCAATCGTTCAATTAATATCCAAAATGGATTTATCCGATTGCCGAAAGCCGATGTTAATATTTAAAATCCGTCTGCCTTAATTTCTTTTTCAGTTATCTCGCCATATTTTTTAACCTGTTCTTTGATCTCACTGGCTTTTCCGACCAATACAAATTGCAGTTTTTCTTTCGGAAAATAGTTGGCAATAATTTCTTTGGCTTGCGCAGTCGTCAGTCCGTCTACTTTGGTTTGAAAAGTATTGATATAATTTTCATCAAAATTGAATACAAACATATCTGTCAGCAAACGTGCCAATGCACCGGCAGATTCATAATTCGGCGGAAAGTCTCCCTTTACGTACGATTTGGCCGAAGCAAGCGTAGTTTCATCAATGCCGGATTTATGCAGGCTATCCAGTACACTTAAAGCCATATCAATAGCCGGAACTGTACTTGCGTTTTTGGTAAAAGTGCTGATCGCAAATGTTCCGGCATATTTATAACGTGAAAACCTGCTGCTTGCACCGTAAGTTAAACCTGAATTTACACGCAGAGCATCATTAAGCCATGAAGTAAAACGTCCGCCCAGAATCGTATTCACAACCATAATCGGCACATAATCAACTGAATTATAATCGACACCCTGTCCGCCAATTAAAAAAGTAGTTTCTCTTGCATCTTCTTTGTTGACCAACAGAACACGGCTTTTTTCGAAAGTTAGGTCAGGAGCAACACGTTTGATCATTCTGGATTCTGCTGTTTTCCATTCTCCGAAAAGACCTGTAATCTTTTTTTCATATCAGCCGTTTTGAAATCGCCGACAACGGCAATCGCACCCTTTCCTGTGGTGTAATTGCTTGTATAAAAAGATTTTACGTCTCCTGCCGAAATTTTATCAACAGTAGATTTGATACCATCACCCGGAGTTGCGTAAGGAAAGTTTTTGAATACAAATTCATTAAAATAATTTCCTATAACCGTTCGCGGGCTTTCTTTTTGCTGTTCCAGTTCGAGCAATGTCCTTTGTTTGTGTTTATCAAACTCTGTAATATCAAAAACAGGAAACATCAAAACCTGCTGAATGATATCAAAAATCTTATCCTGGTCTTTCACGGCAAAAGAAGACGTAACACCCGAATTATCTTTACTGATATAAGTCCGCAGATCAGCACCAACAAAATCCGTCATTTCTTCTATCTGGGCTTTTGTATATTTTTTTGTGCCAAATGTTAAAGCATCTGCGGTAAGGCTGGCTAATCCATAACGTTCGCTGTCATGGATCGAACCTGCATCAAATACAGCTGAAACGTTGATAAGCGGGACTTCATGCTGTTCCATAAGAAAGACAGTCAGTCCGTTTTTTAGTTTGAATTTTTCGTATTTGGGTACTTTAAAATTATTCTGGGCAATGGCTGATATGGAGATCATCGCGAACAGCACAAAGATGATATGTTTCATATTTTTTCTAATAAATAGATTCTTGTGTTTTAGTGAATTTCAGGCCTTTACTTAGTCGAAACCTTTTCCGCTTTTTCCGGTAATAAATATCCGACAGTCCTGTTTCTTTCAGTAAAATATTTGCCAGCAATTCGTTTGATATCTTCTGCTGTCACTTTTTGATATTCTTGTGGTGCATCAAACATTTTCCGGTAATCGCCAAAAAATACATCATACGTTCCCAGGCTATTCGATTTCCCATTGATCGTTTCCAAAGAATGATAGAATTCCATCAGTTTCTGGTTTTTAACTTTTTGCAGTTCTGCTTCCGACACGCCATTTTTAGCAATATTGTCAATTTGTGAAAGTACCGCCTTTTCCAGATCCTGTGCAGAAATACCGTTTCCGGCAATCGCATAAATGTTGAAAAGGTTAGGATCAAAGCCTTCTCCCAAAAATGTAAAAACCCTGGAAGCAATGGTTGTGTCCATCACAAGCGATTTTACAAGTCGTGAGGAATTACCGGAAGATAATATACTGCTGAACAAATCCAGTGCATAATAATCCTCATGTCCGGTTTGTGGAGTATGATAAGCAAGCAATACGTTAGGTGTAGAAATGTCTTTATAGGCCGTAACCCTGCGTTCTCCGTTTTGCTGAGGTTCGATGGTCCGTATTTTTTGAGGCAATGCGCCTGCTACGATTGGAGCCATATATTGGTCAGCCAGTTTCCGTACCTGATCTAATGTAATATCTCCTGTAACAACCACAGTAGTGTTATTGGGTGAATAGTACGTTTTGAAATACGTTTCCAAATCCTTTTGCGTCCAGCTTTTAATGTCTGATTCAAAGCCAATTACAGGAAACATATAAGGATGTTCCTGAAAAGCTACGGATTGTACTAATTCTCCGATTAATCTATAATTGCTGTTTTCAAGGCCTGTACTGCGTTCTGAAAGCACGACACCTCTTTCACTTTCAACCATTTTCGGATCAATACTCAGATCAGCAATCCGGTCAGATTCCAGTTTGAAAATCGTTTCAAGTGCATCTTTTTGAAACCAGTCCGTATATACTGTTACGTTCTCGGTTGTGTATGCATTATTGGAACCACCGTTTGCTTCCATAACCTGGTCGAATTGCTTAGGGCCGTAGTTTTTGGAGCCGTTGAACATCATATGCTCAAAGAAGTGGGAGAGGCCTGTAATGCCATGGACTTCATTGCGTGAACCCACTTTCCAGAACAGGTACATGTTGGCAGTTGGAATGGAATGATCTTCCAGAACCAGAAATTTCATGCCATTTTTCAACGTAAAGGTCTTAACATCATCAGTTTTAGTTTGCGCAAAAGCAGTACCGGACCAGGCAAGCATTGCCGCTCCCAGCAGGAATTTTCGTAGCCTCATCTATTATGTTTTGTTAATTGTATTGTAATAATACTGAAAAATGACCAAGTCTGGTTTGAAAACTCAATTTACAGCCAAATTTGAAGTTTCCGCTTCTTTTATCCACCTCACGCGTACAATCCTGCTCTGGATACCGTGTTCCAAAAAGAAATGCTGCCAGTGTAATTGCCGTGACGATAAATGATCCGTTGGTGATTTGATTTCTATAAAAGCATATTCTGTTTCATTCCAAACCATCAGATCCGGAAAACCACGCGTATTTTCCCGCAGATTGTATGCAATTTCCAAAAGCACCGCATGTATCTGCTCAGGTGTAAGCCAGGAAATAAGGGTCAGGACTTTTTCCAAAGAACCTTCATACCAAGATACAAGCACGTTTGTGAGTCCTAGTTTTTCATGATACGTTTTCTTTACTATTTCTTCAATAGCTTCCCTTGTGTCAGCTGTTTTCATTCTTTCCAGTAATTGTTCAGAGCGTTTCAAATAAAAATCTGGAAGGAAAAAATCACTCGGAACACGCTGCAACGGATTATGAATGGCTTTTACGTTCATGTCATAAATAATATCCCAAAACAGCAAGCCAAACAACGAACGCCAGGGTTCATTTTCACTGAAAACGGCTTCAAAACCCTGTTCCCGGTAATAATGAATGGCACCCAGCTCGACCTGGTAACGGTACATGATCGGAATATCAATGGCTCCGGCCGATTTCAGTGCCTGCGTCGTACGTTTGACAATCCTTTTCTTTTTATTATTGATCTTTTCATAAAAATCTTCACTGAAGTAACGCTCATCAGCATTTTGCGGATTTTCTGCAATTTCCTCGCAAAGTGCCAGCGCTTCATCTATTTCACCGAGATTGTACAGCAGCCGGACACGCCTTTCACGTGCAGGTGCATTATTGGTAAGCTGATAGATACTAAGTGCCTGCGAAAGCATTTTTTTCTTTCAAGCCATGCGCTCACTCTCAGTATGAACTGGTTATAAGACGGAAGTGCCTTCGGACTTAAATTCCCGGCCACACCAACCTGCCAGTTCATAAACCAGTCAAAAATTTCCTCTGGTGGAAACTCCTGTTTCATGATATCAAAAGTTTCTTTCATGAGCGAAACCATCAGGGTATCGTCTACATCTTTCCGGGTTTCGAATTGTATGGACAAATGCTGCTCATCAAACGACTGAAAACGTACATGCCCCAGATCACGGATCACAAATTCAGTCATGTCTGCATACCTGTTCCCAAAAAACAGAAATTTCATGATCATCACTTCACCTTCATACGTGACTTTGATGACTGGTTCACTTTGACCGATTACTTCGCATAATGTTTTGAAATCGTATTCATAAATCAGCCAGCGGACCAGATCAGGCTTTTTAATGCTTTTCGCCGGCATTACGTCCGGTTTCAGGATTTTTGTGAATTCCAGATGCTGCTCTTTGGTGAAAAGATTCATGACTTCTTCGAGCCGGTCCTGGTGATCGTCACAAAGTGTTTCTATGAATTTTTTATCAAATAATTCTTCCAGTACTGCCGGTATATCAATGATTTCAGAATAGGACAAACTGTTAACACGAAAAAACGATTTGCTGCGATTGCTGAAACGAATAAAAAGACACTGTGCATCTTCCGAAAGTGCATTATACTGGTTCAGGAAATTGATTTCATTTTCATTTAATACAGGCTCGTACATTCTACGAACGAAATTCAGTACATAGCCGAAGTAATCGTGGTAGTATTTTGGGGGAAGATCCTGCGGAAACTCTATATTTTGCACGGTTTTTAAAACAAATATTAATAATATTCTTAACGTAAAATTAAGATAGTTAAACACAGAATAAAGCAACGTTTTTCTGTCTGTGTAAAATCTTGGTCGTTTTGCTTACCTGACGCCTTCTGAACATAACAAGGAATAGTTACCTAAGTTTCAGGAATATCAGTCAATATTAATGTTTTATTGTTTTTGGAAAAATATTAAGTATAAATAGGATTAAAATAATCCAACATGCGCCTTTTTTATACTAACATAGTATTTTATAAAGAATTGACTTACATTTGTTTTCAATGGAAAACAATTTTACATGCCCATGACAACATTAGATTCTTACAATTTTTCTGGCAAAAAAGCTCTTGTCCGCGTTGATTTCAACGTGCCGCTAAATGACAAATTTGAGATCACGGATGATACAAGAATCCGCGCTACTATCCCTACAATCACCAGGATTCTGAATGAAGGCGGATCAGTTATTCTGATGTCTCATTTGGGACGTCCGAAAGATGGCCCGACGGAAAAATATTCATTAAAGCATCTGGTAAATCCATTGTCCCTGATTTTGGGTAAAACAGTGAAATTTGCTGACGATTGTATTGGAGAAAGCGCTACTGAACTGGCAGCCGCTTTGCAGCCTGGTGAAGTTTTGCTTCTGGAAAACCTTCGTTTTTATAAAGAAGAAGAAAAAGGAAATGAGGAGTTTGCTGAAAAATTATCTAAACTCGGAGATGTTTGGGTAATGGATGCTTTTGGAACTGCACACCGTGCACATGCTTCAACAGCTGTAATTGGCAAGTTTTTCAAAGATAAAGTTTGCGGTTATGTGATGCAGGCTGAGCTTGAAAATGCTGAAAGACTTCTTGAGCATTCAGAACGTCCTTTCACTGCGATTATGGGCGGAGCAAAAATATCTGATAAAATATTGATTATTGAAAAGCTGATTGACAAAGTTGATAACCTGATTATCGGCGGAGGAATGTCATATACTTTTTCAAAAGCAACTGGCGGAAATATTGGTAAATCGCTATTGGAAGCAGACAAACAAGAGCTTACACTTGAACTGGTAAAGAAAGCGAAAGAGAAAGGTGTTAACTTGATTTTGCCGGTTGATACTGTTATTGCTGACGGATTCAGCAACGATGCGGCCCGCGAAGTTGTGCCGGCAGGACAGATTCCTGACGATTGGCAGGGTTTGGATATCGGGCCTGAATCAATTAAGATTTTTGCTGATATTATTGCCAAATCGAAAACGGTACTTTGGAATGGCCCGATGGGCGTTTTCGAATTCCCGAATTTTGCTCAGGGAACCAATGCGATCGCTGAGTCGGTAGTATCTGCAACTGAGGAAAATGATGCGTTCTCATTGATTGGCGGTGGTGATTCTGCTTCTGCTATCAACAATTCAGGATACGGAGACCGCGTAAGTTATGTTTCCACAGGTGGTGGTGCATTACTTGAATACATGGAAGGTAAAGTTTTGCCGGGCGTTGCTGCTTTGGAAGCTTAGATTTTAATTAGCGGTTTTTAGAGTAATCGGCCGGAGGCCTTAAAATAAGAATCCCGAACGTGACGTTCGAGCCATCAGAGAATCCCGAACGTGATGTTCGAGCCATCAGAGGTTGGCGCCATCAGAAAACAAGAAAACCATCCTGCAAGCGCGGGATGGTTTTTCTGTATAACAAACCTAACTAATTTATGAATAGAGCTCTCGAGAAAGCTGAAATTCCTTATCAACTGCCGCCACTTGCACGTTTTTGAAGATCATCCGATCCTGTGTTACGCTGGCGTGCCCCTTTTACATTCTGATTACCAAAGCTATACGTGAACGTTAGCCTGAACTGCCGGCTCGGCCATTCTGAACGAACTGAAAAATCAATATCCTTATATTGGGCACGTGCATTGAAACGGTTTGTCCAAAATATGTCGTTGACATTCAGGCGTATTGTTCCTTTTTTATTCATGATATTCTTTTGAATTCCGGCGTTTACCATACCCATTGGTTTTGCTGCATACAATCCATAAAATGCCCGGCTGTTGTACCATCCCGAAATTTCCGCCGACCAGCCTTTTGGTAAGGTAAACTGGTTGTTTCCGTACATGTTCCAGGAAATCTGCTGGATTTTTAACTGTTGTTCCAGATAATAAGAGTTGTAATAATTGTATACGCCCGTAAAGTTGCTCTGGAATGTCCACCATTTTGTGATCGGAATGGGTGCCGAAATCGTGAGGCTGATATTATCCTGATGATCTAGGTTGTCGGATGTTACAAACGTTTTATTTTCGGAAGCAATCTGTTGCGGCAGCTCGTTGGCGATCATATCTTTGATCCGGCTGTAAGCCAAAGTAGTGTTCAGGAAATTTTTATAGACGTGTACCAACTGAAATGAATTGGTATACTGTGGTTTCAGGTTCGGATTCCCACGTTGGAATGTGTATGGATCAAGGTAGAATTCGAACGGATTCAGCGACTGGTAATTGGGCCGGTCGATGCGGCGGCTGTACGAAAGATTCAGTACGTTATTCGTGTCCAGCTGATTGGAGAGGAAAACACTTGGGAAAAGGTTTACATAATTCCGGTCGCGTTTCTGGTTCAAGGTAACCGAGTTCCCAATGGAATGTGTGTGCTCGCCGCGTAAACCCAGCTGGTATTTGATTTTCTTAGAAATGCTTCCGCTGTAATTAAGATAAGCCGCATTTACGTTTTCAGTATATTTAAACTGGTTGGAACGCGTCGGATCAAGTACCCAGTCATCTGCTTTCGTTTCAAAAACCATATTATTGTCGGAAGTAACATAACTGGTTTTTAATCCGGTTTCAAACTTGCCTTTCCATAATGGCTGTGTATAATCCAGCTTGGAAACACCAATATTGATTGCCGAAGGCATATTATTCCGTACCTGTTCAGGGCTGCCATCCTGCTCACCGGCAGCATTGGAGTACTGCGTGTTCAGGTTACTGTTTTTCTTTCCGGAGTAATTCACATAATCGACATCGAACGTCAGTTCTTTTCCTTTGTCGTCAAACTGATGCTTGAAGTTCAGGTTTGTACTGATATTATTCATATTGCCGCCATTAAAAACATTCGTTCTGAAAGTTCTCTGAAGGCTGAGATCTTCATTTAGTATCCGGGTATTGGTTTGTCCGAAAGGATTACTGAAATCATTATGAAATGCAGAAACCAGTATTCCAAAAGTTGATTTATCCGTGGCATTATAGTCAATTCCGGCGCGTATGTTATGATACTGGGATTTGTTGGTTCGTTCAGTCCGCTGGTCAAAATAAGTAACATTGTCTTCAAATGGTATTCTGCGATAAATGGTATTGTTGTTAAAACCTTTGTTAAAAAATGTTCCTGCACTGATAAATGTGCTGATTTTACCTGCACGGTGATTAAGCGTCGCCGTTGCGTTTTCCCTTGCATATCTGGCATAAGCAACACCCAAACTGATGTTACCATTGGTACCATAGCTTTTATTCCGCTTCATTTTGATATTAATAATCCCTGAATTCCCGGCAGCGTCATATTTTGCAGAAGGATTGGTGATCAGTTCTATCTTCTCAATATTGTCGCTGGGTGTATTGCGAAGCAGCGTAATGAGCTCCTGTTGTGAGAGGAATGTCTGTTTACCATCGATCTGAACAATTACACCAGCTTTACCACGTAGTTTCAATTGTTCGTTTTGCTGATCGACTGTAACGCCGGGGGCACGTTCAAGTACTTCGAGTGCAGTTGCACCGGCAGATACAATGCTATTCTCTACATTAATGACCGTTCGGTCGATCTGCTGTTCGATGAATGGTTTTTTGGCAACAACAGTAACTTCATTTAAGGACTGGGTATCGGTTTTTAAAGAAGTTACAGGAAGATTGACTGTGTTTTTATTAATAGAGAAAACTTTGCTGTACTCTTTCTGATAGCCAACCATGGAAACCAGCGTCAAATATTGGCCATCATGTATCTGATCAAATAAGAATTTACCATTTTCATCGGCTGCTAATCCTTTTATCAGGACAGAATCTTTGGCCTGTAATAAAAGAACATTAACAAATGGAAATGGGGCTGATTTTTCATCCAGGACTGATCCGGAGACTTTTCCGGGGGCCGGGCTTGAACTTTGTGTTTGAGCAAGCACAAAGCTAGCGCTCAGCAGCAGTGCTGCAGTTAGGTTAATAAAGAATTTCATGGCTAATAAATGAGTTATGTTTTACTGAAATTTTTAAAAATTACCTGATCAATTTTTAAGTAACTCTTTTCTTGGTTTCAGTACATTGCAAAGATAAGTACTTGGTATAGCATAGAACCTAAAATTATATGAATGGTTCTTTTCGTGTGTTGAATGGAAGTGTAGATTTTGCAACTCAAATCATAGATGCAAAGTGAAGCAGGAATGTTGCACGAAGCCAGGAAAAAAGTTTGAGTGGTTGAAAACCGGTATGAATGAAGGCTGGATTTTATCCGGGTTTTATTCTGCTTCCAGAATAAAATATGGGATAAAGAAATGATCAGAAAGGAAAGAGGAGGGTTGCAGGTTTAGTATCTGTTATAACAGAGCACTTTTACATCCTGATTATTTATAAAGGAAGGGTTTACTAAATATTTTACCTATTGTGCTTTAAATCAGTTGTATGCAACCGGATCAGATTTTCACTATTAGTAGACAAGAGGTCAACAGAATCAACTTCTAAGATTTGTGCGATCTGTATCAGGCGTTCTAATGTGATACGGGTATAAGCCAGTTCTATCTTGCTGTATGCATTCTGTGAAATGCCCAGTTTCATTGCCAGATAATCCTGCGTGTAATTTCTATACTCTCTGATCTTCCTGATATTTGTTGAAACGATTTTGATTTTAGCTTCTATTGTATGATCCATAACATTGATTAGTAGCGACTGAAGTAAATCTTAATGAGTTTTTATATACGATAAAATAGTAATCCCAAGATCACATTCGTCTCTTAAAAATTGAAAAATCTGGCTTTAGAAGTGGTTCATATCTCTTCTGTTTTAGTTAAAACCGTATTTTTTTAAGTAATTGGCAGTTCATATCTATATACGAATCAAACAATGATTAACCGCCTTTACGACACCTCACTTGGGTTATTGACCGATTTATATCAGCTTACGATGGCCTACGGCTATTGGAAATCAGGTAAAGCAGAACAGGAAGCAGTTTTTAATTTATATTTCAGGAAACATCCTTTTCAGGGTGGATTTACAATTGCATGCGGACTAAGCAGTGTAATTGATTATTTAAATGAATATCGTTTTGATGAAAAAGATCTCGAATATGTTGGTTCATTAGAGGGAAATGACGGACAAAAACTGTTTGAACCTGAATTCCTGGAATATCTGCGTACCATGGAATTGCAGTGCAGTGTAGACGCTGTGCCCGAAGGAACGGCTGTTTTCCCAAATGAACCTTTATTGAGGATACAAGGCCCGATCCTGCAATGCCAGTTACTGGAAACCCCATTGCTGAACCTGATTAATTTTCAATCGCTTATTGCTACAAAAGCTGCGAGAATGCGTCTGGTTGCAAAAGATGATGCTCTGCTCGAATTTGGATTACGACGGGCACAAGGTCCGGATGGAGGAATGACTGCGAGCCGGGCAGCTTATATAGGCGGTTTTGATGCAACATCAAATGTATTAGCCGGAAAACTTTATGGTATACCAGTCAAAGGAACACATGCGCATAGCTGGGTCATGTCGTTTGATACTGAACAGGAAGCATTTGAAACTTATGCGCAGTATATGCCAAACAATGTTACGTTGCTGGTCGATACCTACGATTCGCTGAATGGAGTAGAAAACGCCATTAAAGTGGGAAACCAGCTTCGGGAGCGTGGCTTTGACCTGGGCGGAATTCGTCTGGATTCAGGCGATCTTGCTTATCTGAGTATTGAAGCACGCAAGCTTTTGGATGAAGCGGGGTTTGAAAAAACAAATATTGTAGCCAGCAACGATCTGGATGAGTATATTATGGACAGTTTGAAGATCCAGGGCGCAAAAATCAATGTATGGGGAATTGGCACCAAACTGGTAACCGCTTATGACCAGCCTGCGTTGGGCGGTGTTTTCAAGCTTGCTGCAATCAAAAATGAAAATGGAGAATGGGATTATAAATTAAAGTTATCGGAACAGGCTATCAAAGTATCAACGCCTGGGATTCAGCAGGTACGGCGGTTTCAGGATGCAGAAGGGATTTATTTCGGACATGATCTTCAATATTGAAACTCCGCTGACCGGAAAAGCGACTATGGTAGATCCTTACGATTTTACCAAAAACAGGTCTTTTTCTGAAACGGCTTCTTACGAAGATCTGCTTGTGCCGGTCTTTGCAAATGGTAAATTAATTTATACACTTCCATCAATTCATGAAACAAGGACAAGGGTACAGGATCAGCTGCTACATTTCCACAAAGGAATAAAACGTTTTGTAAACCCGCATACCTATCCGGTAGGTTTGGAAAAAGAGCTATTTGATATAAAAACGGATCTGATTGTGAAGCTGAGAGCTGGGAAGTGAGTTGTATTAGAAAATTCCTGTTTAATCTAAAACTTTAAATTTGAAATACTTATCTCTTAAACTCAATGAAAGAAATTCCTCAACCCAATACTGAAATTCTGAAAGAGCTTATCAAATACCGTATGCCTTTTGGGAAATATAAAGACTGGCTGATTATCGACTTGCCGGTTTCATATCTGGAATGGTTTGAACGTGAAGGTTTTCCGGCAGGAAAGCTTGGGATGATGCTGAGTACTATGTATGAGATCCGCCTGAATGATCTGATGTTTTTGATTGACGGATTGAAGAAGATTTATAGGACATGATATGGAAAGAACTTTGGCTAAAGATATCTAAGAACCAGATGGCTTTAGCCAAAGTGTTTTTACTCTACTTTTTCTCAGGCATCAACACCACTTTAATGAAATTGTCATCATTAAAATATTGAATTGCTGCTGCTTTGGTACTCTCTATAGTAATAGATTTGAGCAACTTATCCTGTTGAAAAATTTCGTCCAGATTATCTCCCAGAAAGGTATTGTCATCCAGGTAATCGAGCCAGAAGCCATTGGTTTTTACAGCCGTTTCCAT
The DNA here is from genome assembly GCF_019711195.1 of Dyadobacter sp. NIV53. Taxonomy (NCBI): domain Bacteria; kingdom Pseudomonadati; phylum Bacteroidota; class Cytophagia; order Cytophagales; family Spirosomataceae; genus Dyadobacter; species Dyadobacter sp. NIV53. The sequence continues at coordinate 5,428,508 of NZ_CP081299.1, forward strand.
TTTTCGGTTAGTTTCGGCTACAAATTTTTCAATGTCTTTCGGATCAGCTCCGTTCTGTTTGATTTTGGCAATTTCCTTCTGGGCACGTTTTACCAGTTTATCGACGTTTTCGGGTGCACAGCCAAATCCGATACTGAAACGGAAATGGCCGGTTGGGAATTTGTCGGTGCTTTCTGAAACGCTTACGCCATACACGCCACTTTCTTCTTCACGTAATGACTCGATCAACTTAATCTTTAATACTTCCTGCAAGGCTTCGATCTGGATATTGTTTTCAGGATTGTAATTGTATTCTCCGCTGGAGATCAGCGATACACGGCTTTTTGGTTCTAATCCTTTATAAACTGTCTTTTCTATACGGCCTTTTGGAGGATAAATATTCGGATGTTTATAAGTATCATCACGATCAGTGGAAGGCAGTGAAGCCAGATATTTTTCCAGTAATGGCTTTATTTCATCTATTTTAAAAGCACCCACAAAAGTGAATACAAAGTCAGAAGCATCAGCAAAGCGATCTTTGTAAATAGTCACTGCACGATCCAGGCTTACTTTGTCAACACTTTCCGGTGTCAATGGCCGGCGATCCGGATTATAATTGGATAACACAGCATTCAGTGTATCCGAAAACACTTTCTCAGGAGTCAGTGTTTTCTTCATATTTTCAAGATATGCTTTCTGGTTAGTCAGGATGCCACTTACTACTTCTGCATCTTTCCTCGGCTCAGTAAAGTAAGCATAGATTAATTGCAGTGTAGTTTCCAGGTCCTTTGGATTTGTACTTCCGCCGACACCTTCGGTCAGTTCATTCAGGTACGGCCCGCCACTTACAGTTTTTCCGGCAAGAAATTTTTGAAGCTGCGTTTGATTGTAGGGTCCGACTCCTCCTGACTGGATCATATAACTTGCAAAAATACCTGTTTCACGTTCACCCGGGAATAAAGAATATCCGCCTTTTCCGGTCGCTTTCAGAAGAATCTCATCATTTTTGAAATCGGTTGGTTTCAGCATTACTTTCACTCCGTTGGACAAAACCAATTCTGTCATTCCCAACTTTTCAAAAGATTTTTCACTTACCACTGTTCCCGCCTTAGGTTCAGTTGTTAAGAGCGGAGAGTCCAGTACATCGTCAACATATGCCGTAACATCTTTACCGGAATCGGAAAGCAATGCGCGAATTTTTCCTTCGGTAGGAAGTGCATCTTTGCTCTTCTCAGGCCCCATTACAACCACTGCACGGTTTTTGTCGGTAATGTATTTTTTTGCCAAAGCATTTACTTCAGTCAGGGCTATGCCATCCAGATTTTTCTTTACAAGCTCATAATAAGCTTCTGAGCTCATAAAAGGCTCATCATGAAGGAAATTGTCCAGATATTCCTGCACATAATTAGAAGATTGCGTTTTATCTCTTTCCTTATAATCCTGTTCAACAGCATTCAGGAAATCTTTTTTTGCACGATCCATTTCGGGTTGCGTAAAACCGAATTTCTGAACCCTGGCATTTTCATCCAGAAGGGCAACCAAAGCAGTTTCTATAGATGAGGCATCCTTGGCCAGCGCAAAAGAAGTATAAGAATCCAGATTCCCCAGAAAATTACTATACTGACTGCCGCCAGACAAAAACGGAGGATTTGCTTTTTGGGTAAGCTCCTGCATACGCTGTCCTATCATAGCATTATAAAGCTCCTGCGCCATATTGTCGCGAACATCCCTCAGTGTTTTTACTTTATTTTCGGGTTGTTTGTAAATCACCTGTATGACGTTTTGCGGGTATTCAGGATCAGTTACAATGGCAACATTGGTAGACCCGTCGAGCGGAATCGTGTATTTCGTACGTTTTTTAGGTTTTACAACTATTGGAATAGAGCTGAATTTCCGGATAATCGTTGCTTCTACTTTTGCCACATCAAAATCACCCACCGCAATTACGGCCATCAAATCGGGACGATACCAGTCTTTGTAAAAAGCCTTGATTGTTTCCGGTTTGAAAGTTTTCAGAATACTGTCTTTTCCAATAGACAAACGCTCTGCATAACGCGAATTATTCAGGATCATTTTCAGGTATTTATCACGCATACGTTGCTGTGCACCACGTCCCATGCGTGATTCCTCCAATACCACACCTCTTTCTTTTTCTATTTCAGAAGGATCCAAAAGCGCTCCATGTGCCCAGTCTTCCAGAATCTGTATCCCTTTGTCGAGCAAACCTGCCGAGTCAGTTGGAATGGGTAACATATAAACTGTTTCATCAAAACCAGTATATGCATTTAAATCAGCACCAAAACGGACACCCGTTTTTTGCAAAAAGTTGACCAGTTCGTTTTTTGGGAAATTAGTTGTTCCGTTAAAACTCATGTGCTCCATAAAGTGGGCTAATCCCTGCTGATCATCGGTTTCCAGTATAGAGCCAGCCTTTACAGCGAGCCTTAATTCAGCCCGGTTTTTCGGTTCTGCATTTTTCCGGATATAATAAGTAATTCCGTTTTTTAATTTTCCTATTTTAACACCAGGATCAAGCGGAACCTTTTTTGATAAATCCTGTGCTGACACAGAGATAGTTAAACTAAATCCTAACCCGATCATACACCAGGTCAAAAATATCTTTTTCATTGTTTTTAGTTAAAGTCGATAAAATGCAAAGAAGAAAAGGCAAAGTTACAGATTTCAGTTTCAAAGAAGCTAAACAGAATATCTTATTCAATTCCACTATAATTTCCCTTTTCTTCTCCCTCCATTCCTCCCATTTCAAGGGCATTCAGTCATTTTGAAAAGCATTCCGTTCCTGAATTTCAATTTCGTTTTATCCTTAAAAATCACTGATCCGGCTTTTTCTTCTACTTCTCCAAATCCTTCTAGCCAGTCATCTCCTTTTTTTAGGAACACTACTTCACGAACCGATTCTACACCCTCGGAAACGAACGTGTAATTAGCCAGCAGCGTATCATTTTTTAGCTTTCCCTGTAATGTGCCATCGTTGCTGTCTTTTTCAAAAATGGCGTATTTCAGGTTTCCGGTTACAATGCTGTCGGCAATATTGATATGCATAAAAGCCGTATCTTTTTTGCCCATGTAAGCATAACATGCATAAGTCTGAAATTTGCTTATGAGCTTTTCAGCGCTTATTGTTTTAGTATAGGTAATTTTTTCTCCTTGCGATTTTTCCAAAACCATTGTACTGTCACTTACAGAGATAATTTTTAAGGTATCCGTAAAATTAAGATTATGTTCATTGGATATGATCTTGCCAAACAATATCAGTCTGTTGCCTTGCTTTTCCCATTTCTGGTAATCCTTATCATTCAGATTAATGGATGAAGCAGTTCCTTCGTCTTTTAATGTAAAGCCGGATTTATGCTGTGGCTGTTCATCCATTTCAGTAACCCAGCTGCCTGAAATGGAGCCAGATTCTTTATTACATGAAAAAAGGACATAAGTGAGGGCCAGTAAAAAAAGGGCGTTCTTCTTCATTCAGTCAGTTGAGTTATAGTTTGAAAAATGGCAGGAAGAAATTTCACTTCCAATATGCTATAAAAATCTGGTTAAAAACGAAAAAGCAGCCACGGAATTATTGCAGCTGCCTGATAAAGCGGTATTATTGAATTTAAGCTTGTACTAATGATTGTTACTTTATTAACAGACTTACGTCTTGCTACAAAGTACATTACATTTTACGGCGTGATTAAAAATATAAGAAGTAAAGCTTTACGTCTATATTATGAAAAAGATGACGGATCAAAACTTCCTGCATCAAATTTGTATAAAATAAAACTGATTATAGGTTTACTGGATGCTGCCAAAGAACCTGAGGACATGAATTTCCCAGGATCCGGACTACATAAACTCTCTGGTAATAAGAATGATTTCTGGTCTGTTAAGGTTTCTGGAAATTATCATATTATATTTAAATTCGAAAATGGGCATGCATATGATATAGATTATCTTGACTATCATTAATACAAAATATATGGAAAACGACATTGTAAAAAGCCCTTTGAAAAATCCTCCTCATCCTGGTGAAATACTGAAAGGATTATATCTGGAACCGCTTGAACTTTCAATTACTGATGCAGCTATCGGATTAAACGTAACACGTAAAACTTTATCACAATTGATTAACGGACATTCAAGAATAACTCCTGATATGGCGTTAAGATTGTCGGAGGCTTTTAATACAACACCTCAGTTATGGTTAAATTTACAGCAGAATTTTGATTTGCGTCAGGCAGAAAATAAAACAAGGATTTACAAGATTCAGCATTTTTGGTTAGGAAAAGATAACCAGGTACAATCGGTTTAAATATAAATTTCAGGATCCCTCACCTCAAAGCCGAATCCATTCTTATTATCTCAAAAACTTCCACGGTCAGGAAACCAAATTCCTCGGTTACGGTTCCACAGATTTTATAAACACCTTTTCCTGAAAGCTTATATTTCGCAGCTATTGGGGGGAAATGTACCGTATCTATAAACTGCCCTTCCTGATCCAGAAATGTACCGAATTGCATAGTTTCTCCTTTTGAAGTCCGGGTATTTTTAATTGTTACCAGATATCCGAATTGCACAACGTCGTGGCCAACATGCTGATGCAGATCTTTGGCCATAATACCTTTAGGTAATCCATGTTTTACGAGCTCAAAAGGACTGCATAACGGAAAACCCAGCAGTTCAATCTGATCATACGCATCGTCGACAGGCGAGGTGTGAAAAACGGGCAGTTCGAAATTTTTGACTTCTGTCTGAAATAGCTGTTTTTGCTGTACTTTATTGAGTTTTTTATTAAGCCTGAAATGAGCTTTCCATAACAGATTTTTTTTATCAAAACCTGTAAACCGTAAACCATCAATACGGATCAGAATAGTCAGTTGTTCGATAGAAATGGCTACACGGTCCAGGAAATTATTCAGTGAAGTGAATTCTCCTTCTTCCTGTCTTGCCCGTATAATTTTTTCTATGGTTTTTTCTTCAATTTCATTTAATGATTGTAATCCTAAATAAATGTCTTTTCCTTCAATGATAGCCTGTGCACAACTATGATTTACACAGGGTGCCAGTATATTTGCTCCCAGCATCCTGGCTTCGTGCACATATAATTCAGGTGCGTAGAAACCACCGCCATTATTCAAAACGGCCACCATATATTCCAGCGGATAATATGCCTTAAGAAATAGAGACTGGTAACTTTCCACGGCATAAGAAGCCGAATGCCCTTTCGCAAAAGCGAAACTGGCAAAGCTTGCAATCTGGTCCCAAACTTCCTGTATTGTTTTTTCTTCGTGGCCTTTGTTTCTGCAATTCCTGAAAAATTTTAATCTCACTTGTTCGAATTCCTCACGCCCGCGAAATTTTCCGCTCATTCCCCGACGGATCATATCAGCATCTCCCAATGATAGCCCTGCAAAAAAATGTGCAACCTTGATGACATCTTCCTGATAAACCATGATGCCATAGGTATCCTTCATTAGTTTCATTAATTCCGGATGCGCTTCCTCTCTCTTTTTAGGATTACGATGCCGTAAAATATATTCACGCATCATTCCGCTTTTTGCTACGCCCGGCCGGATAATAGAACTTGCTGCCACCAGGCCAAGGTAATCTTGTACTTCCAGCTTTTTTAACAGCATACGCATAGCAGGTGATTCAACATAAAAGCAACCTATACATTGCGCTTGTCTGATCAGTTCTTTGATTTTTGGATCTGTCTTAAATTGCTTTACATCATTTATGTCAATTTCAGGTGTCTCGGGGCGGTTATAACGAATAATTTCGAGTGTTTCTTTAATTTTAGCCAGGCCTCTCTGGCTAAGAATATCATATTTGTTAAGTCCGATATCTTCTGCAATCTGCATGTCGAACTGTGTGGTTGGAAAGCCTTTTGGTGGCAGGTCGGTAGCAGAATAATAATGAATGGGGCGTTCTGAAATCAGGATTCCGCCAGCATGTATACTCAGGTGGTTGGGCTGATTATTGTCCTGTAAATATTTCGCGTACTTAATAACAAGTGCAGATATCTGGTCCAGTTTATTCGGGTCATATTTTCCATCACTTAGTGCGTCAATTTCATGCAAAGGCAAACCAAATACTTTCCCGAGTTCACGAACTGCGGCGCTATGCTGAAATGTACTATATGTAGCCAATAAAGCTGCCTGGCCGTTTTTACCGTATCTGTCAAAAATGTATTTGGTTACATCTTCGCGGTCTTTCCAGGAAAAATCAATATCAAAATCCGGCGGGTTTTTCCGGTGCAGATTCATAAAGCGCTCGAAATACAGATCCAGTTCAACGGGATCGACGTTGGTGATATTCAGCAAATATGCTACAATGCTGTTTGCACCGCTTCCACGGCCTACATAGAAATAATCTTTATGCCGTGCATAAGTTACAATATCATGATTGATCAGAAAAAAAGGGATATAATTTTGCTGTTCGATCAGGTCAAGTTCCATGGCAATCCTGTCAAAAATCACATCATTGACCGAGTCACCATAACGGTAGCCGATCCCCTGATAACTTAACTGGCGGATGCGCTGGTAATCGTCTTCTCTGCTTTTGCCGAACATCTGTAAATTCTGATGCTTTTTGTCATTTCCAAAGTTGAAATGAATTTGGCATTCAGCCATAAGCTTTTCAGTATTTTTGCCAATTTCGTCGATATTTTTGAAATGATATTTAAGTACATTATATGGCAACAACTGCTCGGTTTCTTCGGCGGTATCAGCAATAGTTATTTTACTTAACAATGTATTGCCATCAATAGCCCGGAGCAGTCGATGTGTATTGAAATCACGTTTATGACGAAAAGTGAAAGGCTGCAAGATGACTAATTTGCCTGCGTATTTATGCAGCAAATGAAACCTGATCCGTCCCATGTCCTGTATAGAAACGCCTATATATTCATTGGGCAATAGTTTTTCTATTTTCTCGTCCGACAGATTTTTAAATGGATAAATGAATACAGCGTTTTCAAGAAGAGGAGCCTGGTCAGGAAAATCCTGATTGGTGTGTAAATGCTGAGACAGATATGCGTTTAATTCCTGAAATCCCGTGTTGTTTTTAGCCAACCCTACAAACTGCTGCTTAATCCCATTACGAAAATCAATTCCGACGATTGGCTTTATATTGTATTTAGGAGCCATCCGTACAAAATTCAGGCAGCCGGAAGTATTGTTGATGTCCGTCAGGGCAATACATCCATAGCCATTTTCGTGGCTCATTTTGAGCAATTCTTCCTCCGGGATCGTTCCGTACCGCAGGCTGAAATAAGAGTGACAGTTGAGTAGCATGTTGTTTGAGAAATTAAACTTTATACTTACTTTTCGTAATGAAGACATCCAATAATATTCATCCGGGGGAGATTTTATTGAAAGAATTTTTTACGCATTCCGATGCGCCGGAATAACAGGAGGTTCTCCGTTAAATGGATTTCCCATACTGGCAATATTCGGAATGCCCAAAGTAGTGCCCCAGCTCAAAATCTGATCTCCTTTTTTATTCATGCCATACCTGTTCCTGATATAATCCATTGCCATATACAGATTCAGTTTTTCTTCCGAATCGTCAAACATATTGATCTGATAATTGCCGCTTACCAGGTCACTGAAATTGACGCCCACCAGGCGTACCATCATCCGGCGGTTATAAAGCTGGTCAAGCAGCCATTCAATTTTCGGGATCAGAACATGGTCAGCAGAGGTATAAGGAATTTTAAGCTGTTTAGAAAAAGTATTGAAATCAGAATAACGGATCTTCACAGAAATGCAGGAAGTTAATTTATCGCCGTTCCTGAGCTGATAAGCAAGGTTTTCTGCCATTGCACGTACCATTTCCCGCATTCTTTTTACATCCCCTGTATCTTTTCCAAAAGTCCGTTCGTTGGAAATGGATTTACGCTCATGAAACGGAACAATTGGAGAATCGTCCATGCCATTAGCCCGGTTCCAGAGTGCAATGCCGTTTTTGCCCAAAACATTTCCCATCATTTCCATCGGCATATCCTGTATCGTTTTCACATATTTTATTCCCATCGTATAAAGTATCTGACTCGTTTTTTCACCCACCATCGGAATTTTTTTAATAAGCATCGGAGCCAGAAACATCTTTTCTGTTCCTGCATCAATCCGCATTTCATTGTCGGGTTTTGCTTCCCCGGTTGCTACTTTTGAAACAAGTTTGCTGGTGGAAAGCCCAAACGAAATGGGTAATCCGCTTTCACGTTTAATGCGTTGCCTGAGTTCTGATGCTATGCCGTAGCAGCTGAAAAACTTATCCATCCCCGACAAGTCAGCATAAAACTCGTCGATGCTTGCTTTCTCAAAAAGCGGAACGCGTTCTTTAATTATTTCCGTTACGACTTTTGATTCTTTGGAATAATGGCTTGCCTCGCCACGAATCACAATGGCTTCCGGGCAAAGATTTCTGGCCATTTTCATTGGCATGCCTGAATGAACTCCATAAGGCCGCGTTTCATAACTGCATGCTGCCACTACACCCCGGTCACCTACACCACCAACCAGAACGGGCCGATTATTGAGACGACTGTCAAGTTTGCGTTCAACGGATACAAAAAATGTATCCAGGTCAAGATGTAGGATGGTTCGTTCCATAATTGGTTTGGAGTTTTTACAAATTTATGGAATATTTCCAAATTAATGGATTTAATCCCAAATAATTTATGGAAATAATCCATAAAGTTGTATCTTTGATATTCTAATTTGGTTTGAAGTCTATACGCCGACACTGATTTAATGTGATCAAAATCAGTCGTTTTGCAGATAGGAATTTTGAAAAAAACGTAAGTGTCTGACCGAAATAATTTTTTCTAAAACATTTAATATGCCAATCGAAGAAGAAAGTAAACGCTTTAAACAAATACGCGAAGAACTGAATCTGACACAAGCAGCTTTTGCAGAACAGTTGGGTATTAGTATGACTACGGCGGATATTGAAAGAGGGCGTACCCGCATACCCGGACAGGTTGTGAAGGAGCTTTTGAAACAATATCAAATTAATCCGCTCTGGCTGTTTGGAGAAAGCGGGCAAAAATACCTGCGTATAGGAGAAACAGCAATGAGCCCGAAGGTAGTTACCGTGGATAACACCGGTAAAGAAAATATTGTACTGGTAAGTGCAAAAGCGGCTGCCGGTTATCCGAACAATATTGGTGATGCACAATGGTTTGAAAGTCTGCCGGCGTTTAGTATTCCTTTACCCGAATACCGTAATGCTACTTTCAGGGGATTTCAGGTCGATGGAGATAGCATGTTACCTGCGTTGCAGTCGGATGAATGGATTGTAGGAAAAGCAGTAGATGACTGGGATAATCTGCGGAGCAAAAGTATGTATGTGATTGTAACCGCAGATAGTATTCTGGTAAAAAAAATACAAAAAGATAACCAGACAACTTATATCAATCTGATATCACTCAATCCTGAATATGGGCCAATACGAATAGACCGGAGTGAAATCAGGGAACTCTGGCAGGTGAACAGTAAGCTGACTTTTGATCTGGAAGCGGGTTTCCAGAATGTAAGTTTACATAACCTGCATCAGGAAATGAAAGAACTGAAAGAAGAGGTGAGAAGAGTTATTGGTTAAGAATTATCAATTAAGGGCGGCTAAGATGCGGTTAAAATAAAAAGTCCGGACTAGTGAGAGAGCTTCTCATCAATCCGGACTTTTATTTTATTAAGTTAAGCCTAGAATTTGAAGCTTAAACGTCCATAGTAATATGCTCCCTGATAACCCATTTGGTAGTTATCATATGCAAAGCGTCCAGAATCTGTCAGATCTGCACGAGTTCTGGTAGGATAAGTATTTGTAACGTTATCTCCGCCAATTGAAAGACGTACTGCTTTGATGATCTGGTAACTTACACTCAAATCAAGAGTAGCACGGGATGCCAAAGTATAATCAGCATATGGAGAAGTGATATCGCTTGTTTCGTGGTAATTGCTGTAATAGTTTACACCACCGAAATAAACGCCACGGGCCATTGCTGAGAAAGCACCTTTTGTATAAACAATAGAAGCAATATATTTCTGGCGGGGATTGCCTCTTTCAAAGCTTCCGCGTGAGCTGCGGTTCAGATAGATATCCGACAAATACTGAGCACGCAAAGTTGGGTCAGTTGGCAGTGTATTGTTGGCACCGATATTCAAAGGGGCAGGATATACTTTGGTGAAAGCCACTTTGTTCCAGTTTGCTGCCAGAGAGAAAACCATTTGTCCTCTTGCTAAACGTGTTGTATAATTGGCAACCAGGTCAATACCTTTTGTTTCAACATCGGCTGCGTTGGTGAAAAACTGTGCAATTCCGTCTGGCGTAACAATATTGCTGAAGCTACCACCAATTACGCTTCCACCAAAACCGCCGGTTTGAATAATTTTGTCTTTAATCTTAATGTAATAGCCATCCGCTGTAACTTCAAGTCCTGGCAATAACTGTGTTGTTAATCCAAAGCTCATGTTGGTTGAGCGTTCTTGTTTCAGAGTTGGGATTCCCAGTGTTTTTGCAGCAGTACTGTTGTTGGTGAAATATCCCTGATCGAAAGGAACGCCGCCTGGTGTAAAACCTGTGGAAGTCTGTGCATAATATAATTCCTGCAAACTTGGAGCGCGGAAACCTGTGCTGATAGAACCGCGAATGGCAAACATATCAGGAATTATAGAGAAGCGGGACGCAAGTTTACCTGTCAGAACGCCGCCAAAATCGCTGTAATGCTCGTAACGTGCAGCAGCTTCTACCATGAAACGTTTTGTAATATCTACTTCAATATCAACATAACCAGCCATTACCGAACGGAAAGCATTTGTTTCCTGCTCAGGAGCAAACCCGCGGAAACACTGACAGTTTGGTGAATATCCTTTGATATCAACCCGGTCACCTTTGTATGGAAGTATCAGATCAACATAAATAGTAGAATCACGGCCATCAGGAAGAGCAATTACCTGCTCAGATTTTACATCTGCATTTACATTTTTTGTATAGTTGTAATTGTCAGAAGGCGCGCTGAATGTACCATAAGTACCTTTGGTATAAGACTCTACCTGACCTGCTTTGATCTGGTAGTTTTCTACACGCATTTCAGCTCCAAATGCTACGTTGATACTTTTTATACCTCCGTTTCCAGGGCTTTCAAATAATTTGGAAAGGCCGACATTGGTTGTATTCTGTGTGAAATTATTATCTCCCAAACGCATGGTAGTAGGAGTAGACGGTCCGTAGGAAGCGTTCATGGTATTTACCATTCCGAACCCAAACTTGCTGTTACCAAACGAGTTGCTGAAATCCAGGTCAAAAATTCCTGCTTTTCCACGAATCCCCATTGTCAGAGATCGGTCCGAGATATTTGAGGTAAGCTGAGGCAAAAATCCGTTGGGATAAAGATCGTTCAGGAAACGATCCTGCTGGCGTGGGAAACGATAATAACATCCGCTTTTCGTATTACGGTAGTTAAGCCCACCAAAAGCATAAAATTCACTTCCTTTCATTCCGCTTAACGGAATTGCCATGTTCATGAAAATGGTTCCGTTTTCAACTTTACTAAGCCCGTTTATCATTTCAAAACTTTTCTTAGTCAGTCCGCGTGCGCTTTGAAGCCCTTCGTCTGTTTTTAATGCCGCATTATCAGGACTCGCAATAGCTTCAGGATTGGTTACAATAATTTGTCCATACTCATCTTTTCTGGTATTGTTCAGATAAGAATCATCAAATACAGCTCCGCTATAACCGCCTTTTGGCACACGGCTGGTTTTACCTTGCGTGCTCAATTCGAAAGTAAGGTTGATAAAACCACCTTTATCACCAATAGCAAAACCATAGTTTCCCATGAATTGCTGAAGCTTTCCATCCGTGCCAAATTTGTCGATGTCTTTATTTTTGGACAAACCTGCGTTGGCATAAAAACCAGTGTTAAACATACCGGTAAATACACCTACACTCTTTTTTAGCTCCATGTTTACAACACCTGCAATCGCATCTGAACCGTACTGAGCCGCTGCTCCGTCACGAAGGATTTCAACACGTTCAACAGCCGCAAGAGGAATTGTGCGCATATCCACTGTCGTAGAAGGGCCGGAATTGTTGGCTACCAGAAGCAACGAAGATGAATGCCTGCGTTTTCCGTTAAGCAATACCAGTGTCTGGTTAGGAGGCTGGTTTCTAAGCTGAACTGCATCAACGTGTGAAGCCAGATCTCCTCCCGGAATTTTTAGTGAGTTAAAAGAAGGAGCTACTTGTTTGAGAAGCTGTCCCAATTCTGTCTGAGGCATATTCTCGGATATTTTTGCCACAGAAATAACATCTACAGGAGCAGGCGTATCCAATTTTGTCCTGGTAGAATTACGGGAACCAATCACGACAAGTTCGGAAAACTGCTTTACATCATTTGCCAGTACGATATTGATTTCACTTTCTGAACCTACTTCTTTTTCCTGTGAAACAAACCCAACAAAAGAGAAAATCAGAACTGTCTTTCCGCTTGGTACGGTCAGTTTGTAGGAGCCATCAGCATCAGTAATAGCGCCTACATTGGTTCCTTTGGAAATAATGCTTACGCCAGGAAGTGCGGCGCCATCTTCACCGGAAGTTATACGCCCTGAGACAGTTTTTTGGGCATACGACAAGTGCGTTAAAAAGCAGCAAAGGACTGCCAGAAGTAAAACAAATTTACTTTTCGAAAGTAATGGTCTTTTCATAGGAGTGATAATTGTAATAATTAGTAATTGAGACCTGTCTTGGTTAAGTATTAATTCATTGGTGATTGTAATTGTAGTAATTGGAATTAAAATGTTGAAAATCTGATAGGTTTTAGTTCATAGATAAAAATGTTGTTGATTTTTGAGATTTTGAAATGACCTGTTAGTCAGATTGTTGAATTTTAATTGGAATTAGGTTACTTACATATTTAATTTTAAGTTTTTTATTATTAATATGTAAATGTATTGTAATATCAATAAAGTGCAAGAGAAAATGTATTAATTTTTTATTTAGACAGAATATTATTTAAGTAATAGTTACTTGTGGTTACAAAATAAATATGATTGGAGCAATATATATTTGTTAGAAAATCATAACTGAATCTATACGCTTCAATTTAATCTATAAATAATTATATTTTTAATTTCTAAAAATATTTCGTTTTACAGAAAGAAGACTTGAAAAGAGAATATGCTTTTATTGGAGAAGTGCTTTTTTAATAAAAGCAGATTTTCAAACGCTGATCAGTTTGTTTGAATGGGAAAATTGGAAATGCGGGAATTCGAAAGGAACGGTAGGTTGAAATATATTGCTAAACTAAACGATAGGTTAAATTCCAATGGATAAAATTTGTTCCATTGTTTGTTGATGTATTCTAATGTACGTCCATGCTGGCAGGTTAATTCATTATACTTCCTCAGCCATCAGCTGTTTCTCATATAATTCCTTATACGCTCCGTTTTTGGCCATTAATTCTGAATGTGTTCCCTGCTCAATAATTTTCCCATTATCAAGCATTACAATTCTGTCCGCCAGTTTTGCTGATGAAACACGATGTGAAATGATTACAGAAGTGCGCTGATCCATGATCTTCTTAAGATTGTTCAGGATAATGTTTTCAGTATTGGTATCAACTGCAGAAAGACAGTCGTCTAAAATTAAAATTTTGGGGTCACGGGCGATAGCTCTTGCGATGGACAGCCGCTGTTTTTGTCCACCTGATAAAGTAATTCCGCGTTCACCAAGCATGGTTCCGTACCCGTTCGGGAAATCTATAATATTATTATACAAATCGGCGTCTTTTACGGCCTGCTCTATTCTTGCAAACGGCATGTCGGTGGAGCCAAAGCGTACATTATTTTCGATTGAATCCGAAAAGAGGAAAACATCCTGCGGGACATAGCCAATTTGGCGGCGGTATGCATGTACATCATAATCCTGCAATGGAATATCATCAACCAGTATCCGGCCCTCAGTTGGATCGTACAAACGGCAAAGCAAATGCGCCAGTGTACTTTTTCCTGAACCAGTTGTACCCAAGATGGCCACTGATTCGCCCTGATTTACCTGTAAATCAAAATGCTGCAAAGCTTCAATACCGGAATCCGGATAAACAAAGCCAATGTTGCTGAAGGTAATAGAACCAGCCAAAGGTTTGTTAATATTTTTTACTGAAACCAGTGTTGTTTTTTCATCCAGAAATTCATTGATACGTTGCTGCGAAGATGCTGCACGCTGGATCTGGCTGGTAGTCCAGCCTAAGGCCATAACAGGCCAGGTCAGCATATTGACATACAAAATGAATTCAGTAATATTTCCCGGCGTCAAGTTCCCGTTTATGATTTCCTTTCCGCCTACATATATAATAAGGATGTTACTCAGGCCGATCAACAGCAAAATAATCGGATAGAAAAAAGAATCGACTTTGGTAAGTCCGAGTGATTTATTCTTAAAGTCTTCTGCTTCTTTCTGAAAATTTGTAAAAGAATGATTTTCCTGAACAAAAGATTTAATAACCCTAATGCCAGAAAACGCTTCCTGTACATAAGTCGAAAGCCCGGACAATTGTTTTTGAATTTCCTGAGAACGTTTCATAATAATACTGTTTACCACATACACACTAATAGAAAGTAGCGGGAGAGGTAAAAGCACATAAAAAGTTAATTTGGTATTCACCGAAAGCATATAGGAAATGACCAGGAAAAACAGCACGATCAGGTTTATTCCATACATGAGTGCCGGACCGAGGTAAATCCTTACATTACTCACATCTTCGGAAATCCTGGCCATAAGGTCACCCGTATTGTGGCGCCTGAAAAAGCTTGTCGGCAAAGTCTGATAATGCTGGTATACATCATTTTTAAGATCATATTCAATATGTCTTGACATAACGATAATCGTTTGCCTTACCAGGAAAAGGAATATTCCTTTCAGGAGTGCCATTGCCAAAATCAGCAGACCATAAAGTAAGATGCTGAATGCGAATATGTCGTACATTTTGCTTTGCAGTGCTGAGCCACCAAAAAGATAATAAATATCCAGTGTTTCAATCACAAGATCCAGTGCATACCGAACCAGCTGGGCAGGAATAATTCCGAAAAGGTTAGAAACGATAGTAAAAACGATTCCTGAGATGAGGTACCATTTGTATTTCCACAAGTACTGGTTGAGGTACTTTAATGATTTCACTTTTAAAAAAATTAGATATGAAACTCAGATAATTAAAATAAAATGGCGCTATATAACACGGCCGGATTCCTGTAAGAATTACAAATTAAAACATAAAACGAATAACACTTAATTTTCAATGTTCCGTTATTTTAATAGGTAAGTAAGGAATTAATCAAATTTATATTGGCAAATTAAGATTTAAACAGAAAGTCTTTCAGTTCAGCATCTTAAAATATCTTTGTCCGACGCCTTAAGAAAACCAACGTTCGGGCCTGCTAAATCGTTGCAAAAATCAAATGCCTGTTTTTGATTTTTCCGATTCTGAACAAAATAGTCTATTTTTGCGGTTAATTTAAAAAGAAACGCGGGGTATTGTAACAAATAATCCTGCACTATATGCAGACACGTTCTTTGGTTTACTGTACCTTTTTACCCACTAGTGTTGCGGCTTATGCTGAATAGAAGATTATTAAGAACAAAAGCTGTTCAGGCGCTTTATGCGCGCAAACTGACAGCTGACGCCAATCGCCTTTTGGCTTTAGACCACATTGATGAGGCATTTGCACCGGATCTCAATTCGATGGAATTTCAGGACCGGGCTAAACTGACCGGTATGAAAAAGCTGGCGGGTGTGACGCTGGATGATCTCATTAAAAAAGGAGAGCTGAACACTGACGAGACGCCGGCTCAGGTTATGAATGTTGCCCGCAGTGCATTTGACGCTTACCGGCGGCAAACTGTTTCGGACGGAGAAAAGATGGTTCGCCGCGTTTTAAATGAAACAGAATCTATTTATGTAGATTTTATCAGGGTTTTGTCCATGCTGATTGAATTGTCGCGCCAGGCGAAAATGGACAGGGAAAGAAGATATGATAATCCCGAGGCGCCTTTCCCAAAAGATTCCGGACTGAATACCAATCGTGTAATTCTTGTTTTAGAAGCGGACAAAAATCTGGAAGAAGAAATTATTAGGAACGGGATCAACTGGAGTAATGAAATGAACCTCATCCGGAAAATATACCGCGAGGCACTACGCAAAGATGAGGAATATGAAAAATATTGTCATAAAATTGCCCCCACATCTGAAGAAGACCAACTGATCATCCAGCATATATTAAGGCAGGTAATACTGAAACACGAAGTTCCTTTGGATTACCTGGAACAACGCGATTTATATTGGGTAGATCACAGTGAATTGATCCGTAGTTTATGTATCAAAACACTTAAATCTGCTGATACCAGTGAAACCTTCCAGCTGGCACCACTTACCAAAGACTGGGAAGAAGACCGGTTCTTTGTAGAGGAATTATGCCGGATCGTTGTTGAAGAAAATGATAAATATGATGTTTATCTGGACGAACATCTTAAAAACTGGGAACTGGACCGTATTGCATTAGTGGATCTGATCATCCTCAAAACAGCCTTGGCGGAATTGATCCATTTTCCAGGAATTCCAGTGAAAGTGACAATTAATGAATTTATTGAAATTGCAAAAAGGTATAGTACACCTAAAAGTGGTAAGTTTGTAAATGGAGTTTTGGACGTACTTTCTGTAAAGCTTGCTAATGAAGGCGTTATCAGAAAAAGCGGACGAGGCTTAATTGACAATAAATAAATTTGATAAACAAACGCATTATAAGTTGGTTTGTAAATTTGAATTGGAATAGTTTTTGTAAATATATTACTATTAAAATATCAGACTAAAAACTAACAGCAAAAACAATAGAGCCATGAGTAAAACTAGTAACGGTTTAATTGCATTTTTGACTGGCTGCGTAACAGGAGCTGCTTTGGGGATTCTTTATGCTCCTAATAAAGGAGAAGTACTGCGTACCCAATTAACATACAGATTATCAAAATATCGTGAAAAGCTTCAGGATGTAATCCAGGATATGGTTGACAGAAAAGACCTGCCTGATAATTACTCAAGAACTGAAAGTGAACGTGTTGTAAATGATGCGCGGGAAAAAGCAGAAAAACTGCTTGAAGATGTTGATCGTCTTATGGCTCAGATTAAAGGCCAGGCCAGCTGATTCAGGATTTATGAAACAAGTATTTTCGGTTATATTCTTTTTGTCGGTATCTACGGCTTTGTTAAATTGTTCGGGTACAGAAAAGAAAAACGATTCAAAACAGACAGATTCAAAACTGCCTGTTTTGACTTTAATAGACAGTTCTTCTTACGATTTTGGTACGATTAAAGAAGGCCAGGTTGTGGAGCATACTTTTAAGTTCAGAAATGATGGTGAATATCCTTTGATACTGAACAATATAACCTCATCTTGCGGATGTACAACTCCTGAATGGCCCAAAGAACCGATCGGCCCAAACGCTACTTCAAGTATTCATGTTCGTTTCGACAGTAAAAACAAATCGGGTCCCCAGGTAAAGACAATCACTGTTTATGCAAATACTGAACCTGCATATTCCGAATTGAGATTAAGGGGAATCGTGAATGCTGAACCAAAGCCGGAAGCAGAAAACTAAACTCAATCAAATAATTTCAAATTTTTAAAATAGGATATCTCCTTTAATAATGAAACTTTCTCTTTTAGCACAAGCAGCAGCAGGCGGTAACCAGGCCATGATCTACCAGGTAATAATGTGGGTGGGGATAATTGGTGTATTTTATTTTTTTATGATACGCCCACAGCAAAAGAAACAAAAAGAACAAAAAGAGCTTCTTGGTAACCTTAAAAAGGGAGAATCAGTCGTTACTATTGGCGGGATACATGCGAAAGTGTATACAGTTGATGAAACTACAGTAACACTTGAAATTGATAAAGGTGTTAAATTAACGATTGATAAATCGGCGGTGGCCCGTACAATTACCGAATAAAAGCTGGGGTAACCCTAGTGGTTACCCACAAACTTGTGATTACCCAATTACTCCTGGTTACCAAATACTTAATACAGAACTAACCAATAATTACTTGTGAGTGACACGCCTTCCGGAAAGAATAAGATAAAAACCTTTTTGGTTTGCCTGATTGCAGCTACGTTCTTTTGGTTGATGAACGTGCTTAATCAGGATAATTATTCTGTAAGGTTGAATTATCCGCTCGAAGTGGAGTACGATAATGCTTCTTTTGTGCCTTTGCAGCCTCTGCCTAAACGATTATCCGTAAATGTTTCGGGCAATGGATGGAACCTGGTGCGGAAATATTGGCTGAATTTTAATGCGCTTCCTGTCGTCTATAAGGTAAATAACCCGAACAAATCCAGCTATATCAATTCAACAACACTAACTGACCAGATCACCGAGCTCTTTCCTGATCTGCATGTTAATTATGTTGTTTCAGATACATTTGAACTCAGTTTTGAGCGTAAAATAAGAAGGATTATACCAATCCGGGTTGATAGCGCAGGAATTGATATGGGTGAAGGTTATGTCATATCCAGTATTATTAACGTTTCTCCATCACTTATTTCTGTCGACGGACCAGTTTCCCTGATAAAAGCTTATCCTGATACGATCCGTATTCAGGTTCCAACTCCGAAGATCCAGAACAATTTTGATGAAAGTCTTCCTATACCGCTGCCTGTTTCTCCTTTGGTAGAGGTTAGTCACCGTAATGTTTATATCAGTTTTGAGGTTGCACAATTTTTAAATACTGTTCCCAATAAGTAAGTGCAACTGCAATTTTTATGGCTGATTACAAGAAATCCCCTTTGCAAATTGGAATTACCGGAGGTATCGGTTCGGGTAAAAGTATTGTTTGTAAAATATTTTCGTGTCTTGATATACCTGTTTATGAAGCAGACAGCAGGGCAAAATGGCTGACCAATAATCATCCTGAAATTAAAGAAAAAGTCCTTCAGCTACTTGGGGAAAAATCTTATAATGCAGAAGGTATGTACAACAAGTTCTTATGTTGCCTCGGTCGTTTTTAAAAATGAGGATCTCCTTAAAAAATTAAATGCAATCATTCATCCTGTCGTCATGCAGGATACTGAAAGGTGGGTAAGTGAAAAATCCGGTTCTGCTTATGTGATCAAAGAAGCGGCCATTATGAACAAAGCCGGAGACAGAAATAATCTGGATTTTGTAATAGTCGTTGAGGCACCTGCTAAACTGAGAATTAAAAGAATACTATAGAGAGATAATCGCAGCCAGCAAGAAATAGAAGCAATCATTCAACGGCAGATTTCAGATGACGACCGCAATAAAATCGCTGATTTTGTAATTAAGAATGATGAAACATCTGCTCTTATTCCTCAGGTTTTATACTTGCATAAAAAATTCTTAAACAGATAGAAATGGCTGCTTATTAAAAGTCCGCATCCAAGCCTAATGCCTGCTTCAGCTTTAAAAGATGCGGGTTTTTTTCTGCCATGAAATTAAATTTCTCTGCCGCAGTATAAGGTACTTTTTTTACTTCATGCGGTGCTACACGCGGATTTATATCCAGTTTTGGCGCATGAAAACGATTTTTCAGAAAGCTTAACAAATCATACCTCATTCCCTGGATTGCATCGAGCTGATGGTCATTATCCAGAATAATTTCAATGCTTGTCCCGACAAGTTTAAATTCCTTCCTTAAAGCAATTTCTTCGGTAGTCGAGTTTTTTACCTGGTTGCGCTTTCCGGCGAATTCATACCAGGCACTTTGTAAATTTTCAAGCGTAAGTTCTTCCACATCAACCATAGTTGTTGAAGGCTGGCTTACTGCTATAATCGGATTTTCTTCGCGTGATGGCTGGGTTTGAACAGGTGCAGACGGAATGAGCTGCGTGGTACTTCTTAATTTTGTTGACTGAACAGGTGCTGCCACCGGCACAACAGTATTGACTGACGAAGAAGAGCTGACAGGCTGTAAATTAGTAACAGGTGAGCCATTACTTTTCTCATAAACAGGAGGTTTTGGTTCTGTCGTTACTGGCTGTTGCTCAGGCTCAACTTTTTTTTGCCGTTTCATCAACGGTCGCAAGTGAGCTCAGTTGAAGAATATGCGGCAAATTCGCAAGCTTCATAAGGCATAACTCTACATGCAGCCGCTGGTTTTTAGCAGCTTTATAATTGATATCAGTCTGGCCGGCAATACTAAGTGCCGACAGTAAAAAGCTCATGTCGGCAAGAGCAGACTGATGCAGGTATTTTCTTTCAGCTGCTTCAGAAACCTGTAAAAGGGTGACAGTAGACGGATCTTTACAAACCAGCAGATTACGGAAATGTTCGAGCAGGCCTACAATAAACAAATGCCCGTCAAATCCTTTTCGTAAAATTTCATCAAAGAGTATCAATGATTTTGCGATACTTCCAGCCGTTAAAGCATCTGTAATTTTGAAATAATAATCATAATCCAGGATATGCAGGTTTTCAAGTACCGCTTCATAAGTCAGGCGGTTGCCAGTTGAAAAAGTAACATTCAAATCGAACATAGACAAAGCGTCACGAAGTCCTCCATCAGCTTTTTGGCCGATTAGTTCCAACGCCTCTGCGTCTGTTTCAATACCTTCTTTTTTAGCAATATCTGCCAGATGGTAAGCAATATCCTTAGGTTGTATCCTGTTGAAATCGAAAATCTGGCAACGCGATAATATCGTTGGCAGAATCTTATGCTTCTCAGTTGTAGCCAGGATGAAAATGGCATAACTGGGTGGTTCTTCCAATGTTTTCAAAAATGCATTAAAAGCCTGCGATGAAAGCATGTGAACTTCATCAATGATATAAATCTGGTACTTTCCGGGTAATTGTGGCGGAGTCCGGATTTGGTCGATCAAACTCCGTATGTCATCTACTGAATTATTGGAAGCAGCATCCAGCTCATGGATGTTGAAAGACTGGTTGTTCTGAAAACTGATACAGGAAGTACATTCTCCGCATGCCTCTACGTCTTCACCCAGATTCTGGCAATTGATAGTTTTTGCCAAAATCCGTGCGCATGTAGTTTTTCCTACACCTCTTGGCCCGCAAAAAAGAAAAGCCTGTGCAAGGTGATTGGTGCGTATAGCATTTTTAAGCGTAGTAGTAATGTGTGACTGACCAACCACCGAATCGAAGGTGACGGGTCGATACTTCCTGGCCGAAACAACGAAATGATCCATGGGTGCAAGTTACCTCGATGGACTGTAATTTCAAAGCTACTTTTTTTCAATGAGTGGATAAACCCGAACATAATCCACCTCCATTTTTTGAGGGAAGATGCTATCATCCACGCCTTTCTGGCCACCCCAATTACCTCCAACTGCCATATTTAATAAAAGATGAAAAGATTTGTCAAAGGGCCATTGCTGCCATTGATAAACCGGTTCTTTATTAAATCTGAAATATTCGTTACCGTCAGCAGAGAGAGCAACATAGTCCGGAGTCCACTCACATGTATAAATGTGAAACTCAGTAGAAGCGGTATTGATAATAGTATTATTACCCTTATTGGTGCCAATGGAGTGGTTAAATGCCTTTGTATGGATATTGCCATGAATGTTATTCTGGTCAAAACCTACATGTTCCATTATATCTATTTCGCCATTATCCGGCCAGCCCTTATTTCCGTAAGTATTATTACTTGCCAGCATCCAGATAGCAGGCCATGTTCCTCGTCCCGTTGGTAGTTTGGCTTTAATTTCAAATTTGCCATAGCGAAAATCACCTTTACCAAGAGAAACAAGTCTGGCTGAACTGTATTTGTTTTTACCTGATTGTTCTTTAATTGCCTCAATAATCAGCTTGCCGTTTTCAACATGCGCATTTTCCTGTTTGTCCGTATAATTTTGCAATTCATTATTTCCCCATCCATCCCCACCTAAATCGTAACTCCATTTTTTAACATCCGGTTTGCCCGAATAATCAAATTCATCCTGCCATACGGGCGTAGTTCCAAATTCATATTGACGAGGAACCTGCGGCGTGTTGGCTGGTTGAGCACAACCAGTAAGCCCAATCAGATTAATTGAAATCAGGAATATTGACTTGAAAAAAGAATTTGGCATATTACAGTCAGATGCTAAACTTACTTGTCTTTTGAACTCATTGGAAATTTAGAAAAATCTATTTTCCTAAGTAACGCATTCATTTCGTCTAATTTTTTCTGAACAATTTGCTCTCCGGTTAATTTTGGGGCAGAATTTTCTTTTTACTGTTTTCATTAATCATGCTTGGCGTTAATTGGCATTCCTGGTAATTTAGAAAGATCCATTTTTTTAAGCATCGCATTCACCTTGTCTAATTTCTTTTGAACAATTTGTTCTCCTGTAAGAGTTAAAGTAGTATTTTTTTTTTAGTGTTTTCATGTTTTCCTATAAGGCAAAATTCATATTCTGTATTGATTTCAAAAGGATATGGAACATCATGGTTAACTCCGAAAACTACAAACTTTTTAGAAATCTCGATTAACTCTCGGCTCAATATTATTCGGTAAAGTCGATGTCGACGTGAATCACTGCCACTGAAAATAACAAAAATGTGATGATTGTGATCCAGAAAATTATTGATAATTTGTATTACAGTGGCTATAACAATTTTAAAATCATCATTACTCGTTTCTGCCATGTCACTTAGTTCACCATTTTCCAATAAATCAAGCAACGCAAGATTGTAAATTTTAGAAATGGCTGTTTCAGTTAAAAGAACAACCTTCCTGACTTCTTTCTTTGCACTGATACTGACAAATTCAAAGCGGAATTCTGTACGCGACAGCGTAAATGGGTAAGTATTTTCATTCATTATTTGTTGATGAGTGTGTGCGATTTAACTCAAACTTAATGATTTAAAATCACTAATAAAACAGAACTAAAGAGACGTTTAATTAATTCACATTAATTTTGCAATACCTACATGATTACACAGAATGAAGCAATTAAAATTAAATACCGAAGTCAGCATTACTCCGTCCGATTGGAAAATTAACCATCATTCAAAAATATTAACTATTGGTTCGTGTTTCGCAGAAGTATTGGGCAGACAACTTTTTGACTATAAATTTCCTGTCCTAAATAATCCCTTCGGCACAGTATTTAATCCGCATACGATTACCAAAATCCTGGATTCCGCTTTGGAAGGAAGGAAGCCAAATTCTGCTTTATATCTGGAAAATGCAGACCGGGTATGGCTTCATCATGATTTTCACTCAGCTCAATGGGCTGTAAATCAGCATGAACTGGAAACGGAATTGATGGAAAAGCTGAATAGCATGAAAGCATTTATACAAAGCGCAGATTTACTCGTCATAACATTAGGCACCGCTTATGCTTACCGGCACAGATCAACCAATTTGCTCGTCGGGAATTGCCATAAATTACCTTCTGACCGTTTTGTGAAAGAATTGCTGCATCCGGATCAGATCATGATCCCTTTTGAACAGCTGATCAATAAATTAAGATCTTTCCGGCGCGACTTACAGGTTATTGTGACTGTAAGCCCGGTTCGGCATACAAAAGATACTTTACCATTAAACCAGGTTAGTAAGTCTACTTTGAGATTGATTTGTCATCGTTTATCCGAAAAATACCGGCACGTTGAATATTTTCCTTCCTATGAAATCATGATCGACGAATTACGCGATTACCGGTATTACGAAGAAGACCTTATACATCCGAACAAAATAGCAGAGGATCATATCTTTCATACTTTTGTCCATTCATTTGTCAGTACAGGATCACTGGATTTCATGAAAGAATGGAATCATATACGCCAGATGATGAATCACAGGCCACAGCATGGATTTACGCAAAGCCAGTTTAAATTATTAAATACCCTTAGATTAAAGCTGAACGAAATTTCTGCAACCATAGATGTTACTGCTGAACTGAATGAAATACGCAAAAGAATAAATGAATTTCCAGTTCTTTAATAAACTCATTACGTATTATTTGTGTTGAATCGTATTGAAGAAGTGATGACGAAAGAGTACCAAATTTTAATTATGAATAGGATTTTATCCTTATAAGAAAAATCCGTAATCCGTATAATGGGAGAATTTACAATAAATAAAGAAAAAGTATTACAGGCATTAAGTACTGTGGAAGAGCCCGATCTGAAAAGGGATCTGGTAACGCTGGGTATGATCCAGGATATTGAAATCGGCATTAATCAGGTCAAATTCACTGTGGTGTTAACCACACCAGCTTGTCCGTTGAAAGAGCTGATCCGAAGGAATTGTACTGCGGCAATCCACAAACATTTAAGTCCTGATGTTGAAGTGATTGTTAATCTGACAGCTAACGTTACTTCAACGCGTCAGACCGGTTCCTTAATTCCGGGCGTAAAAAATGTGATTGCTATTTCATCAGGGAAAGGTGGTGTGGGGAAATCTACCGTTACTGCCAATCTGGCTATGGCGTTGCACCGTTCGGGTGCAAAGGTCGGGATTATAGATGCAGATATCTTTGGGCCTTCCATGCCGGTAATGTTTGGTGCAGAAAATATGCAGCCCACTATTACGCCAAAAAATGGTAAAAATTACATTAATCCAATTCGTCAGTACGGGATAAAAATTATTTCAATAGGTTTTTTAACACCACCGGACAGTGCAGTAGTTTGGCGCGGCCCTATGGCAAGCCAGGCTCTAAAGCAGTTTTTTGGTGATACGGATTGGGGTGATCTGGATTATCTCTTAATTGACCTTCCTCCGGGAACAAGTGATATACATTTAACACTGGTACAAACTGTTCCTGTAACAGGTGCTGTAATTGTGACAACACCACAAAAAGTAGCCTTAGCAGATGCGACCAAGGGACTGTCGATGTTCATGCAGCCACAGATTAATGTGCCGATTCTAGGTATTGTTGAAAACATGGCATGGTTTACACCTGATGAGCTCCCGGATTATAAATATCCAATTTTTGGTTCAGGCGGAGGGCAGCTTCTGGCAAGCAAATTTAATGTACCTTTATTAGGACAAATACCGTTGGTTCAAAGTATCCGAGAGGCAGGTGATGAAGGAAAACCGGCTATTATGAATAACAATGCTATTGTAAATAATGCTTTCAGGGATACTGCCGAAGCTTTGGCTCAGCAGGTTGCTATTAGAAATGCTTCCAAAGACAAAACCCGGCTTGTAGAAATCCAGGCTTAGGTTAAGAAGCATTTATTTGATTTTAAAGATAAAGTTTTGCATATTAGCAGATAGATTTTTTTATAATGGATTCAAAAGAAAAAACAATAGAACTGATTGAGCAGGCGCTCGAAACTGTACGCCCTTATCTTCATGCTGATGGCGGAGATGTGAAATTGGTGGAATTAACCGATGACATGACTGTAATTCTTGAGTTGCAGGGGTCTTGCCAAAGCTGTCCGATGAGCGCTATGACTTTCCGTGCAGGTCTTGAAGAGTCAATTCGTAAGGCAGTTCCGCACGTAAGCAAAGTAATTGCATCCAATGTAGCGGCACTCGCATAACGCATTACAGCAATTTTAAGATTTTTATAACCGGGCTAAAAACCGTCCGGTTATACCTTTCCTGAATAAATATTTCATGTGCTTACTTCGTGGAAATTGATTCGTCTCAATTACTGCCTTATATTGCAGCTGTGATTTGAATGCATCAATCAGGATTTATATGCGCATAGGAGTATTTTTTGGAGGCCCTTCCCGTGAAAGGGAAATTTCTTTTGCTGGTGGAAAAACCGCCTTCGAATATTTAGATAAGTCGCTCTTTGAGCCAATCCCGATTTTTGTAGACAGTTTCGGACGCTTTATCAAGCTTGAACATACTTACATGTATGCCAGTGAAATAAGGGACTTTTATCCATCCGCTCAAATGCAACGGGATGGATTCAAAACATACATAGATTCATATCCGCATCTGGCTAATGAACCTGTTCCTTCCGAAATAGGTACCCAGCTAACTCCCGCTGAATTCAATTCTCATTTTGATTTTGCATTTCTGGCCATGCATGGCCCTGGCTGTGAAGATGGTGCTATACAGGGCTTATTGGAATGGTATCAAATTCCTTATAGCGGTCCGGGTTTAATGGGATCTGCGGTGGGAATTGATAAGATATTACAAAATGAAATGATCGCCCTTGTTAACGGTCAGGAGAAAAAAAGCTGGACACTTCGTTATGACCAGTGGATTCCAAATGAATATCCGATTTTATTTAAGGTGCTGAAAAAGCATCTTGGCCTGCCTTTGGTTATTAAGGCGCCGCATCAGGGATCTTCCATTGGTGTAGCTATTGTAAAACAAGATTCTCTGGGAGATTTTATTGCAGCTATAAACCAGTGCTTTTTTCAGGTCGAAATTGAAAGCAGCACCTGGAAATCCATGGATGCAGCTCAAAAACATATTTGGGCACAGAAAATGGCCAATCTGGATGAAGGAATTGCTTATCCGGTTGTAATTAAAGGCAAGAGCATATATCTTCCCCAGCAATTAATTGAAGAACTGGATTCTTATTTTTCAAATCAGGCTGAAACATTATTTATCAGCAGTTCAAATGCAGAAGACCAGGTATTAATTGAAGAATTTATAGACGGCCAGGAATTTTCCTGCGGCTGCATTCAATTTGATAACGGTAAACCATTGGCATTGCCTCCAAGTGAAGTAATTAACCTGGCAGAAGTTTTTGATTTCAATGCGAAATATAAGCCCGGAGGAAGCCGTAAACGTATTCCGGTTGAGACAACTCTTGGAAAAAACCAGGAAATTCAACAGGTTATTGCACAGGTTTTTGAGCAGTTGGGAATTAATGTTTGCGTTCGGATTGATGGTTTTTTAACACCCGAGGGCACTATTTTACTACACGACCCGAATACAATTCCCGGTATGTCGCCAACTTCATTCATTTTTAAACAAATGGCAGAAATTGGCCTGAATGTTACACAGGCACTTACTTATCTTATTCGCCAGTCGATCAGGGAAAGAACCAGAACCGGAAAAAATACATGGCAGCTGCGCAATCTTCTTCAGGGTTTGGACGAAAAAATTACAAAAGAAAAGTCCAGACAAAAGCCGTTGAAAGGAATTGTATTTGAAGCTTCCGATGAACAATATGCGTTGGCCCGGTTAGCTTATGGAAAAACAAATGCCGAAGGGAAATATACCCCGGTACCTGTTTTACTTGCAGATGATGGTAAATACTATCAGCTTCCTAATCCGTTCATGTTCAAGGAGTATATAGCCGACGTTGAAAATCTGCTCCATCAGGAACGCCATCCATTATTGGTTGAAACGTCGGAGAGAGCAAAACCTACAACAGCGTTTTATGGAGGCGATGTAGAATATCAGGTAAAAGCTTATAATGATATTGAGTCTATAAATCTGGTAGAGAATTGGATATACGTAAAAAATGACGGTTTATAATGAAATTGGTATTTTTTAACGGATATAGCCTTTTTTAGAACTGTTTTTTTATTAATTTTCAATTTACAGACAGCTTAAAGAGTTTTTTATTCCTGACTTTTTAAATTGTGTACTTTTACATAAAATTAATTGAGTTAGATAATTCTACATATTGATGGCACACGGCGCGGAAAAAGTAAGGTTAAGCCTTCAGAAGGAAAATAAAGGATGGAAGAAATGGGGGCCATATTTGTCTGAACGTCAGTGGGGCACAGTGAGAGAGGATTATAGCGGAAACGGAGATGCCTGGAATTATATCACTCACGAAATGGCTTATTCGAAGGCATATCGCTGGGGAGAAGATGGTATTGGAGGGTTTTCAGATAATAAACAGCACATTTGTTTATCATTTGCTTTCTGGAACCATAATGATAAGCTCATCAAAGAAAGAATTTTCGGGCTGACAAACCGTGAGTCCAATCATGGGGAAGACGTGAAGGAAATGTACTACTATCTGGATAGTACGCCTACACATTCTTATACCAAAATGCTTTACAAATATCCTCATCAGGCTTTTCCATATGATGAATTACGGCAGGAAAATGGCCGCAGGGGGAAAGAGGATCCTGAGTATGAAATTATGGATACAGGCGTGTTCGATAACAACGAATACTTCGATATTTTCATAGAACACGCCAAAGCGGATGAGGAGGATATCATGATGAAAGTCACGATCTTTAACCGCGGCCCGAAAGATGCCCCGATCACATTGCTTCCTACTATTATGTTCAGGAATACATGGTCGTGGGGTTACGAAGCGTACAATTATAAACCGATGATGAACGGTATTTCCAACCGTTTAATAGAAGTTACGCATAGAAAACACGGAAAATATAATTTGTATCTGGAAGGTGCCGATGAATTGTTGTTTTGTGAAAATGAAACCAATTACAAAAAGCTTTATGGTACTGCCAATACCACAGCTTACCCAAAAGACGGTATCAACGACTATATTATTAGTGGTAAAAAAGCAACTACTGTTAATCCTAACAGTATTGGTACAAAAGCATCTGCAAGGTTTACCAAAACAATTAAAGCAGGTGAAAGTGTTTCCTTCCGGATGCGCTTTGTAAATCATACCATTTCTGAACCCTTTGGAGGTTTTGAGGATCTTTTCACCAAACGCATTCGTGAAGCCGATGAATTTTATGATGATCTTCAAAAGGATGTAACGGATGCCGACCTGAAATCCATTCAGCGCCAGTCTTATGCAGGAATGTTATGGAGCAAACAGTTCTATTATTACAATGTATACGAATGGCTGAAAGGCGATCCTGCACAGCCCGGGCCTAATCAGGGCAGGAAATGGGGGCGAAATTCCGGCTGGAAGCACTTATATGCGGCCAATATTATATCCATGCCAGATAAATGGGAGTATCCCTGGTTTGCAGCCTGGGACCTCGCTTTTCATTGTGTTCCGCTGGCACGCGTAGATGCAGCATTTGCTAAAAGACAGCTGGAAATTCTTCTGCGTGAATATTATATGCACCCCAACGGTCAGATTCCAGCTTATGAATGGAATTTTTCTGATGTAAACCCACCTGTGCACGGCTGGGCAACATGGAAGGTTTATGAAATTGACCAGGAGCAAAATAACGGAGTAGGGGATGTTGAGTTTCTAGAAAAAATATTTCATAAACTGCTTCTGAACTTTACCTGGTGGGTCAATCAGAAAGATGATACCGGTAATAATATTTTTAGCGGCGGGTTCTTAGGATTGGATAATATTGGTGTTTTTGACCGTTCGACCCCGATGCCTTTTGGCGGAAAATTACAGCAGGCAGATGCTACCGGCTGGATGGCCATGTACACGCTGAACATGTTGCGCATTTCTGTGGAAATTGCATTGGTTCATCCGGTTTATCAGGATATGGCTTCCAAGTTTTTTGAGCACTTCCTGCATATTGCCGGAGCTATGGAATCTATTGGTGGTAAAAACTCTTCTATCAGTCTCTGGGACGAGGAAGACCAGTTTTATTATGATGTAATCCATATTCCAAACGGTCAAAGTATTCTTTTAAAAGTTCGTTCAATTGTAGGTTTAATCCCTTTGTTTGCGGTCGAAATCCTTGATCCTCAGAATCTGGACAAAATGCCTGTTTTCAAACGACGTGTGGAATGGGTATTGGCAAACCGTCCGGATCTGGCCCGTTTAATATCCCGTTGGTTTGAGTCCGGAAAAGGTGAAAACCGCTTGCTTTCTATTCTTCGTGGCCACCGTATGAAAATGATCATGAAGCGTATGCTGGACGAAAGCGAATTTTTGTCAGATTATGGTGTAAGGGCTTTGTCCAAATACCATGAAGAAAATCCATATAAATTTTATATCAACGGGGAAGTATTGCAGGTAGATTATACACCTGCCGAAGCTTTAACGGATATTATGGGTGGTAATTCCAACTGGCGCGGACCAATATGGTTCCCCTTGAATTACCTGATTTTCGATTCATTGATGAAATTCCATGCCTATTATGGAGAAGATTTTATGATCGAATATCCCACCAATTCAGGAAATCTGGTAACGATTAAAGATGCTGCAGTTGCTATTGCAGGCCGTTTGATCAATATCTTCAAAAAAGATGCTGATGGAAACCGGGCGGTATACGGAAATGATGAAAAATTGCAGAAAGATCCTCATTTTAATGACCATGTGTTGTTTTACGAGTATTTTCACGGAGATAACGGACGCGGCTGCGGAGCAAGCCACCAGACGGGTTGGACGGGGCTGGTCGCTGAACTAATCCACAAAACAGCTAAGGAAACAATGAAGGATGTATCGGTTAAGGAAATTCCGAAAGATGCTTCACAGGAAGAAAAAAAGAAGAACTGGAAATAAGTAAATAATTCCGGTATATATTTACATTTATGGTGTTAAAGGCATTAAAAGAATAACTCTTAGTCCCTTTTTGATATAAATAACTGATATTCAGTTTTTCTGTATCGAAAAGGGACTTGGTTTACAATTTTTATCTAAAATCTAAACTTGACTATGACTGCAAAATTAGAACCGAATGTAATGGCCAAAGTGAATAGCTGGCTCAACGGTGATTATGATATTGATACGAAACAATCTATTCAGCAATTGATCGATGAGTCAAATGATACTGAATTAACGGATGCGTTTTACAAAGATCTGGAATTCGGAACAGGTGGTTTACGGGGATTAATAGGAATTGGCTCTAACCGCATGAACCGTTATACGGTTGGAACTGCAACTCAGGGGCTGGCAAATTACCTGAACAAAGCATTTCCTAATGAAGCTAAAAGTGTAGCTATAGCATATGACAGCCGCATAAAGTCAGATGAATTTGCTAAGATTATTGCAGATATATTTTCCGCAAACGGAATTGATGTTTACTTGTTTGAAGCATTACGTCCAACGCCTGAATTGTCTTTCGCTATTCGTGAACTGGGTTGTAAAAGTGGCGTTGTTGTAACGGCTTCGCATAATCCCAAAGAATATAATGGTTATAAGGCTTATTGGGATGATGGCTCACAGGTTGTAGCCCCACATGATGCAAATATCATCGACGAAGTAAATGCAATCAAGTCCATTGATGATGTGAAATTTGATGGTGATCCTTCTAAGATCACTAAAATTGGTGCTGATATTGATGAAAAATATCTGAACCATATATTATCGCTTTCTATTTCGAAAGATGCAATTGTACGCCAGAAAGATCTGAAAATTGTATATACGCCTTTGCATGGAACTGGGGTAACATTAGTGCCTAAATTATTGGCTAAAATGGGTTTTGAGGCAGTTACTATCATTACAGAACAGGCTGAACCTAATGGAAACGGACAATTCCCAACGGTTGTTTACCCAAATCCGGAGGAAACAGAAGCAATGTCCAAAGCAGTGGAAAAGGCCAAAGAAATTGATGCTGATCTCGTATTGGGAACGGATCCTGATGCTGACAGAGTTGGTATTGCAGCTAAAAACCACCACGGTGAAATTCAGCTTTTGAATGGTAACCAGACGGCCAGCGTATTAATTTATTACCTTTTAAATGCCTGGAAAGACGCCGGGAAACTTACCGGAACTCAGTTTGTTTGTAAAACCATTGTTACGACGGATCTTATCGATAAAATGGCCGCAGCGTTTGATGTCAAATGTTATAATACATTGACTGGATTCAAATTTATTGCGCAGGTAATCCGTGAAAAAGAAGGTATTGAGCAGTTTATCGGCGGAGGCGAAGAAAGCTACGGTTATCTAATCGGGGATGCAGTTCGTGATAAAGATGCCATTGCATCCTGCGCCATGATTGCCGAGCTGACTGCTTATGCAAAAGACAAGGGATTAAGCCTTTTTGATATGTTAATGGAAATCTACAAGCAATTTGGTTTCTATTACGAAGGTTTGATCTCTCTTACTAAAAAAGGTAAAGCCGGTGCAGATGAAATTCAGCATATGATGGCAGATTTCAGGGTAAATCCACCAAAAACACTTGCTGGCTCGCCAGTAACACGTATGGATGATTACAAAGCACTGACTACTACGGACTTTACCAGCGGAACTACAACGTCCATTCCATCAGGTGAAATGGGAATTGAACCATCCAATGTATTGCAGTTCTTCACTGAGGATGGTACTAAATTTACTTGCCGTCCATCCGGAACTGAACCGAAAATTAAGTTCTACGTAGGAGTTCGTGCGACGTTGGAAAAGAATGAAGATTTTGACAGCGTTTATGCAACTTTGAAAGATAAAGTGCAGGCAATAGGTGAGGAGTTGGGATTGAAATAAGGATACAGATACAAAAAACGGCAGTTCTCTTTTCGAAGACAACTGCCGTTTTTATATAAAGTTAAAGTAAAAATTATCTCAAAATCATCACAGGTTTAACAACAGAATGCTTGTCGTTTTCTAACCGGATAAAGTATTTTCCTGAGGTGATGTTCGGCTTTTTAATCCGTATTTGTGTTGTGGACAAATATGTAACCTGAAGGGGCAAAACCCGGCCGTTCATATCCGTTATAGTAAGTTTATCATTCCCCTGTATCATCAGCCCTGACTCCACATAAATTTCTTCATTAGCAGGATTGGGATAAACATTGATCCGTTCCGTAGATATGGGTTTAATATCCGGAACTTGTTTATTAAAAATCGGAAGATTCGTAAACATCGTATCAAACATAACACTTTTTGCTAAATCATCAGAAGCGCCCAGCCAATCGGTTAAAATACTCGAATATACTTGCCTGTAATCATTCTGGATTTTAATGTTGTTTCCAACCAAATCTGTCAGATCCGGATTTTTGCCAATTATGCGGGTTTTGATTTCACTTCCAAAAACGAACATTGGTGATGCCCAGCCATGATCCGTTCCCCGGCTTCCATTGGAAATAGCCCGGCGCCCAAATTCCGAGAATGTCATCCCAGCTACTTTGTCTTCCTTACCGTTGGCTTTAAGGTCATCCAAAAAAATCTTGATGCCTTCGGACAAATATTTCAGCAGAGTGGCGTGTTTTCCCTGTGTAGTATCCGTAATGTCCACCTGCTGCGAGTGTGTATCAAATCCACCCAGTGTTACATAGTAAATCTTCGTTTTTAATCCTCCTGCAATAAGCCTGGATACAATTTTAAGCTGATCAAATAAAGAATTATCTGTAGGATAAACTACCATGTTTTTCCCTTTAGCAGATGCTTCTTTCAAACGTCCTGCATATGCAACCGAAGAAGTTTGTTGCTGGCGAATGAAGGCAGTATATTTTCCGGCCGGGGTATTCGGTAGTTCCCCGGGATTTATGACCGGTTTATCTCCAATAATCTGTGAAAAAGTGTCAGGATCCTGTATGGAAAGCCCTCCAGGACTACTGCTTGTGTTAAACGTCGTAGAAGAAATGGAAGAAATCTGAATTGCCATTGGATCCGGAAAATTTGCATTAGGGTATGCATCCGGGAACTGATCATAGCTTTGTTCAAGATATCGCCCGAGCCAGCCCGATGTAGAAAGTTTGTCTGAGTCAACGGCGGTAAACCATATATCGTTCGCACGGAAATGCGAAAAATTCGGATTAGGATATCCGGTTGCATGGACAATCGACAACTTGCCTTCGTTAAAGAGAGTCTGAAGACCGGTCATCGAAGGATGTAGTCCGGTTTCCGGAAAGCCATCCAGTTTTAATGCTTTATTTTCCGGAATAGCAATATTGCCCCTGAAATTACTTGCAGTGTAAGTACTGTATTGGTCCAGCGGAAGTACCATATTCAGCCCATCATTTCCACCGTTCAGCTGAATTACCACCAAAATTTTGTCATTTGCCTCTGCCAGTTCAAGCATTGCTTTCATAAAGGGAGAGCTCGCATTGGTTTCTGCACGCGCGCCATATCCGTCTAAAACCAGAGGGAGAAAGAACGAGGAAGTTGCATATTGTAGAAATTCACGACGTTTCATAACGAGAGTAATTAATTTGGAAATAAGATCATTAACTTATTTCCCGCTGTTCTATCCCATCTGAAATTCAGCGAGACGAAGCAGATAGAGGTACATATTATCAATTTTCATTTTGACCGCAGTCATTTTGGCACTATTGACCGGATCTGCTTTATAAAGGTTCCATTCTGCTCCCCATTCGTAACGCGGCAGGCCAGGTACGAGTATCTCATCAATTATGTAATCTTTTTGCGCCTGGGTCAGATCAGATGCAAAAAGATATTTAGTCAGTTCATCTACCAACACTACCGGATCAGCCGGGTTTGATACCTTTTTTGCCAAATCCAGTGAATTAATATTGATGGTAGTATTGGTTGTTCCGGTTATTAAGGCATTGGTGTAAGCTCCTCTTAGCGCTAACGTTGTGGAGTTTATCCAAAGTTCATAGAAATCCGTATCATAATAAGGACGCCAGCCAAAAACAGTTTCCTGACCAAAAACTTCCATTTGCAGCTCTTTTGCATAATTGGCTATGTATAACAGATAAGCGTCAAAATCTTTCCTGTTTTTCAAAGGATCGGGTACCGGCTGGTTAAAATGAACAAGCGTTCCGATGAGCAGATCCAGCGGAGATTTGATCTGCGAACCGATGAGCTGTTCGTCATAAAAATGACTGGAGTTGAGCAGTTGTGTTAATACAGGTTTTATTTCGTAATCTTTTTGAAATAAAACCGCCAATGGTTGAATTACTTCATTTTCAATTGTTGACGAAATCTCTGCCTGTACAAACCATCGGTAAATTTTTCGGACAATAAATAAAGCAGTTTCCTTTTGCCGCAGGATCATGTCAATAAGTTCACCAAGTTCCAGAGCACCTGCGCTTGCTCCCGTCCTTCCTTTTATAACTGTATTCTGATAATAGGAGGAAAAGGTTTTATCACCGTTATTATGCTTGGATGATTTAAATTCAACATTAATATCTGCGGAAATAGTATCCCGGTAGCCGGTAAGCGTCCAGCCTGTTAGTATAGCTGCTGCATTCTTGACATCATTTTCATTATAATTACCCTGCCCGATAGTAAACAATTCCTGTAGCTCTCTGCCATAATTTTCATTGGGCTTTGACAGTACATTTTCGTTGCCGTCCAGATAAGTCAGCATGGCCGGGTCCTTTGTTATTTCGAGCAAAAAGGTCCTGAAATTACCCAGTGCATACTTTCTCAGGAGCTTATATTGCAGATAAATAAATCTTGCGTCATTGACATCTATTGTTGAAGAAACAAAATGGTTTTGCCAGAACAATGTCATTTTTTCAATGATGTTCTCTCTCTGGCCAATCATATTTGCGATCCACCATCTTTTGATCAGAATACGCCTTCCATTATCGTTCTCGTTTCTTTGTGCAGAAGTTATACCCGGATATCCCCATGGTAAATTATCAAATAATTTGCTTTCCTTATCCAATGGCGGATCAGGGGCATTTGTATCGGAAAGAAATGATTTAACAATGGTTCCCGCAGTTTTTCCTGTTAATTTTTCTATTGTTTCCGGTGAACTGCCAAAGGTGATTCTTCGCAACAGATGAGCAACCTGCCGGGAGCTTAAGGGTTTGTCGTATTTATCAATTAAAGCCATAATCTTAACGAGCTGAGTTTACACCCATTGCAGCAGAGTATATCATTTTCCTGGATTAAGGTTAAATTTGATACTTTTGCAGTATGTGTCTTTCTTTAAACTTTATCTTTTTTGCAACAGTGATATAACAAAATAGGTACTAAACAGATAGATTACAAAGCCCTGATTTATATTTGGGGTGAATTGCCTTTTTTACGTGGTTATACAATGTTCCTGATGCTTCACGATTCTATCTTTTTCAGAAAATTTTTTCTTGCATTTATATTTATCAGTATTGCGACTTTTTGTTTTGGACAGCAAGCTAATACAGTAACATTAGTCGGTAAAGTAACTGATATAAAAACTGGTAAACCTCTTCCTTTTGCCAATGTTTTTGTTAACAATTCAACCATTGGTACCAATGCAGATGAAAACGGGAACTACAAGTTACCAAATCTTTCCATTGGAAATATAGAAATGGGTGTTTCTTTTTTAGGGTACGAAACCATTAAGCAAACTTTGCGTTTTGAACAGCCAGGAATAAAAACGGTTGTTTTTAAAATGAAGGAAGGGATGGAATTGCAGGGAGTGACGATCTACTCCAAAAAAAATAAAAGAAGAGAAAAAAATCTTAAAATAATCACAAGGGAATTGCTGGGTAACAGCCGTTTTTCCAAACTTTGTAAAATTATAAATCCGGAAGTTTTACGTATTTCTGAGGATGATAACAGGCATTTAAGTGCGCAGACGACCAAGCCGTTGATTATTGAAAACAGTGCTTTGGGATATCGCATATTCCAGGATCTCGATGATTTTGATTATTTCGAAGGAAAAGTATATTACGGTGGAAGTACACGTTTTGAGCTTTTAGTACCAAAAGACAATGCCCAGAAAGTTTTTTGGCGGTCTAATCAAAAGATTGCTTATCAGGGCTCGTTAAAAAACCTTCTTGCCGGCATGGTTGCCGATAGTCTACAGGAGCAGGGATTTAAAGTATATCAGGTAATTCCTGATTCCTTGCGGATATTTGGCTCTGTTCGAAACAATGGATATGGTTCAAATCTTATTTCCAATCATTTGAATAATCGTATCACCCAAATTCGGGGTGAAAGTTTGATAAGGCCGGGAGAATTGGAAACAGAACGCCTGGTAGTATCACGCACACAACTCGAAGTCTTTTATATGAAAAGACGTGCCCGTTCTCCGTATTCTGATATGCCTTATTCATACACCCAAATTACATTGCCGCAAGGTTATATTGTGATTACTCCACAAGGCTGGGTGGTTATGCCAATGGGTTTTGAAATAGCCGGAGATCTGGGTAATGACCGCTTTTCAACTTTATTACCTGCTGACTGGAAGCGGGATGAATAGATTTAGTTATGCCAGGAGGTTTAAGTCTGGAGGTTTGCGGAATTCATTTGATGGTGTTTTCTAAAATCACAAAAGGTGTATGAATGTCCCAGTCCGGTTTGAAATTTTCCTGATTCATAAAACCCTTGGAGTAATTTCCTAAAACAACATCTTCGTCACCATCACCGTCGTAGTCGTTTAAATCCATACAAATCCATCTTCCGTTTTTCGAAATTGGTAATAGGTGAGGTTTAAAACTTAAAGTTTTCCTGGTACGGTCGCTGTTATTTTCAAAACAGATAAACGTTTCAGGCTGATTGTTTTTGAAATCCGCGAAAAAAGCAATGGAGGCAATATCGATATCCCCGTCCTGGTCAATGTCAGCTGCAATTGCTTTTGTACATCCGTTAATCGGATAAAAATAGGATTTTTCAAAACGTATATCCATCGTACGAAAATCTCCCTGATTAAGAAAAATGTAAAGTCCGTGATAAGGTTTTAGGATTCTTGAATAATCGCTGTTATCTCCGGCCGTATACACTATATCTGGCTTCCCATCCTGGTTCATATCTATTATTTGAAAACTGCTTGAACCATAGACAGGAGGAAAGCGAAGAATATTTTTTGTCTCAAACCCACCTTCTTTATTATTGGTAAAAAGCCATATACCTTCATCTCCATGTGCAAATAAAGCCATAATATCCGGCCAGCCATCGTGATTAAAATCATCGATTACAGTTTGGGTAGCGCCGGGAACTTCAAGGATCGGGATTTTTAGAAACGTTTTGTCCGGAAGCTGTTGTAATAAAAATAACCCTCCTTTGTTGTGCCCAAAGCTGCATACCACATAATCGGTAAGCCCGTCTTTATTGAAATCTGCCGGACGGCTTTGTATGGGCCTGATAAAATCTGCGCCAATTGTACTTTTAAAATAACTGTTTTCATTTTGTACAAATGATATAACGTCGCCTTTTGTAACGTCAAGCGCCTGCATTCCGCCCATACAGGTAATAACTCCTTTCTCAGGATCGGAAGTTTTATTAAATGTTATATCAACCGCAGACGAGGTAAGCGCAGTTATTAGTTTGGGTTTTAAGTTTTTATTCCATTGGTATAAGCCAGGATTTGTGAGGTTACTTGTATAAATGGCTTTTTCGGCTGGATTGATGACCGTCATTAATGTGGAAGCAACCTGAGATGAATCCCAATAGGGCTGTTTTAATTTGAAAACATACCAATCATTTAGAAATGAATGCTTTACTACGGGTTTTGTCAGACTGTCAGGAGCGAGCGTTTCATAATAATTGACAATTCTTAGCCAGTCTTTATTGGATAGTGTTGAGTTGGGAGTATTCAAGTACATATTTCCCTGTAATAACTCTATCCCAAACTGCGCAGCCATAGCTGGCAAAACCCCTTCACGCCAGGTTTTTTTATCCAGTAACTCAGGGCCGGGTAATAAATGACAGCCTGCACATTTCATTTTGGCAAGTATTTCTCCTCTTTTTATAGCCTCATTCTCAGTTGATGACTGGCATCCTGAAAGCCATATTAACTGACATAAAAGCATATAAGAACTACTTCTCAACAAAAAGTACAAACATTTCATATATAGACGAGCGTAACGGAATGGCGGTTAAAGTAACCAAAATTTATAATGGCCACTTCAATTTACAGGACAAATTAAATTAATTATGTAACTATTATAAACTTGTGTCTAATTGAATTGATTAAGTGACATTATTTTATCTTTTTATAATACTATTATATCATTGTATAAAAATATAAATCAAAATAGGTCAAATATTTGGTTAAATAATTATAGATTTGAGTAAGCTGTATTTTAACCTAACAATGCATTATGAAAAAAATCTACTTAAGCTCCCCCGGGGCTTATTCTTCTCAATTTTACTCTGCTTTATTTTTGTCACTGCTCAGGCTCAAGAGCGAAAAGTAACAGGTCGTGTCACGGATATTGCAGGTGTCGGTATACCTGGGGCAACTGTTGTTTTAAAGGGTACACAAACCGGAACTAACACCAGTAGCGAAGGTGATTTCTCCATTAATGTAAATTCAGCAACCAGCGTGCTGGTTGTAAGTTTTGTAGGATACAAAACCCTGGAAGTCAATGTAGGAAATCAAAGTGTTGTTAACATTAAAATGGATGACGATATTTCTGCACTGGAAGAAGTAATCGTAACAGGTTATTCGGTAGATAGCCGCAGGGAAACAACCGGGGCAGTTTCAACAGTTAAATCTAAGGATTTGACTGCAACTCCCTCAGGAAATGTAGAGCAGCAACTTCAGGGCAGAGTAGCCGGTGTAACTGTGATTACGAACGGTCAGCCGGGAACAACCAGTCAGATACGCGTAAGAGGTTTTGGTGCCTTTGGAGGTAACCAGCCATTATATGTAGTAGACGGTATGCCAACTGGTTCCACCGATTTCCTGAATCCTGATGATATTGAAACAACAACGGTACTGAAAGATGCAGCTGCTGCTTCTATTTATGGAGCTCGTGCTGCAAACGGTGTAATTGTTTATACCACTAAAAAAGGTACCAAAAAAGCAAAAAAATTAAGTGTAACCTATGACGGGCTTTTCGGGGTTACAACACCGGGACACGGGCAAAAAATGCTAACGCCTCAGGAACAGGCCGACTGGACATGGCAGGCGATCAGAAATGATGCATTTCAGGGAGATTCACTTCCTAAGTTTACCAACGTTGCCAGCGGGCAGTATGGTACTGGAGACAAACCTGTTCTTCCGGATTATATCAACGTAGGAGGTGCAACAGGCGTAGTTGGATCACTGGATCTGGCTGCAGAAAAATTAAAATACAATGTTGATCCGTCCCGCGGGCCAATTTACCAGGTTGTAAAGGCTAACAAGCAGGGAACAGACTGGTACGACGCCATTACAAGAGTTGCTCCGATTCAAAGACACTCGCTTGGTTTTTCCGGCGGTGGAGAAGGAAGTCGGTTTTATGCAGGATTCAGTGCTCAGGATCAGAAGGGTATACTTTTGAATAACAGCTTTAAGCGTTATGCATTTCGTGTCAATTCTGAGTTTGATGTTGTAAAAAATGTAAGGATTGGCCAAAACGCACAATTTACTTATTTACAAGTGTTGGGATTAGATGGCGATAATGGCGGGCAGGGTGTTTCAGCAAATGAAAATGACATTCTTTCTGCTTTCCGGATGCCGTCAATTATTCCTGTATATGATGAATTCGGAGGATATGCCGGTACGGCTGCCAAGGGTTTCAACAATCCGCGTAATCCTGTTGCCAGCCGTGACGGCTTAGCCAATAACAATGGTTTTGCAGGCCAGGGATTTGGTAATTTTTATGCAGAATGGGATGTTATCCCGGGTTTAACACTTCGTTCAAGCGTAGGTGCCCAGTATGTTGGCTTTAGTAGCAGAGGATTTAGCAGGTTGCAGTATGAAAACTCAGAAAATAACTCTGCTTTTGGTTACAACGAAGGTTCTGGCCATCGTTTCAGCTGGACTTTCACAAATACAGCCAATTATAAAAAGATATTTGGATTACACAATGTAGAAGTGCTTGCAGGCCAGGAAGCATTAAATACCGGTTTGGGTAAAAATCAGTCTTCCTCAGGTCTTAATCCTTTCTCTACGGATATCAATTACATTAATATGACCAATGTAACTTCCCGTATTGTAGATAGTGATTTTTACAAGGGAGTTACTTTTTACTCACTTTTCGGACGTGTTAATTACACATTCAACGACCGGTACATACTTACCGGGGTTGTCAGAAGAGATGGTTCATCAAGATTTGGTTCAAACAATCGTTACGGTGTATTCCCTGCATTTTCCGCGGCATGGAGAGTTTCATCAGAGAACTTCATGAAGAGCGTTCCATTCATTACTGATCTTAAAATCCGTGGTGGATATGGTCTAATGGGTAATTCAAACAACGTTGATCCTAATAACCAGTATAGTTTATATGGAGCCAATCTTGGGTTATCTTCTTATGACCTTAATGGAACAAATTCAAGTGCTCTGGCTGGTTATTATCGTACACGGATAGGTAATAAAGATGCCAAATGGGAAACAAGTATTACCAAAAACATTGGTATTGATGCTACTCTTTTCAAAGGAAAACTGGATGTAATTCTGGATTTATGGCAAAAAGATACCAAGGACCTTTTGTTTCAGGTTCCGATTACTTCAACAGTTGGTTACCGAGCTGCTGAACCATCAGTAAACGTTGGAAAAATGTCCAACAAAGGGATCGATCTGCAAATTATTAACCGTGGAAGAATTACCAATGACCTGGGTTATGAGCTGAATTTTACGGCTGGTATACTTAAAAATAACATTGAATCACTTGCACCAGGTTTAACATACCTGACGTCGGTCAATCCCGGATTCCGTGGAATTAATCCTGTCAGGAATCAACTTGGACATTCTATATCTTCATTTTATGGATATAAAGTAGCAGGTCTTTTCGCTGATAAGCAGGAAGTGGATGGTGCTCCAACACAGGATGGCGCTGCTCCCGGCCGGTTCAGATATGTTGATTTAAATGGTGACGGAAAGATCAATTCAGATGACCGTACTTTTCTGGGCAGTCCGGTTCCTAAATTTACAGGTGGTATTAATATCAAGCTGACATATAAAGGTTTTGACCTTGCAACTTACATGTATACATCGGTTGGTAACAAGATCTTTAACGTGTCCAAATGGTTTACTGACTTCTATCCATCATTTACAGGAGCGGCAGTTAGTGCACGCGTGAAAGATTCCTGGTTGCCGGATCATACCAATACCGATACACCTATATTCGAAAGCACTTCTAATTTCAGTACCAATACGCAGTCTAACTCTTTCTATGTTGAAGACGGTACTTTCTTCCGTATGCAAAACCTTACTTTGGGTTACACACTTCCTGCAAATATTTTAGGAAGGCTCAAAATGCAGAAAGTAAGATTGTATGCTTCTACCAATAACCTCTTTACCGTAACCAAATACCAGGGACTTGATCCTGGTGTAGGAGGTAATGCTGATACAAACTTTGGTATAGATGTAGGAAACTATCCGATCACAAGAAGCTGGACATTTGGAATAAACCTTGGGTTTTAAAATTTGGCCTGTGGTTTCGCAAGTATTGGTAATGATAGATCAGATTCAAAAATATTAATAAAATGAAAAAAATAGGAACAAAAGGGATATTGGCATTTCTCACGATATTAATGCTGATAGGCTACTCTTGCAAAGAAAGTTTTTTAGAGATTCCCGCTACCGGACAGTTGGATGAAGACCAGCTTTCTACCAAAAAAGGTATTGAAGGCGTATTGGTATCTGTTTATGGCCAGCTGAACGGACGAGAAAACCGTATGGCAAGCGCCAGTAACTGGGTTTGGGGAAGTATTCGTGGCGGGGATGCCAACAAAGGAACGGATCCGGGGGATTTCAGTGATATCAACCCAATCCAGCGGTTTGAATACCAGACAACACAGGGTGTTACACTTGACAAATGGAAAGGTTTGTATGAAGGTGTTGCCAGGGCAAATCTCGTAATGAAATTACTGGGCGTTGCGAAGGAAGATGTTACAGCAGCCGACAAAGCCAGAATAGGAGGGGAAGCCAGATTTTTAAGAGCGCATTATTATTTTGAACTGAAAAGAGGATTTAATAATACGCCATATGTAGATGAAACCATGGATTATGGAACGGGTATTGAAAAAGTACCTAATAATGCTGACCTGTGGCCGATGATTGAAGCCGATCTTAAATTTGCCTACGATAATCTCCCTGAGACTCAGGATGCAGCCGGTCGTACTAACAAATGGGCGGCAGGTGCATATTTGGCAAAAGTATATATGTATCAGAAAAAATACACTGAGGCCAAGGCGCTTTATGACCTGATTATTACTGGTGGAAAAACAACTAATGGCAAGAAATACGGATTGGTTCCCAGATTTCAGGATGCTTTCAAGGCAAGTAATGATAACAATTCAGAATCGGTTTTTGCCATTCAGGCCGCCGCTAATACGGGTAGCGTAAATAATGCAAACCCTGAATTTGACCTTAACTGGCCATACAATGTTGGACCAAACGGCCCAGGTAACTGCTGTAGCTTTTTTGCACCAAGTTTTGAATTGGGTAACTCATTCCGTACGGATGCAACCGGGCTACCTTTACTGGATGGGTCTTATAACTCAGGCGGAAATGAATTAAAGACAGATATGGGCCTGAAATCAAAAGATGCGTTTACGCCAGATGCAGGCCGTGTCGATCCACGCCTGGATCATTCTATTGGCCGCCGCGGTATTCCTTATCTTGACTGGATAGAGCATCCGGGTAACGACTGGATTCGTAATCAGGCTAATGCAGGACCATATACTACCAAAAAATATGCTTATTACCGGACTGATGTTGGTTCTTTGCAGGATAACAGTTCATGGACGCCTGGCTACACTGCTATTAACATTAATATCATCCGTTATGCCGATGTTCTCTTGATGGCCGCCGAAGCGGAAGTAGAAGTAGGTTCACTTGAAAAAGCCAGGGAATATGTAAATCTTGTTCGTGAAAGGGCTGCAAATCCTGCCAGTTTTGTAAAACGTACCAACGGCGAAAATGCAGCTAATTACGTCATAAGTACTTATAAAACTGCCTGGACAAGTAAGGATGCAGCGCGCTCTGCTGTTCGTTTCGAGAGAAAACTGGAACTTTCAGGTGAAGGACACCGCTTTTTTGACTTAGTAAGATGGGGTACAGCAGCGACTGAGATTAATACGTATCTCACTTACGAAAGCAAAAAGCTGAGCGGTGCATTGGGAGGATCTAAATTCACCCCTAACAAAAATGAATATTTACCAATACCTCAGGATCAGATTGACCTT
The DNA here is from genome assembly GCF_019711195.1 of Dyadobacter sp. NIV53. Taxonomy (NCBI): domain Bacteria; kingdom Pseudomonadati; phylum Bacteroidota; class Cytophagia; order Cytophagales; family Spirosomataceae; genus Dyadobacter; species Dyadobacter sp. NIV53. Next base: position 5,472,161 of record NZ_CP081299.1, read on the forward strand.
TTGGGTAAAGAGGTTCTGGTTCAAAACCCGGGTTATTGATTTCAACAATTTTCTGTGATTAAATTAGATAAAATAAAGGAGATGGCAGCTAAATGCCATCTCCTTTTGTTAATTTAGACTTGTGCTAATCCTTCATTTTTATTCTTTAAAAAATGTTTGTCAGATATTTACCTGTAATTTTTATTGCTGTTTTTCTTTTGTCTTCCTGCAGGAAAAAACTTAAAACTTTTACGCTCCTCGGTAGTGATGAAACAGGAATTGCATTTTCCAACCGGATTGCTGAAAATGACACCATGAATATCCTGGCGTTTGAATACGTCTATAATGGCGGAGGCGTAGCGTTAGGGGATTTCAATAATGACAGTTTACCTGATATCTATTTTACCGGTAATTCAGTCGATAATAAATTATACCTCAACAAAGGAGATAAAAACGGATCGTTACAATTTGAAGATATAACGAAACAGGCCGGTGTAGCTGCTGAAAATAAATGGTCGTCGGGAGTGGCTTTAGTTGATATCAATAATGATGGTTTGCTCGACATTTATGTTTGCTCAACGGTACGAAAGGTAGCAAAGGAACGTGAAAATCTGTTGTATGTCAATCAGGGAATTGATCAAAATAAGGTACCGGTATTTAAGGAAATGGGAAAAGAATATGGCATTGCTGATACTACCCATACAACTAATGCTGCTTTTTTAGATTATGATAATGACGGAGACCTGGATTTGTTTTTGGTTGTGAATGAAATGGACGACAATAATTTTCCTAATAAATTTCATGAAAAAATAAAGGACGGATCTTCGAAAAGGACTGACAGGCTTTATCGCAATGAGTGGAGCGAAGTACTTGGGCATCCGGTTTTTACCAATGTTTCCAAAGAGGCAGGAATATTAATTGAAGGTTACGGACTTGGTGTAAACGTAACTGACGTTAATCAGGATGGATGGAAGGATATTTATGTTACCAACGATTACCTGACGAATGATTTGTTGTATATCAATAATGGCCAAGATAATAAAGGAAAACATTTAGGATTTACTGATATGGCAGATGTATACTTCAAGCATACTTCGCATTCGGCAATGGGAAACGACATTGCAGATATCAACAATGACGGGCTTCCGGATATTATTGCCCTTGACATGATGCCGGCAACGAATTTTAGAAAAAAATGATGATGCCGGCCAGTAGTTATATTACTTACCAGAATTACGAACTATATCATTATCAATACCAGGTTGCCCGGAATACATTGCAATTGAATCAGGGTAAAACTAAAAAAACTGATAAACATGCTGCTTTCAGTGAAATAGGATTATTGAGCGGCATCGCAGAAACAGACTGGAGTTGGACACCCATGGTTACTGATTTCGATAATGACGGATTGCGTGATATCATCATTACCAATGGCTTTCCAAGGGATATTACGGATCTTGATTTTGTGGCTTATAGAAATGAAGTCGGAAATGTGATGTCCAAAATGATGCTGCTGGACTATATTCCTTCGGTTAAAATCAAAAATTTTGCATACAAAAATAGTGGAAACCTGCGCTTTGAAGACGTTACAGACAACTGGGGAATAGAAAAGGCAGGTTTTTCAAACGGAGCAGCTTATGCGGATCTGGACAATGACGGAGATCTGGATTATGTGGTTAATAATATAAATGATTCTGCGTCTGTTTATCGTAACAATTCAATTCAGCTGAAACCGGAAGAAAGTAATTATTTACGGATTCAGTTTAAGGGGGAAAGATATAATGGAAAAGGAATTGGAGCGATTTCAGAAATAACATACAATGGTAATCAGAAACAATATTCAGAAAATTCACCTTATCGGGGTTATCTGTCTACTATTGAGCCTGTAACACATTTTGGATTAGGCAAAACAAAACTTGTAGATCAACTGAAAATAACGTGGCCCGGTGGAAAAATACAGGTTTTCAAAAATGTTAAGGCAAATCAGGTATTAACTGTTTTTGAAAAAATGCGACAATAGAAACACAGCAACCTGAATTTCAAAAAGAGAAAAACGCATTATTTGAAGATATTACGGAAACACTGCATGTAGATTACAAACACGAAGAAACAGACGCAATTGATTTTAACGTTCAAAAATTACTGCCACATAAGTTGTCGCAATATGGGCCTGCATTGGCAGTGGGAGACGTCAACGGTGACAAACTGGATGATGTTTTTATTGGTGGTGCTATCAATCATAAAGGCAAATTTTTGATCCAGCAAAACAACGGACAGTTCAAAACCTCAGACTTGCTGCCCGGAATGGAGGGCCCTGATAAAAATGCTGAGGATATGGGTGTGTTGTTATTTGATGCTGATCTGGACGGTGATCTGGATTTATATATTGTAAGCGGGAGTTATGAAATGAAAGTTGGTTCCGAAGCATTGCAGGACAGATTTTACACCAACGACGGCAAAGGGAATTTTACACTTGATTCCGCCGCATTACCAAAATTTCTTAAAAGCGGATCGTGTGTTAAAGCAGCAGATTATGACCGGGATGGAGATCTGGATCTTTTCATTGGCGGCAGGGTAGAGCCAGGCGCTTATCCAAAACCGGTTTCAAGTTATTTACTGAGAAACGATTCGGTAAAAGGGCAGGCAAGGTTTACAGATGCAACTGCGGGAATTTTTCCGGAACTTATTAATATTGGATTAGTCTGTGATGTATTATGGACAGATTTTGATAATGATGGCTGGGTAGATCTCCTTGCCGCAGGAGAATGGATGCCGCTTACTTTTTTCAAAAATGTAAATGGGAAATTTCAGAAACACATATCAGGATTAGAAAATAAGAAAGGATTGTGGGGAAGCCTCGCAAGCGGCGATTTTGACAATGATGGTGATATGGATTACGTTGCAGGAAATCTGGGCCTGAATTCTTTAAGCAGGGCAAGTGACAAACAGCCGATTGGAATGTATGCCCGGGATATCAACAATGACGGTTATTTTGATGCAATTCCTACTGTTTTTTATAAGGCTAAAGATGAAACGTATAAGGAATTTCCTTACAATACGAGGGATGAAATGGGTAAACAAATTATTCAGGTAAGGCAACGGTTTCAGGAATATGGAAAATTTTCGGATGTAGGTATTAAGGATATTTTTAAACCGGAGGAATTAAAAGATGCATTGGTTTTAAAGGCAAACTGGCTGAAAAGCAGTTACATTGAAAACCTTGGAAATGGAAAATTTAAGATGCAGGAGCTGCCCATCGAATCACAATTTGCCCCGCTCTTTGGTATGGTAACCGAAGATTTTGACGGAGACGGTAATCTTGACATTGTATTATGTGGAAATGATTTTGGATCGGAAGTTTCAGTTGGGAGATATGATGCTTTTAACGGACTGATACTAAAAGGTAACGGGAAAAATGGATTTACACCGCTTCGTAATTCTGAAAGCGGCTATTCGGTTGCAGGTAATGCAAAAGCATTGGTGAAAATATCCGGTGCAAATGAAAAGTTAATAACTATTACTTCCCAAAACAGGGATTCACTGAGATTTCATAGAGCTGGCCTATCGGTAAAGCCCGTACCACTTTCAACAACGGAAACCAGTGCTTTGATCAAATTGAAAAATGGTAAAACCCGCCGGGAAGAAATGAACTACGGATCTTCTTTTTTATCTCAATCCTCACATCAACTTTTTTTACCCGCCACTGTGGAAAGTGTTGAAGTTATAAATTCAAAGGGAAACAGGAGAAAAATAAAATAAGATTTATTATAGAAAACGAGGCTGCCAGAATTTGCTGACAGCCTCGTTTTTCTTTATCAAACACTTGAAGGAGTTATTATATCACCTTAATTTCCTGTGCAGGTTTTTCTGAACCCGGAACAATAGGAAGCGTCAAATGCAAAATGCCATTGGTATATTCTGCTTTGATGTTTTCAGCATCAACTGTTTCATCTATTTGAAATGTTCTTTCGAAAGAAGTTTTACGGAATTCGTGGCGAATCCAGCTTTTATTTTCACTTTCTTCATTTTTGAGCTCATAACCAATAGTCAGTTCGTTGCCTTTTATATTAATTCTGAAATCGTCTTTTCCGCGATCAGGAGCAAAGACTAAAAGTTCATAACTGTTTTCGTTTTTAGCAATATTTACCGGAACCCGAAATGAGCCTCTATCTCCAAACCGGTTTCCGTGGTTCATTCCGTAACCACGGTTTTCATATCTGTAACACATAATATTGTTGTTCGTGATAACTTGTTGAAATTGGATTTTTTTAAAAGGAATCCTTTGGAGTTTCGGCTGGTGCAGATTCCAGAGGTGATTTTTCAGCCTTTTGCTCTGACCCGGTGCGATTTTTGAATCTGCCACTGTTATCCCCATATCGATCGTGCTCATTTGAGCCGCATCCATAATCGCTGAATCTTGCAGAACCATGGTTATTATAACCGAATCCGTTTGGGCCATAATGCCCGAAATATCTTCCGTGGAAACGGTGGCCGACCGTGAAATGTAAACTTGCTGCGGTAATCAGGGCAATAGTGATGCCGTATATTAATCTTGTGCTTCTTTTCATGGCTTAAACGTTTTGCGGGTTTTGTTGAAACTGATCTCTCACGTTTTCTTTTCCTTCACTTGGATAAAATCTGTCATAATCTCGATGAAACCTTTGATAATAATTCCATCCTCTGCGTCCTCTTCCACCAAAAAGGCGAAATAGTAATCCTATCAGCAGGAAGAAGAAAAATACTTTAAAAAGCAGGAACGGAATAGCAAATAATAATATTCCGCCTAAAATCCCGGCAAGTGTTACTTTGAAAATTTGTGTTGTCATGGCTTTAAATATTTGTTTTGATAGATGTTTATAGTACATAACTGGTGTACAATCATGCAGACGATTGAATCAAAAAAATACTTTAAAGAATAAGTGGAAAAAATAAAAAAGCCCGGCATCGTTGCCAGGCTAAAGGAGATTTTTGGTAAACCAAGCTAATATGAATCAATCAAAAATCTGACAATTAATAATTGAGCATTATCTTAACAACGGCTATTCTTTTTCAGGAGGTTTTCTCCGGCATCGCTGTCTCATTTCATCCCTGAATTTAAGTCTTTCTTCTTCTGTCATACTCATCCATTTGCCTCTCCATGACGATCTGCCAAACGATGATTTTGAATCAGTGTCGTTTGTGCCGTTATTCTGCCAGTTTTGCTTCCATTGTCCCGGCCCGCCCATTCTTCCTCCGAAATTCCCAAACAGAATCCTGCAAAGTGCCAGTAACCCGACAGACTGCCAGTATTTAATAGGATTTACGTTAATTAAAGCTGGAAGAATTGCATTCCAAAGTAACATTACCAGTCCGCCTAATAGCAAGGCAGCTGCGAGAGCAAATAATGGAAACAATGGAAAACGTCTTCTATATGTATGTCGCTGATTCATGTTAGCAAAGTTAATAATTTACAAATTCATCATATAAGGTTTCCAGTCGCTTCCGCAAATGTTGAACGGCATACCGTTTCCTGGAAATCAATGTCTTAATGTTATCGCCAGTCCTGTCTGAAATTTCCTGGAAGGTCTGGTCTTCCAATTCATTCCAGACGAAGACCTGTCGCTGGTTTTCCGGCAATTCATCCAATGCCTGTGTGAGCTGCTCCCAGAACAACTCACGCATATATACCGTTTCGGGAGTGCCATCGTCAGCAAGCAGTATATCTTTAAAATTGAATTCACCTTCGTCATCCTCATAACTGTAATCTTCCAGTGAATCGGGTTTCTGTTTCCGGTATTTATCAATGATACGGTTGCGTGCCACTCTGTATAACCAACTTCCCACCTGTTCAATAGCCTCTATCTCGGGCACACTGCTAAGCTGGTACCACACGTCCTGCAGAATGTCCTCTGCATCCTCTTCTGAGTTTACCCTCTGGCGGATAAATCCCAATAGCTGGCTGCCATAGGCCTTAACGGTTTGAACTATATTTGGCTTTTTTGTGACAAAATCAAAGCATAAAAAATGGTGTTATTTACTTAGACGGCTTAATTCCGGAAATACTTTAAATGTGAAAATATATTTTAAATTAATCAACTAACCATTGTATTTCAATTCACCGGAATTCGATGGGATTGCAACGTGTTTTACCCGGCTCGCCGTAAGGTTGTTAAGTGCTGAAATGTGGTATTTTACAGATATATTATCATTCTGAATAATTGTGTTTTCATTCATCCGGATTTCTGAATTTTGTCATAAACCGCTGATCAATGCTAAATCTTTAAAAAGTACAAATATGAGCTGATTTAACCGGTATAATTATATTGTCAAATTTTAAACTACTTGTTGCACTTTTGGTATAAACATAGGATTATTCGAATATTAATAGATAACAGCAAAAAGAACTTTTAATAAACGAATTGCTTGCTATTGACTTTAATAGCAATTAGATAGTACATTTGAATCGTCAAACAAGCTGATGGCAAGGACAACAGCAAGTAACTGACAAACTTAAAGTATCAATTTTAGATTATCTGAAAAGTACAATTAGTTTACATTCATTTAGACATTAAAAAATTAAAAATATCATGAAAAAAATAATCTTATCTATTGCAGTTTTGATGGGAGTATCTGCTGCAAATTTTTCTTTCGCTAACGAAAAAGCTACGGCTGCAATTGAAATAGTAGCTGCAAGTGATTTGAGGTTCAAACTAACACTTGATAGTGTTAAAGAAAGATCTTCTATAGTAATTAAGGATGGTGATGGGATGATCGTGTACAGCACTTCTATCCCTAAATCAGAAAACTACTCTAAGATTTTCGATTTGTCGAATCTTTTGGATGGAAATTATAGCTTCGTAGTAAGCAATGGTAGTGAAGTAACTTCTAAACCATTTGTGATTTCTACTGAAACAAAACGTTTGGTAACAGCAGTTGCTGCTAACTAATAATACAAACCTGATTCTGTCAGTAAGTACTAAGGAAAAGGAGGATAGCAATCGCTATTCTCCTTTTTTTGTGAATATTATCTGAATAAATTCTGGAAGTTAAAGTGGCGGCAGATCCAGGTTAACTCAAAATAATCGTGGAAGGCTCTATAAAAAATAGTGAAGCAAAATTACAATTTAAAGATTACACCGAAGTTGACATTTCCTTGCGCAAAAAAGAAATGCTGGGAAGCACGGTCGTCAGGAAAATTGGTTGTAAGGATATCCGGCATATTAATAAACCCGCCTTTCACTTCACCCTGAATAAAGAAATGCCTGAAAAAAGTCACATTCAGGCCAGTTACCAGATCCACTCCGTATCCGGCTACATGCCATTGATCATTCCTGTCGTAATTCAGCAGCGTTACATCGGATTTAGGATAAAGCACTCCGGCACCAATTCCTTCGATAACGTTGATGTCTATGTTTTTTATTTTTAATGAACCGGCGTTAAACAGATTATCCATTCTTCTAACTTCCAGGTTAAGGAAATTCAAACCATTTGTGTGTTCCAGTTTCAGAAAATCACCTGTAAGTTTAATCGCATTGTTATTATAATTTCCATCGTAATCTGTTCCTGAACCTGCAATGGAACCATTGATTTTAACAGTCTGATCCTGCTTCATAACATATTTCATGTGGTCGAAGCCAAACGATATACTGTACTTGGAATTAATATAATAGCCAATTCTGAAATTATACTGCGGAATTGTAATTTTCGTAGGATTGAAATACCGCAGGGAGAACGCTGTCTGGCGGTCTTTTGCGACGACCCCCTTTAAAGTGAAATTGTAATCATTCCCTTTAAAATGAATATTAGAATGAGTGAATGCACCCTTGTTCCATCCCCAGGAAACAAATATTTTTCCTTTATTACTGTTTGATTTTTTCAACTGACTGGTTTGGGAAAAGCCAATAGAAGCCTGTATGGCAATAATGCCAGTGAGCAATAATTTTTTCATTCTTTTTTAGAAGAGGCATTACGCAAACAAATTGCACAGGTATTATTTTCCGTGCATTTGTACTTTACTTAGGACCCGTTAAGGTTAAATTGTGATGAAAATTGTTAACTATAAAATTAATTCGATAGTTTACAAATTTATAAAAGTTAGATTTATTTTATTTTGAAATACAGTATACGTTTAATACAATGTTGAAATAGTTACATTAAAAAAAGATTAGAGAAATTGCGTTTTTTTAATAATGGCAACACTTTTTTACCAGAAAAAAGAAACGCCGCTAAAATTTGCTTTTAGCGGCGTTCGATAAGATCGAGTGAATAAGCTGTATGATGATACTTTCGATCAGAAAATCATCACTTTTTTCTCTTTACTGCTTTGAAATGCTAAGTCAATCACACGCGTTGTACGCAAAATTTCAGAAGGCTTTACAGCCAGTTCTGCACCGTTCACAATAGCATCGTATACATTTTGGTAAAAGGGTGCATAATCTCCCGGCTCGCTTTCAATAGTTCCTGAGAATGCTTCACTATATAATTTTCCCCAACGATTTTCCGGTTCGGCACCCCAGGGTTTTTCAGTTGGCAGGACATTTTTTCGTAAAGTTTCTTCCTGAGGATCAAGTCCTCCTTTTATAAAAGAACCCTTTGTGCCATGTAAATGGTAACGAAGATAATTTTCATAAACCATCAGACTTGATTTTACAATAACCAGTTTATCTACATAGCCAAGCCGGACGTCAAAGTAATCATCAATTTCACTATTGGGCCTAACACTGCGGATTTCGGCCGTAACCGTTTCGGGCTCACCGAAAAGTACCAGTGCCTGATCAATCAAATGTGGCCCCAGATTATAAAGATTCCCACCAACCGGGACACTTTTTTCTTTCCAGGATTCGGTGGGTACTACCGGACGGAAGCGGTCATAACGGCATTCGTACTCTACAATATCTCCCAGTTTGTCCTCTGCTATTAATTTTTTAATTGTAAGGAAGTCCGAATCCCAGCGACGGTTTTGGTAAGCAGTCAGAATCAATCCTTTTTCTTCTGCAACTTCAATCAGTTGTTTCGCCTCTTCCTCAGTTGCTGAAAAAGGTTTTTCAATAACAACATGTTTTCCATTTTGCAAAGCATCCATCGCATAAGGAAAGTGGGTGTCATTGGGTGTACAAATAAAGACTAGGTCAATAGATTCATCCGCCAGCAGTTCGTCCACTGATCTAGCGTTTTCAATAGACGGGTCGAATTCCTGCGCTTCATTTTTACTTCTTTCTACTACTGTTTTTAATTTAAAACCAGGATTTGTAGTCAAAAAGGGGGAGTGGAAATACCGTCCGGAAAGTCCGAAACCAATTAAACCGACATTAAGGATTTTTGAAGACATGATTTATAATTGTAAATTATTAATTGTTAAGGATTAATGAAGCCCGTCTAAAAAGGAATTCTGCAGCCTCCGATTATATCTGGCAAAGGTAACTTTTGATGCTTAATTATGGATTTTTTTTAGTGGAAAGCCAATAGAAAAGATTTGATATCATCAATTTCTGACTTGTATTCTCGCGTTGCTTATGGAAGTCAAGCCATTTCCCAAAACTCTTTTACTTTTGCCAGATCCCGTTTCATTGCATTGAAAACTACTTTCCTGTCAACAGTAAGTTTATCTGCACCCTGATCTGCACCGCCGAGCGGGTATTCCAGATGTAAACAAACAGGAGCTTCAATTTTGTTGTCTTTCAAAAGTTTAAAATAAGTTTTGAAATCCACCATTCCTTCACCAAGAGGTACGCTTTTAGGTGCCCATTTACCATTGTTTTTCTCCCACATAAAATCTTTTAACACAATCGTTTTGATATATGGCCGGATCAGATTAAAACCTGTTTGCCACGACAACCCGCCTTCCAGTGTTGCGTGGCGAATATCATACTGTGCTCCCATGTGTTGTAAATCAGCTTTTTTAAGAATTTCCCAAATCTCAAACATAGACGCGCCAACCATCCTTCCTGCATGATTCTGATAACAGCCCGTTAAACCTAATTTCATGTTTAATTGACTCAGGCCTGCAATTTTGTCCCTGTATTCATCCAATGACTGTGGAATTGTTTTTTGATCGTTGTATTTGTACCAGTTCATCCTGTAATATTTAAAACCTAATTCTGCCGCCGTTTCAAGCAGTTTTTTATCGACAGGATTGTTTGCGTCTTCCACTGTAGTACAAAAAAGGGAAGGCGAAAATCCTGCTTTTTTCATTGCTTCAACTGCCATTGGCAAATCAGTTTCTACTTTTTCAGGTATTACATGGCCTTTTGGGCGAATAGTCAGATCTATACCGTCAAATCCCATTTCTTTTGCAGCTTCTGCCATATCCTTGTAGTTCAGAAATTGCAGGTGCTTGGAAAAAATGTTGATTTTAGGCAGATCAGCATTTCCGGACGAACTTTGGGAATACGATTTTTCCTGAATAAGCGGAAGTATACTTCCTGTCAAAAGTGTATTTATCAAAAATTTACGACGGGAATTGGATAATGACATTACAAATAAGAGTTAGGATGTATTTATTAATTGCCTGTTGGAAGAAGTTCAGATTATCTGTTTTTTACCGGACAAAAGGAAATAAATTAGACTCATAATTCCTGCCGGCAGAGCGGTGCTGATGGCTTTCCTATTTCCCGCCGATAACATGAAAAGATATTTGTGCTTTGCATGATGCATTTACTCAATCTAAAATATGGTATTTTTGTACCATGAGTTTAACACCCGTAGTCTTGCGCTTTAAAGAGCTGGCCGATTTGGATACAGTTGCATCTGAATTATTAAAAATTGGTAAGAATACGCCAATTTGGTTATTTCGGGGACATATGGGTGCTGGCAAGACCACTTTGATCCGATCACTTTGCAAAAATCTGGATGTTACATCGGTTGTCCATAGTCCTACATTCGCTTTGGTTAATGAATATATCACAACAAATAAAAAAGTTGTTTATCATTTCGATTTTTACCGCATTAAGGATGAAACTGAGGCTTTAGACATTGGAATAGAGGAATATTTTGATTCGGGAGATTTTTGTTTTGTAGAATGGCCTGAAAAAATTGAATCACTCTGGCCGCTTCACTATTTACTTTTAGAGCTTAATCTTGAAGAAAGCGAGGAACGTGTTTTGAAAGTGGAAGTGTATTAAAAAACAAATATTATTTGAAGGATCTATAAAACAGCCCCGGCAACATCTTAATTTATCATTCGCAATTCATCATTAATAAATGGCGCAACCTCAACTTCCAGGTTTTAAAGAGCTAGCTAAACAGTCGGCACTTTATCCACAGGAATCACTTTTGGCAGTCCGGAAGGATCAGAATTCACTACTTATAGGTTTACCCCGTGAAGTTTCATTGCAGGAGAACCGTATTGCGCTCACGCCGGATGCCGTGAGTATTCTGGTTCGGAACGGGCATGAGGTGTGGATTGAAACGGATGCCGGGAAAGGTGCCAATTTGTCGGATCATGAGTATAGTGAGGCAGGTGCGAGGATTGTACCGAGCGCGAAGGAAATATATCAGGCAAATCTTATCCTGAAAGTGGAGCCTTTGGTAGACGAAGAGTTTGGCTACATCAAAGCCGGGACTACATTGATCTCTGTTTTGAATTTACCGGCTCTTCAGAAAGAATATTTCGAAAAGCTGAATCAGGCCAAAATTACGGGAATTGGCTATGAATTGATTGAGGACAAAGTAGGTGGAAAGCCAATTATCCGGGCAATGGGAGAAATTGCGGGGAGTACCGTATTATTAATTGCTGCGGAATATTTGTCAACGCCAAACGGCGGACGTGGAATTATCCTGGGAGGAATTACCGGAGTTCCGCCAACCAAAATTGTGATTCTTGGTGCGGGTACAGTCGCCGAATATGCAACCAGAGCTGCAATTAGTGTGGGCGCTGATGTGAAAGTTTTTGATAAACATATTTACAGGCTTCAAAGACTCAAATATTCCATCGGCCAGAATTTATACACTTCTATTATTGATTCGGATACATTGGCAGAAGCAATCAGCCGGGCAGATGTGGTGATCGGGACAATGCGTGCAGAAAATGGCGTAAGCCCGATGGTCGTAACCAAAGAAATGGTTTCACAAATGAAACCAGGTTCCGTAATCATTGATGTCAGCATTGATCAGGGCGGTTCTTTTGAAACATCACATATGACCACGCATAAAGAGCCTACTTTCAAATACAATGACGTAATCCATTATTGCGTCCCTAATATTCCTTCACGTGTTGCACATACGGCGAGTACAGCTTTAAGCAATGTATTTTTGCCGTTTTTACTGCAAACAGGAACAATCGGAGGAATTGAAGAAATGATTTACGCCAATCGTTGGTTTATGAAAGGAGTGTACTGCCATAAAGGAACATTGACAAACTCTCATATTGCCAGGAATTTTAATATGCGCTATAAAGACCTGACTTTGTTACTGGCAGCGAGAATGTGACCTGGGCTGTCGGCAATCAGCTTTCAGCTTCCGAAGGGTCGATTAATTCGAGTTCTTTGATTGCATTTAAATTTTAAACAAACTAATTGAATGGCAAGAAGTGGTCTGGTTTGATGAAAGCCGATTGCCGAAAGCCAAAAGCCAAATTATGATTAACAATAGCAATGAAAATTCCTTGATGGATGATGCCAACTCTCCGGAGTTGAACAAAAAGATCATGGGGCTAGTATCTGAGGACTTTATTAAAGTTGCAGATCAATTGAAAGATGCATCTTACCAGATACGCAAAAGAGGATTTTCAGATAATCCGGTATTTGTACTGAGTTATACTGAGGTCGATCTCGGTGTTTTACTAATAGATACCCAGGAAATGTCTAACCGTTACAGTTATCGCGCATCCTACATGCAGGAATTCATAGACCGCAAGCTGATCGGAGAGGAGTCTGTCGATTTATTTAAAGAGAATTATAAAAATCCAGACGAATATTGCTGCCTTTTTACGTTACTGGGTGATTTTTCAGGATTTATTTATGTGCCTTATCCGGAAGATTAGAAAAGGACGCGACTTTCCAAGACCAGGCATCCCCGTCTTAAGACCTGGAAAGTTTGCACTCAGTACAGTTTTTATCAGAAAAGCGAGTGGTTTTCCGCTCGCTTTTCGTTTTATACCATTTATCCGTTAAAATTATAAACAGCATTTGTGTTTGTTACTTTTGGTATCCATCAGATACTTTGCATCTTTGAGTACAGTAATGAAAATTATAAAAATGGTATTCCGAATCATCTGAATTGAACAGATAATCACTGATTTCTCCTTTTAATAAATTAATATGAATATTATTGAAGTACAGCATGTTACCAAAGACTATGCCAATCACAGGGCGCTGGACGACGTTAGTATAAACATTCCCAAAGGCAGTATTTTTGGATTGCTTGGCCCGAACGGAGCAGGAAAAACTTCACTTATCCGTATCATCAACCAGATAACCGGACCAGATGCGGGACAAATAATTTTTGATGGACAGCCTTTAAATCAAAGCCATATTTCAAGAATCGGGTATCTTCCTGAGGAACGCGGGCTTTATCCGAAAATGAAAGTCGGGGAACAATTGCTTTACCTGGCGCAGCTGAAAGGGCTTTCTAAAAAAGAAGCCATGGATAAACTGAAAATCTGGTTTGTTAAATTTGATATTAAAACCTGGTGGGACAAAACCGTATCGGATCTTTCGAAAGGAATGCAGCAAAAAGTACAGTTCGTTTCGACCGTTTTACATGAGCCGGACCTCATTATACTTGACGAACCGTTTTCTGGCTTTGATCCTATCAATGCCAATCTGATTCGGGATGAAATACTTGAATTAAAACAAAAAGGAAGCACAATTATATTTTCTACCCACAGAATGGAAACAGTGGAAGAACTATGTGACAACATTGCATTGATCCATAAATCTAAAAAAGTACTGGACGGGCCAAAACTACAAATCAAAGAAGAGTTTAAGACGAATACATACTTTGTAGAATACAGAGGTTCGCTTATTATCAATGAAGAAAAATATGTACTTGAACCAAGCAAAGATCTTGAAAACGGATTCCGTCGCACAAGTATACATTTGCCGTCTTTTATTACACCGAACCAGCTGTTAAGCGAATTATTAAATCAGGTTGAAATTCGTTCTTTCGGAGAAAATATCCCGACAATGAGTGACATTTTTATGAAAGCTGTGAACGAAGTTCCGGATTGAAATTGAGTCTGAAAGCCTTTTCAGGCTGGCTGAATCAATTTCGTGTTAGAATCCCGAAATATTTAGAGTACGCTGAGTTGAGCTGAATCAATCCAGCCAACCGGAAACGGTTTTCAGACTCAATTTGCGAACCCAGTACAATTCAATTACCAAACAAACTCTATTAAAATTCAATGCGAAATATATTACTGGTTATCAGGAGGGAATATCTGGTTCGTGTCAAGAAAAAGTCATTTCTTATTATGACTATTCTGGCTCCGCTGTTTTTTGTTGGTTCCTATGCAGCTGTGATTTGGATCGCTGTTGGTTCCGTTGATCTGAAAACTGTTCAGGTAGTTGATGAAAGCAATTTATTCAAAAATGAATTTAAGGATACCGAATCTTTAAAATTCACATATTTGACTTCTTCCATTAATTCTGCCAAAACCCAATTTCAGAAAAGTGGTGCAAATGCACTGGTTTATATTCCGGCCAATGTAATAAAAGAACCAAAAAACGTCCGGATTTATGCTGCTAAAAATGTTAGCATGGAGCTAAAATCGAATATTGAAGATGTAATAGAGAAACAGATCGAAGAGATCAAACTTTCGGAAGCCGGTATTACACATAAAATCCTGGAAGATTCCCGCGTGAATGTCAGATCTGAAACGATAAGCCTGAGCGAAGAAGGAGAAAAAACAAGCAGTTCAGGAGCTGCAACGGTAATAGGCGGAATGTGTGCTTTCCTGATTTATATGTCCGTGTTTATTTATGGGACACAGGTAATGCGTGGAATTACCGAAGAAAAAACCAACCGTATCGTTGAAGTGATTATTTCATCTGTAAAGCCTTATCAATTGATGATGGGCAAAATTATTGGTGTGGCATTGGTAGGGCTTACCCAATTTGTATTATGGATACTTCTTACCGTTTCATTAAGTTCTGTCGCTACGGCAGTACTTGCGAATAAGATTCCGAAGGATTCAAAAGCCATGGTTGATAAAATGCAAACGAATATGCCAAGCAATAATATGCCGGGTTCCAATGTTGAAAATCCGGTTGCAGAAGTCCTTGGAGCGGTCAACAGTCTGAATATCCCCTTAATTTTATCCTGTTTTTTGTTCTATTATCTGGGCGGATATTTGTTTTACAGTGCATTATTCGGAGCAGTTGGTGCTGCGGTTGATAATGATGCAGATACCCAGCAATTTATGCTTCCCATTACTTTGCCTATCATATTTTCATTTGTTTTTGCCCAGTTTGTCCTCAGAGATCCGGATGGAAACCTGGCATTCTGGACATCCATGATTCCCTTTACGTCACCCATTATTATGATGGTCCGTATTCCGTTTGGAGTACCAGCCTGGCAAATAGCCCTTTCTATGTTGCTTTTGGTTGCTGGCTTTATGGGCACCATTTGGATGGCTTCCCGCATTTACCGTGTCGGGATTTTAATGTACGGCAAAAAGGTTACTTACAGAGAACTGGCAAAATGGATTTTTTACAAGTAAGCAACCAGCTGTCGGCTGTTCGAACAAAAGCCGGCAGCTGATTGCCGATTACTTATTCGTACGACAGCCGACAGCTGATAGCCGATTGCCGATTCATACTTCGTCCTTTCCTCCCTCTGCCTTTCCCATTCTCCATTTTTCATTCCTTTAACACTTTTTAAGAGCCAGTAACCGTTGCCGTTGAGGTTATTTTACTAATTTTGACCAATCATTGAAATTACTACTCTGATTAAATACAAGTTCAAACCCATTTTGCATTTCAAATTTTACATTTTATATTCTAAATAATGACCCGTTTCAATCGTTCCAACAACCTTACGGGTTGGATTGTCTTCGCCATTGCACTGATAACCTATTCGCTCACCGTTGAAAGAACGGCCAGCTTCTGGGATTGTGGCGAATTTATTGCCTGTGCCTTTAAATTGCAGGTTCCTCACCCTCCGGGAGCTCCGTTTTTCCTTTTGATAGGACGGATTTTCTCTCTTTTTGCATTTGGTGATCTTACCAATGTTGCATACTGGGTCAATATGGTTTCAGTATTAAGCAGTGCATTCACTATCCTGTTTCTTTTCTGGACTATCACCTTATTAGCCCGCAAACTGATTGGTAAACCGGATGAAGAATTAACTTCCGGTGATATTATGTTGCTGATGGGTTCGGGTATTGTAGGTGCTCTTGCCTATACCTGGTCAGATTCATTCTGGTTCTCAGCCGTCGAAGCTGAGGTTTACGGTATGTCTTCATTTTTTACTGCCATCGTAATCTGGGCTGTTTTTAAATGGGAACGCATTAAAGATCCGGCAGCGGAAAATCGTTATCTTATATTTATTGCATATCTGGTTGGACTTTCAATTGGTGTCCATTTGCTGAACCTGGTAACTATTCCAGCTTTGGCACTGGTATATTATTTCAAGAAATTTCCTAAGCCAAGCGTTTTTGGTGGTGTTATTGCTTTTATCGGCGGTTTGGTAATTCTTGCCATTATTAACTCTGGTATTATTCCCGGGCTTCCAAGTATGGCAGGTAAGTTTGAGATATTCTTTGTGAATTCACTTGGGCTTCCTTATAAATCAGGAGTAATATTTTTTATAGTCCTGTTTATCGGAGCGCTTATCTGGGGTATCCGGTATTCGCATCAAAAGGCGATGGTGTTGCTTAATACCGGCTTGCTCTCGCTGGCATTTGTACTGGTTGGTTACGCCTGTTATCTGTTGGTTCTGGTACGCGCGGAATACAATCCTCCAATCAATGAAAACAATCCAAATGATGTCCTGAGCTTCGTATCTTACCTGAAAAGAGAGCAATATGGCAGTCGCCCTCTTCTTTACGGGCCATCATTTGTTTCCCGTCCGGTAAGCCAGAAACGTGGTGCGCCTATGTACCGCAAACAGGATGGAAAATACACCATTTATGACTACCGCCCTGAGTATGAATATGAACCGGGCAGCAGCATGTTGTTGCCTCGTATGTACAGTACGCAGTCAGGTCACCCGCAATTGTATATGCAAATGGCCGGTCTGGCAGAAGGACAAAAGCCTTCAATGGGAAATAACTTGTCATTTATGTTTTCGTATCAGATCGGGCACATGTATTGGCGCTATTTCCTCTGGAATTTTGTTGGACGCGAAAGTGACGAAGAAGGTGCAGGGAATTTACTTCCATGGGATGTCCTGAAAAAATATCCGTCACCGATCGAAAACAACAAAGCGCATGATAATTACTTTATGCTGCCATTCTTATTAGGTCTTTTTGGATTGGTTATTGTTTATTTCCGTCAAAAAAGAGATTTACTGGTTCTGGGATTATTGTTCCTGTTAACTGGTGTAGCCCTTGTCGTTTATCTGAACTCTCCACCAACCGAGCCTCGTGAACGTGATTATATTTATGTAGGGTCGTTCTATATTTTCTGTATCTGGATTGGATTTGGTGTAATTGCCGTGGCCGATGGGATAAGCAAATTTGTGAAAGATGCTACCACACGTGCCGGAGTTGCAACTGCTGTTTGTCTGGTTGTTCCGGTAATAATGGGCGCAAAAGGATGGGACAATCATAACCGTGATCACAGGTTTCATTCAGTAGATTTTGCCAAGAACCTGTTGAATTCCTGTGCACCAAATGCGATCCTGTTTACAGGTGGAGATAACGATACATTTCCATTGTGGTATGTACAGGAAGTGGAAGGTTTCCGTACCGATGTTCGCGTTTGTAACCTGAGTTTGCTGGGAACAGACTGGTATATTGATCAGATGAAACGCAAAACATATCTTTCAGAAGCACTTCCAATTTCTTTGGATAAAAACAATTATGCTTTTGGGAAAAACGATATTGTTCCTTTTTATGAAATACCAAGTGTAAAAGGCGGTATCAACCTGAAAGAGTATCTGGGTCTGGTTAAATCAGAAAATAAAGCAATTCAGGTACCGCTTACAAGTGGTGACATGACTTCAATTTTGCCTTCGTCCGTTCTTTTCCTACCTGTTGACGCAGAAGCAGTGAAGAAAATGAACATCATCAAAAATGACCTGGTTCCATTCATTGGAGATTCTATCAGCTGGACAATCGGAAAAGGTGATTTGTATAAATCGGATCTGATCATGCTGGATATTATTTCTACCAACGACTGGAAACGCCCGATCTATTTCTCATCAACACTGGGTGGTTCAAGTTACCTGAATCTGAAAGAATATATGCAGCTGGAAGGTTATGCGTATCGTTTACTTCCGGTACGTGTACCAGGAGCGCAGGACGGTTATGTAAATTCTGACGTGATGTACAACAACCTGATGAATAAGATGTACTGGCGCGAACTGGATAATCCTAAGACATATTACGATAACACCTATCTGGGATCTCCGGTGGCTACTGCAAGAATAGCATTTTTACGTCTGGCTGGTCAGTTAATTGCTGATGGCAAGAAAGATGAAGCTAAAAAAGCAATAGAAAAATCGCTTTCAACAATGCCAGACAAAAGCATTCCTTATGATAATTTCTCTGCAAATTTCATTGGGATTCTGTTTGATCTTGGACAAACAAAACAAGCATTGGATATTGCTGATGTAATGGCAGTCCGTGCAGACGAAGTACTGACATGGGCCAAAGACAACGGCACCACCAAACGTCGTGACAGTAATCTGTACTTGTACATCTTGCAAACGATCGTACAGGAATGCCGCGAAGCAAAACAGGAACCCGCTGCCAAAAAATACGAAGTAATGTTCCAGAAACATCTGGCCGCATTTAATATGTATGGCGGACAGTAAGGTTTAGGAAGTTCATTGATAAAAAAGAGGGAACCGCATCATTGCGGTTCCCTCTTTTTGTACGCTCACACCGATTTGCAATCGGTATGTTCATGGCTTCGCGTTTGCAACGCGCTTGAAAGCAGAAGCAAACCAAATCACTCCAGCTTAACCTTCACCCAAACCAACCGATGGTCTGAGCTGGATTCCCGTTTCTCTACTAACCCCGACATCGGCTCACCTTTTGCAGGCCAGAAAACACCGCTGTCCAATACTTTAAATCCTGATCGGGACGGTAATACATAATCGGCACGCATACGCCAGAATGCAGTGTGGTTTTTGGCAAAATTATTGGTTGGGCTATGTTCCGCTCCGCCTTTGCTGGAAGGTACTGTATCACTATTTATTTTCGGATGCGCCAGCAATGATTTAATTCCTTCTGCAATGGCATTGCCTTCATCAGGTGAAGCATTCTGGTCCCCTAAAAGAACAAAGGAGGTATTGGCAGGTAAGCCGCCTTTAGTCCCTTTGTCATCGTAGATATAAGAGCTCAGGTGATCAGAAATGTAATCTCTCCAGAAACGGATTTCATCATGATTTCTTTTTCCGTTGCGGTCTTCAGCGCCGTCAAATGAAGGCGGGGTAGGGTGGCTGGCAAGAATATGTATCGTTTTGCCGCCGACTTGTACGGGTACATCCCAGTGTGATTTTGAGGATAATGGAAACTGATCCCAAGCTTCTTTTACATACCAGTCGCTGCCATCCGCTTTTGTTGTTTTTAACGCTCCCGGCATATCTTTCCATTTAAAATGCTGGAACGTGCGAACCTTGTTTACATCAATCGGATATTTGGACAAAAGCATCATTCCGTATTGTCCGGGATACATACCAAATCCCCAGGCATCTGCTCCGAAACTTTCCGCTTTTCCATTGTTATCCAGATCATACGGGCTCGGCTGGCCTGTATTCACCGTTGAATAATAGTAATAAGGATAATCAATGGATTTGCCGCCTTCCTGATCTTTCTTTAAATAATTGTTAATAAAAGCTTTAACACCAGACTCAGGATTTTTGATATAATCAAATTCATTGAGTAAGATGATATCCGGCCTGACAGTCTGGATAATTTTTGCAATATTCCTGATCTGTGCATTGTTTCCCGAATCCAGCTGACTGATCAATATTTGCTCTGAATTTCTTTTTGTTGCTCTTGGTACATAATTTTCGGCTTCCATACTTACATTGTATGTAGCGAAAGTGAGTTCAACGGGCTTTTGGGCAAAAGATTGAAACAACAGCGCTTCGGTTGAAAGCATGACAAATATTAAAAGGATTTTTTTCATAGAACTAAAATGATATTTCATGTTGACGTTGCGAAGATAAGAATCTCGTCAGACGCATTCATAAAAGCAATGTTAACGAAATGTCAATAAACAAAAATGAGCCGCCACAAAAGTGACAGCTCAATGACTATAAACCGGGTTTCGCCCGTCAATGAAAGAAATCTTTCATTTTATCAAAAAATCCTTTTTCATTTTTACCAGGTTTTGGCTGGAAATTAGGTGAATGGCGAAGTGATTCCAAAGTTTCTCTTTCATCAGAAGACAATTGCTGTGGTGTCCATACATTGATATGAACCAGCTGATCGCCTTTTCCGTAACCATTCAGATCCTTAATTCCTTTTCCTTTCAGACGAAGAATTTTTCCTGCCTGTGTACCAGGTTCTACTGTAATGCGCACTTTGCCATCTATCGTAGGGATTTCGGTTGATGTTCCTAATGCGGCATCTATAAAGCTCATGTGCATGTCGAAAACAACATTGCTTCCGTCACGTTTCAATTGAGCGTCTTCTTCTTCTTCAATTACGATGAGCAGATCACCAGCCATTCCGCCTCTGGAAGGAACATTTCCTTTCCCTGACATAGATAACTGCATGCCTTCTGCAACCCCGCCCGGGATGTTCAGTGTAATCAGATCATCCTGTAACAATCTGCCTTCCCCTGCACAAGTATCACAACGTTCGCTGATAATTTTACCATCACCTTCACAGGTAGGACAAGTACTGGTTGAAACCATTTGTCCAAGCATAGTGCTAACCACCTTACGAACCTGTCCTGATCCGTTACAAGTGCCACAATTGGTCAGTGCAGTTCCGTGTTTGGCGCCGTTACCACCACAGGTAGTACAGCTTACATGGCGTTTTACTTTAATCTTCTTCTCAACACCGTTTGCTACTTCTTCCAGGTTGAGCTTTAACTTAATACGAAGATCCGATCCTTTACGTACACGACGGCCGTTTCCACCACCAGCACGGCCAAACATATCACCAAATGGACTGCTTTCGCCAAAAATATCCCCGAATTGGGAGAATATATCATCCATGGAAAATCCGCCACCTCCATAACCTGCTCCACCCTGGCTGGCTCCGCCTACCCCGGCGTGTCCATACTGATCATAACGCGCTTTTTTATTATCGTCACTGAGAATGCTGTATGCTTCCGCTGCTTCCTTAAACTTGTCCTCAGCAGTAGGATCATCCGGGTTTTTATCCGGGTGGAATTTAATTGCCAGCTTGCGGTAGGCTTTCTTGATTTCGTCTGCAGGCGCGCTACGCTCCACACCAAGTATTTCGTAGTAATCTCTTTTCTTAGCCATGTTTTATTTCGGATGTATCATGTAAGCGTTCCCGTCTGGCACACCAATTTATTCTTTTGAGAATCAATGTCGGATGCCTTTGGTTATTACACATCATACATTACTTATATATAATCACTTATGCACCAACAATCACTTTTGCGTAACGAATTACCTTATCATTCAGATAATATCCCTTTTCTATTTCGTCAATTACCTTACCTTTCAAGTCATCCGAAGGCGCCGGGAACTGTGCGATGGATTCGTGTAATTCAACATCAAAAGTTTCGCCTTTGGATTCCATAGGTTTTAATCCTTTTGATTCAAGTGTTTTGTAAAGTTTGGTATAAATCAGATCCACACCTTCTTTTAATGCTTCTGTATCAACCGAAGAATCGAATGAAACTTTTGCTCGTTCAAAATCATCCACAATCGGAAGTATCAGTTTGATTACGTCAGCACTTGCGCTTGAAAGCAATTCAAGTTTTTCTTTGGAAGTACGTCTGCGGAAGTTTTCAAAATCGGCATATAATCTCAGATATTTATCTTTCAGTTCAGCAACTTCCTGTTTGGCTGTTTCCAAAGGATCTGTTTCGTGAATAGCACGAACATCTTCCGGGATTTCCTGGCCTGCATTGTCAACAGGTACATTTGTGTCAGTATCGGTAGTGGGATTCTCCTCGTTCACTGCGTTAAACTTGTCTTGATCTATGTTGTTTTCTGTGTTTTTCGGCATAGTAATAGCGTACTTTTATGACTGTTATAACGTTTTCAGGTTGTTAAATTACTTTGCCAGAGATGAAATACTGACAAGATGACATTTTTGTTATCTATTCGTAACTTTGCTGCATGACTACGATGGATTTGGTTAGGCAGCAGAGAAGTATATACATTAAATCGAAAGCGGCTGAAAATGGTTTCGATTTCTGTGGAATTTCTAGGGCTGAATTTTTGGAAGAGGAAGCACCAAGGCTGGAAAACTGGCTTAACCGGAATCATAACGGTGCAATGGGTTACATGGCCAATCATTTTGACAAACGCCTTGACCCGCGAAAACTTCTTGACGGAGCTAAAAGTGTTATTTCAGTTTTGCTCAATTATTATCCTGATCAAAAGCTTCCGGAAGGGGAAGAGGATCTGAAAATTTCAAAATATGCTTATGGTAAGGATTATCATTTTGTATTAAAAGAAAAATTAGCCACATTGGTAGCTGCAATCCAGGCAGAAACAGGAGACATTCATGCACGTGTTTTTGTCGATTCTGCTCCCGTGATGGACAAGGTCTGGGCGGCAAAAAGCGGATTAGGCTGGGTTGGCAAGCATTCCAATCTGCTAAACAGGGATATGGGCAGTTTCTTTTTTATCGGTGAAATTATTTGTGATCTTGATCTGGAGTACGACAGTGCCATCAAAGATTATTGCGGTACGTGTACAAGATGTATGGATGCCTGTCCGACCGACGCAATTACGGAAGCATACGTTGTTGACGGAAGTAAATGTATTAGCTATTATACCATAGAATTAAAAGAAGCCATTCCAAAAGAGGTGGAAGGTAAATTCAATAACTGGATATTCGGATGTGATATTTGCCAGGATGTGTGTCCATGGAACCGGTTTTCAAAACCTAATACCACGCCTGAGTTTTCTTTACAGCCAGGTTTGGCAAATTTTACACGAAATGATTGGGAAGAAATTACGGAAGAGGTTTTCCGTGAGGTATTTAGGAAATCACCTTTAAAAAGAACAAAATACGAAGGTCTCAAAAAAAATATTGTATTTGTTCAGCCTCCAAAATAAAAAGTATGAATAATACTGAAACCTCTTATATTTGAATTTAGTAGTTCCTTCCGATGACTGAATAAATACTCTTAATATGAGAAAGCAATCTGTCAATCTCTGGGCCGTACTTGTCTGTGTTGTAATCGGGCAAATAATTCCTGCATTGTGGTATTCAGCATTTTCTGAAATCTGGATTTCTTTAAATGGATTTACTCCGGAGCAACTAAAAATGGCAGTTAGCCCCATACCATATCTTGCCAGCATTGTTTCTTCTTCATTTGTCGCCTATACCATGGCCTGGATTTTTACCAAAATCCCTGTAAAATCTTTACTAACCGGATTTCTAACCGGACTATTATTTGGCATTGTCTTTGTCCTGTTTGAAACGATTGTAAAGGACATGTTTTCTATGCGCACTTTACTTCTTTCAATTATTAATGGCGGTTCCAGTGTCGTAGTATATGCTTTGAGCGGAGCAGTACTTGGTGTGTGGAGAAAATACGAGTAAACTGTTTTGACCTAGGCTTTCTTCCCTTATTTACATTGTTTCCTGCAATTTTAAGAGTTTTGCTATTCTTGGAAAAAGTAAATTTTTCAGAATGCTGGCCAATTATCTTTAATGATTCTTTTTTGCAACTGCGCATTAATTACGATTCGATTTGCATAAGCCTGATTCTGGCCACTGAGGATTATATTTAGTTACATTATAGGGAAAATTTGGATGTGAAATCGAAATATACAAATAGGTGTGTGTTCGAGAACTTCTGTAAAAATTGAAGTTAAAATTAAAGTAGCATTAAAAGGAAATAAAATTTTTCAGTTGAATAGAAAATGATAGTTTTATACCATATAATTGTCAAATTCTTCGAAATAATATTTTTAGTTATTTAAATATTGAGAAATATTTGGTCTGTATTTGAAAAAAAAATAAATTTCAAAAAAATACAATATTTAAATTTCGGTCAGGTGTATAAAATTGTTAAAGTGACAATTTTCTGTTTTTGTTTATGCGCTTTTTTTGTCACAAATGGGTGGCTGTTATTCCTGGATTTTTTGGTCGAAAAATTTAAGGAAAAGTTGGATACACTCCCAGATGGGTGGGTAATGTTTTGTGCTCGGTTTCCTCAGAAGTCATTTTGTGAATAGTATGTTAATGTTATGTCATAAGTATAAAATCAGATAGGCAAACACTTGGATTTACAACTTTTTTATTGGATAAGGGATGTGCCTGATTTTTAAATTTTTACAATTGTATTGCGAATATTAATTTACATACCAACTTTTTACCTAATTAATTATTATGAAGAAAAAATTACATATAGTGCTCCCCGGAATAGGATTCCGAGGTAGAGGACTACTATTTATGCTCTTATCCATGAACTGTCTGGCTGCACCTTCGTTTGCTGCTGACCTTGGCAAAACGGAAGGCGCGCGCTCGGGGAAAGAGCACCGAATGACTCCTGGTCTGGCAGAAGAGATTAAGGGTACTGTAAAGGATGGAAAAGGTTCTCTGATTCCGGGTGCCAATATCCTGGTAAAGGGTTCCACCGTTGGTACGAGTTCTTCGGCAGACGGTTCTTTTAGTATTAATGTACCAGATGCAGGGTCTGTTCTGGTAATATCTTCAATTGGATTTGTTACCCAGGAAGTTACGATTGGCAATCAAAAAGTCATTGATGTTGTGCTGGTTGAAGATGCAACAGTTTTGGGAGAAGTGGTAGTGACAGCTCTTGGTATTCAAAGAGACAAAAAATCACTGACCTATGCAACGCAGCAGATTGCAAGCACGGAATTGACCAGAGCTGCCAATACTAACTTTGTTGATGCCCTTAACGGTAAGGCAGCTGGTATTGATATTAAAGTAAGTAGCTCTGGTGCGGGTGGTTCTACGAGGGCTGTTCTTCGGGGAAACAAATCGTTACAAGGATCAAGTGAGGCTCTTTACGTGATCGACGGTATTCCTATGGTAAACAACAAAGGAGGACAACCGGGTTCTTATGGCGGAACAGATGGTGGAGATGGTCTTTC
This sequence comes from Dyadobacter sp. NIV53, assembly GCF_019711195.1. NCBI lineage: Bacteria > Pseudomonadati > Bacteroidota > Cytophagia > Cytophagales > Spirosomataceae > Dyadobacter > Dyadobacter sp. NIV53. Next base: position 5,497,457 of record NZ_CP081299.1, read on the forward strand.
TGCAATTAACCCTAATGATATTGAAAGTATCAGCATACTGAGAGGAGCAAATGCTTCTATCCTTTATGGTAGCCAGGGTGCCAATGGTGTTATTTTGATCACTACCAAAAAAGGTAAAGAAGGCAAAGTATCTATAGACGTCAATTCCAGTGCGGTTGTTGAACAAGTTTCAGGCCTTCCTAAATTTCAATATCGCTATGGATCTGTGGGGGGTGATTATAGCTGGACCCCGACAGGAACAGCGGTTGTTAAATCAGACTCTTATCAGAAAGATTACATTAAAGACTTCTTTCAGAATGGTACTACTTTTAACAACTCTGTATCAATCACTGGCGGGAATGCCAAAACAAGTGTTTATTTTTCCTACGGAAATGTTTCTTCTAAGGGTATAATGCCAACAAATACCTACAATAAAAATAACTTTTCGTTTAGACAAAGCACCAAATTGCTGAATGACAAGATTACAATAAGCTCCGGTGTGATCCTTTCTTCTGAAGTATCCAAGAACCGTCCGGGCGCTGGTTATTACAATAATCCGTTGACTGGTTTGTATTTATTTGCCAGAGACCGCGACTTGAATAGCTACAAAAACAATTATGCGGTTCTGGATAAGGAAAGGAACCTGGACAAAATGAATTGGTATTCAACAGAAGAGAAGCAAAATAATCCATATTGGGAGCTTAATAAGAATCCGAAACTATAGACATACAAACGACTGATAGCCAATGTAAAACTTTCCTACGACATTGTAGAGAATCTTAAACTGGACGTAAGGGCTAATATTGATTTTAATAATGTTCTGGACGACAAGCGTTATGCTGCGGCTGGTAACTCAGTGAGTGTCAGTCCGAACGGAACATGGACATACGCAAAATACAATGATCAGGCCATATATGTAGATGGAATCTTAAGCTATAATAAGAGCTTTGGTGATTTTAGTTTGAATGCCCTTGCCGGTCTTAGTTATCAGAAAAACAAATACTTCGATGGTATGGTAGTGAACAATGGTACAACATCGTTGCAGTATCCAAATGTGTATACGTTTGCAAATATGCCTTATAACGTAATTTTCAATAACCATCCCGATTATAGCAATACCATCAAGCATGGTGCATTTGCCAACTTGTCTCTTGGATTTAAGGACTTCCTCTTTTTGGATCTGGCTGGACGTAACGACTGGGCCTCTACCTTGGCACTTACAGGTAACCAGTCCTACTTTTACCCTTCTATTGGTGGATCTGCTATCATCAGCCAGATGTTTAATTTACCTCAGGCAATCTCATTACTTAAGGTGCGCGCTTCATTTTCACAAACAGCGAATGAAGTACCTTATAATAGGGTGAATCCATTAGGTACAATCGCTGGTGGTGGTGGTCCAACAGGAATAGGTGGTATCAATTATGCCACTCAAGCGCCTGACACCGACCTGAAACCTGAAAAGATTGTGGCAAATGAATATGGTGTTGAAGTTAAGTTCTTTAAAGGACGTATGGGTGCTGACTTTACTTTGTACAACGGGGTAAGTACCAATCAATTTCTTTCCCTGCCTGCACCTTCAGGATCAGGATATACTATACAATATATTAATGCCGGAAAAATCACAAACAAAGGATTTGAGCTAACCCTTAATGCAGAGCCGTTCCGTACCGATCATTTCAGCTGGAATACTACAATAAACGCCTCTCAGAACAAAAATAAGATTGTAGAATTGATCGCGTCAAATCCAGGCTATCAGGCAGGTGGCGATGATGAGGGTTTTGCATCGATCATTAAAGCAGGCGGTTCTTTCAATGACGTGTACATCTACAAATTTGCCCGGAATGATGCCGGACAGATCCTTCTTGATGCAAATGGCGTCACAAGAAAAGCAGCAATACAAGAAAAGGTGGGTAATGTTAACCCAAAGCTGCTGTTAGGATGGAATAACAACTTTAATTACCGTAACTTCTTTGCCAGTGTACTGGTTAACGGGAAATTCGGCGGTGTTGCATTCTCAAAAACAGAGGCATTTTTGGATTCATACGGTGTAAGCGAGAGAACTGCAGAGGCAAGAGATGCCGGATCTGTGGCTATTAATGCAGTGACACCTGAGGGTGCAGCGGTTACTTCCATTGATCCATATACCTACTATTCTGCCATTGGTGATAGAAATAAAATCATGGAACCGTATGTATATTCAAGAACAAATGTAAGGTTGGGACAGTTTGTGTTGGGTTATAACTTTAAAACCAAAAGTGCAAACCCTGTGTTTAAAAATGCTACGGTGTCATTCGTAGGTCGGAATTTGTTCTTCTTATACAAAAAAGCACCTTTCGATCCTGAGCAGGCAATGACTACCAGCAATGCCCTTCAGTCCACTGATGTGTTTGGTTTACCTTCTACAAGATCCTATGGGTTAAATCTGAAATTGACATTCTAAAATTTTTAAAATATTAACATGAAACATATAATTATTTTACTGGTATCCTTGATTGCATTCGCAGCGTGTACTGACAATTTTGTCGAGACAAACAGGAACCCAAATCAAATTTCGGATGAGGAACTGTTACAGGATAACAACCTTTTAGGTTCTCCTTTCTCCGTTATGATTTTTAATTTGAACGGTCACCAGATCGAAGAAGATCTGTGTGCTGACAACTGGATGGGGTATATGGGCACACCAACTGATTTTGTTGGTAATGTCAACAATACGACTTACTATATTCGCTGGAATTCGTTTTGGGGCCGGGAATATGGTAGCGTCATGGCTCCTGCTAAAAAAGTAATTGAAAATGCACAAAAATATAACTTTCCCATGTTTGCGACTTGGGCCAAGTTGGTACGTATTTTAGCCATGTCCAAGTTGACGGCAGTGCATGGTCCGATCATTTACTCCCAGTACGGTTCCACGGAAAATTCTATTCCTTACGACAAGGAGTCCGATTTATATCCACTTTTCTTTAAGCAGCTGGATTCTATTCAAACTGACCTTGGAGCGAACAAAACGTACACCGGATTCAAGAAATTTGACCCAACAATATATGCAGGAAGTATACCTCAATGGCAGAAAGTAGTTAATTCCCTGCGCCTTAGATTGGCATTACGCCTGTCAAAAGTGGATCCGGCAATGGCTAAAACCGAAGGTGAAAAAGCGTTAAGTGATCCAGCTGGTTTAATAACTACCAATGCTGACAATTTCACCAATTCATTGAACGGTAATAAAATACCTGTTGCGCAGATTAGTTATGAATGGGATGATACCAGAATGGGTGCTCCAATGGAATCTTTTTTAATTGGTTTAAAGGACAATCGGATTTCACAGTATTATGCTCCAATGGCTACGGCTAATGCAGCATTATATGCTGATCATCCTACTATGCCTTACAAAGGAATACGGAATGGTGCTTATATTAAAGCAAAAGCGGATCACGTACCATTCTCAAAAGTTGCCGAAAGTTTCCAGACTATTCAGACCAGAAGGAATTTTACAGCGGCAGAAGTAGCTTTTCTTAAAGCAGAAGCCGGACTCAGAGGCTGGGCAGGTGCTGGCGATCCTAAAACCAATTATGAAAATGGAGTAAAATTATCCTTTTCTGATTGGGGTGCAGGTGGTGTGGATGCTTATCTTGCTGATGCCACAAGTAAACCGATTAATTATGTGGACCCTATTGACGCACGTAATAATTTTACTGCATTATCAACCATTACGGTTGCGTGGAACAATGCTGATTCTAACGAATTGAAACTGGAAAAGATCATTACCCAGAAATACCTTAATACTTTCACAAACACGTTGGAAGCCTGGGTGGATTTCAGACGTACGGGCTATCCCAAAATTCCACATGTTGCTAAGAATGACAGTAATGGAGACTGGGGTATAATTCCGGCAAATGAATGGATTAAAAGAATGCCATTCATAACTACTGAAAGAACAGGTAATACGGCTGCTGTTACAGATGCTGTATCAAAAATGGGCACAGGTGCGAAGGATGATATTGCAACACGCTTATGGTGGGATACAGGTAAAGTAGCAAACTTTTAATATCGATCCGGCTAATATTTATTGTAAAATCGGGGTGGCAGTCAGCCATCTCGATTTTTATTTTTATGAGTATACAAACGATGAATGAACGTTCGGAGAAAATATACTATTGAAGTCTCATTAAAACAGCCGAAGAATTGTTAATCTGATTTATTCTTTAACAACGTATATTTGGCTTTATTTACTGTCTGGCTTACCAGATGCTGAAAAGACTGTTGATTTGTGTTCGTAACGATTTAAATGAAAAAATACCATTACTTTATTTTCTTATTTTTTTATATTATCAGCAATAAATCCTATTCCCAGGATTTGATTGTAACAAATGTAGGTGACTCAATTGCCTGTAAAATCATTGATCAGACACAGAATTTCATTAATTTTTCTTACAGAAATAACAATTTCATTGTTGAAAAAAAGTTACGCTTGGCACATGTTAAGAGTGTCACCCGCAATTTTAATGTTAAAAAGGATTCATTTGGCAATGTACAGATTGACACAAGTCTGGTTGGTCAATACAAAACAACAAATGTAATAGCTGACACCAGCATTATTACTAATGTAGCCGACAGGGTTGAGCCAGAAACTTCTACATGGCAATTCAGTATCAATGGCGGATATGCATACAGGTTATTTAAACCTCGAATAAAATCAACTCCTTACGAAAAAGAATACATTGATAACCTCAAATCAGGATATTCCCTTGGTGCGGATCTATTCTACTTCCCATGGAAAAAAGTAGGGTTCGGTCTTAAATATGACAGATTCAACAGTAAGGGGAAAAGGGATATACGTACCAAAGATGACATTACCATTGAGTTTATGGGCGCTTCTGTCGCACACAGATTAATGTTTCAAAATAACAGGACTTCTGTGTTAACTGCTTTCTGGCTGGGTTATCAGCCGTATCGAAATGAATTCATGTTCATTGGCCAAAATTATAAATCCTACGCCAGGACAATGGGTTGGGGTGTGAGTGTAAGCCTGGATCATAGAATAACCCAAAAACTGGCCCTCAGTTTTTCGGCATCCTGTTTTATGGGTAGTTTTTACAAATATGAACAGGAGTTGAAAGGTAGCACGCGAACAATTCATTTGGCCAGAGATCGCTTCGAAGATCTTTCCCGTGCAGAATTTACCGTTGGCCTTAAATTTGTGAAATAACAGATTTTTGTAACAAAATAGTAGCCGTATAAATAATTGGATTACTTCTCCGTTTAGAAGAAAGATTTATAATTAAGTAAGGGAATATTTGGATTAATTAGTCTTGAATATGATCGTTTTGATTTTGGGCAAGAAAATTAAATCCTTAAAAGTAGATTGCCCGGTTGGCCGTCTTCATTTTAAATACTAAACCTTTGATTTTAAATCATATCATTTCTAAATCACCATTGATGAACACAATCCAGTTTTCAGGAAAACGTTCTTTTTCCTTATTTGCGCTTGCTGTTATTTTACTGATTGTCACCACAGCTGCTTTTGCCCAGTCCAAAAAGACACAGAATGTTAAAAAACCATTGGTCGTATTTGTTACCGGGGATCATGAGTACAGCGGTGAAGAAACACTCCCGATTATAGCTGCCGAACTGGAAAAAAATTACGGGATGCGGACAGCTGTCCTGAAGGCATATCCGGATCACAATTCAGAAAAGAACATTCCTGGCCTTGAAATATTACGCGAAGCGGATCTGGTTGTTTTCTATCTGCGCTGGCGTCAGTTACCGAAAGAACAGTTGGCTTTCATTGACGAATATCTGAAAAAGGGAAAGCCGGTAATGGGTTTCAGAACTACAACGCATGCATTCAATTATCCGAAAGGTGATGAAAATGAAAGATGGAATGCGTTCGGACAGTTTGCTTTAAATTCGCCTCCCGGCTGGGGCGGAACTGCGCAGCATACACATTATGGTCACAAAAGCACTACGGACGTGACTGTAATTCCTGCACAGGCACAGAACCCGATATTGACTGGTGTAGCACCTTCATTTCATGCACCATCTTGGTTGTACAGAGTATTGCCTGATTTCCCTTCAAAAGGTTCAACCTGGCTTTTAATGGGGAAATCTGTTAATCCTGATAAAAAAGCTATTGATAATCCGGTTGCCTGGACAGGTATCAATTCTTTTGGCGGAAAAGTTTTTATGACAACACTTGGGCATCCGGGAGATTTTAAATCAGAACCTTTTCAGCGACTTGTTATCAATGCAATTCACTGGGAATTGGGCATGGAAGTTCCAAAAGAATGGAAAGGGAAAATAAACATCCAGGTGCCATACAGAGAGGCAAAATAATATTTGAATATATCCTAAATCCCACTTTAAGAATATTAAATCAAGATGACTAAACCTGGAAAAATCGGAATTATTGCATTGCTAGTTGTTTTTGGACTGACCATCATTGCGTTCAGCGCTTTCAAATTCGGCCAGTCGGAGACGATACAAGTTAAGAAAGGATCACGTATTGCTTTAATCGGTAATAACCTGGGATCCAGAATGATAAATTATGACAATTTTGAAACTGAGATGAATGTCCGTTATCCTGATTTATCCTTGTATATCCGCAATATGTGTGATGGCGGCGATACGCCAGGCTTCCGGCCTCATGCCAGCAGGGATTTGCCGTGGGCATTTCCGGGAGCAGAAAAATTTCAGACTGAATATGCTAAAAATTCCGATAGTGAAGGTCATTTTGAAACGCCTGATCAATGGCTGACGCGTCTTAAAACGGATATAATAGTTACCTTTTTTGGTTATAATGAATCGTTTCAGGGAAAAGAAGGATTGGCAAATTACAAAGCAGAACTGGATGCTTTTATCAAATACTCATTAAGCCAGAAATATAATGGTGTAACGGCTCCGCAAATGGCCATTGTGTCGCCCATAGCTTTTGAAGATTTGTCAGATAAAATGGATCTTCCCAATGGCAAAAAAGAGAATGAAAATCTTTTGATGTACACAAAAGCCATGAAAGAAGTGGCTGACCAGAATAATGTACTGTTTGTCGATGCTTTTACGCCTTCTCAGAAATGGTATGAGGAAAGTGAAGCAGCGCTAACAATTGACGGTTCACAGCTAAATGAAGAGGGTTATAAGAAGTTAGGTGTTTTATTGGCAGATCAGGTTTTTGGGAAAGCTTCGCCAAAAGCTGAAGCAAACAGAAAGCTCGTGCATGATGCAGTTACTGAAAAAAACTGGATGTGGCACAACGATTTTAAAATACCAAATGGTGTTCACGTATATGGCAGGCGTTACAATCCTTTCGGGCAGGATAATTATCCTGCTGAAATACAGAAAATCCGTGAGCTGACTGATATTCGTGACACGGCGATCTGGCTGGCAGCGAGTAAAGGTGAAAAGCTGGATCTGAGTATTGCTGATAAAAATACAACTCCGCTGCCACCTGTAAAAACGAATTTCAATCCTGAGAAAAACGGCAGTCTTGAATACTTATATGGTGAAGCAGCGCTAAAAAAACTCAAAGTCCCGGAAGGTTATAAAATAGAACTTTTTGCATCAGAAGAGGAATTCCCTGATCTGGCCAAACCAATGCAAATGTCTTTTGACAATAAGGGAAGGTTATGGGTTGCTACCATGCCAAGTTATCCGCATTATAAGCCGGGAGATTCCAAACCAAATGATAAGATCATCATTCTGGAAGATACCAACAACGATGGAAAGGCTGATAAACAAACCGTTTTTGCCGATGGCCTGCATCTTCCACTTGGTTTTGAAATTGCTAAAGAAGGTGTTTATGTTTCGCAGGGTACCAATTTGAAACTTTTAACTGATACAAATGGTGATGAAAAAGCGGATAAAGTTGAAATACTTTTAAGCGGATTTGATGATCATGATACCCATCATAATAGTCACGCTTTTACGACTGACCCGTCAGGAGCAATTTATTCTGGTGAAGGTGTGTTTTTGCATACCAATGTCGAAACTTCATATGGCCCGGTCCGTGCTACCAATGGTGGGTTTTACCGTTATGCTCCGCAGCTTCATAAACTGGAACGCACCGCACAGCTTTCAATTCCAAATCCGTGGGGAATTGCATTTGATGATTGGGGGCAGCCATTTTTTGCTGAAACTTCCAGTCCGGATGTACGCTGGATGATGCCAGGTTCGGTTTTACCCAGATATGGAGAAGCAACTCATAAATCCTTTCAATTAATAGAAAAAGACCATTTGGTGCGGCCTACGTCTGGTTTGGAGTTTGTTTCAAGCCGTCATTTTCCGGATAATATTCAGGGAGATTTCCTGATTAATAATACGATCGGATTTTTAGGAATGAAAGAACATACCTTAAAAGACGATGGAACGGGTTACAAAAGTAAACACCAGGCCGATCTGGTGGTGAGTGAAGACCGGAATTTCAGGCCGGTAGATATGGAGTTCGCTCCTGACGGCTCTCTCTATCTGATCGACTGGCATAATATCCTGATCGGGCACATGCAACACAATGCAAGAGATCCTCTGAGAGATCATTCGCACGGACGGGTTTATCGCATCACATATCCATCCCGGCCATTGGTTACTCCTGCAAAAATTGATGGCGCCAGTATTGAAGTGCTTCTGTATAATCTTAAACTACCGGAATACCGTACCCGTTATAGAACCCGCCGCGAATTAAGAGGCAGGGATGTAAGCGAAGTTTTATCCAAACTTAATGTTTGGATTGCAGGCCTGGATAAAAAAGATCCTCGGTATGAGCACAATTTGGTAGAAGGACTTTGGGTTAGCTGGGGAATGAACAAAGTGGACCAGAAATTACTGAAACAGGTTCTTAAAGCAAAGGATTACCACGCCAGAGCTGCCGCAGTTCAGGTGGTTCGTTATACCGGGCATCAGGTTGCAGATCAGGCCGATTTGCTTATGCAGGCTGCAAAGGATGATAATGGCCGGGTTCGGCTGGAAGCTATTGTTTCTGCATCCTGGATCGGTAAGCAAAAGGGATTGCCTATTCTGGCAGAGGCAGCTAAAAAGCCACTGGATGAATGGATGATCCATGCGCATGAAACAGCAGTTGCGCATCTGAACGGAGTTGCAGTTAAAAAGGAAAAAGAAGTAGCTTCAAAATCAGCATTAAAAGGTAAGGAGCTGGCGCTTTTCAAAATGGGTAAAGAAATTTATGCCAAAGAAGGATATTGTACCACCTGTCACCAGCCCGATGGAAAAGGGCTTGCAGCATCCGGCTTTCCTCCGCTTACAGGTACCAACTGGGTTACCGGCAGTGAGGACCGTTTGATCAAAGTAGCATTAAAAGGACTACTTGGCCCAATTGAAGTAGGGGGTAAAAATTATCCCGGACAGGTTCCGATGACTCCATTTGGTGGCTTGCTGAAAGATGAAGAAATCGCAGCTGTACTGACTTATGTAAGGAATTCGTTTGGTAACCAGGGATCGGCTATACTTCCTGAAAAGGTGAAGTCGGTAAGAGTTTCTACCGAAAATAAAATAGATTTTTACTCCCCTGACCACCTTCTGAAAGAGCACCCGATGGAAAAGTAAATAGCTGTAATACATAAAGTGGACATTACAAAGAGAGCGGGCATTAATGCCTGCTCTCTTTGCTTTTATTCCTGCCTGGTTATAACTTCAACATCCTTATTTTATTGAACTTTATTAGGATAAACAAGATACCTTTTACCTTGTTTATTTCGTTTTTTATACATCGGATAATGTAAATCACTTGTTTATTAAACTATCGATTATATAATAATTCCATTAATACGTCTTAATGGGTAGAGTTATAAGGATATTTGGTTTTTGCATGTACCTATATTAAAACCGGGTAGGAAAAAGCATAAAAAAGACGTATATTTGCATGTTATAACACACCTAGAATAGCTCTTTTTATTGTCGGGTAAAACAAATTATATGTCAAACGAAACAGTGCTTGAAGTAAATTCATATTCAGCCGAAAATATCCAGGTTCTTGAAGGTTTAGAGGCCGTACGTAAGCGTCCGGCCATGTATATTGGTGATACCGGTTTTAAGGGGGTTCACCATTTAATTTGGGAAGTTGTTGATAACTCCATAGATGAGGCGATGGCTGGTTACTGCGATACCATCAACGTAACAATTGAAAAAAACAATTCCATAACTGTGCAGGATAATGGCCGGGGTATTCCAACAGGAATGATGGCTAAGGAAAAAAAATCCGCATTAGAAGTTGTACTTACCGTTTTACACGCGGGAGGTAAATTTAACAAAGACACATACAAGGTTTCAGGTGGTTTGCATGGAGTAGGGGTTTCCTGCGTAAATGCATTATCAATACATCTTCGTGCAGAAATTCACAGGGAAGGCAAAATTTTTGAACAGGAGTTCAGTGAAGGTAAGCCGCTTTATGCAGCGCGTGTCATTGGTGAGTCTGAAAGAACAGGGACTTTCATTCATTTTTTGCCGGATAATACGATTTTTACCGTTACTGAATTTAAGTATGAAACAGTGTCAACAAGGTTACGCGAACTATCCTTTTTGAACAAAGGCATTAAACTGACTCTGGTTGACAAGCGCGAGGAAGAGGAGGACGGTACTTTCCGCAGTGAAGAATTCCTTTCTACAATCGGGTTGAACGAGTTTGTGTTATATCTGGAAGGTACACGCCAGGCTTTGATACCTGAGCCGATCTACATGGAAACCAGCAAGGGGACCATTCCGGTAGAGGTGGCAATGATGTACAATACATCGTATAGCGAAAATGTTTTCTCTTATGTTAATAATATCAATACCATTGAAGGTGGTACCCACGTTTCAGGTTTCAGGGCTGCTTTAACGCGGACACTGAAAAATTATGCTGAAAAGTCGGGTGTACTGGCAAAAGAAAAAATTGAGATCAGTGGTGACGATTTCCGTGAAGGGCTTACAGCCGTTATCTCCATTAAAGTTCAGGAGCCTCAGTTTGAAGGACAGACCAAAACAAAACTTGGAAACTCCGAAGTAACCGCTATTGTGAGCCAGGTTGTAGCTGAAATGCTGGATAATTATCTGGCTGAGCATCCGAAAGAAGCGCGGGTAATTATTGATAAAGTGATCCTGGCTGCCAAAGCGCGTATTGCTGCGAAAAAAGCGCGTGAAATGGTGCAGCGTAAAAACATTCTGACAGGAACGGGCTTACCTGGTAAACTGTCTGACTGTTCAGAAACCGATCCTGCTGTTTGCGAATTGTATCTTGTCGAAGGGGATTCGGCTGGTGGAACTGCAAAACAGGGACGTAACCGTGCTTATCAGGCTATTCTTCCATTAAGAGGTAAAATCCTGAATGTAGAGAAAGCACAGGAATACAGGATTTACGAAAATGAAGAGATCAAGAATATGTTTACCGCTCTGGGTGTCCAGATCGGTAGAGACGGAGACGAAAGGGCATTAAATATTGATAAATTAAGATATCACAAAATCGTTATCATGACGGATGCGGATATTGACGGTAGCCATATCAGGACCTTGATACTGACATTCTTCTTCCGTTATATGAAGATTTTGATTGACCATGGTTATATCTATATCGCCCAGCCGCCGCTTTATCTTGTAAAAAAGGGTAAAGAGGAAAGATATTGCTGGACAGAAGCGCAACGTGAAGAAGCGGTAAGAGCGATCGGTAATGGTCGTGAAGATCTGGTCAATATTCAGCGATATAAAGGTTTGGGTGAAATGAATGCCGAACAATTATGGAGCACCACGATGAACCCGGAGGGCAGAAGCCTTAAGCAGGTAACAATTGAATCTGCCGCAGAGGCTGATCATTTGTTCTCCATGCTGATGGGTGATGAAGTTGCCCCAAGACGAGACTTTATTGAAAAAAATGCAAAATATGCACGTGTAGACGTGTAAAGATTGGTTTCCGATAAAAAAAATGAACGGATGGCTGATCAGAAACAGTCATCCGTTTCTTTTTGCTGAAAAGTTTACCGAAATTTAATAATTACGAAACATTGGACTTGTACTTTCGTTAAATTATAGGTTTTACGAATAACAGGAGGAGTTTTATTTAGATTTACACATTATGCCCGGCCAGAAAGATCCCATGTATAGCGGAGAGAAAAAAGGAAGATTAACCAATATTTTTTCTTTTTTTACACAACCCAAAGAACGTGTACCCAACGAGGATACCAAGCCCGTAAGTGCCATCGAAAAAGCAAATAACCTGGTGCAGCAAAGCGATTTTATCAGTCGCGACCTGAGCTGGCTTAAGTTTAATGAACGTGTGCTGGATCAGGCAACGAACGAGGAGCGTAATCTGTTTGACCGCCTCAAGTTTCTTGCCATTACGTCATCCAACCTGGACGAATTTTTTACGATCAGGATCGGTAGTTTATATAATTATCTTGATTTTGGTAAAGAACGGCTGGATTACTCAGGCTTGCGCGAAATTCCTTTCCGGAAACTTTTGATGAAGGAATTGCATGATTTTGTACGTCGCCAGAACGAATGTTACAAAAACCAGCTGGTTCCGTTGTTTTCCAGGCATGGATTCCGGATTATCAAACTCGAAGATACCAGCGAAAAAGAAAGAGAAACGATTGACGAGTATTTTGAGCGTACAGTGTATCCGATGCTGACGCCCATGTTATTCGACTATACACATGCATTTCCTGTCTTGCTTGCCAAGGTTTTGATCCTGGGCGTCATTACACAGGTGAAAGGTACCACTTCGGAAGAAGACCGTAAACTTTCATTTGTTCAGCTGCCACTAAATCTTCCGCGCTTTTATGCAATCGAAAGAGAAAATGAACTGCTGTTTTTACCGATTGAAGTCATAGTTCGTGAGCATATTCACAAGCTATACCGGAATGTACACATTGTATCTACCAATCTCTTCAGGATTATCAGAAACGGCGATTTTTCACTGGAAGAAAGTGATGACATTGAAGCTGATTTTATTGATGAGATAAAACAGAAAATAAAAAGCAGGCGGTTAGGCAGAGTTGTGCAGGTTTCTATTGAACCGGATACAAATCCCGATTTGCTGAATTTAATCAAAAAACGGTGGGAAATAGATGATCATAATGTCTTTGCAATAGACGGCATCATTGATTACACCTCACTTTGGTCGATTATCAAACACCCGGAATTTAAAGACCAGATGTCTCCTGTACATGCACCTATTCCTCCGCTTGGACTGGAACGGGATCGCATTCCGGATATTTTTGAGGTAATGAAAGAAAGGGATATTCTTTTGCACCATCCTTATAATAATTTTGAACCAGTACTGCAATTGCTGGAACAGGCAGCGGAAGATCCAAAAGTCCTTTCAATTAAATTAACGATTTACCGTCTGGCGAAAAATTCGAGAGTGACGCAGGCGCTTCTTCACGCAGCAGAAAATGGTAAACACGTTGCGGTACTTTTTGAAGTAAAAGCACGGTTTGACGAAGAAAATAATATCAAGGAAGCACAACGGCTTCAAAAAGCGGGGTGTTTTGTGATTTATGGAATTGGTCTTCTAAAAACACATACCAAACTGCTTTTGATTGTACGTAACGAAGGCAGCCATGTTTTACGTTATGCCCACTTGTCGAGTGGCAATTATAATGAAGATACTTCACGCTTGTATACAGATACCGGACTGCTTACTACCAACGAGAAATATACCCACGACATTTCGGAATTTTTTAATGTAATTACCGGGCATTCAATGCCATCAGAATATCAGTACCTGATCACCGCGCCACGTTATATGAGGGCCAGGCTGATAGATCTGATCCAGCAGGAAGCTAAGAATGCTGTTGAAGGAATACCTAGCGGAATTTGTATTAAAATTAATTCCCTGGAAGATCAGGAAACGATCCTGGAATTATACAAAGCGTCTCAGGCAGGTGTTCCAATTAAGCTGATCGTGCGGGGAATGTGCTGCCTGCGGCCAGGAAGAAAAGGATTGAGCGAAAATATTACCGTACGTTCGCTGGTTGGAGATTTTCTTGAACATTCACGTATATTTTATTTCCATCAAAACGGAAACCCGTTGGTGTATGGGGGAAGTGCAGATGCAATGGTCCGGAGTTTTGACAAACGTATAGAATCCCTTTTTCAATTGGTTGATGAACGTGTAAGGCAACAGGCGATTCATATTTTGTATTACAGCTTGCAGGATAATGTAAATGCTTACGAGATGCACGAAGATGGTACTTATGTTAAATGTGAAGTCGAAGAAGGAGACGAACCTTTAAATATTCATCAGGCATTTTATGACATAAAGCTTGAAGATGTAATGGCAGCAAGGCTTTTTGTTCTGGAAGAGAAAGTTGAGGAGCCAACTGAGGATCTGATCAAAAAGGAGGATACAGAAATTGAAATAACGCAGGTTACGGAAGAATAGGAAATGAAATATTAAGGACTAAAATCAAAACGCCTGTATCTCCAAGTGATGCAGGCGTTTTGATTTTCAGGTTAATTCTTGTATTATTCTTTATAAAATACCCGTTTTACTCTTTCTCCGATTCCCGTCAGTATTTCGTATGGAATAGTACCCATATTTTTGGCAAGGTCTGTGATCGGCACTTCTTTCCCAAAAACAATAACCTCGTTGCCTTCTTCTGCAATGGCACCTGTCACATCAATCATCGTCATATCCATACATATATTTCCAATAGTCGGGCACAATTGGCCGTTGACCATAAACTTGCCAACTCCGTTACCTAACCGTCGGTCATATCCATCCGCATAGCCAATTGCCAGCGTTGCAATGGCAGAATCGTGCGTGATCTGTCCTTTACGGCTATAACCAACGGTTTCTCCTGCGGATAAATATTTGATCTGGGAAATAATGGTTTTTAATGTACCAACTGTTTGTAAAGCAGACTGTTCGCGATTAGTAGCTTCCACACCATACAAACCAATCCCCAGGCGGACCATATCCATTTTGTACTCAGGAAATCGTACAATCCCGGCAGAGTTCAGAATATGTTTAACAGTAGTATAGCCAATTGTTTTTTCAATTTGAGATGCACCTTCAATGAATCTTTGGTATTGCTGTTTTGAAAAATCATTATGAACTCCTTCATCAGCACCGACAAGGTGTGTAAATATGGTTGAAATTTTCACACCCGGATTTTCCTTTAATTGCTGATGAAGCCACTCGTAATCATTTTCTGTGAAGCCGAGGCGGTGCATTCCTGTATCCAGTTTCAGGTGAACTGTCGGCATTTCAGAAGGTTCGTTGCGCTGGACAGCATAAGTGATCCAGTCAGTCAGGATTTGCCGGCTGTATAATTCAGGTTCCAGTTTATATTGCCATAACAGGTCAAATGCAGGCAGAGTAGCGTTCATCACCATAATGGGAAGGGTAATACCGGATTGCCGTAATGCGACACCTTCATCTGCATAAGCTACGCCAAGATAATCGACACGATGGTACTGAAGCAGATTTGCCACTTCAGAACTCCCGCTTCCATATGCAAAAGCTTTGACCATAGCCATAACTTTCGTTCCCTGCCCAACTTTTGTTCTGTAAAAATTCAGATTGTGGGTTAGTGCATCCAGATTAATTTCCAGGATTGTTCCATGTGCTTTTTGCTGCAAACGATGCACGATTTTTTCAAAAGAAAATGGTCTCGCTCCTTTGACCAAAACAAGGCTGTCGTGAAGTGTAGGAAATTGAAACTGTGCTAAAAATGTATCTGTATTGTTGTAAAATTCCTGATCCTGAATATCAAAACAAGAAGCCTGATTCGTAATTTCACTCCCGATCCCAATCAAACGGTCAATGTGTTTTTCTTTCAGCAGCTTTGCAATAGTAGCGTATAATTCAGCCGGAGCCTGGCCGGTTTGCAGCACATCAGAAAGAATGACGGTTTTTTGTTTCCGTTGTTCCTGCTGGCTCAAAAAATTTAGGGCCATGGACAAACCCTGAATGTCATTGTTATAAGCGTCGTCAATAATGTAACAATGGTTCGTTCCTTCTTTTAATTCAAGGCGCATCGAAACCGGGCGAAGTGATTCGATCCTTTGCTGTATAAGAGAAGCAGGCAAACCAAAATCTAGCAGGAAAACAATACAGTGCGTCAGGTTTTCCAGAGAAGCTTCGTCCCTGAAATTCGTTTCGAAACGATGGCTGCCAAGCTCTCCGCTCATACTGATCACAGCCGAATTCCTTTTAAAGATATAAGCAACCTGAACAGGAGCCTGAGATACTGTGCTTCCCCAGCAAATTATTTTTATGAATGGATTTACCGGCCTCAGGATAAGACTTATTTCTTCGTCAATATCATTATAATCTTTTCGGTAAATCAGTTTTTTTGCTTTGGTAAATAACCGGAGCTTTTCAGTGATTTTCTGTTTGCGGCTACGAAAACCATTGTCATGTGCTGAGCCAATATTGGTAAAAATACCGGTTGTAGGCTGCATCACCTGCTGTAGGTATTCCATCTCATGGGCTTGTGAAATACCAGCTTCAAAAATTCCCAGTGTATGTTCATTTTTGATATTCCAGACCGATAGTGGGACGCCTATCTGTGAATTGTAGCTTTTAGGACTGGCAACTACGCGCTGGTCGGGAGCGATAAGCTGGCTCAGCCATTCTTTTACAATCGTTTTACCATTACTTCCTACAATTCCAATCACCGGAATGTGAAATTTATTCCGGTGAACCGTTACCGTTTTTTGCAAAGCCTTTATACTGGATGGCACAATCCAGATTTTCGCATCATTCCAGGTTGTGGTTTCCAGGCGAATGGATTCGGTAAACGAAGCAAGTTCAATTACAAACTCCCGGACTCCTTTTTGATACAATTCTGTCAGAAAAAGATGTCCGTCATGACGTTCTCCTTTTATAGCAAAAAAAATGCTTTGTTCAGGGAAAGAAAGCTGGCGGCTGTCTGTCAGTAAATTAAGCGCATGTGTGTCAATCGCTCCACTGGTATTTTCGATGATGCTCATTCCGGTAATTAATTCAGGCCACAAAGGTATTAATCCTTCGGGTTTGAGAATGGTAATTACCGGAAATTTAAGTATGCTTGAAAGTAATTGGGACAAAAAACTTAATTATTAATGGCTAAAAGATATCATTAAAGTGCTGAAAATTTTCTGAATAAACTTCCTGGTAAACTGATATGAGCAGTACTGTCGACCTTCAGGTTAAACGAGTTAAAAACATCTTTTTCAACAGTGAGTTTGCTGGAATCTTTAACTGTAATATTGACATTACCAATAACATTTTTTGTCCAGAAATCTAAATTTCCTCCTGATTTCAGATCAATAGAAAGTTCGTCAAAATGATTGTCTGAAAATATAACACCATTACCCGATTGTTCAACAGACATTGTCCCGTTTTTCCATCCTTTAATGCTACTGGATAAACCTATGGATTGGACGCCGGATAACTGAGGTGCAATGATGAAAATTTGAGGTGCTCCCCAATAGATTTTATCGTTATAAGGATACTTCTCTCCCTGCATTTCATAATGTACATGCAGTGTATCGGCATTGATCTTCCAGTTAATTTTTGGTTTGATGGTATAATTATAAAAATCTGTCAACCTGATTTCGAATTCTTTCCCAGGCTCAATTTGTGTATACCCGAAAAAATTGCCCGTCATTTTTACGTACTTAAATGGTTTTACCGGCTCTTTCAGGTAACCATAATAAGGATCATTTTTATCTATTTTATCAAACTTTGCTTTAATTGACATATCGGAGCCAATCATTGCGAAAAGAGAGAAGGCAAGAAGTATTGCGATTAGCTTGGTACTTGTTTTCATGATTTCATCATTATTGAATGGTTGGATAAGCCTCGGCAACGAATGAATTATATCTGGATTGAAGTTCTTCCATGCTCACGTTTAGTAAGTAAAGTGTTTTAAAAAATTCAGGAAGTTCGGTTTCCAAAAAGCGTTCTTTGCGATAAGCCAAAATGAGCTCGTTTGCATTGTCTGTCACAGAATTGCCGATTCCGCGCTTATTAACAATTATTTCCTTGCTCTGTAAAAACTCATAAGTCCGCATCACTGTGTTTGGGTTTACTTCCAGCATTCCACCCAGATCCCGTACCGAAGGAATTCGCTCACTGGGCGGCCATTTGCCTAGTAATATCTGCTCACAGATATAATCAGCGATTTGAAGGTAAATGGATTGTTTATCTTTGAATTCCATGAATGACGATATTTAAATTTCTTTCTCTTTAAGCCGGACGTATGCAATGTACCAGGTGCCTAATAAGAAAAATGCGGGGAATAAATAGACCAGCGACTGAACAGGTTCCGGGTAATCCAGATAATAACTTTTATTAGATTCGTAATACCAGATTTTCCATGCGCTGAAAGGGAATGCAACCGCCTTTGAAGGAAAAGAAGTAACGAAGTTTGCAAATAGAAAATTAATCCCACCCACCAGAATTGCTGTAACAAAAACTGCGGATGCTGTTTTAATGTAGGATAATTTGGTAAAATAAATTGATCCTAAAAACACTGCACCCTGAATGATAACATGGAGGGAAAAGAAATACTGAAGTAATTCCTTCGGAATGTATTTATATTTTTCTATACCGCCATACAACTTGCTGTTAGCCAGGTCGATAGTGCAGATGTGAATCTGAAGAAATAGCAGAGCCAGCGGTACAATAAACAATAAATTGAGAAGCAATGCACTCAGATATTTTTCTAACCGGGAGGCAGGAACCATCAAAGCTGCGATTCCTGTGTCGGAAGAAGCATACTGGCTGAATACAGAAGTAGTAAGCAAGCTGCCACCAAACATAATAATCATAAACAATGCCAATGGATGGAACAGATATAGAAGTTCACTTACATCTTTACTCCAGGTGATTGGCAGCATAAATAAGAGCATCGTTGCAACGAACAAGCCGGTTGTAAGAAAATAGTTTTTACTCTTTTCGGAGAAATCCAGCTTTAATAAAAGTCCAAAACGATGGAAATCAAATGTCTGATTCATGGTAGTTAATTTAGAAATAAGAACATTGGGTTGAAATCAGGAGTGGTGTTGCTGATCAGCATTCCTAATAAAAGAATCATGAGTAACCAAAGTGATTTCATAACTGATGATTAAAAATCTGTTTAATACGTGCAGGATTTTCCATAACCGCATTGAACAATTGTTCCAGGTCCACGCGGCTTTCTTCTTGTTCCAGGTTTTCTGTTACAGCTTTATAGCCTCGCAGGGAAGGCTCAGAATACAATACATTTGAATCATGATTAATACTTGAAACCGTACCGAAGTGAAGCCTTTCCGAAACGATGTCCAGACTATGCTGAATCAGAATTTCACTGTCTTCCAGAATAATAATGCTGTCAATGAGATTATCCAGATCCCTTACCTGATGCGTGGAAATCAAAATTAACCGGTCGGGCTCAAGAGCAGAGGAAACAATTTTTCTGAACTGGCTTTTTGATGGAATATCAAGACCGTTGGTTGGTTCATCCATCAATAATATCCTGGTATTTGTGGCCAATGCAAAAGCGGTAAGCACTTTCTTCTTCTGACCATACGACATTCCTGTTAGTTTGTTGCCTTCCGGGATGTCAAACTCTTTGATATAACGGCGAAACTGCTGCTCATCGAATTTGGGGTAAAAAGGTGCGTGTACTTTCAAGTACTGATCGATCGTTACAGAAGGGAGGTAAATTTCCTCAGGAATGAAGAATATATCCTGTAAAAAAGCTGGCTGTCGCTTTTTTGGCTCATGGCCATTAATTTGAATTTTACCGTTTAATGGAAAAAGCAATCCTGCCATATTTCGAAGTAAGCTCGATTTTCCTGCACCGTTTTTTCCTAACAATCCATAAATGTGGCCGGAGTTCAGCTTCATTGACAAATTATCAAACAACCTTTTATGCTTACTATATCCAAAGGAAACATGGTCTAACTGGATCATAGATTACTTGTTTAGTGTTCTAGTATAATAGTACACTGTAAAAGTATATTTTTGATCCTAGATTTGCAAGAAGAATTTAAAAAAATTAGGAGCGAAGATGTAAGAATGAAAAATTTAGGGATGGTGTGTAATATTTATGAAATACCATTTGGCATGCAACAACAAAACTTATTGACCCAAAAGCCTCCGATAATCTTCCTGCGTATCAATATCCATACTTCCTAATGGAAATGGTATACTGACGACATCATTTTCAAACCGTTTCAATAATTTCTTGGCACCTTCTGCACCATTCAAAGTCAAAAGGGAATCAAAATATTTTTTTGGAAATAGGACAGGAGTTCCTAATGTATTCTGGTAGGAGCAGGCGATAATACTGTTTTCATTCGTTTCAGCTTTTTGAATAAGATCGAGAAATAATTCCGATGTAACAAAAGGCTGGTCGCTTACGACCAGAATTACACCAGCAGTTTGCGGATTGATCTTTAATAATTCAGAAATGCCAACCCGTATTGATGAAGCCATTCCTTCCTGCCATTCGTTGTTTTGGACAAAATGAAGTGGCAACTCATGCAGTTCTTCTAAAATGAGGATTTGAACCGAGCCGGTAACAATGATAACGGGTGAATTGATTGCTTCAATTGCCGCTTCGGCTACATGCCTGATCAGGCTTTTATTTTGATATTGGAGCAATTGCTTGGGTTCACCTAATCTGGATGAGCTGCCGGCTGCCAGTATAATAATTCCGTATGAATTTTGGTTAGCCATATTTCAGGATTGAACGGTGCTGACTGCACACAAAAAATCTTCTTTACCCGGCTTCACATAATCTACACTTTGACCGGAACGGTTGTGTATGGGTTCGGTCTTTTCACGTAACAATGTACCTTTTCTTCCATTCATGACTGCCTTTATTTCTGCCAATACCGATAAGGCAATTTCCTCGGAAGTTTCTGCACCGATATCTAAACCAGTCGGACCGAATATTTTTGATTTCTGTTCGTCAGTTACTGTAACTCCGTCTGCCTTCAGGTCGTCAAACATCCGTTCCAGTTTCTTTTTTGGGCCTAATGTGCCGATATAAATACAATTATCAAGCTCTATCAGCTGTTTTAAAAGAGCCAGATCGTAGTTGTAATTATGGGTCATTAATACAAAAAATGTTTGAGCATCAGTTTCTATATGTGCCAATACTTCACTGGATCGGGCTATCAATACCTGGGTAGCTTTGGGGAAACGCTGTTTTGTAGCGTGTCCGGTGCGGCCATCAACAACTGTAATATTCCAGCCCAGCAAATGTGCCATTTCCATCAAAGGAATAGTGTCGTTTCCGGCTCCCGCAATAACCAAAGAGGGAGGCGTTTTTAGGAATTCTACGAATCCGGTGAGTTTCTGTCCGTTAATGATATATTCCCTGAAAAAAGAATCCTGGATATTTTTTGCATGATCTGCTTCTAATACCAGCGAGTCCGAATAAGTGAAATTTTCATTTTGTATTATGCTGATATTTTCCTGATCCAAATGCAAAAAACAGGTTCCCGGCTGATTACCTGTTCTGGAATGAAGGGAAAACAACGTGACTAACACTGCATTCTGCCTTTTTTCTAAAATCCTTTTTAATAATTCAATCGGATGATTTACCTGTTCAGAATGTATCGGTTCAAACAGGATATGAACGATGCCGTTACAACCAAGCTGAACGCCTAGTGTTGTATCGCTTTCATCTGTTGTATCGTATGTGACCAGTTTGTTTTTCTGCTGTGAAATGGCCAGTAACGCTTTGCGCAATGCATCACCTTCCAGGCAGCCACCGCTGATGGCCCCTGTAAGTTGTCCGTCATCAGTTACCAGCATCCGTGCTCCCGGTCTGCGATACGAAGAACCTTCAACGTGAACGACAGTTGCCAATGCCATTCTTTTCCCGGCTAATAAAGCCAGTTCATACGATTTGATGATGTCCGTAATTTCTTTCACTACGATGTTCTTTTACAATTTTATCAATTACCTGAATAGCATAATCAACTTCTTCCCTGGTGGTAAATCTTCCAAAACTAAAACGAAAAGAATTGTGGATATTCTCGTCTGAAAACCCCATTGCTTTCAATACATGACTTGGCTCCATTGTCGCTGAGGTACATGCCGAACTTCTGGAAAAAGCAATCTGGCTGCCCGCTTCCAGAATCATTTTGTCTCCGTCAATATCACTGAAGGAAATATTGGTACAGTGCGGCAGGCGTGGAATTGCTTTACTATTGATTATAACACCATTTAGTTTTAACAATTCCGTTTCAAAATAATTACGCAGTTCGGTTAGTTTTTTCTCTTCTGAATTTAATTCTTCCAGGCATAGTTCGCAGGCTTTTCCCAAACCAACGATTCCGGGGACATTCAGAGTGCCGCTGCGCATATTTCGTTCGTGTCCGCCGCCATCAATCTGTGCAGTTAAATTGATCGCAGGGTTATTTTTTCTTACAAAAAGTGCTCCAATTCCTTTGGGGCCATATAATTTATGTGCACTGAAAGACATCAGATCAATTCCGTCAGCATGCACATCAACCGGGATTTTGCCAACTGCCTGTGTTGCATCTGTAAAAAAAAGAATTCCATACTTTTTAGCAATAACGCTTATTTCAGGGATAGGCTGGATCGCTCCGGTTTCATTGTTCGCATACATGACAGCAATCAGGACAGTTTGGTCCGTAATCGCATTTTCCAGATCTGATAAATTGATCAGCCCATTACTGTCTACGGGCAGATAAGTAATATTCCCGCCCAGTTTTTCTATATGCCGGCACGTATCCAACACAGCTTTATGCTCTGTTTCAACTGTAATAATATGGTTTCTCTCTAAAAAATTATTCTCAAAAACCCCCTTTATAGCCAGATTATTTGCTTCGGTTGCGCCTGAAGTAAATACAATTTCTTTTGGATTTGCACCGATCAGGTCAGCTATATTTTCTCTTGCAATTTCCACGGCTTCTTCTGCCTCCCAGCCGAATGCGTGTGTGCGGCTCGCAGCATTTCCGAATTTATTAAGAAAGTAAGGCAACATTTCTTCCAGAACCCGCGGGTCCATAGGCGTAGTAGCATTATTGTCTAAATATACCGGCGTGTTCAGGTTCATAAGCTAAGTTTGCTAAACATCAAATTTAAAGGTTTCAAGCAGAGAGCGCAAAGTTTGAGTACACAGAATGCGGAGTTTTCTTTCTTTGCAAACTCTGCACCCGACTCTTTTACCATGGCTGAACCCTTTCTTCCACACAAAAAACCATCCCATTTTAAACTATGAGATGGTTTCTGATTAACTTAAATGAACAGGTTAACTATAAAATTATGAAGAATGGCCTGTAAATGATCAGGCTAAGTACTGTTAATGAAGCTAATTCTATTTTAAGTTTTTTGGTAAAAGGTTTTAAACTTATTTCAATTCCTGATTCCATTATTAAAATTAAGATACTGAAAAGTGTATAAAATTTTGTGGTGGATAAAGTGTAGTACAATTTCTTTATTTATAATCCGCATTTCACGGATATCAATTTCCCAATAATATTCAAATGACCATATTTTCAATTAAAACGCAATTAAACGCAGCTTAAAATAAAATTAAAAGATGGATAATATTGATTTTGTATGGACTAAAAATTTGCAAAATTATACTTTCGATTTTGCGTATATATATTTAAAAATTTCGATTTTTATGAAACTAATTTTTTAAATTTGCGTTGAAGTCTACAAGTTTAATAGATTAAATGTTTTATTTAAAATTACATAATTATGTCACTTCGATTAGGAGATATTGCCCCCGATTTTGAGGCAAATACAACTCAGGGACCTATTAAATTTCACGAATGGCTTGGCACTAGCTGGGGATTGTTTTTTTCACATCCTTCTGATTTTACACCCGTTTGTACTACCGAATTGGGAAAAACAGCGCTTTTAAAAGGAGAATTTGAGAAACGTAACGTTAAGGTTTTGGCTATAAGTGTTGATGATCTTGAGTCGCACAACCGTTGGATTCCGGATATCAATGAGGTCAATGATACAGTTGTAAATTTCCCGATCATTGCCGACGAAAATCGTAAAGTGGCGGAATTGTACGATATGATCCATCCGAATGCAAGTGAGAAATCAACAGTTCGTTCCGTTTTTATTATCGGGCCCGACAAAAAAATTAAACTGACTCTGACTTATCCGGCTTCAACTGGACGTAATTTTAACGAAATTATCCGTGTCATTGATTCATTACAACTGACTGCAAATTATTCTGTTGCTACTCCTGCCGATTGGAAAGATGGCGAAGACGTGATTGTTGTTCCTTGCGGTAAGTACAGAAGATGCTGAAAAGAAATTTACAAAAGGCCTGAATATCGTAAAGCCATATTTGCGCTATACTCCGCAGCCTAACAAGTAAATATTATATTTAAAAGTGTAATTTTTCATAAAAAAGCCTCATGATCAGAATATGATTATGAGGCTTTTTTATGAAAAATTATAGGATTAGAGTTCTATAAGAATCTCCGTGGCTCTCTTTTAGCCCTGTGGTTTTCTGTGTAATCTGACACTCCCTTCACTCCACATCCATTTCCTGTTTGATTTCTTCTATTTTCTCTCTTTCAGCACCATAGAAAACCATATGCCGTGCTCCCTGATAATAGTACCAGATAGATAATCCCATGCTGATGTGACTGATATCATTATAGTTGAACCAAGGCCCGAAACTGAATTTTAAGGCGTGAAAACCTGCCGAAACGGCTCCCATTAAAGTAGCTATAAAAATGTATTTGCTGCCGGGATCCTTTTTCTTTTTATACACATACAATTCGATGAAGAAAAGCATAAGGAATAATCCGTAAAATGCGTGAATTTCCACAACGACAAAGTTGAGTGTAATGAAGGTTAGCACGAAGAAGATCGCCAGTTCGACATAATTAAGCCAGCCCAGAAATTTACCACTTCTTTCTGCCAATAATGGTTTGATATGCCATATCGCCGCACGTTCAAATAGTGCCACGGCGATCATACTTGCAAACCAGCCGGGTATTTTTCCGCGCATGCCGGTCACATATAAAAATCCATGTCCCAAAACACCGCCGATTGCCGTAGCAATTCCCATAAAAAGGAAAAAATACTGGATTTGGGTATACATACGATGCGCTCTTCCCAGTTTGTTAAGATGAAAAAATGCATAAATACAGACAACTGTCATCATGAGACTGGTGATCACAGTGGAAGGTTCCAAAATAGTTATTCCAAAAACCTGAATCTGAAAAACCTTACTGAAATCAATGGCAATGTCATTCATAAATAAAAATGAGTTTTATGGGCAAGTAAAAAGGAGTGAAGAATTTCTCCAAAGTAACTACAAATGAGCTGTTTTCTCTAAAAATATTTGCGTTGCTTAACAGCTAACAAAATTGTACCAGCCAATTGTTCGGTAAATGACGAAAGTTTAAGAAATAGGACATAACAAAGCTGGAAAAAGTGGCATTTGGCAGATGAAAATGCCTGACTGGTCTATTAGCAAAATTAAAGTGGTCGGGATAGTAGTTCTTTGTATCATGAAAAAATCAGCTACATCAGCCCTGAAGGTAATCGCATTGATTTGCCTTCTCTTGAATCAGATCAATTACGTCAACGCACAGACTCCGGGAGCCGCTGCAACCGGAGCCGCGGCTCCCGGCGGATTATCAACGCTTGAAAATACTCCAAAGGGAAATTCTAAAATATCCGGTTCAGTAGTTGATTCGGTAGGTTCCAAAGGAGTTGAGTTCGCCAGTATTGCATTATTCAATGTTGCCGATAATAAAGCAATTGATGGGACTACCGCAGATGAAACAGGGAAGTTTGCAATTACCAAGGTTGCTCCCGGAAATTACAAGCTGTTAATTTCCTTCATTGGTTTTAAAGACAAAACAGTCAATAATATTAAGGTAGAAAAGGGAAAAGACATTGACCTGGGTGCAGTTACATTATCGGGCAGTGTACAAAATCTGGCTGAGGTGACGATTACAGGAGAAAA
The DNA here is from genome assembly GCF_019711195.1 of Dyadobacter sp. NIV53. NCBI lineage: Bacteria > Pseudomonadati > Bacteroidota > Cytophagia > Cytophagales > Spirosomataceae > Dyadobacter > Dyadobacter sp. NIV53. The sequence continues at coordinate 5,523,319 of NZ_CP081299.1, forward strand.
ATCATTAGTGGAAGAAAAAGTGGACCGCCTGGTTTACAATGCTGAAAAAGACATTACTTCGAAAGGCGGTGACGCTTCTGACCTGCTTCGTAAAGTGCCAATGCTTTCGGTGGATCTGGATGGAAATGTATCGCTGAGGGGAAGCGCCAATATCAAGATTTTGATCAATAATAAACCTTCTACGATCATAGCCAGTAACGTGGCGGATGCATTGAAGCAAATTCCGGCTGATATGATCAAATCAGTGGAAGTAATAACTTCGCCTTCGGCCAAATATGATGCAGAAGGTTCGGGCGGGATTATCAACATCATCACCAAGAAAAATAATTTGCAGGGACTTACTCTTAATATTGATTCAGGTGTTGGTAATCGTGGTTCCAATCTGGGGTTGAACGGAAGTTACAGAAAAGGAAAAATGGGTTTTACTTTGGGCGGTTTTGGCCGTGCGTTCTATAACAAAGCAGAATCTACACTTAACCAGACTACGTTTTCAGGAACCGATTCATTTCTTACCAATCAGACTTCTAAGGCGAAGGACCGTGGTGTGTTCGGGCAATATTCATTGGGATGGGATTATGATCTGGGAAAAAATCAGGCACTTTCAGCCGGGGTTCGTTACGGAACAAGAAATTTTATCCAGAAACAGGATCTGACAATTAACCAGTTTGAAAATAGTACACTGGATGCTACTTCAATGCGCAAAGTAGATCGGAAGGATCTTTCGGGAACAGTGGATGTGAATGTCGATTATATAAAAACATTCAAACCACAGCAGGAGTGGAGCATCTCAACTTTATATAGCAGAACCGGCCTGACAAATAATTTCAATACGGATCTGCTAAGTGAAAGTGGTTCATTGACTGGCCGCCAGAAAAATGAAAACCAAAATTACAATTCGGAACTTACTTTTCAAACTGATTACCAGACACCGATCAGGAAAAACCAAATGCTTGAATTTGGTGCCAAAGGAATCTTCCGGACAGTAAACAGTGACTATAAATATCTGATCGCAGCAGAAACAGGAGACTTTATCCTAAATGTTAACAATCCGTCAGGATCACTGAATTATAGCCAGAATGTTGGTGCGGGCTATGTTTCATATAGTTTGACAACAAAAAACAAATACACTTTTAAAGTGGGAACGAGATATGAATTTACAGATATCAAAGCTGATCTGGGTGAAGAAGGAAAAATTTCGATCCCAAGTTATGGCAATCTGGTACCAAGTATTAATGTTTCCAAGAGTCTGAGTGGAAGTACAACGGTGAAAGCTGCATATAACAGAAGGATCCAGCGCCCGGGAATTCAGCAGCTGAACCCGAATGTCAATCTTTCCAATCCGCAAAGTATCAGCACAGGAAATCCTGCATTGAGCCCGGAATTAACAGATAATTTTGAAGTTGGATTAAGTACTAATATCAAGAAAACGTATCTGAATGTTTCCGCTTTTGCCCGTCAGACAAACAATTCTATTACCCAGGTTCGTACGGCTGTGGATACGCTGGCAGGTGCTATTGTTACCACGTATGAAAATATTGGAAAGCAGCAGGCTTATGGTTTCAATGTATTTGCCAATGTTTATCTGACTCCTAAATGGACTTTAAACGGAAGTGTGGACATGTTGCATTCTTATATGGAAGGACAGACAACGGATGCAGAAGGACTTTCGGTTCAGGTTAATAATTCAGGCTGGAACTATGGTGGGCGTGTTATGTCGCAGTTAAGTTTGAGGCAGGGCTGGGGTTTGCAGGCATTTGCTTTTTATCGTGGAAAAGAAGTGCAGTTACAAGGATCCCGCACCGGATTTTACATGTACTCACTGGGTTTCAAAAAGGATTTTACCAACAAAAAAGGAAGCATTGGCTTTGCGGCTGAAAATTTCATGACAAAAGGTGTTCGTTTTACTTCTGACCTTAATTCGGCACAATTCAACCAAACTACTGCTACCCAGCTTTATAACCGTAATTTCAAAGTTACATTCAGTTATTCAATTGGTAAAATGAGCTTCGAAACCAAAAAGAAAACCAAATCGGTAAATAATACCGATGTAATGGGCGGAGGAGAAGGTGCCCAGAAATAAGTGAATAGCTAATTGATAGAATAAAGGCTTGCCAAACTGGTGAGCCTTTATTTTTGATATTTTAAAAATCATAATTTGTTTTTTTACTTTTTTAATTAAAATATAATTAGAATGCTTTTAAATAAACTTGTTTGAAAAAAAGCTAGCCCCTATCTTTGCGGAACAATTTCCACATTCCAAACACAGGCTTGCAGTGAATAATACGAATGAATTGTTCAGTACCTCCAAAGGTTTCAGTTTTCAGTGCGATAAAAGTTCAAGAATTGTTGTCAATTTTGGTGAGATGCAGGCTTCATTCCGAATTCAGGACTTTCTTGGTTTCCGCCGCTTCATTAATAAGATTGATATACACAGCAGGATTTTTGATCTTTCAGATGAATCTGATTATGAGTTTGTTGAAGCACCCCAGCTTAACATCTACCAAAAACTTACCCTTTGTGAGCTGATTCAGTTACGTGAACTTGTGAATGGTACCCACTTTGCCATCGAGCTGAATTCACTATTACATGAGCTTCTTTATCAAGAATCAGAACTAGTCTAAATAGCTCATACCCTTCATATTAGACCAATTCCAAATTTCAACGTTTAGTGTTATTTAGTTGTTAATCCTGAACTTTCGCGGGATATTTGTGCTTATTAATACGAAGCATAATCATTAATTAATCATGAAAGATCTACTTAGACAACGCACTTCTTTAAAAGAAGAAATAGAAATATTATTGAACAACCAGGTTAAAATGGAAGCAGAAGCTTCTTCAAAATATCTGGCCATGGCTTCGTGGTGTGACCGCAACGGATTCAAAAACAGTGCTGCTTACTTCATGAAACAATCAGAAGAAGAGCGTGCACATATGCTTAAAATATTCAACTATATCATGACTGTTGGCGGAACAGCTGTTTCACCTGAAATTGCACCTGTTAGACAAGAATTTGCGTCTTTCAGAAGTGTTTTCGAAGCAGCTTTACAAAGTGAAATCAGCGTAACCCAATCGATTAACCGCATTGTTACACAAAGCCGCAGAGAAGAGGATTACGGTACTGAAAACTTTATCCAATGGTTTGTAAACGAACAAGTTGAAGAAGAAGATAATGCTCGTCGCGCTATTGAACTTTTCGATGTAATAGGTGAGGAAGGTACAGGTCTTTACTTTATTGATAAAGCAATTTTGAAAATCAGCTCAGAAGCTTAATTGAATTTATTTACTGATAAAAGAGTTGCAGCTTCGGTTGCAGCTCTTTTTTTATTTACAGCTAAACCTGTTTTTATCAATAGTCTATAATAATATTTCAAAGTATCAATTATGATTGAAGCATTGTATACTGCCCATGCAACAGCAACAGGCGGAAGAAATGGGAAAGTAAATTCATCAGACGGGGTTTTGGAGCTGGAAGTACGTACACCTAAGGAAATGGGTGGTTCAGGCGGTGCTTATACCAATCCTGAACAGCTTTTTGCCGCGGGATATTCGGCTTGTTTTGATAGCGCACTTTCTCATGTGATCAGGGCAACAAAAATAAAAACAGGAACCACTACTGTGACTGCTCACGTAGGAATTGGTAAAAATGATACCGAAGGATTTGGATTGGTCATTACACTGGAAGCCAATATACCCGGTGTTGAGCAATCTGTTGCCGAAGAGCTCGTAGCAAAAGCACATCAGGTATGTCCGTATTCGAATGCAACCCGCGGAAACGTTGAAGTAACGTTAAAAACAACGATCAACGATTAATTGGTAGGTTACACAAAGCTGTATAGGGAAAAAAGAGAGCCACAGAGAATTTAATCTTTCTCCGTGGCTCTCTCCTTTTCTCTTTGTACCTCTGTGTAATCTGTAAATAATAATACAAGCTTTTGTGTCACATAAAAGTTAAAATTGGTAGTATTGCGCAGCTATCAACACGCTTTTCATGAACTACCTCGACGAATTTAAGAAATTTATATCCAGCCATTATCTTTCTACCGGAGTCAGGCTTACTTTGGGAGCGGTTATTCCGAGCCTTATTTTACAGCACTATGGTCTTTTAAGCAGTTATATAGCTTTTCCACTGGGCACTTTGCTTATTGGCAGCACGGATAATCCCGGCCCTTTTCACCGCCGCAGAAATGCGCTGGTCATTGCCATTCTCATGTGTTTTTTGGTAGCCTGTATTACGGGGTATCTTCGTCATATTCACTTCATTGTCTTTGCCGAAATACTGGTTTTTGGCATATTTTTCTCGTTGATCGGTGTCTATGGCAACCGTGCTAATAGTATAGGATTGATTTCCCTGCTCGTATTTGTTTTCAATATTGACGACCACATGAGCGGTGATGCCATTTTGCGTAATGCACTGATCTTCTGCGCGGGTGGCGTTTGGTATTTGATTTTGTTTTCGGTTATACAGACTTTACGCCCTTATTTGCTTATACAACAGCTTTTGGGTGAAAATTTTGTAGAGCTGGGAAAATTGCTTTCGATCAAGGCCGGTTATTATTTTGCCAAACCGGATTATGACGAACTCTTTAATCAAATGATCCATCAACAGGTTATACTTCGGGAGAACCAGGATAATCTGAGGGAAATCATATTTAAAACCCGTGAGCTTGTTACAGAATCGACGAATAAAAGCCGGATATTAATGCTGATGTTTCTGGATAGTATTGACCTGTTTGAAAGAATACTCAACTCACAACAGAACTACACAAACCTGCACAGGGCCTTCGATGATACAAAAGTTTTGAGGTTATTTGGAACGTATATATCCTGGATGGCAGCTGAGATACAGCAAATTGGCCTTGCGGTTCAAAGTGGTTTTCCGTCCCGTTCAAGACGGGATCTGGATGAAGCTTTCAATAAATGCCAGTCGGCGTTTGAACGAATGCGGCAGGATAGGATGACCCATGAAAACATGGAAGATTATATCATGCTGCGCCAGATACTTAACAGTCTGCAGGATATTACGGAGCGGATCAAAAAGCTGCATCGCGCAACAACTTATGATGCTTCGATGAGCAAAGACTATAATCTGGATGTTGAAGCTGATAATTTTATTCCTAAACAAGAATATAATCCAAGGATATTGGTTGATAATTTATCTTTAAAATCCAGTCATTTCAGGCATTCTTTGAGAGTTACACTGGCATTGCTGATTGGTTACACGGTGTCTTTGTTTTTTAGTTTTGGACATGGTTACTGGATTCTGCTGACCATTGTTACCATCATGAAACCAGCATTCAGTATCACCAAACAACGTAATCTGCACAGGATTGCGGGAACAATAATCGGGGCCGTTTCAGGGTTTCTGATTTTATATCTGATCAAAGATGGAACCGTTTTGTTTGTATTAATGATGCTTGCAATGATATCCGCTTATTCATTTTTGAAGATTAATTACTTTGTAGCCTCAGTCAGCATTACTTTATATGTGCTTTTGTGGTTTAATTTTCTTAATCCGCAGCATATCACGGCCGTTTTGCAGGACCGTGTAATTGATACCGTGATTGGATCTGTGATTGCTTATTTCATTTCATCTTATGTACTTCCGGTTTGGGAACATTCGCAGATCAATCAATATATCAAAGTTGCGTTGGATGCCAACCGTAAATATTTTGATATTGTTGCCGCGAAGTTTACGGGTAAAAATCTGGATATTAATGAATTGAAAGTTACCCGGAAAGATGCCATTATTGCCCTGGCAAACCTTTCGGACAACTTTCAGAAAATGTTATCTGAGCCAAAACGACAGCAGTTAAAGATGGAAGAATACCATCAGTTTGTGGCTACAAGCCATATGATGACTTCCTATATTGCGTCACTTTCTACCTATGCCCAAAGTAATGTACAAACGCAGATTTATGCAGAATTTGAAATGATGATCCGGCAAATAGACAAGCAGTTTCAGGTGGCGACTGATGTGCTGGATAGAAAGCAGAATTCGGCAGCAGAAATAGGAAGGGAATCGTTGCCGCAAAATCAGAAACTGGTGGAATTGCTGACCGTACGGAAAAAAGAAATTAAAGAAATGGGAATTGAAAAATCGGCTCAGTCTCCTGCCAGAAAAGCATTGTCAGAACTGAAAACGATCAACGGTTTGTTTGAACTGATCAGCACGATTACCATTGATGAAATTAAAATTTTACAAAAAATATCTACTAACTAAGAAAAAATGAATGAATTATCTGGGACTGAACGCAGGAATATAACTTCCGGACTGGCAGTTTCTATTGTTTTAAAACAAGATCAGCGTAGCGGAAAACTTACAAAAGGTATTGTGAAAGATATTCTGACAAGTGCTCCCAAACACACGTATGGAATTAAAGTACGGTTACAAACTGGTGAAGTGGGAAGGGTGAAAGTAATTGGGAGCTAATAGCCGGAACTTAGTATAATACACTATAATTAAAATTTATCAGGCGTTGGCATTGATTTTGTTCAATTTTCTGCTTGCTGGTTAAATGCACATTTAATCAAACCTTTTCATTTTACTCAATTTATTACAGAATGTCTTCCAGATTATTTTCTCCTGTTCAATTTAAAAGTATCACATTAAAAAACCGCATTGTTGTTTCTCCCATGTGCCAGTATTCTTCAACCGATGGCTTCGCGAATGACTGGCATCTGGTACACCTTGGCAGCAGGGCAGTTGGCGGTGCCGGATTGGTTTTTACTGAGGCAGCTTCAGTATCACCGGAAGGCCGTATATCTCCTCAGGATCTCGGGATTTACCGGGATGGGCACATTGAAAAACTAAAACAAATAACGGAATTTATAGAGGCACAGGGAGCGGTAGCAGGGATTCAGCTGGCTCATGCCGGGCGCAAAGCCAGCACTTTTACATCCTGGCTGGGGAAAGGACAAGTGCCTTTGGATCAGGGAGGATGGCAGGCATTGGCTCCTTCTGCTATCCCGTTCAGTGAGAGAGATAGTGTTCCAAAAGAAATGGATTTAGCCGATATTGAAAAGTTTGTGGATGATTTTGTCGCAGCAGCTTCCAGAGCTTTAAATGCAGGATTTAAAGTAGTCGAGATCCATGCCGCACATGGTTATCTGATACATCAGTTTTTATCCCCGTTAAGTAATAAACGCAATGATGGATACGGAGGAAGTTTCGAAAACCGGATTCGTTTATTGCTGGAAGTTATAGATGCGGTAAAAATAGTCTGGCCGGAAAATCTGCCTTTATTCGTCCGCATTTCGGCGACTGACTGGGTTGAAGGGGGATGGGATGAAAATCAGTCCGTAAAGCTTGCTGCTATTCTAATTGAAAAAGGTGTGGACCTGATCGACGTATCGACGGGCGGGTTAGTTGGTAATGCTATCATTCCTGTCGCGCCTTCTTACCAGGTTCCGTTTGCCGCGGCAATCAAAAAGCAAACCGGAATGCCAACCGGAGCTGTCGGAATGATTACCAGTGCAACTCAGGCTGAAACTATACTGGAAAATGGTGACGCCGACCTGATATTTATGGCAAGAGAATTTCTGAGAGATCCGTACGCAGCATTACACGCAGCTGCTGAGCTAGATACGGCAATACAATGGCCAGTACAATACGAAAGAGCTAAACCGGTCAGGAGTTAAAATTTTAGTGTTCACAGTTTAGCGTTTTAAAAGTCGTGATTTTAGCGTGAATTTTATTTTAACCTCATAATTCCAAACTCATCACTCCAGATTCATTGCCTGTCGTAAAATTTCTTTGATCTTTTCGACAGGCAAATCTTTTTTTGGATCAATCGGCATGATTTTCATTCGAGATCGTTTTTCGGCAACCAGATCGGGATGGATTACATCTTTGCCATCAACAATTCCAATATATGGCTCGTTTGTTTTTTTATTTATCCACAGGTAACAAATCCGTTTTTCAGTTCCATTTTCTTTTTTGAAATAATAAAAGGGCATCTTATAAGTCCATACTTCTCTGACATGGCTGTGTTGATGAAGAATTAGATACCGCAATGCTGCAAGGCAACTTCTTACCGGTTCTTCTTTTTGAAGGAAATAATTATCAATTTCTTTCATTAAATACGTAATGCTTTAAATTGTTTATGGAAAGGTAAGATATTGCAATCTTTATATTTGCATTGAAACTCTTCTGCAATGATCAATCCGCGTATCAGCCTAATTATAGGCGTTTTAAGTATAAGTATTTTTCCAGTCCTTGTAAAATGGGCTCCGGTTTCTGGGATTTCCTCGGCATTTTACAGGATGTTTATTGGCTTTATTTTTCTTTTGCCCTACGTATTGCTTACTCAAAAACTGGAAATCCCTTCAAAATGGGAATGGCTGCCCATTGTACTTTGCGGTATTATTTTTGGCAGCGATATTGCAGTATGGAATATGTCAATTCATTATTCCAATGCTACGCAAGCTACCTTATTAACCAATTTATCGCCGATCTGGGTTGGAATAGGAACATTCCTTTTTTTGCCAGACAAACCTACCTTCCGATTTTGGCTGGGAACAATTGTCGCCATTTCGGGAATGGTGGTATTGATTGGTTTTGATACATTTATTCAAATGCAGTTTGATAAGGGATTTATGCTGGCGGTACTTTCAGGAATGCTGTATGCAACTTATATGATCCTTAGTAAAACAGTGCTCAACCGCATGCAGGTCGTTAGTTTTATGACATACAGCATGGCCGTTTCAAGCGCTTATTTATTGATTATCTGTTTGATTATGGATCAGCCATTATGGAATTTTGAACCTTTAATATGGGGTGTTTTGGCAATACAGGGATTGGTTTGTCAGTTAGCAGGCTGGCTTGCCATTAATTACGCAGTAAAGGCAATGGATGCCAAACGTGTTTCATTGAGCCTGCTTAGCCAATCTGTTATGACCGGACTGATTGCCTGGATTTTTATTAATGAAACCATTTCTTGGCAAATGATAATAGGAGGTGTGATTATTCTGGTTGGAATTGCCATCACATTTAAGAAAAATAAAACTGTTGATTAGCAAATGTTTATCGCAATCAATGCACGTATACAATTCAGGTTAATAATTTATCGGAGAAAAAAATATAACAGGCAACGGTTGCAGAAGCAAATACAAAGTGTGTAATAAATAGTGTTGGCAGATAGGATTTAAGCTCAATGTGAGGCGGGAATGGATGAATGGCAAAGAAAGTAAACCAGAAAATAACCGCAAAAATCCCACTCACAAAACCAAGCAACAAACCATTCCAAATCCCGGGCGCTCCTACACCGGCGCTCCAAAGCAAGTGATAGCCATATGCGAACATAATACCAATAGCATAATGGGCAGCGATACCTGCTATAACAGAAAGTTTACTATCTGACAACTTTCCGTCGTCTGTTGTTTCGCAGGTGATCATGGTTCCGAGTATTTTAGTCACGTTCATAACCTTTTTTGTGACATGATTTAAAACGTAGATACACAAAGTCATCACGGCGGTACCCGTAATTCCGGATACTAATATTACACTCAGCCATTGATTTGTGGGTATCAGTTTGTCAATCATATGTGTTTTAACATTTTACATCTTTTTCAGTAATTACAATTTCCCTTCCTGTTTCATGTATTTTGTTATAATTTCTGTGACCTTTTCGGGTTGCTGAGTTCCTATGAGCAGTTTTTCTGAATTATTTTTTACCATAAACAAACCTTTATTGCCTTTTGCATTATACACCATACCGTATTTAAGGGAGACTCTCACACCGTATCCGACAAAACTGTATGTAATTATTTCGGCACTTTTAATACTATCCCATTTGATAAGCTGATTAGTCAGAAAGGAGTATTTGATCCTTATCCCATCCTCATTATAACAGGTTTCAAGCTCTAAATAATAGAAAATCAGCATGACCGTTGTGGTTATAAAAAGGCCGACAATCAACCCGGTAATGTCCAAAGCCTTAATTCCTGAAAGCTGCCTGATCAGATCCCAGATCCAATAGCCAGCCAATCCGATTAAAATTGCCCAAATCCACCATTGGGTCATTTTCTGTTTTTCGCTGAATTCGTTCATGATTTAAGTCGATTATCATTAAGAACTATATGTGTACTAATTTATCGAATTTCTTCAAACAAAAAAAACGGTATAGCAGAAGCTAAACCGTTCAATTATTTTTCAGAAAAATGGAATCTTGCAATTACATTTTAAATTCTATGGACCTATCTGAAATGATCTTGTTTTAAAAAGTATCTGCTTCGGGAGTGTAATAGTAAATAAAGATTTTTTTAGAATAATCCGCCTTAATTAATATCAGTATTGATAATTAAATTGTTTTAATGCAGGTTTCCAGTGGTGATTATTCCAGTCAATGTCCAGAATCTGGCTTATGGCTTGTTTCAGTTTCATAAACGAACCAGGTTTTTGAATAAAGTAACTCGCACCTTGTTCGTACACTTTTTTAATCATTTCCTCTTGCCCGGTTGTAGAAAGAATAATAATCGGAATATCTTTCCACTGCTTGGTCTTTCTGATCAGATCCAGGCATTCAAATCCATTTTTACGTGGCATATTTAAATCCAGAATAATAATGTCCGGAACAGGAGGAACATTAGATTCCATCAGATTAATCAGTTCCACACCATCGTTAGCAGTAGTTAATTCTGTTGATGTGCAAACTTCTCTCAAAGCATCTTCAAACAACATACAGTCGTCAGCATCGTCATCGGCCAGAAAAATAGACTTATTTGATTTAATATTCATGTTCTTGAAATTAAAGCACTTTTTACACAACGTTAAAAGAAAAACCACGATTTTGACGCAAAAGAGCAAAGGGCAGACCGTTACAGAATGTATCAACAAGGTATAAATTAATTAATACTTTTGGAACAACTTTTGGATTTATTTCTATCTGAATACATAGAATAAGTTCGTGCTGCATATTTAGAATTCTCCTTCTGCTCCTTCTTTTGGTTTCTTTTTTGCCTGATGCAGACGATAATTTAACGTTAAATTGATTTGTCTTCGTCTGCCTTGAGACCTGTTTAATGCATAAAAATTTTCTCCTTCTGTTACAGACCTGTATTTGCGTGAATTGAAAACATCAATAACACTAAGTGTAAGTGTTCCGTTATTTTTCAGGATATCCCTGCTTGCTGCGAGATCCAGTGTGGCAAGTGCTTTGCGTCGTCCCTGCGGTGTTTGCTGAGGCGCTTCATAATTGCCACGTAATTGCAGGTCAGTGGTTTTCCAAAGAGTAAAACGCTGCGTAGTCCTTACAAACCAACTATATGTATCACTTTTGAAATCAGCATCAACACCCGTTCCATCAGTTACTGCCCTGAAAAAATTTACGCTGCCATCTATTTTCCACCATTGGTACGGAACAAAAGAACTTGTAAATTCGGCTCCGTATGCGTCTTCCGTTCCCAGATTTTCGGGCCTTGTGTACGAGTTTCCATTTTCTTGTACACGGCGGATACTGGTGATTTTTCCATCCGTATGCCTGTAATAAACAGAAGAAGTAATAGAGCCTTTGCCAAAATATCTGATATGGCCCAGCTCAAAAACATTGGTAAATTCAGGGTTCAGATCAGGATTGCCACTCCAATAATTTCTATTGTCACTGTATGTGGCAAAAGGGCTTAAATCATTGTATTGCGGCCGCCGGACACGCCTGCTGAAACTCAGCTGTAATGCATTTTGCTTCGCCAGGTCATACGTAACATGCACACTGGGAAACAAATTGGCATAGTTCCTGTCGTTTACTTCTTTAGTAGTTCTTAGTTCGGTCGTTACACCAGTCCATTCCGCACGCAAACCAGCCTGATAAGAAAGTTTTCTGAATTTGCTTCCTATGATACCGTAAGCAGCATTAATTTTTTCTTTATACAAAAAATCATTGGTCAGGTTTGGGAGAGTGATCCATCCGCCGTCGTTGTCTTGCTGTGTTACCGTATAATCGTTGGTCATATTACGAGTACTGCTTCTTAAACCAGCTTCCAGTTTGCCGTCCTTACCAAAAGGATGCACATAATCGGCTTGAAAAAGAAACTGTTTTTCCGTTTCGTAATTTACAGCACGTTGTAAAATAGACGGTGCAGCCGGGCTGCCGTCCGGTTTATAAATGTTTTCATTATAGTACTGATCAGAATTTTCCCAGTTGTCCAGATAGCGTGCATCTGCCGTAAATTCCTGGCCTTTACGTTTAAATGTTTTTTTGTAAGTCAGTGCGTATTCCGAATTCGGCTCGGTTTCAGTTTCATCCTGTGTCCGGTTCGTAAATCCGGTAAGGTTGTTGATACTTGAAATATAATCGCGGTATTTCAAGGTTGAAAAACGCTTTCCTTTACTTGTTCTCCATGTATAGGAGCCTGTAAGGACATTCTTGTCATTAAAATAATAATCAATTCCTCCACGCGCACTATTTGCCATTCCCTTAAGACTGGAACGCATGTCGCGTTCCGAAATAAATGTAGAATCGTTCCGGTACAGTTCCTGATACAGATAATTAATACCCGGTGTATTCCGGTGCGACATGGTATAATTGATAAAAAAATTAAGATTTTTACGGCGGTAATTCACATTTGCTGCTGCTCCGATATTGGTTGGATAACCCGTAATAATATCAAATGAACCATTAAAACCTTCTTTCCTTTCTTTCTTCAAAACAATATTAATAATTCCGCCCATACCTTCCGCTTCATACCGGGCCGACGGATTAGTGATAATCTCAACCCTTTCGATCATACTTCCCTGTAATTGCTGCAGGCCGCTTCCACCTTTGATACTTACCAGGCCGGAAGGTTTTCCGTCAATCAGAATCCGTACATTTCCTGTTCCGCGTAAGCTTACATTTCCTTCTACATCCACTGCCACGGAAGGTACGTTTGTCAGGATATCAACGGCTGTTCCACCTGCATTAGCAAGATCTTTTCCAACATTGAATATTTTTTTATCCAACGATAACTCCATTGTACTTTTCTCAGCCTGAATCGTAACTTCTTCCAGGTTCCGTGCAGACGCAGCCAGCTTAATACTCCCTATTTCCAGTGGAGAATTAGTGGCATTGAGTTTCAGCCCATTGGAGAAATGAGGTTTGTAGCCAATAAATTCGGACATCGCATAATAATTTCCAGCTGAAATATCCACGACAAAACTTCCGGTTTCATCTGTTATTGCACCGGCAACGAATGAACTGTCGGTGGTTTTAAACAATCTGATACTGGCATAGCCAAGGGGTGTACTGGTTTGACTATCAATAATTTTTCCGATTACCTTTAACTTTCCGTCACTTTGGGCAAAAATTTTATTTTCTTCTAAAAAACTGAAAAAAAGTATCGGGGTCATGAGGCATATACACTTCCTCTTCAGATTGTTCCATGCGCTGTTTTGTGTCCTAGCCTTCAGATTCATTATGTCAGGAGTAATATTTGTTCGATAATATAAAATATGATTTTACATATATAGAAACCATTTTAGACGTTCATTTTACTTAATAAACAAGTAAAAGAGTTTCACACTGAGTAAGGAAGCTTACCCCGCGCGGTTAGGCACATAGAGCAGCGTGTTTCTCAATTACGTTAAATAAACTCTGCACCCACTGTGCCCAACTCCTCTGCTTTGTGTGAAACTCTTCCCATTGAATTTCCTAACTTTGCAGCTTTTTGAAAAGATTACGAATACATATTCCATGAAAGACGAAGCATCAAAAACCATCAGATTAGCACTTCCTATCATTATTGGTGAACTTGCACAAATGGCATTGCACCTGATTGACAGTGCAATGGTTGGTGCAATCAGTTATAAACAACTTGCAGCCGCAGCATTGGTTCTGAATGCCATGAACATTCCTTTTGTAATTGGTATCGGAATGACTATTTCGGTTTCTCAAATGGTTTCCCTTGCACACGGACGCCGGGATTCGCCACTGGTTTCTCACTATTTCTTTAATGGATTTATTCTTTGTGCAATTACGGCCCTGGTCATTTCCCTTACGCTCGTATTTGGAAAAGATATTTTATATCATCTGGGGCAGGATCCGGAAGTTGTAACACTTGCCATCCCGTTTATGCAGCTAATGGGGTTATCCATTATTCCTATGCTGCTGTTTATGACCCTCAAACAGTTCGCCGACGGACTGGAATATACAAGAACCGCCATGACACTTTCTTTGGCTGGTATGCCCTTAAATATCCTCTTGAACTGGCTGCTGATCTATGGCAACTGGGGATTTCCTAGACTGGAACTAGCCGGAGCCGGTTGGGCAACGCTCATTACGCGCTCATTAATGTTTCTGGCGCTTGGAGCTATTATTTTGAAACACAAAACATTCAGTAAATATATTGCAGTAAGCAGCAATCAATGGAAATTAAGGAGTAAAACCATGCGTGAACTGCTGCATATAGGCGTTCCAAGCAGTCTGCAGATAGGGATGGAGGCAGGTGCATTTGCCGTGTCAGGAATTATTATTGGTACATTGGGAGCAGTTGCCCAGGCTTCCCACCAGATTGCACTGAGCTGTGCTTCTTTCACTTTTATGGTATCAATGGGGCTTGCACAGGCGGGTTCCATACGGGTTAGTAATGCTTTTGGAGGAAACAACTGGAGTAAGATCTTTATTATTGGTAAAAGCACAATTTTTACGGCATTAATTTATGGTATAATATGCGCCATTGCTTTTGGTGTATTTCGTAATCAGTTGCCCAAAGCGTTCAATGATAATGCCCAGGTGCTTGAAATGGCTGGTTTGCTGTTATTATTTGCAGCTGTATTTCAAATTTCAGACAGTACGCAAGCCATTAGCGCCGGATTATTACGAGGAATAAAAGACGTAAAAGTGCCTACAATTCTGATTGGAATTGCTTATTGGGTGGTTGCTATTCCGTTTGGCTACGTGTTGGCCTTCCATTATAATCTGGGAGCTGTTGGAATGTGGGTAGGACTGATCGTTGGACTTACTTTGGCTTCTATATTCCTGATTACCCGTTTTTTCAAAATGACAAGAAGGAACACGCTGGAAGCGGATACAGAAAAACAAAGTGCAGCGAATTATATCAGCGAATGACAAACACTTTCACAGCGTACTGCTTATTCCCGTAATGAACAGTATGGAAAAGCCGGTTTAATCCGAAAAAATGATTTAAATTATGCTTTTAAAGTAATAAGGCAGACGTGATCGGGTGCAGATATTTTCAATGATTTATCCCTTCATTCTTAGTACGAAATAACTTAAATTTAGATATAATGGATTTCAGTTCAGCGTTAGAAAACATTTTTTTAGAAGAAAAAGACATTCCTTCTGAGTTCAAACTCCCCGCACAAGTACATCAGCGTGAATACCTTAGCAATGGTGAAATGAAGCCATGGACCGGACAGGTCAGCGAAGTTTTTTCTCCGGTTTGCGTAAAAACACCGAATGGCCTGGAACGCGTACTGATTGGAAGTTATCCGGTTTGTACAGAAAAAGAAGCACAGGAATCTTTGGAAGCCGCTGTAACGGCCTATGATAATGGTCGTGGTGAATGGCCGATTATGGGTGTAGCCGAGCGGATTCATTGTGTGGAGCAGTTTACAGGTAAAATGATCGAGCAGAAAGAGATCATTGTCAAACTGATCATGTGGGAAATCGGGAAGTCATTGGCAGATTCTGCCAAAGAATTTGACCGGACTGTTGAATACATTTATGCTACTATTGATTCCCTCAAAAATCTGGACCGCGATTCGTCAAAATTTGAGATTGTAGATGGGATTGCTGCCCAGGTTCGCCGCTCGTCATTGGGCGTTGTGTTGTGTATGGGGCCATTTAACTATCCCTTAAATGAAACTTTTACAACCCTGATTCCTGCCCTGATCATGGGGAATACAATTCTTTTCAAACCTCCGAAATTCGGTACATTATTACACTATCCTTTGCAGGAAGCGTTCAGGAGTTGTTTTCCAAAAGGTGTTGTGAATGTTATCTATGGTCGTGGAAATGTGATTGTTCCAGGCCTGATGCAATCGGGAAAGATTAATGTTCTTACCCTGATTGGTTCCAGTAAGGTTGCCAATGAACTGAAAAAGCAACATCCGAAAGTAAACCGTCTTCGTGCTGTTTTGGGGCTGGATGCTAAAAATGCGGCTATCGTGACGGCTAATGCGGATATAAGTATGGCGGTAAAAGAAATACTTACTGGTTCATTATCATTCAACGGACAACGTTGTACAGCATTAAAAATCGTGTGGGTGCACCGCAGCATTGCCGATGAATTTTTGAAGCAGTTCAGTGCTGCCGTTGCAGAATTGAAATTCGGCATGCCCTGGGAAAAAGGCGTTTCGCTTACTCCGCTTCCTGAAACCAACAAGATTGAATACCTGAATGGATGTATTGCAGATGCAAAGGCAAATGGCGCGGAAGTAGTGAATGAAAACGGCGGAAAATCAGTTGCTTCATTTTTTTATCCGGCAGTGGTTTATCCGGTCAACAGTAAAATGAAGTTATACCACGAAGAACAATTCGGGCCGATTATTCCGGTTGTGCCATTTGATGATCTGGAAGAAACACTGGAATATCTGATAGAAGCCACGCACGGACAGCAGGTAAGTCTTTTCAGTGATGATGCCAATGAAGTAGCTTCAATGATTGACCCGCTTGTAAACATTGTAAGCCGGGTAAATATTAACAGCCAATGTCAGCGCGGGCCGGATGTTTTTCCATTTACCGGAAGAAAAAGACAGTGCAGAAGGAACATTATCCGTACCAGATGCGATACGTTCATTTTCGATCCGTTCTCTGGTTGCCTTCAAAATGAACGACGCTAATAAAGAACTGATCAATGAAATTGTACACGACGACAGCTCGAATTTTTTGAGTACCAAGTTTATATTTTAGTACGAGGCGGATCAGTGCATTGTCATGTGAAGCTTTAAATGGTGTAATTTTATCACATCGGGCGGAGTCGGAATGTTAAGCTATATAGCCTGCATTTCGACTCCGCTGCCATTGACTGATATGTAACATGCTGGTTATCAATGGTGCTAATTTGGTTGCCTGGGTTTCGACTGCTTCGGCAGTCCGATCCGCTCAGCCTGACCCATATCATGTCATTTTCAATCGGATCGCCGAAGCGAGAGCTTGTTGCGCACGAAATAGTTATTCAATGTGACAATCCGTTAATATTTTTTAGCTTTTTAATTTGCTTTTACTTTAATTCTGAAAAGCTACGGACTCTTTTAAATGTTGTAAAAGGTCTGTTCTAAGCGATTCGGGTGATATTACCTTCATTTCATTGGCAAAACGGGCAAGCTCATATATCAGTTCTTTGTTGACGATCATGTGAAGACGGCATTTGAATTCGGTTTCATCGTCTGCCAGAATATCTTCCTGATTAAACGGGAAAAATGGCTGTGAACGAAAGTAACGTCCACGCATAGGTGTCATGGAAATAACCACATTTTGAGCAGGCTCATCATAAACTGCAATTCCTAATGCTTTGCTGAAATATGCATCTGCATCGAAAGCAGATGGTTCATAACGGTCAGATGTAATTTCAATAGAGTCAGCCAGGATACGATCCAGTCCAAAACAACGGATTCCCTGGCGGTTACGTGCAAGACCGATCACATACCAGCGATTCCTGTGCTCTTTTACCACATATGGTTCCAGTTCGTACGTAACAGGTGTATCGTTTTCAAATTTCTGATGTGAAAAACGTACCATACTGGCTGATTGAATTGTATTCAGGAAAACTTCTATTAATTCTGCTCCGTGTTGGAATTGAAATTTCTTTCGAACATTGTTAACCTCGCTCTCTGGCTTTCTCTCAATCGTACCGTGTTGGAATTGAAATCTTGTAACATTTATGTTTGTCACGGATTCGACAAACGCTCTCAATCGTACCGCGTTGGAATTGAAATAAAATGCTTTGTATTGAGCAGACGAAGCAAATCCGACTCTCAATCGTACCGTGTTGGAATTGAAATCTTGTAACATTTATGTTTGTCACGGATTCGACAAACGCTCTCAATCGTACCGCGTTGGAATTGAAATAAAATGCTTTGTATTGAGCAGACGAAGCAAATCCGACTCTCAATCGTACCGTGTTGGAATTGAAATTGCAATTGTAAGCGTTTGCTCGATTTTCATAATTGCTCTCAATCGTCCCATGTTGGAATTGAAATAAATCTTATTTGAAGTAGTTGTGGGGGGACTTGAGAAACTTAATCATTCTATAAGAAATTAAAATTCGTTTCCTGAACTTTAATTGTATTATATAACGCAACGTGTTAATTTCTGCTTTTTCAAACCACATCAGCCCAGAGATCGTGTATGTTCATTAGTAGTTTTAGTATCAGCAATAAACAGTTTGGCGGGAGGAGTAAGAGTAAGTTTTTCATGGCGTTGTTGGTTTAAGCATTAAACTTGAAAAGACAATGTCCGCCTGTATTCCACAACTTCGTGCTTATATCACGATCCAGGATCTGATATTTTAAGTGAATACAGCATATCAGTTGGTTAGGCGGACTTTGCCAGATTATTCTGGATGGCTAATAAATGCATTAATATTTTCTTATTCCAACGGCGGAAGTATACGTGCTCCAATTTGAAGCATTCGTCCTAAATCGTTTGCGTTACGCCAGGTTTCTACCATCTTTCCGTCTACAAAATGGAATATAAAAGTGCATGTAAACTCTTGTCTTTTACCCGCAGCTGGTATTCCCAAAAAACTTGACTGCATGCACGAATTGGTTGCCCGGACTGCCACTTTTTCACCTTCCCCAATCATGTCATTTACAGTCCATTTCTGGTCAATGTGATCAGAAGGTGCCGAATAAATAACGGATTCCATCAGGCCCTTCCGGCATTACCGGTGGCCCTCCATGCATTTTCCAGGTCGGGGATACCATCTCACAAATCTCTTCAACTTTACATTCGCTGATTAACCGGAGCCATTCTTCAGCTAGCCTTTTGTTTTCTTCTACGGTATTCATTTAAGTATATAATTAAGGTATGTTTAGAATTTTACTATTGTAAGTATTTGTTTAACAGCTAATTGTAGTCATTTTAGTGAAATAAAATTATATCGGGTTTCTATTTCTAAAAAAATATAGTAACCAAAGTGTAGAAAAAGGTTATTAAAGTGTAGTGATTTTGAATTGTATTGTTTTCTGGATTTTCTTAGCAGTATCTGCAAATTTGTTTCTTAACCAATCGGATGACTGGTCCGACCAACGGTAAATTTTCGTAGTAAAGTGCTCCGGCATCGTAGTAATTCCGGTGGGAAATGATTTTGTCGGCAACCAGCAGAACTGAAATTCCTGAGACCTTGGTGCGTTTGGCTGGTGTTTTAAATTCGAGTTCTAATTCCCACGATAAATATGCCTTGTCATGCAGAATACTTTGCTGGGTGAATTTGTAACTTCCCTGAACCAGATTGGCATTAAACATTTCATAATATACTTTTATTCCTTCCATGCCTCTTACCGAACGTACCGGGTCTTTGAACTGAATATCAGCAGAATAGAATTCATCCAGCTGTGATATTTCACTAAGTGGTAAGCTTTCAAAATATTTTTTAAATTTATCAATCGTATCCAAATTCATTTTTCTTTGGTTTTAATTTATTTATGAACGCGTTCTTTTGATCTTGATCAGACAGTTCGAAATTATTGCAGCTTGTTGTCTTTTAAAAATATAAATGACCGGGATGTAGGAATAGTAAATCCAAACGTAGGCAAAGAAGGAGGAAGCGTTTTATGTTCATACGGTCAGCTTTTTCCGGTTTTATTTTTATCAGTTATATAAATGGGCTTTAAAATCCGTGTCAGTTTATTTTTGCTACGTTTCCATTTAATTTTCCTCCCGTTCGATAAAAAAAATGATGGATTACTCCTGTTTTTTGCAAAATTTATAACAGTAAAATAGGGGAGTTTGCTGGTGGGAAAATACAGTTGTTCCAGGTTTTTGATTTGACGGTCGGATATGGATTCTCAGCTAAAAAATCTTGTTATTTGCTGGTTGCTGCACCTGATCATTGCCGGTGTAAATATGCCTGTACATGCACAGGAAATGGATTTTAAGGTAACCAGATATGGTGAGTCGGATGGGCTCGACAGCAAAAAAGTGCGTTGTATGATCCAGGACAGAAAGGGTATTTTGTGGCTGGGTACGGTTGAAGGATTAAGTAGTTTTGATGGCTACAAATTCAAAATGTACCGGAAAAAGTCATCGGATCCCAATTCAATTTCTTCCAATTATATTACTGCTTTGGCGGAGGATAAAAACGGGCTGATATGGATGGGGTTTCAGCAGGGATACGTAACTTCCTACAATCCGGAAACAGGGAAATTTAGAAATTATATTCTTCGGGATAATAATAACCTCCGCTATCCTTCGCAGGAGATCAGGATGTTATATGTAGACACTGATAATGATATATGGATCAGTATTTACCGGACAGGTTTTATGCGCCTGGATCAGGAAACCGGAAAATGCGTTCATTATAGCCTCGTTGCTCAGGATGTTCCGGCAAGCGACAGAAAAAGGCTGTATGATTATGTAACCGGAATTTGCGAAATGGAAAAGGGTAAATTCTGGATGTCGACCGCCGACGGGCTTTATTCTTTTGACAAAAAATATCGTAAACTTCGCTCTGTTTCATTCCCGATTGCCGAACAGAATTACATCAGAAGCGATTTATTTACTTCTATCCAACATAATGGCGATCAGCTTTGTATGAGTTCCTGGTCGGGCGGGGTTTCATTTTATAATACCAAAACAGAGAAATGGGATAACTTCAAGCATAATCCTGCCAAGGTTTCAGGCACCACCAATATTGTACATGGCGTAGTGAGGCAAGGGAATGATTCGCTTTGGGTCACAACTTCCAATGATGGCGGTTTTGGCTATTTTCTAAAATCAACGGGTAAATTTCATTTTTATAAGGACATATTTCCTGAGGGTGAGTATTTCGGGCTATGGCAGGACAGAGCATCGAACTTATGGCTGTTTCATGAAAAAGGATTGCTCAAAGTCCGTATTGAAAAGAAAAAATTTGTTTTTCATCCCGTATCCGTCTCAAAATCTGATAATGGCTCGACTTATATTATTTCTAAAATCTTTGAAAATGACAAGTTTCTGCTAACCGGAACCATGTTTGCGGACGGGCTTCATGTGTATAACAAGCAAACGGGGGTAAGTAAAACATTGCCATTTGAGTATGACCGGGATGAAAAGGTAATGATTGTCCATGATATTTTTCAGGACAGCCGGGGTAAAATATGGATTATCACACGGGATTATATTTATCATCTGGATGAAAATAAAATAGTTTTAAAAAAGCCAGTTCAGCCTCTGCAGTTTCCGGGAGAAGAAAACACATCTAATTTTTTTCGGCGGATCTGTGAAGACCGGCAAGGTAATATCTGGATTGCCAGCCGCAGAAATGGTGTTTTCGTATATGACCACCAAATGGAAAAATACATTCATTATTCACCCAAAGAAAAAGGTGCAGGTTATATTCCGGTTTTCAATATAGCTACTATCTGCATGGATCAAAAAGGGCAGGTCTGGATTGGCGGAAGCAACGGTTATCTGGCTTATTTCAGTAACAGTTCAAGAAATTTTGTATCCATATCTCAGAAATCTCTGGGAGAGGCAGCCGGAAATGATGTCCACGCTTTGATTACGGACCGGAAAGGTACGATTTGGGTAGGAACTGACGCAGGTTTACTGAGCTATGAATTCAAAAAAAATGTTCCGGTCCGTACCTGTATGCTTACCGCAGAACATGGTTTACGCGGCGATATTGTGTACGAAATGTGTGAAGATAAATCAGGGAAAATATGGTGCATTACCAGTTCTTTTCTGTGTGTGTTGAAGCCTGAAAATCATACAATTACCAACTTTGGATCGTCCGACGGAGTTGAGTATTCGGATACGGAACAGCGGCTCGTTCTTGCCAATGAACATACCATGCGCTTTTCACTTGCAAGAGGTTATTATGAGTTTGACCCTGCATTTCTAAAACTAAAACGCAAGCCGGTTCCGGTACTGATCACTTCATTGAAGGTGAACGACGAGGAGAGATATTACGAACCGCAGATACATCAGGATGGAAAAATAAGTCTGGCTGCGGGAGAAGATCAATTATCATTTGAATTTGCAGCGGTAGATCTGGGCCAGCCCGAAAAACAGCATTACGCCTACATGCTGGAAGGAATGGATAAAAACTGGGTCAATTGCGGAAGCCGCAGGTACGCCAGTTACACGAATTTACCAGGCGGAGATTACGTATTTAAAATCAGGGCAAGCAGTATCGATGCCGACTGGGAAGAACCAGCTGTAAAATTGCAGGTTCATATTGATACCGTTTTCTATAAACAATGGTGGTTCAGGTCATTTATGCTGTTGCTTTTTGTGTGCATCGTTTACATGATTTTCAGGTACAGGATTAGCCAGGAACAAAAAATTTGTGCGTTAGAAAGTAGGGCTCATTCGTTGGAAAAGGAAAAGGCAATGGTGATGTATGACAGTCTGAAACAGCAGTTGAACCCGCATTTTTTATTTAATTCACTTACCTCATTAAGCAGCCTGATCCGGATTGACCAGAAAAAAGCCGGTGAGTTTTTGGAAGGATTGAGCAGCACGTACCGATATATCTTAAAAAACAGGGATAGCGAGCTGGTATCGCTTACGAGTGAGATCCAGTTTACTGAAACTTACATAAAACTGCAGACAACAAGGTTTGAAGAAGGTTTACAAGTCAATGTTTCGATTAATTCTGAATATGCGCATTGGAAAATTGCACCTGTTACATTACAAAACCTGATCGAAAATGGCATTAAACACAACAAAATAACGAATGACAAACCACTTGTTATTGACATTTTTACGGAAGATGACAAGCTGGTAGTTCGGAATAACCTGCAAAGGAAAAATTTTGTCGAAACCAGCAACCGCAAAGGTCTGACTAATATCTGCTCTTTATACCAATACCTAACTGACAGGACGATTGAAATTATAGAAAATGAAAAGTTCTTTATTGTTAAAATCCCCTTAATATAATGAAAGCAGTAATCATAGAAGATGAAAGTCTGGTAGCGCGGGAGCTGCAAAGTAAAATCTTTTCAACTGCATCCGACGTAGAGGTAATTAAAATTTTACAAAGCCTTGAATCGGCAATTGCCTGGTTTAAGCAGCACGAACAGCCGGATATTCTGTTCATGGATATTCAGCTCGGTGATGGCGTAAGTTTTGAGCTGATGGACCATATTGAAATTACCTGTCCGGTTATTTTCACTACCGCTTACGATGAATATGCGATCAGGGCATTCAAAGTAAATGGCGCGGATTATTTGCTTAAACCCGTTGATCAGTCCGAATTAAAAAAAGCAATTGATAAATGCCGCGTTCTGGTGGGTAAAAATAATAATTTACAAACCGACATTCAGCAGCTTTTACATACCATGACGCACCCTTCGGAAGTGAAGTCTGCATATAAAAAGAAATTTCTGGTAAGTCTGAGAAATCAATGGATTCCCATTAACACCGAAGATATTGCCTGTTTTACGAAGGACACCATTCATTTTCTTTATACACTGCGAGGTGACCGGCATGTAATTGACTTTACGACCATGGAAGATATCGAAGAGTTGCTCGATCCGCGTAAATTTTTTCGAGCAAACCGCCAGTCCATCATTAATATTGAAGCGATTCAGGGAATAAAGTTTCATGAAAACCAGAAACTGACCGTTTTGTTAAAAAGCCCCTTAAAATTGGAAATGGATATCAGCCGGGAAAAAGCACCTGCATTTAAGAAATGGTTTGATAACTGAGAATTTAAATTCCCGGGACAAAATTTTGAATCAACCTTAATACGAAAAAACCCTCAATACAAGCTGTATCAAGGGTTTTAACTTTTTTTGCAAGAGAGAGGGACTTTTATATAATATATAATTGTCTTGTTTACAGATACTTAGGCTTTTTTTAGCTTTACCTGTACTCTTAATTGCATCCATTTGAATTATTAATGGAAAAACAAAATATCTATATACAGTTGATAATCAGTGATTTATATATGTACTCGCTAAATTTAAAATGTACTCGTATTTTATTTATATTTTCATTATTTTTAATAGTGGGTTTATCCTAGCGTCGACTCTATCGGGAAACCTAAAAACAGATCAGAAACGAAGTCGGTAACAGTTCTGATCATCCTGCTTCATCATTCTCGTTTTTCTTACCATATATCTTATCAAGAAATAACTGAAAAATATTCAGTAAAAATTCAGATTCAACTAGCCCAAGAAGATTATATCTAAATATTTCATTCATAAAATTTTCTTCTTTAACTGCCAAATTCATTAATTTTTTAGTTTCAGGTCCATCATACAAATTCTGTATTTTGTATTTTGTCTCATCAAAAAGTTCTTCAAATTTTTGAAAGTCATTGGCAGACAATTTTTTCGTATATTCATTAAACTCGGTGTTAGAATAGATAATTTCCTTTTTGGTTTTGAGATCTTTTACTCTGACCCTACCAATAAAGTGCTTGTCAGCCAATTCATAATAATCCTGCATAAGATGGCTTTTTATCTTATCCTTCAAATTTTTGTCTTTTTCTTTATAAAAAGCTACAAGGTCTCTTAAATATTCATTCTGTTCCTGAATGTCGGTTAACTTCTTTTTAGTGTCGTTTATCCATTTGACATCATTCAATTCAGAACTACCCCTGTAAAGAACCTCATTTATAGATACACCCAGGGCTTTTGATATGTTAGTAAGCTGTTCAATAGTTAATTTTTCACCTCTATTTTCAAGATAGGCATAGTTGGACCTTGTAGTATTTAGCCTGTCTGCTATCACTTCTTGTGTCAAATTAAGGCTTTCTCTTATCGCTCGGATGTTATCTGTTATAGTCATGCTCAAATTTATAGACAAAATTTTAATAATTATTGACAATAATTGTTTTTATTGTCGTGAATAATTCTTTGCTTTGTGATATCATATACTGACAAATAAATACAATATGCAAACATCAATCAAAATTGCAATTGACCGATATGAAAATAATATCGGATGTAGAATTAAGCCTGATCGTCTTTTCTATAATAAGATTGGAATAAATCAAAAGAGGTTTGGACAACTCTTAAGAGGTGAAAAGGAGCCACTAATAAGTGAGGCTAAAAGTCTTGCAAAATTTTTAGGTACATCAATAGATGAACTCTGCAACAACATAAAGCCCGGCCACTACTCGAAATAGTGCCGGGCCAAAAGTATTACCTCATCAATTTCTCAACAATTAATTTAGTAATTCAATGACAAAGATACCAAATTTCAATGCACCGTCATTACACTCCAGTCAGAATCAACGCTTCGTTGTAAGTATTCGTTTTGTTTTGCGATATACTCCTTCTAGAATTAAAGAGAGTATATTATATGTACGTACAACAGTCAATGGAACGCGTGCACCTGAACGATCTTTAAATATGAAAATCGTTAAGTCTGAATGGGATAGCACTCAACAAACTATTTTAGGAAATTCGGATCAGGCGCAGATTTGCAACGCACGAATTCAGCAGGTAAAAACTTTGTTTGATAAGACATTTTTTTTAATGCAGCAGTCTGGTGAATCCATAACGGCCAAAAGATTACAGGAACGTGTATTTGGTGAAAAAGCTCAATATTCTAGTTATAAAGACGCTTTTAACCGATTCATTGCAGAAAAGATAACTACTACAAAGGTCAGCCCACGTACGATTGAAACCTATAATAAATACTATCGACATATTTCATCTTTTTTGAAAGTAACGGACATAAAAATATCCTACTTCAAGACATTTCAGAGAAGAATATGCTTGATCTTTTAAATTATTTTAAAAGGAAATATGCTCAAGACTATGCAGTAAAAATTGTACAGTTTTTCCGATCTATTTATACTTATGCAGTATCAAAAGGAATGGTTGAAAAAAATCCTCTTACAAGCATTAGACTTGAGAAGCTTGGTGAATATGACACAACACACCTAACACAAGATGAGGTGAAGAGGATTTCTAATTTTAATTTTTACAAATTAAATCTTCCTGCCGAATCATTAAAAGTTTTGGACGAAGAAAGAGACGCTTTAATTTTTACCTGCTATACTGGATTACACCATTCAGACTATAAAAATGGAGCCTTTGAATTAATTGAATATAATGGACGTACATGGATATCAGGTTATAGGGTTAAGTCGAAAGGAGGAAGACGAGATAAGCCGTATTCTATTCCCTTACATCCATTGGCATTGGCAATTGTTGATAAATATGGAGGAATTGATAAGTTGCCTAAGCGCAATAATTCAAAGCGAAACCAGATACTTAAAAATATAGCTGCATACACTAATATTAAAGTCAATTTAACGACTAAAATAGCGCGAAAAACATTAGCTGATTATTGCTTAAATACTCTTCAAATGAGGCAAGAAGTATTAGCCTCAATACTCGGTCATGTTTCTACAAAGTTTATAAAACACTATGCTAAAATAAGCAACAGTTCAATTGATGAGGCTATGCAATTTGATAACTTAAATTCTAAATTAGATGATACTGAAAATCACAAATAAGGAAGGGTTTTCTTACGAATTGCCCGTTAGCTGCCTTAAATATTCTAGAATTACAAAGACTTGGGTAGTTTATTCAAAAGCAGTTAATAAGCGTAAATCAATGGCTATTTCCAATGCAGTAGCAGAATCATTATTAAAGGAGAAAGTAACTACCAGGCATGACCGAGGAGACTATGTTTTGTTTCAGGTTAATGCTAGTGATATGTTCATTGATCCGACAAAAGGGAATGTCATTTTTGATCCCAAAAAACATCTTTAATCACTAATTAAATATCTCAATTATGGTAAATATCGGAATGATACAAGAGGCCGTAGATAAAGCAACGGATTTTGTAAATAATAAAGCTAATCTGAATGAAGAAGTTACAGACAGATTAAATGAATTTTTATTCGAAATATTAAGAAAATCTCAAATTGAAATCAGTAAAAGAGATATTATTGAATTAGGTCTTTCCAACTTAATTTATCTTCAATTACAAAATGATCCAGGCTCAACATTATAAACCAAGTATTCACTTAAAATAACAAAAAACGCCTTTACTACATTATGGCAAAATGTAAGTAAAGGCGTTAAATCATCCATTATCAAAACTTCAACTCGTTCAAAATCAAAGCAAATATGCAAACAAAAGCCGAAAATACGAAATCTATTAAAAGTAAAGGAATTAAAAATGAAAACGAAATTCTGCAAGATCAGGAAGGAGTAAAGTTGAATGATTTAAATGGTTTAATTAATGATGCTGTTGATACAAAAGAAGAAAACAAGGCAAAGGAAGAAAGAGAAAAAAATTAAAAGAATCTATTCAAAAACAATTTATTCGGGTAGCGGATGATTATTACAAGTTGGTATTTACACCTGATAAGACAGGGAATACTTTTCGGACTTATGATAAACGTCAGAAAGGTACAATCATTGATGATTACGGTAGAAGAAGCATACAATTTGTAAAGAAGTATGAAGGATTTTGTAATGTAGCTTCTCACGTCAATTTTCAACCTGAAATTAAAGGCTTTTTCAATAAGTATCATCCTTTAAGCCACAAACCTAGCAGTGGTAAATTTGAAACCATTACAAGCGTTCTTTCACACGTCTTTGGTGATAAAATCAACTTTATATTAGACTACCTACATTTATTATATATGAAGCCTACTCAACGGCTTCCAGTTTTACTTTTAGAGTCAAAAGAGAAGAATACAGGTAAGAGTACTTTTGGTACACTACTTAAAATAATATTTGAAGATAACGCAATTAAGTTAGGTAATAACGATTTTGAAAGTGAGTTCAATGAGATATGGGTTAGCAAACTATGTATTATTGTAGACGAGACATCCCTAGAAAAAAAGGCATAATGCAATTAATTAAACGCCTTAGTACTGAGACAAGTAAAATTACATCCAACGAAAAAAACAAAGCCCAAAAACAGATTGAATTTATTGGCAAGTTTGTGTTTATGAGCAATGAAGAAGGTAGGGCATTACCGATAGAACGCGGTGACACTCGTTTTGCAGTTTTTAAGGTACCAACTTTTAAAGAAAAAGGGTTGGTTGATGATCCCAATATCGAAAACAAAATCAGACTTGAGATTCCTGCTTTCCTTCATTATCTGGAAAATACCAAACCTATTTATCCCGAAATGGGCAGAATGTATTTTGATACAAAAGTTTACTATACGGATCAGCTTTTCGCGTATTATGAAGGTAGCCAATCCTATATAGCAAAGGCTATCCAAGAATTTATCAAAGATGCATTTGAGATGTTTCCGGATCAAAGGGCTTTACATTATTCAGTTTCAGATATTATCAGTCAATTGTCAGTTGGTGAGTATGCAAAGAAATCAGACAGGCAGCAAATCAGAAGAGCATTAGAAAACGAGTTGTCAATGGTTGAGCAAAATAAGCAACGATATGAATTTTATAATCTTGCTCAATTTCATACAGGCAACAACAACGAAAATTACAATTCAGAAGGGCGAAATAATAGAGTTTTTGAATTTACACGCGAACAATTCAAAATTGATTGGAAAAGCTAAGAAAATATTGTTTTGGAACATCTGGAACAAATTCAGAACGTTTTACAGGCATTTTGGAACGGGAAAAAGTCTTAAAAACTCTATTAAACATTGTTTTAAAATATTAATCATTTTTTTGGAACAATGGAACATTTAATAATAAGTAATATGTAGTCAGTAAGTTACAGTGTTCCAAAAGTGTTCCGAATCTGTTCCATGTTCCAAAATAAGTAATAGTGTTCCATTGTTCCATAATTTTTAATAAATACTGCTAAAACACGTATTTTTCTTTAAAATCAATTAGGCCGCTAAAAGAAAAGAAATAATTCCTAATAATATTAATGCATCAACATTCTATGAAAAGTACAAATAAGTTTAGCAATGAACAGATACTCGCAGCAAAGAATAAATCCATTGCCGGATATCTTAAAAGTCAAAATATTGAACCTGTTAATATGATAGGCGGGGAGCTGGTTTATCTTTCTCCGTTACGTTCTGAAACTACACCTTCATTTTATGTCAATCCGCAAAAAAATATTTTTAATGATTTTGGTGGTACTGATGAAATGAGAGGTGACTCGATCAGGCTCGTTCAGCAATTTAGAAAATGCAATTTTACTGAAGCAATTGAAATTCTTTTGGGATCTGACTTTTTAGGTACTTATTCCTTTTCTTTTAGCGGCCTACCTGACTTAGATAAACAAGATAGTAGAATACAAATCAAATCCGTTCATAAGTTAAAAAACAGTGCTTTAATCCGGTATGTAACAAGTCGGGGTATTTTATTGCAACATGCCTTTGATTATTTAAGTGAGGTACATTACGAAGTTGATGGTAAACAATATTTTGCTGTTGGCTTTAAAAATGATAGTGATGGATTTGAACTAAGAAATAGCTTAGGATTCAAAGGTAAATCAGATAATGGGATAACTATTATTGATTTGGGCACTGAATCAGTCAGTTTATTTGAAGGAAGTTTTGATTTCTTATCAGCATTGAGGCACTTTGGCACCGATAAACCGACAATTACAGCAATAATCCTTAACACTACGAACAACTTAAGGTTAGCCTTACCAGTAATGTCTAACTGTAAAATGATAAACTGTTATCTCGACAATGACTTATCAGGTGAAAAAGCCGTACAGAAGTTAATTAAACACGGTTTTCTTGTTAAGGACTGGTCTAAGATTATTTACCCTAACGATAAGGATTTTAACGAATATTTGATTAATAACCGTAACAAAGCGGTATGAAATAATTCCTTACCGTTTACCCCATATTATACCCCATTTAATACCCCATTCAATATTAACAATCGAAACTGTATGAATGCTATAAAAAAGTGTTTGATGTGTAAAATCAAGTTTGAAGCAAAAAGGTCAGATGCAAAATTTTGTTCACCAGCTTGTAAAGTTAAATCTCATTATTATCGGCAAAAAAAGGAGACACGGTTACAGTTGAGACTAACCAAGTTTTTTATTTAGATGAATACGAACAGGTAGCAAAGGGGACCGGCCTTGACAATGACGTAATGCCTTTAATTATGTATTGCTTTTACCGAAAAAATTTGAATGGTAATCCAACCTTAAAAGAGACTATAGATTATTTTAATGCAGTTTTTGACAATTCTTCCAGAATTCGTAATTTAAATTCCTATCAAGTATTTGAAGAAGAATTTTTATCTGGTAGAATTTCTGTAGAAATTCATAAACTAAATGGTAATTCTGGCTAAGTGATTAAATAAGATATACATATATTTTAGACGAAAAAACAGTATACGTCGATAAATTTGAGATTCTTATTTTCCTGATTTTCTTCTGTTATCATCTTTGCATAACATTTGACAATTAGTTTCAATCGTTTTCCCACCTTCATGCCATGGCTCTATGTGGTCTGCTTCCATTCCGCTAATATCAAAATACTTGCCGCACTTTATGCAAATTCCTTTCTGTTTTTCATATACTTTTTGTCTCATGCTGTCAGAAAATGCTCTAATTCCAAGATATCTTTCATCACGTGTTAGGATATACGGGTAAATCCCGTTTTTCTTTCTATGTCATCATCTAAAACAAGCTTAGCAATTTCAAGTTCTATTGCCTTTGTGTCGTATATTTGATTACCATATTTGTTAAATAAAATGCCCCAATCAACTCCCTTCATATATTTCTTGCGTTTCACTGTGAAAGTCGAATTAACCCAGGTAATTACAGATTGAAAATATATCCACAATGCAGTTGCATTTGGGTCGTGTTGGTGTTTTGCCATATAATTTTCAATATTATCTTCAGAAATCCAAGAGATAGCTGTTTCCAAATATTCCTGCCTATTTGCTGAACCAACAAGATAGTCTCCGCCAATATTTAAAGCTACGCAACCGTTTTTACTAAAATATCTCTTTGCGTCTGATACCCATGATCCAGTATAAACGGCGTTTCGCAATTCTTGATCAGTTAGTTTTAATCCTGCAATATTTATAGTTTTAAACCACTCTAGGCTTTTCGCTTTCTGTTCCACTACAAACATAAACCATCAGTTTGTAGTCTAATATTTGTACTTGTTCATCATTTTTAAGGTTATGAAAATATCGGTTTGAATAGGCAAAATCCCCATTCACATATTGACAAATTGAAATAGTGCGTTGTTGTCCATCAATTACTTCAAAAGTTCCGTCAGCACGAACTGCCCAATACATAACGTTTAAAGGGAAATTTTTTGTTATTGTGTTGATGACAGCATCTCTTTGTTTGTCTTTATAAATGAATTCTCTTTGATAGGGTGGTCGAATATCCAAATTACCTCCAAATCCAACAACACCGTTTTCGGCATTGTCTTGGAAGTCATCTGACAATTCCTTTATCGTTATTTCTTTGAGGGTTATATTCATGATTATTTTCTCTTAATTAAAACGCGAGCATACAATTGAACATAGTATTCATTATCTACAATATAATAAGTTTTATCTTGTGGAGGATAAGATAATTTAATTGCAGCTCCATCATTCAATTTAGTTACAAGTGATTTTTTTCC
This sequence comes from Dyadobacter sp. NIV53, assembly GCF_019711195.1. Lineage (NCBI taxonomy): Bacteria > Pseudomonadati > Bacteroidota > Cytophagia > Cytophagales > Spirosomataceae > Dyadobacter > Dyadobacter sp. NIV53. The sequence continues at coordinate 5,554,911 of NZ_CP081299.1, forward strand.
AGTAACATCCACTTGTATCTGTTGTGGATATATTCTAGTTCTTAAATGAAATCCTAATTTTTTAGTAATTCCAATGATTTCAAATTGTTCAGGATTGTATTTATCAATGAAAGTAATTGGCACTCCCATCACTCCATGATAATCTAGGAAATTTCAGAAACTTTATCAACATTAATGGCATCAAAGTTGTCATACTTTGGATATTCATCAGGATTATATGTCTTGTAAAGTATTATATCCTCATGGCGTTTTGAAATATCAAGATTTGTAAACCATACAATACTTCCCATACTAAAAAACTTTTGCCCGTTTTCGATCTTCTTTCTTGATTCGGTTAATATGTCGTAATCGTCATTTACCTGAAACCATTTTGTTCCGCCATTGTCTACTCCTAACCAAATTTTATCTTCTTGTATTATGTTGAATACCTCTTTATATGTTATGGCATTTTGATGCCCAATTATTAAAAATTTTTTGTCGTATTCAATAAGTTGCGCAACATACTCACGGAATAAAGAAAACGGCGGATTTGTTACTACTATATCTGCTTGTTTTAATAGTTCAATGCATTCTCTACTTCTGAAATCTCCATTGCCCTGCAAAGGCCGTATGCCAATTTCCTCAGGATTTGGAACATTATCTCCATTTTTATCTCCATCGTACTCTAAGTATATTGCTCGTTCGGAAGAGTGTTGACTAAATAAATCAGCGTCTTGACTTTTATAACAAGTTGCGATTAATTTTTTTAGACCAAATTTCTCAAAGTTGTAAGAAAAAAGTGAAAGAAATTACTTACCCTTGGATCATCACAATTGCATAGAACAACTTTGTCTTTAAAGTATTTTTTGTAATGTTTCAGTTCCTTCTCAATATCAGACAGTTGAGTGTAAAACTCATCATTTTTATCAGTCTTAGCTTTTGCAAGATTTGTATTCAAAGATTTGGCCATTGATTTTTATTTCGTTGATCTTTTTAAGGTCTAATGTATAAGTATATAAATTTCTCTAATTTAGAGAAGACATAGAATAGCCCGGCAATTATCAATATTTAATATTCTATTATCCTTTTACTCCAGACTGGGAGCCAAATTCAAAGATTATTATATTAATATTTTCAAAAGTTTTACTCTTTTATACTGATTAGAAGTATATCCTACTTAGTAAAATGGTCTAACTGTTGCATGGTAAATACACATATTTTTCTTCACCATCTGTCAACGTCAATTTCAATACATTCCCTCCGGTGAAAGCTTCCGCTATATCCTCTAAATTGCCAATTTCAAATTTAATAGGCACGTTATCCGTATTAGGGACATATAATCGAAATTCATTTTGATGCTGAAAGAATTTGTTTTTGTGAAAAATGTTAAGTTCTCCTGTATATTCGTTTTCATAGTAAGTAACTTTACGAAAGCTTACATTGGTAAAACCTATTTGTTTTAATCCATTTACTACCCTTTCTATAAATACACGTGGATTATGAATAATGATCAACGCTTCTCCAAACTTACTTATATTGATATTTATATTTTCTGATGAACCGTTAATATGCTCTGAAGTTAAACCACTCATTGAATAGATATTGCCTTTCTGACTTCCGAAAGAGTTTATTCTTAAGTTAATCGACTTCATTGTAATGCCGTCTTTTTCAATATCTTTATTAATATCATAAAGAGTTATTTCCGCATCTTTCATGTACTCTCTATAAACTAAACCTTCATCGGGATCTGTTCTATCAGTATTTTTATCACAGTCTCTAAAAAAATCGTAAGTATTCATATAAATCTCACCCTTTTTTAACAGGCTCATAATATGGTCAGGTTGTGACCTCTTAATAATTATACGTAGTTGCTGATTCTGCATAATTTTATAGTTAAAATAAGCAGTTTGAATTATGAAGAGACATTGTAGTCAATTGGTTAGAATCTACTTAATACGTATAAAAGAGAGTAGTGTACTCTTCAAAAACAAGGAATAACGAGTACAAAAAAATTATGATAAAAGAAAAAACCCTCAATACAATCTGTATCAAGGGTTTTTTACTTTTTTGTAGAGAGAGAGGGATTCGAACCCCCGGACCTGTAACAGTCAATGGTTTTCAAGACCATCGCAATCGACCACTCTGCCATCTCTCTCTTTCCAGTTTCAGCGTTTCCGAAACGTGGTGCAAAGGTAACAACAAATTCCTTACCTGCAATAGCTGATCATAAAAATTGTTGAAATTTCATTTCGAACTCTCAGATTTTTCTAATCCATTCCATTCGGATCATAGTTTGTGTTTGATCCGTGATCCTGTATCTTTCATCAGTCCGGATGCCGATTACCCAGATAATTTCTCCGTTTCCGTTTACAAGTACACTAATTTTTTCCTTTTGATAAATATTCAGTTTCAGGTCTATCAACACATCGCTCACTTTTTTGCGTTTTCCTTTCATTCCGAACGGACAAAAAATATCGCCCGAAAGCCATTGTCTTACCATGAGGGGAAATGATAACATATCTCCATCTACATACGCAATGTCTTTTGATTTCTCAATTTCTAATCCTGGCTGTTTAATTTCCGGGCTCATATGCAGACAATCGTCGGCGAATGAATAATCTCCTTCAGATTTGTTAATGATAACAGAATCTGTAATTGTTTCTCTTTCAATGGGTTTTAAAATTAAATCTTCCCTGTCTTTCAAAAGCATATGCGAGTCTGAGTGAAAAATCTTTCCTGAAAGAGCACGCAGGGATTTCGCAATTTGCATTACCTGTGAATATCGAAACCCATAATTGTTTAGAATATGCCAAAGCCGGTATGCAGGTTCAGTGCTGGTAAGTAATGCAGAAATAGAAATATGTAATTGTCCGTCGGTTTGCCGGACAGCATCCTTTTGCCAATTTTCCAAGAATTCAGTCAGCAATGATTCCGCAGCACGCATTTTTTCCGATGTGATGAGAAACGTACTTTCAAGCGAAGGGTTCATTTCTTTTAAAACGGGTACAATCCTTTTCCTGACAACATTTCGTTTGTAATCGAGCGACTGGTTAGACCGGTCTTCACGCCAGGAAAGGTTATTTTGCCTTGCATAATCCAGTATTTCATCCTTGGTTGCAAAGAGGAGAGGACGTATCAGAAAATTATTCTGTACCGCAATTCCATGTAGTCCGGCTATTCCTGTTCCTCTTACCAGATTCAGTAAGGTTGTTTCCAAAGAATCATTGGCATGATGTGCAGTTGCGATCCAGTCGAATGAGTTTTCTTTTCTAATTTTTTCAAACCAGGGATAACGTAAATCGCGTGCTGCCATCTGCGTAGATATCGCATTTTCTTTAACAAAAGCTTTGGTGTCAAATAGCTTTGTGTATACCTGGAAACCATAATATTCACCCAGTTCTCTGACAAATACTTCGTCCTGATCGGAATCTTCGCCTCTTAATCCAAAGTTACAATGAGCAAAACCTGCCGAAAATCCCGCTTTGTGGAACAAACTCGCCATGACAACCGAATCCACTCCGCCGCTAATAGTTAAAAGTGTGCGTTGGCCGGACAGATGCAGCTTTTGTTGGTTAATAAAAGTTAAAAAAGAATCCAACATAACCCTTCGGAACGTAATTGATGTAATTTTGGCGTATATTAAAAATAGCTCTTTTATCGCAGGATCTTGCAGCATGAGAACATTGTCAAAGGTAAAAGAAACAAAAGCAACATGGATAAAAAAATATATAAGTAATTGCAACCCTTTCAAACTTTTGCGCGTCATAGTTATTAAAGAGAATATGTTTAGGCTGGCGTTCTTTGTTATATTGTTTACATCTCATTATGCATTGGCTCAGAAGGTTTTACCTTCTCCACAGGCAGCACAGAATACAGATCTGGTTGAGATTATCAAATCGGATGAGCTGGAAATCCTGAATACAAACGGAGTGGATACCAGGCGTGTGGTGAACGGTGTTTTTAAACACAAGGGTGCTTTTTTATACAGCAATCTGGCGATTCAGAATATCAGTACAAATGTGATTGAAGCGTACGGCAATGTTAAAGTTGTTCAGGGAGATACCATAACAGTTACTGGTGATACCCTTTTTTATTACGGAAACAGCAGGCTGGCTATTGTAAGCGGTCGTCAAACTGTTTTAAAAGATAAAAAACGAACACTTACCACCAGGAAAATTGAGTATGACATGGCTAACGGAATTGCCAATTACAAAGTGCCTGGCCGTACTGTGGATGAAGAGAATATCCTGACAAGTAAAGAAGGATTTTATAACACACACACCAAGGAATTTACTTACTACAAGAGCGTCAAATTAGTTAATAAAAAATACACACTTACCACTGACACTTTACTTTACAATTCGATTACGAAATGGTCTTATTTTAACGGGCCAACCAGAATTGTTAATAAAGATGGTACGGTTGCCGGAACAAAAGGACAATACAATACAGAATCGGCCGAATCGTCTTTCAGAAACAGAACGACGGTAGATAATGATACGTATACGCTCACTGCGGACTCTTTGGTAGTGGATGGTAAAAGGAATAACGGACAGGGAAAAGGTAACGTTGTTTTTGTTGCAAAAAAAGATAAAACAGTGCTGAATGGAGATCAGGGATATTATTGGAAAGATATAGGGTTTTCTAAAATATTCGGTCATGCTTATGTCAGGAATATTATATCAAATGACACACTGTATATCAGGGCCGACACACTTTATTCGTACGAAAATAAAACAGATAGTACGAGAAAACTGGTTGGGAATAAAAATGTTTATATTTATAAGTCTGATTTCCAGGGTAGGTGCGATTCAATTAATTACAATACGGCTGATTCGATCATCAAGTTTTTTCGCAAACCGATATTGTGGAGCAGTGAACATTACCAGATGGAAGCAGATACGATTACGGCATTTCTGGTTAACAATGAAATAAACAGAATGTTGCTGAAAGGTAAGTCTTTTGTAATTACAGAGGATACATTGGTAAAGCAGTTTAACCAGGTAAAGGGAAGAGTTATCAATGCTTATTTCGGGCAAAAAAATACACTGAAACAAGTATTGGTAGATGGAAATGGTGAAAGTGCTTACTATGCAATTGACGATAAAGAAAAAATGATTGGCTTAAACCGGGTCGAATGCGGGAAAATGAATTTGTTATTTCTTGACAATCATGTAAACCGTATTTCTTTTATTGGAAAACCCGATGGAAGGCTTATTCCACCCAAACAAATAAAGCCATTAGAGCGGCAATTGGATGGATTTAGCTGGCGAATCGCAGATAAACCGACGCGTTCAAAAACAATGTGGAAGGAATAAAATTCTGGTTACATAAATAATTAAATTATAAATAATGCAGGCATGATTTTTTATTTAAAAAATAAATAAGGCCGCTCATACAATATATTTTGAAACTACAATTATTTCTCTATATTTTTGTAAAATACTTTTGGGTTGAGCCTGTACTCAAATTGTCTCAAAAGTATTATTTTCTTATTACTATGAAAAAAACTGTACTATACTTATTGCTTTTCATATCTGTTACCTGGCAAAGTTTATCAGCTCAGTCGGTAGCAAATGGCAGCCGCCTGAATATGACTGTAAAGAAAAAAGCTGCTGTTGCTGAGAGTCTCAGATTTTCAGGCCTTCCTGCAGGTTTAAGTTATAAACCGTTGTCTTTACAAAATCCTAAGGCGTTAAATAATTTTTACCGTTCATTTCTGTTTTCTTCATCAAATACCTCTGATAATTCTAATGTAGTGATTTCGGATGTTGAGATAAACAGTGTAGATAAAAAAATAACTTCTGCTGAAATATCAGCAAAATCGGAAGAGCAGCTTTATGTAAGTAACCAGATTACAGTCTCGAATATATATCCCAACCCTGCCAGTGAATATGTAGAAATAGACTATACCATTTCAGCGGGCCTTCGGGATGCGAAACTGATATTTTACAATGTACTTGGTTCGCAGATGGCAGAATATAGCCTGAATAAAAGCGAAAGAAAGTTGCGGGTCAATACAAGTGAAATGCCAACAGGACTTTATTTTTACCAGCTTGCCCTGGACGGGAAAAAAGTGGCAACGAAGAAAATGCTGGTGCGTCATCAGCAATAGAACTTTTAAGTACACTTTATTCAGCTACGCTTTCGTTATGGATGGTGTAGCTTTTTTATTACCTTTGCACTCAATATGCGAAAAAACAATCTGGCGAGTTATTTCTTGCTCATTCTTACAGTTCTAATTATTGCTTCCTGTAGCAAATTTTCAAAGTTACAGAAGACAGGGAACGATCAGCAAAAATACGATGCTGCAATGACTTACTATAAGAAAGGCGATTTCTATCGTTCTGGCTTACTGTTTGAAGAACTTATTCCTTTACTGAAAGGAAGTACTGAATCCGAAATGGCGCAGTTTTACTATGCTTATACCCAGTATCAGCAGGGCCAGTACAATACGAGCCAGTTCCTTTTCAAGAAATTTTACGATACATATGCAAGAAGTGATTTTGCTCAGGAAGCATTGTACATGCATGCATTCTCTCTTTATAAAGATTCTGCTCCTTTTAATCTGGACCAGACCAGTACATTCACGGCTGTTTCGGCGTTGCAGGATTTTATAAATACTTATCCCGACAGCCCGTTTCGGGAAGAATGTACAAAATACATCCTTGAGCTGAGGTCTAAACTGGAAAAGAAGGCATACGAAAAAGCAAAACTATATCACAAAGTGAGTGATTTTAATATGATGTCACTTAAATCTGCTGTTATTTCAATTGATAATTTTCGTAAAGATTTTCCTGATTCTAAATACAATGAAGAGCTTTCTTTCCTGAAAGTAGAATCACAATATAATCTGGCATCCAACAGTTTTTCAATCAAACAGAAAGAACGGTATCAGGATGTAGTGAAATTCTATAAAGAGCTGATTGACAAATATCCGACAGGCAAGTACCTGCGGGATGCGGAAAGAATGTTTGAAAACAGCCAGAAAGAACTTGAATTTATTGCAAAAGCAGAAGTTGAAAAACAGAAGCTGGAAGTGAAACCTGATTCAGGAGCTAAACCAACCAAGGTTACTGCACCGTTATCAGTAGAGCCGAAAGGCCAATAGGACAGAGGTACTGTTCAATCAGAGTGTTTTAAAATTTTATAACTATATCACCAAAGTAAGTATGGCAACGAATCCATCCATCATTACCCGCGATCCGGACAAAATAGCAGACGTTACCGGAAATTTGTATGAATCTGTATCGATCATCTCTAAAAGAGCACGTCAGATTTCAAGCAAAATGAAAGAGGAGCTGAACAACAAACTTGCTGAATTTGCATCTGGAGTGGATAATCTGGAAGAAGTTTTTGAGAACCGTGAGCAAATCGAAATTTCCAAGTTTTACGAGCGTATGCCAAAAGCTGGAAGTATGTCTATTGATGAATTTATTGAAGGAAAAACATATCACAGCTTCAGGGATACAACTGAGGAATAATTTGCCAGGATTTAAAACCAGCCGTACAAATAATTTATTTTATTGATACGGCTGGTTTTGTATTTAAAAGAATAGCAGATCATAGGTAAGGTTAATTTTTTAATGATAAATCATGTGCACCTGCACTGCTGAGATTGAAGCTCAAAGGTAAAAAGTTACTCGTTGGTGTAACCGGAAGTATTGCAGCTTACAAAGCGGCTTTACTTGTCAGGTTGCTTATAAAAGAAGGTGCCGAAGTTCAGGTGATTATGACCAAAGCGGCAACTGAATTCATTACTCCGCTCACACTTGCCACACTTTCAAAACGTCCGGTTTTTACTTCCTTTACCAATAGCGAAAACGGAACGTGGACAAATCATGTGGAGCTGGGATTATGGGCAGATGCCATCGTTATTGCACCTGCAACTGCAAAGACACTTTCCCGGCTTGCTTCGGGTAATTGCGAAGATTTGCTTACGGCTGTTTATTTGTCGGCCAGATGCCCCGTTTTTTTTGCACCAGCCATGGATGTTGATATGTACCAGCATCCTTCTACGGTCAATAATATAAATACGCTGATTGGTTATGGTAATTTTTTAATCGGATCGGAATATGGGGAATTAGCCAGCGGATTAGTTGGTAGCGGAAGGCTGGCTGAGCCCGAAACAATCCTGCAGGTATTGCTAAAACACTTTTCGAAAAATGTTTTGGCAAAAAGGAAAAAGATACTGATCACCGCCGGACCAACAGCAGAACCGATAGATCCGGTCAGATTTATCAGTAACCGTTCCTCAGGAAAAATGGGTTATGCACTGGCCAAAGCTTTTGCTCATGCGGGTGCACAGGTTACGCTTATCAGCGGGCCTACTGACCTGGAAATTCCCGATCCTGAAATTCGCCTTATAAGGGTTGAAACAGCCGAGGAAATGTTTGTAGCTGCGCAGGAATATTTTGACCAAAATGATGTTGTGATTTTTTCCGCTGCCGTTGCTGATTATACACCTGCACACGTAGCACAGCAAAAAATTAAAAAGCAGGGTCAGGTTATGACGCTTGAACTGAAAAAGACCACAGACATTGCCGGAACACTTGGTAGTCAGAAAAAATCTGGCCAGTTGGTCATTGGATTTGCACTGGAAACAGAAAACGAGCTGGAATACGCGATGGATAAACTCCTGCGGAAAAACCTGGATTACATTATTGTCAATTCTTTAAATGATCCCGGAGCAGGTTTTGCGCACGATACGAACAAAATTTCCGTTATTGACAAAGAAAAAAATATAAGCTATTTTTCATTAAAATCGAAAGATGAGGTAGCACAGGATATATTAGGTATTGTTCTGAAAAAATGGAGCGAAGTATGAAAAGGAAATTTATTATGTTTTTTTTCGCGATAGCTTTAAGCTGTTCAGGAAAATTATCTGCCCAGGCTTTTCAATTTACGGTTACAATAAATTCTGACCAGTTGGTAGGGCAGCAGAAGACAGATCCGCAGACAATGAGCCAGCTTCAGGCCTATATGAATGACTTTTTAAACAATACACGCTGGACGGATGATGTTTTTGAAAAGCAGGAGCGGATCCAGTGTAAGTTGAATGTGAGCCTGACACGGTCACTGGCGCAGGGAAGTTATGAAGGTAATGCCCAGTTAGTGATTGCACGCCCGGTATTCAATTCAAGTTATGAAACCGTTCTGTTTACCTACATAGATAAAAACTTCGCATTTACTTATTTGCCTAATACGCAGCTGTACTTCAATGAAACCAGTTATACGTCGGAATTACCTTACGTGCTTGCTTTTTATGCGTACACAGCTCTGACTTTTGATTACGATTCATTCAGTAAATTGGGAGGAACACCATACTTGCAAAAAGCGTTTAATCTTGTAAATCAGGCACGTAATGCATCTACAAATCAACGTGGATGGAACCCAACCGGGAATGCTTTTAACAGGTATAATCTGATTGAAAATCTCATGAGCCCGCAATTCCTGCCTTTTCGGGAAGGAATGTATACGTATTATCGCCAGGGACTTGATATAGCGATTCAAAACCCTGTGGAAGCCAGAAAAAACATTATGAGCGTTTTGGTCGCAATCAACGAAGTTGCCAAATTACGGACGGCAAGTGTAGTCATCAATTCATTTTTAGACGCAAAATCTGACGAACTTTTTAAAGTTCTTATTGAAGCAACGCCCGAACAAAGAACTCTGGCCTATAATTTACTGGTTACACTTGATGCTTCCAGAGCACAAAAATACCAGCGCCTTTCACAGTAACACGTATAAATGATGAGCAAACGTCTTGTCCGGCTAAATCCTGATGCAGTATTTTCAGAGCTCGGAAATGTTACCGGATTGGAAGTAAACGCGGTTTTGAGAAATGGCCTTACTTATTTTGGAAAAATAAAATCAGTTACTTCGGATTACCTCGTTCTAAGCGATGCGCGAAGCCATCTGCACAAAATAGCAATTTCAGATCTTTATGAAATTATTTATGACAGGGAAGATGTCAGAACATCTGCTACTGTTGTAATTTAAAAGTCTCACAGAACCTGATCAATTTCTTATTTGTTGATATCGTAGCTATATTCGTCACGAAGAAAACTGCTTGTCTGTCATCATAAATGTCTGTTTATTTCTTCGGTAACCGGTTTAATAAGAAATGCTTTCTAATTTACTCATTAAGAATTACGCTTTAATCAAGCAATTGGAAATGTCTCCCGATCCCGGATTAAATATTATTACGGGAGAAACAGGAGCGGGTAAATCAATTATGCTTGGTGCAATTGGCCTGCTTCTGGGGAATCGTGCAGATGTAAAATCACTCTATGATACGCGTGAAAAATGTATTATTGAAGGAAGTTTTAATTTGGCAGGTTATGACATGGCACCTAATTTTGAGGAAGAAAACCTTGATTTTTCGGAGGAATGTATAGTCAGGAGGGAAATTTCGGTGGCTGGAAAATCCCGGGCCTTTATCAATGATACGCCTGTAAACCTGGAAACTTTACGCAGGATCAGCAGTCAGCTGCTTGATATCCATTCGCAGCATGATTCTGTTATGCTTGGAAATAATGAATTTCAGCTTCAGGTTGTCGATTCCTTTGCTGTTAACGGCGAATTGCTGCAGGCATATCAAACTAACTTCCAGGTATATAAAAATGCTGTCAGAGCACTTGAAAAGCTGCAAAAGAATGCTGCACAGCTTCGCAGGGAGTTTGATTTCGACCAGTTTTTGTATCAGGAACTAAATGCAGCCAATCTGCGGCCAGGAGAACAGGAAAGTCTGGAACAGGAGCTGACAATTCTGGAAAATGCAGTTGAAATCAGAGAAAGGCTTCAGCTTGCGCATGCCTATATAGATAATCCGGAAGGTTCAATTTTAGAATTTCTTAAAAATACAATTAATTCATTGGGGCAGGCTTCAAAACTTGTTCCTGCTTATGACATTTTAAGACAGCGAGCCCAAAGCTGCCTGATCGAACTGAGAGATCTTGCTGATGAAATTGATAATATCAATTCAACTCTGGAGCTGGATCATTCCCGAACTGAAGTAGTCAGAGAGCGGCTTGATGTAATATATTTGCTTCTGAAAAAACACCAGTCTGGTACAGTTGAGGAACTTCTGGAAATTGAACAAGAACTCGAAGGTAAACTGAACAAAGTTTTAAATTTGGATGAAGAACTTTTAAAAGCGCAAAAGGAAGCGGGCAGGACAGAGGAAGCAATGCGAAAGAGTGCCAAAAAATTGTCGGTGAAACGTCATCAGGTAACCAAGGCTATTGAATCTCTTATTTTAGAAAAATTGTCTGAACTGGGAATTCCCAATGCTTCTTTGTCCATTCAGATCACCGAGACGGCTCCATCACAGAATGGTATTGATTCGGTTGCATTTCTGTTCAGTGGAAATAAAGGAATATTGCCTCAGGAACTAAAACAGGTCGCATCAGGAGGTGAGTTTTCCAGGCTTATGATGGTGATCAAATACATTCTGGCTGATAAACGTAAACTTCCTACAATCATTTTTGATGAAATTGATACCGGTGTTTCGGGAGAAATTGCCAAGAAAATGGGCAAGATGATGCATAATATGTCATTCAGCCATCAGATTATAGCCATTACGCATTTACATCAGATCGCCAGCAGCGGAAATGCCCACTATTTTGTTTACAAAGATCATTCATCTGAAAAAACTGTGAGTAAGATCAAAAAGCTGGCAGGTGATGAAAGAGTAATGGAAATTGCTCAAATGATTGGCGGACATAACCCATCGGAGTCTGTGATACACAATGCACGGGAAATGATTTTGAATAACTAGTACGAATTTTATACTTATTTAACACACCACAAATGAAAAAATATTTCCCTCTGTTAGGACTGTCATTAATTTTATTGTCTTGCGGAACGCAGGATACAGATAGGGTTACGGAACTTGAAGCAGAAGTAATGGCAATACATAACGAAGTAATGCCTCAAATGGATGCGATCATGACATTGAAAGCACAATTATCCAAAAAAATAGTTAGTATGGACAGTCTATAGAATGAAGGGATCAGCGGAAATACACTGGCAGAGGAAAGGATAAAAGCAGTAGACCTGAATCAGAAACTGAATGAATCCGATAAATTAATGATGAACTGGATGCATGAGTACCGGGGAGATTCGGCAAGGAATCTTAAACCCAAACAAGCAATCCTTTATTTTGAAAATGAGAAAAAAGAATTGAAGAGGTAAAAGAATTTACAACGAAAAACATCAACGATACAAAAGCGTTTTTGGAACCTGCATTATGAATAACACAAAGCGAATAGATTATTTTACATCTGTTTTTATTTCTCTGACCTTTTTTGCAATTGTTTCCTGCAATACAAACGAACACAAACTTCCGATTCTGGGAGAACGTGACTGGGTTACTAAAACAGTTGACGGTAAAGAAGTGGTTGATACAATATACAATACCGTTCCGCCTTTTACTTTTGTCAATCAGTATAGTGATACCGTTTCTGAAAATATTGTCAGCGGAAAAATTTATGTAACAGACTTTTTTTTACAAGCTGCCCCACAATTTGTCCGGTGATGAAACGGCAAATGCTTAAAGTTTACGAAAAATTTAAGGACAATAAAGATGTAATGATCCTGTCACACACGATTGATCCTGAACATGACACTCCACAGGTTTTAAATAAGTTTGCGAAGGATTTGGGTATTACAGGAAACCAGTGGCAATTCTTAACCGGGCCAAAAGAAAAGATTTATGAAATAGGCCTTAAAAGTTATATGGTAGTCGCAAAGGAAGATAAATCCGCCGATGGAGGTTTTCTGCATAGCGGCGCGTTTGTACTTGTGGATAAAAATAAACACGTAAGAGGTATTTACGATGGGACAACAGAGGAGGGAACCAGTAAAATAATGGCCGATATCCAGGTTTTGCTGGATGAGTCCAAATAATTATCCATCTGTTTTTTAAATTTCATGTATAAGAGTCTTATTTTCCTTTTGGCCGTATTCACAACTGCTTGCCAAAGTGCCGAAGAGTTAAAAACTGAACAATATTTCGCAGAAGGGTATCAGATATATACTGCCAATTGTGCAAACTGTCATCAGACAGATGGAAAAGGAATGGCAAATTTATATCCACCATTAGCCGGATCAGCAGCATTGAAAGATAAAGCTTTATTGGCTTGTATTATCAAAAATGGAATGAAAGGGGATGTTTTAGCGGATGGTAAGAAATTCAACCGGAAAATGCCTGCAAATCCTAAATTAATGGATCTTGAAATTGCTGAAATTATAACTTATGTCAATATGAAGTGGAATAAAGACAGCGTTTACACAACCACTGAATTCGTTCACAAAACATTGTCAGAATGTAAAGCGGAATTGTAAGTTATCAGTTAAAAGTTTAGAATGAAGAATTAGCTGTTTTCACTCCGAACTTTTCACACTAAACTCTTAACTCCTCACGGTCCTGTGAATTTATAGATCCCCGTTGCTTTACGGAATTTGATGCGCGTGAAATCCTGCTCGGCATCCATACCAATCGCATTTGTGATTTCAGAAGTCCTGTTGTTTTTTACGGTAAGTGGTTTGTCCGTATATACTTTCTTGGTGCCGGGATTCCAGCTCAATTCAGTTGTGGTTAAAATCTCATTCGATTCCGACTTAACAACCCGAACATGGCCTTTGACGATATAAACATTTGAAGCCTTGTCAAAACGGCCGGAGTCAGCACGGAGGCGCGTCATTACTGATCCTGATGGATCGAAGAAATTGATGTTGATCGTATCCGGAAAGATTTTGTTTTCGTTGCTGTATCTCAACGACTGCCGGGTAAGCATCTGGACTTTCTGATGGCCTTGTTCACTGTATTTGATTTCTACTTTATTTACGATTTCAACCGGCCCGTCATAAAGCGCCCCGACCTTGTTTTTATTTTTCTCACATGCATTGAGAAATAAGGTACAGAAAAGGATAATACAAAAATATATGTCATTACCACTTTTATAACGCTGCGTATTTGTTAATCCGGGTAGCATAAAACAGCTTCTCAATTAATCAATTTTTTGTTTTACAAACCACTTTTCAAGAAGTGTAATACCTAAAACAGCCCTGCCATAGCGCTCACGTACCATGCCGGTTCCCATTGCGCCACGTTGCCCTCCGACAAAGGCAATCGAAATGAAATTCTGGTAGCCTCTTCCCATTGGAAAAGTAAAACCTAAACTGACATTGGTATCGTTTACGTCCTTATTATCCACCATGTAAGGCGTTTTTCCATAACTGAACCCAACACGGTATCTAACATTATCAAAGTAACTGAGGGAGGAGAAACGCGGCAGGTATTCAACACCAAGATTAACACGTCCTACATTTTTCAACCCACCATTCTGTTTGTCAAAGCCGCGATACTGAGACCAGGACTGACTGTTATAATCAGCGGAAACGATCAGTTTAAACGGCCATTCCAAACTCATTCCTACCTGATACTGGGTAGGAAGCGTTAGATAACCTTTTATCTCGTTTGTTACTGTATCAGAGGCAGCAGTAATGACGTTTGACCCCTGGCTTAATTCAAATATACTGGTTTGACTTGCATTCAGGTTTGTTTTGAAGCTATAAGAGGCACCTAAGTTCAGGTTAAGTTTATTATCCTTTTTGAGTGGAATACGTAATGCGGCACCACCGCGGAAAGCAAAATCGGAATAAGTAGTACGTTCGCTGATACCAACCAGATAATAAGGAGGCTCTCCAAGAGGAAGCAGAACTTCCGATGCTCTGCGGATATTGCCAAAGAAATAAGAACTTTCAAGACCAAGGCTCAGGTATTTGCCTATCTGGAATGCATTGGTGATAGATGCTTTATTTACTCCTCCTTTTCCGGTAGTGTAATAGACAGCATCAAATGGTGTTCCAGGCACATTTCGGGTAGAAGAATTGTCGAAATCGACGAAACTATATGGTTTAAGGCTTGCACCTAATGTCCACTTAGCACTTACAGGAAATGCCAATGCTACATAGGCAAGGTTTCCTCCTGCGTTTTGTTGTCTGTCAGTTCCCGAAGCAATAGCTTTGTACTGGCCAATTACGCCGATATCAAGGGTAGTAAACCTGTTTTTTACCCATAAAGCAGGATTCAGGTTATTAATTTGGAAGCCGTTAGCGGTACTTACACCCGACTGGCCCATACCCGTATTAGCCGAAAAACCATCTCCATAAAATTCGCCCATACCAAGGGATGAATAAGGAGAATTTCCAAGTCCTTGTGCATTTGTTTGTGTTGAGATCAGACAAATCCAGCCCAGTGTTATTGCGAGTATTCCAATTCTATTGTAAAGCGACATTATATCTTAAAATTCTGTTCAATCCTATTAATACTAACTCCGGGACCACAAAGATGGCCGGTTTCAGGCTACTTTCAAAAAAAGGAATATCTCCGCCACATACTACTACGCGTAAAGAAGGTGATATGTGACGATACCTTTCAATAATTCCTTCCATTTCTGCAAGCACCCCATTCATTACACCGCTTTCAATAGCTTCCTTCGTGCTTTTTCCTATGAAATCCGGTACAGCAACGGGCTCAAATAGCGGAAGCCGTTTAGTAAACGAATGAAGGGCCGCAAATCGCATTTTTACACCCGGAGTAATTAACCCTCCCTGAAATGCACCTGTACGATCCACGAGATCATACGTAATACAAGTTCCCATGTCAATTACCACCAAATCCTTTTCAGGGAAAAGCCAGTTAGCTCCGGCAGCGGCAGCAACCCTGTCTGCTCCCAGCGTCTGTGGAGTTTTATATTCTTTTTTTATTGGTACGGGTATATCAGCTGATAAATCCAGAACCGGAATTGCTAATCCCAGGGCTTCTCTAAATTCTTCAGCAGGCTTATTAACTGATGAATAAATGATTTGATCCGGCAGGTTATTTTGGATTTCCCGAATGAGATCAGGCCAAATTAATCTGGTTTGGTAACTGATTAATTTATCTTCATCAAACCACCCGATCTTAGAGTAAGTATTTCCTGAATCAACAGCGACATTCATAATTGTGCAAAAGTCCTATTTTCTCAGGAGAAATGCTAACAAGTGACGAAACTACAAGGACATTATATACTTAAATATTGTTAAAATGAGCGTTTTTAACCCAAGATAACCGCATTTATTACTGCTATTCATTGTTTTTAGTATTAATAGAAATAATTCACATGTATTAAATAAAATTGATTTGGAATTAAAAAAATATCATCTTACCTTCGTTTCCATAATCCTCGCCCTGATTTCTGAAGTTCTGTTATCCATCTCTCGGTAGCTCTCAACGTTATCTAGGTTGAATTAAAATCAAACGAAAATATTGTTAATACTTCATTTGTATTAAAATTGCAAACTTTTCAAAATTGATCCATCAAAATTTTACGGTTTGTAATGTCAGTCATTTAGGCTTTCACAAAAAATACACATTAACGCATCAATGACCATCACGTGAACAGAGACATACGCTCTCGAAATTTGTCCATTTACATTCACAATCATATTATTCATTAGGTAAAGCCAGCCTTTATCGTACATTTTCTGTATGCTTACAATTGATGAACTAAACCTTAAGCTTCTGTCAGAGCTAAAAGAAATAGCAGGAAACCTTGGTGTTCCTGATTATGCCAAATTGCCCAAAAAAGAAATTATTAATAGAATTGTTGTTCAGCAGGAAGCATCGCAGCCTGCGGAAATAAACAGTAAAGAATCTGATGATGAGCCAAAGAAAAAAAGGGCACGTCGTTCAGGTCCGGATGAATCTCCTGTTCCTGCCAAGGCAATCGGCAGCCGCCCTCCTTCCAAACCAAGAAAAGAAAATTCACCGGTTATTTCTTCTGCCCCGCTTTTTGATAAGACTTTAATATTTGAAAAACCGGCGAATATTGAATCCCGTGAGAGAAACATTGATACGACTCCTGAGGAAAACGATTCGGAAGATGACACACTGAATGATCTTGGTAAAGAGGAGCCAATTGCTGCCGTAGAAACTGAGGAAACCAGCCAGGAAAACGAAATTGTTGAGATTCAGCAGGAAAACAATACTCAGGAACAGCCTGAAAATACACCAAGAGAAGAAAGAACTTCCCGCCAGCCTTCTGATGCAGGTGAACGCCAGCCACAGCAGCAAAATCCGCGCGAAGATCCTTCGTCCAAAATAAAACGCAATTACAATAACTACGTCCGTGAGTTTGACGGCCTGATTATTAATGAAGGTGTTTTAGAAATTATGCAGGATGGCGGTTACGGTTTCCTGCGTTCTGCGGATTACAATTACCTTGCAAGTCCTGATGATATATATGTATCTCCTTCTCAGATTAAATTATTTGGTCTGAAAACAGGCGATACCGTTAAAGGCCAGATCCGTCCTCCCAAAGAAGGTGAAAAATATTTTGCACTTCTTCGTGTAGAAACGGTTAATGGTAAGACAACAGAAGAAATAAGGGACAGGATTCCGTTTGAATACCTTACACCTTTGTTTCCTGATGAATGCCTGAGATTAAGTTCACGCCCGGATCAGTATTCAACCAGAATATTAGATCTTTTTGCCCCGATTGGAAAGGGACAGCGCGGAATGATCGTTGCCCAGCCAAAAACCGGTAAAACCGTTTTGCTAAAGGAGATAGCGAATGCCATCACACGTAACCATCCGGAGGTTTTTCTTTTAATCCTTTTGATCGATGAACGTCCTGAGGAGGTTACCGATATGCAGCGCAGCGTACGTGCGGAAGTAATTGCTTCCACATTTGACGAACAGGCCGACCGCCACGTCAAGGTTGCGAGCATCGTTTTGGAAAAAGCAAAAAGGATGGTTGAATGCGGTCACGATGTAGTAATATTATTAGATTCAATTACCCGGCTTGCACGTGCGTATAATACTGTAGTACCATCATCCGGTAAAATTCTTTCCGGTGGTGTGGATGCGAATGCATTGCACAAACCAAAGCGGTTTTTCGGAGCTGCCAGAAATGTTGAACATGGCGGTTCTTTAACTATAATTGCTACTGCATTAATTGATACCGGATCTAAAATGGACGAAGTGATCTTTGAAGAGTTCAAAGGTACGGGTAACATGGAATTGCAGCTTGATCGTAAACTTTCTAACAAACGGGTATTCCCTGCTATTGATGTAATGGCTTCGGGAACGCGCCGTGAAGATTTACTTTTGGATAAAGAAACGCTGAAAAAAGTCTGGATTTTAAGAAAACATATGTCCGACATGAATGCGATGGAATCTATGGATTTCCTGCTGGAGCACATGAAAGGAACAAGAAATAATGAAGAATTCCTTATTTCAATGAATAGATAACATTGCTCAGGTAAATGGATAAATAGAAAAGCAGCTTGGATTCAGGCTGCTTTTTTTACGATGAATAAATTCTTGTTGGTGTTTATCATATAGAAAGTTATATTTAAGGCAGACAATTACTATTCTGTCGCACTATATAAATAACCCAATCCGGAAATGTTGAACAGCAGAGCATTGTGGTGGAGCTTACTTATTGTCTGGATCGCAGCTTCGACATATTGGCATTTATGTAAAATTCTGGAACTTTGCAGTACTGATTTAACGATTATTGTTGCGGAAGCATCTACTCCAATTATTAGAGAGCCTTTTGTCATTTCTGATTCTTCCCGGTTAACGTTACACTCAAAAGGTAATTTCGCTTTTGCCAAGGGTGGAATTATAGCCGATAAGTCAGATGTATATCCACAAATGGATGCTCTTGCCATATATATGGGTGCAAATCCTGGCAAATTACTGACTATTACCGGATATTATTCTTCGAAGGAAATCAACAATACCATCTTTCCAAATCTGGGATTAGCAAGAGCCAATGATATTAAAAACTGGTTACGGGGAAAGCGAGTACCCGATACTGCTTTTTTGTTAAAAGGACTTAAAAAAGAAAATATTATTTTTATTAATGACTCACTTCAAGGTGGAATACACTTTTCCTTTAGTGATAAATTGATATCTAAGAGTTTAGAAAATGACAAGGAAGATAAAGAAAACGTTAAAGCAGTTACGGAGGAATTAGCTAAATACAATAAAGAAAAGGGCAAAGAAAAGGCTAACGGGTTGGTGAGTGAGACAAAAAATGAAATTATTTCAAAACCGGTAGATATTTATTTCACAGCATCAAGTAAAGATTACATTAAAACCAGCCGTAATCAGAAATTTTTAGATGAAGCAGTAAAGTATTTATCCAAAAATAAGAATGGGAAATTAACCCTGATAGTTCATGCAGGTGGCGAAACAGTTTCAGAAGCAGCACTTGCGCTTTCGGAAAACCGGATCAATAATCTTAAAGGCAGGTTTATTGAATTCGGAATTCCTGCCCAAAACATTATCGTAAAAAAGAGAATGCCGCAGTCATCAGCTTTGGGAAATTCTTCGGAAGGAAAATACGCCAGTGGGATTATAACGGTTGTAGTAAAATAAATCAAGAAATGGTAAAATTAACTACCTGAATATGTACATATTAAATCCTCTTGGAAATCCCGATGCGTTATGGCAGCATGCCGTAATGATTGTTGTTTCAGCAATGCTAGGTTTTATGATCGGTTATGTTACCTGTAAACGAGCCGCTAATAAATTAGAAATGAAGCTGGCTAAACTTGATTCTGAACTTCAGTCATGTAACCTACGAAGAGCCCAGAAAAACCAGAATGTTCCGTTTACCAAGAATGAACCAATAAGTAAAATATGATTTATCTACAGATCATTTCAACAACCAGGCAAATGGCGATCTTTGAAATCGTCGCTATTCTTTCTGTTGCTGCATTACTGGGATATTTGTTGTCGCAACTGCTTATGAGTTCACGATTACGCATATTAAGGGCAGAAGTAGAACAAAGACAAAACGATCTCCGGGAATGTCGGTACATGTTGATTTATGACACCTCCTTCATTGCAGAACCGGTTGTAAAAATTCAACCTAAAATTGAGCACAAAATTTCTGAGCCTGTATCAGTAAGTCCGGACGATTTAAAAATTATTGAAGGGATTGGCCCTAAAATTGAAGAAATATTGAATAAGCATGATATTTATAATTATTCGGTATTGGCGGATACTTCGCCGGTTCGTATTTCAGCAATTCTCAGAAGTGCCGGCCCGCGTTTTCAAATGCATGATCCAACGTCGTGGCCGCAACAGGCAGCTTTGGCAAAAAACGGAAAGTGGGAACAGTTAAACGAAATGAAAAGAAGGCTGATTTCCGGAAATCAGATTTGAAGATTCAAAATAAAACCCGCCTTCAGAAACGAAAGCGGGTTTTATTTTACATTTTAAAATTACAACGTTGTAACTGTCCGTTGTATAAATTGCGTAAGGTCATTACCAGTCAGCAATCCCTGTGAAAGCAAGGCCAGATCATATACCTGTTTGGCAAGCACTTTCTGATCGTCTTCATTTTCAGTTTGAATGATACGTCCAATGACAGGATGGTTGGCATTCAATGAAACTGTGAACATTAAAGGCATATCACCAAACATAGATTTCTGTCCGGATGAAGCCTGCATATCAGTCATACGTCGCATAAACTCAGGGAAAGTAATAACTACCGGAAGTTCGTCAACAGGCATCGCTTCTACCTGAATATTGGCAGTTTTGTTTCCTGCAATTTCTTCAAAAAGTTTTTTCGCCTTGTCCTGATCATCCTGTGTAAGAATGCTTTCAAGTTTGAAATCTTTCTCGATCAGTTTGTCAAGCGTTTCTGCATCTACACGTTTCACTGTCGTTTTTTCAACCTTTTGTTCCAGTGCATTGATAAAATGAGAATCTATAACACTGGTAAGTTGTAAAATATCATAGCTGCGTTTTTTAGCAGACTGAACAAATGCGTCCTGTTTTTTCTCATCCGTTGTATATAACCAAACCTGCGTATCATTCTTGTCAGTCTGGTTGTCTTTTACAAAGTCACGGTATTCTGAAATTGTGAAATATTTGCCGTCAACGTTTTTCAGCAAGCAAAAATCTTTCGCTTTTTCATAAAACTTCTCATCACTGATGATACCATATTTTACAAAAAGCCCGATATCATCAAATTTCTTTTCAAACTCTTCTCTGTTATTCTTGAAAAGTTCTGAAAGTTTGTCAGCTACTTTACGGGTAATGTAACCGTTTATTTTCTTCACATTACCATCCGACTGCAAATAACTTCTGGATACGTTCAATGGAATATCCGGAGAATCAATTACACCGTGTAACAACTGTAAAAAGTCCGGAACGATATCTTTTACTTCGTCTGTAATAAATACCTGACGGCTGTAAAGCTGGATTTTTTCACGTTGTCCCTGGAAGTCGTTTTTAAGTTTCGGAAAATACAGAACACCGGTTAAATTGAAAGGATAATCTACATTCAAATGTATCCAGAACAAGGGGTCTTCGCTGTATGGATACAATTCTTTGTAAAAATCAATGTAATCCTGATCAACAAGATCAGCAGGATTTTTGGTCCAGATCGGGCTTACATTATTTATAACTTTATCTTCAAACTCGATTTGAACGGGAAGGAATTTGCCATATTTTTCCAGGATTCCGCGTAAACGGTGCTCGTCCAAAAACTCTTCAGAATCTTCTGCAATGTGAAGAATAATATCTGATCCTCTTTCAGCTTTTTCGGCAGATGTCAACTCATATTCTGTCGAACCGTCACATTCCCAGCGTACAGCTTCTGAATCTTCTTTGTAGGATTTTGTAATGATTTCAACATTACTGGCAACCATGTAAGCAGAATAGAATCCAAGGCCGAAATTTCCAATGATTTTACTTTCGTCACCTTTGTCCTTATATTTTTCAACAAATTCAGTTGCACCCGAAAAGGCAATCTGATTAATATACTTCTTAATTTCTTCGGCCGTCATACCGATACCATTGTCACTGATTGTGATAGTTTTGGCATCTTTATCAAGCTTTATAGTTACTTTCAGATCTCCAAGTTCTCCATTGAATTCACCATAAGAGGATAGTTTTTTTAGCTTTTGCGTTGCATCAACAGCATTAGAAACGAGTTCTCTTAAAAATATTTCGTGGTCCGAGTAAAGGAATTTTTTAATGATCGGAAAGATATTCTCTGTATGTATACTTAGACTTCCTTTTTCCTGAATCCCTGTCTCCATAATTATTCCTTGTTTTAATTTATATTTTAGAATTATATTAAGCTTTGCAATACGTACTAAAAATTTGCGTTCCATTATCAATCAAAACGGTGCATGCTGACACATTGTCAGAAATTTTGATGTAAACAATGAAATAATTAGTAAGTTGGTAACCGACAGGCTTTTTATTAATATTGCAGCCTTATATAGTCATTTTAAGTTTGAATATTCAGTCAATAAAGTAATAAGAGCTAAACATGAATCTGGTTAAAAAATTATTTGTTGGTGTATTGTTTCTTTCCGGAGTTTCTGCATGCACTACGATGAACTCCGTCCCTCTTTCTAATTACACGGTTTTTACAGAAGATCTAAGGCGCGACCTGGAATCTGCGAACATACCTTTAGAAAAAGTGCAGTTTTTTAATGATAAGGCTATTAATATCCGCAGAGAAGTTTCTGATCCTAATGATATTAAGGTGAACCTTGAAGGCCAAATTACCATGAGTAATGGCAAAAGTATCCAGACGATTAATGTGCTTCCCTTTACACCTGGAGTTTCGCTAGGTTCAGATAATGGTACAATCAATGTTTCCTGGGATGATACACAGCAGGATACAAAAGGAATGAAATTTAACCTGAGTGGACAGAATTATTTTCTGGACGTACTTCCAAATAATAAGTTCGAATATAAGCAACGTACGTTCGATCTATAGGGAGGAAACGGTACGCGTCTGTTCGTAAAAAAAGATCTGTTGAAACAAGTGAAAAATTCAAGAGAAACTTTGAAAGGGCGTAAAGTAGGAGGGAACTGAAAAAATTTGAAGTTAGAAGTTTATAGTAAACACGCTTTTGCTTTAAATTTTAGTTTTTTGAGTTCTTGACCTGGAAATCATGACCAGGTTCAAAATATTAAAAAACCTGTAAGAATGGGACTTTCGTCTTGATCTTACAGGTTTTTCTTTGCAAGGGAATATTCTAAATCTTTATTTTTCTGCTGCCTTAGCCCAGTTGTCGCGTAAGGTTACAGTTCGGTTCATGACTGGTTTTTCAGGCGTACTGTCGGGGTCCACAGCAAAGTATCCTTTTCTGAGAAACTGAAATGATTCTCCTTCTTTAGCTTCCAGTATGGCAGGTTCTGCGTATCCGGTAATGATATTCAGCGATTCAGGATTGATATAATCCTTAAAATCACCTTCTTCCGTCGAAACATTTTCTACAGAGAATAACCTGTCGTACAAGCGAATCTCAACCGGAACTGCGTGAGGCGCAGATACCCAATGCAGAGTACCTTTTACATTAATCCCAGTAGCATCCTGCCCGCTTTTACTGTTTTCAATATAGGAACAATGTATTTCTGAAATTTCTCCGTTTTCATCTTTCACAAAGCTATCGCACTGAATAATATATGCGCCTTTTAAACGGACCATTTTGCCGGGAGCCAGCCTGAAATATTTTTTGGTAGGGATTTCAAGGAAATCTTCCTTCTCAATATAAATTTCACGGCTGAACGGGATTTCGCGCATACCGGCAGCAATATCTTCCGGGTTGTTTTCGCTATGACACATTTCAGTAACACCTTCCGGAAAATTGGTGATTATTACTTTTAACGGATCCTGTACAACCATACGGCGAAGCGCTTTTTTATTGAGATCTTCTCTCACACAAAATTCCAGCAGTCCGACGTCAATCATATTTTCACGACGCGCAACACCTATGCGATCACAAAAATCGCGGATACTTTCAGGTGTGTAACCTCTTCTCCTCAATCCACTTATGGTTGGCATCCGCGGATCATCCCAGCCGTTCACATGTCCGTCCTGAACAAGCTGCAATAATTTTCTTTTACTTGTAACGGTATAATTAAGATTCCTTCTCGCAAATTCATATTGATGCGACGGATATATTTCCAGTTTTTCAATTAACCAGTCGTACAATTCGCGATGTGGAGCAAATTCCAGCGTACAAATAGAATGCGTTATATTTTCAATAGAATCACTTTGTCCGTGTGCGAAATCGTACATCGGGTAAATACACCATTTATCACCTGTACGATGATGATGAGCGTGTTTGATCCTGTATAAAATGGGGTCACGCATCAGCATATTAATATGCGCCATGTCAATTCTTGCACGCAGTGTACGGCTTCCATCCGGGAACTCACCGTTTTTCATTCGCTCAAACAGAGACAAGTTTTCCTCAATACTGCGGTTTCTGTATGGGCTGTCCTTCCCTGGTTCAGTAGGTGTTCCTTTCAACAGTGCAATTTCTTCGGAGGTAGAATCATCGATGTAAGCAAGGCCGGCATGGATGAATTTCAATGCAAACTCATAAAGCGTATCAAAATAATCAGACGCGTAAAATTCATTCTGCCATTCAAAACCCATCCATTTGATGTCATTCTTGATATTATCAACGTATTCCGTTTCCTCAGTTACTGGATTGGTATCATCGAACCGCAGATTGGTATATCCCGGAAATTTTTTTGTTAATCCAAAATTGAGACAAATGCTGGATGCATGGCCAATGTGCAGGTACCCATTAGGTTCCGGCGGAAAACGTGTTACAATATGGGTATATTTGCCCGACTGTAAATCTGCCTCAACAATTTCCTCAATGAAATTCAGGTTCTTTTCCTCTTTTTTTCTTCCGTAATCATACTTGGCTGAAAATATTTTCAATTGGCAAAGTTAACGTTCTTCCTGTCAACCCGAAATTATTTAATCTTTTTCCCAATTTAGGGTTAAGAAATTAATTACTATTTCAAAATAGATAACAACGGATCATCACTTCAAAATTCCATTGATTCTCCTACTTTTGCACCATGCGTTATTTTATTGAAATCAGTTATAAGGGAACGGCCTACAATGGCTGGCAAAAACAAAACAACTCCTTGGGTGTGCAGCAGATCGTTGAAGAGGCAATGAGTAAAGTGCTTCGTATGCCCATAGAACTTACAGGGAGCAGCAGAACAGATACGGGTGTTCATGCAGAACAGCAATTCGCTCATTTTGATTATAGTGAGATAACAGATACAGAACAGGTTGTTTATAATATCAATGGAATGATTCCGCGTGATATTGCCGTCAGGCAAATTTTTGTTGTTCCGGATGATATTAACTCTCGTTTTGAAGCAATACACAGAAGATATGAATACCGCATTAGCCGTGTAAAAAATCCGTTCCTAGTAAATCAGGTTTATGTCCTGAGAGCAGAACTGGATATTGCTGCCATGAATAAAGCAGCTGAATTATTACTTCAATACGACGATTTTGAAAGTTTCTGTAAGTTACATACTAATGTTAACAATTTCCGATGTACCATAACTGAGGCAGTCTGGTTCGAAAAAGAGGATTTGTTAATATTCAGTGTAAAGTCCAACCGGTTTTTGAGAGGGATGGTGCGGGCATTGGTTGGTACGCTTCTGGAAGTGGGAAAGGGAAAAAAAACTATTTCGGATTTTGAAAAAATAATCCAGTCCAGAAGCAGAAAAGAAGCCGGGGCACAAGCCCCGGCCGAAGGTCTCTTTTTAGTAGAAGTAGGTTATCCGGAATTGCTTGTTCCGAAGGGAGTTTAGAGTTAAAAGTTGAAATTAAAAATTTCTTAACTCTCAACTTTTAACTCACTTCGCTGGTGTAATCACTATATTACGGTATTCAACCGGGCCGTGATCTCCCTGAATGTATAATGGTCCTGGCTCGCCTTCGTTACTGTCTAAGGCTCCACCGGTAATTCCCGGAATTTCCTGATTGGTGATAACTGTTTTTCCATTAGCAACAAGTGTCAGCATTCTTCCCACTAAGGTAATGTCATAAACATTCCATTCGCCGGCATCTTTTGCCACCATTTCGCTTGGTGTTATAAATCCATAAATGGCACCCATCTGATCAAGTGCAGGCTCCATTCCTTTACTGTCTGTCACCTGTACTTCGTAACGGCCACGAAGATATACACCGCTGTTACTACCCTTAGGAATACGGAATTCTACGTGAAGTTTGAAATCATTAAATTTTTCGTTGGTGATCAAATTTGCACCTGATTTTGGGCTTTTTAATATTCCATTCTCAGCAATCCATTGGTTTTCACCCACTGCATGCCAAGCTTTCATATCATTTCCACCAGTCAGCTGAATCGCTTTTCCCCAAGCTGGCTGCGTTGTTTTACGAAGTGCAGGAGCACGAACGCCAGTCCAGTTATGTGTTTTTCCTTCAACAGTGGTAAGTGTACCGGTCAGTTTATCTCCGGCAAGTGTACCTTCTAATTTAAGGTTGCCGTCACCTTTTTCCCATTGCGGAGGAATAGTAAAACTCATTTTCCCGTCTTTAAAATTCACTTCTGAAATAGGACGTGCACTTCCTGAAAATCCGGTAAACTGGCCTACCAAAGTATGGGTTCCTGAGTGGCGCACTTCCAGCCAGGAAGGAGAAGGTTTTCCTGCTACATCTACCGTTATGTCCCATCTGCCTTCAAGAGGAGAGGCGAGAGGTTTGGCGCTTGTTTGATTTGTAAATAAGGCTAACAATAATGTTAAGGCTGACAGTAAGATACGTTTTAGAAAAAGTTGCTTACCGGTTTGGGATCTTTTATTCATGTATTTTTATAATTTATGAGGCGTCAATTTACTTATAAAAATTAAATAAACGATTTAGGATCTATTTAAAAGAATACTATAATTTCATAAATGGATCACTGTTTACAAAAGTGCAATTCTGAACTAATTGTTACTTTCTAAATTAATCTTTGGAAAGCTGGATATAACGGTCCGTGGCACGGCTGATTCATTAAGCTTCGTAAATAACCTGTTTGATTAGCCGTACTACGGATTAGCAACCAGGTTATTATCAATGAAACAAAATCTTTTATCAGAGTATTTTGTGGGAAGCATTTCTTTCTAAAATCCTTTCTGTTACTCCGCTTTAAATTCCGGTAGCTTGTTTAGCAGCCTTTCAACCTGCCAGTCACCAAATCCGTAAATTCCTTCCCGAATACTGAATTCCTTAAAAATAGCTTTGAAATCATGTATATTATTTTGAAGCATGATCTCCTTTAAAACTTTTTCCGGGCGTCCTGATAAGCTGTCCTCAGAAGAACGATCCAATTGAGCCTGAACCACGTCCTGCAAAAAAGGAAAATGAGCCGATTTTGTTGTTGATAATTCTTTAAGTTTAACTCTGTCATTTGTTTTGTATGCGTGCCACAAACCGGTTAACAATTTAACATCAGCCACAAAAAGCCTTTCCCGGCTCTGATATGCACCAGCCAATTCATTTCTGTCTAATCCGCCGAATCCGCCCCAGTCAGGCTGGCCATCTTTTAATGGTGGTTTTACAAGATTAATTTTAAGCTGGTCTGCAATATTGGTTAGAAGAGACATGCAAAACCATAAATTAACCTGGCAAAACAAATCCTCTTCAAACCATAAATTCACCTCTGAGCCAGGCGGAATCAATGATATTCTGTTGAATTCTGAAACCACATCAAAGAAATATGATTCTTTTTCTTCTTCATATTCCGCCGATATGAAATCAGCACGGGTCTCCCAAAATTCTTCCAGGGTTGTTCCTGTAACCGATCCGTCTACCAGGCATTCGCGCGCAACTATAATTTCTCCTGATAAAATACTTTCCGGAAAAAATTCCAGTAATGCATCACCGTTAAGAATATGAAAGGTTTTTGACATGAATTAATTTAAAATTTTTGGATTAAAATTGATTTCTAAATGGCGCTGGTGGTTGTTTTGTTATTAATCAAACGAAATAGTCCCAACGGATTATCATTTTTTAAAGCAACGGGTAAAAGTACATCCGGCCAATCCTGAAAAGTTTGGGGGCGAACAAAGCGTAAAATAGAATGACGTCCAACCGAGGTATAAAATGGAATACTTGCTGCCGGAAACGGACCACCATGATGCATGGAAGGGCAAACTTCAACACCAGTGGGTACTCCATTCATAATGAACCTGCCTGAAATTTGTGATAACTTTTGCAGAAGTGCGGGATATTTTGCTGCTTCTGGAGCATCTGCCATCAAAGAGGCAGTAAGCTGGCCTTTCAAATGTGATACCGCTTCCAATAATTCATCCGTGTTTTTACAAACTACTAACACGGAAAATGGGCCAAAAACCTCTTCGTGGAGTTTGGGGTTTGCAATGAAGTCCTGACCGGAAACACGTGCAATAGTTGCCTGCGATTGATTCTGTTCATCTGAGCCAGATTCCGAAACTGCTAGTTCAGTCACATTTTCCTGTGCAAATAATTCATCCCGAAGTTTATAGAAATTATTTTGGATACCACTTGTGAGCATAGTAGCTGACGGAACATTCGAAATTTCTGATTTATAGTTTTCTTCAAAAATATCAAGATTTTCAGTTTCCGTAACAAATACCAGACCAGGATTTGTACAGAATTGCCCAGCGCCCAAAGTGACCGATCCGGCCAGGGTCCTGGCTAATTGTACAGCATGGTTTTTAAGGTAGTCTGGCAGTATCACTATTGGGTTTACACTACCCATTTCAGCATAAACGGGTATAGGCTCTTCTCTTTCCTGGCCCAGGCGATACAATGCCATTCCTCCTTTGTAGGAGCCCGTAAATCCAACTGCCTTGCTTTCCGGATGTTTTACAAGAGCTGCTCCAACTTCAAATCCATCGTCATACAGCATGGAAAATACACCATCAGGCATTCCTGTTCTTTGCGCTGCTTTTACGATGGCTTGTGCGGTAAGATCGCTTACGCCAGGATGTGCTGCATGTGCCTTCACGATTACCGGATTTCCGGCTGCCAGGGCGGGACCCGTATCTACGCCGGCAACAGAATAAGCAAATGGAAAATTACTGGAACCAAATACAATGACCGGCCCGATTGGAACAAACATTTTACGCAGATCCGATTTCGGAATTGGTGTCCGGTCAGGAATTGCGGTATCGATGCTTGCTTCTACCCAGGAACCTTCCCGGATCAATTCAGCAAATTGTGTCAGCTGATTTATCGTCCGGGCGCGTTCTCCCTGCAATCTTGCCAACGGCAATCCGGTTTCCTGGTGTGCCCTTTGGAGCAAAGTATCACCAAGAGCCATGATTTCTTCTGTAATTGCCATTAGAAAACCGGCACGCTGAGTTGCCGGAATAAGTGCATATTCATCGAATGCTTTTGCTGCCAGTTCCATTGCACGGGACACTTCATCCATTGTTGCTTTATGAAACTTTTCAGGGAGATAAATATTCAGAGCTGGTACGTAGGACTGGAATGTTTGATCGTTTTGAGAAGAAAGCGAAAATCCTATATAATTTTTTCCCTGTATGCTCATTATAAAAAATATTAAAGTTGTTTTTCAATCCTAAAGCAAAAAATTTGTGCCATCTACGTAAGACTGACACAAATTTAATATGCTAACTGAATGAGATAAAATGTATGTGATCGAATGCAGGTTTACACCAGACGTGCAATAATGTCATCTACTGATATTCCTTCTGCTTCTGCTTTAAAATTTCTTATTATTCGATGTCTGAGAACCGGCAAAGCTACGGATTTCACGTCTTCAATATCCGGAGAATACTTGCCGGATAAAAGTGCATTACATTTTGCGGCTAAAATCAGCGCCTGAGATGCACGAGGGCCAGCTCCCCATTCCAGATAATCGTTGGTGTCTTTTACAGCCATGGAAGAAGAAGGGCGGGTTTTATGCACCAGTTTTACAGCATACTCAATCACATGGTCAGTAACCGGAACGCGGCGTACCAAATGTTGAAAATCCATAATTTCCTCAGCCGTGATTACTTCTTTTACCTGGTATTTATTATCGGATGTTGTGTTTTTTACAATACTCACTTCTTCTGAATAGGAAGGATAATCGAGCTGGATCATAAACATGAAACGATCCAGCTGTGCTTCCGGAAGCGGATAGGTTCCTTCCTGTTCGATAGGGTTTTGGGTTGCCAAAACAAAGAACGGACGATCCAGAGAATGTTTTTCTCCCGCAATTGTTACCGAATATTCCTGCATCGCTTCCAGAAGCGCTGATTGCGTTTTAGGAGGAGTCCGGTTAATTTCATCAGCCAAAATGATATTGGCAAAAATAGGGCCTCGTATAAATTTAAAATTGCGGTTCTGGTCCAACGTTTCCGAACCCAGAATATCAGATGGCATCAAGTCAGGCGTAAACTGTATCCTGTTGAATTTTAAATCCAATGAAGAGGCAATGGTTTGAATAAGCAGTGTTTTCGCAAGTCCTGGTACGCCCACCAGAAGACAATGCCCCTGGCAAAATATGGCGGTCAGTAATTTTTTTACAACATCATCCTGTCCAATGATCACTTGCCCAATTTCAGTGCGGATTTTTTCATAGGCTATTTTCATAGCCTCAGCAGCTTCAACGTCTGATGAGTACTTCACAATTTGTTTGATTAGTTTTTTCTCAATTATACGTATTTATTTGAGAATATCATGGATATTCTCAAATCCTGGCAATTATACCGTATCGGTATCACAGAAATTACTGAAATAAAGATTTCTCAGGTGTCATCCCCGGTTGCCAGTCCAAGTACTTTGCATGATTTATATTCAGGTTCAATACTGATGAAAACGTCACCCTGAGCTTTTTTAAACCACTCTTCCAAAGCATTGTTACGCTTGTTACTTAGCACGATCTGTGCGAGTTTTTCATAGTCATCGCGTAAGTTTGCCGTATGCGGTTCTGATTTGCTTTTATACCATAACACACGCATGGCACTGCTTCCATCCTCGGTTCTGTAAGCGATTGGTACGCTTATATCACCTACTTTCATGGTATCAATGGCAAAATACAATGCCGGATCCATAGAAGCATCCAGAGATAAGCGGCCCATTCTTGTATTTCTGTCCTGGATCAATCCACCAGTTTCAGAAGTTTCCGGATCTTGGGAATTATCACGGGCAGCCTGTGCAAAAGTAAGTGTATCCGTTTTAATAAGTACCCTGAGGCTGTCGAGTACACGCAATGCGCTTGTCATGTCTGAACCTTTGTTATAATCAGGCCTTAAAAGAATATGACGCGCATGGTATTCAGCTCCGCGGGTTTCTATTAATTTAATAAGGTGAAATCCAAACTGAGATTCAATAACATCCGACATTTCACCCGGTTTAAGCGCAAGAGCTGCTCCTTCAAATTCAGGAACCATCGCACCGCGTTTGGCAAAATTTAAATCTCCGCCATTTTTTGCAGTACCAAGATCTTCCGAATATATCTGTGCAAGCAATGCGAAATCTTCGCCTTTTTCAGCACGGGCTTTCAGGTCAAGTAATTGCTGTTTTAGCTTGTCTTTTTGTTCCCGGGTAATAGTTCCTTTTCTTACAATCTGTCCTATTTCTACTTCTGAGGATATGTACGGAAGGCTGTCCTTTGGAATAGAATTGAAAAATTTACGCACATCGCTAGGGGTAATTTTTACGTTTCCGGAAATAGTACCCTGCATTTTTTCAACGATTTTCTGCTCCTTTACCTGCGTTCTTAATTCCGTTTTCAGGTTTTCAATACTTTTACCATAAGCTTCCACAATGTTTTTCTCAGAGCCAAAACGCTGGATCATGTATCCCATTTTCCCGTCCAGTTCATTGTCAACATCTTTGTCTTCAACTGTGACAGAGTCAATTTCTGCTTTGGCAAGAAGCATTTTATTGATAATCAGCGATTCAAGCAACTGGCATTTTTCCGGAGCCTTCTGGCCGTTTGCCTTGTAGCTGGCATACATTTCTGCCAGCTCAGAGCTTAAAATGTAATGGTTATCAACGCGGGCAATGATTTTGTCAATACTAACACCCGATTGCCCTTGTCCGGCGCTTAGCAGGTTAAATCCCAGAGAGAAAATTGCAAACATGCTGATTGCAATCAATTTATTTATATTCATATGATTATTATGTTCTTCAATTTAATGTTTTTTTGCGTAGAAAGGGCTTAAAAATTAATCCAAATGCTAAAATACAGCTATCGCTTAATTTTTTCTAATTCCTGGTCATTCACTTTTACAGGAAACTTCTGATATAACTTTGAAAGCCATTGTTTTTCAAGCTCTTTCTGGTACTCGTTAATTACAGTTCCGCGTGCTTCGGCAAATGTTTTCAGGCGTGCAGTTTCAATTTTTTCTATCTTAATCCACGTTGCATTGCGGCTTCCCAAAAGAGTTTGCTCACCGGTTTCCCACTTTGCTTTTGTCAGTAACGGATTTTCTTTTGTAAAATAACCTTCCTGGATCATAACGGCTTCCGGGCTTTGCGAATTATAAATGTTCTGAACATCTTTCGCCGAAGTACTGTAAAACTGAAAACTCACCCGGCGGTTGCGTTCCGGCTCAGTAGCCTGGCGAAAGGAGCCGTAGTCTTTTTCAATAATCCGTACGATTGAAATATTTTTGTCATTCAGGTATTTAATCACATTTTTAATCCTGCTTGCCGAAGTAGATTCCGGTTCACTGGCGGAACGATAGCCTGCCACCTCCACAATATAGTTGGAGTTTTTCTGCATAATCGCATATAACTCAAACAGATCATCGGCTTGTAATTTATTAATTTCGCTGATGCCTTCTGCATAGAGAAGTTCGCTGGCTTTACTTTCAAGTTTATATGGACTCTGCAAAAGTGTTTTTCTGATCGAATTAATTGTTTGTGTATCAGGTGCTGTAATTACATTGGCCCTTGCCCGTTCAGGCAACTGGTACCGCTCTTTATTTTTTTCATAAAAACGTACCTGCCCTGTTGAATCTGAAAGAGATTTCTGCCATACATTTTCTTCCATTACTTGTGAAAGCAACACTCCTTCCCTTATTTCACTAATCAGACTGTTGAATTCCGGACTCGATTCTTCCAAATGTTCTTTCTCATATTCATTGAGCTTATTTGTAACATAATCGTTGTAGTACCTCTGAAAAACCACAGAGGGGGACGAGCCTTTGGGAAAAGGTTTTTGCTGCCTCTTTATGTCCTGTAAAAAAGCGGATGCATCATAAGATTTACCTTCAATACTGAACAGAACTATATTCGGCCAGTCAGCGGAAACAGCCTTCATGTAATCCCATTTACCTTTAAGTAATGAACTATCGGCAAGGGTTGCAGTTACTTTTAATGATTCGGGAAACTCCTGTAACCTGAATTTCTTTCTGAGACGTTGTGCATTGGCCTGTTCCAATATTTTCGCTCTCGAATCAGTCACTACTTTTTGTTTGAGCGAAGTTGCCATCGAAACATAAGGTTCCAGATTACGTTTTTCGACAAGTTTTACAATATGCCAGCCATATAGTGTCAGTACCGGTTTCGAATAACTGCCAGTGCGAGTCAGGGAATACGAAGCATCTTCAATTTCGGGTACCATTTGCCCGGTGCCAAACATAGGCAGTAATCCATGATTCTTACGCGACTGACTATCGTTCGAATAGCTTTCTACTATTTTGTCCCAATCTTCTCCTTTTTGTAATTTGGTATAAGCTTCATCAATTTTGGATTTGGCCAATTCTTTTTGAACTGGTGTAGCAGTTGAATCCACCTGAATCATTACATGCGCAATCCGTATCATTCCACGGTTTTGGCGTTTGTCCGTTACTTTAATGATATGATAACCTGTCTTGGTACGTACCGGCTGGGATATTTTACCTATAGGAAGTGAATATGCAGCATTTTCGATAGGGTAAATAGTCTGGAATACAGTAAAATAACCAAGGTTCCCTTTATTTACCGATGCTGTCGGATCTTTGGAGAACCGTGTGGCCATGTCACCAAAATCAGAACCCTCTTCCAGTCTTCCACGCAGGGCAATTGCTGCGTGGTAAGCTTCAAGCGTATCAGCAGGAGAAGCGTTTTCTGCTACTGCAATTAAAATATGTGAAGCTTTTACTTCCTGCTTCAACCTGTTGTAGGCTTCAAAGGTAAGTTTTTCAACAAGTGCTTTATCAACCATAAAGTTTTTGGCTAGCTGGTCTCTGTAAGAAGACATTTCTTCCTTAAAATCCGAAGTAGTGTCCTTTCCTTCCTGTTTCGCCTGAAGCACTTTTATTTTAAGGTCGGTATAAAGATTGAGATATTCTACTGGTGTTAACGATTCGGAAGAGTCAGAAACAGACTTATTTTTTGCATATGAATCCTGAAAATCTGCCGGGGAAAATTTTTCATTACCGATTTCTACAAGCGCAGGTATTTCAGCTGAAACAATTGTCTGAGGAGGAGCCGGTCTTTTGCAAGCTGTGAAAATACTGATTGAAATTAGGCAATAGAATAAAAAGGGTTTCAACATAGATATTAAAAATCCGTAACTAATAGACAACTTAAAGATATTAAGAACTAACTCAGGTTGCTTGCAAATATTGCTAAGCCGGCAAAGTTATATTGTTTCCTAACAGTATAAAAATATATCAGGATAAGGTATGCGATTTGTTATTTACACCCGCTATGTTTCGTTTATTAAACCTGGGCAAATCTGCCACATGTATAATACGCAGGAAGCGGCTGATCTGTTATGTTAAAAATTTTTTTATTTGATTTTGGGGCTGATTAACACATTGCGTATAAATACCGAACGTATTATATGATTTGGCATAGTTATTATGCGGACTGTGTCATTCTCAACTTTTGGACAGTGGCTATGGAAAATGTAAAAGTCAAGGAATTTGTTCTCAGAATCAGCGCATTATGGTACGAACAAAAAAAGAGGGAATTGCTCTACTTGGAAGCTTTAAAGAAAGACAGTATGGGTTCGTTAAGAAAAATACTGGCTCAGGGACATTTCAGCGCATTGTTATTTCAGAAAGAGATTGTTTCAATTTATGATTACTTCAAATGTCTTCTTAATGATAAAGAATTGAGCAATCTTACCCACGTCAGCTTCGATAACGCTAATCTCATGCAGGACTTAATTGAAAAAGAGCAGGTAGTGGGATTATTGAAAAAAACGAAAACACAATTCTGGAATCTTACCGGTCGCTGATTACGCAGCTTGACAGGGATTCGGAAACACGAAAAGTTTTAGATGAGCATTTAAACAGGATATCTGAATTTTATGAAATTTTGTCCAAACAGGAAGGTGTTAAAAATAAAACGGTAACGTTAAGTTGATTCAAAATTTTAATCTAGTATTTGACTGATTTATTAATTACATCCACTAAGCGATTTTGATTGATTTATATTCTTAGAATAGAAAAATCAAATTATTGAAAATATTACTTAAATAATAATGCCTCAAACTGATAACAAAGCAGTTCGAGGCATTATCGCATATTCGTGTTGTGGATTTTTAATCCAAATCAGGTTACATCTGAATTGGTTAAATTATAATTCATAAAGTTCAATTGGTAAATCATCAGGATCAGCAAAAAAAGTAAATTTTTTACCTGTAAATTCATCTATACGCACAGGTTCCATTTCAATATCCATTGTTTGAAAATGGGTAATGGCTGTTACAATATCATCTACCTGAAAAGCAATGTGACGTAATCCGCAGGCTTCTGGCCTCGATGTTCTTGCCGGCGGGTTAGGAAAGGAAAAAAGCTCGATGCAATAATGCCCGTTTAGGGAAAGATCCAGCTTATAAGAATTTCTTTCCTGACGAAATACTTCCCTGTCAATTTGAAATCCGAGTTTTTCAGTGTAAAACGCTTTGGATTTTTCGTAGTCTGAACAAATAATAGCTATATGGTGAACCGATTTTAAAAGCTGCATAAGTTTGAAATTTTCCTGCAAAATTAGATAAGTTCTTGGATTTCATTTTTCTTGATTTAAAAATGCAAAAACGGATAATTAGATTTTAATAAATATTTTGAGCTTATACATTCTGTAAAGGATATAAAATTCCAGGAGAAGGATCATTCCGCCGCTTACAAGTGAAAGGTAACCTTCTCCAAAAAGGAGATCATATTGCTGGCTGATATGTATCCGGAATGAAGAATCTATAAAACCTGCCAGTGTATCGGCCAGTACATATGCTGCTATTGAATTGCTGCCTATGACAATGAAAGCTTTAAACCAGGATTTATTCTGCCTTACATCTACAATAAAATAAAATGCGGCCAGAAACAGAAAACACCATCCTCCGCTAAATAAGGTCCAGGCCGGAGTCCAGATTCTCTTGACAACCGGATTAATTCCGGTAATATTAAGGGTAACGGATATAACAAAAAGAATGGCAGCAGTAGTTACAAAACACCTGACAAGTAACCCAGGCGACGAACTGTTTTTCAGCCATTGGCCTGCAATTAGTCCCAGTATCATAGTTCCCAGCGTTGGGATAAAACTTAAAGTACTATATCCGCCTCCATTGAAATGAAAAGAGCTTTCGCGGGAAAATAAGTTCAGAAACCATCTGTCGAATGCCCAGGCTGCGTTTGTATTTTTGTTCCAATGTGCAGCAAAGCCGGAAAGATTATACTCCCAGTCAGCGGTATTCCCTGTTTCTGCCCAGTCAAAATAAGGGCCGGGCAAAGGATATACAGCAAAAAAGATACCATAAGCTAAAAGGATAACACCTAAAGAAGTCCATTGGATACGTTCTGATCGGAAACCTAATGCGAAGAGAATAGGATAGCCAAGGCCGATCTGAGTTAAGGTATCTTCAAAAGTGAAGTTCGTTTGTGTTTTGTGGATGGATCTCAGGAAAATACCTAATAAAATTAAAATCAGCGAGCGGCGTATGGTATGAGCCCACATTACACTCTGGCTTTGCTGCCGCCCGGCCCGGCTTGCGATGGAATAGGGGAGAGCTACACCTACCAAAAATGTAAAAGAAGGCTGGATAAGATCATGTAATGAGCAGCCTACCCACGAAACATGGCTTTGCTGAAAACTCATGAAAGCCCAAAAACTACTATCAGGAAAGGCTTCGGCTATCTGACTGAAGCGTAACACTTCAGCCATCATTAATAACATAACAAATCCGCGGTAAACATCTACCGACGATACACGCTGTGGAACAGCAGGAGGAAAATCTTTCAAGTTGATTAAAGGTTATAGGTCAGGAAAAAACCAAGATACCTATTAAATTACTTTTGTACCAATTATATAGGCTACTGACAGGAAAGGAAAATTAAAGAGTTTAGAGTTCAGTAGTTCAGAGTTCAGAGTTCTGGAGTTTAAAGTTCAAGAGTTCAGGAGTTCAGGAGTTTAAAGTTCAGGAGTTTGGGGTTTAAAGTGGGTAGTATATAGAAAAGAGTAAAAAGTTCTGAGTTTAAATTATACAGCTTAAACCGCATGCTCTAAACTCGGAACTTTTTACTCTAAACTCTAAACTCCTAAACTCTAAACTCCCAAACTATAGGTTCATTTTTTTCAACTCTTTCACAGCATGATCAGCCGCGCGTGCAGTCATGGCCATGTAAGTAAGAGATGGATTGACACATGATGCCGAAGTCATAAATGAACCATCAGTGATATATACGTTTGGTGCTGCCCAAATCTGATTGTTTTTATTCAAAACAGACGTTTTAGCATCATTCCCCATCCTCGCAGTACCCATTTCATGGATACCGATTCCAGGATGTTTTGTATCATCGTTATAAGGAATTACGTTTTTCAATCCGGCCGCTTCAAGCATTTCTGCTGCATCGTTCATCATATCCACACGCATTTTTTTCTCATTATCACCATAAGCGGCATCAAAAACAACAACTGGAAGTCCCCATTTGTCTTTTTCGGTAGGATGCAGCGTAAAACGGTTTTTCTCGTCAGGAATCATCTCCCCAAAACCACCCAGGTTCATACTCCAGTCACCCGGTTCGGTAAGTTGTTTTTTGAAATCTGCACCGAAACCATCCATTCCGGCTCCACGTCCCCAGCTGTCACGGCTTGCTCCGCCCTGATATCCAAAACCTCTGATATAATCGCGTTTATCATCACCCCAGTTACGATAGCGTGGTACATAAACACCATTTGCACGGCGTCCGAAATAGTATTTGTCTTCAAAACCTTCCATGTCGCCACGCGCGCCAACGGCCAGATGATGATCCATGATATTACGTCCCACCTGGTCACTTTCGTTACCAAGCCCGTTTGGAAAACGTTTCGATTTTGAGTTCAGTAAAAGTGAAGCGGATGCAATAGCAGATGCGTTCAGGAATATGATTTTGGCAAAGTATTCCTTCGTTTCCAATGTATTCTGGTTGATTACACGAACCCCGGTTACTTTTCCGAGTTTTTCATCAAAAATCACCTCAGAAACGATAGAGTCGTTTACCAAGGTAAGGTTGCCTGTTTTTTGTGCAGCCGGTAATGTCGATGATTGTGTACTGAAATAAGCACCATAAGGACAACCGCGCATACACATATTACGGAACTGACAAGCTGCACGGCCCAGTTCGGTATGGAAAGCCTGTGGCTGGGTTAAGTGAGCAGCTCGCCCCATGATAATATGACGGCCCGCAAATTTCTTCTCAACTTCTCCTTTTACATGCTTTTCAACACAGTTCATTTGCATTGGAGGCAAATATTGTCCGTCTGGTAATACATCCAGGCCGTCTTTTGCACCGCTTATTCCTGCAAATTTTTCAACGTAATCGTACCAGGGAGCGATTTCATCATAACGAACAGGCCAGTCAATGGAAATGCCATCCTTTGCATTGGCTTCAAAATCCTTTGGGTTCAGCCTGTAACTCTGGCGGCCCCACAACAATGAACGTCCTCCGGTATGGTAGGCACGGATCCAGTCAAACTTGCGTGTTTCTTTGTAAGGATTTTCATTGTCATTTTCGAACAGATATCTGTGTTCTTCATTGGCAGTATAACCGGTACGCATTCCAGCCCAGTATTCTTCCTTGGCCATAGTCGTTACCCGGCCGCGGTGTTCGAATTCCCAGGGAGCAAGCGTTGAAGTTTTGTAATCGGTAATGTGTTTGATATCACGTCCTCTTTCAAGCATTACCACTTTCAGTCCCTTTTCACACAATTCCTTAGCGGCCCATCCACCGCTGATACCCGACCCAACTACGATTGCATCATACGTAGCTTGTTTTGTCGCTTTAATATTTAAATTCATGATGAATAAATGTCAAAATTGAGTATTATATATGAGCAGATCAGGCAGGGAAATAAGTCAATTCACTACTCCCGGTTTTCCTGACCCTTCCTTAAATTACATGGCCCAGGCCTTCTGTCCTGGTTTCAGGTCAATACATCCATCGTAGCGTCCTGGTACCGGAACATAATCCAGTGCAAGTGTAGCACCTTGTTCAGATGTGAAATAGCCAAGAAGTGTCAATTCTTTCATCAGACGGAAAAATGGAACACCGGCGTCCGTATATTCTTTTCCAGCCTCCGTGTATTTCTTCTTCTCTTCACCCGCTTTGTTTGTTTCTTCTTTGGCTGAAGCTTCCATTTCTGTCAGGATTTTTGTCTGTTCAGCAGGAGCAGCCTTCATGAAATCTTTTTTCTCAACTTCTTTCAAGCCTTTTTCGAAGCTTTCCAGGTCTTTTCCTGAATAACAATCTTTCAGCATCTTTTCAATAAATTCGCCTACTTTGGCTTCTTTGGCGCCGGGAGTGTCAGTTTTAGGAATAATTATTTCTGCAATTTCCGAAACCAGAGCCTTCCTTTCAGCAGAAAAAGGGAATGTTATTCCCCCTACAGAAGTGTCGTTTGCTGATTTACAGCCTTCAAGAAAAGCCAGCATGGTAGGGGCAGAAAGTGTACCACCCATTAATAGTGCCACACGGCCAAGTGCATCACGTCTTTTCATTTTATATTCATAAAAGGTTAGCAATCAAAAGTGTAAAAATACATTCGATAAATGCAATTAAAACAACCCGGCTAATTTAG
The DNA here is from genome assembly GCF_019711195.1 of Dyadobacter sp. NIV53. Lineage (NCBI taxonomy): Bacteria > Pseudomonadati > Bacteroidota > Cytophagia > Cytophagales > Spirosomataceae > Dyadobacter > Dyadobacter sp. NIV53. Next base: position 5,594,741 of record NZ_CP081299.1, read on the forward strand.
CAAATATTCTCTGGTTTTAGACAGTTAGAACAATTCTATATAATGGTTGCTGAAGTATGTATTTATGAATCAAATCTATACAAAAGTTAAAACCAAATTAATCTTTTGAAGGCAGATTTTTGAACAGGATGAAATAATGGCCATTGAAACCTTAAAGTACCATAAGGTTACATCCTCTGATATCAGAATTATCAAAACGGCCCATAACATAAAAAGTACCAGGCTCATTTCCGAACCGTCCCAAGTCCTGGGTCTCAATAAATGAGCAGGTATCCAGGTTTGCAAGGTCTATGGCGTTAATACCTCCTGTTTTTGATTTTGTTATATTCTGATCATACAGAGAGAACGGATCATTGACATCACGAAGTAAAACGCGCATTGTAAAACCGGGTTTAAAAAGCCCGTCACCATTAGAATATCCCTGTGATAATAATTCGGTCATCCCGTATTCCGAGTGAATTTTACTTACCCCGAAATGGCTGATCAGGATATCGTGCACTTCTTCCCTCAAAAGCTCCTGCCGGCGGCCCTTCATTCCACCGGTATCCATAACAGTCAGGTAAGGAATATCTTTAAAGAATGTGAAGTCAGCGCCGCTTTCTGCGAGGTCAAGCAATGCAAATGTTACACCCATCAGCAACACCTTTTTTCCATCCGGGTTTTCGGATAAAAAACGTAACCTGTCAAGCATTTCATCCGTATTATTCAGGTAAAAACCGGAATAATCGGAACCCGTCTGATCAATAAAATTATCCATCATATATACCAACGACGAATTGTTTCGTTCAAGGTAAGAAGGCAGCAAAGCGAGCATGTGATAGTCACGCAGATCGCCGTAATGTTCTGTAAAAATGCTGGTTGAAACGGATGTGTAAAGTGGTGCATCAAACAGTACATGACGGCTGGTGGCCAAACCAGTACTTCCGCTGCTTTCAAATGTAACCGATTGTGCAGGCGGCTGGCCGGTTTTGATCTGGTGGTGCTTGAAGAATTGAATGGGAAGGAACGGAATCTCAGTCAGCCGCTTCACATGGTTTGCATCTATTTTAAGATTGAACAGATATTGACTGTATATGGGATTGTACTCTGCCTGATAACGGAATATTTGCAAAGCCAGGTCTTCAAAACCGGATGCTTTCAGTTCAACGATCTGCTGCCGCAGTTCCCGGCGTATTTGTATAGAAGATTTGTTGCTTGGCAATTTCAATACTGTTACTTTCGTAGATAATAGACAAAGTTAGAAGACGGAAGTCAGAAAAGCGAAAAGGTAAATGTAAAGTCGGGGATTGTTGCTGCTTTTAATTAGAATAACCTGGTGTCTGAACGTAATTATATCAATTCAAAAGAATGAAGTTTAAAGTAATATTATTCTTTGCCGCCGCCATATCTCTGGCTAGTTGTGTGGATATTCCTGATTTTAGTGATACACCTAAAATATATTATAATGGTATATCGCAGCATACAGAAATTGATACCATAACATCTCCTGGGAACGAGCAAAAGGTGGAAATAGTAACGATAACTATCGATTTTGAAGATGGAGATGGGGATTTAGGAGCTAGTGAAGAGGAACGTAATGATGTAAATTTCAGAGAAGCTTACACCAAGGTTCCAAATTGGGGACTTCCGGCTAATTATGAATTAATAACTATGACAAAGCAGCGGGATAGTAGCTGGACCGAGAGAATAATTCCTTTGGATTCCAGTAAGTTTTTTAAGATTTTGAAAACGGATGGTAAACCTGGGCCAATAAAAGGAAAATTGGATTTGTTTGTACGTTTTCCTGATTCCAGAAGTACCGTAAAAACTACACAAAAATATAAGGTTCGGATTATTGATAGAGCTTTCCACATAAGTAATCAAATAGAACCGACTGATGAGGTTATTGTACCTATTTTGCAATAAATTTAAATTTTCTTGTTTTAACAAAATTTAAAATCCTCATACCTGCCGAACTTCCGGTAGGTATGAGGATTTTAAAATAGAATATGTTCCATTCATTATTACTCTTTGACAATTTTCTTAATTGTTTGATAGCCGTTCTGATGTGACACTTTTATCAAGTAAATGCCTGATGAAAAGTTTTTCATATCAATTCCTTCCATAGGGAAACTGGTTGATTCAAAAACTACTTTTCCAGCTACATCAAAAACTTGTACCTTTTTATTACCAGGCGATTCTTTAACAATTCCCTTTATTTTTAACCTGTCATTTACTGGATTTGGATAAAAACTAATTTGCGAGCCAAAGTCAAGGTTCCTGATCTGGCTAAAGGCAAATGAACCGTCCTTATCAATCATTTTTAAACGGTAATAATTCATACCTGTTAAAGGAACTGCATCCGTAAATGAATAATGACTTTCAGTAGTCTTATCTCCATTAGCGGTTACTTCGCCAATCTCCAACCACTTTTTTGCATTTTCGCTGCGTTCGATACGAAATAAATCTGCATTGATTTCCGAGGATGTACACCAGGAAAGTAAAGCGATACCTGTTTCCTGATCTTCTCCTTGTTTTACAGCGGTGAAACTGATTAGAGCAACGGGAAGTGGGGTGGATGGTTTTCTTAGGACACGGTTTCCGGCAGTATCGTAATCGTATATGACAGCTTGGGTTTGAGCTAAGGCAAAGCTGGAAGTGATTGTGATAAGTATAAATATGTATAATTTTTTCATGTGGTTATTTTAATCGGTGTACACCTTTTAATGCACGGCGATAAAGATTTACGGATAAAATTTATTTTATTAAAAAACATATATTAATGAAGCGTGTCAAAATCTACTATTTTAAGCTTGATGTTTAATTATTTAAGGAGTGGCTGAGTCCTTACCTTAATAATATTGATACCCGTTAACATTCAAATTTGATGCATCTTTTAATTGTAGCTCAAATATGAAAGGTCTATATAACGATGGCTGCTGTTTCTCTGAGAAAACTTTCTAAGTAAGCTCTCGTCTTTCTTGTTTTTATTTCTACATCAATATTAGTTTAGAGTTTTTCTGGAATTACTATTGGAATTTTTGTCAGTATTTTACCCTGAATGTTGAACTTGAAAATGATATCTTTCTCATCAGCTTCTAGAAAAAAGACACTCGATTCATTGGCAAATTTTACGTTTTGTATTATACTGCCATTAGATCGATAAATTAATTTTGCCATCAAGCTGTCTACGTCCATTGTGTACAACTCGTAGGGAGCAATAAATGCAATTGAATGGGTTTCCGAATGATATGAAGGATCATAATACAGAAATGATCCCATTCTTGGATCATTTCTAGGTGTAATTTTATTAAGTTTATTGCTTTTGTCTAATGAAAGACAATATATACCGCTTTCCGCCTCATTTCCATTTATTCTCATCAGTATTTTTGAAGAATCCAATTTAGCGAGCCTGTTTATTCCATAGGAATTTAAATCGGTCACTTTTGTAATTATTTTTTTTTGTAATTTTAGGTAGTATAAATCAAAGCTGTGTACATCTTTCGAAGCAACAGGACTACCTTTAGAATACTCCTTAGCGGAGCAAAAAATTACTTTATCTTCGGATAAAAATATGGCTTCTGTAAGTATTCCAGAGCCAATTAAAAAACTTTGTCTTTGTCTTTTTTGAATATCCAGTATGCTTAATAATCCACTCAAATCTCCCATTTTATGAGCGACAAACATAATCCTGTCGCCCTTTGGAGAAAAGCTAGGATTAATGAAGGAACTATCATCATTTTCCACTAAAAGCCTGACATTGTAGCCATCAATATCAGAACGGTATATTGATGATTTACCTTCTTTATAGTATGAAAAAACAATTGTTTTAGAATCAGGAGATATATCAAAATTTCCCAATTCGGTTGCTTCGTATTGATCCTGATTACAATTAGTCAATGTGGTCAAAATAAGTACGAAGGAAAAAAGGTTGAGTGTATATGGTTTCATTGTTTGTAAATTTAGCGGCTGATGCTTGAAATTATTCTTACAAATTTAGACATTGAAATTATATTAAAAGAATAGTAAACAGCCTTGGCAATGTTATAGGTTCTGACAGAAATAGGTTGGTTTGTATATAAGTCGACAATTTTGGTTTTATAACCTCTCATAATAGAACTAGCTCGTTCAGCTAATGCAAGATCTGCTCCCATAACAGCCTTATCATAAACTGCTCCTTTAATTCCACTAGAACCAAGTTTATAGTATTGATAATCATGTTGCTGCGCCGCTGCGTCAATAAGGTCAATTGGAACCAGACCTAATGTGTATGGATTTTTATCAGAGCCAGGGCCTATAAAATTTGAGCCAAACCAAGCCTTACCGCTATAATTTACACTTCCTTTCCCCCATCCATCCCATTGTCCCCCCACTTTATTTTGCAGTGCTAATCTTCTCGCTGCAACTTCTGCAATTAATTGGTGAGAATAATGATTAAACGCCGCCACACTTCCTGCTTGTGCTGCACCATGCCAGAAATTGCCGCCATTTGCTTTTGCAGATAATCCACCAACAAAAGCGGCAGAACCAATGGAGCCATCACCACTAGCTGAAATTGACCCAAATAATCCTGCTGACATGCCACTCTGAAAACTTCCGCCCTGGGTACTTTCAACAGCACCTTGCATGACCGCGTGTGCGGCAGTTTGAAAAATAGCACCGTTAACTCCACCAATATATCCTGCCGAATTTCCAATTCCAAAGCTCATTACTGCTGACATTGCGCCTGAAAATACAGATTGACCTAAGCCACCAAGTGTAAATTTGTTATCATCGCCATTACGCATGGTTCCGATTATATAACCTACACCATTGGCAATAGCACCCTTTATCGCAATTTGTGCCAGGAACAATAATGGATTCTGTCCATCCGGATCATTGTAAGTCAGTGGATTGTTGAATGCATAGGAATAACGGTTATAGCCTTGTGTACTCATTGCATCAGGTACCAGATTATCAGGACTCAGCATGCGTGCCAAAACAGGATCATACATCCGGCCATTCATATTGATCAGTCCAAACCTGTCCAGGTGCTCATGTCCTGTATATCCACGGTACAGCCAGGTGGGTAAGCTTGTAGTTGCTGTCGGCGGCAATAATTCCCATGTGGCTGGATTGCGTCTGCGTCCCCAGGCATCAAAATTTTGCTCAGCAATGATGGCTCCAATATTATTGGTTACTGTCAGGATCGAGCCGAGATGATCTGTATAAGTGTAATTATAAGTATCTGCTCCGTTTTCCCGTACCACAATGGCTATCAATCCTGCCGGAGAATTAATATAGTGTAAATATTTGGTAGAAGCTCCGGTTATATCTTTTTCAAAGCCTCCAAAATAGTATCTGGTATTGATTACGTTTCCACTTAATTTAGTAATGCTTTTAATACGCTCATAATCGGCACCATAAGTATATACCAGTTCTTGCGGAAGATTATCCGTTGTATTTTCAGTAACCTTTTCAGGTTGCATAAACGAAGTATAAGTAATATCCTGCTGCAATAAAGGAATGGGTGAAGGAACAGGATTTGTAACAGCAATAACGGCATTCTGTTTGGTTGCATGATAAGTATATATTCCTGCATCGGTTTTGTCGCTTATGTTACCGTTACCCGCATAATTTGTGGTAAATGTTGCAGAACCAATCGTGCTGGTTTTTAACCGATCAAGGTTATCATGTGTGAAGCTTTCGGTTTTTGTAGTTGTAATGCCATTGCGAATCATAACATCCGACCGGCTGTTAAGGCAGGCAAGTCCATAATTCCAGTTGAGGGTCAGATTCTGTATATTCTGATTTGCTGAATTGTTTGTCTCAAACTTCGTAGGGAATCCATAAGTGTAACTGTTGACAGATGATTTACCATTTCCCAGGGAATAATTAGTTATCTGGCCTCTGCCATTCATTGCGGCATTATTAAACAGGGTAATCGTATTATCCGTGTTTTTTATAGTTGTTAAATATCCCTTAGCATTATAAGCATAATTCGTCTTGAAACCTGACGGATACAACGTTGATATGACGTCTCCATAGACATTATATCCATAAGTAGTAAGGTGCGGGGTTGTGTCTACTGTTTCGGTAATCGTGCCAACTCTGCCAAAACCGTCGTAGGTATATTCAATAATGTTGCCCGCAAAACCAGTTACTTTTTTTAGCTGGTTGGTTGATGCTCCACTGGAAGACGGGTAAAATTCATAACCAGTGTTACCCTCCGGCCCCGATCTGTTGGTATTACGTCCCATTAAATCATAAATCATTGTATGCACATCGCCATTCGCATTGGTTTGCCTTACAAGTTCACCCAGTATATTATATACATATTGGGTCGTACCGGCATTTTGGTCAATAAGCTTTGTTTGGCGACCATAAGCATCGTATTCATTAGTTATGAGCGTAGCCGTACTATTCTTAACATCCTTTAAACCACCATGATTATAATAACTATAGTTAAGCGTTCCTCCGTGGTCAGTAATGCTGGTTGTCTTCCCGGCTGCATCAGTAATTATAGATGAAACCTGATTACCTGCCACAGTAGTACCTAATCTGGTTTTGGTAGTAGTGAGTATACCTGGAGCAGTATAATTATAAGAAAGGTTTACCGTTCCCGCAGTCGCCGATATACTGGACGAAATTTGTATTGGGCGGTTATATTCATCATAAACATTTGTCAGTGTTACAATGTCTTCACCGGTTTTATAAGGTTCTGTAGAACTAGTTAAATTTCCCTTTAAATTATAGGTATTAGTTTTGGTAATCCAGGTCCCATCAAAAGCCTCTGTTTGGAACTTTACTTCATGTCCAACCTTATCATACCATGTTTTAACATCTGGTTTTCCGGAGTGTGTTGTATGGTTATACCATATTGAATTACCCGAAATGTCCCATCTAAGTGTATCTGATATTGAATATCCCTCAGGTAATGTAGTTTTGGACAAACGACCAAAAACGTTATAACTAAAATATGTAACCAATCCGTCAATACCAGTTGCAGTAAGTGGTGTACCCCATTTAGGATGATAAGTTGTACTGGAAGTTTGGTTCAGCAGATTGGTTGAAGTTATAGGATAACGTCCTTTGTTATCATAAACCGCAGAATTACTACGAGCTGGTGGAGCATTAGTCCCCTTTGGTGTAATTATTGTTTTTTTTAAATTACCTAAAGGGAAATATTCATGCACCGTTCCAATACTATCAGTTCGACCGTCAAAATCAGTTTGGGTAATGATCTGTCCAATTTTGTTGTGTCCAAATTTAGTGGTAACCGTATAAGGCGTTGGGTCACTTCTTTTGCTAGATACAGTTACGGAAGTAGGCTTGTTGGGAATATCTCCAGGCCGTGCCTTATATTGAGTATCTGTGACTATTAATTCAATACCATTATTATTTACTGTACTCTGAGTTATATTTCCAAAAGCATCAAACACATAGGATGTAGTGGCTGTGCCTCCACCAAAACTAATATTTTGAACACCTGCGGTTTTTACCCAATATCTTTTAGCTGCAGGGCTTACCAACTCATTTGTAAGGGTTGTTTGACTTACCAGCGCATCATTAGCGTTATATTTAGTGCTGCTTTTCTTTGGTATAGCTATGTAGAAAGTAGTATTGAATTCATTTTCTGATACGGTTTTATAACCGGTTGCCAAATCAAAAACGGTGGTTTTACCAAAACCTATAAATCCTTTACCCGCACGGTGCAGCTTTGCCTGTTCGTAGGAGTGCTGACTATATTGACCACTTACACCATCTTGATTATCGAAGTTTGATACCGCATACATGGGCAATTGTATGTTATGAAACGGATAATCAGTAAGTGTTACAGCTCCCTTATTATAAAAAGAACCGCCATCTGACAAATTATTATATCCCCAGGTTGTAACATGTCCGACACCATTTTCCACTTTTTCAAGAAGGTTTTCCTTTCCTGATTTTTTTAGAGAAATGATACCAAGATTTAACGTACTGTTTTGCCTGTATACAATTTCAGCACGACCGTCGCCATTTAAATCGAAAGGTACAGAGGGTCTTCCATAATTGGCATCGACACTGAACGTGAATTGCTGTGTGTAGAACTCTGTTCCTTTGCTATAATAAACGTCTGCTTTTGACGGCGAAGAGGCTGGGTTTTTATATTGATGATAAACATCTGACTTGCCGTCTCCATTAAAATCGGCTACGTGAAGGATTTCATTATCAGAAAATACTCCTACTAAGGATGCAAAAGTAAAACTGGATTTTTCAAATGTCAATCCCGTAGAAATAGCTTTAAACCAAGGGAGGTTATTTTGATTGCCGTCCGCATATTCTTTATATAAAATATCTGTTTTTCCATCACCATTAAAATCTCCGAAAAGAACATCTGTATCCGAAGCTTTCAGAAATGTTGACGAAGAATAAATAAGTTTAAAGGCACTCTTTCCATCAGACAAAGTGCCGGCAAAAGAATAGATTCGGGTAAGTGTTCCTTCAATTGTCATGACATCATCCTTTCCATCTCCATTAAAATCCAGAATAAGAATCTTTTTTGCAGCTACCCACGTATTACCGAGCGATGTATTATCAGTATCTTTTACAATATTATATATATTATAAGGGTTTGGTCCTGAACTATACATTTTATAGAAATCAGCATGATATTGACCACCAACACTAATGTCGTTTTGCAACAAAGTGAAAAAGTCTTGTATTCCATCCCCATCAAAATCTCCATTGAAAATGTAATTTCTATTTTCGGGAATGCAACTCTGATATGGAGCAGAAGTTGGCACACCAATACCAGAAAATTGCAATTGGTTAGATATAAGTCCAGCAGGAGAAAGTTTGCTTTGGTAAATGCTAATTGCATCAAGAACCTCTCTGTCAACTCCACCTATTACAGCAGTACGAATGGTGGTTGTTAAAATATCATCCAGACCGTCACCATTAAAATCAGAACGTAAAAATGAATAATCGTTGGCCCGGAATAAATTTGTTTTGATTTGTGTTCCAGCACCAAATGTTATCAATCCGGTTGCGTTACTTGAATTACCATCCCTATATATATTAAAACCAGTATATTTTTTTTCACTATATCCAATTGGTGTGCCAAATGGGTGATAAGTTGTGTAATAAGCCAAAAGCATATCGGATTTTCCATTTCCGTCGAAATCGCTGGAAAGAAAGTCTACTAAGCCCGCAGGAAGGAGTGGGCCGCTTTCGTTTAATAGGGGTTGCGGAGCATCCCCATATTTAAAAACAGTAGCATTTAAGTAAGAAATACCATCACTTCCTATTTCCTGAATGTTTTTCAGATAAGAATTGATATTATCATGTCCGTAATTAAACTGGTATTTCTTGAATAGCGCTCCTTCAGCTTTTACCGTAATCAAATCCAGAAGGTATTTACTTACAATAGAAGAACCGGCTTCGTAAATTGTTTTAATATCTGAAAACCCAGCGGCTGTATTCTGGCGGATCTTATAGGTAAATTCAATCTTATTGTACGTAGCAAGTCCGGTAATGTCATTCCCTGTATACCTGATTTCGCTTATACGAGGATCTCTGTCCGCACTGGTATACACGTACTCAATGTAATTTCCATCAGGGTTTCTAACTCTGCTTAACCGCCAGAAAAGTACAGAGTTACCTGAAACATCCATGAAGCGGGAATCGCTGGTTTTTCCAAATTCCATCTGGACTCCGTCTTTCGTTATAACCACAAAGTATGCCGGACCTGTTACACCAGAAGTATCACGGGATATCACGGTTGCAAAATTTTCATTCTCCGTCCCGTAAGTTGAATTTGGTGCTCCATAAATCCCTGATTTGGAAATAAGTCTTTGGCCATCCATGGCAAACCGATCATTGGTACTTAGCTCAACAGGCCCGGCGGCATTATCAAAATACATATTTCGTGCAACCCTGGAAATAGAACCTAAACCTGAAATATTCCATCCCATTCCTAACAAATTGTTGCCAGACATGGAGTTATACTCAATAGAAAGGGAAGGAACAACACCATTTGTTCCAGGCGGAACGGATATTGGAATGGAATAAGTCGCTGCACCTGTTGCGGAAACAGCACCTGTGCCTGGAGTGCTTCCTACTGTTGTATTAACAGTTATGTCACGGTTAAGAATTGTATTATCGTACAGGGTAGTGTAAGTAATATCCTGAGCAATAAGTCTGGAAATAGTCAATAAAAAAAGGAAACTTAACAGGTAATGTTTTTTCATTTTTTAAAAGTTTGTAGATGAGGTGCAAAAAACTCTGAGCAAAAGCGGATAGCTTTTACTCAGAGTAAGGCAAAGAGTTGTAATTAACAGGAAAATTGTAAAGTACAGGGTAATGGTAAATTTTGTACATAATAGTTTCTATAGTTTGCAGGAGGAGATACAAGCTGAATTATTTTTCTGCCTTGCATATTACGCAAATCTAGTAACTATTTCTACAATTCAAAGTATATGTTTGATGTGCCATTTTGAAATACAATACCACAGATAAATATAAATACCTACTCAATCACATCAGCAGTAAGCACAATCCTGAAAGTAGTTCCTTTTCCTATTTCGGAGCTTTTGACAAAAAGTTTTCCGTTGTGGTAGTTTTCAATAATACGTTTTGCCAGGGTCAGGCCTAAGCCCCATCCGCGTTTTTTTAGTACTGAAACCAGGATCGAAGATCTTGTTTATATTGGCTTTTGTCATTCCTTTTCCTGTATCTGAAATATCGATCAGGATTTCTTTGGTCATTGGTGGAGCTTGCAACGTGACGTTGATCTCACCAATACCGCCCATGGCATCCACTGCATTCTTGCAGATATTTTCTATTACCCATTCAAACAGATTTTTGTTCAGAAGCGCGGTTTGTTCTATCGCAAGCTGATTATCTATGGTAAATTTGACTTTGGAAGAAACGCGTTTTTGAAGATAGGTAACGAAATTGATCACGATTTCAGCCACAGGTTCATCTTTCATAATTGGAACAGATCCAATGTTTGAAAAACGGGTTGTAATCATTTCCAGCCTGATTACATCTTTTTCGATTTCTTCGGCAATGGAAGGGTCGATGTTCGGATCGCTTCGAAAATATTCTACCCAGGCCATTAATGATGAAAGCGGGGTGCCGAGCTGATGTGCTGTTTCTTTCGCCAAACCAACCCAAACCCGGTTTTGTTCGGCCTTTCGAGCCGAACTGAAAGCCAGATAAGCCAGATAACCTATCAGCAGCATTACAGACAATTGTAAAAAAGGATAATAACGGAGTTGGGCAAGAAGGAAAGAGTTACTGTAATAAATGTATCCCGTTCTGCCTTTCTCTAATTCAACAGGAATCGGAGGATGTTCCTGTTTCATAATTGCCAGTTTTTCGTCTATAATCCGTTCCTTTTCTTTTAAGCTTAAATTCTTCGGAAAATGATTAATAATGGTTTTGTTAGCCAGGTTGTTGTTGTTATCATCGACATAAATGGCCGGAATCTGATAAAAATCAACTGCGTCCTGGATCACCTGCATTACAACATTGAAATTTTCATCATATGGAGTTGTCATAATATAGCGTACGCCTTCTGCATATAGTATCACTTCACGTTCTTCACGTTCTTCCAGTTTGTCTACCAGGTCATTGGTATAAAAAAGTGAACCAATACTCAGAAGAAGAAGTATTAAGCCAATGATATATTTTAAAAAGATTTTTGTTCAAATGTGTCCGTTAACGACCGCCGCAACCGGTTGCTGTTAAGCAACGCAACGGGATGCAAACGAAATCGCGGTTTTTGTTTTGGAGTATCAGTTATCATGTATTTCGGTTACAGGTGATGAGCCGTTTTGTGTGATAAGGCACTAAGTTAGGCTACTTATATTCAAAATTCAGCATTTGTAGCAACCATGCCTGTACTTACTACGTATTCGTTTCAAGAACGTGTATAAAACCAGAAAAATATTTCTAAGTGCAGGATTTTAATCTAGTTGTACTATGTTTTGTGAAGGTCATCATTAAAGCTGATAAATATCATGTTTTTGGCAAATGCAGCGTCAGAAATTTGTCAGAGAAAATTTTGTTTTATTTATATGATTTCTAAATAAAGCACTGTCCTTTCAATCACTTTCCTATTATAAGTTTTGTACCGTATTTTTGTAAATCGAATTAGAAATAGTGATGTACAATCATTTCAAATCAATAAGTTTATCACATCGGAAGGCTCCTCTTGCAATCAGGGAACAACTTGCCCTGAACGAGGACAGCGCCAAAGGAATCATGCTTCGTTTGAAGGATTTTTTCGATGTTACTGACGTTTTAGTCGTTTCTACCTGCAATCGTACCGAAATATATTATTCTTCAACAGGTGATCTGAATGAAGAAATGATCAAGCTTTTATTAATAGAAAAGGGAATTTCTGATATTCAGCCGTTCCTTGCCTATTTTGAGCGTTTTGCTGAGGGTGAAAGTGCCGTTCAGCATTTGTTTGAAGTAGCAACAGGCCTGCATTCCCAGGTTGTTGGAGATATGCAGATACCAAATCAGATCAAACATGCATACCAATGGTCAGCCGATCTGAATATGGCTGGTCCTTTTTTGCACCGTTTGCTGCACACCATATTTTTTGCTAACAAACGCGTTGCACAGGAAACATTTTTCAGGGATGGAGCTGCTTCCATTTCTTATGCATCGGTTGAATTACTGGAAGGGCTTATGCCTAATCCGAAAATTTTAGTTGCCGGCCTGGGTGAAATAGGAAGTGATGTATGCCGGAACCTTGCACAAAAAACAGGAGCAGATGTAACGATTGTAAACCGTACGAGAAGTAAGGCTGATGCGCTTGCAGCAGAATTAGGATTCCGTGTGGCAGATGTTGAGGATATTGAAGCAGAAATTTCCCGTGCTGATATTATTGTATCATCCATTGCGCGCGATGAACCATTTTTCACAAAAGAAATGATGGTCCGTTTACGTGGCATGTCCTTTAAATATTTTATTGATCTTTCAGTACCGCGCAGTGTTTCTCCGGAAGTGGAAGAAATACCTGGCGTTATGTTATATACCATTGATTCCATCAGGAGCAGGGCCGACGAAGCGTTAACCCGCAGGATGGATGCAGTTCCTCACGTTAGGGAAATAATTGGGGAAGCTGTAACAGAATTTAATGATTGGTCGAAAGAAATGATTGTTTCTCCGACTATCCAAAAGCTGAAAGGTGCTTTGGAACAAATCAGAAAAGAAGAGCTTACTCGCTTTACCAAGAACCTGAGCGATAGCGAACTGGAAAAAGTGGAGCGTATTACAACAAGTATGATGCAGAAAATCCTCAAACTTCCGGTGCTTCAGCTAAAAGCAGCTTGTAAAAGAGGTGAGGCAGAAACTTTGATCGATGTGTTAAATGACTTGTTCAATCTTGAAAAACAGAAAGAAAGTCACTGATTTTTGAATATTCACTATGGCGTATAAAGCCCTGAAATTTAAGTTAAAAGCTTATTTCAGGGTTATTTTTTTAAAATAAAGAGCGGAAGTCTGATGGACCATCCGCTCTAAGCATTACCTTACCCTCCACAATAATCTTTAATATCCTTCTTCTAATCTCTCTAATTCAATGCCAAAGGCGATTATTATATTCAAATGCCATTGAAATGGCGACTTTATCACATATATAAAATTAAATATAAGCTTGCTGCTTACAATTATTTAAAAGACATACGATGAATGGATTTCTTTAGATTGAATGATTAAAAAATATTTTTCAATGAAGAGAGAAAATATTTTTCTCATTTGTATTTATTTAATATTTATTACTCAAATCTGTTTTGAAGCTTGTATTATTTTAATAAAATATTTTTTTATAAAATTTAAAAAAAAAGAGAAAAATAAAAAAGCAGTGCACCGGATTAGTACACTGCCTGATAATTACTTGCTTTTGATTATTATTTCTTTCCTGATCGTTTGATAGGACGGCCGTACTTCTGCATTTTTTCCTGTGCATGATCCCGGCGTACATTTACTTTCAAGTTTTTAGCAATTTTTTCATGAAAAGCAGAACCAACCGAATCTCTTTTCGGTAGTTTCATTTCGATACTTTTCATATTAATTTTCGGCTGCTCGTCCGAAGTAAGGATTTCCGAAATTTTTAGTTTTTCGGGCAATTCCAGAACAGGGATTTCATAGTTCATCAATGCTTCTATACTTTCTCTGTATTCCTGATCTCTTTCTGTGATAAAGGAGATAGCTTTTCCTTTTTTATCGGCTCGTCCTGTCCTTCCTATCCTGTGAATATAATTTTCAGGAACTTCGGGAATATCAAAGTTAAATACGTGGGAAACCTCTGCAACATCCAGTCCTCTCGCAATGATGTCCGTGGCAATCAGTATCCTGTAAGTCCCTTCGTGAAATTGTTTTACCGAATTAAATCTGTGGTTTTGTTCTTTATTGGAATGTATCACACCAATGGTATCCGGATAATCCCTTTCCAGCTGGCCAAATAACTGATCGGCCAGTTTTTTTGTTGCGACGAAAATAAGCACTTTGTTCATATCCGGATTTTCGTCCAGCAGATGCTCAAGTAAGTTTACTTTTGTGTAAAAATTCGGAACCAGATAGGCAATCTGCTCAATATTTTCGAGTGGAGTTCCTACTGGAGCCGCTTCAATGCGAACCGGATTATTGAAGTAGGTCTGCATTAAAACTTCTACCTCAGGTGTTATTGTCGCAGAAAATAATAAATTCTGGCGTTTTTGAGGCAGAATGTCCAGTATGTTTTTCAGCTGTGTACGAAACCCAAGATTCAGCATCTCATCCACTTCATCGATAACCAATTTTTTTATGGCTTTGGTTTTAAGTGATCCGTTCAGCGCCAGGTCTACCAGTCTGCCAGGAGTTGCTACCACCACATCAGCGCCTTGTTTCAATTCAGCCATTTGTACTTTGATGTTTCCACCGCCATAAACTCCCACAACCTGTAAGGTGAGATAAGCACTCAGTTTTTTCACTTCCTCAGCCACCTGCACCACAAGTTCACGGGTAGGAACAATGATCAGAAGCTGTGGAAGACGGTCTTTAGAATAATCTATCTGGCGAAGAGTCGGTAATAAATAAGCAAACGTTTTTCCTGTCCCCGTCTGTGCAATTCCACATACGTCCTTGCCGGACATCATAACTGAAAATACTTTTTCCTGTATAGTTGTGGGTGTCGTATAACCTAGATCAGCAAGGGCACTTAATAAAGGTTTGGTGAGATTTAATTCTTGAAAAGTCATAGCATTCTTATAATATAGAATGCAAAGTTACCTTTAATCTGCTTTGGGAAAGAACTTAATAGTTAATCATGCGAAAAAACAATGATACGAGGATTTGAATTCTACCATTTTGTGTAGGTCCAGGCCCACCAGATCAGTACTAACTGCAGCGGAAGACGGAGAATAGCTATCCATAATGAAGGATTGCTTTTTTGATAAAAACTAACTGCCATTTGAATATTAGCCGGGAATATAGCAATTAATAGTAAAACCAGTAACCAGGCTCCGGCAGTCCTTGTAACAGGAAACAAAAGCAGTAAGCCAAATAATATTTCAAATATTCCGCTGATATAAACCAGTTGTAGCGGATAAGGAAGATAGGTTGGCATAATTTTCAGGTATACCTTTGGACGGACGAAGTGAAGGATACCGGCTAAAACATAAAAAAACGACATGATGTAAAGCCCAAAAAATTTCATGTAGCATTGCATTTAAAAATCAGAAAGGACACTCGTAATGAATGTCCTTTTTTGTACCGGATATATTTTATTTTATCTTGCTCTGAAACGTCCGGTATTTTTATTGTAAGTCCCGAATGGAAAGCTTAAACCTGCATTGATGCCCCAATTGCTATTTTTTAAATTGTAGCTATCCTTGGAAACATCCAGTAAACCCAGGCCGTAACGCGCGTCCAGATTCAGCCAGATTTTATCTTTCAGACGGATATTTATTCCTGCGCCAAAAGTAAGGCCTAGGTCAAAAGGATTATAAACACGGTTATTTGAATCAGGATTAAGATTATTGCCGTCTTTGTCCTTTGCACCTACCAGAAAGTTTAAAGAAGGTCCGACAAACAATTTGGGACGAAATTTGTCTCCATACTGCCCAAAGAAATAGGTGGCCAGTAATGGCAACTGAATATAGTTTAAATTAATTTCATTGGTTTTGTTATATACCTGAGCACCAAGTTGCGTAAATAAAACCTGGCCGCTAAAACCAAACCCTGTTTTGGAAGCATAAGTATAAAATCCACCAACCGTTAATCCCGCTTTCGCATTTGTTGTATTGCCAATTCCTGCTTTATTTCCTCTGAAATTAGCAATAGAGACACCTGCAATCGGACCGATAGATACATTCTCCTGAGCAAAAGACTGAGATGCGCCAGATAGAAGTACAAATAATAGAATAATGCAATTTTTCATGAAGTTACTTTTAAGTATGTTTTCACTACACATACTAATTTGCATGCCAGACAAGGCAACATAGTTACGTATTGGTTATTTGACTAACCATCAATATTATATAAGATAGTTTCAATTTTTGGTAATACGTATTTTGAATAAATCTGTGGTGATATATCTACATATTTAGAGAAAAGCCCTACAAAGGCAATGGTTTTTATACATTATCCGAAATTTTGAAAATTTTCATTTACCTAACCTTTGCAGAATGAAATATAGTGGTGCTCCTCCCAGAAAAAGGCCCCATCCAACTATGGCTGAAGAAGGATCTGTAACAATAACGTTGACGGCAACAACAAGAAGAAATAATACAAAAAATGCAGGAAGCCAGGGATAACCTATCATTTTAAAACCTTTGTGTTCGTCATTAATTCCCGCTTTTTTCCGGAATACGAAAATAGTAGCAGCAGCACTTGCGAGGGCAATACTATCTACTGACATGACATAGTTTACAATCTGCTCAAAAGTATCCAGCATTGCCAGGGAAATCAGGGTGGTGACAATCAAAAATGTAAGTGCAAATTCCTGTACCTGCGTTTTTGAATTCACTTTTTTGAAAATCGGGGGAAGTATATGATCGTCGGCCAAAGCATAATATACACGCGGAAGTGAAAGCATAGTAGCATTGATAAACCCTAAAACAGAAAGGAAAATAGCAATTGAAAAGAAAATTTCTCCCCATGGCCCAAACAATGCTCTGGCTGTATCAGCTGCAATAAGATTGGAGTTTTGTAAACCCGCAAAACCTAACACATTATAGTAAGTATAGTTAAGTGCCAGATACAATCCGAGTATAAGAAACATACCTAAGAATATTCCTCTCGGTGTATTACGAACGGGATTTTTAATATCAGCGCCAAAATTCAATGTTTGCTGATAACCGCCAAATGTGTAAAACACTGCAATCAGACTTGCGCCAAACGCTGTCAGCCAGTTTCCGGAAGATTGGGGTAGGGGCAGATGTTTAAGCGTTGAGGGATTTTGGGTATAAAAAATGCCGGTACATAACACCAGCATCATCAGGATTTTCAGGGTACTTAAAAGATTTTGCGTTCGTGAACCTGACTTAATACCCAGCATATTAATAGTGTAAAAGAATAACAGCGTTACAACTGCGGTTCCCTGTATGGCGAGCTGGCTATGCAAAGAAGCCGGTAATAACGGATTAATATATTCGGAGCCAATAAGTGCCACACCTGCCATTCCTGCACCATAGGTAAGTACAATTACCCAGTTGATCATGAAAGAATAAAGTGGGTGAAAAGCGGTGGAAATCAGTTTATAAAATCCACCTGGAAAATGATGCCTCGAACCAATTTCTGCAAAAACAAATGCACCGATCATGCTTACAATTCCTCCGGCAACCCAGGCAGAAAAAAATAATACAGGAGTTTCTGCCTGTCTGGCAACGATGGCGGGAGTCCTGAATATGCCAATACCTATAACGAGACTTATGACAATCATGCCTAAATCGAAGACACCAATTTGCGGACGTATTTTATCAGAAGGCTCAGGCATTGGTGCAGGTTTAGTAAATGGATTTTTAAGATAAAGAATTATTCAGTCTTTTTATCCTCAATCGTCTCCCATATCCATTTCTTCTTCATTTGGAATCTGGTAGGTTTTCAGGTATGCTTTCAACTGAGAAGGCGTTTGCCAGTGTTTCAGAATGATCTTAATATTTTTGATCTCGGCTTTTACTTCGTTTACATTGGTATTGAATTTGACGATAACTGTGGTCAGTGAATTGGCATGCTGGTATGGAAGTCCGCATAATGACGAGATTTCCTTTTGTATCATCTCCTTTTCAATTTCCAGGTCTTCAACCTGTTGCTTTAATACTTTATTGTAATAATTGAGCTGGTTTTTAGTCAGGTTTTCAAGATGATCCTGATCAATCCGGTCAAATTCAATTTGTAATTTAAGCAGTTCCAAAAGGTTGTTATTCTGGTAACTTCCGATAACGCGCTGCATAATTTCAGTTTTTCGCAGTTTTTCGTTTTCGTCGGTTTCCAGGTCAGGATGAAAAGCCTTCACCAGATCCATGTAAACGGTCCGAACAGATTTGGTTGTTTTTTGCTTGTCCATATTCAGTTTTGCCTCCTGAATACGCGCCTGCAATCTTTCGGTCCTGTGCGCTTCTTTGATACGCTGCTGCTCCTCTTCTGGTAATTCGTGGAAGTTTTCAGGAAATTCAGTCTGTCTTTCCGGTTCCTGTTCAATCAAAAATGCAGGATCAGTGATTTTCTCAGCGGATTTTTGTGTGGCATATTCAAGTGCCGTTTCAATGTCAACTTCGCTGTATTTATTGTAAACGGCTTTCAGTTCGTCAAATCCATAATTGGCAATAAGATCAAACGCATTTTCAGTAATCAGGTAAGCCAGTTTGGTTTGATATGCGTTCCTGAACAGGTCATTTGTATAAGTGCGATCCATCAGGTTAACCATTTCAACTCTGAAAGCCTGAAATTCCATTACCAGTGGATTAAGGTCAGTTGGAATGCGCTGGATGATTTGGTCCCTTGCGCTTTTCAGTTCAGGAATCAAATGGTCCAGTTGTTCTATTTTCTCAGAAAGTTGATTGAATTCTTTTTGGCGTTTGTTAAGAACAGATTTGGGCTGTCCAATGCGAAGTAATGCTGTATTGATCATGGAACAAAGGTAAGGGTTAACGCTGAGTTAAGAGAGTTAAGTACAGAGTTCGCTGCTTTTTTCTTTGTGAACTCTGGGCCTAACTGCTTTGATTCTGCGTTAAACTCTTATAAACCTAGTTCCTGGTAAGAAATCAAAATAATTGCCACTACTGCTAATGTCAGTCCTAGCCTGTTGTAATTATTTAATTGTTCCTTATAAATGATCCATGCAGCAAAAGAAGAAACTAACATGCTGAGAATGTTATAAATAGGGAAAACATAAGCCGCACTATTTCCAAAGTCTGATAAGGCTTGTAACAGGAAGTACAATGACAAAAAATTGGGGACGCCCAGTATCAAACCGCCAATAAGACTGCGTAATTCAATTTTTTCATTATTAAACAAAACCTTATAAATCAGCAAAACTGATCCGATCAGAACGGCACCGGTACACGCAATAATCATAAAAACAGTTGTTTGCCCGGCTGCATAATATTTTGAGGATAAATAATTGATAAGTGTATTATTAGTCCCGCTGCCAAAGAAAGTAAGCAGGGGGAGAAGCCAGAGTAGTGATGTGAAATTTTTAGGCTGATCTTTTTCAACGATAATTTCCTTTACAATGTCCTTTTTCTGAGTTTGAATGGCACCTAACGCAAGTGCGGCCAATGCCAGGATCAATCCTGTATAATTGAGGAAAGTAAAATCCTTATTGTTGTTTTTAAAAATAAACAGGCCAAAAAGTACGGGTATGACCAGTGACATATTTCCTGCCAGGGAGGCTGCTGTAACACTTACTTTTTGAGCCGTAAGTCCGATAAACATAAATGCAATCACAAACATAGTTCCCAAAGCCAGTGTAAGGATTGTGCCTTCGGAACTCCAATCGACATTGGTAAATGCATGAAGATCCGGCGTCAGGAAAAGCCCGGTCAGTACGCAGGAGTAATAATTGAAAACAATGGCATGGAAGGAATTGATCCTGTAACGCGGATAAGCCCGCATGATCATATACAGGGCAACAGTGAATAGGACGGAGAGTATGAAGTTGAGCATAGGATAGAAGGGTGGTTAACGGTTAAGGGGTAACGGTTAACGGGCAATTAGTCGGTTTTTATTTTTGTGATAACTTCTTCAATCACTTTTGGATAATTTTCATGCTCCAATACCTGCACTTTTTTTGCAACGTCATCCGGCGTATCAGTTGCTGAAACCTCACAGGTTATCTGTGAAATAATGTTTCCTTCATCGTACCGTTCATTTACAAAATGAATGGTAATACCAGATTCCGTTTCTTTGGCTGCTACCACCGCTTCATGTACAAAATGTCCGTACATGCCTTTGCCTCCGTGTTTTGGTAATAAGGCAGGGTGAATATTTACGATTTTTTCAGGATAAGCTTTTACGAGAAAATCCGGAATCAGCATCATAAAACCGGCTAACACAATGAAATCTGTCTTTTCATTTTGGAGCAATTGCAGAATTCTATCTGTGTCGTAAAAGGTTTTTTTATCAAAAATCACAACCGGAATATGCAGCTTTCTGGCACGCATAATTACACCGGCCAGTGGATTGTTAGTCAGTATCAGTGAAATTTCCACATTTGGTTTTTCTGCAAAATATTCGCTTATTTTTTCTGCGTTTGAACCTGAACCGGATGCAAAAATGGCAATACGTATCATTGTAATTTGTAAATTATTTTCAAAGTTTGGCAAAGCTATAAAAAAGAACGGCTTCCCGGGATGCAGGAAGCCGATTGAAAGTGAATTTATAAAACCGGAGAAAAGTACTTCAATAGATTTTGGTCAGTTCTGTCGTTGCTATCAGTTTACCTTTCCGGTAAGTTTCTGTTTTTAAATCCCATAAAATACCCGGTGTACGGTAGGAAATGGTATGCATGTCCATTTTGACGCCCAATCCCATTTTGGTTTCCATCAGCATATCCGCCGTTATTTTATAAGCATCAAACGAGCCGGCAGGAATCGTCAGTTTTTCCTGACTTTCTATCTGTCTGTTTGATATGAGCATGTTTAACGTAATTTTCAACGGGCCGGATGCACCTTCTCCTTTGAGAGAAGCATCTTTCAGTTTTTGCCCGACAGCGTATTTTACGGGATACACAATGTCTTCGGAAGTAAATTTCATTTGAAAATTTTCAAACGATTTTAACTGCTCCTGACTGATCAGCGAACTGGCGTCAAGTGTGAGAGAATTGCCATCGCAGCGCATTTTATAAGTGTTTTTCAATTCCGATTTACCTTTTGTATTAAAGGATTCGAAGTCAATGGTAATGATGGAATTGCTTCCTTCTTTAGTTACACTTGCAATTCTGTAAGTCATTTTGCCGGATGGTTTTCCCTTTCCGTCAAAACTATCCATATCAAATCCACTGCCGGCTTTTAAAGTCATTCCCATACATTCCTGCGCTTGTGATGAAGCAGAAAAAATAAGCAGGCACAAGAAACTAAGTAAAAAGTTCTTTATCATTTTAGTAAGTTTTAATTTGATTATTAGATAGTGCAGCGTAAAGATATAGCTTTCGATCAGATCATCCTGACGAAAACTAATTTAGGTTAACTTATAGATTTAGTTTTTACTAAACGGTAATAGGAATACGTTTACATTCACCGGCAAAAGCCGAATGCCAACGACCGAAAGCCATTCTCAGGCCCAGATCATCGTAAGCAAGCCCAAAAGCATAATAAGCTTACACAAGGTACTGAGTTCTTTAAAATCACGGCGTGTATCTGATTTCATTAGCCTGAAAACGAGCCAGCCAATCGGAAGTAGTAATAATATGAACAGAATACTCAACAAATTATTTTCGAGCACTTTGGCCATCAGAAAGAGTGTGACAACAAACAGGGACACCACGCTGTACAAAAATGTTTTTGTCCTTCGGATTCCCCAGATAATCGGAAGTGTACGACAGCCATGTGCCGCGTCTCCACGAATATCTTCCATGTCTTTGATTATTTCCCGGATCAGTGAAATGAAGAAGGAAAAGACTGCATAAATAAATACCAGATGACGGTTTGCCGGGAAATAAACCGTTAGAATGAGAAGGCTGAAACCAGTGAGCAGAGAAACAATAAAGTTGCCGATAAATGGCTTTCTTTTAAAACGCTCGGAATAAAACCACAATAATGTGATCGAAAAAACATTGATCAGAAATACCCAGTGACTGACAAGCAGGCCAAGCAATGCACCAAAAACATTAAGCACCTGATGAGCACCCATCGCCCATCGCCGTTTGAGATACCTGCCCACCACGACACGCTCCGGCTTATTCACTATATCAATTTTGACATCAAAATAATCATTGATTATATATCCGGCGGCAGCAATACAAACAGTTGAAAGGGACAGAAAGAACATATCCGGATCGGCAATAATGTGCCGCCAGTCAGCTCTCGGTCCGATTAATAGAATTCTGGTGAGATATTGTGTAATAGCTACAATGACCAGATTAGTCATACGCACAAGGCGCACACTTCCTGTTATAAAATCCCGTAATGTCACTTTTGGACGGGCAGACACATTCATGGAGGTTAGTTCAAAAAGGAAGTCAAGAGATTAAAATTATTCATTTTATAGCATTAACGTCAATAAATAACATCTTTATGCAATTGTATGGGATAAAATCCATTCTTTTCGTGTTAGTCGTTTGTCAACTATTAAAAAAAGAAGTTGTTCCCGATTGATTTTCTACTATTTCACCACGATCAGAAAAAAGAATTATGAAAATTGGTATTGTATGCTATCCTACCTTCGGAGGAAGCGGAGTGGTGGCTACCGAACTTGGTAAATCTCTTGCAAAAGTAGGACATCAGGTTCATTTTATTACTTATTCACAGCCTCAAAGATTAGATTTTTTCAATGAGAATTTATACTATCACGAAGTAAACGTACCTACGTATCCACTTTTTCAGTATGCACCCTACGAATCAGCTTTGTCCAGCCATATGGTACAGGTTGTTGAAACTGCAAAACTGGACCTGCTTCATGTTCACTACGCAATTCCGCATGCTTCGTCTGCTTATCTGGCCAAACAGATCCTTGCACAACAGGGAATCCATATTCCGGTGATCACCACTTTACACGGCACAGACATAACCTTAGTAGGAAAAGATCCCTCTTATGAGCCTGTTGTAACGTTCAGTATCAATCAGTCGGACGGAGTTACGGCTGTATCCGATTCTTTGAAAAGGGATACTTACAGCCAGTTTAACGTAACAAAAGATATTGAAGTAATTCCGAATTTTATTGATCTGGATCGTTTTAACAGACAAAAGAAAGATCACTTCAAATTGGCTATTTGTCCGAACAATGAAAAACTTATTGTACATACTTCCAATTTCCGTAAGGTAAAAAGGATTGATGATGTCGTTATGATTTTCAGCAAATTACGTAAGCTTTTGCCAAGCAAGCTGCTTTTGGTAGGCGACGGTCCGGACCGCGTGCGTATTGAACGTTTATGTAAGGATCTGGATATGCTTTCCGATGTACGCTTTCTGGGAAAACTGGATGCTATTGAAGAGGTTCTTTCGGTAGCCGATTTGTTTTTAATGCCTTCTGAATCAGAAAGTTTTGGTTTGGCCGCTTTGGAAGCGATGGCTTGTGAAGTCCCATGTATTACATCCAATGCCGGCGGATTGCCTGAATTAAATGTACAGGGCGTTACCGGATTTATGAGTAATGTGGGTGATGTAGATGATATGGTCAAAAATGCAGCTTTTGTGTTAAATGATGACAATTTGCCAATGTTTAAGGCAAATGCTTTGGCGCGGGCAAAAGAATTTGATGTAGCCAAAATACTTCCTCACTATGAGGCTTATTATGAGCGTATTGTAGAAAATAGTAAGATGCCTGTCTGACATTGGGTATGATATTTTTAAGTAGTGTTGAAAGGCATTAACTTAAAATATCTCAATATGCTACCGAACATTCCGGATACAAATTATAAAAGAGTTGTCATCATCGGAGCTGGTTTTGGGGGACTGGCTTTGGCGAGGGAAATTGCAAAAAGGGAAGATTTACAGGTGGTAATCATTGACCGCAATAATTACCACCAGTTTCAGCCTTTATTTTATCAGGTTGCAATGGCTGGTATTGAGCCAAGTTCTATTTCTTTCCCTTTAAGAAAGGTATTTCAGTCAAAGAAAAATGTACATATCCGGATTACCGAAGTCCATAGTGTTAATCCCGACCGGAAATCGGTTCAAACTGATCTTGGTGAAATTACCTATGATTATCTGGTGATTGCAACTGGTGCAAGTACCAATTATTTTGGTATGAAGGAAATTGAGCAACGGGCTATTCCCATGAAAACTGTTTCCGAAGCGCTTGCACTAAGGAACCGTATCCTGCAAAATTTTGAAGATGCATTGTCTGCCAATTCTGATGATGAACGCGAAGGCTTGATGAGCGTGGTGGTAGTCGGCGGCGGCCCAACTGGTGTTGAGTTGTCGGGTACGCTGGCAGAAATGAGGTCATATATTTTACCAAAAGATTATCCTGAACTGGATTTTAAATCGATGCAGATTCATCTTTTGGAAGGAGCTTAAAGACTTGCTGGGCGTAATGTCTGCAGAATCTTCTGCAACGTCCCGGAAATATCTGGAAGAAATGGGTGTCATTATTCATACGGAACAGGTTGTCACCGGATTTGACGGAAAATATGTTACAACCAAACAGGGTTTAAGGCTTAGATCGGATAATCTGGTATGGGCGGCAGGTGTAAAAGCGAATCCGCTGAACGGTCTTAATCCGGAGGTAATTGTGCGCGGCGGACGTATTAAAGTCGATCTTTACAACCGTGTCCAGGGTTATGACAATATTTTTGCACTGGGAGATGTAGCTTCCATGAGTGAAGGTAAATGGGAAAACGGACATCCTCAGCTGGCACAGCCCGCCATGCAGCAGGGCAAAGCGCTTGCCCGTAATGTCTGGAGAGTAATGGACGGAAGGAAAGCAATTCCGTTTGCTTACAAAGATCTTGGTTCTATGGCTACGGTTGGACGAAACAGGGCGGTGGTAGATCTTCCTTTCTGGAAATTTCAGGGATTTTTTGCATGGTTAACCTGGATGTTTGTTCACTTGCTTTCTATTGTTGGAGTGAAAAACCGGGTTATGACGCTGATCAACTGGGTTTGGAACTATGTAACTTACGATCAGTCTTTAAGGTTGATTTTGAGATCAAAGACAATAGAACAAATTTCTAATAAGGAAGAGAAAAACACTGAGGTTGTCTAGGTTAGAATATCATTATTTAACCAAAACAATATCCGTTCGTATCCGGCTTTAACCACTCAACTTAATATTATATCATTTAACAGGTTTTTATTATATTCGTGTGCTATTTGTGGTAGGTTTGCGTTATGTATGTAGGCAATAAACTTTTGAAAGATGAAACTGTTATTTAATATTCTGCTCATATTCATGCTCCTGATTGCGTTTGTACCGTTTTTCAGAAGATTTATTTTTCATTTATTGGTAGGCCGGAAGTTGGTAAAAGAACAGGAAAGGCAATATCGCGCACAGCAGCAACGGGCAAAACAGACGGGTGTCAGAGTAGAAAATATTCCTCCGGATATCAATCAATCGCGTTTCAAAGGCGGCGAATACGTGGACTATGAGGAAGTGAAGTAGAAAGGAAGTTCACAGTTATATAGCTTAAAGTCCACAGAGCTTTATAACTGAATGATAGATATAAATTAAAAGCCGGGTTTCGAACGATTCCCGGCTTTTCTTATAAAACGTTATTTTAGAATGTGTCACGAAATAGGGGCCGAAAGCCGACTGCCGAAAGCCAATAAGCTACTTTCCATCATCCACATCGTCCACTCTCAACGACAATAATCCGGCGATGATCATGGAAAAACCTCCGATTAATAACGCATAGATTGATTCTCCCTGAAAAAAAGATTTGATCAGAAAGCCAAGTAAAGCAGCTGCGACGATTTGTGGAATCACAATAAAGAAGTTAAATAATCCCATGAAGTAACCCATTTTTTCGGAAGGTAAAGATCCTGCCAGCATGGCATACGGAACTGATAGAATAGAAGCCCATGCAATACCGATTCCCACCATGGATAACATCAGATACCTGGCGTCGGTCATGAAATAAATGGATAATAATGCTAAACCTCCGGCTGCCAGACATATCATGTGTGTGAATTTCCGGCTGGTTTTACTGGCCACAACCGGTATAATAAATGCAACCAGCGCCGCAATTCCATTGTAAACACCCATGCACAAACCAACCCAGTCGGCACCGTCATTGTACAACTTACTGGTAGTATCAGAGGTTCCGTACAAATGGCTTGTAACAGCAGATGTCATGTAAATCCACATGGCAAAAAGTGCAAACCATGAAAAGAACTGAACAACAGCGAGCTGCTTCATGGTAGGAGGCATTTGCTGTAAATCACTCATGATCGTTACATATGCTGAATGGTCATTTCCACCTTTTGCCACCAAGCCAGCCCCGACGAATAAAATACCGACAATCAATATCCCGATTGAAAATATATAAAGTTCTTTGTTCAGATCCTGTGTCATTAACCAGGCCGTCAGAACCAATCCGACTATTGAGAATATGAGTCCTTGCCGGATCATTTTATCCTGCCCTGATTTCGAAACGCCGTGTACTTCTACGACTGAATCTTCCAGGTTATTCCGTGAAAACGATTTAAGCTGTTCGGGTGAATATTCCCTGGATCTTACCACTGTCCAGATTACTGCCAGCAGGAAAACAAACCCACCAAGATAGAATGACCATTTCACCGAATTTGGTACAATTCCCTCAGCTGCCTGATTGGAAATATCAAACCAGTTTGTGAAAATATAGGGTAGGGATGACGCCACAATTGCACCTGTACCAATGAAAAAACTCTGCATGGCAAAGCCGGATGTGCGTTGCCGGGATGGTAAATTATCACCAACGAATGCCCGGAAAGGTTCCATAGTTACATTAATGGAAGCATCAAGCAGCCACAGCATGCCGGCAGCAAACCATAGCGATGGAGAGTTGGGCATTACCAGCAATGATAAAGAAGCAATAATAGCGCCGGCAAGAAAATACGGCCTTCGCCTGCCAAGCCTGGTCCAGGTACGATCGCTGAAATAACCAATAATAGGCTGAATAATTAGCCCGGTTAAAGGAGCGGCAACCCATAAAATCGGAATATCGTCCACCTTGGCGCCAAGAGTTTCGAAGATCCGGCTGACGTTCGCATTTTGTAGTGCAAATCCAAATTGAATACCAAGAAACCCAAAACTCATATTCCAGATATCCCAGAACCGAAGCTGAGGTTTGGTGTCAGCAACTTCTGCCACTGGTGTTGTTACAGATGCCATGTTTACAATTTATTTTTAGAAAGTTGTGTAAGTCAAATTATTCCAAATGTAGGACAGTTTAGGTTGATTTGAAATTTAATTTAGAGATGTTTTTTTAGGAATTAACAAAGAGCGGAACAGCATCTTTCTTATGGAGCTGTCCGGTTAATAAGTTTATTTTTTTTCATGCAGAAATCAGCTAATTAAGTCTTAATTTGAAATGTATATCAGCCTATATGTCTATGATTGAGCTCGATGAGATATCTGTACAATCAGAATTTTTCAGCCAGATCAGAGCTAATCTTCCGTCTCACATCGCGTTGGTAGACGCCATTGCGGATATTCTGAATATTAGCAATGACAGTGCTTACAGGCGTATTCGTGGAGAAAAATTAATTAGTTTTGGAGAAATAGGGATATTAAGCAGACATTTTAAGGTGTCAGTAGATAAGTTACTGAACCTCAAAGCAGATTCCTTTATTTTTAATGGAAAACTTGCAAATGCCCAGGATCATATTCTGGATAAATGGCTGGAAAACGTACTCAGCCAGTTTGAGTTTATGGCTAATTACAGTGACTGTAAATTGTATTATCTGGCAAAAGATCTTCCGTTAGCACATTTTTTTCAAACTCCCGAACTGGCTGCATTTAAATTTTTTTTCTGGCAAAAATCAATTCTCCAGTATGAAGAAATGCGCGGCTCCCGTTTCGAAATTGGCCGGATAGATTCAGTCTGCCGACAACTTTCCGAGAAAATTGTTGAGGTTTATAACAGGATATCTACGGTTGAAATATGGAATGCGGAGAGTATCAATAGTACGATCAGGCAAATTGAATTTTACAGGGATTCTGAAATGTTCTATTCTAAAACAGAGTTGACATTGTTGTGGGATGCACTGGAAAAGTTGATTAATCATCTGGAAAGACAAGCAGAATATGGAGTGAAATTTGCTTTTGGAGGTGATTTTGAGTCCGGCACCGCATCATACCAAATGTTTAACAATGAACTAATTCTTGGAAACAATACAGCTCTTGCCGATTTCACAAGTTTCCGGCTTACATTTTTGAACCATTCCGTCATTAATTATATCTCCACGCAGGACGTTAGATTCAACGAGTATATGTTTTCAGGAATCGAGAATATGATGCGGAAATCGGAACAGCTTAATAATGTGAATGAAAAAGGAAGGGTTAATTTTTTCAACCGCGTCCGGTCTAAAATAAACCGGGCAAGAAATGCGTCTTAAAGATTATTTAAGCTTACGAGCTTCTTCAAGTCTTTTTTTAAGCCCGTTAAAAAACATTTTTCTTCCTTTTTCGCCTGACCAGCTAACTGGCGTAGAGCGGGAAATTATATTTTTGATCGCCTTGAACGTATATCCGCAAAATGCCTCATCCATAGTGGTCATATAATTGATAAAACTATGGTTTAAAAAGGTGATCTTGTTTTCCCCCAAATCTGCAAGAATCGTATCTTCTCCTATAAACAGCTCATTATTGAATAAATTGTAGCTTGTTGCTCCTTTTTCCGGTTTTTCGCCATATGTATATTTTACACCAATTTCAGCCTGATGTTCCAGGTGGTTGATCATTACTTCGATAGTGTCAAACAAATAATGTGTATCTCTGTCGGACGCAAACTGGCTGGTGTAATGATAGAATTGTATCTGCTTGAGTATGCTGTTAAAGCTTTCAGAACTCCATATTTCCGTACTCGGAATGGTATTGTAAATACTAACTATTCGCGCCGCTGTTTCACTGAACGACGGATTAATGTCGGAAACTGAAAATTTAATTCCCCGGGTCTGGTTGGGTGGCATCAGCGATCTTCTTCTGAAAAAATCCTTGAAGGCAGCAAGTGCCGGAAATTGAAGTGGGTATACGAACGGCACATCTTTCGCAAGGTAATAGATGTGGTGCTGAGGCTGAATTTTGACGTACTGAATAATTTGGCTTAGGTTAACAAGCCATTTTTCAATATCATAATCGTTTTCATCCATCAAATGGCCCTGAAATATAAAAGATTTATTATGCAAATGCAGCAACCGGTCCACTGACAGATTATAGTGAACCGAAAGTTTTTGTAATTCTTCCAGAGTTATTGGTTTTTCGCCCCTTATCCTTCTATACGCGCTGTCAGCACTGATTTCGAGCAGCTCTGCGACTGAATCTGCCAAAGAAACGTATCGTGGTATCTGTTCACGGATTTCCTGAAAAAGTAAATGCTGAATTTGCCCGGCATTCATAAAGTTTTAGTATTAATGACGAGGGTTATAACTAGGTTTTCGTAAAAATTACCTGAAAATAAGCATTTTAAGGTAATTTCTGCCGCCAGTTACTGATTTGTTGCATAAAACGCATTTGGTATTCTTATTTTCTGCAAAAACTGAGATAATTGCCTGATTATCCAATTGTTAAAGACGTTTTCCGTCCGTTAGTTTTGATTCGGCAATGGGACATAAGCCAAGGTAGCCCACTTCCAGGAAGGAATTCCCGAAAACCTGAATAAGAATAGCTCAAACCTCAAACAAATCAAAAATGGAAAACGTCAGCTGCAGCACCATCCACGCAAGAATTTTGGAAGAATTTAACGGCCAGTTGAAAAGAACTTCGCAATACATGCTCCAATTGTCCCAGGCCAGTGAAATAGCTAACCAGGAAATATCCGAACCGGCTTGTTTGAAACCTGCATACGAATTGAGAACCAGCGCATTGCAGGCACCTTCGTCAATGATTCAGATTCATTACCTCTTCTCCTTTTTCTGATAGCAATCATGATTTGTGCGAAAAATTCTTTATAACTGTTAATCAACTTTAAAAATGAACAACATTGTTACGAAGTCAAATACTGGCTGTATCCTGCTGATAATACTTTTCAGCACCCTGGCCAATGCCCAGATCAAAATTACGGGCACTGTTTCCGAAGCTTCTAAAAATGCGGCACTTGTTGGCGTCAGCATTCAGGTAAAGGGTAAAGTTACCGGAACAATCACCGATGCAAATGGCAATTTCAGCCTGACAACCACTTCTGAACCTCCGTTTATTCTTGTAATTTCTTCGGTAGGATTTGAGAGCCGGGAAATTCCTGTGGCTGGTGGATTGTCACATATCGACGTCAGGCTGTCGGAGCAGGCCATTCCCGGTCAAGAACTGGTGGTGTCGGCATCCCGGATAGAAGAAAGTGTCATAAAGTCACCCGTAGCGATTGAGAAGCTGGACCTTCGAGGGATTCGTGAAACTGCGTCTACTAATTTTTATGATGCGCTTTCCAGTCTGAAAGGAATTGATATGGCAACCCAGGGTGTATTGTTTAAGTCTGTTAACATGCGGGGATTTGGCGCTACCGGAAATCCCAGAACGGTACAGCTCATCGACGGTGTGGATAACCAGGCACCGGGACTGAATTTTCCTTTGGATAACATTATTGGTATTTCCGAACTTGATGTTGAAAGTGTAGAGGTTTTGCCAGGTTCATCTTCGGCGCTGTATGGCCCCAATGCCATAAACGGACTGATATTGATGAACAGTAAAAATCCCTTTTTGTACCAGGGGATCAGCGCAGGTATTAAAACCGGGATCATGCATGAATCGAAACGGTCAACAGCTACCACACCTTTTATGGACGGGATGATCCGGTATGCCAAAGCTTTTAACAACAGGTTTGCCTTCAAAGTGAATCTTTCCTATATCAAAGCAAAGGACTGGCAGGCTACCAATTTCAAAAACCTGAATGTTGGTGGAAATGCAGATTCGCGGCGCGGTTCAGGAACGGATCCAGATTATGACGGGGTTAATTCTTATGGTGACGAAGTTCAGACAAATATCAATTCTGTTGCTAAAACATTGGCAGCTAACGGGCTTATTCCACAGGCTGCAGTTGACCTGGTACCTTCGGCATTTGTGAGCAGAACCGGTTACAGGGAAAAGGATTTATTAGATTACAATACCAAGAGTTTCAAGGCCAATGCGGCATTTCATTATCGTATCAATGAAAGAGCTGAGGCAATTGCGCAGGTCAATTATGGATATGGAACTACTGCCTATACGGCGACAGGTCGATATTCCTTCCGTAATTTTAATCTGACACAGATCAAACTTGAACTCCGGGCCGATAACTTTATGATACGAGCCTACACTACCCAGGAGCGTTCGGGGCAATCGTATCTGGCAGGTCTTGCTGCGGTATCTATGCTCAATGAATTCAAACCTCACGCAACCTGGTTCGGGCAATATACCGGGGCATTTGCGGCAGCGCGGGCAAAAGGTATGACAGAAGAGCAGGCACACCTGGCTGCTCGCCCGGTTGCAGATGAAGGAATGCCACAGCCAGGTACGAAGGTTTACCGCGAACTTCTTGACAAATACCGGAATATGCCAATTGCAGATGGAGGAGGAGGTTTTGCTGACAGGACAAATCTGTATCATACGGAAGGTTTTTATAATTTCAAAAATGAAATCCGGTTTTTGGAATTAGTGGCAGGCGCCAACTTCCGGTTATATCAGCTCCGTTCGGAAGGAACACTCTTTGCAGATACTAAGGATGGCAGGAGCGGCACCATCCCGATTAAAGAATTCGGTGCTTTTGTCCAGGCGGGAAAGACCTTGCTGGGCAATCATTTGAAACTCACAGGTTCCATCAGATATGATAAAAACGAGAATTTTGACGGACAATTTACACCCCGTATTTCAGCTGTGTCTACCTTTGGCGATCATCATATCCGGCTCTCGTACCAAACTGGCTTCCGCATTCCAACTACTCAAAATCAATATATAGACTTAAAAACACCTTCGGGTACATTGATTGGAGGTTTGCCTGAATTTGATAGCCGCTATAACCTGGCAAATGGAATATTGAGACAAAATCTGTCAAGTGAAAATATCCTTAAAACGATTCAGAATGATCCGTCGATTGTAGAAAGCGCCAAAGCTTACGGAACAGCTGCCATTACCAAAGCCGTGACCGACGTAGTTACCCAAAAGGTGAATGATGCCGTTGCAGCCGGGCAGATCCCCAATGATCCTGCTGTAATAAATGCTGCTGTAAAAGCGGGTGTGCAAGGTGCTTTACCTGGCGCTCTTCAGGCACAATTACCGGGATTGGTAGTACAGCTGTCTCCTGCATTTGCATTGGCAAAGTTGCCGAAGTACAAGGCTGTCAGGCTCAAACCAGAACGGATTGCTTCCTATGAAATTGGTTATAAAGTATTGATAGCCAAAAGGTTATTTATTGACGCTTATTACTATGTGAGTAAATACACCAACTTCATTGGCGGGGCGGTCATTCTTGTCCCAACAGCGGCAGCGTCACCAGGCTTGCCAATTGAGTCGGGTATCGGAGCCGGTAATTTTAAGGCATTTTCAAGGACAGTCAATACCACAGAAACCATTACAGCCAAAGGTTTTGCGATCGGATTGAATTATTCCTTACCACGAGGATTTAATATTGGTGGTAATCTGGCTAATAATGAATTATCCGATTTTACGCCCTCCCCCGAGGTTCAGTATTCGCAGTTTAATTCCCCAAAATACCGGTTTAATCTCAATTTCGGCAAACGCATTACAAGTAATAATTTAGTAGGATTTAATATTGCCTACCGGTATCAGCAGGCTTTTAAATGGGAATCGAGTTTTGTTTTGCCATCGGGTACTAATGTGCCTTTATTTTCAGATACGATGGTTCCGGCCATCGGAAACCTGGATGCACAGGTAAGTTTAAAAGTGCCTTCAATAAAATCAATTGTTAAACTGGGAGGTACTAATCTGCTTGGAAAGACATACTTCCAGGCTTATGGAAGCCCGGATATTGGCTCTTCATATTACGTTTCCATCAGCTTTGATGAATTATTAAATTGAAACAAATCAGATAAATTGTTTGTTTATGATCTCATTGTCAAATATTTATACGGTTCTTACACCGCTGGCCCTGTTTTTTATAATCGTTGAAACCGGGCTTTGCCTGTATTTCAAAAAAGACTACATTTCATTTCCTGAAGCAATCACCAATTTTGGAACTGCAATCGGAAACCAGACTGTGAATGTACTGGTGGCAGCGGGAGTATATACCGGTTACGGGTTTTTGTGGCAGCATTACCGACTGGTGGAGCATATTCCGATGTACTGGTTTTTTTATCTGGTTTTGCTTTTGTGCATCGATTTTATATTCTACTGGGTCCATCGCTGGGGACATAAGATCAACATTATGTGGGCAGCACATTCACCGCACCACAGCGCCGAAGAAATGAATTTTTTTGTGGCATTACGTGCCAGTGTAACCCAGCGATTATTTTCATTTTTATTCTTTTGGCCCCTCACCATTATTGGTTTCAGGCCTTTGGATATTTACATCATGACTGCCATTCATCTGTTTATAGCTTTCTTGCATCACACCGAACTGGTTCCCAAACTTTGGGGATGGATTGAATTTATTTTTACTACACCTTCTCATCACAGGGTTCATCATGGTGTTAATTTTAAATATCTGGATAAGAATTATGGCGAGTTTCTGATTATATGGGACCGAATGTTTGGAACTTATGAAGAGGAAACGGATAAGGTAATTTATGGTATGTACGGAAAGGCCCAGACATCGAATCCGGTTATTATCAATTTTCATTATTACCTCCTTTTGTGGAAGGATGCCTTGGATGCCGAGCGTTGGTGGGATAAGTTAAGGATATGGTTTATGCCATTGGGATGGAGGCCGGCCAATCTGCCGACAAAGCCACCCCTGAAAGAAATTACTGTGCAAAACCACGTCAGGTTACAAACTATAGCCTTCCCTGGTTCCAAATCATATTTAATTCTAAGTGCTGTTTTCGGAGTATTTTTAATGCTTCCAGACTATCAGTCCGGATACCACCTGGGCCGTGTGGCAAAGAATTGCCGGCAGTATGCTGTTATGGTACCTGATCATTAACTGGAGTGGTATTCTCGAATCAAAGCCCTGGCTTTTTACTTCCGAAATCCTACGGGTTATTATTACGGAAGCCATGTTAATTTCTTTTTGTGATCTTACCAACAGGCCATTCTGGCTGACTGTTTCTCTCATTTATCATTTCTATTGTTTGGTTAAAATCGTTCTTTTCTACCAACCGAAATCCCGGTTTTAAAATAATATTCTTTTTAAACAAAATCTGTCATGACGCACTCAATAATGACCGGCAAAGCACTTCTGTATTTGATATTGCTCGTTGTAGTTTCCGGCTTTTATAATGAAGCATACTCTATGCGAATTTTTGTATGTGATACGATCCCAAATAAGCAAATGCTGGAAACGGTCAAATCCGGCAATAAAAATGCAAATGCTTCTATAATAACCGGAACACTGTCCGCCCTGAGTGCACCTATAGGCTTACTTTTAGTAGCTTCGACTGTGTTTGAGTCACCGGTATTTTTTATTTTGGGAATGTTGCTTGGAGTAATAGCATTGGTTTCAGGATTTAATGGTTTGAAAAAGATCAGGAACTATCTTAAAGGTGGTTATCCCGGAAAGGAAAAACCCGTTGTCATTTCCGCAAAACGTAAATCGGTGACAGGAATAATACTGGGTTTTGCGGGAGCTGTTTTGGGAGTAATCCTTATTATTATATACAGTTTGGCTTATTAGTTAGTATTCGTAATTGATTTTAAGTGTGGGAATGAAATCCTGCCTTGACAATATTTCTTTATTACCAATTGGAGTAAATTTATGTTCAATCTAAATCGTATTTTTAACCAACGTCAGTGCGATATTTGATCAGAATTTAATTACTATTTTAGCGATTCAATCTTTAAAACGATTTTTCAATGAGCGCAAGAAATTATCCCATTGGTTATCAGATCCCAAAATATAATGTCCTGCTGATCAGCTGTATGGATCTGAGGTTGCTGGACAATATTGTTCACTTTATGGAGCATGAAAATCTCACAAACAGATATGATCAGTATGTAATGGCAGGGGCGTCCATCGGTGCACTTTTTGAAACAGCAGAACCGGAAGATGACCTGAAAAATAACAGTAAATATTATGGCTGGAAAAATGGACTACTTAATCATATTGATATAGCCATAGACCTGCATGACATCAGAGATATTTATATTATGGAACATCAGAATTGCGGTGCATACAGAGCATTTTTTAAAGATGATCTGGGTGATTATGACATCCAAGGCGCAGAAAAAGAATTAATAGACCACAGTAAATACTCGTTAAGATTATCGGATCTTTTACAAGCTTATTTCCCGGTACGGAAAGCAGAACTGCATTCGGCGAAAGATAGTCTGGCGGAAAAATTTGGTAAAGAAATCAATATTCACTGTTTTATGATGGATTTACGAGGTGATGTTAAATTGCTGCATACTACTGCCGATGTTGATGTAATTTAATCCTGGTATTTTCATTGTTCATGGTCAGGCATTTTTTTTCGTATTTTCAAAACTAATAATGACTGAAAATCAAAACTACATCAGGCAATCAGAAATATTCTTTTCCTGTACTGAAAAGGAATATCAGGTGAAAGAACACTTTTCCGGCGAGCATGTGCTTACGCATGTATATTCAGGCAAACTGGTAGTGGCTGGTATTGATATAACTTATATTATAGAAGAAGGAAATACAGTACTGTTCAGCAAAAACACGTTGGCTAAAATCACTAAAATTCCCGGAGTATCAACAGCATTCAAATCCATCAGCATTTTTTTTACACAAACATTTCTTCAGGATTTTTACACCACACATCCTGTTCCTGATAAGTTACCAAATGTTTTAAAAGTAAGGTCAATGGAACGGCATCCTCTGCTGGATAGCCTGTTCAATTCCGTTTTACCCTATTACGAACTTTCTGAAACTTTACCAGAGGAACTTACGGAAATGAAGATGCGCGAAGCCATGTCTATTATCAGGAAAATTGATAAAACAGCCGAAAATATAATATCTGATTTTGCTGAGCCTGGTAAAATTGATCTGGCGGGTTTCATGCAGAAAAACTTTTCGTACAATATTTCCAATGACCAGTTTGCTTTCCTGACGGGAAGAAGCCTTGCGGCTTATAAAAGGGATTTCCAAAACATATTTAATACTTCACCTCAAAAATGGCTGTTGCAGAAACGCCTTGAACAAGCGCATTTCCTGTTGGCAGAAAAGAAACAAAAAACGTCTGATGTTTACCTGGAAGTAGGTTTTGAGAATCTTTCTCATTTTTCTTATGCTTTCAAACAATGGTTCGGCTATCCTCCTTCGAGCCTTTCAGTGAGCCTTTCGCCAAATCCTGTCTAAATTTCCTGCCAATTTGAAATTGGTTGGTTGGAATATACAAATCTTGCTTGTTCAATTAATTGCCCGCTCATTTACTCTAACAGATTCAGGCTGCTTGTTTACACTGAATTCGAATACATCCGGCCGCGCATAATGGCCAATGCAGTCAAAATCCATTTTACTTTTGGCAAGAACAGAAAAATCAAGTTCCGCCGTTAATAATCCTTCCTGGTTCCATAACGGACCCGTCAGGATTTCTCCCATAGGTGAGATAATCACGCTCCCTCCGGCACATATAATTTCAGCCTCACCGGTTAATTCATGCTGGTATCTTTCAGGATAATCTGATTTTTTGACAAACTGATTACTCGCTAAAACAAAACAACGGCCTTCCAAAGCAATGTGCAGCATCGTTGCCTGCCACGATTCCCTTGAATCAGCTGTAGGGGCAAGGTAAATTTCAACGCCTTTCATATACATGGACATACGTGCAAGCGGCATGTAGTTTTCCCAGCAAATTAACCCGCCAATTCTGCCCAGACTGGTATCCAAAGTGGTCAGAGTCGAGCCATCGCTTTCTGCCCAGATGTAGCGTTCTAATCCGGTTGGTTTTAATTTTCTGTGTTTCCCAATTAAAGTACCATCTTTTCCAAAATACAGTAAGGAACAATGGAGTGATCCTCCAAGCGTTTCTTTTTCAGTAACACCAAGAGCGACCATCATACCTGCATTTTTTATGGCCTGGCTGATTTTATTTATATGTTCGGACGATATGTCCAAACTGTTTTGCCAGTAATCCAGCCAGACTTCACGTCCGTGTTCTGTTCTTCTGCCGATAACAGCATCAAATGTCAATCCTCTTGGATAACATGGAATAAAAGATTCGGGAAAAAGTAACAGCTCACAACCCGCTTTCGAACCTTTTTCTATCCAATCACAAACAATCTCAATTGTTTTAACAATATCAAAAAGCGCAGGAGTAGCTTGTACCACCCCGACTTTAACTATTTTTTGCATTCTAAAATTTTTTGGTTTGTGTTTATGCCCGCCCGATTTTATTTAACCCAATTGCTCTGTTTCTGCTATCAATGCACGAAAAATTTCGGCTGAGGGTTTCAGTCTTGCCATTGAAGCAGATTGCCCGGCCCAAAGCGTTGTGAATTCCTTATTTTTATTTTTTTGTGATGCTATACGGATTGGAGCTGTAAATGTATTAAGAATCGGGTAGGGCGGGTATGTAAAATCCAAGCCCT
This sequence comes from Dyadobacter sp. NIV53, assembly GCF_019711195.1. NCBI lineage: Bacteria > Pseudomonadati > Bacteroidota > Cytophagia > Cytophagales > Spirosomataceae > Dyadobacter > Dyadobacter sp. NIV53. The sequence continues at coordinate 5,632,616 of NZ_CP081299.1, forward strand.
GCACTTCGTTATGAAAGGTATTACGGATACCACGTGCCAATTTTCCTGAAAATGCACAGGTTAAAACGGTATCCGTATCCTGGCTTGCAATCAGCGCTTTTTTGTAAGCATCTATCGCCAGGCTTTCATCACTTCCTACAAACGCAGTACCAACCTGAACGCCTTGTGCGCCAAGTATTAATGCTGCTTTAAAAGTCCTTCCGTCCATAATTCCTCCGGCAGTCAGGATTGGCCGTTTCACTTTATCAGCAACCTGAGGGATCAATGAGAAAGTACCGACTTGCGGTATTGGTTCATCTTCTAAAAATGTTCCGCGATGGCCTCCTGCTTCTATTCCCTGTGCAGTAATAATATCAATTCCAATACTTTCCAGATGTATTGCTTCCCGCACAGAAGTTGCCGTTCCAATAATAATTATGCCATTTTTATGCAGTTGCTGTATACTATCTTTATCTATCAGGCCGAAAGTGAAACTTACCACAGGAACTTTTTCCCGGATCAGTATTTCAATTTGCTCACGCCAGGAATAATATCTGATCTTTTCTATATCAACCGGTTCATACTTAATGCTATACTTATCACCTATTTCTGAAACTTTACTTCTTAAAATTTCGGCGGCATGAATATCAATTTCCGGTACCTCGTGTGCAAACAGATTTACTGCAAAAGGTTTGTCTGTTAAAGTTTTGGTTTTCTGTATTAATTCCAGTGTTGCTTCCGGAGACAAAAGTCCAACTGGAAGCGATCCTAAACCACCTTCATTGGATATGGCAGCTACCATTTCGGGAGTAGTTACACCCAGCATCGGGGCCTGCACCAATGGGTATTTTATCTTTAATATTCGGGTTAATTCATTGTTCCAGTTCATTGTAGTTAGATTTTAAGCATGCAGTTTTAGATCTAATACCATGTAATCATCATCGTAATAAATGTCATTGAATTTAAAGGCATTGCGTTCCGTTCCAAAGTGCTCAAATCCTAGTTTTTGATAAAGCTGTTTCGCCTTTTCATTTTTTGTTGCAACATTAAGATTAATCTGTTCAATATCCGGAAGATCATTTTTGACACGTTCGATGACGTATTTCAATAACGTAGTACCAATATTTTTTCTTCCATTTTCATTGGATACGTACATTTTAAATATTTGTCCTTTGTGTTGTAATTTCTTTCTGTTTTCTACCAATCTTTGAAAACTTACCACGCCCATTAATTTTTCGCTTGCATCAAGAGCTGCTATTGTGAAACTATATGGATTTTCACTGGTCGGGAAAGAATCAGGCTTTTGTTCATCCGGATTCATTTTGAAGCAATCGCCATGCCTGGAAAGCCCCTGTACAAAAAAATCATGGTAGCCAAAATCATTTTTTGCTGTGATTTCAATTATATGCATCTTTCAATTTTTATTAAAGTTAGATTGAGTTACCCAATCAATTCTAATTCAAAATTACTTACATCCTTTGGACTAACCAGAATCTTGCAATGATTTAAAAATCAGTACAAGTGCACAAAAAAAGCCCGAACGTACGCGTTCGGGCTTTTCAATATCAAAAAACTTCAATCTTCCTACCGGCTCAGGTACAAATTCCGCTCTCCGTAAATTTTCTGGAAGAAATCATCCTGTAAATCATCAATGAAGTATATTGCTTCACCGGTTGATTTCATTTCAGGCCCTAATTCCTTGTTTACATTCGGGAATTTGTTGAAGGAGAACACCGGGATTTTTATGGCCCATCCTTTTTTAACCGGGTTGAATGTGAAATCACTTAATTTTTTATCTCCCAACATCAGTTTCGTTGCGTAATTCACATACGGTTCCTGGTATGCCTTGCAAATAAATGGTACCGTTCTGGACGCACGCGGATTGGCTTCGATTACATACACAATGCCATTTTTGATAGCAAACTGCACATTTATCAGCCCTTTCACATTCATCGCCAAAGCTATTTTACGTGTATGTGCTTCTATTTGCGCTACTTCGTCATCTGTCAGGTCAAAGTGGGGCAGTGCTGCGTGAGAATCTCCGGAATGGATACCAGCCGGTTCGATATGTTCCATGACCCCAATGATATAAGCATCGTCTCCGTCACAGATTGCATCAGCCTCGGCTTCCAGCGCACCTTCCAGAAAGTGATCCAGAAGAATATTGTTATCAGGTATATCATGCAGGATTTTCACTACATGCTGTTCCAGTTCCTTTTCGTTGATTACGATTTTCATATTTTGTCCACCCAAAACATAACTAGGGCGTACCAGAAGCGGGAATCCTAATGTACGGGAAAGCTCCACAGCAGCATCGGAAGTTCTTACTGTTCCAAACTGCGGGAACGGAATATCCAGATCTTCCAGCAATGAAGAGAAACGTCCGCGATCCTCAGCCCAGTCGAGCGATTGGTAACTGGTTCCAATAATTTTGATACCGTATTTGTCTAATTTCTCAGCCATTTTCAGAGCCGTTTGCCCGCCAAGCTGAACAATAACACCTTCCGGTTTTTCGTGCTGGATAATGTCATATACATGCTCCCAGAAAACCGGCTCAAAGTATAATTTATCAGCAATATCAGGATCCGTTGAAACCGTTTCAGGGTTACAGTTAATCATGATTGTTTCATATCCGGCTTCTTTTGCTGCCAAAACACCATGAACACAAGAGTAATCGAATTCAATTCCCTGTCCGATCCGGTTTGGTCCTGAACCTAAAACAACTACTTTCTTCTTATTACTTACAATAGACTCGTTATCAGGGGTTTCCTGTGAAGAATTAAAAGTAGAGTAGTAATATGGGGTTTTTGCTTCAAATTCAGCAGCACAGGTATCTACACATTTGTAAACACGTTTAATGCCCATTTCTGCTCTTTTATCGTAAACCTTACTTTCCTTGGTTCCCAATAAATGTGCAATCTGACGGTCTGCGTAGCCTTTTTGTTTGGCATTCAGCAAAAGCTCCTTTGGAATATCGCTTAGATCAAACTTCTCAATTTCGTGTTCCAGTTCAATCAACTCTTCGATCTGGCGTAAAAACCATGGATCTATTTTAGTCAGGTTCTGGATCGTTTTGAAAGACAAACCAATTTTGAAAGCGTCATAAATGTGGAACAAACGATCCCAGCTCGGGTTTGCCAGACTGTATTTGATGGCTTCCTGATCACGTAGTTCGCGGCCATCGGCACCCAATCCGTTACGTCTTATTTCCAATGACTGACAAGCTTTTTGAAGTGCTTCCTGGAAATTACGCCCGATTCCCATTGCTTCACCTACCGATTTCATTTGCAGGCCTAATGAACGGTCGGCACCTTTGAATTTATCAAAATTCCAGCGAGGAACTTTTACAATTACGTAGTCAATCGTTGGTTCAAAAAATGCAGATGTGCTTCCTGTAATCGGATTTGTCAGTTCATCCAGATTGTAGCCAATTGCCATTTTAGCAGCTATTTTCGCAATCGGATATCCGGTAGCTTTGGAAGCAAGTGCAGAAGAACGTGATACCCGCGGGTTAATTTCAATAGCAATGATCATATCATTTTCCGGATTTACAGAAAACTGAACATTACATCCGCCTGCAAATTTTCCAATGCCATCCATCATTTTGATAGCCAGATCACGCATTTGCTGGTAAAGCGTGTCGGGAAGTGTCATAGCCGGTGCTACGGTAATACTGTCGCCGGTATGCACGCCCATCGGATCAAAGTTCTCGATAGAACAAATGATGATGAAGTTCCCTTTATTATCTCTTAAAAGCTCTAATTCATATTCTTTCCAGCCAGATACACTTTGCTCTACCAGAACTTCGTGGGTTGGAGAAGCGTGCAGGCCGTTATTGAGTGCCTGGTCAAAATCTTTTTCGCTCTGAACAATACCTCCGCCGGTTCCGCCCAGGGTAAAAGATGGCCTGATAACCAATGGGAAACCGATTTCCTGAGCAATTTCTTTTCCTTCCAAAAACGATCTTGCTGTACGTCCTTTACAAACGTTTACATTCAGTTCCAGCATTTTCAGCCGGAATTTTTCCCGGTCTTCAGTAGTTTCAATGGCTTTGATATCAACACCAATGATTTCCGTATTATATTTTTTCCAAATACCCGCCTTATCGCAATCAATGGCAAGGTTCAATGCAGTTTGTCCTCCCATTGTAGGAAGTACGGCGTCTATTGGCCTTCCAAGTGCTCTGTGTTTTTCAAGAATCTCAACAATATATTTCTTTTCCAACGGAAGCAGATACACATGATCTGCGCTGATTGGGTCAGTCATAATCGTGGCCGGATTGGAGTTGATCAAAACCACTTCAATACCTTCTTCCCGAAGTGCTCGGGCTGCCTGGGAACCGGCGTAGTCAAACTCACACGCCTGACCTATGATAATTGGACCTGAACCGATAATCAGAACGGATTTGATATTCGTATTTTTGGGCACAGTAATTGGTAATTTGTAGAAATGTGGAACTAACGTTTACTAACTTTCGGGGAATGCCTGATACTTTCTAAGCAGGGGTACGTCCAAAAATTCCACAAAGTTAATTCACATATCCGAAAAGAAAACCGGCTTGTGATAAATTAGCGTTATTTTTTTAAATACAGACGCTTTAAAACTTTAAAGTGAAGCGTTTAGCTGACATCAGATTTTATGAATAAATACAAAAAAATGAGCATTGGACTGGAAGAAACCTTTCAGATCGGTCAGGATGCCTATTTTACATGCGTGGCGCCTGTAACTTCCCATGTGGTTTCCTTTGAGGATGATTTAAGTCAGGGATATTTTTATGCGGTAAAAATAAATACAGAAATTACCGTTCTGGATGCGCTTCATATTTATAATGTAGTAGATGTCATCCAACGGGACACACCTTGTAAGCTCCAGATCATGTGGACCGAAGATGGAAACATCGCATCCCTTTTAATTAATGATTATTGCCAGGCCATATTTGATTTCAGGACAAAATCGGGATTTTGCAGAAATGGTTTTCCTGAAAATGTAGGAGAATGGGTACAAAGCAGTTCCAGGAAACTGACTGATGAAACTATCCTGAGAATTTTCAGTAGTTAGTCAGGTGATATTGTATTTAGCCATATTTATCCGAAACGCCTCCCATCAGTTGTTTCTCCGGAACGGACGAACAAACCTTGAAAACTTTTGGCTACCTGCCAGATGTTCGTCTGGAACATGAAAGCAATTTTTATTCTTGATTTTGTTCTGCAGAAATACCTGTTGGGTATAACGAATTATAGGAAGTGATATGCATTACCTTCCTTCGGAACGTTTGGTGATAAGGGAACAATTTAGATTTACTAATCCGAAATCTACTTTCATACCAATAGAACTTGATTTTTGTCCTAAACAAAAAATTATTGTAACGGTACAATGGCCGGAGCAGAAATATCAAAATCCCTCAACTTAAGCGGCACATTGCCGTCAATTCCATAGCGGAATGGTGAAGAAATACCGGGAATATTGGGATAATAACCGAAGCGGATCTATAGTGTATTAAAAGCCAGGTTTTCATTTCTTAACCTCATTCCAAATCCATAACCCTGGTAAAGCGGACTTTTGCGAAGTTTGTCCGTACCATTTACAACACCCAGATCAGCAAAGACGAAGTAGGCGATCCGGAAACCAAGTAAACTTTTATCGGAAAAGAATACTGTTTCTGTTCCTAATGTAAGTCTTTTGGTACCAATAAGCTGATCGCTGTAAATTCCCCTGATTCCCTGGTCCCGGCTGATATTCAGATAATCGAGCGGATCTCTGTTTATTCCCTGGGTATAACGGATTGTAACAAACTGCCTGAAAAAACTGTAACGCAGAGGAATAAGGTTACTGATATAATTCAATTGCCCGCTTGCAACACCCTGCTGTGCCCTTTTATTTTTGACATAAGTGCCAAAATTCAGTAATCCATACATATACCCTAAATTGTGGTGAATGTACTTTCCGGCAGCATACTGAACTCCCACATAGCCTCTCTGGCCAAATTCTGTATTTTCCTGCCCTAATGTAAGTGCAAACAAGTTACCGACCGGAACATCTTCCGTTCTACCAAAACCATAGATCAATACATCTCTTTTGTAATTCCTGTTGGAATATCCAAGGCTTACCAGTGTAGCACTGCGGTTCCAGTAAATCCTATTGGTATCGGCTCGAACCTCCGGCCTGTCCTTGAAGCTGTAATTGTTGTGCCTGATAGCGGTTACAAGCCTCGCATTTTTACTCAGAAAACTATTTTCAAACGGGAATTTAAAAGATCTCCCCAGCCAGGCATCATAATAATTATAGGAAATAGAAAAATTGGGGATTGGGACATCTGTATTATCAATTTCCCGCTTGTATTGCCGGAGCTTTGTATGACCGGCTTCGAGCGCTCCTGCATATTTCATTTCGGTAGTAAGAAACGGCCTGAAAAAACGCAGGGATTGTTCCCGGATATCTCTTTCGAGAATGAAACTTGCCTGGCCGGTAATGAAAGTTTTACCGATATAAGGTACTGTATAAACCGTCCTGAACTGTAATTTCTGCAAAGTATCTTTTGAATCCCAGCGTATTCTGGTAAGCTGCGAATGGGTTGTTCCCTGTACATTGATATTGTTCAATCCGATGTGCAGTTTATTAAAACCGCTGAAACCTCCGGAAAAATTCAATGACCACGCGTCCTGGATCAATACAATAACATCGGCCATCCAGGTAACGTCAGTTCGGGGAACAACAATGATACGTGCATCGACAATAAGTTTGTTCGATCGCAACAAGCGTTCGTTGTCTTTTAAAACTTTTGCCTTGATATCATCTCCTTCTGAAAAAAGCAAAAATGATTTTCTGATAATGCCCTGGCGTGTATTGGTATGGAGATTTTTGCTCAGGAAATTTTCCAGCTGATTTCCTTTCCGGGTTGTATCATAAACAGATTCACCCAGCATATTAAGCTGACGGATAATGATCTTGCGGATCACCATTCCTTCATATGGCGTAAAAGGATTGGTTTCAATTTGCTTTACCTCGGTCACTTTTCCTTTATTGTATACATCCCTAAAAAAAAGACGGTATACAGCACGGGAGAACCTGGTTTTTGACATGCGAAGCTTCAGATTGGTATAACGGATGCTGTCAATGGCATAAGTTCCGTTTTTCCTGACATAGGTACCGTCCGCCAGACTGTCAGTTTTTTGCGCTGATGCCATTGTGGTAACTAAGAGAAAAAGGAACAGATATCTATACATGGGCACTAGTTTGGCAAAACTGCGGACTTAATGAAGAATGTACTAATGATAGATAAGGTAAGGTATTTGCAGTTTAATTCTGGGTTTTGAACGAGGTTTAAGGTGAAATTATTTTGAACCAGCCTGAAGTATTGCCTGTATGGTTTTTTCCATTGCACTTGGCGCAAGGGCATTTTTAGAAGAATATTTTCCGTTTGGTTTCAAAATAGCAAACGTCCCGGGTTCAATAGGATTTAATTTGAAAAGCAGATCCATGGTCTGGTCACTGTTTAAAAATAGATGTACACCTTTTAAACGATGACGTACAATGTATTGTTTTACAAGATCATCTGATACCACCATATCATCAGCCGGAAGATGGATGTACAGAAAAACGACATCTTCCGGCAACTGGGCCTGAAGAGAAGCGATATACTCTAATTCTTCCCGGCTTTTGGCATCTTCAAAATTCCATTTGATCATATAAATGGTTTTTCCTTTGTACTTATCCAGAACGCGGTTCAGCCAGGTTGTTCCTCTTTCATTGGAAACAGATAAATAATAGCCCGGTAAAGTTTCGGTAGGTTCTGCCCTTATATCTTTAAATGCGCTCATTTTCTTGATATTGGCACTATCCTTTACCTCAATATTTACTATCTCATCAAGTGACTGACCAAATTGGGGAACGCTCAACCTGCCCTGAATGTGCTTGCTTAAAAGGATCTGCTGCGGATAAGTATATTTATAAAAGTTTTTTGGAAGATAGCGGGCTTTCAAAAATTCTCTGGCTGTGCTGTCAAACAGGTCGCTGTAAGTTCGGCTTTCTCTTTCATACGCAAAAAGCAGATTCAGTACCGCTTCATTTTTAGCATATAGCTGATTGATGAAATCCAGTTCAGTTTTTTCGGCAATGCCCTTCACAGCTATATCATCCAGTCTGGCAATTTCTGTACCGGTAAGTTTAGAAGCATTATTTTTAATGAGCGAAGCCATCAGACGCACAGGTAAAGAACTGCTGCGACTCGGATTATTGTATTTTTTCTCTTCTACTTTCTGGTCAGCGTAATTTCCAAACCGATTAGCCAAAGTAACTTTTTGAGCTGTTAAAGGTGCTTTCTGTAATCTTTTTAAACTATCAATCAATGCACTGGTACGGGCTAATTCCAGCCGGTTAGAAAGTGAATATTCATACAGGTTTTGTATTCTTTCGTCCTCTGCAAGTGATGTCACCCATTTTGAAAGTGATGGATCAGGAATGGTGTTTGCATTGATTCTTGGCAGTACTGAGGTGCGTAATTCAGCCCTGCCCGCCGCAGTTCTAATGGCTTCATCCGTGCTTTTATCCCAAAATGTTTCGTAAAATTTCGAGCCTAATACCGTGTTGGTACTCAATATTTTATTCTCTTCAGCAAGATAGGCACTGTACTGGTTATTAGCCGCTGCATTGACACCTGCAAAATAAAAGAGCTTCTTCGCTTTCTGGATAGAATCTCCGTCAAATACAATTTCTACGGTGCCGGGTGAACCCAGAAATGTTGTAAAAGCTTTGCCGCCATAATCCAGGTAAATTTCTTCCTGGTTATAAATCATAGGAAGGGAAACACGAAAACTGCCGTCGGCTGCCAATGCGGCCTGTTTGCTGAGTTCAAGCTGTGGCTGAAGAATATTGTTTCTGGAAAATGTAATGTTAGGTGCCTGCCGGTACAGCCTGCCTGTTAAATTAAGGATTTTACCCTGAATGATCAGAGAATCCGTTGCTGCTAATGGGTTGGTTGTATTACCCTTTGAAGCAAAAGAATATAATGATATACCGGCCAGTATGACGGTTAATAAGATGAAGCGCATTCTGTTAATTGTTAGGTATTTGTAACGAAAATTAGCGAGCCTTTACCCAACAACCAAATTTATCTTTTTTTGAATTCCTGGATTATTATTCTTGCCAATATAAATATATGAATCCTTTACGGATTAAGTTTCGGGCCATCTTCGTACCGGACATAAATTCCATGATACCGGTCCTGTTCAACGTAATCTTTTCTTAAAGGATGGCCTTCCCAGTCTTCCGGCAGCAAAATCCGTCGCATATCGGGATGCCTTTCAAAGTATATTCCTACCAGATCAAATGCCTCCCGCTCATGCCAGTCAGCAGTCCGCCATATATGGCTTACCGTAGGAACAATGGGAATATGCTGTTCGGGCAGATTTCTGGGAAAAATTATTTTTATCATCAGATTATGGCCATATGGAATAGAGGTAAGATTATAAATAATCTCCATCGTTGCCAGGCCCGCCCCATTGTCTATGGCAGTAATACAAGCCAGATAATCAAAATATAAACGCTCATTTTCTTGCAGGAACTGACAGATAACGGCAATTTTTTCAACCGGCACGATCAATATAGGCTGCGGGCCTTTTATGTCAGTATCAACCGTATGATGACCGAATTCAGCAACAATTATTTCTGTAATCTCTGGGAAAGTCATTTTTGGTAATGAAGAATTAAGCGTTAAAAATGAAGGGTAATAATCCTGATTTTAAAAATAAAATTTTAAGCGGTTTCCTGAGCCATCTTTGCTTCCATTTCTAAAAATAATTCGGGAGCCAGCGGATGTTCGCCTCTTATTTTTTCCTGCAGTTTCATAAAACCTCCGATTAATGCTTCCGGTCTTGGCGGGCAACCTGGCACATATACATCCACAGGAATAATCCTGTCCACGCCTTTTACAACATGATAACCATGTTCCCAGTATGGCCCGCCGCAGTTCGAACAGCTCCCCATAGAAATTACATAACGGGGCTCAGGCATTTGTTCGTACAATCTGCGGATACGATCGGCCATTTTAAAGGTTACGGTTCCTGCAACGATCATTACATCCGACTGGCGGGGGAAGGCCTTGGAAAAATACCGAAGCGTTCCAGATCATAATGGGATGCGTAAGAAGCCATCATTTCAATTGCACAGCAAGCCAGCCCAAAACCCATTGGCCATAAGGATGAAAGACGTGCCCAGTTCATGAGATCTTCCGCATTTGTAAGAATTATTCCTCCGTCTCCGGTCTTTATTCTTTCGTTCATAGTTGTTCAGATATCGTTTTTCATCACGCCAGCCTGATTAGACAGGAAATTATTTCTGATCGCTTTTCCGGCTGTTTGCCCGGATCTTACAATTTACTTTTTAAATAACTTCCGTTTTTTTCTAATTCATTTATGCTTTGCACCACTTTATTGCAACAATTTCAACTATACAAAAGTATACATAAATGTATATAATGAAGTCAGCACTTTTCGTGTGAATGGTGCATACTGTATATTAATTTATAAAAGGTTGATATTGAATGATATCATAAATTTTATGCAAATAAAAACCTTTTTCGGCGATTACATTTTTAACAATTCAATAAGTACAAACAATTAAAAAATGAAAAGTAAAATTCTTCTCAGCGCATTACTCCTGATGTTGTCCGGTTCTGTATTCGCCCAAACTGATTCAACAGCGGTTACACCTGCCACTAAAAAATATACTTCCGGTTTTGCGGTTTTTGCTGAATTCGGACTGTTATCCAATAACAGTTTTACCGATATGCGCAAGCAGTTAAAATTGCTTGGAACAGAGCCATTCGGTTCACTGATGAGTTCTATTGTATTGGCAAAACGTATGGAATCGGATCGTTGGATTTCCGAGCACAGGCTTATTCTGATGAACAGTACAAAACCTAATAACGAAGTGGATAAAAAACGTGCTTCATTGTGGGGCGTAGGATTAGGATTCAATTTTGGGCCGAAATTGGTAAACACACCCAAATGGAATGTTTTTATCCCGATCGGAGTGGATGCCATGTTTTACAAACTTGGTATTAAAAGTAATTATTCAGCCAGCCTGACGAAAGTGATCAGCAGTCCTGCAAGCTATCAGGCTGTGAAGTTATATACAGGAAGTCTTAACCTGAATGCAGGTATCGGTGTGGATTATAAAACAGGTATCATGCCCAAGCATTTTGATAAGTTTTACATCAGCAGCAAACTCGCTTATCACTTACCAGTTGTAACTACCGGACAATGGCGTGGTGAAAATGTGCAGGTAACAGATGTGGATACATTCAAACCTAATCAGTTATATCTGAGCATTGGTATTGTTATGACGCCGAAAAGCAAACACGGTAAATGGGGTGGAATGAATTGATAAGGTTATATAGTATTTAAATATAAAAAGAGGAGCACGAATATTTTTTTGTGCTCCTCTTTTTGTATGGTATCAGATTATTTCCTGCTGTATTTTTCATTCACTTTCAGATAAAGGTCTGCCGGAACAGGCGATTTTACTTCCGGGATCTGAGGTGTTGGCCTTACCCAGTCCAGATATCCTTTTGCCCATGCATAGGCTAATCCAAAACTAAGTATCCCAACAAAAACGGCCATTTCAGCCATGGCAAACCAGCCCCATTGCCCGTTGGTCTGTGCTATCAGATCTTCATTTCCAAATACTACGGACCACGGAAAAAGAAATAACAATTCTACTTCAAAAAGCACGAAAATGAGGGCAATGACATAAAAACGAACATTGAACTGGATATTCGCATTTCCTAGCGGATCTTCCCCCGATTCATAAGTAGTAAGTTTTTCTTCATTCGGACGGTCCGGCCTGAGAAACCGGGCGATGGTTAACATCAGTGCTGTAAAAGCAATGGCAGCAATAATGAATAAAAATATATATCCGAAATCGGTAAGCATGATGCAAAAGTGAGTTTTTGCAAATCTAACGAATTTGACTTTGCCCGTCAAAAAAGCATCGCATGAAATGTGAACACTTAAATCAGGCCAAGACTTTGTAAAATGGTACGTGAACTCAAAAGAATCACAAGGATACCGACAGTAAGCATTAATGGTTTACGCTTAATTTTTCCTACTACCAAGGCTCCAACCGGTGCAGCTATTACACCGCCAACAATAAGGCCAAGCACAACCTGCCAGCTGTTTACACCATGAAAAATAAGAAAGGTAATACCGCTTGCAAACGTAATAGCAAATTCTGCTGCATTTACAGAGCCAATCGTGTAACGCGGATCACGTCCCTGCCCGAGTAAGGTAGAAGTTACGATTGGTCCCCATCCACCACCGCCAATCGAATCCAGAAAACCGCCGGTAGCGGCCAGCAAACCAATTCTTTTTGTTTTATTTTTAACGAAGGTCTTTTTTATCGCTTTCCTGATAATAATTACTCCCAGCACGAGCATGTAAAACGCCATATACGGCTTGATCACATTGCCATCGATCACATCCGATAGCAGATAGGCACCCGTTATTGCTCCCAAAACACCAGGGATCAGCAGGCTTTTGAATAGTTTCTTATTAATGTTTTTAAACCGAAAGTGAGATATTGCTGATGCGCCGGTCGTAAACATTTCGGCTACGTGCACACTGGCACTGCTGACTGCCGGGGTAACACCCATGCTCAATAGAAATGATGTACAAGTTACACCATATGCCATTCCAAGGGCTCCATCAACCAGCTGTGCGGCTAATCCAATTAAAAGATACAAGGCAAAATCGCTGCTTATAAATGTTTGGAATCCTTCCTGGGTAATTGGTACTGTACCATTAAAAATTAAAAGACCAATAAGTACCAATAGTAAACCAATAGGAATCAGCAGCCATATTCTGGATGGAAGCTTTAAGGAAAGAACTTTTGCAAGCATACTATTATTTTTTTCAGATAAACAGCGATGCACAAAAGTAAGAAAACTATCTAATCTACCAAACTTATAGAGTAATTTTCATGTAAATTTAATGTGTTTGAAAACCCGGGAGACAGGGAATGCAGGAACAATTTTTCAGAGGATACCAGTAATAAAATCGGTGTAGTTTTCGCGGGTGATCCAGTTTGTTTTGGCTTCCGGATAGGCTTCAACGAAAGCCTTTGGGAATTTTACTTTACTATCACTCCATTTGAATTCATAAGCTGTTAGTTGTTCATCTTTTACTTCAAGCCAATCGAGTTCCTGCTGATCATAGGTCCGCCAGAAGTAAGTGTATGCATAATTATTGGTGTAAGAATTATATTTCATACGTTCTGCTACCAGATAATTTTCCCAAAGTGCCCCAATATCCTGACGCTGGGAAATAGGTAAAAAGTTATTAATCAAAGTATTCCTGATCCCATTATCAAAAAAATACCATTTAGATGATTTTGTAACTTCTTTTCTAAGATTGCGGCTGTACCCGCCGATACGAAAAATGATAAAAACCTTCGAGAATAAATCAAGATACCTCTCAACTGTACTTCTGTCGAGTTGCAACGATTTGGCCAGCTCATCCAACGAAACTTCCTGTCCCACCTGATGCGCAACCAGCTGCAGCAACTGGAGCATTTTATGGGAGTAGCGCACCTGCTCGTACATGAGGATGTCCTTAAGTAAATAAGCATTCACTAATTCTTTCAAATAAGCTGTTTGCTCATCAGTATTAAGAATCTGCAGTATATCCGGATAACTCCCAAAAACTAACCGGTTGTCCAGTTTTTCCTTCGTTTCCAGAAAGGTTTCACTCAATGATAATTCAAGTTGGGCTAATGGGAAAAGCTGAAAATTTATTTGTCTTCCAACCAGCGGTTCTCCGGTCTGGTTAGATAATTCGAATGCGAATGAGCCGCTGGTTAATATTGTTAATCCGGGAAAAGAATCAATAAGTAGCTTAAGGGATTTTCCAATTTCAGGAACGGCCTGGGCTTCATCAATAATTAAAAGGTCTATTCCGGTAATCCAACGCTTAAATGATGAAACCCTGCGATTATTTAATAATTCAATAACATCGAGATCTTCACCATTCATAAATAAAGAAGTGCCTTCAAAATCAGTTTTGATCTTATTCAGAATAAAAGTCTTTCCAACTCGTCGTGCGCCGGTTAATACGACCACTTTATTGGAAGATATTTTACTCAGTATGGCAGGTAAAATATATCGTGAAAAGATCATTTAGCTAAATTGGTTGGTTAAACCCGACGAATTTAGCTAAATTCGTCGGGTTTAACCAACCAATTAATGAAAAATAGATGTTTGTAACTTTAATTCAACTTTCCTTCATCCAATAGCTTTTTCCTTCAAAATTGTTTTTTTCAAAAGATTTACTGCCATTAAACTTCTGGCACCGCTGCGGCAATAAAAGATAACAGTTTTGTCGGCAGGCATTTTTGTGATATTTTCTGCCAGTTCCGGCAATGGTATATTGATTCCGCCAACAAAATCTTCTTCATATTCATATTCTTCCCTCACATCAATCAGCATCAAACTGTCAGGATCAGATTGCTGTAAGTGTTCGAAATCGTCAAATGAAATTTCTTCTGAGCTTTTACTTTGGGTTACAACAGGGTTATGAATGATTTTTGGAGTGTTTAAATTTACACTTCTTTCGAAGAGAAAAATATTGGTTTCGTTCGTTAATGAATTGATCACCATTAATTTACCCGAAAGAGGTTCTCCAATTCCACAGATTATTTTAATTGCTTCATTGGCCATGTAAGTTCCAATAATGCCAGGGAGAATTCCGATCACACCCGCTTCGGCACAATTATCACCTTCTTCTGCTTCCGGAAAAAGACAGCGGTAAGTTGGGCCGCCCTTATAATTAAATACTGAAAGCTGACCTTCAAAACGAAGAATGGAGCCGAAAACCAATGATTTATCCAATTCTACACAAGTATCATTAGCAAGATAACGTGTCGGGAAATTATCTGAACCGTCAATTACCAAATCATAATTCGCAATGATAGCGGATGCATTTTCACTGTCCAGCCGGAGAGGAAAAATATTGAAATTTATAAAAGGATTAGAAAGCGATAATTTTTCTCTGGCAGTTTGAGCTTTGCCTTTTCCAATATCTTCCGCAGAATACAAAATCTGCCGGTGCAGGTTGCTAATTGTTACAATATCATCATCAACGATGCCAATGGTACCCACTCCGCCGGCAGTAAGATATTGCAGCACAGGACAGCCCAAACCACCTGCACCAATAACCAGCACTTTGGCAGCTTTCAGTTTTTCCTGTCCTGAAAGTCCTAACTCAGGTAAAATAATCTGGCGGCTATATCGCTTGCGTTCTTCTGGTTCCATGTTTAATATAGCTTTTTGCGGTTGGTTTGTGGCCTTTTTTATGCTTCTGGTTTCAGGTTAACACAGAACGGGTAATTTTAATTTTATGAGCACCACCAAAAATCAGTATACAAGGCGCGTATATTTTAAACCGTGGGGCATGGTTTTGATTGTTGACCTTTGGAGAAATGGAAGTCCCGAATTTTAAACTAAATGTTCATGATTGCCACTCACAGCTATTTTGTCACGGCATATATAAACCATTTTTAATTGCCAGTACCACCAGGTCTATAGTGCGGTTTACATCCATTTTGCGCATAGTCCTTCGTATAAAATGATGAATTGTATGGAGGCTTAATCCCATTTTAGCAGCAATTTCCTTGGGCGTAGCTCCCTGGCAAATTTGAATCAATACTTCATTTTCTCTTGTAGAAAGTTTGTAACTCAGCGGTTCATCAATGAACATATTATGTACCAGTTTTTCCTTCATGGAATGGCTGATATAGCGACCACCGTTCAAAGCCATCAGTATAGCTTCCAGCAGTTCGTCTATTGTTACATCTTTGGTTACGTACCCCGAAGCACCGGCACTAAAAACTTCTTTCACCAATTCAGGCTCCATAAGGGATGTAAGTACTATAAACTTTGTTTTTGGCAGCTTTGAAATGCTTAATGTGATCAAATCCAATGCATTCATACCTGGCATCATGTAATCTACTAATACCAAATCCGGCTGTGTATCCGTAAACTTTTCCATCAGGAATTCTTCAGCACTGTAGAATACAGAAACCATTTTGACGTCCTGTTCTTTTAGCAGCTGGTTCATCAGCCCCTGGGCCACAAGCTTGTGGTCGTCAATAATACATAGGTTCATTTGTGGCAATTTTTAACGACAACATAGCGGATAATCAGTTTAATTCCTTAGTATCCAATCTGGTCATTTTGGTTAATAGTTATAATGTGTTTATCCATAAAAGTAGCTATTAGTATTATACGTTTTGCAAACATCGCATGTTTTTTGCATCAACATAGCGCAATTGTGCGATATGACATCCTGTTACATTTTGAGCCGTTTTTGGATAAATATTGGGACATATTTTGAATAGCATTCAACATAACTTTGCACAAGCAAAACAGTACTGTAAATCCCCGAAAATTAAGTATTCTTTATTCCTATTATAAAACTGCAAAGAACTGAATTGTGCGACTAATCCGTTAATGACGCCAGTTCAGAAAAATGGCCGGGCAACTCGTATCAAGAAAAATTGCAGATTTTTTTAAAATAATTTCCACGTAAACAATCCACACACTAAACAAGTAGAAAGAATGAAACCATTATACGCACGCGAAGAAAATTTTAATACCCTCAGTAAAATCCAATCAACTAAAAGCAAGTAAAAAGTATGAAAAATCACTACACACATGGTCAAAATGATGAATCGTTTCTGGATCATTTTAACCCGTTGAAAACGGGGCATAATCGCAAACTATTTTCAGTATTTAACCTAAACCTGGTTGGTAAGCAAGGTTTGATTATCATGCTGGCAATGCTCTTTAGTACGGCAGGTTTCAGTGCCGACAGGTATATTAAATTCGGGTCAAGCGGAGGTGGGACAACGTGGACAGACGCCGCCAACCAGAGTAATCTGTCTGCCTTTGTGAATGCAGGTCATAACGTTTATGTGGCGGCTGGCACTTACACCGTTACGAATTTGCTTACCGGGGCTGGGCCTTTTTTTATAAGTGGAGGTTATCCCACCAACGCTACCGGCACCGATAAAACTGGGTATAACCCAACAGCGAATGTAACCACATTTAGCCCGAGTGGCAGCGCAAGGATTCTGGGAAGCCGAACTGGAACAAGTACGACTCTAACTGTATATGGTGTCAAATTTACCGGTGGCGTCGGATCGGGTGGCGGGGGAGTTTTGTCTTTGAACACAGCGGGAAGTGGAACCTCTGTAATTAAGTTTTATGATTGTACCGTAATTGGAAATTCATCAAGCGGGGGTACAACTCCGGGTGGTGCATTTAGGGTTTTAAGCCGTGTAGCGAATACTTCGGATAACATTCTGTTTAGCAATTGTTATTTTGAGAATAATATTGCGAATGGTACAACCAATGGAGGTGGCGCAATGGGGTTCCAGGCTGAAACTGGTACAACTCTGATCACTGATTGCAAGTTTGTCACCAATAAAGCATTGGGAAGTGGAAGCAGTGGTGGCGGAGCTATCCATGCAAGCAGCGGAATGAATTTTACCGTTACGAAAAGTTATTTCTGCGAGAATAGCACTTCAACCGGGACCGAGGGAGGAGCAATAAAAACCACTAATATGTCGCCTCCCAGTCTAATAAGCTTCTCAACTTTCAAAAACAATTCGAGTAACAACGGATTTGCACTATACACAGAGAGCACAGTTTTGAAGAGTATTACTACCTGGAACAATTTCCGTAATGGCACTGGTGCGGGAACACGTATTGAAGTTATCTCTAACGGTGATTTGACCGATAGCTTTTTGTACTATGACCAGAGTCAGTACAGCTATGTAGCAACCAGCAACACCTTTGATACGCAAACCAACCCGGCCAACGAACCCGGTCCTGTTGGAAGCTGCCCAACTGCAATCACCCCGGTATGCGTAACCCCATCCCAGCCAACCTTGGGAACTGTTACCCAGCCAACCTGTTTGTCAACGACCGGAAGTTTCAGCATTACCAACTATGATGCAGCGGTGACATATTCGGTATCACCGTCAACAGGCGTAACGGTTTCGGGAAGTGGTGTGGTAACGGCTCCGGCCGGGAGTTATACGGTCACTGCGGCTGATGGCGCCTGCGTTTCAAGTGCTTCTGCCAGCGTAACGGTCAATGCACAGCCAACAACTCTGGCCCAGCCCAAGTTAAGCCCGGTTACCCAGCCCACCTGCTCTGTAACAGCGGGCAGCTTTACGATCACCAATTATGATGCAAGCTACACTTACACCGTTTCGCCTTCTGCCGGTGTGACGGTTTCGGCAGGTTCGGTAACCGCTCCCGCAGGAAGTTATACGGTCACTGCCACTTCGGGGACCTGTACTTCACCCGCATCGGCGAGTGCAACGGTCAATGCCCAGCCGGCAACACCAGCACAACCCACGCTGAGCGCGGTGACGCAGCCGACCTGTTCGGTAAGTACGGGTAGTTTTACGATTGCGAATCACAATCCAGGCTATACATACACTATTTCGCCATCCACAGGCGTAACAATTTCCGGAGATGCAGTAACGGCACCCGCCGGAAGTTACACATTGACTGCGACTTTGGGAGCCTGCACCTCAGTGGGATCTGCGGGTGTAACCGTAAATTCGCAGCCATCAACGCCTGCACAGCCAACACTGGGAACGGTAACGCAGCCAACCTGTACAGTAACTACGGGGAGTTTTGAGATCACCAATTACGATCCTTCCTACACATACACCGTTTCTCCGTCAGCCGGGGTAACCGTTTCCGGGAGCACTATAACAGCACCAGCCGGAACATATTCAGTAACAGCCACATCCGCAGCAGCTTGCAGTTCACCTGCTTCTGCCAGCACAACCGTTGATGCACAGCCAACTGCATTGGCCCAGCCAACCATTGGTACTGTAACGCAGCCAACCTGCACAGTGGCAACAGGAAGTTTCACGATCGCAAACTACGATGCAACATACAGCTATGCAGTGTCACCATCTGCCGGAACCAGTATTTCGGGTAATACAATTACCGTTCCGACCGGATCCTATACCATTACCGCCACATCGGGAACCTGTTCTTCGCCGGCTTCTGCCAGTGTGGTTATCACTGCGCCAACAGTGGACCTTGGCGGAACAGTTTACGAAGACAACACATTACTTTCGGACGGTATCAACGGCACAGAGTTGAACGGAACGAGTTTGGGCCTTTATGTTACTTTGTTTCAGGGAAGCACACAAATTGATGTGCAGCCTGTGGATGCAAGCGGGAACTACCTGTTCAGCGGCAAACCACAGGGTACTTACAAACTCGTACTGGGGACCACTTCAACAGGGTCTGCGGTAAAAGAACTGCCGGCCGGCTATTACACATTAGGTGAGGGCGGCCCGGTAACAGCTGGTGTTTCGGCAGGGGACGGAACAGCAAACGGAGAGACATCTGTTACAGCCAATTGTGCCGGAATTACCTATGAAACGTTAAGGGTTGCTGCCGATGTGAGCTATCTGTCCAATAATTTCGGATTGACCACCACACCACTTCCTGTCACGCTCATCAGTTTCGAGGCCAGACTTGCCGAAGGAAAAGTAAATTTGACCTGGAAAACAGCGAGCGAAAAAGATTTCAGCCATTATGAACTGCAACGCAGCCACAATTCGAAAGATTTTGTAGAACTGGTCAAAATAGAAGGAAACAGTGCCGGCAATTACAATTATTCAGATCAAAACCCGATAACCGGGACAGGTTATTACCGCCTGAAAATGGTGGATAACGATGGCAGCTTCGCATACAGCCGGATCAGGAGCGTACAGAACGAAGAAAACCTCCGTACGGTTTTATTCCCTAACCCGGTCAGTGACAAACTAACGATTGAAACAGCTGACTGGACTTCGGTAACCGGAGTTGAGCTGATCAACAGCCTGGGCCAGACAATCCGTGAGATGAAAGGAAGTACCTTGCAAAACAACCTTAGTATGGTGAGTGTAAACCCGGGTGTATATATGATCAGAATATCCCATAAGGGTGGGGCTTCCGAGCTCCGCAAAATTGTTGTAGTGAAATAAATTTGATTAAACTTTAATGATAAAACCCCGGTCCGTCTCAGGCTGGGGTTTTATCATTAAAAACAAAAAAATATCCTGATTTTTGTTAGATTTAAATTCTGAAAATTGGGGTCTGAATATTAAGTGTGATCTCCATAAACAGCTTTGTTCAACATACTATTCCAATGAACCGAATCTTTATTTTATTATTTTTTATGTTCATTCCGGCGATAGTAACCGGACAGATATCCGATAGTTTATTTAAGGCGTTGCCGGACAGTCTGAAGCCAAAGGGTAAGGGGAAGAATATTAATTATTTGGAAATATGTAAAATAATTGAAAACACGCCAAGAGAATTTACAAATCAATATTATGACGAATTTAACTCTCTCAACAAGGAATTGGAAGCAGAGTTTAAAACCAATAACAGTCCGGAAGCCAAAATGATTTGTGCGGCAAGTATCTGTACTTTTTATGGAAGAATACAAACAAATAAAGTTGAAGAAAAATGGAATGATCAGGTTATTGCAAACGGAGAGTTAGTTAAACGGAATTCCAAAATCCTGGCTGTTGCCTATCTGAACAAGGCAGTGTTTCAGAGTCGCCATGATCGTTTTACCTCAGCTATTGAATTTCTACACAAGGCAACTGAAATGGCTAAAATGGAGGGATACAAGGATGTTACTGCTGATGGCTACGGAATTTTATGGAGAATTCATAATGACCTTCAACTAAACCATGAAGCTCTAAATTATGCCAACAAACTGGTGGGTTCGTTAGGTGATATTCCTCAAAACTCTATTACCCGGTACCATGCATATATTGCAAAATCATTCTCGTACAGTAAATTGTACAAAACCGAAAAAAAGCGGCTTACGCCGATTCTTCAATAAAAATAATAGATAACCTATTGAGGTCTATCACTGATACAACCGGTCATTGGAAGCAGACTTGTTACCGTAGCTTAATGGTAACTTATTACCACCTTGGTAATTATAAAAAAGTAATCGATTATTCCGATTCTATCAGAAGTGATCGGTATATAAAGACTCTTCTTAAAACAACGCCATCGGCGGATTTCTGGTGGGAAGTTTATGCTGCGCTCGCGCAAATAAAATTGGGAAATACTGCCATAGGGTTAAATCTGTTAGGAAAACTTAACGTCTCCCTGCTAAAAAAGGAAATTAATCAAGAGGTAAGTCATGTATTATCCGAATACTTCGAATCCAAAGGAGAATATAAGGAATCGTTAAAACACTTCAAACTTTACCAGGCTTATAAGGATTCATCAAATGTGATTATTCAGAAAGGTGTTGTCTTCGAAGCCGAACAAAAATATTCCGTTGCTCAAAAAGAAGTAGCGATCAAAGATCTTGAAACCAAAAACCTGCAAAGCCAGGCAACGATGAATAAATTGTTGGGGCTGGCTATATTGGCTATACTGGTTGCCATAATTTTATTCCTGAACAACAAACGCCAGCAGGCACGGAGACAAATAGAACGACAGCAACTTGTGGACGAACTGACGGGTATGGAAAAGGAAATGGAGCTTGACCGGATTCGCCTGAAAACTGAAAATGAAGAAGCGATAATCAGTCAGCGTAAGATAATTTCCAAAAACATGCACGACGAAGTGAGCGGGGACTGGCTTGCTGTTCAGTACCACATAGCCGACCTCAAAGACAAGGTAAAAAGTGAAGAAGCATTGCATGCTTTAACTGACATTGAAGAGGATGTACGCGAGGGGTATATTAATGCCCGTGAGTTCATGCACAGGCTCAATGAAACAAGTTCGAAAGAGCAATACAGCACTTTCAGTCTTCTGGAAAATCTTTCACTTCGTTTCGGGCCGGGAAGTAATCTGCAAATCCATACGGAGGTAGATAAGGAGTTGGAAAAGAAAGTAACAGGTAGCCAGAATGAAGAATTATACAAGGTTGTCCGCGAGGCAGTAACCAATTGTCTCAAACACTCCGGTGCTACGCGTGTGGATATTGCGCTATATGGGAAAGATCATTCTGTGGTAATCGATATCAAAGATAATGGACGCGGACTTTCAGCAAAACCAGGAACAGGCCTGGGTATGACCACCATGCGGGAGCGTATTGAAGGATTGGGAGGTGTACTGGAAGTGAATTTTTCTGGACAAGGTGCACATATTCACGGATCTTTTCCAAAAGCCGCGTAAATTGGCCTTAAACTGTTGTGTTGAATAGATTTAGTCACGGAAAAGATTCGTTTTTAAACAATTTCTACAATACATACGAATAAAGGATTATCAGATTATATGAGTTTTGTTAATTTGGGGTAACTTTGAGCTTAATACATAACCTGTCTAATCGAATAAAGTCTTTAATGGATATTACTATCAGAAATGCTGCTCCCCGTGATTTACCATCTATCTTAGAAATTATAAATCAAGCTATTCTTACCTCTACTGCCATTTACGATTACGAAATAAGAACCCTTGAAGAGCAAACTGCCTGGTTTGAGAAAATGATCCTGGACGGAATGCCGGTCATTGTGGCTGAGCATGACAAAAAAGTACTCGGGTATGGATCGTATAATATTTTTCGTCCTAAAATCGGTTATAAATTCAGTGTGGAGCATTCGATTTATCTGGATGACAAGTCAAGAGGGATCGGAGTGGGAGGGAAGCTGCTGGGAAGTTTGATACAACGTGCAAAAGAATCAGGATTGCATACAATGATTGCCGGAATAGACGCCGCAAATCGCGGAAGTATCGAATTTCATAAAAAATACGGTTTTATTGAAAAAGGCTATTTAAGAGAAGTTGGGTATAAATTTGATCAATGGCTAGATCTGGTATTTATGCAGTTAATACTGGAAGAAGAGGAGTAAAAAGCCCTGAAAGGGCGGAATGTCTCAAAACAGGGCACCAACTATTTACAAGTCCCTTCGCCCTGAAAGGGCATAATATCTCAGGATAGGGCAACGCCCTATCTTTCTATCCCACATAGCACCGCCCCATTATATCAATGCGCCCGTCCGGTTTCCACATAAACCTCCTCGTCACCGGTTGGTTTTCCCTGCCACCAGGAAGCAAGTATTGATCCGGTAATATTCATTAACGGGCCAAAAATAGCCGGTGCCAGTCCAACTGTTGCCATTTTTCCCATCTCTTTTGCAATTCCGGAAGCAAGCCCGCCGTTTTGCATGCCTACTTCAATAGCAATAGTCCGGCAATCCCTCTCGCTCATTTTAAATAATCTTCCTGACCAGTAACCTAATGTATAGCCAGACAAATTATGTATCAGCACCAATAAGAGCAAAGCTGGGCCGATAGTGAGTAAACTATCTCTTCCTGCTGCTGTAATAATCACAATGATAAATGCAATTCCGGCCATAGACACCAGAGGCATGGCATCATCCAGCCATTTCGCTTTTCCACTGAATAATTTATTGAAAATCAGCCCGGCTCCAATCGGGATAATGACCATGTAAATAATGTCCTTCATCATTTTCCATGTGTCTATATCTACAAAAGCGCCTGCCAGGAAACTCATTAACAATGGTGTAATGATCGGAGCGAGCATAGTGGATATGGCTGTAATAGTAATGGAAAGTGCCAGATTCGCCTTCGCCAGATAAGAAATTACATTGGAAGCCATGCCATTTGGAGAACAGCCAATGAGGATAATTCCGGCGGCAATTTCAGGAGGGAAACCGCTGATACTTGCAAGTGTATACCCGATTGTGGGCATGATCATAAAATGGCTTACAACGCCAATAAATACGCCTTTCGGCATTTTTACAACACCAACAAAGTCACCGAAACTCATAGACGTTCCCATACCGAACATAATAACCTGAATAAGCGGGGTGATCAATGTTGCAAGTTTAAAACCGTTTACGGTTTGGAAATACTGAGGATAATAGAGTGCAGTAGTGACTGCAGAAAATATGACCGTTGTATAAGTAAAACCTTTTAGCTTATCGAAACCGCGGAAGCCGATAGCCATGCAAAGAAAGAATCCGATGAAAAACGGGCCGGCCTGATGGATATTTCCTGTAAATGATAAGATGAGTGCAATGAGTAAAAGTAAAACCGCAACACCAGACAGAAGCTTGTAAATATTCATGTTTTGTAAATATTGTTCTTTTATAAAATGCTGTATGGAAAGAGTATTGATCCGAAAACGGAAAATGGTTTTATTAGTAAAGAAAAGTTTGAATGAGTCTACTGATTATCTGGTCTGGTGCGACCCGGTCGCGCAGGCCAATTTACCAGGTTCTTTTCTTCATGTATTCATCCAGTTCCGCTCTTTTCATAGGAATTTCTTTGGGGTTTTTGTCCAGCCAATTCATGAAATCCTGTTTCAGTTTCTCCGACCATTGGCTGTCGATTTGCCCTGGCGTATACTTTTGTTCTTTGAGCATCTGAATGCCGAATTTATCCCTGATCCCGATAAATTCAGCAGTAAGTATTACTTTTTCGGCGAGATGGGCCGGTATGAAAATAATGCCTTCTCTTTTTGCCAGGACCAGGTCACCCGGCAGCACAATAGCCCTTCCGATTCTGATGGGCGTGTTCAGTCCGGTCAAAACCACATCTTTTAGATAAGAAGGATCCCAGTCACGCACAAATGCATTAAAACCTTCAATTTTAGAAAGTCCTTCGAGGTCGCGTGAAGAGGCATCAAAAATGACACCGTTCCCTGATTTGGCAAAAATAGAATTGCCCAGATTATCACCGATCAATGTTCCCTGAGCAATTTTTCCGAAACCGTCTGCCACATAAACATCGCCTTTTGAAAGCTGGTCAATCGGCCACGAATTGGTGTTGCCTATACGGCCGTTTTTTGCACCGCGTTCTTTAATATTTTTTTCTAAATCAGGTCTCGATGGCATAAACTGAGCAGTTAATGCGCGTCCGGCAATGGGAACATCCTGATGAATCATTTTCCAGTTGCCATCAAACTGGCAGTTATAACCTTCATTCTGGAGAACGACCCAGGCTTCTTCAATAGCAATTTCTTTTACCCGGCGGATCAGGTCATCCGGTACCTTGGGCCTGCCATCCGGAAAACGTTCACCTTTCCATTCAGAAGTAAGAAAAATGAGTTCTTCTTTTGAAATAGTTTGCGCCTGGATTTTTGAAAAACTGACGCAAATAATAGTAATACAGGCAATCAGGATTTTATTTTTCATTTTGTGATTTGGTTTAGGTTACACCGAGAACCACACAGTAAAGAGGAGGACCGCAGAGATTCATTTGAGAAAAAAAACTACCTCTATGGCTCTCTTTCTTTCTCTGTGGTTCCGCGCGGCGTCCGTTCTGTGTAACCTCAGTTTTTTTTAGCAACTACCAGCGGGTTGGTCAGGCCGTTTAGATCATAGACCACTTTTCCGGCGCGTATGGTTACTTCTGCTTCCAGTTTTTGTTTGCCCTGAATTTTCGTTCCGGTATAATCCCAGAAGCCGAATGTACCGGTATCGTTCAGTTGGAATTTGCCATCCGCAACGCGCAGAACAGTAATATCTGCCGGCGATCCAACCGAAAGGTTACCCAGTTTTTCCCTGTGGATCACCTGTGCGGGCGTCCAGGTACTGGCTTTGATGACGCTTTTCAAATCCATACCCATGGCCAGAAATTTAGACATAACATTCAGCATATCTTTCATGGCATTGTTCATGCTTCCTGTATGGATATCCGTACTGATCGTATTCGGATAAAACCCACTTTTAACTGCCGGAATAGCCTGCGAAAAAGCAAAACTGATTCCACCATAACCTACATCGAAGATGATTCCTTTTTTCGGGCTTCATAAACAAATGGTTTTATTTTTCCGGTTGTAACGTCCAGTATCGGTTCGCGGCTCGAAAGCTGGCCGAAACAGTGTGTAAATATATCTCCGGGACGCATGTGTTTCATAAAAAGCTCCTCAATAGGAAGCACAGGTTTGCTTCCGCCAAAATCTACCATAACCGGGAGATTGGCTAGTTTTCCAGCTCCTATAGCACGTTCTGTTGGCGTCCAGTTATAACCGTTATAATGTGCCAGTTTAATTCCAACAATATATTCAGGGTTTTCCATTGCGACTTTTGCAGTAGCCGCAGCATCCATATCCGCTACATTCTGTTCGTATGTTCCACCGCGCATGCCTTCTCCTACAATGTTAAGAAAAGAAAGCACTCTTGTTTTGGATATATCAATGGTTTGTTTTTTAAAATCAGCAAATGATTTCCATCCTGCACAACCTGCATCCACAACAGTCGTAACGCCGGTCCTGAATGTGAAACCATCAGGCGGTAAGGCGTTTGGACCATTGCTGTAAGTCTGGTCCATTTTGGTGCCGTAAAAATTATGCGAATGAATGTCGATCAGTCCGGGTGTGACATAAAGCCCTTTTGCATCAACAACCTGGATTCCTTCTTTTGGGTCAATATTTTTGGCAACGCTGATAATTGTATCCCCTTTCAGGCCAATATCCATCAATGCGTCGATATTGTTTTTGGGATCAATTACATGGCCGCCTTTGATGATGATCGTATATTTTTGGGCATTTACTATACCAAAAGAACAAATGAATACAGCAATTAATAGAAATTTCTTGTTCATGTGTTAAGGTTTAGGATTCTGAAATAGAAAAGTACGGATCACAGGTTTTATAACTGTAATCCGTACCTGGTAAACTTTTGTTATTATTTATCCCACCAAACCAGACTGGACAATGTGTTTGTCCCACCTTGCCGTGTTCTGGCTTCATTGAAATTTTCGGCATTGTAAATTCCTTCCGAGTCCGGGATCACAAATCTGGTAGGGATTTTACCTCCAGTCAGATTTCCCGGATAATTGGTTGGCGTTAAATTAGGATAACCTGTACGACGCCAGTTGGAAAAAATCTCGTACTCATCTTCCAAAAACAGGGATACCCATTTTTGCGTATGGATCTGCGCCATTTGTTCAGCAACAGTTCCGGTGGCCTTGTATGGGTTTGCAATCAGATATGCATTGATTTTAGCATCAGAAATCACACCTGCACTTCCGAATAATGCCCACTGTTTCATACCTGCTTTTACCGCTTCCTCATAAGTTGCTTTTGCCGTACTTCCGCTGTACCAGCCTCTTAACGCAGCTTCTGCAAGAAGTAAATTCATTTCAGCATTTCCCATTACTACCAAAGGTGCGTTGTATTTCAAAATGGTAGCCGGATTAGGCTCAGAATAAGTATTGAAATCCGCGGGTAAAGAATTGAAAGCAGCATTTTGCATGCCTTTTTGCAAAGCAGTAGTTGTGTCGGCAGTAAATGTTTTTCCATCCGCCGACGGCACCCACACAATAGAAACTACATTTAAACGAGGATCTTTGGTCGTTTTCAGGTAATCAATAAAGGTTTTGGCCAGTTTGCCGCCTTCTACATTATCGCCGCCCGGTGTAACATAGTCTGTTCCCATTAACCCGCTCGCTATAAAATTCCTGCTTGCTGTGATTGAACCATCAACATAAGCAATAGTAGCCACGTCTGCATCGCTCACGATTATTCCGCCTGCAATTGCTTTCTCAACCCAGGTTTTGGCCATGGCCGCATCTACCTCTGTCAAACGCATACCCAGCCGGAGCATCAGGGAATAACCGAATTTTTTCCATTTGGTAATATCTCCGCCATACATCAGGTCAGCATTTCCGAAAGTAGCCTGTGCCGCATCGAAAGCATTCAGTGATTCTTCAAGCTCCTTCAGCATATCCGCATATATGGCTGATTGTTCATCGTATTTCGGCGTATAATTTTTGTCCGAAAGTGCTTTTCCTGCATCCGAATAAGGAATATCACCATACAGATCGGTAAGCCTGTGATACAAATACGCACGCCAGATACGTGCTGCCGAAAGTTTGTTTACATCAGCAGGAGCCGTGGAAACCGCATCTATTACCTGTTCAATATCAATCACCGCTCCCGAATTCACAGGATCACCTCCATAAAGTGCCCAGCTGTTTACAGAGTAGCCGTAATTGAAATATTTGTCACCGGCTGCAGGCACTTCTTTGTATGTCGCAAAATGCTGCATGGAACCACCAATCGTAAGGTAAGCCGCACCTACATAATTCGTACTTACGGTAATCAGCTGCGCTTTGGTGAACAGAAATCCTGGAACAACCTCCGTAGAAGCATTCGGGTTAACATTCATTTCTTCAAAACCATTATCGCAGGAAGTTATAAACAGGGCCAGCGGGGCCAGATAAAGTAATCTTAAAAACTTTTTCATATTCACTAAAATATTTTAATGATTAAAATTTCACTGTTAGGTTCACACCCACACTTCTGGTTCTGGGTACACCAAATGCTTCAAGTCCCTGGGCATTTCCATTCGTATAACTTGATTCGGGATCAAAATAATTGTTCTTTTTGTCCTTGTAAATCAGTAATAAATTACGTCCGACCAGTGAAACAGAAGCAGACTGCAGTTTCAAAAATGCCATTTTATTTACAGGCAGATTATAGCTGAAAATAACCTGACGAAGTTTTATGAAGTCATTATTGAATGTAAAAATGCTCGTGTAATTCTTATCATTATCGTAATACGTATCAACGTCTTTCTGCTCCCAGGTTTTGGAGAACGGTGCACCTTCCGGTGTTACGCCAGTTACTGTCACACCAGTTTCCCGGCCCGGAAGTGTTTCTTTTGGCAAACCAAAACGGTAGGCATACTGATACATATTAGAATAAACAATGCTGCCGAATTTGCCATCAATAAGAATGTTCAGAGAGAAATTTTTATACGTAAAATTGTTGGTAATCCCCATTGTCAAAGGAGGGATACCTCTTCCGAGTCTTTCCAGATCACCTCTCACGGCATAACCGCTGGCTGTGTTAAAAACAACTTGTCCGTTGGCATCCGTCTTTTTCTTATAACCCCAAACTTCACCATACGATCCGCCTACTACGTTGCGGATCGTTCCGCCACCTACGCCGTCACCAACGGTAAGACTTGGTAATCCTTCTGCCAGTTTTACGATCTTGCTCTCATTATAGGCAACATTGTAGCTGATATCCCAGCCAAATTTTTCCTTTTTAAGCGGTGTTCCGGTGATCAGGAGTTCGATTCCTTTATTGCTCAATTCACCTACATTCAATAATGCTGTTGTATAACCCGACGATGCAGCAATACCGCTCTGAACTATATCATTCGTTGTTTTCCGGTTATAAAGCGTAAGATCCATTCCGAGGCGGTTATTCAGGAAACGGGCTTCGAGTCCTGCTTCATAAGTGGTGGATGTCAGCGGGCGTAAATCCGGATTTGGTACCAAAGCCGAGTTAAGCTGTTGTACAGGGCGTCCGTTGTGTCCGCCTTGTGCCATGGAATAACTCTGGTAAATCTGGTAAGCCGATACGTTGGCACCACCTACCTGTGCCCATGATCCGCGCAATTTTGCAAAACTGATCGCCTGGGGCAGTTCAAAAGCTTCCGACAGAATGAATGTTCCGCCAATGGCAGGATAAAAAATACTGTTGCTGTTTTTATTCAATACTGAAAACCAATCCTGCCTGCCGGACATCGTAAGGTATGCCAAACCTTTGTAACCCAAATCAACGGATCCAAAAAGAGAATTGATACCGCTTTTCGCGTAAGTAGGTACAGTAGTAGTTGTCGCAAGGTTTGTAAAGCTGTAATAATACGGTATGGTAAATTCAGTACCGTTAAGCGCCATCTGGTCATAAATACTTCTTTGTATATTACCACCGGCCAAAGCCGAGAAACTCAGGTTCTCAAAAAAGTCGGTGTTGTAATTAAGCGTAAGCATACCATTCGTTTCCGAAGAGGTAACTTTTTTAGCTTCGTATGTACCCAATGGCTGGTACGCATTATTGGTCGGAACAATAAATTCGTATTGAAAATTATAATAGTCCTGACTTACACTGCCTTTGATAAACAGGTTATCCAGAATATCGAATTTGACATTGGCCTGTCCCAGAAAGCGGTTTTTGGTATCCTCATTTTTGAATTTATTGATAACAAAATAGGGATTTGGTGCAGCAGGAACCGGGTTCCATTCCACTTCTTTTCCTGTAACTGCATCGTAGCCGGGAGAAAGACTTCTGATATCAACCGTATTGGCGATCAGATAAGTAGCCCAGTGCGGGTTATAATCAGCATATCCTACCTTCGGACGATTATGGCCGTCTTCCAGGTTATATTGTGCTACGGTTTCAATGCTAAGCCTTTTACCCAATTTTGCATTTACACTCAGATTTGCAATTCGCCTGGTAAAAGAAGAATTGGGCACAATACTGTTTGATTTGGTATTATTCAAACCAAAACGGAAGTTAACGGTTTCATTTCCACCAGTGAATGCAATCGAATTGATGTAATTGGTACCTGTATTGTAAAAGTTTTTCAGGTTATCTTTCTGAGGAGAATAAGGGCGCATCTGGCCATCAAACTGTATCACATCAGTTCCGTCCATTCTCGCACCATACGACAAGCGGCCTGAGCTTTTTGCCTGTGTTTGTGTTAGTGGCTTTACACCGTCCACACCCTGCCCGAACTCATACTGCCAATCGGGAATGATAGAAAGGCTTTCTGTGGTAAAATTGCTGTTCACTTCTACACCAATCCCTTTTTGAGCCCTTCCTTTTTTAGTCGTAATCAGGATAACGCCATTCGAAGCACGTGCGCCGTACAAAGCCGCAGCCGGTCCGCCTTTTAAAACACTGATCGATTCGATATCATCCGGGTTAATACCGCCGATCCCGTCTCCACGGTCTGTATTGTTGGAATTACCTGTCGATTCGTTGGCACCTCCCGGCGTACTGTTATCCATCGGCATCCCGTTGATCACGTACAATGGCTGGTTATTTCCGCTTAATGATCCGTTTCCACGAATGATAATACGGCTTGATCCGCCTGGACCAGTCGACATACCTGTAGCATTTACCCCGGCGATTTTTCCGGTCAGTGCATTAGCTACATTATTTTCCCGGGCCTGTGTAAATTCACTTCCTTTTACTTCCGTTACTGCATAGGCAAGCGCCTTTTTTTCTTTTGAAATACCCAAGGCCGTTACTACCACTTCATTCAGTGACTTTGCTTCCGGTACCAGTTGTACTGAAATCTCTGTTTTATTAGCTACCGCTACTTCCTGCGATGTGTAACCCACAAAGCTGAAAATAAGTATGGCCGCGGTAAGTTCCTGATCAGGGATTTCTATGGTATATTTTCCCACCGCATCGGAAGACGTACCGCGTTGTGTTCCTTTTACCAAAACACTAACACCCGGTAAACCTGTGCCGGTTTCATCTGTTACAGAGCCGGTTATGTTTTTCTTTGGTGCTTGTTCCGGGCTTGGCTGGCTGGCTTCCGGTGAAGCCTGCTGGCGTTTCAATATGATCCTTTCATTAATTACTTCATAAGTAACTTTATGCGGAGCCAGAATTTTGGCCAGAACCTCTGAAAGCGCTTCATCCTGAAATTTGAAAGTATATTTCTGGTTGCTGAAAATCTGGGGATTGTACATAAATTTTACTTTCGCCACATTTTCTATTTTATCCAGTGCCTTATCAATTTCGGAATTGGATAAACGCAGGGTTACTTTTTGTTCTAAAACTCTCTGGCCGCGCACGTCATGAGCATGCACCAAAACGGTGAAAGCGATGGAGAGTAAGGCTTGATACAGCGTAATGCGCATGATTTTCTGTAAAGCATGATAAAAGTGTACTTTTTTTGACATAATTTTGATTTTGTCGGTTAAAATTCGGCATAATGGTTCCCTTGCATCCTGGATCAGGATGGACGTATCGAGCGTAATAAAAGAGGGATCTGCGGGCCGGTGATGTAGCAGCATCATCGGCCTTTTTTAATGATTAATTCCGGAATAAGTTTTCGTCATAGGCGTCAGAAAATTGTAGTTAGGTTAAAGTTTAATTGGTATGTTTTTTAACAGGATTGGCAGGATTTACAAGATTAAAAGGATTGCCTGTCACAGGATTTTCGTTTAAGTTTTTTTTAGACAGCATTACAGGATTAACAGGATTGCCTGCCGCAGGATTTTTCCTCCTTTCTCCCGTTCCTCCCTTAACCTTTAACCATTCCGGCTGCCGGCTTTCCTCACTTTCTTCAACACCCCTTACTGCTGATAATAATACTGGCATCCATTTGTTCGTATTGGGCACCTATCGTTTTGCAGATCAGGTTTATTTTTTCAAAAAGAGGTTCATCGGATAAAGAAGCAGTCAGATAACAGTTTTTCATCAGTTCCGCATCAAATATGATCTTAACGCCATATGATTTTTCCAGCGTTTCAAAAACCTCATGAATAGGCGTTCCTTTAAATTCAAATGACTGGCTCTGAATTGGTAATTCAAGCACTTTTGGGTTGGCAATCAGGCTTCTTGTCAAACGGAGTTCTTTTGGTGTATAAGTAATTTGCTGGTTTGGCGTTAGTACCATTCCTCCCAGTTTGTCATCAGCCTGCTGACTTGCAACAGCTTCTTTAGTCATGGCAAATACGGATACCCTACCCGTTTTCACTACTACTTTTACTTCGTTTTTATTATCATATGCACTTACTTTAAAACTTGTTCCTAAAACTTTGGTAGCCAGTGTATTGGCATAAACATAAAAGGGTTTGTCGGGGTTTTTGGCAACTTCGAAAAAAGCTTCGCCTGAAAGGAATACTTCCCGTTTGTCCCCATTAAAACTCGTTGCGAACGTAATACGGCTTTTTGGCTGCAGCAATATTGTACTACCGTCGTGCAGTGAAATAAGCCTTGGTTTGTCTGTTGTGTTCTCTTCAATAATCAGCGGCTCTTTAATCTGGCTCAGGATATCCTGGTAAACACTTGCCGGTTTGTGGTTACTGTTTTGTCTGTTTATCCACCAGCCAATGCTTATTAACACCAGCACGGAAGCGGCTATCTGGTACCAGTGCGGGCGGAAATTGAATATCCTTCCTGCTTTTTTACCCGTAGTTTCACCAATTGTATGCGACAACCGGTAAATTTCGTGTGCTACCTCTTCATCAGAAATCTTATCAAATGCCTGGTCGGTGTAATACAGTAACTGCTGCGCCTTTTCAACCAGATCTGTTTTATCCGGATTCAGTTCAACCCATTCCATCCAAAAGCTGACCGCTTCCTGATCATTAAATAATGTCCAGCGGCGAAAAGATGGATTGGCAGCAAGTTCTTCCGGCAGCAGATTTCGGTACTCAGGCATAAGTTCAACAAATAATAGTATGGTATATTTGAAATAAGGATGCAGAAAAAGAATGTCAATACTCTTTTTTATAAAATTATTTTCAGGTTATTTTTAAAATGACCTGAAAATCCTGAAATAACGACAAAGTGGGAAAAACTTAAAACAGAAGCTGGTAACCAATCAGCAGTAAATAACTTATAGCGGGGATTTGCACTTTGAGTGTAGAAATTGCTTTAAAAAGAAGATTGGCCACCGACTGCCTGTTTACCTGCATTATATCGGCGATCTGTTCATTTTCCATTCCTTCAAAATATTTAAAGAAAATAGCTTCTTTTTGGCGCGGAGGTAATTCATTTATGGCATTCCTTACCTTAAACTGATTTTCGGAATATACTTCGTTCTGTTCGATTTCGGTTTCAATATTGCGGTAGTCGGAGATATGACTGACATCATCAATATCAAGAAATATGCGCGTATTACTGGTCTTCCTGAATTCCTGTAAAAGCTGATTTCTTAATGATCGGAGAAAGTAAATGGAAACGAATTGTATCTCAATTTTTTGGCGTTTTTCCCAGATGTGAATGAGAAGTTCCTGAATAGAGTCTTTAATAAATTCCCTGTCACTGGTGAAGTTCATGCCATAATTAAACAGCGTTCGGTATAATTTATCGGCCAAATGACAAAACGCAACGCTGTCTCCGGACTGGGATTGTTGCCAGAGGTCCAAAAGAAGATGGTTTTCTTCAACGATGCGCTGTCGCTTATTCAAGAAGTAACGTTGTTAGGCTGTAAAGTAATTGTGAAAATACAATATTTTGAAATTATAACGGTTTTTTAATCAAAAAATAAAAATAATATTTTGATTAAATAAAGAATAGCAAAATAAGGTATTTGAATTTTAAGAGTTGGGCTAAATACAATGATGCTGTCAGGTTGAGCGTCGCATTACGCCCAACCCGACAGCTATAACTATTATGTTTTTTGAGACAAGCTCCTGAAAAACATCCTATATATAGGCAATGCAGTCGATTTCAATGAGGGAATTTCCCGGAATACCTTTGACAGCAACAGTTGTACGAACAGGAGGCTTGGATCCAAAACGGCCTTTATAAGCTTCATTCATTGTTGCCCAATCTTCAATTTTATCAAGATAGACGTTTACCTTCAATACCTTTTCCATAGACGATCCTGCTTTTTTCAATTCTTCTTCAATTGAATCCAGAACAATTTTAGTGTGAGACGTAACATCTCCCGGTACATGCGCTCCTTTACCTGCTATAAATACGAGGTTATTAAATTTTGTATGATTCGCAAATAATGGTACTTCCTGTAACATTGTTACTTCACCGACTTCTTTTTCAGGTGTCGGATCGGCCTTTGCAGTTAGTTCGAAACCTGCTACACCAGCAACTGATGCAAGTATTTTTTTGAGAATAGATCTTCTTTCTGACTTCATAATGATTTACTTATAGTTGTTAAAAGGATTTTATTAGACTTTTTTCTTTCTGTTTTTCTTCGTTATTTTTTCATTCGCTGGCATCGTTATTTTCCAGATACTGCCGCCTGCTTTATTTCCGCCCTGCTTACCGCCATATTCAATAATATAAAGAATATTGTCAACAAGCAAAGCATCCGTTGGAGCCGTAAAACCTTCTATGATCCTGGTAGTTTTTACTTTATAATTATCGGTGGCTTTATCATACTGCAAATCAAGATGTAACAGGTCGCGGCCTTGTCTCCTCAGCAAACTGGGATTTTCTTTTCCGTTTCTTGGCCCGCCTGCGTAACGAATTACAAATCCATCTCCTTTGAAATCTTTCGACAGCGCCTTATTGTTATCGAAAAATAAACCGAGTGGCGAGGAGTGGGCATTAAAGGTCCCCACGGTAACGCCGGTTGTATCACCATCCATTACGAGGCCTGTTTTCTTGTCCCGGTATTCATTGGCATCAGGTCCGAGGTTCTGTACTGCTGGTGTAAAACGTATTTCGGCTGGTTTTTTAGGATAATCCGGATCATTGTGAAAATACTTCATCAGCCATGCAAAAGCGAATTTGCTCAGGAAAGGGTCTGTATCCGGATTGGGTTGAAAGTCAGGAAATTGCTGTGGGTTTTCTATTCCGCCCATAACCCAGGGAAAACCATAATGACGCCCCTGCCTGACCCAGAACATATCTTCGGGGTGATCGTAATCCCCTGAATTTGAAACAGCAAACAGATTTCCTTTCGGATCAAATGCCATGTCGTAAGCATTGCGTATTCCTTCCGCGTAGAGATAACCATCGGCTTTGAGCTTAATTTCATCGTCGGCGAGTAACAGATCTTTCGCATCAATGGGAAAGCGGAATATTTTGGCAGTCAATGCATTATCACGGGCATTCGGATATTCGCCTCCATTATCCTGCACTTCTCCGTGATCTGTTCGGGCTCCGGTATTTACAAAAATATATTTACCATCGGGACTGATTTCAAGTGCGTTCCAGCCGTGATCAAAGGTAGTTTTATTTGCACCGTACTCAACTGTATTGAAAACGATTGCCATTTCCGGGTTTTCATTTCCGGGTTTCATTTCGTAACGCACCATCCTTCCCTTATTTCCTTTGTTATTATTGACATTAATATTGCCTGCCAAAAAGAGTGTATTATTATGAAATGCTGCTCCCTGCAAACGCGTAATGCCATGATCTTCGGCCGATAAAACTTTTTCACTTACCGGCGTTCCATCCATGATTTTCACCCGGATCACATCTCCGAAAAATGTGGTGTAATAAATTTCACCGGTTACCGGGTGCCGGATAATGCGTACCGCTTCCGGCTCCACCTTCATGAAATGTTCAACAGTAATGTCAGGACGAAGTGATTTTGGTGTGTTTTGTTCAGAAGTTTGTGCAAAAACAAAAACAGGCAAAGCAAAAGCAATGACCAGATTTACTATTTTTTTAGTAAAGGGATTCAGGTTTATCATTTTTAGAATCGTGCTGAATAAATGAACATCAATCAATTACATTCAATCCGTTTTACCGAGCTGCCTGACATAGGCTATCAGTTGCCATCTTTGCTCAGCCGTAAAAACATCCTGAAAAGGAGGCATATTTCCTTTCCCGTTTGAAAGTTTCCAGAACAGTGCTCCGTTGCTTTGTTTGGTGACCAGCGTATCATGAAAATTAGCAGGTTTTTGTCCTAACGCACCACCTGCTGCACCATCTCCATAACCCGTATCGCCATGACAGGAAGCGCAATATAAACTGAAAAGGTCTTCGCCCTGTGCCAAAGTCAGCGGTTCTTCATGATATGGACTTTTCAACGTGTCGGCCCAGGCCGGCGCGATCCATCTTTCCTGGTTCGCCGAAAAATCCGGTTTTGAATAAACATCCTGAAATAAGAAATTTTCAGATGAAAAGCCAGCAAGACTAATACATGAAATGAAAGCCAGGATTACGGTGAATTTTTTTCATTCATTTTTTTCTAAATTAATCTTGTAAGTTCTTTAAAAATAAGCACTTGGCTATCTGATATTAATTGTATTTTTCCTTATCAATGCTACTTCTTCTTTGGTGACATCGCTTTCATTATTGCCAAAATTCTGACGGATATGGGTTAGCACTTCGGCAATTTCTTCATCTTTCAGAAAGCTGTGCTGTGGCATAATGTTGTTGTATGGCTTCCCTTTTACTTCAATCGGTCCGTCCAATCCTTTCATTAACAATTCAATAAGCTTCTTTTTGTCTCCGGTTACCCACTCCGATTTTCCTAAGGGCGGAAATCGCTGGGAATCTCCCATACCATTTTTCTGGTGACATGCTGCACAATAGACTGTATATACTTTGCTCCCGGCAACGGGCTTGTCTTTATCCAGATTGTCACTGATAATATCCGGTGTGCGTATGTGTGAAAGTGATTTTCGTTGTTCCATACTGGCAAGGGCATTATCAGAAAAAGAATTTTTATTGCCTTTATAAGTAACCTTCCAAATCCTGCCTTTTTCAGTTTCCGATATGTACAAAGAACCGTCCGGCCCCATTGCAATTCCCATGGGCCGGTAGGATGCGTCATTGGTATTTACAATAGGATCAATACCAGCAAAACCATCTGCAAATACTTCATAATTACCCAGAAGGATTTCCGTTTTGAAAAGGAACAAATCCTATAAAATAACCCGATTGCGGATACGGTGCTCTGTTGGTTGACCCATGAAAAGCAATGAATGCACCGTTTTTATAATGATCAGGAAACTGGTTTCCCTGATAAAAAAGCAGGTCGTTGGGAGCCCAATGCCCCGGAAACCCCATCAGCGGCTTTTCATATTTGTCACAGTCACCGGTTTTGATACCATCGCCGCCATATTCCGGGCCGACTACTTTTTTCTGCTGAATCTGGTCATAATAGCAGTAAGGCCAGCCTGCATTGGTACCGTCTTTTATTCTCAAAAATTCTTCTGACGGAAGTACAGCACTTTGCCAGGGAGAATAGACTGTGGCCCACAAACGGAGCAGATCGTCGCGGCCATGCTGCAGGAGATACAAATTATTATCAGATTTATTCCAGTCCATTGCCACAACACTTCTGATCCCGGTCGCAAATTTATAACCGTCTTTTTGTGTCTGTCTGGTCTTGTTGGCATCAAAACGCCAGACACCGCCATGATCTTCCAGAAATGGGCAAGGCGTCATTCCGGTTGAATTGGGCATACGGAATAATTCCTCACATGCGTTGGAAGGTGCTCCGAACGGAACATACATATTACCGGCATTGTCAAATGCAAGTGGCTTGGCAATGTGTTCATGCATACCATGTTTGTGGTCGTCGGTCAGGATTATTTCCTGTTTGCTTTTTGGCACCAGCTCTCCGGGAGTCAGTTTGTACCTGTACACAACCAGTTCAGAACTGAAATAAAGATAGCCATTGTAAATCCGCATGGCAGTTCCATATCCTATCTCTCTCTTTTTACCACCGAATCTTTTGATGATATCGGCCCGGCCATCTTGATTGGTATCCCTGAGTGCAATGACGGATTCCTTTTTATCTGCAAACCTGGCTTTGACATAAATATCTCCATTATCATTTACCGCAATTTGCCGCGCCCTGCCTTCCAGACTATCCACAACGACCACCGCTTCAAACCCATCAGGAAGAAAAAGGCCACCATTTTTTGTATTAACGGGTAAATCCTCCTGATTAACAAAACCAGGTGCAAATAATACCAAAAGCAAAACCGACAATTTGAATGGAAAATTTAACATGATTTTCAGTTAGAAAACTGGGAAAATGAGTCACATAAATTCAAAATGTTCAAACAGTAATTATCAAAACCAGAATAAAATTTTCCATATGAAATTGTTCAGTAAGCGAAAGCCGAATACTGACCGCCGAAAGCCGACCGCCCATAACCTACTTCACATAAATCGGCCTTGCAATTCCGTTCAGGTCATACACGATTTTTCCTCCCATAATCGTCATCTCGCATTCCAATTTTTGTTTTCCTTCCATTTTATATCCGGTTTTGTCATAAAAGCCGAAATTTCCGTTTCTCATCGAAAAGATGGCAACATCAGCAATAGCGTTTTCAGAAATATGTCCCAGGTTTTCTCTGTTAATGGTTTGAGCCGGTGTCCAGGTACTGGCTTTTATTACTGCTGGTAAATCCATTCCCATATTATAAAATTTGGACATAATACTCAGCATGTCTTTCATCGAGCCATTCATACTCCCTGTATGCAGGTCTGTACTGATCGTCGCAGGATAGAACCCGCTTTTCATTGCGGGTAGTGCCTGCGAATAATTAAAACTGGCACCACCGTAACCGACATCAAATACGATTCCTTTTTTACGGGCTTCCAGTACAAATGGTTTTACTTTTTTGGTTGTTTCATCTACAATTGTTTCCCTTACATTGCCATCCAGCAAGGTGTAAGTATGCGTAAAAATATCACCGGGACGTAAGTGTTTCAGAAATAAATCAGCCAGTGGAAGTGGGGGAGTACTTCTTCCAAAATCGACCATTACCGGCATATTTGCAAGCTTTCCGGCCTGTACAGCATGATCCACCGGCACCCAGTCATGACCGACAAAGTGGGCTACTTTGAAACCTACCACATCTTCTTTGTATTTAAGCGCTGCTTCGGCTGCCAGCGTTGGGTTCATGTCGCTGGTATCCTGCTCGTAATTGCCGCCACGCATCCCTTCACCCACAATATTCAGCAGGGAAAGAACACGGGTTCTGGAATGAGAAATTACATTCTTCTTGAATTCGGGAAATGATTTGTAACCGGCGCCACCTGCATCAACAATCGTGGTTACACCTACGCGAAAAGTGAAGCCGTCAGGCGGCAACGCCACCAGTCCGTTACTGAGATAATGATCCGGTTCTGTTCCAAAAAATACATGTCCGTGTATATCAATCAGGCCCGGTGTTACATACATTCCTTTGGCATCAACAACCTGTGCAGCTTCTTTCGGATCAATATTTTTTGCTATTTTTTTAATTTTTCCATCAAAAATTCCAACATCCAGTACTTCATTGATATTATTTCTGGGATCAATCACATGCCCGCCTTTAATCAGGATTGAATAAACCTGTCCTTGGGTAAAAAAAGCGTGAAGAAGAAGGATGAAAAATAGTATAAATCGTTTTTTCATAAAGGTTTAGGAATATGGTTTTCTCTCTGTAAATGAGATTTAGTTTAAACCACCGCTTTCAATAATTCTTCCTTTAATCTGGCTGCAACAATTTTTTCTTCTCCCGGTTTCAGCATCCAGGTTGTGATGGTCAGCGTGTTGTTTTCACCAGGCATGATTTCAATGGATGGATTGCCATTGCGTAGATTTTCCTGTAAAACTTTCACCA
The DNA here is from genome assembly GCF_019711195.1 of Dyadobacter sp. NIV53. Classification (NCBI taxonomy): domain Bacteria; kingdom Pseudomonadati; phylum Bacteroidota; class Cytophagia; order Cytophagales; family Spirosomataceae; genus Dyadobacter; species Dyadobacter sp. NIV53. The sequence continues at coordinate 5,672,634 of NZ_CP081299.1, forward strand.
CCAGACTTACTTTCGCCGCATCCCATGAAATTCTCAGTGTAGGTGTATGGTTGCCAAGTTCGGGAGCAAAAGTTTCTACGTTCACGCCACTGACACTTTTAGCCGCATTTCCTATAAGAGCCGTGCGGTCTTCCCACATTTTCCATTCTTTTTTATGGTCCATGTTGACAAACTTTTCCAGTGCCACATACATCCCCAGAATTTCCTCTTTGTTAACTTTCATACCGCGTCCGATGGTTGAACCACGCGGAGGCATGCTTAATCTGGCAGCTTCAATAATGGATTTTTTACCCATCAATATTCCGGCACTTTGCGGCCCGCGCATTGCTTTTCCACCTGATACACACACAATATCAAAACCCATATCATTGAATTTCCATAGGTTTTCTACCGGAGGCACGTCAGCCGCCATATCGATCATAGTAGGAATTGCGTGTTTTTTAGCGATTTCAACCCATTGTTCGTGTTTGATCAGCCCTTTATCCGACTGAATATGTAAAAACCATAAAAGCGCTGTTTTATCATTGATGGCTTTTTCTAATTCTTCAGCAGTCTCAACCTGAACGATTTTACATCCTGTGTTGGTCAAAGCATGTGAATAACCAATATTGTGCCCTTTTTGGATGATTACTTCCGATTTCATTCCCGTTCCTTCCAGATGCGGCAGTGCTTCTACTTTCTGCTGGTCCATTCCGGTAAGTACGCCGGCTAATCCCAATGTCAGCGCAGAAAAACATCCGGCAGTAACCACAGCCGCTTCTGCATGAGTCATAACAGCGATTTTCTCACCCACTTTTGTCTGTACTTCATCCAGCATCATAAAATCTTTGGCGGCTCCCTGGATCGTTTCTACCACTTCGTCCTGCATCAACGATCCTGTCATGGCCGTGTAGGTACCCGCAGCATTAATAAAAGTACGGATGCCCAGTTCTTTGGCAATATTCCTGACTGGTACCTTCGTGATTATTGTTGCAGGGTTCAGGATATTTTCTCCTAAAAACCCGCCAATAAGCGGAAGACTGGAAAGGTGTTTGATAAGGTCTCGTCTATTTATCATCATCGTTAATTAAAGATCTGAGATTGGTATGTCCATTACTGTATTAGAAGGATGCAGGAAATGTTTGTCAATACTCTTTTTCGTAGATTTATTTTTGATACTTTTTTTGATTTGATTTAACAAAGTTTGGCTTAATGAAGAATGGGATTATGTTTTCTTTGGTTTAGTATTTTCTTATTTACAAGTTAAAAGAGAAATAAGGCTATTGGTTTCTGAACGAATTACAAATATTTTAACCGCCTGAAACAGCAGTACACTTAACAGGTACAATTATTAAAATTCTGGTTACATTTATCCCAATTATTCGTCCTATAAAATACAGCACAGATAAACCCGATATTACCAACAAATGGATTCTAAATTTTTTGCAGGAAACAGTTACTTCATTGACGAAAAAGTCAATTTTTTCAAGTTCGAAAATTGTTACCAGGTGTATAATGATTCCGGACAAAATATTGGATCAGTTAGACAAAAACTTTCCCTTGGACAAAAAGCGCTTAGGCTTTTATTGAACAAGGCAATGCTGCCGTTCCTGCTCGAAATAAAAAACGAGAATGAAGAACTGGAAGCATCGATCTCACGTGGCTGGACTTTCTTTATGTCAAAAATTAAAATTCATGACGCCCAGGGAAACCTGATTGGTACAGTCCAGCAAAAATTCAAGTTTTTTAAACCGGTTTTTAAAATATTCGATCAGTCGGAAACGATGATTGCTGAAATTTCGGGTGATTGGACCGCATGGAATTTTAGGATCAAAAATCCTTCCGGTGCTGGTATTGGTGAGATTACAAAAAAGTGGGGTGGGGCTATGAAAGAAGTATTTACCTCAGCCGATAAATACAATGTCAATATTGACAGCCATTATGCAAACCTGGAAAACAAAGTGGCAATTCTTGCCAGTGCAATTACCATTGATATGGTGCTGAAAGAAAGTAAATAAGGCCTTGGGCTGACAGTCAATTATGTTTGAAAAGTAGGGCAAGGCATCCGTGGCACGGCTGATTGATAGAGCTAATTCAAGCCTGGTATATCAGCCGTGCCACGGATTACACACATAACCTTGCCTCAATTACAAATCGCGATGGGCGTTGTGAATCCATTATAAGGAATAATTTTATAATTACTTCAAAATTAAAATCTTCACACAAACCGGCGTCGGAATACTCATTTCTTTTCCTGTATAAGTCAGTTGTCCGGTTTCTTTGTTTCTCTTAAAAATCACTACATTATCATTGTCCCGGTTGGCTACAAAAAGCAGGTCGCCGCTTGCGTCCAGGTTGAAATTCCGCGGGTGTTTGCCATGTGTATCTGCGTGGCCGGCAATGGTTAATTTTCCTGTTTGCGTGTCAATGGCATAGATCGCAATACTTTCGTGACCGCGGTTTGATGCATATAAAAATTTTCCGTCAGGCGATATATGAATGTCGGCAGCAGAATTTTTTCCTTTAAAATCAGCAGGAAGCATACTTACACGTTCCAAAGGAACAAATGCTCCCGAATTTTTTACTATTTGAAACGAATTCACGGAAGAGGAAAGCTCCCCGGCCGAATAGGCAAAGTTACCATCGGGTGTAATGGCCAGATGTCGTGGTCCATCACCGGCTTTTACTTCCACATACGGGACTGCTCCAGGTGTAAGTTTGCCCGTTTGCTGGTCAACCTGATAGATCATAATTTTATCTATTCCCAAATCTGATGCATAAACAAATTTGCCGTCAGCTGATGGAATCATGGAATGCATGTGCGGTTTTTGAGATGCAACACCTTTATCCTGAATCGTGTCCGCCAATGTACCAATACTGCCGTTTTTGTTGAGCAGGTAAACAGCCAGGTTACCGCTTCCATAATTAGACACATAAATGAATCTGCCTTTGGGATCCACGCTTACATGGCAGGAACCGTTTCCAAATGCAGATTTCTCATTGATTGCCGAAAGTTTCCCGTTTGCCTGATCAATTTTATAAGCAGTTATAGTGCCTTTTCCTTCATTGGCAGAATAGAGATATTTTTTATTCGGGTGAAATTCAAGAAATGAAGGGCTGTTTTTATTGGCCAGAATCTGAACCTGTTTCGCTGCAAGATTTTCCCGGTCAAATTCATAAATATAAATTCCTTCGCCTTTTTCGGAATAAGTCCCGACATAGATCATTTCTTTTAGTTTTTGGGCAAATGTGGCCATAGCAACGAATAAGAAACAGGTTAATAATGTAATTTTTTTCATGGATTCAATATTGGGTTTAGTTTAAAAAGAATGCCGGCTATTCGAAAATAAGCGTTCCAAACTTTTTTGAAATCATGAAAGCTTCCGTTCGTTTTTTGCCATGAATAATAGGCTGTTTCTGAGTCGTAATCAATGCGGTAAAAGTTGCCTTTCCATTTTGTGCCCGATTTCGGCGTGGCTTGCACAATCGGATTCATCAAGGCAAACGGGATAAAAAATTCAGCTTTCCAGCCTTCTACTGCTGCCATGCTTTTCTTTTGTCCGCCCTGTACGCTGGTTTCATGCTGTACTTTGTTGCTGTCGTTATATATCCACGGTTTCCATCCCTGATTTCTTCCGTTAATGTTGGGTACCAATATGGGAAGTTCATAATTGAGCGGCGAAACTTCATATTCGAGATAAATGGGAATGGTTGTATCCGGCCATAAAAAAACTTCAACCACATCCTCTTTAAATAACATACCATAATCTTCCATGATCGTCGATGTCAATCGTTTATCTGTGCAATCGAAAAGGAAATACACTCCATTATCGGAGTACAGGATTTTGACTTTGGTTGGAAACTGTTTGCCTGGCTGAGCCTGTTTGGGGCCATTTTGAACAGTAATGTCGAACCATTTTGTGGTTGCCCAGTTGGTTGCCGAGCCTTCGCCGTTTACTTTAAAATCTGTTGTCTTTTTTACAGTTAAAACAGAATCGGCTGCAACTGCGTTTGCTGATGCAAAATCAGCCTGGATAACTAAGAAAATTATGAGGAACAGTATGAACTTTTGAAGTATTGTTTTCATTAATAATCGGTTAAATTAAGGATTTATAATAAAATCGGATGGGAATGAATTATTAGACATTTTAGTCATATCAGGCAATTTCATGAGGTTTTCAGGAATTACCAAATTATACTTAAGGCGTAGTTTTAATAATAAATTGCCAAATTTTATCCAACGTAAAATGGTGATAATGTATAGGGTATTTGTTCTACAATTTATCAGGAATTATTGTATCATATCGTGCGGCACAAGGAAATATTTATTGGAACGATTCTTTAAATAACTTCCAAAAAATTAACAGACCATCTTTTAAATAACAATATTATGATACGCGAAAGAGGAGAACCAGCAATTGCAGATACAAGCAAACCTATATTGGAAGCACCGGTTGTTCCGGATTTTCCGTCAAATCCGGAAGTGCCAAAGGAATCATTAGAAGATCCCGATGTACTTGCAGCTACAAACCATACTTTGGATTACAGTAATAATGCAGAGGAAGAAATTTTAGATATTGATGATGACGAGGACGATGTGCGGGTAGATAATGGTGGAATCCTTGATTCAGAAGATGATTTTGACGATGAGGACGATGACACAGTATAGTCATTTTTCAGTTAATTAAAATGGCAAATTCCCTTGGGATAGGCTGAGAGATATAGCATATTCCCGGTTGCGCAAGCGGCCGGGATTTTTGTTGTGGAAATATTCAGATACTGACATTTTTAGTTATTATGACCCTTCACCTTGTCAGTAAAATTTAAGAATAATCGCTGATTTCAATGTCAGGCAAATCTCTTTGCGAAAGAAAAGTTGGAATGAAACATTTCGATTTCATTTTTGCTTGTTTCAAGTTGCGCTTCTTTTGCATAAACAAACATTTGCTGTTCATAGTCATTGATAGCAGCTTTCATGGTATCAAACTTTTCGTCAGTAAGGTTATCAGATAAAATTAATGCATCCAGCAATCCGATGTTTACACCCTGGCCGGCAAATGGCGGCATAATATGCGCGGCATCACCAATAAGCGTTACAGGCAAAGGACGATTAGTTTTCCAGGGGTTGTCCACAGGTATTTTCCTTGTAGGCCACAGAATGAAGGAAGAAGTTGCACGGAATAATTCCTTGAAACGTTGGTCCCAATCTGAGAATCTGTTTAAAAGAAATGTGATGATGCTATCTGTGTCCTGAAAGTTTAATCTGTTTTCGTTATCCCAGCCTTCCGGTTTTTTGAACGTTACCCCATAACTTAGTAAGCTGCCATTCTTTGGGTTTGCAACCAATAAATTGCCTTCGCTTGCGGTCATCAATATGTTATCGTCACAAAATTGGAAAAACTCCGGACATGTTAATTCCGGCTGATGAATTTCACCCTGAATGATGAGCGTTCCCGTATATTCGATTTCTGCATCTGTGACATATTTCCTTGCCCTGGACATTCCGCCATTAGCACCGATAACGATATCTGCCGTGGCAGTCGCATCATTATCAAAATGTAAAAGCCATTTTCCGTTGTGTTCTTCCAGGTCAATACATTTACTGTTCCAGACAACTGTATCGCTTTTCAAACTATCAAGCAGCATTTTTCTTAAATCGTTTCTGTTGATCTCAGGATTGTCGTATATATCTTCGGATGTTGGTTTTTTGGTGAACAGCACTTTGCCCTGTTCGTCAGTCACGGTTCTTCCCATAGGTATGGATAATTCATAGTAACGTTCCAGCAAACCAGCTTTTTTCATCGCAAGTTGTCCTGAACCTTTATGCAGGTCGAGCGGGCCACCCGATATTCTTGTTAGTGCATCTTTATCTCTTTCGTAAAGGGTTACATCAACTCCTTTTTGCTGTAGCAATTTTGCCATAGTCAGGCCAACTGGTCCGGCACCTATTATGGCTACTTTTTTATTTTGTAGTAACATGAATTTGCATTGTTTAATTATGATGCAAAATTCAGGAATGTTCGTGCGTCAGGATTGTATAAACACGACAAAATTTGTTGTTTATGCTTTTTTATTGAAGTGTAAAGAAGGGCTGGTAAGATGTAAATGAAAAACTGACTTGCTATTACAACTTTTAAATTGTAATAACAAATCAGCAAATCTAAACCTACAAATCCCTGAAACCACCATCTATTACCAGGTCCACTCCGGTCATATAGGACGAATCGTCCGAAGCAAGGAACAGAAATCCATTCGCTATTTCTTCCGGCCTTCCCAACCGTTTCAGGGCGACGGCATTGGCAAAGAAATCATTCATTCCATCCGATAAATCTTGCGACAATCCGGCTTTTGTAAATATTGGTGTGTTTACTGCTCCGGGAGAAAGTGTGTTTACCCTTATTTTTCTGACTGCCAGTTCAGCAGCGAAGGCCCGTACCAATGCACGTTCCGCGGCTTTTGAAGAAACATAAACCGAGCCATTCGGAATTCCTTTTTCAGAAACGGAAGAAGAAGTGATAATAATGGATGCGCCATCGTTAAGAAATGGAAGCGCCTTTTGAACCGTGAAGAACACACCTTTGTAGTTGACGTCAACGATCTGGTCAAACAAATCTTCGGTGAAATCTTCAAGTGAAGCCATTCCCATTATACCCGCATTGACCACCAACACATCTATTTTACCAAAGGCATTATCAACTTTCTCATAGAGTGGTTCAAAACTTTTGACATCTCCAACATTGCTTACGATACCTATTGCATTGTGACCAATCTCAGCGACGGCCGTTTCAATGGTACCCGCATTCCGACCGGTAATCGTGACTTTTGCACCTTCATTTGCAAATAATTTGGCTGTGGCCAATCCTATGCCGCTATTACCTCCGGTAACTACGACTACTTTGTTTTCTAATTTACCTGACATATTCGTGTTATTTTGATAACACAAATGTCAGCTGGATTGAAAGGTTTAAAAATGAACCAGATTACTAATTTATGGTGAACTACTTCACACTTTTCTTTACTTTGTTGTTGCGGATTTTAGATAAAAACTCCCTTGTCATACCCAAATACGAAGCAAGAGCATATTGGGGCAAACGATTCGCAACGGACGGATAAGTTTCCAGAAAGTCATTATAACGTTCCTCGGCGCTTCTTGTCAAAGCCGATATCACTCTGCGCTGATGATAGGCTGCGGTACGCTCTGCTGCAATTCTGAAAAAGGTTTCGAATTTATGGCTGGTTTGCTTTAAACGTTGCTCCGTTTCGTAATCGATCTGCAGAACGATACTATCTTCTAAAGCTTCCACAAACATTGTTGCCGGTTTTTGGTAGATATAACTGTTATAATCTGAAACCCACCATTCTTCAATCGCAAATTGTATCGTATGATCAACACCGTTCTGGTCAATTACGTAGGACCGAAAAGCCCCTTGTATCACGAAGGTTCGGTACTTCGCAACAAAATCGGGCTGAATAATGAATTGTTTCTTTTTGATCTTTTTGAATTGAAATGCAGCGAGAAAATCGGTGAGTTCATCTTCTGAGAAGCTTATTATTCGTTGTAAGTATGTGATAAAAGGGGTTAATTCAGTCATTGGAAATCTTTGATTAATCAATTGCCTTAGACTTAACCCAAGCAATTGATGTGATTGCGGTTTAAACTTACGTGAAATACCTGAGACGGGAGATTTCCCGGGCAGTGAGCTTTAAAATTACTAATTGGCTGGTTCTGCGTCTAAGGATTATATTTTCGTATCCTTTATGAATCAACCCTTTTACCCATTTACTATCTTGGACGAAGCTCATCGTTTTGACTTTGTAAGCGTTGGGGACAAGCATATTAACAAAACCGTTGTTTTTCAACAAATCGATAAAACACAATTCTATAACCTTGTACTTGCTGATGTGGACTCAGATGGAGAATTAGACGTTTTCGCAGTTTCTAACAATGGTGATATGAAGAAAATTTTAGCTACGGTACTCCAGTGCATTGAGATGTTCTTAACATCGAACTTTAAAGCAACCATCATTTTTTATGGAAGTACATCTTTACGTACGAATATTTATCAATGGGTTATTAACCGCGAACTTGCCAAGGCGTCTCTACGTTTCTTTGTGCAGGGATTTGATGGAGCAAATTTTGTTGATTTTAACCCAAAAGACAAATACTCAGCTTTTGCTATTTCTTTAAAAAATCGGTAACATTGGCTTGTAAAATTTCAAATATGGCAACTATAGAAAAGAAATTATCTCCTGTGCAAAACAAAAAGCATCCTTTGGATCGTAAATTTAAAACGATTGATGAGGCAGCTAAGGCTAAAACCGACTACTTGTTGAATGAGGTTTTGAAAGGATACGATTTAAATAAACTAAAAAAGTAATGGATTAACATTTGACCTTTTATATCCATCGCACAATTAATTTAGTTACCTTTTGCAACCTAAATCGATCCATCATAAGCTTCTTTAATCCATCTCAAAAGTTCGCCATCAATTTCATCAACAGAAAAAATCTGGACCCTATGAGTACACATTGCCCCAAACGGGCCGGAGTCGCCAAGTCTATCGGTGGTCGGTTTGTTCTTGAATTTCAAACCCAGATCAACACGTGTTTTTGATGCAGGTTTTATAAGCGCAAATTGTTTTTTCCGGATCAGGCTTACGCTATCTTTTTTTGGAGTGATCGTAATGTCGTCACCAAAGCCACTGATTTCTTCAATAAGTTTCTCATAAATCGGAATTAAAATCTCTTTCCCCTTATATTGGTTCTCCACCAAAACAGTTTCTTCATGGGAAGCAGCATCTGATTTTCTGGCTTTCAGGGCAATGAAGTTCGCAAAGCCATATGTGAGACCGTATTTTGCTTCCAAAAAAGCCATTATTTCCTTGTGTTTTTCAATTTTGGATTCGGCTACAATTTCGATCCATTGTTCTAGCGTTTTTCCGGTTTTTTCTGGTAATGTGTCTTCCATGATTCTTTAATTCAATAATGTCCGATTATCAAACTTATCCACTTTTGCTTAGCAATACAAGTTAGAAAAATATTTGAAATTCATGTTGGACAGGCTTTTTTGTTGACAATTGATTTCCGTTGCAAATGTCAGTTATTTCTAAGTTTAACACTATATACTTCCAATCTTAACTATTAAAAAAGATAGCCATTGACTATCCTGACTAAAATCTGGCTGAAATATCAAAACGTTCCCCATTTGCTCTACAATGTATTGAATTTATCCAGACTGGTATTAAAGCAATACCCCAAAAACAAAAAATGCCACCCATAACAGACGGCATTTTTCAATAAAATCCGTAACAATTACAGCAATCCACCGGCGACTGTAATTCTTTCACCTGTTACCCAACCGGCATCATCCGAGGCAAGAAAAACGGCCACTTTTGCAATATCTTCCGGCTGTCCTGTGCGGCCTAGAGGTGTATTGGCTACCATTTGTTTTTCCAGATCGCCGCCAATTATTCCGGCAGTATGATTACCTTCTGTGTCCGTAACACCCGGTGCGATCGTATTGATCCGAATTTTTCTTCCACCCAATTCTTTTGCTAATACTTTTGTAAAAGTGTCAACCGCTGCTTTTGCCGAACAATATACAATCAGCCCGGCCATCGGATTTGTGCTTACTGTGGAACTGATGTTGATGATACTTCCGCCCCGGTCACCAAACATTTCAACGGCCTGTTGTGAGCACAATAAATTACCCAGAACGTGAGTGTTAATTTGTTTGTGAAAACTGTCTTCTGTAACAACTTCCAAGGGTTCAAATGAAAAAACACCTGCGTTATTTACCAGAATATCCAGTTGTCCAAATTCGTTTTTTGTTACTTCAAATAGTCTTCTTACATCTACCGACTTTGTCACATCTGCCTGAACAGCAATGGCAGTACCACCATTTTTTGTAATCTCACCGACAACTTTATCTGCACCTTCTTTGCTCGACGCATAATTGACCACCACTTTTGCGCCTGCACTTGCAAATGCTTTTGCTATTCCTGCGCCAATTCCTTTCGATGCACCTGTAACAACTGCTACTTTATCTTTCAATTTTAAGTCCATTTTTATTTCTTTAATGAACTGCAATAGTATATGGTTTGTATACCTTTGACAAGTATGTACTTATTTGTATCTTACATACCATAAAGTATCTATTGCTGGAAATCAACAATTTATATGCAATAAAAATGAAAAATAAACCAGAAATTCCTGAGTGCATTCAAAAATGCGGAGTGGAATATGCTTTCAAGCGGATAGGCGGAAAATATAAAGGCCGGATCTTATGGCATTTAAGCCTGAAAACGGTGCAGCGCTACGGCGAATTGAGCCGAACTTTGCCAGATATAACTACCAAAATGCTTACCCAAACTTTAAGGGAACTGGAAGAAGATAAATTGATAATCAGAAAAATGTATCACGAAGTGCCACCGAAAGTGGAATATTCGTTGAGTAATACTGGCTGGGAATTAATCCCTTTTATAGATCATTTGCACAACTGGGGCAAAAAACAATTGGAAAATGAAGAATTGATAAGCCAAAATTGACTCATGTAATTGGGCAAGGTATTTTGGCAGGTAAGAATTTTTCATGAAAGTTTACTCAATGCACAATCAAAAACTTCATAGGAACATAAGCCAGGCTTACCTTTCTATTGTACCAATTATAGTCGCGGCGCTTGGCTTTACCGTTAACAATGTCAGTTACCATACTTACTTGCCGATATGGATTGCAAATGTATTTCTAATGCTGGCGGCTTCGTGGATTCTTAGCTCCGGTAACATTGCAGCAAGCGACAATGACAAGAAATATTTAATGGTCAGCGGATTTTTACTGATTGTGCCGTGGATTTTCTATTCCATTTTTGCCGGCATGGGTTCTCCTCCTGAAACATATGCAGCATGGGTATCGAATGCATTTGAACAACAGGTAAGATACGCATTTCTTATAACTGGTGGCGTGGCGCTTTTATTTGGGTTTGCGGTTTTACGAGAATGTATTAAAAATAGCAATGGAGCTATTTTTGCGCTCATTGGATTTACAGCCATTGCACTTGCAATGACTTTGTATATTCTGGACATGAGCTATTGGCATAGCTTTTTGCTTGAAACTTTTAAAACAAAAGAAGCAGTATCACTGAACAAATTACCTGAGTGGCACAAACCGTTACAAAAACTTTTTCTGGTCATATCCATCGTAGAGGTGTCTCTCACCTATCTCGCTACGGCAGCTTTTGCAACCGCATTAAACTCAGCAGGATGGTTTAAAAATGGCGCTTCAAGGGTTTACATCGCAATAAGTTTATTGGCTTTCATTGTAGTCGCTCTATTCGGTTTTTATCCTGAAAGTGTAACAGCAAATGGTTTCCCTTTATACCCGTTTATGATTCCTGCCATTCCGTTTGTGATGCCTTATTTTATGGGCATAAATCTGTTGAAACGTGCCGGAAATTTAAGATTGAAAGAATATCATGAAAAATAACAACCAGCAAAGATTTTTGCTTTGCTGGCATTAAGGCTCCCACAATTCAATTTTATTCCCTTCCGCGTCCATGATATGTACGAATTTTCCATAGTCGTATGTCTCAATGTCGTCAAGAACGGTCACTCCATTCTCTTTGAGTTTTTCTACCAGTCCTTCAATATTCTGGACGCGATAATTGATCATGAACTCCTTCTTTGAAGGTGCGAAATAGTCGCTTTCTTTTTTGAACGGACTCCATTGCAGCGGGATTATTTGCTCAGGTTTGTTTACGTCTCTGTATTCGAAACTCACTGTACCCCATTCATTTACATCAAATCCTAAATTTTTGGCATACCAGTCTTTTGTTTCTTTTGTGTTGTCTGAAAAAAGAAAATTCCGCCAATTCCTGTCACCTTTGGCGTTGTATCTGTCGTGGAAGTTGAACCGTCAGTTTCATTTGCCTGATCTGCCATATATTTTGTTTTTTTTAGTTGTCGGATTTTAGTTTGCAGGAAAAGTTAGAAACGAAATTAATTACTAATCTCTTCATTCTGCTTCTGTTTACTATTCATTTGGGCTCTTATTTTATCAAGTTCGCTACGAACATTCTTGCATAACCATTAAGTTACTGCGGTCGGATGAGGTTTACAAGGGTTTATTTCAAATTATCGCAAAATCACGAAACGTTTTTTACGGAACATGTTTATAATATGTTCAATCAATTTTCAACCGGACGTCGAACTCCGCTTATCGTCCCAACAGGGGCGTTTCGTTGGTAGAAACCTGGTTATGCAGACGGGATAGAATCGTTTTTTAAGAAACGGCACCGGAACTGAAAAACGTGAGCTCTTCTATAAAGTGATTTCAAAAACCCTATCTGTTTTCGAGGCAAATGCCTGAATTTTTTTGGATATTTCCGATACCTGGGCTACTTCTTTTACGAATTTTAAAAATTTCTCCTCCGACTCCCAGGTTGCATAATTAATTAAGACCGAGCCTTCCTCGTTTTTATGGATTTTGGCTGATATAAAACCGGGAACAGCACTAACTTCTTTTTCGAAAAATTCCTGGATTAAAGGAACCAGCACTTCAATTTCTCCTTCTTTTAATTCAAACCGAACGATAACATTCATTGGATTATTCATCTGTTTTATTTTAAGTGTGAAATCGTATTTGTTATATAAATAAGCAAGTGCACTTTAACCACCAGAGACTAAATGGTTGTGCCGGGTGTAATTGAGTTTGGAAGAAAAGTCGTGTGTGATCCGTCGTTTACTTACACACTTATTTTTTTACCGGTTCACATTAAAAAGTTACAGCACCACTACCAAATGTTTTTGTTTTAACGAGTTTAAGATCAATTCTGTCACTGATATTGGTTGTTTGCTGTTAAATTTCAGGTAAACAAAGTTAACCCAATTGATTTCTCACACACCGCATTTTTATACACAACATTCAACAGCCGATAAGCAGCGATAGTATTGGATTAAAAAGCCACTGTTTCTGTATTCCTTTTGCGAATAGCTTCTTCAGTTCTCGGAATGAAATTTTCTCTTACGTTCGATTCGGCTGTGGCTTGCACTTCCTCAATAAACGGGCGTAAGATATTGTTGTAATCCTCAAACGCCAGGGTAAAATCTCCGTTTTGTTTTTTCAAAGCGTCGGCTAATGCTGTTGCTCCAATTATTGACAACGAAGCACCCATACCTGCTGCCGGCGAAGCACAATAACCGGCATCGCCTACCAAAGCCACTCTGCCTTTTGTCCACGAAGGCATTTTAATCTGACAGAATTTATCGAAGTAAAAATCTTTCGAATTCTTTATTTCTTCCAACAATTCTTCGGTTCTCCAGCTTTGCCCGGCAAACTGTTCCAGAATAATTTTTCTTTGCTGGTCTTCATTACGATAGTCGTAAGGAATTTCTTTTTCGGAATAGAAGCAAAAAATAATATCGGTCTTATTCTTATAAGCGTTCAGCGTAATTGCTTTGTCGGGCACATTATACATTTGCATGGTTTTCTGTTTTATCAGCAATTTGTTTAGGATTGTGATAGAAAAATATGCCTCAAGAAAATGTGTGTATTCGGCTTCGTGACCAAACCAGATTCTTCTTACAGCGGAATGTAAACCGTCGCAGCCAAAAACCAGGTCAAATGCACGTTCCGGACCGTTTTTGAAAGTGGCTTTTATATCTTCTTCCGTTTCTTTTAACGCCGTAATGCTGTCGTTGAAAATAAATTCAACATCGTTTTTTATACCATCAAATAGAATTTGCACAAACTTATCACGTTCAATTTCGATCTCCTCACCGGCAAATTCCTCACCCTCGTTTGTCAGGTTGATAGAACCCTCTGTAACATCTTCGGCATTCTTAAATTGCACCATTTCTACATGCAATCTGTTTGATTTTAATTGCTCAAAAATCCCCATCCGCTTTACGGCGTCGACGGCATCACCCTTTATATCAACAGCCCCTCCGGAAGTTCTCGGTTCATTTCCCAATTCAACAACAGTTACTTCGTAGCCTAGCTTATTCATCCACCATGCAGTTGAAAGCCCGGCCATGCTAGAACCCGAAACAAGTACTTTTCGCCCTGCATTTTTATCTTTTAACGATTCCATTTTTATACGATTTATTGACAATGCAAGCAACATCGTTTGATACCGATAAGAAACAGCAATACAAAGTAGGTATTGGACTAATCGTGGTTTTTGCTCCGGAAAGTCAAGGCAGTCATTCCTGTAACTTTGGAAAATAATCTTGAAAAATAGGGATAGTCATCATAGCCTAATTCGGTTGCAATTTCCTTTACTGATTTACCAGAATAATAAAGCAACCGTTTTGCTTCTAAAATAATACGTTCCTGAATGTGATGTGAAACGGAAAATCCGGTTGTGTTTTTGACACATTCGTTCAGATAAGGTGTAGATATATTGAGGGTTTCGGCATATTCTGTTGGCTTTTTGACAGTGATAAAATCACGTTCCAATGCTTCTCTGAATGCTTTTGTCACAATTTCAAATCTTGTAAACTTGTCAGGCGATTTAGCCTGTTCCATATATTGTGAGACCACCAAAGCGACCAATGCGTTGCAGCTGTCCTTTAACAGGAGATGGTAAAGTTTGTCGTTTTTTCTTTGGGAAAATTTAATGCAAAGTGATACGGCTTCTGAGAAAATGGAAAACGTCACTTTATTTAGTAGCAGCGGTTTTGCAGGTGTAATTTCTTCCAGTAATTTCAGATATTCCGGATTCAGGTTTTCGTTATTGATCCCCCAACTGCTCACGGTTACATTTTCAAATGTGAGCATGCGGTGAACCTGATCCGGATGCATGTAAATGATTGAGGACGGTTCAATTGTGTATTTCTTAAAATCAATTTCGATTTCAACCAATCCGGTTTCGAGCAGGAAGAACGAATGTCGGTCGTGCCGGTGCGATTGCTCTGCTTCCTCAGAACCTGGTAAGCGCCCGACAGACATTTTTTCAATGGAAATTCCTGAATCCAACTCGTCACCAAAATGATTCACCGGAATGGAATTGGTGTTTTTAGGCATTATTTTTCAACTTGTTTAAAAGCAATAAAATCGTGTACCACAGGAAATTTCTTTGCATTCCGGGCAAAAGCTGCTGGTGTCGTGCCACTGTATCGTTTGAATTCCTTGCTGAGGTGCGATTGATCCGTATAGCCGAACTCATGCGCTAAACCTGCAAGGCTGACATCCGGATCGAGCCATAAATGATTTCGAACCTGTTCAAAACGTATTAGACCGGACACGTCTTTAACCGTATAACCGGAAGATTCCCTGAATTTCCTTTCCAGCGTACGAACAGTCGCATTTGCAGCCTCCGCCACCTGGCTTACCGGCAACGTACCATTTGCATCCCTCATTGCCTCACCCGCCTTAGACAGCATGCCATCACCGGTAACTTGCAACCTTGCGTTACGGAAATACTGCTTTAATTGATCAATCGCCTGTTCTATTTTATTGGCAGCTACCAACTCCTCCAGTGTGGATTGAAGCTTGGCAATCGGATGCTCAAACACGCGTATTCCGTCTTTACCGGTTGGCAGTCCAAGCAAATCGAATACCGTCCAGGGATAACACCTGATTCCAATGACTTCTAAACGGTTTTTCGAATAAAAATGAACAGGATGGTTGAGCAGCCCGATCATAAACGGGGATGATAATAATTGCAATCCGCCACCGGAAGCGATACCACATCCATTTCCAAAGTGAAAAATAATTTCAGCAAAACCATCAGGTACTACTTCAAAACCAGATTCATCTTCTCCCAAGTCTCTACTGTTGTACCAAAAGCATTTGATGGCATCCCTTAATTCTCTGGGCGGTTCAAATTCCTGATGCTGTATGTCGGAAGATAGCATATTTGAGGTGGCTTTTTTTACTTGTTTCTAATATCCCGACAATTATTATTGGCGCTGATTTGAATAAAAGTGCTTTGGTAAAAGTAATGAATAAGAGATAAATAAAAGACCTTTCAGTGTTAAGCTAAGAGGCTTTTCAGATTCAAAACGAGTATCAGAAAGCACATTATGCCTTATCCTGCTAACACCACAAACTCTGATCCTGACTTTTCCAATGAGTTCAACCAAAAACAATGTTACACAAAGTATAACCCAGGTTATTGCAGCATCCTCTCTGGGAACATTAATTGAATGGTACGATTTCTATATATTTGGCAGTCTGGCGGTTATCATTGGACAACAGCTTTTTCCGAGCGATGCAGGCGCTTCTGCCCTCATTAACACCCTAGCTATTTTCGCAGCTGGTTTTATTGTCCGTCCGTTTGGTGCACTGGTTTTTGGCCGTTTGGGTGATCTGATTGGCAGGAAATATACTTTTTTACTAACATTGGTATTAATGGGCGGATCAACTTTTCTGATTGGGCTTATTCCTTCTTATTCAAGTATTGGATATGCAGCGCCAATTTTAGTATTGATTTTGCGCCTGGTTCAGGGATTGGCCCTGGGTGGGGAATATGGCGGAGCAGCTACCTATGTTGCCGAACACGCGCCGGTTGGCCGCCGTGGCTTTTTTACAAGCTGGATACAAACCACCGCAACGCTCGGTTTATTTCTTTCCCTTGGTGTGATTGTCTTTACGAAAAATATCCTGGGAGCCGAAAAATTCGCGGACTGGGGATGGCGGATTCCTTTTCTGGTTTCAATTTTGCTGGTTGGGGTTTCTATTTATATCCGTATGAAAATGCACGAATCACCTGTTTTTACCAAACTGAAAGCGGATGGTAAAGTTTCTACGAATCCTTTAAAAGATAGTTTTCAAAAGAAAGCAAATTTTAAAATGGTTCTTCTGGCCTTATTTGGAGCAACGATGGGACAGGGTGTTATCTGGTATACCGGACAGTTTTATGCACAATCCTTTTTGGAAAATACCTGCAAACTTGATTTTAATGAATCACGTTACATTTTACTTTGGGCGATTCTTTTTGCTACTCCATTTTTCGTAGTCTTCGGTTCATGGAGTGACAGGGTAGGGAGGAAGTGGATTATGTTAAGTGGCATGCTGCTGGGAATTGTTTTTTATCGTCCGATTTACCAGTATTTCATTGACGCTACCAACGTTAAGGAATTTCAGAAGACGGAATTAAAAACCGCTTCAACACCAAATACTACACACGAACTAGTTAAGGGAACGCTGGATTCGATGATTACTACCACCACTTTTAAAACTTTGAGTAACGGAATTACTTTTAAAGAGTCGAAAGTGGAGGTTATTCCCGACGATGTTCTGGCACCACTTCCTGAGATCAAAACAATCATTGCTGATGTAACTTTGCCCAATCAGACATTTATCATATTCGTGCTGCTGGTATTTTTTCAGGTGTTATTGGTAACAATGGTTTATGGGCCGATCGCTGCGTTTTTAGTAGAGCTGTTTCCGACCAAGATCCGGTACACATCTATGTCTCTTCCTTATCATATCGGCAACGGAGTATTTGGCGGACTTGTGCCATTCATTGCAACACTGGTCGCTTCATTTCCAGGCTCTACACCATTATCAGGTTTGTGGTATCCAATAGGTATTGCCGCTTTATCATTCGTAATTGGTGCAGTGTATATTGATAATAAAGGAGATAGAAATGTGGCGGATTAAATGATTGAAATCTAAATAGTTAGTCGCTATTAACATAAAATAAAAATATGAATAATTTAAAAAAGATGCTGGGAATTGTCTGGATTGTACTTGGTCCGGTTATTATTTTATTTTTAATTGTACAGGCTTTTGACAAAATAGCAGCCGCTTCAACCGGAATTGCCAGAACGAATACAACCTTACAATGGTCAATCATCATCCTCATTTTTATCCCGATCTGTGCCGGTTTAATGATTTTTGGATATTATGGGTGGAAGGGAGAATATGAAAAGCTGGAGTGAAACCCTTAACTTTGACTTCAAAAAAATGAAGGAGGAAGTATATATTTTGTCTGCTGCACGAACCCCGATAGGTAGTTTTGGTGGCGTATTATCATCCGTTCATGCATGCAGGTTAGGAGCTGCTGCCATTCAGGGAGCCATTGAGAAATCAGGAATAAACCCGGATGCTGTTCAGGAAGTGTTTATGGGCAATGTAATGTCTGCAAATCTGGGACAGGCTCCTGCCCGTCAGGCTGCGGTTTATGCAGGTTTGCCACAAAATGTAATCTGTACAACAGTCAATAAAGTTTGTGCCTCGGGCATGAAAGCGGTTGTATTTGGAGCACAGTCCATACAGCTTGGCGATGCGGAAGTAGTAATTGCCGGCGGGATGGAAAATATGTCACAAATACCATTTTACCTGCCAAAAGCCAGATATGGATACGGTTATGGAAATGGGGAAATCATTGATGGATTACAAAAAGACGGCCTTACAGATGTCTACGACCAAATTGGCATGGGTGTTTGCGGTGACAGAACAGCCGGGAAATACAATATAACCCGTGAGGATCAGGACGCTTTTGCCATACAATCTTACCAGCGAAGTGCACAATCAACTGAAAAAGGATTTTTTAAAAACGAAATAATTGAAGTTGAAATTCCATCACTTAAAGGCGGAGAACCAACATGTATCAGTGAAGACGAAGAATACAAAAGAGTTAAGTTTGACAAGATACCTGCCTTAAAACCTGCTTTTTCAAAAGACGGAACCATTACTGCCGCTAATGCTTCTACAATTAATGATGGCGCGGCGGCATTAATATTATCTGGTTCTAAAACCTTAAAAGAAGCTGGTGTAAAACCTCTTGCACGCATTGTTGCTTATGCTGATGCCGAACAGGAACCGGCCTGGTTTACAACAACGCCCATTCTGGCCACAAAAAAAGTGCTTAAAAAAGCAGGTTTATCTATTTCAGATATTGATTATTTTGAAGTGAACGAAGCCTTCGCAGTGGTCGCATTAGCGTACATTAAAGAATTGCAGATTGATGCTGAAAAGGTAAATGTATTTGGTGGTGCGGTATCGCTTGGGCATCCGCTTGGTGCCTCGGGAGCGCGCATTATCACTACTTTACTCTCGGTGTTATCACAAAATAACGGACGATACGGATTGGCCGCTATCTGCAATGGCGGCGGCGGGGCATCAGCAATAATTATTGAGAGATTATAATGTCAGTTATTACCGGATGAGTACTTTCAGGCGGTCATAAAAGCCGGTGCTTTTGAAAGTAAATGTTTTGTGAAATATGTAATTACTTATAAAACTGAATCCCATTCCGACAAGATAACAGATCATATCGTTGACATTTACATCTTTATTTGAATAGGGGAGGACGAAATTGTATTTGGCAAAATAATGGTTTGAAATGTAATAAGCGGCAGTCGAAAATATATAGGTGATAAAACCGGAAAACGCAGCCACCATCAGGAATTTGACCATTTCCCGCCTGCTCTGGTTTGATTTACGTGCGTCAAATGCGAATAATTTGGTCAATGCAAAACCTACCACAAAGGATGCAGCATAAGCTGGTAATATAGATTCCTGGAAAGTTAAATTGAACCAGTCCTGAAATAAACTGCTGCAAAGTAATTGAACTACGGCTCCTGTACCCGCTACAAGGAAATAAACGATGAGATCTTTGACGTTAAAAATTTTATCTTTTTTTCTTAGGGTCACGTGTGCGATAGTTAATGGAAAATGCAATGAGGGCGCAATATTAAAAATAAAATGATCCTGAAACAACGCAGTACTACCAAATTGATCCGGCAGCTCCTTCTATGGCGGATAGCGGTAAAAAATATTTTGTGACTAACCTGACGCTATTAAGTCAGAATGCTTAATCTTTGCCAGTCGTTCAATTTAAATACAGGCAATGGCATTGTTTTTGAAACAAAATAATCTAAAACTTCACCAATAATAGGCGGGCATGATATGTTGCTTATTAAATTATCACTTTATGAAAAAATATTTTTTCGGTACATTATTTACTCTGGCTGTATTAACGGCAAATGCACAAACTCAAAAATGGGCAATAGGTTTTAAAGTAGGTGAACCCAACGCAGTCAGCATACGTAAATATGGTGATCGTAATGGTTTTGATTTAAGTTTTGGTACATATACCGGTTTGTTCAAAAGTAAAACAACTTACAAAAGTTCAAACGATAAACTGGGCGGTGTCGGAGTGATGTTCAACGGAACTTATTTATGGTATGTCCCTTTTTTTAACGAACGGATGATGGCCTATGCAGGACTTGGTGCCCAGTTAAACTCACGCCGTTATTATCCGGATAGAAGTTCTGATATACATACCAATAATATTTCATTAGGGCCTTCAGCAACTGCCGGGCTGGAATTTTTCTTTGCTCAGAAACCTGCTTCACTATTTATAGAAGGAGGAGGTTATCTCGAATTGCTGCCTAAAATTTTCTATTTCAATCCTAATCTGAGTATTGGATTAAGACACAACTTTTAACTGATTTCAATAATCATGTCAAAAAAATACTTTTTTGCTTTTTTTTCAGGTTTTGTTTTGATGATTTCGTCTTGTACAGGCGTACAGAATATGTCGAGTTCTTTGTCTAAATCCGGAAGCAAGCCATCATCTTCGTCTAATGAGTATTCCAGGCATGGTGATTATTTGAAAAATACAGGAGTTGCCAGCAGAGATAGTGCTTCCAGCCAGTCGGGAACTTACCCAAGCGGAGCGAAAAAGTATGAACCGGCTACAGAACCAAATACTACGGCAGTATATAGGAAAGATTATAGCAAGCTAACTGATAAAAAACCTGAGGATTCTGATCTTGTCAAAACTGCAACTGGAAATTCTATTCAGGACTACAATCAGAAACTGATAAACCAGTATGCAGAAATGGATAAACTGGGTGATGTTGTTCTTTATGAAATTGATATCATTGACCGCCGTTATGCAGTACTGCTGAATCAATACAAATCTGCCAGTAACGCAGATCGTGAGGTTATTTCGGGAGAGCTGGACAAACTCACTGCAAACCAGCTTACATTATATAAAGCCTACACCCATGTATATAAAAATGGGAAAACCGATTGGCCGGGTGTGAAGAATGAAGTTGAAACTACTTTGTTCAATTTTAGAGGAATTGACAAAAAATAACAGATACTACAATTTACCAGCCTGCTCCTTTGGTATTTGTTTTAATCCTGCAAAGATAACCGTCAACAGTGAGGTATAGGGTTGAACCATCATTTCCCCATGCACAGTTGGAAGTAAGTTCGCCCATTTCGATTCTGCCCAATAGTTTTCCTTCGGGTGACAAAATTAGCAAACCGCCTGGTCCGGATGACCAGAGATTTCCATCCTTATCAATTTTAAAACCATCCGGCAAACCCTGCAAACCGGCTTTTACCATATCGGTAGCATCATAAAGTAATTTTCCTTTCCCGATATTTCCATTTGCTGCAACCGGATAGGACATCCAGATCGCTTTTTCCGGATCGGACTGAGCAACATATAAAATTTTACCATTGGTACTAAAAGCCAAACCGTTTGGCCTGGTCAGATCTTTAATTTGTAAAGTGGTCTTGCCGTTTGATCCGATACGATACACGCCTAATTGCTGAAGCTCACGGGAAGGGTCGTCCTGTTTTTTGAGTAAACCATAAGGCGGATCAGTAAAATAATAATTCCCATTGACCGGATGCTGTACTACATCGTTTGGGCTATTAAGTCGTTTTCCTTCAAAATTATCACTCAATGTGACCTTGCCACCAACATTCATCGGCATAGCAGCAATGCGCCTGTCACCATGTTCACACGATATAAGCCTGCCTTTGTTATCAATTAATAATCCGTTACTTCCGCGCTCATCGCTGTAATCTCCCAGGCCGGTATAACCCGATGGCTGTAAAAAAACAGAAATCCCGTTCTTTTCTTCCCATTTATAAATCGTATTTTTTGGTACATCCGAAAAAAGCAGGTAACCATCTTCTTTATTCCAGACCGGCCCCTCGCTCCATTCGAATCCGGATGCAAGAACCTCAATTTTGGTTGTTTTAGGAAGGAGTTTTGCAAATGACGGATCTTCATATATGACCTTTCCCATAGTTGGGTAAGTTTTCTGGGCGGAAAGTAAACCAGGAAGAATTAATAGTAAACAGAAGAATATGATATGAATTGATTTCATTCTTAAATGGTCCAAAACAAAAATGAATTGCGGGAAACTGAGGTTTTATAAAAAAAGAATCGAGCCCCGTTATCTACTGTTTGTATCTGGCTTATCTCTCAATTATGATTTGAAGGTTCTGATAAAAATCAAGAAAATATTTGTGAAAGAATAATGCTTGAACAAGCAGGCATTTCAAATTCGGGTAGTATCTGATCGGGACTAAAATAGCTGGAAAATAAAACTTGATTAAAATGTTCTTTTTCCTGCGGAAGTGTAATGATTTTCACCCCGCTGCTTAAATTATGAATTATAAGTACTGATTTTTCAGCATGAGGCCTTTCGTAGCTCAACAAATTTTCATCATTTAAATGTACTTCCAATAAATTAGGAGCAAGCATCTGGCTCAATGCAGGCTCTTTTTTTCGGAGAGCAATCAGCGATTTATAATGATTAAAAATGGATTCAGGTTCGTTTTTTTGAATTTCAAGTGGTATTACGTTTTGTTTGGTCGAAAATTCGGAATGAAGCCAGCTCGTTGTTCCTGTGTCATTTTTATTGTCGGTCCACAAAAACGGTTCCCGTATATATGGATCGGGCTTGGTTCCGAGCATACCAATTTCTTCACCATAATATAGATAAGGCTGTCCCGGCAAAGTCAATAATATTGTTGCTGCCAGTTTTATTTTATTCCTGTTATTTGCTACTACACTTCCAATCCTGTCCTGGTCGTGGTTAGTGAGCATAATGGCATCAATAAACAGCGGATTATATTTGGCAAATAGCTCGTAGCTTTTAATCAGCTTTGAGATCAGATTCTCATCTTTTTCATGAACCAGGATCCGTTGCAGCGCAAAACTCAGGTCAAAGTGAAAAGTAGCATTCAGGTTTTTGAAATAAGGGGCAACTTCCTCTGTTTCTGCCCAGACTTCGCCTATAGTATAAGCACCAGGACGGGTTTCCTGTATTAATTCGCTAAAAAACTTCCAGAATTCAAGGCTCCATTCTTTTTCCCATTCCGGGAAAATATGCCTGGCGGCATCCAGCCGGAAGCCATCTACTCCTATGTCATTAAGCCAGAAACGGATCACTTTCTGGAGTTCAGCTTTTAATTCCTGTGAATGATAGTTGAGATCGGGCATTGCATGAAAAAACAAGCCATAATATTTTTCAGGATCGTCGGCATTTTCATGCCAAGGATACACTTCCTGGGAATCATCCGAGGTCTGGCGTTTTTCGATACCAAGTTTTTCAATTTCCTGGGCAGTCATCCACCAATAGAAATTCCTGAATTTGTTGTCCGGGCTGTCACTCGCTTCAAGAAACCAGGGATGCTGATTACTGGTGTGGTTTACGATAAGATCTATATATACTGCAATATCATGCTCATGCGCTTTTAGGAGTAATTCCCTGAAAATTTCTATCGTTCCGAATTCCGGATCAATGCCGAAATAATCAGTGAGGTCATATTTATGATAACTTGGTGATGGATGTATAGGCGTAAGCCAGATCGCCTCAACGCCTAATTCCTGCAAGATAATCCAGTTTGGAAATAATGCCATTCAGATCCCCGATGCCATCGCCATCCGAATCACAAAATGAACGGACAAAGATCTCGTAGCAAACTCTTGGAATATATTTTGGATTATCAGGTATCATTCAGAAAGCCAAAGTCTACAATAAATTTATTTGGAAAACCGGGTCATGTATGGTTTAAGCATCTGGTAAACGACATGAACAGGAAGTCCCATAATGGAGTAAAACGAACCTTCGATTTTATCAATCCCAATCATTCCAATCCATTCCTGAATGCCATATGAACCCGCCTTATCGAATGGTTTATATTGCTCAATATAATGGTTTATTTCGGTTAACTCCAATTTGCGGAAAGAAACAAGTGCAACATCGGATAAGGTCGTTATGGTTTCATCTGCCAGCAAACTCACCGCTGTTATTACTTCGTGGGTAGTGCCTGACAGTAAATTCAGCATTCTGAGTGCATCTTCTTTATCTTTTGGCTTTCCTAATATATGGTTTTCCTTAATTACCACGGTATCAGCAGTCAAAACCAGTTTGTCGCCATGTGTTCCCTGAAACATTTCAGCTTTCCGGTGAGAAATATAACCGGCAATTTCACCAGGCAGTAAATTTTCAGGATAAGTTTCATCCGTTGGCAGAACTTCAACAGCAAATGTAAACCCGGCTTTATTTAACAATTGTTTTCTTCTGGGAGAGTTAGATGCAAGTATAAGCGGTTTATTGAGGGAAAGCATGTGAATAATTTAATTGGAAAAATATTTTACTGAGCGATGAACTATTAATAGACAAATATATGTTACTACATTAAATGTATATACATGTGTATTGCATTCTTAACGATCAAGGCTATGTCTATTGAAACTGATATTAAACAAAAAAATTTCGAAGCCCTTACCAGAGGCTCGCTATCAATTTGGTTTATACCAGCAATTGGATTCAGTATAAACAAATGGAGCTTTTCCGGGAACATGATTTAACGCTTCAGCAATACAATGTGCTTCGCATTTTAAGAGGGCAGCAATCCAATGCAATTAAGGTAAGTGATATTGCGGAGCGAATGCTCGATAAAAATTCAAATACTTCCCGGCTGGTTGATAAGTTACTCGTAAAAGGTTTGGCAGAACGCACTTCCTGTCCGAGTGACCGCCGTGCCGTAGATGTGATTATTACAGAACATGGATTGGATCTTCTGGCGAAAATTGATCCGTTACTCGAAGAATGGGAAAACAAGATGAGTGCTACTATTACTCCCGAAGAAGCAGAAAGCATAAGCGCATTGCTTGACAAGATGCGTAAGTCAGATAACAATTAATTCAATAAACAATAATAATAAATACAAACAATCAATTTAATTAGAATGAAAACTACAATGAAATCTCTTAAATCTATTTTTGTTGCATCTCTTGCGGTTGCACTTTTTGTTTCTTCTGCTGCGTCGGCTGAGGATGGAAAAAAAGCAACTACTTTAAAAGTAAATGCTTCTAAAAGTGAATTGACATGGCTTGGTAAAAAAGTTACAGGTGAACATACTGGTAAAATTTCCCTGAAAGAAGGTACAATGGTTTTGGATGGAGCTAAACTTAGCGGTGGTAAATTGGTAGCCGACTTGTCAAGCATCACTTGTACTGACCTTACGGATAAATCTTACAACGAAAAATTAATCGGTCACTTGAAATCAGAAGATTTTTCTCTACTGAAAAATTCCCGACTGCTACTTTCGTAATTACAAAAGCAACTGTAAAAAGCCCGGGTTTATATGATGTAACCGGAGATCTTACGATCAAAGGAATTACAAAACCTGTAACGCTTCCTGTAACAGTAACTGCTACTTCAACAGGTGCCGAAGCAACTGGTAAATTGGTAGTTGACCGTTCTAAATATGATATCAAATACAATTCTAAATCATTTTTTGAAGGTCTTGGAGACAAAATGATCCACGACGATTTCACAATTGATTTCAAATTGGTTGCAGCAAAATAATTAATTGCTGATTCTATATCTGGGATAAATAAAGTGCCTGCCGAACGAAAGTTTGACAGGCATTTTATTGTTGTAGGTCGATAGCGCGAACTTCAGGCTATCAAACTCCATAAACCGGAAAGTCATCCATATAATGAACCTGACCATCAATTGCCTGAAAACAATAATGGCTCATTCCATTTGTCGCAGCAAGATAAGTGGGGCGTAATGTGAAATTATAACGGCTTATTTGTGCAAGTGCAGCTTCGCCTATTTTTATAAAAGGAGCCTTACATTCTACGAGTAAAAATGGTGATCCATCAGTTGCCAAAACCATAATATCTGTTCTTTTTGCCAGCTTATTATAGCGCATTCCGGTTTCTATGGCAAACAGGGACTTTGGATATTTGTATTGGGTTATCAATAAATGTATAAAGTGCTGGCGTACCCACTCTTCCGGCGTAAGCGAAACGTATTTCTTACGTATAATATCAAAAATATATGGTTTCCCGTTTACGTGCTTAACTTTGTAATCAAACGCGGGGAGATTTAATGGTTCCATCGACGAAGATAAGTGATTGTAAAAGAAAACATCATAGCAAACAAACCAATAATATTTTGAAATTATGACGACAAAAGAGCAAATCGTTGAGAACTGGCTTCCCCGTTACACTGGTACGCCCATGGAAGAATTTGGGAAATATATCCTTCTTACCAATTTTGGGAATTACGTAACAATGTTTGCAGAAAAGTTTGGAGTACCGGTAAAAGGGCAGGGGCGTGCTATGCAAACTGCTACTGCAAAGGATATTACTATTGTTAATTTTGGGATGGGAAGTCCTATGGCTGCTACGGTAATGGATTTGTTGTCTGCCATCAACCCCAAAGCCGTATTGTTTTTAGGTAAATGCGGCGGCCTTAAGAAAACTCAGGTAGGGGATCTTATACTTCCAATTGCGGCTATTAGAGGAGAAGGTACCAGTGATGATTATATGCCTGCAGAAATTCCTGCACTTCCCTCTTTTCGTTTGCAAAGTACCGTTTCTGCAAGTATAGCCAAGCACAAACTGGATTACTGGACAGGTACAGTTTATACCACGAACAGAAGAATTTGGGAGCACGACGATACTTTTAAGGAATATCTGCGTGAAATAAGAGCTATTGCTATTGATATGGAAACGGCCACTATTTTCATTGTGGGTTTTGCGAATGCTATTCCGCACGGAGCTTTGCTGCTTGTATCGGACAATCCATTGGTACCGGAAGGTGTAAAGACAGAGGAAAGCGATAAAAAAGTGACAAATAATTTTGTCAAAACACATTTGGAAATTGGCATTGAAGCACTAACGGAACTAGCCAGATCAGGGGAATCGGTAAAACACCTTAGATTTGAAAGTTAGGAAATCAGGACTGATATGTCCTGAAATATTTTAGGATCAGATAAAAATGAAATAATGGAAGAGAGATCTCTTTATGAAAGAATAGGCGGGGATGAGGCCTTGAAATTACTTACTGACCGGTTTTACGATCTGGTTTTTGAGCATGAGTTAATTTCACGGCTTTTTAAAAGTGATAAAAACGAGATCAGGGAAAAGCAGCGTTTGTTCCTCACTCAATTTCTGGGAGGGCCGCAACTTTATTCCGAAGTACATGGCCATCCGATGATGCGCGCCAGACATATGCCGCATGTCATTACTGAGGACGATGCCGTAGCATGGCTGCAGTGTATGTCAGCGGCAGTAGGCGAATTGCCTATTGACAAAGAACTCAAAGGACGAATTATTTGACCGATTTCCACGAACTGCATTTTTTATGGTAAATCACGACTGATCTTCTCCTATTTCAGTCGTTTTCTTTCTAAAATTAAAAAATTAAGATGATTTGTTAAATTAATTGATTTAGAATTAATCTAAATCCTCGAAAATGCGTTATATTGCAGCATAAGGAAAAATATAAGCATTGTTTCAAAAAATATAATTTTTAAGATAGATATGGATGTTGTCTTGGTAACAGTACTGCAATTATTTATAGGGGTTGTCCTGGTAATAGCATTACTCATAACGGCAATAGTATTCGCCCCGGTTCATTTAATGCGCATGCTTTCAAGCGGTATTTTGCAGCCCCAAAGCGTCAGGTTTTAAATCAAATTCTTTCTTCATTTGCTGCCTGGATATCGTAAAGGACGAGAATTTCTTACCTTTGCGGCATGAATTTTAAAGAGCAGTTAATCCGTTATCCTATTCTCGAACTTGTTGCCAGTGCTTCGGCAGAGCTTGGAGTGGATGCGTATATCATAGGCGGGTTCGTCCGCGATCTTATATTAAAACGGGAAAGTAAGGATATTGACATTGTTTCAATAGGTAGTGGAATTGAGCTGGCCGAGCTGGTAGCGTCGCGGCTTGGGCCGGATGTACATGTGAGTATTTACAAAACTTTCGGAACCGCACAGATCCGTCAGGGAGATTTGGAAATAGAATTCGTTGGAGCCAGAAAAGAATCTTATCGATCAGATTCGCGTAAACCAGCGGTTGAGGACGGAACTTTACAGGATGATCAGAACAGGCGTGATTTTACCATTAATGCAATGGGGATCAGCCTGCATAAAAAAACCTTTGGGGACCTTGTTGATCCTTTCGAGGGCGTCAGGGATATTAGAAAAAAAATAATACGTACGCCACTGTCTCCTGATATTACTTTCTCCGACGACCCGCTTCGCATGATGCGTGCCATACGGTTTGCTTCCCAGCTTAATTTTGATATTGAGGCCGATACTTTTGATGCTATTATCAAAATGAAGGAGCGTATCGGAATCGTTTCAGCAGAACGGATTTCTGATGAAATGAACAAAATAATACTTTCACCAACACCATCATACGGGTTTAAACTATTATATCACGCCGGGCTCCTGGCCATTATATTCCCTGAAATGGTGGATTTGCAGGGTGTGGAAAATATAGATGGGAAAGGGCATAAGGATAATTTTTATCATACTTTACAGGTGCTGGATAATGTATCTCAGCATACCAGTGATCTTTGGCTGAGATGGGCTGCCATACTACACGACATTGCAAAACCGGCTACTAAAAAATTCGATAAAAAAGTAGGCTGGTCATTTCATAATCATGAGGAAGTTGGGGCACGTATGGTTCCGGTTCTTTTTCAGAAGGATGAAACTTCCGTTAAATGAGAAAATGAAGTTTGTCCAGAAACTGGTTCGTCTGCATTTGCGTCCGATCGTATTGTCGAAGGAGCAAATTACGGATGCCGCAATGAGGCGTTTGCTGGTAGAAGCAGGAGAAGATATTGAAGCCCTGATGAAACTTTGCCGCGCTGATATTACTTCTAAAAATCCTGATAAAGTAAAACGCTTTCTCCACAATTTTGATTTGGTTGAACAAAAACTGAAAGATCTGGAAGAAAGGGATAAACTAAGAAATTTTCAACCAGTGATTACCGGTGAAATTATCATCAAAACCTTCGGCTTAAAACCGTCGCGGGAGGTAGGTGTAATGAAAGAATTGATCAGAGAGGCTATTCTGGAAGGAATTATTCCGAATGAGCTTGAACCAGCTTACGATTTTATGATTAAAGAAGGCCAGAAAATAGGTCTTAACGTTGCTGATGTAAACACAAATGAAATTCCGGAATAATTTACCGGGCATTGTTGTTCATGATGTTTTGAATACTTTTGCCTTAAAAATAAAGAATATTTCTCCTCACTACATATTTTAATGGAAGCTACACGTTTCAGACGCTTTTTTGGTGCACTTCTTACCCTTTTAGGAATAGCGGTTTTACTTTTTGCCTGCGTTGCTTTTTTATCCGATAAGCCGGTATTAGGCCTTACAGTCAGCAAATGGGAATCAGTTGTTCCGTTTTTGGTAGGAACCGTTTTTCTTTTGACAGGCGTAAACCTGGTGAGCAGAAGCTAAACCGGTCGGACCAAAGTTGCTCCTACAATACATTCCAGGCATTTGTGCTGGGTGCAATAATGGTTATACCATTCTATGAGCGATTGCGAATCGGCTGCGGTTTTTACATGCATATCAAGTAATTCCCATTCTCTTGTGATCCGGTTATTTTCTGCTGGTATTTCTGAAAGCCATTTTATAGCCTTATCCTGCATTTCAGGTTGCTGGCGGTGTTTTGAATAGGCTACCATTAATGGAATTGCTGCATTGATAATCAACAAATTTGCTGCATCTTTTCCCATGGACGGAACCTTGGATTTAGACAATTTGCCTAATTGGAAATGTGTACTCCAGTAATCAGATTGTTTTAAATTAAATAAGGAATATAATTCCTCAATATGATCAGCAGAAGTTAACGAAGAAAAGATTCCGGCGCTTTTGCTGATCAAAACGGCCAGTTGTGCAAGACGTATTGTAGGAAACCCTGCCGGGCGAAGTCGTAAAAATTTCCATTCCTGAACGCTCATTGGAATATTTGACAGACGGTATTTTGAAGAAAGAAACAAATATTCCCTGCGGAGTTCTCTGATATAAACATATTCATGAGAAGATTTATCGATGCCTTCCAGATCTTGTAATTCTGGTAACAAGCCTGCACAGCCAAACAGTAGTGCTTCAATTTGTATAGGGCTGTTCCTGTGTTTTTGAAGGATTTTTAATGGAACAAGCTGGCTTAATCTTAAAAATGCGGGATCATTGAGTTTAAAACCAAAATGCTGAGAAAGCCATTGATAAGCTGTTTCTTCCCAGTCCTGCTGATTTGCTTTTAAAAGATTCATAACCTGCGACGCTTTTTTATCCAGGCGTTCGAGCAGGACACGATCCATCATTGAATATTTTTGCAGGTCATTTACACTTTCAAAACTTTTACTGCATGGAATTTCTTCTTTTTCATGCAAAAGGTAGCCATAACGCTCTATTACAGATAATTTTACCAGCCCTTTTAGTGTCAGTGTTGGTAGCAAAGTGCCGTCTTTCCGTAATACTGGTTTGTCGTTTTCCCAGACAACATGTAAAACAACACTTTCGTAGGACAAGTCCGTTTCGTGATTATGCTGAAACCAATCGGAAGATTTGACATGGATCTCAACACAACCAGCCCAGTCCACTCCGTCAATCTGAACACGGACTTCGGAAAAATCAGGGCCGGCGTTGTTGTTCAGATAACCTGTTCTTAAAACTGATAATCGGGCTCCTTCGTCCGTAAGCATATTTTCAGTCTCAAAATATTGAAACCGCCAGATAAAACTTAATATATCTTCATTCATAGAATTTAAAAAACGAATTGAGAAGACAGCCTGACCGGAATGTTGATCACATATTAACACGTGTCGTTCGTTTCGGATGTTGAGACGCAACTTTATTCAATAGGTTTCGGTATTGGAAGAAAATATATAAAATACTGTCGTTTTATTAAATTTTTTGAAAATTGTATTCTTTTATGATTTTTTTTATATTAAAAATAAATATTAGATTATTGCTTGTAGTCTAATTATCAGGTAGATAATCAGACGCGGCTCAAACTTTATTCATAGTGTTCTGAAACATAGCGAAAATGAAAATAACCCTGATATTGGTAAATATTTTCTTTGCCTATGCCTGATTAGTTTCAGTTCTTTGTATTCATATTACTTATCAGATATCAGGAAAAAACATTTTATGCTCCGCCGTTTGCCATTTATTGCTCTTCGTTTCTTTATATATTTTTTAATTATCTCCGTCGTCTGGGTTTTTATATTAAGGTTTTTACCGGTTTGGGTTACCCCATTTATGATCTCCCGGAAAATTGAAGCTTTTAAAGCCGACGAGGAAACCAAGATATACAGCGATTGGGAGCCTTATGAAAATATCTCCAAAGAAGCGGCACTGGCTGTTATCGCCTCAGAAGACCAGAATTTTCCGCATCACTGGGGTTTTGATTTTAATGAGATTTACGATGCCATGACTGAAAAACGGAAACGTGTCCGTGGTGCCAGTACGATTTCACAGCAGGTTGCCAAGAATGTTTTTTTATGGCATGGAAGGAGTTTTATCAGAAAGGGGCTTGAAGCTTATTTTACCATTCTGATTGAAATTATCTGGGATAAAGAACGTATCCTGGAAGTGTATCTCAACGTGGCCGAAATGGGAAAAATGACATTTGGCGTAGAGGCAGCTTCTCTTCGTTATTATAAAAAATCCGCCAAAAATCTGACACGTGCCGAAGCAGCCAGGATTGCCGCAGTATTGCCTAATCCATTGCGTTTTTCAATTAAAAATCCTTCTTCATACGTAATAAAACGTAGCGGACAGATTTCCAGGCAAATGCGATCTCTGGGTGGCCAAAAGTACATTGCTGATTTGTAGCATACTGGATATATTCTATTTTGGATAAACGAATAAAGCCTGCATGCATACAGGCTTTATTCGTTTCAGGGGTTAATGAAACTACATTTATTTTATTATAGCTTTAATTAAAACCGGCTGATGGTCAGACGGATAACGCTGTTCTTTGGCATCTGTTAATACGCCGTATTTGAGAACATCCACATTTTTACTCACAAAAATATAATCAATCCGCATATCCATAGGCGCATCAAATTTAAAGCTGTTGAATGTTCCTTCCGGGCCGTAAGGTGGTTGTTTGGTTACTTCATGCGTATCATTCAAAATTGTTTGAATGGTTTTAATCTGTTCTGTTTCTGGTGTAGAATTGAAATCTCCCGTTAAAATTACGGTTGCATTTCCCGCAATTTCCCTGATCTTTTTTACCATTAAAAAACCCGATTGACGGCGGGCTTCAACACCCTGGTGGTCAAAGTGAACGCAAAAGAAAAAGAACTCCTTTTTTGTAACCAGATCCTGGAATTTTCCCCATGAAGAAATACGGTTGCAGCAAACTGCATCCCAGCCTTTTCCCGGTTTATCAGGCGTTTCGCTTAGCCAGAAATCACCTGATTTTATTAGTTTAAAACGATCCTTTTTATAGAAAATAGCGGAGTGCTCGCCTGCCTCTTTACCATCGTCTCTTCCTTTTCCTGTGTATGCATATTCTGATAATTCTGCTACATCTTTTAACTGTCCGATCAGTGCTTCCTGGACACCAAAGATTTCGAAGTCATGAAATTTTATTAATCCTTTTACATTTTCTTTCCGGTTTGGCCACGCATTGATTCCATCACCTTTGTTGTCGTAACGCAGATTGTAAGAAGCAATGTTGATTGGTTCATTCTTTTGAGCGAATGAAAGCTGGTTTATTAATGATGAAAGTAAAAAAACAAAAAGCAGATTTCTCATAAAACATAATTTTGATCAAAAGTTAATAAGGTCGGGTAACGTATGATTTACTTGAAGGTTATATTATTAAATTATAAACAAAAGAGGCAAATGCGTGAACAAATGCCTCTTTTGTTATTTAAAAGCCTTCAATAAATTACCAGCCGGGAGATTGTTTATAAGCTCCGTTACTTCTGGAAATCTCATCAGGATTAATTGGCCAGGCCATGTGTTTGGCTGGATCAAAATTCCTTGCAGGCCATATTTCTTTCACTTCAAATGCAGAGTTTGGATCTGTTTTGCTTGTATGTATCCTGCCATGCAGAGGCGCGTTGATTTTAGCAAAATCTCCCCACCGTTTAAGATCAGCAAGCCGATCAGTCCATTCACAGGCAAGTTCTACACGTCGTTCATGTTTCAGGTCATTCAAGGTTGGAGCAGAAATAGGTGCCAGTCCAACTCTTGCACGGATCTCGTTTAATGGAATTGCAGCCTCCGCATTTTTTCCTTGCTGGATTAATGCTTCTGCTTTGAAAAGAAGTATTTCAGCATAACGCATTAATGGCAAGTTTAAGCGTGTTGTAGGGCCATCTCCGTTCTGGTTGATCATTAAATTAGATCCTGCCTCTTCATTGGTCCCGTAACTGTATGGTTCCATGTATTTTCTGTTCTGAAACCCGGAAAGGCTATTGGTTGAATAATAAGCCCGTTCTTTCCCAAAGTAAGTGAACTTATCTCCAAATTTAAGGATAGTCACTTCTCTTCTTGGATCAGTGGCTTCATATTCATCATATAGTTCCTCTGTAGGTTGAAAATAACCCCAGCCATTAAAAATACCCCAGCCTTTGTTTTCCAGAGTAACCCCCGGAAATATAGAACCACCCTGAACACCAGAAGTAACGGACCATATATATTCGGAACTCCAGTTACTTTCAATTTTGAATACAGACTGGTAATTCTCTCTTGCACTGCCTTTTCCCGTAACCAAAGCCCGTCCTCCTTCATTCTTGATTTTATCTGCCAATGCAGGTATTAAAGCCCATTTTGTAGCATCGTATTGTGCCCAATATGCGTAGGTTTTTATCATGTATCCCCACGCAGCTACTTTATGTGCCCTTCCCTGATCAGCAGATCCGTAAGTAGAAAATAATGGTAACAGTTCTGCTGCTTTTTCCAGGTCTTTAATAATCTGGGCATAATTATCTGTAACTGAGGCAAGTTGCGGAGGAATTCTTTTTCCATATTCCTCATTTTCAGGCCCATCAAACGGAACTCCCTGATCTTCGTGTCCCCAGGAATAAGCAAGCCAGAAATGTGAAAAGGCACGGATAAAGTATGCTTCACCCAGGGCCTTGTTTTTTACTTCATCAGAAACAGTAGCTGTCGGCAGGCCTTCAAGTGCCTGGTTTGCTTTGTTCATCATCCAATATACATCTCTCCAGCCATTGGCAATGCCGCTTTCACGGCCAGTAATATTAAAATTCTTAATATTATCGCTTTCTGCCCTTACCCGGCCCGGAACGATGTCATCACTGGCATCCTGCATCCAGAACAGGTTACGTCCCCACGTATTTTCGTTGCCCATTTGCACATATATCGCGGCAATTCCCCTTTTTACATCTTCTTCACTTTTCCAGAAAAAAGCAGTTGTAGCTGCTCCGTTTGGTTTAGTGTCTACCCAGTTTTGGTCGCATCCGGTGATGGTTACCATCGACACGAACAATGCAAATATAAATTTGATATTTATTTTCATCTTGAGTTAGATTTTGGATTTACTTAAAATTTAAGTCTCAGGCCGGCAGAATAAATTCTGGATACAGGATATTGTCCGCCATCTAGTCCGACTCCGCCAACTTCGGGATCCATTCCGCTATATTTAGTGAATGTCAACAGGTTATCGCCGCTCAGATAAATGCGGAGATTCATGTTCTTTGGAAGCTTATTGAATGTATAACCGATCATTAAGTTTTTCAGGCGCACATAATTACCATTTTCAAGAAACCAGTCTGAATTTGTCTGGAAGTTCCGGTTAGGGTCATTCGCCCTGATTTTTGGTATATCCGAACCTGTGTTGGTTTCAGACCAGGCGTCAAGGATTTTATCCCAACGGTTGTATCCCTGCTCTGCTCCGTTAAGTGTGGACTGTTTGAATGCGTGAAAAAGTTTTACGCCACCTACACCCTGAAAGAAAATACTTGCATCAAAACCTTTCCAGGTAAGATTCGTAGTAAAACCATAGGTGATTTTAGGAAACGCATTACCCATATAAACACGGTCCAGATCGTCAATTTTACCATCACCATTTTCATCAACAAATTTAAGATCACCCGCTTTCGCATTTGGTTGAATTTGCGTACCCGTACTGCTAACGTATTCGGCAGCTGCCGCATCAGTTTGAAATATTCCGGCATTTTTAATAAGCCAGTAAGAATAGTAAGGCTGCCCGACTGTGGAACGGAAAGGTGTAAGAATTCCTCTCCATGCATCACCATGTGTCCAAAAGGAGGTTGGATTCGTATCAATATAATCAACACGATTTTTTAGCGTCGCAAAATTTCCGCCGATTTCGTATCCTAGCTCTCCGGCTTTGTCTTTCCATGAAGCCGATAATTCAAACCCGCTGTTTCGGATTTTTCCCTGATTGATTGAAGGTGCTTCGTAACCGAAAGTACTGGTCCATTCCACATCCTGCTGTTTGATCAGATCAAAGGTTAACTTGTTAAAATAATCAGCTGTGATTGTAAGTCTTTGTTTTAACAGACTAATATCCAAGCCAATATCCGTTTGCTGAGATGTTTCCCATGAAAGCTCGGGATTAAACCGGCTATTGATATACAAGGCAGGGGAATTAGGTGATGTATCTCCGATCTGGTATGTCTGATTGGAGGATAATGCCGGATATCCATAATATAACGGGACGGAATTAATATTTCCGATACGTCCCCAGCTTCCTCTGATTTTGAATAAATCTATACCGCTAATGTCAAAGAATGGCTCGGAACTAAGTTTCCAGGCTGCCGTTACGGCTGGAAACCCCTTTCCACGATACCCTTCGGCAAGTCGTCCGGCAATGTCATAACGATAACTTCCAGTTAAAAAATATCTGTCAGCCCAGCTGTATGAAAGACGTCCTACATAAGAAGCTGTTCTGTCTTTAGTTTCAGAATCCCATGGTTTGTTTTGATCGAAGATCGAAGCATTGATAAAGAATTGTGCCCAATCTGCTTCATTTTCAAAACCTCTTGCTGCTATACCAAAAGATCTCCCAAAGTTTTCCTGAGCTGTCATAGATGCCATAGCGCCAATGTTGTGCTTGCCTAAAACTTTGCTGTAATTGGCCGTATTTTCCCAGATCCAGTTATAACCTCGGCCGGTGGAATAATCCAGTGTATTTTGCCCGTCAGGTTTACCAGGTTCAGTTCTTCTTGGTGTGAAATTTTTTGCCAGATTACTGTTTTGTCTGAAGGTGAAACGAGTGACGTAAGTTAAGCCAGGAATAATATCAGAATAGGACAGTTCAGTAACCGACTGCATCTGACTGTTTTTATTAGTGGAAGTATTTCTGAGCAGTGACGCCAGCGGGTTAATTGCATCACCGTGAATACCCAGATACTGGGAATCACGCGGGCCAACTCCGCCAAAAGTTCCGTCATCATAATAAGCAGCAGCTGAACGTGGCATATAGATGGCCGAAAGAACAGTACCGCTGTAACCACTTTCTGTGGATGTTCCACGGTTATCACCATTATTATAAAATACATCCTGACGCAGCTTTATTTTGTCCGTGAATTTATAAACGGCATTGAAACGGAGGGAAATATTCTGTGAAAACGTATTGACCAGTGTTCCCTCTTCCTTTTCGTAACGCCCCTGCAAAAGTGTCGAGAATTTACCGGTACCAGCATTGATACTGATATTATGCCGCTGAACAACGCCTGTCCTGAAAATTTCATTGATCCAGTTTGTTCTTGTAACCTGGGCATATGGATTTTTGGTAATATCCCATCCATCAAGCGGAGACAAGCCTGCATTGGTATAAGCAAGGTTGGATACCTTTGCTTCGTCAGCAGCATTTAGTGACTGAGGAAGTCTCCATGCATTTTTAACACCAGTAAAACCGCTGTACTCAACACTTGGTTTTCCTTCGGTAGCCTGGCGGGTAGTGATCAGAATTACACCAGCTGACCCGGAAAATGCGCCGTAAATAGCTGCTGAGGCTGCATCTTTCAGTACTGTAATGGATTCGATGTCAGCGGGATTGTAGGGTGCATTAGGTACACCGTCAACAACATACAGGACACTTTCGTCTCCACGTGAGCCAACACCGCGAATTGTAACCTTTGGGCTGCTATTAGGATGCCCGCCATTATTTACCGCGGTAACACCAGCTACTTTCCCCTGGATCATAGCACCAACATTTAATACCGGCCGGTTTTTGATCTGAGCCATATCAGGCACTGTTGAAACAGCCGACGATAAATCTCCTTTTTTCATTGTGCCGTACCCGATTACCACAACTTCGTCCAAAGATTTGGTATCAACTGAGAGCTTAACATTAATCTGGGATTGGTTACCGGCAACAATTTCCTGAGCGATGTATCCAACGAAACTGAATATTAAAGTGGATTCAACTCCCGGAACATCAATCTCAAACATACCGTTTGCATCCGTAGAAGTCCCTTTTTGCGATCCTTTAATTACAACACTAACTCCCGGTAACGGCTCGTTGTTATCAGAACCAACTACTTTTCCTTTAATTGTTACTTCGGCCGGAAGTATAGCCTGATGCAGTTTTTCTTCTATTTCTGAGAAAACGGAAGAGCTGTTTTTTGCCCGCGCCAGTACAATTTGCTCATTGATTACCCGATAGCTGATACCTCTCGGAACCAAAAGATTATCCAGTACTTTAGATAATTTTTGTTTTTCCACATGCAGGTCGATCTTGTCCTGAAGTGAGATCCGGCTGCTGTATACGAATTTGATCTCCGTCTTTTCCTGAATTTGCGCCAAAGCTTCTTTTAAACTGAGATTATTGAAATTCAGCGTCATATCCCGGCTAAGGACCGACTGTGCTGAACTTTCCCCTGCATAGCTCATACTTGTCAGTAAAGCTGCGATAACACATTGAAACAACCCGATGCGCATAATTTTTAGCCAGTTGACCGGCTTGTTACGTACTGATTTTTCCATAATTTTGATTGTCTGATTATTTAGAACTGGTTGGACAATTTTCCCTTTGTCGTGGTGGTACACGATCTGGTTATTTCAAAAGGGAAATGTAAAGGCACGAAGAGTCGGAAGTGGTGGTACACCTTCGGCTCTTTTGCTTTGTCTCAGGGAGGCTGTGTACAAATTTTCATCGTTTTGAATTTAGGATAGTAGTTCATTTTAATTCTATTAACTTCTTACAAAAATTGCTGTCATTCACAGGATGGGCCGTTTAGTAAAATCGTTTTTCCTGACATGGTATATGTGGCGTCGAGCGAAGTACAAAGCATTTCCAGGATAGCCGGAAGAGATTGCTGTTCAAAATCCGCAGTAAGCCTGCACGCCGACATGTCCGGATTGATCAGGCGAATGTGTGAATCGAAGCGGGAATTCAGCATTTCTGCAACCTGATGAAGCGGGGTGCCTTCAAAGACAATCGTCAGCGGTTCATAAATTTCCTTTTTCGTTTGAACCGGCATCTGATTTAAAGTCAGTCGTTTGGCTTCTGTTTCAAAAAATGCCTGTTCCTTTGGTTTTAAAATAACCAGTTGAGACACATCTTTCTGACCAGGCGTTGTGACTTCTACACTTCCTGTTACAACTGAAATCTCAAATATTTTCTGTTTTTCAGGTGCTTTTACATTGAAACTCGTACCCAGAACCTTCACCGTCATATCTCCGCTTTGAATCGTGAACGGACGCGTTTTATCCGGTTTTACATTAAAAAAACCTTCACCCCGGAATGTTACAGCACGTTTGTCGGTATCAAATTTGCCTGGATAGTTGATAGCAGCATTTGCGTGCATCCAAACCTGGCTTCCATCGGGTAGCGTATGTAAAACGATACGGGATTCATTATTTAC
This sequence comes from Dyadobacter sp. NIV53, assembly GCF_019711195.1. NCBI lineage: Bacteria > Pseudomonadati > Bacteroidota > Cytophagia > Cytophagales > Spirosomataceae > Dyadobacter > Dyadobacter sp. NIV53. The sequence continues at coordinate 5,711,472 of NZ_CP081299.1, forward strand.
AAAGTGGATAAATCCGGCTGATTTTTTTGGTGAAGTTATTTTGGTGCTTATTTCAACAGGATTCTGAGCATACCAATAAGCGAAATAAATGCCTGCTGCCAAAATGAAAGACGCCGCTATTCCGGCCAGCCATCTGAAATTTAAATTTACAGCCGGGCGTTCTTTACGGATCAATACGCGATCCTGAATTTGCTGGAAAGTTTCTTTTTGCAAACGGATTTGTTCCGGTTCGGCTAGTGTATTCAGATAATCTGTGTTACCCCTTAAACTGGCATACCATGCTTCCACCTTGCGCTTTTTCTTCTTCCGAACAGGTTTCGTTAAGATATTTTTCCAATAAAAGTGGTGAAATATAATTTTGCTGCATTTGCTTAGGGATGTTAACAATCCTAAGGTCGCATGGGAAGAAGGTAACCCTTAGTTCTTCTTTAAAAATTTATTAAAAAAGATACAGAAAAATGATGGAGTAGGCGAGATGCTCTTTTAGATACTCCCTTAATACACGTAATGCTTTGGTAATATGCTGTTCAACAGTCTTTTCTGAAATATTCAGTTGTGCAGCTATTTCTTTATTGGCCAGCCCTTTCCGGCTTAGTACAAAAACTTCGTGGCATTTGGGCGGCAAGAGATGAAGGCCTTCTTCATATCTGTTTTGAAGATCAGAAATGAGGGTTTGCTGATCGGTCGTGTTGTCGGAATTGGAAGAAGTGTGTTGGATTTCCCACTGATTATAATGATGGTTGCGGGTAAACTCTTTGCGGTAAAACGAAATGATTGATTTTTTTACAGCTGAAAAAAGATAGGGCCTGCAAACCTCGATATTGCTTTTGTGGCGCTGCTGCCATATACTTACAAATAATTCCTGGACAATTTCCTGAGCTGCGAACTGGTCGTTTACCTTGCTGAACGTGTAATTGAAGAGAAGTTTGAAGTAACGTTTATATAATTCGCCAAATGCATGTGTATCATCCTGATTGGAGATCAGAGCCAGGATATCTTCATCAGAACGGGTTAAGTATAATTGGCTCATAGGTGATAAAGCCTTGTTTCATAATAGAGTGAACAGAACTTTTACAAAAGTGAAATTTATTTTCTTATCAGGCAGTCATTTATGGATTAAGTAATCCTGTTATCTTTTCATTTTTGTTAACAATGCATTAATATGGTTAACATTTTTTTGCCTGAATAATTATTTCCTTCATGCGAACCACCTGCAAGTTGTCCCATTGGGACGTTTCGAGGATAGCAATAAAATGAAGTATGAACAAAAAACTCGTTCCGTAGGAACGTTTGGTGTAAATTCAGGTAATTAAAATTTAACTATCCAAACTATATTCGGTATAAAAAAATGATTCCATATTAAATTTCTCATTCATCGGTTTTAACCCATGAAAGCTACGGTTTCAGTTAATATAAACCAATTTTAAGCATATCAATTAATGACAAAAGAGAATTTATATTTTCTGGCTATTATTCCTCCTGCATTAATTTGTGAAGAGATAATTTCAATTCAGCAGTACATTGCCACGAGATTTCAAAGCGGTGCTGCACTGAAAGTAATCCCGCATATTACGTTGAAAGCTCCTTTCAGATTTCTATCAGATCAACATGAAAATGTAATTCAATGGTTTGATCAAATGTCAATAAATGTGGTTCCGTTCAGTCTTGAACTCAAAGGCTTTGCTGCCTTTGAAAATCCGAAACAACCTGTGATTTACGTAAAACCAAATTTTAACCCGCCATTATTTGATTTACAAAAACAAATCAGCCACAATTTTAATACAGCTTTCCCTGACCTTGCGCTTAAAAATACTGAGTTGCCTTTTAAGCCGCATCTCACTATAGCGTACCGCGATTTAAAACCACAGTTTTTTGAAGAAGCCCGGAAGGAATTTCAGACCAAAAATTATGAAGCAACATTTTTGATAACAGATTTTAGACTAATGCAGCATGATGGTAAACATTGGGATAGTATTCGTTCTTACCAAATGCAATTATGATAATTAACGTATTTTTGAATTGGTAAATAAGTCCCGGCTAAATTCAGGATAAATTATACTCTCATCAATCTGTTTAAATTCATGAATAGTTACCCCGATGCTTCCCCAATACTTCTGGCCATTGATTGTATCATTTTTGGGTTTGATGGGAAGGATATTAAATTGCTTCTCGTCAAACGAAATTTTGAGCCCGAAAAAGGAAATTGGTCATTAATGGGTGGCTTTTTAAAAACGTCTGAAAATCTTGAAGACGGCGCCGCAAGGATACTTTATAATCTGACTGGCCTGAAAGACATCTATGTAGAACAGTTGAGTGTGTATGGAAATATCGATCGGGATCCTGTTGCAAGAACGGTTTCAGTTGTATTTTTTGCTTTAATTAATATTGACGATCATGATGTAGAAGCTGTTCGTTCCCATAACGCATTCTGGATCAGCCTGGATAGCCGCCCTTCCCTGATTTTTGATCATAACGATATGGTAATCCGTGCCATTGACCATTTACGATATAAAGCCGCATTACATCCGATTGGTTTTGAGTTATTGCCGGAACTTTTCACGATTCCTCAGCTGCAAAAATTGTATGAAGCCATTTACGACACACCGATTGACCGCAGGAATTTTAGCCGCAAATTGTTATCAACCGGTTTATTGATTGATACCGGAATCAAAAACAGCCACTCTGCTACCAAAAAGGCAGCTTTATATAAACTTGATGTTGTAAAGTATAAAGAGAAATTTAATTCATTCTGGAATTTCATGCCCGATTCTATGGAAAACCGGCTAAGGGAATAACCAGTGGCGGAAAGTCATTCAGAATAAGAAAAGGAAAAATATTTAAAAAAGTCTGTTTTTTTAAATGTGTCAAATAAACACTATTAATACATTTGTTTATATTTGTCCATTGATTAGTTAAATTTGATTTTCGGCTTTTCATCGTTCTAAAATTCAGGATATGCAGGAAAATTATGTAATTGGGATTGACTTCGGTACAGATTCTGTTCGGGCACTGGTTGTAAATGCCCACACCGGTGAGCAGGCTGGTACGGCCGTTCAGGAATATAGTCGGTGGAAAGCAGGGAAGTACTGCGATGCGGCCACGTCACAATTCCGGCAGCATCCGCTGGATTATCTGGAAGGTCTGGAAGCGGCAGTTTTACAGGCATTGTCGGAAGCGCCGGAACATGTCAGAAAACAGATCCGTGGCATTGCTGTGGACACAACAGGTTCCACGCTGGTTGCAGTGAATCGTGACGGAACTCCATTGTCCTTACTGCCTGGTTTTGAAGAAAATCCTAACGGGATGTTCATTTTATGGAAAGATCATACGGCCAATGCAGAAGCCGAGGAAATCAATACATTAGCTCACAGCTGGTCCGTGGATTACACCAGGTATGTGGGTGGGATTTATTCTTCCGAATGGTTTTGGTCCAAGATCCTTCGCACTTTAAGGGTTGATGAAGAGATCAGGGAAAATGCATTTTCATGGGTGGAGCACTGTGACTGGATTTCCGCTGAACTGACAGGTATTACAGATCCGCTGACCATGAAGCGTTCAAGGTGTGCGGCAGGCCATAAAGCATTGTGGCATCCGGAATTTGAAGGGTTGCCGTCTAATGCTTTTTTTACCAAACTTGATCCATTGCTGGATGGACTTCGCGACAGGCTTTTTACTGAAACGGAAACTTCTGATAAACCGATGGGTGCCATTTCAAAAAAATGGGCAGAAAAATTAGGTATCCCAACCGATGTAATAATTGGTGTAGGTGCTTTTGATGCGCATATGGGTGCGGTAGGTGCTTTGATTGAACCATATTCATTATGCAAAGTTATAGGAACCTCTACCTGCGATATGCTGGTTGCGCCAAATGACGAAGTCGGGCATTTACTGATTAAAGGTATTTGTGGCCAGGTTGATGGCTCGGTAGTCCCCGGTATGCTTGGGATGGAAGCCGGGCAATCTGCTTTTGGAGATATTTATGCATGGTTTGCCAAATTGATAACAGCACCGGTAAAGTCGTTACTCGGAGACGAAGCGGCAAAGGTTTTATCCCAAAAATTACTTCCGTACCTGGCTCAGCAAGCCTCACTTTTGCCGGTTACAGATGATGACATTATTGCTATTGACTGGCACAACGGCCGGCGTACGCCTGATGCAAAACATACACTGAAAGGTGGAATCCTCGGTTTAAACCTGGCCAGCGACAGTGTCAAAATCTTTAAATCACTGGTGGAGGCCACTGCTTTTGGATCAAAAAGTATTGTAGAACGATTCAGAAATGAAGGCGTTGAGATCCATGAAGTGATTGCCATAGGAGGGGTTGCCAAAAAATCTCCGTTTGTCATGCAGACACTCGCCGATATTCTGAATATGCCTATTAAAGTAGCTGCATCAGAACAGGCGTGCGCATTAGGCGCGGCTATGTTTGCATCAGTAGCATCTGGGGTTCATGAATCTTTGCAGGATGCACAGCAAGCGATGAGCTCTGGTTTTGATACTGTTTATCAGCCACGTCCTGAGGTAGTGGTGATTTATCAAAAATTATATCAGAAATATGTACAATCGGGTGCGTTTATCGAGCATGAATTTTTAGCAAAAGTATAAAATCATCACTCCTTTCACATCAGTCATAATTATAACAAATGCTTGATTTAAAACAATTTGAAGTTTGGTTTATAACGGGTAGCCAGCATCTGTACGGAGAAGAAACGCTCCGTCTGGTTGATGAACATTCCCAAATTATCAGTACCTATTTCGATCAGTCGCCTAAAATTCCGGTTAGGGTTGTATTTAAGCCCGTTGTAAAATCACCGGAAGAAATTTATAATATTATTCAGAAAGCCAATGCTGCTAAAAACTGTATTGGAATTGTGGCCTGGATGCATACTTTTTCTCCTTCCAAAATGTGGATCCGGGGATTACAGATCCTGCAAAAACCATTGCTGCATTTACATACACAATATAACCGCGATATTCCCTGGGCGGATATTGATATGGATTTTATGAACCTGAACCAGTCAGCACATGGCGACCGCGAATTCGGGTTTATAATGACCAGAATGCGCTTAAACCGTAAGGTGATTGTAGGGCATTGGCAACAGGATCATATTCTGAATTCCCTCGCTGAATGGTGTCGTGTTGCTGCTGCAAAGCATGACCTGAACGGAGGAAAAATTGCACGTTTCGGAGATAATATGCGGCAGGTAGCCGTTACCGATGGAGATAAAGTAGCCGCAGAAATGACGTTCGGTTTCTCTGTAAATACGCATCCGGTTGGCGATCTGGTCGGGGTCATTAACAGTGTTTCGGATGCTGATATTAATCTGCTGACTGAGGAATATGAATCTGCCTACAAACTTGCGGAAGTGCTCAGAAAAGGTAAAGACAAACACGCTTCACTTCGGGATGCAGCCCGGATTGAGCTGGGTATAAAACAGTTTTTGCAAGAAGGGAATTTCAAGGCATATACCAATACCTTTGAAGATCTGCATGGGATGAAACAGCTTCCGGGTATTGCTTCTCAAAGACTTATGGCCGCAGGTTATGGTTATGGCGGGGAAGGCGACTGGAAAACTTCTGCCATGGTGCGTGCCCTGAAAGTTATGGGAAGCGGTTTGCCTGGCGGGAATTCATTTATGGAAGATTACACCTATCATTTTAATCCGGATAATAATCTTGTTCTGGGTTCGCATATGCTGGAAATTTGCCCGAGTATCGCTTCCGGGCAACCTTCCTGTGAAATTCATCCGCTGGGAATAGGAGGGAAGGAAGATCCGGTTCGTTTGGTATTTAATGCCGCAGCCGGGCCGGCAATCAATGTATCTTTAATTGATATGGGAAATCGTTTCCGGTTATTGGTAAATGAAGTAGAAGCTGTGGAAGCAAAAGATGAACTGCCTAAATTACCGGTTGCAAGAGTGCTCTGGAGACCTGCTCCGGATTTACAAACAGCCTGTGCCGCATGGATCTATGCAGGCGGTGCCCATCATACCGTTTATAGTCAGAATTTAACCTCGGATTATATCGAAACTTTTGCAGAAATGTTTGGGGTAGAACTGGTTGTGATCGATAAAAATACACAATTGCGACAATTGAAAAATGAACTGAGGTGGAGCGAAGCGTATTATAAATGATGAGTTTGGGGCGAAGTGTTAAGAGTTTAAAGTCCAATGTTCAGAGTGAAGATTTAAACCGATGCTACGCGTTTCCGAGTTAGTTATCAACTACCCAGAAAGGTTTCCATAACTCAACACCGGGCAACGCCCGGTGGTTAAACCAAAACCAAAAAATGTCTAAATATCAATATCTTAAAGAACTGGTCTATGAGGCCAATATGGAGATACCAAAGGAAGAGCTTGCAATTGTTACTTTTGGAAATGTAAGTGGGATAGACCGTAATGCCGGTATAATAGCTATAAAGCCAAGCGGAGTTCCTTATCACAGGCTTCGTGTTGAGGATATTGTTATTGTTGATATGGATAACGTTCTGGTTGAAGGAAACATGCGGCCATCTTCTGATACCAAAACACATACGTTACTGTATAAAAACTTTCCTTTCATTGGTGGAGTTTGCCACACACATTCCACTTATGCAGTTGCCTGGGCACAAGCTATCCGGCCTATTCCCAATTTCGGTACCACACATGCTGATCATTTAACATCTTCAATACCCGTTACAGACGTCATGTCGGATGCTATGATTGAAGGGGACTATGAACTGGAAACGGGGAATCAGATATTGGATATTTTCAAGAAAAATTCTTTGAGTCCCGAAGAAGTAGAGATGGTTCTGGTTGCTTGCCATGGCCCTTTCACCTGGGGTTGTGATCCGGCTAAGGCAGTATATAATTCGGTAGTGTTAGAAGAAATTGCCAGAATGGCTTTCCTCACGTTACAAATCAACCCTGAAACCTCACCTATTAAGAACAGCCTTATAGCCAAGCACTACTTTCGTAAGCACGGAAAAGATGCATATTACGGACAGGGCTGCTAATCAGCTGTTTTTGACGCGTTTACTGGCGATGTTTCTCATTTGTTGTAAAGCCTCCTGACGTGACATTCGCGTCTCGTTAGACTTTGCTTCGCTGATAGCATCTTTGGAAAAACGTCCTTTCAAAAAACTAAATATTGCTAATATCATAATCTGATCAGGACAACGGTTTGTTATAATGAAGTCCTTTAAAAAACGAATGCTTTACTGAATTATTAGAGATCAGTAAAGCATCCGGTAAAAATTAAACTTGTTCACTTCGTTTTAACTTGGATCCGGGAATAAACTCATCCTTGATCCATCTCACAAAATTGTGGGAATTTGTCTTATAAATTTCGGCGGATAAAGGTTTAATGCCGCTGTCATCTACTTCTTTGACGTACTCAGCGTGCAATTTGAGAATTTCAGATAGGGTCCTGTTGTCAGTTTTCATTGGGCGTTGAGATATGGGTAGTTGGGATCGTACGTTTACATAATGTGTGCCTGATTAGTGTAATTAATAAACTAAGCTAAAAAAGTTATATTACTAATGCAAATTATTACAATAAATTCGAAAAAATTGTAAAAAATTTAAAAAAAATAATGTATGGCTAAATCGTAGTTATTGTAATTTGCCCCAAATTGGGAATCGCACTAGTTTTAGTATAGATACAAATTTGTCAGAGTACCAGCTTTTGTTTTAAAACATCAACTTCAAGTGGTTTTGGAAGCAGGTCTATAATATGCAGACTTGCTCTTGCTTTCTCAATATCTCTGGTATCAATGGTTGAGGAAAGCATAAAAATTTTGATCTTGTCTTTAATCTTTTCAGAGATATCGGCAAACTCATCAATAAATTCAAACCCGTTCATATCGGGCATTTGCAGGTCAAGCAAAATTACCGTTTCCGGCAGTGCATTGCCTTCACTGATAATATATTTTAATGCTTTCTGAGCAGAATTAAATGTTATGACGGTATTTGCTATCCCGCTTTTGATAAGTAGCTTTTCATATATAAATAAATCAAATGCGCTGTCATCAATTAAAATGATATCAATAAGTATCATAATTTTTTATTTATCGATAGAAGGAATGCTAATTTCAAAAATACTTCCTTCTCCGAATCGGGAAGATATTTTTATTTCTCCACCAAGCTTGGTAATGGCTTCATGCACAATATACAGGCCTATTCCCGAACCACTGTTTGTTGCTCCGGCACGATAGAACATTCTGAATATTTTATCCTGATCTATTTCCCTTATTCCCGTGCCATTATCTTCCACGGTGATGATGGCCCCGGTAGAAGATGCATCTACTTTTAAATTTATAAATGGATTTTCTTTCGATGTATCCTGAAACTTTACAGCATTGTTAATAAGATTGTTAAAAATGATTCTCAGTTTCATGGCATCAGATTGAAAAAATCCTGTCTGATTTATCTCAGTCGTGATTTTTAAATTACCATATTCTGGTAAATACTGTATTGTTGCCTGCACTTCGGTTATCAGTTCTTCAAAATCAATGTTGGATACGACTGAAACACCTCTTGCATTTTTATAATAATCAATAATATTAATTATAAATGTATCCAGTTTTTTTACAGATTTCCGTATCAGTTCAAGATATTCATTTTGAGATAGAATATCATCTTCCAGCAAGGCCAGGTTTACGATTCCAAGGATAGACATTAAGGGTGCCCGGAGATCATGTGACGCACTGTATACAAATTTATCCAGTTCTTCATTCGCCTTTTGAAGGTCGATATTACGCTGCTTTAAATCTTCTCTTGTCTGGTATATTTCATAAGCATGTGTAATTGCATTTTCCACATATTCGTAATCCCAGGGCTTATCAATAAACCTAAACACCTCCCCTTTGTTAATAGCATCGATAGCAGCACTGATATCTGTGTGTCCGGTTATTAATATTCTGATGACGTCAGGATATTGGTCTCTGATCTTCTCGAAAAACTGTACCCCGTCATCACGGGCATACGCTGATCTGCCAGCACAATATTGAAATCTTTGTTGTTCATAAGCTCCTCAGCTTCTGTTACCGAAGTAGTTGTTGTAATATCGTACTGCCTGCGGAAAGTTGCTTTGAAAGACTGAAGGTTATGATCTTCATCGTCTATGTAAAGGATACGTATCGGTTTATCACTCATGGAAAGTTAGATTCTTTTTTTAATATAGGAAGAGTAATTTCAAATTCTGTTCCTTCTCCCACTTCAGAATTTACTGCAATATGGCCATTGTGGGCTTCAATAATCTTAAAAACGATTGATAAACCTAAACCGGTCCCATCGCCAACCTGCTTTGTGGTGAAAAAAGGTTCGAAGATTTTAGCTTTGACCTCTGGTGTCATTCCCGAACCGTTGTCCTTAATAGAGATACAAATGTGGTCAGGATCTTTAAGCCAGGTCTTGACCCAGATAAAGGGTGGTTTACCTTCTTCGTTTTTTTGAGTAATGTATATAGAATTGGTAAGAATATTCATAAAAACCTGATTCAATTTACCACCAAAGCCTTCAATATTCGGAATATTCCCCAAATCCTTAAATAATTGGATTGAAGTACCCATCTGATAGTTCAAAATGACCAGGGTAGATTCAATTCCTTCATTAATATTGACCATGTTCAGGTCAGAATCGTCTACTCTGGCAAACATTTTTAATCCTTTTACTATTTCAACCGTCCGGTGTGCGCCATCTTCCATACCATTCAACAGCACGCCCAGCTCAGTTTTAATATAATCCAGATCCAGGTCATTTTTTAATTCTTCAATTTCCTTTAATTTGTTATCCAGCACTTCTCCCTGGTCAGTACTGTGCAGGTCACTGTACGAATCAAGGATTTGTATAAGGTCTGCAATATCCCTTCTTAAAGGACGGATATTAGAGCTCACAAAATTGATAGGATTATTGATTTCGTGTGCAATCCCGGCAGTTAGCTGTCCGAGTGAAGCCATTTTTTCGGCATCAATTAATTGTGTTTGCGTATCTTTTAGCTGGGTAAGAGTATCTGTCAGTTCAGTATTGGTCTGCCGTAATTCGCGTGTCCTTTCCAGCACATTCCTTTCCAAAACTACATTTTGTTCGGTTATTATTTTTTCATTTTCAAGAGATACACGAAGCGCCTGTTCCTGAGATATTTCTTTTTCCTTTTTAAGGACATTTATTTTATCAGCCAGGGCAAAAGACAGTAGTATCACCTCTATTGCAGTACCTGCCTGCATGGTATAATTGGTAAAAAAATTATAGGGCAATATGTCCAGATTCCGGAGTACAAACATGGCAAGCCCAACAAAGAATATTGACCAGGCAATCAGGAAGAATTTAGCAGGACGGTAATTCTGATAAGATAGTACAGCCGATACCGAAATGGCCATTACAATAGAGCCAACACCGGACAGGTTTGTGAGTGTATAACTTAATGATGCATTACCGTTCAGCTGAAAAACTAAGGCGAGCACATAAGTAACCAGGATCACATAAAGCCCTTTGTTAAATAGCGGCATTCTCTCTCTGGTATTGAGAAAGTTCATAAAGAAAACTATACCAAAAATACCCGAAAGGGTAGAGAACAGCGAAGTGGCTATGGAATTGAAATAGGGTTGGTTAGGCCATAATATTTTAAAGGAATAACCTGTTAGTGTAGTTTGTGCCAATCCGATAAAAAGGATGTACATCACGTAATATAAATAACTGTTTTCCCTGATAGAAAAGTAGAGAAACAGATTATATAAAAACATAACGGCAAGGATCCCTATATAAATGCCGATCAGTATTTCACCTGTGAGCGCCGATTTAAAAAAGCTATCCTGGTTTCTTATGATGAGAGGCAGTACTATTTGCGTGTTTTCCCTGATCCTGAGGAAGTAAGTCTTACTTTCACCTTTGGGTATAGTCAATTTAAAAACTACATTCTGGTGCTCGGTTTTTCTTTTGTAGAAAGAGTCATTTTCCAGGATTTTCTGATGTGTTACACCGGAAGGTTCCATAGTAAACAATTCGCCTGAATGAATCATCGGATAGCCAAGTTCAAGAAAAAGGTCTTTATCCGAAGTATAATTTTTGACTGTAAATTTAATCCACCATGACGAATTGCTTAGTCCGAAATTGGGAGTTTCATCCTTACTTCTTGTGAAATTTACATACTTTAACTTATCAATACTGTATGAACTGCTGGTATCTTCTGCAATTTCAATATACTTTCCAATGATGAGGTCTTTACCTTTAAATGGTATTTCTTCACCTTTTGAGTGAAAAGGAATGATAAGAAATAAAAACAGGATTACATTTCGGGTAAACGAGTCCGGCCACTTAAATTTTAGTATCATATATAATTTCAAGTTCGCCTTTTGGGCCCCTTTCAACTGCCATTTGATTGGGATTATGTCGTAAATTCAATATTCGTTCTCTTTCTTCCTGTGTTGCGTTGGGCAAATTTACAACGTCTGTGATAATTAATGCTGTTGCAATCAAACCTTCTTTGGGATAATAAAAAGTTCCGTTATTTCCCAGGTCCCTCAGAATTTCAAATCCTACTCTCAGGCTGTTTCTCAAAGTGGCCGGAGAACACAGTCCGAGCAGGTTCGTTACGCCTACATTGGCGGCGATGGCTATAGCTGATCCGTCCCAGAAAAATACTGCCGATACCATATCCTGCCACCTCTTTTGAATTAAATAAACCGCAAAATTCTGCTATCTGATGATCTCCGATAGCATCCATGTAGGAATAAATGTTTTTATCGATTTTTGCAATTGCATCTTCCATTGGCATTTTCAGATTTGCAGAGCGTATCTGGACTCTTGTGCCGCCAAAGATCCTGTCTCCGTCTTCGGATTCCACAATAACCACATAGGTGTTCTCGTCATGTAGCCAGTTGTGGTTCGCTGATGTAACTCTTTTGACGCCATAAGACTCTAGTACTTTTAAATGTCCATCAATGTATCGCAAACTTGTTTCAATATCATCGGGGGACTTATAAGCTCTGATTTTCGCTACCATTATATTTCGTTATTTACCATCAACAAAATTTCATTTAATGGCAGGCGTTTGGTTTGAATGGCAGTTTTTTCAGCTTTTGAAATTTTAAATAAAAAAGTTTTAGATAAATTTTCATCGAAGGTAGTAATACTTCTAAATTTTTCCTCCAAACCAATAAGTTTCTCTACTTCGTCTTCTTCCAGTCCTGTTGCTGAGTTCAGACGTGAAAATAAAAATATTGGAGAAAGTAATGGTTGCAAGCTCAGGCCTAATTGTTCTGCACGAAGCCATAGCCGCTGTATGGACCTTCCTGATAGAAAAAAGTTTTCCGGTGTTGACCCAGGCAAGGTTAAAATGCCAAGGCATGAAGCGCTGCCAACTGAGTGACCTGTGCTTTCTACCAGCATATTTCCACCTCCAATTTTCCGGAGTGCATCTGCAACTTTTTTATCCTTGATGAGAGATAATGCAGTAAGTTGAACGGGGACGTTACCGAGTGACTGAATACTAATTCCGTCATTAGAGTTTGCAATGTGTTCCGGTGTCCACCTTGTATTTCTTTCAAAGAAATCATGATGCCCCTGCGTATTCAGCATCATCATCAGGTCGCATTCGCCAATTATTCGTCCGGATTCAAGTATTTGATCCCGGTCTGTCATATAATGCAGTTTTGCCCCGTCAATACTTTCGGCAGCACTTTGTAATAAAGTATAATCTGAATCTTTAAGTAAAGTAGGCGGAGCTGTTGTGCGGTTGGTGGATCGGGAATTAATGAAGCCAGCCAGTTCCGGCGCAAATACGGTTTCGGCATCGCCGTTTTTTTCTTCTGTAAACTCGGTTACCACTAAAAGCCCAGATTCCAAACCTAACGGAAAAAACCGGCTATTAAGGCTAAATCCAAGTTCTTTACTTTTTAATACAACATTTTCATAAGCGGCACCTAGTGCAAGGTAAGCTGCCATATTGTTATAATTTGCAAAAGAGCGGGATCGGAAAGTATCGTGAAATAAATGAAGCCGGCCATTTTTGAAAAGCCACTTCCAGGGTTGGTCGTTTCCTGACGAAGGTGCACGGCTGCCGGCCTCTACAATTTGCCTGATGTATTCTTCCGATGGAGTAAAGGAAATTTTATGTGCAGGTAGTAACGAATTTGCTAATTGGATTGCCTCATTAAAATTGAAGGCTAAATCTATTGAAGAATCCGTTGATCCGTTTATGTCGGCGGGCTTGTTTTTTATAATTTCTTCCAGATCAACGTAATACCGGCCTGAGTCTGTAAACTGCTTAAGAAGTATCCTGCGGCAAACATCTGTAACCACACCTCCGCCCAATGTAACTGCACTTGCAAGTTGTGGCCATGTGCTTATTGTTTGTCCCACTTCGAGTAGTGATGTCCTGCCTCGCAACGAACCGTTCATAGCATCCACAATTTTCAGCGTAAGGGGAAGTCGATCCTGTGGTTGAATGTTTTTTAGCCTTTCTTGTGGAATACCATTTAAAAATCCGTGTAAAATGGGTCGATTGTTATCCAGATCAAACCTTTCAACATCCAGCATTCCGCGATCACTGGTTTCCATTACAACCGGAATGTGTAATTTTTTGGCCATTTCCCTACACGAAATCTTGACTTCCAGATCATCACATTCGTCAATAAGAATGTCCAGTTTACCACCTTCTGTCAGAAAACTTTCAATATTACTATCATTTATACCTTCCTGGAAGCACTCGATTTCCAGAAAAGGATCAATTTCAGCAATTTCTCTCGCTGTCACGATGGATTTATTTAAGCCTATCTGGTGCAAACCTGTTTTGAGGCGGTTCAGGTTACTAAGTTCAATGGTATCAAAATCAGCGAGTTTGAGTTTTCCGCAAATGCGCTCGGTTGCGATGCTGACGGCAACTGCATGCCCTACTGAAAGCCCGATAATTCCTATCGTTTTGCCTGATAAATTCTGTTGCTCCTGAGGGGAAATTTTATAATGATTTCTGCTGGTTCTGAGTTTGACAAATTCATTTTTGTCCAGTATATGCAGGAGCCGGTTTGACCACGGGTAATAAATCCAGGTTCCTTCTGTTTCCGGATCATGGTCTTTTCTCCAGTCATCAAATAATTGATCAAGATGTTCTGCGGAAAGCCGTGCTCTTGGGTTTTGAATTTTTAAATAATTCTTTTTTTGTGATGAAAACAAATCCAAAACAATAACATCCGGGTGATCGCTTATTATGTTTTTAAAATTTTGATTTTCAGCATTCTGCACTTTTTTTAATATGACTGGCAGAAATATGTTATCGGTCTTTTGGTTTTGGTACATTTTTAAGAATTTGTTGTGGGTATCTCATGTCCAATTAGTGCTATGATTAAAAAAATTTATCTTGTAACTTTACGTTTAACTAATTCCCTAAGGTAATAACATATTTTTCAGGGAAGGGAAGAAAGTAAGATAAATTTTGGATATAATTAGTATTTTATAAAGAAATCATAACTGATGTCCCATGAATTATCTGAAAATTATTACCGGATTTATCATAAATATTTTTTTATTCATTATCATTGAATTTTGTAGTCAATATTATTGTCTAAAAATAGATTCTAAATGAATGTCCGTGAATATATAGAATTATTTCTATACATTCTAAAAATAAATTGCCGTATTTTTATTAAAAGATTTATCTTAGAGCCCAAGCAAATACTAAATGGAACGCCTCGAAAAAATCAGTATATTATATGTGGATGACGAAATTAATAACCTGAACTCGTTTAAAGCAGCCTTTCGAAGAGATTTTAATGTTCTGCTGGCTACTTCCGGCAGAGAGGGACTTGAAATATTGGAAAACAACGTTATACACGTTATTATCACAGATCAGAGGATGCCTGAGATGACTGGTGTGGACTTTCTGATTGAAGTTTTAAAAAAATACACAGATCCGATACGGATTTTGTTAACCGGCTATACCGACATTAATGCAGTTATAGATGCTGTAAATAAAGGACATATCTATTACTACCTCAACAAGCCCTGGGATGAGCAGCAACTGAAGATCATTATTAAAAATGCTTTCGAAATTTTTACACTTCGGGAAGAGAATAAAATATTGCTGGAAAAACTGATAGATGCCAACGGACAGCTTGAATTTCTACTCAGGCAAAAACTTATTTCTTAATAATAAGGGAACAATTGTGATTTATTTTTAGGATAATTCCCTGTTTCGCCTTACCCTGCGAAACAACATTTCTTTTTGTGCAATAACACCGGTGTCAGACCTTTCATGACATAAAAAAACAGGGTAAATGTGGACGTAATGACGATGGCAAGCATTAGTATTGCTGCAAATAACAGATTTCCAATTGCCTTAAAGAAAATAATCAAGTCCATAATTCCCGTGTTTAACTAACCGTCATGTGTGATAGAACTTATTATATCTAAAATCATACCGGAGCTGGCTGAATTGTGGATTTTTTATATAACATGATCATTATTAATAAAATAACCACCTGAATATAATTCTAACTGGCACTGTAAAATTTTGGTTTAAATTGTATTCCACCAAAGATCAACCAAGGATATTTCGTATAGAGGGATTTTGATAGTTAAAATCTTGAAAAAATTATATTGTTACAGTTAATTTAAAGATAATAATTTTCATTCCTGTTTTGTAGTAACTTTAAAATCAGATAATTGAAAATATAAATCACATTTTCATTTCTGTTAATTTCTAAATTCAGTTGGGGATATTTGCCTCTTTCTCCTGTAACCTCATTCCCCACAATTCAACTTTCTTCCAACAATTTACAGGAAATGTTTTCCCGTTTTTTTTAGCCCGTTTCCGATGTACGTGAACGCTTTATAAGTATACTTGTTAAAGGATTTATTGATACTCTGATTCAAACCTTTGAGTACCAGGCAAGCTGCAATACCTAACAAATCGTTCAGCCTGACATTTAAAAGCTGAATTATTGTAATCAGCAGTGATATTATAAGTAAACAAGGCCTGGTACCGTATTTTAAAAATTATTGTAACATGGTTGTTCCGTTTGGTGTGACCCTAAAGCAGAAATCTCATTGGTATGGAAGAACTGATTGTGAAAAATGAAATTATAATAGATGCCCCGATCGCCAAGGTGTGGGAAGTATTAATTGCACCGAAATTTATCAGACAATGGGATTCTTTGCCCCAGGATTTTCCTGATTATTATTTGGAAACCGGGATGGAGATCAATTGGTCGGGTAATTCCAAAATAACGGTGGCCGAAATGCTGCCACATGAATATCTGAAGTTATCATTATTTGTGTATAATTGGGAACTTGGGCCATCGTCGTACAACATTGCTTATCATTACAGGTTAGTTTCTCACGATAATCACATCTTACTTTCAATTGAAATAGGGGATTTTGGGCAGCTTCCTGACGGTCAGGAATATTATGATGCATCGGTGGAATTTGCAGACAAAGCACTAAACAAAATAAAATTGCTGGCAGAAAACAGGTGGTGAATCTGGTCCTGATTTACCAATTACTGACTACATTTGTTTGTATAAGTTTAAAAATATGGAATCTAGCTCAAAGGCATATTACGACACCAATGAAGTGGCAGAAATTGTAGGTTGTGAAGCATCAGCTTTGCGGTTTTGGGAAAAAAAATTTCCACAATTAAGTCCTAAGAGAGACGCACGGAACCGAAGGCGTTACACGGAAAGGGATATTGAAATTATCCGGAAGATCATGCACCAAAAGGACAAACAAGGCCGGACTATTAAAGGAGCCAGGGAGCAACTTCGCAAAAAGGAAGAATCCCAGTTGCTAATACAACGATTGCTCCGCGTAAGGAAATTTTTGGAGGAAATCCACGAAAAACTGTAAAAGGCGTATTATCCTGAAATTTCCACGCGTAAAGTCTCAACTAACCTCCCCATGAAAAAAACACTGTTTTTATTTACTCTTTTTATATATTCTTTTTTCTTCTTTTTCTCAGGTTTTTAAAGCAGCTGAAATTAGAAAACACATTGAATTCCTTGCCTCCGATAATCTGGAAGGAAGAGGCACAGGTACGCAGGGAGAAATAAAAGCAGCAGATTATCTGGCAGATTTATTCAGGAAAACAGGGCTAAAACCGGCAGGAACAGACAGTACTTTCTTTCAGTCTTTTAAAGTAACCATTTCTTATGGTGGCAGCGTTCATCCGATGTCAACACGCAATGTAGCCGGTTTTCTTGATAATGGAGCAGAAAAAACGATTGTAATAGGCGGGCATTATGACCATCTGGGAAAGGGATTTCAAAGCGGGTCTCTGACTCCCGACAGCCAGAACCAGATACATAACGGAGCCGATGACAATGCCTCTGGTACTGCGGGTGTCATTGAGCTTGCCAGATACTTTGCGGCTAATAATATAAAAGAAAAACATAACTTTTTGTTTATCGCATTCTCGGGAGAGGAACTTGGGTTGTTGGGTTCTAAATATTTTATTGAAAATCCTGCTGTTCCGCTCAAATCTATTTCCTGTATGATTAATATGGATATGATCGGCAGGCTGGACGAAACAAAAGGGATCATAATTTCGGGTTGGGGAACCAGTCCTGTTTGGGGAAAAGTTATTCCGGATCTGGCCAAAACCCGGAAAATGAGATATACAATAGACTCTTCGGGCGTTGGTGCATCCGATCATACATCGTTTTATTTAAAAGATATTCCGGTTGTCCAGTTCTTTACGGGATCCCATGGCGATTACCATAAATTAACTGATGATACAGATAAGATTAACTTTGATGGTGAAGCTAAAATATTAAGCCTGATAGCACAAGTAGTAGAAGGAGTTGATAAAGAGGCCAATGAACCCGAATTTACTACTGCCGGCGACCCGCATGCAGGAAGAACGACTTCTAATTTTAAAGTTACCCTGGGTGTTATGCCCGATTATAGTTTTTCAGGAAAAGGCCTTAGAATTGATGCAGTTTCCAAAGCCCGGCCTGCCGCCAATGCGGGTATTGAGGCAGGAGACGTGATTATTAAACTGGCCGGAAA
Source organism: Dyadobacter sp. NIV53 (assembly GCF_019711195.1). Lineage (NCBI taxonomy): Bacteria > Pseudomonadati > Bacteroidota > Cytophagia > Cytophagales > Spirosomataceae > Dyadobacter > Dyadobacter sp. NIV53. The sequence continues at coordinate 5,729,450 of NZ_CP081299.1, forward strand.
AGAAATCGGATCTATATACGATTATATGGACATACTCGGTGAACACGAAAAAGGCCAGACCGTCGAAGCAGAATTTTTAAGAAATAATGAGAAAAAAGTAGTGAAGGTTACTTTTTGAAGAGCTTATGAGTTTAGAGTTTATGAGTTTAAAGTTCATGAGTTAAGAGTTCATGAGTTCAGAGTTTATCGATTCAAAGTGGTCGTTCCATACTCTGTACTCCTAAACTTTAAACTTCCAAACTCCTAAACTTTAAACTCCTAAACTTTAAACTCCTTAACTCCTAATCTCCCTTTCAAACTTCAATGGCGCCGCGTTTTCCCAATTCTACTACTTCCATCTGGCTGATTACCCCGTCATGCAAATTGAAGCGTAACAGCGTACGCATCTTGTGGAAGCCTTCTTTGCCCGCTGCGCCTGGATTAATATAAAGCATATTAGATAAATCTTTGTCCCGGATCACACGCAAAATATGTGAATGTCCGCAAATGAAAATATCCGGCGTTTCAGATTTTAAGCGGGGTGTCACCATCGGATTATACCTCGGTGGTGCTCCTCCAATATGTGTCATCCAGATACGAAAACCTTCCAGTTCAAAAAAAAGATCTGCTTTTGTACGAAGCTGAATTTCCTTACTATCAATATTCCCATAAACAATCCGGACAGGCTTAAATGCTTCCAGCTGATCTACGATTTTTAACGAACCCAGATCTCCGGCATGCCATACCTCGTCGCAGTTTGAAAAATGATCAAACACGCGGGGATCAAGAAAGCCATGTGTATCCGATAGTAAACCTATTTTCTTCATTCGTGTGAAATTCGTAAATCTTGTCGCAATGTCCTGAATTGTATTTTAAGCTGGTAAGAAACAGGAATATATTTTTTTAATAATTAAAGTAAATTATATATAATGATTATTTATATTTAAGGAAAAATTTCCCTTAAAAAAAGTTAAATAGTTCTGATTTAAGTAATAATTTGATTTCAAACTAATTAATTAGTTGTAATTGTGTATTTGATTTTATATCATTGCATATAAGTAGTCTTTAGTTACAACCTTCTACTCATCTAACACCTTTCAGCCTTGAAAAAACGTTTAATGTTACTATTACTTCTGTCTGTAACGGCAGTTGCACAAGCTCAAACCGGAGGACGGTTTACAATGAAAGGTGTCATTGCTGATACCGCCGGCGTCGGTTTATCGGAAGCAACTGTAATGCTTCTGCTTCCGAAAGACTCTTCACTCGTTAATTTTGGAAGAACCAGTAAACAAGGGGCATTTGAATTTAAAAACCTCAAACGGATTCCGTATCTATTGAAAGTCTCTTACGTTGGATATCTCCCTTATCAGCAGCATGTTATTCCAAACGACGGAGATGTTACTGATGTAGGTAAGCTGGATATGAAATACCTGAACCATGAGCTTTACGAAGTAGTGATCAAAACGGCAAGAGCACCATTAAGTATCCACGGTGATACGGTTGAATACGATCCGCGAGCGTTTAAAGTGCCGCCCGGTGCAACAGTGGAGGACCTTTTACGACGGCTCCCGGGTATGCAGGTGGAGCAGGATGGAAGTATAAAAGCCCAGGGCGAAACGGTAAAACGCGTTACGGTGGATGGGAAAAGGTTTTTCGGGGATGATACCAAAGCAGCAACCAAAAATCTGCCTGCCGATGCAATCTCGAAAGTCCAGGTATTTAATGATAAAACCGAACAATCCAGGATTACGGGCGTGGACGACGGAAAGCATGAAAAAACATTAAATCTTGAATTAAAAGACAGTCATAAAAAAGGAGGATTTGGGAAAGCAACGGCCGGAGTGGGCACGGATAAGCGGCTCGAAGGGAAATTTAATTACAACCGTTTCAACGAAAAAAACCAGTTTTCAGTCATTGGGTTGGGCAATAATACCAATCAGGGCGGCATGTCATGGGACGATTACCAGGATTTTAAAGGAAGCCAGTCGTTTAACTGGGGCGACGATGGTGACTTTGGATTTGGAGGCGGCAGATACATTTCCTTTGGTGGAGACGATGATAATGAAAGCCTGACAATACAGGCTGGGAGTGGTTCACAAAACCGGGGGTTTAATAAAAACTGGGCAGGAGGCGCCAATTATAATTTTGATGAGAAAAAGACAAAATTTAACACCAGTTATTATTACAACCAAACAAGCCAGGATCTGGATGGAACTTCAAGGCAAACGAATTATCTTACCAATTCAGCTTTTACTAAACTGGATACGAACAGCCGTTTGAACTTCAATGCAAATCACAGGGGAAGCCTGCGGTTTGAGAAAACGCTGGATTCGTTAAATACGCTGATTGTGCTGACGAATATGCGAATTGGGAATGGAACATCCGATTATATCAGCCACCAGGAATTTTATCAGGGTGCACAGGCTGAGAACGGGCTTTCCAATATCAGTGATTTCAGTAATTATTCAGATTTTAACTCTTTTGCACTGGCCAATACGGCCATATTCCGGCATAAATTCAGGAAAAAAGGCCGGAATTTTGCTGTGAGTGCTGCTTATAATGTGAATAACTCAAATGGAAATAATATTCAAAAGTCTACGAACCAGTTTTTTAAATCTTCACAAACTACACCAGACAGTGTTTTGAACATCAATCAAACCAATGATACGAAGAGTTTACGAAACCAGGTAAAAGGAAGTTTACTTTATATTGAACCGCTTTCTAAAAAGTTTTTCTTAGAGACATTTTATAATTTCAGTCTTAAAAAGGACGATGTAGACCGTGACGTATTTGATATTGCGGAAGGGACATCCGAAAGAAATACTAACCTTAGCAGGTATTATACGAATAAATCGACTTACAATCGGGTTGGAACAACATTACGTTATACTAACAACGGTCTTAATCTGTCGGCAGGACTTGGTGCACAGGAAATTCATCTGAATGGTAATTTTGCCGTAAATCAGGATGATGTCACCAGAACCCGTATTAACCGTAAGTTTTTCAACTGGACGCCCAATATGTCCCTGAATTTTGATTTGAAAAACAACCGTTATTTGTATGGAGGATATAATGTTTCGGTTCAGGAACCTTCCATTCGCGATCTTCAGCCAATTGTCGACAACAGCAATCCTTTGTATATCCGTGTTGGAAATCCTAATCTGATCCCTTCCACTACCCATTCTGCTAATCTGGGTTACAATTATTTTAATCCGGGAAATTTCATCCAAATGTTTTTTGGCGCTTATTATAGTTACTTTGATGATCAGGTCATCTACAATCAAACCGTAGACGAAAACCTTGTGACTACTACCAGGGCCGACAATATCAGTGGAGGAAACAGCCTGAATTTTTATGGTAATTATGGCTTTCCGCTTGTCAAAACGAAAAGTAACCTAAGCGTGAATGTATCTTACGATGTTAGTAATAACCTGACAAATATTAATGGTGCGCTTAATAAAACCAAGTCTAATGGTTACAATGCCGGATTGAGGCTTGATTATACGCCAGGTGATAAGTTTACCATTTACACCAATGCAAACTGGAACATCCGTGATACGAAATATTCAATCAGTTCGGGCCAGAACCAGAAAATTGTAAATGGGACTTACAATGCCGAAATGAACATAAAACTGCCAAAGGAAATATATTTTAACACACGTTTTTCTTATAATACGTATGTGAACAAGCGCTTTGGTTTTGATCAGAATATGCCGATCATGAATCTCTCGGTTTATAAAACCATGCTTAAAAGCAAAAAGGGCGAAATACGTTTATCATCATTTGATTTGTTTAATAAGAACAGGGGCATTTCGCAATCAGCTTACCAGAATGTAGTTTCACAGGAACAAGTGCGTACATTAGCCAGGTATTTTATGTTGAGTTTTACTTATAATATGCGTGGCGTTTCACATTCAGTTCGTCGCAAAGGTTATGGGTTTTAAAATGATATATTTCAGTAAAATTTTAAATTATAAAATCTTAACATTCTATAAATGAAACAATTGATAATCATTATTATAATACTTACCAATTTCTGCCATGCAAGAGCGCAGGCAGTAGAGGGAGTTGTAACTTACGAAAGGGCACAATACTGGACCAAGATCATGGCACATTTAACTTTCCTGAGCCAGGAGGAAAAAGACAGGGCAAGACTTACCTGGGGTGTTCATGATGGCTGGAAACAAAAAATGAATCTCTATTTCAACGGTAAGGAAAGTAAATATGAAACGCTAAAAGAGCAATCGGAAGATGGATGGAGCGGGCGTGATGAAGATTTTATTATTTACCGGAATTTTGAAAAAGAACGTAAAATTGATTTTGAAACAATGGCTGGCAGAACCTATCTGGTAGATGACAGCCTGGTTGCACCGCAATGGAAAGTGATGAACAAGATCAAGGAAATAAAGGGTTATTTATGCATGATGGCAGTAAGTAAGGATACGATCAGGAACCAGACTATTACTGCCTGGTTTGCCAATGATATAGCGGTACCAGCCGGGCCGGAAAAATATTTTGGCCTGCCCGGACTGATCCTGGAACTGGACATTAATGATGGGGATGTGTTGATAACTGCCGACAAAATTGAATTGAAGCCGGTTGACAAGGAGTTGGTTTTACCAAAAAAAATGAAAGGGAAAAAAATTACAGAAGTTCAGTATAATGATATGCTGTCGGAACATATCCGGACCAGCATGAAAGGGCAACGAAACCCCTATTGGTCTGTACGTTATTGAAAAACCAGAAATTGATTTAAATAAAATTGAAGAATGAGATTGTCATTGGCAATCTTATTTTTTTATACCTTTGCGGTTCGAAAAGACTAACATAATAGGATCGTCTGGCTTGATTTTAGTGAAAGCTAAAATAATAATATCGTATTAACCAATTTTAACTTATACCCAATAACCCTTTTGTAATTATGAAAAATACGCTTATAGCTGTGGCTATGCTATTTGTACTCGGATCATGTGCAAGTAAAAAGAAGATGATGGCGGTGCAAACCAAGGCAAACGAAATTCAGATCCAGCTTGACAAAGCTAGAGCTGACCTAAACGATTGCGACAGCAGAACAGCAGGTTTGAACAATGACCTGAAAGCTAAAAATGACGAACTATCCAGTAAAACAGCTAAAATGAAAGAGCTGGAAGATCAGATTGAATTCCTTAAGAAAAATAATAATAACCTGCTGGATCGTATGTCCGATCTGTCGGTGATCAGTAAAGAAGGTTCAGAAAGCATCAAAAAATCACTTGCGATGATGGATGCACAGGGAAGCCAGATCCGTGATTTGAATTCAAGCATTCAGCGTAAGGATTCATTAAACATGGCGCTTGTATTAAACCTGAAACGTTCATTGGCAGATGTTAGCGATGAAGATGTGCAGATTGAAGTGAAAAAAGGCGTTGTATATGTGTCTCTTTCCGACAAAATGCTTTTCAAATCAGGAAGTTCTGTAATCAATACACAAGCTGAAACTGTATTAGGCAAAGTTGCTAAAATCCTGAATGACTACAAAGAAATCGAAATCCTGATTGAAGGACACACAGATAATGTACCTATCGCAACGGATAAAGTGGCTGACAACTGGGATTTAAGCGCATTGCGTGCTACCTCTGTTGCGCGTACTTTACAGAAAAAAATACGGTGTTGAACCACTTCGTATGATTGCTGGCGGCCGTGGAGAATATCTTCCGAAAGTTTCGAACGATACGCCTGCAAACCGCAGCATGAACCGTCGTACGGAAATTATCATTACACCAAAAATGGATCAGTTCTTTAACCTGTATACTCCAAACGCAGGTAAATAATTGCTAAAATATAATTGGAAAAAAGCCTGTCAGATTTCTGACAGGCTTTTTTGTTGAATCAGTTTTATGCTTTTTTAAGTATTTTGCGTTACAATGAACAGAACGGTTAAAATTGTATTTTAATTATAAAGTGTTTATCTTCAAAAACTCAGTAAATGATCGAAACTGCCCCAAATAAGGAAAAAATTCAGCAGGCGCATGAGCTTATTACTCCTTATATCCATCGCACGCCCATATTGACTTCTCTATTTCTGGATGACCTGGCGGGAGGCAAGCTGTATTTTAAATGTGAGAATTTTCAGAAGATCGGTGCGTTCAAGGCACGGGGAGGATTGAATGCAGTACTGTCACTTTCGGCAGAAGAACGCAGTTATGGCGTGGCAACGCATTCTTCGGGCAATCATGCACAGGCCATTGCTTATTCGGCCGCTATGCTAGGTATAAAGGCATATATTGTAATGCCTGATAATTCTCCACAGGTGAAGATCAAGGCAGTAGAAGGTTACGGCGCACAAATTACTTTCTGTAAAAATACACCGGAAGAAAGAGAAAGTACCGTTCAGAAAATCGTGGAAAAAACAGGTGCTACTTTCATCCATCCGTTTAATAATTACAATGTTATCACCGGTCAGGCAACAGCCGCAAAAGAACTGATTGAGGATGCTGATAGAAAACTGGATGTAATTATAGCACCCGTTGGAGGCGGAGGATTATTAAGTGGAACTGCTCTTTCTGCTCATTATTTTTCACCCGAAACCAAAGTGTATGCAGGAGAACCGGAGGGTGCAGCGGATGCTGTTCTTTCTTTCCGAAGCGGGAAAATTGAGCGTGCACCTTATATAAAAACGATTGCTGATGGGTTGCTTACCTATTTAGGAGATAAAACATTTCCAATCATCAGAGAATATGTAACAGATATCCTGACTGTATCCGACGAAGAAATCATTGGAGCAATGCAATATTTATGGGAAAGAATGAAAATCGTTGTAGAGCCGTCGGGTGCGGTTTCTTTGGCGGCTGTACTGAAAAATAAAGAACTTTTCAGAAGGGAAAAAATTGGGATCATCATTTCAGGCGGGAATGTTGATCTGGGTAAATTGCCTTTTTAAAATGGAAACCCGAACTTTTTTTTACGTATAATAATAAGAATTTTCTAATAATAATATAAACATATTGGCGTTATTTGCCACTGAAAAGAGAAATTTTTAACGTGAGTTCAATTATGGATTTTAAAACGATGTACATGAAAAGTAATCATACGAAAAAGCTTATTTTTTGCTTTCTTATTGTGTTAATGGGCGCTTGCAAAAAAGACGATGATAAAGTAGTACCGGAAGTGGATTTTACATCTGAATTTATTGGTAACTACAAAACTCAGACTGCCGATGCTGTTTACTCAGCTGATCACCTTTGGGAAGTTACGGCTGTGTCTAAAAACAAGCTTGGAATTGTGTATACCAGAAATGTTACTGCTACAATTTCCGGAATTCCTGTTAAAGTTTATCAAAAGTATGCTTTGGCAAATGTTACAACAACGGCAAAAGATTCTTTTACAATCAATGAAGAAGTAGACGTAGAGCAGACTGGTGGTGCGGCTTTGAAACAAAAAGTAACAGGGGTAGGAACCAAGGTTACGAATGCTTCGGGTGTGCAGCAAATTAACATTACTTTGAAAACTACCAATTCTTCTACCGGTGTTGCCGCAGAAGAATATCTGGAATTTAAGAAAAACTAGGAGCCTGAAATTATATTTGATGCAAGCCGCCGGAACTCAGCAATCCGGCGGCTTTTTTGTGTCAAAAATTAAAATTTTACTTTTTGAAAAAATAATTCCTTTAAGACTAAGGGTGCCGTCCTGAAAAAAGACTCGGTACATATAGAAAGGGAAATTTTTTATTTCCGGGGTTAACTGACCAGCCGATCGATCATATGGAAATGACCAAAGAATTAGTTCTTCTTTATTTTCGAAATAAAAGCACCTTTCAGGAAGACAGGATTGTAGAGGAATGGCTTAAAAGTTCTCCGGCCAACACGCAGCAGGCCATGAAATGGATGGACGAATTATCGGACGAGGAAGAGAAGCTTTTTTTAAAAGTTGTGTTGGATGGAGACGATGTATGGAAAAAAACCATTGAGGAAATAAACCTGCAATCTCCGGAAAACCAGGACCGTCAGCAAGATAGAACGAAGTCCTGGATTTGGACTACTTACCGGCACACCCACCGTTATGCAGCTGTACTGGTCAGTATCCTGATGCTTGCCTTCGCAATCTATGTTTACAGGATACATTCAACGGTAGAAGTAAGAACGGATTTTGGAAAAGTCACAGAAGTGATATTACCGGACGGATCAAGTGTGATACTGAACGGGAACAGCAGTTTGAAATATGCCTATTCCTGGAAAGAAGCACCAAGGGAAGTCTGGCTGGAAGGAGAAGCCTTTTTCCATGTAAAGCGAAAAGCAGACCGATCCAGGTTTAAAGTTTATTTGTCTGACAATAAAACGATAGAAGTGCTTGGAACTGAGTTCAATGTGTCTGAAAGAGCGCTTAAAAGTACTATTTTTCTAAAATCGGGTAAAATTATGCTTCATCTGGCTGACCAGACGCACCAGGAAAACATTGCTTTAAAACCGGGTGAACTGGTAGAACTGGAAGGAGATGATGTGAAATTAGTTGTTCCGAAAAAAGTTGTTAATCCGGAAAAATACTATGGCTGGACAAAAAATAAATGGATTCTTGACGGAACATCGCTGAGAGAAATGCTGGTAAAGCTTGAAGAAAATTATGATGTCCATGTTGACACAGAAAACGAAAATATGTTAGACAAACGGGTCTCCGGTTCTATTCCATTATCGTTGAACAATGCTGACACCCTTATAGCTGATATTGCAAATCTGTTTGAATTAAAGATTATCAGGGAAAACAGGAAAATTACGCTGGTTACAACAGAGTAACCGGATTTTATACATACATGGGATAAGCCTTTTTTCTGAGCCGCAAACAGAAACAGCTTACAAAAATCCCGATTTAATATTTACATCTGAATATCATTTTGGCGCAACCAAAAATGCGCTGCTGTGCAAGGCGTGTACTGTCAGCAGTACGCATATAATACGTATATATAACAACGTTCATACTTCTATTACCCACAAACTCCTATGAGAAAGTCTTTAAAAATTCTTTACTATCCTATGTTTTCAGTGCTCTGTTGCTCCATTCCCGCTCATGCGCAAATGGTAGCTTCCATTGAAAAACCGGGCAATGCAATGCAGGCCAGGCAAAGCCAGCCAACTCAGGTTTCTCTGAAAAATGTATTGAAAGAGCTCGAAACCAAATACAATGTTTCGATCGCTTATCAGACAGACCTGATCGAAAATGTAATGATAGACAGCCGGTTGGCGACGGCAGCCCAGGGCGATGTGAAAGTTGAAAACCGCTTAAACAAGGTTTTGAAAAACCTAAATATTGAATATAAAAAATCAAGAGAAGGATTTTATTTACTTTATAAAGAAGCGGCTAATGAAAAACCGCAGTCTGGCAACATAAAAGATCCTTCCGTTCAGATCCTTAAAGCAGACCTTGAAAATACTTATCAGAATAAAGCTTTCGGACTAAAAGGAAAAGTTACGGATAAAGTAAACGGAGCAGGAATTCCGGGTGTAAATATCCTATTAAAAGGAACTAATATTGGTACTTCCAGCCAGGCAGACGGATCTTACAGTCTTGAAATTCCATCAGCTGAAGGAACACTTGTATTTTCTTATATTGGTTTTAACACGCAGGAAATTGAGATTGCCAACCGCTCTTCCATTGATATTGTACTGGCTGAAAATGCACAGGATCTGAGTGAAGTAGTCGTTACTGCCCTGGGTTTTAAGGAAGTAGCGGATCGGCTGGGTTCTACAAGCAGTAAAGTTGATGGAGCAGCTATTACAAAATCAGGTGAAACCAGCATCATAAACGGATTAGCCGGAAAAGCCGCCGGTGTTCAGATATCACGTGCTGCCGGTGATCCGGGAGCAGCGGCATTTATCCAGATACGCGGACAAAATACATTGACCGGAAATACACAGCCATTGATCGTGGTGGATGGTATTCCTATCAGTAATACAACAGAAGGAGGTACGTCGGGTGGTGTTGTTCCGCAATCCCGTTTGAATGATATCAATCCGAATGACATTGCATCCATGCAAATCCTGAAAGGAGCATCGGCAGCAGCACTTTGGGGTTCAAGAGCAGCGAACGGAGTAATTTTGATAACAACTAAAAGAGGGTCAGAAGGTAATAAGATCAATATTTCTTTTAACTCAACTTTTTCTACGGATCATGTAAACAGCTTTCACCCATTCCAGAGCAAATTTGGCCAGGGATCGGCAGGAGTTTATAACCCGAACGGAGCAAATGCTTGGGGTGATAAAATCGAATCACGCTCTGGCGGTGCCGACGATGTCAACACTACCGGGGCATTTTTTGAAGCACAGGATGGTACCAAATATTACCCGATCATCAAGAAAAACTCTAAAGATGTTTATAATAAATCCAACTACGACCAGGTTTTCCGCAATGGTAGTTTTTGGGACAATTCTTTGAGTTTAAGCGGAGGCGATGCTAAAACAACTTTCTTTTTCAGTGTGGGAGATGTTCGTCAGAAAGGTGTGCAGCGTGGTAACAGTACATATAACCGGACTACATTGCGGTTCAACGCTGAAAGGAAATTTAATGATATTGTTCGTTTGTCTGTCAATGCAGCTTATACGAAAAGTTTTTCAGACAGAATTCAGAGAGGAAATAACCTTTCGGGTGCCATGGTAGGTTTGTTAAGAAACCCTGCCGATTTTGACATTTCTGATTATAAAGGAAGTTATTATTCAAGCCCGACTGCTTCCCCGATCCTGAACAGACAAAGAGGATACCGCAGTTATTTGGGTGCTGTGATTAATCCTGCCAATAATAACTCAGTTTGGGCATTGCATGAACAACAAAATTCCACCGACGTTGATCGTTTCATGAATAGTGCGGAACTCGGAATTAAGCCGGTTTCATGGCTTGACATTATTGCACGTGGAGGAATTGACACCTATACCGATGAGCAGATTAACTATTTTCCTATAAATGATATTACAGGTGCAGGAACTGGCCAGTATCAGGACCAGACTACGAAAGAAACACAGGTAAATGCCGATCTTCTTGCAAGAGCAACCAAAGATTTCGGTGCTAATTTTACTTCTTCTTACGTACTCGGTTTTAATATCAACGACCGGAAATATTACAATATGGGTGTTACCATTAACAATTTCCTGGTTGCCAATGCACCTATGAATTTTGCGAATGCAACTTCCTTAAATCGAACTCCGGTAAATTCCCGCAATGAAGTACGTACAACGCGCACTTACGCAACTGCCAATTTTGCTGCTTACGATGCCGTTTTCCTGAATCTTTCGGGTGCTGCTGAGTCTGCGTCATCTTTCGGTAGCTTGTCAGATAAAACGTTCTTTTATCCTTCTGCTGACGTAGCGTGGTTATTTACCAAGCTGAACTTCCTGCAAAATAACCCTGCACTTAGCTTTGGTAAATTAAGGGCATCTTATGGAGTTGTGGGTGTGCAGCCTCTTCCATACCGTTCAAACACGATATTTTCTTCTACTACTTATTCTGCCAATCCATGGGGAGATAACCTGGTTGGATCGCAGTTTGGAAATGGTGCATATACACAGGGAAGTTCAATGGGTGATCAGTATCTGAGGCCTGAACGCAAAACTGAGTATGAAATCGGGCTTGACCTTAGATTTATCCAGAACCGTTTACGCACCAGCCTGACCTATTATCAAAACAAAATTAAGGATGTACTGGTACCTGTAACCCTTGCACCAAGTACGGGTTTTGCAACAAAATATACCAACGCAGCTGAGCTTCAGAATAAAGGTTTTGAAATGGACCTGACTTTTGACGTGATCAAAAAAGGTGATCTGTTATGGACATTACGCGGAAACCTGACGCGTAACAGAAGTAAAGTGCTTGACCTTGCCGGAACACAATCTCTTTATCTGGTTGGTGGTATTGAAAATTTCCTTGATGCCCGTGCCGTGGTTGGACAGCCAATTGGTGTGTTCTGGAGTAGCCGTTATCTTTTGGATGATCAGGGTGGCCGTGTTTTCGATGCAAACGGTTTCCCTGTTGCCGATCCGACAACAGGCGTGGTTGGAAATCCTAATCCTGATTTTATTTCCGGATTCGGTACAAGTTTTTCATACAAGAAATTCTCTCTGGATGTATTATTTGAAACTTCGCAGGGCGGTGATTATTTCAGCGGAACAAGAGGTATTATGTACAATTTCGGAACGCATGCCGATACCGGTAACGAAGTGACACTGGCGGCTGATACTAAAAATTATGCGGGCAAAACCCTTGCAGCGGGTTCACTGGTGCGTGGTAATATGCATGACTTTGGTGCAGGGCCGGTATTGCTGGATGAAAGCTGGTACACTACATTGGGAAGTGGGTTTGGTTCTCTGAAACAACAATTCGTAGAGGACGGAAGCTGGACGCGCCTTCGTCAGGTATCACTGGGTTACCGTTTGGATGGTGAAAAATTCAGAAGTGCCACCAAATTGCAATCAGTTGATTTCTCGGTATCCGGACGTAATCTTTTACTATGGACGAAAGTGGTTGGAATTGATCCGGACACCAATATGTCTGGCGGGCCATCTGGGCGTAACATGGATTATTTCAATACTCCCGGAACAAGATCATTCCTTTTCAGCATCAAAATAAATTATTGATAATCACCGCAACTGACTGAATTTTTAAAAGATATAAAAATGAAAAAAGTTAAACTAATAAAATTATCAGCGTTAATTCTGCTGACTGGCCTGATCTCCTGTGAATCGCTGGTAGACGACATGAACACGGATTTGAATAACCCGACTGATGCCTCGGCAACACTGATATTGACAGGTGCAGAACTGGGAAATATTTCTGTTCAGGAAGGCCATTTGGCTCGTGTAGCTTCAATGTGGTCAGGTTATTTTACCGGAACTGACCGTCAGTATAAGGACATTTACAGCTACAACGTAACGGGTGCTTCGTTTAATGATGTATGGCAATTTGTTTATCAGGGTGTTGTGGAGCAAACCAAACTGGTAATCTCTAAATCTGAGGTGACCAACAATCGTCTGGTGCAGGGAATTGCAAAAATCATCAGGGCAAATGCATTGGCTACGGCTGCTGCAAGCTGGGGAGATATTCCTTATTCTGAAGCTGCCAATATTACTGCTTTCCCAAATCCGGCTTTTGAGCCGCAATTACAGGTTTACGGTAAATTACAAATCTTGCTGGACGAAGCTATAGCTGATCTGGAATCCGGGATCGGAACTTCACCGGGCGTTGCGGATATTCATTTTGCTGGTGATGCCACAAAATGGAAAGCTGCTGCTTATACTTTGAAATCGCGTTTGTACATGGAAACCAAAGAGTACGCTCTTGCTTATGCCGCAACTGCAAAAGGAATTGCAACGCCGGCAACATCATGGGTTGTAACACATGGTACAACACTGAATGTGAATGAAAATCTGATGTATGCTTTCATTGCAAGGAGCCGCGTAGGGGATATCAATTCTTCATTAGCATTGGCTCCCAAGTTGCTGAATCCGGCTGATGCCATGTACCACGGAAATGCAAAAACAGATGAAACTGCCCGGTTTAACCATCATTTTATTACTGTAAGTACTACAGGAACAGTTATCCCTGTTTCGCCAAATACGAATAGTATAGCTACGTCAAGAGGTTTGTTCGGTCAATCGGCTCCTTATTCGTTGGTAACTTATTCAGAAAATATGCTGACAGCCGCAGAATCGGCAGCAAGAACGCTTGGTTTTACAACAGGACTGGAAAAACTGAATGCATATCGTGCTTATCTGAATACAGGTGGTGATCTGGACGCAACGTATAAAACCGGAACTTATAGCTATAAATACGAACCTTATATTGCGGCTGACTTTGCTGCCGGTGGTATTGTCAATAAAGACGGATTATCCGCTGATCAGGCATTGTTAAAGGAAATCCTGATGGAGCGTTACCTTACTTTCAACGGCCAGATTCTGGGTTTCAATGATTTGAGAAGGACCAGAAATGAAACTTTTGGTGTAAAACTAACACCAAGTGCGGGTTCGGTACTTCCTGAACGGATGGTTTACAGTGAAGCGGAAGTCAATTCAAATACCAGTGCACCTAATCCGGTTCCGGGTGTATTTGTCCCGACACCTGTGAATATGAAATAATCCGAATTCAGGCAGTCCCGTCAAAAGCGGGGCTGCTTTTTCTTAACCCACAACGTTTCATAATAAAAATGATCATTCCTGAACCAGCTAAAATCCGTCCGACGGCTGAAAAAGCCGTCGGACCGGTAAATAAAAACAAGCACAAAAATTATTTATCAACAGGCTTAACCTCCCTATTTTTAGCCCTAAGCCTGACAGCAATCGCTTCGCCGCACAAAGCGGCAGAGGATTCGGTAAAAGTAATACTTACAGAAGGTACCAACATTGCCATTGCATTATCACCTGACAAGAATACGATTGTCATGGATTTGCAGGGAACGATTTATAAAATTCCGGCAAGCGGAGGAAAAGCCGTTGCGCTGACTGACGCGCTGGGAGATTGCCGACAGCCGGTCTGGTCTCCTGATGGTTCCAAAGTTGCTTTCCAGGCATTTTGGGATGGCAACTTTCATATCTGGACAGTGGGTAAAAACGGTGGAATTCCGGTACAAATCACATTCGGAACATTCGATGACCGCGAACCCGCCTATTCTCCTGATGGCAAAAGCATTGTATTCTCATCTGACCGGAGCGGGAATTATGATGTCTGGTCCATGGATCTGGCAACGGGTACAATGAAGCAGCTTACCACAGATCCGAACAACGATTATTTCCCTTCCTACTCGGCTGATGGTTCCAAAATCGCTTATGTTTCCGAACGCACTTCCGGCCCTGGTATTTACATCAAAGACCTGGCTGGTGAAGAAAAATTATTTTTAACCAGTAAAGGAAAACTTTCTTCTCCTGTCTGGCATCCGGCTCAGCCTAAAATCATTTTTAACAGTTTTATTGATGGCAAAAGCTTGCTGGATATGGCTCAGGTTGGAGGCGGTGAATGGCAAACTTTATCTGACGAAAAAGAAGATGTTTTCCCATTCAAAGTATCCTGGATTTCTGATACAGAATATTTGTATTCTGCTGATGGCCAGATAAAACGCGGCAAAATAGGTGATAAAAAAACAACTGCAATTCCTTTTCAGGTACAGATAAGCCTGGGACGCGGAAAATATCCGCAGAAGATTCATGATTTTAATAATATCAAAGAAGTTGCAGCAAAAGGAATCAGAGGCCCGGTGGTTTCTCCTGATGGAAATACCATTGCCTTTACGGCTTTGAGTGATTTGTATCTATTAAAAAAAGGAAGTGCAAAACCGGAAGCTTTAACCAATGACTCATTTATTGAAATTGATCCGGCATGGTCGGCTGATGGAAAACGGCTTGCGTATGTGACTGACCGTAAAGGTAATATGGATCTTTATGTGCGGGATATTGCAACGGGTAAAGAAACGCTGATACTGGACGCAGCCGATAATATTACTTATCCCGCATGGTCAGCCGACGGTACCAAAATCGCTTACTACCAGAAAGATCCTGCTGTATTTGGCCGTTACGCATTAAAAATGATCGAACTTTCTTCGTCGAAATCAACTACTTTGTACGAACCCTTATTTGACGGATCGCAGCCAAGCTGGTCTCCCGACGGAAAATATGTGGTGATTTCTGCCCTGGTTCCATATTCAAGCCGTTACCGGGAAGGGGTCAGTAAATTTCTGGTCATTTCAACAGAAGATAAAAGCAGCCGTTTTATCACACCGATTAATGAAAAAACACTTTCAACTCGTGGTAAAAATGGCCCATATTGGTCACCGGACGGAACAAAATTTGCATTCTCTATGGACGGGCTTTTGTGGACCGTTGCCGTAGACGCACAGGGCACATTGCTCAATGCGCCAAGAAGGCTGACTAACGAACTGGCTGAATATCCCAGCTGGACCGGTGATTCCAAAAGTATTGTTTACACTGCAACGGATGTTTTAAAAAAGGTATCAATCGTTGACGGAACCACAGAAACAATTCCCCTGCAATTAAACTATAAACCTGCAATGCCGACCGGGCAAATTGTAGTACATGCAGGTAAACTTTTCAATGGCCTTACCAAAGAATACCAGACAAATGTTGATGTCCTGATAGAAGGAAACCGTATCAAAAGTATTGAACCGCACAAAGCAGGACGAGCAGGAAAACTGATCGACGCTTCCAAAAAAGTAATTATTCCTGGTTTAATAGAGATGCATACGCACCAGACTGCGGCTGCCGGAGAGCAGCTGGGCAGGTTATGGCTGGGTTATGGAATTACAACAATCCGGGAACCGGGAGGCGATCCATATGATGTACTGGAAAGGAAAGAATCCTGGTTAAGCGGAAAAAGAAAAGGCCCGCGTAATTTTTATACAGGCGGGATTATGGATGGAAGCCGTATTTATTATGGCATGAATATCGGAAATGTAGCAGGAGCACAGCTTGATCTGGAACTTGAAAAGGCAAAAAGACTGGGTTTTGATATGATTAAAACTTACGTCAGAATGACGGATGCAATGCAGCAGCGGGTAACCAGTTTTGCACATGTTATGGGTGTGCCGGTTTCTTCTCATGAAATTTTTCCAGCCATGAAATATGGCGTTGATGCGGTGGAACACATGGGTGCAACAAGCCGCCGGGGTTATTCTCCCAAACTGACTTCACTTAATAATTCTTATCAGGACGTAACTGAACTGCTGATTAAATCAGGAATGAATATTACGCCAACTGCTTCCCTGCAAGGCGGATTGCCTATGCTGGTTCAAAAAGATCCTACATTTTTTGATAACAAACAGTTTAAAGCCTTTTACTCAGAAGAAGCCAAAACAGCCATACAGGTTTTGACCGCATCACGGATTAAAAATAATCCTTCATTTCTCACCTCGTTCGGGAATATCCAACGGACAGTTAAAACAATGGTTGAAGGAGGAGGCCACGTAACGCCCGGAACAGATTCACCAATTATCGCACCTGGGTTCAGTTATCACGCAGAACTCCAAAGCTGGGTTGATGGCGGTATCTCTAATTTCGAAACGTTGAGAGCGGCAACATTATGGTCAGCGGAATCACTGGGAGTGAGCAAGGATCTGGGAACACTGGAAAAAGGAAAACTGGCCGATCTGGTTATTCTGGACGGTGATCCGATGGTGAATATCAAAGACCTGTTAAATGTAGAAACCGTTATCAGAAACGGAGAAATATTTCTGATCGACGATTTATTAAAAAAATAATTACCCGTCGGGGCGGCCCTTGTGGCCGCCCTACTCTTGTTTAAATGGGCCGCCACGAGGGCCGCCCCGACGGGTTGTTCCAACGATTCAATGAAATTTATTTGATTTAAAATAATAAAAATGATTAAAAAATTCAGAACCAACCGAATTTCAAAATTAAGCGTGGCCTGTCTGGCTGGAATGTTATTTACTGCCAATGTGGTTGAGGCTACGATTTTTAAGGCCACAACCGTCGGATCATCAATTAATAAAGCCAGTGTTCTCGCAGCAGACTCCATAAAGGTTTCTTTAACCGAAGGAACCAACATGGCAATCGATTTATCTCCTGATAAAAAATCAATTGCACTGGATATTCAGGGTACAATATGGAGTATTCCTGTTGCCGGCGGAACAGCAAAAGCGCTTACTGACGGAATGGGAGATTGCCGCCAGCCGAAATGGTCACCTGATGGAAACAAGGTTGCTTTCTTTTCTTTCCGTGATGGTTACTACCACATCTGGTCTGTCAATAAAGACGGTTCCGGTTTAAAGCAAATCACTTTTGGCGTTTTTGATGAACGCGAACCGGATTGGTCACCTGACGGCAAATCCATTATTTTTTCCTCTGATCGTAAAGGGAATTATGATATCTGGAAAATGGATCTCGCCACAAAAGCTTTAACGCAGCTAACCAAAGATCCTGCGAATGATTATTTCCCAAAATATTCTGCTGACGGAAGTAAAATTGCCTTTGTATCCGAACGTACAAGCGCACCGGGTATTTATGTATTGAGCGGAGAAAGCAATGAAAGCCTGGCCGTAAAACATACAGCCAAGTTAACAGGGCCAACCTGGAACATGGATGCAACAGCTATTTATTTCAGTGCATTTTCAGGCGCCGCAAGTACTTTGGAAATGACGGACCTGAAAGGTGCAGAAAGCAAAACTGTTTCGGAAAAAGGAGAAGATGTATTTCCATTCCGTATCAGCTGGTTATCGGCTGACGAATATTTGTATAGTGCCAATGGAAAAATCAACCGTAAAAAAGTAGGTGGCACAAGTGCTTATCCCATTTCATTCAAAGCAGAAGTAACGGTTGTAAAGCCTTCGTATACCAGAAAGAAATACAATTTTGATAACAGCAGCAAGCCACATCCTGTAAAAGGAATCAAAGGCTTGAATGTTTCACCCGATGGAAAAAGTTTCGTCTTTTCGGCTCTTGGTGATATATGGTTGTTGCAAAAAGGAAATCCAAAACCCAAAGCACTTACGAATGACAATTTCATGGATTCCAATCCTGTCTGGTCTCCTGATGGTAATACAATTGCTTTTTTAACAGATCGTAGTGGCGCTATGAATCTTTGGATCCATGACGTAAAAACGGGCAAACAGGAAATTCTTGTAAAACTTGACTATGATCTTAATTATCCGGCATGGTCACCAGACGGAACCAAAATTGCTTATTATCAGGCCGATGGTAAAAACTCATGGGGGAGAGGAACATTACAAATTCTGGATGTAAAAACAGGAAAAACTGAAAAAGCGCATGAATCCGTTTTTGTGCCAAGTCAGCCAAGCTGGTCACCAGACGGTAAAACGATTGCATTATCTTCACTGGAAGTAAGTTCTTCAAGATTCCGTGAAGGAATTAATAAGATATTACTTGTATCACTGGACAAAAAACCAGACCGTTATGTCTCACCCGTTCCGGACAGGTCACTTGGAATGCGTGCGAAAAACGGTCCGAGCTGGTCACCGGATGGTAAAATAATGGCTTATGTGCAGGACGGATTATTGTGGACAATCGCAGTGGACGAAACCGGAAACCTGATCGGGCCGCCAAAACGCCTGACCAATGAATTATCCGAAGTGTTGAGCTGGACACAGAATTCGTCGGGAATCGCATACATGGCAACGGACACCATCAAACAAATCCGTATTGCTGACGGTGCAACCGAAGTAATTCCAATCGACTTTAATTGGGAATACAAACAGCCAAAAGAAACCGTAGTGATCCATGCAGGAAAACTTTTTGACGGCAGAAATAACAAATACCTTACCAATGTTGACGTCGTTGTAGTTGGAAACAGGATCAAGGAAATTGTACCTCACAAAGCGGGACGTACAGGTAAATTAATTGATGCTTCTACTCAAACAGTTATTCCGGGTTTGTTCGAAATGCATACGCACCAGCATGCTATGGCGGGTGAAAAATTGGGCCGTTTGTGGCTTTCTTATGGAATAACTTCTTTGCGTGAAACCGGTTCAGATCCTTACGACGCACTGGAAAGAAAGGAAGCCTGGGATGCTGGAAATCTGACAGGGCCACGTGAATTTTTTACAGGCGGACTTACCGACGGAACACGCATTTATTACGGGCTTGCTAACAGCGTTCAGTCTACAGCGCACCTCGATCTTGAGTTGGAACGTGCTTCGAGGCTTGGTTACGATATGATCAAAACCTACGTAAGAATGCCTGATATTCTTCAGGAAAAAATTACAAATTATGCGCATAAAATTGGCGTTCCGGTTTCGTCACACGAGATTTTTCCTGCTATGCATTATGGCGTTGATGCGGTAGAACATATTGGTGGCACGAGCCGTCGCGGTTACTCTCCCAAGATTTCGTTGATGAACCATACGTATCAGGATGTGATGGAACTTTTGGTAAAATCGCAAATGAATATCACGCCAACAGCATCATTGCAGGGTGGATTTTACGCTATGGCTGGAAAAGATCCTAATTTCTTTCAAAACAAACAGCTGAATGCATTTTATTCTGCACCGGCAATTAAGGAAATGCAGGACGCTGTGCCTATGATTGAAAAAATGCTTCCGGGATATATAGCGAATTTTGGTACGATCCAGAAAACAGTGAAAGATTTACTGGCCGCTGGTGCACGTGTCACAGCCGGAACCGACAGTCCGTTTATTCCTTATGCTATGAGCCTTCACACAGAACTGCAATGCTGGGTGGATGGCGGAATCACGCCTTTTGAAACTTTACGGTCGGCAACACTCTGGTCGGCAGAGGCAGTAGGTGTAAGTAAGGACCTGGGAACTTTGGAAGCGGGTAAACTGGCTGATCTGGTTATTGTGGACGGCGATCCGCTGGTTAAAATCCAGGATGCATGGAATGTGAAGCAGGTAATGAAAAACGGTATTCTGCATGATATTGATTCACTTTTGAAAAAACCATGATGATGAAGAAAATATTATTTATGCTGTTGCTGGCTGTTTCCGGTATTTCAGCAGAGGCCATTGCCCAGAACAAAACAAATAAAACGGATGTGCTGGTTGACAAGCAAATGCTTCCTGCACTGGAAGAATTAAAGGATTATGTAGCGATTCCAAACGATGCGCTGGTTGCCACGGATATAGATAAAAATATTACCTGGGCAGAAAAAGCATTTGCAAAACGTGGTTTTAAAACAACCGTTCTCCCAACAGATCGCCTGCCTTTGTTCCTGGCCGAGAAAACGTATCCGGGTGTTACAAAAACGGTATTGTACTACTTTCATTTGGATGGACAGGCTGTTCGCCCCAATGAGTGGTTCCAAAAAGATCCGTATATGACGGTTTTAAAAGAAAAATCGGGTGACGGTTCTTTCAAGGAAATTGAGTGGAATGTATTACAAAAAGCACCGGTCAATGATGAATTGCGGATTTTTGCACGTTCAACTTCCGATGATAAAGGCCCTATTGTGATGTTTTTGCACGCCATGGATATTTTGAAAGCTGAAAACAAAAATGCGCCTTACAATGTAAAAGTGATATTGGATGGCGAGGAGGAAAAAGGTTCGATGGGATTGAAAGGCGCTTTGGTTAAATACAAAGCAGAACTGAAAGCCGATTTCCTGATCGTGATGGACGGGCCGATGCATTCTTCCAATATTCCTACTTTAACTTTTGGATGCAGAGGCGGTACAGGTTTTTCGCTGACAACCTATGGTGCGATTACGCAGCAGCATAGCGGCCATTTTGGAAATTATTCTCCTGACCCGACTTTCATTTTATCAAAAATTATATCGTCCATGAAAGACGATGATGGAAGAGTTTTGATTGATGGTTTTTACGACGGGATTAAATTTGATGCCGAAGCAGTGAAAATGATGGCGGCCGTTCCGGATGTTACTAAGGATATTAACGAACGCCTGCAAATTGCCGAAGAGGAAAAAGTTGGTAAAAATTACCAGGAGTCAATGCAATACCCTTCTCTTAATGTTCGTGGATTAAAAGCCGCAGTGGTAGGGAAAGGCGGCGGTTCTATAATTCCGGAAATGGCAATAGCTGAATTCGGTATTCGTTTGGTTCCTGAAACCGAAGGAGGCAGAATGACAGACCTCGTGAAAAAACATATTCAGAAACTGGGCTATGAAGTGCTGGATCATGTTCCAACCAAAGAAGAAAGGCTGAAATACAAAAAGTTGGTTTTCTTTGACGGTGGCGGGGCCGGTTCTCCAGCATTCCGAACCGAAGTAAACTCACCTATCGGAAGCTGGCTGAAAAAATCAATAACAGGCAATTTTAACCAGGATCCGATTATCATCAGGATTATGGGCGGTTCGGTTCCGGTTGCTCCGTTTATTCAGACAATGGCCATTCCGGCGGTGATCGTTCCATTGGTGAATATGGACAATAATCAACACAGCCCGAACGAAAATTTACGACTTGGAAATCTAAGAACGGGCATCAAAACCTGCTATTCGCTTTTGACATCGTCGATATAATTTCATTTCAATTGCCAATCTTTTGATTCTATTTCAATTGCCGGGGGTTTATACCTCCGGCAATTTTATTTATACAATAAGTTCTACCTATAATTACAAAAAAGTGTACTTCTTGAAAAATATTACATTTAGATTAAAAATAAACTAAAATACTGTACTACTCATTATTAACAATTTATTATATTTATAAATATTAATAAGGCAGAATAATATTTTGAATGAAAATTTTGTAGCTCTTATAAAAAATATGAATAAATCAATATTTTCAGATCGGGAGTTGTTGAAGCAGCTTTGTAATGGTAGTACAGAAGCATTCAAATTATTATTTGATCAGTATTACCCTGTTCTGGTTCGTGTGCTGATGCGGTACTCAACAGACCAGGAAGAAATTAAAGACTGGATACAGGAAATCTATATAAGGTTATGGGAATCGCGTGAAGAAATCCAGGTAGATTCTATTGATAATTTTAAAGCGTATTTTATTGTAACGGCAAGAAATTTTGCAATAAAAGCATTGGCTAAAAAAAGGAAATTAAAAACTGAACAATTTCAGGATAAAGACCAGGAGGAAATTGCTGACAACAACGGATATAATGTACTGGAAGAAGTCGAATTGAGACAGGCATATCATGCTGTGATTTCCCGGCTTCCCGTCAAAACCAGGAAAGCCTACGTTTTGAACCGTGAAACCGGCCTGACTTATAAAGGAGTGGCAGAGGAATTGGGCATATCCATCAAAACAGTGGAAGCGCAGATATCCCGAGCTATTTCTTTGCTTCGTCAGGAACTGCATGTATTTCTTCAATAAAATTAATATCCTCCTCTTTTAACTTTTTAAATTTAAACCAGCTCTAATCATATCAGGCTGGTTTTTTATTATTTAAAAAAGGTTGGGCTTTTGTTGCTAATTGTTCAATTTCACCGGTACAGGAAAAGCAATTGTTTTTTGTTTAAATATTAAATTCTCCGGAAACTGTTATGTTATCAAAAGAAGAAGCAAAGAACATCATAGATAAAGTACTCGCATTTTCCAGGTCGGACGAAATAAGTGTCGGACTGTCGGGCGGCAAAACAGGTAATATCCGTTATGCAAGAAATTCAGTTTCAACCAGCGGTGAAACAACCGATATGTCACTTTCTGTAACTTCGGTTTATGGTAAAAAATCCGGGACTGCCACAATCAATGAATTCGATGAAGTTGCACTGGAAAAGACAGTAAGAAGGGCAGAAGAAATAGCAAAACTGGCTCCTGACAATCCTGAATACGTTCCTATGCTGGGGCCACAAACGTATCTGGAAATTGATTCGTTTGCAGAAAACACAGCGGCTATCAATCCGGATTACCGCGCACAGGCCGCTTTTGAAAGTATTGAACCCTGCAATAAAAAAAATCTGACAGCGGCCGGATATTTAGAAGATTCAGCTGGTTTCTCCGCAATGGGAAATCATAAAGGGCTTTTCGGATATAATAAGGCCACATCAGTTAATTTTTCCATAACCGTTCGCACCGAAGATGGGAAAGGCTCGGGATACGCAGCTCGGGATTATAATGATGCTTCAAAATTAAGTTCCGGATCTGCTACGGAAGTTGCCATGCAAAAGGCTCTGGCGTCATCCAATGCAAGGGCGCTTGAACCGGGGAAATACACCGTTATATTAGAACCAACCGCGAGTGTCGAACTGCTTGGAAATATGATGCGGAGTATGGACGCACGTAATGCTGACGAAGGCAGAAATTTTTTGGGCAAAAAAGGCGGAGGAACACGGTTAGGTGAAAAACTTTTTGATGAGCGTGTGAATATTTATTCCGATCCGCAAAACCTTGAAATTCCGGGATCTCCTTTTGGAGGTGGCGGGGGGCGTTTTGGCGGAGGTGGTTCGGACGGAAGGCCACAGGAAAAAGTGGTTTGGGTTGAGAACGGAGTGGTAAAAAATATGTTTTATTCCCGGTACTGGGCAGAAAAACAAGGCGTTAAAGCCATTCCGCAGCCATCAGGATTTACATTTCAGGGCGGGACAGAAACTTTGGCGGAAATGATCAAAGGAACTGAAAAGGGAATTTTGGTAACACGTCTCTGGTACATACGCGCTGTTGATCCGCAAACATTATTATATACTGGATTGACCCGCGATGGTACATTTTATATCGAAAACGGGCAGATCAAATATCCTGTGAAAAATTTCCGGTTCAATGAAAGTCCCGTTATTATGCTGAATAATCTGGAACTGGCCGGAAAACCGGTGCGTGCAGGAGGAAACCTGATTCCACCATTAAAGATCAGGGACTTTACATTTACCAGTTTATCAGACGCAGTTTAAATGGCAGGCGGCAGTCAGCTATCGGCTATCGGCTGAACGCTCATACATTTCAGATGAATGCAATAGTTGAAATCCTGAACGCAAGCCGACAGCCGAAAATCGATCGCCGAAGTATGACAGCCGATTGCCGATATCTGACGGCCGACTGCCATTTAAATAGTTATCATTCCTTATATATAAAGTGCGTTGGTTCTGTTTTGTTTTTTACCTATACTTAACAGCACAGGACTATTTGATCCAAAGTCATATTATTGAAACTTAGCAAACACCTTTTACTTTGAAACGTAGAGATTTTATAGAATTGGCTGGACTTGGAACCGGAGCGTTCATGTTACCCGGCTTTGCAATGGGAAGAAGTGTGTCTCCGGAAGCACTTATGGAACCCGGAGTTGATATTGCTATTAAGAAAAGACTGGCGGATGCAGCACTTAATGCTGCCAAATCCAAAGGTGCAACTTATGCTGATGTCAGGATTGGCCGTTATCTTAACCAATATGTTATTACGCGTGAAGATAAGGTACAGAACATCGTCAATACGGAATCTTACGGCGTTGGCGTGCGTGTTATTGCCAATGGCTGCTGGGGATTTGCTGCTGTTGTAGATGCAAAAAATGAATCTCAAATGGCGAAAGCGGCAGAAGATGCCGTGGCTATTGCCAAAGCAAATGCCAAACTAATGAAAGAACCTGTTCAGCTCGCTCCTCAAAAAGGGTTTGGAGAAGTAAGCTGGAAAGCACCCATCAAGAAAAATGCATTTGAGGTGCCAATAAAGGAAAAGGTGGACCTGCTGCTTTCTGTTAATAATGCAGCCATGACCAACGGGGCCAATTACATGAATTCGGTTTTGTTCACTGTAAACGAACAAAAATATTTTGCATCAACTGATGGATCTTATATTGATCAGGATGTGCACCGGATCTGGCCTATTTTTACGGTAACAGCAATTGATCCGAAATCGGGGAAATTTGAAACCAGGCAATCCTTAAGTGCACCAATGGGCATGGGTTATGATTATCTGCAATCCAATCCTGCCGACAAAGTAACAGGCATTACAACCAGATATAACAAAGGTTATGATATGTTGGAAGACGCAACGGCGGCTGCCAAACAGGCAAAAGATAAATTAACAGCAAAATCTGTTGAAGCAGGGAAATATGACCTGATCCTTGACCCGTCCCATCTCTGGCTGACGATTCACGAATCGGTTGGCCATCCGCTTGAACTCGACAGGGTTTTGGGATATGAAGCCAACTTTGCAGGCACTTCTTTTGCCACACTGGATAAATGGCAATCTAAAAACTTCCAGTATGGCAGCAAAGAAGTGAATCTTATCGCTGACAAATTACAGGTAGGTTCGCTTGGAGCAGTGGGCTGGGATGATGAAGGCGTGAATACGAAAAAATGGGATTTGGTAAAAGATGGCGTACTGGTAAATTATCAGGCAATCCGTGATCAGGTTCATATTTTGGGAGAAAAAGAATCTCAGGGATGCTGTTATGCAGATAGCTGGAGTTCAGTACAGTTCCAGCGTATGCCTAATGTTTCGCTGGCTTCCGGAAAAACGCCATTGTCGGTCGAGGATATGATCAAAGATGTGAAAAAGGGGATTTATATTATCGGTGACGGATCATTCTCCATTGATCAGCAGCGTTATAATTTCCAGTTTGGCGGCCAGTTGTTCTACGAAATCAAAGATGGCAAAATTGTTGGTATGCTGAAAGATGTTGCGTATCAGTCCAATACCCAGGAATTCTGGAACTCCTGTGCACAGGTTTGTGATGAGCGTGATTACCGTTTAGGCGGATCGTTCTTTGACGGAAAAGGCCAGCCTTCTCAATCCAGTGCGGTCTCGCATGGTAGTTCGACAACCCGTTTCAACGGAGTGAATGTTATCAATACAGCCAGAAAAATCTAAATATTTCAGCTATGTCAGTTATATTAACGGAAGCAGAAGCAAAAGCATTATTACAAAAAGTACTGAGTTATTCCAAAGCAGATGAATGCGAAATTAATTTGCTGGGCGAGCAGCGTGGTAATCTGCGGTATGCAAGAAATGAAGTCTCAACAAGCGGGCAACTGATCAACCAGAACTTATCCGTTCAATCATCTTTTGGCAAGAAAGTCGGTATTGCAACCATTGATGAATTCAGTGATGAAGCTTTTGAAAAAGTAGTCAGAAGATCGGAAGAACTTGCCAGGCTTGCTCCTGAAAACCCTGAATTTGTAAGTGTTCTGGAACCTCAGAAATATCTGACTTCCAACGGATTTTTTGATACAACTGCCGCAGCAAATCCCGATTCCCGTGCAACAGCAGTAATGAAAAGCCTGGAATTGACCCGTTCCCAGAACCTGACAGCAGCCGGATTTCTGGAAAATCAGATGGGTTATACTGCCATGATGAACTCCAAAGGTTTATTTGCCTATTATCCAAGTACGGGAGTCAATTTTTCCCTGACTGTCAGAACACCGGACGGGACCGGTTCGGGTTATGTAGCTAAGGGATACAGTGATATCAGCAAACTGGATACCGCTGCGGCAACACGGATCGCCATTCAAAAATCAATGGGCTCGGTTGGTGCAAAAGCATTGGAACCCGGAAAATATACGGTCATTCTGGAACCGACTGCCGCTGCTGTTTTACTTGAAAATATCTTCTTCAATCTGGACGCAAGAAGCGCAGATGAAGGCCGTTCGTTTTTGAGTAAAGCAGGAGGAAAGTCTAAATTGAATGAGAAAATCGTGGATGAACGCGTAAATATCTATTCAGACCCGACTAATCCTGATCTGCCATCTTCGCCCTGGTCGGGTGATGGTTTGCCTCAGGAAAAATTAAACTGGATTGAAAAAGGAGTGGTGAAAAACCTGTATTATTCGAGATACTGGGCACAAAAAAACAATGTGAAGCCTGTCGCTTTTCCTGGGAATATGATCATGGAAGGAGGAAACGCTACTCTGGATGAAATGATCAAATCGACCAAACAGGGTATATTGGTAACAAAACTCTGGTACATACGTGAGGTAGATCCACAAACCTTGTTACTCACCGGATTAACCCGGGACGGTACGTTTTATATTGAGAATGGTAAAATAAAACATCCTGTCAAAAATTTCCGCTTTAACGAAAGCCCGGTCATTATGCTTAATAATCTTGAAACATTAGGCAAGCCGGAACGCGTTGTAAGTACTGAGTCTGACAGGAATTATATGATTCCTCCCATGAAAATCAGGGAGTTTACTTTTTCGTCACTATCCGACGCTGTTTAGTATTCTGGTAGGGGACACAGAGCTGCACAGGGTTAAAAAGAGAGCCACAGAGAAATATTATTTTTGATACAAAAAAAGCGAACAGGAATTTTTCTTTAATCTCTGTGTCCCTCTTTTTTTGCCTCTGTGGCTCTCTGTGTAATGTAACACAAATGAAGCCATTTTTTTTACACGCATTCAATATACATCCGGCAATTGGGATACTGACCAGCGCATGCCGTCTAATATTCTGCATTCACTGGTAGAATATACGACCATACCCATTGATGAAAAGGAAAAAGTGGTGCAGCTCAACAGTAACGAAATTTTCAAAAGTCCTTTCTGCTATTTGAGCGGACACAAACTGGTGGAGTTCTCAGCTCAGGAGCGGGATCATTTCAAAAGATATGTTCAAAACGGCGGATTTGTACTGGTTGACGATTGCAACCATGACATCGACGGGCTTTTTGCCAAATCTTTTGAACAGGAAATGGAAAGGACTTTCGGGCCTAAGGCATTGCAAAAAATTCCCAATAATCATCCTATATATAATTGTTTCTTCAAATTTGAAGACGGGCCACCGACAACTTCTTTTGAACTGAATGGCTGGGGAGATGATCTTGTTCATGATTATCTCAAAGCTATCATTATCAACGGAAGAATCGGTGTTTTGTACAGTAATAAAGATTATGGCTGCGAATGGGATTACGATTTTCGTAACAAAAGATTTCTGGCGGTGGATAACACCAGATTCGGAGTAAACATAGTCATGTATGCATTAACTGCTTGATTGTAGTGTAGGTTACACAGAGGTGTACTGAGTTAGGAGGAGGGCCACAGAGAAAATTTTAAAAAATAAATTTTAAACAAATGAAATTTTCTTTGTTATAAAAACCTCTGTGACCCTCTCCAAAACTCAATGTATGTATATGTAACCTTTCCATAAACCATAACTAAATATTGGAAACACAGGAATTAACCTATTACAAAACGCTGGTAGCCAAGCTGCCGTTTCTTAAAAAAGAAATAGCCAAAGTGATCGTCGGTCAGCAGGAAGCTATTGACGAAATATTGATTTCCCTGCTTGCGGGCGGACATTGCCTGCTTGAAGGCGTACCGGGACTAGCCAAAACGCTGATGGTAAAAACCATGTCGGAAGCTTTGCACATGAGCTTTAAACGGATACAATTCACACCTGATCTGATGCCGGGAGATATTGTGGGAACAGAAATCCTGGAAGAAGATCATGAAACGGGGAAGAAGTTTTTTAAATTTAACCAGGGGCCAATATTTGCAAATGTGGTTCTGGCAGATGAAATAAACCGGACACCACCAAAAACTCAGGCTGCCTTATTGGAAGCCATGCAGGAAAAAAGTGTGACTTACGGCGGAACCAATTACGAACTGCCCGGCCCGTTTTTAATTATTGCCACGCAAAACCCAATTGAACAAGCCGGTACTTATCCACTACCGGAAGCACAGCTGGACAGGTTTTTATTGTATATCAAACTGAATTATCCTAACGAACAGGAGGAACTGGATGTGCTGAAAGCGACAACCGGGACATTCCGCCCGACAATAAACCGGATACTGACAGACGAGGAAATTGTTGATCTGCAAAAACTGACCAGACAGGTTCACATCAGTGAAGAGTTAATCAGCTGGATCAACAAATTGGTACGAGCCACACGGCCCGATGGAAGTCCGTCCGAATACGTAAAGGAATGGTGTGACTGGGGAGCCGGGCCGCGAGCAGGACAGGCATTGGTGTTATGTGCGAAAGCAAGAGCCGTTTTAAATGAAAGATTTGCAGTGATTCCGGAAGATATCCAGCATCTCGCATTTCCTATTCTTCGTCATCGTATTGCCATGAATTTCAGGGCAGAAGCAGAAGGTATTACGACGGATCAGGTGATTGGCGATTTGTTGAAAATGTTAAAAACAAGGTAGGAATGGTTTCAGCACTAAACGTGCTTATGTAACAAAATATATCAGGATGGTAAAAACCAACGGATTACTGGCATCAAACTTAATCAAACTCAAAAACCTCCAATTGACCGGCAGGCTTGTGAGTGAGGAGCTGATGTTGGGAATTCATTCCAGTAAGCGGTCGGGGATCGGTGTTGAATTTGAGCAATATCGTCATTATCAGCCAGGAGATGACCCTAAACGCATTGACTGGAAACTATTTGGCCGGACAGATAAACACCTGGTCAGGGAATCTTCCACGGAAAGTGACCGGCAGATCCGTTTTGTTCTCGATCTTTCCGGTTCAATGAATTATGCTGAAAATGGAGTAAGCCGGTTACAATATGCACAGGTCCTGCTGGCTTCGCTGGCCTATTTGTGTTATATCCAAAATGATCAGATGAGTTTGTACACTTTGCAAAATGATTCGATTCAAACTATTACTGCCACCGGCGCATCTTCATCAGGCAAACAGGCGTTTCAGAAAATACTGGTCGGACTGGAAAAAACAGTGGCCGATGGCGAATGGAAAACGGGTTTAAATGAAGAAATTAAATTTCCGGAATTTCAGCAGAAAGGAAAAGAACAATTTATTTTCGTAACTGACTTTTTACAGGTAGGAGAGGAGTGGCTCAAAATGATTAAATCACTTGCAAATCCGCGTCGTGAGATTGTTGTTTTTCAAATACTTGGAGACCAGGAAATTGATTTTAATCTTAAAGGATTTTACCGGTTTAAGGATCTCGAAACAGGAAAAGAAATTGAGCTGGATGCAGAATCAGTCAGAGATAAATTCAGGGAATCTGCAGGTTTGTATTTTGAAAAATTAAAAGCAGAACTGCAAATACCGAATGTACATCTGGTTCGTGCAAAATTGAGCGATCCGATCGGGATGGTTTTGAAAATATTTTTAACCAAACGCAAAGGATAAATGGAGTTTTTGCAACCAGCTTTGCTTTGGGGCTTTTTGGCGGTAACAATTCCGGTTGTGATCCATTTCTGGTATCAGAAAAAAGGAAAAACAATCGCCTGGGCAGCTTCACAATGGCTTATTGATAAAACAAGTTTACAGAACCGGGGTTTACGCCTGGATGAAATTCCGTTGCTTTTAATCCGTTGTTTGCTTGTTATCCTGCTTGTATTGTTATTGAGCAAACCTATTGTAAACTGGTTTAGGTCAAGTCCGTTAACTGAAAAAATTCACTTGGTCGAACCTGATAATCTGCTTGTCAGCAATTTTCGTTTTGAACTGGAAAATGCAATAAAGAAAGGTGAAAAAATTTACTGGATCGGGGCAGAAAAGCAGGAAGCAAAAGATATTTCGGTAGTGCCAAAACAAAAAGATGTTGAATTGTATTTGCAAAAAAGTATCAGCAGAGTAAGTGAAACGGGAAAAGAACTGAACCTGTATATCAGTTATAACCAAAAACTGGCCGGGTTGCCTAAAATATACGTACCGGGTTCTTTTAAACTTTTTTCCATTATTGATTCAACCCTTAAAGCCGCTATATCTTATCTGGATCTTGGCAACGGGAAAAAGCTTTTTGCAGATCGGAATCCGAACGGAGTTGTACAACTGAAAGTTACAGGTGTGACGGATAATATTCCTGCAAGCCAATTTGCTTCTGAACCGGTTCATAAAGGAAAAATCCAGGTATTAATTGATTATAAAAATCCGGCTGAACAACAAACTGTTCAGGCGGCTATGCTTGCATTGGGTGAAGTTTATAGCATTCCATTTGTCATTGATCTTGCTAAAAAAACGGATATTAAGTACGAATGGATTTTTACAGATCAAAAAATGATGGAAACTAATCCTGGAACATTATATTTCATTCGAAACGATAATGCGCGTCAGAATTTATCAGAAAATATCATTCCAATTCAGGATTCATTACGTCTTTCAACTTCTGAGCTGGTTCAGAACGGAGCAGTGCCCGAATGGGTTGGAAATATTTTGGTTGCACATTACAAGTTAAACGAAGATATCATTCCATTAAGTCAGCAACAGCTCAATGCGCGGTTTATAAGCGTAAAACCTGTTGCAAACCAAAATGCCAACAAGATTTATCAATGGCTTTTGCTATTTTTTGTGATCACGCTGATTGTTGAACGTTGGATTGCTTTAAGAAAAAATACCAGTCAGACTTATGCATGAATTAAAAAAACTGGTCCGTTCCGTTACCGGCCATCTTAATGCTGATGCGGTTATCAAATTATTGCTTTTGACTATATCAGTCAATATACTCGTTTCAGCTTTTTCGGGTTCTGAATTTATAGCATCTGCTTTGGCTGCTATTGTCACATGGACTTTGGGCGCTAAGGTGACCGGTATTTTTCAAAACAAAAAACCCAAAGCAATTTCGCTCATCCATGAATATGTTGGTGAAACAGAATACAGCCTTCATTTACTGGAAAAAAATGAACTGAACCTGGCTGAGCAATTACAGTTGGAAAGACTTCAGTTTAACTCAAATGATGTAAAATTTCCATTTTCCAAATTATATTCCGGGATGGGTTTTTATATCGGGCTGCTATTGTTTTCTGTGGCTTTTTCGTATGTTTTTCCCAAAATCAATTTTGGTTCAAAAGACAGCAAAACAGTCGAAAAAATGGAAGGTAAAAAGAAGAAACCTAACCTGCTTGTTGCTCCTGCTTTCGAATCTGTAAAGGTTTCAGTGAATCCTCCGGCTTACACAAAATTGCCAAAAAGACAATCTTCGGATTTGAATGTTACTGCAATTGCCGGTTCAGTTATTCAATGGAATGTTTCTTTCAGCCACGATCAGAATTTATCTGTTCATCTTGTCAATAATCGTGGAGAAGAGGTTTTGTTTAAAAATGCAAACAGTTCTTTCACTTACAGTGACCGTCTGACC
Organism: Dyadobacter sp. NIV53; assembly: GCF_019711195.1. NCBI lineage: Bacteria > Pseudomonadati > Bacteroidota > Cytophagia > Cytophagales > Spirosomataceae > Dyadobacter > Dyadobacter sp. NIV53. Next base: position 5,761,762 of record NZ_CP081299.1, read on the forward strand.
GGCTCCGGGCTCTATTCAATTAAGGCATATTGGAAAGATTCTGTCGTGTATCAATCTGATTTTTACAGGCTGGAAGCAACCCCAGACCTTGCTCCTAAAATAGAACCGGAATCCAAAGAATTGTATAAATACCATTTACTGAAAGATAGTAAATCATTCAGGATCGCAGCTAAAATTTCTGATGATTTTCGGGTTAAACAGGCATTTATTGTAGCTACTGTGGCGCGTGGTTCAGGCGAAAATGTGAAGTTCAGGGAAATGAAATTTCCGTTGGCTCCCTCCGATTTTAAGGAAGCCAATTTACAGAAAACCATAAATCTGAATGAGTTGAATTTCACTCCTGGCGATGAATTATATTATTACTGGGCTGCAATTGACAATAGACAACCCGATGCAAATTTCAGTAAATCAGATACTTATTTTTTAGTTTATAAAGATACAGCGCAGATTGAAGAATCGGAACTGGCTACCATGGCAGTGAATATTATACCTGAATATTTTCGCAGTCAGCGGCAGATCATTATTGACACCGAAAAACTAATTGCAAAACGAAAGAAGTTGCAGAAGAAGGAGTTTAATTCTGTATCCAATGAAATCGGATTTGATCAGAAAGTATTACGGATGCGTTATGGACAATATCTGGGTGAGGAAACAGAAACAAGTATCGGCGGACAGGGAGGTCCTCCTTCCGGTGATAGCCACGCCACCGGAAATATTCTGGACGCCTTTACGCATAAGTCTGATGGTGAGGGAGAAGCCGCAGAGCGAAGGGCTTCGGAGCCTGTTCACAAGGAGGAGCATGATGACCACGCTCATGGACAGGACGGTGACTCCAAAGATCCTGTGGCGGCATTGATGGAGCAATATGTACATGCACATGATGATGCCGAAACCAATACTTTTTATGAACAATCTACACGAAGCCTGTTGAAAATGGCATTGGAACAGATGTGGCAGTCGGAATTGCATTTACGTATGTATGAGCCGGAAAAAGCCATTCCTTTTGAGCATAAAGCGCTGGAATTTCTCAAATCTGCTCAGCATAAAGCACGCGCATTTGTAAAGAAAAGCGGCTATGATCCGCCTCCCATCAAGGAAAAAGAAAAACGCCTGAGCGGGGAATTGACCGACATTAATACGAGCCTGAATTCTGAAAAAATATTTGATCAGGTTCGTACAGAACAACTTTCAGCAGAAGTGCTGGGTTACCTGGAATATCCCAAACTGAATAAATCACAGCAAACTAAGCTACAGCAGGCAGGTTCGTTATTATCAGAAAGACTTATGAAAGGCAGTCTGCAAAACTGGCCGGTGATTGGTTCTCTGCAAAAACTGGTGAGTGGGAAAATACTTTCTTTAAAAGAAAAGCAGCAATTGAAAACTGAACTTTATAAACGTACTGATCATACGGAACAAAGCAAACAGAGTTATTCCAGTGAGAAAAAACTGGAAGATGCTTTCTGGAAAAAAATCAGGTGACCGACTTTACAAGGCTGGGCGTCCCCATTGAAAACCTGGAAAGTCTGATACTGGTAAAATTTATCTTGAATAATTAATACATGATCCAATTTGATTTTGACTGGTCGGAGCCGGTAAACCTAATCTTACTTGCACTTTTAATTGTACTTCTTTTCGTGCAATTGTGGCTGCTTGTATTCAGGGGCCGGCAAGTATTTACAGGAAGATCAGCAGTTCGCCTGGGACTAAATTTACTGCTTTGGATTGCTATTGCAGCCTTTATATTTCAGCCATATTTTAAAAAGGATTCTGTATCTGTGCATGCACTTATTGTTGGAAAAGACGTTCCTTCTGATTTTGCAGCGAAATTAAAAGATAGCCTGAAAACAGCGGAAGGTTTGGATTTCCCTAGTTTTAGACAGGGACGCCCAGCCATGGAAAATCTTCGTCGCAGTAACATTGATACACTATTTCTCGCCGGACAAGACTTTGAACCAGCCCTTTTCCAGGCCTTAACACAAACGGAAGAACCTCCAATTATCAAATGGATTTATTATTCCGCAGTGGATCAGTTGGGAAACCTGAAATGGAAAGCCATTTTACGAAAAGGAGAAATACAGAGTATACAAGGAAATATAGAATCGCTAAAAAAGCAGGTTTTAAAATTGCGTTATGGGAGCCAGATTTTAGATAGTACTTCACTATTTATTGGGCATAACAAATTCAAATTATCGTTCCCGGTTTTCGGTCAGGGAAGAATGTCAGCGAATTTGGTTCTGGATAATAAAACAATAGATACAATACGTTTTTTTGCCCGTCCAAATGAACCGCTGACATTTCATGTTATAATGGATAATCCTGATTTTGAAAGTCGAAACCTTGCGAACTGGCTTGGTAAAAACGGGCATTCAGTGGTTTATACAACTACGCTTTCAAAAGATATTAAGAGTAAACTGACGATCAACAAAGCGAAAGATCCGGATGTCATTATTACCGGCCCGGATAATGTTTCCAATGCACAGGTAAAAAAACAACTTGCAAATGGCAAGAGCGTATTATTTATTAATCTATCGAACCCGGTTTCTGAAATTGCTGCCGTCAATGCTGCATTGGGAACCAAGTTGCAAATCCGTAAAATTTCCAACGAAACCGCCATTACAATTTCGCCAGAACTAACCGCTTTGCCTTACCAGTTTGTAACGTCGAATCATTATTTACCTGTTGCCAAATATCCTATAGCTATTGAAAAAATGAGTGGAAAAATTGGTGTGAGTTTACTAAATGAAACTTTTCCCCTGATATTAAACGGCGATAGTGTTACTTATCAAAAAGTTTGGAATTCCATTCTGGCATCATTACACCCTGCAACCCAATCGAATGTAGATATGAAGGCTCCGATATATCAAAATCTTAATACAGCAGTTAACATAAACAACTTTACAAGCTTTCCAAAATTTCTGAAAATGGGTAACGACACGCTTTTTCTTACTTATTCTCCACTGAATAACCGATCAGCTAACGGATGTTTTACACCCACAGAATCAGGGTGGAACATATCACCGGATTCATCAGGAATTGAATATTTTGTTGAAAATGAAAATGATTTGAATTTAGATTTCAACACGGAAAAAATGAAGGATTTTGTCCGAACTTATACTTCTTTACAGGCGAAATTAGCTACTGCCACAATTGGAACCGATTTTGTGGCAGATAAAGGAATTAAAAAGAAATTTTCCGATTGGGCCTGGTTTGCAATTGTAATTGGTTGTATTGTAGGGGCTTGGGTGGAGGGTAAGTTGTAGAAGGGGAGGGATAATAAGAATTTATAATATAATTCAAATCAATAATTTTAACCTTTCAGGTGCGGAAGAAATGAATTTTTTACTTCCCACAATGCCACTGTCAATGACATCTTCGACAAGAAGACGAGGATATGGTTTAGACATACATTATTTCCGATTCTATTGCCTGGAAATATTTTTGTTTGATTCCTTTTCTTGAAACAAGGTCAACGTTTTTTCTGATTTTATTTTCAATAAAATTTGCCAGATCCACGAATTCAATACCAACTGGCTCACTGAAATCAACAATAATATCTACATCACTGGCATTTGTAAAATCATTCCGGACTATCGAGCCAAACAAACCAATAGAACTAACATGATATTTTTCAATCAGTTCTGGCTTTAACTGAGCAAGAATGTGCTTTATGGTTGTTGAGTCGGTCATGAAATGTTTCGTTTAGAAACCCTTAATTCTCAAAGCTAAGTATTTTGATTGAAAATTGTAATTTGCAGATTCACAACTCATCTTTTATGAAAATCGCCACGTTCAGTACGCAGCATTACGATCAGGAATATCTCAATCAATTCAATACCGGACATGAGATCACTTATTTCAAAGTACCATTGAATGAACAGACGGTGGTTCTTACCAAAGGATTTGATGCCGTTTGTATTTTTGTAAACGATCTGGCGAATGAAGATGTATTGAAAGTTTTAGCTGAAAATGGAATTAAACTCGTTGTGTTGCGTTGTGCCGGATTTAACAATGTGGACATTGAAGCAGCTAATCAGTTGGAAATTCCTGTCGTTCGGGTGCCGGCTTATTCGCCGGAGGCTGTGGCTGAACATGCCATTGCGCTGATCCTGACACTTAACCGCAAAACGCACAAAGCATATAACCGTATCCGCGAAGGTAATTTTTCATTGGAAAAACTGATGGGTTTTAACCTTCATAACCGAAAAGTAGCCGTTATTGGAACCGGTGCAATTGGCAAAGCTTTTTGCAGGATTCTGAAAGGGTTTGGTTGTAAAATTGCAGCTTATGATATTTATCCTGATCCGGCTTTGCTGGAAGCCGGTATAATTTATGGCACACTGGAAAAAACACTCGCTGATGCGGATATCGTTTCCCTGCACTGTCCGCTTACTGAAACTACCCATCATTTGATCAATGAAAATTCACTCAAACTTTTCAAGCATGGCGCTATGCTGATCAATACCAGTCGCGGCGGATTGATACATACTGCTGATGTGATAGAAGCCTTGAAAACCGGACAGCTTGGTTACCTTGGGTTGGATGTTTATGAACAGGAAGGCAATTTGTTTTTCCGGGATTTTTCTGAGGATATTATTCAGGATGATCTTATAGCCAGGCTTATTTCATTTCCAAATGTTCTGATCACATCGCATCAGGGCTTTTTTACAAAGGAAGCCATGGAGCAGATCGCAGTAACAAGTTTTTTAAATATTGATGCTTTTGTGAATGGGGAAGAGTTGGTGAATCAAATTAGGTGATTAAGAGACTTGAAATAAAAACAAAATAATGTTAATCAAATTGTTTAATTTTGTTTATTAAAATTAATGTTTTTGTTATCTAAATACTGGATATATGTTGCAAATTGTTGAAAGCTATATTGAGCTTAAAAAGAATATGGCAAATTTGATTAATAAGTCCGGCTATAAAAATTCATTTTTAGCTGAACAAATAGGAATTCCGGCTCCAACTTTCAGTGTGAAAAAGCAGCGGGGAAATTGGACAGAAGTTGAAATCAAACAAATCCTGTCAATAATTGAAAATGATAAATTGGAAGATTATTTTATGATCGAACTAATGGAGTCTGCAAAAGATGAACCCAGTTATCCTGTTTCGCAATTAAAAGCGGAAATGGGATGGAAGTAAGGTATAAGTCAAGATTTAAAAAGGCCTTATTGTCTACACCTAAACATATTCAGGAAGCAGTTTTTGAAGTCATAACGAAACTGGAAGTTGCTGACACTATTGACAGTGCTCATGTGGATTATAAACGAATGGAAGGCCAAAAAAAGAGCACTAATTATTTTCGAATTCGAATTGGCCAATACAGGTTAGGTTTGGAATATATCAAGCCCAATATTATGCTTATAACAATTATGATTCGTGGTGATATTTACAAATCTTTTCCTCCTAAATGAAAACTGCTAAATTTTTGATGGTTGATAACGGTGCAACCAAGAACGCATAGGCCTCAAGAAATGGATCCGTCTTTGATCATTGCCTGAATCCCTTCCAAAACTGCCAAAAATGGAAGAAATAAGCCCATCACAATACAGGTAATCGCAAATGCCATAAGACAAACTAAACCGAAGATAAATTTTACCAGGAAGACCATATAATTACTGCTTTTTTTATCAAAGAGCAGTTTTACAGGTTTTTGGTTGCAATGATGGATTGTTAATTTTTGTTAAGGATTTTAGGAGTTAAATTATAATATTACCTGCCGCAAATTCCTGTAAAATCACAATAAGTACAGGTACTACGGTCATCCGTTTTACGGAACGGGATAGCAGGATCCAGCATGTCATTGAGAATGTCTGTAAGCATTTCCTCCGATTTCGAAATGAACTCCGCTGGGTTTGGTGCAACGGTTAATTCGAGCGGATTGGCAATTAAATTTTTAGGATCACGGAAAGAGTAAAAGCCGGATTTGACAGGATAGTTGCCAAATTCATAAGTATGATCCTGTAAAATCAGGCCGTTTTCATCCTGCATTTTGCGGTACATCAGGTATTCATACATCCAGAGCTGACGCACATATCCCATTTTTCTGTCCGGATCAGTTTTTAAAATAACTTCTCTGAGGTCTGGATCTGCCAGTTTCTGTTTTGCGAAAATATCCACGCTGCCGGTTTTGTAATCCATTACCAATAATGCCCCTTCTTCGTCGAGCTCAATGCGGTCAATTTTCCCGCCGATGTTAACCGGAGTGATATCTCCCTGCAAAACAAGTTCGATTTTTGTGCGTAAAGGTTGCTCGGCAGCCAGGATTTTTCTTCTGGGTTGCCGCTCCATCTGATGTTTCAAAAACGTCAGCATTTGCTGTTCACCGATCTGATAATAAATCCGGTTCAGGCCAAGATCTGTTACATAACCACGGAATAAAGTGTCAAACTCTTCTTTCAAAACTGTTTTAATTTCGTCAACCGAAGGATCAGTGGCTTTTAGGAAATAATCCTGGTCGAGGCGTTCCAGGCAACTATGCAGCCAGGTTCCTATTTTGTCCATTCCCAGTTCTTCTTCCACGTCTTCTTTTTCCTGCACACCCACAATGTGTTTCAGGTAAAACTGCATGGAACAGCGAATGTATTCATTCAGATGAGTTGGATAAATGCCCTTTCCTGCCAGATATGATCGGATTGCAGCTATCATACCTTCATCTTTTTTTATCCATTCGTCCAGTTCTTCACGGCGGTTCGTTTCCAGCACAACTGTTTTATTCTCAATATTAATATTGGGATTGTATTGTGACAGCTCATATTCTACCTGCTGAATAAACCGGCTTTTTTCCCCACCGCCAAACGCATCATTTGTACTTGTATAAAGTATATGTACTTCCGAAGCACGTTGGAGCAAGTGATAAAAGTGATAGGACATGACCGCTTCCTGATGCTGGTGCGTGGGTAAACCTACGGCTTGTGCGGCATCAAATGGTATCAGCGAATTTTGCCGCTTCGCTTGCGGAAGAACGCCTTCGTTGACTGATAAAATAATCACTCTTTCAAAATCCAGCGCACGGGTTTCAAGCATTCCCAAAATCTGTAAATCACTGACCGGCTCACCACTGAAAGGGATCTTGGTTTGCCTGATCAGTTCAAACATAAATGAACGCAACGTTTTCAGTGTGATCACTTCTGTTTGTTCGTCCAGAGTTTGTTCAAATTGCTTTAACAGTGTGTAAAAAAGATATAAATATTCAGTTTCGAGCGCGTTTTTATAATCTTTATATACTTCCCGAAGCAGGTCAATCAGCTCATAAAATGCATGTAAAACTACTTTTGCATTGTTTTTTGGCCAATGTGTAAACAATATTTTAAATAACGGATGTCCGTCGCTCAAATCTATCAGGTCATCGGAACTCAGAAAAACACGGTTGTTCCCGGTTATATCCCACAACGTTTTTTGAATGATCGTCTGCCCATCCGCTTTTGGCTTCAAAACCACATATTCATAATGCCGGATAAACGGATGGTTCAGGATTTTAGAAATGGATTTATGGCTGAATTTTGGAATACGGATTGTTTTTCCACTTTTGTTCTTGAACTCAATCACATTTTGCTGTAATTCGAAAATGCTGTCTATCAATGTATATAACAACGAACCACGAAGCGACAATCCCATTGTAATATTAAAATCCGTAATACCTTCATCCAGGGAATAAAGCATGGGAAGCAACAGATTTTCGTCAGCCAGCACGATGGCCGTAAGAACGGGTTCTCCGGGTTCGTCGAGCAACCGCATGGATTGGTAAAGCTGTCCGGCTACTTTCGTTTGCAATGTCGCATTAGGGACACCGTAAAAAGTAATGTTCTTGTGTGAGGTCAGTAAATGATCCGTCGTCCAGTTCCATGAAGAGCCAAAGCGTTTATCATTCTGATATTCCCTCAGGCTTTTACCAGCTTCTACACCAGTGTTTTCATGCATGTAATATTTGTCAGAATCCCATAGCGATTCCGCTTTTCCGGCTTTTACAAGAGTTGTAATAATTTTCTTTTCAGACTCTGTCAGGGCGTTGAATCCGGCAAAATATATTTTTTCGTAATCTGTTCCGGAGATCAGCAACGTGTCTACATTTTCAGCAAGCTGGCGGTAAGCCATGCCGCGGTAAGCTTTGTTTTTTTGTAAAAGCCGTTCTCGGAAATTGGCATAAACTTTTTTTATATTTTCAAATAAAGAAAAATACTGTTTGGTACCACCGCCTTCCGTTAGTGTTTTACCAGACGATAAATTTTCCTGCCACCGGGAAATCGCTCTTGCTTCGGAAAGGTAGTCGAACAAATAATTTGTATTGACGAGATACTGGTCAATTTTTTCAAGATCGCTCAATAATACAGAGGCCCATCCCATAAAGCGGTCAAACTGTAAATCATGATCAATTTCTTTGAATGTTTCATACAATTCAAAAAGCAAATGAACCGAATCTTCAATTTCCAGCGTACAAATTCCTTCCACAAAATCATCTACTGCAAAAACCGCCGGGCTCATTGTAGGCTGGGAAGCAGCATTGGCCAGTTCCTGCATTACAAAAAAAGCTGCACGTCGTGTAGGAACCACGATACAGATCTTGCTCAGATCAATCGGGTGATCTTTTAAAATATGTGCTGCTACAAGTTGAAGGAATGTTTGCATTCAGTGTTGGTTTAAACGCGGAGTCAGGAAGTGCGGTCCGCCGCGCGGTATTGCGCTGAGTTTCGCAGGGGTTTGATGCAGTTGCAATTCTGGGATTCAATGCATCCGGTCTCCTCTTGGTTTGAGTGTTTTTATAATTTCTGCTTCGGCTTGAAGCAATTCTTTCCAGCGTGTCCTAACGTTTTCATGCGGTAAATATTCTTCCGCCAGTTCGATAAATATGCGGTAATGGCCTGCTTCCGAAATCATTAATTCGCGATAGAATTTTTGTAGCGATTCATCTTCCAATGATTCTGATAACAATTTAAACCGTTCACAGCTTCGGGCCTCGATCAGTGCACAAATTAATAATTTATCCAAAAACGATTCTTCGTAATCACCTTTATTTCGAACCAGTTGCAGCAGTTTTCCTACATATTCGTCCTTCCGCTGACGTCCGAGAGGAATATTTCTTTTCTTCAATTCTTTAAGTACGCGTTGAAAATGTCCCCATTCTTCACTCACGATCGGCGTGAGCGTTTCCACCATTTTGGCTTTCTCCGGATAATGGACGATGAGTGTGATACAGCTGGAAGCTGCTTTTTGCTCACAATATGCATGATCTACCAGAATGTCGCCAATCTGCATAGCCGCAATATCGACCCAGCGCGGATCTGTGGGGAGTTCAAGGCCAAGTGTGGTGAGTGACATATTTAACAGGAATCAAAAGTTAATCAAATAATGGCCAGGTAATGCCAAATGAAAAGGCGCGCGCCTGTCCGAGGTAATTGGGTGTAATGTAATAGCCCTCAGGGAACAATTTATACTTCCCGCCCATATTCAGGTAAGACATCTGGAAAAACAACCTGACTCTTTTGATACGGATATTGGCAAAAGCATCTGTTACAACTCTCCCCGCAACCGGAGAACTGTTTTGGCGATGGAATTGCTGGGTTACAGGCATATATGCATCAGCATAATAGGTAGAGCGGTATCTTGCAGCCAATCCGAGCTGAATATATAAAACCTTGGCATAAACGAAATCGAAGGTGACCTCCCCGCTGCCAAAATAACTGGGTATTTTGATCACATTGCTATTGTCTGTCCATGAGCAATAGCCCATTCCTGCAAAATTCCATCTCTTCAAATGAGTAGACATAGTTGCGCCGATACGGTAAATCCCAAACCTTGGATCATATTGTGTTGGCGCAGCAAGCGTGTCATAATAAATATAATCTACCAGCTGATGTATCTGGGCATCAGGAACGAAGTCAATCCGTTTCGTTTTGAGTGGCAATGACGCATAAAGTGTCAGCACTTTTGTAGGGTCGAAATTATTGTTCCAGTCAAAATTATTGCCGGAATATCTTTGAGCCAGCAAGTCCGGTGCGGTTTGAATAACTTGCATACCTGCTTTTCCCCAACGTGTATTCAGTTCTGCTTTGAGGTTGTATTCCACATTGAGCGACAAGTTCAGCTCTGCTTCGGCTGTCAGGTATTGTGCCGAATCTTTAAGGTAATAACCTACCCAGGCCCCAACAATATTATCAAATTTCAAACCTGTCCGGTAAGTAAGAGAGGGGAGTCCGGTCGTATTGGCAGCCTGACCGAGGCCTTTCATTCCATACAAGCGCTGACGAACATAAGCACGGTAATTGAATTCAGAAAACTGACCTTTTATACCAAATTTATTATCGAATAATTTATAATATATGTCTTGACGGGTTTCAATAGAATCAAATCTGACAGTCCGGTAAATGCCTTTTTCTATTCCTCTGGTAATAGACTTGTCTGTATATCGGTTGATAACGTTTTGATAATCAGCCTGCTGAAAGAGTTGAAAACCATTTGCCAGTTTATATTGCTGATAAATATGAAAAACCTTCCGGCGTTCCCAGGAATTGGCATCGTCACTGATCCGTGCCAGTCCGTCATAGGTATAAGGATTGATCACACCGTCGTCGCCAGCCTCAGGAATAACACCTCCCTGTTCCCTTACTTTCTGGTTCAGATGCCGGAAATGTGCAAGAAGCAGGTATTTTTTATTTTTTGAAAAAAAGCTTGTATGTAATAAAACAGTCCAGTTTTGTCCTAAAAAGGCGGCTGAACTCAATGCGCTGTAAGTACCATATTGTTTGTTGGATGTAAGCCGTTGTGCATTTAGGCCAAAATTAAAACGGGAATGTACGTTCTGGGAATAACCGAAACGGCCCATGGAAGTTTTTTTGCCGCCATTGACAAAAGTAATGTAGGTGTACGGTGACTTGGTGTCAATATACTGAACCTCATCCTGTTTGATCGCATAAGTATCATAAGCCCTGAACCCAAGCTGTGCACCAATATCCTGACGCGGCTGGTAAAATATATTTCGCGAAGCCGTAGCTACATTGCCCAGATCCACCAGTTTACCCCAGAACTGGTCAACAGGCGACCAGCGGTGAAAATTGGTAAGTGCCGTATCGACCCGGTAACGAACAGAATCGCGGTTGTTCAGAATATCATTTTCATAATAATGCTGTGTGGTTTTAGGTCCATAAATGGCTTTTGTACTGTCGTCCAGAACTGCACCGCCTTTTCCACCACCACCTCCGCCGCTTGGCATTTTGACGCCGCCCGGTAACTGAACTTGTGCCAAAACCCTGAACTGGATAAAGATAAAGATGCAAAAAATCCAGAATTTTAAACTTAAAGCAATTCTCATAAACGAAATTGTAATGCTGCCGGTTTTAAGGAAGGTCATTGAATTTGCTGTACGATCCACTGATCAAATTCCTCTGTATCATTCCCGAAATCAACTGCAATCGGCACATATGCAAAATGACGGGAAACACCTGATTTTTCTGTAAGCGGTTTTAGCTTAACCATATCCTTTTCGGTCGTAACCACAAAAGTATCGTTTTTTAAGTACTTAATAAGGCGTTCCAGATCTTCGGCTGTGTAATTGTAGTGATCAGGATAAATTATTTCTTCTATAACGTTGGATCGCTGTTTCATATATGCAACGAAAGTATCGGGATTTGCTATACCAGCCACCAGTTTAACATTCTTTAACTGAACAGGATTTTCTGCATAACTGACGGGTTCTGCATATTTAATAGCCGAAAAATAAACAGGTATTTCCTGTCGGCTATACTTATGAATGTTAAGTATAATTTCTTCCTTTTCCTGCGTTGTCAGACCAGCCGGGCATTTTGTAACAATTACCGCATCCGCCCGCGAAGCCCCATCCCTCGTTTCCCGTAAACGGCCGGCAGGAAATGGCAGATCTTTGTAAAACGGACGACTGAAATCGCTGAGAAGTAGTTTGACGTCCTGGATGATAGCCCGGTGCTGAAAGGCGTCGTCGAGTAGGAGCAGGTTATTCCCGGGATGATGAAAATGGATGTTTTCCGCTCCTTTCACCCGGTTCTCACAAACGGCAACAGTTATTTTTTTATTGAATTTGTTAAAATACTGTAAAGGTTCATCACCTATTTCAGCAGCTGTCGAAAAACTGTCTGCGAGTAAAAACCCTTTGGTTTTCCGGCCATATCCACGACTTAGAATTGCCAGGTTGAAAGTTGGGCTCAATAAGCGTACAAGATACTCTGTAAGAGGAGTTTTTCCCGTTCCGCCAACCGTTATATTACCGACTGAAATGGTGAATTGAGCAGGTTTTTCTGAAGACAATATACGTTTGTCGTACAATAAGTTACGTATACTTGTAATCAAACCGTACAGCCACGAAAGTGGAGTTAATATTACTTTTATCCAATTTTGTTCTCTCATTCTATCTGCATAATTACGTAATTTTTGGCTAATATTGTACCCCTAAAAAATCTGACACCATAAATTATGCCTTTACAAATTGTGTTTAAACCCCATTTACTTCAGTTTAAAACGGAAGCGGGTACTTCTCGTGGGGTTCTGACACAAAAAACTTCCTGGATTCTAAAAATAACTGATTCCGAGCAGCCTGGAGTAGTAGGTTACGGAGAATGTGGCCCGCTCCCGGGCCTGAGTATTGACGATATTCCGGATTTTAAAGAACAGCTTACATCAGTTTGTGAATTATTCAATAGTCTCGATCTGGAAGTTTATCCTTTCAATTTAGCCATTATTCTGGAACAGCTTGTGCCCGAACATTTACCTTCTGTCAGATTTGGTATAGAAATGGCGCTGCTTGATTTTATGAGTGGAGGAAGACGGGTTTTATATAAAAATCCATTTTCATGTGCAGAAAAGGGCATATTAATGAACGGGCTTATCTGGATGGGATCATATGAAAATATGCTGGAACAGGTAGAGCATAAACTGGCCCAGGGGTTTTCGACATTAAAAATGAAAGTTGGGGCCATTGATTTTGAAAAGGAGCTCAGGATTCTGGAATCAATCCGAGAGCGCTTTCCGGCAAAAGATATTACTTTAAGAGTTGATGCAAACGGCGCATTTCATGCTGATGAAGCGGATGAGAAGTTAAAAAGTTTAGCCGTATACGACCTGCATTCAATCGAACAACCCGTGAAAGCTGGCCAGCATGAGCTGATGTCGCAACTTTGCGCTACGTCTCCAGTGCCTGTTGCTTTGGATGAAGAATTGATCGGGATTTTCGACTACCGCAAGAAATTTGCTTTGCTTAAAAAAATTCAGCCACCCTTCATAATATTGAAACCTACATTGCTCGGAGGTTTTCAACATACAATGGAATGGATAGAGATTGCCAATCGTTTGAAAATCAGTTGGTGGATTACTTCTGCACTCGAATCCAATATCGGTTTGAACGCCATTGCACAGTTTACTGCGAATTATAACAATCCGCTTCCGCAAGGTTTAGGGACAGGCCAGCTTTATACGAATAATTTCACTTCCCCAATGGCCATTGTTGATGGAGAGCTGATTTACGGGCAGGCGGGAGAATGGGGAATTAATTATTAAATTTATAATGATTAAGTGTTAATTATAGATTGTTATTGAAGATAGCGCGAACGTCTCTGTTCACGATCCACCGCGGTATTTACGTTTGGCTGGTCGCTGGCCTTGAAGATTAAGAAATCCATTCAACACCTTTCCGTAACCAGGCCAATGTTTCGGCTTCAGGAGAATTTTCTTTTGGTTCAAAATTATACTCCCAATTGGCTTGTGGAGGCAAACTCATCAGAATGGATTCGGTGCGGCCATTCGTTTCCAATCCGAATTTTGTTCCCCGGTCCCATACCAGATTAAATTCCACATAACGGCCACGACGCAAATACTGCCATTGCTTTTGTTCCTCCGTATATGTTTCATTGCGGTGCCTTTTCATAAAAGAAGTATAAACAGGAGCGAAACTTTCACCTATTTCCTTCACAAATTCAAATAACTGGTTTTTGGATAAATTCTGCCCGTTCCCAGTTTCATCCGGTTTCAGGTAATCGAAAAATATACCGCCGATGCCACGCGTTTCATTGCGGTGAGGAATATAAAAGTACTCATCTGCCCAGGTTTTGAAGTTGGGATAAAATTCTGAATGGTGTATATCACAGGCCGTTTTCAGGTGTTTGTGAAAAAGCTTTGCGTCTTCTTCATCCACATAATGCGGTGTAAGATCGATACCACCACCAAACCAGCAGGTTCCGTTGCTTAATTCAAAATAGCGCACATTCATGTGAACAATCGGAACGTGCGGATTAAACGGATGCATGACAAGAGAAACGCCTGTTGCCCTGAACTGAAAATCATCCGTATCATTCAGGTTCATTTGTGCCCGCAAGCGCGGATGAACTTCACCACGAACGCTCGAAAAATTAACACCGCCTTTTTCAATAACACTTCCGTTTTGTATTAACCTCGTCCTGCCACCACCGCCGGAATGATGTTCCCATACATCTTCCTTAAATATGCCTGTTCCGTCTTCCTCTTCAATAGCCCGGCAAATGTTATCCTGTAACGTTTTGAAAAATGCTTCAATGTCTTCAGCCTTCATTTTCTGTTTCTGATTGTGCCGGGCAAAAATACGATAAATCTTAAACCGGAAAGATTGTAAAATGAAAACTGAGGGAATACAGCATATTTATGAACTTTAATCTGACTGACCACTTTTTTATTAATGTAATCTTCAATAAATAGTTTGTCTGATTGTTAAACTGTTATGCTTTGAAACATACATGGTTCTTAAATAAAATATTTTCTTTGCGAACTTTTCGGACGTTAAGTTTGTCTCAATTGAGCAACAAAACTTTACCAAAATAAAGTGTCAGCTGCAAACAAAAATGGGGGTGACTGGTATTGACAGCGGGCTGAAAGTCTGTGTGTAAGCATGTCGGGAGTTGAGAGTACCTCCCGGAAATAATATTCTCAAACAATAACTGGCGAATATAACTACGCCATGGCTGCTTAATCCGGAGGATTAAACAAATGCCATCATCTCTCCAACCTACGTGCTGATGGTTGGGTTCCGGGGTGTCGCAAATCAGCGCTGGTTGAAATAGTGGTACGGAAATTCAACGAGACACCAGTATCTAAGGCTTTGACGCGGGTCCGCCGTGTACCTTGTCAGGCTCGAAAATCTAAACAAGGATAAGCATGTAGAAGGCGCAGGGTTTCCCTGTTCTGGACCAGGGTTCGAATCCCTGCATCTCCACGAAGGAGCTCATTTTAAAAAATGGGCTCTTTTTTTTATGCACAGGGTTTCCCTGTTCCGGACCAGGCGGGGCGGCCCGTGCCGTTCGAATCCCCGTCATCTCCACAAAACACCATTTCTAACAATGCGAACAGTGTTTTTCTTGTTTTCGGGACAATCTCCGGGACAACGGATACTTTTAATTTAATATACAGAATAAAAACGAAGAGTGTAACTAATTGATTTTTAAGGTTTTGACTTAAATGCAAATCAACATTTGCATCACAAAAAAATGAATTGACCCATCGTGGAATCTGGAACGAAGTCGCCGTTCTGGCAAAATGCTGAAAACCCGGCTGGGGCGGCGACATTGCAGTAATAGGATTATGTTTACCTTTGATGACAAGTCCATTTGTTATATACTGGATACACATTGCTGCTATTACCAGGAAAAATAAAAGGTAAACAATGTAAAAAACAGTAGAATTGATCATGCGGATATTTCTAACCCCGATGATCAGGTTGGATTGGAAGACGCCACATTCGAATAGTATTATGTTTCTGCAAAAAATTAAATCGGGAGAGTCCGGCGTTATGCTTTATGGCATCACGCCTCCAAAAGTTGGCACTGCAACTGAGCGTGTTTCTGAAATTGCCCAAAAAACATTGCTCCGGGTCTCAACACTGGACATTGATGGGCTTGTCGTGTACGATGTCCAGGATGAATCGGCCCGTACCAAAGAGGAGAGGCCGTTTCCATTCATCAATGCGATGGACCCCTTTATATTTGCGTCGGATTACCTGTCTGGTTTAAATGTGCCCAAGATCATATATCGTCCGGCTGGTAAATTTTCAACCGAAGAACTATCCGAATGGTTGGAAAAACTTCATGAGAGCGACTTCTATCCCGTTTTTGTTGGTATCCCGGCACCTGACTTCCCTGTAAAAACGAGTCTCGAACAGGCTTACAAAATCTGGGAAAAACACCAGAATACATCTGTGATAGGGGCAGTGACAATACCAGAACGGCACGAGGTGTTGCAGGATGAGGATGTCAGAATATTAAATAAGATGACGAGTGGCGTGTCGTACTTCATTTCCCAATGTGTTTTTAACAGCGATTATGCGAGGCGCGTGATAGAAGATTTGGCTGTAAGCTGTAGTAATAAACAAATAGCTCCTCCCACGATCATTTTTACAATTACGGCCTGCGGGTCTTCCACGACTTTAAATTTTATGGAATGGTTGGGAATTCATGTTCCTGATCAGGTAAAAGAAGAATTACTAGCGGCTGAGAATATGCTGGATAAGTCGGTGAGTATTTGTTTGGACATTGCTTCACAGCTTACAGAATGCTGTATTGAGAAGGGCATTCCATTCGGATTCAATATTGAAAGTGTGGCGATTAGAAAAGCTGAGATTGAAGCGTCGATAAACATGGCACAGGCGATCAGTCAGATGCTTACAGAGAAAGGTGTGAGAAAATCAATAATCGGAGAGAATGTAGAAATATTACCAATTCTCAGAAATCCAGCCAGTTTTTAATAATTGTTGCTTTTTCCCGGCTGACAATAATTTCCACTTCAGGATTTTTTCTCAGCTCAATTTTAAGCTTTCCGTTGAAATAATTGTGAATATGCTTAATGGAGTCTATGTGTATGATAAACTGGCGGTTCACGCGGAAAAACAATTTCGGGTCAAGCTGTTGTTCCAGTTCCTCCAGGGTTTGCGGTAATACTTCTTCAGTACCATTGGAAAGTTTCGCTTTTGTTATTTTCAATTCCGAATACAGGTATTCGATATCACTGACAAGCACGGTTTTGTAAACATCCCGAAACGGCAGAAGAAAGCGGCTGCGGTATTCTTTTTTATTGATCTGGCTTAAAATGCTTTCGATGGAAATGATCTGGTTTTTCTGTATCCTTTCTTCCGCCATGCGGAATGAATATTCGAGTTCGTCCTGCTCCACAGGTTTCAATAAATAATCGATGCTGTTCACTTTAAAGGCACGAACGGCATATTCGTCATAGGCGGTTGTGAAAATGACCGGGCAGGCTGGTTTTACTTTTTCAAAAATTTCAAAACTCAATCCGTCAGGCAATCGTACATCCATCATGATCAGGTCGGGTGCGCTATTGGCCAGCAGCCAGTCGATACTTTCCGAAACACTTTCAACAACGCCCAAAATATTTGCATCAGGCTTTACTGCCGCAATCAGCCTTTTCAGCCTGTCAGCATTCGGTTTTTCATCTTCAATGATCAGGATGTTTTTTATCATGATTTTATCAGCGGAATTGATACTGTGAAGAAGAGATCGTTGTTGGTAATCCTGGGCGTTCGGTCGGTTAGTAACAAATACCGCTGAACAATATTTTGAAGTCCAAGCCCCGGAGAATGCTCCTTTTTATGCAGGGGAATAATTGAATTTGAGACAATGAGATCCGAATTTTCTCCACTTCGGACCATTATTTGCAGCGGGTTGGATTTTAGAAATTGATTGTGCTTCATAGCATTTTCAATAAGCAACTGCAAGGTCATTGGTGGAAGGAGCAGGTTCAAATGAGCCTGGTCTATATTAATGTCAAAAGCGATACCGGTACCTGCGCGGTGTTTCAGAAGGAAAATGTAGGCCTTCAAAAATTTCATTTCCTGTTCGAGGGTAATCAGGTCTTTTTTAGAATTTAACAGCAAATACCTGTACACTTTGGAAAAATTTTCAGAATACTGATAACCAAGCTGCTGATCTTCCAGAATAAGTTCGGAAAGTACGCTGAGGTTGTTGAAAACAAAATGAGGGTCGAGCTGTAATTTTAATGCTTCAAGTTCCGCTTCGGTGGCTGCTTGTTTATGTTGTGCGGATTTTAATTTATGCTCTGTTGCTTCCAAAGCCGCGTTTTTCCAGTTCAGAATAAGGTAATCGCCCGTGTTTATAGCGCTGATAGTGAGGGCAATAAAGATACTTACCGTTAGCCATTGCCAGTACCAGAGATTTTCCTTGTTGTCGCCAAAAATTTCCGTACACTTTTCTTCCAGCAAATACATCACGATTAACTGACTGAAAATCAGCAAAACCACACTCCCAACATTGATTGACGTTTCCACTACCAACCGGCGGAGCGGCGTTTCTATCCATGGAAGTTTTTGATTTAATTGCTCATGAATCGAAATGCTCGAAACTGCTATTAACGTACAGGAAATCAAAGACAAACCCCACTCTGTGAGAATATCTGTTACAGGTCTGGCAAAATAATGAATCCACCAAACGTCGTATGGATTGAGCATGTACGTAAACACGTAAAACATAACAAATGAGAAACAAGCCAGGATGATCAGCTTGCTTTTTCTTGTTATGAATCGATTACGTGATTTTTCCATATTGGGTGGTGTCGTGCTGGCTCTCGGCAAAGTTAAGTCTTAATTACAGAACAGAATTCTGAACCAAAACTAGAAAGTAACAAGCGTACAGTGTCACAAAGATTTACTGAAACGTCGAAATGAGAGACTGAGTCGCGGACAATTGGATACCAAAACGTACTGGCGCCGCAAGGTCAATTTAGCATGAAGGCTTTTCCTACCTTATTTTAACCACAACTTTACCTTACGCGCGACCAATCTCGACACACGCAAGTACCTCTCTGGTCTGTGCGAATGGGAAGGCTTTGTCCACAACAGGTATGAGCACATCGTGGACCGGATTTGAATGGTTGGATCAGGTACAAAAAAAGACCAGTAATTCCGGTCTTTTTCATTCATATATGTTTTTGCGGTCTCCAATATCCAGCACGTCTACCAAAAGTATTTCGCCATCAATTTCATAAATGATCCGGTAATTACCGGCACGCTTGCGAAAGGTCTGATCGTAGGTTTTCATCTTTTTTACGTCCCCGGCATAGGGATCAACTGCGAGTCCTTCCAATGCATTTGCCACAAGCTTGTAATCTCGTACCGGTAGTTTTTTGATAAACTTCTGAACCTTGGCGGTAAGCGTTACCTTATACCTCATTTACCAATTTCGTGTTTTTTATCCAATTCAGCTTTCAGATCATCCCAGCTATATCGTTCGCCGGTATCGGTTTGCTTTGCTTCCTCGTATGCGATGATATCCAGCAAGTCTTCTACAAGTTCTGATTTTGTAGAGCCATCAATCACCACTCGTTTTACACGGCCTTTGGTTGTATATTCTGTTTTTATTCCCGGCAGGTTCATGTTTTCGGTGTTTATTGGTAGTAGTAAAATTAACACAAATAAATGTAAAATGATTACCGATACTCTGGAAGTAAAAACTTCATCAGCAATATAATGCAAAGACTCGTTTCAAGAAGTTTGTACAATACCATTCAACAGGTATTTTTCGCACAAAAACACTCCTTACCCACTCTCACAATACATACTGATTCAGTTTGAGACGTACTCCGTTTCAGTCGCCAAAAACTACGGTTCAGTAAAAAAATCGGTCAAATCGCATCTTTGCGGAGGTTTATTTGCATAGAATAATATAATCTATGTACAATGTTTAAGCATACTTCTAAGTCAAAACAAATCATTACCGGACTGTGGTTATTATCTGCAACGGCCATATTTACTTCCTATAGTACCCAGGCAGATCATGGCGGTTATGGCGAAACACCACCGCAGGAAACAGATTTTATAACACTGAACAGCGGTAATGCGCCCGTAAAAACTAGTTATCCCGGCGCAATAGAAGGAAGCGTAAATGTTGATGTAAAGGCGCAGGTAAGCGGATATCTTGAAACGATTTATGTAAAAGAAGGTGATTATGTACAAAAAGGACAATCGCTTTTTAAAATCAAAAGTGAGGTATTTAATGAGCAGGTCAACAACAGCGATGCGGGTTTGAAATCGGCTCTGGCGGCTCAGGCGAATGCCGGTCTGGAAGTTGAAAAAATCAAACCGTTGGTGGAAGGGAAAGTGGTATCGGACATGCAGCTTCGTGCCGCACAGGCGAGCTACGATGCGGCGACAGCGCAGGTTGCACAGGCGAAAGCAGCTTTGGGTTCTTCTAAAATCAACGCAGGTTTTGCGCTGATCAAAGCTCCTGTGAGCGGCTACATTGGCCGCATTCCCAATCGCATTGGAAATCTGGTAATGCCATCCGACGAAGCTCCGTTGACTACGCTTTCAGACATCAATACTGTATTTGTGTATTTCTCCATGAGCGAAGCCGATTTTATCACGTTCAAAAAAGCAACCACTGGTAAGGAAGAAACCGTGGAGCTGATCATGGCTGACGGTTCCGCGTATGCACACAAGGGTAAACTGGAAAGCGCAAGTGGGAATATTGATCGCACTACGGGCAGTATGAGTATGAAAGCGGTATTCCCGAATCCTGATAAATTGTTACGCTCAGGTGGTGCCGGAAGAATTGTTATTCATCGGGTGTTGGGCGATGTGTTGAATTTGCCGATGGCTGCCGTGAAAGATATTCAGAACAAATATTTTGTATTCAAACTGGCCGACAGCAACAAGGTGGCGATGACACCGATTGAAATTGCGGGTACATCGGGCGACAATTATCTGGTAAAATCGGGTGTTCAGAATGGTGATAAAATTGCTATAAACCGCATCGATGCACTCAATGAAGGAATGGTGGTAGCTCCCAAAACAGTAACAGCAGACTCGCTTTCCAAGTAATTCAACGACAAAAATTTATCATGTTAAAAAATATAATAGACAAGCCCGTAACCGCTACGGTGATCTCTGTCGTGTTGGTTATTTTGGGTATCATTGGCTTGACCAGGCTGCCCGTAACCCGTTTTCCGGATATTTCGCCGCCTACTGTAATGGTATCCGGAAGTTATCCGGGTGGGAACAGTGAAGCCGTAATCCGCTCGGTGGTGACGCCGCTCGAAGAGCAGATCAATGGTGTGGAGAACATGCAGTACATCAAATCTACTGCGAGTAACGACGGTTCGTTTTCGATTACCGTTATTTTCAAACAGGGCGTAAATCCTGATCAGGCGGCCGTGAACGTACAAAACCGTGTGCAGCAGGCAACGCCGATTTTGCCGCAGGAAGTGATCCAGATGGGATTGACAACTTCCAAGCAGCAGAACAGTATGATCATGATTTTTAACGTATTTACGACCGACAACAGTAAATATGACGAGCTGTTTTTGCAAAATTATACGAACATCAACCTCATTCCGCAGATTAAACGTGTACCCGGTGTTGGTCAGGCGCAGTCGTTTGGTGCAAAGGATTATTCGATGCGTGTCTGGCTCAATCCACAAAAAATGGCGAGTTACGGATTGATCCCCGCCGACGTAAACCAGGCCATTGCCGACCAGAGTCTTGAATCTGCTCCGGGTAAATTGGGGCAGGAATCGCATGCGGCACTGGAATATGTGATGCGTTACAAAGGCAAAAAGAACCAGACTACCGAGTACGAAAACATTGTCGTGAAAAGAAACGGCACGGATCTGGTGCGTTTGAAAGATGTGGCAAGAATTGAATTCGGCTCTTTGAATTACGGTGGAAATACAACCTCAAATGGTAAAAATGCCGTTACGATTGCCATCCTGCAAACGACTGGTTCTAATGCCAATGAGATTGAGATTGGTGTACAGAACGTGTTGAAGAAAGCTTCCAAATCTTTTCCTCCGGGGGTTGAATACACCAGTTTGTTGAGTACCAAAGAACGTCTGGATGAAGCAACGACTCAGGTGAAATCGACTTTGATCGAGGCATTTATCCTTGTATTTATTGTGGTCTTTGTTTTCTTGCAGGATTTCCGCTCTACCATCATCCCGGCCATTGCGGTTCCGGTTGCCATTATTGGTACCTTCTTTTTTCTGCTGGTTTTCGGCTTTACGATCAACGTACTCACACTTTTCGCTTTGGTACTCGCAATTGGTATTGTGGTCGATGATGCGATTGTCGTCGTCGAGGCCGTGCATAGTAAAATGGAAGGTTCGAATATGAGTGGGAGAGAAGCGACGCACAGTGCCATGAGTGAAATTACGGGTGCTGTTGTTTCCATCACGCTTGTTATGGCGGCGGTGTTTATTCCGATTGGTTTCATGACGGGCTCGTCCGGGATTTTCTACAAACAGTTTGCCTATACTCTGGCCATCGCCATTATCATTTCAGCGGTGAATGCCTTAACACTAACACCTGCCTTATGTGCTTTGCTTTTGAAAAATACGCATGCGGAAGGGCACGATGAAAAAACAACTAACGGTTTCGGAAAACGATTTTCTACCGCTTTCAACGCAGGATTTGACAATCTTACAGGAAAATATATCAATGGATTGAAATTCCTGATCGGCAGAAAATGGCTTGCGGCAGGGTTAGTTATCACGATCACTGCCATCGCCGGTTGGCTGATGTTTACCACGCCAAAAAGTTTTGTGCCGATGGAAGATGACAGTTTCATTATTTTCAGCTTGGCCATGCCTCCGGGAACCGCACTGGACCGTACCACAGCAGCGGCCGACAAGGTTGAAAAAATACTGTCGGGCAACGAAGCCGTCCAAACGAGCTCAATTATTACGGGTTTTAATATTCTGTCCAATAGTGCCAGTCCGGCTTATGGAGTTGGTTTTATCAAGCTGAAAGACAAAAAAGACCGGGGGGCTGTGCAGGATATAGATCAAATTCTGGCCGGTATGAGTGCTCAGTTTGCGACCGTAAAAGAAGGAACAATTATGGCGTTCCGCAGTCCGCCGGTGGAAGGTTACGGGATTACCAGCGGTGCCGAAGTGGTGTTGCAGGACAAAACCGGGAAAAGTGCCACAGCTTTGAAAGCGATGTCAGATCAGGTTCTTGGACAAATCATGAAGCAACCCGGTGTACAGTTTGCCTACACCACTTTCCGCACCGATTTTCCTCAATTGGAAATGGAAGTTGATAACGACAAAGCGCAGCAAATGGGTGTGAGTGTGAGCGGAATGATGAACACGATTCAAACCTATTTCGCTGGTGACCAGAGTCTGAACTTTACGCGTTTTGGTAAATTTTATCGGGTAAGTGTAAAAGCTGATGGAGTTTTCAGAATGGATCAGGAAGCATTCAATGAGATTTTTGTAAGAAACGATCAGAATCAGATGGTGCCTGTTAAATCCCTGATCAGGTTACATAAAGTATATGGCCCTGAGTCGGTTGACAGATACAATCTTTTTAATGCCCTGAACATCACCGTTGTAGCACTTCCCGGGGTGAGCAATGGTGATATGATGGCAAATCTGGAAAAGAATGTATTCGAAAAACTGCCTTCGGATTATGGTTACGAATGGACCGGGCTAAGCCTTGAAGAAAAATCTGCTGGTAACCAGACGATGTACATTCTTGCACTTTGTTTGCTATTTGTTTACTTCCTTTTGGCGGCTCAGTTTGAGAGTTATCTGATACCATTTGCGGTGCTGCTTTCAATCCCAACCGGTATCGTCGGATCTTTTGCAGCAACCAAAGCCATCGGTTTTGACAATAACATTTACGTGCAGGTCGGGCTGATCATGCTTGTCGGTCTTTTGGCCAAAAATGCCATTCTGATTGTCGAATTCGCTGTTCAACGCCGCGCTGCCGGACTATCCATCGCAGAATCCGCCATGGAAGGCGCGAAGTCAAGGTTGCGTCCGATTATTATGACATCGCTGGCTTTCATTGTCGGAATGATTCCGCTCATGGTAGCCACTGGTGGTTCAGCATCAGGAAACAGATCTATCAGTACAGGTGCAGCAATGGGTATGTTGAGCGGTGTAATTCTGGGAATATTTGTAATTCCGCTGCTTTATATACTGTTCCAGTATTTGCAAGAGAAAATATCAGGAACAAAAAAAGAGGTTCTTCATCCGGTAATTGAACATCAATGATTTCGATAAATAAAAATATAATTACTGCACTGGTTTTGTCCGCAAGTCTGGTTTCCTGTGTAGTTGGAAAAAAATATACCCGTCCTGAATTGGAGGCACCTGAGGGATTCAGATCCGCTGTTGGCATAACAGCGGATACAGTACAACTCCCGTGGCGGACTTTTTTCAGGGAGCCGCAACTGGTGAGCCTGATTGAAGACGCCCTGGCTAAAAATAACGATGTGGCCATTGCTATGAAAAACATCGAACAACTCGATCTGGCAGTAAAACAAGCCAGACTTGGACTGCTCCCCACGCTGGATTTTACGGTGGGTGCAAACCGCGCATTTTTATCCAAAAACTCCCTGAACGGTTCCCTGAGCGAGCAGTTTGTCGGGACATCCTATATGGATAATTACGATGCTACACTGCAACTTTCCTGGGAAGCAGATATTTGGGGAAAAGTAAAAATGCAGAAGGAAGCGGCCATTGCTAATTATTTTGGACAGAAGGAAAACCTTTCCGCACTCAAAACGAGGATCATCAGTCAGGTAGCGCAGGCATACTACAATCTGATCAGTCTGGATGAGCAGCTGATTATTGCCCAACGTAACATTGCATTGAGCGATAGCACGTTACTTATGATGCGACTGCAATTCACGGCGGGACAGATCACCTCGCTGGCAGTGGACCAGGCGGAAGCGCAAAAGAAAACAGCGGAACTACTTGTGCCGCTGGCATTGCAAAACATAGCAGTGCAGGAAAACGCGCTGAGTATTTTGTGCGGCGCATATCCCGAAAGCATTGCCCGTAATGGCGACTTGGCAGAAGTGATGCCCGAAGCACAATTTGCTGCCGCAGTACCAGCCAACCTGCTCAGCCGCAGACCGGATGTGAAGGCAGCGGAATATATGGTCGTGAGAGCCAATTCGGCAACAGGTCTGGCAAAAGCCGCCATGTATCCTGCTTTCAGTTTGACGCCGCAGATAGGAGCTAATTCGTTCAAGTTTAGCCAATGGTTTGATCTTCCCGGATCGATGGCCAAGACCATTGCCGTGAATCTTACACAACCTGTTTTCAGAAAACGAGCTTTGAGAACGGCCCATGAAACGGCGATTATAGAGCAGGAGAAAGCCGCGATCCAGTTCAAACAAACCCTGATGACGGCAGTTGGCGAAGTGTCCGACGCCATGGCGAGATCCAATGGTGCATCGCAAAGACTTGAACTTGTTCAGCAAAAAACGGCTATGCTCAACAAAGCCACCGACGACGCCCAAAAGCTATACAAAAGCGGCATGGCGACTTATCTTGAAGTAATCACAGCCCAAAACAGCAGACTGCAAAACGACCTGGAAGCCATCAGCATCAAACTCGAAAAGCTGAATGCAGTAACAGACCTATACCGCGCGCTTGGCGGTGGTGTGGAGTAAAAGATAATCAACCTGCTTTGGCAAAAGCGGTACAAAGCAGGTTGATGATTACAAACTTCCCTCTCAGACGCGACTCAGCGTTTCCGAAAAAATCCAGTCATTTTCTTTACACCCCAAACAGTATTTAAGATGATCCAAAACTCAGTACCTCACTATATGGGGAATCTTGCCGCGAGCCTTCCGAAAATTGAATGTGTGAAAGGATTTATAAAAGCCATCTGGAATGAAAACAACCACACCGAAATTTCAAATTTCCTACATGACGATTTCACAGATCATTCCCTGCCATTCACTTCCCTTCAAGGCAAAGCAGGACTGCTGATTTACCTGAAAGAACTGGCAAAAAAAGTTTATCACAATACCGAAATCCTGGAACTGAGCACACTAGACGAATTGGTGATCTGCAAGATCAGGATTGTTACTAAATTACTTGGTGATAAAGGAAATGAGAGCATTCGGCCTGAAATTATTGACGGGTATCGGGATTTTAGAATGAGTGACGGGAAGATTATTGGGCATTGGGAGAATGATTTGAGGGGGGGGTATTAGAGTTAGTCCGATAGCAATGATGCTTGACTGAACTAGGTCTAACGGAGATTGTAATTGATGGTATGTTGCAATATATCTGGCAAACTTATTCCGGTGCGCTGCACCTTTTAAAAATTCTGCATCTGATTTCTACAATTATTATCGGTGCTCTGCACCTCTTGTCCGCGGAACAGGTGCAGAGCACCGCAATATTTGTGTAGAAAAATGTAAAGTACCGATCATAAGGTGCAGCGCACCGTAATACAACTCCGGAGCTTTCACTCAATTTCCAGAAAATCAATAATTTCCATAATGTGACGCTCTGCTATATTCTTAATAATCCTGTTAAAGTGATATTGGTGGATGATTCTTGGGAATATCGCTATTCATCAGCAGGTAATTATTTGACACACCAAAGAGTTTTATTGGAGATAGAATTCGTGTGGATTACCGTCACAGAAGATAATACATCTTGAGTGAGGAGTTTAGAAACTGCGCACAACGAGAGATCTGGGGAGAATACAATTTTATTGGAGTAGAACTAGCGTATCCATGCGCATTGAGCATCCTATATTTTGAAGTTTGGTCTTCATTTGGAATATCAGGTGCAAATCCGTACACTTGTGGTAATGACAAAGTTGCGCCTAATGCAATAATTATGTTCAACCACAAACGACAGGCTCGCCAAAATCAGACAACAGAAATATTGAATGAAGAAATACACGGCAAACTACGCGTACACTAATCCGAATTTTGTAATTCAGAACCTCGTAACAAATCAGAAAGACGCTGACTTGTTGCCAATCTTGTATGTGACAAAAAACATTCTGCAACGTGGATTTCCTACAACTCTTTCAAAGTATCTACAATCTGAATTAGGCGAAATTCATAAACTTGACAATTTTGAAGAACGCTTTTTGTTTGCGACAAACCAAACACCAATTTGGAACGACACAATAAAAGGCGACAAAGGCAACAATTATTATCCAGCAAAATACTTTTTCGAAAGAATTATTCCTAATGAATTTGGAGAATATTCATTTATCCAATCTTTGCTAATTCCCGAAATTCAAATCAATGAAATTATTGGCGAAGAAGATAAAAACTTTATCAACCAACAAGTTGATTTTTATTTACCACAAGCCAAACTTGTGATTGAAATTGACGGACAACAACACAAACTTGATGAAGTTACCCGAGTTTCAGACAGTACAAGAGATAACTTTTTATCAAACAAAGGAATTACAACCATACGAATTGACACAAGGGAATTACAAAATGGTTCTTATGTTTCGAAAGTTGAGAACATTTTAAACCATCTTGAAAGATTTGATAAACTTCTATCCCACTACAAAAATGCTTGTGCGAAAATAGAAGAAAACCAAATGAGCGAAGAAGAAATTAAAACGAAATTATTGCCTACGGCAATAATCCGTTTTCAAGTTTTGCTCATTGAGTTGCTTACACACAAGTATTTGACATTTGATGAAGATTGGAATTTCAACATTTTAGGTCACGAAGGGTTACCCAATTTTTCAGAATTGGCAATTAATGATTTACTCATTTGGATTGATAAACTTTGGCAACTTAAAAACAAACAAGAACTCAAAAAGCCAAATTTCAACATTGCAATTACGAATGACAAAACGAAATTTCAACCAACAACAAAAGCCATAAATATTGACTTTTCGTTATTTAAACGTTACACAGATGAAAATAAAATTAGTGACGATGTGATTTTTGTTCGTACCGATTATTTTGATATTGTAAAAGACAAAAACTATTTCAGAGTTAGTACAACCGAACCAATTAATTACAATATCACGGATGAAGACAAAGCTACTTTGGAGTTTTTCCTTGATAACATTTTCGACAAATCAAAATTTAGAGAAGGACAATTTCCAATAGTTTCAAACGTATTGAACAGAAAAGACACAATTGGACTTTTACCGACAGGTGGTGGAAAATCTTTATGTTATCAACTTCCTTGTTTGCTTCAACCAAGTATCAATTTTGTAGTTTGTCCTATCAAATCTTTGATGGATGACCAAAATGACAATTTGCAAAAAATGTTGATTACGAATGTAAATTATATCAACAGTAATTTAGAAGCCGAGGAAAGAAGAGAAGTTGAAAAAAACTTTGAGCAAGGACGATATTTGTTTGTTTGGATTTCGCCCGAGAAATTTCAAATTCCATCATTTAGAGAAAAGATAAGTGCGATTGTCGCTAATTTTTCAATCGCTTACGCAGTTGTAGACGAAGTTCATTGCCTTTCAGAATGGGGACACGATTTCAGAACTTCGTATTTGAATTTAGCCAAAACCATAGACAAGTTAAGCCCGAAGGACGAAAATGGAGAAGGTAAAATCAAATTTATTGGCTTAACTGCAACGGCTTCTGTTAAAGTTATGACAGATATTAAAATAGAGTTTTCAAGGCAGAAACAGCGATTGGAAGATGAAAATATAAAATCTCTCTTAGATTATAGCCGAAAAGAATTGCAATTTAAGGTCATCAACGATAACGGAAACAAAAGTCAAAAGATAAAAGAACTTCTTGAAGAATTAAAAGACACTGAAAGCTTTACAGAAGATGAAGAAAAAGCAGGTTTGGTGTTCACGCCAAATGTAAATGGTGCTTATGGCTGTTATCAGGTTTCAAATACATTAAATACCATTTATCAAAATAAAGTAAGTTGGTTTTCTGGAGACATTCCTAAACGTGATGTTATAGACCAAAATACAGGGCGAAAAATTGGAACAGAGCCGATAATGGTAAGAGATGAATTCAATAAATTCAAACAAAAAGTTCAAAAGATTTTAAAGAAAATAAATATCAACTTTTAGTCGCTACCAAAGCTTTTGGAATGGGTATTGACAAACAAAACATCCATTATACTTTCCATTACGGTTTACCAAGTTCGGTTGAAGCATTGTATCAAGAAGCAGGAAGAGCTGGACGTTGGGACAAACGAAAATCAGAAAATAAAAATAAGATAGGTAAATGTTACGTTTTGCATTCGCCTGAAACTCACGACCAAGAAAGAGTTAAACGATTATTTGATAAAGACACAACATTTGCCGAAATTAAAAGTATTAGTGATGAAGTCGGATTTGGAGGTAGAGATATTTTCAAACAAGTTTTCTTATTTGTACAAGGGCAAAATGATATTGAAAAAGACTTTGAAATCATTTTGGGTGTAATCACAAACTATTTCCGAGAAAACGCAAAACTTCGGATTTTTTGGAATGATGCTCGCAACAATTTACACATCAATAGCGACACTTTACAAAAAGCAATTTATCGTTTAAGTCTTTTAGGAATTGTTTCCGACTGGACAACGAATTTTATTGACCATTTTGAAGTTCAGTTCAAAACTCTTGATGAAAACCATATTATAAAAAGTGTTTCGGATTACATTACAAAGTATGAGCCGAACACAGATGTGAAAATGGATTTAGAGAAAATTCCTCAAAATTCAATTTTAGAAAAATCAGTTTGGTATTTACTGAATTGGACTTTTGAGAATATTGCTTACGGTCGAAAACAATCTTTAAAAACACTTTCAGATTGGTGTTCGGAGTTTAAAGACAGCGAAATTTTCAAGCAAAGAATTGACAGTTATTTTGTTTTTTCTGAAACAACATTTGTACTTCAACATATTTCGGAAAATCCGAAGGATTACGAACGGTGGTTTGAAGCGTTATTCACAACTGAGGAAATTGAAGAAAATGGTATAAAGAAAAAACTAAAAATACATATTCCCCAAATTGTTGATGTTGAAATTAGAAAAAAAGAGCTGAAAAAACTAAAAGACAGTATCGCCCGATTTTTGGAAAGTTACCGTAATAGTGTCGGACTTAATTTTTTAAGTGGTTTTGTTCGTTTGGCATTGACGGAATATGAAGACAGTGATGGAAGAGAGCGTTTTGAAAGTTCACTGTCGACTATTGAGCAAATTTTCACGAAAGAGGAACAAAGCGGCTTTTTGTATCGCTTGAAAGTTCTCGGAAAACATTTGACCGAAGAACAAAAGATGGAATTGTACCAATCCATATCAAGGTATTACCCTGAAATGTTAGAAGAACTTGCAGAATATTACGATTTAGCATATATGCTCAATGATATTTATTCTCAAAAATTACAGGAACTAAAAAAACTTACTAAGAAATTATATGAGCAACTTGCAAAAATTTAATGAAACTCTTGAAGAGTTCAACCAAGAAGTTGAACAACTTAAAGAGGTTTCAGGTGCTTACAAGAAGTTACAGCAATTAACTGAAACCTATAATGTAATAAGCAAGCAGTTTGACGAAAACAGCAAATCCCTTGATGCAATAAATGTGCTACAAAAGGTACAGCAAGAGAAAATTTCCAATAGTTTAATTGAGATTGGGAACACAAACAATTTCAACAGAACCGAGCTTGCTAAACTTTTTGAAGAGAGAACCGACCAAATCCGGAAGGAGAACAAAGAGTTTTACAAAGATCTTGAAGGTACAATTAGAATTAAACTTGACGAGAATAAATCAAACATTAAACAGCTTATTGAGAACGAGCGAAACCAAATTAAACAGATTTTCGAAAATGAGCTTGCGAAAAACACCAATGAATTAAGACACTTTATTGAGGCTGAAAGTAGAATATTGAAAACTTCTGTTTGGATAATTGGCGGACTAACCTTAATAATAAGCCTTTTAGCAATAGTAAAGTTATGGATGTAAATCCGCCAGCGAGAGCATTACATCATTTACAAATCTCCAACCTACATTCTTGTTCAAATCTTTCGGAATATTAATAATCCCATGTGAAGTTTTGCCCTGATTGTTAGAGCCAGCCAGAATGGGGAACTCCTCAAATTCCATTTTGAACACAATCCTATAATTTTCTCCATCCCAATCCCTCCATAAAACAATCGATTTTGTACTTAACGGATTTATACTTTGAGGCGAAAGGCAGAAGATATTATGAGGAAGACCTATATCAGACAAATGTTTTGAGGGACGATTATGAGATATTAATTTGTCATCCGTGCGACTTTTTTCCGTGGCATGTGTCACACAGGATCATAGTCTGAAGTTTTTGAAACTAGGTCTGTAAACGGCAATTAGTAAGAACTTCACATTAAAAAAACTCTACAATATTGCAACTATATTGGTTACAGCCATCTACATCAGCAAATTACCAGCTGGTTTTTAATTGCTAATTGTTACCGATAACAGCGTACTGTATAATGCACTTCATTTAAAAGATCAAATGCAAATCCGTACTCTTGTGGCAACGGACAACAGTTGTGCTTCAAAAGCTGCAACTCATATTTTGACAGAAACAATCAGAGAGGAGCTTTCAGAAAAAGCAATAAAGGTGATTGCCGTGTACATGGGTTATGTGAATACTCAAATGGTGCCGGAAGAAACAAAAACACAAAAATCGGAACCGACTGACATTGTAAGAGAAATCTGCAACGGAATTGAAGCCGGAAGCTCCGGTTTAGAAACGTATTTGTCCGGAGCAATTCCTGCTAATTATTCAAAGCCCCTAAATTCGCAAACGAACATTACTTGTCCGATTCCGGACAATTTCACATTAAAAGTTTAGTTCCGGATATCGATTCCGGGCTTAAAAGACTACTGTTAAATCCTGGCATACTATTTGTTATACAGAAATAGATTATATAAATTTTTTATGTTGAATACTGACTTGATCGATGAGACGAAGCGATTTGGGGGAGTTTGAAGAAGTGGTAATGCTGGCGGTTGCTGCTTTACCAGGTAATGCATATACTATAGCCATTGCCGAGGAGCTTGAGCGTGAAACCGGCAATATGGTCACATCGGGTGCCGTGCATGCAGCAATGCAACGCCTTGAGCAAAAAGGGTATCTCCGGTCAGTCTGGGGTGAAGCAACTCCGGAAAGGGGAGGCCGCAGAAAGCGCTTGTACAGTGTAACAGCTTTGGGCGGCCGGATTCTGGAAGAGTCAAGAGCTGTACGTAACAGATTCTGGGACCGGATCCTGCCGGCTATTCGCATGGAATGGAACTGATCAGATAAAAAGCTTCTCCGATGAAATTAAATCAAAAGTTCCCGGATCCGGCATCCGGACAGCCGCCCCGTTATCTGACATCACTGCTCAACCGGCTGATTGCGCCACACCTGCGTGAACAGGTCCTTGGTGACCTTCAGGAACGCTACACCCGCAGGGCATCGGTTCACGGAAAAGACAAAGCTAAAAGACGCTACCTGATAGAAGCATTGGCTTACATGCGGCCGGTCTTCATCAGGAGACAAAAGAACGAATTTCCATCACCGGTTTTTTTAGGCCCCTATATGATAAAAAACTATTTCAAAATCGCGTTTCGAAACCTTGTTAAAAATAAGGGCATTTCAGCCATCAATATCTTCGGGCTTGCACTGGGTATCTTATGCTGTCTTTTTATTTTCCTTTGGGTTCAGGACGAAAAGCGGGTTGATAATTTTCACGACAGGGGACAAGATCTGTTTGCGGTATACGAAACGACCACTTCAAATGGAAAAGTGAATGGGTCCTATTCCACCTCCTTTCTAGTAGCTCCGGGTTCAAGTAATCCTTCTTTTGCGCTGGAAAACATGAATGAGTCAATTCCTGAAGTCGAATATCAGGCTTACTACGCCACGGGTTATGAGCTTCCCTGGGGCCATCCGGAAACATTTCAGGTGGGAGAGAAAAAGGTAAAACTGGATGGTTCGAGAGCGGGAAGGGATTTCTTCAAAATTTTCAGTTATAAGCTTATTGAAGGGACGGCTGAGACAGCGTTGAATGACATTGGAGGCGTGGCTATTTCAAAACGAATGGCGGAGATGTTCTTTGGAAGCCCGGCCAAAGCCATGGGAAAAACGATGCGTTATGAAAGCCGCCTGAATTTTAAAGTTACCGCCGTTTTTGATAATATTCCCCGCAATAGCTCGCTGAGGTTTGATTATTTATTCAATTGGGAAGCGCAAAAGACCAAACTTGAATTTGCTTCAAATGAAATCCGTTCCTATCTGAAACTCTCCCAAAGTGCGGATGTTGCCAAAGTTGAGGGTAAAATCAATAATTATCTGGCGAAACGTCTTGAGAAAAGAAAAGGGGTAGAGCGGCGTGCAGGTCTCATAAAATTTTCGGATCAGTATCTTTATGGCTCTTTTGAAGATGGAAAACCCCAGGGCGGGCGCATTGAATACGTAAGAATTTTTAGTGGTGCAGGCTTTTTTATACTGCTTATTGCCTGTATCAATTTTATGAATTTGTCAACGGCCCGTTCTGTGAAACGGGCGAGGGAGGTGGGTTTACGAAAAGTGGTCGGATCGTCCAGAATGAGTCTTGTGCTGCAATTTTTCGGAGAATCGCTTCTTTTCTCTTTTTTGGCAATGCTTATTTCACTGGTATTTTTAATCTTGCTTCTGTCTGCTTTTAATGATCTTACCGGTAAAGAAATCGGTTTCCCGATTGCCGAACCATCTTTTTGGTTGTTTTTAATCATCCTGCTGCTGTTAACCGGGATTGCAGCTGGAAGTTATCCTGCATTATATCTCTCCTCTCTCAAACCAGTGCGGATTTTAAAAGGTATGGTCCGTTTTACACAGGGCGGATTGTGGTTCAGGCAGGGACTGACGGTTTTTCAGTTTGCGATGTCAATCCTGCTCCTTATTGCCACAATTGTTATTTCCCAGCAAACACGTTTTGTTCAGAATACACATTTGGGATACGACCGGCAGGACCTGATTTATGTCCGCATAGAAGGGAAATTGTCATCAAAAAATAATTATTTGTTATTCAAAAATCGTGTTTCGCAACTTGCCGGCGTGACCATGGTTGACCGGTCCACAGAGGCACCGCATGATATGGGTTTTTCCGTAGCGGATGCAATTGACTGGCAGGGAAAAGAGAAAAATGCATCCGTGTATTTCAGCCCGGCTTCGGTAGGGATGGACTTTGTGAAGCTGATGAACCTGGAAATTGCAGCGGGGCGTGACTTTTCAAAAGACATGGCAACTGATTCAACGGATGCTTTCCTGGTCAACGAGGAGGCCATAAGACAAATGGGCCTGAAAAATCCGATTGGTAAATGGATTTCAGCATGGAAAAAGAAAGGGCATATTATTGGTATCCTCAAAGATTTTCACACGCAATCGCTGCATGAGAAGATCAAGCCGCTGGTTATTGATGTAAAGGAAAATGAATATTTTGGTGTAATTCTTATTCGTACCAAACCTGGAAAGACCAGGGAAGCACTCGCAGGAATCGGTGCTGTCTACAAAGAAATCAACCCTGATTATCCTTTTAGTTATCAGTTTCTTGATCAGGAATTTGATAAACTTTATCGTAGCGAACAACTGATTGCCAAACTTTCGAACCTGCTGGCACCACTCGCAATCCTGATTTCAAGCCTGGGATTACTTGGCCTTGCACTTTTTTCGGCAGAGCAGCGCATCAAGGAAATTGGAATAAGAAAAGTCCTGGGTGCTTCCATTGCAGGCGTAGTAACGCTACTTTCCAGGGATTTTTTAAAACTTGTTGTCATTGCGATTTGTGTGGCCACTCCGGTAGGATGGTACGTAATGAACAGATGGCTTGAAGGCTTTGCCTATAAAATCCATATCGAATGGTGGGTATTTGCAGTATCAGCTGCCCTGGTAATGGCCATTGCCATTTTTACTGTGTCGTTTCAAAGTATCAAAGCGGCTTTGCTGAATCCGGTTAAAAGCCTTCGAAGCGAATAATTGCAAGGTGAGGCAGCTTCTCCGGCATGTCCGGGGAAGCTGCGCAGTTCCAGCTCCATATTTGAAATAATAAATTTTCTAACATATTTATCGTAGCTGTAATGAAAATAAGTCTGAGGAGATAACTCACCTGCAATAGCCTGTTTTCTTCTAAAAGGCAGTAAGTGTTATGGTATAGTTTATATCAAGTTGTTTGCAAAACCTGTACAATTTCATCAGCTGATTGTCTGGATCATTTTAGCCCGTACACTTAAAATGTCCTTAAATTACCAGGCAAAAAGAGCATGCCATTTCATATAATTTTATGCTTAAACTCCTTGAAATTAAAGAAACGTGTTTATTGCATAATTTTTTGGAAAAGATGTATTTATTTCGAATAAAAACTGTGTAAGACTAAAAATACACAAGTATATATTTCATTAATTAAAAATAACCAAATAATTATTCTTGATTCTAGCGGATTAGCATAGATAATTTTTAAACGTATCTACTAAATGCTATATTTAGGAAATATTAATTAATTGCTCATTTTTATGTTGAAACATTATAAAAATCAATCTGATACATTGATTTGGGACGATTTCAGAAATGGGAACCCCAATGCTTTCGAATATATTTATCAGACATATTTTCCCACCCTTTATAACTACGGATTGCACATTTCCAAGGATGAGGACATTGTAAAGGATTGTATCCAGAATCTTTTCGTTGAAATCTGGAAAAGCCACAGTAATCTGAGTGCAACTGATTCTATCAAATATTATCTGATCAAGGCGGTCAGGCGTCATATAAATGCCTCGCTCGCCAGGTCACCGTTTACCGGGCATGGCAATGAAATAGATAATAATTATGAGTATCAAACTGTCCTATCGCCAGAATATGAGATGATTAACGGCGAGCGGGAAACGGAAACGAAGCAAAGAATCCGTGATTCGGTGGATAAGCTTACACCGCGACAACGGGAAGCCATTACCTTAATTTATTTTGAACAATTATCCTACGCCGAAGTATCTTCCATAATGTGCCTGAAAATCCGAACGGTTTACAATACAATTCACGCAGCACTAGAGGTCTTAAAAAAGTTACTTTCCAATTTTCCATCCAATTTATACAGTTGTCTTCTATGGCCAATGAGTATGTTGCAAAATGATTATTTTACAATATAATGTTTCGATTTGGTCTTGTTTGTTAAAATTAAATGAATCTGTTGTGATTTTATAAGATATTAGGATTTTGTTTGGTAAAAAGCCCGGTTTGCTTCCATTGTATATTAAAAGCATATCACTTATGAATAGGGCTAATCAATATCAAGCATTCCTTGCAGAAGATTTTGCCTCAGATCCTGAATTTATCGGATGGGTATTAAATCCTGATGAAGAAAATACGGAACTGTGGCAGTACTGGTTGAGTGCAAATCCGGAAAAGGCGAAAGAAGTGGAAGTGGCCGTTCAGCTGATCAGGTTTGCCATACCTCAGTATTATCATGCAAAGGATGGTGTGCAGCAGCAGATATGGGAAAATATCTTATTGAATGTCAAAACAGTTAATTCAATTAAAGTCAGCCCACTTCACCGGTCAGCACCGTTATGGAAAAACTGGAAGCAATGGGCGGCTGTTCTGACCGGGCTTTTATTTCTGGCCGGAATGGCATATAAAGTTATCGAAAACAGTAAAACAACGAAATATGCAACCGGGCCTACGGAAACAAAAAGGATACAGTTACCTGACGGCTCAGAAGTAATTTTAAATGCAAATTCATTTTTGTCCTACCATAAAATCTGGGACAAGGACAACGAAAGAAATGTAAACCTGAGAGGAGAAGCTTTTTTTCGGTCGTACATCAAAATGATAATCAGCAGTTTCTGGTCCATACCCAGGATGCAGGCAGTGTAAAAGTTGTAGGTACCAAATTCAATGTTCTCAGCCATAAAGAAAAAACACAGGTTGTGCTCAATCAGGGAAAAGTCCTTTTCAACCCTGGCGGTGGTGATGATATTGATATGGAACCGGGAGAATTAGTTGAAGTGGTCCATTTCGGTTTTTTCTCCGGGAACAAGGTTACCAAACGTAAAGTCAATCCTGACGTATATAGTGGATGGGTAGCAGGCCGTTTTGTATTTGACCATACCCCGCTGTCAGAAATTGCCGGGATAATTGAAGGCAACTTTAATTACCAGGTTGAATTTACTTCTGGTGCAATTGCAGGTAGGGTACTGACATTGGATATGCCCCATAGAGACCTGAATCTGCTCTTAAAAACCATCTGTGTAACACACGATCTATCATTAAGCAAAAAAGGAAACATCTTGCTGTTTTCGGAAAATACCGGGAATAATTAACTACTGCTTAGCCTGTATATATAGTATCTAACCTTTTATAACCAAACCTTAATCACTCATGAGGACAAATTTATTGAATTGCCCGGGCATAAGCCCGGGAAGGATGCTTATTGTGTTCATTCTAGGTTTTTTGGTAACGCTTACTGCCGTTGCCCAGACTGGTGAGCGACAGAAATTCTATGCTGCATTAACGGCATCCAAATCAGAAAAAAGGGAAGCGAACCGCGATCAGGGAAAGATGGTAAGTGTAAAACAAGCGTTGAATGAAGTAGAAATAAAGTACAAAATCGTGTTTGGCTACGAATCCGGTTTACTGGAAAACCTTGCGGTTCCATCTGAACAATGGGCACGGGTTACGAGTTTAACCACAGCTATGGAAACGTTGCTTAAACCCTACAACCTTACTTATGGAAAAGTTGAGAAAGGGGTTTATTTTATCAAAAAGAAAACCAGTAAAAAAGAGAAAGAAGAGACGAATCAAATTGAAATGTCTAAACCTTCTGACAGAGATCAATTGAACATGATTAGTCCTGCTGATAATTCTGCTATGAAAAATGAGGTGAAAGGCAGGGTTATTGATGCAAACGGAGAACCCCTTCCAGGCCTGAATATTATTATTAAAGGGTCTGCGTCGGGCACAAGTACCAATGTGGATGGTGTGTATTTCATTGAGGTACCATCCCGGGAAAGCGTTCTGATATTTTCTTTCGTCGGTTTTTTGACACAGGAAATAACCGTTGGCGAAAAGACTGTTATAGATGTTAAACTCCTTACGGATACCAAATTGCTTAGTGAAGTAGTGGTGACTGCATTGGGGGTGAAGCGGGAAGAAAGATCTCTTGGTTATTCGGTTCAGGGAATTAAGCCGGAAGGGATGGACGAAGCAAGAGAAACCAATATTGTTAATTCCCTTACAGGAAAAATTGCGGGCGTCCAGATCACTAACTCCTCGGGAAATATTGGAGGTTCGTCCAGAATAACAATACGAGGAATTAACTCAATCTCCGGTAATAACCAACCATTATTTGTGGTGGATGGAACACCCATTGATAATTCCAACTACAATACCGAACAACAGAATACAGGTAATCCGGGCCGTGATTACGGTAACGCTGCACAGGATATCAATCCGGATGACATTGCCTCCATTTCGATTCTGAAAGGCCCGAGTGCAGCGGCATTGTACGGTTCCAGAGCGGGCAATGGAGTGATTTTGATCACAACGAAAAGCGGCGAAACAGGGAAGGGGATCGGCGTAACTTTTAACTCAACTACCTCTTTCAGCAGGGCAGCTATTCTTCCGGATTTTCAGAACGAATACGGTGGCGGCTTTAAACTCACATTTGATAATTATAAAGGCGTGCCAATAGTAAATACAAATGCCAATAACAGCTGGGGGCCGAAATTCGAAGGCCAGCTGGTGAGGCATTGGTGGAGTATGTACCCGGGTGAGCCAGGTTTTGAAAAAACGGCACCGTGGGTTGCAGCACCCAATAACCTGAAGGACTTTCTGGATACAGGTGTAAACCTTGGTAATAATGTGGCGATTGCCGGCAGTACCGAAAAATCTACGTTCCGGCTTTCCTATACCAATTTGTACCAAACCGGTATTATTCCGAATAGTAAACTCAAAAGACATACATTTAGCTTAAGTGCTGATACGAAACTTACGAGTAAACTGACGGCGACAGTTAAGGCCAATTACATTAAAACAATTGGTTTCGGAAGACCTGCCACAGGAGAATGGCTGGCTGGGTCACCTAACAATGTGCTTACCTACTGGTATACCTGGTCGCAGAGACAAATGGATCCCGCTACCTTAAAAGTTTATAAATCAGAAAGATACCGGCACATGACCTGGAACGTGCGTGGGCCGGAAACCTACATGGTGCAAAGTTTCAACAACAACCCGTATTTTACGCTTTACGAAGAATATAACAACGATAGCAGGGACCGGCTTTATGGTAATGTTTCTCTTTCGTATAACCTTTCAAAAGACCTGAAATTAACAGGCTGGGCCAGAACCGACCTTTACACTGACAGAAGAGAAGACAGGTCAGGACTTGGCGGTTATGAGCCCAATCGCTACGAAGAGGATGTCATACAGTTTCAGGAAAACAATTTTGAATTCCTGGCGCAGTATTCAAAGCAGTTAGGTTCGGATTTTAATATCAATGCCAATTTGGGGACAAACCTGAGGCGCTCTAAATTCAGCCGCAATTTTGGTAGAACAGTAGGAGGCTTAAGTGTACCAAACTTCTTCAATTTAAGTGCTTCAGTCGACCGGCCGATTATTTCAGATGTGACCAGAGAACGTTCTGCAACGGGTATTTATGGAAGTTTTAATATGGGATTCCGAAATATCGTTTATGTAGACGGATCACTGCGCAATGACTGGTCTTCCACTTTGCCTGTTAATAATAACTCCTATTTGTATCCTGCCCTTTCCACAAGTATTGTATTTACTGACCTGCTGCCGGCGTCAACCGTATTGTCTTTTGGTAAACTTCGGGCGGGATGGGCACAGGTAGGAAATGATACAGATCCCTATCGCACCAGCCTGATTTATGAAAGCCAGATAGCGTATGGCAGCTCACCTGCGTATTCCGTTCCTAATACTCTTAACAATCAGTTGCTGAAACCTGAGCGTACCAGCAGTTACGAAATTGGACTCGATCTTCGCTTCTTCAACAAGCGCGCCGGACTGGATGTGACGTTTTATAATAATGTAACTACGGACCAGATTATTCCGCTTTCTATTTCTCCTACAACCAGTTACAAAGCAGCAGTTGTCAATGCGGGGAAACTGAATAACAAAGGGATTGAATTAATGCTAACAGGAACGCCAGTTTCAATTGAAAATGGTTTTGAATGGAATGTTGCACTTAACTGGGCAAAAAACAAAAATAAGGTTATTGAACTGGCAGAAGGACAGGATACCTATGAAATTGGATTTCGTGATGGTGTTTCTGTTGTGGCAAAGGTGGGACAGCCCTACGGAACCCTAATCGGGACTGGGATCAAACGCAATGAAAAAGGGGAGAAAATGATTGACCAGACAGGTTTTTACATCAGAGAACCCGGGCATGTGATGGGATCGGTATTGGCTAGCTTTACAGGCGGACTTACCAATACTTTTTCGTATAAAGGATTTAATCTGAGCACATTGATCGACTTTCAGAAAGGCGGCGATATTTTTACAGAAACAATCCGGAATGGTGTCACCAATGGTCAGTTTAAAGAAACCGTTGGACTGAACGATAGAGGAGAACCCAAGAGAAATCTGGTTGCTAACGGAGGTGGTGTTCGTGGCGAAGGAGTGTTGGCAGATGGTTCAGAAAATACCAAGTATGTTGAAGCGCAAAACTATTTCAAACAATTCGGATCTATTCAGGAGCCTTATGTTTTTGATGCGAGCTATATCAAATTCAGAGAGCTGAGATTAGGTTATGCTTTCCCTAAAAGACTTTATCAGAAATCGCCTTTCACAAGTGTTTCTTTTTCCCTTGTGGCCCGTAACGTAGCATTGCTGTTCAGGAATATGCCCCATCTAGACCCATCTGAACTGGCTTACGGATCAGGTAATATTCAGGGTCTGGAGGGAGCGGCAATACCGGCTCCCAGAACTATGGGTTTTAATATCAAATTCGGCTTATAATAACTAAGAAACCAAAAATGATTTATGAAAAAGAAAATGAGAAACATATATAAGAACTGCATGAAAGTGGTTTTGGCAACTGCTCTGTTACTTTTTAGTTCCTGTGATTTTAACGATATCAATATTGATCCTAATAACCCGGTTTCAGTTCCTACTTCGCATTTAATGACAAGTGCGCAACGTTCGGTGGCGGAATTGATTTTTGGCAACTCTAATGTGATCGGCTTAGCATCTTCGGCTACTACATTTATCCAGCATTGGGCTGGTACACGTGGGGGAGGCAATGATATTTATACAACCGTCGAACTGGATTTCAGTAACTTTTATACCGGTCCGCTTGCTGATCTGAATGAAGTAATCCGTCTGAATTCCAACGAGGCCACAGCCCTGGAAGCTTCACAGTCTGGTGTTAATGGTAACCAGATAGCAATCGCCAGGATATTGAAGGTTTATATCTTCCATAACATAACAGATATATGGGGGGAAGTTCCATACAAAGAATCTTTGCTCGGCAAAACGGTGGCATTGCCAAAATATGATCTGCAGTCGGAAATTTATACTGATTTATTAAAAGAACTCGACGAAGCAACCGCACAGATAAGTGTTGGCGGAGCGGCAATAAAGGGCGACATCATTTATAACGGTAATATGAACAACTGGAAATTATTCGCCCAATCCCTGAAAATGCGGATTGGTATGAGGATGTCCAAAGTAGACCCTGTTGCAGCCCAAAAAGCTGTTTCAGAGGCATTTAAAACCGGGGTGTTTACCAGTAACACACAAAGCGCCCTCTACAAATATCTGTCAGCTACATCCAATATCAACCCTTATTACTATTACTATAACTTTTCTGCCCCCAACATAGCCGTTTCCAATACTTTAATAGATAAACTGAAAGCACTCAGCGATCCGCGGCTGTTTATTTATGCCGACACAGCCAAAGTAGGGGGTAAGGGGTATGTTGGAACCGGTTTCGGGCTGGATATTGCCACAGCCAACCTGGATCGTGACGAAGAAGCTTCATGGCCTAATCCCCAGCATATTCTTCAGCCCACTGTGCCATTCAAAATACTGACCTACACCGAGGTTTTATTTCTGGAAGCCGAGGCAGCGGAAAGGGGATGGATTGATGGTGATGCAAAAGCTTTTTATGATGCCGGTATTATTGCCTCCCTTCAGTATTGGGGAGTAGACCAAAGCGCCATTGCTGCGTATCTGACAGTTCCTCAGGTGGTTTATCAAAAAAATAATCCTTTTAAATCCATTGGTGAGCAAAAATGGCTGAATTTTTATCAGGAAGGTATAGAAGCCTGGTCTGACTGGCGCAGGCTTGGTTATCCGGAACTGAAAGATGCCCCTCAGGCATTTGCAGGCAGGAAATTACCCAGAAGAAGGGGCTATCCTCAAACAGAGATCACACTGAATACAGACAATTACCGGATCGTAATAGCACGCCAGGGACCCGACGAGCTTTCTACGCGGGTATGGTGGGACGTACCATAAAGCGGGACGGTTATAATATCAATAAAAACACCATTTTTTATATTCCTTAATCTTACGTGAACATGATATCCAACGAGTTAGAAAAAGAAACACAGCCTTCCCGTCGTGAATTTTTATCAAAAGCAGGTAAGGGAGGTGTGGCAGCGATTGCATTGGCCGGTTTAATGTCCAGTTCACCTGGTATTATTTCTTCCAAAAGCTTGTCGCACGCCAAACTTAGGCCGGTGAAGCTGCCGGAAGATCCGCTGTTTACTTCTGCCAAAAACCTGGCATCCATGATTCAGTCGAAAAAAATATCTTCCGTTGAATTAACAGAAATGTATTTTAAAAGAATAGAACTGGTTAATCCGCAGATCAACGCTGTGGTCATGCTGTGCAAGGAACGTGCTTTGATGGAAGCTAAAATGGCTGATGATATGCTGGCGAAAGGAAAAAGTAAAGGGCCGCTGCACGGTGTGCCGGTTACGATCAAGGATTCCATTGATACGGCAGGGGTTGTAAGCACGGGCGGGACTATGGGCCGCAAAAATTTTATTCCAGGAGAGGACGCTACCGTCGTTGCGCGTTTACGAAATGCCGGTGCCATTGTAATGGGCAAAACCAACACACCCGAATTTACACTGGCAGGGACAACTGCCAATTTAATATACGGTATGACCAGCAATCCGTACAAGGCCGGTTACACACCAGGTGGCAGCAGCGGTGGTGCGGGATCGATTATTGCATCAGGCGGTTCCCCTATGGATATCGGATCTGACTTTGGAGGAAGTATACGGATGCCAGCGCACTATAACGGGATTGCTGGCTTGAAACCCACTACGGGCAGGGTTCCCAGAACTGGCCACATTGTTGACTATGGAGGCATATTTGATACCTATCAGGTTCTTGGGCCATTGGCACGCTGGGTAGAAGACCTGGCCTATATCCTGCCTATTATTTCAGGCCCGGACCAGATTGATGCGGCCATTCATCCGGTACCGCTGGAAGATCCTTCTAAAGTTGATCTGAAAAAACTTAAATATGCCTGGCACATTGATATTGGCAGTGCAGAAAAATGTACACCGGAGACCATAAAAGCGGTTCAAGGTGTAGCAGATATGTTAAAAGATGGGAAATTCGTAATCACAAATGATGCACCTGTTAAAATTATTCAGGAGGCAGAAAAGGTGCGTTCGGAACTGGGAATGGCCGATGGGCGGGCTTGGGTACGAAGGCTGGTAGAAAGATCCGGGACAAAAACAACGCATCCTTTACTTGGTTTGTCGCCGGGGCCCGC
This sequence comes from Dyadobacter sp. NIV53, assembly GCF_019711195.1. Classification (NCBI taxonomy): domain Bacteria; kingdom Pseudomonadati; phylum Bacteroidota; class Cytophagia; order Cytophagales; family Spirosomataceae; genus Dyadobacter; species Dyadobacter sp. NIV53. The sequence continues at coordinate 5,805,232 of NZ_CP081299.1, forward strand.
AGGTGTAGCATCGGCAGCCCGGTTTACAGAACTGGTCGAGAACCTGGATGCTTCGCGTAGTAAAATGCTGCAATGGCTTGAAAGCTATGATATTGTAATTTCTCCGGTTATGGCAAGCCCTGCCAAACCCAATCCTGACAATTTTGATCCAAAGCCAAGAGATCCAGCCAGTTACGGATTTGTTGGGATATACAATATGACAGGATGGCCTTCTGCGGTAGTCAGGGCCGGTGTTAGCCCGGAAGGCCTGCCAATCGGCGTTCAGATTATAGGCCGCCCCTGGCAGGAGCATGTGGTACTGGCAGTAGCCAGTTTCATTGAATCTCAAACTGGTGGCTGGCAGCCGCCGCTTGCTTTGAATGAGATCATTACCGGAGGCAAGTAAAATATCAACTGTTTTAAAATATCTTAACCGGGCCCTTTTATGCAAAATATATCAACTCAAATTTATTCACGGAGGAAGCTGTTTTCATTCGGATTTTCAGCCAATGCGCTGTCTGCTTTATCTGAAAATGCTCAGGCTGCTAATCCCCTTTCATCGTTTCTGGTTTCCGGCGATACTACGGATGAGCCAATTTATATGTCGGCTACCAAACTGGCAGAGCTCATCAGGCAGAAGAAAATATCATCGGAAGAATTGGTAACCGCTTATATAAAACGTATTGAACATGTTAATTTTCGTTTGAATGCAGTAGTGATGGAATGCTTTGACCGGGCTCTTGCAGAAGCAAAAGCAGCAGATCAGTCACTTAAAAAAGGGAAATTACTAGGTCCGTTACATGGTGTTCCGATGACGATCAAAGATTCCTTTGAGACAGAAGGAGTGATCAGTACCGGAGGGACCCTGGGCCATATGAACTATATTCCTAAAAATGATGCGACAGTAGTAGCGAGGCTGCGTGCCAGCGGGGCAATTTTGCTTGGAAAAACCAACACACCTGAATTTACATTAGCAGGAGGGGGCCTGAGAGGTGTTACAACAACAGGCAACATTATTTATGGTGTGAGTAAAAACCCGTATGATTTAAATCGCGGGACTTCTGGCAGCAGTGGTGGAGCAGGATCAATCATTGCAGCTGGCGGAACCGCTTTTGATGTAGGTACAGACTGGGGCGGCAGTGTACGTTTGCCAGCCAGTACCAATGGTATCACAGGTATTAAACCTACTTCGGTACGCATTCCAAGAACCGGGCACATTGTAGATTACGGTGGTATTTACGATCTATGGCAGCAGCCGGGGCCGATGGCCCGGCGTGTGGAAGATCTGATTCTCCTGACACCCATTTTGAGCGGCCCGGATTTTAAAGACGCGGCCGTAGTACCTATGCCATGGCTGGATCCGGCTAAGGTCAATGTTGCCAAACTGAAAGTGGCATTTTATCCTAATAATGGCTTGCTTACCACCGCCGTCGAAACGCAGGAAGCCGTAAAACAGGCGGCAAAATGGATGGAAGAGGCAGGGGCTGTCGTAACGGAAGACTTGCCAAAAGAACTGCTTGACGAGCTGGGTGCCATTCGTCGCGAACTGACACAGGGAGATTCCTGGGCATTTTTGAAACGTGCCGGAGATAAAGCAGGTAGCCATGTATTAAGTGCTACCATTGTCGACCGTATAGATAAAGTGAAACCTATCTCTGCCGAAAGATACACTGAACTGCTTGAAATGCAGGATAAAAACCGAAGTAAAATGCTCCAATGGTTTCAAAAATACGATGTTATCCTTTGTCCTACCACAGATACTCCGGCCCCTCTGATTGATGAAGGAGTTAAGGATGCTGTGCCTTCGGCAAGTGCCGGTTATGTCGGAGCTTACAATACTACCGGCTGGCCTTCCACCGTAGTTCGTTGTGGTGGCACTAAAGAAGGTTTGCCGATTGGCGTGCAGGTAGTGGCACATCCATGGCGTGAAGATATATCCTTGGCCGCTGCGCAATATCTGGAAACGCGTTCAGGCGGATGGAAGAAACCCAATATTTGAGCCAGTTGCTTTATGCAACTATACATTTGCTTCACTCCAAAAAAATATACCGGTTTCAATCCATAAAAGGCAGATACCTACAAAACATATCCATATGGCCGACAATCAAAAAGATAATCAAAAAAACACCCGTAGGGGTTTCCTCAGAAAAACAGCTCAGGGGGGATTTGCAGCGCTTGCATTAGGTAGCTTCTCCGCCAGGGCGGATGATTTATCTGGTATTCCAGGTAATAAAAGTGCAGTGGCCCGGCCGGCAATCAAACCGGATTATTTCATCAAGACAGTGCCTGAAAACATGGTAGCCGGTTATTTTGGTGCGGACGTGCCACCAATTGCCAGGGTAAAAGACGGCGCAGTTGTGGAAATTCAGACAGTAGGTGCCGTAGGGATCAGTAAGACAGATCCGGAAAGCTTTTTTAAGAATAATAATTTACCTGTTGATGCACATGCGCTGGAAATCATTAAAATACAAAAGGAAGTAAAACCGGAGCCTTCCGGCATACGCGGCCACATGCTTACGGGACCGATCTATATAGAAGGGGCCGAGCCAGGTGATATGCTGGAAGTGAGGGTTTTAGATCTTTCCATACGCAGCATGTACGGCGTGAACATGGTAAGGCCGGGAGGTGGAGGTATTCCTGATGACATAACCACACCCAATGCATTTATTTACAGGTATGATTCCAGGAAAAAAACAGGCACATTTAAAGAAGGGGTAGAGATACCGTTAAGGCCATTTATGGGTGTAATGGGTGTATCGCCGCCTCCGGAAAAAGGTCGTGTCAGCTCAATTGCACCGGGTAATTTTGGTGGAAACCTGGATATCCGACACCTTACAGTCGGTTCTACTTTATATTTACCTGTAAGCGTTCCCGGTGCTCTTTTTACAACGGGGGACTGCCATACTGCCCAGGGAAATGGAGAGGTAAGCGGCACAGCCATAGAAGGTTCGCTTACGATGATAGCAAAATTTATTGTACATAAAGGTAAAACGATCAAAGTACCAAGAGCTGAAAATGCAACACATTTTATAGCTATTGGCCTGGATCCGGATTTGCGTATTGCAATGAAAAATGCAATCAGGGAAACATGTAATTTTATCAGTACAGAAATAGGAGGTTTCACTTTCAATGAAGCCCTGTCTATTGCCAGTACCGGTGTTGAATTTGAAGTTAGCCAGGTAGTTGACCAGACACTAGGCGTACATGGCATGATTCCGAAATCTATTTTCACCAAGAAAAAATTTGACTACTGGACCTGACAAACCGATTCATCTGCTGTTTAATTTTTTTAAACAGCAGATTCCAGTTTCAAAGTCCGTTTCCCAGCTGCTTTTCTTTTTTTAACCAGAGTCATGAAACAATTAATAACCAGGTGCAGAATTATTGTAGTCTGCCTTCTGCTAAATTCTATATGGGCTAGATCTTCCTTTGCACAGGAACGGCAGGTTAAACCTAAAATCGCCGTTTTTTCTGGCCCGACTGCTACCATTCAAAATAGCCAGCCGCTGGTTACAAGCAATAAGGCACGTAAAAAACATGGTTTGCCTGAATTGAAAGATCCTTCGGGCAGAACATTAACAGACGTTCTGTTTTATCAGAAACTGGCTGCTCCGGCCAGGATTTATGTAGAGATGTTTACGGCGCATCCACTGGAAAATGACGTAAAAGAGCTGTATGGGGAACCAGATGGCTACGTAGATACCAAAGGTAAATTTGATACAAAAAGAAAATCACCCGACGACAGGCCCGTTCTGGAAATCCTGTTACAGCCACAAGATGGTTTGTATCCTTTACCCTACATGGCGCGGCAGATAAATGGGAATGCCTGGGATGCGGAATTTACCGAACCTAATGTACCTTTTGCAAAATCCAGGCAAACTTTTTATCCCAATGCTTTCCGGATTTTTGAAGAAATAGAAAGAAATGGCGGTCGTATAATGGAACTGGCTGACTATGATTTTTACCGTCCGGCTCCGGCTGGCGGTTATACGAAAGGCCTGTCTGAAAGTCAAAGGACCGATATGGGTAAAGGTGCTATTGCCCCGGAAAAATTGGGGGAGGATTTCTTCTCATACGGCCCTTATGGCGCCTCACCACATACAATTGCGTTGGCCAGGGCAACCAATATGGTTCAAAAGACGATGGCAACCGGCGATTATTTGGGTTCCGTCTGGCTTGAAGGAAGTCCGAGTATAGAAACCACTTCTTACTGGATGAACTTACTCATCGATACAAAATCTCCGATGGTATTCAACGCAGCGCAAAGAAAACGTGGCAGTATCAGCGCGGACGGTGATCAGAACATTAAGGATGCCATCACTTACATTACTTCAAAAGTATGGGCTGATGAGAATGGAAACAATAAAGTCGGATCTGTCATGATCCAGGACCAGATGGTATTTTCTACGCGTGAAGTTCAAAAAGGGGATGCTCGCCCGGGAGGTTATGTGGTCACTGGCGGGCACGGCGGCATTGTGGGAACGATGGGATATGGTCCAAAGCTTACTTTTCTTCCTGTAAGAAAACATACTTATCATTCCCAGGTTTCCTTAAAAAAGTTGCCTGGTCAGGTGCCTGGTATTATTAGAAATGGAAAATCTGTCGAAATTACTTCAGTCGCAACAAAGGACGCAGAAGGATATCTTATTCCTGGGTCACTACCAATGGTTACTATTCTAAAAAGCTCCAACTGGCGGTCGGATAACGATGCCAGTAAGGATGCATCGACGGAAATCGATATTCTGGCCCGGCTGAATGATTATATTGATAAGCACCCGCTGGCAGGTTTTGTAGGAGAAGGTTACGCTCCCTATGGTTCGATGACTTCGCCAATGGACGCAGCATTAACAAAAGTTGTTTTGCATGGGTATCCGGTGTTAAAAGTTGCCCGGGGTAATGCTGATGGATTTATGGATACAAATACGAATAACTTATTTATAGAAGGACAAAATACAACAGCAACAAAAGGAATGATGTTACTAATGGCCTGCATTTTAAAATTTGGAGCGCTTCCGCCTGCAAAAGACCCTGATCATCCTACCGGAGAAGAATTAAGGCTGATCAAAGAAAAAATAAACCAGTACCAGGAAATTTTTCATACACATTAATGCTTACAGCGAGATAATTCCTCTGGTTTAAAAATTGTTTTTTGACGGCCTAGAATATGGTTCGAAAACTGCTTTTCAGAAACCCTTTACATATTTTAAGATCTTATAAACCTGGGCTGACTTTTAATGTAGACCATCTTCTGTATTTCATCTATGTTAAGAAAGAGATAGCCAGTGTCTGTACTGGTATCAATAGATTCAGAAACAGATTTCAATTGCCTGACAGTTTTAAGCTGTACACGCCGGATCTTATTTTGTTATATAAAAAGGTTTTTAAGTTTGAAAGGATAAACATATTTGCCGTTTCGTAAATCGTGGTGAAAAAAACCAGGTTACGCCACTATATTCTCCACCATTTCCAGCTTGGTTTTGACAAGTTCGGTAATTTTGAAGGTTGCTTTTGGAAATACTCTCCGAAGGTCAATATCCTGGTTGTAGGTTAGCTCAGCTTTTAGGGAAGCCATGAATATGTTCTTAATTTCGGTCGCCAGGTTCACTTTACAGATCCCATTGGAAATCGCCTGCTTAACCTGCGTATGCGGTACGCCTGAGCTTCCATGTAAAACCAGGGTCGCCGAAGTTTTTCCGGCAATGCTGCGCAGCAGATCAATATCCAGCCTGGGTTCTTCTTTATAAAAGCCGTGTGCAGTGCCGATTGCCACGGCTAGTGCATCAACGCCCGTTTCCTGTACGAAAGCAGCCGCTTCGTCCGGCTGCGTAAATCCCGTGGTATGATGCGACTGGCCCAGTTTCGCCACGTAACCAAGTTCTGCTTCTACATGTGCATCGTACCGTTTGGCGCGCTCGACCACCTCCCTGGTCAGTCTGACATTATGCTCAAAAGGAAGCTCGCTGCCATCGATCATCACCGAATCGAAACCTGCATCCAGGCATCGCTGTACCAGTTCGACGGACCCGCCGTGGTCCAGGTGGATCCAGCCTTCCACACCAAATTCTTCAAGTCCGTTGCGGCCCAGGTTCACGGCCGTTTTAAGTCCCATGTAATCAATCGAGCTTTGGGTAAGTTGCAGAATGACCGGTTGTTTCATTTCCGCGGCGGCCTGCAATACACCATGCAATGTTTCCAGGTCATAATAGTTAGTAGCCAGCAATCCTTTTTTCAGCTGTGTTAATTCGCGCAGTTTTTCTTTCAATTTCATGACAGGCATAGTTCTATTCCCCAGAAGTCTTTTATCTTTTCGCTGATTGTGTTGAAGTTGTAAAATGCACCTGTGCCACCCGCAGCCGTAGTGTTCAGCGCACCCATCAGATTGCCCTCCCGCAGGCAGTCTTCCAGGGAAGCACCAGAAATGTATTTCTGAATGAACCCTGCATTAAAGGAGTCGCCTGCCCCTATAGCATCCACGAAATGCGACACTTCAAAAGCAGGCACCGTTAATTGTTGGTTAGCACAAATACCCATACTGCCATTTCTGCCCATTTTCAGTGCGAGCGTATTCAGGTAGGGACGAATTTTTTCAATGCCGCTGCTGATCGAATCCGTTTTCGTAAGGGCGAGTAATTCCGATTCATTAGGCATAAAGACATCCACATGAGGCAGGCACCTTGCATAGTCGAACGCCCAATTTTCGGCTGGATCCCATTGCAGGTCCAGCGAAGTGGTCATGCCGGCAGCCTGTGCGTTTATGAAAATCTGCTCAATATCATTTAAAAGCCCTTTCTGAAGAAACAGGCTTGATACATGCAGATGCTGGTAAAGAGCGGGTGTCCTGAATGGTATATCGCTGATAGTCAGAGTATTCATTGCACCCTGGTAGGTGACATTAGCCCGATCCTGACCGTAATTCAAAACCAGCGTGCACCCCGTTTTCTGGCCTGTAAGTTTGGTTACATGCCGGCAGCTAACGGACTTTTGTTCCAGTTCGCCAAGAATGAAGTCACCAAAATAATCGTCACCCACTACTCCGCAAAAGGTCGTATCTACACCCATCGCAGCACTATTGGCCGCCATGATGGCCGAAGAGCTGCCCAGGCACATATCCATTTCATCCGCAATCGTCTCCTTTCCCACCTGAGGGAAAGCCTGGATTTTATTCAAAATCAGGTCGACATTCAGCTCACCTACAACCAGTAGTTTAGGGTTTATCATTTTTCTTGATATTTTATTCCTTATAAATATTGACCCCTTGTACAACCCTGCTGATCGATCCTGATACGGACGGGCTATCAGGGTTAATACCCAGGTGCACCGCGCTATAGTAACCGAGCAATTGGCCGACCAGGGTTACCGGGATCATCTGATATTGATTGTGCGGATCAATTTGCAGGTCTATTTTGCTGCTATTTGGTAATACCAGTTCGTTTATGCCCCCGACTTTTAAGGAATGAATTTCCCTGCTATCATTTGCAATGTCTTCGACAAGGTCCCTCTCGTAACGCATAATGTGCGGATTTCGGGAAAACAGGTAGACCATTAAGGTATTTTCATTTACAAAAGCCCTCGGCCCATGCCTGAAACCTAAGAAAGAATCCGACATGCACACCAGCTTTCCATCTGTCAGTTCGAGCAATTTTAGGTGACATTCCCTGGCAATACCCAATAACTCCCCGGAACCCAGGAAGACTACCCGTTCAAAACCTTTCAGGGCCAGTGTTTCAAGCAAAAATTTTTCTTCCAGAATCAAATTTCCCTGTTCCGCAATACGCCGGATTTTTTCTGATTCGTCGTCTATGTAGTCTATGCGGGCTACCAGAAGCGCGCATAACAACATACACGTGAAACTGCTTGTCATCGCCAGGCTCTTATCATTAGTAGCCTCGGGCAAGACAATGCGGTATAGCCTTTTCGGGTCCACTGTTTCCATATTGGCCAGTGCGCCCTCGCTATTGCAGGTGATGATCAAATGATAAACCTCATCACAATAAGTGTCGGCTAATTTTACCGTTTCAACGCTCTCGGGGCTGTTTCCCGAGCGGGCAAAAGAGATCAGAAGTGTTGGGGCCGCTCGGATAAAAATAGATTCCGGCTGGGTGACAATTTCTGTTGTATGTATCGCCTGAACAGGTCTGCGCCATAGTTGCTGCAAAGTCCCCCGGGCTGCCTCACCGATAAACCCCGAAGTGCCTGCGCCTGTCAGCACAACGTTTAGGTTCTCTTTTTCTAAAACAGGCCCGAGAAAACCGGCTATCTCTTTACTTTCTTTTTTAACTAATTGATAAACCTGCTGCCAAAGCGCTGGCTGCGACAGGATTTCACGTTGGGTGTGTGCTTCCACACCGCTTAGTAGCATACTTATTTCATTTTTCTGCATTATTACGGCGGTATTAGAAGAAGGTAATTTTATTCATTTGAAACATAATGTAATATTATTCAAAGTAAACATCATAAAACGAAAGTAAAAAATATTTTTAAACCTTTCTTTTAATTTATTTATTCTTACTTATATATTGCAAGAAAATATTAGCGTATTTTAGCATGTAAGACGCCTTCTTAGGAAATGCAGCTTACAAAACGATCGCTCCTGAACCAACTTTTATGATCTCAACGGAAATGAGGGACCCGGCCCGGGGACTTGTGATAGAAGATTTATGCAAAATCAGAAAAGTAGGCACCCCCCTGCTATCTCCTTCCAGTGAAGACCTTGTATATCACGTTTCAGTGTCCGATCCTATTGAAAATGAGCATCAGGATTTAATTATACTCTTGTCGGCGGACAAAAAACAAGCCGTTTTGGGGCGAGGTGTCGCGCATTCCTGGTCACCCGATGGCACCGAGCTGCTGTACGAAACCGAAAGTGGGGACCTCTATATTTATACACTTAAAACTGCAGCGAGCCGGTTTCTGGCCCGGCGTTATGATTCTTCTTATTTTTTCAATCACCTGGCTGAAAAGAATTGCAGCTGGTCACCTAATGGACAGTATATCGCCTACCTCAGCGCTGACATTTCTGTTGCAGAGCCTGAAAATGAAGAGATCCGGGTGATCGACGACCTGCTCTATAAATCCAAAGGCGGGCGGAGCAGGCCTGTATATGCCGATCATTCTTATACACATGTAATCCTGATACCCTCGGCGGGAGGATTACCGGTAAATATAACCCCGGGCAACTATAATGAGCATTCCATTACCTGGGCACCTGACAGCCGTCAAATTGCCTTCATCAGTAACAGGAACGCCTGTCCGGATGATAACCAGCAAAACGATGTCTGGAAGGTAGATATTCACACACAGTACATTGCCCGTCTTTCGGAACACACCGGTTTGGCCTACCAGCCGACCTGGTCGCCGGATGGTCAGCACATTGCTTTCCTGGCGGTTTCAGGGCATTCTGGCACCAACGACAGCACGGCCGAGGATACGCATATTGCCCTGATATCGCCCAATGGAGAAAACTTCCGGTACCTGACTCAATCTCTCGACAGGCGTATAGAGCACGTGCGCTGGCATCCCTCAGGAAAGTATCTGTACTTTACCGCAGGTGATCATGGCAATACTTCCATTTACCGGATAGGTATTGAAAAGGGAGAGATAGCAATGGTTCAGGGAGGCGCTGGCTGCATTTCTGAGTTTTGTCTTGATGCGCTTGGAGAGGAAATGGTGTTTGTAAGATCTGATACGAACCATCCGGCTGAACTTTTCAAAACAAAAAATCAAGGTGCTGCAACTGAGCAAATCACTCAGGAAAATACAGATTGGCTCGAAACGAAAACGTTGCAAAAAGCAGAAACATTCTGGTTTGACAGCTTTGGTAGTATTCGGGCGCAAGGATGGCTGATGCCGCCTGTCAATTTCGATGAAACAAGGCGATATCCGCTTATCCTTTTAGTTCACGGTGGGCCCCACAATATGTTCGGACAGGATTTTGACGAGCGCATACATTTGCTCTCACAGGCTGGTTATGCGGTATTGTACATGAATCCCAGAGGCAGCCACGGCTACGGCCAGACGTTTTCAAACGGCACCCTTTTGGACTGGGGCGGGGGAGACTATCAGGATTTGATGGCCGGTCTGGACTTTGTACTGAGCGAAAATCCCTGGCTTGACGCAGCGCACCTGGGCGTAACCGGACAAAGCTATGGAGGCTATATGACAAACCGGATCATTACCCAAACGACGCGTTTCAAAGCGGCTGTAACCGATGGCGGGCTTAGCAATCTGGTCAGTTTTGCAGGCACTTCTTTATATCATTCTCTGATGGAATCTGAATTCGGAGGCAGGGCCCATGACCGGTTCGACTTGCTGTGGCAATGCTCGCCACTGCGAAACGTAGCCCAGGTTACTACGCCAACCCTGCTCCTCCATGGTGAAACGGATAATGAGGTACCTTTCTCACAGGCCGAAGAAATGTATATAGCCCTTAAAAAACAGGGTGTAGACACCAGGCTTGTGCAATACAAAGGTGAGGGGCACGGATGGAGGCCTGACCTGAAACCACGCAGCAAAGCGGATCTGAATGAACGCATGATCCAGTGGTTTGACAAATATATAAAAGCCGCGATTCCCTAAAATTCAGGCATTTATTTCAAATCTTACGCAACCACAATTTTACAAAAAGAAGAAATCAAAGATTTCATGAACAGCACCAAAAACCACTGGCCGATATACGTAATTATTCATGTCCTGTTCATAGGCGTATGGGGCGCTGTTATTGAAATTCCTGAAAAAAATGGTTTTCCTCCAACCCTGGGATATGTTGTCTGGGCGCTGACCATGATTCCTGCAGCGATTGCTGCACTGAAAATAAAGAACTGGAAACTGGATTTTAATAAAAAGGCTGTGTTTTGGGGCAGCGCAGTGGGCCTTTTAGGAGCTGGCGGCCAGCTTGTGCTTTTCTTTACACTACGCATTGCGCCAGCCTATTTGGTTTTTCCGATCCTCTCGCTTACCCCGGTCGTAACCATCCTGCTGGCGGTAGTTCTGCTTCATGAAAAAACAAGTAAAAGAGGCTGGATCGGAATCGCCCTGGCCCTTATTTCCATTTTCATGCTCTCTTACCAGCCGACGGGCTCCACCCGGGTAAGTGACTATAACTGGCTGCTTTTGGCCGCCGTGCCGCTCCTTGCCTGGGGTGCCCAGGGGTGTATCATGCGGTTTGCCAACGAGATTATGTCCGCCGAAAGCCTGTATTTCTATATGATGGTTTCATCTTTTGCACTCATTCCTTTTGCATTATATATAACTGATTTTGATCAGCCCATTCAGTGGGGATTCAGCGGGCCATATTTATCTGCAATATTACAGTCACTCAACGCATTTGGCGCGCTATGTCTTGTATACGCATTTCGATATGGAAAAGCAATCATTATTGCGCCTATAACCACTGCTCTTTCACCCGTGCTCACTGTTACATTGTCCCTTGCTTTGTACCAGACCATTCCACACCCCATCATTATTGCTGGAATCATGCTTACTATCATAGCAGCTCTTTTAATGGGACTTGAAGAAGCCAGTAATAGTTAAATCGTGAGAAACACTTAAAAGCTATAAAATCTATAAAATGAAACATAAACAAAATGAAATGAAAATAATTTTATTTCATTTTAATTTTATTTAAGCAAAATTATTTAAATTGGCACCGTATAAGCCTGAGTTGCTTTTACCTCATTGTAATGGTATGAAAAAATCTAATACTGCTTTCTCAAAACAGCTTTTATGAATTTTCGCTTTTCTTATCAATTGTATATTGCGGCATGCTGGATGGCAGGCTTCCTGGTTGTGGCTGGTTATGAGACCGCACATGCCCAGAAATCTGCGATTACCGAAAAGAATGTTGACTTCATTGAATATCCGGATTTTCCGGAAGCGCACTCCACCTGGGGTTCGATTGGCTACAATGCGGCTTCCAATACGGTGCACATCGGAGTTACCAACCACCGCAATAAAATAGGGCTTTACACTTTTGATCCGGTTCAAAACACAATGAAACTGAATGGGTTCATTGGCGATATGGCGCATCTGCGTAATTTTCAATGGCAGGGAAAAATACATTCTAAAATCGTGGCGGCACCCGACGGTTCGATCTATTTCTCCACTGACGGCGGCGAATCTCGGGAGGAATACCTGATGGAACATCCGCACGGTTATGCCGGCGGCTATTTCATGAAGTGGGATCCCAGGACAGGCAGCCTGAAAAACCTTGGATTGGCCATGCCTTTCGAAAGTATAAAGGACGTTGACGTAAATCCGAAAACCGGAATGCTCTACGGAATCACTTACCCGCAAGCCCATTTCATGGTGTACAATCCGGATAAAAACGAAATGCGCGACCTCGGCCGATTGGCAAGTTCGCACGTTCCGCGCGTATTGTTCACCGACTGGTGGGGGAATTGTTATTATGTGGACTGGAGACAGCGCCTGGTGAAGTACGAAGCAGAACGGGACTCTCTGGTATTTGCACGCGAAAGTCTGCCTGCATTTCCCGGCACGCCCGGCTCCAAAATTATCACTGGAATTACAGCCTACGCCAAAGACGAGGCCAAAGGAATTATTTATCTGGTCACTTATGGCGCAAAACTGATCGCCTTTTATCCTGAAAAAAACGGAATGGGCAAGGTTAAAGATCTGGGTGGTGTTATTGAAACGGACAACATGGAAGCCTGGGGACCTTACGTGCCCAACCTGAACATCGGAAAGAACGGCAAGCTGTACTACATCATTGGCGGTCATGATAATTATGTGATAAAAGACAAAACCGTTTTGGTGGAATTCGACCCTGCTACGGGTAAAAAAATCATTTTACAGGAATATCCTACCACCACCATCACCGAGGCCACGGGCTCGGATGTCAGGGACAAAGATGGAAACCTGTATTTCGCCGGCCGGCGTAACCCTTCGGGCGAGGGCGATTTCACTACGCCCTTTCTGATCAAATTCAATCCTGAAAAAGAAATCCGGAAATGAGAAATCTGATGAAGAAAATACTTTTACCAATCCTGCTGCTGACTTGTTCGGCACCACTTTTTGCCCAATACACTTTTTTTACCCCCAAAGAAGCATTTGCAATCGAAGTCTCGCTACCGAACAGCGCAGAAAAACGCCTGCCCATGTATCGCAATGCCATTATGTCCCTGCATGTACAAGGTGACCTGGTGCTCGGCGGGACCTCGGCAAAGGAAGGGTTATCGCCGTATCTGTTCGTTGCAAGTATTTCCGGAAAAAAGCTTTTGACGACAAAGGATTTGCAAGAGGTTGTTCCGGGACAAATGGCCATTGCTACCGGCTTTTCCAAGGGGGCTGGTAATCAGCTTTATGCAGGCACGATGGCCAGGGTCGACAAGAAACAGCAGCCGGGCCACCTGATACAAATCAGCATTGATAATGGCGGGGCAATCGAGGTAAAAGACCTGGGTGTTCCCGTTGCCGGAGAAAGCATTTTCACACTGATTAGTAATCAGGAAGGTACCGAACTCTATGGGGTCAGTTATCCGGGCGGCCGGTTTTTTGCCTACACCATTGCGACCAAAAAGGTACAGATATTTGATGAAGTGGCTCCGAAAGAAAAAGAGCTCAAAAACCTGGAAGAGTATGCAGTGGAGCCGGAGGTTTATCTCTGCAAAGCGCTGATTCAGGATAATGCAGGATTGGTTTATGGCAGTACGGCGGGCAACCGGGTGTTTGCTTTTGATCCGGTAAAAAAGACCTTTCAGTTTCTCGGAACACCTCTGCCGGCCGTCTGGGGGAGAGAAGTATTAGGACAAGTGGAAGCCTGGGCCAAAGCACCCGACGGAAAGTTATACGGCGGAAATGCCGGCGATGGGCAATTATTTGTCCTGGACCCCAAAACCAAAAAGATCAAAAACCTGGGTAAGCCTATGATGATGGCCCGGTTGCAGGCACTGGCTTTTGGGCGTGATGGTAAACTATATGGACTTGCAGGCGGTGCACCGGGTTATTCGCATTTGTTTTCTTATGATGAAAAAGGTGCTGGTTTCGTGGATCTGGGTAATCCTGAATTCACAATGGCAGCTCCCGGGATCGAGCAAGGAATCATGTGGCGGGGCTTTCAACTGAGTACACTGGCTGCCTCTGCAGATGGGAAGTACATGGTCATGGGCGAAAATGAAGCACTAAGCCAGCTCATGATCTTTCCCGTTGAATGAGTAAATGTGCCCCAGATAAATTTCCAGAACTAAACTTGATTATGGTAAGATTTGTGAAAGTAATCCTCTGTTTGATAGCCTTGGCCACATACATCGGTGGTAACAAAACTTATGGTGCCAATCCCTGGCAACTGAGGGCACTGCCTTCGTCGGTCCGGCTGGACCCGGTTACCAACGAAATTATCGAACACCGGTTTAAAGGCGTTCCATCCAATCAGGTTAAAAAAAACAATCTTCTTGATAAAAACTGGATATTCGACGGAAAGCAGGTTTCGCTTCACGGAGCACGTGGGGAATATGTGTCGTTTCAACTGGTACTATCTAATGAATCAGATTCAGAATTGACAGGGATCAGGCTCGACATGTTGCCTTTCAAAAACGGGAACTCTGAACTTGCCATTAAACCCGAGTTATTTCTGGAATGGTCAGTCAATGTACAAAGCACCAGCACAGGTTATCCTAAATCTACACTCGGCAAAGGCTGGTATCCCGACGCGCTGATTCCATTTAAATTCATTCAGACTGACTCAACCCAGGTCCATGGGCGATGGGTGTACCCATTTACGCTGCCCGACTTCAATAACCGGATCACTAACCAGCGTTCGCAGGTTATTTGGGTGGATCAGTTCATTCCAGTGGATTCACAGAAGGCAAAACCCGGAACATACCAGAGTGTGATCACAGCGAAGATTGGCGCCATTACAAAACAAATTCCCGTCAGCCTGACAATATGGGATTTTGAATTGCCCAACGAAAACCTTTTTAAAGCCAGCCTGCAACATGAAGGTTTTTTGAGTGGGATGGATGAAAAGCAGGAGTTATCTGTGTATCAGTTGTTTAAGCGCAATCGTATTTCCCTCATGGATCCGACTTATGATCCTGAAATGCAGTTTAAAAATGGCAAGGTGCAAATACAATGGGGCAAATTCGACCAGCGCCTAAAAAAATACCTGACCGGACAGGCCTTTACCAAAGAACATGGCTACACCGAAGGCCCCGGCTATGGTGAGCCGATCGAAACCTTTGCGCTTCCGTTCGACATCTATGGAAAACATGGTACCGCCGGCTGGCCGGATATCGGCAAACCCGAAGTAGAACGCAATGCCGCCAACCAGGCCATATATGTCAGCAGCATCCGGCAGGTACGTCAGCACTTACTTCCCATGGTGAATCCCGAAAAAACGTTGCTTACCGTTTATCTGAATGGCCTTGACGAATCCTATTTTCCTGAGGCCTGGTCGCGGATGGTGTTTTATGGCAATCTGTTTAAAAAAGAATATCCGGAAGCAAAGTTTCGGGTGGACGGCGGCTATAATAAAGAAGCGATGGATGTGATCGGGAAGTCCATAACCGACTGGGCATCACACACCATCAGCTACAACCTGGACGAAGTAAAGTTATACCAGCAAATGGGTATTAAAGACTGGCTTTACGGGCCAATGTTATACGAACATAAGCTGAACAGCTGGGTGGGAAGTTCGACATTTATCGATTTGCCCCTGATCAATGACCGCGCGATCAGCTGGGCATGCTGGAAATACAAAACCTACTCCTGGATCAGCTGGGGTGTCGGCGCCGGCTGGGAACGGGGCTGGTATGATCCCGAATCCTGGAAAGATTTTTACAAGGAAGCCGCGGAGGCCGATGCAGAATTTACATACCGGACATTTAACGGGAACGGTTCTGTCATTTACAAACCCGGCATGGTGCCTAATGTATCCGAACCCTGTCCGTCCATCCGTCTAAAAACGATGCGTGACGGTGTGCAGGATTATGAATACCTGCGTTTGCTGACAAAGCTCGATGGCAATTCCAAGCGTGCGGATGAACTCGTTAATAAGCTGATCAAAGAGCCATTCGGAGATAAATCCATTGGTAACCTTGATGTATGGGGCTATGATCAGGAACAATGGCACAAAGTGCGTTTGGAACTGGGCGAGCTTGTTTCGAAGGGTAAAATGTGAAAAGTGAGATGTGAGATGTGAAAAGTAAAATGTGAGATGTGAGATGTGTGTGAGATCAATTTATTGTTATTTTAAACTTATCTGCGTGAGTGCACTTTCCGCCTTTTCAATGTTATTGCCAGGTACCAGAGTAGCTCGTTTTGTTCTGACGTTGGTCCTGTCAACGCTGGTATTGTCACCAGCAGTTCAGGCGCAAAAGTCCGGCATTACGGAGAAAGTGCAGGCATTCCAGACTTATCCTTATTCCGACCCGAATCGGGTGCCGGTTATGGCGATTGGTAAAAAAGTTTCGCCATTTTACCCGTACTACGTTTTTGATGGATATACCAACAAAAGCACTTCTAAAAACTGGAAGGTGGTGGAGCTGGAAAATCCTTTTATCAAAGTGCAGATACTACCGGAAGTGGGTGGAAAAGTACTGGGAGCCGTGGAAAAATCGACCGGCGAGGAGTTTGTCTACGTCAACCACGTTATGAAGTTCCGCGCCATCGGAATCCGGGGTCCGTGGACCAGCGGCGGAATTGAGCATAATTTCGGTCTGGATCTGGGCCACGCTCCCTGGGCAGCCGCTCCGGTAGATTATGTGATGCTGAATAATCCGGATGGAAGTGTAACCTGTGTGGTCGGCGGAATTGATCTTGCGTCACGCACGCAGTGGCGGGTCAAAATCGTACTTCCTAAGGATAAAGCTTACTTCGAAACACAAAGCCTTTGGTATAATCCTCTGCCTCTGCACGATTCTTACCTGTCGTGGGAAAATGCGGCATTCAGGGCGTCGGATGATATGCAGTTCTTTTTTCCGGGAACGCACCATGTAGGACACGACGGACTGGCAAGCCCCTGGCCTATTGATCAGCATGGTGTTGATTTGTCCTATTACAAAAATGTCAATTCCGGCGGCGATAAATCTTATCACGTGATGGGTACGCATACGACCTGGTTTGGCGGATACTGGCACAACAAAAACTTCGGCTTCGGTCACTGGGCTCCGTATTCGGATGCTCCTGGTAAGAAATTATGGATCTGGTCTCGTGCAAGGGAAGGTGCTATCTGGGAAGATCTGCTCACGGATAAAGACGGACAATACATTGAAGCTCAGTCGGGTGTAACATTCAATCAGGCGGCTGAAAGGAGCGGATTTCACAGTCCGTTCAACCAAAAGTCTCTGGGGCCGTTTTATTCTGAGACCAAAACCGAATACTGGTTTCCTGTCAAAGCGGCTGGCGGTATGGTCGATGCTTCGCCTTACGGTACGCTCAATGTAGTGGCGACCGGAGACAGTCTTAGAATAATATTTAACCCGATTTCTCCCATTCAGGACACACTGAAAGTGACTGTTGCCGGGCAGACCATTTATCAAATCCCGCTCCAACTTAAACCTATGGAGGTGTATGTCAAAACCATACCTTTTACAAAGTCCCAGACAAATCAAAAACCACTTCGGGTGAGCATTGGTAAAGACCGCCTCGTTTATTCCACGCAGGCAGAAAAGATTTTAGACCGTCCTGTGATTTCCGCAGACAAGCAGGACTTCAATTCAGCAGAACGACTTTTTGAGCTTGGGGAAGATGAAAATGCAATGCGCAATTTCGAGGGAGCCCATTTACGTTACCTGGAATGTCTTAAAAAAGAAACTACCCATAGTGGCGCATTGGTGCGGCTGGCCGAATACCATTATCGTAAAGGTGAGTACGCACAGGGACTGGACTTTGCCAGAAAAGTACTGGCTGAAAACACCTACCATGGCGGCGCTAATTATCTGTATGGTGCCCTTTACCGAAAATTGGGCGACCTGACCAAAGCCGAAGAAGCTTTATCGGTTGCTACCTGGACCATGGAGTACAAATCCGGCGCCTATGCCCAATTAGCTGGCATTGCGTTACAAAAACAGGATTTTGAAAAAGCCGGATACGATGCCCGGAAAGCATTGGACTACAACCGAAATAATCTGGTAGCCAATCAGCTGCTTGGCACTTCGCTTCGAAAACTGAATAAACCGGATCAGGCGGCTGACGTATGGAAAGCTCTCCTGGAAATTGACCCGCTCAGTCACTACGCACATTTCGAACAATATCTGCTCCAACCGACCGACGAAAACCTGGTCATTTTTCAAAGTGCCATTCGTAACGAACTGCCGCAAGAAACCTACCTGGAACTGGCGATGGACTATGTAAATCAGGGACAAAACCTGGAAGCGATGCAGGTGCTGCGACTGGCGCCCGCTTATCCCACGGTGTCCTACTGGCTTGCATTTCTTAGCCAAGATTCTTCCCCTGCGGAAAGTGAAAAACATTTAAAAAACGCGATTGACATGTCTCCCGAACTGGTCTTTCCTTTCCGTCTGGAAAGCATTCCTGTACTTCAATGGGCAGAAAAACAGCAGTCTTCCTGGAAAAACCGTTATTACCTTGGGCTGATCTATTGGCACATTGGTGATCTTGAAAATGCCAGAATACAATACGCATCATGTAAAAACGAGCCTGACTATACTCCATTTTACATTGCAAGAGGTATTCTTTTTCAAAACGACGCAGCCAGCTCGGCTCAGGCACAGCTTGATCTTGTAAAAGCCAATCAGCTTAACCCCAAAGAATGGCGCACCTGGCATTATCTGACGGAATATTTTAACAAGCAAAAAACGCAGGAAAAAGCGCTCGAAAACGCCCGGTCTGCTTACAAACTGTTTTCTGAAAATCCCGTCATTGGAATCGATTATGCCAAATCGCTGCTGGATGCGGGTAAATTTGGAGCCTGCCTGCAAGTGCTGGACAAAATTCAAATCCTGCCGCAGGAGGGAGCCCGGGAAGGACATAACGTGTATATCGTAGCCAACCTGGCACAAGCCCTTATTTTTGCAGAAAACAAAAAATACAACGATGCCTTAAAAGCGCTTGAAAAAGCCCGCTTGTGGCCGGAAAATCTGGGTACGGGCAAACCTCATGAACCCGATACGCGACTGATGGACTACCTGGCAACCTATTGCGAAACGCAGCTTGGCCATGCCGGGAAAGCGCAGCAATATTCGCAGACTATCACCGATTACACCCTCAATGCCAGCAAGGAAAGCAACCGCAATGTGCTCAATAATTATCTTGGGGTGAAGGTAATGAGGGATTCAGGCAAACAGGAATCAGCTTCTAAATTCATTGATACCTGGAAAATGGAACAGGATTCGCTGCGTAACTGGGAAATCACGGAAGGGTCTGGTGCTCCGGATGTACAGTGGGTTATCGGTAAAGCGCAGGATGACCAGGCACGTTCGGAAAAGCTCAAACAGGAATTAACGGTGGATAAAAAGTACAGCCTTACGACCTTGTTTTATAAAATACTTGATCTGGCAGAAACCCGCAAAAGTGGGAATAAATAGTGCATTATGAATTTGATCAGCAGGTTTATCGGTTTTTTAAAAATGAACGGCACCCGGGTTTTGAAACTGCCCGCTTTGCTGGTCTTGACGGCTCTGTTGCAGGTACAGGCTCAGCAGCCGCAGCGAAAGGCAATTATCGAAGACCGGAAACATTACAGTGAAGTGTTCAAAGAGGACCGGCATTTCCGCATGATCATGCCGCCTGATTATTACGAGCATCCTGAGCGGCGGTATCCGGTCATTTACTATTTTCATGGAAACGCAGGAAGGTTTAACGGTCCGGCAGATGGCGAAGTTTCCCGCTCGGGCGAGGCACGCTATTACGATGAATTTAACGGGAATGATGAACGATGCGGTCCTGATTCGCTGGATAATTTCGCAAACTATGTGGAAGGTACAGATGTCATTATCGCCAAATGGGACGGTTATGTGCCGGCACAATATCCGCGCCCTTACGATATTGCGCCTGTAAAAGAAGACAGGCAGTTTGTTGATTACTTTCCGGAATTTGTGCGGTACGTGGATGCCCACTATCGTACCAAGGCTTTTCGGGAAAACCGTGCGGTATCAGGGTTGAGTATGGGCGGATTTATGTCCATGCTGGTTGCTTCCAAATATCCGCACCTGCTATCGAGCGCTTCGTTTTTCTGTCCTTCCGCTTCGTTTACGGTCGGTCCGAAGGCTTTACAGATTTATACGCCATTCAAGGAAATGGGGCGCAATTTTGTTGGCTTGCCAATTCGTATGCACCTGGGAAGCAAGGATTTTTTGCGGCAGCACGACCAGGAGATCGACCGGGCTTATCAAACGCTGGAATTGAACTACGAAAGCTGGTTTTATGGAATTGGCTATTTCAGAGGCTTCCACAATGCGGTCAATATCAAAGGACAATTCGATTTTCACATGAAGTATTTCCGAATGCCACTCGCGAGGCCGGAAAAGTGGCATCATATTGATTTATACCCCAGCTTTTCTGTCTGGAATTACGACGTTAACACCAATCGGAATATTCCGGGATTCACGATACTGAATGATGTACGCCGGGAAGGATTCAGTTTGCAAACCAAAAAGTGGCTGCCAGATGGACCTGCAATTCAGGATCTGTCTGTAAAAATAGAAACCGACAGTATTTACACGCCCAATACCAGTTTTCAGTTGATACGTCTGGATGTACCGACGCGCAAAATATACCGTTCGGATGTACGCAGCGACAAAAAAGGACGAATTCAGTGGCAGGGAACCGGTCAGCAGAGCGACATCGGATTGTACCGGGCTGGCGATCCGGGGCACATTTCCATGGCAACCTATACCCTCGACCGTAAGATGCCGGGCGTTGGCGATATCGTTTCCCTGAGTCCATTATTATTTAACAAAGGCGGGGCCGCCGTCGATTCCATAGGCATTGAGCTCATCGCGCAGGATGAAGAAGTGGAAGTGATGGACCCGGCCACGACCATTGGACAAGTAGCTCAGGGCGCGCTGTATGAAAAGACCGCTTTTCGGATACGGTCACGAAACGCCAGCCTCGACCGTGCGAAGCTGAAATTAGTACTAAGCTATCAGGGTAAAAAAGACCAGTTTCTGCTGGAAGTTCCTTTTTATTCACCCGAAGCAACACTTAAACATTTTACAGTTGCCGACGGTCGTCCGGTGAAGCTGGAAGTGGAAGAAAAAACGCTTGTAGGAGAAGGGAATGGTGACGGGATCGCTAATCCTGGTGAATGGATCAGCATTTTCACGCAGTCGGATCTTGATTCGCTGCATGACTTTGGCCTTCAGCTTTATACCGAAGATCCCTACGTCGCGATGGATAATAGGCGTATGCTTTTCTTTGCCCGCAACGACTGGTCGGGTGCACAGCGGCTGACCTCCCAGATGCAGATCAAACCGGATTGTCCGGATGGGCATGAGATCAAATTTTACGGTGTTTACGAATACCCGAAAAACGGTAACACACGCCGGGACAGCCATGGGGCGCATTCGTTCATTCACGAAACAAAGCGGATTTCTTTTACTGTGAAAGTTAAAAGATAGTTCAGATGGAAAATCAGTTTGCCGGTTCCAGCCGGATATCGATCTATGCCAGCGACACCAATGGCGTTTTGAACAGGGTCTTGCAGCTGTTCGGTAAAAGCCGTTTCGAGGTCAATTACATCGAGGTTTTTAAGACACAGGACGCGGATCTGAAACTGATCGTTGTAGAAGCGCTGTTTCCAAAGGAGATGATGCCGCTGATTCTCAGCCGTATAGAGAAGATCATCGAAGTGCACCGGGCTTTCGCTCATCAGCACGAAGTGGAAAACCCTCCTGATGCCTTAAATCGTTAGTTGTGGTTTTTCAACACCATGTGCCGAATGTTGCTACCTTTGCAGCCTCGTCTGAGCAGCCGGATATTTCAGGCTTAAATACCCTTAAATCAAAAATAAACGAATAAAAAAACTGGTACCATGAAAAAGACAGCGCAGCGTCGTTCGCTTATATTGCAAAAGCTTGATGAGTTGGGCGAAGTAAATGTCAACGATTTAAGTGAAATGCTGGATGTGAGTGAAGTCACCATCCGCAACGATCTGGACAAGCTGGAAAATAGCAATCTGCTGGTAAGGGCTCATGGCGGGGCATTTAAAACCAACAACATCGCCCTGACCGTCACCGAAAAAAGGAAGATCAACCACGATACCAAACGGGCGATAGGCAAAAAGGCGGTGTCGCTGATCAACGAAGAAGACAGCATCATACTCGATTCGGGAACCACTACATTTGAAATATCGAACAATCTCGAAAAATTCAAGAACCTGACCGTGATCAGCAATGCGCTGGACATTGTCAACAACCTGGCCCAGTATGAAAACCTGCAGGTGTATATGCCGGGCGGATATCTGAAAGAATTCTCCATGTCCCTCGTAGGGCCAATGGCAGAGCGAAACTTCAAACAACTGTATTGCAACAAACTTTTTCTGGGAATTGACGGCATCAAGGCCAATACCGGTTTCTTCACCCACTACATGGAAGAAGCCTACCTCAACCAGATCATGATCGACATCGCCGAAGAAGTCATCATCGTCACAGACTCATCCAAATTCAAAAAATCCGGACTAGCCTTCATCTGCGGTTTCGAAAAAATCAATAAAGTGGTGACGGACGATAAGATTGAAGAAGCGGATTTGAAGATGTTAAAGCAGCATAATATTGAGGTGATTATTGCGGAGAGTTAGAGGGGGAAGGGTATTTGAGTGGCATTTTGGAATCGAAGGATTATTTCGGTGCGCTGCACCTTTCAGAAATTGTGAAATTTTTTCTTAGCTACAAATATTGCGGCGCTCTGCGCCTTGGTCGATATTTATCCGGCTAAATGCAATGGTAGTGCTATAATATCATGATCAATTTAATCAATATCAGCATTTTCTAGGTCTAGGTTTACATCTCGATGCTTTTTTCTCCAATTTTCAAAATAGATCAAGTCTGCCCTACCAATAGTGGTGTAAGAAAGCCATTCATGATGAGTTGCCCAAAAGTCCGAAGTTATCGAAGACCCAATACTTTTTAGATATTCTGAAAGACGATTCCAAGCCGTGGTACGTCTGTCAAAAACCATTAAATCTAGAAGTACCTCTGAAAATAATCCTGAATTGATATCATTCCGTTTTTCCTGAAATGTTAACTTCTCAATCACACTATGAACAAACTCCCCCCTCAGAGTATGTGAAATAAATGCAAGCCAATTGAAATGAATTATTCTATCTTGATGCTGATGCAGATTTCGCAAAATTCTTCTTATGACTCTTGCACCCTCATTTATTGAAATTGGAAGGTATGTGGCAGTAACTGTTAAAGCACCGGCTTGAAAAAAAGCATCTGAAAGTAGCTTGATGTACCCATAATTTGGCATAGTTTGGCAAGCAGAAATGAAAACTATTGGCGCACTGATACCATGCTCGATAATTTGATCTCCTGTAAGTCGAACTTTCCTTGGGTCGTCCAAAATTAGGAAACTAGACAATGTTTTCTCGTCAAAGCCACCATGGCAGTCAAATATTAGAAGCAAAGGATCAAATGAGTGAACGGCTTCTTTCACCTCTTCCAGATTATTACAAAACGCACTTGTAAAATTTAGCTCGCCCTTGAGCGCCTCTATTTCTGAAAATGCTTGTTGCATTCCGATATCCTTCTTTGAAGCCGAATGGATTACCAATGTTCTTTCGACAATGTTTGCAGGGATGCTAAAATTCAGTCGTTGATGTTTTATACTTTCATTCATAGAGCTAGTTAAATTAAATTCTGGTATTCTGCATACATCGTGAGTCATAGACAATGGCAAATTTGAAAGTATCAACCACTCAATTGGTAGATCGGTTAACACTACAAGTTGACCGTTACGCTTTAATAGAAGCTCTTTAAATTGGTCATCGATGAGCCTCTCCCTCATAATATTACCTAGTTTCATTATTTTAGCAGCCGCTTTCTGTCTGGTCGAAAAATTTTGCTGAAAGTGCGACAATTCAACATTGATAGACCGTCCAATAACAGGCAGTCTAAAAATTGGCGAATAGGTTAACAAAGCATGCAGATATCCGACTTTATCTAGAACAAGTAATTGTTGAAACATTGAGACGATCGACGACTGAATTATTTGCTTAGGAATTTTGTTAAGCGCTTCGCCCGTTAGTTCGATTGTATAATCGAGTTTCTGCTCACTTTGATATAGCTCGATAAATGCTTTTCTATCTTTTTCACGAATTCTTTTATTCCACTGTTTGTACCTCGGGAAATGATATGGGGCAATTACTACCAAAGGTGAATACACCGTTTCGATTGGAGTTATTGGAGCATTTGCTTTCAGCGCACGGGTTATTTTGTCCAATTGCTGTATCTGCAAAACCTGTATTTTGACTCTTTCTCCCTTAAAAAGATCATTACCATCTGGTTTTATTTGTTCAGGTGGATTATGCCAATGATTGCCTATGATTTGATTAATGAGTAAGTAATTATTTTCGGCAATATATCCTCGGTGTAATGGATTGACTATATTAGCATCAAAAGAGTTTGACACCTCAAATTCTAGTTTAAGACCTAGTTGAGAACCTATTTCGCCACCTTTTTCAACCAAATCTTTGATGAAATCCTGAACACTGCCTAGAATCTTACAGGAATTGTATAGTTTCAATTTGTCCGTACTCAAGTCACCTATAAAAAACACATAAGAAAGAGTTGTATTGTTTATAAAATCTGAGGCAAACTGATGATTGGTTATTGAAGTATCTACTATGAATACGTTTATGATACTGCTACTGAATATGGCAAAATAACTAGACAAAGCCTTATATCTTTCCTCCTCCTCAAGTTCGACAAGCACTAGTGGGTTAATTGTAAAAAACAGTATACCGCTAGCCCCACGATATCCTTGATAAAACTCATAGAATCGCTCTGTGTTGCTTAATTGCAAAATATCTTTAGGGACTAGACGGAGGAACTGGAAGGCAGTTTCAAAAAACTGACTAAATTTAACGTCTTCGGTCTCAGTAAAAAGCGTGTACTGTATCTGGCTTGGAGAGTTTGAAATTTTCATTGTCAGCGATTTGGGTGATGATGCGAATGGTTTCATAAAATAAATCTAGCTTAAAGACGAATACGTAATTATTAACTCGTTTAATCAATATGCACTAACCTCAATTAACTTTATGCCCAAAACTTCCTTGAACCGCACAATCGTTGCAATGGTAAAATTGGTAGTTCCTATCAACTAGAAATTATACAGTCTAAGACATTCATCTGCAATTCTGCCAATTCTTTTTATCATTCCAAATTTTCGCACTGGACTATATTATGACTGGGAATATCCTTCAACACTTCAGGCATTTTCATTTTTGAACTCTATTTATGAATAATGTCAATTTTCTTGTGGCGGAAGCATGAACCTTGCTCGAAAGTAAATCATGTACGGTCACCTGCGATCATAAAGATACTAAGGCCGACCGTTGCGAAATATAACGTCACATTCCTTCCTAGTGTCTTAAATTTCAAACTTTCCTCCCAAGAATTTTCGTTTCCTTACTTTTTTCTTTTTAATTGCACTAGCATTAGAAAACCTGTTGTGCCAATGAAGTGACACAACAGGATCCCATGCTAGTTGCCAACCTGTTCCGCTCGCTATTCCTAAACCACCTTTAAAATCTCTTCCTTCATGCCAATTTTCCAGAATATCCCCAAAACCAATGCTCCTTTTAAAGTCACTGCCGAAAGTTCAAACCCTTACGAGTTGGCTTTACAAAATTTCATACTGATAGCCAGGATCATATTTTTGGTTTGCCTCTTTTTTCTCGATATATCTACGACAAATGCGCAAGTCAATGGTTCACAACTAAGAACCACCAGCAATGGCGACCCCAGCTCCGGCTTACTCCCACTTCCGCAAAAGATGGAACTCACCGAAAAGAAATTCCCAATAACCAAAAACTGGAAAATTGTAACAGATCCAGCCCTCGCTAAAGAACAGCCAACCATAAGCCTACAAGAAGGCTTAAAAGAAGCCGGCCTTACCCTTTCCATTGCAACCCAAAATGCTTATGGCAGTTCTCCCGCCATTCGGCTGGTGGTTGAAAAAGGATCTGTCAGCATCGAAGCCAGCGTTGATACAAACAGAACAGCAATTGAACGTCAGGCATATAGGCTGAGTTTGAAGTCTGGGCATGTTACGATCACAGCCAATGCTTCACAGGGTTTGTATTATGGTGTGCAGACTTTTTTGCAGCTATACCGGTCTCATGCGCAGCTTCCGGAAGGTGAAATTACGGATTGGCCTAATGTGGAAGTCCGGATGATTTACTGGGATGATGCGCACCATCTGGAGAAACTGAGCGCTTTGAAAAGAATTATCCGGCAGGCTTCAACCTATAAGATCAATGCGTTTTCGATCAAACTGGAAGGGCATTTTAATTATAAATCGGCTCCCGCCATTGTGGAACCCTATGCCTTGTCTCCCGCTGAATACCAGGAGCTTGCTGATTTCGCAAAGGCGCATTACGTTGATCTGGTGCCCTTTCTCGATGCTCCGGCGCACGTTTCCTTTATCCTGAAACATCCTGAATACCGCAAGCTGCGGCTGATTGATGACATTAATTATCAGTTTTCGGTTACCAATCCCGGCACTTATAAATTGCTAGACGCGATGTTCAGTGAACTGATCAATGCGAGCAAGGGCAGCAAGTACATTATCCTTTCGAATGACGAAGCCTATTACACAGGTAAAGCGCCTTCTGAAAAACCAATGGCGGACAGTCTCGGTGGAAATGGCCGGTTGTTGGCGTGGTTTGTCAAAAAATTGGCCGACAGATTGCACGAACAAGGCCGCACTGTGCTGTTCTGGGGTGAATTTCCGTTGAGAAAAGAGGATATAACCTCGCTGCCGTCGCACATGGTCAATGGTGTTTACAATAATGCCATCGCCGCAGATTACAAAAACCACGGGATCAGGCAGTTTGTTTATACGGCCACACAGGGCGCAGAGCCTATTTTTCCTAATTATTACCCGTTGCATACCCAGACCGCCGTGATGGCAGACGGAAGCGATCGCTCGTCGGGCAGGGTAGCGGATATGATGAGGGAAATCAATACAGCTTTTTCTGAAAATCTTTCATCCTTCACGGGCGTGGTGATTGCCGGCTGGGCTGATGCAGGGCTCCATCCTGAAACATTCTGGCTCGGATATGCAACGGGCACCGCGGCAGGATGGAACAGCAAAAACCTGACACCCGCGGATGCTTCGGCACGGTTCATGAATGCCTTTTACGGGCCGACTCAAAAGGATATGGATAGCGTTTACCGCGTCCTGAGCGAGCAGGCAGAGTTTCATACGGAGAGCTGGGACTGGATTCCATCAACGTGGCGGCCGATGATCAAGGGAAACTCGGACAGTCTTTTTGCTCACCCGGAAAGAGACCAGACGTTGCCGCTCTTACCAGTGCCAGATCCGGGTACGCTTGCCATTTCCAACAAAAATTACCCGGTGAATGCCGAACGATTTGCAACCGCACAGGCGATGCTGCCGCAGAACGAATACGCACTGCAACTTCTCCGGGAAAACAAATTGCGTGCAGGATCGCAGTTTTATAACCTGGAAGTACTGGAATCGGTTGCGGCAATTTGCGGACAGAATTTGCGCATGCTGGTTGCTCTAAACAAAGCCACAGATCTGCTGCAAAAAGCCTCGACAGCGGCGAGTCCGGCACAAGCAATTAAGCAACTGGACGCTGCTATGGAGTTAGTTAATAAGCTGAAACAGCAGCGCGACAGTATGCTGGCGTTGGTAACCAGGGTTTGGTATAAAGAATGGCAGCCATTGGTTGAAGAGGCCAATGGACGGAAGTTTTTGCATCAGGTGGACGACATCAAGGATCACCAACCCGTGCGCACGACCGACCTTAGTTATCTTATTTACAGGGAATTACATTATCCTTTGGAGCGGTGGTGGGATGATGTAAAGAAAATCAGAAACGATTATGCGCAAAAACACAATTTACCACTAACAAATAAGGAATTGGACTGGCAGCAATATAAGTAGACTGTCGTTTCGGGGTAACAATCAGTACATTATCTGACAGTAACACACAGAATGCTTCCGAACAAAGAGTTTGGAAGCATTTTTTATTACCGTTTTATCAGAAAAATTTTATAAAAACCTCCGTTATCTTTCTTTTTCTACTGAAATTATTATTTTTTCTTACGAAAAATATTTTTGTTTTGATAAATAAGTTATATTTGTTTCGATACCTTTCGATTCAATCATTTCTAGACACCTTATCTTCCATGACTTATGGGAAAACAAAATTTTACCGGGGATTACAATTGTTTCCGCAACGCTTGCGGAGTACCTCTGGGAATACTCTGCAAAGTGTTATTCCTGCTCTTCTTATGTACCAGCGGACAAGCCCAGACGTCTGGCCGGGCTAATCCGGTTACTGTTAGCGGCCAGGTCACCGAGAAAGCGACCGGTCAGCCCCTTGTTGGTGTATCCATTCGGGTGAAAAACGGCACTGATGGTGTCGTTTCAGATGCGAATGGTTCGTATAAAATACAAGTGCCAGCAAATAGTGTTCTTCTATTTACGTATATAGGATACAGTGACGTGGAGGAGCAGGTAGGAAACCGTTCGAATATTTCACCGCAACTCGAAACTGGTGACAAATCGCTGAATGAAGTTGTTGTAGTAGGTTACGGAAGCCAGTCAAAGAGAGAACTGACGGGTTCGGTAGCCTCGGTTAATTCCAAGCAATTGCAGGATCGGGCGGTGGTTTCATTTGGCGAAGCCCTCGCTGGCCAGATGGCAGGTGTACAGGTGCAGCAAACTTCGGCTGCGCCAGGCGGTGGAATTTCTCTGAAAATCAGAGGGACAGGTTCCATTACAGCGGGCAACCAGCCGTTGTATGTGGTTGATGGTGTGCCGCTTGATAACTCTGTCAGTAATGCATCAGCCCAGGGCGGGGACATTGGGGATCAGTCGCCGGTAAATCCGCTGGCGAGTATTAATCCAGGTGATATTCAGTCGATTGATGTACTTAAAGATGCATCCGCTACATCCATTTACGGATCGAGGGGTTCCAATGGAGTGGTTTTAATCACAACGAAGACGGGAGCAGCCGGTAAGTCGCAGATCAGCCTTAATGCC
The DNA here is from genome assembly GCF_019711195.1 of Dyadobacter sp. NIV53. Lineage (NCBI taxonomy): Bacteria > Pseudomonadati > Bacteroidota > Cytophagia > Cytophagales > Spirosomataceae > Dyadobacter > Dyadobacter sp. NIV53. The sequence continues at coordinate 5,834,368 of NZ_CP081299.1, forward strand.
AGCTACGGTTTTCAGGAAATTGGCAAGAAGGTGGGCATCATGACCAACCAGCAATATACACAGCGGCTTACCGACCAGCGAAATACCGACTGGGTACGCGCAGGTGGCAAGGTTACGGACCCGAACTCGGCAAGAAGCGGCCCGCAATACAAGATAGCCGACGAATTCAAAAATGCAGCTTCCCTTCCATTCACCGACTGGCAGGACCTGCTTTATCGCCGCGCACCGATGCAAAACTATCAACTGGCGGCTTCGGGTGGAACGGAAAATGCCCGGTATTATCTGTCGGGCAACTACCAGAACCAGGAGGGTATTGTAATCAACTCCGGTTTCAAGAAATATGCATTTCGTTTAAATGTAGATGCGAAGGTTTCCGACAAAATAAAAGTCGGCTTCCGTATTGCGCCATCATATACAAATAACCGTATTGCAACTACCGGCGGGATCCAGGATTACGGCGCGGTAGCCACCACGGTCATGTCGGTTCCAGGATTATACCCCTCCCGGAATGCAGATGGCAGCTACGCAACATCCTACACGCTGCACTACGACGATGGCACCACCCAAACGATGAATTATAACAATGCGCTAGCTTTTGGTGAGGGTATTAAAAACACCATGAACCAGTTCAGTACGGTCGGCAGCTTGTTCACAACCGTTGATATTTTGAAAAATCTACAATTCAAAACGAGTATCAACGGGGATGTCAATACGTTTAATAATAATAAGTTCTCGCCTTCATTTATCAGTGTAAATCCATCGTTCGGCCGTTCTTACGCAGCCACCAATATTAGCTGGGTGAATGAGAACACACTTACCTACGACAATTCGTTTTCCGAAAAGCATCATGTGAATGTATTGGTGGGATTGACAGAACAGAAGTCGAGCTTTAACTCAACGGCTGTAAACGCCAATGCATTCCCGAACGATCTGGTGCCTACGCTTAATGCAGGTATCGTGACGGGTGGAAGCTCGATCCTTTCCCAGTGGACACTCCTTTCATTGTTAAGCAGGGCGACTTACAATTTTGACCAGAAGTATTTTTTTACCGCCACTTTCCGCCGGGATGGTTCGTCCCGTTTCGGCTCGGAAAACAAATGGGGAAACTTCCCTTCCGCTTCGGTTGGCTGGAGAATAGGCCAGGAAAAATTTATGGCTGACGTAACTGCGGTCAGTGAGTTGAAGGTACGAGGAAGTTATGGCCTGATCGGAAACAACCAGATTCCGGACTACGCTTCTGTCGGATTGATCTATGGCAGCAATTATATTTTAGGATCGGGTGACGGTTCGATCGCAAGCGGTTTGGCGCAGGGTTCATTTGGCAATGCAAATTTGGGATGGGAGAAAGCCAAAGAAATAGATCTGGGTTTTGATCTCGGGCTTTTTCAAAACCGGATTTTCCTGACTGCTGATTATTATAACAAGCTGACCTCTGACCTGCTTCTCAATGTCCCTGTGCCACTTTCAACAGGCTACGAAACGGCATTGCGCAATTTGGGAAGTCTCCGCAACAAAGGCGTCGAGCTTGCACTGGAGACCAGAAATTTCAAGAGGGCAAATTTTACCTGGACAACCAATGCCAACATTTCTTTTAACAGAAACAAAGTCGAATCACTTGGTGCGGGTGGCACCCCGATTATCGTTGCCAATCGTGCCCAGGAAAATTCTCTGACACATATTACCCAGATCGGAAGTCCGCTGGGAAGCTACTATGGCTATATCTTCGATGGTGTTTACAACACACAGGCACAAGTGGATGGTTCTGCGCATTTACCGAACACCTACGCTGGCGATGCAATATTCAGAGACCTGAATGGTGACGGGGTAATCAATGATTCCGACAAAACCATTATCGGGAATAACCTTCCGAAATTCACCTATGGCATGACGAACAGCTTTACTCTAGGAAACTTCGACTTCGGGATTTCGTTGCAGGGTGTTCAGGATGTGGAAGTGATGAACCTGACGAAACGCAGCGCTTATCGCAACAACGGAACGATTTCCGTCAATTACTGGCGGTCGCCTGAAGAACCGGGTGATGGAAGAACATTTGGCGCGGGCAGCTCGGCCAACAACCGTACGATTTCATCTTACCTGGTCGACGATGCCTCCTTCCTGCGCATCAGAAACGTGACGATCGGCTACCGGCTTGGCAAGGTGCTCAACGGGACGATCCTGAAAAATGCGAGGGTATACATGAACATCCAGAACCTGCACACCTTCACCAAATATTCGGGCTACAATCCGGAGGTTAATACAACCGAAGGTGATCCCTGGATCTCTTCCGCGCTCACACCGGGCATCGATTATGGTACTTACCCGATGGCAAGGACTATTGTATTTGGCCTCAATCTTGGTTTCTGATCCAGTTAAAATCCAGATCAACTCTTAAACTTGATTCACATGATCTCAAAAAATATTAAGACAGCTTTTGCGCTGGTTATCCTGGCATTATCAGGAACGTCCTGTGACGATTTCCTGGAATCAAAACCCATTTCTCAGATCGGCGAAACGGACTTTTTTAAAACCGAATCTGATTTTAACCAGGCGCTGGTAGGTGCCTACTCCGCTTTTGCACAGGTGTATCAGGGTAACGGGTATTATTCCCTGCTGGTCGACCTTCGGTCGGATAACACAACAGAGCTTACCGCTGGCGGGGATGGTAATGATGCGAAAAGGAATATCGACGAATTTCGGGAGACGACTGACAATGAACACCTCACTGCCTTCTGGCAGAGCAGTTACGTGCTGATTGCAAGAGCGAACAGCATTCTTGCTAAAATCGATGGCTCGGCCGTTTCCGATAATTTGAAAAAGCAATACACAGGCGAAGCACTGACATTGAGAGCGCTGGCCTATTTCAACCTCGTGCGGTTGTACGGCGGCATTCCGCTTGTGGCCGAGCCGGTAACAGATATCGATGCGAGTTACAGTGTTGGCCGCTCCACCCCTCAGGAAGTATACGCCCAGCTCGAAGCCGACCTTGTTAAGGCAGAGGAATTGGTACCGGTTTCATATGATGAATCCGCTGTGGGTAGGGCAACCAAGGGTGCTGCTCAAAGTCTGCTTGGACAGATTTATTTGACGCAAAAGAAATACACGGAAGCCGCTGCCGAATTCAAAAAAGTAGTTGCGTCAGGCACATATAGCCTGCTGCCTGTGTATGCCGACTTGTATAAAGCCGGACAGCAGGGAAATTCTGAGGCGATCTGGCAGGCACAATATAAAAGTGCGTCCAATTACCTTGGTTCCAACCTGCCCAATCACTTTGCACCAACCGGTTCGGAAGGGATCACCATAGCATCAGGTGGGGCTTTCGGGTTTAACCAGCCGACCGATGATATTGCTGCCGCATATTCTGTGGGCGATGCTCGCCGGAACAATATCGCTGATGGCTATCAGAATGGTAGCACTTTTGTTGCTGCCAAGTATATCCGCGGTTATGTGGAGCGCGAAACAGGAGGCGGTTATGCCGATTCGGGAGCCGACTGGTACGTAATCCGCTATGCCGATATTCTGCTGATGTATGCAGAAGCGCTAAATGAAGTAAATAAGGGCCCTGTTGCCGAGGCTTACACGGCGATCAACCTGGTCAGGAAACGTGCGAAACTCGCCGATCTGAGCGGTCTGACATACGAAACTTTCAAGACGGCAGTCTACAATGAGGAACGAATAGAGTCCCCATTTGAAGGGCACCGCTGGTTCGATCTCCTGCGCACGGATCGTGCACTCACGGTCATGAATTCGAAAGTATCCGGCGGGGGTAAAAGTACAGTAGGAATTTCGACGCCGATCAAGCCTTATCAGCTCTTGTACCCGATTCCGGCGCTGGCTGTAATTACCAGCACGCCTGCAATTGTCCAGAATGAAGGGTACTGACAGTAGTCCGATGGAGCCCGGAATTGATACCCTTTGCTTTTGTTGGATGATGAAAAATTTGGGATACAGAGCATAATCAGAAGAGTCCGTAAGTCATTGATTTACGGACTCTTCTGTGCTCTGTCACATACTTAATGGACGCAGACTTTTTTCGGTAACGTGCCGGATCACAATCTCGCCATTTCCTTAACCGGTGAATTTCCTTCTGTTCTGCCATTTACTATTTCAAAGCCTGGGGTGCAAACCGAAGGGGTTTTGGGAGATATGGTACCGGGCCGGATATATTCAAAACAGGATATGCTGCCCATACCGGATCGCACATGACACTTCATTTTTCATGGCAATGCAGTAAAAATCAGAGTGAAAACCCTTCCAGTGATCGCCATAAGTAAGATTGACCTCATCCAAACGGATCACGCTGAGGAGCGGATGCATGGGAGAGGGCAGGCCGATCAATCGATGGAATTCGGAAATGGATTTGATCTTCTTCATATTAATTTCCCAACTGTTCAATAGTCATTCATGGCCATACCAAAGTGGTTGTATGGGTTGCCGGTGTCCAGGCCCAGAGGGACGATGTTTTCCAGTTTATCCAGATCTGCGGCGTCAAGAATTACATTCGTTGCTGCGATATTTTCTTCCAGGTATTTTATACGTTTGGTGCCGGGAATGGCTATGATACCTTTCGCCAGTACCCAGGCAAGGGCAAGCTGTGAAGCTGTAATTTGCTTTTGTGCAGCCATCTCTTCAATGGCCTCTAGCAATTCAATATTTTTGTAAAATTGCTCACCCTGAAAACGCGGAACGGTCCTTCTGAAATCATTTTCGGGAAAATCATCTGGAGTACGAAACTGTCCTGTAATAAATCCTCTTCCCAAAGGCGAATATGCTACAAAGCCGATCCCAAGTTCCTGTAAAGTCTGCAACACGCCATATTCTTCTGCTTTGCGCTCAAACAACGAATATTCACTTTGTACCGCGCTGATGGGATGTATTTTGTGTGCTTTTTGTACCGTAGCAGAAGAAACCTCCGAGAGGCCAATATAGCGGACTTTACCTTCTTTAACCAGTTCACCCATTGCTTCGATGGTTTCTTCAACTGGTGTGTTTTTATCCAGGCGATGCAAATAATACAGGTCGATATAATCCGTACCCAGGTTTTTGAGTGACCGTTCCGCCGCTTTTTTTACATACGCCTTCGTGCCGTTAATCTGCCAGGTAGCGGTACTATCGTCTTCCAGTTCATTGCCAAATTTGGTTGCAATAATGTAATCGGAGCGGCTAGTTCCGACGGCTTTTCTGATCAGTTGTTCGTTCACAAAAGGGCCGTAAAGGTCGGCAGTATCCAGAAAATTTCCTCCTGATTCAAATGAACGGTGTATCGTCGCAATCGCTTCATTTTCATCGGCTTTACCATACATGTCGGCTCCGTGAAAGCCGGTCATTCCCATGCAGCCCAAGCCAAGTTCTGGTACTTCCAGCCCCTGGCTTCCCAATTTTACTTTTTTCATGTTTCTTGCTTTTAATAGTATTTAAGACAAGACAAAGGTAAAAGTGGCTTTCAGGTAAAATGTATCCATATTCCTGAACCTTGTGTTCAGATTATGGGTCTGAGATTATTTTTCTGCCAATCTTTTGCGGATCCGGCTCAGGGATTGATTTTTGACACCCAGGTAGGAAGCGATGTGATAAGCCTGCACCCGTTTGACAATATTGGGATGCTCTTCCAACAGATTTAGATAACGTTTTTCATGAGTTAAAAACAAAAGGTCTTCCGTCCGTCCCTGAGAATGGTTGAAGAAATGTTCGGCAAGCAAGCGCCCAAACCTTTCCCATGCCTTCGACGAAGTATACATTTGTTGCAGGTCATGGTAATTCATGTATAATATCTCCGAATCTTCAAGCGCTTCGATGTAGTAGCTGCAAGGATATTGAAATATAAAACTGCGGAATGAAACCAGGAACTGATTTTCCGAAAAAAAGTAAACATTCTTTTCTTCGTCAGCATTAGGATCGTAGAAGTAGATCCGGAACATTCCTTTAAGTACGATTCCAAGGTCTTTGCACACCACATTTTGCCGGTTGTAAAATTCGCCTTTCAAAATCCTGCGTGTACGCCACAAAGGCAGGCTGACGGAAAGTTCATCCTCCGTCAGACCTGCAAATGGGCCGATAACTTCTTTGAGTGTTGCTAATTTATCCACCATTTTAATTTTTGCCTGATAACCAATCCGCGCAAATTTAGCACAAAGGTTATCGCGGATGCGTCATTTTTGGTTGGCAATAGAAATTAACAGCGTGCTCAATTCCTGTGCTTTGGATAAATGCGGACAGTGGCTGCTCGCGATTTCACGCACGTCTGCGATTCCGTTTTCGGTGATCATTTTGTTTTGAAGCGTTTTTCCCAATGCTCTGTCCTGCAATGTTTTGATGTAGCTTTTGGAAACTGTACCAAATTTGGCGGACGTCAGCGTTACAGGGTTCGTTAATGGAATGGCCGGTTCCTGGCGAAATTTTTCCAGTAATACTTTCTTGTCTTCCGGTGAGGCATCTGCGCAGAAAACTTCCTGTAATTTATCAAAGTCACTAATGCCGATAGTCAGGTGGTCCCCGGAAGGAACAAATAGTGGACTAAGCTCACTTTCGCTATCCTCACTGGCAATAGAAAACAGGGATTCTCCGTCTTTGGGAACAAAAGCGCCTAAGTAAATCAGACGTTCAATCTTATCTGGCAGCACTTCCGCTGCTGCCGAAATGATGATTCCGCCCAGGCTGTGGCCCACTAAAATGACTTTACCCTGCAAAGGCTGAATTGACGCTACAACTTTATCACGGTAGCTGTCCATTGTGATACCGGAGGGAATTGTCTGATCCGTACCATGGCCGGGAAGTTCTACTACCACAACCTGGTTTCCTTTCGATTCCAGTGCAGCCTTCACTTTGTCCCAGCCATAAGCTGCCTGAAAAGCGCCATTTACCAGTACGTAAGTTTTGCGTTGTGCGGCTTCCGGGTTTTCGTGATCTTCTGTACAGGATGCCAATGCCAATGTGGAAAATGTGGCCAAAGCCAACGCTGCCAATAAACTGCGTATGCTCTTAGCTCTTTTTATTGAATAATTCATTGTATTGTTTTTTTTTGATTACACCACAAATCTCGGGGCATTCACCGGAACGGATTTTCACTTAAGTGCATATTGATAAAGTTTTTCTAAAAATTATTTTAAAACCTGACTTCGGTGGATATCGGAAACAGATAGCGGCCAGCTTGGGATATTTTTTAATCAGGGAGTTATTTGAATAATATTGTGTGTCAAGTATTCTGGTTTAAGTTATTGTTAAATAAGATCAGGTTTGTCAGGATACCTTAACATTGAGTACATATTGATTAAGAAATAATAGCCGAGTTTTGTACCGTTCCAGAAGGTATTGATTCATGGGCCCTGGGGTTTATTGATATGAGCTTAAAGTATACCAACTTTTCGGACGAAGAAATTCTTCAATTTATTAGCATGAATGGGGACAAACAGGCTTTTGAAGAGCTTTATCTACGTTATTCCGACATGCTGTTCAATTATGTCTATGCGAGGGTTGCTGACCGGTTTATTGCTCAGGAAATTGTACAGGAATTATTTCTGAACCTGTGGCAAAGGCGCAATGACCTGTCTGTAAGTATTTGCAAATCCTATTTATTTTCTGCGGCGAAGAACCTGATCATTTCAAATTACAGGAAAGAACTGGCCAGACAACGCCAGAATACCAGATGGGAATCAGAAAGAGAGCGCGAAAATAATTTCACCTATCAGCATGCGCTTGTTGTGGATCTGCAGGCACGTTACCAGGAAGGTTTAGAATCACTTCCACCCAAATGCCAGCAGGTATTCACACTAAGCCGCCAGGGATTTTCCAACCGGGAAGTGGCTGTACAGCTCGAAATTTCCGAAAAAACGGTTGAGCAGCATATTACCAAAGCCTTGCGCGTTTTGAAGGTCTATCTTAAAGAACATCTCGTTTATGGAATTCTGCTTTTAGGTTTTATCTAATATTTTTCTCCTGTTACTACGAGCCTGTTAAAATTCATTATGTAAAATTGTTTATGCTATTTTTTGAGTGCATCTGCGCCAAATTTTTTCGGAATAACCCGCTATTCCTTCAAAAATTTGTCTTGCTTCCTTCAAAAAATAAGCGATAAACAAATTTTATATTCTAAATTTAAAAAGGCTCTAAGGGTTAAGTTTCATTGGTTACGACTTCCGAATAGAAGGATCAAAAAGTAACCCATATTAAGATGTCCCCCGAATTACTTGAAAAATATCTTCAAGGGCTTTGCACGGAAAGTGAAATGGCACTCGTGGAAGAGTGGTATAAAACACTTGAAAACAAGGAGAAATATCCGCATGTTATACCAGCTGCACAAAGAAGCCAGTTGCTCGCTGATGCTTTAAAAAATATTACGGAGCAAATTGAACGGGAAGAGTATTCTCCGGAAGTTAAAAAATTCCCTTTATACTGGTTAACAGGAATTGCTGCCTCTATTTTGTTGGTTATTGGTTTCTATTATTTCAAGCCGCTTTCTTCGGATAAACACGCTATTCCTATAGCAGCTGTAACCGGACAATCACCTGCTTTACTACTTCATTTTGAAAATAAAGAGTCCCGGATCATACGTCACCAGCTTCCTGATGGCAGCACGGTCTGGATGAACAAAGGCGCGATGATATCCTATCCCGAAGTATTTGCAGCCAATAACAGGACCGTACAATTTAAAGGAGAAGCTTTTTTTAATATTAAAAAAAATAAGGCCAGCCCGTTTTTAATAAATAGTGAGGACATGACTGTCCGGGTGCTCGGGACAAGCTTTAATGTAAAAGCTGCCGCCAGAGGCAAACGTTTTGAAATATCTGTGGTAACAGGAAGTGTTCAGGTAAGCGCTCCGGATCATCAATCCAACCCACAGCAGGTAACACTAAAACCTAACCAGCAAGCCATTTTCGAAACGGGCCCTAAAAAATTAATGGCCCAAAATATTCCATTGCAGAAGAAAAGGGAAATATACCAGCCGGTTAGTATCACTTTCAACAATACACCTATAATCAGTGTGATAAACCTGCTTGAAAAAAAGTTTGACATCAGCATAAAACTTTCAGACCCAAAAATAGCCCAATGCCGCTTAAATGCTGATTTTGACCAGCAGCCACTTGCTGAAATCCTGGAAATGCTGTGCCGGTCCCTGGAAGCTACCTATACTATAGATGGAAATTTGATTGTCATCGAAGGAACACCCTGTGAATAAAAAATGCTATTTATTAACCCTTAACCCATTCTGCCGAATATGATGAAATAAACCGGAGTAAAACTCAAAAAAAGACCGGCAGTGTTCCACCACAACCGGTCAATTCTAACTGCTTGAATCGTTCCACCGAAACAAACAGATTAAATCCAACAGTGCTCTAAAAAACTATCAGAAAATCAAAATTATGCAAAAATCAGTATCAAACAAGCCTTCTGCCTGGCTACTTCTCATGCGAATAGGATTACTGCAATGGGTTATAACGGTTTTACTGGCATCGGCCAGTTATGGGAAAGAAATATCGGCCCAGTCAATTCTTGATAAAGACATTTCTATTAATCTGTTAAATGTACCGATCAGGACTGCTCTTGAAGAGATACAGAAAGAAACTAATATCAAGTTTGTTTACAGTAGCAAGGTATCAGTAACTGAACGCATTAGCCTGGTAGCAAGCAAAAGCAAGTTATTCAAGGTACTGGATCAGCTGCTGATACCACGAAGGATCCAGTATGCCGTGATCAATAACCAGATTATTCTTTCCAACAAAAGGGTTGAAAAAGAAGAAACCATGTTATTTGAAATTGAAAAAAAACTGCATAATTCAATTCTTCCTCAGGATATCAGGATTAAGGGAAAAGTAATAGCAAGCGATGGCCTGGGTGTTTTACCAGGTGTAAGCGTAGTGCTTAAAGGAAGCTCAACCGGAACAACAACAGACGGACAAGGTACTTATGAGCTGGTTGTACCTAATGTTGAGAGTGTCATCGTTTTCAGTTTTGTAGGTTATGTATCACAGGAAGTGTCCGTTGGAAACCGGTCACTCGTTGACATCACCCTGGCAGCAGACACAAAGGCACTCAATGAGCTGGTAGTAGTAGGTTACGGTACCCAAAGGAAAGTAAATCTAACAGGAGCTGTTACCCAGATCCAGTCGAAGGAACTTGAAAACAGGCCATTGAATAATATGTCCCAGATTCTACAGGGCATGGTTCCCAACCTGAACATTACATTTGATACCGGGCGTCCCGGTCAGGGTGGTAAATTAAATATCCGGGGAGAAACTTCTATCAATGGCGGAAGCCCGCTGGTGCTGATCGACGGTATTCCCGGTGATATAAACCGCATTAATCCAAGTGATGTAGAGTCGGTTTCGGTTTTAAAAGACGCAGCAGCTTCGGCTATTTATGGTGCCCGAGGTGCTTTTGGTGTCATACTGGTGACCACAAAAACGGCTAAGAGCGGCAAGACAACCGTATCTTACAGCAATAATTTTGCATGGTCGACGCCCACGGTTAGTACCAATTTTCTTACAACAGGATATGACCATGCACGGATTAACGACGAAGCTTTTAAACGCTCCACGGGTAATACTTACACGCGTTATACCGACGAAGACTATGCTGAACTCGAAGCCCGTCGTTATGATAAAACAGAAAATCCTGCCCGTCCGTGGACTGTGATCAAGAATGTAAACGGAAAAGATATTTACAATTACTACGGGAATTACAACTGGTGGGATGCCATGTTCAATACCAGCGAACCATCCAAACAGCATAATATCAATTTATCAGGTGGTACCGATAAAATCAATTATTACCTGTCAGGGTCGGTTTTTGAAAAAGATGGTCTGATGAAAGTCAATACGGACAAATTCACTTCCTATACTTTTCGCAGCAAGATCAATGCCCAGTTGACACCCTGGCTGAAAGTCAGCAATAATACGCAGTATTTTGACTCCAAATACAAATACCCGGGATTGGAATCAACAGGGAGTGCAAATCAAAATTTCGTTGCTGTAACGGTTCATGCATTGCCGGCTTATGCGCCCCGGAACCCTGATGGAACTGCCACTTACAATACGCTGAAAAACAATTATTCAATTGGTGACGGCATATTTGCAAATCTTATTAAAGGCGTAGCGGGCGGAGAAAAAAGGGAGCACGAACTGACTACGATCAACTCCGCGACGATCGACATTAACAAGCATTGGAACGTGGTGGCGAATCACTCTTTTTCTTTTTATATCGCCGATGACTGGTACCGCTCAGCAGTAGCCCAATATTCTATTCAGCCGGGCATACTCGTTAACGTACCCAATTTTAATACAGATCAGTTAAAGAAAACATTCTGGTTCGACCCGATAAGTGTTACTAATTTGTTTTCCACTTATGGACAGCAGTTTGGAAAACACAATATGGGTGCTACCGTAGGGATGAACTATGAAACAAAAAAACACCAGCGGTTATATGGTGCAAGAAAAAATTTACTTTCCGAAAGCCTCAATGACCTTAACCTTGGAACGGGAGAGCAGCTGACAGAAGGCGATTCTTATAAATATGCATTATTCGGTGCTTTCTTCCGTGCAAACTATGATTATGAAGGCAAATATCTGCTGGAAGTAAATGGCCGTTATGATGGAACTTCACGTTTCGGAAGTGGCAGCAGGTTTGGTTTTTTCCCATCGGTTTCCGGTGCATGGCGTATCAGCGAAGAATCGTTTTTCGAGCCTTTACGTGATGTGGTGAACAACTTCAAAATACGTGCATCATACGGTACACTGGGAAATCAGCTGCCGTCCAATTCCAGTTCTGCCAGCTTTTACCCCTATATTTCTACCATGCCGACCGCTTTGTCAACATGGATCAGCGGAGGGCAAAAATTACAGTATGTTAATAGCCCCAAACCCATTTCCACAGATTTGACCTGGGAAAAAGCGACTACATCCAATTTGGGTGTTGACATAGACCTTTTGAAAAACCGGCTGAATATTGCTTTCGATGCCTATGTCCGCAAAACAACCGATATGCTGGTTCCGGGCCAGGTGCTCCCGACTGTTTACGGGGCTACGGTTCCAACGAAAAATGCCGGTGATCTCCAAACCAAAGGATTTGAAATTTCGGCAGGATGGAGAGACCAGTTCAAGCTGGCCGGAAAACCTTTTAGCTATAACGTATCTTTTATGTTGTCTGACTTTGTATCCAAAATAACTAAGTACAACAATCCGAATAAAATCCTGTCGAGCTACTACGAAGGACAAACGATGGGTGAAATGTGGGGATACAGTCTGGATGGTTATTTTAAAACGAATGAAGAAGCACAGGCCTTTACAGTCGATCAGTCATTGGTGAATGGCCGTCGTCTTAGTTCTGCCGGAGAATGGGCCAAGTTGCAGGCCGGAGATATTAAATTCCATGACCTGAACGGGGACGGAAAAATTTCCAAGGGAGCAAATACCCTTGCCGATCATGGTGATCTGCGTATAATAGGAAATTCCAATCCAAGATTTAAGTATGGTATTAATCTGGGTGCTTCCTGGAATGGCTTGGATATGACCGGCCTGGTACAGGGAATTATCAGGAAAAACTGGTATCCCGGGTCAGATGCGGATAAATTCTGGGGAGCGTATTCCCGGCCATATTTTTCTTTCATTCCTGAACATTTTGAAGACGATATCTGGACGCCTGAAAATCCGGATGCATACTTTCCTTTGCTAAGAGGTTATACGGCTTTAAGCGCAGGAAATGATCTGGGTGAAAAGAATGATAAATACATGCAGAATGTGGGTTATATGAGATTGAAAAATGTAGTGATCGGCTACATGATTCCGGCAAACCTGACCAAAAAGATCCGTATTCCAAGAGCCCGTATTTATGTAAGCGGAGAAAACCTGCTCACCTTCACACCTCTGAGAAGCAAATCTATAGACCCTGAACAGATAGACGGCGATGCCACGAATGGCAGGACATACCCTTTGTCCAAAACATTCTCTGCCGGTCTTAATATCACTTTCTAAATCGTTTTAAATCAATACTTTGATGAAAAAAATATTTTATATCATTGCCTTATCAATCGGGCTGGTATCCTGTGATCTGAACCAGTTACCGCTGGATGCAATTTCTCCCGTTACATTTTTTAATACAGAAAATGACCTGCTGCTGTATACCAACTCATTTTATAATATGCTGCCCTCGGCAGAAGATGTATACAATGAAGACGTGGATAATGTAGTTAAAAACAGCTTGCGGGAAGAATTGCAGGGAACACGGATTGTGCCAACCAGCGGAGGCGGATGGACCTGGACAGATCTTCGCAATATAAATTATTTCCTTGCTAATTCAGCCAAATGCCCCGATCCGGCTGCTGTGGCCAGATATAACGGCCTTGCCCGGTTTTTTCGGGCTTATTTCTATTTTAATATGGTAAAGCGTTTTGGCGATGTCCCATGGTATTCCAATCCGATTGAAGTGGGGGATGAAGAAATGCTGACAAAAGCCCGCGACCCGAGAACACTCGTGATGGACTCAGTAATGGCAGATGTAAATTACGCTATTAGCACGCTTGGTACAACAAGGCAGGTGAATAGCATTACAAAATGGACAGCTCTTGCATTGAAATCCCGGATCACACTATTTGAAGGGACTTTCCGCAAATATCACCAGGAATTTAACCTGCCCGGTTCAGAACAGTTTTTAGATGAAAGTATTAGCGCATCCGAAGAAATAATTAAATCCAGCGGTTATTCTATTTACAATGCCACGCCTGCTACCGCCTATCTGAAACTATTTTCATCAGATAATGCCATTGAAAGTGAAGTGATCCTGGCCCGCGATTTCAGCGATGCGTTACAGGTCTATCACAATCTGAATTATTATACCATGACAGCTTCTTATGGCAAACCCGGATTGGAAAAACAGCTGGTTAACAGTTATCTGATGAAAGACGGAACACGCTTTACAAGCAAGCCGGGCTACCAGACCATGTCATTTTATGATGAGACACAAAACCGGGACCCACGTCTTTCCCAAACCATTAAAACGCCTGGTTATACGCGGATCGGAGAAACTACTCCGCTGGTTCCGGAGTTTGGCGGTACTGTAACGGGCTATCAGCTGATCAAGTTTGTTTCTGAACCCAAATGGGACACTTTCAATAAGGACATTACCGACATGCCAATCTTTCGTTATGCGGAAGTACTGCTAAATTTTGCCGAAGCAAAGGCAGAAAAAGCAACACTGACACAGCCGGACCTGGACCGTTCTGTTAAATTGCTTCGTGACCGTGTAGGCATGCCGGCTATTGACCTTGCTTTATCAAACGCCAATCCTGATCCATACCTTGCCGCGCAATACAACCAGGTTAAAGGTGAAAATGCTGGCATCATTTTAGAAATCAGACGGGAAAGAAGGGTAGAGCTTGTGATGGAAAATTTCTTCCGTTGGGATGATCTTCTGCGCTGGAAAGAAGGCCAGTTGCTGACCCGGCAATTTAAAGGCATGTATTTTCCGGGAACAGGCAATTTTGATCTGGATAAAGACGGAAAGATTGACCTGGTTATCTACGAAGGAACCAAGCCGGTAGTTGCCGGAGCACAAATACTGAAACTCGGCAGTGAAATAGTTTTGGAAAATGGCAACGCCGGTGGAAACATCGTTATCAATAACCATATTGTAAAAAAATTCAATGAGGCCAAAGACTATTTATATCCTATTCCAACACAGGAAATTTTGCTGAATTCCAGGCTGGTCCAAAATCCAAACTGGTAAGCCAAACCAGTTCAAAAAATGGTATTCCTAAACTCTTAACTTTTTAAAATAATGCTTTCAGACAGACGATCATTTCTTGAAAAGATGTCACAAGCAGGGGCGCTCAGTTTACTTGCGGGCACTTCGGCTTTTGCTTCAAATACAGAAGAAAAAAACCATTTCACGGCCGGTCCGTATCTTCAGAATATGGATACGGATCAGGTTACGATCATGTGGATCACCAGTAAAAACTGTTTCAGCTGGGTGGAATATGGGGAAGGTAACTATGCCATTCACAAAGCATTTGCTTATCACAACGGATTAATTGAGGCCAATAACCGTATCCACAAGATTACGCTTCCTAACCTGAAACCCGGATCAGCCCATAAGTACAAAATCGTTTCTACCGAAATAACAGGATTTAAGGGCTCCAAAGTGGAATTTGGAGAAACCATAGCCGGTGCTATGCTGGGCTTTAAAACGCCGGCAGCCAGTGAAGATGAAGTGAAGTTTGTGATTTTTAACGACATTCACGACCGTCCGCAAATTATTCCGCAGCTTTTGTATCGTTACGGCTACACCGGAAATGTACGTGATTACGATTTTGTGGTTTTTAACGGAGATTGTTTTGACTGGGTGACTGAGGAACAGCAACTGATTGACCATCTTATCAAGCCGACCACCGATATTTTCTCAAGCGAGTATCCGTTTATTCTTACACAGGGAAACCATGAATGCCGGGGTAGTTTCTCCCGCCATATTCCCGAGTACTTTGCTTATCCGGAAAATAAATTTTACTATGCCTTTACGCGTGGCCCGGTCAGGTTTGTGATTCTGGATTCAGGAGAAGACAAGGCAGATGATAATGTCGAATACGGAGGGCTTACCGCTTTTGACCGTTACCGGGAAAATCAGGCAAAATGGCTTGAAAAGGAAGTAGCCGGTGACGAGTTTAAAAAGGCGGATTTCAGGGTCGTACTGATTCATATTTCTCCTTATCATTCCGGGGACTGGCATGGTACGCTGCATGGCCAAAAAGTCTTTGGCCCGATACTTAACAAGGCAAAAGTTGATATCCAGATTTCCGGCCATACGCACCGGTATATGACACATGACGCGGATGACACCCACAATTATCCGATCGTTATTGGGGGAGGGCCAATTGAAGGAAATCGTACGCTGATAAAAGTGCATGCAACAAGAAAGGAACTTAACCTGAAAATGATCAGGGATGATGGAGAGGTAGTAGGGAAGTTTCAAATCCCAAGAAAAACAAAAATTTAATTGATTTCTTTTAACCGTTTAAGCTGCTAAAACCTGTCATGATGAAACTAGTGATTCCTATTCTGTTCGCTTTTATGTGTATTACTGCGTTTGGAAATAAAAGCATAAGCCGGAATGAATACGCAGAGCATAAAGCAAAAAACATTAAAGTGATGACCTATAATATTCATCATTGCAACCCGCCGTCGGCAGGGGAGAAAATAGATGTAGCTGCCATTGCAAAAGTTATCAACGACGAAAGCCCTGATTTTGTCGCTTTGCAGGAGGTGGATGTTTATACCCTGCGATCCGGCAAAGGGTTAAACCAGGCCAAAGAACTGGCCAGGTTAACGGGTATGAATTTCTTTTTTCAAAAGCGATAGATCACCAGGGCGGAGACTACGGAGTGGCTGTACTTTCGAAGTTTGCAATATTGGATTCAATTGGATTTATCCTGCCTATTGATTCTGCGATCAAAGGGGAAACCAGAACTATCGCAGCTATTACTGTTGAGATCACGAAAGGCCGGAAGGTTATTTTTGCCAGTACACATCTGGATCTGAAAGAACAAAACCGCCTTTCGCAGGCCGCACTTATCGTAAAACATTTTCAGGATTCGGACTTGCCTGTGATCATAGGTGGCGATTTCAATGCGCTACCGGACAGCGAGGTGATAAAATATCTTGATAAAAGTTTTACGAGAAGCTGCCTGAATTGCGCTTTTACCATTCCTGTTGAAGTTCCGGACCGTACGATTGATTTTGTGATGTACAAAACCGATGGAACCTTTGAAAGTGTATCGACCAGGGTGATTGATGAGAAATATGCATCCGATCATCTTCCGGTTGTGGCAGTACTGAGAGTCAAATAACTAATATTCCTGACTTTATTCTCGCGAACAGCAGGGTTTGAGGGTTACATATTCAGGAAATGGTGGTTTTGACAGTATCTGCAAATGCCTTTTGAAAAAGCAATGCAACCGGCACTCCGGTAAACGGTACGGTGAAGGGGAGCCCCACTTTTCTTTAAATTTAACCCTAAGTCTGGCAGAGATCGCGAAGTAATGAAAATGAAGCTGCGTATTTTCTCTTCATTAAACCACTGTGGTAATGATGATTTAGGGTTCACTATGATGTCTTCGGCAGTTTTTTACCCGCCGGATTTACTCTTTTTTAACAAAACTTTCACACTGTTTCTTTGTTACTTCTCTTTATTGTTCGCAATTTTAGCAACACCTCTGATTTTTTAGACGCCAAAAAGTTGGTAGTTCCCCATTGTTCACAGAATGCAATCAAGAAATAAAACAGTTTAAATCAACGAACTATTACTAAAACCAATCCCCGTTAATCACCCTTTTCAAAGAAGGGTAAAACGGGATGGAAAATTATGGAAACAAACAAAGACAATAAATCAATTGAGAATATTGAGTTGGTTTTTCTAAAACCGGAAGATTATCAGGAGATCAAAGAAATGATGATTGAGACCTATTCCAGTATGCCAAATGCCTTTTGGAAAGAACATCACATCAAAACACTGATCAATATTTTCCACGAGGGCCAGGTGGGTATCAAGGTAGATAATGAGCTGGCCGGATGCGCATTATCTATTATTGTTGACTACGACAAAGTTGACTCTAAACATACGTACAGAGAAATAACAGGAAATTATAGTTTTAAAACCCACACCAGTAAAGGAGATGTTTTATATGGAATAGATGTATTTATACGGCCTAAGTTTCGCGGCCTGCGGTTAGGAAGGCGTTTGTATGATTACAGGAAAGAGCTTTGTGAGAAATTAAATCTGAAAGGAATTGTTTTTGGTGGCCGAATCCCCAATTACCATCAATATTCCGATACCATCTCCCCCAAAGAGTACATTGATAAAGTACGAAACAAGGACATACATGACCCTGTTTTAAATTTCCAGTTGTCTAACGACTTTCACCCTGCCAGAATACTTCAGGGGTACCTTGAAGGTGATAAGGACTCCAATGAATATGCCGTGTTACTCGAGTGGGATAATGTCTACTATGAGAAAATTTCAGATCAGGCGGCCTTTAAAAAGTCAATCATCAGGTTGGGTTTAATACAATGGCAAATGAGGTTGTACAATGACTTTGATGAGCTGATGCAGCAGGTTGAATATTTTGTGGATGCGGTATCGGGCTACAGGTGCGATTTTGCCTTGTTTCCTGAGTTTTTCAATGCTCCCTTGATGTCGGATTATAACCATCTGGCAGAACCGGTTGCAATAAGAAAGCTGGCAGAATATACAGAGAGAATTGTCAGTCGCTTTTCTGAGCTTGCCATCTCCTATAATATAAATATTATTACCGGAAGTATGCCGGAGGTTGTTGATAACATTCTTTACAATGTTGGTTATTTATGCAAGAGGGACGGTGGGATTGAACGGTTCGAAAAGTTGCATGTAACGCCGGATGAAGCCAAAGTATGGGGCATGCAGGGTGGTGATACCATCAAGACGTTCAATACCGACTGCGGAAAAATAGGCATCCTTATTTGCTATGATGTTGAGTTTCCTGAATTAAGCCGCATTTTAGCCGATGAGGGAATGAATATTTTATTTGTACCTTTTCTGACCGACACCCAAAATGGCTATTCTAGGGTAAGGAACTGCGCTCAGGCAAGAGCTATCGAAAATGAATGTTATGTTGCCATCGCCGGCAGTGTTGGCAATTTACCAAAAGTCCATAATATGGATATTCAATATGCCCAGTCAATGGTTTTTACCCCCTGCGATTTTTCGTTTCCCACCAATGGGATAAAAGCCGAGGCAACCCCCAATACAGAAATGATTTTGATTGCCGACGTTGATATTGATATGTTAAGGGAATTAAATCAATTTGGAAGTGTCCGGAATTTAAAAGACCGAAGAACTGATATTTATTCAATCATACGTAATCATAAGAGCAAAGAAATATAGTTCCAGTGCCTGAGATGATGCCGCGCAAATCATGTTTCCCGGAATTATATTTTCATCCGGAATTGCCCAAAGGTCAATACGGTATTTTTTTTATTTGTATCTCCAAAATAGGTAAGACAACCATGCTGTTTTTATCACATTATGGTATAATGGATGCCCGGGGATTTACAGTAATTTAAATTATTGCCCGGGTATTAAAAAGGCAGGTGATGAACAGAGGAAAAGTTTAATTTCACCAATGATATAAACTTCTCCGGCGGTCTGATAAACCTATTTGTCATTTAATTATCATGTGTAAATTACACAGAAGAATAATCTGTTTAAATGCTGTATTGGTATAAGTATCAGTAACTTAGCAGAATATTCTACTGTGTTAGAGCCCTTAAATGATTTTATCAAGTTTCTTTCAGTTTTAATTTAATGTGAAGATTCCCCATCATTTGATAACTTTGTACAAATTCTGACGCTTATAAATTTGATTGCAGTCCCATTCTAAGGGTTCTTCCTTCGTTCCAAATTGATTCAAACATGGTATGGTAAACGTTTCCAATCCCGACTGCACAGGTACCTTTTACGAAAAAGCGGATAGTCCATCAGGGATTTATTATGTGGTATATGACATCTGTGTGATCAATGGCATTCCCAGCTGGGACCTGGCCTTTATTGAAGAGCGTAACGGCATATTACCTGAAAACGTCTTCAATGCAGAAAAACGGTTCTTCTCTCTGAAGGATGCAAAATCATACGCCAGAAGCAATTTTGAGTCAGGAGCAGAATATATTTCGCTGAACCAGTTAGCAGACCCGAATAATTTGCTCCACATCATCGCCGATAAAATCAGCTACCTGATTGCCTGAGAAGACATGCAATGCACTTTTATCCCCGAACCGAAATTTTATGTTTTTTGCCGGCTGATAATTTAATAAAAGCATCACATTATAAACGGCTGTTTCACAGCAATATCTGTTATCTTTCCTGCTTGACCTACTTAAGTACGAAATGCCTGCAACGAACTTTGCTGAATATACTGACACCACAGCGCGACTCGCCATTCTGAAGGCAAAAGCAGCCTATACTTGTAATCTGCATCCCGATGTACTTATTTTGGCAGGAGACCCCAATGCCGAAAGACGTGCTTTTGAAATTGCGGGTAATACTTTGACCTATAACGACCGGACATTTCTTGCGGAAAAGCTCATATTGGTTTTAAAGAGAGAATTGGAAACAGCTGGTACGGAATGCTGGTTATGCAAACAAAATTTATTGATCTGATTTGCCAATCGTTCGCATACGACCAGGGTTTTAAGATGCTAAGCTGTTACAGCAATACCGGATTTCAATTTTATCTTTTGATCATCATGCTACTACCCATGTTCATTGTACCATTCAACCTTGTGTACTATCAGACGCTTTTATAGCCCAACCTGCACAGAAAAAACAGTTAAAAGCTTCCTGCGGCCGGATATCATTTGCGGCTGCTGCATCTTTTGAGCGGGTATAATTGGGATCAGCCGGCAAATGCTTCTGCTGATCAGGGTGATTATTAAACCTGCAATGCATACTTAATAAAGTTGGCCAATTTAGGCCTGCCGAGCGCCATCCGGAAAAAAGTACGGTATTTTTGGAAAAAGCGGCTGTAAAAAATTTAAGTGCCAAAAGGGAGCACACACCAAAGGGCGTTTAGGGGAATGCTATAACTTTGAAAATGTCAAAAGCCTGCTTTGAAATATACAGTGGACAGCCGGCCTGACTGGAATGGTTTTTACAATTATAATCCTGAATAAAATATAAATTTGTAGAATAAGCCTATTAAAGAAACCAAACTAAACATTCGGGCTATGGACCAGAAAGACACATTGAAAGTTGAAATTATGGATGCGATTGTCTCCCGGCTGGAACAATCCTATGAACTCTCGGATAAAGCGAAACGCAGAATTACAAAATCGGCAGCTAAGCTGGCTGACCGGTTGTTTGAAATATTTCAAAAACAGGAGCGGAAAGCTGCCAGGAAAGCCGGTGAAATGAAAGATGATTTGCAAAGTACCGGCGAAATAAACCCGGCAGACGAGCAGGATGACCTTCATTGAACCGGGTTGTCGGCACTTTGTTTGCAGACAGGCTGGACAGGTATTACCCTGGATCTGGTCTTTTTCCGGTAACAGCACTATTTTTTTGATCTGATCTGGCGGAATAATACAGGTTTTAATAATTTACGTAGCGCTCTTCAAAACTGCCGTCCGCATGCAGATCGATGAGCCCGTATCCGGGTTTGGTTTCCCGCATGTTACCCTCCCACCACGCACCGCTGACCGCCCCGTTACATAAATAGGTCACGTTATTGTACACCACCTTGTCCCGCATGTGCAGATGGCCACTCAGGCACAGTTTCACATTGGTATGTTTATTAAACAGGCTGATAATCCTGGCTGTGTCCGTATGCATGTCACCACCCAGCATCTGCCAGCGGTTGACCACATCATCCTGTATCATCAAAAGTGCTGTCAGGATAGGTATGTGTGACATAATCAAAACGGGCATAGCAGGGTTGGTGCTGTTTAACTCTTCTTCCAGCCAGCTAAACTGTTTATCTCCTAATTTGCCGATATACCAGGTGTCGTCAATATCCAGGTGGGTACTGTCCAAAATAATTATTTTCCAGCCGCCCTGGATCAGGCTGTAATACGAATTATTTAGCTGGAGCTGGCTGAGTGCATATTGCTTCCCATAAAGAGGCAGCGCTTTGGAATCTTCGTACCACCAGACGTCGTGATTGCCCAGACAATAATGAATAGGCAGGCTGCATTCCTCCTTCATGGTATGGTGAACCAGCTTCCATTGGTTATTGATCGTACTGATGTTTTCCTTGTTCATATCAAAGACGATATCCCCACCATTCAATAATAGATCCACTTTGGGTGTCTGGTTTTGAATATGGTGCAGGCACCTGACAAATTTTTCCGGTGCACCAAGCTCATCTTTTAAATGGACGTCTGTAAGATGGACTACCCGAAGCACGGGCGTTTGGGTATTGGCCTGGAAAGGATGCCCCAATATGGGGGCAGAAATTATGCCGCCAAGGCTTTTTAATATAGATCGTCTTTGCACAATGTTTTCCGTCAGCAGGTTATACAACATAGAGCGCCAGGCAGGCAATCGATGATAGATGAATATAGTAAGGCAAAAGTAACAGTTCAGTCCTGCATCATTGTTAATGGATCATTAAATCCTTGCCGTGCCATCAAAAAGATGAGAACAGGCTATTACCCGATTGAGACTTCTAAAAAAATATTTTGGAGCGGTCCAAACTTTACATTTTAATTGTCGCTGTTATTTTGCAGGAAATCCTTGTTGAATTCTTTTAAGGCTTTACGGATTTCCTTATTGGATATTCCGCTGTATTGTATCTGCAGCATCCTTGATTTTTCGGCTGGAAGGCTTCTGAGTTTCCAGTACTTTGGATGGGAAATTTCAATGGGAGGATGAAAGTATAACTCCCTGGGATCTTTGATCAGCACACTCACTTGCATATCAAAAGTGTCCTGGCTTTGGATTGGCTGTGCCATGATCTTTACAGATCTGCCAGTTCGTAAAAGCATTGTTTTTTCCTGTGTCATTTCCTTCTTTTGTTTACTTTCAGCTGCAAAGTTATTCACCGGAAAAGTATTATGGAAGGCCTTCACAATATGTTAATATCAGGTTTTGATCCATACAAAAAACACTGGCAGGCCTGTGATATAGGTAATTTTTATTGGTCTCTGACAGCCTAAATTCACAGATACCGGCCCTCGTTTGTATAGATTCAGCCTGATTTCTTATTAAATCACCTGCCTGATTGGATGATTATGTTATTGTTAAGCGTTGATTTACCTGAATGATTGGTTGTAATTTTACCGGCAGCACAAAGAAAGCAGACCATGATTTTTGAAAAGATATTTATCACACAGCAGTCCAGGCAGGTAAAAGTAACCCTGAGAGGTTATTATTCCCAGCAGTATACGAAGATCGAACACTATGTTGATGTATTGGTAAAGGAAGGCAGGGAGACAAGTTTTCACAAACTGGCCGGGTTGAATTTGCCGGTATATGGCGGATTTGAAACAGGGGATGGAATGAAGCTCAG
Source organism: Dyadobacter sp. NIV53 (assembly GCF_019711195.1). NCBI lineage: Bacteria > Pseudomonadati > Bacteroidota > Cytophagia > Cytophagales > Spirosomataceae > Dyadobacter > Dyadobacter sp. NIV53. Next base: position 5,857,382 of record NZ_CP081299.1, read on the forward strand.
AGAGCAGATCCTTGCCCTGAGCGGTATTACCGACCAGCAGCTCAGCCAGGTGCTAAAAGAATTTACAGAAATTAGCCGGTCTTCTGTACTATGGTAGTAAACAGGGTGATAAAAGTAAATAAACAAAGGCTTTTCATGGCAATCGGCCGGGAAGTTGAACGGGAGATAGAAGTCTCGATTTTAAACTATAAAAAAATGGATGGTATTTTACGTATAGAAAATATTATTTGATAACTGCTATACGTAAACTGGTTACAAGCAGTAGCTTTGTAAGATATATCACGTTATAAGCTATAAAATTATATGAAAAGTAAAAAAAGGAACTGGCAGTCAATATTACTGAAACGATCCAGGACAAACTGAAAGATTCGACCGGCCAGCCCGAGAAGTTAAAAGACCTCATCAAAAAAATGGCAAAAAAGCTGGGAAAAAGTGGTCAGGTTTTCAGCAAAACAGGATCAAAAGCTCAAAAAGAACAAGGAAACACCCAAACCGGTTGTGAAAGCCGGGAAGGTAAAAAAACAAAAAATACAAGCCGGTTTAAAAGAAGTTGACAAGACTGAAAAAGAATCCCTTTTAACAGAAAAAGAAAGTCCGGTAATCAGGAAAAAAAATAATTTAATCCGGTTCAGTATCACGGGCTGGCTGTGTACATTTCCGGTGGATTCTTCCCCTGTATTTTCTGAATTTATTGTTTTGGAAAACAATCTTTTAAAGCAATTGAATGATAGCAGGTGGAATAATTTCACCAGCTTTTTTCCTTACTGCAAGAGGTTGTTACTGCCTTATGATTTTAAAGCTTTTTTTATAATTGCCGGAATCAATTTGTACAATAAAAATTCCTGACGGAAATGCGCTCAGATCGATTTTTTCCACTGATAACATCATTGATTTATTCAGCCATAATTTCCCGTCCATACTGTATATACTTACTTTTCGCGGGCCTGCTGCCGAAAATTTCAATGTTACAAAATCACTCGTAGGATTAGGCATCAAGGTAATCTGCATTTGATTTGCCGGATCTTCGATACCTGTAACCAATTCGACTCTGACCGTTGAGGGATTACCAATTGTGCCCAATCCACACGCATTTTGTACAGAAAAAGTTTGTAGTAAACAGAAGGGGATGCCTGGTATAATATTAATGTGTCTATGGAAAGCTGGGTATACCTGTTTTGTCGCAACAGGTCGGTTCCATACACATAATTGTATGGGCTGCCGCCTTCGAGTAAAACTGCTGCTTTCGGATTTGCATTTTCTTGATAATTGATTATTTCAGAAGCAAATCTGGCCGAAGCTTTCATTTTGAGATCAAGTGGGTTTTTGAATGTACCGCTAGCTGTTCCCGCATCTGAGGTGATAACTTTCAGGCGGTAACCGCTGCCTCCGGGAGTCGTAGCGGGAATGACTGCAATCAATGGAGAAACATTGCCGCTGGTCGGTATGTTTCGGAAATTCTGACCGGTGCTGTCAGATAACTGGACCGTAAACCTGTTCTCACCAGAAAATTTGCCGGTGGTGGTAAAATACACCTGCAGGGAATCCTGAGTACATAATGCCGCGAGGGAGCGGATTGATTTCCAGTTTGTTACAGTTACAGAATTTTCCATGAACGGGTTTACTTCTACAATTGCCGTTCCAGACACGGTTCCGGTTCCACATTGGTTGTTAACGCTGGTGATCGTGTATTCGGTAGTAACTGCGGGTGATACAGTTATAAATGCTCCTTCGGGATTTGCTTCTGAAAATTGTCCTGAATAGCCGTTGGAAAGCTTGTACGAAATTGGCTGGGCATTTATAAACCCATTATTCTTAACCAACAAGTTGGTCTGCTCACCCTGATTGATTACAGTAGTGCCCAGTAATGTCACGTTTGGCGTGGTCATCAACTGTATGAAATTATCTATTTTCAACCCGTATTTTTTGACAGAAGTTACCAAAGTGTAATTCCCTCCCGGCACAGTTACAGGTATTTCGAGGAGTTTTGCATTTCCGGAAATCCGGGTTGAGTCCAGGCTATATTTCTTCTGCGTCCTGAGGTCTATCAAATCAAAACGGATATAATCGTCGCCAAGATCAAAATCACCATTTAAACTATAATTCAAAAGTACCGTACTACCTGCACACTGAATATAATTGGGAATATCTGCAGTCAGGGTAGGCAGCACTTTTACTGCTGCTGAACCGGTAAAGGTGCCAAATCCACAAGCATTTCTGACTGACTTAATAGCATATTCACCTGATTTAACTGGCGAAACACTGTAATTAACCGGCGATGATTCCCGGTTATATTCATACAGCCCGTCGGCTACTACCCACTGGGGCAATGATCCTGTGAGGTTGATCTGAATATATACGCTTTGACCGGCATTTACGGTAACAGGGCCGGTTGCAGCATAGTCTTTTATCGAAATTGTGGCCGTAGGGGCAACACCGATTTGAGCAGACATTGAATTTGAAATAACGCCTTCATTAGATACAATACGTAAATTGTAATAATTTCCGGCAGGGAAATCAGCAGGAATTGTGCCGGAAATTTCCTTCATGCTTGTCCCTTTACCTATTTCAATATATTCACCACCATCTATTTTTTGAATTTGGAGTGAAAAACTTGCTGCCACAGGCTCGGCGTCCCAAATGCTGAAAGGTATATTAATGGTACTGCCTGCACATATAAACGGATAACCGTACATATATGAAACCCGGATGCGGTATGGCATGACTTCAACCGACATAGGTAAATTAAAATCCTGGATACCACAGACGGAGGTAATTGTTTTGAGCGTATACGTATTTTTGCCGGGAGCAGAATTGAGAGGGAAAGTGGCATAATAGCCATTACCTTGCAACGGTACTGTGTGATCGGTTTTTCCGTCAGAGTAAACCAGGGATGACGGCAGGCTTCCTAAATAATTAATCAGCGCCGTGTTTGGCATTTCCTGATCTTTATCAACCCTGTCTGAGTAGCCCAGGGAAACACTATAAAGTGGATAATTCAGGCTTACGCCAAAGGTTTCACTATAAATGATCGGATTGGTTGAAGCAATCCTGAGTCTGATTTCAGTAGTGCCAGTACTGATTTTGAATGTTCCTTCTTCTGGTATTTTGATCTTTATTTTACCGCTTCCGCTCACTTTCGCGAATGTATTAAATGTGTAGGAGGATAAGCCATCGGTCATTTGTATTTCAAAAACATTGCCTGCCTCAAACTTTCCGGAGACGTTGATATCTATTTCCAGACTATCCGTATGGCAGATCCTATATTTGATTGGGATTGCAGAAATTACCGGCATAGCGGATGCGGGATTTTCAATTTCCAGATTAAGCTCAGGCAGATCTTCATTTAGAAAGCAGGAATTACTGATAGACTTTATACCAAAAGAACCGCTGGCCGGTACGTAAAACTGGGCAATTGCCCAATCCTGATAGATGATATAACGGTCTTTCTGGCCATTTCTAAATGTTACTTCATAAGGTCCGCCTCCGAAGAACCAGAAGTTTGGTTCGGTGTGTACCGGCCCGGGAAAACTTGTTGTATTTTCTTTAAACCATTCTATTGTTGGTTTGGACTGAATAGTAATGCCATCAATCCGGAAAGACTGTAATTCAGGATTTACAGATGACAACATGAAGCTGAAAGTCTTATATCTCGTATTTTTCAGCACAGGATCATTTAGAAAAGCAGGTATCTTAAATTCTGCAAATTCACCATCTCTTTTGACAGGAACTGATACCGATTTCCCATTAAACCCAATTTCCATTGTATAAACAGCAGAAGCAGGAACTGTAACATTGGAAAGAAAATGAAGACGTACAGTTTCACCCTCGCAATAATTTTTATCCTTATCGACCTGATCAAGATAAAAACCGGGCTTTACCGTTACACGCATCACTTTTGCCGGAAGCTGGGCTTGCTGACAGCCTGATTCAATTGATTTTACCGCATAGTCGGTGGTTTTAGACGGTGTGCGATAAAGCTCATGATCGTGGTAAGTGGATTCTACGTCGATCCGGTTAATTTCCGTTCCGTCAGTCAGATTGATGTTATAAGGGCTTGGGCCACTGTAACGAACATTAATCCGAACATAATTACCCATTTCTACTTCCACACTTTCGGAAATAACTTCTGCTGAGGGTTTAGGAGAAATGAGCACATTCATATCGCCATAATTTCCAACGATTCCCGGGTTATTTACCAATACATTAACATAGAAGTTGGTTGATCGCGTGATATTCAGATTATCAGGTATAGTTACATACAAAGCTCCATTCCGTAACGTTGCAGCCATTTCATATTTTAGAGCTTTGGGCATCTCGTCGGGAATTAGTGCTTCCAGAAGACGAATCCTGTATTTTGCGGATTGAGGAATCGCGCCATCAGTTGAAAAGTTGACTTTGAGCTCTGAACCGGGGCATAGAACCAGTGGAGTTAATTGGGTAGTACGGACAGATACCTGATTAACAACCGCTTTGGCCTGGCCGCTGACAGTCATCGCACCGCAAACATTCTCTGCATGCGCAATGGAGTAGGTGCCGGAGCCTGCCGGATAAAACTGATACTGCAAATTAAAGGAAGGTGAATCCGCTCTTCCGAAAAAGTCAAAACGGGTGCTATCCCGAAGTGTGACAAAACCGCGAGAATCACTTTCACCTGAGAATAATATTTTCAGTGGCTCGTATTTGTTCAAAGTGTCAGAAAGGAAATTGGAAAGAGATATATTCCCTTTGGAATGAACGCTGAAAGAGTAGGTCGAATATTCAGATGCTGCTACCGGCGCGGTCGACAAAATTCGCAGCTGTAAATTAGAGAATGTCAAAAGCTTAGTATCAGTAAACATCACTTCTATATTGCCATTATTAAGTGTGGCAGGAAACTCTCCGATTTCGGGTTCATACTGATTTTCTCTTAACTGGACTTTGAAAAAATTACCCGCTTCAAATTTTCCTGTAATCGTTACAGGGATTTTATAAACAGTATTGAGGCAGGCAGGATTTAGTACGTCAATTGTAATAACTGGATTTTGGGCAAAAATGGAATCAGCACTGTATAGCAATACAAATAGCGAAAAATAGAATTTAAGCATAAAAAACAATGAGGGGAATAATTAATATGCAAGGTAACTTTAAATTTATTCACAGCCATGCAGTAGAATGTCTATAAATAATGATTATTCTCAACTGCTGTCTCTAAAATCAGGCAGCCCATCGAATCCTTTTTTAATTGGTTACAAGGAAAAACAAAAAGAAAAATTGCATCCAAAGTCAGATATAAAGCCGGTCTTATCTTTCATGTTTACGGCAGAATAGCGGCAGCACTTATTACCTGGATTATTTTTAACCCCATTATTCGCATAACAATACTTTGACCTATTAATTAAAAAAGTACGCAGACCCAATTTAGTAGATGTACTAACAAATCATTTTACACAGCACAACTATAAAATAAAAACGATGCGAATTTGAGACAGATTTTGAAGGTTATTTGGGAATGTCCGAATTTCCAGGTTTGTACGTTTCAAAATATATTGTTGGTGTAAACTTTGACTTAGTTGCTAAAAAAGGTTCTTCAGGAGTTTCTCTAACATAAATGTACCCTTCTTCCCGGGACAAGGAAATAGTCAGCAGGTAACTTTCGTTTCTTGATTCCTTTTTCACCCAGGAGTCAACCCATTCAACAGCGGCAACAATATTTTGATGGATTACAAGATTATAAGGCGTCAGATCTACACTGACCCACTTTTGATCCTTATAAGCATTGAAGAAAATATTTTCATCAATCAATTCTGCATTTAGATTGCCTGAATAATTGGTTTGCAATGGCAGAATATGCAATCTGAAACGCACACTGTCAAATTCACACGCATTAAGACGCATCTTAAATTTGGAAAGTTTTAAAGGAGTGTCGGTGGTCTGGATTGCAACACCCCGTAAGCGTCCTTTTGAGCTGATGTAGTCGCCCCAACCAGTATATTGAGCACTAGCTTTCTTGTTACCGATAATGATAGTCGCTCTTTTCCCTCGGGCTGCTACTTCACGAAGTTGAAGAGCACCAGGTACCAGCTCAATATGATACGCAGATTGTGAAATATCACGTTTCACAAATGTTTTAGATTCATATCCAAGATAACTTACTATAATCGTATCAGAAGGAGCTGCATTGGTGATGTTAACGAGGAAATGACCTTTTGAATCAGCTATTCCTCCAATACTTTTCCCCTTGACCCCGATACTGGCATACGGTAAAGGAGTATTGTTCTGACTATCAGTTATAGTGCCCGTAAAGGACTGCCCAAAAACGGTAACAGGCAGACCAATTAGAAGATATAGTAATTTCGTTTTGTATTTTGGCATACCTCCAAAGGTCTGAATGTATCTTTCAAAGGTAATACCAATGAAATTTTACCTGACAATATTCCAATGATCAACAGTCCGAAGATTTTTTAATTACAGCAAGTTCCTGAATTTCGCGCGCTATCCGAAATTTAATTCAGCATCCGGATTGATTACGTTTCGCCATCCGTTGATCGATAAATTCTGGTTGGTGTGCCATGTGGCTCTTCGAACTTTTGTATCTAACTGATTCATTTCTAGCTAGCCGACACGGCCGTGCTTCACGTCATCACATTCCCAGTATAATTTATTTTGAAAAGGATCACGTTGTTTGACTAACAGATTAGTAAAAAGTTTTTGATACACTTCCTTCGTGATGCTTTGCATTCGAATCAAGTTTATAGGCGCAAAAAGCCCTTTTTTTGTATTACCATTTATCGAATTTTCGTCACTCTTTATACAAAAACTTTTTAGCCGGGAACTAAATAGAATTGGTGCCTTTTAGGTAGATATTTTCATCACCTTATTCTAAAAACGATTGATAGAAATACGAATAAATGTTCAAATTGTGATTTGAAAATATTTCTTAACCAAATTAAAGAAGTTTTAATAAAATGGAATACGGATACGACAAGGAAGCCGACGGGCTTTATATTTGGTTTGTGAAAGATATTGAAGAGAGCAAAGTAGTCAATTTCCGCGAAATCTGGCCACTTGAATTTTAAAATGAAATTGGCTTAATATTTGCTAAGGAAGGAAAAATGATGGGATTGGAAATACAACCGGCCTACAAGTATTTTGATTCGAAAAAATTAAGTAGCTTGTGAAAAATGGGAGTTTAAACTGTACTGTGATAGAAAATGATTCCAGCAGAATTAATGTCACATTAAAGACTACCTCTCTCTTTTTGTCTCAAAAAACGATATTATCTAATAATTGAAAATAGTAACAGAGATTTGGATATTTCATGGCGAGGGAGGTCGCTTTTCTAGCGGGGCTTTCAGCTCCAAGCTTAAAGCGGAAGAATGGATTAAAATTAATAAACTTTCTGGGGTTCTTACTTCATACCCTATGGATACGAGCATATACGATTGGTCTATTAAAAATAAATACTTCCTACCAACAAAAGCTGAACATTACTCCTCTAATTTTATTCAGCGCTTTACGTCAGCAACACAGGAACATTATCATTATGCTTATGGCCAACTAGATTAAGTTTTTTCCGTTTTTAATTTCATTATTAGCCTCAAAAAACGATTATTTGAATATGGAAAGTAGTTTAGAAAATCTGGAAGTGCTGTTTAAAAAATGAATAATGATAATTTTGATACTGCATCGATCTTGAAATGGGGCTTTTATTTTTATAGTCAAAGTCAGGAATCCTTACAAAAAGTTTGGCATGGGCTTATGGATCACGATTACAACTTAGAAGAGCTAGTGGACTCAGAAGGTGAATGGAAGTTGATGGTTACTAAACTCGATACTCTAACGCCTCTCAAATTACATAAGCGGAATATTGCTTTTAACGAGTTGGCAGAATTCTGAGGAGCAGATCTGTATAATGGATGGGACGTAGAAAGGATATGATTTGGAAGCCAGTCTCAAAAAACGATAATCATTCATTTGCAATTAAGAAAAGAGATTGAAGAAAAAATAGGCATTCGCTTTCTTCAATGGCTAATTTAAATAAATGGTAAAATTTTTGATTGCCCACAATGCTTCATTACGTTTTCTACGGTTCATTTCTTGTACCTTGAAGTATATTTTCCGTATTATTTCATTGTTTAATAGTTACTTATAGAACAATAGGCTATTTGTTTAAGCATATAAATTTTCAAAAAAAGTGAGAAAAATATTAATTTGTATGCTTGTTGCTTTAAGTTCTGGATGTACCAAGAAAAATAATATTTGTTTTAATAAATCAGTTTCTACCGATTTGTTTCAATACCAATCCGTTTTTGACACCCGATTGGCTATAGCCTCCCTGTGGGAAAGAAAGGTACTTATCCAAAAGCATAGTGAAATATGTTCAGACACTATATTTTTAATTGAAAGGATTGATGAACCAAGCTTGCAGGCACAAAATACCATTTGGACATCTAAAAGAGATATGGTACTGGATTACAGTAGGGAAGGGGCATTAAAAAACACAATGTATAAATATTCAGACTGGAGTGATCCATTGAAAAATGTCACTGAAAGATTTGATACTTTATCTATTAGAAAAGTATTATTGCTTGGGGGATATCGTACATTTATAACGCAAATTATTCCAGATAAAGGAATAAATACATTCTGTTTTTCAGATGATGGGAGTGTACGATGAACTCGGTAAGAATTTGTTCCGCTGATTCAGTGCCAAGGTAGAACCTCACAATTCAACAGTCTCAAAAAAAAGGATAGTGCTTTTGCAGTAGTAATTTATTATGCAAAAGGATTCTTTGGTGTAAACAAATTGCCATATGTCTGCTAATTGAAACTAGAGGAAATTTGCGGAATGGTCAAGTATTGTAATGCTATCGTTTTGGGTATGTAACATAGCGAAGGAACGCATAGCAATAGGAATAACACAACTTCTTGAGACGAATAATACCAAATATCCAAAACGCTATACAATGTCAAATAACAAGCCGAAAATGGCTACATGGGAGAAGATAATTATGTGGCTTGTTATAATTGTGGTTTTCACGTTTATATTTTTCCTGCGCCGGTCTGAGGATTCTTCACTTGATGAATGTAGTAGAATTGCAGTTGCTGAACCCATTGAAATTAATGGCAGCTTCACAAGGGGGTTTACGTTGTCTTACCATTACCAGTTTCAGGGAGACCATTATACAAGCAGCAATAGTTTAGATATAATTGACTTCGTTCGATTTGGGAAGGAGCATTTTTTAACAAAACGCTATTATATTAAACTTCAGTGCCAAAATCCACGCCTGACAAGAGTCCTCTGGACTAGGCAGGTACCTGCCGGTGCAGCTGAGGATTAGAAACAAAATGTGAAAAGTGAATGAACTTTTACAAGACCGAGAACTTTAACAAAGTGCTTTTTGGGCCATGTTCTTGGTTTCGAATTAAAAACGGAATAAGATGTACATTAGCAATTATCATAAAAACGATGATATTAAAAACCAAATTACTACTGCCTGTTCTTATTACTATGAATTTATTCAGGTTAAGATATGGCGACTGTTTATAAAGCGTAAATACATTTAACCCACGGCCAATCTTGTCATTACCTTTTTTAAGGTTAATAGTAACATCTTCAGCATCTTGTTCTTTCCAGGAGGGTGCAAACGAAATTATAATCGAAATCATGTATGGTAAAATCAGGTCTGAATAGTTTTCAGTTTTTCTATTCGGCTGGAAATTTCCGGTAATATATGATATGTTTTTATGTAACCGTAAGTGTCATAATAGCCTACAAAGTGCCTAATTATGTCCAAATGACACTTTTGGAAAATTTCGATAAAAATTTGTATTAATATGTGGTTAAAATTCTAAAATTTATTATTAACTCTGCATTAAAATTAGCTGTAATCAGATACCGGTTCTAATTTATACCTAACTAGATGAAAAAAAATTGTACTCCTAATGATGTTATTCAACATCAGTTATTCCCCAGTCATCAACTTAACTTACCTTTTATTATCATGGAAACACTGCTTTAAAGCAGCGCACTTCTATGTATTTTAAAAATCATCGGAACTGCTGTATAGTATGTATTCCAATGTGTTGGTCTATTTCTGTATCATAAACCTTTGCCTATGACTAAATAAAAAACCTAACTACTCTAAAATAACTTATGAGGCAACGACCATTTTTGGTAGGGAAGATTTCTTGTGCCCAGCAATTAAAATGACGGTATTTTGAATCACTTATTAACTGAAATTTATGACCCAAATTATTTCCTTAAAAAGTCTGTGCCCGCCGGCAGGTGTGTGCCTGGCTATATTGACTATCGCTGTATGCCAATCTTTGCCGCTTCTGGCAACTGGTGTGCCCGGCGTTAAAACGACCCTTTTACAAGCTGATATCATTGTGAAGGGAAAAGTGTCCGAGGAAAACGGAACCCCGCTGCCCGGTGTGAGTATACTGGTAAAAGGGACAAACTCAGGAACTACAACGGATGCTGCCGGAGCGTATACCATCACAGTTCCAAATGCTGAAGCTATCCTCGTATATAGCTACGTTGGTTTTCTTAAGCAGGAAGTGACAGTCGGCGTGAGGAATTCAATTGATGTGACACTGATGGGGGATTCACAAGCCCTTAGTGAGGTGATTGTAGTAGGATATGGAGAACAGAAGAAAGAGACATTGACCGGAGCTGTAACAACGGTGAAAGGATCTGACATCGTAAAATCACCGGCAGTCAACGTAAGTAACAGTCTTGCAGGACGTTTGCCAGGGGTAACCCTGGTTGCACGAAGCGGTGAGCCAGGACAGGACGGATCTACCATCCGTATCCGTGGGATGAATACATTGGGTAACAACGACGCCCTTGTAGTAGTGGATGGTATTCCAGGTCGTTCACTTGATCGTATTGATCCTAACAGTATCGAAACAATTTCGGTTTTAAAAGATGCTTCTGCTGCGATTTATGGAGCTCAGGCAGCAAACGGCGTTATTCTTATTACCACCAAACGTGGTAAAACAGGAAAACCTACGATTACCTTTAATGCCAATCAGGGTTTCAGTCAGCCTACCATTCTGCCTAAAATGACGAACTCGTCAGAATATGCACAGGCGTTGAATGAGGTGGATCTGTATAGAAATCGTCCGCCTCGTTACACTGCTGACGACATCGCCAAGTTTGCAGACGGTTCGGATTTGTGGAAATACCCGAATACTGACTGGTTCGATGAAATCTACAAAAACTGGTCAGGCCAGCATTTTTACAATACTACTGTATCAGGTGGCGGTGAGGCTGTGCGCTATTTCGTTTCGCTGGGTACAAAAACCCAGGATGGATATTACAAGAATAGTGCGACCAAATACACCCAGCATGATTTCAGAACAAACCTCGATGCAACTATTACCAAGAATATAAGCCTGCGCTTTGATGTTTCTGGCCGTATGGAAGATAAAAACTATCCTACGCGTACAGCCGGAGACATATTATGGATGGTGATGAGAGGCAAGCCGAATATGCCTGCCTACTGGCCGAACGGTGCAACTGGCCCTGATATCGAGTATGGTAATAACCCTGTTGTAGTGAGTACCAACCAAACCGGATACGACCGCGACAAGTGGTATGTTTTGAATAGTACGCTGCAATTGAATGTTAAAATTCCCTGGGTACCAGGGCTTTCGTTCACCGGTAATGCCGGTATTGACAAAGGATTTAACTTCCGGAAGCGTTTCCAGACTCCGTGGTATCTTAATTCCTGGGATGGAACCAGCCGTGATGCCAATGGAGAGCCTATACTGGTGCGTGGAAAGAAAGGAGTGGGGGATCCCAACCTGACGCAATACACGGAAGACAAGCAGGATATTTTGCTGAACGGTTATCTTAATTACGACAGGACAATTGGAACTAACCATATCGTGAAGCTTTTGGTTGGTAGTGAAAGAAGAACCGGTAATGGTGACAGATTCAATGCGTTCCGCCGTTATTTTGTATCGACTTCCCTGGATCAGTTAAATGCAGGTGGGGATGCCGAAAAGGACAATGCAGGAACCGCATACCAAAGTGCAAGACTTAACTATTTCGGACGCGTTAACTATAGCTTCAAAGAAAAGTACCTGATGGAGTTTGTATGGCGGGTAGATGGGTCCTACATTTTCCCGGAAGCCAAACGTTTCGGATTTTTCCCGGGCGTGTCCGCAGGATGGCGCATTTCGGAAGAGAACTTCTGGAAAAACAATGTAAGTTTTGTTAATCAGTTCAAACTTCGCGCTTCGTGGGGGCAAACAGGTAATGACCGTATCGAAGAGTGGCAGTATCTTGGAACCTACGGCTTCCAGAACCAGAACATGGTGTTCGGAACCAATACGGAAAGTAAAACATTGGGAGAAACCCGTATTCCAAATCCTAACGTAACATGGGAAGTAGCCAGCCAGGGAGATATCGGTTTTGATGCAAGCTTACTGAATGATCGTATCAATGTTACTTTTGACGTATTTGATTATCGTCGCTCGGGATTACTCTGGAAAAGAAACGCATCGGTTCCTACTTCTACCGGTTTGACCCTTCCCAGCGAGAACATCGGTAAGACATCAAACAAAGGTTTTGACTTCAATGTTTCATACCGTGGCGATGTAAAGGATCTGAAATACACGTTCTTTGTCAACGGAGGTTACGCGATCAATAAGGTGAACTTTATTGATGAAACGCCAGGTCGCCCTGAATACCAACAAGTTACTGGCCATTCGCTGCCGACCAAGCCAAGTGATCCAAACGTACCTTTCGATCCGGACCGTGACCTGTACTATCAGGCAATCGGTATCTTCAAAGACCAGGCTGCTGTTGATGCATATCCGCATTGGGGAGGTGCCCGTCCGGGTGACGTCATTTTCGAAGATGTGAACAATGATCAAAAAATCGATGCAAATGACCGTGTCCGTAACTACAAAACAGATGTGCCCCGCTTCCAGGGTGGTGTTGGTGCTAACCTGAGCTACAAAGGTTTTGACCTTTCAATTCTGTTCCAGGCAGCTACTGGTGCGCTTCGTTATCTGTCACTGGAAAGTGGTGATTTCGGAAACTACTGGAAAGAAGATTTCGATGGCCGCTGGACTCCTGACAACATCAATGCTACTAAGCCGCGTGCAAGTAACAGAAGTGATGAATACTGGAGGTCACAAAGAAATACGCACCTGCTTTACAACACCAATTACGTAAGGCTGAAAAACCTCGAATTCGGTTACACCGTACCAACCGGACTTACCAGCCGTCTTGGTTTACAGAACGTCCGTTTCTATGTGAATGGAAATAACCTGGCTACCTACTGCCCTGGTCTGAAAGGATTCGACCCTGAGGATAACAACACAGGTGGTATTAATTACCCACTTTCCAGAGTTGTAAATGGCGGTTTATCACTGACTTTTTAATTGATTACATATGAAAAAGATTGTAGCTTTTTTAACAGTTGCGCTGAGCCTTGGCAATTTGACTTCCTGTAATCAGGATTTTCTTGACAAGCAGCCGCAGGACCAGTTTTCGGAAACTGCAGTATGGAACGATGCAGCGCTGATCCAGACTTTTATCAATAATACCTATCGTGGTCTTGGCCACGGTTTCAACAACGTGATGTTCTCTACTTACAGCGATGAATCCATGGCTGTATGGGGGCCTGTTGTAAACGTGACCAAGGGCCTGATCAATGCCAGTGATATCAACGACTGGGCTTATGACCGCGCTTCCTATTTTGTTTGGGATAATGTTTACAAAAATATACGGGCGACAAACCTGTTCTTCAGTAAGATTGAGGAAGCAACAACTCTGGACGCTGCTACAAAGGACATGTACAAGGGCGAGGAGCATTTTGTCCGGGCATATCTCTATCACAATCTGGTATCAGTTTATGGTGGTGTACCGCTGGTAACGGAGGCGTATGGCCTTGGGGAAGAGTACTCAATGGCGCGTAATTCCTATGAAGAGTGTATCAAGTTTATTGCTGATGAATGCGATAAAGCCGCTGCATTGCTTCCTGTAACACAGTCTGCTGCCAATACCGGACGCGCCACTAAGGGTGCTGCGATGGCACTTAAAGCACGTACGCTTTTGTATGCAGCCAGTGATTTGTATGCCAATCCAACCTGGTCAGCGGGATATGCCAATCCAGAGTTGATCGGTTATAAAGGTGGTGATCGTGCTGCAAGATGGAAAGCTGCCAAAGATGCTGCGAAGGCGGTTATTGATATGAACGTTTACAGCCTGAACGCACCTAATCCGGTTACACTGGCTGATGCCTCTAAAAGCAGAGCTGATATGTTTGTATCGAAACAATCACCGGAGGATATCCATGTACGCTTTTTCCTGGCAAAACTGGATAACGATGGAGCATGGCCGGGACGTTCCAATGGCCCTAATGGTTATCACAACTGGGGGGGAATACACCGCTTGGCCAGCTGGCGGATGATTATGAAATGAAGGACGGTACTAAATTTTCGTGGTCGAACCCGGCGCATGCCGCAGACCCGTACACTGGCCGCGATTCACGTTTCTATTCTGATATTTTATTTGAAGGAGCACCATGGAGACCACGTCCGGCTGATGTGATTGACAAAGATCCCAAAGGTATAATTCAAACAGGTTATTGGGAAAAATGGAACGCTGCTACATCAAAAGTAGAAGTTGTGGCGGGACTTGATACCAGAAAAGGACCCATTGAAGACTGGAACGGGACTTATTCAGGATATTATCTGAAAAAGTTTATGGATCCGGCAGTGGATGCTCAGTTTTTCAGATCTGAGGTGCCCTGGAGATTTATCAGATATACAGAGATTTTGCTCAACTATGCAGAAGCTTGTATCAATCTGGGTGAAGAAGCAGAGGCAAAGAAATATCTTAACATGATCCGTAAACGTGCAGCAATGCCTGATATTACTGAAACCGGCGCTGCACTGGTAAAACGTTATCAGAATGAGCGTCGCATTGAAATGGCTTATGAAGAGCAGCGCTTTTTCGACGTTCGCCGCTGGATGATTGCTCCACAGGTTTATTCTAACGCACGTGGTGTTGAGCCGACCTATAAGTTAAATCCGGACAAGACCACTGCGGCGAAACCTACTTATAAGATCATTGAAGTTCAGGAACGTAAATGGGTGGATAGAAATTACTTCCTGCCTGTTAAGCTGGATGAAATGAATAAGAACAACAAGCTTATTCAGAATCCGGGATATTAATTGAAGTGCATAAAAATGAATGCCGGTCTGAGTGACCGGCATTCATTTTTACAACAGATTATAGATCGTCCTATGTTACCAGCTAAATATTCCGCCCGCAAGAAATTTCATGTACTGCAATGTAAAATGCACACGCTGGATGCGGGTCAGGAAAATCTTGCACATTACCGGCTTATTTTCATCCTGTTTGGCGAAGGAAAATTTATCCTGAACAGCGAAATATACACCTATGCATGTGAGGGTGTGATTTTTCTGGACCCAGGCCAGCAGGTTAAATTTCAGGATGACAGGGGTACAGAAGTATTGATGATCGCCTTTGACACGCATCTGGCCGAAGATTTTCAACAAAAAAAGGCGTTCAGCCCCGATTTTGCGGACACCTATAAGTTGTTTGAAAATCTTTGCAAGGACATTAGGCTGGCACAAGGCAGGCCGCTGAATAATGTTCGTGATGCACAGACGATCAGTTATATGACCAAACAGATTTCATTTGAACTGGCTGAGCAGCCTTCCTCTTTTCCTAAATTCATTAAAAGTACCATCGACCTGATTGTGACGATTTTGGCGCGAAATAATTTTGAAGGGGCAAAGGCCAACGCACAATTTTTACAGCCAAATTTGACCGAATCAATGGTCAGATATCTAGAAACACAGCTGCAACAAAACAAAAATATCCGAATAAGCGAGCTGCTGATAAATTTCAATATTTCCGAAGAAGCTGCCAATCTGTGCATGCTTAATCACACCGGGCTGTCGCTCCGGAACTTTATTTTCAAATACAAAGCCGATCTGTTCAAAAGCAGAATGCTAAAAATAGACATTTCAGAGCTTTCGGATCGAAAGTGAACTATTACCACAACCTATTGGCATTGTTTGATTCACGGCATTTCTCAGCTGTATCGTAAAACATTGTGGTGATTCAGGTTTCGTACTTCCTCAACTTTTAGGCCTGTCTCAAAATATCCTTGATTCTCCGAAGGGTATCAAAATCTTTATTTATTGACCAACCAGCCGTGTGTGGTTTCCTGGTGATAACTAAAATGAAGTACTCCCCTAAACCGGACAGTGGAATTAATGAAAATCAAAAATTCCATCCATCGAAAATAATTGAAACCGCTCGTTGCGGGAATGAAGGCCGTATTGCTCCGGGAACCTACAAAAATTATCTTGAATCAGTCAAATACTTATCACCACCCCGGTAAATGAAATATTGTAAGGACATATAAAAGATAGCCACTTATACGAATAGATCCTGGAAAGCCATTACTGTACAGCTCTTTACGCTGTTGCCTGAATCTAGCTGGCTTTTCGTACTTACATCCTTAAAGGAATTTATATAACTGTTGTTAGGTAACCGCTATTGATCCATAAAATCCGGAGGTATTATGGTAAAGATTAATATAGAATATTTATTTTTATTATTTTGTTGATTCATAGCCAATTATATCATTTTAACGAGCGATATGGAGTGGTTTTAGTGTAATTTAGCAGATCTTAAGAAAGCACAGAGAAAGTCTTTGGAAAGGAAGTTCCTGCCAGGTATGCCAGGGGATTAAGTATATAATGGTAATGGAACTGAGCCAAATCTAAGATGCAGTACAATAAAATAAGGATCAATAGTTTACCTGCCATCATTATTATTTTGTTGGTTACTCCACTATTTTCTTTCTCTCAAAAGATGTGGGCCGATCAATCGGAATTATTATTACAACTTAGAAAGAGCAAAGCAGATACAAATCGCGTGCACATTTTACTAAAGCTGGGCCAATATTATATGCTCAGGGAGTATTACCTATATAAAACAGGTAACCCCAGGACACAGCTCGACAGCGCTTCCTTGTTCGCAGAGCAGGCCCTTCACTTTAGTCAGGCATTAAAATATGAAAATGGAAAAAATGAGGCAATTTTATTAAAAGGAGATGTCCTGATCAGGAAACATGAAATACGGTCTGCTCTTAATCTGTTAGGCACAATGCACGATTCGACGCGTTTTCGTTTACTGATCATATTGAGCAGGCATTATCTGTTTCATACCGACAGGTCCAAAACAGATTTGGACAGCTCTCTGTTTTTTCTAGAGCAGGCAAATAAAATACAGCCTGCTCAGTTATCAGCAAAATGGCAACCGGAACGTATACACGTTAAAGCAATGTATGGCTTCATAGCCGAAGGTTTGCAGCAAAGTAAAAAGCTATACCTGGAAATGATAGATGAAATAAGTGCTCCTGGTAATGAAGAAATGGAAGCACTTTTGTGGCACGAACTTTCAACACTAATCCCATTACGTGAGAAAACGGGAATAACCAGGTTGTATTGTTTAGAAAAAATGCATTCGCTATACAAAAAAAGCGGAAATCAGGAGAGAGAAGCATGGGCTTTAAAAACTATTGCAGACATACATTTGGTGCATGGTAAGCTGGATCTTGCTGAATCAGAATTATTGGATGCACTTGATCTTTATAAAGCGATCGGCTATCAGGATCTGCACTATATTTATGACCTGCTGGCAGTTACCTACCGCAACAAAGGTGATTTTAGTAAGTGTATTTTTTATGGGTTAAAGGCAATAGAAAGCACGGAAGCTACAAATGATTCTACTTCGGCTACTACTTTTTACCGCCGCCTTGCAATTATGTACCGGGAATTAGGGCAGCCGGACAAAAGTGTGGAGTGGTATTCGAAAATGCTCAACAACCGGATATTTCAGGATGGCGACAACGTTTATAAATTCAGGGATGCGGGTTTTTTTGCAAGGGAACTCATAAAAATAAAAAGAGAGAAGGAAGCACTGGCCTATATTCTTGATATTAATGCTAAAAATAAACCGATCGGCATATACGCAGAAGCATCTCTTGTTGGTTCTTTGGCTTACTGTTACCGGGCTATGAAGCAGGAGCGGCAGGCGGAAAAATATTACCTTGAATTGATAAAGCTGGCCGGACAGCTGCAAAAAGACAGTGAAATAACCACTGAAGTCTATTACGAGATCGGGCAGTATTTCATCGATAAGCTTCAATACGGGAAAGCGCTGGCCTATCTGCAAAAAGCACTGAACGCTTCTGAAAATACCAATTCAATTTCTTTAACCAAAGATATTCACCTGATGCTTTACAGGGCGGATTCTGGGTTGAAGAACTGGCCATCCGCTACAAAACATTTACTAATGCACAAACTGTTAAGCGATTCTATCTTCAATGAAACCAAAAACTGGCAGATACAAGAATTACAGGTTCAATTCGAAACTGCTAAAAAACAAAAGGATATTGAATTGCTTAACAGCCAGAACCAGTTGCAGCGCATCAGGGTTGAGGAAGTTAACAGAACAAAAAATATTACCCTGGCTGCTGTTGTTCTCTTACTAATTATTATCGGGCTATTGCTGAACCGTTACCTTATAAAACAAAGAAGTAACCGAAAACTAGAGGCTAACCAGAAGGAGCTTGACCAAAAAAATATCTTTTTAGAAACGCTGAATGCAGAGCAGGATATATTGCTCAAAGAAAAAGAATGGTTGATCAAAGAAGTGCATCATCGGGTCAAGAATAACCTTCAGATGGTAACCAGCCTGCTTTATTCCCAATCCCTCTATCTTCAGGACGATGCGGCGGTCCTGGCAATAAAGGATAGCCTGCGGAGAATGCAGACGATGTCGCTGATCCATCAGAAGCTTTACCAGGATGACAATATTTCAAAAATTTCCATGCCTGGATATATCAATGACCTGATGGGTTACCTGCATGAGAGCTTTGATACAGACAACCGTATCACTTTTGAACAAACTATTGAGGACCTGGATCTTGATGTATCGCAGGCAATTCCGCTGGGATTGATCATTACCGAAAGTATTGTCAATGCCATTAAGTATGCGTTTTTGAATGGGGAGAGAGGGGTTGTGGACATAAATTTGCAGCGTGACGGGCCTGATCATCTATTGCTCAAAATATCGGACAATGGTATCGGCTTGCCGGCAGAGCTCGACATCATGCAGCAAAACTCCATGGGGCTCGTTCTGATGCAGGGGCTTACCAGGCAATTAAAAGGGAGTTTTACTATTGAAAGTAATCAGGGCGTACATATAGTTGTCAGGTTTATCAGTTTAAATAAATGACTAATGTTAAGTTAAGGATAACTTTGCCGCTGGTATGGTATCCAATATTAGATTTGATCCTGAATTAAATCGTAAGACAGTTTTGCAGTCGGTTGGGCCGCAATCGTTCAAAATTTCATTCCTTAAAATCTCTATAAAATGCGTAACAAAATACTGATTGTAGAGGATGAATTTGTTGTAGCCAATGCGCTTCGTTTGGCAGTACAGCAGGCTGGTTATAGGGTGACTGATATTGTGGCTTCGGCGGGGGAAGCCGATGAGAGTCTGGAAAAACAAAAACCAGATATTGTACTGCTGGATATTCGTTTAAACGGAAAAAGATCGGGTATCGACTTTGCAAGGAAACTGAGGGCTGAAAATATTGCTTTTATTTATTTATCTGCGAACTCAAGCCAAAAAATTCTCGAAGAAGCCAAGACAACCGAACCGTATGGATTTCTTGTCAAACCATTCAGGGAAAAGGATTTGCTCGTTACGCTGGATATTGCCTGGTACCGTCACACACACAGCCTTGAGACAAAATTACGGCAGGAAGAACTTTTGCAAAAACAGTTAGAAGAAATAAACACAGAAACGTCTGATGCTGAACAAAAGTTACTGAGGATTGGCCGTTTGATCCAGCCTTACATACCATTTGATCTTATTATTTCAGGATCCCGGCCGCGTGATGCTGCTCAATTTAATGATATTGGTTATTTACGCATCGGGTTTGATGAATACCAGTTTATTGGTGGAAAGGAATTGACGACCATTGCAGGTTTAAAACAAAATGCGCTTTCCGAAGTAGTTGAAATAAATAGTGGAAATACTGATGCGGCCATTTATCATGATGAAATCCCAAAACAAAATCCGGGCGTCCTTTCACTTCAAAAAATATTGTTTGATTCTTTTCAATTACAGTCATACCTGGTATTTCCTGTTGTTCTAAGCAATGGCTTGTCGGTTCAATATTCTTTTTACAGCCGTCAGCGTGATATTTATTCCAAAAATCATATTGCGTTACTGAACCGTTTGAAAACGTATCTGGGCGACGTAGCAGAAACGAAGATTGGGTACAATGTGTCGCCGGCTTTATCAGAAGGCGAGCCGGATTTTGACAATAAAAACAAAAGTGGAAAGGTGAATTATCCGGGATTCCAAAGCATTATAGGAAACCATCCTCTTTTGCTGGCTGCCCTGGATCTTACGACGCAGGTAGCACCTTATAACACTTCGGTTTTAATACTCGGTGAAAGTGGCACCGGAAAAGAGAAAGTTGCTCAATCCATTCACTCGCTTTCACCCAGGAAAAACGGCCCGTTCATCAGGGTGAATTGTGCTGCAATTCCGGCCACATTAATAGAATCTGAGTTATTCGGTCACGAAAAGGGCGCATTTACGGGTGCCATTGAAAAAAGAAAGGGAAAATTTGAGCAGGCTGATAACGGGACCATTTTTTTGGATGAGATAGGAGAGTTGCCACTCGAATTGCAGGTCAAACTGTTACGTGTTTTGCAGGAAAAGGAAATTGAAATTGTTGGCAGCAGTTCTCACAGGAAAGTGAATGTACGCATTGTGGCCGCCACAAACCGAAACCTGGAACAGGAAGTAGCGAAGGGAACATTCAGGCTGGATCTCTATTATCGCCTCAACGTTTTTCCCATTACATTGCCGCCTTTGCGGGACAGAAAAAGTGATATTGAAGCTCTGACCTTGTTCTTTGCAAGTAAATATTGCAATGAGTTCAACAAAACGTTTATCGGTATTGCAACATCCATGATGGAAGAAATGCATGCTTATGACTGGCCGGGAAATATTCGTGAACTCGAGAATGTTCTGGAGCAGTCTGTTATTCTTAACGATGGGAAATCCAGATTGGAATTAAAGCGAAGCCTTATCCCGGCGGCAGAATTATCCGGTAAAGTAAATATTGAAACGCTCGAAGATGTGAAGCAGGTTCAGCGGGAAACGGAAAGAGAATATATCATTTCCATTCTTAAAAAAGTGAATGGCCGTATTCGTGGTGTAGATGGCGCTGCGGAACTACTGAATATCAAACCAACCACCCTGGAATCAAAAATGGCTAAGTTGGGAATCAAAAAAGAATATTTTATCAATTCGACGGGAAACTCTTAGACTTACATTCAGTTCGTTTTTAAATCAAATTAATATCCACAATATCGGGTTCGCTTGCCGCAGGACCGGTTGATTAGCCGTGCCAAGGATAGCTATTACCCGGCTCCGATATTTACGGAGTTCGTAGCAGCTAACTCCGATATTTTTGGAGTGATTCACTGGTTTTTCCTGTTGCTACTAATCCATAATTTTTATTAATTGATTGATATTCAGTATTTTAAAAAATTAATTTTTCCAAATTTTAATTTTGTAGCTGTATGGCATGTGTTTGGTTACAATATCTTTAAACAGGGATAGGATACATTAAACTATGAAAAATGTCTTTCATGGAGCCAAAGGAAAAATATACGACATCAATTTTCAGGAACAATAATGAGCAGAATGTTTTTTATAGGAAATGGATGACCAACAGCAAACCAAAAGGTATTGTGCTAATCGTTCACGGACTAAATTCCCATGGCGGATATTATCAAAACTTTGCCATACAACTCAACGAAAACGACTATGAAGTTTATGCATTTGACCTTCGTGGCCGCGGACAGTCGGATGGTGAACGGTACTACATTTCGGACTATAATGATATTATTTCAGACATAGATCTGTTAATGAATATTGCAAAATCCCCATATCCGACTGTGCCTGTGTTTTTATTTGGCCATAGTGCCGGTGGCGTATTTGCATCAGTTTACACAGTGAAGTATCAGTCTAAACTGAAAGGGCTGATTTCTGAAAGTTTTGCGTTTCAACTTCCTGCGCCTGATTTTGCCCTGGCCAGTATAAAGTTCCTTAGTTTTATCATTCCACATACGCGGCTGGTCAGGTTGAAGAATGAGGATTTTTCCAGAGACAAAACTATTGTGGAAAAGATAAACAATGACCCCTTGCTTGCAAAAGAAAAGCAGCCGGCCAAAACAATGCAGCAGCTATTACTTGCCGCTGAATATTTGAAAACGGAAATGCCTGAAATTAAACTTCCACTTCTTATACTTCATGGTACCGGAGATAGGGCTGCCAAACCCAGCGGAAGCGAATACTTTATGGAACATGCATCTTCGGAGGATAAGCAACTGAAATTATATGAAGGGCACTATCATGATCTGCTAAACGACAAATACAATGGGATCGTAATCAGGGACATTCTGCGCTGGCTAAACGAAAGGGTATGAAATGAGAGTAATTTTCGTCATCAGAATAAGAATTCGTGGGAATTAACACACGATCATCTTTATGAGGTAAGCATTTAAAATCAATCAGGAATTGGAGGAAGTTATTAATTCTTTGAAATAACGGGCTTAACCTTTATACTTCCAGAATAGCGCAGCCATGAAAGCAATGTTAAAAAATCAAATGTCGCCTGATACAAAATACGGTGTGAGATATGTAGAAAGTTTTTCAATTAGCCTTCCGGCTGAACAGATTGATCTGTACAAATGGATTGTGGAAATGACGGAGCCGGATTACAAATCATACTCGACTGCCCACGTTGCAATGAACAGTTATTTTGAAAACGGGGTGCTTTTCATGACTAATGTTGAGAACATTGGCACGGACATGGTTGTGCAGCATTATGAACTAAAAAATCATTCCGCGCAACATGTTCAGCTTTATTCGGCTAAGTCAGAAGCTTTTATCATGAGATGGTTTCGTGTTATTGTCGGAGTACCATGGGAAATGCAGATCATACCAAAATCCAGCGACACTTGCGAACTCATATGTCTTGTTGGTGCAGATTATCCAAATTTATTCATAAAGACAGCGGCCTGGCTTAATGGCTTGGGCGGCACTTTTCTCAGTAAGCATTTGTCGAAAGAAGGCAAAGCATTTGCAAATGATATTGAACGGAAATTCAGACGATGATGATTTTTAGCATTCGGCAATCCGGCCCGAATTGGTCAAAAAAGGTGGCTTGGCCCCGTCGACGGCCGATGTCAAACAAATTAGTGAAACCCACCAACAACATAATGCAATGAAAGCAATAATTGATCAGCAAAGGCAATACTTTAACAGTAACCAGACCAAGCCGGTAGAATTTAGAAAAGAGCAGCTGAGAAAATTAAGATCTGCTTTGAAAAGTTATGAACAGGAATTGACAGATGCTGTATACAAGGATTTCGGTAAAGGAAGCTTTAATACATTTCTTACAGAATTCACGGGCTTGTATTCCGAATTGGATAATGCCATCAGGAATGTAAAAAATTGGGCTAAGACTAAACGGCTGTCTACCAATATACTCAATTCGCCGGGTGGAAGCTATCAGATACCCGAACCACTTGGAGTATGCCTGGTAATTGGTGCATGGAATTATCCTATTAATCTTGCCTTGGCACCCGCCATAAGTGCAATAGCGGCAGGTAATACAGTTGTACTCAAACCCAGTGAGCTTACTGTACATACTAGTTCAGTAATGGCCAGGATGATCGGCGAAAATTTCGACCCGCAGTTTCTTACAGTTGTGCAGGGAGGCATCGCTGAGACTACCGAACTTCTCGAACAAAAATTTGATAAAATATTCTTCACCGGCAGTGTTCCCGTTGGAAGGATTGTGTATCAGGCGGCTGTAAAAAAATCTGACTCCGGTAACCCTGGAACTGGGTGGGAAAAGTCCATTAATAATAGCTGAGGACGCTAATCTGAAAATTGTGATAAAGAGGCTTGTCTGGGGGAAATTTGTTAATGCGGGACAAACCTGCGTTGTTCCGGATTATGTGTATGTGCACAGGAATATTGAAAAACTGTTTCTTGAAATGCTTAAAGAGGAAATTGAACAAGCTCAGTTTTCTATACAAAATGACAACTACGCCCGGATCATCAGCGACAAAAATCTGGACCGGATTGTAGCGTTGATTGATCCTGAAAAAGTAGTGATCGGCGGAAAATATAATCGTGCGGAACGGACTCTTGAACCCACCGTAATGAGCAACGTATCTGTTGAAGACCGGATCATGGAGGATGAAATATTTGGTCCTGTTTTACCCGTACTTTCTTACGAGGATATCAATGATGTGATATCGTACATCAAGTCCAGGCCAAAGCCACTTTCATTATACCTGTTCACTGAAAGCAGCCAACTTCGCAGGCAGGTGCTTGAAGAAGTATCGTTTGGAGGTGGTGGGATAAATGAGGTTCTGATGCATTTCTCAAACGATAATCTTCCATTTGGCGGGGTAGGGAACAGTGGAATGGGGAGTTATCATGGTGAAGCAGGCTTCCGAAGTTTTACTCATTATAAAAGCATATTGCAAAAGAACACTTTGTTTGAACTTCCCCTGAAATACTATCCATACAAACCATGGAAGCTCTCAATAATCAGAAAGCTGGTTGGCTGATAGAAGTTACAAAACAACATTATGCAAAACTACGATTATGAAACATCAAACTAACTGGGAAACACCCGCGCCCATCAACCCGAGAAAGGGTTTCAGAATTCACCTGCTTGTTTTTCTGCTCGTCACTCCGGCTATCTGGATCGTATGGTATCTGACTGACAGAACTTACCCATGGCCATTATGGTCGACGCTCGCCTGGGGAGTAGGTATACTGTTCCATTACCTGGGAGTATATGTTTTTAAGAAATAGGCTTTCGGCTTTCGGCTTTCGGCTGTCGGCTATCGGCTTTCAGCTGTCGGCTATCGGCTGTCAGCCGCCAGTTATGAACCATAAGCTATTTGCCTTCGAAAGCCGAACGCCGAAAGCCGATTGCCGAACGCCGACTGCCGAAAGCCGACTGCCAAACTAAATCGCTTAGATAAACTACCAAATATGAATAAGCAAAAAACATTCAGACGCATTGTGACAGGTCATGATGCGGATGGGAAAGCTATAATATTGTCTGACACTTCCCCGGAGCGAACCTATATGATCGGCGGGCCAGACGGTGCAAAGTTCCATGAAGTATGGAGCACCCTGCAGTCACCTGCACTGATCGATAGCAATTCTGGTCAGCCGGAGGAAGCCGGTTTGGTTTTAGCGCCACCCAAAGGAGGTACGCGTATAAGGGTCATCGATTTTCCACCAGAGGGCGAAAATATCCGGAATCTTACCAAAGAAGAAGCCGCCGGGCACTTCGAATCTATGGGAGGCGCGAACGCTTCAAACGCAAGCCAGCAGCATCCACTGATGCACCGGACACAAACAGTCGACTATGGAATTGTGCTCGAAGGGGCATTAACCTTAATCCTTGACCGGGTTGAAACAACAATTACCGCTGGTGATATTATCATTCAGCGCGGTACAAACCATGCCTGGGCAAACCGTTCGGGTGAGTACTGCCGCGTGGCTTTTATTCTGATTGACGGCCAGTTTACAAATGAATTGCTTTAAAATTTTAGACCTGAAATGATGCGTATAAAACCTTTACCTCCCGATACACTCAGTCCTGAACTTCGCCACGTCCACGATGAGATAGCAAATCTTGTCGGCAGAAGCCAGAGTCAGGTTGTGATGATGAATTCCGATGGAGCATTATTAGGTCCATTTGCGCCAATGTTACATTTTCCCCAGTTTGGTGTACCTGCTTTAAGTTTTCTCCGGACTCTGGACATGCATGCGACGCTGGACAAAAAAGTGCGTGAAGTTGCGATCCTGACTGTTGGTGGTGCTTTCGGCTCGCGTTTCGAGCTTTATGCACATGAGATCATGGCAGAAGCAGTTGGCCTTTCACCTAATATTATTGCTTCACTTGCAGCCGGTAGCCGGCCTTATGGTTTAAACGAACAGGAAGCCATTGCGCATGACATTGCTTATTCTTTGGTTACGGGCCATATCATTCCCACTTCCACTTATAACCAAGCGGTTGGGCTGCTTGGACAGGATGGGGTAGGAGAACTCATATTTCTTATCAGTGGCTACTGTCTGATCGCGATGGTTTTGAATGGGTTTGATATGCCGGCTCCGGAGAAAAACGGGTAATGTGAAAATCTTTTTGTCAACCGTGCTATACATTCTCATCTAACATCACATTTAAAAATTCAGTAAAATGAGAAAGCGATTATCATTCCAATTTGCCGGCGAAATACTGGTCACCTGTTTTCCGTTCGTTGCCTTTTTGGCGGCATGTTCCAGTCAGGAAAAACCCCAGGCAAATCAGCCTTTGGTCAGTGTGCCGGTAGTGAGGCTGACATCTGGCAAAGTCACCACCTATCACGATTATCCCGCAAGCATCGAAGCGGTGGCAAATGTTCAGATCAGGCCGCAGGTGAATGGTTATATTGACCGTGTTTTCGTAGATGAGGGCACTTTCGTGAAAAAAGGACAAACGCTTTTTAAAATCAACGAACTGCCTTACCGGGAGGAATTAAATGCTGCAATTGCAGGGATGCATGCCGCTGAAGCATCGCTGATTAACGCACAGATCGAAACCGATAAACTCAAACCTCTGGTCGAAAATAAAGTGGTTTCTGATTACCAGCTCAAAATTGCGGAAGCAACACTTCAAATGGCCAAAGCTAGAGTCGAACAGTCAGAAACGAACATTGCTTCTGCAAAAATCAATCTTGGATATACAACGCTTACTGCTCCTGTAAGCGGATATATTGGCCGTTTAGCCAAAAAGCAGGGAACACTGGTGGCTCCGTCAGATCCGTCGGCACTGGCCGAGATTTCAGATGTTTCTCAGCTGCGTGTCTACTTCTCCCTGAGCGAACAGGATTTTATCAACTTTAAGGCACAGTATCCCGGCAACTCGCTTGGTGAAAAAATCAAACAGGTACCAAAAGTTGATCTTGTTCTATCAGACCAGAGCATTTTTATCCAAAAAGGAAAAATAGACATGTTTGATGGCCAGTTTGATAAAAATACCGGTGCCATCACAGTCCGGGCAACTTTTTCAAATCAACAGGGGCTGCTAAGATCCGGCAACACGGGCAAGATCAGACTGGGTTTGACTCATACAGATGCAGTAATGGTTCCTGCGGCGGCTACGGTGGAAATACAGGACAAAGTATTTGTATTTGCGGTAGATGAAAAAAACAAAGTGAGCAGGCAAGCCATTGAGATTGTGGGCATAAGTGAAAGCAGTTACCTGATTAAAGAAGGGCTGAAAGCCGGAGATCGTATTGTCATGCGCGGAATGGACCATTTGCAGGAAGGACAGACTATTCAGCCACAAGCGCTTAAAACGAATAATGATCTGCGTACAGCTCTCAAATAAAATTTACCATGATCAGAAAATTTATAGGCCGGCCTGTACTCGCTACCGTTATCTCAGTGATCCTGGTCATTCTTGGACTACTCGGACTTAATAACCTGCCTCTTCAGCAATTTCCCGATATCGCACCACCTGCTGTTCGGGTTACAGCGATTTATCCCGGTGCCAATGCAGAGACAGTGTTGAGATCCGTTGCTCCGGCCATTGAGGAATCCATTAATGGCGTGGAAGGTATGACGTACATGAGCTCAACAGCCAGCAACGACGGCTCCCTTGCCATTACCGTGTATTTCAAACTGGGTACCGATCCTGATCAGGCGGCCGTAAATGTACAAAACCGGGTAGCGCAGGCGACCAGCAAATTACCGGCAGAGGTTATTCAGCAGGGTATAAATACGGCCAAGCAGCAAAACAGCCTGATCATGGTGCTAAATCTTTATTCCGAAAATGCGAAAACGTATGATCAGACTTTTCTGGCCAATTATGCTCAGATCAATCTGGTGCCGGAAATAAAACGTATACCCGGAGTCGGACAGGCCATCATACTGGGTTCCAGTCAGGATTATTCCATGCGCGTGTGGTTGAATCCGGCGCAAATGGCTACCTATAATCTGACCCCGGTTGATGTCAGTGCAGCTATTCAGGACAAAAACCTGGAATCGGCACCCGGCAGGTTTGGTGAAAACAGTGAGGAGTCTTTTGAGTATGTGATCAAATATAAAGGCAAGCTCAACAAACCGGAAGAATATGAAAATATTGCGATACGCGCCAACGCAAACGGCTCCGTTCTCAGACTGAAAGATGTCGCAAGAATTGAATTTGGCGCGTATTCTTACGGAAGCAGGGCAAGGGTAAAAGGCTTTCAGGCACTTCCAATCGGCATATTTCAACTGGCGGGTTCCAACTCCAATGAGATCCAGATCCAGATCAACGCGTTTATGGAAAAGTCCGCGAAGGATTTCCCTAAGGATGTCAGATACATGGTCATGTACAATACCAAGGACTCCCTGGACCAATCCATTTCACAGGTGCAGCATACATTGCTTGAAGCTTTCGTACTCGTTTTTATTGTTGTTTTTCTCTTTCTGCAAGATTTCCGTTCCACACTTATACCTGCCATCGCAGTGCCTGTTGCCATTTTGGGAACATTCTTTTTTATGTCCTTTTTTGGTTTTACCATTAACTTACTCACCCTTTTTGCGCTGATCCTGGCAATCGGAATCGTCGTCGATGATGCTATTGTAGTTGTAGAGGCTGTTCATGCCAAAATGCAGAATGAACAATTGCCGCCAAAAGATGCAACCGTTTCGGCCATGAGCGAGATTACCGGCGCGATCATTTCAATTACACTCGTTATGGCAGCCGTATTTTTGCCGGTCGGATTTCTGGAAGGTTCCACAGGAGTATTTTACAGGCAGTTTGCGTTTACGCTTGCCATCGCCATTATGATTTCCGCAGTTAATGCGCTTACACTCAGTCCCGCGCTGGCCGCCCTTTTTCTCAGGTCTCATCATGAGCAGGCAGGCAAAGCAGGCAGAGAACTGACATTGAAGGAAAAGTTTTTTGCAGGATTTAATTCAGGTTTTGATAAACTAACTTCCAGGTATACGGGTATTCTGAATCGCCTGATCCGATACAAATGGGCAAGTATGGCAGGGCTTTTGCTGGTTATTGCCTCGACGGTATGGATGGTTAACCGAACGCCCACAGGTTTTATTCCTCCAGAAGATCAGGGTTTTATCGCAATATCGCTGTCTATGCCCGCCGGTGCTTCATTGGACAGGACAGATAAAGTAATGGCAGAGGCTGAAAAATTATTAGCTTCTTTCGAAGCAACAAAGGAAGTGCTGGTCCTGGGAGGGTTTAATTTTCTTACCCTGTCGGCGAGCCCTTCAGCCGGTATATCATTTGTACTTTTAAAACCAACAGGTCAGCGTGGCGAAGTAAAAGACATTAATGCCATTGTAGACATTGTCAGGACAACATTATCTGCCATAAAAGGAGCTGATTTCTTCGTGTTCACCTTTCCGACCGTACCCGGTTTCAGTAATGTAGACGGTTTGGATCTTGTCCTGCAGGATAAAACGGGCGGTCAGCTTGACAAATTCAGCGGGATTAGCAGCAATTTTATCAGCGAGCTTATGAAGCAACCGGAAATAGCGGTGGCCTTTACCACTTTCCGTGCAGATTATCCTCAGCTTGAAATGGAAATTGACAATATGAAAGCGGAACAATTGAGTGTCGGTACAAGAGATATTCTGGCCACCATGCAGGGGTATTTTGGCAGCGCGCAGGCTTCTGATTTTAATCGTTTTGGCAAATATTATCGGGTGATGGTTCAGGCAGACAAAAAAGACAGGACAAATTTTTCTTCAATGGATGGCATACTTGTGAAAAACAAACTTGGAAATATGGTTCCGCTCAATACGCTGGTCAAATTCAAAAGGGTTTATGGCTCAGAAACTGCTTCACGATATAACCTCTTTAATTCCATCAGTATCACTGCAATACCAAAACCGGGACATAGTTCGGGAAAGGCCATTAAAGCCATTCAGGAAGTTGCTGCTAAACAGCTTCCGGCAGGCTATTCCTTTGAGTTTTCGGGACAAACACGCGAGGAAATTGCTTCGGGAGGCCAGTCAGTAATCATTTTCGGCCTAAGCCTCGTGTTCATATACTTTCTGCTTTCCGCCCAATACGAAAGTTACATTCTTCCATTGGCAGTTATTTTTTCTATTCCCAGTGGTATTCTGGGCGTGTTTTTAGCGATCGGTTTGACCGGTATCGAAAATAATATTTATGTACAGGTTGCACTGATCATGCTCGTGGGCCTTCTGGCCAAGAACGCCATTTTGATCGTAGAATTTGCCGTCCGGCGCCGCCATGCAGGTTTGTCTTTAACAGCCGCCGCGATTGAAGCGGCAAGGCTTCGGATCAGGCCTATTGTAATGACCTCCATTGCATTTGTGGCGGGGTTAATCCCGATGATGTCAGCCAGCGGTCCATCAGCTCAGGGCAACCATTCGATCAGTATCGGAGCAGCAGGAGGAATGATTTCCGGAGTAATCCTGGGGCTTTTGATCATACCCGTTCTGTTTGTTGTTTTCCAGGCTCTGCACGAAAAAATATCAGGAAAGACGGTTTTTGTAATTGACCCGCCAACAGATAATTATGAACTAAGCACTGTTTAATCAGGCTGGTTAGTTGTTTTTTTAAAAGCTGAGGACGAAAATTCGGTTAAAAGCACTAAAGGAATCAAAATGAAAAAATTTACCTCAATGCTGATATTTCTGCTGATGTTAGGTGCAGGCAGTTGTAAAATATCGAAGGATACGCCAAAAGTGACAGCAAACCTGCCCGATCATTTCAGGGATCAATCCGATGCCGATACGACCAGTATAGCAGACCTGCCATGGAATACGTTTTTTGCCGACACCATTTTGCAAAAACTGATCATGAGCGCGATCGAAAAGAACTATGATATGCAGATCGCATTAAAAAACATGGAAGCCGCGCAACTGATTCTAACCCAGGTCAGGTCCGGTTACTTTCCCCAGGCCAGCTTACAATTGAGCTCCACCAGCAGCCGACCCTCGGATAATAGTCTGAATGGTTTAAGCCTTAATGAGTTTCTGGGATCAAGCCACATTGAAGATTATACCGGCGTAGTAAATGTATCCTGGGAAGCCGATATCTGGGGTAAAATCAGGAACCAGCAGAAGTCCTCACTTGCGGCATATCTTGGAAGTATGGAAGCCGGAAAAGCGGTTCAGACTCAAATTATTTCTTTGATAACCAAGGGGTTTTATAATCTGATGATGCTCGATGCGCAACTGGCAATTGCCAGAAAAAATGTTGCGCTCAACGACAGTACACTGGAAATTATCAGGCTTCCAGTTCAATGCAGGTCAGGTGAGTTTTCTTGCTGTACAGCAGGCACAGGCTCAGCGGCAACTGGCTAACCAGCTAATCCCGCAGTTTGAGCAGGGAATTCACATTCAGGAAAATGCTTTAAAAATTCTGACGGGAGAACTACCTGGCAATATAACCCGCTATCCTGCATTTGATCAACTGGCAATACCTGAGAAATTATCGGCCGGAATACCTTCCGGTATTGTCAGCCGCAGGCCAGATGTTAAAAGCCGTGAACTCGCGCTGGTTACCGCCAATGCTAACATCGGTATAACGAAAGCGAATATGTATCCGGCCCTGAGAATCACGGCCAGTGCAGGTGTAAACTCAATCATGGCAAGTAACTGGTTTAATGTACCTGCGTCATTATTTGGTGTGGTTGGTGGCAGCATCATTCAGCCTGTTTTTCAACAGAAACGGCTCCGGACCCAGTACGAAGTGGCGCAAGTGGAGCAGCAACGGGCTGTGGCCGAATTCAGGAAATCAGTTTTAAATGCAGTTGGTGAAACCTCTGATGCGATGATCAGGATCGAAAAATTAAAGAAGCAGGAAAATATCACATTACTCAGGGCTGAAAACCTTCAGCAAGCTACTAAGAATGCCCGGATGCTTTTTCAAAATGGCATGGCCAGTTATCTGGAGGTAATTATTGCCCAGGGTAATGTCCTTCAGAGCGAGCTGACCTTAAACAGCATTAAAAGGGACCGGTTTCATGCCGTTATAGATTTATATGCTGCACTCGGTGGAGGCTGGAAATAGGAGCACATTGATAATTTAAAGATTCTCTATCTTATGAAAATAGCTCATAAAATTCCAAAAGCAGTACTACTGATTTTCGCTGGTATCCTGTTGAGCGCAGAAGCTTACGCACAGAAGTCAATGGACGAGACTGCCATTCCTGAATTTATTTCTTTGGCTGTACTGGCTATTGCCATCTGCGTATTGCTGGTGGCATTGATGACCAAAGAGATGATCATTCAAGTTAGAAAAGCGCAGAAACCTAAAACATCTTCCGACTTTGATAAGTATCTTAAAAATTTGAACAGTAGCCAGATAGCTATTTTTTTGAAAAGTAAGGAAAACGAAAAAACGCAGGCTTTCAAGGGGAAAATATTAATTCTTTTACTTTTTACGTTGTTTTTTCTCTCAAATACAGCTTGCGCACAGACAACATCCGGATCTGGTTCTTTACCCGGTCATACCGGGATCATCATCACTATCATCCTGTTAGGCATTCCGGTAACAGGCGGAATATTCCTGTTGTTTTTTAGGATTTTAAGTGTTTTAAAAAGATACAGTAATATCCAGGCTGCCGCCGAAGTACAACAGTTGAAAATTTATCTCAAAAGTATTCAGGATGAAGCTTTGGAAACCGGATTGCGTAAAAGAAAAGCACAGCTGGATTACAGATTGACGAACACTGAACTTGCAGGATCGCTATCAGCCGAGGATGAAAAAGGACTTTTAAACAACGTGGCCAACCATACAGCACTGCCTTTTGTCGCCCGTAAGAAAAGTGCACAAATTCGCCCGAAAGTGGATCCTGAATTATCCCGGCTCATACTTTGGTATTTCGGATGTGCCACTTTCTGGCTTGTTTTCGGAACGACGGTTGGCGAATATGTGGGAATAAAATTTGTTGCACCCGATGCGGACCACGTTAGCTGGCTGAGTTTTGGGAGGCTGCGTCCTGTCCATACTAACGCGGTTTTCTGGGGCTGGGCATCGCTGGCCATGTTAGGTCTGGGGTTTTATGTCGTGCCGCGAGTGAGTAACGCCAGACTTTTCAGTACGGATCTTGGCTGGTATGCGCTGGTACTTATCAATTTTTCGGTGCTTGCCGGTACGCTGTGCCTGATGGCAGGTATTAATAACGGAGGCGGGGAATATCGCGAATACATCTGGCCGGTAATGCTGCTGTTTGCGGTTGGTCTTGTGTTTACCTTGTACAATTTTCTCAAAACCATTGCAGGCCGCACAACCAAAGAAATCTATATTTCCAACTGGTATATTGTTGCTTCTATCATTTTTGCCATTACGATTACGGTTGTCGCTTACTTACCATTCTGGCAGAATGGATTGGGCGAAACTATCATTCAGGGTTATTATATGCACCAGGGAGTTGGCATGTGGTTTATGCTTTTCACGCTGGGCATAGTTTATTATTTTCTGCCGCAACAGCTCAACAAACCCATTTATTCATACAGTTTAGGCATACTGGCTTTCTGGGCACAGATTTTATTTTACACCACCATCGGTACGCACCATTTCGTTTTCAGCTCTATTGCGTGGTGGCTGCAAACGGTTGCCATTGTGGGCAGTGTCGGAATGATTGTTCCGGTTGTGGCGGGCACGACCAATTTTCTGATGACCTTCAAAGGTGTTTGGTTCAAAGTACCGGACAGTTACACGCTGCCCTTTTTCCTGACGGGAATCGTTTTTTATTTTACTGGTTCATTACAGGGAACAGCCGAGGCATTCCGGTCCACCAATTTGATGTGGCATTTTACTGATTTTACTGTGGCACATTCCCACCTTACGATGTACGGGATCATTTGCTTTTTCCTCTGGGCCGGTATTTACGCCCTGGTACCGCGGCTGACCGGGTTTGAAGCCCCCCAAATAACGGTTGGGGCACATTTCTGGCTGGCATTGATCGGACTGATGTTTTACACAATACCATTGATGTACGGAAGTACGCTTCGGGGGCTGATGTGGATGGAAGGAAAGCCGTTTATCGACAGCGTTATTTTCATGGCTCCGTTCTGGCTTTGGCGCGCGATAGGTGGCAGTCTGATGTGGCTTTCTCATTTATTTTTTGCTTACAATATGTACCGGATGATCGTCTTCAATGGCAGCATCGACATTAGGGAAACAGCATTTGAAGCGCTTGCCAGGGAAAATAATGCTTAACCAACACAGATATTTTTTTACGCTACGCATGATGGATTTTTTTGATAATCACAATAAATTATTTGGCGCAGCCTTTTTGTTATTTTTAGTTTTGACGGTTTTCGTTGCACTGGTGCCGGCCGTCAGTAATGAGAAAAATAATGCACCGCTTCCAGGCTTTGAGCCATTGAACGATGATGCGGCAAAAGGAAAGGCATTGTATGTAGCCAATGGCTGCGTGGCCTGCCATACCCAGCAGGTAAGAAATGTGGATATGGATAAAATGTGGGGAAAACGCCCGGGGATCGCTGCGGATTATGCGTCGAATGAAAGGACTGACCTATGGCGCAACACGGCTACACTCATGGGGACGGAACGTACGGGGCCGGATCTTACGTCTATCGGCACGCGTCTGCCAGGCAAGGAATGGAATCTTATACATTTATTTAACCCGCGTATTGTTGTAAAGGAATCCATTATGCCCGCTTACCCATGGCTTTTTGAATTGAAAAAAGAACCATCCGAAAATGATGTAGTTGTGATAGTCCCGGGAAAATACACCAGTCAGGAAGGTACTTGGGTAGCAAAAAAGGAAGCATTACAACTCGTTGCCTACCTCCAATCGCTGAAACAAACCGAATTGCCAGGTGGAGCTATGCAAGATTTTTTATACAAAAAAGAAATAAAAAAGGAATTAAATACAGATACTGAAACAAAGAATGTAAATGCCGGCCCTGACGGTTCTGCCTTGTATGCAACTCATTGTCAGGCATGCCATCAGGCTCACGGGGAAGGACTTAAAGGTGCTTTTCCAGCCTTGAAAGGAAGTGAAATTGTGCTGAACGAGAATCCTGAACTAATGC
This sequence comes from Dyadobacter sp. NIV53, assembly GCF_019711195.1. Taxonomy (NCBI): domain Bacteria; kingdom Pseudomonadati; phylum Bacteroidota; class Cytophagia; order Cytophagales; family Spirosomataceae; genus Dyadobacter; species Dyadobacter sp. NIV53. The sequence continues at coordinate 5,892,597 of NZ_CP081299.1, forward strand.
TGAATATCATCATCAATGGCTATGATGCCCGGCAGGAATTTGGTATTATGCCGGCGGTGGGGAAAAATGCAGGTTTAAAGCCGGATGAGATTGCAGCCATTATGAACCATGAGCGAACTTCGTGGGAAAACAATGCAAAAAAAGTAACCGGAGAACAGGTAAAAAAGCTGATGGACGTCATCAATCAATTGCCGAATTAATAGATAATCAATCGAAAAATATTACCATGAAAAGTCTCGTCTTTATATTCTTGTTGATTTTAATGCGGCTGGCCTCATTTGCCTGTCCGGTTTGCGAGCAGCGACAGCCGAAGGTTTTAAGTGGAATTACCCACGGCGCGGGCCCGGAAAGCAACTGGGATTATGTCATCATTATAACAGCCTCTGCCATAGTTGTTATTACCCTATTCTTTTCTGTAAAATGGCTGATCAGGCCGGGCGAATCTGCCGACGACCACATCAAAAGATTTATTTTAACCAACCCCTGAAATGGAAGACAGAAGCACCGTTTTTATTTTCATGGACGATGATAAAAAGCCGATTGGGGAGTTCGCTTCTCCTGTGAATTTTGAACTGGATACAAGGAAAATCGTTGATGGAAAGCATGTTCTGAAAATCGTCAGCAAAGATCCGACGGGCAAGGAAGGGGTCAGGCTGATTCCTTTTGAGGTTAAAAACGGCCCTTCCATAGCCATAGAAGGAATCAGGGAGAATGCAGTTGTAGATGGTATTGTTCCTTTGATGATCAATGCATACGGAAAAGGAGACCAAAAGAAATTTCTGATCTCCGGAAGCGAAACGCCTCAAAGTATTCCTGCCTTTTTCTGGGTTCTGCTAATCGGTTTTGCGGGTTGGGCGTTGTATTATCTGATCACGTACTTATCGTTGAGGGAATGAAATGGTTTATAGCTTTCGGCTTTCGGCAATCGGCTTGGCGTTCCCATTTTTTGGGGCCGGTTTGATTAAACATTACTTGAAATTTGCCGTTTCGGTATTGTTAAAATTATAGGAGGAGGCACTGTTTACTTAATTTTTGAAGAAAATAAAAATATGAAAGCATTGATAATTGGAGCAACGGGAGCAACCGGAAAGGACCTCGTAAATGTATTGTTGCAGGATCCGGACTACAAAAAAGTGGCCGTATTTGTGCGACGTTCCATTGGAATAATTCATCCTAAATTATCTGAACATATTGTTGATTTTGACAATCTTGAAGAAGTATCGGAGTCAATCAAGGGAGATGTTTGGTTCTCATGCCTGGGTACGACCCTGAAAGCCGCCGGCTCCAAAGAAAAACATTGGCATATTGATTATGAGATTCCGGTCAGGTTCGCACAAATCGCTAAAAGAAACGGGATCCGCAATGTAGTGCTGTTATCTTCCTACGGCGCTTTGCCAGAGAGTACTGTGTTTTATTTAAAAGTCAAAGGCCGGTTGGAAGAACAAATCGCCAGTCTCTCATTTGATAAGTATATCATTTTCAGGCCCGGGATTTTGCTGCGAAAAGATACCGATCGATTCGGAGAACGGTTCGCTGCCGGGTTGTTGAATTTTACAAATCGACTGGGATTGTTCAAGAAATTCCGGCCAATGCCGACTTCAACACTGGCCGGTAAAATGGCAAAAGCACCCAAAGTTCTCAACGCCGGAAAGCAAATTATCGAACGGGATGAAATTTTCGGATTTTAACTTACCTATAGATTCTATTTCTTCAGATCTGTTAAACCATTACAGTCTCTTTATAAGTTTCCCAATCCGTATAACCATGCGAACCCAAACCGTAATGCAGCTCACGCTTTGGCGGAGTTAGTTTCCAGTTGTTTTGTAAACGTTCTACTAAATCCGGATTGGATATAAACGGTTCTCCGAACCCCGCAATATCAATAGTTCCAGCATTAATCAGCTTTTCTGACTTTTCCCTGTCCATACTTCCAGCCAGAATGATCACGCCATCATACCAGGAGCGAAAACGCTCTATGAATCCGTCAGGTAAAGCATGACTTCCTTTCGATTGCTGATCCATAATATGGATATAAGCAATATTTCTTTTTGCTAATTCTTTGGCGAGATATTGGTAAGTTGGTTCTATCTCTTCGTAATGCGGCAAATCCCCCAAACCGCCATAAGGTGTAAGCCTGATTCCAACTTTATCTTTGCCTATCGCTTCGATACAGGCATCAACTGTTTCCAGTAAAAACCTTGCCCGGTTTTCTACATTTCCACCATATTCGTCGGTTCGGTTGTTGACAAAAGGATTCAGGAACTGCTCGATCAGATAACCGTTGGCAGCATGCAGTTCTACTCCGTCAAAACCTGCTTCGATGGCATTTTTGGCCGCATTGGCAAAATTATCTGCAACCTGCTTTACTTCATTGGTTGATAGTGCCCTGGGTTTTGATGAAATTACAAAACCTTCGTTTCCGTTTTGATCAAATCCCCAGGCGAAAGAGGTAGCTGCCTGAATATCCGACGGGCCAACAGGCGCTATTCCACCGGGTTGATTGGATGTATGCGAGACCCTGCCTACATGCCAAAGTTGTGAGAATATTGTACTGCCATTTTCGTGCACAGCCCGTGTAACTTTTTTCCAGCCTTTTACTTGTTCAGGCTTATATAATCCCGGAATGTACAGCACACCTTTTGCGGTGTCTGAAATCGCCGTTCCCTCCGTTATAATCAATCCTGCACCGGAGCGTTGAGCGTAATACAATGCGTTGGCATCATTAGGAATACCGTCTGCATTTCTTGCCCTTGTCATCGGTGCCATAGCAATGCGGTTTTTTAGTTTCAAAGAACCGATCGTCGCCGGTTCGAAAATATTGGTTGTCATCTTTTTATATTGTAAGTGTTCAATTGGTTATTTTTTTGATCATTATGCGGTTGCATGTATTTTGCTGCCGATCCACAATTTTATCTTTTGAAAGGTTTCTGATTTGGATACAATTGCCCGCAGGAAATGCACCTGAAGGCCTTTTGTCCATGCTGCTACTACCCAGTAATGCCATTGGAAAGTGCTGCCGGTGAGATGCCAGACGAGCCAGATGGCCGGAGTCACGAGAAGGAAAACAAGTAAGTGGGTCCTGAAACTTTTTTTCGAGTTGAGGTATCCCAGTATGAGTAATATGTACTTTTCCATTGCAGTATCGTTTTGTTTTGATACTACAAAGGTGGGCTGTAAAGTGAAGGCGAACCTGACACAAATGTGTCAAAAACTATTTGTGCGTAATTTTCTGACGAATGCGTGTAAGTGATTGGCGTTCAATACCAAGATAGCTGCAAAGGTGGGAAAGCGAAATCCTGTTGAAAAGGGTAGGGTGCTGCTGGATAAAATCAAGGTAGCGCTCTTCTGCTGTTTGAAATACAAAACTCTCAATTCGGGCTTGCTGCTGCTTCAGAACTTCTTCGGCAATTAACCGCCCGTATTTTTCAAAGTTTTGCGACTGCCGATATAACCATTGAAGGTCGTCAAACGACAAACAAGCGAACGTCGTTGGTTCCAGGCATTGAATCGTGTATTTACTTGGTTTCTGAGTAACAAATGCAGGATAATGAGTGGCGTAGCTGCCCTCGGGATAAAAACCAACGGTTCTTTCATTTCCATCCTTATCCACATAGAAAGACCTGATCAACCCTTTTGTTACAAAACCTAGCAGCTTCTGGGTTTCACCGGATTCCAGAAAAAAGTCTTTCTTTTTTAATTCTGCAAGTTTGAGTTTGGATGCAAATTGAGAAAGCTCATTTCCGGTAAAAGAAGGACAAACTTCCTTTACCGAATTCAGGAAAAAATCGGTTTCTAAATCTGTTATATGTTTATCATTTGACCACACCATATTTGAAAAGGCAGGAAAAACCTGAATGAGTTATACCTGATATCTATGTTTAGATTGTTCCAGCAGACGATGGATTGCTAATTAATAACAAGATACAAAATATATTGAGGTCGCCCGATACAGGTAACGGCAGGGTAGAGAAACTGCCGGCTTATTTATTCCTTTATCATTTTAATGGTATATAACTTTTCATTTATTGAAGTTTTTAATAAATATACCCCCGATCCAAGCTGTGGCAGATCGTTTAATAATACCGTTGATTTATTGATATTTCTTAATTTTTTGGTATACATTTTTTTACCATCTTTTGCATAAAGCGTCACATTATCGCTCTCTTTAGTATCAGTTACATTTAGAATTTCCAGGGTAATGTTTTGAACAAACGGATTCGGGTATGCACTTACCACCGGATCTGTTTCTTTCAGTTTCATATGAATAACAATAATGACGGAATACATTTGTTTGCCATCAATATCTACCTGGCGCAACCTGTAATAAACTGTTTTGGCATGAAGTGATAATGCGTCACTGTCTGTAAAATGATAATTGTTGGTTTCAGAGCTGTTGCCAGAAGCTGGAACAGAACCTATATCGGTAAAAACCTTTCCATTTAAAGAGCGTTGAATAAAATAATTTTCAGCACTTTCTTCCATAGCTGTTGCCCAGTTCAGCAATACTCCTTCGGCAACCTGCCGGCCTTTAAAATAAATCCATTTTACCGGGAACGGATCTCCCGGCCCGACTGTGGTTTTTGCTTCACAGGAAGTTTTCATTGCTTCAATATTCCCAACATTGTCAGTAGCAATGATGTAAAAACAATAATTGGTACTCCATTTGCCGTAAAAAGTTGTTGTTTTGGTGGTTAACCCCTGCAAATGCAATTGATAGGGCCCATCATTTTCCGAGACATATAAGCTGTAATCATGGACTCCCGATCCATTTTTTTCATCTTCTCCTTTCCAGGACAATACAATTGCGGTGGAATCCGATATTTCGGGTAACGGCGTAAGTGTGCTGACAGGCGGTTCGGCATCTATTACATTGGTAATTTCAGGCGTTTCAATGGAACTGTTGGCGTCAAATACAATACTGGCTTTTGCATGAATCACATCGCCGGTAACTGTTGGGCTCGCAGCCTTGATCAGGTAGGTAACATAACCTTCACCAACTGCGGTGCTGTCATTTACAGGTAAAAAGCCCAGCGAAGCATCTGCGGGAGGTAATCCGGTATTGGCGTCTTTTGATTCAAATATCCAGAAAGCCTCTTTTTTTACAGCGTCAATCCCTGCGGTAACATCTACTACAACTCCCAATGAATCAGTTACATCCAGGCGTGTTGAGTAAAACGTTTTGTCAAGTGGTACGGTAAAAGTCAGGCCGGCAAATCCAAAATCCCCCAAACGCAGCGAGTAAGGATTTACGTTAGCATCCAGCGGATGATTAATTTTTACAACCTGTGCCGGAGCTGTTGCGAAATCAGGATCATTTTCAAACCGGATCATGTACGATTGCTGTTTGGATTTTGCAATCATTTTTTTCGGTCCAAAACCAACCGGGCCAACAATGTCATTAGGGTCACGGGAGCAAACGATTGGGACGAATATTACATCTCCACCAATGCTCGCCGTACAGCCGGTTACCGTATCCGTAGCAATTACAGATTGTTTTCCGGATGAACTTACACTGATTGTTCCATCTGGCCATGAATATTTATATCCACCCGATCCACCCGACGCTGATGCTGTTAAAGTAATAGTAGGCGGTTTGGCATTGTTGCAGAATTCTGTGGTACCAAGTCCTGAAAGGCTAACTTTTAAGTTATTGGAAGGGTTGTTTATTACAAAGCTTTTTGAAAAAGAACATTGCGTGTCTTTATCCCTGATAGTCGCTGTGTATGCTCCCTCAGATAAATTATCAAATGTTCCTGAAGATTGGAATGCATTTCCGTTAATTGAATATTCCAGAGCCAGGCCCGTTGCAGTTGTATTGACGTTTATTACAGCTTTTCCATCCGGCTTTTTGCAGCTGGTAACGTCGGTTGTGGTTACGGTAATTTGAGCGTAAGTTGAATACGAAAAATTAATACTAAATAGCAAGATCCAGAAGCCTTTTAAATATGCTCTATTCATATTCTTACAATTAAAAGGGAACCACGTATTAAACATTACTGTTAATTCTAATTTTTGATAAAGTCTTGAATTTGCTGTTTTAGCTTAGGGTCCTTTGTATTAAATCCTAACTGTTTAATGCTATTTTTAGCAATTGATTCTATTCTAATATTGCTTGTACTAAGTTTTGATTGTAAATATTGGAAAGTTTTTATTCCACCTATATTACTTAAAAGTGATAGCATACTTAAATATATATCGGGAACTTCTAGATAATTATCGACTCGGGTTAATATTTCTTGTTCAGTTACAATTGGATTAACTGAATTCTTTAAAACTGACAAAGAAATTTTCTTTAAAATATGATTTTCGTTCTTGTCAATTATTTCAAATAGATATTTGTTTTGAGTTTTAGAATCATCATTTAATAGAATTATTTCTGCATTAACAACTTCACCCTTATTTAATTTATGTTCAATTATTTGAAATAATCTATTTGTTTTATTACTAGAATCAAGATCTTTTAAATTCAGAGATATAATTGTAGCTTCTATTTCAAAAAAATTGTTAAATAAGGATCTGTTTTTTTTTCATATATTTTAGAGATTTTACTTTTAATCTGGTTATTAATTTCTTTTAATTGTTGAACTAAACTGTCATTATTCTTAATTCTTATTTCTTTTATAAGACTCAATGCATTATCGAAGTTGGGATGTTCTGAAAACAATTCCTTTCTTAAAGAGTCTATCACTCCTATCTGAAATCTATTATCTTGAATGACAGATTTAAAAAAAATATCATTATTTTCGTTACCATATGATAAATGTGAATTTGCATAAAAAAACACAAACAAAAGTTTGACAAATTGTCTATAACGACCCATATTGATATTTAGTTTTACCATTGTTTTCCTTGGTTTATGCCAGTTGGATCATATGACCAATCAAGTAAATCAAATGTAGTTTCAATAACTGCATGTTCAATAGCTCTGCATTTAGCTTCTTCATATCGATATCCTGCACTGTTACTAATAGAATAATCATCATTTACTCCAACGATAAATCCAAATGAAATTGCATCAGCATTTGAACTTTCCCAATTGTCCGGGTAAGTATCATTATCAGTGTCATTGGCAGCAATAGGACTTCCTCCAATGCCCCACCATCCTTCCCACAATACAATATGGTGACTTTCATGCGCCACTGTCTCATAAAAAGTATGCAAACCTCTATGTCCGGTCTCATCATTATGACCAGATGACAATGAAGAAATTTTTGTTACTCTAGTAATCGGATTTGTTACAGCGTACCCGCCCAAACCGCTATCATATATTAAAGTTGCAATTCTTTCATGCGGAATAAATTGATTCCAGTAATAAAACCAATTAGGTTCGATTCCTAATGTATTATTCGTTGCATCTTTGGTGAAAAAAACTTTATTTTTATTTGTAATGTCCATTGAATTACAATCCTGAATTACCATTTTTAATGTCTTTTCTCCAAAATCAGAATTGTTGTTAGGAAGCCCGGTATATGTAGCTTTAGCTTTGAACGATGTACCAGAATAAACAGCTATACCGCCAGGTTGATCCCAAGTTAATGCAGAAGTTCCAATAGCACCTATTTCAAATTTTATTTTGCCTGCAAAATGGTTTCTGACAACATCAATATTAGGGCTGACAGTAGCCTGGAATTCAATATCTAATTTTCCTGGAGACACTGTATTAAATCTTACCTTAACGTTACTTAACGGACTAATTAATTTCACTTCGGCTACATATACAGTTACCTCATCAATTCTTTTAAAACTAAAATCCTGCCCAATTACAGTCACTTTATACTTTGTGGTTGTCGTAGGATTTACGGTTGGATCTGACTTGTTTCTATCCGTTAGTCCTGGTGCTGCATCCCATAAGTAACAATGTCCGTTATCGGTTCCTCCGATTTGAACAGATCCTCCTTTACAAATGACCTTATCCAGCCCAGCTTCGTTTTGAGCATAAGTTACGTAAGTCAGTGCCAAAAAAAACAATATTAAATAAAGTCGTTTCATATTAACATGTATGATTCTTTCCATTTAACAAATCCTATTCATTTGATTCAACCAGCATAAACCCCAGCGCTGTCAAAGCCTTCGAATATACGATCACCGTTCCGCTTGCGCCGGGCCTTAATATCTTATCCGGGCCGTTTAGTTCGTACAGATTGAGGGTCAGTTCCTTTACATTTCCCGCCAGATCGGACACATTAAATCCAATGGGAGCACCGCCAAGGCTGCTTAATCGGATGACCGGATTGATAATATCTGTATTACCCGAATTGGTATATTGAACACTCAGACTGATAATATTGGACGGGCGCGTGCTGGGAGGTGTTACTACGTTTGTAACCAGGTTGGCTGCTGTACCTGAAATTACTTCAAATCCGTTGCGTAAAACCGTGGAATCTCCTTTGCTGTTTTTAGCAATTACATCATACTTGCCCAGGCTGGCCCCATCCAGGTTGAAAGTCGCATAGATTTTTGTCGGATCGGCAATTTTCATCCAGGTGGATTGCGTAGACTGGTTGCTTTTTCGCAGGCTGATACCGGTAACATCGCCCAGTTTTGAACCGCTGACCAGTATCGTAACCGGGCCGTTGTTGCCGCCTTGATGTGAATTAACCGACCTGATCTCAAAATTCAGCCGTTCTGCCAGTAAAGTAATTTCCTGGGTGTTGACTGCTCCCCGGATCGTGGTACCGGTTACCAGCAGATAATAGGTTCCTGCTTTAAGCTCCGGTATCAATACTTCCTGGTTTCCTTCATATGGGCTGGCAAAAGAATAGTCGTACACTGCCCGGCTTGGGACCTGGTTATGGCGCAGATACATTTCATTGGCACCATTTAAAGAATCGCCTTTCAGGGAAACAAGAAGCGTTTCGCCTGTCAGAGATCCGTTTACTTCAATTCTGTAATAGATCTCCTGGCCGTTGTTCATTGTCTTTGTGGTCGCTACCTGAATCGGCAGTTCGTTAACAGTAACTTTCACCTTTTTTGAGGAAGCCAGATTGTTATTGTTATCATTTTCTTCGTACATATTGTTGAGTACGTCGGTATATACCAGCACATAATAATCTTTCAGCGAGGCACCTTTGAGTTCACCGGTAAAATTGTGCACAACTTCTCCGTCAGGATCAATGAAAACGCCTGCGGTCTGTGACACCAGCAATATGTCGTTTACATCCCTTGTTTTATCCTCGGAAAGATAAACTGCGTCCTTCAGATAACCATTTGCAGGAAACGCCCCGATATTTTTCAGCTTCCACTGTATCGTAATACTTTCACCAACAATAGCTGTTTCGGGTACCTGTATTTCAGAAACGATCAGATCTGAAATAGGAGCCTTTGCTACCGACATGACCGAACTGGCCGTATTATTCTGCTCCGCCAGATATTCCGCTAAATTGTCATTCGCATCTGTTTTAAACAAAATGTAATAATTCCCCAGCGCATTTACCGGCAGAAATACCTGGATAGTATCGCTGTATTGTTGTCCGGGTTGCAATGAATCCTGCCTTGCATAAGTGGCCAGTACAGCATCCGAATAATCTATGATGGCATCGGTAGAGAAATATATTTTATCAGTCCATGACCTGGCAGCAGTAACCCCGGCACCTATATTTTTTACCGTCCATCTGGCTGTAACGGGTTGTCCGGCCTGGCCGCTGGACGGAATAGTAAAAGCGGTAACTTTCAGGTCGGAAGGCAGTACCAGTTCAATTTCAATTTTTAAAGGATCTCCGCCATCGCCCTGTGTTACCAGTTTTGCATTGTTGCTCCGGTCGACATCATTATTAAAATCCGAATCGTCCGTTACCAGCAATAAATAGAAGACTCCTGATAAACCGTTGGGTAAGATGGCAGTCTGCTGATTGGAGTAGGACTGGTTTATGCCCAAAGCACCCACATGGACATATTCTTTCATTAAAACATCATCATCCTTATTCCAGGTCATATCCCTCGACAGATACAGCGCATCGTTCCAGCGGGTTTGAATGGTGGTGGCTTCGCCCTGGTTTTTTACCGACCACTGAACGGTAACTTCTGTGCCTGCACTGGAAACTTCCGGAGCTGTAACGGCTGTAACGGCAATATCAACAGGCGGATATTGTTTTACATGAATTACTTTACTCCGTTTTGCATTATTGCCTTCATCGCTGAATTCGGGAACCTGATTGCCCGAGTCAGTCACAACATAAATATAATAACTGCCCAGGCCAAACCGCGAAGGAATGATAATACTGGTGTTTACCGTATAGGATTCATCCGTCGAAAGCGTTCTCGACTGCAAAAACTCTCTCAGAAAAGTAGCCTTGGTAGAGTCCCATTCGGTTTCAGCAGATATATACACTTTATCAATCCAGGAAATATTGTTTATCTGCCTGGCTCCTTTATTAATTGCCGTGTAGGAAAGAGGTACCGGTGCGCTGGCAAAAACAGAATCAGCCGTGATGGTAACTTTGGAAACCTGCAGATCGGCCCATGTGTTCAGGTTGATTTTAAGCGGGGCTTCACTTCGTGTTATATTATTTGAATCTTTCCCTGCTTCATAAACTGAGTTGGTATAGTCCGTTTCAACATAAACATAATAATTACCCGAAATACCAATGGGAAGAGTGACCATGGCCGACTTACTTACCGTTTTTCCAGACGCAATATTTCCGGTATTGTATGGAAGACTTAACAGCTGCTCACTTTTGTTTTTATCATAAACCGAATCCAAAGAAATAGAGATCCTGTCGGTGATACCCGTCGTAATTAAATTTGCCTCTGAGTTGTTTTTTATTTTCCATTTTACTTCAACCTGCTGTCCGGAGGTTTCTTCCGCAGGGACTACCAGATCGGTAACGATCAGGTCAGGAGTCAAAATATTTAATGATTTGGGTGTTCTTTTGTTGTTGTTGCTTTCCAGGTCATATTCGTAAACCTGTTCGCCTGCATCGGTAACCACATATAAAAAATACGCCCCGGTCAGATCATTAGGAGTAGGCACTGTCAGTTCTCTGTCGTAACCATCTCCTGCTGCCAGTGCAACCGGCCTGCCAATTCCTGAAAGATAAATAGCCGAGTTTTTTACAAATGTTGAATCCTTCGACAAATAGATATTGTCAACCCAGTTACGGTCCTCGGTGGAAGAGCCGCCTGCGTTTTCTACCCGCCACTGCACTTTTATGCTTTCCCTGTTACTAACGTTTAATGGCGTCACAGTCAAACTTGTAACAGCCAGATCAATGGGTGGCGTAAGTATAATATTGATGCTGTCACTTCTTGTCGAATTATTGTTTTCAAAAGCATGCTCATAAACGTTGTTGTTCACATCTGTTCTGACAAACAGATAATGTTTTCCGAATTCTGCTTCCGGAAGTTTAACGGTTTTAGCAGACGTGTAGTTTTTACCCGGATCCAAAGCGCCGCTATGAGAAAAAGTGCCCAGATAACTCGCGGTGGCAAGATTCAGGACCGAATCTTTTGAAAGATAAATGTCATCATTCCAGTTTTCTGCTTTTGTCGATCCCGGGCCGGCATTACTTACTTTCCAGGTCACACTCATTTCCTGGCCCGAAAACACAAAGTTGGGAGGAACGATGGAAGTCACCCGTAAGTCCGGCGGCGGTGTCAGCTGAATCGAAGCGGTAGTTTTGCTTACCGTAGTATTATTGGTCTGGTCCGTTTCGGGCAGGCCGCCATAAGCGTTAGCGATTACAAATACATAATAGTTGTTGCTGATACCTTGCGGCAGCACAAAGGTGCCGGTTTGAGCATAACTCTCATTCGATTTAAGTTCGCTTGCATTGGCTATCGCGCCTAAATGAATATCCGTTCCCTGATCAAAAACTTCGTCGGTGGACAGGTACACATCATCGTACCATTGACCTTGCAGCGTACCACCAATACCGATGTTTTTTACCTGCCAGTTAATACTGAACGATTGTCCCGAAAACCCGGACGCAGCAGGTGTAATTTCTGAAACAACAACATCAGGAAGGTGACGGGGTTTAAAGGTCTGTACAGGGCTTTCAATTTTGTAACAGGCTCTCTTTGCGACTATTTGCCATTTGTATGTTTTGTCATACTGGATCAGGCTGGTGTTGTAAACAATGTAATTGATTGCAGTTAAATCGGTTACGGTTGGCGTTGCCGGTTTTTCAGCGGTGTCCTGCCAGATATAAAGATCGTACGTAACGGCATTGGGAACCGGAAGCCAGGAAAATGTGATGGGCAATTCGAGATCGCTGTTACCGTCTTCAGGAAGCATTCCGTCAAAAGTTCCTGTAAGCGGCTGATCGATTACTGTCACGTCCAGCACTTTTACGGAATCGGCACCGGCACAAACTCCGGTATATTTCACCTTAATCCTGTAAGAACCAGTGTTTGTCCAGTCTATTGATGCATTAAATCCATCCACATCCAGATCTCCGCCACCGGAAAGGCTCCACACGTATTTTGATGAATTCTGCTCATAGTTATTGAGTTTGTATGTCTTTTTTTCTAAGCAGGTTACAGTATCTCCGGCAATGGAAAAAACCGGTGGGACAGCATTGATGCTTAATGCAGAATTATTGGATAGACTGTTGCTTTGCGGAGCACTTGCCACTACCCTGACCCGGTAAGCCGTTCCAGCCGAAACGTATGGAACGACCGCCTTTATTGTGCCTGAACCAGTGGAAGCCAGTGTACCGATATTACGTGGCGAGCTAAAACCTCCATCTATGTCGGAAAGCTGTGCAGTAAAAATATTTCCTTCTGAAAAAGCGCCGTTTACGGTAAATGGTACTGAAAGATTACTTCCGACGCATATATTTTTATCAATTTGCCCAACTGTAATAAAAAGGCCGGAAGGCGGTTCCATCCTGAATGCATTGCGGTTCAGGATACTCCAGATGCCGTTTTCGTCCCGGGCTCTGATGAAAATAGAATGGTCGCCGAGGGAAAGTGTGTCACCTTCAATCTCAAAAGCAATGTTTTTTAAATCAGTTGCCGGTGTTACAGCAATTGATTTACCTTTTCCAAAACCCGGATCTCCGTCTATAAAATATTCAACCCTTTGAATTTTGGATAAATTCGTTGGGACGGACAGGCTTTCTATATAAAATGACCTTTTGTTTGTAAGACTCCAGCGACCTTTGGCATCCTTGAACCGCGTAAAAAGCTGGTGAAAACCCTTGGTTAATGTGGATATATTAACAACAAAGCTGACGTTTTTCAGATCGGTGCCGGCTGTAACGGAAATGGAGGTTCCTTTATCAAAACCGGGGTCCAGGTCAATAAAATATTCACTTTTGACAATTTTTGCCGGTGTAGTATTATTTAAACTAAGGTCTTCCTTATAGAACGTACGGACAGGAGATAAGCTCCAGATGCCTTTTTCATTCCTGAACCGGGTATATATACGGTGAAAACCAGTGGCAAGTGCAGTGAGATCAATAGTAAAGGAAACCTTGTCAAGCTCAGACGATGGCGAAACGGTAATATTGGTTCCTTTTCCAAAACCGGGATCAGTATCAACGAAATATTCCCCCTTGTTAATCCTGGCTGGTGAGGAAGAGTTGGTTGTCAGGTTTTCCTTATAAAATGTGCGGGCAGGGGACAGGCTCCATTTTCCATTTTTATCCTTAAAGCGGACAAATAATGCATGAAAACCATTTCCCAGTGAAGTAATATCAAAAGCAAATGAAATTTTGTTCAGGTCCGTTCCGGGTGTTAACGGTATATTTATTCCCTGTCCCATGCCAGGATCAGAATCTACAAAATACTCACCTTTGACAATATTTGGCAGTGCCGGCAGATCGGACCCGAAATTTTCCTTGTAGAAAGTCCGCTTATTGGTAACAGACCAGCCTCCTCTTTTAACTTTGGTAGAATCATTGATTTCAACTTCGTAAGGTTTCACGAAAGACCTGACGAACAGATTATGGAAACCTAAAGCCATATCCTTGATGTCAACCGGAAAGGAGGCACTGACATCATTTCCAGAAACAAATGATACACTTTTACCCTTGCCAAAGCCAGGATCTTCATCAATATAATATTCAATCCGTACAACCTTCTGAGCCTGACTGGCAAAAGGAAGCAGGCAAAAACATAATGACGCCACAATGACCTTAAAGAGGACGGGCAAAAGTCTGGTCATAACAAATCAGTTCAACAATTATCTGTCAAATTAAAATACCGGGAAAAGATATGCAATCAGTTATTTGACCTTACTTTAACTGTAACGTCAATGGGGTCGGTGGTGCTTCCTATGGGTTGGTTTTCAAAAGAATAAATAGCAGGAACAGGGGGAATTCCTGAAAGTTTATATGCCGAATAACCACCAAACATTCCGCAGTCGATAGGGTTGTCGGAAGTGCTGCCATAGCCTCCGCCAATAGCGGGTGAGCCTGCTTTTAGCGTCCAGAACGCATCGGATGAGCCCGTTTGCTCAAAAACTTTGGTCATGTCAACATTGGATTTATTTCCATTGCCTGTTCCAAACTGTTCTTTAGATCCAATGTTGTTGGAAATTAAATTTCCGGTACCTTCGAAAAATCCTGCGTACATGATGTTGTTGCTAACGCTACTGTTATACGAAGTTACTTTTCCCCGTCTGAAAATGTTGTTTTGGATCAGTACAACAGCGCTGGTATGAATACTTATTACTGTGCTTTCAGTGTCGTCCCCAAGGTATGCCTGAACCCCCAGATAATTATTTGTAATTAAAACTCCAGCCGAAGCATACTGGACATTTACGATTACACCAAAGTTTTGGGAGATTATTATGTTATTTACCGGCAGGGAACTGTTTCTGTTGTCGTAATATAGATTTATAGTGCCAACGCTCCAATCCGGATTTTCCCCGTTTGGTGTGCAGAACTTATTCCTTTTTATTACTATATCATTGCAGAATACATTGATACCATTGGCTGCAAAATCAATACCCAGTACTTCGGAGCCTTCCGAACCGGCATTGTAAGAAATTCCGTTTACAATGGCCGTTATCGCAAACGCCTGTAATCCTGAATTCTGATCCAGAAAAAATCCCGGGCCAATGATGACCAGTTTCTTCGTGGAGTTCAGTCCGCCATAATTATTCGGGGAACCTTCCAGATGTAAAGTGTCGCCGGATTTAGCACCGTCATGTGCTGCTTGTAATGTAGTGAAATCAGCTGTTATTCCATTGTTGTTGTTCACTCTCCAGATTTTGGCATTTGAACATAAAGAAACCAGCAGACACAATCCGAATAAAGGGAGAAATTTTTTCATGTAAGTTGAGTATCAGTCATTAATAATTAAAAGTATACAGACTTTTTTATTAACAAAAATAATTTTATTGACTTTCTATTTCCTGGTACGAATACTTATTGAACGGTAAGAAATATACTTTTTTATGACCAGATGAGAAGCTTTTGGCCGGAATGACGGGAATAAAAACCGTCCCTCAATCCTTAATTCCATATCGCTCCCTGGTTTCCTCCGAAAGCGGTTCCAGAAACTGATCCCCAAAAAGCCTGATCCATTCTTTTATTTCCTTGTAGGTGTAGTGCATTTTTTCGCCGTCGCCGAAGGAAAAGAACCTGCCCTTTTTGTAAGCATCAATTTTAATAATGGCTTTGCCGGCAGTGATGTATAAAGTTCTGTTGTCAATGATATTTACGCTTGTAGGTGTTGTATTTAGTTGTAATTCGAGAAGTTGTTCACCGGTAGATATGTCAAAACTTTTAACTGAATATTTTGATTTGGTTACCAAAATTTTTTTCGTCCTGTGAAAAATAGACGTCATACATATTTATTTTGTCTTTGATAAAATTGAGCATTCTTCCAGATGCAGTTTCCCATATTTTTCCTTTCCGATCCGTAGTGATAGTAATGATCCATTTACTGTCCGGAGAAAAAGTCGCATCATAAATATTTATTTCGTCTTTTAAAAAATCGTGTATTTTTCCGGATTTGATTTCGTAAACGCTTGTTTTTCCATCAGCATTTCTAAGAATGATCCATTTACTGTCTGGAGAAAAAGTAGCATAACGTACATTTATTTTGTCTTTGAGGGAATCAGGTATTTTTCCGGACGCAACCTCCCAGACTTTCACTTTGCCATCTGCATTTGTTGTAATGATCCATTTACTGTCGGGAGAGAAAACAGTATAATTATATTCAATGTTTAGTTCGTTTTTGAGAAAATCGTGTGTTTCCCCGGATGCAGCCTCCCAGACTTTTGCTTTTCCATCCGTATTTCTGGTAAGGATCCATTTACTGTCCGGGGAAAAAGAAGCACTGTAAATATTTATTTCATCTTTAAGGAAATCTGGTATTTTTCCAGATATTGTCTCCCGGACTTTTGCCTTTCCATCCGTATTTCTGGTAATAATCCATTTACTGTCCGGAGAAAAAGAGGCAACATTAACATTAACTTCATCTTTAAGAAAATCAGGTATTTTTCCAGATACTGTGTCCCAGACTTTCACTTTGCCATCTGGATGTGTAGTAATGATCCATTTACTGTCCTGGGAAAATGAGGCAAAAACAATGTTTGTTTCGTCTTTCAGATAATCAGGCATTTTTCCAGATGTGGCCTTCCGGACTTTTGCTTTCCTGTCCATATTTGTCGTAATAATCCATTTATTGTCCGGGGAAAAAGAGGCAGCATTAATATTTGTTTCGTTTTTAAGAAAATCGTACATTTTCCCGGATGCTGCTCCACGGATTTTTGCTATTCCACCCATATTACTTGTAATGATCCATGTACTGTCCGGGGAAAATGAGGCATTATGGATTCTTGATTCGTCTTTGAGGAAATCGGGTATATCCCCTGTAGCAACCTTCCAGACTTTTGCTGTCAGATCAGTATATGTTGTAATAATCCATTTGCCGTCCGGGGAAAAAGAGGCATTAAAAATGCTTATTTCACCTTTTAGGAAATCGGGTATTTCTCCGGATTCTACCTCCCATATTTTTGTATTCCCATCTGTATTTATGGTGATAATCCATTTGCTGTCCGGAGAAAATGTAGCATAACGTATGTTTATTTCGTCTTTGAGAAAATCGTATAATTTTCCAGATGCGGATTCCCAGACTTTTGTTTTTCCACCTGCATGTTTAGTAATAACCCATTTACTATTCTTGGAGAAAGATGCGTCATACATGTTTATTTCGTCTTTAAGGAAGTCAAGTATTTCTCCGGATGCAACCTCCCAGACTTTTGGCTTCAGATCCTTATTGATGATTATTATCCATTTACTGTCCGGGGAAAAAGTAGCAGAACGTATGTTTATTTCGTCATTAAGAAAAATGTGAAGTTTACCGGAAGCGACCTCCCATATTTTTGCAGCTTCACCTTTATGTTTAGTAATAAGCCATTTACTGTCTGGCGAAAAAGTGATTTCTTCAAATTCAGTTTTTTTTTCATTTTTGAGAAAATCGTGTATTTTCCCGGAAGCTACCTCCCAGACTTTTATACTTTTATCTTTATTTGTGGTAATGACCCATTTACTGTCCGGGGAAAAATAAGCATTGTAAATGTTTATTTCATCTTTAAGAAAATCAGGTATTTGCCCAGATGAAATCTCCCATACTTTTGCTTTCCGATCCGTATAGGTAGTTATAATCCATTTACTGTCTGGGGAAAAATAGGCAGTATTAATTTTTTTTCGTCTTTGAGAAAATTATGTATTATCCCGGATGCGACCTCCCAAACTTTTGTTTGCCGGTCCAGATGTGTAGTAATTATCCATTTACTGTCCGGAGAAAAAGTAGCATAAAGTATGTTTATTTCATCTTTCAAAAAATCGTGTATTTCTTCGGATGCGACCTCCCAGACTTTTACTTTTCCGCCTGTATTACCAGTGATAATCCATTTGATGTTTGGTGAGAAAGTGGTATATTTATATTTATTGTTTACTTCTTTTTTGAGGAAATTATATACTTTTTCAGTTTCTAACTCCAAAACTTTTTCTGTTTGATCCAAATTTTTTGCGACGATCCATTTACTGTCCAAAGAAAAGGCCGGACTAGTTATGTTTGAAAACCTGGCTTTTTCATGAAATTGGTGTGAACTACTCTCGTTAAAAATTTTTTCCGTTTGTTGTTTAACAAAATTGATTGCCTTTAAATCAGTTGTTTGTTTCTCTGCTTTTTCTAATAAACGTAACCCCTGAATCGGATTTAGTTTATCAGCTTCGGAACCCCAGAAAAGAGCTGTTGCTTCGCTGGTTTTTAACTCTGCTTTTTTTGTTGCAGTTTCAGCCAGTTTTTTTTGCTTTATGGCATTTTCCTTTTCATTCTCAATAGCTGCAAATAAATTATTAACAAGCCTATCTACTTTAGAAGCCTGATCAGGAGCGCACAGTTTTGCTGCATTATACTTATTTAGTGCACTGCGGTATTGTTTTTTTAAGCTGAGAGAATCGCCTTGCTTGATTAAAGTTTGGTACTGCGGGCAGTTTTGTCCGTTTACTGTCTGGCAAAAAAGAAGTGCTATTATAATGTTAGTCACGATTTTCATTTGAACTTTTTTTATGAATTGCTTACACAATAAAATCTTAGCTTCTATTTCCTGAATGTTCAGCATTGAACTTTGGCCTGTTGACGATTTAAATTCAGCCTTTTTCTGATAAGAGTCGAAATCCACTTTCAACGCACTTTTTGCTTTTAACAAATTATCCAAAGCAAGCTGATACTCGTCGTATTCCATATAGCTGTTTGCAATGCCGATTAATCGTTGTGCTTCTTTCTGGTTGGTTTGTTCGTAGAAGATTTTGGCAGTTTTGAGGTTTTCATTGGCTTTTTCGGTTTCGTTATTTGCTTTATTATAGGAGTAGGCAGCAAAGACTAATACGATTAACGCAATGGCAAACAATGTCCAGGCGTAATTGCTCCTTCGCTGCACCTGCTGATTAAGGTTTTCCAGCTCCTTCACCCGGGCTTCTGCTTCTTTTTGCTTTCGCCTGGTTTCTGTTTCAGCAAGAGCTAGTTTCTCCGCTTTTTCCCGGTCTAACCGGACTTTGGCAACTTTCCGGATCGGAGCCAACAGAGTGTCATGACTTAGTTCATACAAGAAGCGTCCCTGTGCATCGCGTTCTTTTCGCAAAAGAGACGTTTTTTCAAGAAAGTCAAGTAATGTTGCCGTAACATGAAACTCATGCATGATGTAAGCTCCTGGAAGTGAGTTGCGAAGATCTTCTGAAATGAGTTTTTCTTCAATCAGTTCCTGTGCCATTTCCCGCTCCTTGTCATTTAATTTTCCCAGCGTTTCTTCATAATATTTTTGAAAGATGTCGGTGATGTTGCCTAAATCCTCACCCTCTATAAGAATTTTTTTTGTCCCAGCACTAAAATATCTTCAACATATATGCAAAGAATCTGCAACATCGCTGTTTCTATGGTTCCATCACTTTTACTCGCAATACCATTTATTACCTTCAGTATTGCTTCGCGGGTATACTGAAATGATGGAGTATCGTAGTCACCGGTTAATTGGGATGGTTTGTCTATGGCTTCTTCTGCCTGCTTTTTGGTTAAAGGCGCAAGCTCATAGCAATTTTGGAAAATAGAAGAATGCTGCTCCGTGAGGTTATTAAGCAATGACAGGCGATCGGACCTTATTGAGAGAACAATCTTAATATTTGGAATATCGTAAAGAAAATCGTGAAAATCATCTTCCAATTCTCCCTTTTCATCCAGTATTGCCAGTTCGTTACGGTATTTTACGGGAATCGGAATATAAAGCACTTCTGCCAGATTTTTCGAAAAGGCTTCTATTTCAGCTGGCGGGTAGGTAAAGAGTTCTTCAAACTGATCAAAAAAGAGGATAAAAGGCTGGCTTCTATTATTCCATTGTAATGTTTTAATCCAATACCAGAACGTATTTTCTCCATGGGTCAATATCGTTAAAGGTGATTTGAAATTGATAGGAGAGGAACTTTTGATCCAATCAATTACGGTCTCAACAGGCATTTTGTTATTGATGTCGTTTGTATGAAAATTATTAAAGCGCACGGAAAAACATTGATATTTATTCTCAGTAATAAGCTTAGGAACAATTCCTGCATTGATCAGCGAACTTTTACCAAAACCGCTTTTCCCATATAATACAACCAGTTGTTTGACAAGAACCATGCTGTGAAGGTTTCTAATGTCATTGTCACGTCCAAAAAACAGATCCTTTTGGGCAGTAGTAAACGGCTTAGAGCCCGGATACCGGCTACGGCTGGTTATTTCTGGTTGGTCAGCTGACATATTTTACCCTTGAAAAAACAGTATCGGTCAATAATGTGATTACATGGTCAAATTCAATTGGATTTTCTTCCATAGAAGTAATGGTAATACTTTTACTTCCTTTCAAATGAGCTATATTTTCTGATGCTTTCAGACCCAACTCACGCCATAAATTTTCTTCGTCGTCCTTCAATTCATCTGTAATCTGCAGCGGGGAATCATCAATCAGATTGAAATTTAAACGGTTAAATTTTCTGATTTTATTTTTTGCCAATTCGATGATTTCATGAACGATCAAATCATCACTAAAAAAATCATACAGATGACAAGGAATAATCCGTATACCTCTGCTACGTGCAATCGAAATCTCATGAGAAACCCAGGGAGACTGCAGGCTGTTTTTGGAAACGATAACGATAAAAATATCCATGTCCCGCACAATTTCCATGAAGTGCCTGATTTTATCCCCTGGCAACATGGAGGACTCGTCTATAAACACATCAATATCGTTAAGTTTCAACTGTTGTGCTATGGCAGTTGCAATGATTTTATCAGAATGGGAATAGGAAATAAAAACTTTTTTCTTCTGTGGTTTGCTCAAAATATTGCCGAGCTGTCCTCTGGTAAATATTTCGTCAAGGAATTCCGAAGGTGAGGTTTCCAGAAAATCCAGCTTCAAACGTCTGGCTATAAATGTACATGCTTCCGGATTTTGTTTGTTTTGTAACAGGGAATATTTGAGAAGTTTTTGTTTATTATCTGCCAGTATAATTCTTAATAACATTTGCATATACCATTTTTCGAAACGCACGCCCAGAAACAAAAAACTTGTGGCATTTTGAAACGTAGTAAGGATAGGAGTAGGCAGCGGGCGCGGTCCCATAATTCCTTTGAGATAAGTAAAGAGATGATCAAATGTGAATACCATATCTTTTTCTTGTATATCTCCCATGATATTGTAAATCAATGGCTTGTCAGTACTCGGTTTTTCTATAACAGTCGTCTCATTAATAGCGATACTATAATATCCAAAGTGTTTCGGAAGATTTAACTGATCAAAAGTTTCAGGTAAGCGTCTGTCAGGTAGTAAAGAAATGATTAATGAAAACGGCAATTGAGCTATTTTCTTAAATGGTTCATCAAACTCAAGACGTTGGGCGTAAAAGTTTTTGTAAAATTCATATAAAGAAGTATCTCTTCCTCTTTCGGAAAGCTGAAGAAGTTCTTCATTTTCAAAGAAGAACTGTGGTGTTGGTAAATCTAGTTGTCTTTTGGTTCTTTCATTATTGCTCAATTGCTGACAAAGCCTTTGAAAAAGAGTCTGTTGATTTTCAAACTCAACAAGCTCCGGTCCAACTACGAGGACACATTGACCCGACCGAATTTCATTTAAGAGATCGTCCCATTCAATATTTTCTTTCCAGTCGTCTTCCATTCTTACAATTTCACAACGGTTTAAATACCTGAATTTAATATTTTTCAAAATATCAATCAGAAACTACCACAAACTATTTATTCAATGGTTTTCTCTAAAGTATACAGGTGAATATATGTCCAGCTGCCTGCAGGAAATCACTCCTCAACCGCCCGTTTTTCATGATATTGGTCATTTATAAATCAGTTTTGTGCACGTAGGTTTATTTATGCACGAGGTTTATTTATATTTACGATTATGAGAAAAAACCTACTTTTCCTTTGTCTGTTTGCGATTCCCGGCATTGTCCGGGCACAGCAGTTAAACCTGTTTTCGGGAGTTGTCCGTGATAAGAATGCCGCTGGTATTCCGGACGCAACGATCTATTTATTAAATACCAATTTCGGTATTGCCGCCGATGCTCAGGGCCGGTTTACTATTCAGAATATACCTTCCGGCCAGTACCAGGCGCAGTTTAGTGCTATTGGTTATGCTGCCATTACCAAAAACATTACACTCCCGGGCAACAACAGCGAACAGGTTATTGATCTTCGGGAGGCCAATACAACGCTTGAAGAAGTAATTGTTACGGCTCAAAAAAGAGAAGAAAACCAGCAAAGATTACCTTTCAGTATTACTTCGGTTTCGAGCCGGCAGGTGCAGGAATACCGGTTATGGAACAGCAGGGATATGACCGCCATTGTGCCCAATTTATATTCTGCTGATCCGGGTGATAACCGTAATCTGGTTTCTATCAGGGGTATTACCACTACTTCCTACGATCCGGCTGTTGCTACTTATATCGATGGTGTCAATCAGTTTGGGTTGGATACTTACATGGCTGAATTGCTTGATATAGAACGTATTGAAGTATTGCGCGGGCCTCAGGGAACTCTGTATGGCCGAAATGCCATGGGCGGTGTTATCAATATTATCACAAAAAAACCTTCCAATGAAACCAGTGGTTTTGCCGAACTGAGTTATGGCAATTACGGACAACAGCGTTACAGTGCCGGAATCAGGACGCCAATTATTAAAAATAAATTATTTTTGGGTGTTTCCGGCATGTTCAGAAAACAGGACGGATTTTACAAAAACGTGTTTAATAATACCGATTTTGACCGGCAGCAGGTTACAATGGGCAATTATTATCTTAGGTATCTGGCCAATGACCGGCTGAATATTACGCTGAACGTAAAACATGTTGCAAACCGTAACAACGGAACTTTCCCGATTGTATCCAGTATTGATGAGGCTTTTGCGAATCCGTTTAAATTAAACCAGAACTCGCTGGGGAAAATGATTGATAATACAGTCAACAGTTCCTTATCCATAAATTACACAGGAAGGGCTTTCAACTTTTCTTCCCAGACCGCCTACCAATCCAATTACCGGTATTATAACAATCCTGTTGATGGTGATTTCTCCCCGATCGATGGCGTTTCCATTGTCAATAATTATGGCCCGGATTGGAACAAAGTTAAGGTAGGAACGCAGGAATTCCGATTTTCTTCACCGGCTGGCAACGAGTCGGCATTTAGCTGGATTGCGGGTGCTTATGGCTTTTACAACCATAACCCTGTAAAACAAGGCACACATTTCGGAGAAGATGGCGAGTTGGTTGGAGCACCATTTCCAAATTTCACGAGTATCAATATCAATACAGGCAAGAGCTATGGACTGGCATTTTTTGGCCAGGGCACTTATCGTGTAACACCAAAATTTGAAATTACCGCCGGCCTTCGCTACGATTATGAGCACCGGAAACAGGATATCCGCGGTGAGTTTCAGGAGGATGGGGGAGAAGCAATGGTTACTTTACCCGACACCTCTTCGAAGGCAAGTTTTAAGGCATTTTCACCAAAAATGAGTTTGTCGTATCACATCGCAGAAAGTCATACTGCCTATGCTACTTACAGTCGTGGTTTTCGTACGGGCGGCATTACACAGTTATCATCTGATCCTTCGCAGCCACCTTTATATCCGTACAAACCAGAGTACAGCAATAATTTTGAGATTGGTATTAAAAATACTTTTTTCAATAATCGCCTGCGTTTGAACGTAGCCGGTTTTTATACCAACGTGACGGATGCACAGGTACCAACGCTGATTTTACCAGAGGCCATCATTATTACCCGTAATGCCGGTAAGCTCGTAAGCAAAGGAGCTGAACTTGAACTGACTGCGACGCCGGTAAGAGGCCTGGAAATAACTTATAATTTTGGTTATACCTCTGCAAAATATACGGAATTGTCACTGGCAATGAACGGCGAACAGGTTACGCTGAAAAATAACCGTCAGGTATTTACCCCGGATGTAACATCCATGCTGGCCCTGCAGTATGGTTATGATCTGGGTGGTTCCCAAAAATGGAGGCTGATTGCACGTGGTGAGTGGCGTTACCTGGGAAAACAGTATTTCGACCTGGCAAACCAGCTGGAGCAAAGTGCTTACAGCCTGTTCAATGTACGTGCAGGAATTTCTTCCCGTCATTGGGAGCTTTTCTTTTGGGGACGTAATCTGGGTGATAAAAAGTATGTGGATTATGCGTATAATTTTGGAGCAGCGCGTCTGGGAAATCCCAAAACATTTGGGGCGTCTCTCCGGGTCAATTTCTAAATAATTTTTTTACATTAAACCAAACAGCCGGGAGAAGGCATTAAACATCTCCCGGCTGTTTGATTTAACAGGAATTATTTTCCCTGTAAGCCATCAAAAGTTTTTATAACCTGCTGATATACTTTTTTTGGTTTGAGATTCTGGTCAAATAATAAGGGATAATCTTTTCTGCCTTTGACCGGGAAATTATCCAGCCAGCTATCTTTATCCGAAATATTCCAGAAAGTGATGCCTGTTATGTCCTGGCGGTATTTGTAAAAAACTTCAAAACAGTTTTTGTATACTTCTGCCTGTTTGCTTTCTTTTTCAGGTGTAAATGACGTATCCGTATCTTCAGGTTTCTTCGCTCTGGCGTTGTGTTCTTTGGGATAAACTGAAATATCCAGTTCAGTGATCTGTATTTTAAGTCCAAGACCTGCAAACTTCCGAAGTGTGCTGTCCAGCTGCTCTTTAGTAGGTTCGTTCACTGCCCAATGACCTTGCAGCCCTACTCCATGCACAGGAACTCCGGCATCCTTTAAACCTTTTAACAGCTTGTACATTTTCTCCCGTTTCACCGGACTGATCTCATTATAATCATTATAATACAAAATAGCTTCCGGATCGGCTTCATGCGCATACTGAAATGCTTTTGCAATAAAATCCTCTCCGCATATTTTATACCATTCAGAGTTTCGTAAATACTCATCCTGATTGTCCGATATTGCTTCATTTACCACGTCCCAGGCATATATTTTCCCTTTATACCTTTTCACAACCGTGTAAATATGATCCTTCAATCGCTGAAGTAAAATCTCTTTACTTACCGTTTTGCCATTATTATCTACGAATAACCAGGAAGGTGCCTGAGAATGCCAGCATAAATTATGGCCTCTCACCAGCAACTTATTTTTTACAGCAAAGGCAACAATTGAATCCGCATCACGCCAGTTATACCGATCTTCCTTGGGATGGATCGGCCCCATTTTCATCGCATTTTCTGCTGTAATACTATTAAACTCGTGACGAATCAATTCAGCTTCTGCACCTTTCAGGTTTTTCGGTGCTACTGCTACACCTATCGGGAAATAATTCCTGAAATAATCTTTTAGCCCTTTAACGGTATCAGCAGAAACCGGCAATAAACTGGGTTTGGTTATGGAATAAGAAAAACCAGTAGTAATCAAACCGGCCAATAAAATTAACGTTACGGCAATTCTATTCATTTGTTGAGTTTGTTAGTTGAGTATTTTGCACCCGATTGCAACAGGAAACATTGAATAGCAGAAGGTAATTATACATTTAAATTACTTATTCAAAAATCCGGGTTTCTTTGGATGGTAACATTTGGAAACACAATGAAGGCGATACATAAGAACAGAGATCATGCTTTTAACGATTATTTTGTAAAAACAGCATTTAACAAAACTGCCGGTTAAGTAAGGATTTTAAATTCTGTTTGGTTACGATAAAACGTATAATCTGGTTTGGAAAAGTACTTATGCAATAGCCTGTTAACTTAATAAAATAGTATATGAAAAAGGTGCATTTTATAAGAATTATCTTACCGGGTTCAGTAATGTGAAATTCACTATTGTAGATGTGTTCGGCCAGGGTGATAAAATAGTCAAACACTGGAATTTTAAAGGCAAACATATCGGCGATTTTTTTGGTATTCCTGCTATACGGGCAAAGATGTAAATATAGACGGCGTTACGCTGGTTAAAATGAAGGATGGAAAAATACAAATTTGTAAATCAGGCCTTGGCAGAACTAACTATATGAGAAAAAAACTATTTACTTATCTGGTTTCGTTGGTGCTAATGCAATGCGCATTTGGGCAGTCGGTATTACCAGTTTCTACTTCGGGCAATAAGTTGTATGGCAACAATGCCAAAGCCGGGAATTATGCAGATTTCCGCGGTTTTAAAATGTACTATGAAATCTACGGAACAGGTAAACCACTTCTTTTTATTCACGGGAACGGCGGATCGATCAGCGATTTCAAAAACCAGATCCCATATTTTGCCAAAAATTACAAAGTGATCCTGGCCGATAGCCGTGCACAGGGAAAGTCTGTTGACACCAGCGATTCACTTTCCTATGAAATGATGGCCGATGATTTTAATGCTTTGCTGGATAAAATTGGCGTGGATTCCTGCTATGTAATAGGGTGGAGCGACGGTGGAATCAACGGATTATTGTTAGCAACCCGTCATCCTGAAAAAGTGAAAAAACTAGCCATTACAGGAGCAAATTTGTGGCCGGATACAACTGCATTGGAGCCTGAGCTTTTTCAATGGATGGTAGCAGCTAACGACAGTCTGGGAAAAGTGCCGCAAATTCCAGCTGTTAAAGCACAAAAGAAACTCCTTAATCTGATGGTGTACAATCCTCAGATTACGCCGGCCGATTTGAAAATGGTAAAATGCCCGGCATTGGTTATCGGAGGTGATCATGATGTAATTCTTCGGAAACACACGATGATTATCGCAGATGCCGTCCCGCAGTCTTACCTCTGGATCCTGCCAGATTCGGGGCACTCTACACTTGTGGTTTATAAGGAAATGTTCAATCAGGTAGTCGGTGATTTTTTCAAAAAACCTTACCGCAAACTGAAAGGTATGGCGCAGCTGGATTAAGCGCTATAATGGTTGACAAGCCATGGTTAAGCAATACGATATTACCACTTATAAACCGGATCAAGTGTGATGAGATTATTTGGAATCATTTCCACCGCTGTTAATCACTCTTTCCTGGGGTTGATAATTGCTGTTTTTACATTTACAATTTCGTGTAAACCTAAACCGGCTTCCACCGCAGAAACCATTGCCGGGTATTTCGATTATGGTGATTCTATTGAATCAGGTGGTGTGAAAATGATTCCGATTAAAACACCTGTTGGTGATTTTAAAGTGTGGACAAAACGATTTGGTACCAACCCTAAAATAAAAATAATACTTCTCCACGGCGGTCCTGCCATGACACACGAGTACATGGAATGTTTTGAGACTTTTTTCCAAAAGGAAGGTTTCGAATTTTACGAATACGATCAGCTGGGGTCTTATTACAGTGACCAGCCAACAGACAGCAGTCTCTGGACAACAGACCGGTTTGTTGAAGAAGTGGAGCAAGTCAGACAAGCCATTCATGCGGATAGTACTAATTTTTATGTGCTTGGAAATTCCTGGGGTGGTATTCTTGGAATGGAATATGCGTTGAAATACCAGAAAAACCTGAAAGGGTTATTGGTTGCCAACATGGTAGCCAGTGCGCCTGAGTACGGAAAGTATGCAGAGGAAGTTTTGTCCAAACAAATGAAGCCGGAAGTTCTGGCAGAAATAAGAGCCATTGAAGCTAAAAAAGATTTTGCTAATCCGCGTTTTATGGAACTGCTCATTCCTAATTTTTACAAAGAGCATTTGTGCAGATTAGAAGAATGGCCGGACGGTATCAACAGGTCCGTGAAACATGGAAACGGTATTATTTATACGTTGATGCAAGGGCCAAGCGAATTTGGAATCAGCGGCAGGCTTGCCAAATGGGATATCAAAAATCGGTTGAAAGAAATTGTAATACCAACACTCATGATTGGTGCCAAACATGATACAATGGATCCCAAAGCCATGGAAGAACAAAGCAAAATAGTGCAAAAAGGCCGGTATTTGTATTGCCCGAACGGAAGCCATCTGGCGATGTGGGACGATCAGAAAGTCTTTATGACAGGGGTTGTCAGGTTTATCAGGGATGTGGATTCGGGTGAATTTTTAAGATGATTGGTACAGAATGTGCCATAGGCATTACCTGTTTGTAGAAAATAACGTGATTATCCAAGTTGGTTTTGCCTCGTAGAGGTTACCCGTTACACGTTGCGTACCTACGGCATGCTGTTATTCAAATTCTTGCATTTTTCTACAAACATGTAGCCTCTACGAGGCAGACAGAATCGAAAACTTCGCGACTGAATTGTTTATGAAAACGAATATCTCAATGTACGAGACCGGACTGTTCTCAAAAAAGGATTAAGTCGTCAACGCTTAAGCATTGTTATGAATATACCTGAGGACAACCTTTTTCTGTCAGATAAACCTTCATTGAAATGTTGCTTCATGAATTAAATTGGTCTTTTCAGTGAATAACTTAATGTTTACCCAACTCCTTAGCCTTAAACTCCGAAAAATTAATACCCACATTCATCTTGAAAAACCTGCTAAAATGAGCCGTACTCGTAAATCCGAGTTCACAAGCCGTCTCCTTGGCCGATTTATCCGTATAATACAGATAACGTTTGGCCTCAGCGATGATCCTTCGCTGGATCAACTTGGATGGAGCCGGATAATTGCACAAGCCAAAGATATTGGTCAGGGTCTTCGGAGATTTGTTCATCGCCTGTGCATAAAACTGCACTTCATGCTGCGTTCTGAAATAGCCTTCCAGGAGCAGATTAAACTTACGGATAACATCCATTCGCTCGTCTGTAAAAATTTCATAATTCTCCGTTTGCTTTTTTGCGCAACGGGTAACCTTGATAATCAGCCTTTTGAGAAGTGTACGCAGCATTTCACCCTGCATTTTGTCCTTCACCGACATATCTTCGACGCAAAGTTTCTGAATAATAGAAATACTCTCAATTTCCTCTTCACACATTGAAATAAACAATGGATTTTGAATACCGTAAAACAAAAATCCAACACAGCCAACTTCGGCATCATGATCAGCAATGCAGTAAAAATTCCGGTTAAACTGCCAGGCAACGATATCTTCAGGTTTTTCAAAGACGAAACATTGATTCGCAACCAGAGGAAGTACCGAGTTGGATTGGAAGGAATATGAAATGTTATCCAACATCACTTTCTGGTCCGGCCCTGCGTTGAATGCAATGGTGTTGACCATCTCCTTTTTGCCATTTAATAAACCCTCGCCTCTTATGGTAGATTCACCGATATTTACAACAAACTGACCGTGAGTAGCCCTATCCTCGAAATACCATTTCATAATGTAATTTACGATTAAGTACTTTTTCAAATTGTATTACAATAGAACCAGTTACCATCATTTTACAGATAAGTAACTGATTCAAAAGCACATTTTAATTAAGCGTTACCTTAATAAAATGATTTATTTCGGGTAAGGTAGTGAAAGGATTCGGATTAGGAACCGGCATAATCGCCTTGCTCTCCGTAAGTGGCGTGCCGGCAAGATTAAACTGCGTGATGCCCGCTCCCGGAAACTGGTCGACCGCAGTTCCGTTGTCATAAAGTTTTATACCCGTCGAAATATCACCTTTTTGAGTGGCATCCGTGCCGTTACCCATCGAAGTAAAAAACCAGTCATTTGAAAAACCATACATGGTTGCAATCGCAATACGGTCGCCGGCTACAACGTCAAGTTCCTGAGAAACACTGCTTCCGGGCTGTCCGTTTATTATCGGAAGCAAAACTTTCGTAGTTGGCGCCGGCAATACATACACTTTTTTGACACCAGGTTTACCCATCAGAAAAGCTGCCAGCGGATCTGCATTTCCTTTTTGTGCCAATTCTTTCAAACCTTCGCCTCTGTCATTTTCACCGTTCTTAAAAATTGGATTATCAATTCCATTGTAAACGACCACCAATATTGGAGATAACGGGGTGAAAATTCCCGTTGCACCAGTCAGGTAATTACTCAATGGAGCGTTATCTCCCGCTTCTGCAATGGATGTCATGCCATTGGCAGTCGGTTGATCCATCGTGTACAATGGTGCAGGATTTAACAAATTTCCACCAACAATATAAGAAACCGCCCATACGCCCGGACTGAAAGGTGTTTCATTGGCGGTTCCGCCAGTCATGTTTTTCAAAGTGAGTGTAAAGTAAGAACTGCCATCGTACTTTAATGTAGCCTGCATCATCGAAGACGCTGGCAAATACGTATTTCCTTGTGCATCCACGCCTTTAACTTCTTTAATATTCTGAGAATCAGTTACCCCGGGATGCATAACCGTTTTACCGGGTGCCTTGTTTATTCTGGTGCCGTTATCCCAGAGTTTGATCTGTGAAGAAACATCACCTTCAATGGGTGTTCCGTCTGCCTGGTAAACCTGAATTCCAGGATTAACCGGTGCGAAAAAGAGATCATTGGCCCAGCCATACATGGTCGCATAAGTGAGTGCTTCGCCTTTGGCAGCAGAAAACTTGATAGTTACCGATTCGCCTGGCAAAATAACCGGCGGCGTTCCCACACCCTTAAATGTGCCTGATTCAACGAGCGGTCTTGAGTCCAGAACATTTTCAACGGTAATCATCATTTTCTGACTAGTTGGATCGTCCATATGATCCGTACAAGCAATGAAAGCAAGCGGCAAGAGCGTTGCGGCTGTCCAGTTTAAAGTTTTTCTGATATAGTTCATTATGTGTTTAGTTTGCAGGAAACGATGTCGTTACCTTGGTTACATTTGATTGATACAAAAGTATGGCATCAGGAAATATGGATAAATGACAGAACTTCCCGAATAGTTGTCTATTCTTCCCATCATGAAAGATAAATGGTTGGCAATAAGCGATTTTACAACTTTTGGGAATATTTTAGCAGGGTTTCAGATATCGCCTTAAATTGTGCCTTCGGGAAAAAACATCAAATTGTGCCCGGCCGGTACAGTCAGCACATTTTCAAGCGGAGTAGTAAATTTGAATGGATTGCTGTTTTACTCTAAAAAGGTTTAATACAAAAAACGCTGTATTTAAAACTTAACTCTAATCGAAACTATAACAAAACCGGATCATGAAAAAATTAATACCTTTTATACTTTGCCATATCATTTTTGCGGGCGCATTTGCCCAGGAAAAAGCACCGAGATTAATTGTCCGTGGTGATGACATGGGTTACTCGCACGCTGGCAATGAGGCCTTAATTAAATCGTATAAAGACGGATTCGAAAGTTCGATCGAAGTAATTGTGCCTTCCCCGTGGTTTCCGGAAGCCGTAAAAATGCTGGCTGAAAATCCTGGTATTGATGTAGGTATTCACCTGGCGCTTACCAGCGAATGGGACAACGTAAAATGGCGGCCCTTGTCGGATTGTCCAAGTTTGAAAGACGCGGATGGCTATTTTTATCCTATGATCAATAGCAACAAAAATTATCCAAAACGCGCTATCCTGGAAAATGACTGGAAAATTGCAGACGTTGAAAAGGAATTTCGCGCGCAAATTGAAATGGCGATAAAGAAAATTCCACGGATCAGCCATTTTTCCTCGCACATGGGCTGTGCAAGTATGACGCCGGAAGTAAAAGCACTTACTATAAAATTGGCCACTGAATATAAAATTCCAATAATTGTAACGGACGACCAGCTAAAATATGCTCCTTACGACGGTGATCATAAAACCCCTCAGGAAAAAGTTGAAAGTTTTATCAGGATGTTGGGAAAACTGGAAGCGGGACAAACGTATCTTTTTGTAGACCATCCCGGTCTCGACAGCCCCGAACTCCGTGCTATTCATCACATTGGTTACGAAGACGTTGCCATGGACAGGCAAGGTGTAACGGATTTGTTTACCAGTGAAAAGGTGAAGGCGGTTATTAAGGAAAAGGGGATTAAAGTGATTGGGTACAGGGATTTGGGGAAGTGATTTTTTTAATGGTTAAAGGAGGGGGATTTTGGTTAAAGGAGGAGGATTTTGGTAAAAGGTTAACGGTTAAACGGTTAACGAGGGCAACTGGTGCTGGTAAAAGGTAAAAGGTTAACGGTTAAACGGTTAATGACGGGCAACTGGTGCTGGTAAAAGGTAAAAGGTTAACGGTTAAACGGTTAACGAGGGGCGGCTGGTGCTAGTAAAAGGTTAACGGTTAAACGGTTAATGACGGGCGACTGGGGCAATTAAAGGACGATATAAATACTTGGTTTCCGGCTTAATAATTATGGCTGCTTTCTTCGCTGGTAGCGTTCAGGAATACTTTGCTGCCTGTTTATGTTTTGACTTGCTGAGCGTTGTTACTTTCTCAGTTTCGCTTTCAGCATTCCTGCCGCTTTGGTATAACCTCCCTCTGAGCCATCCACAAAATGTATATGTCCGTCTTCCAGATCGCGTACGTAACACGACATAACGGATTCCTTGCTTACATACAATCCGTAAACGATTTCGCCGGATTCCTCCAATTTATCAAGCTGTGTTACCAGTAAAAGCCGCTGAATTTCATTGCCGGAGATAACCGTATTGATCCGCCCGTCAATCACCAGTGTATCCGACATGCTTACAAGCCTGTTCAAATAGGACCTTCCCTTTTCTGTTTGAAAATAAAGATAGGCGACGAATAGGCTAAACCATTTTTGGATCAGACCTAATGCCCAATAATTGTTGAGCCTGGCGCGTAGCTCCAATTCCATTCTGCGGAAACTGGTTTTTTGTTTGAGCTTAGGAACTGATATAGGCTGCCTTTTTGCTGCCGGGCCGTATATTTCATCAATAAGGCTGATCACCTTTCTAAAAGAGCCGGCTTGTTGTATCTCATCTTTGGCGATTGCGAGGAGAGTAACTACTTCATTGCCATTATCCGGTGGCGCAATTTTATCCCACCGGCATTGCATGCCTGTAAGATCCAACTCAGGCTCACGGGCCGATTTGGATGAAAACATATAGTCTTCTCCCTTTATCCTTTTCTCCGCATACGCCAGGCCGTCACCAAGCAAGACAGGAATGAACAGAATTTCAGAATTTTTGTATTTGCTTATTCTAAGAATATGCCCGTTTTCGTAAATAAACCGGACCGGAACTGTTCCTACACGCAGATCCAGGTTCAAATTGGTTTTCGTGTTTTCTTTGTAGAGCAATAGCGTGTACATGGCCAGCTCCACGATGGAATCGGGAACAATGAATGTTGCTCCGTCTCCGCCGAAGAAAAACGGGATCGTAATTTTCTCTTTATAAGCAATATTTAACACCGAAACGATACTGCCGGTAGCAATCAGATTTACCGTTTCATGA
The DNA here is from genome assembly GCF_019711195.1 of Dyadobacter sp. NIV53. Taxonomy (NCBI): domain Bacteria; kingdom Pseudomonadati; phylum Bacteroidota; class Cytophagia; order Cytophagales; family Spirosomataceae; genus Dyadobacter; species Dyadobacter sp. NIV53. The sequence goes on from NZ_CP081299.1 coordinate 5,925,739, forward strand.
AGTCCGTTAGCAACAGCCAGAGTAGAATTTTTTATGTCGGTCACGATCACATGCCAGTTTGCCGGAACGGGATAGAACAAATGTTCTTCCACCAGCAGCTCGCTCAGGGGAATGTGATTTGCCGGTAGTCTGGAGTAAAATTGATCGTTATTAGCTGACATAGTTTTTCAATTCAGAGACTTAACGTATCAATGTATATTATTTAGTCAAAATTAGCGAAAAGAAGCATTAGAGATGTATTTAAAACCTCTACTTCGTAAATTTCCGGAACTCTCCCAAATGCAACGCGGTCTTAACCGGTGTCCACAGGTTAAGGCCAGCACAAAATTTCTTTAAACATTTTGAAATCCAAGATAAGTGATTTTACTTTGTATTTCAAAGTACTTTTTTTTAATACTGAAACACACAATTACATGAAAGTTTCAAGAGCAAAATTTGTTGCTATTTTCCTGGTTTCGGCGTTTGTCTTTCAATTTATTTCCAATTCGGTTTTAGGAACCAAAGTTGGGCTCTTTCCTGTAAACGGCGATTTTTTTCCTGGCACTGCATCAGCGATAGGCTGGAAAAGCACCTTAGCCACCATTTTATATCCTGTTAAAATTATTTTGGTAGGGCCACTGGCGTCGTCCTTATTTAAAAATCCGGATCCGGACCCGGCACCCCCGATTTTCGTTCTGGCCTTTGCTTTCTACTGGACGGCAGTTGCATTAATTCTTCATTATTTACTCAATAAAATATTCATCCGTAAAAAAATATGATTTTGAGTAATACCGGAAGATACCTTATTAATTGTTTCGGGAATTTGAAGGTTATGCACTCAAAAGTTCAGTAACATACAGTTATGAATAAAATTGAAGAAATATATTACGAAGCAAAATCTGATAAATGGTTTAGGGGATTTGCGATGTTTTGCCGCATCGCACTTGCTGCGAGTTTTATTCCGGCAGGTTACGTTAAAATTATGGGTGAAAGGTTCGCCAGTGGTTTGCCGTCCAATAACCCTTTGGGACATTACTTCGATGCTTTACATCTGACGGGATATTATTATACTTTTATAGGGATTGGTCAGATCATCATAGCGATACTTTTATTGATTCCGAGAACATCGCTTCTTGGTGCGATGATGTATTTTCCCGTCATCCTCAATATTTGTGTGCTAACTTATGCTACCCGTTTTAACGGTACCCGGATTGTAACGATGATGGTATTGGCTGACTTATTTTTATTGATCTGGGACTACGACCGTTTGAAACACATTTTGCCATTTAAGCAAATTCAGACAAATACTCCTGTGTTAGAAAAGCCGAATAAACGCCTTCGGATCCTCTTTTTTGGAGGTTCCATTGCAGTTCTAGCCTTTATTATTTTTGGTACTTTTTATTTATACGAGATTGTGCCGGGCAACTCAGAAGCTGAATGCAGAAATCAATGTGCTTCAGGTAAAAAACCGGCGGCTTGCCAGGTTTTTTGTGACTGCATTTATAATCAGGGCCAACCGCTGGACAGTTGTCTGGCAAATTTTGACAAGTCAAAAGATATTCGTAAATCCGATATGCAGTAGTAAGGTGCCTTGGAAATGCCCCATCCGGGCTTCTGCTTGTGTAGATTTGGGATAGGAGGGATTTTCCTGATCACAGCTTATTGCAAATCGTCTGAGATATAAATTTTGATTAAAACGCGTTGCAAACGCTAAGCCATGAAAACACCGATTGCAAATCGGTGTTAGCGGGTTATCGAAAATTAACCGATTGTTATCTTAATTTACAGTTTGAAATTTTTTACTTTTCATAAAACTCAGGTGCGTACATTAAATACAAGGTTATGTGGACAACAGAATCCCTTTGGTTTGAGGTAGCAATTGTCAGCATCATTTATGCTGTTGGAAATATCTTTTTCGGACACTTTGAAGAAAGGACGCCAAAAATTCGAAGGCTGGGAAAATACCTGCTGACCATCCTGATTGTTTGTGTAATCTCCCTGTATCTTGGCCGTAGTGCAGCAATATGGTTGTTAACGGTCATGCTTATTCCAATTTTATATATCCATCTCTACTTCCTTCCAAAGAAAAAAGGCATCAATGGTTTGACCGGCGAACCAAAAAGCAGGTATTACGAATTTCGTGGATGGAGTAAGGAGATTTTCTAATAAACCAGCTCGCCCCGATTTTAAAATCGGGGCGAGCTGGTTCAGCGTTTGTAACGCGATTCAAATTACTGCTTCCCAAGAAAAGAGTCCATCAACAAATACCTTCCCCGGTTTTTCTCCGTTTCCAGGCTTGTTTTTACAGCAATATGCATGTATTGGGCATTTTGGTCTTTACTTATTGGTTTCCATTCAGGCAGGCCGGTACCATTGGGATTATGGGTTTTAACAAAATTGGCAAAGTAATTTTGCATGATTTCTGATACTTTATGATCTTCCGGTGTCCATGCATATACTTTATTAAGCGAAAGATTTCCCATCGCATATTCAATTTCAGCCGAATGAACAGCTCCCTGTGGAAGCGGCGCCTTTACCGGCGCTGCATCCTTGGATTTGGTAATTCCTCCGGCCAGTCCAGGTGCTGCATTGCCCATTTCGGGTGTCATGGCCGGGCGAGGATGTGCATAGAAATAACGGTATACCGGCTTTCCGCCCCCGGTTTTGCTTTGGATATCGGCCCATTTCCAGGTTCCAAATCCGATAAAACGATCACCGGCAAGATCTGTCGCGACTTTTTCAACATCAGCGTCGGATGAAACAGCATATTGTTTTAAAATCTTGCCGGCATTTTCGCCATACAGCTTTTGTACTGTTTTGGTATAGTTTTCAACTGTCGGTGATTCTTTTCCTAAAATAGCCCTGTAATTCATTTCTTCCGAATTCCAGCCTGCCAGTAAGGGTACCTGTGATTGTTCGCCATTCAGATACGTTTCCATAGGTGGTTTTGCAAAGAAATATCCGTCCACGCTGGACATAAATCTGGGAACTCCCGGCTTATCCGTGAATCCAAGCAATTTTTCAGCTGGCATGGCTCTTAATTCTGAAAGTGATTTAGCACCCACATGTTCCGCAAATTTCAGCCCGCTTTGTTCTGCTTCCAGCAAGCGGAACTGGTGGTAATGTTCCCAGCACCGAGCCACTTTCACCAATTGCAGCTGCGAACAGATCTTTCGACAGGGGAGAAGCCATCAGTGCACTCACAGAAAGTGAACCTGCTGATTCTCCGGCAATAGTTACGCGGTTTGGATCTCCTCCAAAAGCGGCAATATTCTGTTTTACCCACTGAAGTGCAGCGGCCTGGTCCAGATATCCGTAATTACCGGATGCATGATGGGACGATTCCTTTGTTAATTCGGAAGAAGCCATGAAGCCAAATACGCCTAAACGGTAATTAACTGTCAGACTTACCATTCCTTTTTTTGCCATACTTTCACCGTCATAACGTCCTTCCGAACCATCACCCGCAATGAAACCACCACCGTAAAAGTAAACGAGTACCGGAAGTTTCTCAGTAGCCGATTTGGCAGGCGACCATACATTCAGGTACAAACAATCCTCGCTCATTCCATCCGAACGAAAGCCCATGTCACCAAAAACGGCATTCTGCATGGCGCGAGGGCCGAATTTTTCAGCTTTACGTACGCCCTCCCAGTTTTTCACAGGCATTGGCTCTTTCCACCGCAACGCTCCAACAGGTGGCTGTGCGAACGGGATTCCTTTAAAAGCATGGATTCCGGATGCCTCTGTAACTCCTTCAACTATACCGTTCACCGTTTTGGCTTGCGGAGCATTTGTCTTTTTGGACTGAGCCGTAGCCAGTTGTAACATTTGCATAGTCACCAGGACTGTTATAAATAATATTTTCATCAGTTAGGTTTTTTAAAATAAAAGAAAAGAATATACGCGATCTCCTTACAGAATGAAAGGTTTAATCCTATATTATTTTTGAATTATCTTATTTGTGAAATTTTCTTGAAACGGTAAATGCCCATCCTTTATCAGTTTTTCTAATTCAAAGCGGTGATCTTCTCCCCATCGTGCTATAAAAGCAATTGCGGGAATAAGGGTTTCTCCCAAAGGCGTAAGTTCATATTCCACTTTTAAAGGAAGTTCATTAAAAGTAATTTTTGTCAGGATGCCATGTTCTGTCAGCTGTTTTAGCTGTGTATCCAGAACCCTTCTTGAAGCATTGGGCAATTTTCGCTGTAATTCACCGGGACGTTTAATGCCTGAGTAAATGTTCCAGATCAGGTTCGCCTTCCATTTTCCATTCACCACTTCCATAAACAAATGCAAGCCACAATCTATTGAAACCGGTATCTTTTTTTGGTACATTTTAAATTGATTTGATCGGCAAATATAAGTCATACGAAACCAAAATCGGGTATAGATAAATTCAGCCGTACTTGTATGTAAATGTCTGTTTACCCAGTTTTGCATAAAAAAAAGACTATCATGAAGTATAAGTTATTTGGGGCAAAAACAGGTTTTTATGCCAGTGAAGTCATATTAGGTGCAGCCAGTTTTGGAATGAGAAAGGGTTACGGATCAACACCTGAAGATGCCGGCCAGATATTAGCTGTTTATGCAGATGCCGGTGGAAATTTTATAGATATAGCTGATACATATCAACTGGGTGAAGCTGAGGATCTGGTTGGAAAATTCATTGAACATCAGCGGAATAACTTTATCATTTGTACCAAATATACTCGAAGCAGTGAAGCTGATCCCTGGATCAGCAATTTTGGTAATCATCGTAAAGCAATGAGACAGGCAGTAGAATCCAGTTTGAAACGCCTGAAAACCGATTATATTGACATCTACATGCCACATTATGATGACGGCGTAACACCTCTTGAAGAAATAGCAAGAGGTTTGGAGGATCTGGTTCGTTCAGGGAAAGTGCTGTATACAGGTTTGACAAACTTTCCCGCCTGGAAAGCTGCCGCAATTGCCAGTTCAACACAATTGAATGCCATCCAGATTGAATACAACTTATTACAGCGCACAGCAGACCGGGAACTCATTCCTATGGCAGCACAATTTGGTTTGGGCACGATGATGTATTCGCCATTGGCAGGTGGCTTGCTTACAGGAAAATACCGTAAAGGGGAAACCGGCCGTATTTCCCTGGGTTCGGATTTAGAATATCAGGAAAATGAGATCACAAAAACAGTGATCGATCAGTTGTTTATAATTGCGGCCGAACTTGATGTGACACCCGGCCAGGTAGCTTTTGCCTGGGTTTTATCAAAAGGCGCTTTTCCGATCGTTGGCGCACGTACGATCGGGCATATCCATGATGGTTTGAAAGCAACAAATATTCAACTGAGTCCCGAACACATCAATCAGTTGAATCAGCTGAGTGCTGTTTCTTTGGGTTATCCTCATGATTTACTCGCAACGGTTCAGAAAAACAGCTAAACATTTTTATAATACCAAAAAAGGTATGACATAAGGCTGTCAGAAGCGGTAACGAATTTTGTAAGATCAAGTGAAAAAATCCTTGTTTAAACAAAATTAAAAAATGGAAAAGCGAACAATTGATCCCTGGAAATGGGGCGAGTATACCAATTCGGTGCAGGCGGTTGAAATCAAACAGGCCGAAGGAACATTGTATTGCTCCGGACAGGTAGCAATAGATGCAGACGGGCAGCCAAGTACGGCTGATATGAGAGCTCAGCTGATCCATACCATGCAGAACCTTGAACACCTTATCAGCGAGTCCGGGTATGAATGCCAGGGAATTGTACGGTTAAATGTATTTACCACTTCGACGCAGGAGTTTTTTACAACCTGTACGGATGTATATCAAAATTGGGTAGTTAAGCATGGTATTAAGCAAGCAACAACGTTGGTTGAAGTAAAAGGGCTTTTTGCAGGGTTAGCCATTGAACTGGAAGCGACGGTGGTAAAGTAGTCAGACAAATAAATCAAAATGGCAGGGGGCTGTACTCTTTTAAAAAGGGTGCAGTCTCTTTTTTTAGATATTGAATTTTCTCATTTTGACTACAAATGCCCTCAATCAGGATACAAACCGGGAATGGCTTTTGCTGACATTTGTAGAATCATAAATAATAAAGAAAACCATGGTACAACAAAATGAAACTCCGGATACTGGTTCTATAATCACAAAGGACAAATCAGTTGCATTGGTTACAGGTGCCAACCAGGGAATTGGCTTTCAGGTGGCGAAGGAGCTCGCGGAACATGGCTACATTGTCCTTGTCGGCTCGCGTAACTTCGAAAATGGAGAAAAGGCTGCAAAAAGTATAGGGCAGGATGCCTACGCAATTCAGATCGACGTTACAGATCAGGCATCTATCAATGCTGCAGCAGAACGGATTCAAAATGAATTTGGCCGTCTCGACCTGCTGGTTAATAATGCGGCCATATCCAACACCGGAACGCCGGGAAGATCTCTTGAAGAAATGGTTAATTCTGGCCGTGCAAGTGTGGCGTCACTGGATGAAGTTCGCGCAATTTACGAAACAAATGTGTTTGGTGTCATCGCCGTTACGCAGGCTCTGCTTCCAATACTGCGTAAAGCGCCGGCTGCGAAAATTGTAAACGTATCGAGTGGGGTAGGCTCACTGACGTTGAACGCAGACCCTTCATTTCCGTACCGTGCAGGATTTGGGGTAGGTTATGCAGCATCCAAAACAGCCCTCAATGCGGTCACCCTTTCCTTTGCAATCGAACTCGAATCTACAAACATCAAGGTTTACGCGGCCAGCCCAGGCTTTACTGCAACGGCCCTCAATAACTTCGCCGGTACTGAAACGGTCGAAGAAGGTTCCCGTAACATAGTCCGTGTAGCTTTGGAAGAAAATGGCCCGACAGGCACATTTTCTGGTCCTGATGGTCCGTTTCCCTGGTAATTTTGCATTTTGTCAGATAATTATAACGCAGGAAATTCCTTTGTAAAATCATGATAACCGGTAATATTTAATTATCGGTTATCATTGCACTAAACTATTCAAAATGGAAGATAATAAAGCTGATAAATTTGATTCTATATCCGACGTGCACCGCTTGTTTGGTTTGCCCAAGCCATTGCATCCACTGATCAGTTTAATAGATAATGCAGATAACCAGATCGATGTCAGTAAATTACCTCATACGGGCGTTCTGAATTTTTACAAAATATCGTACAGGCCAAAATTCAGCGGCAAAATGAGATACGGCCAGGGTTATTACGATTTTGATGAAGGAGGTTTGTTGTTCGCTTCTCCTAACCAGGTAATTGGCAGCTATGAGCAAGGCGGAGAACATTCCGGATATACCTTGCTGGTCCATCCCGATTTCCTATGGAATTATCCATTGGCAAAGAAGATCAAACAATATGGTTTCTTTTCTTATTCTGCCAACGAAGCATTGCATTTGTCAGACAAAGAAAAAGCTACTATTCATTCTATTTTCAACCTCATTGAAGAGGAATTCAACAGTCGGATTGACGATTTTAGCCAGGATGTGATAATCTCCCAGATTGAGTTATTGCTAAATTGCTGTAACCGTTTTTATAAGCGACAATTTATTACCCGAAAAGCTGTAAGCAACGATTTATTGGTAAAACTGGAAGAAATTTTAGACGAATTTTTCAATAATGAAAAGGCTTAAATACGGGAATCCCAACTGTTCAATACCTTGCGGAACATCTAAATATTACGCCCAGTTATCTGAGTGACATGCTGCGTTCACTTAAAGGACAAAATGCACATCATTATATTCACAACAAACTAATAGAAAAAGCAAAAGAGAAATTATCTGCTACGCGCTTATCGGTGAGTGAGGTAGCCTACGGATTAGGCTTTGAGCATCCGCAGTCGTTCAGTAAATTATTTAAAACAAAAACGAAACTTTCACCTTTGGAATTTCGACAATCATTTAACTGAGGCTTAACAAAAGCGATTGGTAATGTCGCTTTTGTTATTGCCCCTTGCGGTAGATTGCCCATATTTTGTTAGCTGCTTTTAGAAAATTCAAAGGTAAAGAATGACTTTCCGTTAGGTAAAAAATTTTCTTCCGAACCGATATTCAAATCCGGACATCATTGCTCTTTCCCGCAAATCTTCCTTATTAACAGTTTGAAATTTAGCCTGTCCGACATCCTCATGCTGCATATGCAACTCATAATCAGCTAACGGGATATCGTTCCAGGGATTTATTCTGTCCTTAATGGATTATCAATTTATTGTTTTCCAATGGTACATGGATGGTTGCTTCAATATAGTGCTGGTATGGATGATTCTGCTAATTGGGTAATTGATTAAACATTTCTAACAATTTTTCAAGCCCGTCAGGAGCGTGCATAAACGCTGTATTGTCCATTGTATCCTTACCTGTTTCCGCAAATCTTGCAAACATCTGTTTTTCATAATGTGCTATTGCGGATTGCACATCAATGAACGCTTCGCTGGTCAAACTTTCGCTTAGTTGCAAAGCGTCGAGCATGGCCATATTGACACCTTCACCCGCATATGGAGGCATGACATGCGCGGCGTCGCCGATAATTGTGATGTTTATATTGGCTTCCCATTTTTGGTCTAATGGCATACAATATTGAGGCCATGGAGTGAATGTCGTGCCTTCAGCCTCAAATAATTCGAGCCAGATACTATCCCAATTGGCGTACTCCGTTTTAAACCATTCCAGAACCTGTTTGCCATTTTTAAAATCAATTCCACTTTCTGCAACCCAGTCGGAATTTGCATTCCAGCCAGTATAAAAATCCAGACTTCCATCACCTTTGGCACTTACTGATATTGTTTTTGAGTCGCCCAATCCCATTATTTTTCCACCTTTTAATAACTCGTGAATTTTTGGAGCGTTCTTTTCAGAATTAGAAATATTGCCTTCCAATACCGTAACGCCTGAATAAAAAGGCTTGATTGGCGTAACGAAAGGGCGAATTTTGGATTTAGCCCCATCTGCTCCGATCACAATATCAGCAATAACAGTTTTGCCGTTTTGAAAAATGATTTTCCAGGTGTTATCAATGCTCTTTAATGAAACGATATGACTGTTCCAAACAACGGTATCGGGCTTTAAAGAATCCAGTAAAATATTTCTTAACGGGCCACGGTCAATTTCGGGCCTGAACCATTCATCTCCAAAATCGCTGGCCGATTCTTCCAGATGTTCATCAAAGAAAATTTTTGCGTTTTCATCCACAACACGCAGCCGGTCGGCATCAGGCCTGTAATTCGCTTTGAATGCATCCATCAAGCCGGCTTCTTCAAGCGCTTTTAATCCCGATTCCAAATGTAAGTCAAGCGTCGCACCCTGCACTCTTACATTTCTGTTTTCGTCTCTTTCATACACTTTTACATCAACACCTTTGGTTTGCAAAAGCCTGGCAAGTGTAAGTCCACCCGGACCCCCACCTATAATTGCTATCTTTTTATTTTGAAGTAACATATTTTCTGTTTTTTATACTTACAAAAGTATATCTACATTTATGGTTAAAATAACCCATATTGATATAAAAACAGTCGTAAATGAAAATATCGGTTACTGATAAACAAGGTTCGGGTATTATGTCGCAGTTTGCCCAAGCCATTGGTTCTACCTTCAACGGGCGTTTTTTATATATTCCGGAAAGTAAGGGTGAGGGATATATCACTGGTTTTACCTGGCTGGACAACAACCTGCGGTTGCTGGTGCGCAACTATTATCTGCACGAGGAAATTTTGATAGAACGGACTAATGAGCTCGCAGAAGGACAGGATGATATTATTTTTATGCTAAGCGGTGTTTTCTCCAATTCTGCACAAAAGGAAAAACAGGTATTGCCAGAACAGGCCAGCGTATTTATTTGCGCACATGCTGTTTCTTCGGTGCTGACGATGCCGTCAAATACTTTTTTTAACAGTATTACGATTGCGGTTTCACGACAATACCTGCGCCAGGCATTTGGCAGCATTTTTCACCCGGTAGTAGTCAGTATTATGGAAGCCAGAGAACACTTTGCTTATGAGACCGGCATTTCACCTGAAATAATCAAAACCGCAAGTGAAATCCTGTATGTACCTGTCCCGGAAAGTATGGAAAGTCATTATTGCAAGCTGAAATGTGAAGAATTGCTTTGCAACATTTTTTCCCTGTTAATGCAACGGGAAGCTGTGCCAACGAGCGGTATACATATCAATGATATTAAAGCTATTTATGCCATCAAGCTGCATTTGCAGTCGCATCTGGATGAACCGCCCAATATTGCAACACAGGCAAAGACAGCTGGAATGAGTGAACCTAAACTGCGGAAACTGTTTAAACAAACGTTCGGGAAAGGTGTTTTTGAATACTACCAGTCGGCAAGGATGCAGGAGGCTGCAAGATTACTGAAGGAAAAGAGATTGGCAGTTTCGGAGGTTGGCTACCAATTAGGGTTTACCAATCTCAGCCATTTTTCAAGAGTTTTTGAGCAATATATGGGTACCAAACCGAAGAAATATTCAACACTATAATGTTATTGTACGGGTCTAACTGATATTTACGAAATTATAATAATCGTGTTTAAATTATAATCCGGTTCGAAAGTATATGATCATTTACGTTTCTCTTTTAAAGATTTAACTTTTTAACCTGGGAACGATTTTAAAAGAAATGTGGCCATTTGTTTGTCTGGACCGCCACCTGAACGATTCAAACTTACAAATGACCACATGGCAGGTTTATAGATTCTTCCTTATTTTTTATAAACCCTGTATAATCTGCCCTGATCGGTAACTGCATAAAGTGCACCGTCTTTACCCTCAGTAACGTCGCGGAAACGTTGGCCTTCGCTTGCAAGAAGTCTTTCTTCGCCTACCACTTTATTGTTTTCAATGATGAGCCTGGCAATGTGCATACTGCTCAATCCGCCAATGAAAAGGTTATTTTTCCATTCAGGAATGCTGTCGCTGCTGTAAAATGTGATCCCGCTCGGAGAAACAACCGGATCCCAGTAATAAACAGGCTGCTCCATTCCATCTTTTACCTGAATAGAATCACCGACTTTCTTGCCGCTGTATTCGATACCATAAGTGATGGTTGGCCAGCCGTAATTTTTTCCAGGTTCGATGCGGTTAAGCTCGTCACCACCTCTCGGGCCAAACTCAACTTCCCATAAATCACCTGTAACCGGATGAAATGCTAGTCCCTGTACATTCCGGTGCCCATAAGAATACAGTTCTGGTTTCGCACCAGCTTTTCCTTCAAACGGATTTCCGGCAACCGGTTTGCCATCTTTCGTTATACGGATCACTTTTCCCAGACTGGAATTCAATTGCTGAGCCTGTGGCCTGGTAACGGTGTCAGAGCGTTCACCTGTACTGATGATGAGGTCGTTATTTTTGTCAAAAAGAATGCGGCCACCGTAATGCAGATTGCTGGCATAAGCGGGTGTAGCCTGGTAAATGACGGTTGCACCTTCGATTTTCTTTTCATCTGCTGATAGTTTTCCCTTGGCTACGGCAGTGAGGTTACCACCGGAAAGCGCCTGGGAAAATACCCAGTATACCATTCTGTTTTTCTCAAAATCCGGATCAACGCGGATACCCAGTAAACCTCCCTGGCCATCAGAATTGACGGTAGGAATTCCGGTAATAGGAGCACTTAATTTTCCGTCGGTAGTTGCAATGCGCATGGTACCTGCTTTTTCAGTAATGATCAGGCGTCCGTCAGGCAGACTGGTAATACCCCATGGATTTTTAAGATCGCTGGTTAAAACTTTGCCTTCGTAAGCAGTAGCAGATTTTACAGCACCGATTCTTGTCTGGCCGGCAAATGCAGGTTTGTAATCTGAGTTTGCTTTTTGTGTTTCAACAGGTGCCGCAGTGCTGTCATTTTGGGAAGCACTCGACGTTTCCGATGGCTTGTCCTGGCAGGATGCAAAAGCAAACGCAGCCCCGGTCAGGATGAGCAAAATACTTTTAGTCATTGTAGTTAAAAGTTAACAGGTTTAAAAAATATCCCAATACACGTAATTTCGACACGTATACTTACTTATATAACTGTAAAGATGGATTTTACGATCAAAAGAATTGAATATAATTCAACAGAATTTATAAACAGGTGGATTTTGCTGCTGATGTTCAGGCATTAATGGACTCTGAATAACGATCAGGTTTTCCTTTTATGAATCTTTGTCATGCTATTTAAGTGAAGATAATTTCAGATACCCCAGGTGGATTTCATCCTGCTTTTCTGTTTCCAGAGGTGTAAGGACAATCCTGTATTTATCTCGTTGGTCAGCCGACAATATATCTTCAATCAGATAAAGATCATCGACATCGATTCCGTATTTGTCGTCGATATGGGATGTTGCGCCGCCAAAATGGTTGTTTTTGAAAAACAAAGTTTGTTTTGCTTCTTTCATTGCATCAGCTCTGTTTGCTTTGACAGTCAGCAAAATATAGTGCTGTTCTTCAAATTTGAATGGCTGGTATCCTCCCAGATTAACGAAAAATAGTTTGTTGTCCTGTATTTCCGCTTGATCTTCTGCTGCCGGTTTTTGCTGTACATTAATATAGTAACCTTCAACCACATTTACTTCACGCCAGGCATCGATGTGTAATTGTCCGGAATCAGGCCAGAAGTCTTTCATTTCCGGGACAAGTTCTGTAAGCGAATTGGCGATCCCAAAGAAAACGTCATGCTGTTCCACATGTCTTCCCTGCGGTTTGCAGCCTAATAAAACCATATAAAGTTTGAGTGATGGCATAAAGTTGTCAGTATATTTTTTTCTGTTTTTAGCCATATTATTAATTATGACTGGAAAAGGCAGTGCTACAATATTAAATTATTTTTCATTCTTTAAATAAGAACTATAATTTAAAGCAGTGGAAAACGGATTTTACAGTCCTTCAAATAAAAACGTTTCCTTCACCAATGGTTTTCTTGGCAATAAATCCGGGTGCATGGCAGCCTGATAAACGAACGAAGCGACAATAATTGCGGCTTGTTTCAGATCTTCAATTTGTAAGTGATTTAAGGCCAACTATATTCTTCTATGTAATTGCAATTAGCAAATGGTATGGATAAGATACATTTTAGTTCGTCAGAAGAGCCAAGTTTCGTATATGCTGATCTTTGTTAAAGGTTTTTTAGCTGCGTGCTAATCCTGCTAACTTGTTTTTATCAACTTCATTGGAAAATTGCTGTGAAAGTAACCGCAGTTTGTGGCTGACGATATTTTCGCAAAATGGCTTGTCCGGATTGCTATAGTAGTAGTTGAGATATGTTTCCTGATTAAGTTTAAAATCTTTGAAAGGGATGATTTGGGTAATGATGGTACTATCGAAATCATTTTGTAAAAGCGTAAGGGCTACTTTGGATAATTCAGTTTGGTGATCATCAAACGTGTAAATAGCAGAGCGGTATTTGGAACGCATGCTGTGTTTTGATGTACTGCTATGTGTATGAAGATGTACGGCGATCAGGGTATTCAGGGTAATCACTTTGGCGTCAAAATGCACAATCACACCTTCAGAAAAGGAATACGCAGCACCGTCGGAAGCAATCCAGCCCTGTTCAACCTGAACCACACCCTTTAACGACTGAAATATAGCTTCTGTACACCAGTGGCAGCTTCCACCAAATCCAACTTTACTGATCATATTTTCCCGGATTCATTCATTGCCTTTGTAAAACGTACAGCCTTTACAAAACGTTGCCTGGCAGAATTCATAAGTTCAAATGCCAAGCTTTTACCACCCTGCGTGCGCCGAGCGCATTATTCTTTAAACATCAAAATTTCGGAATTAGGATTTATCCTCCCCGAATAGGGGAGGACGTGGAGTTTAATTATCTATTCTGAGGAAGGTTCCACTCAGGTTAAAGATTAGTTCCAGGCCATTGGACAACTGTATTTCCTGATCTGTTTTGTCTTTATCCCATTCAACTATAAAATGATCAGCATAATTGTTTTGCACATATCCAAGAACATTTGCCGGAATCATAGAATCGGGCAGCTTTTCTGTTCTGGTTCCTTCTACACTTTTGACATCACCGGATTTATCAAATTCAAGCTTAACCTGATTGTCAAGAATCACGTCATAGGAAGTAGTCAGATCGTCCCGGTCGCGAACCACCTGTGAGATGGAAACGGATGGAAAATGGGCCTCTATAAATTCTCTTGCAGGAGATGGCAGGCTGGTTTCATCAACGACTTTTTCCTTATCGCAGCTGCTAAATACGATCATTGAGAAAATCAGGCAGGTTATTAAAGTTTTCATATTAAAATTAATTAGATGAGTTTTTAAATTGACAACTCAGCCATTAATACCCCCTATTCAGCCATTTTTTTTTAGTATTACTACTTGTTATTGAAAAGCCTGGTATCTGTTTTCTATATAGCCGTTACGTTCGCGGCAAATTAAATGCCCTGCTATATGGTTACAACCATGTAGTCATAAGATAATTATCAAATTGTATATGAAGATACCTGTGTGCCAGTTTAACATTCCCTTCGACGCGGCTTGGTATCGGTGAATTAGGTGAGAAAACGTATCAGCCGAACAAGACAATTTACAATTTGGATTTACCTGAAAAAGTCCATCTCCCGTTTATCACTACTTTTCTATATTTATCAATTTCCATTTTCCATCGGGTTCTTTTTCCAGATAAACACTGATATTCAGATCCTTCTCGATTCCTAAAACTTTTATTTCCAGTTGAGCTTTTCCCTGCCCATTTGAAATATTTATGTTTCCGGTTGGCATCATTCCAAATCCTTTTATTCCACCTGTTTCAGCCTGGATTTCTTTATTACTCTTTATTTCATCAACCGCTACCTTATAAGCGTCTGAGCTTTTCATTGTAAAACCTGCAAATAGAATAGTAAAAGCGAAAAAGGAAATTCCGATTCCGGCCAGTACCAGAATACGTCGAAGCCTGGCTGGTTTGTTTGGGTTTTGAAGAACAATTGTTTTTGCAACCTGGTCACCTAGTCTTTTCTTTTTCTGATTTATTGCCAAAATCAGAAGTTCAACCGGCCAGATTATGGTAAAAAGATTTCTTAATAAAAGTCTGCCAAACGATGGTATTTGGTCCGGCGCCCCTTCTTCGCGAACCATTATTCCCATAATCCATTTTCCGGGGCTGATACCATGAATGCTATCCTTACAAAAATATAGCAGAAAACCAGGCAGCATTACTATAAGCATCGTTAAATTTAGGTTCGACACGCTTTTTTCATCTCCCAGGTCAGGTCCGAGTGTCAAAAAAACTACGGAAACCATTAACATGGAAATAATGAAATGGTCAATAAGAAATGCGGCACCTCTTCTTTTTCTGCTGGACAGGATTGATTTCAATTTAATAAGGAGGATTTTGTTTTCTAAAAGAATGTATATAGTTTTTAAACAATAAAATGTAATCAGCTAAGGCTATAATCATTACAACTCAAACTCCCTTGATCTCATTACGCCCTGCCCAGTCCGCAATATTCTGTTTGCTTAATGCGGCCGCCATCAGATCAGGAAATTTGTCCGGCGTGCAGGCAAATACAGGGATACCGATTTCAGCCAAAAAATCCGCATTGTCGTGGTCGTAAGAAGGCGCACCATCGTCATTAAGCGCAAGTAAGGTAATGACCTGCACGCCGCTGCTGACCAGTTGAAAAGCCTTTTTTCTCATTTCTTCCTGGTTGCCGCCTTCATACAAATCGGTGATGAGAACGAGCACTGTATCCAGTGGTCGGCTGATGATCTGCTGGCAATAACTTAATGCTTTGTGTATGTCTGTGCCGCCGCCGAGCTGTACGCCAAATAATAAATCAACCGGATCGTCCAGGTCTTCCGTAAGGTCAGCGACGGCGGTATCGAAGACAATCATTCTTGTATTAATAGCTGGAATAGAGGCCATTACGGCTCCGAAGATACCTGAATAAATAACCGACGTACCCATAGAACCGCTTTGATCAATGCATAAAACGACGTCTTTCATAGCTTTGCGTTTTCTTCCAAAGCCTATTTTTATTTCAGGGACAATTGTTTTGTATTCAGGCTGATAATGTTTGAGGTTTCTACGGATCGTTTCGTTCCAGTTGATCTCATTGTGCCTCGGCCTGCTGTTTCTGGAAGCCCTGTTCAGCATGCCGGTAATGGCCTGTTGCGTAGGTGCTGCCAATTTTTGCATTAATTGATCTACCACTTTCCTGACGACCTGCCGAGCCGTTGCTTTGGTTTTTTCAGGAATTAGCTTTCCGAGTGTCATCAGATTAGCTATCAGATGAACGTCAGGAACCACCGTTGCCAGCATTTCAGGTTCTGTGAGCATGGCAGTCAGGTTTAGCCTTTTAAGCGCATCCTGCTGTATTACCTTCACGACCGAAGCCGGAAAATATTCCCTTACATCACCCAGCCAGCGCGAAACATTGGGAGAAGAAGGGCCAAGGCCACCTTTCTTGCTGGAGTTGTATAGAGCATCCAGTGTTTTGTCAATCCCGGTTTCCTGTACATTGAAAGAAGAAGTAAGTTCGTCCTGAGTTTCTTTTCCAAGAATCAGCCGCCAGCGTTTTATAGGATCATTTTCCATTATTTCTTTCTTTTTAAAATCCCATTATTTTTTCCAAAACAGGCAACACTGTCCTGGCCCGTTCTTCATCAATTCCACTTAGCACAATCGTATTGACAAACTGGTGTTTGCCCTGTTTTACTCTTTCCGCAATCTTTCGCTTTTCTACATTGTTATATATCGCAAAAGTCCTTCTAAGCAATGGTATCACTTGTAAAAATATTTCTTTATCAAGAGAAGTAACCCATTCATTGACAACATCCCATATATTGTCGTCCAGGATTAGAACTGTGGCAGCATCTTTCAGAAAGCCTTCAAGCCAGTTTGCTGAAAAAGCGGATTCGTTATTGACCGATAATGCTTTTGCAAATTCAACGGCCGTTTCTTCATTGGTCAGGTAATGGGCGTCGTATAATATTTTGCAGCAATTGCCCTGTATTAATGGTGCTGTTTGCGGTGAACCCACAATTTTCCGGATCGTTTCAATCCATGCGTCGCGGAGAATTTGCTCATCAAGTAAAAAAACAGAATGATTTACTTCCTTTATTTTATTCCCAATGATAACGGCCTGTTCTTCATCAATTCCGGTACAGCTGAAAGCAACCCCGGCAACAATTCTGTAAAATATAGAAGTAAGGATTAAATTGACCGTATCCAGATCAGTTTGCCTCACGTTTCCGTACCGGCTCACTTGCACGAGCGGAACAAAAGCATTCATTAACACCGTGGTATCGGAAGTTCCTGCTGCAAGTTCATCCATGCGTTTCATCGCAAGACGAATACCGTTGTGTAATTCGGCAGGTAATGCTTTACTGACAAGGGTCGTTATTTCATCCAGATGTGAACAGTTTTTTGCAGTATTTTCCAGGTATTTATTAGCAGCTATTTCTACGGTATTTCCCCAAGGCGCCTTTTCGAGCAGTTTAATTGTGAGTTCGGGATACCAGCATACTATCCATTCTTCTTTAAAAGTGCCTTTGCTGCTGCTGAATTGAATAACACCCCAATTCACATCCAGCAATAACAACTGATGAAGCAGTATACTTTTTTGCAGATCGTTCTGATCACGCAGATCGAGCTTGATATTTTTGTCCTCATTGCTGATCTTCATGCGGAATTTCTTAATCAGTTGTTCCAGATTTCGCTGGATCGGAACCTGTGGCGTACCTTCGGGAATTTGCCCCAATTGTCTGCCTACAATCAGATCTTTCCTGATCAGTTTCATCAAAATGTCATCGCCCATGCACATGACTGCCTGGGTCGCATCATTCAATTCTTTAAGTCCGGGACGGCTCAATCCACGCAATCCGGATAAAGCATTAGCCAGTTTGACCGATTCTATAATATGTGCAGAGGAAATATCAATCTGGTTTTTTCGAAAAACTCTTGCCGTCCGGGTTAGCCAGAGCGGGCC
This sequence comes from Dyadobacter sp. NIV53, assembly GCF_019711195.1. Lineage (NCBI taxonomy): Bacteria > Pseudomonadati > Bacteroidota > Cytophagia > Cytophagales > Spirosomataceae > Dyadobacter > Dyadobacter sp. NIV53. The sequence continues at coordinate 5,943,632 of NZ_CP081299.1, forward strand.
GTTGTCATCCGGATATTGCCAGTGATGTTGATACCATCCCGGTGATTCCAGTCCGGCTCCATATCCACTTTCAAATGATAAACGGTCGTTTGTCCAGGGAATCCAGCTGGTTTCCACCTTTGTTTTCGGCAGGTTTTTTAACAAAGCTTCATCGTCTTTCTGCTTGGGCATCTGGCTCAAAGCGGGTACGTGCCAAGCTCCGCAAATGACGACAATTTTAGCATACATTTCTTTTTGGGCAGTCCTGATCGCCTTACGCATGAATGCTTCCCTGATGCTCTCCGTATTATCTGTTTTTTTTGGTAAATGATTTCTAAGTGCCGTCATGGACTCGGCGATGGCTTCAAATACTTCTGCCGGATGATGGGTTATTTCAAACTGATGTTCCCACCATTCTTCAGCATCTTCAAAACCAGCAATTTCTGCAAGCCAGGAAATAGGATTTTTACGGATATAACGCTCGTCTTTTTCTGTAATAAAGGTATTTCTGTCTTCCTCATTCTGAAGTGAAGAAGGCCCGGCTATTTCCGGGCTTTCCTGATTTTCTGCCAGTTTGTGAATTAATGGCATATCAATAAATCGGATTGGTATATTCGTTTCAAGGCCATAACGGATAGCATTCCATTCCGGAGAAAAAGAAGTAAAGGGATAAAAAACAGCCTGTTGTGGATTGTCGGGTACATAAGCCAGTAGTGCAACCGGAGGTTTCATGTCCTGATGTGCGATCCATTGCAGCATATTTTCTCCTTCCGGCGGGCCTTCAATAAGTATGATATCCGGCCTGATAGCCGCGAGCGCATCCAGTACATGCCTGGACGAACCGGGACCATGATGCCTGATACCTAATAGATGAAGTGACATTTTCTGGTTTGGGTTTAAAGTTGTAAGCCGTATGTATATGAATAAAAACGGACATTAAACAATTTCTCTGCAAGCCCTGTAAATATCTTTCCAGCCATCTCTTTGTTTCAATACCGTTTCCATGTATTCCTGAAAAACGATCTTATCCTGAACCGGATCTTTAATTACCGCACCAATGAGCCCGCTTGCAATATCGTCTGCTTTCAGGCCTGCATCTCCAAAGTGATATGCAAGTGACAAACCGCTGTTCATCACTGAAATAGCTTCGGCTGTGCTTAGCGTACCGGAAGGGGATTTCAACCTGGTTTTTCCGTCGGTTGACACGCCATTTCTCAATTCCCTGAAAATGGTGACAATCCTTTTTATCTCTTCCAGGATCGGCTTTTCTATTGGCAGTTCAATGCTTTTGCTGAAACTTGTCACACGCTGCCTTACAATTTCCACTTCTTCATCCATGCTTTCAGGCACTGGAAGAATGACAGTATTAAATCTTCTTTTCAAAGCACTCGACAAATCATTTACGCCTTTGTCCCTGTTGTTAGCCGTGGCAATAATATTGAATCCGCGAACCGCCTGAACCTGGTTATTCAGTTCCGGAATAGAAAGCATTTTTTCTGAAAGTATGGAGATTAAAGTATCCTGCACATCCGAACCAATCCGGGTAAGTTCTTCAATGCGCACAATTTTGCCTTCCTTCATTCCCCGCATGACAGGCGTTTCTACAATGGCAGCCGGTACGGGACCTTCGGAAAGTAATTTGGCATAATTCCAGCCGTAACGTACAGATTCTTCGCTAGTGCCTGCCGTTCCCTGTACAACCAGATTAGAATCGCCGGAAATTGCTGCTGTAATATGCTCGGACACCCACGACTTGGCCGTTCCGGGAAGTCCGTATAACAACAAAGCGCGATCCGTAGTTAAAGTGGCAACGGCAATTTCCATGAGCCTTCGGTTGCCGATATATTTGGGTGTTATTTCAAAACCATTATTCAACTTGCCACCCATGAGATAAGTGACCACGGAATGCGGAGACAACAGCCAGTTTTCGGGCCGGGTATTTTTATCCAGTTTTTTAAGTTCTTCTAATTCCTCTGCAAACTGCTGTTCAGCTGAAAGCCGTAAGATGGGTTGTGACATTTGGCTGGTTTTTAGGTATGAATAAGTGTTTTTGTTTCGATGATACTGATCATTTCTGAAACCTGGGATCTGAAATACCGCGACTGGTAATCCTGTTCTGTTCCTTTTAAAAGTGCCTGCAATTTGTTCAGAAATCCTTGTGGAAGATGTAATGCAAGTAATTGGTAAACAGGTTGTGTAATATTGTATGGATTTCGCGAAAGATGTGTCAGCAACTTTTCTGCAATTGCTGGCATAATGGGCGTGTCCATGTTATTCAGCATAACATTTAATACCGGTTGTATGTCATGATCAAGAAATTGTTCGTAAAAACCCTGTCTTTCGTCTTCACTAAGTACATTTAGTAAACCAATATCCCGTATACTTTTTGTTTGCAGTAATGCAATTGCCCAATTTTTGTTTTTAAATGAAACTGCTGCTTTTCCAATAAATGGTATCAGTGTTTTAACCTCTTTATGTGCCAGAAGCGCGCTAAGCAAATCTTGCTCTGATATTTGAAATTTCTCTTCCAGTATTATTGGATCCATATTGGCCAAAAGCTGCCCAATGACATAAACCTGGTCATTTACACCTTTTTCCGAACTCAACCGGGAAATACCGGTTTTGAAAATTTCTCCGTCCGCAATGATGGTTTCATCAATATAAAGTACCTTCTTTTTATAAATCAGTAAATGCCTTTCTTCTTTGAAATGGATCGCCTTTGACAGAAAATCCAGATACATTTTATTGATCGCCGAACCCGGAATCATGCGCAGGAAACCCATGGCAGCATCTTTCACTTTCTGACTTTTATCCCTGGCCAATCCCTGCAAAAACGGTTCATCCTGAATGGACAAGCTGATGGTTAGAACTTCAAGAAAAGACAGCCTGTTCACTGCATTTTCTTCACTAATTGTTTCCTGTAAAAGCAGGAGCGCTTCAGCCGGATTGTTCTCACGAAGTATGGTCAAAAAAGATTTCCTGCTTTCATGATTTCCGGTATTCCAGATGTCCCCCTCCACACTTTCATCCAAAAGAATAGCCCATTCGGGGTTCAGCTGGCACAGCCATTTTCCAAGTTTACCGCAGCTGTCCACCAAAGGCCGTGCTGTTTTCTTGTGTTCCAAAGCTTTATTCAACACAATTGGAACCAGTTCCGGCGACAGTACTTGCTTTTTGCAATTACAGATAAAAATCAAATATTGAAATAAAACTTCCTGTTTGTTTATCAACACCGATTCCATAATTGATGCGACGGAATTGCTGATAAGGACGGCAGTTTCTTCAGGACAAACAGGCAGATTTAGATCAGCTTTTTCAGGTAATCTGCCACATTCTTCATACAATAAAGCTATTGCCGCCAGTTTCAGAAAGCGGTCTTCTTTTCCTGAATTATGACTTTCCAGCTTTTCCTGAACCTCTTTTAAAGGTGCAATTGATCCCGGCATGTATTTGTCGGTGCCCAGCAAACCAGCTTTTAATATTTCATTGGCTATCATTTGACAAAGCAGGTTTTATCTTTTGACCAGATCGTGAACAACTCAAATTTTTCATTTTCATAAATACCAAAAACCGAACAAACTTTTCCCTTCGAAAAGGCCAGCATCTTCCAGCAAGCGTCTGTGTAATTGGATAAGCTGACCGCATCATTATTCTTGTCTTTTATCCACCAATTTTGCCGGTCATAAACAAGCGAGACATTGTTTATTATAAAAGGAATTTGTTCTGTAAATGGATTGGCCGACAATGTATTAGTTACTATTTCAAAAACCGAAAGTATCTGATCTGTGGTTTCTATTTGAAATGCAGTTTCAAGAACCGGTTCGCGATTTTTTATCAGCGCGCGCATAGGATTTAACCCGGGGAAATACGCAAGATCAGCATTTAACTGAGTTCCTTTCATAAGCAAATGTTCCGGCATTTGGCTCCCTGCGTAGAAATTAAGAATTAAAGCATACCGTTTCTTTTCATTGCCGTACAGCCATATCCTTTCAACCCGGAGGTTGTCTTCTTCATTAATGGTAATAGAAAGTATAGTCCATTTATCACGAATCGACTCGCTTTGCAGTACATCCTCTTTACTTGTTGTCCAGCCAATCAAAGTTTGCAGTTCTTGTACCAAAGCCGGTGGTAAATTTTCCTTACGCTGAAATGCCTCAGTTATCAGGTAGATTTTAGATAATCTTTTGATCAGTGCTTTTTGCCATCCGTCTTTATAGAAATCAATCTTATTGATCTGTCTCAATTGATTTGCCAGACCGCCAGCCTGGGCATCAATCATCCGGGCTGTAATATTCTGGTTAAACTGATAAATGTTTTGGGGAACAGTCATAATACCGCTTCTTACTACATCGCTGATCCAGGATCTTAATTCTTGAATCCCTGCATCTACCTTCTTATATCGTGCCTCTTCTCTTTTCTTTTTGGCCGGTTCATCTACCGATTTTGGCTCTTTCTGTTCTTTTACAATTTCCTTAACTTCCCGTTTATCGAGCCATAAGGACACTTCTGCTGGTAAATTTTCTTCATAAGAAAAGACATCCGGTTGTTGGGTATATAGGAGCAAAAGCCCTAATCCATGCTTGCAGGGGAGTTTTCGGCTTGGGCAGGAACATTTAAAAGCGATGTTACTCAGGTCGACGATTGTTTTATATGGCGTTTTGCCGCTGCCCTGGCAATCTCCCCAGAGAGCTTTCGTATTAACACTTTTTACCACCCATTTGGCATTACTAGCTAATTGCAGTCCTGCTTTCGCTGAGGCATCATCAGGAGCCAGTTCAAGCACCCGGGCTTTTGTATACGGCATGCGTTATTTGAATGATGAAGTGATATAGAAAATTATTTTTGATATTCCTGTCGATCAGAAATCAAATATAGAAGAATTGGGTGAAAAATCGGATTGGTTACTGCGTTGGTTATAAAGGCCAGGCAAAAAACCGATTTGAAGCAAGGCAATCCGGTGCATGGCCTTGTAAAAGAGGAATTATAATAATAAATCACTTACTTTCAATTCTATTAAACTTTTTTGAAAAATATGAACCTGATTTTTCCAATTACTTACATGATCTGGCTACTTTCAGAAGTGATTTTGAACAGGATGCTACGCTCGAAAAGTACAGATAAACAGAATGCTGATAAAAACACGTTGACCATTATCTGGATAACAGTTGTAGCAGCAATTACACTTGCCGTTTTTATTTCAATGAATATTTTTGTGCCAATCCTGACTAATCCAGTCATTCAGTATATCGGGCTTGGAATTATGTATCTGGGCATTATTTTACGGATTGCCACAGTAATCTCATTAGGCAGGATGTTCACGGTCGATGTTACAATCCGGGAAGATCATAAGCTTAAACAGGATGGTATCTATCGGTTCCTGAGACATCCTTCCTACTTTGCTTCACTTCTCACTTTTGTAGGTTTTGGGATTTCGCTTAATAACTGGATCAGTCTGATCCTTGTAACAATTTCCGTCATCATCGTTTTTCAGATGCGCATCAGGATTGAAGAAATAGCTTTGATTGAGCAGTTTGGAAATGAATATCTGGACTATAAGAGGACGGTAAAGGGGTTGATCCCTTTTGTTTGGTGAAATGATTTTGGTAGTAATTGCTTACTAATATCAATTTTCATGGGGTATTTTATGACTCTGGTATTTGAACACAATCCGGTTTTTACCGGCATATCAAAATTAACAGTAACTAAATTATCCTATTTCGAACTGAATCAATCTCCCCACCAATCTTGCCAAAGCAATACTAATAAGTATAAAAGTATTACTTTTGAAGTTACTAAATTTAGCAAGGCCATTTTTGACCAATTACCTTCATCAATGAAAACATTTTTTACCTGTTTGTTTGTTATTTGCCCTTTGATTATTATTGCTCAGAACAGTTACCCTGACAGCCTTTCCGTTCCGGAAAAGAAACCTTCCGTAAACTACTTTGGTATTCGGTTCGGTGGTTTGGCGAGTTCTTTCAGCCATAACCCGGATCTTTTGGTTCCTGCTCCCGGGAAAAACTCCCTGCCGGCATGGCATGCCGGACTTGCGATGGATCTTTTTACTAAAAAATATTACAACGCCCGGATCGAATTGTCATATTTAAGCAAGGGAGCAAGGGAAACGTTTACTAATGACCGTATTGCTATCCAAAGTACTAACCGTTTGCAGTACATTGAGATCAGTGCATTACCACTTATTATAAAACCCGGGTTTAAGAAAATCAACCCTTACCTTGCACTGGGCGGTTATTATGCACGCCGTGTCGGAATTAAATCCAGGTCTAAAACAGGAGCAGGATCATGGGAAAAAGATCAGGTTACTGCGGATAATCTCAATGTGACAAACGATTACGGCTATTCCGTTTCTGCGGGTATTTATGTCTGGAAACGGCCTGTCTTTGAGCTTCGGTATGAAGCCGGCCTGCGTTCTGTTTCTTCCACATCCAATATCAAAAACCGTTCAGTAATCCTTTCCATTTCTATTTAATCCGCCATGAAATTTCACGCACGGTTTTCCGCTCAGCTTTTGAGTATATTGTTATCTGTATGTTTTCTCTCCGGTTGTAAATCAGAGCTGGTTCTTGAAACAGATGACTTCTACCGCTTTGATAAAGTGAATAAATTAAGTATCAAAAAACCAGTACAGATCGACTATTTTCTGGGTATTGACAAGGGTGAAATTCCTTTAAATACAACGGTTTATGATAAAAAAGGCACTGTAATTGCTGCACCGCAGGAAGCAATAAGTTATTACGCTAATGATATCAAACTACCGGGCGAAACTTTTTTGCCCGATACAGAAGGAACCTTTATGATTGTAGGCAAGCTGGCCGGGCAGGTAAGTGATTCCATCATGGTCAGGGTTTGGGATACAGCTTCACTTACACTCTCATTGAGTATTACGAACCTGTCAAATGCGTTTTATGCAACGGGCAGGGATACGTTGAAATTTAAAGTAGATGTACAAAAAGCGGGCCGGATTATTGATATTGATTTTCCGTACCATGTTTATCTCTCTAATAAAGAACAAACCATTGAAACGTTTTCAACGACCATTCCGGGCGTATATAGGTTTCAGGCCAAAGGATTGGGTTTGGTTAGTAATGAACTAACGGTCACCGCGCTTTCTACGGCAAATTACCCGGTTATCCGTTTGCCTGTTATATTCCACGAGGTAAATATGACATTTCTCACAGCTGACAAAATCCGGAAATTGACGGATGATATGACCAGGGCGTTCCGTAATCAGCTCAATACTAACCGGGCACAAAAAGATGTAAACGCTTCTGATTTGTTCGTGGAATTTTATCCGGCAGAAACGGGCCTGGACGGAAACAGGCTAAGCTCGGCAGGATTAGACCGTATTGTCAATCAAAAAAACACCTTCACTGTTGATGATACTTATTCTGATGCGTTTAACTCCTTTTGGGATCCGGCAAATTATCTGAACGTATGGGTTTACCCTAATATTACCGGAGATTATGCAAGCTCTTCCTGGGCATTTTTTCCCAGCGTTACCGTACCTATGGAAGGTTTTGGTGTAGTTCCGGCAGGGACGACGCCCTTCTTTCCATATGGAATTTTCTTAAATGGAAATCATGTCGACCTTAATTTTGATGGTGGCCGGACAGAGGAGATTTTAGCTCATGAGGCAGGCCACTTGTTGGGATTAGATCATGTTTTCGACGGAAGCAACAGTGAATTTAATGTATGCCCTTCATTTGATCCGGATTATTGCTCAGACACTCCTTATTATAACCGCTATGCTTATAATCATAATGACTTTAATTACGATCAAAGGTATAACAGGACTTCCTGCGATGGTATTGGTTATGTATCAACCAATTTCATGGATTATTATTACAGCCATAACAATTCTTTTACCGCCGATCAAATGAAAAGGGTAAGGCATACCATTAATTACGGTCTCTGGCTTCCGACTCCCTATAATGGTACACGGGCAGGCAGGAAAAATGCTAAGCTTTCAATTGTTGAACGGCCTGCAAATTTGAAATTCATCAAGCCGGTTATCTGCTCAATCCGCTAAAATATATTTCAGGCCACATCAATGTTAATTTGTGTGGCCTGAATTCCGATTTTTTTCGTTTGGTAATTTCAAGCTAACCCCGATTTGCAATCGGTGTTCAATGGCTTCGCGATTGCAACGCGATTCAAATAATTGCTGGTCAAAGTAATGGCATATAACGTTTTGGATAAAAATCCCGGGTTGTGATAACCGATTTTTCCATGTGGTAATTTCCACGATTGTCATTAATTAACCGAAAGTTAAAATTAATCACTTTGCCTTATCCAAAGCCATTTTAAGTGCGAGGCCGGTTAAGATACCGGCCATAAACCATTTCTGAATTTTGATCCAAAGAGGCTTCGTTGCAAACCAAACGGCCATTTTTGAAGCAGTAAGAACAATGATCAGGTTGATTGTAAAACTTATAAGCAGCTGCGTAAATCCAAGCTTTAAACTTTGGGACATCACAGAGCCATTTTCAATTTTAATAAATTGAGGAAAAAAGGAAAGATAGAAAACCGCCACTTTCGGGTTCAGAACATTTGTGAAAAATCCCATACTGAAAAGTCTGGCTGGTTTATCTGTTTCCATATCTGACTGCATTTCAAAAACACCTTTACTTGCCTGGCTTTACGGATTGATAAGCAAGATATAGCAGGTAAACCACCCCGGTAGTTTTGAGTATGGTGTAGGCAAGAGGAACTGCGAATAAAACGGCTGTAAGCCCGAAAGATACCATGATGATATGAAATAAAAATCCACATACGATGCCGCTTAATGAAATGAATCCAGCCAATCGTCCCTTGCGTAATGGATCGGGAAATGAGGTATACCATATTTGGCCCCGGACTTATTACCAATCCCAGACAAGCAAGAGCAAATAGAAGAAGGTCATATGTTTGTATCATATTCAGAGGTGTTTCCTGATTTTTTTTGTTTTATAAAATTAGTGTGAAACCGGATTGTAGTAATGATCCAATTTTTAGAATTTATATGGTCCAATATTATATTTGAATATTATTTTTCTGATTCAGGATTCACGCTAGTTCCTATTTGCAACTCTGCTAACACCGATTTGCAATCGGTGTTTATCTGGCTTCGCGTTTGCAACGCGTTTATGAATATTCTTTAATACGCGAACCAAAGAATTTTCACAAACGCGTTACAAACGCGACACCAAGCTCACCCCGATTGCAAATCGGGGTGAGCTTGGCTCTGAAAAATTACAACCGAGCTGATACTGTGTGAAAACCGGGGTAATTTGAAAAGGCAAATCTATGTTGCTTTCAGAATTAATTATCCTGGAAAAACTGTTTTCTCCTGATATTTTTAGTAGTAACTAGTCTGTTTGGGAAGATATATCTGGATTTTAGATATATTTTTTTATCGGGAATAGGAATTATTCCCACATGGGTGCCATCTATTATTGGCTCATGAACCCAGTAGACATATAAAGTATCATCAGAGAAATATCCTAAATTCCAATTTTCAAATCCTGAATTGTATATTCCTTTAATAGCCTCTGAATTACTGGAAGAAAGATCAGTTTCGCTTTTGGGCCAGTAGCCGTACTTTTGTCGGTAATTAAATAATGCATGGGTAAATTCAAACGTAGGAGCTATTTTTCTAATTTTTTTACGCTTGTTAATAGATGGAAAAGTTATTCCAAGTTGATTAATGCAGGATATTTCAGATAAACTGAAATAAGAAATTACCGTTATTACGAATAGTCTTTTAAAGCTCATGCAGCTTAGCCTTTACTGGTTTATTGATAAAAGTGTTTTTTACAAAAAGTGTATCCGTTCCGGATGATCTGATTTAAGCTTCACCAAATTATAATGACAAAGTTCAACAAAATTTAAAAAAGTAAGGAATATTTTAAAAACTCTCCTTTTTTGATAACGATACAAGATGCAATTCTGTCATTCTTTAAAGGAATGTATGACACTACTATAATCCATTAAGCAAATCCAAAATTTAAAGATTGTATTTCAAACTTTTTCAGGAAAAAAATATTAATAAGAATCCAGGATTGTAAACTATGAATAAGATTTTGTAACTTACTTACTGTCAATTAAATAATATCAATTACGTAATATTTTCAATAATAAAGGGTAATTCGACATTCGTGTAGAAAAACAGTCGATTGGCTGGATCGTGGTTTTGCAAAAAATACCAAACAATGTTATAAAAACTCAAAACGAAGCATTATGTTTCAGCAATTCTACGAGCCGCACCCGGCCTTAAAAGGTTTTGTAAACAACATCATGATCCATCAGGTGACGTTTGATGTTGCGGCCGGGCAACCGCAATTTCCGGTACCACCGCTTCCCGAGCACTGCTTGTTCTTTTACGTCAGAGATGCTTCCGAATCGGAAGATACGGCTGCCAATAATAAGGAAACGCTTTCGTCTGCTCTCATAGTTGGCCCACATGTCAACCGCCATATTATTATTCCGGGACGTGATCATTTGATGATCAAGGTAGGATTTCAGCCTGGGGGATTATATCGCTTTTTAGGTATACCCATGACGGAGTTATTGTGCCAGGATTCGTTTGATGCGGTGGACCTGTTAGGAAAGGAAATGAATGAGGTAACCGACCAACTGCGTGAGGCCAGTTCGTTTTCCAGCATGAAACTGATTGTTGAACGATTTTTGCTCAGGCATGTTAATCGCTTAAAACCGGTTTTACCCATTGATCAGGTGCTTTCGCTGCTGATCAAAGAGCGAGGATTACTGAAAATAGATCAGGTGGCATCCCATGCCTGCCTGAGTGTTCGCCAATTTGAAAGGGTATTTGGACAAAGGATCGGTCTGCCGCCCAAACAATACTCCCGATTAGTACGATTTGCCCAGGCCTGGATTCTGAAAGAACAGCAGCCGGACAACAGCTGGCTAAAGATTACCTACGAATGTGGGTACTTTGACCAGATGCACCTCATCCGCGACTTTCAGGAGTTTGCCGGTGTCAGCCCTTCGGTTATTGAATCAGCGCTTATGACATCCGAGGTGAAATTTTTTAACCGGCTTTTCAACTAAAGATCCGTCAAAATATTACGAAAAATTATTCCGCTTATTTATTAACAGATCCAAAGATGTCGTGTTTGTACTAGGCTTTTGCCTTCCCGGTGAAATAATTTTACTCAAAAAAACCCGATGAAAAAAGTACTGACGACAACTATCTTCTTATTAATGAGTGGGCATCTGTTTGCTCAAACTCGTAGCGCAGACGAAGCCTCCATCAATAAACAGATTGATGCGATGATTTACAGCTGGAACAATCATAATTATGATGACTTGAAACATTATACGACTGAAAATACCGACTGGGTGAATGGAGTTGGTGCGTGGTGGCGAGGACGGGAGGAGTCTCAATATGGCCATCAGATCTATCACAACACGATTTTTAAAGAATCGGTGTTAAAGAAAACTTCCGTTGCCATCCGCTTTTTGACCGATGATGTAGCCCTGGTGCACCTTTATTGGCATTTTAGTGCTTTTACAAATCCTGCAGGAATAACATCGGGTCCTGATGATTGTATAGCTTCCATCGTGTATGTAAAACAAAACGGGAAATGGTTAATGACTGCCGGACAAAATGTTGCTATTGTAAAAGAAGCCTTACAGTTTGATCCGGTTAAACAAATGCCTAAGCACTAATCCGCTAACACCGATTGTGCTTCGGCTGTTTCGGCTAACACCGATTTGCAATCGGTGTTTAAATGGCTTCGCGTTTGTAACGCGCTTCAATTCCTCTTAGTCAGTTTATTCAGCTCATTCTCATCTGGTGTATTTGTTACAACCCCGTTTTTTGGAACATCGATCCGGGCTGTCCACACAATGGCATTGAGCACCAGCATCCGGAAGCTGTCGTTTTTCCAGTTAGCGTGCACGTGGCCGCCTGTAAATCCGAAACCTCTTCCGCCACCCGGCCGTTCGTATGCCCATGCAATGGTCTGTGGTTCCTTGTTTTTCAGAATGGCTTCGCGCACATGAGGATTGTTGGTATGTGTTCCATCAGGCCGGGTCAGGGTGGAATCCGGTGGAAGCGCTTTCAGGATCGGAGTGATATTTTTCATGTTATCCACAAATCGCAGATGATAATACCATTCGTCTCTAATGGCAAAAGGTTTGACGCCGTTGGTTATCGGATGTTTGGGGAGTTTTGTTATTTCAGGTGTCCAGAATGGGTTTACTGACCAATCCGTTTCAAAATATCCACCGATCAGGTCACGAAACTGATAAGTGAGATTTCCTTTTGGCATTTCCAGTGTAAAATGCAGCATAACCAGTCCTGTTCCTCCGTGCATCAGGGAATCCAGTTCCTGTAGATGAGGAGTAACAATATGCCCGTCAGAACCATCACAAAACAAAACGATGGTGCTGGCGTTTTTAAGCGCATCCCTTTCTTTTGGCCAGCCGTTGTGAAACACTACGGTGTCTGTTTCCGGCATGCCTTCCTTTATTTTTTGTGCCAGAAAAGTCACTCCGCCATTGTATTCGTGCTCACCTTTTCCATGACTGTCGGGGCCGGCAATAAATACAATTTTTTTTCTTCCTTTCCCGGTTTTCAAATCCTGCTGAGCCTGGGCGAAAGAGAGGCTCAAAGTGGTAAGTAACAGAAAAAGAATACAAAACAGATTTTTTATGGCCATTACAATTTGGATTTGATTTCAGATCGTGCATCCGGTATGTTCCGGGCGATAAAAAAACCAGGCCAAAAACACGAAAATGATCTTGCAGAACCCATCGTGTGCCATATCTTTGATCAAAAAAAATCGATTAAAATATGAAAACCAGAATCACTTTTTTCCTGCTGATGATTTGTGCTGCTTCATGGGCACAACTTCCGGCTGCCGACGATATCAAAACTTCAAAAGGCCCGTTAAAAGTCCAGCCTCTGAACCATGCCACACTGGCACTTACCTGGGATGGAAAAACAATTTATGCTGATCCGTATGAAGGTGCCAAAACTTTTGCAGGAATTGCAGCCCCGGATCTTATCCTGATCACGGATATTCATGGTGACCACTTCGATCCTGCCACACTTGAAGCACTCGATTTATCGCATGCGATCCTTATTGTTCCTCAGGCCGTTGCCGATAAAATGTCTGAAAAATTGAAAGCGAAGGCAGTGATCATCAACAATGGGCAAACGATCAGCAAACTGGATATTTCTATTACAGCCCTGCCGATGTATAACCTTCCGGAAGCTGCCGATGCCAAACATACCAAAGGAAGAGGCAATGGTTATGTATTAAAAATGGGTGGGAAGTCAGTTTATATCAGTGGTGATACAGCCGGTATTCCTGAAATGAGAAGCCTGAAAAACATTGATGTGGCATTCGTTTGTATGAATTTGCCTTACACTATGGATGTACCGGAAGCGGCTTCTGCGGTGCTTGATTTCAAACCCAAGGTTGTTTATCCATATCATTATCGCGGGGCAAACGGGTTCAGTGATACAGAAGCATTCAAAAAACTGGTCAACGATAAAGACAAATCTATTGATGTCCGCCTGCGGAACTGGTATACGATCAAGTAGTTTTTGTAAATCCCCGGTTTCCTGGAAATAATCCGGAAACCGGGGATTATATTTTTAAACAATTTTTTCCACTATCAGCTTTATCCTGTATGTCCGGAATTTTTCCTGCTTCCATTTGGAAGACCATTTTGTTCTTCTTTCTTTTTTCTTCAAAATTAGTTTTCGCACAGCTCCTGCCGGACATGTCTGCTGAAAGTGCAGGAATGAGTACCACCCGGCTTCAACGGATTGACAAAGTATTGCAGGAATATGTAGATCAGAAACAGGTAGCGGGAGTAGTTGCCATTGTGGTCAGGAATGGGAAAATCGTATATTATAAGGGATTAGGTGCAGACGACTGGGATGTAAAATCTCATTTGAAAAAGGATGCCATTTTCCGTATAGCGTCCCAGACAAAAGCCATTACAAGTACGGCTGCTATGATCCTGTTTGAGGAAGGGAAATTTCTTTTGGATGATCCGATATCCAAATATATCCCATCTTTTAAAAATCCACAGATCATCGACAAGTTCAATGAGGCAGATTCCAGCTATACGACCAAACCCGCCAAACATGAAATCACTATTCGTCAGTTGCTCACCCATACATCGGGGATCAGTTACGCCGTAATTGGTTCAAAGGAAGCGACTGCTATTTATGCCAAAAATGATATTCCAAGTGGTATTGGTACGCCAAAATACAAGCTGGCTGATGTGATAACAAGGCTGGGGAAATTGCCGCTGGTACATGAGCCGGGAGAAAAATTTACATATGGGCTGAATTCTGATGTCCTCGGATATCTGGTGGAAGTGTTATCAGGAAAATCACTCGACAGCTTTTTAAAAGAACGTATTTTTGAGCCGCTGGGAATGAAAGATACTTATTTTTACCTGCCCGAAAATAAGAAAAGCCGCCTCGCCAGGCTCTACACGGAAGATCCGGAAGGAAACACGATCAAAGCAGAAAGCAGGCCTGATTTCAATATTGATTATCCCACCGAAAACGGCTCATTTTATGCAGGTGGCGCAGGACTAACTTCTACTGCTTATGACTATGCCATATTCCTGCAATCGTTCCTGAATGGGGGAGAATTCAATGGAAAACGCATTTTGAGCCCGGCTGTGGTACATTTAATGACGCAAAATCAAATTGGTGACCTGGACATTGGCAAAAACAAATTTGGCCTTGGGTTTTCTGTCACCACCGAAAAAGGAGCAGCACGCATCCCCGTTTCAGTAGGTACATTTGACTGGGGTGGTATTTTCGGAACTACGTATTGGGCAGATCCCAAAGACAATATTGTTGCCCTGCTTATGACCCAAAAATATCCAAATAATACTTGGGGAGAAATGCAGGACAAGTTTAAAGTGCTGGTTTATCAGGCTGTTATAAAGTAAGTATCAGTTGGTTAATTTGCGGTCAGGCATGAGCATGGTTTTTATATAACTAACTGATATTTTTTTGAATTATTTGCATGATATTTTTATAATTATACAAAAAGCTTTAAACTCAGGAACGGATGAAAAATGTACTATTTTATTCTCTTTTGCTTTATGTATCAACGATGAGTGCCTGTAAAACAACAAAACAAAAAACTGCCGGGCCGGAAAGTACAGCACTAACCGGAACTTACTGGCGTTTGACGGAAATAAATGGTAAACCTATAGGGCCAACTCCTGCTGACAAACGTGAAATCCATATCAAGCTTAACAAGGAAGCCAGCACAATGGAAGGATTTGCTGGCTGCAATGGCATTGGTGGTAATTTTGAGGTAAAAGAAGGCAGCAGGATCAGCTTTACGAAAGTAATTGGTACGATGATGGCATGTCCGGATTTAGACACAGAAAACAGTCTTTTGGAAATTCTAAGATCTGTTGATAATTATAATCTGGTTGACAAACAACTGGTGTTAAACCGCGCAAGAATGGCCCCGCTGGCCAGGTTCGAAGCCGTTGATTTTAAATAATGACGGGAGGGATTACTGTTCCCTCCCAATAAAATTCTGCTAATAACAGAGCGCTCCCCGCTACAATTCCAGCCGTTGTTTGTCTTTTAGTAAACGCTCTTTTAGTTTGGCATAATCCACTTCCTGTACAGAAACATTCCTGTTTATTGCCTGTATTGCTGCCGAAGCAGCACTTTGTCCTAGTATCATAAAAACCGGTTCCATGCGGATGGAGCCATAGGCAATATGAGATCCGGACAAACAAACGGGTACCAGCAGATTTACACAGTCTTCTTTTTTCGGAATAATGGAAGCGTAAGAAATGCGGTAGGGTGTTTTGGGATGGACGCCTATGTCACCTTCGTTTTGTACAAAACCATCTGCCTTTACATAACGCTGTGCATTGTGTGCATCCAATGAGTACGAACCCATCCCGATAGATTGAGAAACTGCTTTTTTACCCAGTGTTTCATTTTCAGTCATCACTTCCTGGCCAATCATCCGGCGTGCTTCCCTTACATAAATCTGATGTGGCCAGCCACCATTATCCTTAAATTCATCTTTCGGCAAACCCCACTGTTTCATTTCTGTTCTTACATCGGCCGGTACATGCGGATCATTGGAAAGATAATACATCAGGCCTTTCTGATATAATTCATGTTCTTTGATTATTTCCTTTCTTCTTTCATAACTGGCATCCGGATAATCGTAGTTCATACCAATATAATCGGTGCTAAACGGGCCGTGGTTGTTGGTATCCGTTTTTTTGTTTGGGATCGGATCGTATTTATCGAAAGTTTCTGTCCATCCGGCTTTGTACACCCGCGCCAGCAACTCATATCTGGCCGGATCGTATCCATCGGGTTTGGCAAAAGCAATGCGGTTGTCAGGGTTAGCCGACAAACACATACGAAAACAATAAGCCTGGATTTTATGATCTCCATCACCGTTTTTACCTATTTTTTCATCTGTTATATATGGCAATAATCCGCTATTCGGATCACCTTCCTTTTTGTACGGACTGACGTTTTTCTTAAAATAATGCCCGTGCTGAAACACACCCGCCTGAATACCGTTCCATTCTTCCTTATAAACACTGTTGGCTTCCCTTCCGACGTGGTATTTCACATTGGCAGCTGCCATCAGATCACCCTCATAAGTTGCGTCGATGAACATTTTGCCAGTAAAAGTTTTTCCGGAGAGGGTTTTTATGGAAAGAATTTTTCCTTCCTTTTTAGTTAAACCTTTGGTTCGGTCAAGCCATTCGTTACGGTAAATTTTAATATTATTTTCTTTCACAAAATCTTCAAAAACCTGTTCTGCCACATGCGGCTCAAAAATCCACATTGTTCTGTCCGCTCCGTCCATGGCTGGTGTTCCCTGGCCTTTGTTGCCATATTCTTCTTTTTTCTGCCATTGCCATGCCTCTGGTTTGTCGTAATGCAGATACACGCGATGGTAAAACTCTCTGGCCAGGCCACCGATCACTGATTTGTTTCCTGTATCCGTAAATCCCAGCCCGCCGGAAGATAAACCTCCCAAATGTTTATCCGGAGAAACAACGATCACCGTTTTTCCTTCCTTTATGACCTGTACAGCAGCAGTAATTGCAGCGGAAGTTCCTCCGTAAATGATGACGTCAGCCGTATAAGAATCCTTGGTATTGCTGTTTTCTTCTTTTTTATCGCCGGAGCATGACCAAACTGGAAATGTAAAAAGGACAATCGCGATCAACCGAAAAATATGTCTCATTATTTGGCGGGTTAGGTTATTGAGTCTCCTGATTAAAGACAAAACAATCAGATTAATACCATGCAAATCCACACGATTTTAAAATTTCGACTATTTGCAGTTTAAACGACTTCCTGTGTAAATTCGGGGCTTTATCAAAAATCAGATTATAAGTGAAACAAATTGCATTGCTCATTATTCTATTTTTTACTTTTTTGTCGGTTCAAGGGCAATCATTGTACATTAAAACCTTCGGGGATAAAAATAATCCGGCAGTGATATTTCTTCACGGTGGCCCAAGAGGAAATTCAGTGCAATTTGAGGCAACCACTGCCAGAAAGCTCGCGGAAAATTTTTATGTGATTGTATATGACCGCAGAGGAGAGGGGAGATCTGCCGACGAAAATGCAAAACTGACTTATCAGGAAGCTTTTGACGATTTAAATGATATTTATAAAACTTACAAAATCAAAAAAGCAAACCTGATCGGTTTTAGTTTCGGAGGTTTACCGACTATTCAATTCGCTGAAAAGTATGACGAAAAAGTAAACTCCATTGTGCTGGTCAGTGCACTGGTTTCTCAACAGGAAACCTATAACCACATTTTTGATTCAGTAAAGAAAACTTACACAGAAAAAGGAGATACAGCCAAACTAAGGAAGGTAGCCATTATAGAAAATCTTGACAAGAATTCTGCGGAATACCGTGGTGAATGTTTTGCACTGGCCTCGGAAAACGGATATTTTAAAGTTAACGATCCAAGTGAGGAAGCTGCAAAAATATACGAAGAATATAAAAACAGCGCGCTGTACAAAATGGATATCAGGAATAATAAGGCACCGGAAATTTTCTACAAAAATGAAAAACGATCCAATATTGACCTGTATCCTGTTTTGATAAAATTAAGAAAAAAGAACGTACCCATTTATGCTTTGTACGGCAAACTGGACGGGATTTTCTCTTCTGCACAAATGAATAAAATGAAAGCAATAACGGGCAGTAAAAATTTCGGGTTACTGGATAATTGCTCTCATTATCTATATGCAGACCAGCAGCAGACATTTTTAAACAGTATTGAAAATTGGCTTAAATGATCCGGTGCGATTTATTGTCTTACCGGAACCAGTTTAATTTCTCTTAAATCCAGCAATGCCCCTGTTTTAAAATTAGAAGCGGGACGAAATGTCATTTTATGCTTTCCGGGGCCAAGTTTTAATTGCCCGATTTGCTTCGTTTTAAATGTTTCCCAGGAACCACTTTTTTCTACTTTTCCTATCACAGCCGAAGTTCCCGTTTCCAGGACAAAAGGTTTACCAGCTTCATCGTCAGCAACGGACCAATCCATCATTACGTTGTAAGTGCCTTCCCTGCTTATCTCAACATCCCATTCAATCCGGTCTTCCGCAGTAAACCAGCCGAACGCATTCCATTCCGGCATGAATTTGATCTTTGGGCCAATGCCATTGGCTGATTTTGCCGAAAGCGAAAAAGCACCGTCAGCGTCTGCATGAACCATTTCCGGTTTGTTGACAACCGCTTCTTTCGTTTCATTTTTTACAGATTGAATGTACTTTGCAACCGTCCCAACCGGCGCGAGCCAGATTCCGTTGGCAGGATCTTTGGCATATTCAATAAGTTTTTTTAGCATGGACAATCGGGTTGTCTGTCCGCCGCTTTCACCCATTTCATGTCCTGCCAGTACGAGCCATTGCCCGTTTGCCCGCGTTTGTTCAATTAAAGGAAGTATTTGTTCAAAGTCCTTTCCATCCATTTCCATTCCGGTAAGCTGGGCAAAATCACCAAATTCGGGATCGTTTGGGCCTTCATCAAGCCAGCCACGGCCGGTCAGGAATAGTTCGGCAACAACCGGAATATAACTTTTTGTGTTTACACCCCTGCCCACAAAAGTACCTCCGCAGGGATAAGCGAATACTTCCGGTTTTACACCCAGCAGCTGATAGATACGGTTATTGGCTTCTATAAGTTCGGCTTTCATTTTTTCAAGTGTGTAACCTTCAAGTGCATTGGGCCTTGCCCAGGTAAAATTTCCCGAACATGGATGGTTAACCGAATGATTGCCAATTTCCTGTCCGCTGGAAACCGCTTTTTTCCAGCCTTCCAGTTGCTTTTCCGCTGCTGCCGGCACGAGATAGAACGTACCTTTCACATCATACTGATTCAGAAATGGAATGCCTGTCGTAGCCTGACTTCCCCGCGCGTCGTCAAACGAAAGGCTGAGTGCTATTTTCTTTCCATCCGGCCATTTGAAAGTTTTGTTTTGTGCTAATGCTCCCATAGTGCCAAGGAATAAAAAGCACAAAGAGGTGAAAATTGAAAGGTTTTTATTCATGAAAACGTTGGGGATTTATTTTTTATAAGGGATATTTGCTAACTCAACATATTCTTGATCTCACCGGCGCTCATTTTTTATCGTACATGCGACCAATTCTCAATTCTTATCTCAAAGTTAATCCTGGTTCGGTTTTTTCATTTCTCCCTGAAGGTAATTCATGACCGCATCCGTAAGATCCTGGCCGGCTTTGGGAGAGTAGGGGGTAACGGTTGTTTCATAACCGCCCTGCGCATATTCTTTTTCGGTCAGCAGATAACCCAGCCAGCCGTTTCCATAACCGAAATAGAATGTAAAAGGAAAGGTTGAACGATCGCGGATTTCATTGGAAATTTCACAGAAAAGTTCAAGCGGTGCACTCCATATAGCAACATCCTCGTTGATTTTAAGAAAACGCACGGGCAGTTTTACCAGATTTACGCCCTCTTTCGTAGTGCGGGTATAATTGACCATGTCATCTGTCCAGCCCATTCCTGCTTTCCTGGGTGTTTCCACGATCAGGGTACTCGTACGCAGTTTTACATCGGAGGTCATCGCAAGAATATCTTTATTGGCCTTAATGATTTTATCCCCGAGCATTACTTTAAATTGTGGCAATACACGATTGCCGTTTGGCTGATCGAACTGGCTGTACAACGGAGCGATATTCCCTGCCGCGCCGTTGATGTAAAGCATGGGAACGCCCAGTTTTTCTTCCACATATTCAGCAACTATACCTGGCCCGTCGGCGCTTATTTCTTCAACAGCAGCGAATACAGTACCGTGCATGGCGTAATTGGCGATCAATGTAAGCAGGCTCCCGTCTTCTTTTTCAAGACGGATCAATCCGATTCGGCGGTCTACCGGGCCGTCCGGATTCATGCCCAGCGTAATTTTTCCGTCAGCCAGCCGGGCACGCCGGTTGATGTTGGCTGATGCAAAACCCCAGCCTGTTCCAAGCTTTGCAGGAGTTAATTTTTTTCGTGCTTCGGCAATACCATCAATCAGTTTCTGTTCTACCAGATCGGTATATACTTTGTCAAAATCATGTTTATAACGGTCGCCCAGGAAAACTGAAGGCAAACCCGGAGGGCCTACTTCCGGTGCAGAGTGGGTATGAGTAAAAGTCCACCAAAGATTTACAGGGCTGATTTTTTGCTCTTTCTGAAGCCGCGCTGCTACCTTATCATATTCCGAAGGGGATACCAGCGCAAGGTCCGAGGAAACGATCACAAATTGGGTTACGCCATCGTCCATCATCACGATCCGGTGGTAAATTTTATCATGGACCCCATTGGATTTACGTGGTCCGTAACCCAGTAAATATTGTGAGTCGGTTGGTGTGATATCCACCTTAACTACTGATGCACGAAAACCGGCCATTGAAACCGAAGGCAAGGAAATAAGGAAAATAAGGTAAAGAACTGCGAAAACTATTTTTGGCCTGATCAGAACAGAGGATATGATAAGATTTGAAGTCATGATATTTTTTGAGTTAAAAAGAAAAATAAATTTTAGTGAGCCGCAGTTTCGTCTTTGCCCTGTTTGAGGTATAGCAGCAAATCTGCCATTTCCTGTTGGCTGATCTGATTTTCCAGTCCTGCTGGCATGACGGACATTCCTAGTGCTTTTAAAGATTTAATGTTCGAACGTGCGATGACGGTTTCCTGTCCTCCGTAATTTTTGATGGTCAAAGCCGTGGGGGATTCCGTTGCAATAAGTCCCTGCACTGCTTCACCTGCATGCATTTCTATTGACCATATATCAAAACCATCGGCAATGGATAAATTAGGATTGAGAATATCACCCATTATGGACTCTGGCCGGCGATTACGGATTGTGCCCAGATCCGGCCCATAAGCTGTTCCTGACTTACCGCCGATCTGATGGCATGTTGAACAATTTTTCTGAAAAACATTTCTACCGTTACCAATATTTCCGGTCATGGATAATGCCGGAGAATAAGCCTTGACAACTGCCAGGCGGCCATCATCTTTTTTGGTCAGGAGCAATCTGGAACGGGCTTTTAATGCTGCATTTCCCTGAGCCATCAGTCCCACACTTCTTGGCCAGCCGATGGCAGAAGGGTCTATGATTTTTTTTCCAATGCATCCAGAAGCAAAGTGATCCTGGCTTCATTGACCATAAATGTATTGATCGCCACATTCCTGACGTCAGGAGTAAGGGATGGCCATTGAGCGATCACAAAATGACTGACCGTTTCATCCGGAATTGCACTTAATGTACGTAATGCAGCCAATTGAACAGGAAGCGGCTCAGTTGGTGCGATCATTTTTTTTAATGCATCTGTGTAAAGTTTTGGATTACTCAGGGATAAAAAATTAACCGCCGCCGTGCGGTTTTCGGTAGTTTCTTTTTTATTCAACGCAGTTTTAACCGATTTTTCAATTGCAGCTTTTGTGGAAGCATTCTCCGCTAATCCGTTTATCAGCAGGATTTGTATACTACCTTGCCTAACAGCAGAAGACGGATGATTTGTCGCCGCATTTACCAGTAAACCCTGCTCACTTTTAATTGCGGCGGCAGCTGATTTATTGTTTTTTAACCCAACTGCCAGACCCTGGAGAACAGGTGCCTGCCATCCGCTGATTTTTTCCGTACCTGGTTCCAGTGCTCTTTTAATCGCTGATTTAATATCCGCTGCTGTACCGCCGTTTCCTGTCATGGTGCTTAATCGTTCCACCAAAGAACTGTATGCTGCATCGCCTTTTTGATACCGGTTAAGCACTGCATCAAGCATATTAGTTTTGGAAGAAGGAATTGCCGACAATGCTGCAATTTGCATCCAGGGATCTGCTATATTTTTAAACAAAAGGTTTTCACGCGCTTTGGCAGCTTCCGGCGTATCAATGAATCCCAGCGTACAAAGCAGTTGAAAACGGACTTTTGCATTGTCGTCATTTTGCAGTGCTATCAATGTTTTTTCCAGTTCAGGATTTTTGGCTAAAAATGGCTCCGAAAGTTTAACCGCATTTTCACGAACTCCCGGTGAAGAATCCTGTAATGCCTTCATCAAAAGTGGTGGCTGCAAAACATTCATTCCTTCCAATGTATAAAGGGCGTGTAGCCGTCCCAAAGGATTTTTTTCATTGAGCACCATTTGTTCCAATGCAGTTGTAAGGCTTTTGTCATTGCCGTCGATCAATAAACGTTGTGCATTGCGACGCCACCAGATATTCGGGTCAGCCAGTTTGCCTAAAAGGAATTCGTTCATCCACCTGGTTGATTTCAGCTCTTTTGACCAGTTTGCCGGCTTGGTTCCTTTTGGTGTAATTCGGTAGATCCGGCCTTTGTCGATCCCGTTATAAAGCTGCCCTGATTTGATCACATCTTCCGCCATCCATTCCGGATGTTCAATGATCTGACGGTAATAATCAACCACATAAAGTGCTCCGTCAGGACCGATATACATATTTACCGGACGAAACCACGCATCGGTGGACGCAAGGAATTCTTTATTTTGATAAACACGGCTTGCTGTAAATGTGGCTCCTTTGTCATGGATCACGTCAGCATGGACAATGTTACTCACCGGCTCAGCTACAAACATCACACTATCAAACGGAGCCGGGAAAATTCCACCCTGGTAAGTCCTTGAACCACATGCAGAAGTGAAAACACCCAAATCGGTCAGCAGCTGATTCTGCGGATTTTGGGTAATTGGGAAAACCTCGGCCGCAGTCCCGTGATCGGAGATTGATTGGGCTGCATTGGAAACCAGCAAACCCGGGTTCCTGTTGAGATAAGCGGCAGAAATAACCTGGTGAATAATGTGATTTGCATTGCTAACCAGCAGGTATCTGCCCCAGTTGTCAAAAGTGTGCCCAAACTGTGTATTTGCTGAAAGTATTTCCAGGCCGGCACGGTCTGGCCGCATACGAACGCTTCTTCCACGTGCATTGTCGGGCAGTCGCGGACTGTCTTTTTTGTCTGGAAAGTACACATCACCTCCGCGGTCACCAAACTCACTTTTAAAAGTCTGTGTTGAAACTGCCGGTTCATGTCCAAGGTAAATCCAGTTGTCCAGGCCAAGCACTGGGTTGTTGAGGTTATGCTGCGGATTGGATAATGCAAAACCGGTGATCAATGTATCACGCACATCAGATTTTCCATCTCCGTCGGTATCTTCCAGGTATAAAACATTTGGTGCATCCGTCACGATGATCCCTTTTTTCCATCGCATTACACCGGTTGGCAGCATGAGCCCCTCAGCAAATACGATACTCTTGTCCATTTTGCCATCACCGTCTGTATCCGTTAGAAGTTTTATTTTCCCCGAACCGCTTTTGTCGAGTGGATAACCATGCATTTCGACCACATACATGTTCCCGGCTTCATCAATTTCCATCGCAACAGGATCTGCAATTAACGGCTCACTCGCTACCATTTCTATTTGAAAACCATCTGCAACCTGGAATGTGGCAAGGGCTTGTTCGGGAGGGACTTCGGCATTGAAAACCTTTGGATTACTGCTTGAAGCAAAAAAACAAATACAGACAAGCAATCCGGTTATAGATTTAGGAATATGGTTACCAGTCATTATGATGAATAATTTTGGTTTTACAATTTAATTGAGGAGCAGTAATTTCAAAGACAGACTTTATGCTAATACGTTTGTCGTCCCTGAAATTACCATTCACTCCATGCAAATAATTTAAAAAAGGAAAAGGGATAGGATAATACTAGTAATTAGGGTTTTGGACCAGCTTGGAATTCTGGTTCATCGCCGATTGCGGGATAGGCAAGAGGTAATTTTTATCGGCATAGAACGTTTTGCCGCCTTCGGGTGCCGGAATCACAGTATAAACCGTTTTTCCAGCAACTACCTCGATTTTCATGGCATGCAGCGTACCGTTCAGGTTCTTTTCTGCGAGTTTCAGCCGCATCAGGTCAAACCAGCGCCTTTCCTCAAATGCCAGCTCAACCCGGCGTTCCCGCTGAATGATCACACGCATTTCGGCCTGGGTCAATCCGGTTTTCAGTGCGGGTAATTCCGACCGCATACGTATCTGGTTAATGGCAGAATATACCGTTTCATCCGGTCCAACGGCTTCGTTTTGTGCTTCTGCATAGCTCAGTAACACTTCTGCGTAGCGATAAATAATGAAACTGCCGCTATTCAACAGGTTGTTGCCATTTACCGTGTATTTAGGGTTCAGCGTTTTCCGCAGGTAATAACCGGTATTGGTTGCCTCATTGGTATTACTCAGATCGGTTGCATTCCTGCTGCCAACACCTTGTTTCATAACCATTTCAGCACCGACCCAGATCGACCCGTCGTAGACAATGGACTGATAGAATCTTTTCTCCCGGTTCACATACGGGTTTTGAGGATTGTATCCCGAAGCCGGATCTGTGATTGGCAAACCATTGGCCATCGCATATTCATCCACAAGTTCCTGCGACGGATCGACTCCACCGTACGCTTTCTGCACACCGCCTACCATCCATGGGCCCCATAAACCTTCTTTTCCGCTTCCCAGTGCTGTACCGCCGAGGTATTGTTTTGCAAAAATAACTTCAGCATTGTTATTATTATCTTCGTAAAATTGCGTTTCATAATTCGCAAACAGGCTGTGTGATCCCAGTTCGATTACTTTTTTATTGGAAGCAGCTGCGAGTGCCCAGCGGGCTTTGTCATTGGCAGTATTTTTCAGCGGACTTGCCCAGAATAGTTCGCAAAAACCTTTGAGCGTCAGTGCAGAGGCTTTGGAAACCCGGCCAGCTTCGGCTTTCAGCGGCAGGTCATCCACGATAGCCGCGCATTCATCTACAATGAACTGATACGTTTCTTCGTCGGTGTTACGGGGCCTGAATATTTCTTCGCCCTGCGTGTTCTGGTTCAGTGTATTGGCAATGATCGGTACGCCGCCGTGGGCTGTCCACAACAATTGATAATAATAAGCCCTTAAAAACCTTGCTTCGGCAATTTTTGATTTTTTCCAGGTATCGGGAAACGCTGATGCTGTTACTTTTTCGATAAACAGATTGGCACGGCGGATGTTGGCGTATTGTCCCCACCAGTTAGGCGTATTACTGGCCGTATAAACCGAAGGGGAATATAATACCCGGCTGTCAAGCCCATTAACACCGTTCATGGAATTATCCGTATAGTTTTCCCAGGGATCGAAGAAGTTAAACGGGCCCGGCAATCCGGAATACACATTGTTCAGGAACAAATCTGCCATGCCTGTGTCCGTCCAGACATCACTATCAGCAATCTGGTCTTTGGGGGATACTTCAAGAAAACTTTTGCAGGAAGCTATTCCCAGTATTATGAACAGTAAAGCTACTTTCCCATTCAAATTCATAAATCTATGGAGTTTCATTGTTGTGTCGTTTTTCAAGGATTAGAAAGTAACATTTACACCAACTGACATTACTTTTTGCTGTGGATAACTCCATGCATTTACCTGGGTTATTTCCGGGTCAAAATTTCTTAACTTAGTCCAGGTCAGGATATTCTGGCCGGATACATAGATCCTTGCATTCTGTATTTTGACCTTTTGCGTAATCGCCGGTGGCAGGGAATATGATAAGGTTAGGCTTTTTAACCTTAGGTAGCCAGCATTGCCTACCCAGAAAGAGGAAGTCTGGGTATTGTTGGTTGTTGGCGCGTTGGTGATACGCGGGTTTTTAGCGTTCGGGTTTTCCGGTGTCCAGTAATCCAGGTTCTCCCTTACAGCACCCATGCCGTTGCTGAATGCCCATGCCGCGCTGCCAGCATAATAGTAGTTCGTTTTTGCGGCACCCTGAAACAGGATATCCAGTGTAAAGCCTTTGTATTGGATATTAGGAGAAATACCGTAAATAATGCGGGGAGTTGCCACGGCGTCACCAATCCTGGTCCTGTCATCATCGTTAATTTTTCCATCATTGTTCATGTCCTCATAACGAATATCACCAGGTAAAACCTTACCCCATGGCTGTACTGCAATGCCCGGTTTCAAATTTCCTGCATCATCGAAATCGGCCAGTTGAAAAAAGCCCATTGAATGAAATCCAAATTGTGTTCCGAGTGGTTTTCCGGTTAGCCGGCGGTTGGGATTGTTAAACGTAGCACCGGCTTCAAATACCTGCAGCAGCTTATTTTTGGCATAGGTAAAGTTGCCATTTACAGAAACACGAAGGTCTGATGTGAACCGGTGCGAAGAACCAATGGAAAGGTCGATGCCCTGATTTTGCATGATACCGGCGTTTACCTGGCTCAGGCCAATACCGTATTCCGCCGGAACGATCACATCCGGATTGACGAGCATATTGGATCGTTTTTCATAAAAGTAATCCGCTTCTACACTTAGTAATCCTTTCCAGAATGTACCTTCAATACCAATATTGGTTTTCTTGGCACGTTCCCACGTGATGTTGGGATTAGGCTCATTACGTTCCCGGATGGCCTGAACTGCGTTACCACCCAGAACATAAGCGGGGCCGGCAACACTGTATGTACTCATGTACTGGAATGCACTGCCAGCCAGGGCACCTACTTCGCCATACGATCCCCGTAATTTCAGGTTGTCGATCCAGCGAATGTTTTTCTTGATAAAATTTTCTTCCGATAACCGCCAGCCAAGAGAGAATGCAGGAAAGAAACCGAAGCGGTTTTCAGCAGCAAAATAGTAACTGCCGTCGTAACGTCCGCTTGCTTCAAATAAGTATTTATCGGCGTAATCGTAGGTAACCCGGTAAACCAGGCCCATCTGGCGGCCATAGTTCGCCGTTCCGTTCGTGGTCATATCTGCATTGCTCGAACTGCCCATATTCAGTTCATCAATGCTCAGGTTGTAATTACGGCGGGATGCTCCCAGTGCAATGGTATCGTTGGCTTTGGCCTCAAAAACTGCCAGCGCCCCAATATTGCTTTTACCAAACGATTTGGTATAATTCAGGCTGGCCTGGTACGTGAGTTGCTGGTACTGTCTGTAATTTTGGTTCAGGGATGCTTTGGCCGCGCCAAATATGCCGTCGGTAATATCTTTCGTTACCGTATTGATTGTTGCCAAATGAACCGGTACGGTCCAGATCTTGTCCATGATCATCGTTGGGTCATAAGCAATGGTTCCCTTCGCAGCCAGCCCGGGAATGAAAGGAATTTGCTGTTCAACAGACAATTGGGAATACAATGCGGTCGTGTTTGTTTTCTGATATCCACTGTTGTAAATACTGCCGGTCACATAAGTACCGTTCATGCCATTGCTGAAAAAGAGCGGTCCGTTTTGCAGATGTGAATAACCGATCAGCTCAAAAATACGGGATGTTCCTATTGACGGGTACCGCGACTGCTGTACACGCCCGTTCAGGGTAAAAGAAATCTTGGTGGTTTTGGTTGCCTGGGCATCCAGGTTCATCGACAGATTATAACGTTTATTATTTGTCGAGGGCCACATACCTGCCTGATACTGGTAACCCAGGCTGGCATAGTATTTAATCCGTTCGGCACCGCCCGAAAGCTCAATGTTGTGTGTTGTGATGACAGCATTGCGGTTCACCAGTTCCTTCACATAGTTGTCGGCCGGATATGAATCGTTGTCTGAACCATCTTTGAACTTTTGCAGCGCTTCATCCGAATAAGGTACCGGCAAACCAGCGTTTGCGGCAGCCGCGTTTTTCAGTGTGGCAAATTCGTGACCATGCAGGTAATCGGGCATTACAGTCGGATTCTGGAAGCCAACATAGGCGTTGTAAGTCAGCGAAGGCGTTCCCGTTTTTCCGCGTTTGGTCGTTACCAGCACCACACCGTTCGCCCCGGCAACACCGTATGGCGCTACCGCAGCTGCATCTTTCAGCACGGTGAAGGTTTCAATGGTGTTAGGATCAAGCTGTTGAAAATTTCTTGGAATACCATCTACCACAAGCAAAGGCTGGTTGTTGCCCGTCGATGAAACCCCGCGGATGTAAATACTGGAACCATCCCTGCCCGGCTCACCGGAAGCCTGCTTTGCGATCACACCGGAAATCCGGCCGCCTAAGCCGTTACTCAGGTTGGTAAGCGGCGTGGCTGCAATCTGTTCTCCCTTCAATGTGGATACAGCAGCCGTCACCGACGTTTTCTTTTGCGTTCCGTATCCTACAACGACCACTTCACTCAATGCTTTGATACTGGCTTTCAGGGAAACGTCCAGAACGGTCCTGTTGCCCACTGCAATTTCCTGGCTTTCGTAACCTACAAAACTGAAAATCAGGATGGCAGATTCGTCCGTGTCTGCGAGTTCAAATTTTCCATCGACACCACTGACGATGCCCCGCTGTGTACCTTTTATAATAACGCTCACACCGGGTAAGGCTTCACCCTTTTCATCTGTGATCGTTCCCGTGAGGTTTTTTTCGCATCAATGTCAAACGGGGCGTTAAGGCTTTCCATCGGTTTTTTATGCAGCAGGATCCTGGAATCTACTACCTCAAACGAAATCTGGATCGGCGTCAGCAACTCGTCCAATACCTTTGAAAGAACCCGATTGGAAGCACTCAGTGATACTTTTTGTCGTGCCTGAATACTATTCGTGCTGTAAATAAATTTCACATTGGCCTGCTTTTCGATTCGGCTCAGGATATGCCTTACTTCCACGGATTCCATCTGAATGGATATTTCCTTCCGAAGTATTTCCTGGGCACGCGTGTCCAGTGCCAGTGAAATATCACAGAAAAGGGCAGCTAGCATTAACTGCAAAACAGTTATTCGCATGACATTAATTAAAATCCGTTTGACAGATACATTTTTTTGCATAATTTTAAATGTTTTTGATTTTTTACAGATTCATGAACACTATCATCCTAATCAGAATTGACGTTCTGCAAGGATGTTTGCAAAGCCAATGATGCTCGTAACATCATTGGCTTTTTCTTTCAACAGGTTTTATTACATAGGCAAAGTTTTTAGTGGTCCTGACAGCTA
The DNA here is from genome assembly GCF_019711195.1 of Dyadobacter sp. NIV53. Classification (NCBI taxonomy): domain Bacteria; kingdom Pseudomonadati; phylum Bacteroidota; class Cytophagia; order Cytophagales; family Spirosomataceae; genus Dyadobacter; species Dyadobacter sp. NIV53. The sequence goes on from NZ_CP081299.1 coordinate 5,973,084, forward strand.
TTTATTACAGCCATCGCCTTTGATAAAAAAAGTGGTGCCCCTCAGCTCGTAACTGGCGTTCACCGATTTACAAATAAATCTTAGTTGTGTGTGCAGGGAAAGTCCTGTAAGGTCTCCCGTAAAAATGCAATCGTTCAGCGACGGATTTTCGACAACGATCTCAACTCCGTATGCTTTCTGGATTACCGACAAAACCTGTAAAAGCGAGGCGTCTTCAAATATCAGTTCAAACTTTTTATCCTGTGAGATTTGCAGTAAAGGGATTTCCACCAATTCAGGAAGCAGTTTTTTGGATTCCTTGTCGAAAGTTATTTTCTGGTTTGGCCTCAAAATTACTCCGTTCCGGTTATGCGGTGCTTTTTGTTTGTTTTCATACACCGAAACGCGGCCACTCACTACTTTAACTTCGATCGTCCTGGAATTTTTATAAGATTTTACATTAAAACTTGTTCCCAGAACTTGGGTAACCAGCTCACCCGTGTACACAAAGAACGGACGTGCCGAATCTTTTTGGACATCAAAAAAAGCTTCCCCTTCCAACTCGACTTCACGCAGTTTTTTGTTAAAATGTTTAGGGTATTTCAAACTGCTTTCTTTCGTTAGCGTTACTACACTTCCATCTTCCAGCGACACTTTCCTGCTGTGGCCCGAAGTGTTTTTTATCACTGCATAATCTTTAATCAAAGTAAAACCCGGATCATCAGAACCGTCTTTTGCAGCGATACCTGTGCTGAACTGCTGCAAAAAATCAGGATAGATAACGGCCACGCTGAACAGCACCGTTAACATCGCGGCAACTGCGAGCCAGCGCCAGCCAATTGTACTAAAACCAGAAGGTGCCGAGAGGACGGATAAGTGTATACGTTTCCATATTTTTTTCTCTACAATTTTTTGTTCCGACTTGTTAATGGGCGTTTTTTTGTTGGCAAGTGCGGTATCGGTCCATTCCAGTATCTGGCTTTCCTCTTCGGGCCCGCATTCACCGGAAAGGTATTTCTGCAACAATATATCGAAGTCGTGTTGATTCATTAGGTGCTTATTTCTGGCCTTAGTTATCTGAATTGTAAATTTTTAACTGGTCTTTCAAAACTTTGAGAGACTGTGTGATATGGTACTCAACTCCTTTCTCTGTAAGGCTGAGTTTTTTGGCAATATCTTTTACTGACCGGTTTTCAAAACGGCTGAGCCGAAAAACTTCGGAGGTCTTTTCCGGTAACTTTTTCATGACCTCATCCACCGCCTTAGACAGATCAGAAAAATGGACAATTTCATCCGTGCCGTACGATTGCTGAATTTCGTTCAGTATCAGATATTCCTGGTATTTTCTTTGTGTAATAGACGACTTGATGTAGTTCGTTACGCGGTGTTTCATGGATACCACCAGATAAGCCCGCAAATGTTTGATGACCGATTCCTCCCGTTTACACCAAAGATTTTCAAACACGTCCTGTACGAGTTCTTCCGCTTCCTCCCTGGTGCCGGTTTCCTGGTATGCGATTGCGTACAACCTATACCAGTATCGGTGGTATATTTCTTCAAAGGCTTTTTCCTTGCCAATCCGAAGAGAATCTACTAATTGTTCATCGGTAAAACGTTTGTACATAGGTTTCAAAATGCTAATATGCTCTAAAGGCAACTAACAAGATAAAATCCCTAGTCATTTTAACAGAAAATTTTGAGATTTTTTAAAAATGAAGAATATTATACTATTTAAGCTTAGTTTAGGATAAATAAATATTGGTTTCCCATCCTGGTGAGGCAGTTCGAAAAACCTGTTCACTGCATTTATTTCTGTCTTAAATAAAAATCAGTCTCATTTTTAGTTGTTTCCAGTATCATTTTGAGCTCATCGGCAAATTCCTCAACAGTATCCGGTTTTTTTAAAAAGTATTTGTTCTTAAACTCATCCGGATTTTGCAGGTAGGGCATGCAGCCGGAATAAAAAATGACCTGGCTATTGGCCAGCGGTAGCTGTCTGAGATTGAACAAACATTCGGCACCGTTCATAGCCGACAGGTTCCAATCTATAAAAAGGAAATCCGGAATTGAAACATTAACCGCTTTTAAGCTCTGAAAAGCGTCCATACAATCATAAGTAAAGATACAATTTACCTGTAAACAGGTTTGCCGGATGGCCATCTGAAAAATAACGTGATCGTCCGGATCATCGTCAATTACTAAACATGTTATTGTTTCTTTCATTGCTATATTTATACTCCCTCAACTAATATTAAAACCATGCCACAATATAAATTTTAGACCTGTTTTAGAAGTTGTTATAACGGCTCTCAAAGAAATATTTAGCATGAAAAATGTAGTGTCATAAATTTTTTTTAAAAGTTTAGAAACTATTTTTATCGCAGAATTTATGTTTCATTCAGCCAATAAGGGGATGGATAAAATTGAATTACTGGAACGAAAAATCAAATTAGTCAGGCAGCAATTTGACGAGTTGAATGCATTGTTTGCAGTCCAGCAAAAACTTGCCCACACGATCCGGGAAGATTATCTGAATTATTTGTTCAATGCAGAAACAGTACTACCTTCCCAAAGAAAACAGCGGATTTTAGAAAGCAACACCAAAATTGCTGAGCTAATCCATCTTTGCAAATTAGAGCGTTCAAATTTGAAGGAACGCCACCTCCAACAAATAGCCGAACTGGAAAAGCTGGAAGATGAAGATCAGGTAAAATTTTCCAATACAGATTAGTAAAACGCAAAGATAGCAGCACCGGATCGTACAAAAACTGTAAATCAAAGAATTCAACCACTGGCAAGCTAGTATTTTTGATTCATGTTGATATTATAATATCCTATGGTTAATAATATAACTCACCCATCAATCTTATTAACCGGCTAATAGCAATGTTTTGCTAAGTTTTATCAGTGAGTATGTCCTCATTCAATTAAGTCTTCCTTTTAACTACTGTATTAATTTAGTTAGACGAAATATTTTGGCTGCCTGGAAATTCTTAGATCAAAAGATCATTCCAACAAAAAGCGTTTTTGAAATATCTGTTTCGGCTTTACCGTGACCATTATTGTGAATGCATAGTAATTTTTTTTAAAATTGGAATTGTGACCCCGGTTATTATTTAGCGTATAACTAAACACGGTAGATCTTTAAAATCGAATTAATACGATGCCATTTCGATAAAAATTTAGATAGTAGGTCTTAAATAGAATAAATATTGAACTCTATACGAAGTTGTTTTATAAAGGGCTCTTTAACCGGTTTTTGTATTAATTTACCGTTTTGCAGGCAATGGTTACTAATATTTGCTTATCAAAATGAAAATTATATTTATTCTATTAAATCACGTTAAAAAAATATGTTTACCCTAAAAACAAACAATGTTTTACAGAATATCGGTACTACTAATATTAGGTACATTTGAGGGCAAAGTATGATTATAAAATGTTCGCTGTCAGGTAAAAATGATTAATCCGGGAAATCCACCCTAACGCAATTTAAAAGGACATTTTTTTGAATAAATATTAAAATATACACTATACACACACGCACAGTTCAATGATTAAAATTTACTTCTTTTAGCCAGGCAGCTCACAGGTTTTTTTAAAGCTTCTGATGAGCCAGAGCACTGCAATTGCTTTTTCGTTTCAGGGAATTTCAGATGAAATGCAAGTCTTTTCAGTTTGATAATAGCTTCACTCCCTCATGTACCATGTTCTTAAAAAAGTGAATTTCCAATCGATACATCCAAATACTTGAGTCATACGTATATGGGGTAGAATATACGTTCAAATTTTCATAGCTGATTTTTAGAGGAAATAAACAAAAGCAAACAAGAACAGAATAACGCATTTCAGGATATTCCATCCATTTTAAAATTTCCCATAAGCGAATGAAAAAAAGATTTTACAAGAAAGATAATACCACACGATTAAAACCAATCAAACACACTTTTAAACCAATCAAAAAGATGATAAAACGAACCAAAGGCCTGATGTTAATCATCTTGCTGGTTACTCTTACCGATATTTGCTATGCGCAAAATGGGTATATCTACCTCCACAAAAAGACGCTGGACGAATCTTCCAGTGTGGATTTTACATTTAATATAACCGTTGGGCCCAACTATAGTACCTCCCATTACGCTTAATGATAACCCAACACAGACACCGTTGGTGGATATCGGTGCATCGCAAAGTGGAAGGCTTTGGGCAGTAGGTAGCACGAACAACACGTTGTACTACCGGGATTTGGAAACAGCAGCATGGATTGCAACTTCTGTTACCAATGTAAGCCATGTGGACGGCGGTCCAGGGAACACTTGTTTTGCTGTCACTACGGCCGGTCTTGTTATAGCTTTTGACGGAACAACAGTTACTCAGCTAAGCACCTCCAACGCGAGCTACGGTGGAAACAACGCTTTTGATATAGGTAGTGCTTGGGATAGCCGTCCATACATAACAACAGCAGCAGGCACGGCCCCTGCACGAACAATATGGCGTTATAGCGGTTCCGGTACGGTTTGGGCTCTGGTAGAATCAACTCCCACTACCAATAATTTACAAATTGACGGAAACCCTTCAACCGGCGGTGCTGTCGTAGTAAAATCAACCAATGTTGTTTCTTCTATTACAAGTGCAGGAGTAGCTACGAACCTGGCAAAACCAGCCAGTTCCACAATGGCTCTCGGAGATATTGCTGTAAGTGGAACAGGACGCATTTTCCTTTCATCGGCTTCCACCGTTACACCAGGCAATAACAAATATATCTTCGAATGGACAAGTGGAACAACCTGGGCAACACCTGAACTCCTGAGCCGCGGTTATGCTGATAGAATTACGGTCGGCATTGCAGATCAGATTTGGGGTGTAGGTCTGTCTCAGCCAACTGCAGCCAACGTATATACAAGAGTATTTGATGGTACAACCATATCATGGCTAAACGATGAACGTGTACATACGAGTCCCACGAACAGCAATTCGGAAATGATAGCTGTAGCACCGGGTACATACACTGTTACCGAAACGCTACCAGGTGGTTGGGATCTGCAATCCATTTATATGTACGATCCTACAAGCAATTCTTCAATTGACGTGGTTAACAACAAGGCTATGTTCAATGTTGCAGCCGGCGAAATAGTACATGCCATTTTCGAAAATGGTCTGATCGTTTCAACGGCAATGACCAACAGTTGTACATCAGCTTATTTGGAAACTTTTGGAACGGGTCCGGTAGATACTTATGGTCCGGAACTGATAGGGCAAACGGATTACCATTATGGGACAACAACATCGGTTGGATCGTTTACCGACTACTATAAAGTTATTGGTAATTCCAAAAACCTGTTTAATGGTACAAGCTTCTTTGACCATACAGTTGGCGATGGACAAGGAAGGATGATGGCGGTTGATGGAAACGATGAACCGGATGTCTTTTTCCGTCGGCGTTTTACTGATCTGATACCAGGTCAAAAGTATGATTTTTCAGCATGGGCGGCAAGTATTGGCAGTGGTGCTACCAAACCTAATATTGCTTTTCTTGTAATTGACCCAGCTACCAATACTGTGCTGGGTAATAATAGCACTGGCCCAATCGACTATATTGCTGCCGCTCCCTGGCAAAAATTCACGCTGTCGTTTGTGGCTACCACTACAATCGTAGATCTGGTATTGCAAAACAATGCCAATGGTGGCAATGGTAACGACCTTGCAGTAGATGATATCAGCTTTGCAATTTCACCGGCAGCGATTCCTATAACAACAGTTGTCAACGCAACATGTGGTACTTCAACAGGAAGCATCACGGTTACTTCGCCAGTGGGTTCATCTTTTGAATATAGTCAAGACGGCTTTGCAACACTTCCGCAATCCAGTCCCTTATTTTCAAGTCTAACACCTGGCATATTCACCATATCTGCAAGGTATGTGGGAACAACGGATTGCTTAAGTTCTAAAACAGATACTGTAAAAGTAACAATCTGTGGTAGCGTTTTTGATGATGCAAATGGCGACGCAATCAACAACAGTGAAAATCCGATTACGACAGGTGTTTGGGTAAATCTGGTGGATCCCGCAACAAATGCTGTGCTCCAATCAGTACTGGTGGATGGTTCAGGTAATTATAATTTTGGTGGTTTGTTGCCAAGTACAGATTACAAGATTATCCTCACAGAGACCGACCAGAGCGCCAACACAAACCTGACTGTTTCAGACCTTCCAGGCACATATGTAAACACAGGTACAAACCTGAATGGAACCGTAATTACAGCGAACCAAACGGGTGTAATTACAGTCAATACAGGAACAACTGGCTTAACGGCTCAGAATTTTGGAATAGAGCAACCACCTGTCGCTGTTGATGTAGCATCTGCAACCCAACCAAACCCTGGTGGTAGTGGAAAGGTAGTTGTGCCAACGCTTAATGGAACGGATCCTGAGGATGGAACATACAACGGAACCAGTCTTACCAATACAATAAAAATTCAGGTACTGCCAACTGATGGTACACTTTATTATAATGGCGTTGCTGTTACGGCAGGACAGGTAATCCCAACTTACAATCCTGCTTTGCTGACTCTTGACCCCAATGACGGAGTGACTTCTGTAACTTTTACGTATAGTGAAGTCGATGCAGCAAATCAGGTAAGCCCACCAGCTACCGTCACGATGCCATTTACGACTGCGACTGCGTTTGCTTGTTCGTCCAATGCGTATCAGGTAGCGGGAAATGCAGGCGGTAGCTCTACACTTTATTCGTATAATGTAAATACCGGTGTACGCACATCAATTGCAGTGTATGCAACGCCTATTTCATTAAACAATCTAGGCTACAATATTGCTGATAACATGATATGGGGATTCAATCAGGATCCTGCAAAACGTCAGGTGGTACGTTTAGATGCCGCAGGAGTAATGACTTCTTTCACGATTCCTAATCTGCCAACCAATGTAGTTTTTAATGTTGGAGATGTGATGACGGGTGGCTACCTTTTCTTATACATAAATGGAGGGACACGCTATTATGTTGTTGATATAAACCCGGCACATGCCAACTACCTGCAGTTGGTCGACCCTACTGCCGCATACATAGTAGATCTTGCACCATTTGGCAACGCTGTCTCTCCAATCGCGTTGGCAGACATGACTTATGATCCTACAACAAATTTGTTATATGGAGTAGTAAGTCCGACAGCCACTAACGCATTTAAGATTGCATCGTTGAATCCTGTAACAGGCACAGTAACTTACAGCGCCACAGCTATTACAGGCAGCACCATACAAACGGAGACAAATGCTTTCGGAAGTGTATTCAACGACATAAACAACAATGTATTCTATGCATTTGCAAATGCACTAGGCAAATATTACAGAATAGATTTAGCCACTAATACGGCGACATTATTGTCTTCATCAGCTTCAGCCAATAACAACGACGGAGCAAGCTGTCCAACTGCGGTTCTTAGTTATGCAATTAGTGGCAATGTATTTAACGATGCCAATGGTTTAAACCCAACGCCAACAAACACAGTTGATGGGTTAGGGACTAATGCAGGTGGACTAAATGCCATCTTATATGATATCAGCACAGGTAGAGTAGCTGCAATAACTCCGGTGAATGCGGACGGTACATATAGTTTTGGAGCAACACCAGGCGATAATTATAGTGTTTATATTACAACGAACACCGCCACAGTTGGACAAACTGCTGTCCCAGTGGTTGCTTTGCCATTAGGTTGGGTTAACACAGCCGAAAATTTGGGGGCAACTGCTGGTCATGAGTTAGTAACTGACGGGATTTTGTCTATCGGGGTAGTGAGTGCATCAGTAATTGACGCCAACTTTGGTATTGAACAGCCGCCTGTTACTAACAACGACAGTAGCTTGGACAATGTGAGCGGAACACCGGTAACCATCAATCCATTGACGAATGACACTGACGGTACTCCCGGAACATTGGATGGTGCAACGGTAAGTCTGGTAGCTCCGGTCACAGCAACAGGAGTTGTTACTGATGCCAACGGAGACATCACAAGTATGACAATCCCCGGCGAAGGAACATGGACAGTGAACCCAACAACGGGAGCAATTACATTCACGCCGCTTTTAACTTTTACAGGAAACCCAACGGTAATCAACTACAATGTTGAAGACAACGCAGGTAAAGTATCCAACGATGCAACGGTAACCATTACATATTTGGCACTTGTAAGTATCAGCGGAAATGTTTGGAACGATGTCAATGGCGATGCGGTGAACAGCACAGAAAATCCAATCACCGCAGGTGTGTGGGTAAACCTGGTTGACCCTGCAACAAACGACGTGATCCAATCTGTACAGGTAGATGGCAGCGGAAACTATACCTTCCCAGGTGTAGCCCAAAGCACCAGTTACCAGATAATTTTAACCAATGCCGACGCAACGGGCAACACAAACCTGACGGCTTCAACGCTTCCCGGAACTTATGTTAACACAGGAACAAATTTGGCAGGAACGGCGAGTACAGCCAATACAACAGGTGTGATCACTGTTAATTCCGGTACAACAGGTTTAACGGCACAGAACTTCGGTATTGAAATTCCACCAGTTGCAACAAACGACAATAGTTTAGGTAATGTGAACGGCACACCCGTAACTATCAATCCGCTGACCAATGACATGGATACGGCTCCTGGAACGTTGGATGCTACAAAAGTGAGCTTGGTAGCGCCAGTCACAGCAACCGGTGTTGTAATTGATGCCAACGGAGACGTTACCAGCATGACAATCTCAGGCGAAGGAACCTGGACGGTGAACCCAACAACAGGAGCAATTACCTTTACGCCGTTAGTTACTTTCACCGGAAATCCAACCGTTATCAGCTACAATGTTGAAGACAACGCAAGCAAAGTTTCGAATAATGCAACAGTAGCAATTACTTATCTTTCCCTGGTAAGTATCAGCGGAAGTGTCTGGGACGATGCCGATGGGGATATAACAGTCAACGGAACCGAAGCCGGAACCGATGCAGGTTCTGCTACCCTGACCGCTTACCTGGTCAACAGTTCAGGCAATGTAGTGAGCAGTTCTGATATTGATGCCAATGGTGTATATACTTTCACAGATGCCTTTCAGAATACAGCTTACACGGTTGTTTTAAGCAATACAGCTGGTGTCACACCGGGCAGTCCGGCACCAGCGCCTTCGCTTCCGAATGCAAACTGGGTTAATACAGGTGAGTCATTTGGTTCCGGAAATGCCGCCGGATCAGGCGTTGAAGCAAACACACCTGGTGTCATTGCTGTAACAACCTCAACAGGTAATATAACTGCTGCCAATTTCGGTATCGAACAACTGCCAGCTTCCGACAATAAAACCGGAACACTTGCAACGCAGCCTACATCTAACCAGTTTGTAACACTGGATGGTTCTCTTGCCACCGTGCCGCCATTGACAGGCAGTGACCCTGAGGATCAGCCAACAAGCGGAAACCTGGCAGGTAAAACGATTGCAATCACGTCGCTGCCAACCAACGGAGAGTTATGGTACAATGGAGAGCTGCTCACGGACGCTTCACCCGCAACCCCGTTAGTAATCCCTGACTTTGATCCGTCGCAATTGCAGATCAAACTGACAGGGACCGGATATACTTCCACGTCTTTCACTTATGCGTATGTGGATGCAGCCGGGCAAATTGACAAAACTCCTGCGACTTATACGCTCAACTGGGCTTCCCCATTACCGGTAACCCTGGCAAGCTTTACGGCTGTGAAAGAAGGAATGTCAGCGACACTGAAATGGACCACCACGGAAGAAGTAAACAGCGACTATTTTGAGATCCAGCAAAGCACAAACGGCAAAAGCTGGAACGTGCTAAGCCAGGTAGAATCGCACAAGGACAGCAAACAATTAAACACTTATACCTATACGCACAAAAGCCCGGCAGCAGGAACAAATTATTACCGTTTGAAGATGGTAGACCAGGCGTCGGACCGCCTTAATGCAACTTATGCGTATAGCACCATTCGTCAGGTTACATTTGAACCCGCAGCTAAGTTGGAAATCTACCCGAACCCGGCAAACGTACAGGTGCAGGTTCCGGGACATGAGGGAGAATCAGTAAAGGTGTATGATGGCGCTGGTATCCTTCGTCTGACAACCGTTGTGAGCAATGGACAAATCAATACGCAAAACCTTTCAAATGGTTTATACCTGATAAAAGTTGCGACAAAGGAACAAGGGACGATGACCGCTAAATTTGTAATTGTAAAATAAGGAGAAGCCCCACATATTGAGAGGGTACTGAAAAAGTCCTCTTGTATCTGAGTCAGAGAAAGGAGTAGGAAATTAAGTTTTTCTGCTCCTTTTTTGGTATCTTAAGGTGGATTTAGAAAGGGATTCAGATGTTAATTCACCAACAAAAAATTCAATTTACTGCGTTCGCCGGATTGTATGACCTGATCATTCCCAAGGACAATCTTCTTCGCAGGATTAATGAATTGATCGACTTTAGCTTCATTTATGATGAGCTTGCAGGTAAATATTGTTCTGATAACGGACGTGCAGCACAGAGCCCCGTACGGATGTTCAAATTCCTGTTGCTGAAGACAATCTACACCATTTCAGACGTAGATGTAGTCGAACGTTCCCGCTACGATATGTCCTTCAAGTATTTCCTTGGCATGGCCCCCGAGGATGAAGTCATCAATCCGAGCTCTTTGACAAAGTTTAGAAAATTGCGTTTGAAAGATGCCGACTTATTGAAGCTGTTGATAGGCAAAACAGTCTCCATAGCGATTGAAAAGGGTATTGTTTGCTCTCGATCCATTATCGTAGATGCTACCCATTCGCTTTCCAGATCTAATCCACATTCAGCCCTTAAGGTGCTTAGGGAGCATTCAAAGCTTTTACGCAAAGCCGTTTATGCTGTGGATGCTGACATTAAAGAGCGTATGCCTAAAAAGAATGATTCGGGCGAGCTCGAAAAGGAGCTTGCCTATTGTAATGAGCTTGCGAAGTGTATAGAATCGGATCAGACGTTGATCTATATCCCTGCGATCAAGGAAAAACTAAACCTGTTAAAGGAAACAATGGAGGATACTTTGGAGAACTATACGCTCTCCAAAGACAGCGATGCCAGGACGGGCCATAAATCGTCTGACAGCAAGTTCTTTGGCTACAAGACCCATATTGCCATGACAGAAGAACGTATTATTACCGCCGCAGTGGTCACCTCGGGAGAAAAGGGAGATGGTCCACAACTTCCTGAACTTTTGCAGATCAGCCAGGACAACGGCATTGAAGTAGACACGATCATCGGCGATTCAGCCTATTCGGGAAAGGATAATCTTCAACTAACCAGTGAGCAGGATATCAAGGTGGTTGCCAAGCTGAACCCTTCTATTACCCAAGGATCCAGAAAGAATGAAGACCGCTTCGATTACAACAAAGATGCGGACATGTTCGTATGCCCGGCCGGGCATCTGGCCATTCGAAAGGCACGTCAGGGAAGGAAGAATGTGGGGACAAATCAGACCTATACCTACTATTTCGATGTCGAGAAGTGTAAAATCTGTCCCTTAAGTGAGAACTGTTATAAGCGGGGGGCCAAAACGAAATCCTATTCAGTGAGCATAAAATCGGACTCGCACCTCCAACAGACAGCCTTTCAGGAAACTGACTATTACAAGCAGAAAATAAAACATCGGTATAAGATCGAAGCAAAAAACAGTGAATTAAAGAATGTCCATGGCTATGGCCGCGCAACATCTTATGGAATTGAAAATATGCAGATGCAGGGAGCATTAGCCATCTTCGCAGTAAATCTGAAAAGAATTATCAAACTTACCAACTAGGCTCGCAAAACTAAAGACAAACACTGATAAACCTAAATTCGAACATTTTGGGACGGTAGTCCATTTGCAGATCACATTTAAACAACAAAAGCGGTCAAGTAAATAAAATTTACCTGACCGCTCTGGGTAGTCCTATAATTGAGAAGCTTTTTCAGTGCCCTCCATATTGACGTGGGGTTTTTATACTAATCTCATTCATATAAAAAGGTACGGTTCAGAGCATTAAGCGCTCGGCTGTACCTTTTTTTATATAGGAAGGTTTAAAATTGTGGGGATAATAGGGATTTTATCCAAACCGGAAAGTGCTTGTTTTACAGTCTTTCCGCTTAAGAATTGCTGATCAGTACCTTACTCAAATGATCAACTTGACGTTATCTGCTGATAGTGCCATCGCTAATTTTAAGTATATACAGGTAATTTATTTAAGTGTTTCGTTGTGACAAATATTTATTGTACTGATTAAGGCAAACAAACAATGTTTACCCTAAAAACTAACAATATTTCCCGGGTTTCACAAGGCTATTTCTCCATTTATCTTTATGGGTTAGTAAACTCATCATGCGCAGGGCATGCTCATCAGGCACAATCTACTATCTGGTAACCACTATTTTTATGGAAGATTCTACAAAAAACAAATTTTATCTGCATCGCGGGTTTAACTTAAAAAAAACACCGGTAAAAAATCATTTGCTACGGCAGGTGATGATATTGCTGTTGATTTTTACCGGTCTAATGGAGGCCAATGCCGCCACTTACGTAGTTACAACTGCCAGTGACAATGCAGGAGGAACAAACCCGGCGGTAAATGCGGGTACCGGGACGTTGCGTCAGGCAATTATCAATGCCAACTCCAATGCCGGAGCCGACATTATTAATTTTAACATTGCCGGCGCTGGTGTGCAAACTCTCACTATGCTGGCGAACCTGCCGCTCATTACAGGCCCCACTACCATTAATGGTTATTCTCAAACAGGTACTGCGCAGGGCGCCATCGGAAGCCGGACGATTTTGATTCAGATTGATGGCGGATCGCAAACTACCGGCGGAACCCGGGGCGCTTCTACCAATGACGGTTTATTCCGTTTCACGGGAACTGCTGACGGATCAGTCGTTAGCGGACTTTCCATCTATAATACCGGTGATGGCAATGAGCCGATTCTCGTTGAGCCGGGAGTAAGTGGTATGAGTATCTGGGGCAATTACATAGGTGTTCTTGCAAGCGGCGTAAGCCCGGCATCATCAGCCGATTACAATGGCGATGATGGAATATTTGTTGGTCTTAATGGTACTGCAACAGGTACGTTTACAAACATTTTTATCGGGAGTGATGGAGACGGCGTAAATGACGCCAACGAGGGAAATGTGATCAGTAATTCAGCTGGTTCTACAGGCGGAGATGGAATAGAGCTCGGATTTATCGGAAGTACCTACACATTTACAAATATTAAAATATCCGGAAATTATATCGGTTTGCAGGCCGACGGGCTTACTGCCGCAGGCAATGGTCTTCCCACGATAGGAGCAGGAGAAGCCGCCGGACAGACCGGGATTGTAATGGCAGGAACGGCACTCGCTTCGTCTGTCTTAATAGGAACCAATGGTGATGGCACATCCGATGTGTTGGAACGAAACATTATTTCAGGTAATAACGGTACGGGAATTGGTGTGGTTGGCGGTATTAACAACCTGAAAATCGACGGAAACTATATTGGAACTGATAAGACAGGTTTAATTGCAGTTCCCAATGGCAAGAAAGCGAATACTGGAAGCTATCCTGGCATTACGCTGAGTACACTGGTTTCAGGGTCTAGTTCCATAATTGGCTTTGATGATGCTACACATGCAACCGCAGTGGCAAGTGTGGTAAGAAATATTGTTTCGGGTAACTGGACTTCCGGAATTTTGGTAGTTGATGGGGTGAGCGGCGCGGTAGTTCGCATTTCCGGAAATTATGTGGGCGCGAGTTTAACAGGCAACGTTGCGCTGGGTAACGGGCAGGGTGGGGGAACGTTGTCCGGAACTGGCATTGATATCAACAATGCACAGGGCGTTTTGATAGGTACGGATGCGGATGGTGACGACGATGTGCTCGAAAGGAATATTATTACCTCTGCAATAAACAGCCGGGGAGTTTATCTTAGAGGTGCAACGGCAACTACGATCGTTGCAGGAAACTATATCGGCGTGGGTGCAGATGGCACAACGGCGCTGGGAAACTCAAAGGAAGGAATCCGGATAGGTTCTACTACAACGATTTCGACGAATAACCGTATCGGCTCAAACGACGACGGAACCAACGATGCAACCGAAGCAAATATCATTGCCAACAATGGTACGGACGCGAGTGTAGCGGCAAGCAGGTCCGGTGTAATTGTGGTTAGTCCGGCAGGCAGCGGATCCACCGGGAACAGGATATCCAGGAACTCTTTTTACAACAATAAAGGACTTCCAATCGACCTGAACGATAATGGAATGACGCTTAACGACGGTGTCACGACTGCAAATACCGGAAACCTGTCGCTGGATTATCCGGTTATTACAGGCTTCACTTTTTCTGGTACTACCATTTCAGTAGCAGGTTATGTCAGCACTTGTAACGGCAACGAAAGTACCGCCGGTGCGAGCATTGCAGGAAATAAAGTAATCCAATTTTACAAAATTGCTGACGATGGTGACCAGAATGGTGCATTAACGAATGGCGTTTGTACGCGGGTGGTGTCTCATGGAGAAGGTGTTCAATATCTGGGAAGTATAACCGCCATTGTTAATGCATTTAATACTTCATTTACACTGGTTAGTGGTGCAAGTTTTGCCATTGGTGATAAAATAACCGCCATCGCCATTGACGCGAGTGGTAACACCTCTGAATTTGGTGTATTGGCTTCACAAATACAAGTGAGCGGTAATGTATATGCTGATGCAGACGGCCTTATCGATGGCACTGTTGATGGAACCGGTACAAACGGTGGTGCTGTGAACGCGATTTTATACAATAACACCACCAACACAGTTGCAGCCATTATGGCCGTTCCTGCAACAGGTATTTATGGTTTTGGAGTAAACGCAACACCTGGAAACAGTTTCACGGTTTATCTTACAACCAATACGGCTACGGTCGGTTCGGCAACAATTCCTGTTATTGCGCTTCCTACGGGCTATGCAAGTACGGGTGAAAATCTGGGTGCCGCAGCAGGCAGCGACGGTACCGTTAATGGTATATTGTCACTGGGACCAGTAAACACAACAGTCGATAATGCCAATTTTGGGATCGAACGACGACCGACCGGAACCGCCGCATCCGCTGCGTCTCAGCCAAATCCCGGAGGTACAGCAACTGTGGCGATCCCATCTACGGTTTTCAACGGTACAGATGTGGAAGATGGTGGTGCGTATGCCAGTAATCTTTCCGGCCGGACTGTCATTTTAAACCCCGCAACCAACGGAACACTTTATTACAATGGCGTTGCAGTATCCGCGTCCACCTCATTCACGAATTTCAATCCGGCCCTGGTTTCTATGGATCCGACGGGTACTACGAGTACTGCTTTAAGCACGTCATTCACTTACAATGTGGTTGACAATGCCGGTATACCTTCGTTAAATATCACAGTTACAGTTCCGGTTACTGCGGCCGCGCGATTAATAAGCGGTACGGTTTGGAATGACGTAAACAGCGATGCCGTTAATTCTGCAGAAGCATTTACCAACGCAGGAAGTATTTATGCCAACCTTGTAAATTTCACTACAGGTGCAGTGATCCAATCCGTATTGGTGGACGCCACAACCGGTGCTTATAGCCTTGGAGGTGCCGGCAGTACTGCATATAACATTGTATTGACGGACGGCTCACGCGCGGTCGGCACCGTGTTAAGCAGCGGTAGCTTACCTAACGACTGGGCCAATACAGGCGTGAACATCAGCGGTGTTTCCAACTCACTAAATCAGACCGGCGTAATATCTGTTGCATCAGGCACGGGTGCTTTGGCCAATCAGAACTTTGGTGTAAAACAAATAACAAGTCTTTCACAAGATCCCTGCGCAGCGACTACTACGCAATATGACGGTCTTATTGGCGGATGGCATAACACGCTGGCAAAAAATTCAAGTGGAGGTTACACAACCTGGGGGCAATACCAGCAACCAGGCGGTTACGATGGGAATGATGCCAATGGACAGTTGTCCCCGGCTGACGTTACTCCTGCCAACGGTTACAACTATACGGGAGATGTGATCCTGGCAACCTTGGGTACCCAAGGTCGTGAAAGTCTTTCCTTTTTACTAACTACAACTGGCTTGTACGCATGGGGTTATGACAACATTATTATCGCCGGAAGCATCACCTCGAACAATGCAAGCCTGGGTGTTCCGTTTCAAAAAATAGCAGTAAACAGCAAAGCGGATGGTTTGCCAACCGGCGTTAGTCCGACCGACGTAAAAATGATGACGGCAAATGGTTCGGGACTTACAATCCTTACCAATGCGGGTACTGTTTATACATTGAGCCATTTCAGTAATAGCTGGGGAGATGGCACTGCACCAGTTCGTGCAGCTGGTACAAGTGCAGTTTGGCATCAGGCACTTACTGCGGCAGCCACGCCACTTACGGGAGTTGTTGTTTTAAGAGCAAGCGGCGGCGGTGTGTTCGCAATCACAAGTGGGAACGACTGGTACACATGGGGGATTAACACGTATCTGGGTACAGCAGGCAGCGGTCCAACTGCACGTGGTTACGCGACGCTGATGACAAAACCAGCTGCGTTTACCAGTTTAAGTGACGTTAAAATGATCGCCATAACGCACAGTTCACATACCAGTCCGTTTTATCTTGCTTCATACTATGTGCTTCACAATACAACAAAGCGCATTTATGTATTGGGTAAAAATGACGAGGGCCAGTTGGGAACAGGAAATACAACCGATGCTCAGACATGGACAAATGTGGTACAGACCGTTTCCGGAAGCTTACCCCTGGAAAATGTTAATTTTATCAGTGCCAATGATAATGACGAATTTCATCCTGCAGCCGGAGCAATTTTAACGACCGGTACGTTGCTTCTTTGGGGAAATAACAACGAGGGTATGATTGGTGCGCCACTTGCAACTACTAACTCTAACCGTCCGCGTGTTCCTGACGGCTTTACAGTTGGAACCGATATCGCACGTTATGTAGAAGTAGGAGGTCACTTTACTGAATATTACAAACAAGGAGCAACCCAGCCTTGCTACACAGGGCACCACATCGGTGGTTCGGCAGGAAACGGTACGGCTACCGACGCTCAGCAAATAGGTTTTGGTTGCAATCTGACCTTAACAGCACCACTTTGCCCCTCCTATGACGCGACTGTGGTTCTGCTAAATGTGACCGGAAGTGTTTTCAATGATGCCAATGGTTTAAATGCAACTCCTGTTAATACCGTTGACGGACCGGTTACCAATGCGGGAGGATTGAACGCGGTTTTGGTTGATGCAGTAACCGGAAACGTGGTTGCGGTGGTTGCAATAGGTGCGGGCGGAACATACAGTTTCGATGTGGCCGCAGGGAATTACAATGTAGAAATTACAACCAACACCGCTACGGTTGGTAGCGCGGCACCTGCTGTTGCGCTACCGGTTGGATGGGTAAGTACGGGTGAAAATCTGGGTGCGACAGTTGGTAACGATGGAGTAGTAAATGGTATTTTGCCTTTGGGAACAATTTCAGCAAACGTAACCAATGCGAACCTCGGAATCGAGCAGCCACCAGTAGCCGTTGCCGACAACAGTACGGGCAATGTGAACGGAACAGCGGTAATAATCAACCCGCTAACCAATGATACCGATGCAACGCCGGGAACAACAGATCCAACAACTGTAAGTCTGGTTCCACCAGTTGGTTCGACGACCAATACAACGGATGCGAACGGAGACATTACTTCGGTAACAGTTCCAGGCGAAGGAACATGGACAGTTGATCCAACAACAGGAGCGATCACTTTCACCCCACTGGTAACCTTCACCGGAAACCCGACTGCGATCAGCTACAATGTTGAAGACAACGCCGGCAAAGTTTCAAATGATGCGGCCGTAACGATTACTTATCTTTCATTGGTAAGTATCTCTGGTAATGTTTGGAACGATGCAAACGGAAACGCGGTCAACAATACAGAAAACCCGATTACCGCGGGTGTATGGGTGAATTTGGTTGACCCGGCGACAAATGATGTGATGCAGTCAGTTCAGGTAGATGCAAGTGGAAACTACACCTTCCCGGGTGTAGCCCAAAGCACGAGCTACCAGATCATTCTGACCAATGCGGATGCAACGGGTAACACGAACCTGACTGCTTCAACGCTTCCTGGAACGTATGTAAACACAGGAACGAACCTGAATGGAACGGCAAGTACTGCAAACACAACTGGTATCGTTACTGTAAATTCCGGAACAACTGGATTAACCGCACAGAACTTTGGTATCGAGCAATTGCCAACAGCTACTCCCGTAACAGCAACCACACAGCAAAATCCGGGTGGAAATGGAAAAGTAGTTGTCCCAACGCTTCATGGAACAGATCCTGAGGATGGAACATACAACGGAACAAGTCTTACAAATACGATTAAAATTCAGGATCTGCCGACCAATGGTACACTTTATTACAATGGTGTTGCTGTTATTGCAGGACAGGTAATATCAACTTACGATCCTGCATTGCTTACGCTTGATCCTAATGATGGGGTAACTTCTGTAACATTTACTTACAGTGAAGTGGATGCAGCAAATCAGGTAAGTGCGGCTGCTACCGTTACCATGCCGTTTACGACGGCAACTTCGTTTGCCTGTACCAACCTGGCCTACCAGATTGCGGGCGCTTCGGCAGGCAATAACCTCTATAGCTATAATTTAAATACTGGAGTCAGGACCCTGGTCGCAAATCTCGGCGCGGTTAATATCAATGCTATTGGTTACAATGCATCGGACAATAATATTTGGGGTGTTGAAAGGATCGCGAATCAAGTGGTCAGGGTGGATGCGACAGGTGCTTTGACAAGGTTTTCTATAGCTAATTTGCCGGCGATCGTCAATGGTGGAGGAACCATAGGGTTCACTGTGGGGGCGATTTCACCAAATGGGTATCTGTATTTATATGCGGATAATTTTGCTACCTATTATGTTGTTGATGTTAATGCCAGCCGTTCTACTTATTTGCAATTGGTAGACCCCACAGCAAGTTACGCATTGGAGGCAGCGCCTTATGGTACATCAATTGGGACACCAATCAATATCAATGATTGGGTATACAATTCGGCAACCAATAAATTGATTGGCGTTATCAATTCACCTGGCAGCAATGCATATAGGGTTGCGACGATTGAACCAACCACAGGTGCTGTATCCTTTTCTTCATCTTTGATATCGGGTTCTACTTTTCAGTCAGAAAATACTTTTGGATCAATCTTCTATGATGGTTCAGGAACGCTATATGCATTTGGAAATGTACAAGGCAAATACTACCGAGTTGACGTAGTTACTAATACGGCGACCCTGTTATCAACCACTTCTCCATCTACTTTTAACGATGGTGCCAGTTGCACATCAGCGATACTTAGCTATCCGGTTAGCGGAAATGTATTCAATGATACTAATGGGTTAAATCCAACGCCTGTAAACACAATTGACGGTACAGGAACCAACGCAGGTGGACTGAACGCAATCTTATATGATAACACCACAGGTGCCGTAGCGGCAATGACCACTGTAAATGCAGATGGGACATACAGTTTTGGAGCGACTTCTGGAAATGATTACAGTGTGTATATCACAACAAATACAGCCACAGTTGGCCAAACAGCCGTACCTGTTGTTGCATTGCCATCGGGTTGGGTAAGTACTGGTGAAAATCTGGGTTCAGGTGCAGGAAATGATGGGTTGACAGATGGTATTTTGCAATTGAATATCGTAAACGCTGCTATTACAGAAGCGAACTTCGGTATCGAGCAACCACCAGTTGCCACAAACGACAGCAGCACAGGCAATGTGAACGGAACAGCGGTAATATTCAACCCGCTAACCAATGATACCGATGCAACGCCGGGAACAACAGATCCAACAACTGTAAGTCTGGTTCCACCAGTTGGTTCAACAACAAACACAACCGACGCAAACGGAGATATTACTTCGGTAACAGTTCCAAGCGAAGGAACATGGACAGTCGACCCGACAGCAGGCGCCATCACTTTCACGCCTTTGGTAACCTTCACCGGAAACCCGACCGTGATCAGCTACAACGTTGAAGACAATGCAGGCAAAGTTTCCAACGATGCGACCGTTACGATTACCTATCTTTCTCTGGTAAGTATCTCTGGTAACGTCTGGAATGATGCAGACGGAAACGCGGTCAACAACACAGAAAATCCGATCACCGCAGGTGTGTGGGTGAACCTGGTTGACCCGGCTACAAACGATGTGATCCAAAGTGTTCAGGTTGATGCCAGCGGAAACTATACCTTCCCGGGTGTTGCCCAAAGCACGAGCTACCAGATCATCCTGACCAATGCTGATGCAACGGGCAATACAAACCTGACTGCTTCGACGCTTCCTGGAACTTATGTGAATACAGGAACAAACCTTGCCGGAACTGCAAGCACTGCAAACACGACTGGTATAGTTACTGTGAATTCCGGAACAACGGGCTTAACCGCTCAGAACTTCGGTATCGAGATTCCGCCAGTAGCAACCGCAGATGTTAGCAATAACAACGTGAACGGAACGCCGGTAACAATCAACCCGCTGACCAACGACACCGACGCAACGCCTGGTACGCTTGATCCAACGAAAGTAAGTCTGGTTCCACCGGTTGGTTCAACTACCAACACGACGGATGCAAACGGAGATATTACCTCGGTAACAGTTCCAGGCGAAGGAACATGGACAGTGGATCCGACAACGGGCGTCATCACCTTCACGCCACTGGTAACTTTCACGGGTAACCCAACCGTGATCAGCTACAATGTGGAAGACAACGCAGGCAAAGTTTCCAATGATGCGACGGTGACAGTTACCTATCTTTCATTGGTAAGTATCTCTGGTAATGTCTGGAACGATGCAAATGGAAACGCAGTCAACAATACAGAAAATCCGATCACCGCAGGCGTATGGGTGAACCTGGTTGATCCTGCGACAAATGATGTGATGCAGTCAGTTCAGGTAGATGCAAGTGGAAACTACACCTTCCCAGGTGTTGCACAAAGCACGAATTACCAGATCATTCTGACGAATGCAGACGCAACCGGCAATACAAACCTGACAGCTTCGACGCTTCCTGGCACTTATGTGAATACCGGAACAAACCTGGACGGAACGGCAAGCACCGCAAATACAACGGGTATAGTTACTGTAAACAGCGGAACAACGGGCTTAGCAGCCCAAAACTTCGGAATTGAAGTGCCGCCAGTTGCAACAAACGACAGCAGTCCGAACAATGTCAACGGAACGCCGGTTACAATCAGCCCGCTTACCAATGACACAGACGCTGACGGAACAACCGATCCGACGACTGTAAGTTTGGTTCCACCAGTTGGCTCAACGACCAACACAACGGATGCAAACGGAGATATTACCTCGGTAACCATCCCAGGCGAAGGAACATGGACAGTGGATCCAACAACAGGAGCCATCACTTTCACGCCGCTGGTAACTTTCACGGGTAACCCAACCGTAATCAACTACAACGTAGAAGACAATGCAGGCAAAGTTTCTAACGATGCCACGGTTACGATTACCTATCTTTCTCTGGTAAGTATCTCTGGTAACGTTTGGGAAGATGCCAACGGAAACGCAGTCAACAATACAGAAAACCCGATCACCGCAGGTGTATGGGTGAATCTGGTTGATCCTGCTACAAACGATGTAATCCAGTCAGTAGAAGTAGATGCAAGCGGAAACTATACCTTCCCGGGTGTGGCGCAAAGCACAAACTACCAGATTATCCTGACCAATGCAGATGCAACGGGTAATACAAACCTGACTGCTTCTGCACTTCCTGGAACATATGTGAATACTGGAACGAACCTGAGCGGAACGGCTAATACGGCAAATACAACTGGTATTGTTACGGTAAACAGTGGAACCACAGGCTTAACAGCACAAAACTTCGGTATTGAGATTCCGCCAGTTGCAACCGCAGATGTTAGCAATAACAATGTCAACGGAACGCCAGTAACAGTAACGCCTCTGACCAACGATACAGACGCTGACGGAACGACCGATCCGACAACAGTTAGTTTGGTTGCCCCAGTTGGTTCAACGACCAACACAACAGATGCAAACGGAGACATTACTTCGGTAACAGTACCAGGCGAAGGAACCTGGACAGTCGATCCAACAACAGGCGCTATCACCTTCACACCATTGGTAACCTTCACCGGAAACCCGGCCGTGATCAGCTACAACGTAGAAGACAATGCAGGCAAAGTTTCCAATGATGCCACGGTGACAGTTACCTATCTTTCTCTGGTAAGTATCTCGGGTAACGTTTGGAACGATGCCAACGGAAACGCGGTCAACAACACAGAAAATCCAATCACCGCAGGTGTATGGGTGAACCTGGTTGACCCTGCGACAAATGATGTAATCCAGTCGGTCCAGGTTGATGCAAGCGGAAACTACACCTTCGCAGGTGTGGCCCAAAGCACGAATTACCAGATCATTCTGACCAATGCAGATGCAACGGGCAACACGAACCTGACAGCTTCAACGCTTCCTGGAACTTATGTAAACACAGGAACAAACCTTGCCGGAACTGCTAATACCGGAAACACAACAGGTGTGGTCACAGTAAACAGCGGAACCACCGGCTTAACAGCACAGAACTTCGGTATCGAGATCCCACCAGTAGCAACCGCAGATGTTAGCAATAACAATGTGAATGGCACACCAGTAACGGTAACGCCTTTGACCAATGACACGGACGCTGACGGAACAACAGATCCAACAACGGTAAGTCTGGTAGCACCAGTTGGTTCAACAACAAACACAACCGACGCAAACGGAGACATTACAAGTGTAACTATCCCAGGCGAAGGAACGTGGACAGTTGATCCAACAACAGGCGCGATCACTTTCACGCCGCTGGTAACCTTCACGGGTAATCCAACCGCAATCAGCTACAATGTAGAAGACAACGCAGGAAAGGTTTCAAACGACGCCACGGTAACGATCACTTATCTTTCTCTGGTAAGTATCAGCGGTAACGTCTGGAACGATGCCAACGGAAATGCGATCAACAACACTGAAAACCCGATTACCGCAGGTGTATGGGTGAACCTGGTTGACCCAGCGACAAATGATGTAATCCAGTCTGTTCAGGTAGATGGCAGCGGAAACTATACCTTCCCGGGTGTGGCCCAAAGCACCAGCTTCCAGATTATCCTGAGCAGTGCTGATCAAACCGGCAACACCAACCTGACAGCTTCAACAATACCAGCCGGATATGTAAATACCGGAACAAACCTTGCCGGAACTGCCAGCACAGCAAACACAACTGGTGTGATCACAGTAAATTCCGGAACAACCGGCCTGACTGCGCAGAACTTCGGTATCGAACAGCCACCGGTTGCGGCCAATGACAGCAGCTTAGGCAATGTAAACGGAACGCCGGTAACGATCAGCCCGCTGACCAACGACACGGACGCCGACGGAACGCTTGATCAAGCGAAAGTGAGTTTGGTAGCACTAGGAACCGCGACAGGTCTGGTAACCGACGCCAATGGTGACATTACCAGCATGACCATCCCGGGCGAAGGAACCTGGACAGTGGACCCGGCAACAGGAGCGATTACTTTCACGCCTCTGGTAACCTTCACCGGTAACCCGGCCGTGATCAGCTACAATGTGGAAGACAACGCCAGCAAAGTTTCAAACAATGCAACCGTGACAATTACCTACTTATCTCTTGTAAGTATTAGTGGTAACGTCTGGGATGATGCAAATGGAAATGCAGTAAACAATACAGAAAGTCCAATTACAAGTGGAGTTTGGGTAAACCTTGTTGACCCTGCAACAAATGATGTGATCCAGTCTGTACAAGTTGATGCCAGCGGAAACTATACCTTCACAGGTGTGACCCAAAGCACAAACTACCAGATCATTTTAACTAACGCAGATGCAACCGGTAATACGAATTTGACTGCTTCGACAATCCCGACTGGGTATGTAAATACAGGAACCAACCTTGCCGGAACTGTAAATACGACAAATACAACTGGTGTCATTACGATCAACAGTGGAACAACCGGCCTGACGGCCCAGAACTTCGGTATCGAACAACCACCGGTGGCGGCCAACGACAGCAGTTTAGGCAATGTGAACGGAACGGCGGTAACGATCAATCCGTTGACAAATGATACAGACGCAACTCCGGGAACACTGGATGCAACGAAAGTGAGTTTGGTAGCACCAGGAACCGCGACTGGTTTGGTAATCGACGCCAATGGCGACATCACCAGCATGACAATCCCGGGCGAAGGAACCTGGACAGTAGACCCGGCAACGGGTGCGATTACCTTCGCACCTCTGGTAACCTTCACCGGTAACCCGGCCGTGATCAGCTACAATGTTGAAGACAACGCCAGCAAAGTTTCCAATAACGCCACTGTGACTATCACTTATCTTTCTCTGGTAAGCATCAGCGGTAATATCTGGGACGATGCCAATGGAAACGCAGTCAACAATACAGAAAATCCAATCACCGCAGGAGTATGGGTAAACCTGGTTGACCCGGCAACAAACGATGTAATCCAATCAGTTCAGGTGGACGGCAGCGGAAACTATACCTTCCCGGGTGTTGCCCAAAGCACAAACTACCAGATCATTTTGACTAATGCAGATGCAACCGGCAATACCAATCTGACAGCTTCAACCATCCCGACTGGATATGTCAGCACAGGAACAAACCTTGCAGGAACAGCCAGCACAGCAAATACAACCGGGGTAATTACGGTCAACAGTGGAACGACAGGTTTAACTGCCCAAAACTTCGGGATCGAACAGCCACCGGTTGCCACCAACGACAGCAGCTTAGGCAATGTCAACGGAACGCCGGTAACGATCAGCCCACTGACCAACGACACCGATGCAGATGGAACAACGGATCCGGCCAAAGTAAGTTTGATAGCCCCGGGAACAGCCACTGGTCTGGTGACCGATGCCAATGGTGATATCACTTCAATGACGATCCCAGGCGAAGGAACCTGGACAGTGGACCCGTCCACAGGAGCGATTACCTTCACGCCACTGGTAAACTTCACAGGAAACCCGGCCGTGATCAGCTACAATGTGGAAGACAACGCCAGCAAAGTTTCCAACAACGCCACTGTAACAATTACTTACCTATCTCTGGTAAGTATCTCTGGTAATGTCTGGGACGATGCGAACGGAAACGCGGTCAACAATACTGAAAACCCGATCACCGCAGGTGTATGGGCGAACCTGGTTGACCCTGCGACCAATGATGTGATCCAGTCTGTTCAGGTAGACGGCAGCGGAAACTATACCTTCCCGGGTGTTGCCCAAAGCACCAGCTACCAGATCATTTTGACCAATGCGGATGCAACCGGCAACACCAACCTGACAGCTTCAACCATCCCAGCCGGATATGTCAGCACAGGAACAAACCTTGCGGGAACAGCCAGCACGGCGAATACAACCGGACTGATCACTGTAAATTCAGGAACCGCCGGGTTAATAAATCAAAACTTCGGTATCGAACAGCCACCGGTGGCGACCAATGACAGCAGTTTAGGCAATGTGAACGGAACGGCGGTCATCGTGAACCTGTTGTCCAATGACTCGGATGCGGACGGAACGCCTGACCCGACAACGGTCAGCCTGGTAGCACCGGGCACCGCGACGGGGCTGGTAACAGATGCGAACGGCGACATTACCAGCATGACCATCCCGGGCGAAGGCACCTGGACGGTGAACGGCACAACGGGAGCGGTCACCTTCTCCCCCTGGCAAGCTTTACAGGAAACCCGACGGTAATTAATTATAATGTGGAAGACAATGCGGGCAAGCCATCCAATAATGCGACGGTGACGGTCACTTACCTGCCCTGCACGGTCGATATCGGCGGGACGATCTACCTGGACAATTCAGGGCTAGCAGACGGTATCACCGGCACACCTGTCAACGGTACAACACTGGGCTTATATGTGACACTGAAACAGGGCAATAACCAGATAGCGGTACATGCCGTGGATGCGGCCGGTAAGTATGTGTTCAGCGAAACACCGGTGGGGACCTACAAGCTGGTCCTGGGAACCACATCTACCGGGTCTTCGGCCAAACAGCTGCCCTCGGGTTACTTCACTTCCAGTGAAGGCGGACGGATCAGTACGGGCGGCACCATTGCTGCGGGTGTGGCATCGGGCGACGGAACGGCCAACGGGGAAACCACGATCACGGTCGACTGTGCAGAGATCACTTACGAAAACCTGAGGACGACGGCAGCCAGCTACCTTTTGAACAACTTCGGGATCTCGACCACCGACCCGCTGCCAGTGACGCTGGCCAGCTTCACGGCGGCCAGAGAAGGGACAGCCGCCGTACTGGAATGGACCACGACGGAGGAAGAGAACAGCGACCGCTTTGAAGTGGAGCACAGCAGGAACGGAAAGGATTGGGGCCTGATCGGGACCGTCAAATCGCATGTGGACAGCAAGGTTGTGAACACCTATGGCTATACCCACACGATGCCCTCTGAGGGAACCAACTACTACCGCTTGAAAATGGTGGACCGGGCATCGGACCGCCGTGATGAAAGCTTTGCGTACAGCCGGATCCGCAGCGTGGAATTCCCGGGCGTGCAGGTGCTGCTGTACCCCAACCCGGCGGTGCGTTTTGTAAACGTGACAGGCCAGGAAGGAAAAACGGTACAGGTCTATGATGTGGCGGGGACCCTGCGGATGACAGCCAGAGTGGCCAATGGCAGGATCGGGACGGACAGCCTGGAAAACGGGGTGTACCTGGTCAAAATGAACGACACCAATGGCAAAACCATTGTCAGAAAGTTCGTAATCCTGAAATAAAATTAATTAAAAATGGATGAGGCACGGTGCCAGTATTTACCGTGTCTCATTCCAGTTGCACTGAACAAATCTTAATCAAAACTAAAACAGGCCTTCCGGACAAAAGTTTGGAAGGCCTGTTTTAGTTTATCATTTTAGTACTTGTCTATTAATCCAGAATCAATACTTTCAGTGTCTCAGTTGCTGAGGCTGATTGAATTTTAAGGAGATAAATACCTTCCGGTAAAGACAAAACGGAAACATCCACTTCTGTTTTTAATTCAGGTTTTATGTTTACCGGGTTAATAATTGGAAATACCTTCCCCGATGTGCCGATAAGCTTCATACTGACTTTGCCTTTATGCCGGCCGGATAATTTAATGGTAAATTTATTATGAGTAGGGTTCGGATAAGTTTCTGATTTGCTGAACTCCTCTTTTTTTGCAGTACTGATATCTTCCTGTGCAATCCGGACTGCTGTGGCGCTGACGGGAATAACTTCAATCGCAGACAGTTTAGGGATATTGGCAGTGCCTTTTGTAAAATTTATATTCAGCCTGCCATCGGTTACGGTTACAGGAAAGGTTTCCAGAACGGGCCGCAATGATCCGCCTGCTTTTGCATATACATCATAATTGGTAAGCTTCGTAACATTTTCAATAGCAACATTGAATTTTCGCTTGCCTACACCTCCGGCTGGTTTTCCGGGAGCACCGAAATAGGTTTCAGCAAAGTGCAGGATCACATTATAAGAGCCGTTTTGTACGGGTATATCATAATTAAATGCCTCCGAGGAACGCTCTGACCGGTATAATACATCATCTGTTGTATTCAGGATATCAACTGTACCGGGCAGGGGAGACGCAGTACTCGCAGTACCGCCATAGTATGCATCGGCAATAAACGGCCGGTTTCCCGTAGCCGTGTAGGCACTGCCCGCCGAATTGATACGTATTGCTGTCGCTGGGATGTTACTGACTGTTACCGTAATAGCTTCTTCATCAGACAAAGTTGGTGAACCGTTGTCTGTCACTTTTACTGTGAATGGAAAAGTACCGGTTGCTGTTGGCGTCCAGCTGAAAACACCAGTAGATGCATTGATTGTGGCTCCTGCCGGGACAGTTCCGGTCAACGAAAATGTTTTGGTCTGCCCTGCATTTGGATCAGTTGCTGTTGCAGTAAAACTCAGAACTTTTCCAACCGTAACGGATTTATTCCCAATTGCTGAAAGTACCGGAGCCTGATTAGGCGGGTTGTTGACTGTTACCTGAATGGATTTTTCATCGGACAAAGCTGGCGAACCGTTGTCCGTAACTTTTACCTTAAATGTGAACAGACCTGCTGTTGATGGTGTCCAGCTGAAAACACCTGTCGAAGAATTGATTGTAGCCCCGCCCGGAACGGTTCCGGTTAATGAAAACGTCTTCGTTTGTCCCGCATCAGGATCGGTTGCTGTCGCTGTGAAAGTTAGTACCTGGCCCACAGTAGCCGTTTTATCTCCAATTGATGTAAGTACCGGAGGCCGGTTTACAACTGGTGCCTGTGGTGTTACCTCAATAGCACACAGAATAGGCTGGTTCACTGTACCTTTTGTGAAATTAATGTTCAGATAATTGTCATTAACCGCCACCGTGAATGTTTCCAGTACAGGCCGTATTGCCCCTCCTGCCTTAGCATAAATATCATAATCGGTCAGTTTTCTGCTGCCTTCAATGTCAACATTGAACTTACGTTTGTTAACTCCTCCCGAGGCTTTTTCGGGAGCACCGAAATAGGTTTCAGCAAAATGCAGCACCACTTTATACGAGCCGTTTTGTACAGGGATATTGTAAACAAAGTCAGTGGAACTACGCGCTGTACGGTACAAAACATCGTCAGTTGTATTCAGGATATTAACTGTGCCTGGCAGAGCGGATGAAGTACCAGCAGTCCCGCTAAAATAAACATCAGCCATAAACTGGCGGTTTTCAGTAGCAGTGTATTCACTGCCTGCCGAATTGATCCGTATAGTTGTTGCCGCGGGACTACTAACAACTACATTAACCACTTCTTCATCGGACAAAGCGGGTGAACCGTTGTCCGTAACTTTTACTGTAACCGTGAACGGGCCTGCCGTCGTTGGAGTCCAGCTGAAAACGCCTGTTGAAGGATTGATGGTAGCTCCGCCCGGGACATTTCCGGTTAATGAAAAGGTTTTGGACTGCCCCGCATCCGGATCGGTTGCTGTAGCTGTAAATCCTAATGCCTGGCCGACAGTAGCAGTTTTTTGTCCTATTGGCGTAAGTACGGGTGGCTGGTTTGGCGGATCACTAACCGTTATCTTAACCTCTTCTTCATCGGACAAAGCGGGTGAACCGTTGTCCGTAACTTTTACTGTAACCGTGAACGGGCCTGCCGTCGTTGGAGTCCAGCTGAAAACGCCTGTTGAAGGATTGATGGTAGCTCCGCCCGGGACATTTCCGGTTAATGAAAAGGTTTTGGACTGCCCCGCATCCGGATCGGTTGCTGTAGCTGTAAATCCTAATGCCTGGCCGACAGTAGCAGTTTTGGATCCTACTGGAGTTAGTACGGGTGGCTGGTTTGGCGGATCACTAACCGTTATCTTAACATCTTCTTCATCAGACAAAGCTGGTGAACCGTTGTCAGTAACTTTTACCGTAATTGTGAACGGGCCTGCCGTCGTTGGAGTCCAGCTGAAAACGCCTGTTGAAGCATTGATGGTAGCTCCGCCCGGGACATTTCCGGTTAATGAAAAGGTTTTGGACTGCCCTGCATCCGGATCGGTTGCTGTGGCCGTAAATCCTAATGCCTGGCCGACAGTAGCAGTTTTTTGTCCTATTGGCGTAAGTACGGGTGGCTGGTTTGGCGGATCACTAACCGTTATCTTAACCTCTTCTTCATCGGACAAAGCGGGTGAACCGTTGTCCGTAACTTTTACTGTAACTGTGAACGGACCTGCCGTCGTTGGAGTCCAGCTGAAAACGCCTGTTGAAGCATTGATCGTAGCTCCGTCCGGGACATTTCCGGTTAATGAAAACGTTTTGGACTGTCCCGCATCCGGATCGGTTGCTGTAGCTGTAAATCCTAATGCCTGGCCGACAGTAGCAGTTTTGGATCCTATTGGTGTTAGTACGGGTGGCTGGTTTGGCGGATCACTAACCGTTATCTTAACCTCTTCTTCATCAGACAAAGCTGGTGAACCGTTGTCGGTAACTTTTACCGTAACTGTGAACGGGCCTGCCGTCGTTGGTGTCCAGCTGAAAACGCCTGTTGAAGCATTGATCGTAGCTCCGTCCGGGACATTTCCGGTTAATGAAAACGTTTTGGACTGTCCCGCATCCGGATCGGTTGCTGTGGCTGTAAAACCTAATGCCTGGCCGACAGTAGCAGTTTTTGATCCTATTGGCGTAAGTACGGGTGGCTGGTTTGGCGGATCACTAACCGTTATCTTAACCTCTTCTTCATCGGACAAAGCGGGTGAACCGTTGTCCGTAACTTTTACTGTAACTGTGAACGGACCTGCCGTCGTTGGAGTCCAGCTGAAAACGCCTGTTGAAGCATTGATCGTAGCTCCGCCCGGGACATTTCCGGTTAATGAAAAGGTTTTAGTCTGCCCCGCATCCGGATCGGTTGCTGTTGCCGTAAATCCTAATGCCTGGCCGACAGTAGCAGTTTTGGATCCTACTGGAGTTAGTACGGGTGCCTGGTTTGGCGGATCACTTACGTTAAGACTATAACTTGCATTTGCAGAACAGGTTCCTTTTGTAGCAGTGACTGTAATATTAAATTCAGAACCTGCATTTGCAGGTGTTCCGTTTAGTAAACCGGAAGATGATAAGGAAAGTCCGGAAGGCAATCCTGTCGCAGTAAAAGTATATCCCGTAGCATTTACGCTGATTGTTTGGTTATATGCAACCCCTTCAGTTGCATTTGGCAAGGCATTTCCGGTAACAGGATTGAACACGAGCGTTGGACAGGAAGTGCCATACGTTGCTTTGTAAATGCCATTAATTGCCGGAAAGAAAGCATATAATATTCCCTTAATATTCTCAGTCGTATAAGTAACTGCATTGTTATTCATGGTCAGCCCTGTTAACTGGCTGTTATTGCCATTAACAGGAAGCATGGCACGTAAATTGGTTGACCCATCAGCAGTGGTAATGGTAAAGTTCAATGCATTATTACTCCATGTCATGTCTTTGAACGAAGAATTATTGCGTCCATCCAGCCAGGTAAGCATTTGTTTGGCAGAAACTACGGGAATTTGTCTTTGCAATGCTGAAGCAACAATGGCATCTGAACCGTCACTGCTGTTACCGCCATTTTGGTCAGTATGCATATTGGCTGTAAACACACCGTAATAACCTTTATCAATTGCATTGTCCAGCAATTTATTGATATGCGCTGCATAAGTAATTCCTGATTCATCGGTTAACTGGGTGACTGCCTGGTAAACATCAATCAGGCTGCCATCCAGATCTGCAAAACGCATTGGCATACCTGAACCTGTAAACATTCCCGGCCTGTCATTTACCCAGGCTTCCGGCCAGTAATAGTAATCTGCATCCAGCCGGATTCCTTTTTCCAGTTCAACTTTTGGTTTGGTTGCCCAGTCACTCCATGCTATACAATGCGTCCGGTTGGTAGTTGGCGGGGAAAGTCCCGGGAATTTTTGTGCAAGATCAGGTAATTGGTCATCAAAGAAACGTCTTAAGCCATTCACAGTATAATCCCCGCAGTTGGTGTTCAAATGAAGTGCTATTTCAAAACCCTGGGTCTGAAATGCCGCAGCCTGTGCATTTGTAATGGGCGTATTTGAATAAATATAGGAGGTTCCCCTTACTGCAGTCCAATTGTTTACTGCCTGCTGGTCATTGGAAGGGCTCTTGCTGATGTAATCATTAAACCTTCCGATTGTACCTCCATTTCCATGATCATCCCCTGTCATGATAACAGCGGCCTTTAAGCCTCTTGGCAAATACCAGAACCGGGGCAATGGTTTCTTTTCCAGATTACTTTGAAGGATAATATTAGCCAGGAACCGTTGCTGTTCATCTGCCTGTGGAATCTCAATTTTGTTAAAATCAACCCAGTCAGGGAAAAACATATCGTCGGAGCGTATCGGATTTATTTGCCCGTCACGTTTCTGGCCTGCCCATGCAGGGTTGCCCTGACGTGTGTAAACAACGGACTTTGCAAGATCGTAAGTAAATGCAATAGCCTTTCCGCTGCCAACATCACGTGTGGTAACCGCAGGATTGCTGGTGGCAACAGTAGCACTGGAGTAGAGGTTGGCCAGGCTGGCAGCACCACTAAGAGTATATAAATCTGCCTGGCCATGAAATTGAATGGTTTCATTAACTATACCCACACCTGGCCCGCTGGCATTAATTTTCAGGTACTTGTCAGTCAATGACCCGCTAATGGCTGTGATACCAAATAGTGAAGCCAGTTGTTCATTTGGTTTAAATGCAATCAAAGTGCCTCCCGCATTGACCCATGTAGTGAGTGAATTGACATTGGCAGCAGAAAGAGAAATTTCCCCCAGTATGATCACATCATAATCATTGAGCAATGAAGGTGTGGCTGTTATATCTGAAATATCTTTTGCAGCAAACTCATTCAAACCTTCGGCTCTTAAAATTTCTACCGGATACCGGCTGAACGGATTGGCCTCATCACTGATAACCAGTATAGGGCCGCCAGGGCCGTCATTGGGAGATGGTCCTGGTTTGCCTTGTGTAGTAAATGTTACATTATAATTTGCGGCCAGTTCATTTCCTGCCAGATCCGTAACACCACTATTTCCGCCAGTTACGGAAATAGTATAATTAGTTGAATAATCCAGGTTAGAAGCGGGATTGAGCGTGGCAGTAAGCGTATTGGCATCATAAGTAACCGCAGCCGGAACGGGTGAGCCTGCATCAAGCAGACGGATAGTACTGGCTGAAACTGTATTTTCGCTAATAGCTTCATTAAATACTACGGTAATATTGGCTGAAACATTTACTGCCGAAGCATTCGCAGCCGGAGAAGTAGAGGCCACAGCTGGTGGTGTGGTATCCGCCGTATTGCCGGAGCTAAATACTACATCCACATAATAATTGCTTGATCCGTAGGAATCAGTTGGAAAAGCAGGTACAGAAGTGTATGAATAAACACCATTATTTCCATCTTCCCCATTCGCCAGACCTCTCAGAACGCCGTTTATTTTGGCCTCGGCAAAATACATATTGGTAGCCGAATAATAACCCGCACTGCTATGGTACGAAATGATATAAGTGGTATTGGCAGTGATTGCTACCGGCGATGCAAAACTTACCTGCTGCCAGCCGGATGCTGTTTCATTTACAAAAGTTGCCTCAGCTAATTTCACACCGGCACTATTATATAATTGTCCGGTGTGTGTGCCCGAATTACCGGCTTGTTTATAAAAGCGTACGCCTGTGACAGAACCATCGGTATTGGAATGAAATTTCATACCTAACTGAATACCATTGCCATTGTCGTTATATAATGAACCTGCAGGCGCATCAGTTGCCTCGTTAAATACCGTGCAGGGACAGGATTGCGCCACTGGTGGTGTCACGGTTACATTAACCGTAGCAACCGCACTTATATTTCCTGAATCATCAAAAGCACGGCTGCGGATCACAGTATTTCCCTGTGTGGTTGGGGTCCACGCAAAAGTCCAGGTATTTGTTCCTTTTGCGAGCCGCCAGGTAGTGCCTCCGTCCGTAGAAACCTCTATACCGGCAATGGTGCCGGCATCTGCCGCTGTACCCTTTATGGTGAATGTGGAACCACTTGGAATATTGCCCGAGGCAGAAGGCGAAGTAATGGTATGAGTAGGGGCCTGTGTATCATTAGAAGCAGTTGCTGCTACCAGACCGGCTTGTAAAGTGCCTGGCTGAACGTGCATGTCCGCAAATAAATTAATTGTCGCCTGTTGTATGGCCGGGCTGACTGGTTCATTATTGTACCTGTCGTGATTGATATCTAGTCCCCAGGTCCATTGTACGGTACCCGCTGCAAATACCAGTGCACCGCTATTATGTTTGTAAAGGGTAAGATGGTGGGTCTGGCCATCCAGAATGGTCGATGACAAAATAATCCTTCCTGCCGGATAAGACGAACGGTAGGATTCCTGTTCCGGGTCCCATTCATAACCAAGTGTATTGGGCGTCAGGCTGGCAGTTTCCCCGTCATCCAGAGAAGCCACTGAAGTATTACGCCAGAAACGCAGATTTTTATATTCACTCGGTACCTGTATCGTACCTGAAACGCCATTCCAGCTGGCTTGCCCGCTGAGTTCATTTTCGGGTTTACAGCCATTGGCACCGCCATATTCACATCCGCTTCGCCAAAGCCCTGTCCATTCGGAAGTTGGGTCACATTTGGTACCACATGTATTTTCACCTGAATTTCCTTCTTTGTAACATACCAAAGTGCGGTAATTATTAGTAAGATCGTTAGAAGTATCTGTGATGCTTCTTTCCCAGCGGGTTTTCCAGTACACCTCGTTACCGCCAAAAAAAGCGAGGTGTTTTCCTGCATTACGCGCAGCTGCAACATTGTCCCGCATGCCTTTAGACCAGTATTCATCATGGCCGACTGACATAAATACATCATGATTTAGGATCAGGTTTCCTCGACGCTCCGTATCTACATCGGTCGTATAGGACATATCGTAACCGTTTCTTTCGAGGAAGCGGATCATCGGATATTCGGAATTAAATAACCAGTCTTCTTCGGCACCACCGCCACCTCCGCCTTCACGCGTGAGAAATGGCCGGTTATAGCTCACTTTCGGTGATTTGACGCCACTAACTCCGGTATACAAACTCTTACCATTCGTACTGATATCACCAAATACATTGTAAGCCTGCCAGGTAGCATCCGAAGTCTGGAAAAAGAGGTCAGAAGTGCTCGCGTCATCTCTCACAACAAACGCAATATGACTGGCTCCTAAGTTGTCATTCCGTATCAATTTGGCAAGATAAATACCAGAAACCGCTGTGGCTGGAATAGCCCATTGAGCTGATACTGCCCAGTTTCCGCAATCTACAAGCCCGGTACCATCGGTCTCACATGCCGGTTGTGCTGTAACACCTGTTACATTTAAGGTTGTGATAAGCCTCGCACCATTGCCCTGATAATAACCAAGCCTGTAAATTTTTATCAGGTAACTGCTGGCATTGGTTTTAATCTTGAATATTGCGGTTTCACCTTTATTATAACTGATATCCGTTGCAAATCCCTGGATACTTCGGTCTCCGGCACCGTCTATATCCCATTCGCTGGCAGGATTTCCGGTTTTGGCATTTTCGGTTACAATAGCATTTGTCTGAGCGGATAATTCTGAAAAGCGCAGAAGACAAATCAATAATAAACTAACTGTGAGATGTAATGATCTTAACATATTAATTAATTGATAAGTGAGAAACTGAACAGATTAATCAGGTAGTCAAAAAAAGGAATCGTAATTATTTATTAATTCAAATAGGGCAATACAAGAAACTATGGCCTGTATTTCAGGTCATTATGGACTGGTTATTGCAGGTAAGGTGTTGTTACATTAATACAGGAATATCCACTGAAAAAATATTCATTGCCTTAAATTTATTATGGACGGGTTTATTTTCTGCTAATATGAATTTGATAATATAAATTAGAATTCTGTTGTATCTGCAAAAATAGAAACAAATTGAAATTAACAAGTAAGTACTTCAAATATTATTGTAAATATTTAATTTACAGCTAGTTAAGTAAAATTAGTTCTGTTTTTAGATAAATAAAATGTATTTTCTCTATCTAACTAAAGCGAGCACTTATAGGAATCATTAGGAAGTTGTTTAAAGATATTATTGCAGCACTTATAGTTACTCTTATATATATACGTTTTAACATAGTTGAAAAAACATATCCAAACTGACTACACAAAAAAATACCATAAAATGTACCCTATACCATGGATACACTTTGTGGTATTTTTGCTTTATGCAACTTTGTGTAAGGCAATAAATATTAGCTTACGTTTACTTCCTGCGCTGGTTTATTGGTTTCAGGATTTTTAGGCAGCGTTACGGTCATCACACCATCAACATAACCTGCACTGATGTTGTCGGTCAGTACTTTTCCGTTTAGCTGAAATAAACGTTCAGAAGGAACCAGGCTGATATTCCTGATAAACATACTTGTTTTTACTTTCTTCGACGTTTTCCGGCACACTGTAAGAGATAGCCAGTATATCGTCGCTTACGGAAATTTTGAAGTTGCTTTTATCAAGGCCTGCAGCATAGAGGGAAATAATAAATGAAGTATCATTTTCTTCAATATTGGCGGCCTTGCGATTACCAAAGCGACCGCCGGATGTTTTTCCCCATGGTGATTTGCCACCAAACTGACCGCCAAATCTTTCTGCAAATTTTTTGAAAGGCCCTCCGCCGCATGCATGGTTTTTAGGCCCAAATCCTTGTTGATTCTGTGAATCGGTTGCTGTGTTCTGATTAGTATTCATGACTTTTGTTTTTACGAGTTTTTAATTTGTATTGAATTGTTTTTGTTTAATCGGGCAGCTTATATTCTGCCCGCTTTTTAATTAATAGGCACAATAGTGGCTGCTCTAATGACAGGGTCTGCATTTACAGTCACACGGCTTGCCCAACGATTATGTTTACCAATCGGGCCGAATCCGCCATGGCCAACTTGTCCGTACTCGCCGGAATTTTGCATCATATAATGCCTTCCCGAACTGCGTGCTATCAGCGTCGCTACTCCGGCAATTACTGCAAGTGCTGCCAATAATTTAAAAAGTGTGATCAGAATAAATGAGGCAATACCTACGATCACTGTTGCGCCGATGAGGCGGGGGAATATAAAACGAAATTTATTGTTCATGTTTTTTTGTTTTTAATGGTTAACTTTTAATGATGACGTTTGATTAAAATTTTTACTTTAACTATTTTAAAAATATTTACTTTTCTTTTTTAAGGCAGACGATCCATCCAGGTTTTTACTTTATTTAGTGTAAAACTTTTTTTCGGTTCTGCCTTTCTTATCTGGGTAGACGGATGAGGAAATCGTTTTACTTTAAAGTTTTTGAAAATATTTTTACAGCAATAATTCACCGGGATTATCTGGGAGTTATCCGCATAAGAAAATTGTAAAAACAGAATAGCAGGAAACAAAAAAAGGCCAGCATAAGCGAGGGCACTGAAAAAGCTTCTCAATTATAGGACTACCCAGAGCGGTCAGGTAAATTTTATTTACTTGACCGCTTTTGTTGTTTAAATGTGATCTGCAAATGGACTACCGTCCCAAAATGTTCGAATTTAGGTTTATCAGTGTTTGTCTTTAGTTTTGCGAGCCTAGTTGGTAAGTTTGATAATTCTTTTCAGATTTACTGCGAAGATGGCTAATGCTCCCTGCATCTGCATATTTTCAATTCCATAAGATGTTGCGCGGCCATAGCCATGGACATTCTTTAATTCACTGTTTTTTGCTTCGATCTTATACCGATGTTTTATTTTCTGCTTGTAATAGTCAGTTTCCTGAAAGGCTGTCTGTTGGAGGTGCGAGTCCGATTTTATGCTCACTGAATAGGATTTCGTTTTGGCCCCCCGCTTATAACAGTTCTCACTTAAGGGACAGATTTTACACTTCTCGACATCGAAATAGTAGGTATAGGTCTGATTTGTCCCCACATTCTTCCTTCCCTGACGTGCCTTTCGAATGGCCAGATGCCCGGCCGGGCATACGAACATGTCCGCATCTTTGTTGTAATCGAAGCGGTCTTCATTCTTTCTGGATCCTTGGGTAATAGAAGGGTTCAGCTTGGCAACCACCTTGATATCCTGCTCACTGGTTAGTTGAAGATTATCCTTTCCCGAATAGGCTGAATCGCCGATGATCGTGTCTACTTCAATGCCGTTGTCCTGGCTGATCTGCAAAAGTTCAGGAAGTTGTGGACCATCTCCCTTTTCTCCCGAGGTGACCACTGCGGCGGTAATAATACGTTCTTCTGTCATGGCAATATGGGTCTTGTAGCCAAAGAACTTGCTGTCAGACGATTTATGGCCCGTCCTGGCATCGCTGTCTTTGGAGAGCGTATAGTTCTCCAAAGTATCCTCCATTGTTTCCTTTAACAGGTTTAGTTTTTCCTTGATCGCAGGGATATAGATCAACGTCTGATCCGATTCTATACACTTCGCAAGCTCATTACAATAGGCAAGCTCCTTTTCGAGCTCGCCCGAATCATTCTTTTTAGGCATACGCTCTTTAATGTCAGCATCCACAGCATAAACGGCTTTGCGTAAAAGCTTTGAATGCTCCCTAAGCACCTTAAGGGCTGAATGTGGATTAGATCTGGAAAGCGAATGGGTAGCATCTACGATAATGGATCGAGAGCAAACAATACCCTTTTCAATCGCTATGGAGACTGTTTTGCCTATCAACAGCTTCAATAAGTCGGCATCTTTCAAACGCAATTTTCTAAACTTTGTCAAAGAGCTCGGATTGATGACTTCATCCTCGGGGGCCATGCCAAGGAAATACTTGAAGGACATATCGTAGCGGGAACGTTCGACTACATCTACGTCTGAAATGGTGTAGATTGTCTTCAGCAACAGGAATTTGAACATCCGTACGGGGCTCTGTGCTGCACGTCCGTTATCAGAACAATATTTACCTGCAAGCTCATCATAAATGAAGCTAAAGTCGATCAATTCATTAATCCTGCGAAGAAGATTGTCCTTGGGAATGATCAGGTCATACAATCCGGCGAACGCAGTAAATTGAATTTTTTGTTGGTGAATTAACATCTGAATCCCTTTCTAAATCCACCTTAAGATACCAAAAAAGGAGCAGAAAAACTTAATTTCCTACTCCTTTCTCTGACTCAGATACAAGAGGACTTTTTCAGTACCCTCGCATAAGCTGACCCTTTTCTAAGTTTAAATCTCTGGTAATCGAATGCTGTTTACTGAAACGGATGCATTACCAGCGAATACATTTTATGGTTACAAACATTATTTTACAAACCGAAACCAAGTGCCAGACCTTTTGTCGCACTGCTGAATCCATATTTAAGCTGTGCAGCTCCCGTTACAAGGTCGACTGTGTAAACGCTGGTAGTACCGCCAACTGTAAAAATACCATAAGCAGTACCGGTAGTGTTGCCAATATCAAAACCCAGATCCGGACTTACATCAACACCAAGATTTTTGGGGTCAGTTAAAATTCCATCATTCGGCGGTGTTTGCTTGTAAAGTATGTTAGCCTGGCTGTCTATATCATACAAGGCAGTATTGGCTGCAACCACACCAGGATAGCTATTGGTATAAGCCACTGCGGTGATGAAAGGAGAGGTGCCCGTAATGGTTCCGTCTACAATAGTAACACCGTCTGTGACATTAATCCGAAGGTTTTGTCCATTGTCGCTCACAACCCTGAGCCTGTCTGCTGCGGGATTAAAATCCACTCCAAAGTACGTTCCGCTTAACGTTACAGGCGAGCTGTCAGCAAGTTTCAGGCTCACAAGTTCAGTTGCAAGGCCCGAACCTAAGTCTACTCCGTAGATTTTACTGTTATTTCCCAGTGCATGCAAGCGACCGTTAACAGGCCTGATGTCAATTCCCAAAAGCACTACGCCAGCCGGCAACCCGCCAATAGCTTTGCTTCCCAGCTCACTTCCCGATAAGGGGTTGAAAATGGTGAGTTTGTTTGCAGCATCGAGTGCATAAGCAACAGGCAGCGAAGGAATCGCAATACCAACAATATTTACTCCTGTTGGCAGGTCACCCAGTTTTTGAAGTCTGCCTGAGGTTAAATCCACAAAATCCAGCTCCCACTTTCCATCAAATTTCACTGATGCGATCGGGTATACATCCGATGCATTCACATCCGGTGATATGTCAAATCCGCCTACTTCGCTGATATCCAGGCCAAGTCCGCCAACCGCTACGAGTGCTCCCGGATTAGGAGGATTTTGTATGTAAAGCATATCGGCAGCCGGATCAATATCGTACAAAGTAGTGCCGACACCAGCCGGTGCAGCAGTTACGCCCGCACGGCTATTGGTATAAGCCACCGCGCCAACCATCGGATTGGCCGGTCCGTTCAAAGGAGAATCGCCCGCAACAACGGCTCCGGTTTCAGGATGTAAGCGCAGGTTTTGTGCAGTACTCGTTACCACACGGATTCGGTCGACAGTTGGATTAAAATCAAATCCGATTTCGGCACCTGCGAGTGTAGTAGCAATAGGCGCTGTGCCAATTCTTGTTGCTTTACCCTGCTGGTCACCAGTTTTAAAATTTACCTGGTAAAGGTTACTTTGTTTGCTGATGGCGTATAACTGTCCGGTTGCAGGACGGAAATCAATTCCTGCCAGAACATCCCCGCTTTCAAGTCCGGTAATTGCAAACGAGCGCAGTGGTGAAGCTGTGTTTTTAACATTAATTTCGTGAAGCTGGTTGTTATCGGATAAAGCAAAAAATATACGGTCAGGCAGTGTCTGTTCTACGGGAGGCATGCGATGATCTTCGCAGGAAAATAAAGCCAGCGAAGATGCAAGAGCCAGGACGGATAGTGTTTGTTTTGAAAAATGGTCAAAGAATCTCATAGATTATGTAGATATGGTTAGTAATAGCTATTCCTGACCATATACGTGTAACTGACCTGTTCAGATTAAAATTTGTCAATATTTTTAATATTAATTTAATCCCGTTTTAATGTGAAAATTAATTTGTTCATTTTAAAGCTGATAATCAGTTATTTGTGGTTTTTTTTTTAACCAAAATGATTTTAACTCTTTTGAAAACGAATGTTAAGCATCTAACCACTTAATCCATAAAAAATGCTCAGATTAATATGAACCAGATGTGTTTAAACATCATTTCATATTAATCTGAGCATTTGCCTTTTGAAACATTAAAAGACAGTAATCCTGTTTAAAAATAGTTCATCAAAAGTATTTGCCGGTTACCCGATTACCTTTCTGATATTTTTGTAGCAAAGGTCAACACTGTCAAAAGACGGTGCAAGATCGTATTCTACAAAGAAGTATTTCAATCCTGCAATATCCGCAGCTTCGAAGATCCGTTTGAAATCCACAACACCTGTACCAACTTCTGTGATCGTCTGCAAATCACTTTTGATATCTTTTACGTGCCACAAAGGAAAACGGCCGGGCTGTTCTTTAAACAAAGCAACAGGGTCTTTTCCAGCCTTGGTTGCCCATGCAAGATCCAGTTCCATTTTTACCAGATCTTTGTCGGTTTGGGATAAAACAAGTTCATACGGGGTTTTTCCGCCTTCAACAGCATCAAATTCGGTAGCGTGATTGTGGTAAGCAAAACCAATCCCGGCTTTTTTACTTGCTTCACCGGTTTTTTGAAATACTTCAATAGAATTTTTAATCTCTTCCATGGTACCAACCGGCGTACTTGCGCAAACCAGATAACTGAGTTCACCTTCTGCGGCGTCGTTTACCAGTTGCTGGTAATTGTCACGGAGGTTCATCATAGGCGGAATGGTAATGGGTTTGCCATCCGCACCGAGAGGCATTTTACCACCTGCCGGCATTTTAAAAGGTGCGCCCAGCGCGTGGTGTGCGCGCCATTTCATTCCCAAACCTTCGACCAGTTTTTTAAATTCTTTGGGTGTATAACCATAATAGCCACCGCGTGTACTGAATGCAGATTCTATTTCTTTGTATCCGATAGAAGCTATTTTTTCAAGCGTTGCTTTCGGATCATTATTCATTTTTTCAAATACAGTAAACAGCTGAATTCCGGCCGGCCTTTCAGCCGGAAAAAAACCGGACAAATTTTCAGCTTTTGACAAATAAGGAATTGCAAGGCTGCCTGCTGCCAGTAATCCTGCTTTTTTTATAAAACTTCTTCTATCCGTATTCATGTTGATACTATTTATGAGTTCGTAATGGGATTATAATTTAGCTTCCTGCTGAAATGTGATTTTTGAGAATGAAAGCAGGGGTTCAATAGCTTTGGCCTTATCGTTTTTGAATACCAGATAAATGTCATGTTTACCCTGCGTATCTTTCAAAGTGAGAATAACCGGCGGCCTGGCAAACGGATTGCGTTGCTTTACAACCTCACCGGGCTTTGCATTTTTCTTCTCACTTTCCATTTCCGCCATCACTTTCGCAATATCCACTTCGGGTGCAATTTCTACTTTCTGTTCCCCTACAAGCTGGCCAGTTGGAGAATCCAGCCTGATTTCAATGGTGCCGCCCACGCTGCCTTCTCTTCGTTGTGCCGCAGCGTTCAGTTCTAACTGCTGAATACCACTCAGATCAATTTCTTTGAAACCAAGATAACTGTTCGAGAAAGCAACAGCACTAAATCCCAGTCCGGCTACACCCAATGCTTTTAATTCTATTCCTTTTTGTATCGGCGCTTCGGCTGCATTCATTTCAGGACTTTTTAGTACGATCATTTCTTCCGAAGTCTGCGCAGGAATTGGTTTTGCTCCGTTCACTGCATGGTCTGTAAAAGCCGCACGAATCAGGACCGAACCTTTGCCATTATCACCTTTTGGGATTTCCGGTTTATATTCGCCGGCCACGGGCAAAGTACTCAGTGTTTTATCGGTACTGTTCAGGATATATTTTACAATAACTTCCGCATCGGCAACCGGTAGGGCCGGATGAGCAGCCATCGCTACTTCTCCCCAAACGCCTGAACCGCCTTCCAATACTTTTTTAACCAGCTTGTCAATAGCACCTGGCTGCCCTTTGTATTTATTGGATACATCCGCAAATGATGGACCGACCGATTTGGTATTTGGCTGGTGGCAGACCTTGCAATCACTTTTACTCATCAACACCTGGGCAACGGCGAACTGTGTGGATGCATCAACGCTGCGCTGGTTCTGAATTACTTCTGCATAATCGAAACCTTCGGAAGTGTAATCAATACTTACAGCAACCTGGTCGGCTTTGATCTTGCCATCCGCGAGGCTTCCATCTTCTTTATCGTCCACGGCAACTGCGTATTTGATTGGTTTATTCGGGAAGAAAAACGATTTATTTCCTGCCAGATTTACCGAAACCTGTGGCGGTTCATTGCCAGCCACTATTTTTACCGACTGGCTGTTACTTGCGCCTTTCGCATCCGTTACTGTCAGCGTTGCGGTGTAAACACCATTTTTATCAAATGAAACGGTAGGATTTGCAGTTACAAATTGTTTTGGAGTCGTACCGGGGCTGGTTATTTTCCAGCTGTATTTCAATGCATCTCCGTCAAAATCTTTTGTTCCTGCTGATGAAAGTACAGCCTGAAAGGGAACTTTGCCACCTTTTTTATCAACCGAAGCCTGTACAACAGGTTTGCGATTTCC
The DNA here is from genome assembly GCF_019711195.1 of Dyadobacter sp. NIV53. Taxonomy (NCBI): domain Bacteria; kingdom Pseudomonadati; phylum Bacteroidota; class Cytophagia; order Cytophagales; family Spirosomataceae; genus Dyadobacter; species Dyadobacter sp. NIV53. The sequence continues at coordinate 6,016,291 of NZ_CP081299.1, forward strand.
ACCGTTATACTCAATCCGGATCAGGCGTGAATTGTCGCTTTTACGAAACCAGTTGCTGCCATATTCAAGTATATACAAATCTCCGTCGGCCCCGAATTTGATATCAATCGGTTGTACCGGATGGTAATTGGGCAATACGCGTTCCATAGAATCAAAGTCTCCGTTTTCTTTCATCGCGATCGCCATGATCCAGCCACGGGAAAAATCAGCCGCAATCCATTTTCCTTCATAATACGCAGGCCATGGGCGTTTTGGGTTTTTAAAATCTGTACGGTGGTACACCGGCCCGCCTGTTGCACTCCGTGAACCGGAACCAACCAATGGGAATTTCTCCGAAACACCGTATGGATAATAAATAAAGGTAGGTTCGGTCGGAAACAATTCTTTTAAACCGGTATTGTTTGGGGAACTGTTGACCAGTTTTTTAGGGTCTTTTTTTGCCAAAGGTTTATTGGTACCATAATCAAAAACCGGAAACGCCTGGTCGTCGGCTACAAACCATGGCCAGCCAAAATTACCCGGTTTGCGTGCCTGGTTCAGTTCATCATAACCTCTTGGCCCGATCTCGGAATCTTCGCCCGCATCCGGTCCCACTTCACCCCAGTATACGTAGCCTGTTTTGCTGTCCACAGAAATTCTCCATGCATTGCGATGGCCCATTGAATATATTTCAGGCCTTGTGAGTGCAGTTCCTTTTGGATAAAGATTTCCTTCTGGTATTGTATATGTTCCATCGGCCTCAGGATGTATTCTGAGGATTTTTCCTCTCAAATCGTTCGTATTTCCTGCATGTCCCTGATCATCCCAGCTGCTGCGGCCAGGGCGTTCATCTGTTTGTGCTGCCTGCTGGTTTCCGGTATTATTACCCACAGTCAGATAAAGGTTTCCAGCTTTATCCCAGGTCATTCCACCGCCCGTGTGACAGCAAACTTCACGCTGGGTGGTAACTTCCAGAACGACTTTTTTAGAATCATCCACGAGTTGATCGTCACGCATTTCCCAGCGGCTTAATACATGTTTTTTTTCAGTAGGGTGGGCATAATACAAATAAATCCAGTGGTTTTTGGCATAATTCGGATCCAGTGTCAGGCCCATCAGTCCTTCTTCTGCTTCTCTGACAACACCTTCTGCACTGGTATATTTGGTGTTTACAGGTATGGTAGCGATCAGGTCCGTAGTTTTGGTTGCAGCATTGTATTTCTTTAAAGCGCCCTTTCTTTCGGCAATGTAAGCACTGCCATCCGCAAGTACTTCAAAAACCATGGGTTCGTCAAGATTATCAGCAATGACAACAGGAGTGAAGCGGCTTTCGTCGGGTTTGGTGCTATCCTGTAAAGTGAAAGAAGCCAGGAAAGCTATTCCAAAAATATTGACAGAAAGTATAGCCGGCCGAATGAACTTTCGGCGAATAGCATACAAATTTATCATAGGTTTTTTTAAATTTTAGGTTTTGGAAATATACCACTATTTAAATAAAAAATAGTCAATAATAAAGAGTAGCCAATTTTAAAAATATGACTGTTCCCACTATTGACTATTTATATGAAAAAGTAGCTCATAAAAAAGTTGTCAGATCAAATGACCTGACAACTTTCAATAATTAAAATCCGGCATTCTGTTTCAATGAAGAAACACCGCTTTGCGTGCTCAAATCAATCTGACGCTGCGGGATTGGATAGTATTCATTTTTATTGGCACTGAAATTTCCACCGCGAATATCGGTTGTTACCGTACTTTCATAAGTAAAGTAAGCATTAATTGTAGTCTGCGCTGTGCCCCAGCGAACCAGGTCAAAGAAACGGTGGCCTTCCATTGCCAGTTCCAGTTTACGTTCAAAATAAATAGCTTTTAACGCCCCGTCTTTTCCTAAGCCAGCAAAAGCACCGGTTGGATAAACAGCGATTTTATAGTTGGCAGCAGGAGTTGTTGAAAATCCTTCCAGCGGGGCACTGTCATTTTTATATTTATACAAATAATTAACAGGGTCTGCCGCTCTTGCACGAACCATATTTACATAAGTCTGAGCCTGAACAAGGTTATTCAATTGTGCCTCAGTTTCTGCTGCCATCAGCAATACATCAGCAAAACGGATCACATTGTAATTGATGGCCGTTCCCGGTGCCCATGAACTCTGGTCAGAATAAATATCCTGCGTTGCCTGCCAGTATATGTTTTTCTTAGGTGAATAAGGCCCAGCATAAGTTTGCCCCGGACTACGAATCCAGGAAGCTCCAGGATGGTATCCCCAGTCGTGATATGGCAATCCGCGACGTCCTACTGTCCAGTCAAGGCGGGGATCAAGCGTACCAGCATCCGGCGTAAAAGCCTGATTGGAAGCAATTCCGATATCACTTTTTACTACGTGTGAATTGTAATCATTTACATAAGGCAAACCAGTTTCAGCAGTCCGGTAAGAGTTCGCCAGATCAAGGCTAGGCTGATAGAATCCGCAGCAACGGAAAGGGCTGTCTCCATAAGGGAAGTTCAGCATGTCACCCTGATTGGCATTGGCGATATTGTTCGTTCCGTCATTCGCTGCCATTTGTATAGCAAATACAGATTCAGAGCTGTTATCGGTTGCAGCATCAAAATTGTCTTCGAACCGTTTTGTCAAAGCATATTTTAATCCGTTTACCGTTACACCCTGTGCTATTACAGCGTCGAACATAGTTTTGGCTTCTGCATATTTGTGCTGATACAGATAGGTTTTTGCCAGATAAGCACCTGCCGCCCATTTGTTCACTTTGCCAACCTGAGACTGGGTAGCAGCCATATTATCGTAAGCATACTGGAAATCGGCTTCAATTTTAGGCCAGATATCCGTTGTGTTAGGCTGGCTTCCTGCATCAATGGTTGCGATCGTTTCATCAATCCATGGAACATTATTGAACATCTTTTTCAGTTCGAAATAATAATGTCCGCGTAAAAAACGGGCCTGTCCGCTGATATTGGCGCGGTCAGCATCGGATATCTCAGGTACCAGTGCCAATACCCTGATTACAGAGTTGGCACGGTTAACTCCTTCGTAAACGGTTCTCCATTTACTGTTAAAATAACCATTACTAGGGTCGGCTGAAAATTTGGCAATGGCGTCAATCGCAGGCTGATCACTTCCATCACTGCCTTTATGCGCATCCCCGCCTGCAATACTTCCGAAAGTCCAGTTGTCGGGGGAAGCCTCCCATGCGTTTGTTCCTGCAAGATTCAGTGCACTGTTATTTGCGTAAGACTGGCCATCAAGAGCGGCATAAGCACCTGTTAGCAGTGCATCAACACCGGCCGGAGTATTTAGCTGCTCTTCACTTAATGCACCTTGTGCACCAATATCCAAAGCATCTTTGCAGGAATCCAGGACTACACCGCCAAGCAAAACGGATGCAGCTAATATATAATGTTTAAGTTTCATTTCTTTTCGAGTTTAACAGATTAGAATGTTAAATTAAGTCCTATCAGATACTGGCGCTGGTTTGGATAAACCCCTTCGTCAATTCCGAATGAAGTTGTTGAAGAAAAAGATTGATTGGAACTTCCGCCAGAAGTATTGTTGGTGTTGGAAGTGGTGCCAATTTCAGGATCCAGGCCGGAGTATTTTGTTATGGTAAACAAGTTAGCTGCCTGAACATAAACCCGGAGTTTTTCAATCTTAATTTTCTTTAACATAGCAGCAGGAAAGGTGTATCCGATCTGCGTATTTTTAGCCCGCAGGTAAGAACCTTTTTCAACAAAGTAAGAGTTAGGAACATTGGAAGTACTGAATGAACCAACTGTTTCCTGAATTGGGGCAGTTGCATCATGATGATCCGGAGTCCATGAATCGTAAAGGGCTGTCTGACTTTTTGCACCCTGGAAGTTTGAGTTGAAGTCAGTCCACCATTTTACGTTGTTCCAGATATCGTTGCCTTGTGATCCATACAGGAATATGCTGAAATCGAAATTCTTGTAATTTGCTCCCAGATTAACCCCGTAACTGAATTTAGGATTAGGATTACCCAGGTAAGTCCTGTCAGCTTCATTAACAATACCATCTTTATTTGTATCAGCATAACGGAAACGGCCTACTGCCACATCTGTCTGGTATACTGTTGAAGTACTGCCGGTTGTTTGCTGAGCAGTTGCATTGGCAGCATTGATCTCTTCCTGTGAGTTCCAGAAACCGGCAACTTTGTAACCATAGAACTGGCCGATAGAATGTCCGACTGAGTTACGTACAATGTAACTTCCGTTAAAACGGCGCCCTTCCTGATCAAAATAATCAACTCCTTTGGTCAGAGATTTGATCTTGTTGTTATAAGTAGTCAGCGTAACAGTAGCATTGAATTTCAGATCTTTGGTTACATCCAGTGTAGTAGAAGCCGAAAGGTCAATACCATGATTTCTCATTTTGGCAATATTGACAAACGGAACAGTACCTAAACCAGCCGTTGCCGCCAACTCCGGGTTGTATAAAAGATCACGAATTTCTTTGCTGTAGTAATCAACAGTCAGGTCCAGTTTTCCTTTGAAAAGACTTGCATCAATACCAATATTGCTGTTGATATTCTTTTCCCATTTGGCATCCGGGTTTCCAATCCTGGTTCTTTGCAGACCCATGATAGTTTTGTTGGTTCCGTTGATGTCATAAAAGGAAGAAGTCCTGTCCTGACCATAAGTTGTATACGCATTGGCTGCATCTACGTTCAGCTGGTTACCCATTACTCCGTATCCACCTCTTAGTTTCAGATCATCCACCCAGGTAATATTTTCCATGAAAGCCTCTTTGGATACGCGCCATCCTGCACTTACAGCAGGAAACACTCCATAACGGTATCTCTGGAATCTGGAAGAACCATCACGGCGAATTGTAGCTCCGATCAGGTATTTGTCACGAAGGGAATAATCGATACGTCCAATTAAAGAAGACAAACCATCTTTAAAACGTGCACTGTAATTGGTTGGAGTTCCTGAACCTGTTGAAAGGGTTGTGAAATCAGGATCGAAGCTGAAATATCCGGTAGTGGTTCCACCCAGGTAACTTCCACGGTTTTTGTAGTTTTCAGTACCAACCAATATTTTCAGGTCATGGATGTCTCCGAAAGTGTGCTGCCAGTTGATGGTATTACTCCATGTGTAGTTAAATCCGCTGAATGAATTCTCTGTGTAAGAATTTATTGTATTGTTTTCCTGATTTTCATATTCAGGATAAGCGAATGACCGGTAAGAACCTGTGTACAATTCACCTCCAAAACTTGACCTTAATGTAAAATCTTTGAAAAGATCAATTTCAGCATACATGTTTCCGAAAAGACGGTTACTCAGACCGCTGTTATTACGTGTGCGCTGCTGAATGGCAACCGGGTTTTTGGCATTTCCTAAACCTTGTCCGTAACCACCCGCAAAATTTCCCATAATATCATAAACCGGGATAATAGGCTGCTGACGGAAAGCCATACCAATGGCACTTCCTTCTGTAAGCGCATTTACACGTGGATTGTCTGATACCGAGAAAGCAAGATTTTCTCCAACACGAATGTGCTCTGTAATATTATACTGACTGTTTGAACGGATTGTATAACGTTTCAGGTAAGTATTGGCTAATGTACCCTGCTGATTGAAATAATTCACAGAGAACAGATAATTGCCTTGCGGGCCTCCGCCACTTACAGCCAGGTTATGGCTCGTAATTGCAGCCGGATTAAAAATCTCATGAAACCAGTCCGTACCGCTTTTGTTGGCTTTTGTAATTCTGTAAAAACCATTGTAAGCGTCCGTGTTGGTATAATTCGGATTTACATTATATAATGCAGGGTTTACAGAAGCATCTCCTTCACTTGCTCCTTGCGGAGAAATATAGTCAGGAAGAACAGGAGTCGTTCCGCTTCCGTACAAAGGATCATCAATGGCTGCATTTGGATTTACATTTCTGAGCGCATTGAATTTCAGCTGAGCTGTTTCCTGTGGATTCAGAAGATTCCATACATTTCCGCCCTTAGGCTGCTGCGTTCCAACATAAGCGTCATACTGTACTTTCACTTTACCATTTCCACGTTTGGTCGTGATAATGATAACCCCATTCGCAGCACGTGAACCGTAAATAGAAGCCGAACCCGCATCCTTTAAAACCTGCATAGTGGCAACGTCATTGGAGTTGATATCGTTGATATTCTGAGTCGGAACTCCGTCTACAACATATAAAGGAGCATTATTTCCAAATGTGTTGATACCGCGGATACGTATCTGCGGCGCTTCACCAGGTTGTCCTGAACCCAAAACCGTAACCCCCGAAGCGCGCCCCTGCAACTGGCTTGTGATCTGGGAAGTTGGCTGCTGCTGCATATCCGAAACATTTACAATAGAAACAGCACCTGTCAGGTCTTTCTTTCTTTGCGTACCATAGCCTACCACTACCAGCTCATCCAGTGATCTGGCATCAGAGGCAAGTACCACGTCCACGGTTGTTTTATTACCAACGAGCACTTCTTTTGTAGTGGATCCTACGAAAGAAAATACCAGTGTTGCAACGGCACCGTCAGGAATGTTTAAACTGTATTTTCCATCTGCATCCGTAGTGGTTCCGGTTTGAGTACCTTTCAATACCACACTTACTCCTGGTAGTGCGTCGTTGTTATCTCCACGTACAGTACCTGTAATAGTCCGGTCAATATTACTTGCCATGTCGGACGAAACATTATTTTTGTTTCGGACCGGATTACTTTCTGTTTCCGATGATGGCAGTTCGTTTTTTTGATTTCTGCTGATAATAATCAGGTTTTCCTGTACCCGGTATTTCAGGTCCAGTGGAAGTAATGCATCATCTAATACTTTGGAAAGCAGCTGATTTTCAGCCTTCACGTTCACTTTGCGTTTGGACTGGATTACTTTTCCGCTAAATACGAATTTTGCACTTGTTAGTTTTTCGACCTGACTAAAGAAAGCTTCCACTTCCTGATTCTGAATATTCAGACTTACTTTCTGATTCAGCAGTGCCTGAGCGTTGCCATCCTTGGCATAGCCACTGCTCATTACACCTACGGCGATCAGCCATTGAAATAGCGAAATACGCATGACCCGTAATACTAATTGAAAATTGTACCTTTTTTTCATACATTTAACATGTTTTATTGAGGTTAGATTTGGTAAAACAATCCCCTTCATCTTTTTTGAAAGATGCTATTGATTAGGAAAGCAATAACGGGGATTTCATAGGGGTCGGAAATGTTGGCGCATTATCCGACTCTTTTCTTTTGAGTGCACTGCATTATATTACATACGCTGGAAATTAATGGTTAACAAAAACAAACAATTTAATTTTTACATCCTTTACTATATACGACAATCCTGCCATCCAGCATTTCGTAATGTGCTTCTATCACTTCACAAATAATGTCAAGCTTTTCAAACAGGGATTGCCGGGTTAGCGAAGCAGTTACCGGGCAATCATTGAGCAGGTCTTTATCAAAAATAATATCGACCTGATAAGCATCCTTCAGATCGTTCAGAACGGCTGAAGCAGGGATATTTACAAAATCAAAAGTTTTTGGTTTTTCATTGGAAATAACCACTTCGGGTTTGTCGCGTAATGTTTTTAACATGTTCGAGCTTTCGTCCTCGTAGACCATTTTCTGGTTGGCCGTTAGTACCATTCCTTTGGATTGTAACGCTTTCGGGTTTTTTGTCTCGGAAAAATCAGTCTGCCTGAATACCGAAACTTTTCCTTCCGTTACTTCCACCGTCGTTTTATTATGCGCGTTTCGTGCATTGATAGCAAAACTGGTACCAAGGACCTTGGTAACCAATTCATTGGCGTAAACTAAAAATGGCCTTTTCGGATCTTTAGAAACCTGGAAAAATGCTTCACCAGAAAGGTATACTTCGCGTTTCTCGGCCAGAAACTTTTCAGGAAAACTGATTTTTGAATCGGGTTTAAGGATCAGCTTACTGCCATCAGAAAGTGCCACGATTTTATTTTCATTCGTTTCATTAACAATTTCGGTAAGTAATTTCCCTTTCGTGAGATAGGAGTAACTATTTTTTTTGCCGGAAATTGGTTATGATACAGCCAGCCAAGCCCTAATACAAAAAGAATAATTGCTGCTGCTGACAACATGGTTGTTTTTTTGAAAAAACGATTTTGCCAGGATACATTCAATACAACTGGTTCGGAATAACTGTTCTTATTTTTATCCGCACGTACTTTATTTAATAGTTCATGGATTTCATGATCTATTTCAGCATCATTCAAATGAGTTTTGTAGTGGCTGTAAACACTTTCAAGCAACGTAGAGGCTTGTAAAATATCCTGCTGCTGAGAAGGGTTTTCTTTCAAATAGTTTTGCCATGATGCATTAGCAACCGGACGTTTGTAACGCACCCAATCCTGAAACTGAGCATCCAACACAAAATCTTCGAGGCTGTAATCTTTGTACCGATCCATGTTATTTTTGTCTTCTACTTATACATAGGCAGAGACTAACATGAAATAATCAAAAAATTTCACTTTTTTTTGAAAAAGTATGAAAAACGGCTTTCCCGGGCTTTACAGTTTATAAACGTTCTTTAAGTTCCTGTATCGTGCGATACAACAGATTGGCAACGGCTTGTTTGGAAATAGTCATGACCTGGGCAATAGATTCATTGTCCAGGTTTTCAAAAAAACGAAGGTAAATAACTTCCTGCTGGCGTTTGGTAAGAAGTGTAATTTGTTGGTTAAGAGCCTTTAATATCTCTTCGTTCGTCTCTGTTTCAATGATTTTCTGTTCAATTGAAATTTCCCCAAAATCTTCTGCTTCAAAATCCAGATCATCTCCGTCTGTCAGCCATTGCTGTTTAAGGCTTTCCCGGTGAATTTTACGACGTAAAGATTTGAGAAGATAAAATTTTACAAAACCAGTATCACCGAGCGTTGCGCGTTTAGCCCAGAGTTCCAGGTAAAGATCCTGGATACAATCTTTCACAAATTCAGAATCTTTTGAAAATTTGATACCATAGCTGTATAAACTACGGTAATATTGCCTCGCGATTTGTCCAAAAGCAATGTCATTTCCTGCACGGAAGGCATTCCAACGTTCAGAATCTTCCAGATTAGGGTCGATAGAATGCGTCATTTAAAATTAGGAAGTAATTCACTTAATTGTTTACGCTAAAAAGTTAAGATTTGTTGAGTTTTACGGATACAGTTAAATCTTACCGTATCCTGTCTATAAATTGACTTATCCATAAAAATAGTATTACATTTTCGAATTAAAACTATAATCATTTAAACTTTGACTAAAACAGAAACCTTCTAAATGACCCCTTTAAGTATATTGTTGAAAATTTTTATTGTGATGCAAACCAGAATTTCATTTAGTTTACTGATAGTCACATACATGTCTGTTTTTTCTATATTTCTTGTTTCATGCAATGAAAATAAGGATAAACAGCAAATTGAGAAATTGGCAAAACAGGAAAAATTAGTTGGCCAATATTGCAGTTCCTGCCACTTAAAACCCGACCCGTCACTGCTCGACAAAGAAATCTGGCGGGACCGGGTTTTGCCTGCCATGGCAAAACAACTCGGCCTGGAAGTGTGGCGCGGAAGCAAATACTACCAAAACGAAAAGTCTGCTATTTCACTTTCCGACTGGATGCAGATCGTGGCTTATTATGATTCACTTGCTCCGCAGCATCTTCCTGTTGCCAAAGCACCCACGCCATTAGTGAAAGACCAGGCTATTTTTTCTTTGAAAATGCCGCAGGAAAATGCTGCAAAAATTGCCATGACAACGCTTGTTGCAATAGATTCCGGGACAAAGCAAATTTACACGAGCGATGCCGGTTTGGCTGGTTTGTATCAGTGGAACGGCGCTTTACAACAAACTGCGTCCACGCAACTGCCTTCCCCAGCCGTACAAGTAGGTTTTGCAAAAGACAAAAATGCGGTTTTGACCTGTATTGGTGAATTAAAAGCCCAGGATATTCCTTCGGGTAATTTATTGAATATCAATTTAGCAGATAAAAAATTCAGTTCCGAAATTATTGCCTCAAATCTGATAAGGCCAATCCATTCTGCATCTGCGGATTTTAATAAAGATGGGCTCATGGATTATGTTGTGAGCAGTTTCGGGCACAATAGGGGAGGATTATTTTTAGTAAAACAGCTTGCCGGTAAAACTTTCCGGACTATCCCGATCCGGGAAATTGCAGGTGCCACACAAAGTGTAGTCCAGGATTTTAATAACGATGGCTGGCCGGATATTATGGCTTTGTTTGCGCATGGTGATGAGGGAATCTGGCTTTTTCTGAATGACCGGAAAGGTGGATTCACGACTAAAAATATTCTGCGTTTTCCACCGGTTTATGGTTCGAGTAGTTTTCAGGTGGTGGATATGAATAAAGACGGGAAAATGGACATCGTCTATACGTCAGGTGATAACAGCGATTATTCACGGATTTTAAAGCCTTACCACGGCCTTTATATTTTCACTAATACAGGAAATATGGATTTCAAGAAAACCTATTTTTACCCGGTCAACGGCTGTACCAAAGCAATAGCCACAGATTTTGATCAGGATGGAGATATGGACATTGCAGCCATTGCCTTTTTTGCAGATTTTAAGGATAAACCCGAAGAGTCGTTCATTTATTTTGAACAGGACAATACTTCTCTAAAAACTGCTTTGAAGTTTAAAGCGCATGCTGTTCCAATCTATAAAAACGGAAGATGGATCTGTATGGATGTCAATGATTATGATGGAGATGGGGACCAGGATATTGTATTGGGAAATTATTCAAAAGGATTTTTGAATCAGGAAAAATTCAAACCAAACTGGAATATGCATATTCCGTTTATGATTTTGGAAAATAATTTGAAGTAATAAATGTGTTTTTTTACACATGGGAATGTGCAGATAATGCTGGCAAACCGGCAAATTGTATAAGTCGGGTAAAAGAATGTAGCGTAGTTTTGTGATATTATTTAGAATGAGTCTACTTATTGTTAGGTTCGCAGTGATTGCCGATAACTGGTGCTTATCATTGTCAGTTCTTTATTTTTCCACATTTCAGGCTCTTTTACCCGAAAATATATAATATGACAACCTTCAAAAAAATCAACAACTGGCTCCATTTATGGTTGGGCCTTATTTCAGGGATTGTTGTACTGATTGTTTGTATTACAGGTTGTGTATGGGTTTTTAACGAAGAAATTGAAGGATTGCTTAATCCGGAAACTAATATTGAATGGCAGGATAAACCGGTGATCCTGCCGTCACGTATCATGCAGATCGCCGCTGTTGAGCAGCCTGGTGTGAGAGTTTCCTATGCCATTTATCAGCAGGGCCGAACCGTTAATGTTAGTTTGGGCGAACGTCGCGGTTCTAATACCATGTTAAAATTAGATCCTTATACAGGAGAAGTGATCCGTAAGGAAGTACACAAGGAAGGAGAAACCGATTTTTTTCGGTGGGTACTCAATGGCCATCGCTTTTTATGGATGCCATACGAAATCGGAAGGCCGATTGTCAATTACAGTACACTCGTTTTTGTTATTCTTTTGATTACGGGCCTAGTCTGGTGGTATCCTAAAAAGTGGACAAAAAGTACAACAGATAAAAGTTTCAAAATTAAATGGGGAGCATCATTTAAACGTGTAAACCTGGATCTGCACAATGTACTTGGTTTTTATTCGCTCCTGTTTTTAATGGCTATTGCGATGACCGGCATGGTGTATGGCATAAAATGGTATAGCGAAGGGCTGTATTGGGTCACCTCGGCAGGAGAGTCTTTACCGGATGGTAGAGAAGATGCAGCTTCTGACTCCTTAATGGCAAACAAATTTTACACGCCACAGCAGGCAATAGACAAAGCCTGGAATAGAGTAATTGCAAAATATCCCAAATCGGAAGGCTTTTATTATACCTTCCCGGATACATCCAAGGCTAAAACGCCTATTTATGTTACGGTTTATCCCAATAAAGGACAGTTTTACAATCACCGTGGTTTTATTTTTGACCAGCATACCCTGAAAGAACTGACACAGGATAAAGTGTATGGAGCACTTTATGAGGAAGCATCTTTCGGAACGAAACTCAGAAAGATGAATTACGATATTCATGTGGGAAGTATACTTGGTTTTCCCGGAAAAGTTCTCGCATTCCTTGTCACACTGATTGGCGCGAGCCTGCCTGTAACCGGTTTCCTTGTTTGGTGGGGACGTAAAGGTTTTGGCAGGAAGAATAAAAAAGGGAGGAAAAATAATCCGGATACGAGTGCAAAGGACTTAACAGGAAAAGCGGATGAAGGCCAAATCAAAAAAGTACGCCCTAAATTCCAGCCTAACGCTAAAAAAACCTTGATTGGCGAAAACTCAATCATAGATTCATCAGCCAGATAAGCAGTTTAGTACTGACTTTTTTATCGGCAGGTTTAATTTTTATTGTCAAAAACGTATAGCGAATATCGTTTATTTATTGCCTCTGAATTCTTATGGATTATTCTGTTTTAAAAATCTAAATATGTTATTGTCTAAAGAAATTGTTGCTTACTGTGAATCCAGAAAGTTACGTTGCACAGCCAAGCGGCTCATGGTAGCGGATTTCCTGCAGGAAGCTAACGGACAGGCAGATGCAGATGTCTTATATATGATGTTTCGTAGTAATTCGATCCGGATCAGCCCGGCTTCCATTTATCAGATACTCGACTGGATGGTAAAAATTGGTTTTGTAGAAAGAATGCCCGGAAATGATCGCAAGAATATTTATTGCATCAAAAAATATAATGTCTAGTTGTAATCGTTCATAAAGGTTTTGCTTCTTTATTGTTATTTAGAATTGAAATAAATAACTTAGCAGCTTCATTTAATCAGTTCTGGTACGGATTATATCTGTCAGAATGAATAAATACTTTATGAAATACCAGATTACCCATTCCTTGCAGCAAAGTCATGATACTAAAATAAGCCGGAATGCAGATCTGCCTTTGCATGATATGGGCCAGGATTTTTTCGCAATGGAAACGATTCAGGATGGTAACGATTATCATTTTAACGGAACACATCGTCATGATTTTTATGAACTGTTATGGTTTACCGACGCCACTCCCAGGCAGGCACATTTTATTGATTTTATAAAATACCCCATCCATCCAAATCAGTTATTTCTTCTTTTGCCGGATCAGGTTCATAGTATAGAGAAAAAAGATAAAACTGGTTTTTTATTTGCTATTTCCAAGGACTTTTTCGAACGGTTGATTGGAAAGGATATTTTTACACTCTTCTATTACACAGTAAATTTTTCTGTCTTAATCCCTGATTCCCAGTTGCATATTTTTCAAACTTTACTGAAATTAATAAAGGTTGAGTCGGACGGAGCAAAGCGCCCTGCCATATTGGAATCTTATTTGCGGAGCTGGTTTTTACATTGTATTGAATTACAAAAGGCGGGCAGATTTGAGGAAAAGCGGGATATTCGTATGCAATTTTTAATAGAATCCATTGACCGTCATTTCAAGGAAGAACGTAATGCCGGATTTTATGCACACGAATTATCACTAAGTGCAAAAAGACTTAATGAACTCTCAAAGGATTATTTTGGCAAAACGATCAACCAGATTATCAACGACCGGCTCATTCTTGCCGCGAAAAGGGAAATCAGTTCCTGTGAGAAATCCATCAAGGAAATCAGTTATGAACTAGGCTTTTCCGAACCTTCTTATTTTACGCGTTTTTTTGGAAAACAAACCGGATATACTCCCGAGAAATTCAGGGAACGCATGTCGAATATTTTTCAGTAATTGCGTTTAAGCCATACCAAGGATTATCAAACAATCCTGTTAATCCTGCAATCCTGTCTAAAACAATATTTCTCTCCAATTCTATCAGAAACAACGCCCTATTTTGAATACAGGCCTTTTGCCAATTCCACTTTTAAATCCACAGTTTTCCACAGATTCCAAATCCGGCTTTAAATGATTTTCCGTCTGTTTTTGAATAAAAAGTTACATTAAACCACATGTATTACAATTACTGTGAGATACTGAATAATTATCTGAGGAGAACAGAAAACAAAATATTCCCACTGTCCTGATGGAACAGGTTTTGTAAGCACTCGCTCAATTACTCAAAATCAATTATCATCATGGAAAAGGAAACTGGCACTGAGCCAAAATTTAAAACTAAAACTTCTGCCAAAGCGGAGCCGGCTTTAAACGAATTATTTCTGGACAGTATCCGCGACATATACTGGGCTGAAAATCACCTGGTAAAGTCGCTTCCAAAAATGATAGCTGCTGCAACTTCCAAAGAACTAAGCAGTGCTATTCAGGATCATCTTGAACAAACGAAAGAACATGTAAGCCGTCTGGAGCAAATCTTTGAATTACTTGGAGAAAAAGCCATTGCAAAAAAATGTGATGCAATGGAAGGATTGGCGAAGGAAGGTGAAGGCATTGTGGAAGATACTGAAGAAGGAACGGCTACAAGAGATGTAGGTATCATCCTGGCTTCTCAAAAAATAGAACATTACGAAATCGCAACTTACGGCGGACTGACCCAACTTGCAAAAACACTTGGCCTGGATGAAGTTGCCGAAATACTTGGCCAGACATTAGGCGAAGAAAAGGAAGCGGACGAGCTGCTTACCCAGATTGCAGAAAACGATATTAATTACAAGGCATCAGAAGAAGCCTGAGACAACATACTATTAATTAAAAGAAAAATTTCAATGGCAATTAAAAAAGATTTAGCCAAAACTGCTGAACAGCCCACAAACGACAAAATCACTGAATTGGCGCCCGAAGTGAATGATGCTACGGGGCAGTTTATGACAACAAACACTGGTTTGCGTATTAACGACGATCAGAATTCATTAAAAGCCGGAGATCGTGGCCCATCGTTACTCGAAGATTTTATTCTCCGTGAAAAAATAACACATTTTGATCATGAGCGCATTCCTGAACGTGTAGTTCATGCCCGCGGTTCGGGCGCACATGGTGTCTTCAAAGTATACGAATCACTCTCGGATGTCACCAAAGCTCATTTTTTAAATGACAGCTCTTTGGAAACGCCTGTATTTGTGCGTTTTTCTACTGTTGCCGGTTCTCGTGGTTCAAGTGACCTGGCAAGAGATGTAAGAGGATTTGCAGTTAAATTTTACACACAGGAAGGCAATTTTGACCTGGTTGGAAATAACATACCGGTATTTTTTATTCAGGATGCTATCAAATTTCCTGACCTTGTCCATGCTGTGAAACCTGAACCGGATAACGAAATTCCACAGGCTGCATCTGCACACGACACGTTCTGGGATTTCATTTCGATTTTGCCAGAGTCTGCACACATGATTATGTGGGTAATGAGTGACCGGGCACTACCGCGCAGTTACAGAATGATGGAGGGTTTTGGCGTACATACCTTCCGCTTTGTAAATGATCAGGGTGTGGCCAGTTTTGTAAAGTTCCATTGGAAACCATTACTTGGCGTACATTCCGTTGCCTGGGACGAGGCTCAGAATATTTCAGGAAAAGATCCTGATTTTCACCGTCGTGATCTTTGGGATGCTATCGACAGTGGTGCATTTCCTGAATGGGAACTGGGTGTGCAGATTGTACCCGAAGAAAATGAATTCAATTTTGAATTCGATCTGCTGGATTCTACCAAGCTGATACCGGAAGAACTGGTGCCGGTACAACGTGTTGGAAAGATGACACTGAACCGCAACCCTGACAATTTCTTTGCTGAGACTGAGCAGGTTGCATTCCATCTCGGACATGTAGTTCCGGGAATAGATTTCACGAATGATCCATTGCTTCAGGGAAGATTATTTTCTTATACCGATACACAGCTGACGCGTTTGGGAGGTCCTAATTTCCAGGAAATACCTATCAACCGGCCAATTGTTCCTGTGCATAATAATCAGCGGGACGGTCACATGAGGCAGGCAATCAACAGAGGAAAAACCAGTTATAATCCTAATTTGATTGGCGATGCATTTCCTGTTCAGGCTAAAACTTCCGAAGGTGGATATGCTTCATATAATGAAAGGATTGATGCCAGAAAAATAAGGGCAAGAAGTAAAAGCTTTTTTGACCATTTCAGCCAGGCGCGTTTATTTTTTAACAGCCAGTCGGAACCGGAAAAAAACCATATTGTCGATGCCCTGAGTTTTGAATTGGGGAAAGTTCAAAAAATTGCCATTCGTGAAAGAATGCTTGGTTTATTATCTATGATTGATAAAAACCTAGCGGCGGAAGTTGCTTTTGCACTCGGACTGCATGTTCCCCAAAATCCTGAGCAGCCGGTTAATCACAGTATTTCGGCAGATGCAAATTCCGCTGATTATGAGCCGGTTCAGTTTGAAAGTTCATTAAAATCTTCCGCTGCTTTAAGTATGGCCAATACGCCAAAAGACAGTATTGTAACGCGTAAAATTGCTTTCCTGGCAGCTGATGGAGTAGACGACAAATCGTTGAATACGGTTAAAGCCGCTCTTTTATCAGCCGGCGCAATTGTTGATATTATCGCTCCAAGATTAGGATATATTATTTCTGAAAATGATGAGCAGATTCTTGCCGACCAGAGTTTCCTGACTGCTGCGTCTGTCCTTTACGATGCCGTTTACGTGCCAGGTGGTACCAACAGTGTTGCATCCATAGAAGCCGAAGCTGATGCAATTCATTTTCTGAATGAGGCATTTAAACATTGCAAAGCCATAGCAGCAGATTCTCAGGCAATTCAGGTTTTGGAAGCAACTTATTTCAGCAAGAAACTCCCGTCTGATTTTTCGGACAGTACTGTTTTAAGAGAAGGCATTGTGATAGGTGATGATGCGAATAAGCTGGCAGATCAGTTTACAATGGCCATTGCTCAGCACAGATTCTGGGAAAGAGAAAAACCAAGAAAAATCCCTGCTTAATTTTTGATTGAATAATGACAAAAACACCCACTTAACTGATCATTAATGTGGGTGTTTTTTGTAAATCCAAACAGTGCTTTGCCGGCTTGTTATTGTAAAAGTACAATCGCCTCTTCATTTCCCTGCTGTGCTGCGAGATCGAGCACTGAAAGCCCTCTTACATCTACAATGGTTTTGTCGGCTCCGTGATTTAATAATAATTTTACCATTTCATTTCGGCCGAACATTGCTGCAAACATTAAAGCAGTACCTCCGTTACCATGCCGCAGGTTCAGGTCAGCACCGTGTTTAATAAGTAATCCCGCAATATCTGCATAACCTTTAAAAGATACGCCCATCAAAGCAGTATTACCTCCAAAATCCTGTGCATTTACATCTGCTCCGGACTGAAGTAAATATTCTGCCGCTTCATAATGATTATTGTAACAGGCAATGATAAGCGGCGTGTAACCTTTATCATCCCTGGCATTCACATCGGTTTTTTGTGCAACCAATTCTTTCAGCACATCGGTATTTCCCAGCCGGGCAGCATGTATGATAACATGATCGTAATTGTCCATAAATTTTATTTGTTGAGCTTTTGTATAAATTAATATCTGAAATTATAAATTTAACCTGGTCTTTAGATTCTTATTTTGCCGGTTTGAACTGAACCAGCTGTATCGAAAATTCATTGGCAGGACGCTTAACTGGATCTGCAAGTTCATGCCAAACAAAAGTCGGACGTGCACTGCACATAAATGATTATTACAAAAAACCTAAAATGACGATTTAATGGCTATTTGCAGCACATTGTTTCGCACATTCACATCTTTGTCGACCAGATAACGAAACATGTAATCTGCTTCTAAATCCAGTTTTTTATTGAGCCTGTAACCCAGACCGATGTAAGTCCGGTTTTGGTCGAATACATGATTATTGATTTTGCTTTTTCCCTGGATATTTAAAAACAGCTCATTTTGAAAAGCTGCATACATTCCTTTTGTAAATTCCTGATTTGCAATCAAAGGAAACTGCGCCTGAATATTATATCTGAATCGCTGTGCAAAAAAGCGGTCGTTTGGCTGATGGAAAAACCGCTGTTCGAATCTGATACGGTTTGAAACCGTAATATTTTGAATTTTATTTTCGACCTGATACTGTTCGAAGATCCGGTTTTCCGGTTCGTAAACCATTTGGTCGTTTTCTTTTTCCCAGGTGCCTAAATAGGTATAACCTACTGTTAATGTCTGATTTTTAGCAACATTGTAGCCAATCCCCGGCCGGATCAGTACTGTATTAATATATCCAGGCAGATTTGCAGTTCGCACCTGGATATCAGAACTGAATTGCCATTTTTCTGTAATTTTTTGTTGGTGTGACCAAAAAATCCACCCATTGTGTTCAACCGTCTGACTAAAAGAATTGTTAAAACCTGCTAACGGCAACGTGACTAATATCAATAATTTGATCCTCATTAAAATATGATAGGCAAAAATAAAAAGATACTATTTGTATAGATTATATCCGTGCCAGTTACCCTGAGGACTTTTATGGGCCATAGTTAACTTTGTAGAAATAATTTGTGGCTTTTAGGGAATAGTTATTGAAATTGTAGTGTTATTAAGAAAGCAAGTCCGCTTACGGGTAATGATCAATGACTTGTAATACGAATCATATATTTTGCAAATAATTTTATCTGTCTAATAATCAGACAATAACAATCTGAATGTTGAGCCGTCAGATTATTTTCAGAAACAATACTTATGTCAACTAATATAACTAAAAACATTTTAAAAACGGATCAAATCATTCCTGATAACGAACTGGATAGGTTACTTCAACTTTCTGGCTTTGATCTGGACTATACTGAACATCAGAACAGTTTTAAAAATCTTGTTAAACTGGCAGCAAAAGTTGCAGGAACAAGTATCTCACTTGTGAATCTGGTTGATTCCTACACCCAGTGGACGCTTTCAAATTATGGTCTGGAACTAGACCAAATGGCGCGAGAGGATTCAGTATGCCAATATACGGTCATGAGCGATGATCATTTTGAAGTATTGGACTTATCAGCGGATGATCGTTTCAAGGATAAGTTTTATGTAAACGGCGATCCGCATGCCAAATATTATTTCGGGATACCTTTAAGGGTTGGAAATGGCATCAATATCGGAGCCTTATGCGTACTGGATCAGGAAGAAAAGGATCTGGATCCTGAAAAAGTGGAGCTTTTAAAAATAATCGCTGATGAAATTGTGAACCGGCTGAAAACTTTCAAAGTGCTCGAAGGGCTAAAGCTGAAATTTGCAGAAGTAAATCAGATACAAAATAAGGTAGTACATGATATTCGTGGGCCATTGGGTGGTATTATTGGCCTTGCTTCCATTATCCATGATCAGGGCGAAAATAATCAGATGGAGGAAGTGCTTGAATATGTCGACATGATATACAAAAGCGGAAATTCCATTCTTGAAATGGCTGATGAGATTTTAAATGTGCATAAACAGGAACTTGGTGCACAAAGTAACACCAGAATAAGGCCGTTTAATCTGATGGTTTTTAAAGATAAACTGGAAAGATTGTATCAGCCTCAGGCAATTAGCAAAAATATCAATTTTGTTGTCAATACGACTTTTGAAACCGAGTCCATTTCTATTCCAAAAAGCAAATTATTACAGATTACCGGTAACCTGATTTCCAACGCTATAAAATTTACTTCCGACGGCGGGGAAGTGACGGCAGGGTTAACACTGGTTGTAAATAAAGCAGAAAAAATGCTGGTGATTACTGTTCAGGATAGCGGTGTAGGTTTAACGGATAGCAGTAAAGATTCAATTCTGAGTGGAACTGCATGGTCTACCGACGGAACCAGTGGTGAAAACGGATATGGCCTGGGACTGGCGTTGGTTAAACACCTGATTGAAAGCCTTGCCGGAACATTTAAAATATGTTCTGAATCAGGAAAAGGAACCACTTTTACAGTGCAGATCCCTCAGGAATGACAAACTATGGAAATAAATTGAAGATTCAGAGCTTGTTTAAAAATTTAAGCAGGCTCTATTTTTTTGATTTAAAGGGAGGTTTGATATAGATTTCAAGGGATGCGGCCAAGCCCGAAGTCCGGACCGGGATAATTCCAAGAGGAAGTGTGTTGCTTATGTTTTTTCTGTATCCGGCAAATAATTCCACGCCAATCAGTTTGTTAATTTGCCTGTCGTATTGTACGCCTGTATCCAGGTCAATCAGCCGGAATAAAGCACCTTGTTTATCAGCACCGTAGGTATAATAATTTTTGGAAACTGCTTCGCTTCTGAAATACAGGATATCCTTGGGGGATAAATTATATCGGTATGCTACTTTTTTCGGAAGCATAATTTCAATTCCTGATTTGCCGGATGGATTGTTATAGTTAAATACCAAAATTGGCAGAATCCTTAAATTCTGACTTTTGCTTACCATGATACCAAAGCCTATTTCTTTACGATCAGACTTTTTCTTTATAAAAGCTGACATCAAAGTATAGTTCAGAGGGACATTCTGATCAGAATAATTGGTAAGATTTCCGCTTTTGTTAATATTTGAGCCAGCGACCAAATACGAAGTACTGTCCAGCTTTATGAAAGATTTGATATCGACTCCCATCGAGCGGAGCCGCCAGCCAGATAACTGATTGATCGGATTTTCACCATAACTTTTTAATTCCAGCTGTTCCGTTCGGTAATGCGGACCGACAACCAGAGCAAAATTGGATTTGTGAAAAACCGGAATCCATGCCCTTATGTAACAATCTTCCTGTGTATATTTTTTTGACGGGCCATCAATGGATCTGTAAACCTTGCCGGGTGCCATCGAATGTTTTATGGTAATCCACTTAGAAGGCGCCATTCCTGTAAGTCCCGGTTTTAAATCCTGGCATCTACAGGGTTTCATGAAAAGTGCGGAACAGCAAAGAAACGACAATAAGAACCGGTAGTCCATGAATTCAGTGTGGTATTTTTAATATAATAGATATAAAACGGATTAGTGATTTTGAAAAAGCCTGGCCTAAATGCGTAGCAACTTTTCTAATATTAATCGATACTATAAAGATAATAAGTTCTTATTAACTTGAAATATACACGAAAAAATTATTAAACCGTTAATAGTAGAGTTATTTTCTTATAGATCAGGGACTTTGGCTCGCTACGGCAACAAATTCGGGGATTTAATTAGTTCCTTAGAATACAGTTTATAGAATTTTTCAGGCCAATGGTCTTGATGTAAACAAACTTTTATTGGTTAGGAATTAACGGCTCCTTTCTTTTGAAAACTGTAAATCAGATAGAATAACGCAGGTAAAATAAAAACGCTGCCAACAAGGAGTGCCATTCCCAATGTATAAATGGTTTTGTCCTGGCCGCTGTGTTCCATCAGTGAAAGATAACCGCCGTTTTTCAGGATAATAATGTTTGGAAAATGCCTGTAAGTGGTGGTAATCAAAATCATTGTTACCTGAAAGCCTGCAAGCGGGCGAAGTAGAATTGTTTTGCCCTGATATAATAAATACCACATAAACACCAGCGATAATGTAGCCGATAAAATGGCAATTCTTCCTACCCAGTTTCCGAAAACCCATTCAATCAGCGGAATGTTTTCCACTATGGAAGCTATAAAGACGAGTACCCCGCAAATAACCGCAGCTATATTGAAAAACTGTGCTTTATGCGCAAAACGTAACCGGTCCTGTTCATTATCTGTTTCTCCGATCAGATAAACCGATGCAAGGAAACCACAAATCGTAACGGTAAATAATCCGACGGAAACAGCAAACCAATGCAGCCAGCTGAATATATATGCTTCAGGAAATGTATTGGCCTGCGGATCGATATGCCCGGAAACTGCACTTCCCGCAATAATTCCCAAAAAGAATGGTGTAATAAAACTTGACCAGGCGAAGATAGGATTGTAAAGATTCTGCATATCGTCAACCACTGCATCATAATGCCGGAATGTAAATGCAGTTCCACGCGCTATGATACCTAATAGCATGATTGTCAGCGGAATGTGCAGATTGACCGACATGGTGGTGTATATAGTAGGAAAGCCTACAAATAGTATTACAATGGCAATAATCAGCCACATGTGGTTCGATTCCCATATTGGGCCGATGGCAGAATACAAAGTTTTACGGGTTACACTTTTATTTTTCCTGGATGTAAAAAGTTCGATGATACCGGCACCAAAATCTGCACCGCCAAGCAGCAGATAGAGTAGGATGGAGGTCCAAAGAAAAACGATAACAACGTAGAGCATCTTTTTAATGGTTACGGGTTAATTGTTAATTTAATTGGTAGTTAAACCACTTTTTGTCTATTGTTTATGTGATGTTATCCCGCATGTTTTTACTTCGTAAGAAAGTTTAAATTATCGGTGTAACAATTTGTCCTTAACCATTAACAATTACTTTGCCGGGAGATCATACAGTTTTCCTACCATTTTGATCTGGCGATATAACATGAAAATCACGATCATGGCAAGCGAAACGTAGACGGCTGAAAAAATGTAAAACGAGTAAATAATACCAGGCATTGGAGTTACTGCTTCTTCGGTCCGCATAATACCATTGATAATCCAAGGTTGCCGGCCGACTTCTGTTACCGTCCAGCCAGCTTCTACGGCAATAAATCCGAGTGGAGTTGCTGCTACAAAAAGTTTTAAAAGCCATGAACTGGTGAGCCATTGCTTTTTCTTCCATAACGCAATAAAATACAAAACTGCAACCAGCATCATCAGCATACCCATTCCCACCATCAGCTGAAATGCATAATGTGCAATAGCGACAGGCGGATGATTTTCAACGGGTATCTGGTCAAGCCCCTTTACTTCCGAAGTAAAATCACCATGAGCCAGAAAGCTCAGAAATCCAGGCAGCTTAATAGCATAATCCACTTTTTTATTTTCAGTATCGGGAATTCCGCCAAGTACCAGCGATGCGGATTTCTCGGTATGGAAGTGCGCTTCCATTGCGGCAAGTTTTGCGGGCTGTCTCACTGCAACATCCTTAGCAGAAATGTCTCCACTCAACGGCTGAATGATAGCCGCAGCGCAGCCAAATATGGCAGCAATTGTAAATGATTTGGTATGAAAATAAACGTTTTTTCCTTTCAGGATCATAAATGCGTGAACTCCTGCAACAGCAAATCCGGTGGCAACAAAAGCAGCGATTGACATGTGTAATGCCTGTGAAAACCATGCATCGTTGAACATCGCCTGAATAGGGTCGATGTTAACATACTGACCGTCAATGAAGTCAAAACCGGCCGGACTATTCATCCAGGCATTTGCAGCCACGACAAGGATTCCCGAAGCCAGCCCGCTCACACCTACGATAACACCTGTAAACCAGTGAAACCATTTATTGAATTTATCCCAGCCATAAAGAAAAAAGCCCAGTGCAATCGCTTCAATAAAAAATGCAGTGCCTTCGAGCGAAAATGGCATTCCGAAAATCGGTCCGGCGTGTTTCATGAATTCCGGCCATAACAGTCCCAGTTCAAACGATAAAACTGTACCGGAAACAGCTCCGGTCGCAAAGAAAATAGCTACGCCTTTACTCCACGCTTTGGTTACATTTTTATAAACAATATTATTGGTTCGGAGGTAGTAAAAGTGGGAGACGGCCATGAAAAAGGGCATAACCATACCAATGCAGGAAAATATAATATGAAAACCCAGCGAAAGGGCCATTTGTGATCTGGCTGCTATGAAGTTATCCATGAAAATTTATAATTTATTGACAAAACGTTAAGTTGTGATGATACAGAATTGACTGAAAACCAAGTAGCTCAAAACTAATTAAGTCTTATGATAAGAACCATCAATATCATGAAAATTGTCTTTAAAATATCCGTTTTTATATTTCAACCAATCCCCGGATTTACATGAAAAAAATCATTGCTTTCCTGTTATTTACAGCTTGTACAAGTTACGCTCAAAATATGCAGGATTTAATAATAGACAGTAAATTGATAAAATCGGATGACCTTTTATGGGATTTAGAAACATTAAGCAAAAGCCCGGAAATCCAATTGACAGGTAAAAAAGGAAAAGTACAAACATTACTATACAAAAGTGTTAATTATCAAGGTAAGCCTACACAGGTTTTTGCCTATTACTGCAATCCTGATTTGCTGGCTGGAAAGCCTTCTGGTAAAAACAAGTTTCCCGGCATTGTACTGATTCATGGAGGAGGCGGAAAAGCTTTTAAAGTATGGGTGGAAAAATGGGCAGCGGAAGGATACGCGGCTATTGCTATGGACCTGGCCGGAAACGGAGAAGATGGCAAAAAACTAGTACTGGCCGGGCCGGATCAGGGTGACGAGGACAAATTTGCAAAAATGGAAAATGGAAATCTTAAAGATGTATGGACATATCATGCAGTTGCCAGTGCCATTCTGGCTCATTCGTTGTTATTGAATCTGCCCGAAGTAGATGCTTCCAGAACCTGTGTTACCGGAATAAGCTGGGGTGGATACCTGACGTGTATTGTTGCAAGTCTGGATAACCGTTTCAAGGCTGCTGCTCCGGTTTACGGATGTGGATTTTATGATGAATCTGATGTTTTTAAATTCCCCTTACAACAGCTTTCTCCGGATAACCAGTCAAAATGGATGAAGCATTTCGATCCGTCATCTTACCTCGCTTTTGCAAAACCGGGATTTCTATTTGTTAATGGCAATAAAGACAAGTTTTATAACGTGGTTCCTTACGACAAAACGTACCGTCTTATACCTGAAAACCAACGTACCATATGTATCATACCAAATATGCCGCACGGTCATGAGTCCGGTTGGGAACCACATGAAATCCGGTATTTTTTTGAAAGTATGTTGAACCATAAAAGCCAGGTAATCACAGTAAATACAGTTTTAAAAAATAGTGACTCGTTAAATGTGTCTTACAGTTCTCCGGTATCACTTTGGCATGCGGAGTTTTATTATTCCAATGACACTGCTTCAGCCAATGAACAACGTGTCTGGAACAGCCAAAAGGTAGTCATCAATCCTGAAAAACAAACAATTTCCTGTCCAATACCAAAAGAAGGATTTAAATACGGATTCTTTTATCTAAAAGATCACCGGAATATTTCCACTTCCAGTGAGTTTATAATTAATTGATAGATAAAAAATCACACATCTTTATTCTGTTTTTCTGTTAATTTTCTTTTGACCAGGTCAACAGGATAACGAAGTGCCAGTTCTCTGATTTCGTAGGTAAACTCCGTGAAAGTTTCTTCCCATAAACGTGCTTCTTCCGGCGTGTAATCATAGAAACCCTGTGCATTGGAAATACCTCTTCCACCTTCACGCACGATTTTGTCTATCAGTTCGGGCACTTCTGTGCTGTTATTAAGAGTAGGGAAAAGCCGCTGCATTACAGTATGATATGCAGGAACGCCGGTTAGGTCCATCCAGCGGAAAATACCAACAAAAGTCATAAAATAACCAGCATTGTTCCTGCACGATCTGTCCACATCTTCAACGGTTGCATAGCCATTCTCTACAAGGCTTATCGCTTCCCGGTACATGGCGTACATAAGCCGGTTCGTAATAAATCCTGCAATATCTTTCCTTACCAGAATAGGTTCTTTGCCCCATAAATAAGAAAGTTCGTATAAGTATTCACCATTTTTAATATCGCTGTCGTCACCACAGATGATTTCAAGAAATCGCGTTGTATGCGCAGGCTCAGTCCAGTGCAGGCCTAAAAATCGTTCAGGATGGGCCGTCAGTTTTTGTAATGTACTTATTGGAATTGCAGATGTATTACTGGTCAGTAACGCCTCAGGAGTAATAACATTTTCTATTTTCTTATAAACACTTTCTTTAATTTCAATATTCTCAATGGTACATTCAATCACTAACTGGCAGGAACTTAATCGGGAATAATCTTCCGTAATGATCAGATTTTTAAAGTAGAAATCAGGTGTATTCCGGATTATACCGTTTTCAAATGACTTTTCAAGATGTTCCCTGATCCTTTTTTCGGCATGCAGCAAATCGGCACTGATTGGGGCAATGGCAACAACAGGATGGTTTGCCAGCAATAAACAGGTAACAATACTGCACCCCATTAAACCAAGTCCGACAACGCCAACAGGAATTTCTTGAGTATTTATCATTTTATGTTAAATAAGGTATTTGTGATAATTTAATATGAATGATGTAAAAGTGTTTTAGTTTTGCTTCTTGCCCTAACTATTCAACTTTTCTATCATTTTAGCTCTATGCAAAAGTTACTACTCGTTATATTAATTCTGATTTCAACAGGTATTATTAAGGCTCAGGATAAAATTGATTTACAAAAAGTAAAATCGGCAGCTCAAGATAGCGTGTCAGAGTTTTACTTTCCTAAGCTCGTAAAAGAATTTTCGGTAGCACCAGAGTATTTTCCTTTAACAAAAGGAAAATATCTGTATTATAGGTACATATATTCGCCAACTTATAAAGTTTACGATTTTAGTAAGAATAGAAGTGAGTTTGATAAGTTTTTTGACCGGAGAAATTGGAAAAAATCGATTCCGCTTGGAGAAAAGATTTTGTTAGATAATCCTATAGATGTGGGAATGCTGAATAGAATGGTTTATTGTTATAACCAGACTAACGAATTGGACAAGGCTGCCTTGTTAAAAGGGCGTGCTGATGTCTTATACCGGGTCATTTTATCCAGCGGAGAAGGAGAAAGTGAAGAATCCTGTTACAAGATCATTAATATAGGGGAGGAATATATTATAATGGCTGGCAAAGGAATAAAGGGCATATCCCGGATATCAAAAAGAAAAGAAAACTCTGTAATGGATATTTGGATGACAAAAGATTCTAAATCAAATCAGGAGAAACGCTTATATTTTGAATTACTTCAGAATATGGATGCAATGCCTAAATTCAAATAAGTATCCTTGCGCTAATCCATTTTAAGTTGGCTAAACCGCGTAAAACTTTTCCTAAGCTTGACACTAAAAAAGCCCCTGAAACGATTGTTCGAGGGGCTTTTTATCAAATATTTATATTAAAAAACTAGTTTGACCAGCTATTCACTTCCGTTTCTACTTCTTCACGGGTCTTACCTAATTTTTTTGAAGTTTTCCAAGAAGCTCATCTTCTTTTCCTTCTTCATATAACAAATCGTCATCAGTTAAATCAGCATATTGTTGTTTGAATTTTCCTTTCAGGTCATTCCAGTTTCCTTTTATTTGTTGTGTGAAAGCACTCATGATTTCTAAAATTTAAAGTTAAAAACTGCTGCTTTTTTTAAAGCATTTGTTTCTAAAACAAAAAATAATCATTCCAGACATGAATACCAGATCTTGTAAATTTTAGAATGTAAAACTTAAATTACAGAGTAGGTTTCAAACCGCTGGTTTAACGGGAATTAGCTGTATAAGTGAATTTTAAAACCACGCAATTTTTATAAGAATTTATTAAATGTATAAATTGAAACCGAGAACGTTTTTCCCGAAACTGCCGAATTTCTTGCGTATCTGATACGAATTATCTACAATAATATCATTTTGCCTTGAATGGATATGTTTTAATTTATTTTCAATTCTTCGCCAATAACTTATCCAACCGGATTATCCCCTGTACCATTGAGCGAACAGAATGATAATTGACTTTCCATGAATGACTCATATGCTTCCAGATCGGTTCTCCCTGCCGCGTTAATAATGGCAGCCATTCACCCACTTCATGATGGATCATTTTGTCAAAAACAAAGCGATGCGTGGCATCATAAGCTTTCAGATATTTTTCGTCTCCATAAACCCTGTAAGCATCCAGCATACCAATGATCACTTCGGCCTGCTGCCAGAATTCTTTTTCACGGTCGTACACCTCCCCTTCATGCGAACCTTCTACATAGACTCCGCCAAACTCCCAGTCAATTCCATGCTGAACGGCATGATTAAATGATTTGAGTATCTGACTTTCATAAGTAGAATAGGGAATACCTGCTATGTCCAATGCATGCATGAGGAGCCAGGCAAACTCCACATTGTGGCCATAACTGGTGTTATCTTCCGCGGAGCTCTTGAAACCATCTTCCGAAAAGCGGTCCCAGCCCCAGATAATGTCAAATTTAATCTGGGGTGCCACAGCCCAGTCTGCCCAGAACTGCGGTATGCCGGTTCCATAAACAGGATGCATAATTTTGTTGACCAGCAATTCAATAATTTCGATCAGTTTGCGACGGTGAACCTGTTTGCCACTTGCTTCGTACAAAGTTGTAAAAGCTTCCATGAGGTGCATATGAGCATCCAAAGTTTTGCGATCTCCACCTGCGGGACCAGCACCTTTCAAATCCCAGTTTTTGTGGAACATTTCAAAATAGCCACCATAACACGTATCTGCACCATATTTTTGAAGCAGGTCGAATACCTTTTCAGCATATTCCAATCCACGCGGATCGCCGGTTGCGAGTGTATATTCGGCCAGGCTATATATAGCAAAGCTGTGTCCGTAAACAATTTTCTCATCAATTTTCACATTTCCCTTCCGGTCCATCAACCAGTAAAAGCCACCATTTTCGTTGTCCCACATTTTGTCAATCAGAAATTCAACACCATGTTTGGCAATATCAGCATAACGTCCTTCACCATAACCGGCACGGTGGGCAGCTGAAAAAGTATAAACTGTTCTGGTTTGTGCGATCAGTGATTTTTCATCTTCGCCGGAATCATTACCTGCATTGTCAAAATGAGTAATAAATCCGCCGTTTTCCTTATCCACACAACGCGTTTCCCAGAATGGCAACAGTTCCTTTGTCAAATGATGCAATGCTTCTTCGCGGTAACTTTTAATCTGTTCAGGGTTCATGGAAAAAGTTTTTTGATAAATGTTTTGTGAAAATGTTGCTGCCTTTGCCAGTGTTGTTACCTGTTATTTTGTGCCGTTGCTGGTGTTATTACCAGCAATTTCAGGAGCATACTGAAAGACTTTTAAGATATTAGTTACAAAACTCCCATTAGTTTAAAGCGCATTGAAAATTGTAAGTTGGCTATTGAGAATTAAAGTTTTTTCCTCAATAACATATTAAGCCAATTTTACAGTCTTCCCAGTTTTTGCGGCCTGGTAAATAGCCTCTACAATACGGATATCCCGCATACCTTCCTCACCCGGAACCATTTGCGGTTTACTTTGCATGATCGCCATGGCATCTTCGTCCATTTGTTTTGCCTGTTGGTTATCAACCGGGAAATTGATTATGCCCAATGTGCTTTCACCTTTGTTGCCCGTATAAGCTGAGAAATTATCCATGTGTAAAGACCCTTTGTCGTAATTTACTTTCAGGAAATTGGTATTGATTCCGTGGCTTCCGGTACAATTTGCAACAGCACCGCTTGGAAAATGCAGCTGAAAATGTGTGATCTCATCCGCATTTTTAAAAATTTCCGGACGGTTTACCACATGTTCTGCTGTTAGCGAAACCGGTTCTTCGCCCGCAGCCAAACGTGCTCCCTGCAAAGCATAAACACCCATATCGTACATAGCGCCACCACCCATCGCACGATCTACTTTCCAGTTTCCGGCACGGCTTTCCTTATACCCGGCGGCACAGGATATCAGCTGTACATTTCCTAATGATTTTTCTTTGGCAATGCGCATAAATTCCTGTGTGTTAGGATCATGCTGACAACGATAACCAATCGACAAACTTCTTTTGTTATCATTACAGGCCTTTATCATTTCCTCGCATTCCTTTACGTTCATGGCCATTGGCTTTTCACAAAAAACATGTTTTCCGGCTTTTGCTGCTCGAATTGTGTACTCCTTGTGCATAGATGGCGGTAATACAATGTAGATCACATCGATGTCAGGATTGTTGGCAATCTGATCAAAGCTTTTATAATCGTAGATATTTTTATCAGGAATATTATACTTTTTCTTCCATGTTTCGGCCTTTTCCGGAGACCCGGTTACAATACCTGCCAGATAACAATTTTTGGTTTTTTGTAAAGCAGGAGCCAGCAGATCGGTGCTGTAATAGCCAAGTCCCACCAATGCCACACCTAATCTGTCTTTCGGTTTTCCCAAAGCAAATATGTTCGGCGAAAAAAGCGACGCAGTAATTATGCCTGTGCCGGCAACAAGAAAATCGCGGCGTGAAAAAGGAGTGATTATTTTTGTATCCATCGTTCAGGTTTTTTTCTATTTAAGACCCGGGTTTAAAATAACTACTTAATTTAACTGCAATGGATGCACTAGTTTAACGCAAAATGCATAATTGATACAATGAATAACAGAGATGGATATACTAAGTTATCTTACTCCCATTGTATTAATCTATTGTGCCCATTGCGGTTTCGATTTGTATATTCGCAGATATTTTTTAACCCGTTTTCCCTATGAGCAATCCCGAGATTGTAGAGTTACTCGAACTTACTGCCAAACTGCTTGAACTCCACGGCGCTGATCCTTTTAAAATTAAGGGCTATTCCATTGCTGCTTTTTATTTGGATAAATATAAAGACGGAGAACTCGAAAACATGTCCCAGGAAGAGCTTGTTAAGCTTCAGGGTGTAGGCAAAAGTACAGCTGCAAAAATTATTGAGATTGTTAAAACAGGTACATTTCCGGAGTTGGAAGAATTACTTCAGAATACGCCCTTAGGTGTAATGGAAATGTTCAATATCAAGGGAATTGGTCCAAAGAAAATTGCCGTTTTATGGAAAGAACTTGGTATTGATAACCTTCATGAACTGGAACTGGCCTGTCTGAATGGTTCGGTTGCGAAACTAAAAGGATTGGGTGGCAGTCTTCAGCAAAAAATACTGGATTCCCTGGCTTTTATCAAGGATCAGGCAGGGAAGCTGCGCATGGATAAGGCCGAGGTGGTAGCAGGTTTGATTACGCAAGAGCTTAAGAAAAGTTTTGAAGATATAGAACTCGCAGGAGACATTCGCCGGAAGGCTGAGATTGTGGATACTATAAAGATACTGGTAAAAACAGATTCTCCGGCACTGCTGCAAACGACATTGGGAGAGATTGAATTTCTTGTCCAGAATGAAAAAGTGTCTTCTCCGTTTACATGGCGCGGAAATGTACTGGATTTTGCTGTTAATGTAGAAATTATCGCTGTCAAACCTGAGCGTATGGTAAACGAGCTGTTTCTTGAAACCGCATCTGCTGACCATTTAGGTTATCCGACTGCTTTGGGAAGTACGGTTTGGCGGCATGCAAACTTTGATGTGCTTGATAATGAAGAAACGATATTCCAAAGTGCGGGATTGCCATATATCGTTCCTGAAATGCGGGAAGGTGCTGGTGAGTTCCAGTGGGCTGAGAAATATGCGGCAGACCAGCTTGTAACCTGGAACGATCTGAAAGGTATTCTGCATAATCACAGTACTTATTCCGATGGGCAAAATACATTGGAACAAATGGCATTATACTGCCGGGAACTGGGTTTCGGGTATTTAGGAATTGCGGATCATTCCCAAACAGCCACTTACGCACAGGGATTAAAGGTGGAGGAAGTTATTAAACAACATGCAGAAATTGAAAAACTGAATGCAAGATTTGCTGCTGAAAATCCGGAAAAACCATTTAAGATTTTAAAAGGAATTGAGTCGGATATTCTGGGTGACGGTTCGCTGGATTATCCTTCCGAAATTCTTGCAAGCTTCGATTATATAGTGGCATCCGTGCACAGCAACCTGACTATGACATTGGAAAAAGCTACAAACCGATTGTTAAAAGCAATAGAAAATCCTTATACAACGATTTTGGGGCATCCGACCGGCCGCTTGTTATTATCACGCAGAAGGTTATCCGATCGACCATAAAGCCATCATTGATGCCTGCGCAGAACATCAGGTAGTTGTTGAAATTAATGCTTCTCCCTGGCGTCTTGATCTGGACTGGCGCTGGATCTCTTATTGTATGGAAAAAGGCGTGCTGCTTAGTATTAATCCTGATGCGCATTCAACAGCCGGTTATCTGGATATGCATTACGGAGTGGCTGTTGCACGTAAAGGTGGCCTGACTAAGGACATGACTTTCAATGCATTGTCGTTGGACGAGATGGAAAGATATCTAAAGAAAAGACTGGGAAGGTAATTTTATATTTCTTATCCTTAATTCCATTTATTTCCATTCTGCCTCTAAAATCAAAAATA
Source organism: Dyadobacter sp. NIV53 (assembly GCF_019711195.1). Taxonomy (NCBI): domain Bacteria; kingdom Pseudomonadati; phylum Bacteroidota; class Cytophagia; order Cytophagales; family Spirosomataceae; genus Dyadobacter; species Dyadobacter sp. NIV53. The sequence goes on from NZ_CP081299.1 coordinate 6,048,292, forward strand.
GTTATACTATTTTTATGGTGTACATGTAAAATAGTATAACTATTTTTGATTCAGAGAACTACTTTGGTATTGGCAAATTTGAATTAACTATTCCACAAAATCAGGCTTCACAAAACCCTCATTTCCTTACTACCTTCAAAAACCACCTGCGGTACATATTCCATTATTCCGGTTTTCAGGGCTTCAATTAATCTTGTCTTCATTTGCTCGCGGTTCACAACCAGACAAACTTCACGTGCTGGTTCAGGATATTTGAAATTGCGGACATATTTTTTTCGGTCTTCCGGTAATTCAGCAATGGCGAGTTCGGGTAAAATAGTGATCCCGCCGTTACGGTCAACCATGCGCATAAGTGTTTCAATACTTCCTGACCGGTAATTAAAACTATTGCCAAACTGACTGTTGCGGCTCAGTTCGCATAAACGCTGGATTTGTGTCCTGAAACAATGCCCTTCTTCCAAAAGCCATAATTCATTGGGTTCGATATCTCCCGGAAGAATATATTGCTTGTTATACAAACCGGTATTTTCTGACACGTATGCATAGAAACGTTCCTTATATAAAGGGATTTCCTGCAAACTGCTTTCACCGGAAACAGACGCTACAACTCCAACGTCCAGATTTCCCAGTTTCAGTTCGCTGGTAATTCTTTCTGTAATCATTTCCGAAACATGCAGACGAATATCCGGATAAGCTTCTATAAATGGCTGAACCAAATGCGGTAGCAGGTAAGGCGCGATGGTTGGAATAATACCAATTCTTAATTCACCCGAAAGATCTCCATTAAAATGTTTGGCAATTTCGTTCATACGGCCTGCTTCCTGTAAAATCGTTTTGGCCTGATCAATAATTTTTCTTCCAATGCTGGTTGGAACAATGGGTTGTTTGGTACGGTCAAATATTTTTACTGCCAGTTCGTCTTCCAGTTTTTTAATCATCATGGAAAGTGTAGGCTGCGTCACATTGCAATGCTCGGCCGCCTGAACAAAATGCCGGTGATTATCCACAGCCACAATATATTCTAATTGCTGAATATTCATAAAGGGTACAGATAGTATAAATTAAATCTATGTAAATATATGAACAATTGGTTTGATTGATAATTTATATCATGTAGCCTGCTGAATATTTTAAAATTCCATGTACTCTATTTGCATTAAATTGATATTAAATTTTATTTATATCTTATTTTGGTGACAATTATGCACTGTGTAAGTCTTATTTTTACATGGCAAATGTTAACCATTATTCACATATCATAAAAGCATATGAAAAAGTTAAAAGCATTATTGATCGCAGTGTTTTTCTTAACAGTTGGAAATAGTTTTGCGCAAACCACGCAACCTGCAACGTCAGCTGCAAAAAGTGCAAAGAAGGAAATTAAAACCAAAGCAGACGGAACTCCGGACAAACGTTACAGCGAAAATCAAAAACTGAAAGCGGATGGCACACCGGATAAACGTTACAGCGAAAATAAAAACCTGAAAAAAGACGGTACACCGGATAAAAGATTCAAAACTGCTAAAGCTGATTCTATAAAAACGGCTAAGAAAAAGAATTAACAAGTATTTGTAATTGAAGTAAGTGTCTGGTTACGTTATTGTTATCAATAATATAGCCAGGCACTATTTTCTTATAAAAGAGCTGGCGGAACGGAAAATACAAAAACTGTTTTCTTGACAACTTGTAAGGTTTATTGATTTATTTGTTTACCAAATTTTTTTATAACCATGAAAACAATGACTGTGGGTGAATTCAAAGCCCAGTTTTCCAATGTGATTGAGCTGGTAAAAAAGGGTGAAGAAATAGCAGTGACCTTTGGTAAAAAAGAAGGAAAGCGTCGGATACTATACTCCAAAAGTAATGGATTTCAGAAGAATCTGGTACTCATATCAAAAGATGTAAATATGCCACCTTATATTCATGAAGGTTTGCAGTTGCTTTGGTAGTAATATATTGATGTTGTATCGTAAACAAAAAGCTGCCCGTTTAAAGCAGCTTTTTAAATCATTACGACAAATAATAATATTTTCTAAAATAATTCCTTCGCTTTTTCCAGTGCTGTATCCAAACCGGCAACATCCGATCCGCCAGCAGTTGCAAAGAAAGGCTGCCCGCCACCACCGCCACGAATTTCTTTTGCCAGTTCTTTTACAATTTTCCCTGCATTGAGGCCAGCCGACTGCACCAGATTTTCAGCAATAAAAACAGAAATCTGTGGTTTTCCGGCAATATCAGCACCAAATACCGCAATCAGATTTTCTACCTGGTCTTTCAGTTCGTAAGATAATTGTTTAAGCGAATCAGCGTTGGGTACATCTACTTTTTCAATGATTAAATTGAATGACTGATAACTTTTAGCTTTTTCAATCAGTTGATTTTTAAGTGCCTGTACTTTTTCATTTTCCATTGCACTGATTTTTTTCTGCAATGCATTACGTTCGTCCAGCAAATTTTCAACTGCTTTAACGACATCGGTAGGCCCTTTTAGAAGATCCTTGATTTTGTTTAAAGTTGCTTCCTGCTCGCGCATTAATTCAAGTGCTTTTTCTCCTGTAATGGCTTCAACACGGCGAACTCCGGCAGAAACTGAGCCTTCTGATATAAACTTGAAAATACCAATTTCACCAGTCGATGGGATGTGTGTACCACCACAAAGTTCAAATGAAAAGTTCGGATCAAAAATAATCAGACGTACAAAATCCCCGTATTTTTCACCAAATGTGGCTGTTGCTCCTTCCGCTATTGCCTGTTGGATTGGTACATTACGCCTTTCTTCCAAAACTATGTTTTCCCTGATCTTCTCATTAACGCGGTCCTCAATTTTTTGCAGTTCTTCATCTGTTACTTTGGAGAAGTGAGAAAAGTCAAAACGCAGAACTTCATCATTCAGGAAAGAACCTTTTTGAACAATATGCCTTCCCAAAACTTCCCGCATGGACGAAAGCATCAGGTGGGTTGCCGAGTGGTTTGCCTTTATCTTAAGACGACGATCGTGATCAATTTCTGCTAAGACCAGACCTGCCTGCTGTAAAACTACATCCAGGTTTTTATCCTTTGAAACATGTACGAAAAGATCATTTTCTTTTTTTGTATCAACAATATTTACAATGATCTGCTCTACACCATCATGCCACCGCAATGTTCCTGTATCTCCAACCTGTCCACCCATTTCTGCATAAAAAGGTGTACGATCGAGTACAATATGATATTCCTCGCCGGTCTTGGTTTTAACCTTTTTGTACTTGACAATATGGCTATGTGTTTCTTCAAAATCATAACCCAGGAATTCAACGCCATCCGATTCACGAAGTTCGATCCAGTCGGTAGCTTCTTTTGTGGCATCCTGTCTGGACCTTTTTTCTGTTCTGCCAAAGCAGACTGAAAACCGGCTTCATCAATCTGGAAACCTTTTTCCCTTGCGATAAGCGCAGTCAGATCAACCGGGAAACCGAATGTGTCACTCAGTTCAAATACTTCATCACCGGCAATTGTATTGATTTCTTTGTCCTTTAACGAATTTGTTATAACGTCAAGGCGTTTCAACCCGGATTCAAGTGTACGTAAAAAGCTTTTTTCTTCTTCCAGGATTACTCGCGTTACAAACTCTTCCTGAGATTGTAATTCGGGGAAAACATCTTTAAACTGAACAGAAAGAACAGCAACAAGCTTATAGAAAAATGGCTCCTGAAAACCTAAATAAGAATAGCCATAACGTACTGCGCGACGCAAAATCCGGCGGATAACATAACCGGCTTTTACGTTGGAAGGAAGCTGCCCGTCGGTAATAGCAAAAGCAACAGCACGAATGTGATCAGCAATAACACGCATCGCAATATCCGCAAACGGCTCACTGTTGGCGCCGTAAGTTTTGCCAGACAATGTTTCCAGAACGTTAATCGTATTCTGAAAAACGTCGGTATCATAATTGGACATTTTGGCCTGAACCGCCATGCAAAGACGTTCGAAACCCATTCCGGTATCCACGTGTGTAGCAGGAAGAGGTATCAGCGAACTATCGGCTTTACGCTCAAACTGCATAAATACGAGGTTCCATATTTCTACAACCTGCGGATGGTCATTATTAACCAGTGACTTGCCGGATATAGCCGCAACATCAGCCGCGGGGCGTAAATCAATGTGAATCTCCGAGCAGGGACCGCATGGGCCTGTATCGCCCATTTCCCAGAAATTGTCTTTTTTGTTACCTAAAATAATACGGTCCTCTCCAACAATAGGCACCCATAAATCCCAGGCTTCCTGATCAAATGGTACACCATCTTTCGCATCACCTTCAAAAACAGAAACGTACAGGCGGTCTTTTGGCAATTGGTAAACCTCAGTCAATAATTCCCAGGCCCAGGTAATGGCTTCTTTTTTGAAATAATCACCAAATGACCAGTTACCAAGCATTTCAAACATGGTATGGTGATAGGTGTCAAAACCTACATCTTCCAGGTCATTGTGCTTGCCGGATACGCGAAGGCACTTTTGTGTATCCGCGATTCTTGATGACGGAGGAGTTCCGTTTCCTAAAAAGAAGTCCTTAAACTGTGCCATTCCTGAATTATTAAACATCAGGGTAGGGTCGTTTTTAGCCACAAGTGGTGCGGATGGAACGATTAAATGTCCTTTACTTCGGAAAAAATCAAGAAAAGCCTGTCGTATTTGATGCGAGGTCATAAAAATTAGTTGCGATTTAGCATGTTTGAATCCGAAATTTTTATCAGATTCTCGTCTTTAAAATTCCCGCAAAGGTAGTGAAAAAATATGTGTCTGATATGAACTGATACAGTTTGTATTATCCTGATGATGGCTTTAAATGTCCTTCTAATCCGCATTGATGGATTGCCCGGAATAAAAATCGGAAGGTTTTCCGGAACCCAAACAATTCGTAAACCTGTTCAATTACATTGAGTATAAAATTCAGGTTGATTTCTTTTTTTAATTGACACGTCGCGATTTATAGCACATTGGTAAGATCGGAAATGACCTGTTATCATCAATATCATTGAACAAACTATTACTATAACGAATTAACGTGCTGTACATGAAACCGTATTCGGATTATTCGGCCGAAGAGTTAGCGATGGAAAATCTTTTTATAAGATGGGTCCGTTTTCCGGATGATCCTTCTATATGCACTTTTTGGGAAAACTGGATGACTAAATATCCTTCCAAAAAGGATACTATCGAAAAGGCCCGCGAGTTGGTGCTTGTTGCGTCCGACTGGAAACCAGATGTACTTTCCAATCAGGAAATTAATTCATTATGGGGCAGGATCAGGAGTTCACTGGAAATAATTGGTGAAGCAGAACCAATCAGCCCATCCGTGACATTGTTAGGAAACAGCAAGTTAATCGGTGGAATAATCCTATTAATTATGTCGGTTACCTTCCTGTTTATTGTGCTTTATTTCTTCTTTGGTAATTTCTGATTGCCAAAGATAACTCCATCGTTGCACAGCTGATTTTCCCCTCTCTTTTTATTCCTTCCCAGATCAGGTTTATTTTCTTTCACCAAGTCAGTTCTTCCCAAAGAAAAATTCGTCATAATCTTAGGTGCGCAAAGGATATTTTTGATAAAATATAAGCTGATATTCGCTAATTGTGTTTTGTGGTTGAAATTAAATCTGAATAATTGAAGAGTAATCTTCTCAGATTTATATTGATTTGGGCAAAGATTGATTCTTTTTTCTTATCCGTAAAATACTGATAGCAAATAAATTATGACCAGTAATTTTCTGCAAATTTGATTACCTGAGAAAGTTTTTTTTAATTCAAATTGGAATTTTATATTGGTAATGTACTATAAATGCTTGTGTATTACATATGACGCAGTTTCTACAGGCGCATCATATTGGCGATAATCTACAATTATTTATTTGATGAATTCTAAATTGGCAACGTTCCCGATAACGATTGCATAAATAAAATTGACAATTCGCTTCCAATTGTCTGTTCCAATTTCTAATCTCATACTGTATTCATAATTGTATTATCTGTTCAATTAATTGACTTATTAGATATATCCTAATTCTATTTGATTGAAAAAACATTCCTTAAAAAAGTAATTCTTCCTTTAAATTTTATCACAATATACATTCTGAATTAATGAAAAATCAAAGTTGCGCGTATAAGAATCACAGTGCTGTTTTTTAATAATTTAAATAATAAATTGAATATTATTGTAATGGTGCCCAACCTAATCCTCGTCTTCTAAATTATTTACAAGAATCCTTAAAATCCTAATTGATAAATCCAATGAAAAGAAACTTTACAAGTATCAGGCAGTACTTATTTCAATGTGCCTTGGTGAGTGTAATAGGAATGGGCACTCTTGCTCATGGATCTCCTTTGAATTTGCCCGACTTGAAAAACGAAGTACGTATTGACAGAGCAGTGACGGGACAGATCCTGTCAGCGGACGATAACACTCCAGTCCCAGGTGTATCGGTCGTTGTGAAAGGTACCAGATCAGGTACAAATACAGATGTTGACGGAAAATTTAAAATAGATATCCAGGATAATAATTCAATACTGGTTGTTTCCGCAGTAGGTTTTGTGACTCAGGAAATTACCATTGGCAACCAAAGCGTTGTCAATATCAATCTGGTCAGTGATTTGAAAACACTGAGTGAAGTAGTAGTAGTAGGTTATGGTACGCAAAAGAAAAGCCAGCTGACAGGTGCTATTTCATCAGTTAATTCCAAGATGATCAATGAAATGCCTATTACCAATTTGGGCCAGGCATTACAGGGAAGAGTAGCAGGAGTCGATGTGGCTCAGTCGGGAAGTAAGCCGGGAACCGTGCCGAAAATCCTGATCCGTGGCCGCCGTTCATTCAGTGCAGGAAATAATCCATTATATGTAGTGGATGGTATTCCACTTTCCGGTGATCGTAATGAATTACTTGCTACCCGCCCATTTGATTTTGTATCAGGAGGTTATGAAGATATGAACCCAAATGATGTAGCGTCTATGGAAATCCTGAAAGATGCCACCGCTACAGCAATTTATGGTGCAAGAGGCGCAAACGGTGTTGTACTGATCAGTACTAAAAGAGGTGCAACCAAAGGTAAAACAACAGTAAGTTACGATACGTATGTGGGTGCTACAAATGCATTGGACAAGGTAAATCTGATGAACGGAGCGGAATATGCTGAATTAAAAAGAGAATCCCGCAGGACAACAGGTACTTATAAAAATGAAGCAGGTGTTGTAGTCCCAACCGGAACTGTTGACGCCTACGCGGATTCAAAACTGTTTGAAGCGATTGAACTTGACGGAATTGCTAAAAACCGCACCACAAATTATCAGGATATGATGGTTCGTACCGGTTTCCAGCAGAATCATTCTCTCGGGGTTCAGGGAGGAAATGAAAAAACGCAGTTTTATATTTCAGGAGGGTTCTTTAAAGATAAAGGTATTATCCCCGGACTGGATTTTACACGTACTTCGGTTCGGGTAAATCTGGATCACAATATTAACAAGCGTGTTAGGGTCGGAATTTCGTCGTATACCATGTATAGTGTGCGTAACGGGGCCACAAGAAATCCTTACGGTTTTACTTTGCCGCAAAATCCATTGGCGCGGGCTTATGATGACGAAGGGAAAATTATTTTCGCCCAGACTACGGATGCCTTGCTGACTAATCCAATGGCAGAACTTGTTGAAGGTGCACAGATTGACCAAACCAAGAAATACCGTTTCTTTAACAGCTTATACGCAGAAGTTCAGATTCTTCCCGGATTAAAATACCGTGCGAATTTTGGCCCTGATTTTAGTATTTCGCGCGCCGGCCGTTTTATCGGAGGGCAAACTAATGATATCAAAGGTGGATTGCCAAGAGCAAGTATTAATAACCAATATGGTTTTAACTACACAGTTGAAAATATCCTGACTTATGGTAAAACAGTAAATAACGTCCATAACTTCAATATTACAGCACTTCAATCCATCCAGAGGGATAACTTTGAATACAATAGTTCATCCGTACAGGGTGTGCCGGTTGAACCCCAGGAATTTTATAATATTGGCAACGCCGGATCAGTCTTGTTACCAACCAGTAATCTGATTCCATGGACACTGAACTCCTATATGGTTCGTGTGAATTACGATTATAACGATAAATATCTTGTTACGGTTACAGCCCGCCGCGATGGATCAAGCCGTTTTGGTGAAAATACTAAATATGGTAATTTTCCCGGAGTTGCGCTTGCCTGGAACATTTACAATGAACCATTCTTCAAAGGAGTTAAATGGATCGATCAGTTGAAAGTACGTGCCAGTTATGGAAAAACAGGTAACCAGGGAGTGGCACCTTACCAGACTCAGGGGTTGTTAAAACGGACTTCTTATGCATGGGGAACCAATGCGGCTTATGGCTACCGTCCAAATTCAATCGGAAATAAAGATTTGAAATGGGAGTCATCTGCAAGTAAAAACATAGGTATTGATTATAGTTTCTTTGGAAACCGCGTTTCAGGTTCTATTGAATTATATCAGACAAACACGACTGATCTGTTACTTTCCGATCAGCTTCCAACTTCCACTGGCTTCAATGCGGTAACCCGTAATGTTGGTGAAACCCGTAACCGTGGTATAGAAATCGGAGTTTCGACAGTTAACGTCAATACGAAAGGCGGTTTTAAATGGAGCACTGACTTTGTGTTTTACAAAAATAAAGAAGCAATTCTTTCTCTTTACAACGGTAAAGTGGATGATACAGGTAACAAATGGTTTATCGGACATCCGCTTAATTCATTTTACGATTACAAAAAACTGGGAATCTGGCAATTAGGAGAAGAAGACGCAGCCAAAGCGCAAGGTTTTGCAGTAGGGCAGGTTAAGCTTCAGGATACTGATAAAGATGGCAAGATCACAGCAGCAGACCGAGTGATTTTAGGATCTGATATTCCTAAATGGCAGGGTGGTATTACCAATCGTTTCAACTATAAAGGTATTGACTTGTCATTTTTTATATTCGCCCGTGTAGGCCAAAAAATTCTGAGCAAGTTTCACCAGGATAACCTGACCTTACAGGGACGTTACAACCAGATTAAAGTAGATTACTGGACACCAAACAATCCTACAAACGAATTTCCGAGACCAAACTTTAACCAGGAGTTTCCTGTTTACAATACCTCGTTCATCTATTTTGACGGTTCTTTCGTGAAGGTTCGTAACATCAATGTTGGTTATACTTTCTCACAAAAATTTGTACAAAAACTTGGCCTGGAATCACTCCGTTTGTTTGCAAGTATTCAGCAGCCGTTTATTTTCTCGAAATACCGTTCAAAATACAATGGTATAGATCCTGAATCTTCTGATGGAAATATCAACAGCGACGTAACACCTGCAACAAGGATCTCGACTTTTGGATTAAATGTTAAATTCTGATAGGATTGCCGGCCGGATGGTAATTATAACCATTTCTGAACGGATCAATATCAGTAGCCAGTTACTAACACTTTTAAATTTCAAAAAATGACACGTACATATTTATCAAAATCTTTTAAAACGCTAAGCATACTGGCTTTCCTCTTTATGGGCCAGTCGTGTAAAGATTTGCTGGATGAAAAAATAGTTTCCAGTATAAACGACGATTACATTTCAACCGCCCCCGGTTTCAATTCTGCCACTAACGCCGCTTATTCTTCGTTAAGAAATTTTTACGGAACGGAGAGGGGAATCAGTATGACTGAATATGGAACAGACCTTTATTCGGCCGGTGCAGATGGAAGTTTTAAAGGTTTTCACTTTTACGATTCCCAGCTGATCGGTACCGTAAGTATTATCCAGGAGGTTTGGGAAGAACTATACAAAGGTATCAACACCTGCAACGCGGTTATTGAACGTGCGCCAGAAGTAACAGGATTAACTGATGCTGTAAAAGCACAAAGAGTAGCCGAAGTGAAATTCCTGCGGGCGCATTATTATTTTATTCTTTTGCAGGAGTTTGGCGGCGTGGATTTACGTTTGACAGAAACGATCCTGCCTACAAAAACGACTAAGCGTGCTACGGAGGCGGAAATGTATTCTGCCATTATCAAAGATTTAGAAGAGTCATTGCCAGGTTTGGAAAACAAAGCAAAATCATCTGAATATGGACGTGCAACCAAAGCAGCTGCTGAGAATTTACTTGTAAAAGTTTACCTGGCCAAGGCAACATCCAGCGTAAAAGCAGCGGATGACTACGCGAAAGCGGAAACATATGCTAAGAATGTAATAAATAATTACGGCTTCAAATTGCTGCCGGATTTTGCAAGTGTTTTTGCGCAGGGTGCCGGTGAAATTAATGATGAAGTTATTTTTTCTGTTCAGTATACAACAGATCCGCTTACCAATATTTCTGATCCGACTACAAACGGAAATGGTAACAACCTTCACTTAATTTTTGGGATGCAATATGACGTACAGGCTGGTATGGTCCGTGATATTTTCTACGGCCGTCCGTTCAAGCGTTTGAAACCAACCCCTTATGCATTGGAAACGGTGTTTAAAGACCGGGTCAATGATTCACGTTACAAAAAGACTTTCAGGGATACGTGGCTTTGCAATACAGCGGGCGGTACTTTTACCAACGTTTTTGATAATTCCAAGAAATCCGTAACATTCAAACCAGGTGACACTACTATCTTTATTCCGGGAGTAGAATGGACATTAGCGCAGCGTGCTGCTAAGCCTTATCAGGTTCTGGTACCAAGTTTGTATAACCTTTCGCTTTTCCCTACACTTGTGAAATTTATGGATCCTAACCGTATTGACAGAACTTACGAACCAGGAAGCCGCGATTTTCTTGTTTTCCGTCTGGCAGATACATACTTAATGTTGGCAGAAGCACAGGTAAAACTTGGAAAAACTGCTGATGCTGTTACGTCAATAAATATGGTTCGCCGTCGTGCAGCATTTGCTGGTAAAGAAGCTGCAATGGAAATTACAGCGGCTAACGCAACGATGGACTTTGTCATGGAAGAACGTGGACGCGAATTGCTGGGAGAACAGACACGCTGGCTGGATTTGAAACGCTGGGGAATTCTTGTTGATCGCGTTAAAAAATATAACACAGACGCTGCTGCCAACATCAAAGAAACCCACAATTTACGTCCCATTCCACAAACCCAAATCGACAGAAGTGATAAAGGTACCGACGGAAGTTCTGTATTTCCACAGAATCCGGGATACTAAATTGTTAACATGATTTATGCATTGAATAAAACCAGTATAGATGAGCTTTTGAATAGCTGTCTTTATTGGTTTTATTCGTTAAGACCATATTTGAAATAATAATTTCCAGATACAAAATCCTTAATCATGAATGATCATAACATAACACATCGTCGCGAATTTTTACGAAATATTGTATTGGCTTCCGGGGCAATGCTTACAACTTCGGCGTGGGCAGAGGCTCAGTTAAAAAAGGGCGATATCAAAATAGGATATTCGGCCATTACCTGGGGTGGAAAAGACGAACAGGCAATTACGGATCTGTCGTCACTTGGTTTCAAAGGTATTCAGTTGAGAGCCAATACTTTTGCACCTTACCGGACCAAAGTATCCGAGTTAAAAGATATGCTGGTTAAACATGATTTAAAATTAGCCATGTTTTCGAGTGGCAACGTGGAAATCGATCCGGCCAAATTACAGAGTACGATTGATACACATGTTGCACACGCAAGTTTTGTAAAAGCTCTGGGTGGAAATGCATTGCAACTAACCAATAGCCTGCGTCCCAAAGACCGTGCTCCATCAATGGATGAGCTGAAAAAACTGACAAAAGTGATGAATGAAATTGGTAAACAAACCGCAGATTTAGGCGTGCAGACTGCTTATCATAATCACATGCATCAGCTGGGAGAAACACCGGAAGAAGTGGATGTAATTGTACAGGCAATGGATCCGCGTTATGTCAAATTATTACTGGATATTGCACATTACAAACAGGGCGGAGGAGAGCCGGAACAAGCTGTAATAAAATATAAAAGCATACTTCATTCGCTTCATTTAAAGGATACAAAACCAGCTGATACCAAAAATGGTTACAAATTTGTAGAGCTTGGACAGGGACGTGTGAACGTTCCGGCGGTTTTTGCTGCTTTGGATAAAATCCAGTTTAAAGGATGGGCAGTTGTGGAACTCGATGGTGTGCCTGATCCTGAGAAAACACCGCTGGTTTGCGCTGAGATTAATAAAAAGTATATCGTTGAGACTTTGAAATATCCTTTGGCTTAATAGATATCAATACAGTTTTACATAACCTAATTAAAATTTTAGTTACAAGGTTCTTAAACATTTATATCAAATCATTGCTTTCTAAAAGCTGAATTAAAAGATTGTCCGGAATATCACTTTGAGCAGATTTGTCGTAAATGGAAATAAGAGTAACACTTTCATTAACGATTTTAATGCAGGTAATTATTCTTGCACCACCAGATTTGCCCTTGTTTTTAGAAGAAATAGCCATGCGCACTTTAAAACAGTTATTTCCCAATGCATTGCCCTGAAAGGGATTTTGGGTTAAATCCAGAAGTAAAGTTTTTAGATCTTTTATGATGGAAGGATACTTTTTGACGAGTTTCTTTAATTCGCGATCAAAATGCCCGATCGTATAAATTTGATACATAAAGTTGTAAGAAAACTAAGCGTCTAATTCATCTAACAGTGCCTGTATCGGACGTGCTTTGTGGTTGCCTTGGTCAACCAATTTTAGTTCTTCAAAGCCTGTTCTTATGTTTTCCCATGTTTCTTTTTGCTCGGGAGTTAAACTTTCTTCATGCTGGGAAGATTCTGCTACCTGCACAAAATTCAACTCTTTAATCAATTTCATAAAAAAAGAAAACTTACTTTCAGGAATACTAAGCGTTATTTGTTTCATGACTATTCGAGAAATAAGTACAAACCAAATTTAAATCATAAATCAGACACAAGCAAAACAATCAGTTTTTCTCTTTACAATTCATACTAAATATACTAAACCTTTTGTCAGGGTAAAGACATCATTCTGTCGTTATATAATTCAGAGTCTGATTCTTGATAGAAGACAATATTATACTCCATTTTTACCAATCGTCGTCACATCATATTTATATGAAGAAATACACAATACAGATTGCAATTTTACTTTTTAGTGTATCCATTTCTTTAACGCACGCTCAAAAATCCAAAGATGGCTGGCAGGATTTATTCAATGGAAAAGACTTGGCTGGCTGGAAACAATTGAACGGCAAAGCCAAGTACGAAGTTAAAGATGGCGCCATTGTCGGTACTTCTGTCATGGACACACCCAACTCATTCCTGACAACTGAAAAAGACTACGGTGATTTTATTTTGGAATGTGATGTAAAGGTAGATAACAAACTGAATTCGGGTATACAGATCCGGAGCCTTTCTACGGAAGATTATCAGAATGGCCGAGTACACGGATATCAGGTAGAAATTGATCCAAGTGACCGGGCTTATTCCGGCGGATTATATGATGAAGCACGCCGGGGATGGCTTTATCCGATGGATATTAATCCGGAAGGAAAAAAAGCATTTCGGAAAGATGCCTGGAATAAATACCGGATTGAAGCTATTGGAAACACTATACGCACATTTGTAAACGGAATTCCAACTGCTTACGTAGTAGATGACATGACAGCGAGCGGATTTATTTGTTTACAGGTTCATGCAATTGGCAATAAGGACAAAAGCCTCAGAAGGCACACAGGTAAGCTGGAAAAATGTCAGGATTAAGACAACAGATCTTAAACCAAGTCCTGAAACCAATATCCGGATTGTAAATCTGATCCCGAATCTGATTACGGATCCTGAAAAAAAACAGGGCTGGAAACAATTATACGATGGTAAATCGGTGGATCAATGGCAGGCTTATGGTGGTACTGATTTCCCTTCCAAACGCTGGTCTTATAAAGACGGTACAATTACAATAGAAAAATCGGACGGTTCTGAAACTGGAAATGATATCATTACAAAACAACTTTATGGGCCTGCATTTGAATTTCAGTTCGAGTTCAAATTAACAGAAGGAGCCAATAGCGGTGTCAAATATTTTGTTGATCAGAAATTCAGTTCAGGTGGAAAATCCGGGATTGGCTGTGAATTTCAGGTATTGGACGACGAAAAACATCCTGACGCTAAATTGGGTAAAAATGGCAATCGTACTATTGGATCTCTTTACGATATTATAGCTTCGCAAAAACCTGCCAACGCCATTAAGAAAATAGGAGAGTGGAATCAGGGAAGAATTGTGGTACAGAAAGATGGTACTGTTCAGCATTTCTTAAATAATTATAAAGTTGTAGAGTATGTTCGCGGATCACAGTCTTTTAAAGACTTGGTAGCAGAATCGAAATTCAAAGGTTTTCCCGGATTTGGGCTTTCTGAGAAAGGAAATCTATTGTTACAAGACCACGGCGACAACGTTTCATTCAGAAGTTTAAAAGTAAAGGAAGTAAAGTAAGTGAAGAGTTCTGGAGGACCATTTAACCGTTGACCTTTTAACCATTAACCTTTTTGCCTTTTTCGAATATTCCAATTGATAATTAACCATTAACAATTAAAAAATAATGACAACAAGAAGAGATTTTATAAAAAGTGCTGCCCTGGCTTCTGCAGGAGTTGCAGTTGGTAGTAATGCTTTTAGTGCATCCAGCTATCGCCGCATAGTAGGCGCTAATGACAGAGTTCGCGTTGGTATTATTGGTTTTTCAGATCGTTTCCGCAGTTCTCTGGCGCCAAGTTTTGCCGAACATTCCAAAGATCTGAACTTTGAATTTATGGGCGTTTCGGATATCTGGAACCGCCGTCGCGATGAGGCTGAAAGTTTTATCAAAGGCAAAGGCTGGTCGGCAAGTGAATTTGTGAAAGCACGGAATAATGAGGAACTGCTTGGACGCAAAGATGTGGACGCCGTGATAATCAGTACTGCTGATTTCCAGCATGCTTTACATTGTGTTGAAGCGGTAAAATCCGGTCGTGATGTGTATGTGGAAAAACCCTTTGCTGAATCATTGGCCGATGGAAAACTGGCACTGAAAACAGTGGAAGGTTCCAAGCAAATTGTACAGGTAGGTTCGCAACGCAGAAGTGCGCCAAACTATCATGCCGCCAATGACTTTATCAAATCGGGTAAGTTTGGTGATATTTCGATGGTTGAAATGACCTGGAATGTAAATCAGCCTGGCCGGTGGAGAAGAAAAGAACTGGTTGAGCAAATCAGAAAGGAAGATACCGACTGGGACCGCTTTTTGCTGAATCGCCCTAAGGTTGAATGGAACCCGCGTTTTTATTTAGAGTTCCGTTTGTTCTATCCGTATTCATCAGGTCTGCCGGGTCAATGGATGTCGCATCAGATTGATACGGTTCACTGGTTTTCAGGCTTGGAAGCGCCTCGCAGCGTAGTGGCAAACGGAGGTATTTACGTTTGGAAAGACGGCCGTACAAATGCTGATACATTCTCAGCTACGTTTGATTACGGCCCGTTTGATAATCCGGATAAAGGCTTCCAGGTGATTTATTCTGCTCGTATGCACCAGGCTGCTGGTGATGTGAAAGAATATTATTACTCGAATGGCGGTATGATAAATCTGGATACAAATAAGATTACTTCGGAAGGTGGATTGAAAGAAAAAGATGCGGCGGCAATGGGTATGAAAGCCAATTTGTTGCCGGAAACATCTCTGAAAACGGATGATAAAGTTTCTACGGACGCTAATACAGGTTCTGACCCGATGACATCACTTCACATGCGTAACTGGATGGAATGTGTACGGAGCCGTAAAGAACCTAATGCTCCTGCCCGTGCCGGTTTCAACCATTCGGTGGCAAACATTATGTCCACGCAGGCACTGCACACAGGTAAAAAGGTTACCTGGGATCCCAAGAAAAGTGATATTGTTCTAAGTTAAATTTTTTAAACGCACTTTTAAACGCATGGTAAAAGGGAGTCTGACGCTGAGTTTCATGAGATTTTAATAAAAAATAACTTTGTGAAACTCTGCGCCAAATCCATCAAACTCTGCGTTTAAAATGCGTTTAATATAATCCGGCAAACAGGTGAATCTAAAAAATACAATTACGGTACTAGCACTTCTTTCGTTTTCTGCCATTCCGGGTTTTGCCCAAAAGGTTGATCTGGTTGATAATAAAAAGGATAAAAAGGTTGAGGTTAGTATTGATGGTAAGCCATTTACATCATATTTCTATCCGGGAGAGGATGTATTGAAAAAAGCGGTGCTTTATCCGGTTATGACTGCAAAGGGAACGCTAATAACCCGTGGCTGGCCATTAGACCCACGTGGGAGTGAGCGAGTAGATCATCCGCATCATGTGGGAATCTGGCTGAATTATGAAGATGTGAATGGTAACGATTACTGGAACAATTCCAATGCTGTCGATCATGCGAAACGTGCGTACGGTACGATTGTTCACACAGGAATTAATTCCATGAAAAGCGGTAAAGATAAAGGTGAACTAACCGTTACTGCCGACTGGATTGATAAAGATGGAAAACTTACATTGAAGGAAATAACCACTTTTACGTTCAGCGGCAAAGGTGATACACGTATAATTGACCGCTCGACAACATTAACTGCTGTTAACGGAGAAGTTGCAATGCCCGACATTAAGGATGGAATGTTTGCAATTCGTGTAGCCCGGGAGTTGGAACTTCCATCCAGCAAGCCTGAAATATTTACAGACGCCAGCGGTATTGCCACCAAAGTTCCTGTGATGAATAACAGAAGGAATTACTGGAAATTACCGTAACAGCAATGGAATTGAAGGTGAGGAAGTTTGGGCAAAAAGAGCCATCTGGTGTAACCTGACTGGTAAAATTAAGGATGAAGATATCAGTATTGCAATCATTGACCATCCTAAAAATGTAGGTTATCCTGCCTATTGGCATGCAAGAGGTTACGGGCTGTTTGCAGTAAATCCATTAGGACAAAAAGCATTCAGTGATGGAAAAGATGTGCTGAATTTTAAACTCAAAAAAGGAGAATCGACAACATTTCGTTACCGCCTTGTTGTTGCCTCAGAGCATTTAAAAGATGATACATTAAATGCACTTGCGGCTGATTATGCCAAGACAAAATAAGTATTATTTAGATTATAGTAAGAAAAGCCATGGAATCATCCGTGGCTTTTTTGCTTTTATTAAGTAATATGGATATTCCTTTAGTTTAAATTTAATAAAAATCGGGTGGAACAAAACCAATCTATATGAACACATACATAGCAATCCTGCGGGGAATTAATGTAAGCGGTAAAAATATGATCAAGATGCCGGCTCTTATAAAAATATTTGAAACCCTCGGTTTAGAGAATGTAAAAACGTATGTTCAAAGCGGGAATGTGATATTTAAGTCTGAATCGGTAAATCCGAAAGATTTAGAAAAACTAATTCAAGAGCAGATTAATAAAGATCTCGGGACAGGAATTCCTGTTATTGTTTTAGAAAGTTACTCTATTTTAGAAATCCGGAAAAACAATCCATTTACTAACAAACAGGATATTGACCTGACCAAACTGCATATTACATTTTTGTCGGAAGAGCCGGGCATGGTGAATATTGCTAAAATTGATCCTGCCAAGTATATGCCTGATGAATTTATAATTGATGCAAAAGCCATTTATTTATATTGTCCGGGAGGTTACGGAAATACGAAACTGAATAATAATTTTTTCGAGAATAAGTTAAAAGTGATTGCTACAACACGAAACTGGAATACAGTGAACAAGCTGGTTGAGTTGACGGAAGAATGATTAAATCATTGTGATAGGCACTTTTGAATACAATTACTTTATTTTTGAATACAAATTTTACCTTACTTTGTTTTATAAGATGGGCGTAAACTTGAAATTTACCCTGGTATTTTAAAATTAAGATCCCAACACAAATAATCCCCGCTGTAAATACAGCTTTTTAAATCACAATTATGGAAAACAAATCAAGACGCAAATTTTTACAAAATGCCGGATTGGCTACCCTCGTATCAGTTTCGCCATTGGCTGCTGAACCTGAAAAAACAAAAGAGCTTTTTATACATCACGTTTATTTCTATCTGAAGAACAAAAACAATGCACAGGATGAAGCCAAATTAATCGAGGGCCTGAAAAAACTAGCTAAAGTACCCACAATTCAGTATGTGCATATCGGCACGCCGGCAGCAACGAGCCGACCTGTGATTGTGAAAGATTACGCGGTTTCCTGGATGTGTTTTTTTAAAAATATTATTGAAGAGGAAATCTATCAGACGCACCCGATCCATCTGGAGTTTATCAAGGATTATTCTCATTTGTGGGAAAAGGTAGTTATTTACGATTCAATCGGGCCTAAAAAGGTTGATTAGCGGACAATCGACAGTCGGCTCTCTGATGTATTTCATTGAGAGAACCGGCTGTCGGTTTTTTAAAATTTGATTCGGCGTTATACTAAACTTCACATGACTAATACTCTGCGTTTCTTCCTATTTTCTAATCTTTTTTACTGCTTCTCATTTTTTGATTCTGCATTTGCCCAAAAAGTTTCAACTGAAATCCGGCTAAATCAAATAGGCTTTTATCCAAACGGAGAGAAGATTGCCGTCATATCAGGAGAAAAAAATACTGATTTTACAGTAAAGGATGCAGGTACCGGCAGAGTTGTTTTTAAAGGAAAATTAAGTGAGCCAAGAACCAGCCAGTATTCCGGGAAAATTAATAGGATTGCCGATTTTTCAACAGTTCGGAAAAGCGGAAAGTACGTTGTTGAAGTTGCAGATATAGGTAAATCTTTTCCTTTCGAGATTAAAGATCAGGTACATAAAGAAGTAGCAATTGCTTCAATAAAAGGATTTTATTATCAGCGTGCCTCAACCGATTTGCCTGAAAAATTTGCAGGGAAATGGGCAAGAGCGGCTGGCCATCCTGATGACAAAGTATTAATCCATGCATCGGCAGTTTCACCAGGGCGTCCGGAAAATGATGTGATCAGTTCTCCGAAAGGCTGGTATGATGCCGGCGATTATAACAAATACATAGTGAATTCCGGAATTACAATGGGAACATTGCTGTCACTTTATGAGGACTTTCCCGAGTACTTCCAAACTTTTAACACTAACATTCCGGAAAGTAATAATTCAGTGCCTGATTTGCTGGACGAAGTAATCTGGAATCTTCGCTGGATGCTGACTATGCAGGATCCGGGTGATGGCGGTGTTTATCATAAACTGACAAATCCCAAATTCGATGGTATGATCATGCCGGATGCATGTAAAAATCCTAGATATGTAGTTCAGAAAAATACGATCGCAACCCTGGATTTTGTTGCTGTAATGGCACAGTCGGCCAGAATCCTGAAAAGCTTTGATGCACAATTACCCGGCCTTGCAGATTCGTGCATAACAGCTTCCGTAAAAGGGTGGGAGTGGGCAAAAAAGAATCCGATCGTTTTATACAATCAGGATGAAATGAACAAAAAGTTTGATCCGGATATTGTTACAGGAGGATACGGGGATAAGAATGCAAGTGATGAATGGATTTGGGCGGCAGCGGAAATGTATGCTTTAACCGGGAAAACAGACTATCTACAAGGAATTTCTTTTGAAACAGACAAGATTATGCCTTTGCCATCATGGAATCAGGTAAAAGCGCTGGGTTATTATACGATTGTACGTACTAGTGAAGCATTAAAAACAGAGAATAATTTTACCAACCAGGTTCAGCAAAGCATTCTTAAATTTTCAAATGACCTGTTAAACGATCTGGAAAAGCAGCCTTATCACACTGTTATGGGAAAAACTGCAAAGGATTTTGCGTGGGGTAGCAATGCTGTGGCAGCAAATCAGGGAATCGCTTTAATATGTGCTTTTAAGATATCGAAGGATAAAAAATATTTGCAGGCTGCACTTGGAAACCTGGATTACATTTTGGGCAGAAATGCAACGGGCTATTCGTTTCTGACTGGTTATGGCTCAAAACAGGTTATGCATCCGCACCATCGGCCATCTGTTGCGGATGGTATTTTAGCACCTGTTCCGGGACTTTTATCAGGAGGCCCAAATCCCGGACAACAGGATAAATGCACAACCTATACGAGCAGGTTTGCAGATGAATCTTTTACCGATGACTATTGTTCGTATGCATCCAATGAAATCGCAATTAACTGGAATGCGCCAATGGTATATCTGACAGCGGCAATCGAATCAATAATGGAGGAAAAAAGTAGTAAATAATCAACCGATTACTGTTTTGTTGATTTTACAGGCACCGTTGGTGGTGTTTCATTGTAGCCC
Organism: Dyadobacter sp. NIV53; assembly: GCF_019711195.1. Taxonomy (NCBI): domain Bacteria; kingdom Pseudomonadati; phylum Bacteroidota; class Cytophagia; order Cytophagales; family Spirosomataceae; genus Dyadobacter; species Dyadobacter sp. NIV53. The sequence goes on from NZ_CP081299.1 coordinate 6,068,570, forward strand.
TTTTCTTCCGTCATATTACCTTTTTCAGACTTCTGAACTGATTCCTTTTCTACCACTTTTGATGGCTTTCTGCTATCATCCTCCTGTTTGGGCTTGTAGTTGTGCGGCCCGGAAGGCGATGGTGAACCGCCTTCGACTTCTTTGTCTTTCTTTTTCATGATCTTAACACTTTTTTTATAATATCTCAATTCTTGTGCCGATACGTGTACTTGCCCAATATTTGTGAAAACAGACTCTTGTACATTTGTTATGTTTACTCAATTCCCCACTTTGCCGCGTCCGGGTCGTAGTCAACAAAAATGTAAATCCAAATCGCCCTGCCAAGGCGCGTGATAACGGGTTGTAGAAGAAAAAGAGATAAAGTCAGAATTACAAAGAAATGATCAAGGGAAAGTTTAAAATAAGCCAGCAGTGAAATGGATAAAAGTGCCATAATAAATATGACAATTGGAAAACTTGTCCATAAAGCGCCAATATAAAACCCTGGTTCAATCTTGAAATCCTGATTACAAACCGGACAGGAATCATACATTTTGGTTCCTTCTTTAAAGTTATAAGGATTTTGTGTCGTAAATAAATTCCCTTTACGGCAACGCGGGCACTTTTGCCGGGCCACGCTTAGCAATTTTGATCTTTTTTTGATTGCACTTTGCTTTTTGCCGTGATCCATTCTGGGTATTAATATCGCTGGTTTAAACTTTGTAGTAAAAGTAAACTATATACTTTAACAAAAAATAATCCAATCGACGTAGAAATAAATCAGAATGCGTATCTTTTTGACCACCTAACCTTTAAGCATCCATCATGAAACCATCATCATCCAGAACTGCCTTAATTGTAGGGGCAACCGGACTTATTGGAAGTCAATTATTTACAAAACTTTTACATACGCCTTACTATGATAAAGTGGTAGTATTGACAAGAAGATCACTGGAAATTACAAATACAAAACTTACAGAAGTAATCTTCAATTTTGATGAGCCGGATACTTCTAAGGTGGTAGCGGATGATATTTTTTGCTGCCTGGGTACTACAATTAAAAAAGCAGGTTCAAAAGATGCCTTCAAAAAAGTTGATTTAGAATATCCGTTGACAATTGCCGGGTTAGCTCAAAAAAATGGTGCTGAAAAGTTTATGATTGTTACTTCAATGGGTGCTGATGCAAAATCTGGTATTTTTTACAATAAAGTGAAAGGAGAGGTAGAACAGGGATTAATTGCCATGAAGTATCCTGTATTACATATTTTCCATCCATCATTATTATTGGGTGATCGTAAAGAATCCCGGTTGGGAGAGCAGGTTGGTGAAGTACTGGCTGCGGTTTTCAAACCTTTGATGTTTGGCCCGTTAAAAAAATACCGTGCAATTGATTCCGAAAAAGTAGCCAACGCGATGCTTTCTTTTGCCAAAAAAACAGATAAAGGAATCTTTGTTCATGATTCAGCAGAATTGCAGGCTTTTTAAAAATATGGATAAATTATTTATCAGAAAGGTAATAAAGGATGATGAGGAAACGGTCTATCAGATGATCTGTGACCTGGAAAATGCAGTTATAAACCGGGCGAATTTCGATATGGTTTTTCAGAGAAATCTGGTTTCAGACAATATCACTTATTTCATTGCTGAATTCAATGGAAAGCCGGTTGGAATGGTGAGCTGCCATATCCAGCCTTTGTTGCATCATGCTGCACTGGTGTCAGAAATTCAGGAAATGTTTGTCGAGCCGGAATTCAGGTCGCATTTTATCGGACGTGCCTTAATACAGCATGTTACTGAATTTGCACAAACTAATGGCGCGATTCAAATGGAAGTAACATCCAGAAATATCCGTGAGAGAGCACATCAGTTTTATCAGCGGGAAGGTTTTGAAAAATCACACGTGAAACTGGTCAGGTATTTTTAAACACAATAAAACCAAAAATCATAGTCATAAAAAAACATCCCGCACAAAACAGGATGTTTTTCCTAATTACCTTAAACCTTCAACTGTCTTATCTTAATATCTGCCGCGTTCACGCGCCCAGTCGTTTCCTCTTCTGCTACTCATTCTATGGGTATCAGCCATTAGTCTCTGCAATTCTGATCTAAGAATTCGTGCTTCTCTATTCGATAACCTGCCTCTGTGACTAAATTTTCTTTCCAGATTTTCAATACGGCGGTATTCGCGCATCAATACATCCGCTTCACGTCTGGAAAGTGTCCTGCGCTCAAAACCTGCATCAATACGTTGGCGTGCTTCTCTCTGCAAATGATTTATTTCTGAGTCTCCGCCACGTTCGTAATCATCTCTTCCGTTTGGATATTGAGGATAATTGTTATCCCGGTTATCGCGGTGATCGTATCTTGAATCATATTGGGCATTTGCGTTTGTAAAACCTAATGCAAGAATAGCGGCAACAAAAAATATCTTTTTCATGACTAATAAATTTTAAAGTTCATGGGTTAGAGGCAAAGGATTGAGATAAGTTTAAAGAAGGTTTGTTAACGATTTGTTAAAGGAAAAAAGAAAGGAGAAAGGGGGATGGAGTAGGAGGAATGGAGAAATGGAGGAAGGGAGGAAGGGGAAAAATGGAGGAGGGGATTTTCCGTAGGTTTTGTTTTTTACGGCCAAAGTTTGCAAAGACGCAAACTTTTAAGTCTGAGTTCATAGTTTGGACACAAAAAAGTTGGTGAAGACCCTAACTTGAGTGGAACTACTGGTAAAAAAAGCGAATTTTCGACCGCCGACCGCCGACCGCCGACCGCCGACCGCCGACCGCCGACCGCCGACCGCCGACCGCCGACCGCCGACCGCCGACCGCCGACCTTACTCTTTGCTAAGTATATTCTGAATGGCTGTTTTTGCTTCTTCGAGGATATCTTCTACTTTCTTTCCGGATGGTTCAATGCCGGGCAGTACTGTCCATGAAAGTTTTGAAAAGGATTTTAGCGGGAATATTCCTTTGGGATTAAATGCACCGGTTCCGTTGATTGCAACTGGGACAATCAGTGCATCAGGTGCTCTTTTCAACAATGTGGCTACTCCGCCGGCTACAAATGGTTTCATAATTCCAGAGGCAGTACGTGTTCCTTCCGGAAAAATAATAGCAGATCCTTTCTCGTCCTGTATCAATTTTCCCAGCCTTGCAATTTCAGTAATTGCCTGTTTTCCATCTTTACGGTTAATCAATGCAGCACCGCTTTTACGAAGATTATACGAAATGCTTGGCACGCCTTTTGCGAGTTCAATCTTGGAAACAAACCGTGGATGGTATTTTCTTAATAACCAGATAACAGCAGGAATATCAAAGGTGCTTTGGTGATTTGCCACGAATATTATGGGACGGTCGTTGGGTAAATCAGTCAGATTCCTCAGGATAACATTAGCACCGGTTAAGTACAATCCGAATGTTAGAAAAAAATTGAGGTAATCGACTGCAACCTTATGCACCTTTTTTCCGAATACATTAAAAGCAATGATCTGAATTACATGAAAAACCAGCAGGGTTAAACCGAAATGGATCAGATATATAATACTCAGGATGTAGTCGATGATTTTTTTCATTCAGGTTTTTTTACGCAAAAATAGCTTAAAACTGTCTGGATTGTAAAAAATTATGAAGTATGAAATGAGGAATATCATATTAAACTTACATTAAATTACCGTACTTTGTCAAATAGTAGCAAGAGCTTAAACTCAAATTAACAATGGAAACCGCACTTTCAGCAGAAAGACTAGAAGTCATGCAACATGTAGAGAAGGATTTGGACTCACTCATGACCGAATACTTAAAGCCAATCGAGGAAAATTGGCAGCCTACTGATTTTTTGCCGGATTCCAGCAAAGATAATTTCTTTACTGAAGTAAAACTGTTACAGGAAAGCTGCCGTGATTTGCCTTACGATTATATGGCCGTATTGATTGGCGATACCATTACAGAAGAGGCTTTGCCTACTTATGAATCATGGTTGATGGATGTAATCGGTGTAGATCAGGTAGGCCATCCATCCGGCTGGGCCAAATGGGTGAGAAGCTGGACAGCAGAAGAAAACCGTCATGGCGACCTTCTGAACAAATATTTATACTTGTCCGGCCGTGTAAATATGCGCGCTCTGGAAGTATCTACTCAGTTTCTGATCGCTGATGGATTTGATATCGGAACGGATCGTGACCCATACAGGAACTTTATTTATACTTCATTTCAGGAACTGGCAACCAATGTTTCCCATCGCCGTACTGCATCGCTGGCAAAGAAATTTGGCAATCCGCATTTGTCCAAAATATGTGGCGTAATTGCTGCTGATGAAATGCGTCATGCAAAAGCGTATAAGGCATTCGTAAGCAGGATTCTGGAAGTAGATCCGTCAGAATTAATGCTGGCTTTGGAAGATATGATGAGGAAAAAGATCGTAATGCCTGCCCATTTCCTGCGTGAAAGCGGAGTGAAAATCGGGGACACGTTTTCGCATTTTTCCGATGCAGCTCAGCGATTAGGAGTTTATACAACCAATGATTACATAGATATTCTCGAAGCTTTGTTGCTGGAGTGGGAAATAGGAGCCGTACGTGATATTAATGAAAAAGCCGAGAAAGCGCGCGATTATCTGATGGCATTACCTGCTCGTCTGAGGCGTATTGCAGACCGGACCAGAATCCCGGAATTACAATACGAGTTTAGCTGGATCAACTGATTTCCCAGGATATTATTCTGTTATTAAGAGAAGTCAGCTTTTTAAAAGCTGACTTCTCTTTTTTTGCTTTAATTTCTTATTTATATTAAATTATTTTCAGTTGCCAGATAATCCTCAAACGCTATAACTTTTATACTTCCAACAGTAGGGGACATATTTTGCCAAACCCAATTATAATGTTCTATAATTGCTTTTGCGTTTAAATGTGGCCTGTCTGCGGTGGTATGGCCATCTTCTATAACGGTAATTTGATAATCTTTTATCAATGCCGACTGAATAGTTGCCTCTATGCAAAAATCGGTTGCGCTGCCCGTGATAGTGATGTGACTGATGGCATTTGTCTTCAAAAAACTATCCAGATTTGTTTGATAAAATGAATCATTGACTGTTTTGGAAACAAATACATCAACCGGATCAATGATTAGCTCAGGAAGGATTTCCCAATCAGGAGTAACCGGAAAATAACAATCTTCCTTTGTACCGTCGTGCTGAACGAAAATTACTTTGTTGCCGGTTTCACGATATAAAGTGGATAGGTGATTAATTTTTTCAATTAGTTTTTCTGTATCGTATCTGGGAGTTTCAGGGGTAAAAGAGCCGGCTTGCATGTCGATGATCAGGAGTGCTTTCATTAGTTTGGTTTTAATTTTTGTAAATAAAACGAAATTTTATGGATTCGCTTTTCCGTACCAAATATTTAGAATACTGCTGTTTCAATAAAATTATAACACTGAAATTTGAACCATTTATCTGATCAGTAATACAGTACCTTCTTTTTTTATTGTTTTTCCTTCTTCTGTAATCCCTTCAAGTTTAAAGACATAATGACCTGCAACTGGTTCGGCGGTTTTAAAACGACCATCCCATCCCTGGTCCAGCTGATTTGAATAGAAAACCACTTCACCCCAGCGATTATATATCTGAAAATAATTCAATGCCGTAATTTTATTTGTTACGAGCCTGAGTATTTCATTTTTGCCATCTCCATTTGGTGTAAACGCCGAAGGAACAAAAATGGAAGGAGGTGGAATAACATTCAGATTAACCTGGGAAGTGCCTGCACAACCGTCCGGAGATGTAATTTTAATCACATAAGTTTTGCTTGATAAAATCGTGGCAACAGGATTTTCAATAGCAGGATTGTCCAGTCCTGTTGGCGGCATCCAGATATAAATTACTCCAGCCTGGCCATCGAGCTGAGGCGAAGATGCACTGAGCTGGAAGGGTATTCCTGGCTGAATTTCAGTATCCGGAGTAACTATCACTTCAATATCCGGGACAACAGTAATCGTTACGGTGTCCTGCACCGGACAATTATTTTTGGTGGCTGTTACTATATATTGGGTCGTGACTGTTGGCGCTGCAATGGGGCTTACAGCTGACGAATTATCCAATCCGGTGCCCGGAAACCAGGAAAAAGCTGTGGCATTACTGGTTGTCAAAAGTTTTACCTGCTGCCCTTCACAAATGACAGTATCACCAATTGTTTGTACAGCAGTAATATCCAGCGAATCCACGGTCACTTCTTTAATAGAAATGCAGCCTTCGCCATCCTTTACATAAACTCTATAAGTAGCCGGTGTTACCTTAAACTCTGTTTCTTTCTGGTAATTAACAGAATCAATAGAATATTCATATGGCGAAACGCCATTTATGGCCGTTACGGTAATTGTTGCCTCATCGGTATTAGTACACGCACCTGCGTCTAATGAAGTTACCAAATCCAGGCTGCTTATATTGGCCGGTTTCTTGTTGGTCAAAGTTTTATTGCAGGATGTATTCGTTACAACCAATGTAATATCCTTTGTCCCGGGTGTATTCCAGTTCACTACAAACGGCCCCATGCCGGTACCCGAAACAACGGTGCCGCCATCCCAGTCCCAGTCGAAAATGTAGCCGGTTCCCGGTGCTTCTATATCACCTGTATATATAACATTAACATTTGCCGGATACCCACAGCTTGGATTAGGATTAATTGCAAAGTCGGCGGTTGCATTAATACTGGCTGTGTAACAAATCTGTTCCGCAACAGCTTCAACATTACTTTGTGTAGAATACTGGTCAGTGAATGATAAATACGCAAAATTAGCCTCACCGGAATCACAAGCCGTAGCAGCATCGTCCCTGAATATATAAATAGGTACTCCGGCTTTTCCAACATACATACCCCGGGTATCATTATATGAAGCAAATAAGGTATTGTTTACATAAACGTCGAATATACCGGTTAGTCCGTTCCTTGTAAATGTCAGAAGATAATAGGTAGAACTATTAAAATAGGGACAGGAACCAACAATTCCGAAAGGGTAAAAATCAAGACACCGTTCCTCAGAACCGGCTGTGTTTTTGAAGTAAATCCCTTCATCTGCTTTTCCAATAGAAAAATCTATAATCCGCGACCATTCTTTTCCCCAGTCAGTAACCCTGACATACATCTGAATGGTGTAAGTTCCTTTTATAACCCCGGTAGTATTCGGATACGCCAGTCCCCAGTTTAAATTGTTGTGATAAACCTGACGTTTTGCACCGCAGGGAAGTGCATCTTCTATAAAATCACCAGGGGTTGGAGCAGAGGGGCAGTTTCCGAGGGGCTGCGCCTGTGTAAGATCCGGGCCGCATTGAGGGAGTGCAACAGAAAAATTTCCGTAAAACCGGTAGGTATGTTTTACTGCTTGGGCATTTACTTCTATTACTGAAAACCAGGCGAAAATGAAAAACAACAGAACCCTGGATTTCATATAAACGTATAAATCATAAATTTGAAACTTAAAAATCCTGAAATTAAATTAAAAATTAATTTATAACTGTCCTGCCCGTTGCAATATCATTATGAAATATCAACAAACGGATAATAATTCAAATTACGTGATATTGATTGAAATATGTAAATATATTCGATTTATTTTATACAAATAATTCTATTGTTTTGCATCGTTTAAATAAATTATGCCGGAATATATTTTTGTTAGAAATATTCAAAGACTTTTAAACAAAAAAAGACCTGAAATGTTCCAGGCCTTTTTAATATGTAGGTCAACGCATTTTTAATTATTCAGCAATGGTAAATGATCGGTTCTGATCATGCGGTTTTCTTTTACCTGAAGGTTATCCCTGTACATGTGTGACGTTACAGCTGCAACTCTTTTCGTGGCACCAGTTCTCAGATCGGTGCTTGCCGGGATTCCCATTACATCAAGTGCTTTCCGCAAAAGTGTTTCATTTTCATCACCAAACGGCAGATAAGGAACGCTTGAATCTTCCACAATATAAGTTGGTGTCATTCCATCCACGGTGCCATAATCGGATTGATCATTGGCATTGGCAGTTTGGCCCAGCATCATATAAATTCCCCATTTCCAACGACCCTGATCGTCGCTGATCAATGAGCCGAAAAGGTTTTTCCCGGCAGTATGTTCTCCGATCGTAACTACGTCCATATAAGGCTTTAATCCGTTGATTACGAGCTCGCTGGCTGATGCAGTTCCATTGGAAGTAAGCACAAATACACGGCTGAGGCTGGAACCAATATTATTTGCTTCATCCAGGAAACTGTAATTCAGTGCATTGGCTCCATTTGCTTTTTTCCAATATGCAGTATACTTATCATTCCATTGTTCTTTATAAAAAATTTTGGAACCGGATATACTTTTTCCAACCAATGATGCAAGTGTTTCTGCGGAACTGATGTATCCTCCTGAATTGAAACGCAGATCCAGAACCAGTTCATTTACACCCTGGCTTTTAAAATTAGCAAATACGGCACGGAGTTCATCATCATACTTTTTGGCGTCTGCATCAGTACCCGGAACGAACTGTGTATAAACTACATAGCCAATCGTTTTGCCATAATCTGCTTTGGTAATAACACTGGAAAAGACAACGGGATCTTCATTTACCACAGCTCTTGTAACTGATATGGTAGTGCTATTAACTACAATTACTCCATTTGTGAGTGTTCCAAGCGTAAATACTGCGGTTTCACTGCTGCTTAAAAGTGATGAATAATTGCTGGAAGTGAGCTGAGTCCCATTTACTTTCATGACAATATCACCCCGTTTCAAACCCGCAGCCTCCGCCGGACTTCCTTTCACCACCAGATTCAGGAACATGCCAATGCTTGTTTGGGTATTGTCGAGATATGATAAGGAATAACCAATTCCATAAATTGTACTTATGCCATTAAATTCATTCTCCAAATCATCAATGTCATCGGTTATCATCGAAAACCTGTCAACGGTTGTACGTTGGTAAATTAGTTTTTCAAAGAAATCAAAAGGGCTGATAGTTTTGTCCAGCGTGCTTTCCGTAGGCATATCGTCGTACCAGAAATACGCATCGTTCATTAATTCATAAACCCAGCTGTTGACAGAAGTATAAGTAGTATCGGTGGTGCTTACGACTTCCGGATCGACATCACTTGTTTTACAACTTACTGTAAAAAGCAGTAATGCCAGACATCCGGTTAAACCATAATTCTTAAATTTTAACATTTTTAATCAATTTGAAATGAGGAAAATCAATTAGGTACAAACGACGAAGCGTATTTATTAAATGTGTTAACGCATTTAACTAGTATTACGTGAGGCCAGGAACAAGTGTGGCGGGAAACGGAAAATATCAGGCATAAAAAAAGTCCGGGAAAACCCGGACCATTTTATTCAGATAACATCTTTTCAGGGAAGTTTTAATAATATCAATTTTTAAAGGTAACCGGAAATGCAACTTTAAATACCTGTAAGGCCTCTGAAATATTCCCGCGCCATCATGGCATATTCTAAAGGATTTGCTTTTGCCGGATCCTGTTCGGCTTCCAAAACAATCCAGCCATTATAATTACTTAAACGAATGACTTCGAAAAGCGAAGGGAAATCTATACAACCTTCCTGATCACCGGGAACTGTAAATACACCTTGTTTTACCGAGTTTAAAAAGCTCCATTTTTCATCATGTACTTTTTGCAAAACATCAGGACGGACATCTTTCAGGTGTATATGAGCTGTGCGTCCGATGTATTTTTCCAAAGCGGCAACCGGATCTTCTCCTGCAAAATAAAAATGCCCGCAGTCATAATTCAGATATACATTTTCAGGATCAGTTTCATTGAGCAAACGGTCCGTCTCAGCAATGGTTTGAATGCAGGTTCCCATATGATGGTGAAAAGCCAGTTTCATACCACGGTCCTGCGCAATTTTCCCCAATTCATTTAATCCAAAAGTGAAACTGCCCCATTCTTCTTTTGTATTTAACATGCCTTTTCCCTCAAAAACCGGTACATACATTTGTCCCTGACAGCTGTTCCCTGTTTCGCCGCCACCAATTACTTTTGCTCCCATTATTTCCAGGAAGTCAAGAAGCTGCGTGAAATTCGCCCTGTTTTCGGCAAAGGATTTTGTTGTCAGTTCATAACTGTTCCATTGATTGCAGATTTGCAGGCCTCGTAATTCCAGCGCTTTACGTAATACATTGGTGTCGCGAGGAAACTTGTTTCCAACCTCGCAACCTGTAAATCCGGCCAAAGCCATTTCGCTGATACATTGTTCAAAGGTATTTTCACCGCCAAGTTCCGGCATATCGTCATTGGTCCAGTTGATAGGAGCAATGCCCAGTTGTATGTTTTCGTAGTTCATTTTTAGATAATGGATGGTAGAGGAAAGGGAGGAAAGTGGGAAAGTGGCATTCCCTTGTTCATCATCCGATTCCAATTTTTGTATAATTATTTAAAAGACGTTGAGTAAGTGGGCACATTTAATTCCGAATATTTTTGACGTTTACAAATGATTAAAGATATAAACCTGATTGCTTCATTGATTTTAATAAAGCAGTGATTATATGCCGCTTAGCGGCTACCGTTTGTAACAATTGGTTCAATCCTTTTTTAATGACTAATTTGTCCCAGATTCTTATTAATAATTACCAGAAAGTAAATTAGTCCCTATGTAAGTCACACTTTTCATCTTCCTGTATTACACCCTTTTACAAAAAGATCCTTTGTTCTTTCTTGTTCTCTTTATAAGTTTCAAATGCCTTTTTAACCGATGCAGATTCTGAAACTTCGGCTACCGGAACTTCCCACCAGGCATGGTAACCTTTTACCGTTCTGTACAAACTGGTTTCAATATAAATGACCGTAGTTCGGGTGTTAATTTTTGATTGTTCCAATGCTTCTTCCAGCGAAGTGCGGTCAGTAGCTTTGATGACAATAGCTCCCAGACTTTCCGCATTTTTTGCCAGATCAACAGGAAGGAAATCTCCGGATAATTGTCCTGAGTGTTCGTCACGGTAATTGTACATAGTTCCAAAACGTTCACTGCCAATGCTTTCGGAAAGCCCGCCAATACTTGCATATCCATTATTATTCAAAAGTAAAATGGTGAATTTTACACCTTCCTGGATTGAAGTAACAATTTCATGGTTGTTCATCAGATAACCGCCATCGCCGCAAATCACATAAATTTCACGCGTAGGATCAGCCATTTTTGCACCTAACCCGGCAGCAATTTCATAACCCATACAAGAAAAACCGTATTCTAGATGGAAGTTTTTTGGATCGGTTGCACGCCACAGTTTATGTAAATCGCCCGGTGCACTTCCGGAAGCATTGATCATCACATCACGGCGGCCCATAAAGTTGTTTAACGTTCCAATCACTATGGCCTGATCAATAGGAGGGACGGTACTGTTTCCTTTCAGATAGATTTGTGTAACTTCTTCATCCCACGCCAGGTTGTAATCCGAGATTTTTTTACGGTATTCTTTTTCAACTTCATAGTCACCTAGTAATACGGATAATTCCTCCAAAATTACCTTAGCGTCGCCAATTAGCGGTAAAGCAGCATGTTTGAAAGCATCGAATTCACTAATGTTGATATTAATAAATTTGACATCAGGATTTTTAAAAATAGACTTCGAGGCAGTTGTAAAATCACTGTAACGCGTCCCGATCCCGATTACTACATCGGCTTCGTTGGCAACTTCAATCGCGTATTTTGTGCCTGTAGCGCCCAAGCCGCCAATACTATATGGTTCGTCAAATTTAACTGCTCCTTTTCCGGCAAAGGTTTCGCCCACTGGAATTCCGGTTTTTAATGCAAAATCGTGTAAAATACCATCTGCACCGCTGTAAATTGCTCCGCCACCAGCAACGATCACCGGGTTTTTACTGTCACGGATCAATTGAGCAGCTTTTAGTAGAGTCGGCAGATCTGGGCGCGGGCGGCCAACATGCCAGACTCTTTTTTGAAATAATTCTTCGGGAAAATCATATGCATGCGTTTGTACATCCTGCGGCATGGATAGTGTTACAGCTCCCATTTCTGATTGTGAAGTCAGCACACGCATCACTTCCGGCAAAGAATATATCAGCTGTTCAGGCCGGCTGATCCTGTCCCAATATTTGGAAACAGGTTTGAAACAATCATTGACAGAAATATCCTGTGTGGATGCACTTTCCAGTTGCTGTAAAACCGGATTGGGCTCACGGGTTGCAAAGATATCTCCGGGTAATAGTAATACAGGCAGCCTGTTGATCGTCGCCAGTGCAGCACCGGTAATCATATTAGTTGCTCCCGGGCCAATTGAAGTCGTACAAACGAACGCACCAAGCCGGTTTTTTACTTTGGCATAAGCTACGGCCGTATGAACCATGGATTGTTCGTTTCGGCTTTGATAATACCGAAAATCAGGATTTTGCTGTAATGCCTGGCCTAAACCAGCCACATTCCCATGACCAAAAATACCGAAGCAACCACCGAAATAGCGTTCTTCAATGCCATCGCGTTCAATGTATTGATTTTTTAAAAATGTTATAGTAGCCTGGGCTACCGTTAGTCGTCTTGTCATAACTGATCCTGTGTTTCAATTTTGAAATTCACTGCCTTTGCCCGAACATCCGAACAGATCAAATTTTTTCAACATAAACTTTTTATATTCTTCCATGAAAGTCTTTCCTGGTGTAGTAGGAGCGAATTCTTCCGGTTTGTTCCTGAAAAATTCCCGGTTTACCATCGTCCACAGCAAACGCATATCTGTTGCAATGTTAATCTTGCAAATACCCAATGGAATTGCTTTTCTGATTTCATCTTCCTGTACACCTTTTGCGTCTGTTTTCAGGTTTCCGCCCGCTGCATTAATGCGTTCAACCACTTCTGCGCTCACGTTGGAGCCACCATGAAGCACCAAAGGAAAGCCAGGTAAACGAGCCTGGATTTCTTCCAGGATTTGCAACTGCAAACCTTGCCCGCCCGAAAATTTATAAGCGCCATGACTTGTTCCGACTGCAATTGCCAGACTGTCACAATCCGTTGCTTTCACAAAATCTTCTACTTCCTGCGGATTGGTATAAAATGAATGTGCTGCGTCCACAGTCAGGTCGTCTTCTACGCCGGCTAAAACACCCAGTTCTGCTTCCACACTAATATTTTTTTCATGTGCTTTTGCTACAACAGCTTTGGTCCTTTCTATGTTTTTGTCAAATGGGTCATGCGATGCATCTATCATTACCGAAGTGTAACCGCCTTTATCAATGGCCTCGAAAATATGTTCTTCATAACCGTGGTCCATATGAATGGCATATACTGTTTTCGGATAGATTCTGGCCGCTGACTCAATCATGGAAAGCAACATATCTGCATGCGCATAATCACGGGCAAAAGGGGTTGTCTGCACAATAAACGGGGCGTTAGCTTCCTGTGCTGCCGCAAAAAGGCCATGAATTTCTTCCATAAAAAACACATTCACAGCCGGAATAGCATACCGGCCATAGCATTTCTGGAAAAGTTGTTTAGTAGTTAAAAGCATAGTTTAGCAGTCGGATTTCGGCTGTCAGCTATCGGCAGTTTTTCAATGGCCGACTGCTGATAGCCCAAAGCAATTATTTAATTTTACCAGAATACCGTATACAAAGCCGCAATGATTCCACAAACGAAGATTGAACCAACCACAAAACTTCTGCCCGGACTGAACATTGCTTCGTTAATTTCGAGGCCTTTTGGATTGCTTTTACTATTAGGATCAGCCAATGTGATGACTACGATAATGGCCGATAATGCCAGAAAAATAATTCCCATCCGATCCAGAAAAGGAATTTCGGGCCAGAGAAATTTACCGGCCGTTGAAAGCGGAATAGTAAGTAAAGCGGCAGTCAGAGCGGCGGCGGAAGTGGTTCTTTTCCAGAACATTCCAAAAATAAAAATCGCGAAAACGCCTGGTGTGATAAAGCTGCTGTATTCCTGGATAAACTGGTAGGCCTGATCAAGAACACGAAGCTGTGGAGCCACAATAATACCAATTCCCATAGCTACCCAGATGGTCCATCTCCCGATTTTGACCAGTTGTTTTTCACTTGCTTCCGGATTGATGTATTGTTTGTAAATATCCAGCGTGAAAATGGTTGAAATACTGTTTGCTTTTCCTGCCAAAGAAGCAACGATGGCAGCGGTTAATGCAGCAAATGCCATTCCTTTTAATCCGGAAGGAAGCAAATTTAACAGTACCGGATATGCATGATCAGGTTTTACAACACCAGCCGGATCAAGCATTTCCTGCTGAAACATGCCGTTTTGATATAATACATATGCTGCAATTCCTGGTATTACTACAATAATCGGAATCAATAATTTGAGCACAGCTGCAAATAAGATACCTTTTCTGGCAGTCGATAAATTAGCGCCTAAACTTCTTTGGATAATGTATTGGTTACAACCAAAATAGGCCAGATTGTTGATCCACATTGCACCGATGATGACAGACAGACCAGGAAGATCTTTGTAAAAAGGATTTTCTTTTGGAAGAATCATGTGAAAATGGCTTTCGCCTTTTTCCTTTAATAATGCCAGAGCGTTAAATATTCCGGGCCTGTTGAAATGCTCAGATACCAGTTCCAGTGCCAGATAAGTAGTAGCCAAACCGCCCAGAACCAGCACAATTACCTGTACCACATCCGTATAACCGATCACCTTCATTCCGCCAATTGTAATGATAACGGCAAATATGCCCAAACCAATAATTACATAAGTAAAATCAAGCCCGGCAGTAACTTCCAGCGCCAGTGCACCGAGATAAAGAATGGAAGTGAGGTTAACAAAAACATATAACAACAACCAGAAAACAGCCATAATTGTGGCAACCGTCGGATTGTACCTTTGCCGTAGAAACTGCGGCATGGTATAAATTTTGTTTTTGAGATAAACCGGAAGGATGAAAACTGCTACAACGATGAGTGAAGCTGCTGCCATCCATTCATAGGAAGAAATGGCCAGACCGATTGCAAACCCTGAACCGGACATGCCGATAAAATGCTCCGCTGAAATATTGGAGGCTATAATGGATGCGCCAATCGCCCAGAAAGTAAGGGAACCTTCTGCCAGAAAATAATCCGTCGAACTTACTTCTTTCGACTTTTTCTTTTTGTAAATCCAGTAACCATAAGCCGATACTCCAATCAAATAAATAAAAAAAACGATGTAATCCAGAGGCTGCAATCCGGTATTTAACATACGGAGGATATTTATATAATTTAAATAAAAAATAATTGAACTTTTCCTATTGCAAACGTTTGCAATTTTCGAATGTATGCAATGTATTGCACACTATGCGTTACATAGACAAGAATTTTATTTGAATAAAGGCAGCTGTATTTGTATTTTGACGGTAATAAAATGCAGCAAACCTTTTCTTCAAAAATCCTAGATCTGGCTTAATTCAAGTATTTCATCTACCCTCACAATACGATTTTCAGTAAGTGATTTCATCGCTGCAATTCCGATTGCCGTTGCCATCAGACCATCATGTGCATCCACTGGTGACGGGGTGTCATTTTGGATACAGTCAATAAATGATTTCAGGCAGTTGCGATAGGCCGTTTCATATCTTTCGAGGAAAAAATGCAGTGGTAAAGCAATATGGCCTCCATCGTTATCATATCGTACCAGATTATCGGTAGTATTATTTTCCGCTTTTGCCATCCCTTTTGAACCGAATATTTCGAGCCGCTGGTCATATCCATAAACTGCTTTCCGGCTGTTATCAATTACCCCAATCGCCCCGTTTTCAAAAGTGAGCACAATAACGGCTGTATCAATATCACCGAATTCTTTGATTTCAGGATGGATTAAAGCGTCTCCTTTTACAAAAACCTCTTTTACCTCACTGCCGACAATGTAACGCGCCATGTCAAAATCGTGAATGGACATATCCAGGAAAATCCCACCGGAAATTTTCAGATATTCAACAGGTGGAGGTGCTGGGTCACGGCTCGTAATACGAAGAATGTGCGGATTACCAATTTTATCATTTTTTACCAAGTGGCGCACATTGATGAAATTGGTATCGAAACGCCGGTTAAAGCCAAGCATTAATTTCACCCCGTTATCATTAACCGCTTTTTCAGCAGCAAGAATGGCCTCGATAGTTACATCCAAGGGTTTTTCGCAAAATATATGTTTTTTTTGCTGAGCTGCTGCTACTGTATAAGGAACATGAAATGGAGTAGGTGAGCAAATAATAATCGCCTCAACATCGGGATGGTTGATAACATCGTAAGCATCTGTTGTCACTTCCGGAACACCCAGCTCAGTCGCGAAAGCCAATGATTCGGGTGATACGTCTGATGCAATAATAACTTCTGCATCAGGCATGTGATAAATGAGATTGCTCAGGTGGATCCGGCCAATCCGGCCCAGGCCAATCACACCGGTTTTAAGTTTTTTTGACATAAATTTAATGAGAAAAAGGGGTTAAGGGTCAAAAGATTAATGGTTAAGGGAAAAGGGATAAAGGTTAAAAGTTAAATGGTCAAAAGTGTTAGCGGTCGAAAGCTGATAGCCGACTGCCAAAAGCCATCTTAAAATTTCCTGTTCCATTCTTTCAGCCATCTTTCAATGACTACTTTGGTTTGGGTGAAAAATTCTACTGCATGTTTTCCCTGCCCGTGCAAGTCACCATAAAAACTGTCTTTCCATCCTGAAAAGGGAAATTGCGCAACCGGTGCAGCCACACCAATATTGATACCAATATTTCCTGCTTCGGCTTCATGACGGAACTTGCGGGCATTGGAACCACTGCTGGTAAAAACACAGGCCATATTCCCATATCTGCCCGAATTGATAAACCGGATCGCTTCATCAATTGTATTAATGTGTACTAAACTTAAAACCGGCCCGAAAATCTCTGTGGAAGCCAGTTCTCCATCCAGCGGAATATCTTCAATGATAGTAGGGGCAATGAAATTTCCCTGCTCAAATCCCGGAACCTGTACATTTCTTCCATCGACAAGTACACGACCTCCTTCGCTTATTCCCTTATCTATTAAATGATTTACCCTGTTTTTACTATCAGCAGTAATCACCGGACCCATTTGTACATCACTTTCCAGTCCGAAACCTGTCTTGCGGTTTTTGGCCGATTCTACCAGGCTTTCTGTAATTTCTTTGTGTTCGCCTACTGTAATGATTGTAGAAGCCGCAAGGCAACGTTGCCCGGCACAGCCATAAACACTGTCAATTACGATTTGCGTCGTCATGTCAATATCTGCATCCGGCAATACAATAACCGGGTTTTTTGCACCTCCCTGAGCCTGTACGCGCTTGCCATTTGCGGCACCTTTTGCATATACGTGTCTGGCAACATTGGAAGAACCTACAAAACTGATTCCTTTAATGACCGGATGTTCCAGCAATGCATCCACTACCTCGCGACCACCCTGTACCAAATTCAGGACGCCTTTTGGTAAATCAAGCTGTTCCATCAGAGCTACTATTTTGGTCATAGTCAGCGGTACTTTTTCGGATGGTTTAATGATATAGCTGTTGCCGCAAGCCAGTGCATAAGGTAAAAACCAGAAAGTGATCATACCCGGAAAGTTGAACGGAGCGATACATGCACATACACCCAATGGCTGCCGAATCATGTACTCATCAATTCCTTTTGCAATATCTTCGGAAAATTCGCCCTGCATCATGGCGGGCATTCCACACGCATTTTCTACGTTTTCTATCGCACGGATCATCTCTGCTTTTGCTTCCAGAAATGTTTTGCCGGATTCAAGTGTAATGGTCCTGGCGATGTCATCCAGGTTATCTTCCAGTATTGTTTTTAGTTTAAACAGGTACTGGACACGTTTGGAAACGGGCGTACTTCTCCACTCCTGAAATCCTTCGTGGGCAGCACTGGCAGCATCCGCAACATCCTGTCCGGTACCGAAAGGTACCTGCACCAGAACTTCCTGTGTGGCCGGATTGACCACATTCATAAATTGATCTGAATGACTATCAACCCATTTTCCGTTGATATAATTTTTTAACTTTTCCATAATATTATTTATGATTAATGTTTAGGTTACACAGAGAGCCACGGAGTTAAGGAGAGAACCACAGAGAGCTTTTTTTAAAGAGAATATACATATAAAAAAATCTCTGTGGCTCTCTTTTTAGTCTCTGTGGTTCTCTGGGTAACCTTCTAAAACCCACCACGACTTTCTACGAATTCCATTACTTCAGCATTTGTAGGCATAAAATTCGCGCAGCCTTCTCTGGTTACAATAATGGCTCCGCAGGCATTTCCCATTCTGACACTTTTATACAAATCCCAGTCATTTAGCAAACCATAAGAAAATCCGGCACAGAATGCATCACCTGCACCCAGGACATTCAAAACTTCTACGGGAAAGCCAGGGACTTTCACTTCCTCTTTATCAGGCTGAAAAATGGATGCACCATCTTTACCTCGTTTTACAACCAATGTTTTTACCCCGGATTTCATAATTTCCTGAATTGCATTGTCAATATTTCCCCTGATTTCCGGTGCGGATATTTGCTGATGTTTGATAAGCAGCTGTTCTTTGTCAGTAAGATAAGTGGCCAGGATTTCTTCTTCCGTTCCGACAACAATACTAAAACTGCTTAAAGCTGCACGCAGAGTTACGCCAAATGACCGCGGATCATCCCATTGATCAGCCCGGAAATCAATGTCAAGAAGTGTCGTAATATTATTTTTTTTGGCAACTTCCAATGCGTAAAACATGGCAGTACGGCTTGGATCTTTACTAAAAGCAGTTCCTGAAAAAGCAGCAGCTTTAAATTCCTGGAATGGAATAGCATTGACATGATCAATGTTCAGATTGATATCAGCACAATTTTCGCGGTAATATACCAGTGGAAATTTATCAGGCGGTTCAATTCCTAAAACCACGGCAGAGCTTCTGGTTCCTTCAATAGTCGGAATCCATTCTGTTGCAATTCCTTCCTCATTCAGGAAATGTTTGATGAAATTGCCAACCTGGTCGTTTCCTATACCAGTAAGAATGGCAGTTTTCAAACCTAAACGCTGGCCTCCGGTTGCAATGTTCAGTGGACATCCACCCACAAATGCATTAAAGGCAGATATTTTTTCAAAAGGACTGCCAACATTAGCCGAATACAGGTCAATGGACGAGCGGCCAAGAGTCAGGAGATCATATTTTTTGGTCATATTAATAGGCTATCGGCAGGAAATGCGGTCTGAACGCTCTTTGCGGGCTGAACGCGGAATACGATAAATTGAAAGTCTGTTATATTAGGCATACGAAATTTTTAACTTGGGATTCAGCCCGCAAAAATGCGTTCAGACTCCTTTATCATTCACCCATTCATTTCTGCGGTCACAAGCGGAAGTCTTGGATCTGAACCTTTCCATGTACCATATATCCAGTCGTGATCCGGATCGGACGTATTAGCTAATGACTGATCACTGCCTGCGAGAAAATTGAGATAATACACGTGATATCCATGGCCGGCCACAACAGGATGATAACCTCTTGGAACCAAAACTGCTTCATTGTTCTTCACACGGATAATTTCATCCAGAGAACGATCTTCTGTATAAACCTGTTGAATGGCGTATCCCTGCGGTTTATCAATTTTATAAAAATAAATTTCTTCCAGGTTGGCTTCTAATAAATTCCCGTCAGCATCTGTTTTTCTCTCATCATGTTTGTGTGCCGGAAAAGATGACCAGTTACCCGACGGCGTATACACCTCAACGCATACAATTTTGTGGCAATCAAAACCTGGTTCGAGCAGGCTGTTAATCTGGCGGTTTGCATTATCCCCTCCGCGGTATTCAATGGCTGCTTCCTCCGGACGTTTCATTCGAGGCGGATGGTCTTCATCAGATGCTACCCAGCAAATGGCAATGTCCGTCTTATCAGATTGTGCCGTTAAAATGTAATCCGTATTTCTTGACAAGTACATCGCATGACCAATTCCACTGAAAACGTCTTTTCTGCCATTTCCTGTTTCCCATGTTTGTCCTTTGGCTTCGACTTTAAAATTACCGCCAAGCAACGCAATGCAATATTCGTATTCACCGGTATTTCCTGTTATCTGTTCGTTCAGATCCAGTATTTTAGCCTCAAAATTCAGGTAAGTCCACCCGGCCTTTTCACTTGTTAAATGGTGATACGTTTTTTTGTCCGTTTCCGGTTTGATCAGTAAATCATTCATTTTTGTATTACATTTCATTTCCACAATAATAGCGTGGTATTAATGAAGTACAAAATATAAATTTGTTTATATTGTATGCAAACGTTTGAAAAAATTTATAAAATTAAATTGCAATTATCCTACTAATGAATTCTTCTCGTCCGGTTACAATTAAAGACATTGCAAAAAGATTCCGTTGTTCACCTTCCACCGTATCCAGAGCGTTGAATGACCATCCTGCGATTAATGAGGATACCCGGAAAAATATACAGGAATATGCAAGAGAAGTTGGTTACCAGCGCAATGAAGTTTCTCTTAGTTTGTTGAATAAAAAGACAGCTTCACTTGGCGTTGTGGTGCCTACGATTAGTAATTACTACGAAACAGCAGTGATAGAAGGGCTTCATAATGTGCTGCAGCCAATGGGTTACACGCTGAATATATGTGTGACGAACGAAAGTTATTTTTTGGAAAAAGAATATCTCTCAAAACTGCTTTCCAACAGAACGGAAGGTATATTTTTATCAGTTTCGCAGGAAACATACGACTCAGGTTATTATGAGCATCTGGAACAGGTTGTCTTAAGAAAAACACCATTGATCTTCATTGACCGTGAATATGAAGATTTTGAAACAAGCCGTGCTACTGTTGACGATTACCACGGGGCATTTGCCGCTGTTGAACATCTGATCACGATGGGTTACAAACAAATCGCACATTTGAAAGGTCCGAATGGTTTAACCGTATCTGAGCAGCGGCTGAAAGGATATATTGATTGTCTGAAAAAGTACGGCATTGGAATTAGGGAAGAATTAATTGTGAATACCAATTTTCGGTTTGAAAGTGCCATTTTACCTACGAGGCGATTGCTGGAAATGGATTTACCACCGGATGCGATATTTGGAGTAAATGACCAGGTGGCTATTGCTGCCATGCGGGTTGTAAAGGAAAAAGGGTTGAGAATCCCTCAGGATATAGGGTTAATAGGATTCGACAATTCACCGATTTCAGCCTATACATTTCCATCATTAACGACTGTGAACCGTCCCGGCCGGAAAATTGGAATGGAGGCATCACGCTTGTTTTTGAGCCAGTTGAACGGTTCTGTTGATTTTTCGCATGAAAGCATTGTATTGCCTTCGGAGCTAATAATCAGGGAATCTTCGCTGAGGGTTTAATGGGGATTAGAAATTTGGAACATATAAAACGTAATATTTATATTGAGGTAATTTATACAATGTATTGTAAAATTTATTCATAGTTTTAGGATATCAATTAACCCTCATTCTAAAATTATTCTATTGACTGGTACCACTAATTCCGTCAAATTTACTCTGTTAGTTTTTTTGGTTTTGATTTTTTCAGGAGTTGAAGTCATAGCTGGACCCTCGGTTGGTATTAAACCTGCACCCTCCTGGCTGCTTCCGGTCACTCCCGGTGGAAAAGCCCCATCATCCAAAGATTTCTCTGATGGCTATTATGTCGTATTTTCTGACAGGCAGGTTCATTTGGATAAAAAAACAGCTTATTACCATCATATCAGACAAATAGCGTCTGAAAGCGGCATTCAGAACGGATCCGAAATTTCGGTGGTTTTTAATCCTTCCTATGAACATATAGATTTTCACAAGATCACTGTATGGCGGGATGGAAAAGCTGTTTCCGAAATGAAAGCTTCGGATTTTAAGATTATTCCGGTGGAAACAGATCGTCAGCGGTTCATTTACAACGGAGATTTTTCTGCTTCGGTAATTCTGAAAGATATTCGCAAAGGTGACCGGATTGAATATGCATATTCTCTAACAGGCTGGAACCCCGTTTTGCTGAACAAGTATTCCAGCACTTTTAGCTTTGGCGTTTATGATTACATTTCACACATACATTATGCAGTGATTACCGATAGTGACCGCAAAATTTATTTTAAAGATTTTAATAAACCTCCTGGCAAAACAACCAGAAAGACAAATTCTGGTACAAGTTATGAATGGGATCTGAAAAGTATTAAGAATATTCGGTACGAAGATGATGTGCCATCCTGGTTCAGCAACCAGCCTGCTGTTCAGATTACAGAATATGAAACATGGAAAGAGGTTGTAGACTGGGGGTTGAATTTTTATCAGATACCAGCTGTTGGCGGTCCCCTCAAAAACAAAGTGGAAGAATGGAAAAAACTAGCCAAAGGTAGCCGGCATGCCTATATGGAATCTGCTGTTCGTTTTGTACAGGATGAAATCCGGTATCTCGGTATAGAAACAGGAGAAAATTCGCATCGTCCACATAATCCGGACGAAGTTTTCAGGCAACGTTATGGCGATTGTAAGGACAAATCATTTTTATTATGTGCGCTTCTTAAAGCAAACGATATTGACAGCGATCCCATGTTGGTTAATACTTATAAAAAATCGCATGTATCAGAGTACCTCCCTTCTCCGGCAGATTTTAACCATGTTGTTGTCCGTGCCAGAATCAGAGATGAAGGGCCAAATTTAAGTAAGGAGAATGCATTTGTCTTTATTGATGCCACTTTTTCATTACAAGGCGGTGCCATTTCGAAATTGTTTTTCCCGGCGTATGGAGCAGGCTTGCTTCTCAGAAAAGGGCAGGAAGATATTATTCCTGTTCCATTACAAAATCCCGGATATGTTACAGTTGAAGAAGAAATAGTGCTTCCGGCTCAGAATCAAGTGTTAGCAATGGGCTCATTTATCACAAAAACAATCTATTTTGAAGGTGAAGCAGATGATATGCGTTCTCAATTTCAGGATAACAACTTATCTGAAACGGAAGAAACGTATCTCAATTATTACCGGAAAAATTATAAAAATGCCGAGTTTGAAACTTTGAATCCACTGGAATATTATGATCAGCGGGAAGCCAATAATTTTTCCCTGATTGAACGGTATTCCATGAAAAATGCATGGCAGTATGATAGCACCAGACAAAAATATTATTTTAGTATTTGGGGTAAAATGCTTTATGATCAACTACTTGAATTACCAAATAAGCCACGTAAAGAGCCCGCATATCTGAAATTCCCATATCATCTCATGTACACAATACGAGTACGTATGCCCGGTCCCTGGAACGTTCCTGATGATAAATGGGAAATTAAAAGAGATGCATATGAGATCGCTTTCAAATCAGAATTTGTAGCGGCTGAAAATGTCTGGCAGTTATATTATGAATATGAAACGCTAAAAGACCATATTACACCTGATGAGAGTAAACAGTTTAAAGAGGATATTTCGAAAATTGTAGATAACCTGGATTATGAATTAAATAGCCCAGCAACGGATACAGAAACCAAGAATATCCCGATGATGCTGTTAGGTTTTGCAGCCGTTCTGGTAGGTTCTGGATTTGTATTCGGATTAATAGGGGCTTTTGTTTTTCTTATTTACAAACTGGTTTTAAAATGGAGATCACGGGACCATTGATAAGAGGGAGGGTACAATTTGTACCTGTCCGTTCGTAGAAATTTCTAACTTTTATCGGAAATAAAAAGAAGAAGAAACTGAGCAAAAGGATAAAAAATCAGATTTTAAATAGGCAGAAAAAAAGAAGTCAAGTTTTTGAAACTTGACTTCTTTGGTTTAATATACAATTAAAATTTCTCAATACCCGTCATTCTGCTTCAGATACCCCGGAAGGTTCGAAGCGCCGTCAATGGCAGTTTGCGGAATAGGGAAGATCCTTTTCTTTACGTCAGTATTGGTTTTTTCAGTCCAGGTTCCCTCGTATTTTCCAAAACGGATCATGTCCGTACGGCGAAGCATTTCCCAGTAAAATTCAAAACCGCGTTCACGGAAAAGTAGATCCAGAGTCATGGATGTAAGTGCAGGAGGCGGATTAGTTGCAGTACGTGATGCCCTTACAATATTAACATCGGCCAATGCACCGGCTGCATCGCTTTTACGTAACCTGGCTTCGGCACGCATCATGTAAACATCAGCAAGACGTATGATCGAAATATCAGCTTCTCCTTTATTTCTACCCGTATTGGATACCCGGCTGAATTCATATTTTTCTACACGATAGCCTGAATTGTAATTACTTCCGGCAGTTGTGAAATCTATATTCTGAGAAAAGCTTACAGCCAGATCCGCTCTGTTCCGCGTTACATAAGTAAGTCTCCCCACTTTTAGTTTGCCATCAGGACATCTTACAAAAGCACCGTTTACACGAAGTGCGCCGTATTGCTGACCTCTGAGAATACCACGGTTGATTTTATAATCTGCATCGTTAAGACAAGTGTCAGCTTTATTTGTATACACCGACATGTTTTCTTTATAAAATCTCGGATCACGTGTTGGGTCAACAGTACCATAAGCCTGTACCCACGACTGGTAAAAATCGGAGGTTATGGCTGGTCCGTCTGTTCCGTTTGCTGCCGGGAATTCTGCCAATGGGAACTGGTCGCCTGATATAGAGAAATAGGCCATACGGTTATGACCATTCAGATCCGGGCGCTGGTCAACTGCAAAGATCAATTCCTCATTGGTATGGTTGTCGTTACCAAAAATGGCAAAGTAATCACTTGATAACTTGGATTGCCCGGATGCAATGATCTTATCACTGTATGAGATCACTTTATCCATATCTGCGCTCGGGAAATCAAACGTGGTACCGTAAATGTTTCTGTAAACCGGCGCGTTCAGATAAAGCCTGGCGAGTAATCCCCAAACGGCCGCCTGGTTCAGTCTGCCCGGACCAACTACCGATTTTGGCTGCATCAATGGTTCGATGGCCAGCAATTCACTTTCAATATACTTCACAGCTTCGTCGCCGCGGATAATCTGGGAAGTAGTACCAGCGTCCTCTTTTACGAAAACAATACCAAACATATCCAGGGCAATCAGATTATAGTATGCCCGCATTCCTCTTGCCTCGGCCAGAAATGTTGCCGCATTTGGATTAGCTGAATTTTTAAAACCTGCAATAGCTGTAATAGATCTCGAAATAGATTGGACCAGCGTATTCCATGTACTGTTGACGTTAGGATCCGTACTGGTTGTATTGTGCTGATGCAGCGCCAGGTAAATTCCATTGTCACCCCAGTCAGTTCCTCCCCGATAAGGCAAAATGGCCTCATCCGTAGAAATTTCCTGTAATGCGAAGTAAGTGGTATGCTGAAACAAGTTAGGCAACAAAGCATATACTGGCGCAAGCAAACCGTTTGCTTCGTTCTCTTCGGACAGTTCTGTACTCAGGGTTTCATCCAGAACCTGTTCATTCAGATCGGTACAGGCAGTGGTTAATAATAAAATTCCTGCAACCGTAAATATGAGAGATAATTTCTTTTTCATCGTGTATTTATTAAAAACCTAGATTAACACTGAAAATAACTGTTTTAGCTTTTGGATAACTGAGGTAATCAATACCATAAGAAGTAATCCCATTTACCGAACGGTCATTGTTTACTTCCGGATCGTACCCATTGTATTTTGTCCAAACGAACAGATTCTGGCCGGTTACTGAAATGCGTGCAGTTTGAATCCATTTTTGGATGCCTAATTTGGTCGTGTTCAGATTATAGCCAAGTACAAGGTTGTTTAATCTCAGAAAAGAGCCGTCTTTCAGGTATCTGGTTGATACAGGCGCTGAATTGTTAACAGATTCAGCCGCGTCTGCCAGTGCTTCCGGTGTTACGTTAACTCCTTTTGATAATTTAAGTTTATAGAAATTGGAGTTGGCAGTATTGTCATATACTTTATTTCCTGCAACACCATTGAAATTTGCAGTCAGGTCAAAACCTTTGAAACTAACATTACCATTGAAATTGTACATTTTGGTAGGAAGTGCAGTTCCGGCAGCAACTCTATCTTTATCAGTAATGATTCCGTCACCGTCCACATCCCTGAAGGTACTGATTCCGTCTTCATCAAATCCGGTAAATTCTTTCAGGAAAAAAGTACCAATAGGCTCATTATTGATATATCCGTTAATCGTAGCAGACGTAAGCCCTGAACCTTGTGCAGCTCCTGACGGAATTACAGAATAAGGTGAGTTTTTTACAGTGTTTTTGATAAATGTAATATTTCCGCCAATCGAATATCTAAGCCCGTTATCAAGGGATTTTCTGAAATTTAAATCAAACTCAAGCCCTTTGTTAATGATTTGCATATCGGGAACGTTAGTCCAGAATGTACCGGCTGGCTGAACCGGATCGGCTGGGATTACTTCCAGAAGGATTTTTTCGGATGTTTTTGTGAAATAATCGATCTCTCCGCTCAATGCACCTTTAAATAAAGCAAAGTCTAACCCCAGATCTGTTTGTGATGATACTTCCCACTGGATATCCGGATTGGCTAAACGGGTGTATGTCGTTCCGGCAGGGTAGGGCCCCGTTCCATTTAAGGGATAGCTTGTGGTTCCGGATACTACTGAAGTAAATCGCGCCTGGGTAATTTTAGATGGTATTTCCTGGTTACCTGTTCTTCCCCAACCTGCACGAAGTTTCAAATCCGAAAATGGGGATGATTTCATAAAGGCCTCTTCTGAAATTCTCCATCCTAATGAAAACGATGGGAACGAACCATATTTATTGTTTTCACCAAATTTTGATGAACCATCGACCCGTACTGTTGCGGTTACCAGATATTTATCTTTAAAACCATAGTTGACACGGGAAAAGAAAGATTGCAGTTCATTGATCGTCGCAAAGCCACCCGGCTGATTTAATATCAGCGTCAGATCCTGTCCTAATCCGGGATTATAAATCGGTTCGATTTCAGAGATCGGGAATTTATTGATACTGAAATTCCTGCTCTGGATAAAAATCCGCTGATACGAATGACCTGCCAATGCAGAAAAACTATGATCTTTTTTATTTAAAGTATAGGTCAGATAGTTTTCAATTAAATGATTGGAATTTTTTAAGCCATAAGTGTCCAGCCTGCCAATGGAATACGGAACTTCATTCGGAAGGCTCTGGATATCCTGAGTTGCAGTTGAATGATCAATACCGAAATTCAGTTTATACACCAGTCCTTTTCCAAGATTTACAGATGGCGAAATACTGGCCAATACTCTGTTTGTACTTAGCAGCTGTTTGTTTAAAGCCAGAGGGATCAACGGGTTGGTGCCATCCTGATACTGAAAAGGATTGCCATCGGCGTCATACGGTGCATAAGTCGGGTTTGCAGTAATTGCTCCTCCTATCATTCCTAAAACATCCGGTTTCTGGTTTTTAGTATTGGTAGCATTCAGGTTCACATCAAGCGTAACCCGGTCGTTCAGTAGTTTTTGTGAAATGTTGATACGCCCTGTGTAACGATCCTGCTGGCTGCCTTTTAATATTCCTTGTTGCCTTTGGATACCAAATGAACCATAATAAGTCATTTTATCGCTTCCTCCGCCAAGAGAAATATTGTGATTGTGCGTAGTTGCTTTTCTGGAAATTTCCTTTTGCCAGTCTGTATCGGCGCCACCATTAATTACAGTTGTTCCAAGTTTAGCAGCTTCTGAAACGAATTCAGGGCCGGATAAAACATCCAATGGCCGCGCCATAGTCGATAAACCCAGACTTCCCGAGTAGGTCACACTTGCCTGTCCTGATTTCCCTTTTTTTGTTGTGATCAGGATAACACCATTTGCACCTCTTGCCCCATAAATAGCAGTTGCAGAAGCATCTTTTAAAACATCCATAGATTCGATATCCTGCGGGTTTAAAAAGTTGAGCGGATTGGTGTCGCCGCCTGTGCTGCTATTGTCAAGTGCCATACCATCTACTACAAATAACGGTGTACTTCCGGTACGAACTCCACCCGGACCGCGAACAGTAATACTGGTTTTTCCGCCGGGTTCGCCGGTAGCTGAGGTTACATTCACACCCGAAACTTTGCCCTGCAATAATTGTTCAGGGGAATTAATAATACCGGAATTAAATTCGGCGCTTTTCAGAGATTTTACCGAGCCGGTAATGTCCTTTTTTACAGTACTTCCATAACCGACAACCACAACTTCTCCGAGATTGGAAGCTGACTCTTTCAATTTTATTACTATTGAATTTTTGTTCGATTCAGTCAGAAGAAAATCATTCACCGACTGCTTGTCAAAACCAATGTAACTGAACTGGATATTGTAGATCGTACCTGTCTGTAACCTGGTAAACGTGAATGATCCTTTTTCATCCGTTGTTGTCCCTTGTTTATTATTGCCGTTCACATCGCTGATGAGAACCGTGACGCCAGGTAATCCTTCATCACTTTCTTCGGTGGTAACCCTTCCTGTTAGGGTAGTTTCCTGAATCGTTTCCGGCTGGCTAATACCGGTATGGATTCGCGGGTATGTGGCGTTTGCGAGAGCTGCTACGCAAAGCCCGCATAAAGCAGTCAATTGCAGTATACTATTTCTCAGTAATCGCCTCTTGCTAAATAGAGTCGAAGTTTTTTTCATAGATTAGATGGATTAGATGTAAATGGTAATATATAAAACAGATATTCCGGTATCCTTCTTATAGAATACCGGCACAATTTAGTAATTGTATTAATAAAATAAATAATATAAGTTACCTAATAAATAGTGCAAACGTTTGTAATTTTTTGAAGCCTTTCGTTTATGAGCATTGCAAAGTAATTCCGTCGGTGCCAGCTGACCTATGATTCTATTTTAACTTTATATTAACAAAAAATGGCCATCCAATCAGGAAGGCCATTTTTTGTTAACGGAACTTAGCATTATAAATTTATATCAAAAAAAATTTGAAAATTATTTCTAACAATCCATTGAGGTAGTATTTCACTGTTTTTTGGATATTCTGAAATTAAATTATCAGTTACATCTATCAGGCGTATTGAATAAAATAATTTACGGTTCTGATTAAAGAATGGTATTGTATTATCATACATTTCCTTAATAATATCAGGCTTTACTTCATGCCCACCATTTAAATGTCGAATTCTTGCTCTGTCGAAGCAAAGTTCCAGATTATCAGTAAAAAATAATATCAGATGTACCTGAATGGATTTTCCAATTGATAAAATAGATTTGAGATAATCATAGTGCGACGGAAAACCTAAATTCAGTTCAAGGGCAAAATCCTCTCCTGAAAATACATGATCTTTAATTTTCTGATTCGAGCTAAAAGAGGCCAAATCATGATAATTGTTAAAACCTAGTTTTTTATATTGATAACCTGCTAAATCCTGATCAATAATTGGTATTCCTTTCGGTATCAGTTCTTTTGCATTTGTACTTTTTCCAATTCCTGGCGGTCCTGCTACCAAGTATACGTTCATCGAATTATTTGAATGCTGCCGTTTTTATATTCAGCTACAGTATGACCGTCATATCGTTTGTAGACCAATGGTTGACCGATAGAAAACAGATAATCTCTGGCATTTTCAGCACACTTTATTTCCCAGACTTTTCGCTCCTTATCTGTCATACTACGTGGATCTTTTACCATTTTGCCAACCTGGTATTTAATATCTTCGTTCATGTTAGTATATTTTTATATCAAAAATAATGAAATCGTACCTGATATCATAAATCATTAATTGCATTTATCCATAGCCTTTACACATCCTGCCGTAAAACTTCCAATGGCGGTCGGGACAAGATTCCCCGGCTGTTAATCAACCCAATGATAACGGTTAATGAAGATACAAAAAGGAAAACTACGATAACTGGTAAAATCTCCGGCTTAAATTCGGCTTCAAAGCTGAATTTGGCTAGTGACCAGCTTCCTGCAACAGCGAGCAGAATTCCCGTAAATGAAGCCAATGCACCCAGAAAGAAATATTCCAAAGCGGTAATTGTAAAGATCTGTTTTCGGCTTGCACCCAAAGTCCTTAACAAAACACTTTCCTGCAATCTCTGATATTTACTGATCAGAACGGATGAGATTAATACGATCAGTCCGGTTAGGATACTGAAACCAGCCATAAACCGAATAACAAAACCGATCTTGTTAAATATGTCATCCAGTACTTTTAATACCAGTGCCAGATCAATAATAGAAATATTGGGAAATTGCCGGACAATCGCCTGCTGAAATTCCGCAGATACTTCGGGATTGGGAACATGGGTTAATATGACATGGAATTGAGGCGCTTCTTCTAAAACACCATTCGGGAAAATAACAAGGAAATTGGTTTGTACTTCACCCCAGTTTACTTCCCGCAAACTGGCAATTACGGTGGACATCATTGTTCCCTGTACATTGAAAACCATGGTATCACCAAGCGATAGTCTGCTTCGGTCTGCAAATCCCTGTTCAACAGAAATAGGGATCAAACCATCATCGGTTTTATAAATGCCTTTCCATTTCCCTTTTGTAATCTTTTCGGATGAAGTCAATGAATCGCGGAACGTTACACGGTATTCACGACCGAATATTCTCTGCGATTGTTCAGCTGAGGTATCTTTTTGGAAATAAGCAGCGTTGTGGCCATTTACTTCTTCAAGTCTCATATTAACTACGGCGACACTTTGATTAACCGGTACATTCTGAGCCTTTGCAATGGCCAATACACCACTCTTCTGATTAGACTGAATATCAAATAAAACAATGTTCGGCTGGTTACCACTGGTAGATAAATTAACGCGTTCCAGTAAAATTGCCTGCGTAAAGAACAAGGTACAAATCAATGCCGTACCTAGTCCAATGGAAACTATTAGTATAGCTGTCTGATTATTAGGTCTGTACAAATTGGCTAGCCCTTGTCTCCATAAGTAGCTCCATGAGGTTGGGAAATATTTTCGGACAAGCCACATTAATAACAAAGCCATTGCAAACAAAACCAGAAATGCACCAAGAATACTGCCTGTAAAAACCAATGCTTCAATCCAGGTTCGCATTTGCAGGTAAGAAAAACCAAAAATGAACAGAATTATTAAAGCATACAACATCCAGGTAACAGGGTCTTTATCCAATGTTGTTTCGTCCGCAGAAACACGTAATACATTCAGCGGAGAAACCTTTCGGATTGACATCAAAGGGGGCAAAGCAAAAAGAATAGAAATTAAAACACCAATTGCCAGCCCTTGTCCGATTGCCAGCCAGGAAATATCTGTGGTTAACTCAAAAGGGAGGAAATCTTTAATGACTATGGGCAAAAATTGCTGAATGGTAGTTCCAAGTATTGCTCCCAAAACAGAACCAATTATACCAATTCCGACAATTTGTATCAAATAAATCAAAAATGCCTGAGTTGCTTTTACACCGAGACAGCGAAGAATTGCAATCGAATTCAGTTTTTCTCTGATGTATATATGAATCGCACTTGCCACACCAATACAGCCCAATAGCAAAGCCACAAATCCTACCAATGCAAGAAATCTGGTCAGGTCGCGGAATGACCTGCCGGTATCTTCTTTCTGGCTTTGTACCGTTTTATAGTCCAGATCGGCGGCTTCAAAACGTGGTTCCAGTGTTTTTACCAGCTTTTGAACGTCGGTTTTCGGCGCATATCTGATATAGTAACGGTAAGCAACGCGGCTTCCTTTTTGCATCAATCCGGTGGCATTCAGATATCGCATCGGAATATAAACCGACGGCGCGACTGTACTTGTCAGACCGGTTTGCCCCGGTGCTTTTTGTAAAATACCCGCAATAGCAAAAGTCACTTCCCCGATTTTGATGGAATCTCCCACTTTTGCCTGGTATTGCAACATCAGCGTTTGGTCTACCAATGCCTCTTTTTTGCTCCTGAAAGTTTTGCCTGCTGTTATTGGAATCGTTTCCAGATCGCCGTAGTAAGGAAAATTGCCTTCCAGTGCTTTTACCTGGGCCAGACGGTTTCCTCCATTTTTTGGAAAGAGTACCATGGATGCAAAACTTCTTTCTTCGGATCTTTCAATACCCAGGGAATCCACCAGGGTTTTTACTTTTCCATTTACCGCTTTATTGCCGGTCAGTGCAAGATCAGCACCAATTAATGTTGCAGCCTGGCTATCAATATTCTGGCGGAGATTATCTCCCAATGAATAAATTGCTACCAAAGCAGCAATACCCAATATAATTGAAGAAACGAAAAGTAATAACCTTGAACGGTTTTTCCGGCTATCGCGCCAGGCCATTTGAAAAAGCCACGGAAAATTTAAACCTTTTGTATTCATTATTGAAAATAATAACTGAGCAAAATTTTACTGAGATGGCGTATCTGAAATGATTTTTCCTCCCTTGATCCTGATAATCCTTTGGGTTTTTGCTGCAAGATCCAGATCGTGGGTTACCAGTACGAGCGTTGTACCTGCTTCTTTATTAAGGTCAAAAATTAGTTTTACCACTTTTTCGCTTGTTTCCGCATCCAGGTTTCCGGTTGGTTCATCAGCAAAGAGAATTTGAGGTTTGTTTGAAAAAGCACGCGCAAGAGAGACACGCTGCTGTTCGCCGCCGCTAAGCTGGGTAGGATAGTGGTGGCTGCGTTCTGCAAGCCCGACTTTATCCAGCAGATCCAATGCCCTTGGTTTGATGTTTTTTTCTCCTCTCAGTTCCAGCGGAACCATTACATTTTCCAATGCCGTAAGTGTGGGCATCAGTTGAAAGTTCTGAAATATAAATCCGATGTATTGGTTTCTGACGGCTGCAAGCTGATCTTCGCTCAAACCATTTAATTTGGTGCCGTGCAATTCAACAAGACCAGAGCTCGACCGGTCCAAACCCGCACATAATCCTAATAATGTTGTTTTGCCACTTCCTGATGGCCCGACTATTGATAGCGTTGAACCTGCTTTTACAGCAAAATTTATATTGTCTAAAACGGTTAAGGAGCGGTTTCCACTTTGATATATTTTACCTACCTGTTGCAGATCGAGAATGTTATCCATCAATAGTCTGAAATTTATGTTCTGTTATGCTTGCAAATTGCCTCCCGTTCGAGCAGGAACCTAAGCCTTGGCAACTGCTTTTAATTTAATTTGGTTCTTTTCAACCGGGTGTTCTATATAATTATAGTTTAAACGGCGTTTAAAAGGAAATGAATGGTTGAAGTCTTAGAAATCTCCTTTGAAATGTTACTTTTAAGATTCATCACAATCAGATTTTAACAAATTATTATACCAGGTTTCATTTTTAATCAACACATATGAATTATATACGCTCAATAGCAACATGCTTTATTCTCGCAGCACTGTTCTTTTCCTGTAATTCTGACAAAAATAAGGGCGCAGACAATACAAAAGACCCGGCACAAACTGCAACAAAAGTACCTGCTGCAAAAACCAGGACTATCGTTTTCTTTGGAAACAGCCTCACTGCCGGTTATGGCCTGGATGACCCATCTCAGGGTTTTGCCGGTTTGATACAAAAAAAGATTGACTCATTGGGAATTGCTTACAAAGTGATTAATGCCGGTGTAAGCGGTGAAACTACATCCGGTGGAAATAGCAGAATAGACTGGCTTTTAAAACAACACCTGGATGTGTTTGTACTGGAATTGGGAGGTAATGACGGGTTGCGTGGAATTCCGGTTTCAGAAACGAAGAAGAATTTGCAGGAGATTCTTGATAAAGTAAAAGCGAAATATCCTGATGCCAAACTGGTACTTGCTGGTATGCAGATACCACCCAACATGGGCAAACAATATGCAAATGATTTCAAAGCAGTTTACAAAGAGCTTGCTGATAAAAATAATATCACTCTTATTCCTTTTCTTCTGCAAGGGAGTAGGCGGGGAATCGAAACTTAACCAGGCAGACGGAATTCATCCGACAGCAGAGGGCCATAAGATTCTGGCAGAAAATGTATGGGTAATGATAAAAGATCTTTTATAAATGAGCCTTTTACCTGAAATACCGTATGCCGCATGACAGACCGGTGCATGAATTTATTATTCCAAAATGCCAGCGGCATGACCAATCTTGTAGCCATGGATTCATTCCATGGTTTAAAATAGTTTTCAAATAGTTGGTTTAATCATTTGCCAGAGTTCAAGTTTAGCTTTTAAAATTTCTTCCGGCGACACGTAATTGTCAAATGAATCTGTTTTTAAACCACCCTGGAATTTTGGGTTCATAATCCTGAGAATATAGTCCCGGTCGCTGAATGGATCCAGCCAGCGGTCGGAACCCGGTTCCTGAACAAAAATAAGATATCCCCAGTTTGATTTATTTTCGTGTACGTAAAGCCATACGGACACCTTGATACGTGTTCCATCTTTACGTGTGAATATTTTTTCGTGCGTCATTTTTCAGAATTAATCTGTATAACTTTCGTTTCCATGTAATTGTTTTCCACCTAAGCTATTCCAGACGGTGATAATTTCCAAACGGTCCTCCACTGTTTTTGGTGTAAATGAAATAATTGTTCCTCCTTCTTTAAGTGTGTTCTCATACATTTCCGCATGCTCCTTTGATATTCCCGATCCTACCAAAGCGCCGATAATCCCACCCGAAATTCCGCCTGCTCCTGCTCCGGCGACTGTAAACGCAGCCAGCATCGGGCCGCCAACGGCAATGCCGAGTGGTGGGATCAAAACGGCAGTGGCCAGCGTTGCCAGTGCCCCGATAATTGCTCCGGTAGTCCCACCAACTGCAGATCCTGCGGCCGTTTTTCCTGTATTATCCTTTTCTGAATCATCTGTATCACTGGTTATATGGACCTGGTGCATACTGTCTGATAGTAACACATTTATTTCGTCCGGCAGATAATTGCGTTTTAACAATTCATTATAAGCTTTTTCTGCATCCGACGGATTGGCAAAGGCTGCGTTAACATGCGTTGGATATTCGTAATCAGTTAAATTTTCCATAAGAAGAGTGACTTTATTTTTTTGTAAGAATCGGATACCATTTACACAAAAAGCTCCGGATTCATTTTATAGAAACCGGAGCCACATATATAATTTATTTTCCCCTAAACTACTCTGTCTCCTCTGATAACCCGCAGGATGATAGCTATAACCGCGATTACCAAAAGAATGTGAATAATGTTGCCCATTCCAAAACTTGCAAAACCAAAATAGCCGATAAGCCATAAAATCACAAGAATTACAGCAATTGTATAAAGAAGATTTCCCATTGTAATGATAATTGGTTAGATGTAAAGATGCTTTCTACCATTCAATTTAAATGCCAGGACAGTTTTTAGTATGAAGTTAAC
Organism: Dyadobacter sp. NIV53; assembly: GCF_019711195.1. Lineage (NCBI taxonomy): Bacteria > Pseudomonadati > Bacteroidota > Cytophagia > Cytophagales > Spirosomataceae > Dyadobacter > Dyadobacter sp. NIV53. Next base: position 6,103,742 of record NZ_CP081299.1, read on the forward strand.
AGTTAAAAGTTTAAAGTAAACAGAGCTTAATTGTTGGTTATCAGTAATTTGAATACAATAATAAGCCCTAAACCACACTTAACTTAACATTTGGTGTAAATGTCAATAATTCCCGGTTTCTACAATAAATGATGTTAAAGGATTTTTTAGAGCAGGAAGTTGTAGAAAAATTCTCACAAAGTGTCTGATAATTACGAAATGTGAGATAATATTTTAATTGAGGCGCTTTTTTATAGTTTGTCTGCCCAATCTTCGGATTAACGGGGTTAATTTGTGCACTGATTTAATTGAAAAACAGAATGAAAATACTTCAATGCACCATTCCGGGGAAGTTTGAATATAAAAATGCGGATTATCCCCAATTACTGGAAGGTACAGCGATCATACGGATACGGAGAATAGGTATATGCGGAACGGATCTGCATGCATTTCAGGGATCGCAGCCGTTCTTTGATTATCCGCGGATTCTGGGCCATGAGCTTGCCGGTGACGTTGTAGAATACAATGGTGACGGAGATTTCAAACCCGGCGATATAGTAACCATTATTCCTTATTTCAATTGTGGTAAATGTATTGCATGCAGAAGCGGAAAGACCAATTGCTGTGCAAAACTGAAAGTTTCAGGCGTACATATCGACGGTGGCATGACGGAGTATTTGCGTGTGCCGGCTTACTCTTTGGTTCATAATGGCGGACTAAGTTATGATGAACTTGCATTGGTCGAACCACTTTCCATAGGTGCACACGGGGTAAGAAGGACGCAGGTCAAAGCAGGGGAGTTTATATTAGTTGTTGGTGCCGGTCCAATTGGTTTGGGTTGTATGGAATTTGCCCGGATTCAGGGAGGAAAAGTCATTGCTTTGGATGTAAATGAGCAAAGGCTGGATTTCTGTCAAAAGAGTTTAGGAGTTGATTATATTATAAACGCCCGTTCGAATGATGTTTTTGAACAATTGGAAAAAATTACCAACGGTGATATGCCGACTGTTATTATGGACGCCACCGGTAATCTGACGGCCATTAACAACGCCTTTCGCTTTCTCGCACACGGTGGTCGTTATATTTTGGTTGGTTTGCAAAAAGGAGATATTTCGTTCAGTCATCCGGAATTTCATAAAAGAGAAGCCACACTCATGAGCAGTAGGAATGCTACCCGTGCAGATTTTGAGTATGTAATGGATTGTATGCGAAAAGGTTTGATCAAACCTGAAACCTATATAACGCACCGGACTCATTTTGATCGGATAAAATCACAATTTGAATCCTGGCTTGATCCCGCCAACGGTACCATTAAAGCAATCGTGGAGGTTGATTAGGCTTCAATAATTATTTACTTTTTATTCCTTTTACAGTTTTACAAAATGAAAAAAGCGATTTTTCCTTGCCTTTTATTCCTGATAATATTTTCTTACTCTTTACATGCCGCAATTGTTGATACAGTTGATACTTACAGCCCGGCAATGAAAATGAAGCTCAAAGCAGTTGTGATCCGGCCGGATCATTATGTGTCGTTAAAAGAAATGCCGGTTGTTTATTTATTGCACGGATACAGTGACAGTTACAATGGATGGATTAAAAAAGCCGGCGGTTTTGAAAAAGCGGCGGATCTGTATAACATGATTATCGTTTGTCCGGATGGGGGATATGGCAGCTGGTACTGGGATAGTCCGGTGGACGAAAAATTTAGGTACGAAACTTATATTTCAAAAGAACTGGTAACCTGGGTTGATAGTAAATACAAAACGATTAAAGACCGCAAAGGCCGTGCTATTACAGGATTAAGCATGGGCGGACATGGCGCATTGTATCTGGCTTTGAAACATCAGGATATTTTTGGTGCTGCCGGAAGTATGAGCGGAGGCGTTGATATTCGTCCGTTTCCCAACAACTGGGATATGGCAAAACGACTGGGTACTTACGCCGAACAGCCGGAAAGATGGGAGAAAAATACGGTTGCCAATATGCTTTACCTGCTTACTCCAAATAAATTAGCACTTGTAATTGACTGCGGATCAGAGGATTTCTTTTTTAAAGTGAATGAAAATTTACATGAACAATTGTTATTCCGGAATATCCCGCATGATTATATTACCAGGCCTGGCGGACACAATTGGCCTTACTGGACCAATGCAATCAAATATCAGTTGCTGTTTATGAATGATTTTTTCAGCAGTGCGGAATAGGAGTTATGAATCGATCAGGTGCGTCACACAGTAAATCAGTGGCACGGCTGATTCTAATAGTTTTTTACGAAGCCTGATGGCTCAGCCATGCCACCGGCAACAACGCATCAAAAAGACAATTGATTTAAGTTAAATACCTAATCAAATATGAAAAAAGCAGCGCTACTTGTGGTTCTTATACTTGTCGAATATCAGGCTTTTGCCCAAAATGAAAACAATTTAAAACTTTGGTACAAACAGCCTGCATCACAATGGGAAGAAGCCTTGCCGGTTGGTAACGGACATATTGGTGCGATGGTTTTTGGCGGAGTTGAAGAAGAGTTGCTGCAGCTCAATGAAAGTACATTTTGGTCGGGCGGGCCGGTAAAAACGAGGATTAACCCTGAATCACCAAAATACCTTCCTCAAATAAGGGAAGCGCTTTTGAAGAGTGCCGATTATGAAAAAGCCAATGAACTCGCGAAAAAAATGCAGGGACTTTTTTCGGAATCCTATTTACCATTGGGTGATCTGAAAATTAGCCAGGATTTCAAAGGTGTTAAACCAACAGCGTATTACCGTGACCTGAATATTAAAGATGCGATAGCGACAACAAGTTTTACGATCAATGGAATTGAATATAAAAGAGAGGTATTTACTTCTGCACCGGATAATATATTGATGATCAGGATTTCTGCTTCGCAACCAAAGTTGTTGAACTTTACAGTTTCCGGAACCAGTCAGTTGAAATATACCATTCAAATTGCTAACAGGGAATTTCTTGTCAATGGTAAAGCACCTGCTCATATTAACCCTACTTATTACAATCCAACCGGACAGGATCCGGTAATTTATGAAGATACTACCGGCTGTTATGGCGCCAGGTTCCAGTTCAGGATTAAAGCAGCGAGCAAAGACGGGCTTATAGAAACGGACACATCCGGTATCCATGTGAAAGATGCCACGGAAGTTTGGCTTTTTGTTTCGGCTGCAACAAGTTTTAATGGTTTTGATAAATGTCCGGACAAAGAAGGAAAAGATGAAAATGCCCTGGCCAAAAACTATCTGGATCACGCAGTTTCCAAGCCTTATCCTGTTTTACTGAAAACACATCTGGATGACTTCCATGCTTATTTTGACCGTTTAACTTTGGATGTAAAAGATACAACGCAAAGTAACCCCAATATCACTTTACCTTCTGATGAGAGATTACAGAGTTATTCGAAAGGAGCTTACGATCCAGGAATTGAAATGTTGTATTTCCAATTTGGCCGGTATTTACTTATTTCTTCTTCACGGCCCGCACAATTAGGTGTTCCCGGCAGTCCGCCTGCCAACTTACAGGGAATTTGGAATAAAGAAAAAAGAGCACCGTGGAGCTCAAATTATACGATTAACATCAACACGCAAATGAATTACTGGCCGGCTGAGGTAACCAATCTTTCAGAAATGCATGTTCCGTTGTTAGACTGGATTAAAAATCTTTCAGAAACCGGTAAAGTAACGGCCAAAGAGTTTTATGGTGTCGGTGGCTGGGTAGCGCATCATAATTCCGATATATGGGCAATGTCAAATCCGGTTGGCAATTTGGGTGATGGTGATCCGGTTTGGGCCAACTGGTATATGGGTGGAAACTGGATCAGCCAGCATTTATGGGAACATTACAGGTTTACAGGTGATAAAGTTTTTTTAAAAGAAAAAGCATACCCAATCATGAAGGAAGCGGCAATATTCAGTATCGGCTGGCTTGTTGAAGACAAAGACGGGTATCTGGTAACAGCACCTTCCACTTCTCCTGAAAATAAATTCAAGGATAAAGATGGCGAAGAAGTTGCAGTTTCAATGGCCACAACGATGGATATGTCTATCATTTATGATTTGTTTTCAAACGTAATTGATGCAGCGGATGTACTGGGAGATGATACTGATTTTAAAAAAATGCTGATTGCCAGGCGGGCGAAATTGTATCCTTTAAAGATTGGCGGTCAGGGACAATTGCAGGAATGGTACAAAGATTTTCCTGAAACAGATCCTCAGCACAGGCATGTGTCACATTTGTTTGGCCTGCATCCCGGCCGGCAGATTTCTCCGATTACAAGCCCCGAATTTTTTCAGGCTGCAAGAAAAACGCTGGAAATCAGAGGTGATGCAGGAACGGGCTGGAGTAAAGGATGGAAAATCAATTTCTGGGCCAGGCTTCTGGACGGAGATCATGCATATAAACTGATACGCCAGCTGATGCAATACACTAATACGAATTCTGAAATTTACAAGGGAGGCGGGACATACCCTAATTTTTTTGATGCACATCCGCCATTCCAGATCGACGGCAATTTTGCTGGTACGGCCGGAATGTCTGAAATGTTAATTCAAAGCCATTTGACTGATATTTATCTTTTACCTGCATTGCCATCTGTTTGGAAAGAAGGTGCCGTAAAAGGATTGAAAGCAAGAGGTGGATTTGAGGTAAATATGGATTGGAAAAAGAACAAACTGGTCCGTGCTTCTGTGAAATCTTTTTCCGGACAAAAATGTGTGATCAGAACGAATAATCCTATTGTTGTAACAGGCGTAAAAACCATTACACAAAAAACAAATTTTGGATACCTGAACACTTTTCCGACTGAAAAGGGGATGGTTTATGAAGTTGTTGGGAAATGATATTTAGACAGGATTACAGGATTGTATGATTGAGAGAATTAACTGCCGCATGATCGCCTGCAGCAGGATCGCCTGCCGCTGTGATTTATTGATCTGACAAAATAATTTATATTAATGGATAACCGACGGGATTTTTTAAAAAAATAATAGCAACTACTTCTGTTGCAGCTGTATTGCCAAAGTTGGTAAATGCTCAGTATATAAATAAGAATATTACTAATAAACCCCAGGATGGAATTACAATCCTGTTCCAGGGAGATTCTATTACGGATGGAAACCGGACCCGAAATGAGGATTGGAACCATGTGATGGGACACGGATATGCATATTCAGTTGCCAGTAAATTATGGTATGAACATCCATCAAAAGGTTTTCATTTTCTGAACCGTGGAATTAGTGGTAATCGCATTACGGATCTGGCAGCACGCTGGCAAACAGATACTTTGGATCTGAACCCCAATTGGTTGAGCATTTTAGTAGGCGTTAATGATACAGAAGCAGCAATCAAAGGAAACACAGCATCTACCGCAGAGCAGTTTGAAAATGATTACCGTGCATTGCTCAAACAAACTCAGGAAAAACTTTCTCAGGTACGTTTTATACTTTGCGAGCCGTTCGTTTTACCAGTAGGAAGAGTAAAGGACAAACTGGAAATGTATCAGAGCGAAGTTGGAAAAAGACAGGAAATAGTGAAACGACTTGCTATTGAGTTCAATGCAATACATGTACCTTTTCAGGCTGCATTTAATGAAGCATTGACACAGGCTCCTGCCGATTACTGGATATGGGACGGAATTCATCCGATGCCTGCCGGACACGAATTAATGGCGAGATTGTGGATTGAAAAGGTAGGGGATGAATTAGGTATTTGATTAAGTCGCCAATCAAAAATCGGTTTGCTTAAACTCCGTTTTATTTCGTACGTTTAGTTTTACGAAATCACTCCTGAAAATGGAATGATATATCACTTCATCAAAACTAAAAATACACGAACTTGAAACGCGACGACACGCTTTGGAAAGGTATACTTGAAAATTTATGTAACGATTTTATCCGCTTCTTTTTTAAAGATGCTGATACTTTGTTCGATTTGGATAAAGGCTTTCAGTTTTTGGATAAGGAGCTCGAACAATTGTTTCCCAATCAGGATAGCGAGGCTCCCAAATTTGTAGATAAGCTGATAAAGGTATTTACTAAAACTGGTAATGAAGAATGGATTCTCTGCCACGTAGAAGTCCAGGGATACGATGATAAAGACTTTGCCAAACGTATGTTTACCTATTTTTATCGTATTCTGGATAAGTATGGTAAATCAGTAACGGCTATTGCCATCTTTACCGACGACAATAAGAAATTTCGTCCAAATGTCTACGAGTATGAATATTTGGGCACGAAAAATACGTTCCAATTCAATACATACAAGATTTTGGAGCAGGACGAAAAAATACTGACACAAAACGATAACCCTTTTGCTATCGCAATACTAACCGTTTTACTGGCATTGAAAAAGAAGAAACTGGACGATGAAAGCCTTTATAATTTGAAGTATACACTGGCCAAAAAACTTCTTCTGAAAAAGATACCCAAGAAGAAGATAGATGATCTGCTGATCTTTTTACAGCTCTATGTAAGATTTGCAGATTCAGGATATAATGTTAAATTTGAGAAGGTAATTGAAGAGTTAACTGAAAATAAGACAACTATGGGTATCAGGGAAATGGTGATGGAAAGAGCCAAAAAAGAAGGGTTGGAAAAAGGTTTGAAGCAAGGCTTAGAACAAGGTATTGAACAAGGTATTGAACAAGGTCAGGAAAAGGGTATTGAATTAAGTAAAATCGAGTTCGTTAAAAACCTGTTAGCAACTGGCAGATTTACAATTAATGAAATTACCAATCTTGCTAATGTTAGCGAAACGTTTGTTAATGAGGTAAAGAATAGTTTAATATAAATTTTTGTATAGACTTGATAGCTTTATATACAGGGATTCTTTGATTTATAATCTGGTTATGTAGCAAGAAACCATAATAATGTCAGGTTTGTATTTAAATCTTCAATAATAATAGTTGTACTTACTTAACTGATAATAATCAGCATTTGTACTAATCCCTATCAATTTTTCTATCCTGTCAAACTCCTAGTTTTGGATCTTGAAATTTACCTGCAAGATCATGATCCGGAACAACTCAATACATACTTTTCATATCCCGGTTTTAGGACTGGGCTATTCTGTTGATACCCCTATAAAAGTTTCCCCATACGGTATTTCTTCTGTTGCGTCCATTGTGGATGATGAGATGATAGAACGTATGAGAAAATTCCATTCAATTAAAAGCGGTGAAGAATTTATTCCCATTCTTTCCAATGAACATGATTTCCGGAGCAATCGAATTACGGCTTATCTGAATCTGATGGAAAGGATTATTAATACACAATTTGATATCATTCGCCAACAACCTTTTGAAGAAGGAACTGAGATTACCCGTTATTTTGATCTGTTGCCTGAAACTTCTCTTTTAAAAAGGGAATATCTGAGAATGCTAGATTCGAAGGATCCGGAAGAGAAAATATGGATGCAGGGGTCATTGCGGAATAAAATGGTAAAAGGAGCTATTGATGTCAATATTATGTCCAAAGTGGATAAGATAAATGTTGATGTCAACGGTAAAATCCTTGAAGACCAGTATTCGGATGCGTCGGCTGCATTACGCGGTTTTGCTAATAGTATGCTGACGTCTTCGTTGGTTTTATCAGCTGGAATGAACCCGCGATTATACAACTATCTTGAAAATTTCAAAGATTTTTATCCGGATGAAAACGGTCAATTACAAAAAAAGATCATTTTAAAAGTAAGTGATTTTCGTTCTGCTTTTATTCAGGCTAAGTTTCTTGCAAAGAAAGGAATCTGGGTTTCAGAGTTCAGGATTGAATCAGGATTAAATTGTGGCGGGCACGCTTTCGCAACGGAAGGTTATTTATTAGGGCCAATTCTGGAAGAGTTTAAAGCCAGGAAACAGGAGATGCTGACGGATCTTTTTGCATTATATCAATCCGCATTAAACACAAAAGGAATAGAAATTAGTCACACACCTGCTTTGAGAATTACGGTACAGGGTGGAATTGGAACAGCAGAAGAAGACCGCTTTTTACGGGATCATTATCAGGTAGATGCAACGGGTTGGGGAAGCCCTTTTCTGCTTGTGCCCGAAGTGACCAATGTGGACGAACAAACATTAAAAGATTTAACAGAGGCTAAAAGTGAAGATTATTATGTGAGTAATTCGTCTCCGCTTGGTGTTCTGTTCAATAATTTCAGAAAAAGTACAGCCGAAAAACAACGATTGGAAAGAATAGCGCAAGGCCGGCCGGGAAGTCCGTGTAAGAAAAAATACCTCGTTTCAAATACTGAATTTACCACTCAGCCGATATGCACAGCATCCAGACAATATCAGAATCTGAAAATTAAACAGCTGCAATCCATGGAGCCCAGGCCGGCAGATTTTGAACAGCAAATGAATGCAATTACGGAAAAACTTTGTCTTTGTGAAGGTTTGAGCACATCCGTATTACTGAAAAATCATTTGCTTTCACCACGGGAGAATAAAGCCGTATCCATTTGTCCGGGACCCAATCTCGCCTGGTTCTCAAAAGTATATTCGCTGGATGAAATGGTGAATCATATTTATGGGAAGATTGACTTACTAAATAAAGTAAACCGGCCTAATATGTTTATCAACGAGCTGAATCTTTATGTAGAACATTATAAAAAAGAAATGGAAATCCACGCCCGGAATCTGAATGATAAAAAGTGGAAGTATCTGGTGAAATTTAAGGAGCAGTTGTTGCTGGGCATTGAATATTATAGGGAATTGATTCCGCAGCTGGCAAATCAGAATGTTGAATATCGGAGGGAAATGATTGGGCAGTTGGAAGGAGTGGAGAGTTGGTTGAAGGGAGAGAAATGTTTGGTTTTGGGCTGAGGTTGAAAAGGGACACAGAGAGTCATAGAGCTGAAAGAGAGTCACGGAGATTTTTTCTGTGGCTCTTTTCTTGCATTTTAGTTTAATGTCAGATAGAATAAAGCATTTTGTGTCTTATGTGAACGGTAACCATAAGTTTTTCTTTTGTCACCTTTCCCGCTCTGAATGAGCCGCTTTACGCTCAGATTGGCGTTCATATTTGTCGGGTAGGACATGATGTAAAAAACTTTGATTGGAAACAGTTTTTAAATTTCTCTAATTTACAATTTAATAAATAGAACCTACCTTACATTTAATTTTACTATTCGACTAAATGAGCAACTATTCCGCGCCTGGCAAAGTACTGGCCCCTGCCAAATTTACTGATAAAAAATACCTCATAACCCTCATTTTTGTCACTTCCCTGTTTATGTTTTGGGGAATTGCTATTACGATGGGTGACGTTTTAAATAAACATTTTCAACATGTTTTAAGTCTGACTAAAACCCAGTCAGCCTTTGTACAGTTTGCTATTTTCGGGGCTTATGGGGTAATGGGCATCCCTGCCGGATTATTTATGAAACGCTTTGGATATAAAAACGGCGTTTTGTTTGGACTGACACTTTTTGCCTTAGGTTCGTTTTTGTTTGTTCCGGCAGCGGCGGCTGCATCATTTCCATTTTTTGGTGGTGCTTTATTTATCCTGGGATGTGGGATCTCCACACTCGAAACAGTAGCGCATCCATTTGTGGCTTCACTTGGAGACCAGCGGACCAGCGATCTCCGTATCAACTTTGCTCAGGCTTTTAACGCGCTGGGCACTATTATCGGGCCTGCAATTGGTTCCTATTTTCTTTTAAGAAGCAATGTTCCGGGCAGTACGGATCTTACTTCGGTAAAAACATTGTATATCGTTATTGGTAGTGTAATAGCAACAATTGCCGTATTATTTTCCTTTGTGAAAGTTCCTGCACTGATTGATCCTCATGCCGTGGCAGATGTTGATCCGGAAGCGGTTAATGTTGATGCCGAACCGGGAAAAACACTTTTTCAACATAAACATTTTGTTTGGTCGGTAATTGCGCAGTTTTTCAATGTGGCGGCACAGGCCGGTACCTGGGCATTCTTCATCAATTATGGACACGAAAAAATGGGTTTCACGGATGTAGTGGCAGGAAATTACATGATCTTGTTTTTCGTGCTTATGCTAACCGGTCGTTTTGTAGGCACTTTCCTGATGCGTTACATCGCCCCACACTCCTTGCTGGCTATTTTCGCGGCTTGTAATATCGTGATGTGTTTGCTGATTACGCAAAGCCTTGGCTGGCCTTCATTTATTGCATTACTTATGCTGAATTTCTTTTTCAGTATTATGTTTCCAACCATTTTTAGCTTAGGATTGAAAAACCTTGGTTCACATACACAACAGGCATCGTCCTTTATTTCGATGGGTGTTGTTGGAGGAGCTTTTTTCCCGTTTGCTATGGGAGCGGTTGCGGAGTATGATGTTGCGGCAGCTTATTATTTGCCGATCATCTGCTACACAGTAATTTTCCTTTTCGGTTACAAATTTTATAAAGTTCATTGAGGTTTAGAAATGGGTTTGATTGAAATCCATTTTAAACTTAATTTAAATAAATAATAATTTTTAATACAACGAAAGCTGATTGCTAAAAGCCGACAGCCAATTAACATGAAACTCTGGGGAATAGACTTAGGAGGCACCAAAATAGAATGTGCCGTTTTGGATTCAAATAATAATCTGGAAGTGGTGGTGCGTATGCGTCTGCCAACAGAATCGGACAAGGGATATGAGCATATTTTGTCCCAAATAAAAATGCTGATAGATCTTGTTGCAGAGCAGGTAGGGGAGAAACCATCCAAAATTGGATTTGCTACTCCTGGTGTACTGGAACCGGATTCACAACTGATGAAAAATTCCAATACGATCTGTCTGAATGGGAAACCAATGCAAAAGGATTTGGAAGATGTTCTGGGTATTCCGGTTCAATTGGCCAATGATGCCAATTGTTTTGCGCTGGCAGAAGCATTGATCGGTGCCGGGAAGGAATACCCGAAAGCAGAAGTTGTTTTTGGTGTCATTATGGGAACCGGTGTTGGCGGTGGACTGGTGGTTAATAACCGGATCATTGGCGGACATCATGGTATTGGTGGAGAATGGGGGCACAATATTCTGGAAGAAAATGGGGATCAGTGTTATTGCGGGAAAAAGGGTTGTGTTGAACAGGTTATTTCCGGTCCGGCATTGGAGCGTTACTATGAAAAAGTGAGTGGTGAAAAGCTTTCTATGAAAGTGATTTTAGAACAATACCGGGAAGGCAGGAATGCACATGCAGTTGCCACGATCGAACGCTTACTGGAATATTATGGCAGGGCAATTTCTACTTTGATCAATGTTCTTGATCCGGGCCTGATCGTGATCGGCGGCGGGGTTGGGAATGTAGATCTGTTATATACGGCAGGTTTTGAAAAAGTTAAAAAGTATATATTTAACAAAGGGGTTTGTACTACGCCAATTCTGAAACCTAGATTGGGTGACAGTGCCGGTGTTTTTGGTGCAGCATTGCTTTAAAAGTATCTTACAACTCAAATCACTTATCTATATGAAAAAGCTATTATTGGTTATCCAGTTTGCAGTCATTTCATTTGGAACCTTTGCACAGACCAAATGGCAGAATGACAAAAATCATTCTCAGTTGAAATTCGATATTACGCATATGGGTGTTTCGACTGTAAGCGGCGCCTTTACTGACTTTGATGCTACCATCGTTTCGGCCAAACCAGATTTCAGTGACGCTACTTTTGAGCTGACTGCCAAAACAGCCTCAATTAATACAGGAGTTGAAAAACGTAACGACCATTTAAAATCAGCTGACTTTTTTGATGCTGCTGCCAATCCTGAGATGACTTTCAAAAGCACCGGTTTAAAAAGTACCGGTAAGGATAGATATGCACTAACAGGCAATCTGACTATGCATGGTGTAACCAAGCCGGTAACTTTGGAGCTTACATTTCGGGGATTAATCGAAAACCCGATGAACAAAAAGCAGATTGCCGGTTTCCGTGCAACCGGAACGGTGAAACGTGCAGATTTTGCCTTAGGAACAAAATTTGCTCCTCCTATGCTAAGCGAAGAAGTCACGATCATAGCAGATGGTGAATTCGGGCCGATGATGTAGTCATTAACCAAACATTTATGTACAAACTGAAAATCATTTCCTCCACAGTGAGGCCAGGAAGAAAAGGCCCGATTGTGGCTGCATGGATACTGGAAACAGCAAGGCAATACGGCAGTTTTGATGTTGAGCTTTTAGATCTGGGCGAAATTAATTTGCCTATGATGAATGAGGCTAATCATCCTTCCATGAAAAAATATGAGCATGAGCATACTAAAAAGTGGAGCGCAGTTATTGACGAAGCGGATGCTTTTATTTTTGTAACAGCTGAATATGATAATAATTATCCGGCTCCACTGAGAAATGCTTTGGATTATCTGGTTCAGGAATGGGCTTATAAGCCGGCTGGGATTGTCAGTTATGGAGGTATATCAGCCGGGACCCGTGCAGCACTTCATCTGAGAGGTGACCTGGCATTTTTCAAAACTGTACCATTAACAGAAGCAGTAAACTTTCCCTTTTTTGAACAGTTTATTAATGAACAGGGAGAATTAATTGCCAACGACACTTCTAAAAAAGCAGCGAAAAAAATGCTTGATGAATTAGTGAAATGGACAAAGGCGCTGAAACCTATGAGGGAAGAAAAGTAATAACAAATAGATTTCACGGGAGCGCCCGCAGCGCAAAGAGGTAAAGTTTAAAAGCAAAGAGCGCAAAGTTATTCATAGCGTTCTTTGCTTTTTCTTTATATGCTTTGCGCTGCGGGCGCTCCCGTGAAATCTTTCTTATTTTATTTCTGAATAAGTATCTTGCAACTTCATATCTGTCAATTAGTTAATCAATAATTTTATGGCGTCTCGGAATGTGATTTACAGTGAACCTTCTTTACGGATAAGATCCATCGATACAATTCGTGGAGCCATTATGATCATCATGGCATTGGATCATACGCGCGAATTTTTTTTATTACTGCTTTTACTGCCAATCCGCTTAATCCTGAAACAACAACAGTAGCAGTTTTTTTTACGCGTTGGATCACTCATTATTGCGCTCCTACTTTCATGATGCTATCCGGCATTTCAGCTTACTTATCAGGAAAGAAGAAAACGGTTTCTGAAACCAGTGGTTTTCTGGTTAAAAGAGGCTTGTGGCTGATTATTGTAGAGATATTAGTGATGACGTTGATCTTATCATTTGATTTCAAATACAAAATAATAATCCTGAATATATTATGGGCGTTAGGAACCAGCATGTTAATACTTGGTTTGTTGGTGCGTTTTCTTCCAGTTAAGAGTATTTTTATTGTTGGAATAGTTCTGGTATTTGGCCATAATCTCCTGGATTTTGTGAAAGTTATTCCTGATTCTCCTCTGGATATTTTTCTGAGTATTTTTTTAACCGGAGCGGGAAAATTCATACCCCGTGGTGATGGCGGAACGATAGGGATCTTCTATGTAATTTTACCCTGGACAGGCATAATGTTAAGCGGTTATGGACTTGGGCAGATTTATGATAAAAACATTGACGTTCTGAAAAGAAAGAAATTGTTGTTGATGCTGGGGATTGGCGGTACTTTCTTGTTTTTAATTTTAAGGTTGCTGAATGGATATGGAGATCCTTCATTATGGGTACCCCAAAAAGAAGAATGGCGTACAGTTTTGTCATTTTTTAATGTTACAAAATACCCGCCATCATTACTTTTTACACTCATGACGCTTGGGCCAATTCTTATTCTTCTGGCTTTCACTGATAGTACAAATAACAAGTTTACAAAATTCGTATCTGTTTATGGAAAAGTACCTTTCTTTTATTTTATCATACATTTTTTACTTATACATATCACCAGTGCCATTGTTGTGTTATTATCAGGCTACACTTGGGAACAGGCGACAGACGAGAAATTATTCTTCAAATTCCGTCCGGAAGATTTTGGTTTCGAATTGGGCTGGGTATATCTGATCTGGATCAGTATCGTGTTAGTTATGTATTTCCCTTGCAAATGGTTTGGGAAATATAAGTCGGGAAATAAGAAATGGTGGCTGAGTTACTTGTAATTTAAGGTTATTCAGAGGGCCACCGGGTTAAGGAAAGAACCACAGAGAATTATGAAATCTGTGGTTCTATTTTTTACTCTATGGTTCTATGTAACCTATGTTTTCAGTAGATATTAAGGAATTCATATTTATAATCGTGAAATTCTAAATTATCAGATCGATGAAGAAAATTTTTCTATTTCTGCTCCTGCTTTCCCGGCAAAATCTTTCCGCACAGAATCCGACTGAAAATTACACTGTTGATCCCGCATCAGAAGAGCAATCCGGCGTTCCCAAAGGAGAGGTTTTAAAATTCATTTTTGATCAATCCAAAATTTTTCCCGGTACATGGCGTGAATACTGGGTATATGTTCCGGCGCAATATAAGCCTGATAAACCGGCTTGTGTGTACATAAACCAGGATGGAATCCAATGGAAAGCGCCTACCGTTTTTGATAATCTCATTCATAAAGGTGAAATGCCGGTAACTATCGGTGTTTTTGTGATGCATGGAAAAGTGAAAGCCCAAAATGAAAATGAGGCGTTGGACAGGTTCAACAGGAGCTTTGAATATGATGGGCTTGGAGATAACTACGCGCGATTTATTCTGGATGAAATTCTTCCGGAAGTAGAAAAACAAAGAACCAGTGACGGGCGGATCATCAGGTTATCCGGAAACGGGAATGACCGTGCTATTGGTGGATCAAGTAGCGGTGCCGTTTGTGCTTTTACTGCTGGATGGGAACGTCCGGACGCTTTTACCAGAATTTTTAGTGCAATTGGTACGTATGTTGGTTTGCGAGGAGCCGACCGTTACCCGGCCTTGATCCGGAAATATGAACCCAAACCATTACGGATTTTTTTACAGGACGGAAGTAATGATCTCAACATTTACGCAGGTGACTGGTGGATGGCAAATCAGACCATGCTTCGTGCATTGGCGTTTTCCGGTTATGAAGTAACACATCAGTGGGGAGAAGGCGGGCATAATGGCAAACAGGGAACAGCGGTATTTCCGGAAGCCATGCGGTATTTGTGGAAAGACTGGCCAAAACCGGTTAAAGCTGGGAAATCGCAAAATCAGTTGCTTTCTGATATTTTGATAGATGGCCAGAATTGGGAATTAGCCGGCGAAGGATATAAGTTTACTGAGGGCCCTTCCGCAAATCAATCTGGTGAAGTATTTTTTCAGGACATTCCCAATAGTAAAACGTATAAGATCGGGTTAGATAAAAAAGTTGAAATCATTAATCAGATTTCACAAAACGCTTGTGGTACCGAATTTGACAAAGTTGGGAACCGCTATGAAGTGGCCAAAAAAACTTTATCAATTGTTAAGCATGGTGCGGATAGTAAAAAGCAGGATTTCGCCAAAAATATTTCCGCGAACGATTTAACCATAGCACACAATGGAAATATGTATGTTACCGCACCAGACGGAAAAGAAAAGCCCTCGGTATTGTATCTGATAAGGCCGGATGGTGAAAAAATAGAAATTGATAAAGGATTGCTGTTTGCAAATGGGCTTGCACTTTCTCCTGACCAGACGTTGCTTTATGTAACAGAATCTACTTCTCATTGGATTTGGGCATATCAGATTTTAGCTGATGGGACATTGGGACACAAACAAAAATTTGGCTGGCTGCATGTTGGAGATTCCGAAGAAAATGCATGGGCAGATGGTATAACCTGTGACCGGAATGGGCGGATATATGTCGCGACCAGTTCAGGAATCCAGATTCTGGATCAGACTGGAAGGGTGAATGCAATTCTTCCAACACCTAACGGCTCAGCTTCGAATGTTGCTTTTGGAGGTAAGGATTTTGATACCATGTATGTAACTGCAAATGATAAAGTATACTGCCGTAAATTAAATATACATGGTGCGAATGGCTGGGATAAACCTAATAAACCTGTTGCTCCTAAGTTGTGAAAAAAGTGTCTCACGCTATGTCTCCTCCCTCCGCGGGAACCCACTTTAATGTAAATAGGTAGCCAGAAACTTTTTGATCTTATCCCGATGCGCTTCCACATCAAACATTTCACCATAATGTGGTGCGTCTTTTACAATCGTAATGTCATGTTTCACACCTGCCAGTTTTAAATAGGAAGCCAGTAAAAGTGATTGTGTATAAGGAACCGATTCATCTTTTTGGCCATTAAAAATCAGGAACGGCGGATCATTTTTATCGACATAAGTGTTTGGGCTGGCCCATTTGGCAAGATCCGGCCTTTCAATAATTGTTGCCCCAAGCAGTTTGCCAATTGCATCATCCTTATTAGGTGCATCAGTTTGGGGAGTAAATGCCAGAAACTCCGATGGCCCGTAAAAATCAATTACCGCTTTTATTTTAAATGCGGGTGTTTTTCCGTTATAATAAAATTGTTTGACGTTATTGTTTCCGGACAAACCCAATAAAGAAGCCAGATGACCGCCGGCAGAAAAACCAATTAATGCAATTTTGTTTTGGTCAATTTGGTATTTCGTTGCGTTTGAGTAAAGGAATTCAACGGCCTGGTTGCAATCCTGAATTTGTGCCGGAAATATTGCATCTGTACTTTGCCGGTAATCTATGGATGCAAATGCATAACCATCATTCAGAATTTGCTGAATTGTGTTTTTCATGTAACCCATATCCGCATATTTATCTCCGTGCATCCATGCTCCTCCATGAACCCAAATCACCAGCGGTAATGGTCCTTTTACATTCGGAGGAAGATAGATGTCAAGCAAGTGCTTTTTTAGGGTATCTTTTGCATAGGATATGTTTTCATGAAACACAGTTCCCTGAGGAAAAATATTTCTGATCCTGTCCGGCATTTGTGCAGATGTCTGGTTTGCCATCCATATCACCAGCAGAGCGATCTTTATTGAACTTTGATAATATTGCTTCATGAACCAAAAGTAGTTTAGTTATTGGCAAAATTTAAAAACAGATCTTCTGCTTTTTCTAATGCTTGTTTTTGCGATTTGTTCAATTCCTGAAATGGGAAAGTTTCAACTGTGATATTCTTTCCTTTTACTATTCGTTTCCAGGTTCCGGCTAACATTCCCTCAATAATAAACAGGTGATAATTCCCGGCTTTTACTGCCTGTTCGAGCAGAGGTTTTAACTGGGGAGAAATCAGTGCGCTCCGGTCTTTGTAGCCCATACCATATTCATCATAATCTGGCATGAGAAATGTAGGTTGGGGCACTTTTAAGTCAGGAACATCAGTCAAAAATATCAATTCCTGGCCATCCGCCATTTCTCTTTTAAATTCATGAGATAAAGAATTAGCACCATCGCGTGCGTCTTTCATCGTCAGTCCGGACCAGGTCACAAAATCCTTTAGTGAGGCCGGGCCTCTGCTTGTGTAATAAATATTGCACAATTCGTACAATGCTTCCTGACGTGTTAACTGTCTGACTTTCGGAACCCTTTCTTCCAATAGTGCATACGTAAATTGCTTCCCTTTTCTGGGGCCGCTGCAAATAATTCCATCCAGTTCCGCATGCATCATAATACAGCTTAAAGCTACACCGTCAGCATATATGTTTTTTTGTTTGAGGATTTCCTGCAATTCAGTTCTGGTCAGATATTTTTTTCCTTCCAGTTCACTTGCAATTAAATCATTTGTTCTGGCCAGAAAACCTGAGTCGTAATTCAATTTACGATACCAGAAAGCATTGATTTGCTGAACTCTGGGGCCAGTAAGTTCAAGCAGCCAGCGAATATGTTCCGGAGAAACAAAGTGCCAGGTTGGCCGTAAAAGATGCGTTCTAAGAATAAGCCCGTCATTAAAGGCCTTTTCAATTTCCTGGTCGAATACACCATTTAACCTTAATCCGATTGCCCATTTTGCCATCGCATATTCCTGGGCCTGCATAGCGCCCATCCAGCTCACAACTTCCTGCGGACTGGTGAAATTTTGGGTGGTTATCTGTTGATTATATAGACGGTGGTTTCTGATTTCAGCATATGTCATTTGCAAAAAAAATTAAGATACCATTACCCTAAATATGGCCCGCCAGGAACTCCCCATCCCCATTTTGGCATTGGTTCGTCCGGGTTCATGTTCAATTCTTCTATATTGGAATTGAGTACTGCTATTCTGGTTCCCCATTCGATATAAGCCACAAATGCCGAGCGGAATTCAGGATCATCCGGCAGGTTCATTTCATCGGCCGTTTCTGTCAGTAATGAAACCCAACGCTTTCTATGGTTCTCTGTCAGATGTTTGGCTAAGTGTTTCCGGATCATTTTAAAATGACTGCCTTCTCCGGTACTGTACATTTCAGGCCCGCCAAAAACTTCTGCAATAAAATGGGCAACATGCAGCTGGTGTTCTTTTGACATGTGTTTAAAGACAGGTTCCAGAAGCTCATCACTTAATACTTTTGCATAAAAAAGCTCAGTAAGTTTTTCAAATACAGGCATTCCGCCAGCCCATTCGTAAAGTGTTGGAATTGTTGTTAGTTTTTCGCCCATTTTTATTCAGGTATATGTAGTTTCAGACTTTCCAAGTTTTTTAAACGGGGACGCCTCGTCTTGGAAAGTCCTCAAAGTTACCAATCCATCACCACACCTTCAAATGCATCCAGTTTACTCAGTTCCAGATCAACAAATCCATCTTTCCAGCTAAATTTAACAGGCTTGCCATTAACCATTCCAAAGACCTTTGCAGGTTTTTTATCAGACTTAATCCGGAAATTCAGGTTATAAAGTGTTAGAGGCTCAAAGTAAGTATTGCCACTGAATCCGGTCAGATTTACCAGATGCAGGATCATTCCGTCACTTGTTTTTTTGTCTCTGTTTGCAGTTGTGTTTTTAGTATATTCCTGTAATATAGTTTCCACTCTTGCAGGTGCATTGGTTTGGATTGTTTTAGAAATATCAGGATTAATAAAGTTAATTGCATCCAGTAGAATATTTTTATGTTCCTGATAACCATGCATATAGTAAAGCCGGCCAAGATTTACCGGGAAAATAATGGCCTTGCTTTTCTCATGGTTTTTTATTCCCATGGCATAATACCCAATCGGGTCATGTCCGCCAATAATTTCCGGCGGACCCGGACGCCCTTTTGCAAGAATGGGTAATGCAGTCTGGTCGGCGCCTTTCAGATCGTATAAACCAAGGTTAAATTTCCAGAAAAGCATTGATTGCCCTTTGAAACTTTTGAAGATCTGACGATTGTCTGGCACCAGATAATTGCCAGCGCCGTCGTTATCCTTACTAATGATTCTGGCACCAAACAACTCAAGCAAAGTTTCCGGACTGTCAAAAAGTGAACGGTTTGTAGCAATGAGATTGGTGCCTTTTTTACTGGCTTCTTTGAGGATCCGGATGGCCTCCGGTTTTAAATAAGTGATTTCGGGCAGGATTAATAATTTGTACTTTTTTACTTTCTCTTCCAGATTTGCGATTTGTCCGTCTTCAATAATATCAAAAGGAATATGTGCTTCCCGAAGCATTAGCTGAATCCCGCGATATTCCTGCATCGGTTCTCCGTTGGGCCAGGAACCGGGAGCAATCACTGCAATTTGAGCTATGGATTTGTACTTGCCAAAATAGATTTCATTTTTTTTATGATGTGCATACACTTTTTTAAGAACACCATAGTTCCGTTCATCTTCATAGCCTCTCAAATCACCCATCATGCTCATATCCAATCCTGAACCATTCGCAATGTTTTCATACAAACGGATCTGAACTTCCTGAGGCTCCACTGCATTATAGCGTGATTGAAACGAAATCTGCTGAATACTGGCATTGCTGATGATATGATCAGGAAAAGAATTGACAGCATTACTGACATTGTCGGAAGCTGTATAAGGCCAGTAGGGCAGGGTGGTCATGCTTTGGGATTCGTGACGGATAATATCAACAAACTTGTCGGAGTAAGTACAGATTGCGATCTCCTTGCTTTTGGATTTTACCAGTTTATGCAACCTTTCCGACCAGTCTTCAACAGTATATTTTTTAAATTCAACATACTTTTGGAACAATGTATCTGCTTTGTTTTCTACTGTTGGGAAAGCAGTTCCTTTACTAAATTCAGCAAAACGTTTCTTATCTGCTTCATTCTGATCTATCCCATGGTATTTTCCTTCATAAGGATTATTAACCTGGTACCCCGGCATGTTCAGGAAAATACCATCAATCAGATAGGTATCAATTACTTCCTCAATAATCCTGAACGCTTTATCCTGTACATATGGCGCATTGATAGAAACTACGTACATGTCAGTATTGATAATTCTCTCGCCTTTTGGAGAAATATAACACCATTCCGGATGAGCCTTAAAGATACTTTCGTGCACCCGGCTAAAATCAAAACGGACAATCACCCGGATACCTTTTTCATGACATTTCTTTATCACATCACCCAGCATGTTATTTTTCATGTAAGGATTGGTATAATGAAAATCCAGCATTGTCGGATAAAAAGCCATGATTCCACCGGCATTGATCAGCAAAGTATTAGCAGAAAAATCAACGAGATCTTTTACAAGCGAGTCGGGGTTGAGCGTGGCACCTTCGTAGGAAGGCAGATTGGTTTGAATAACCCTTAGATTATTTCGCTTCCACCACAGTTCAGTTTCAGGTAAAGATGTCTCTTGAGCCGTTGATTGATTGGAACAAAAAAGTAATAAAATCGCAAAGAGGTAAACGGTATTTTTCATTATAATTGATTTATCCTGTTCAAATGAAAGAGTAAAACCCAGGATGGCTACTATAAATTTTAATGTCATTTTAATACTGGACTGATTTTTATACATCATTATACGCGTTAACTATCAGCTTTTATCAGTCGTTATAAAATCACTTTTTAAATTGATCATACATTGAAATACAAATACTTTTGGATGTTTCTCTTAGCTTTTGGGCCGGAGGAATTTTCTTTTGCACAGGAAAAACCAGGTTGGATTAAGCGATTTATACAAAAGAGCATTTCAGATACTACTTCTAATGGAAAACCCAGTTTCAGGATTTATCCTACTTTGGCATATTCTCCTGAAACAAGTTTTGAGTTTGGATTTTCCTCCCTTTTACTTTTTCAGGCGAAAAATGATACACTGAACAGGCTAAGTGAAATTCAGGCATTTACATTCATTACACTGGAGGCACAGTATGGAATCTGGCTCGACAATGCTATTTATGGCAATAAGGACAAATGGTTTGTATTGGGACGTACACGTTTCCAGCGTTTCCCTTTGCTTTATTACGGGATTGGCCCTGAAACTACCGGTAACGAGCCGGCCTTAATTGATGCCAACTATATATTATTACGGCAGCGGATTTTGAGAAAAGTTGTTCCCAATTTGTTTATTGGCCCGGAAGTAGATTATCAGCAATTATATAACACAAAATTTAATCAGCCCGATGACCATGATGCGTACGAATTACCAATTGGGACTGGCGGAGGAAGGAATTTGGGATTAGGGGCAGCTTTGGTTTACGATAACCGGCACAATGTTCTGAATGTGAGAAAAGGGTTATTTGGGGAAATATCATTTCTGAATTACGCGAAATCTCTCGCAAGTGATCATAATTTTTATGGAGTCAATCTGGATATCCGATCATCTCATCCGACAAATGATCGTAATGTTCTGGCCTGGCAATTTCTGGGTAATTTTTTTACCGGTGAAGTTCCCTTTAATCAGTTGGCGCTCATGGGTGGCGAAATGATCATGCGCGGTTATTATTCCGGACGTTATCGTGACAAAAATATGCTGGCAACTCAGGTTGAGCATCGCTGGCTTCCATTCAAATTCAGTAAACGTATTGGCGGGACCGTGTTTGCCGCGGCGGCTGTTGTTGCACCCCGTGTGCATGAATTCAGCTGGAAACATATTCGGCCTTCCGGAGGGGTTGGGTTGAGATATTTGTTGTTTCCTAAAAAAGATATTTTTCTAAGACTTGATGTAGGTTTTACAAAAGAAGGACCTGGCTTTTATTTATTCACCGGAGAAGCGTTTTAAGCATTTTTTAGTGTAAAATACTCTTATAACCTGACTGTAATTAAGGGATTATGAATATTAAATTTTAAACTAAATGTACCTTAATGCCCCAATGGTAATGGCGTGTAACTGGTGCAGTCTACTTTTCCTTATAAGTAAAAGCAACAATTAATAATAATACGCCAACAAATCCCAATGCAATTGGCAGAGAAAAGGCATCAGCAATAAAGCCGATCATGGCCGGACCCGCAAGCTGGCCTGCATAACCTAAGGTTGTTACAGCTGGTAAAGAAACAGAAGTAGGTACGTTAGGAATGTTTCCCGCCGCCGTGAAAAACACCGGAACAACATTGGCAGCACCCAATCCAACAAGTACAAATCCAATTAAAGCAGCACCGGGCCAGGGTATGCACACCGCTATCATAAAACCTGCCGATGCAACCAATGCACCGTACAAAACCACTTTGGAAGACCCGATCTTATGGACGATCTTATCGCCTGTTAACCGCATTACTGCCATGGCAATCGAAAAAGAGGCATAACCTAGTCCTGCCATTTCGAGATCAAAACCCCTGTTAAACTGTAAAAATACAGCACTCCAGTCCAGCATAGACCCTTCTGCTAAAAAGAAAACAAAACACATTAACCCTAAAACCAGAACCGGGCCTTTTGGTAAAACAAATGCAAAAGAGTCTACTTTTTCTTCTTCTGAATGCGGCAACAGGTTTTTGTACTGGCTTGCAGCAATAATAAATAACATACCTGAAATACTGACTGCTGCAATCGTAGGCGACAAGCCTAATTTTATCAAAAAACCCAGTCCAATCGAACCGATTAATCCGCCCAGGCTAAACATGCCATGGAAGGAGGACATAATATGCCTTCCATAACGATCCTGAACAATGACTGCGTGGGAGTTCATCGCAACGTCGATAGAGCCGATTGCTGCTCCAAAAATAAAAAGTGCGATAGCCAGTTGTATTGATGAAGAGGTAAGAAGCAATGCAGGTAGAATTAAAGAAATGACTGTTGCAGCAATTAATGTTATTTTTCTGCTGCCGTATTTATTGATGAACATTCCGGTGAAGGGCATGATTAAAATAGCACCGGCACCAAGCGAAAGCAGGACTAATCCCAAAGCGGCATCGTCCAGTCCCAAATTAATTTTGGCGACTGGCACCATCGGAGCCCAGCTCGACAATCCGATTCCGCAAACCAGAAAGATCAACAAACTTGCTTTTCTGGCTGCTTTAATTTTTTTTAGCTGTAATCCGGTTTGAATGTTTTCCATTGTATGCTTCGTATGTCATTATAATTGCAAATATATGCAAATTTGCATAAATTTGCATAAATGATTTTAATATGACCAGGGAAAAGCGTTTTAATTTTATTCTTGAAAAATTATCAAACAAGAATGAAGTAGGATTCAGTCAGTTAAGCAAGGATTTAAATGTTTCTGAGGATACAATCAGAAGGGATATTGATGCGCTCTCTAGTAACGGACTTTTAATGAAAATCCGTGGAGGCGCTATTCCGCGGTCTCATAATCCGCTTACATTTAAAGAACGGATCGGACATTTGCGTGATGATAAAGAAATCATTGCCTTGAAAGCGCAGACCCTGATCAAATCCGGACAAACTATATTTATGGATGGTGGCACTTCTGTTTATACCCTGGTCTCACTTCTTTCCACTGACATCAAACTTACGGTCATTACCAATAATATGGCTATTATTCCTGCTTTGTCAGCTTATCCGGGCATTGAACTGATTGTACTTGGTGGAAAATATTTGAAAGAATCTGAAACAGTTGTTGGCTTTCAGGCTATAAAAATGGCTGAAAATTTTCAGGCGGACCTTTATTTTATGGGTATTTGTGCGCTCGATACTGAAAAAGGTGTTACCGCCAGTTTTATGGAAGAAGCTGAATTAAAGCAAATTATGATGCAAAATTCCGGAATGTCTGTTGCGCTAAGTACATTTGATAAACTCGGAACTTTTGAAACTTACCGCGTTTGCCCCATTCAGGACCTGGATTATATTATAACGGAAATGGATATCAGGGAAGAGAAGATTAATAATTTCAGAGCGCTAGGAATTAGTGTGTTATAATATTTTCACGTCATGTTGGAAATTGGACAGGGCCGATTTTAAGAGAAGTCAACTTTTTGAAAGTTGACTTCTCTCATTCACAAAACTCCTGCTTTTTATCTAGATATTTTTCTTCTTCGATTCTTTCACTGCAAAATCAACAGCTCTGGCGGTCATTGCCATGTAAGTAAGAGAAGGATTTACGCATGACGCTGAGGTCATGGAAGCTCCGTCTGTAACAAATACATTTTTCACTGCATGTAATTGATTGTTGCCATTCAGTACCGAAGTTTTCGGGTCACGGCCCATGCGGGCTGTTCCCATTTCGTGAATTGCCATTCCTAAATAAGAACCGTTGTCATGTGTTTTAACGTTTTTAACACCTGATTTTTCAAGCATTTCAGCCGCATCATTCATCATGTCCTTTCTCATTTTCATTTCGTTTTCGCGCAGTTCTGCATCAAAAACAACGGTTGGCATTCCCCATTTATCTTTTTTGTCCTTGTTAAGATACATGTGGTTTTCGTGATATGGAAGTGTTTCTCCAAATCCACCAAAGCCCATTGTCCAGTTACCCGGTGTTGTTAGTTCTTCTTTGAAATCCGCTCCGAAAGATAATTCGGCCACATTTCTTTGCCATCCCTGACGGCCGCCACCACCCTGATAACCAAATCCGCGGATGTAATCCCGTTTGTCATTACCGATATTCTGGTAACGTGGAACATAAATACCATTTGCACGGCGCCCGAAATAATATTTATCCAGATCACCCTCCCAAGTTCCGCTTGCTCCGGTGCGGAAATGGTGATCCATTAAATTATGTCCTAATTCTCCTGAATCATTTCCCAACCCGTTAGGAAAACGGTCAGAGGTGGAATTCAGCATGACAAGCGTGGAACCGATCGTACTTGCGCAAACGAATATGATTTTGGCAAGATATTCTCTTTCCTGCAATGTCACAGAATCAGTAACCCGAACCCCGGTTGCTTTTTTAGTTTTATCATCGTACATGATTTCACGCACAACAGTATCCGGACGAAGCGTAAGCAAACCTGTTTTTACGGCAGGAGGAAGTGTACTGGATTGAGTACTGAAATAAGCACCATACGGGCAACCCAATGAACATTTATTACGGTATTGACAAGGAGAACGGCCTCCTTCCAGCTGGATTTTAGTAGGCTGAGAAAGATTGGCAACACGGCCGATAGTCATAGTACGGCCTGGAAATTCTTTTTCCAGTCTCTTACGAACCTCTTTTTCAACATGGTACATTTCCATGGGCGGAAGAAAATCACTATCCGGCAGTTGCGGTAAACCCAGTTTCTCACCCGAAATCCCTACATGTTTTTCAACATAAGAATACCAGGGCGCGAGATCTTTGTAACGGATAGGCCAGTCAACAGCAATTCCGTCTTTTATATTCCCCTCAAAATCCAGGTCACTCCATCTGTACGACTGCCGTCCCCACATAATGGATTTTCCACCTACAATATTAGGGCGAAACCAGTCGAATCTTTTCTTTTCTTCGTATGGTGAATCCGAATCATTCATCCAGTATTTTTCCGTCATTTCATTATACGGATAATCGCGGGACAAAAACGGATGTGTTTCTTTTTGTTTAACCGTGAGCCGGCCGTTATACTCAGTTTCCCAGGGTGCTTTCAGTGCATTTTCGTAACCGGTTACGTGCTCTAAATTTTTCCCTTTTTCAAGCATTAAAACTTTAAGACCTTTTGCAGTAAGTTCCTTTGCAGCCCAACCACCAGATACGCCCGATCCGATGATTATGGCATCGTAAGACATATCTTTTACCGCATCAATATTTAAATTCGCCATTGTTGTTAAAAAATTATTCGTGATACTTTAAACACGGACTGCTATTGAAGAGTAAAGTCAGGAATTTTAAGTTAAGGTAGAGACGCAACTGTAAACTTTCAACCAGCTTCTGCTCTAAACTTTAAACTCTGAACTCTGAACTCTATACTTTTAAACTTTCAAATCGCCCAGCTTTTTTGTCCTTTTGGCATTGGCCATGAACCATCAAAACGGCCGGGAATCGGCAAATAATCCAATGCCTGGGTAGCACCTATTTCAGAAGTGAAATAGCCGGTTACAGTAAGTCCCTTCATTTGCAGGAAAAATGGCTTGTCGGATACTGTGGCTCTCTTAACCATATCCGTTTTCTGGGTAGCATCAAGGGATGCAAATCCTTTCTGATAGACTTCCTTGCTGTCTTTATCCAGTTTATCCAGACCGGCATAAAAAGTTTTCTGATCGTCGAACTTGTAACAATCACGCATCACACGGATTATAAATTTTTCGGCACCTGCTGCTTTTGCACCGGGAGTACCTGTTGTGGGGATAATAACGTCAGCAACATCGGCAAGTAGCGCCTCCTGCTCAGCTGAAACGTCAAGGAATGGTCCGAAATTTAATTTTTCGCCCATCACACCAGCCATAAGTGGTGCTGAAATCATACCACCCATCATGAGGGTAATTTTTTCAATAGCTTCTCTACGGTTCATCGTGTTTTGAAATGGTTACTTATAGGTTAGTTATAATCTTCTTATACGCTGGGTAGCAATGTATATTTTTAATAATACCTTGTTATTTTTGGATTAATAACGAAAAATAAAAGGTGCTCACAATTTAGGTAACTTCTGTCTGATTTGAACAACTGTTAACGAAATTAACAATTTGGAAGGATAAAGTAGGTGTTATTCGGCATAACGGTTTCAAAAGAAGGTGTATTTGTAAAAATACCGGAATATTGATTTACCAAAATTATTGTTCGCCACGGATCTGGCTTTCAGGTAAAATATCTTCAATATATAAATTCTGTTTAGTATTCAGGATCTCTACAAAATGACGGGCGTCTTTTCCGGTCAGTTCCCTGAAATGTTTTCCTTTGTGTTGGTCATAATACCATTGCCAGACCAATTCTGTTGAAATAATGATATAATTTAACTCTTTCATTTCTATACGATTTAGATGTCCGAATTTATGGATTTATTCCATAAATTCGGACAGAAGTCCATGAGAAAGTATTAAATATTTTGCAATTGGAGGTGTTTTGAATTAAAACGAGCAACTTTTTGATAAAAGCTGCTCGTTAAAAATGTTAATATCACACTGCTGGTTTCAATCAGGCTTCCTGGCCAATATGATTCAGCATTGCTTTTAATGAAATTGCTTCATGTGAAGTATTGTAAACACAAACACCGTTTTTAACAACAAGCACCTGTGGTGATTCGTGACGGATCTCGAAAGTTTTAGCGACAAACTGTGATTCCTGACGGTTTTTGATAACGTCTACCATATATATGGGTACATCAATATCATTTGCAGCACTGACTTCTGATTTTAACTGGCGATAAGCCATCAGGCTTGTCATGCATCTTGGGCTATGCTTATAAATAATCGCGTAATTGGCAGATTTACTGATATCAAGAACTTCTTCTTCGTTCGTTATTGTAATCCAATTCATAATTTATAAATGCAAAATGTGATGAGACATAGGAATGAAATTATTTCTATAACATATTTTTTTTCATTTCATTCCAAATGATCATTATCCATGAAGGTGTATTTATAGATAGCAATAAACTTTAACCTTTTATTATTTCTATATTTTAAAAATTATTGAGCTAAATCTTATTTCGAAAAAAATCACTTTATACATATTTACCTAATTTTTTATAAAATATAAAGAATGTGGGTTGTAGTACTACTTTAATTAAATGTTTGCTTTTATTCGTATAACTAAATCTTTATATTTATAAATCACAAATTGACAGGATATAATTTGTGATTCCCGCCGCAAGTGGAAATTATATTGGTAGCCGCACTGCCAGATCTGATTACTGAATACACGTATTGTGTAATTCCGGAAGTGTACAATATTCCAATACTTTAATTTCATACTTATTCTTAAACAGTTACTTATGGGACAGAACATCGACCGTAGAAGTCTTTTGAAATCGGGCTTTGCATCACTTGGTGCATTGGCAGTTTTACCGTTTATCAGCGAAGGGGCATTTGCTGAAACACCTATGCGTTTGGATAATGCTAACCGTATTGTTTATAGTCCAATGGTAAGAGGGCACTACATTGAGCGGGAACTGGATATGCCTAAAATGGTTGCCAGGATCGGTTCAAATGAAAATCCTTACGGTCCGCCGCCAATGGCCAGAAAAGCGATTGCGGAAACGATCGAAAAAGGTAACCGTTACGGAAGAACTGAGTTAAAAGCCCTGACTGATAAAATTGCAGTAAAAGAAGGTGTGGACCCTAACTATATTATGATGGGAAGCGGTTCAGGCGATTTGCTTGAAAAAACGGCTCTTGCCATGTTTAAAGACGGTGGAAATATCGTTTCGGCTGATCCAACTTACATGTCCCTGATCCGCGTTGCTGAATCTATCGGAGCAACCTGGAAACCAATTCCTTGTAAATCAGACTGGTCACATGATCTGGATGCTATGGAAAAAGCCATTGACAAAGACACCAAACTGGTTTATATCTGTAATCCTAACAATCCGATGGGAGCAGTGACTTCTACCAAGGCGTTGGTTGATTTTTGCAGCCGGGTTTCTGAGAAAGTGCCAATTTTTATCGACGAAGCATATATTGAGCTTGTAGAAGGTGCTGATAATAAAAGCATGGTGTTCTTGCTGAAAGACAAGAAAAATGTCATTATCGCCCGTACTTTTTCCAAAATTATGGGAATGGCCGGTTTAAGAGTTGGTTATATTGCTGCACTTCCAGCAACACTGGATACAATCAGGAAAACAACAAAAGGCGGCGGTGGGGGAATTCCTGTAACATCTGCTGCCGGTGCGCTGGCTGCTATGGATGATGTAGAATTCCAGAACATGACGCGTAAATTAAATACAGAAGCAAAAACCTATCTGTACGAAAACCTGACTGCGATGGGTTACAAATACGTGCCGTCATTTACCAATTTTGTGATTTTTCCTATTAACATGTCCGGAAAAGAATTGCTCAGTAAAATGGTAGACAAAGGGATTATGGTCAGGACCCTGGATATCAATGACAAACCATGGTGCCGCGTAAGTATTGGTACGAAAGATGAAATGAAAATATTCGTGACTGCTTTGCAGACTTTCAGTTAAGAGTTTTAGGTCATATTTATTCCGGATAGAATTTAGATTCTGTCCGGAATTTTTTTGTAAAATAAATACTGTCTTAAATAAAGATTATTTATTCAGTTACAATTGTTCAATTATCCATTGAATACATTCAGTTTCTTCAACAATGTTCCATGAATGAGGATGATGCAACCCGCTACTTCGTACTCCCTTTTTTGCTGATTGAATAAATTCCGCATGAGTATTTCCAATTAATGTCAATCTATTTATTAGTTCCGAGGAAAATAGAAAGTTCATATCTAAGGCGCTCCTTCTCCTTTCTTTCAAATACCAGTTAATATCTACATCATGATACACACGTACGCTCATATTTTGCAGATATTTTTCATTGCCCGGTTCTGGCAGATCTTTGTAAAAAGGAGTTAGTTTTTTGTATAAATTAATATTGAATTCTGGCGACCCTATCTCTTCCTGCATCAATTTTAAAGCGAATTTGGCTTCTGTCACACCAGCTTGAGAATAATTCCTACTAATTTCTCTTTCAAAATAATGATATATTTCAATTAAATCTACCGGGGAATCAATGCTGAAAACTGCTTTTGGTTGAATAGGATTAGATTTAGGGAATTCCTTACATAATTCGGCATATCTTAATGCTATTGTACCCCCGGCAGAAAATCCTCCAATTACGATTTTTTCAGGATCAACGGAAAAGTTTTTTATGACTTGGCTGAACGCTAAATTTAATTTTATTAATAAAGAAGAATCTGCATATAACCTGTTTCCTCCTGAAATAGCAATAACTAATATATCACTTTCATAAGCTGCATTTGGAAGTTTAGATTCCTGAAATATAGATTCGGGTGATTCGCCATATCCCGGCAATAAAATCAATGTGCCTTTGATAATGCCGGATTGTGGTTTAACTACAAGATAATATCCAGAATTGCCAACTGATGAATTTATGGAAACCTTTTCTATATTCTGACTATAAAGATTTGAGAAACAGAATATTGTTAAAATAGGTGCAATGAGAATTTTTAGTGTGTTCATATATGTTGGATTTTGGACAAAGCTAGTTTTTGTAATTCAGGTGAAAAAGTTAAAAAACATTAAATAGTGTGGGTTTAAACTGATATTGCCGATTTAAATTATTTCAAACTTATTTCCCCCTTCCCCGTTTTTCTTGTCCTAGTTCAATGTTTTGCCCCTGTTGGGGAGGTTATCTTTGTATCATTAAATCGAAAACAAAAAAACATTTACTGATATGGAAAATACAATCAACGGGATACACCACATTACAGCCATAGCTAGTGACCCTAAAAAAAATTATGATTTTTATACAAGAGTACTGGGTTTAAGAATGGTTAAAAAAACCGTCAATTTCGATGACCCAAATACATATCACTTTTATTACGGGGATAAAAACGGAACACCAGGAACCATCCTGACATTTTTTCCATGGGGAGATCAAATTCCTGCCGGCAGGAGAGGAACGCGTCAGGTTACTGAAATAGGTTACTCAGTACCGGAAGGAAGCCTGGATTTCTGGTTGAAAAGACTGGATGAAAATAAAGTAATTTATAATAAAGTCTCTGAAAAATTCGGGGAACAATACCTGACATTCCTGGATCCTGACGGTTTGAAATTTGAACTGACCGTCCCTAAGAAAGCGGACACCCGTACGCCTTGGGAAACCAGTGAAGTAACTGCCGAAAATGCAACGCGCGGTTTTCACAGCATTACGATCACCAGTAACAAAATTGAAGAAACAGCCAAAATCCTGACTGATATTTTTGGATATAAATTGCTGGAACAACATGTAAACCGTTACAGATTTGTAACAGATGCAGTTGAAAATGCAGCCATTGTTGATTTAGTAGAAGTACCAGGCGAAAGAGCGGGACATGTTGCAGGAGGTTCTGTACATCACGTAGCTTTCAGAGTTGCCAATGATGACATTTTAATGGAGTTCCGTAAAAAAGTAGTAGAAGCAGGACACCAGATTACCGACAAAATAGACCGGAATTACTTCTATTCATTGTATTTCCGTGAACCAGGTGGTGTGTTGTTCGAAATTGCGAGTGACAATCCTGGGTTTGGCACAGATGAAACCGTAGAAGAATTAGGAACGGGTTTAATGCTTCCTCCCCAATACGAATCCCGTCGCGCCCAAATTGAAAAGGTGTTGCCGAAACTGGTTTAGTGAATTGAACTTCTTATTGTAATACTATAAGTTGCTACAATGCTGTCACGCTGAGCGGAGTCGAACTGCAGTCAATTAAGTTTGAATAATCCGGCCCGGATTTCGACTGCTTCGACAGTCTGATCCGCTCACTCTGACAGGATTATGTATAATTCACAGAATTACTTTTAACTCAAAACGGAAAAATGTATTCCCATACAAAACAAATTATAACGAATGGAACGCCGGTTACGGAAGCTAAAAAGGCAATTATCATGCTGCATGGCAGGGGCGGTTCTGCAAGGGATGTTATTTCTTTGAAACGATACCTCAAACTGGAAGGAATGGCGATTTATGCGCCCGAAGCTACCAATAACAGCTGGTATCCTTACAGTTTTATGGCACCAGTTTCTCAAAATCAGCCTGCATTGGATTCAGCTTTAGAGCTAATTGACGAAGTGGTTTCCGAAATTGAAGCCGCTGGAATCTCAGCAGAAAACATATATTTCGCCGGTTTTTCGCAAGGTGCTTGTTTAACTCTGGAATACACAGCCAGAAATGCCAGACGTTACGGTGGAATTATTGCGTTGACTGGCGGATTAGTAGGGCAGGAGTTGGTAACAGAAAATTATCAGGGTGATTTTCAAGGTACTCCGCTTTTCGTTTCCACAGGTAATCCGGATCCGCACGTTCCGGTTTCGCGTGTTCAGGAAAGTGTTAAAATATTTGAAAGCCTGAATGCGGTGGTAACATCGGAAATATATTCCGGCCGTCCTCATACAATTTCAGCAGAGGAGATTGAAATAGTGAATACTAAAATATTGGTGTGAGGTAATATGCCACGAAGCCACAAAGACACGAATTTTAAAATAGTAAGAAATGGCCACCGATGCCTCTCATTACTATAATTCATTTAAAATGTATCATCTTACAAACAAAAAATAACCATGGAACAAAACATCTTACATAAAGCTTCGTCCCGGTTTTCGGCGGATCACGGCTGGCTTAAAAGTGCACAAACGTTTAGTTTTCATGGCCATTACGATCCTGAAAGATTGCAGTTTGGGGCACTAAGGGTTTTGAATGACGATACTGTAAGTGGCGGAAAAGGTTTTGGCAAACATCCGCACGACAATATGGAAATCATATCGATCCCGCTGGGAGGAACGCTGGAACACCAGGATAGTATGGGGAACTCTGCGTTGATCAGGCCGGGAGAAATCCAGGTGATGAGTGCAGGTACAGGAATTTACCATACCGAATACAATAAGGATGAAAATGAGCCTGTTACCTTTTTGCAGATCTGGCTTTATCCCAATCAACTGAATGTAACGCCGCGTTATGACCAGCAGAATTTTGGCCAGAAAGATAAACACAATAAACTTTTACAGATTTTGTCGCCTGATCAGGATGATGAAGGCGTATGGATTTACCAGAATGCATGGTTTCATATCGGAGAATTTGATAAGGATTTTAAAACCGAATATCAGTTAAAAGACAACACAAACGATGTGTATGTGTTTGTGATTGATGGCGAAGTGGAAGTGAATGGCCAGTTACTGAACAAACGTGATGGCTACGGAATCCGGAAAGCTTCTGTTGTTAATCTCCAGGCGGTAAGCAAGGCAAAAATACTGGTAATGGAAGTTCCGGAAAAATGGTAGATCATTCATAAACTTTGAATTCAATATGAGTAAAATTAACATTCTGGTACTGGCCAGTCATCCGGAAATCCTGGAAACGATCATCAGGCTGATCAACAAAAACGAGCGTTGGAATGGAGTAGGGGTTGTTTCGCCGGAAGAAGCAACAGCCGCTTTTGAAATAACTCAGTTTGATTTGGTACTTTTGGGCGTCGGGGTTAATGATGAAACGGAGCAGCGGCTGTTGCAAACTTTTAAGTCGTTAAACTCTGATGTGATTTGTATCAGGCATTTTGGCGGAGGCAGCGGCTTACTCTATTCTGAAATTGAGCATGCGTTTTCCGGCAGGAAGTTGTAACTCAATTGTTTTTATGTTTGAAAAAATTAATGCTTATGCCAAAAGATGCCTGGCTTTCGGAGCCGGTGATCTTGACTATTTTAATTCATTACTTCAGCATAAATTTCAACCCAAAAAGACTTTTTTATTACAGGAAGGCGAAATATGCCAGTTTGAAGCATACATACTAAAAGGCTGCATCCGTACGTATCACATTGACCAGTCTGGTGTGGAAGTGACGTTACAGTTTGCTGTGGAAGACTGGTGGGTGAGTGATATAACCAGTTTTCAGGAACAAAAACCAAGCCTTGTTTATATCGAAACCCTGGAAGACTGCGAGTTGCTGCTTCTTACACCTGAAAATAAAGAGAAGCTGCTCGCACGTGTTCCGGGCTTCGAAAGAATGTTCCGGCTTATGGTACAGCGAAACCTTGCACAATTACAGGAAAGACTGTTCCGCACAATTTCGACAACCGCCGTTGAAAAATATCTTGATTTTTTGAACCGTTATCCTGCTATTCCACAGCGTGTTGCGCAACATTATATCGCTTCTTACCTGGGGTTCTCACCGGAGTTTTTAAGTAAAGTGAGAAGGAAACTGCATAACCAATAGTTGCGTTTATTGCCAAACACGACCTCAATACTTATCTTTGGAGCATGTCAAAAATGATTCCTGAAAATCTTATAGAAATCATGATCCACAATTACATGGAAGTTCAGAACGAACTTGGTAAGGATCATGAACCGGTTGTAAAGCTGCATTCCAAATACGGAATAGCGATCTGGCTTTTGTCCGAACTGGATGCAACCAACCATATTGCCTTCGGACTTTGTGATTTGGGACAAGGAACTCCGGAGCTAAGTTACGTATCTATTGAGCATCTGGAAACCATCAAACACGCACGTTTAAAGGTTCGAATGGTGGAAACAGACCCGGATTTTGAAGGGAAATATCCCATGAGCGTTTACCTGGAAGCCGCCAAAATAAACAAGCGCATCACCGAAGATGAAGAACTTCTTAAACTGGCAGAGAAAACACTGGCTTCCAGAATTTAGTTTAGAGTGAAAAGTATCCGCTGGTTAACGCTTTGGGGAAGTTATAATTAGGAAATAACTTTCCTTTAATAAAATCCTTTTAATCCTGTAATCCTGTCTAAAAAACTTAATTAGACTTTGCAAAAAGTATTTTAATCGAGCGGACTTCCCGGATCCATCTTGCCTGCTTTTTATCGTTGGGAACGATCATACGGAATGGGCCTTCGCCATTAGGTAATGGCTGCCCATCTTTTTCTATTGCCAGTAAAATAACCTGGTCGGTAAATTCCGGATCAATTTCCGGTAAAGAATAAACGACCTCATAACCGTCAGCGGCACTGATTATAACGTATTTTGCCAGATTTTCGCCACGAAGTTTGCTGCCCGTGGTCACACCTGCTTTTTCCATTATTTCAGATAACGCTACACCCTTAAATTCGTGCTCCTTATTATCCCGGTCCTTCACCTTGTGGCTCAATTGTTTGTATCCGGCAAGATCTTCCTTCTTTAATGTCAATGGCGTGGTTACTTCACCGGTAACTGTAAATGAATCAGCATTTTGAGCCTGGCTTAAAATTGGCAACAACAGTAATACAGCGAGTACAAATGGTTTGATTTTGAACATGTTATTGTGTTTTTAAGGTTTGATGCGGATCTGAAAATTCAGGATTGGTGATAAAAGCTGAATCGGTAAGCATGTGCAGAAATGAGATAATATCTGTTTTCTCACTTTTAGTGAGTTCCAGATTTTTGCTGCCTTTCTTGTTTGATATATTTTGTAAAAAGCTGCTTAAGGTCGGGCTTTGCCGGATATGCTCATTGTAATGATCCAGTACATCTTCCAAAGTAGTAAAACGACCGTCATGCATGTATGGAGCAGTTAATGCAATATTTCTTAAAGTTGGAACGCGGAATCTTCCACGGTCTGTTGGCTGGCTGGTAAATTTTTCTCTGCCTGCGTCGGTGACTACGCTATCCAGTCCATTATTATGAAACAGTTCTTTGAACGTTTTTGGGCCGCCATGGCAATGTTCACAATTAGCTCCGCGTATCAGCTTTTCAGCATTTGGAGCATTTTGGAAAAGATCCATGCCGTGTTGTTCCTGTTCAGATGGCTTGTAGTTTCCGGCCAGATATTTGTCATAATTGGAATCTGCCGAAATAAGTGTCCTTTCAAACTGCGCCAAAGCTTTCCTGATCTGATTTTCTGAAATAATATCACTGCCAAATGCACTTTTAAACAAAGGCGGATATAACGTACTGGTACGAAGTTTAGAAACGGATGCTTCCAGTGATTGCCCCATTTCGTGTTCGTTTGTCAAAGGAAAAACAGCTTGTTCTTCCAGGCCCGGCGAACGCCCGTCCCAAAAGAAATTTCTTACCCAAAGCAAATTAGCGAGCGACATAGAACTTCTGGCTGTCAGTGACTTATCTACGCCTTCGCTCAATGCTTTTCCATCCGTAAATGCCATGTTTTGCTGATGGCAGCTTGCACAGGAAAGTGTATTATTGGCAGATAATTTTTTTCATAAAATAACAGACTGCCCAGATAAACACCTTCCTTAGTCGTAGGATTATCCGTTGGAATAACGAAGCGGCCGCCAAAATTGGCAGGATATTTAAGTACATATGGCTCTGTTTCCTGGCTTTGTAAAGAAGGTTTTAGTCCGCAAAATAAGAAAAATGAAACGGCAAGGCATACCTGACACCATCTTGACAGATATGCCTGAAATTGTATGTTCCGTTTCTTTTTCTCTTTTTTCATTTCTTTAAAAATCATTGAAAACAAGATTAACAAAGAAATTGCGCCCAGCTTCCGGAAAGCCTTCAACCAGAGAATAATTGATGTCGAAAATATTATTTAATCCGGCTTCCGCTGAAATAAATTTATATAATTTAACGGATGCTTTGGCATTTATAAGGGTATAGGCTTTTGCTTTCGTGCCATAACTGGTGCTGAACCTGCTGCTGTTATTCTCTATACTCACTAAAATATTGGCACGTTTTAGAAAAGATAAATCAGCATATCCGAAAACTTTATTTTTGGGAACATTCGTAAACAGAATTTCCGGATTGGTTTCGTTTTTTCTTTTGATGTAAGTATAGTTACCACCAAATTTGAAATTACTGATAAGCTGATAATCTGCCCCAAATTCTGCCCCGTAGAATAATGCTTTGCCCGCATTTTGCAATTGAAATTTTCCGGGCTGTACATTGTCCACCTGTTGAATGATATCATTGATATCACTCCTGTAAACACTGGCTTGTAAACTGAGTTTGTCTGCAATTTTTCTGGTGTAACTTACATCATAATTCACAGTAACTTCGGCTGCAAGGTCCGGATTAGGAATTGCTAATCCCATCCGGTAGGAATACCTGTCTTTAATTGTGGCAAAGCGCGTTTTTCTCGCAACTGATCCACGTAGTGAATGATTGGAATTTATATCCCAAAACAGGCCGATCTGAGCATTCACAGCATTATTTTTACTATTGGCAAAATCGGTAAGTTCTTTGGTGGTTCCGTTATATTCCTGTGCCTGCTCACTTTCTCGCGCGTTGAAACTGATACCGGGAACAATTGCCAGTGACGGTAATAACTGATACGTATTTTCGATTCCGATTGAAAGGGTATTGTCAATATAGGATTGAACCGGTTCGTTCAGGTCATTTTCCCTGTGTACATCCCGTTTATACTGAACATTTATTTTGAAAATATTATTGGCCAAAGCCCTTGATTCAAATTCGGCATTTCCGCCAATGGTATAATCATTATAAAAACTTTGGAAAGCGTAGCCTCTCGTTTGTTTTGTATACGTAGTGTCGTCATAGCTGAAAAGCTGATTTACAAATGTGTCGTAGTACAATCTGGTTTTCACTTTATTGCTTTTCCCAATTGCAGTATTGGAAATGAAGTACAGGCTTTGTTTATTCCATTTAGGCCATTTCCAAAACCGGGTTGTTATTTTAGGATCATCACCAACGTAAGGAGGATTTCCCTTTTCCCCTTTTTGATTCACATAACCAATCACATATTCGTCCGTAGCGTTCGGTGTAAAACCTGCTTTAACACTAAATTTCAGATCATCCCGGTAAGAATTTTCGCGGTTTTCCGGTATTTGAAATTTTCTTGCAACATAATCGGCAGACAATGGATATGATTTTTGCTTCAATTGGGAAGCACCTATCTGATAGTAAAATTTGCCCATTCTCGACCCGGCATTTACATTCCACCGATAACCGTCACCACTGTAAATTCCGGCTCTGCCATTAACTTCAAATTTACTGACGGGCTTGCGTGAAATCAGGTTAATGGCACCACCCATCGTATTTGCGCCATAAAGTATTGATGAAAACCCTTTTGAAACGTTGATTTCTGCAAGATCAAAAGTCGTAAACCGCCCCATATCTACATAGCCGTCATAAGGTACATACACCGGCACACCATCAATAAATACCGGAACCTGCCTCAGATCAAAACCACGAATATATACAACGGACTCATTTCTGGGGCCGACATTAGCAATGCTTACACCGGGAAGAATGTTCAGCGCACTGGAAATGTCAGTCCGGTTAAATTTTTCAATCTGCCGGTATGTAAGTGTCTGGCTGCTGTCAGTATTTCCGGTGCCCGAGATTTTTACTTCTCCAAGCTGGAATACCCTTTCCTGAGGTAGTTCCGACTGGGCAAAAATGAATGACATTGAATGAACGGTAATGCTTAATATCAATAGAAGTCTTTTCATTATTTTCGATATGTATGCTTAGCTATATCGCAAATATAAAGATAGACTTTTGTTCAAAAGATCATTTTGTAAAAAATAATATCATATTAAAGTCATAAGCTCCTTTTCGGCTTCCACCACAGCAAGCAGTTTGTCAGTTAGCTTTTTGTAGGTTTCAATAACATTTTTGGCAGTTTCAGTCAGTTCAGCACCACCTCCCTGCTGTCCTCCCTTATGTGTGATTACATAAGGTTGCTGCCCGTAGGTATTCATGGCATCCACCATTGCCCAGGCTTTCTTGTAAGACATATCCATCGCCTTTGCTGCTTTCACAATAGAACCTGTTTCCCGGATATGTTCCAGAAGTTCAAGCCGGCCCGGCCCGAAAAACTTCATGTCGTTGATGAATACCCAATGACGTAAACGTATTTCAATATTTTTTTCCATATCTATTTGTGAAATTTATACTGAGCTTGATATATATGTGCAAATCTATTCTTTAAACGATACATTTGTAAGTATACATTTTATTGAATACGACCAACTTTTGTAAATTTATATTTTGCTGCAATATTTGCGTCTGAACTCAACGTTGATTTAATAGATATATGTCGCTAAAAGGGCCGATAATTTTAGTGGAAGATGATGAAGATGATCAATATCTGATCAATAAAATTTTAGAAGAATTACAGATTCCCAATACACTGCGCTTACATCAAAATGGTCTGGAAGCCCTTAATTATTTAAAAACAACACAGGAGAAACCACTTCTGATTCTTTGTGATGTTAACATGCCCGTAATGAACGGGCTGGAATTGAGAAAAGAAATAGAAGATAATCCGTACCTGAAACAAAAAGCAATTCCGTTTATCTTTTTAAGCACTTCCGGAGATATCGGGATTGTGAAGGAAGCTTACAAAGGAACGATTCAGGGATTTTATAAAAAAGAGAGTAATTACAGCCAGTATAAAAATAATGTAGAAGTGATCATCCGTTATTGGCAATCATGCCTGCATCCTAATAAATAACGTTGTTGCTTTTACTCTGTATGCATATCAAAAAGTGCTTTTGAAATCGATTTCAAAAGCACTTTTTATTTTGAAGGAAATGCACCGGAAAGCTTTGAATTTGAGCCCGTTATAATTTGATAACAAGCTGTTTATCTGTTTTCACCTCATTATTAACAGAGGCTTTGGTTTGCAGGTAAGGCAGATGGTATTGTTCGTAAAAATCCTTCTTTGAATCTTTGTATGAACTGATTGCGCCCAGTTTGTTCATGAATTTAATATAATACCAGGCCAGGTCTATCTGATGTGGTTTAAATCCGCTACGCGCGCTTTTAGGAAATAAATGATGATTATTATGCCACTCGCCGGCTACAATGCCAGGCCATAACTGATTCACGGACATATCTTTCTGGTTAAAATCTATTCCTTCACGCTGTACATGTTCTCCTTTTCCATGCCCCTCATAGTTGAAAGTACGTACACCTACGGCCCAAAAACCCGCAGCTCCAAACAACGTGCAAGCAAGCGCATGACCGCCCAAAAGATAAAATGCCAGGTACCAGAATGACCAGCTCAGCGCCCAGGCCATTACAGCACGGCCCGGATTCACATAAGAACCCCATTTTTGATATTGTTTATAGGTATTGCCTTGTACACCAGTATGTTTCATGAGCAATGTTACTCTGTGGTAATCCTGCCCGTTCAGATCTTTGGCAATTGGCTGATGATTCACATCGGCTAAAAAACAATATAGAAAACCCGCCTGAGCATTGTAAGGATCTCCGGGCTGATCAGATTTGGCATGATGGACATGATGAGAAACTACATAAATTTCTTCGGGGATAACGTTTATTGTAAGGTTTTGTGTGAAAAAACGCCAGAATGCATTTCGGAATTTATAGGCACCGTGCGTACAATATCTGTGATGCCATATAGTACCATGTGTTCCCATGATGATCATGCTGTATAAAAAAGCTGCGGCCAGCATCCAAACACTGAAAAACTTGAAAATAAACAACAGGAAAAATGGAAGCAGGCATAAAACTTTAAGCCAGCTAAAAAATGGCAACCAGTTTTTACGATCTTTAAAGACATTTAAACGAGCAAAAAACTCTTTGAAAATCTGATTCATTTCCGGTTTAACCAAATTCCCTTGTTTGTCTTCCCATCCGTAGGCCGGTGGTTGTAATACGTGGTCCAAAAAAGCCATTAATGAGTATTTAATAATATAATAATTGACAGTCCTCCACTTCGGATTGACTGTTATTGAATATACGAACTATAGTAAATATTCGATTTGACAATACATTTATATGCCCGTAAAACATTAATAATGTTGCATTTACAAAACGTATATAAATAATCTTTATTGTCAGAAAGATTAAACGTACAGTATTTTCACTTTGAATTCAAAAGTAGCTATTCTATTGAGACTGGCAACATTAATTTATTGGATATTAGCCATGTATTTCTGATTTATTTTTATATTTGATTACTTAACCTGCTAAGGGTAAGGATATTGTATTCAAAACTCACTCATATTAATAAACGTTTTATTATAAAACATGATAAGGCATGTTAGCAATTAATCATTGATCTGCCTTTTGAAGAATTTCCAGGTTTCAGTAAACAGGTCAATGTCAGTTGGAAATTCGTGTTTCCCGTTGATCACTTTCAGTAGCGTCACTTCCGGTTTTTTCTTGTTTTTAAAAGTGTAACTTTCCACTGTTATATCATTATTTGGGTTTGCATCTGGTAGAATTCCCCTGACAGGTTCTCCATTATATCCACTTAAAGCAGCCCAATATCTGAACGATTCGTCGGTTGATCGAACATTGCCCAGGGTTAGTCCGCCAGCTTTCACTTCTCCTCCTGCGTAAGGATTGACCGGATCAGCAGTGCCATTGATAATCATAGTGGCAATGGCAGATTTCGATTCAGTGCAATCCAGATTATCTATGGTAGGCATGTTGGCGACCATTGCGGAAATCCCTTTGAATTTTTCTGGCATTGTAATAGCCATCCGGTAAGCCATTTGTCCGCCACCGGAAAAGCCGGATGCAAATACATGCTGGCCGTTAATCTTATAATTCGTTTTAAAATAATTTATCATCCCGGTAAAAAATGCGTCTTCATCAATATTTTCCAGATTAGCAGCTACTGTTGAGGCTTTCCGGCATTCATTCCAATAATTTTTATATCCCTGCGGAAAAACCAGGATAAAATTCTCAGTATCTGAACGAGTTTCCAGTTTTGCAGCATTTTTCATAAAATCCTTTGCATTTCCACCCGAGCCATGTATGGCAAAAATTAGACTGGCGTTTTTAGCAGCAGTCTTTGGTTTATTAAAATAAAATATCCTGTAACGGCCATCAATTAATAATGAATCACTTATAACCTGTGCTTTTGCGGATAAAAAGCTTGTTATCAAAAGAAGAAAAAAGAGGACTTTTAGCATTAATTTGGTTGTTTTTAATTGAAATTTGGGAACTTTTAAGCCAGATTTTCACAAAAGGATATTAGTCAAATCGGATGAATTAATCTGGAATTATTAAAATGCATCATTCACCTTAATTTACTAATATATGACAAACAAGAATGAATTTCGTTTTAAAAAATGCGGATCAAACCTGTCTGTTATGTTCATAACAAGTATATTAAGGGATGGAAACGGTTTTTGCTTTTAGTAACTATTTGTTATTTAAATAATGGGCCATAAAAAGAGAAAATATGAGTGAAATTCAGCTACAACTTGATTCAAGAGGGCGCGGAGCCTTTTATATAGAAGAAAATAAAGTAAAAGTAGGGGAAATGGTTGTAGGGATTTCCGAAACATCCCTCACCGTATACCATACCGAAGTAAATCCGGAAATGGAAGGTAAAGGATATGCAAAACAATTACTGGATAAAATGGTGGAATATGCCAGGGAAAAAAGATCCAGGTACTTCCGTTGTGCGAATACGTGCACACGCAGTTCAAACGGCATCCCGATGAATACGCAGATGTGTGGAAGAAGGGAGTTTAAGAGTTAAAAGTTCAGGAGTTCAAAGTTTACAGTAATAAAATTTAAGCAGCCTAAATGCGGTAAAAGTTTTAAAGGCTTATACGTGAAATTAAAGTGGCTGTGGCAGGTATACCATAAACACGGATCCTTCTCCCGGAGCACTTTTGGCGGTGATGTAACCATGATGGTTTTGCGCTACTTTCTTGCACAATGCCAATCCAATTCCTGAGCCGCTGTATTCACTCTTTCCATGCAGCCTTTGAAACATCTGGAATATGCGGTCCAGGTATTTTTCATCAAAACCAATTCCATTATCCTGAATTTTGATTAGTACATAGGGATGATCTTTCAGGAAATTCGGGAAATTTGCTACTTCTTCTTCGGAAGTTTTTTGATAAGTAATACTGATTTCAGGAATCTGTTCAGACAATCGGTATTTAATCGCATTACTGATCAGATTTTGAAACAATTGTAAAAGCTGCCGCTGGTTGCCAAAAATAGAAGGCAACTGATCCACCTCAATTTGTGCCCCTTGTTCCTGAATACCAATTTCCAGGTCTGAAATTACTTCTGTGATAATAGTGTTTAAATCAACGGCTACAAATTCCCCTTCCTTAGTGGTCAGGCGGGAGTAAGCCAGTAAATCGTCTATCATCATGGACATGCGTTTGGCTGCATCCTGCATGCGGTTCAGCATGAAAATCCCATTTTTATCCAGTTCCTTCGTGTACATCTCCTGCAACCGCGAGCTGAAAGACTGGATCTTACGCAAAGGCTCCTGCATGTCGTGGCTGGCCGCGTATGCAAATTGCTGAAGGTTGTTATTTGAATTGATCAGTTCCTGGTTGGCCAGCCGTAGTTCATGAGTCCGCTGCTGAATCCTCAGTTCAAGTTCATCTGCCAGTTGCCGGTATCGTTCCTCACTTTCTTTAAGCTCCTTACCAGCAATCACCTGCGATGTCACATCCACGGCCATGTCCATAATCGCATAAACCTCACCATCGTGGTTACGTAAGGGTTTGTAAGTATAATCAAAATAGAATGTCTGCAGAACGTTGTCAATGATCAGTTCTGCGGGTTCGCCCTCCGCATGATACGTTTGACCGGAACGATATACCTCATCCAGTATTTCCAGAAAGGGTTGCCCGACCAATTCCGGTATAGCTTCCCGCAATGGTTTCCCTAATACTTCATTTCCCTTTCCCCAGTATTTCAGCATGGTTTCATTAGGGATTTCAATCACCATATCTTTTCCTAAAAACAGAGCTGTTGCAACAGGCGCCTGTTCAATCATGCTGCGCAGGTACTCTTCACTGCTCCTTATTTTTTGCTCGCTTTCAATCCGGTCGCTGATATCGAATAAGATACCGGATAAAGACACGCCTTTACCCGAATTATCATAGAGATACCTGCCGATTACTTTGACCCAGTGTACGGTGCCGTCGTTCCAGACAAATCGTGCTTCGTAATTTAATTCCCCCGTTTCGGCTGCCAGCTGATATGCCTGGTTCCTGATAGGAGAATCATCCGGATGAAGGTGATCTATAAACACACTCCGGTTTATTTTATCCGTAATTTCGCCTGTGATGATCTTCGCCATAGCCGGCGAATAAATTATCTCATCGGTACTTACGTCGACAAGAAACGAACCCGCTCCTGTACCTTCCAAAGTCATTGCAGCCTGCTGGTCGGCAAAATATGCTTTTTCCTGATCAGCCCTCTGATCCGTAATATCCTGGGCAATGCCAGCGAACCTGTAAGCTTGCCCGTCGTTTCTGAAATAGGCCTGTCCTCTGCAATGCAGCCATCTTACTTTCTGGTCACTCTGCGCAATGGTCCTGAACTGAACGTTGTAACTACCATCCGTTACACATGTAATTGCTTCTTTTACAGCTCTTCTGACTTTATTCTGATCTTCCGGATGAATGTATCTGAACAAATCCTGAATGGGTATACTTTCATCTTTGAGATAACCGTAAAGCTCTCTGGTACGGGCATCCCATTCTATTATATTGGTCTCCGGATCAAGGCTCCAGGTACCCAGCTGTGCAGATTTCAAGGCAAAACTCAGCTTGTCATCACTTTCCTTACGCGCTTGCTGCGCCTGTACCTGAGCGGTAACATCCTGCATGGAACCGACCATACGAAAGGGCATATCATTCCGTCGTATCATATAACCGCGGTCATGAACATGCAGGTAAGAGCCATCGGCACACTGAAAACGGTAGAAATCCGACCAGTTGGATCCGCCCCTGTCAATAGCTTCATGAATTTTTTTATCACCCTTTCCTGATCTTCCGGATGAATTCTTGAATACCAGGAATCAGGGCCTCCTTCCAGTTCGTCCTCCCTGTAACCGAAAACCAGATTTATCCCTTCATTCCACCAAACTGTATTTTCCTCAAGATTCCAGTCCCAGATTACATCATGGGTTGCTTTTACAACCAACTCAAATCTTTCACTTGTCAATACTATATTTTCGGGGTTATTGAGCTTACCAGTCATTGCAAATATTCCTGCTTTATACATTCTTTTGAGTTATTTCCAGCATTTCAACAAACGCCTGATTACTACAATTTCAGCAGTATGATACGCATTATGATCTGCTATCAGTACCGCTTCCTTAAACAGGTTTTGACCCTCTCCCCATTCGAAAGGACTAAAAAGATTTAGTTCGCCATTGTTCAGAAGCTCAAAAAAAGCAGCTCTGTCAGTGTTGAGTTCCTTTAAAGATGCTTCCCATTCTTCATCCGTTACTTCTTCTTTGTTAGATGTCCAGTAATCATCCGGCCAGCTTTTGGCTTTATAATCAGCTGACAAAGAAAATTCAACAATATCCTTTTGTGTAAATCTCATGTGATCAACAAGTTGCCAGATACTATAAGGCAACCCGCCGGGTATTTCCGTTCTTGCTTTTGGAGGAAGGTCAGCCAGTGCT
Organism: Dyadobacter sp. NIV53; assembly: GCF_019711195.1. Taxonomy (NCBI): domain Bacteria; kingdom Pseudomonadati; phylum Bacteroidota; class Cytophagia; order Cytophagales; family Spirosomataceae; genus Dyadobacter; species Dyadobacter sp. NIV53. The sequence goes on from NZ_CP081299.1 coordinate 6,148,713, forward strand.
TCTTCGAGCGATACATGAGCATGGCTCTTCGTAATCAGCCTTTTTAATTCTGTAACAATAGAAGTTCTGCTGTTTTGCTCCATTTTTTTTGTGTTAAAATTCAGGATTCTAATGTAAAATAAAACAATTAATATGATGTTAAAAACTGGTTAAATATCAAACGAAATGCAGATACGGAAATCCTTCATTTTGAATTAGCTGGACATGGATTTATTTTTTATTTTAGGGTTTTTACTAATCTTTCCTGAATGATCCCTAAAAAACTATGAATCCCAACCGTAGAAATTTCCTCAAAAATGTTACTGCAGGATCAGCATTGCTGGTAACAGACAGCATTGCCAAGCCATTCAATATCATACGTGACTTAAAGAAAATAAGTCCGAATGATAAGATTAGATTTGCCACCTTTGGTATGGGTATTCAGGGAAATCAGGATACGGAAACGGCGATCAGAAGTTCACCTGATTTTGAATTTGTTGCAGCCGCTGATCTGTATGATGGCCGTTTGACACATGTCAGGGAAAAGTATGGAAAGGATATTTTTACGACAAGGGATTATCGTGAAATTCTGGAACGTAAGGATATTGATGCAGTACTTGTTGTAACCCCGGATCATTGGCATGACCATATTACGAAGGCTTCACTGAAAGCAGGAAAACATGTGTATTGCGAAAAACCCATGGTTCACCATATTGATGAAGGGCTTTCCGTAATTGAGGCCTGGAAAAAATCCGGAAAAACGATGCAGATCGGTAGTCAGCGTATCAGTTCTGCTTCTTTTAAAGAAGCTAAAAAATACCTGCAGGCTGGAGAGATCGGTGAAATTAATTACATAGAATCCAATAACGACCGATTCAGCTCACTGGGAGCCTGGAATTACTCAATCCCGACAGACGCATCCGTTTCTACACTCGACTGGGATACTTTTCTGGGTGATGCACCTAAGGTTCCTTTTGACTCCAGGCGCTTTTTTCGCTGGAGAAATTACCGCGATTACGGTACAGGTGTAGCGGGTGACCTTTTTGTACATTTAATAACCGGCGCTCATTTTGTGACAAATGCAATCGGGCCGGAACGTATCTTTTCTTCCGGCGAATTAAGTTACTGGAATGATGGACGGGATGTTCCTGATGTTCTGGTCTCAATCCTGGATTATCCCAAAACGGATGTGCATGCCAATTTCCAGATGGTCCTGCGTGTAAACTTTGCAAATGCAGGTGCAATAAATAATAACACCAGGATTATAGGAACAGAAGGACAGATAGAATTTTCACAAAACGATCTTGTACTGACTAAGAAAAAATTGCCAAAAGCCCCCGAATATGGTGGTTATGACAGCTACGATACATTTTCAAAAAGTGAACAGGTTGAATTCAAAAAACAATACGAAGCGCAATATGCAGAAGCGACCCGTCGGGCTGATCCGGTAAAAGAGATAAAATTTGTGGCACCAAACGAGGATGACGAACATGCCAGCCACTTCCGGGACTTTTTTGAAAATGTTAAAAAGGGAAGTTTAGGCACTATTGAAGATCCCGTTTTCGGATTCCGTGCAGCAGCTCCTGCCTTAGCCTGTAACGCCAGTTATTTTGAAAAGAAAATTATAAAATGGGACCCGGTTGAAATGAAGGTGAAGAAATAGAAAACCATTGGCACCGGATTTGTAATGCTCAGATTATGAAAATTCTTCTCACCGGTGCCACCGGTTATATTGCCCAGCGTCTGCTCCCGGTTTTATTGGAAAACGGGCATGATGTATATTGTTGCGTCCGAGACCAGGCCAGGTTTAACAATCAGCAGTTTCCTTCGGTGCACGTAATTGAAGTTGACTTTCTGAAGAAAGAAACCGTCGGAAATATTCCTGAAGATATAGATGTTGCTTATTATCTGGTTCATTCCATGTCGGCAAGTGGCCAGGATTTTGAAAAACTTGAAGAAACATCAGCGATAAATTTTAAAGAAAGAATTGAACAGACTAATGCCAGACAGGTAATATATCTGAGCGGTATTATCAATGAAGATAAACTATCCAAACACTTACTTTCCCGTAAAAATGTTGAGGAGATTTTAGGTTCTGGCAACTATGCGCTTACGACATTAAGGGCTGGAATTATTGTTGGTTCAGGCAGTGCTTCCTTTGAGATAATCAGGGATCTTGTCGAAAAATTACCAGTTATGATTGCGCCAAAATGGTTGCATACAATTTGCCAGCCTGTTGCTATCCGTAATGTTGTTGAGTTTTTGTACGGCGTATTATTATTGCCATATGCTTACGGTAAAAGTTTTGATATCGGCGGCCCTGATGTGCTGAGTTATAAGCAGATGTTACTGAGATTTGCAAGTGTGCGTGGACTAAAAAGAAGCATTCTGGTTGTTCCGGTTATGACGCCCAGACTGTCTTCCTACTGGCTATATTTTGTGACTTCGACTTCCTATTCGCTCGCAAAAAATCTTGTAAATAGTATGAAGGTCGAGGTGATCTGCAAGGAAAATGATCTGGCGGAAAGGCTAAATATCAAACTGATTGGTTACGAAAAAGCAATTTCCCTGGCTTTTGACAAAATAGAGCAAAATGAAGTATTATCAAGCTGGAAAGATGCCCAGTCGAGTAACGCCTTGTATAAAGGCATCCGTAATTATATTGAGGTACCGGTTAACGGCTGTTATGTAGATAAGCGTGAAATGAAGGTAAATGATACTGAAAAAGTATTAAACCGGATCTGGGCAATTGGCGGAAAAACAGGCTGGTATTACGGAAACTGGATGTGGCAGCTAAGAGGATTTATGGACAAACTTAACGGTGGTGTAGGGTTGAGAAGGGGACGGAAACATCCGAACCAGATATTTGCGGGAGACCCGTTGGATTTTTGGCGTGTGCTGCTGGCGAGTAAAGAGGAAAAACGGCTGTTACTGTATGCTGAAATGAAGCTTCCCGGCGAAGCCTGGCTGGAATTCAAAATTGATGAAGATAATATTTTAAGACAAACAGCTACGTTTCGCCCGCTGGGAATTTTAGGCAGGCTTTACTGGTATTCAGTCCTTCCTTTTCATGGATTTATTTTCAATGGGATGATCAGGAATATTACAGGGAAAATAGAATAATTTAGAATTGCAAAAGGGCATTTGAAAATTTTGGTTTTCAAATGCCCCTTTCTAATTGTCGTCACAAAAACAATATGATCGTTAAGGTCAATCTTTGGTGCTGCGCACGGCTGTTATCGGAAACTCTCCATAATTGGTAAGTACAGTTCCATTTAGTTTTTCTCCTTCCAAAGTCAACTTATAATCTATCAATCCGCCCTCAAATTCCATTTTAAACGACACTTTTCCCGCATCAACTTTCAGCTCCTTCATTTCTCTTGAGCTGCCTGTTTCACCAACATAACCAGTTATTTTTTCTTCTTTCTGCTCGAAAGTCATAACACCACTTTCATACTCAGGCGGGACATTCGAAATGGTATAACTCCATTTACCTACTAATTCATCAGCGTTTATTGCCCGGTGAGCTGCCACGAAAAACATGGATACTACGATAACTGCTACAAAATAAAATTTCCCTTTCATACTCCGATAAAATTTTTAGTTGGTAAAAATAAGCGTCTGAATACATCTTTCGTAAATATAGATAAAAGCAGGTAAGTCACAAATTTTGAAATTGTATTTAGATTTTGTGAAAAAAAATGTCGAATCAGTGGTTTCACCATTTACTCAACATGATTATTCTTCTGGCATTATTTTAACATTGCTATTATTAACTTAAACATTGCTGTTATTAACTTAAACTCATACTGGTTATCAACCTGCATTTATCCGGAAATCATTCATGGCAAACGAGGCATTATTTAAATTGAAAGAAGACGAAACTTCTGAAATCAGGATTTGTAAAGACGAAGTAGAAGAAATCATTCCTGATGCGGATTTCAGGTTTAGTCTCGTCATCCTGAAAAATGGAGGCAAACACTTTGTTTTTGGAACAGAAAAGGAAATCCTGGAACAATTGGATGGCGGTATTTTATGAATTCAGGTTTTTCGTGGAGAAACAAAATTGGCATAGGAATTCCTGGTTTGCCATGTACATAATTTATGCTTTATACATTTTGGGTATAATCCACATAAAACAATCTTGTATAAGCAAAATTTATTTTTAACCGCCACAACCCGTCAAATATGAAGGCTGTAAATTTTGCTTTTTTACTACTGTTTTTGGTTACCTGTTCCTATGCACAATCGGGAAAAGTGCTTGATAACCTGACTGTGCCAAGTAAGCTTTTAAAGTCCGACAGGAAATTTGCCATATACCTTCCAGCAGATTACGAAACATCAGACAGAAGTTACCCGGTTTTGTACCTTCTACATGGCGGGGGAGATAATCATACCGGCTGGGTGCAATTTGGAGAAGTCCTGAACATCACAGACAAAGCCATCAAAGAGGGAAAAGCAACACCCATGATCATTGTGATGCCGGATGCTGATACGGGTAGGAGAGGATATTTCAACGATGTAAAAGGAGACTGGCCATATGAAGACTTCTTCTTTACAGAACTAATGCCTTTTGTTGAAAAGAAATACCGTATTAAAGGAGAAAAACGTTTCCGGGCGGTGGCCGGTTTGTCGATGGGTGGGGGTGGAAGTTTCATGTATGCGCTGCACCATCCCGAATTGTTTTCTTCAGCCTGTCCGCTTAGTGCCTCAACTGGGCCGTTAACAGTGGAAGAGGCCAAAAAAATCTTATTAAAAACAATCCGGATATTCAGGATGCTGCTGTTACAACCTATTTCAACAGGCACAGTGCGCTGGAATTGATAAACAACATACCGGATGATCAGAAAAAAGCGGTTCGCTGGTATATAGACTGCGGCGATGATGATTTTCTTTATGAAGGAAACAGTCTGGTTCACATTGCTTTACGTAAAAAAGAAATTCCACATGAATTTCGTATCCGCGAAGGCGCGCACAACTGGACATACTGGCGCGAATCACTTCCGACAGTTTTAGAGTTTGTTTCCCAGGCTTTTCACCAATATTGAAAAATAAATATACGTAATTGAATATCAGTCAAAAATGATCAACCGGTATAAATTTGTTACTTTAAGTTACTGTTTTAGTTAATTTTAGTTACAATCTTATTAATTGTATTATTTTTGTTAAAAATTGAATCATTTGAAAAGAATTATATCAGCCAGCCTTCTTGTGTTGTTGCTCTACAATATGTTTGGGCTGGCTGTTGGTATTTTCTTTTTTGAAAAAGATTTTCAGATTGCTACCGAAGTACAGTCTGATGACGAATATAAACTAATCAAATACCCGGTTGTAAACGTACCTTATAATACAACCTGGGAAAATACCGATGACGTATCAGGACTGCTCAAAACTGAGGGCAAGTTTTATAATATTACCCATCAGAAAATTGAGAATGATACTGTATATCTCACTTTAAAAACCAATATTTCGGCAAGAGATCGGTTTCTGGAACTGGCAGATCAGATCACTCGCGCAGAACAGGATGATCCGGGCCAGTCTGTTCCGCTGCGTAAGGCGATACATTCCCTGGTTGACCTTGCCAAAATATATTGGGTACATCACTATCAAAATTTATTTGGGATAGCCGATGAATTACTGAATGTTTTTACATCTTACCGCCATCTTCATTCGCATTTTATTTCTCCGTTTCCTTCTGAATTTTCTCTTCCGCCAGAAGCCTGATTTCCATTTTACTTTGTCAATTCTTTTTTTAGACGGATGTCAGTACTGATTGACCGGCTTCAGACATTGTATCATTTTAATAGCTTTCAGACCCAATCCTTACCGGGATGAGGGGTTGTATCATATTGATCTTTTCTACTTTACTCTTATGAAAAACATATATTTTTCCGGAATGCTGCTGATAGCATTCCTTATCAGTTCTGAAATTGTTTCAGCGCAGGGCTGTGTAGCTGTGCGCCAGATGGGTGGCATCAATCCTATGCTTGGATCGTCTTCTTATAATCTTCAGAAAGGCCAGTTTCAGGTAGGAACAAGTTATCGTTATTTTCACTCCTGGCGTCATTTTGTTGGAAAAGAAGAACAACCAGAACGGCAGACTACCGGAGGGGGCCATGGCCCTGACGGAAAAGACAGGGGAAATGCCGTAAATATATATTCCCACGCGCTCGATTTCAACGTGTCTTACGGACTTTCCAACCGTATTCAATTGAATGCAAGTATTCCTTTTGTCCATAATGAAAGATCCCAGGTTTTACGGTCGACTGTCATTGACACTACACGATACAGTGTTTTTGCAAAGGGTTTGGGTGACGTCCGTCTGGGAATTAATTACTGGATTATTGATCCTGACAGAGAGCATAGAGGTAACATTATGATTGGCGCAGGCGTGAAACTGGCTATAGGAAAACACGATGTAATGGACGATGCACTATAGGCTGATGGTTCCAAGCTTAGTGTTGTCATGGATCAGGCTATACAACCGGGTGACGGTGGACTAGGGGTTTCACTTGAAATTCAGGGATTCAGACAAATTGCGAAAAATGTGTATGGTTTTGCTAATGCATATTATTTATTTAATCCCAAAGAATCGAATGGTTCGTTCAAATCAGCACCAGCGGCTGGTTTGGAGGGATACAATATTTATGCGTGTCCTGATCAGTATTTTGCCAGAGCTGGTGTAATGGCTGCTATCGGAAAAGCACAGAAACTAACTTTGTCACTCGCAGCAAGACTGGAAGGAATTCCTGCCTACGATGTTTTTGGAGGAAATCGTGCCTATCGCCGTCCTGGCTATGTGGTTGCCGTTGAACCGGGTGTAACTTATCGCACCGGACAGCATACGTTCAGTATTTTTGTTCCTTATAATTTTATCAAAAACCGTATTCAGAGCGCGGCAGATATTGCCAGCCAGAATTTACAGAATTCTGTAATTACGGACGAAGCTAAAAAGGTACACGTACAGGGAGATGCTGCTTTTGCGGATTATTCTATCAGTATTGGTTATGCTTTTCGTTTTGGTGGAAAAAACAAACTGGGTGCAATTCACTAAAATTCGGTCTTAATGGATATTTAAAAATCCCTGAGGAATGATTTTCATTTTTTCAGGGATTTTTTTATTGCACATTTAAACACCTCACGATCTTGGTATTGCCGGCATTCATTCAATATGTAAATTGAACCGAATTATATATTTACGAAAAAGCTTCATTTTAAATCATGAACAAACAAACTCTTCCCGGCATTAAGCAATTTGACATTACAGGAAAATCGGCCATTATAACAGGCGGTTCAAAAGGCCTGGGATTTGCCATGGCTGCCGGGCTTGCGTCGGCGGGTGCTGACCTGATGCTGGTAAACCGAAATGAAGAAGAGGGGAAAAATGCCGCCGGGGAATTGAGCAGGGAATACGGATGCCGCGTCATTTCATTTACGGCCGATATCACAGAAGTGAAAGAAACAGAGGCTATGGCAGCAGCAGCTGTTGCACTTTTTGGTAAAATTGATATTCTGGTCAATAGTGCCGGAATTAACATCCGTGGCCCGATTGATGAAATTGCACCGGAAGATTTCAGGAAAGTAATGGAAGTCAATGTAAATGGTACCTGGCTTAGTTCGCGTGCAGTTGTACCATTTATGAAAGAAAAATGAACGGTCGGATTATCAATATAGCCAGCACATTGGGTTTGGTCGGATTGGCAAACCGTACGCCTTATACAGCCAGCAAGGGAGCCGTTGTACAAATGACAAGGGCATTAGCGCTGGAACTGGCACCGTTCAATATAATGGTGAATGCAATTTGTCCCGGTCCGTTTCTGACGGATATGAATATTCCGATTGCTGATAGTGAAGAGGCTAAAAGTATTATTTTGGGTGCAACTGCATTGGGCCGCTGGGCACAACTGAAAGAAATTCAGGGTGCGGCAATTTTTCTGGCCAGTGAAGCTGCCAGTTATATGGTAGGTTCAATACTGACTGTCGACGGAGGATGGACAGCAAGATAAATTATGTAATATCCTGGTTATGAAATTGTAAATAAACCGGAAGGAAAACCACAAATTTTGATGCAATGTAACTTTGACACTCGCAGGTGTAGATTAATTTCTTCATAAGATGATACAAAGAATGCTGCGGGAGGCCTATTTGTTTTGGTACGGGATTTAATGGGATTAGTCAGCCGAACGAATTTAAGTTTGGTATAAACCAATATCTTTTTAAATCAACTACTATGAAAACTGCCAAAACCAAAGCAACTAAGCAAATTACTGAAACTGATAGCGAGAAACTGAAAGAACTGTTTGTAGATGGTCTGAAAGACATTTACTGGGCGGAAAAACACCTTGCAAAAGCATTGCCAAAAATGGCAAAAAATGCTACATCTGATGAATTAAAATCTGCTTTTGAACTACATACAACCCAAACCGAAGAGCATGCGACAAGGCTGGAAGAGATATTCGGGATGATTGGTGAAAAAGCACAAGCCAAAAAATGCGCTGCCATGGAAGGCCTTTTGGAAGAAGCTACTGAAATTATAGAGGATACAGAAAAAGGAACAATGGTTCGTGATTGCGGTTTGATTATGGCTGCTCAAAAAGTGGAGCATTATGAAATTGCAACGTACGGAACGTTAAGAAACATCGCAAGAACACTTGGACATGGCGATGTTGCAGATCTTTTGCAGCAAACATTGGATCAGGAAGGAGAAACGGATCATATTTTGACCGGCCTGGCTGAAACCTACGTGAACGAAGAAGCAAACGCAGAATAAATTACTGACCGTATAGTTTCAAAAGTGCTGATAATCTGACGATTATTGGCACTTTTGCGCATAAAACCATTTTGTCGTACTCCTAAAACTTTTACCATTATGTAATTGTCAATAATGGTTAACGACTTTGAACATCTAACTTACTCAACTCTGGTTTTATGAATAAACCAATTATTTGTCTGTTAATTGATGATGATCCGGATGATCATCAAATATTCTATATGGCACTGAAACAGGCATTTCCGGAAGCTATCTGCTCTTGTACATTGAACTGCATTCAGGCAACAGATCAGCTCAGGAATAAAAGCATACCCACTCCTGAATATATTTTTATGGATTGGAATTTACCATATCTCGAAGCAAAGGAATGTATACAATGCTTACAGGATGTTGACGAATTAAAAAATGCGCACATTTTTATATTATCCGGGTTCGTCCCGTTTATTAATGTAAAAGATCTGGATAAACTAGGCTTGAAAAAAGTCCTGAAAAAACAAAATACGATCAGCCTGCTTTCAAAGGAACTCAGCGAAGTATTGCCATAATCTGCGACAAGCCCTGAAATTATGTTCAAATTACTCTCTGCGTTATTTTACCTGAATAAACTGCTCTTTTACGTTCCAGCCATCAAGTGATACCATTGGCAATTCGCCGGATGCGGTGTAATCCAAAATCACAGTTTTCTTTTCACCCGGTAAAACAGATACATAATTATCATCATAGAAAACAGGCAGGATCCGCTTTTTCGTTTGGGGATCCACAAGCGACAATCTGTTGAAAAAGGCGACCGGATTTTTAGCTGGATTCATGAGTGTAACTTCAATTTTTCCTTTCCCCAAAACGCTCGCCTGAACGTCAATTTCCGCTTTTGACATTTGATTTAATCCGCTGTAATTTCCCTCAGAATCTGCCAGCCAATAGAGGTTGTCGCTGATGATTTCTTTATTCAGGTTCAGCAGTCGCAGTGAAAGAAAAGTGCCTTCTTTTTGAGCTAATTTCCTGATCTCATTATTGATAGGAAATATGGTACGCGTAGTGGATGGCCCCATCTCTACAAATGCCTGTCCAAGATTTGTCGCTTTCCCATTCATATCAATCGCATTGACAACCATCATCATATCATACTGATGTTTGAAAGTATTGTTTGTCACCATCACGGTACTGTCGGCATGGTTGTACATAATATGCAAGGGCGCGCTGCCGTTGTGCAGGCCATACAGACAGGCATTCGGGTCAAGGTAATAATCATACATTTGCCCGCGCAAAGCCGTCCATGGATTTTGCGTTTTCCAGATAATTACACCGGTATACCAATCCCACATGTGCGCGCTGAAACCTTCCATCATGGAGCGGTACTGATCATAATTAACAAGCTGTGCTTTTTTGCCGAAATCCTGTAAATCTTTGGGTTTTCCGTAAGCATCCACATGATCCAGATAGCCAATGTATTTGTGGTAATTCCAGACTGAATCCACCTTTTCTTTACCACTTTTTACAGAATAAACCGGGGCAATAAGGTTTTCTTTGGGAATAAATCTCTCCAGGGATTCCAGATCGCCAACACCAACCGAACCAATTTCTGAGTTAAAAGGCCAGGTTTTGTAGTTGAAAAAGCGTTTCAACGGCTGAATACCATATGGGCCGTCCCCATTGCCTCCGATTGAATTAAAAGACATATCGTCGGAATTGGAATAATCCACGAACCAGCGTGTGCCATCAAGTTTGGTAAGGATGGAATCACGAAGGGGGAGCATAATATCCTGCGGTAAGGTAATTTCATTTCCTCCGCACCAGATTGCCAGAGAAGGATAATTACGGATCATTTTGATCTGGTCTGCTGCCGATTCCAGAAACAGGTTATGGTCATCCGGATAGTTGCGCCGTGTCCATTGATCATCCAGTTTCATAGGATCAAGCCAGCGGCCGTTGCAATCGCCCGAGCCCCAGAAATCCTGCATTACCAGAATGCCATATTTGTCGCAGGCGTCATAAAATTCAGGGCGCTCAGTTAAAGCGCCACCCCAGATGCGCAACAAATTGAGGTTCATATCGCGGTGGAAACGTATTTCTGCATCATAACGGACGTCGGAGAAACGCAGCATCGCATCGGAAATGATCCAGTTCCCGCCTTTGATAAAAACCCGCTGGCCATTAACGGAAATTTGCTTGCTTTTGGTAACAGTATTCCAGTCGGCCTGGATTTCGCGGATCCCGACGTTTATATTTTCTTCATCAGAGACTACGCCGTTTGCAATAAACTGCATTTTTAACGGATAAAGCTGTTGTGAACCGTAACCGTGCGGCCACCACAATTTTGGATTTTCAAGCTGAAGATCGGGCAAACTGATTTCCGTAGTTTTATGGGCGGGAATGGTTACTGCTTTCGAAATTTTGCGGCCATCCAGCACATATTGTAAAATTCCTTTTAAGGGTAAGTCAGTAGGATTTTCAAGTTCTGCTGAAACTTGTATTGTTGCTGGTTTCTGTGGTCCGTCAGGTTTTCGCTGACCGGGAACCAAGGTAACAATGTGTGGATTTTTAATGTTTATTTTCCCCGTTTTTTCAATCAGGACTTTATCCCAAATTCCAGTATTACGGTCGCGCACAGGCTGGATCCAATCCCAGCCGGCTACGTACTGATGAGCCACATTTTTTGCAATGGCACCATCGCCGCCCTGTCCGCCATTAGGATTTCCGACCGCATCAGGCGGAAAAACTATTACTGCCAGACGGTTCCGGCCATTTTTTTGCAGCGCAGCAGTGATATTAAAAGACTGGCGCAGGAACATACCGCTATGCCTTTTACTGTTTAATTTTTTTCCATTCAGATATACATCAAAACTGTAATTTACTCCGCGGAAATGCAGCCATGCCTGTTCGCCGGGCTTTACATTTTCTGTAAAATCCTTTACAAACCAATAAGTATAATAATCGCGTCCGGTATTAAATATGTCTGGTATCTTCTCATTATTCATCCCGTAAAAGGGATCGGGTATTTGTTTGTTTTCCAGCATTGTAGTGAGGACAGTGCCCGGAACTACTGCCGGAATCCAGTCTGCTAATGAATATGCCGGATTAGAAATGGCTGAACCATCCGCTTTTATTTTTAAAACCGGACTGCATTTCCAACCTGAGTTCAATTCATATTTGCTTTGGGAAAAAACATTAAAACATATCAGGTTCAGTAAAAGGAGTAAACAAGTGAATATCCGGTTCATCGAAATTTTAGAATTTGGAAGTATTAACGCAACAAATATATTACTACAAAAAACGGGAAACTAGGTATAAACGTTGGTTTGGTAAAATATTGAAGAAGATTCCTGATATTATTAAATTATTTTAAAATCACATCCAATTAAGATGTTCTCAAACTATACTGAAATAGATACAACCACAGAAATTCAGACCCGTTATAGTATCCCATTAAATTTTTCTGGTATGATTATTTATAATTAAAGTCATATTACTTTAAAATAATTTACAACAAATATAGAAATCATGAAACGTATAAAATTGAGTATCATCGCATTGACACTTATAGGTTCAACGGTTGCATTTGCACAAACGACAACATCACCAGGTACTGGCAGTGGAGCAACTACCACACAGCCATCGTCAATTCCGGGGTCAACGCAGCCAACATCCATCCCGGGTAGTACAACACAACCGTCGACCACACCGGGCACCACACAACCATCAACAGTACCTGGAAGCAGCACAACATATCCGTCGTCAACAACGCCGGGCGCTATAACAACTCAGCCATCATCGGTACCGGGAAGTTCTGTTAATCCATCGTCGACAACACCTGGTGCTACCACACCGGGAAGTACGACTCAGCCATCAACAGTTCCAAACAGTACAACAACACCATCAACAACACCGGGAGGAACAATCTCTAATCCTTCAACAGTACCGGGAAGCACTACTTCACCGACTACAAATCCAAGTGATGTAAGAACAAATCCGGGAAGTTCGACCAAACCAATGACAACACCCGGAGGAACTCCGAAATCATCATCGACACCGGGAAGTACGACTACAACGCCGTAATTTCCAGAGTTTGATTTATAAGTAATAACTAAAAACCTGATTACCAAGTCCTAAGGATGGAAGTAGTCAGGTTTTTTACGCTATAAATGTTTTTAATCTGAAATCAATCAGTTAATTGCTGACAGCCAAGCGCTCGGGAAATCCTCAATGCTCATCTTCATCCTCTGAATTTTTTAGTTTTGATAATAGTGTATAAGCACCTTTGATCACGATTTTAGCTTTGGAGCCATCAAATTGATCCGAAAATTTCACCTGCGAAAAACCATTTTCTGAAACACCGAGAATTACTTCTTTCATCTCAAAAAACAGATTTGCAGGGTCTTTATTAACATCACTGATATTTTGTAAAAAAATGTAAGGTTTACCTTCAAAGTCGACGATGGCTTCATCTGGCAAAGCAGTTACCGGATTAGCACCGGTTTCTATAATTGCTTTTACAAAATTCTGTGGTAACAATCCAGGATCATCTTTGGTCAAATGGCAATGCACCCGTACAGTCCTATCTTCATTTATTTTTTGATTGATCAGATAAACTTCCGCCAGATTTTCCTTGCCGGGATTATTGGTAACTGTAAAGCGTATAAGTTGCCCCAGTTTAATTTTGGGAATATCCTGTTCAAAAACAGAAAGTTCTACGTGTAAATGGTGCGTGTCAACAATTTCAAACATTACGTCAGTCGGATTTACATATTTGCCAATATTTACATTTACGGTCGTAACTGACCCATTGATAGGGGAAGTGATGGTAGTATGGTTGACAATCGTACCATTTGCCAGTGTATTCAAATTAATGCCTGCTGTTTTAAGCCTTTCCTTTAATCCGGCTAAACGCGCTTTTTGAATCCTTACTTCTGAATTGGCCTGTTGCTGCACTTTTTTAGCGCTCACATTTTCCTGGCTTAGCTTGTTCTGGCGTTCATATTCGAGCTCGGCATATTCCAGTTTACTTTCAGTTTCCAAATAATCCTGCTGAATTTGTATAAAATCAGGGTTTTCGATGATAGCCAGAACCTGCCCTTTTTTTACTTTCATCCCTTGCAAAAGCTCTGTTTTTCTAATAAATCCACCCATCGGGGCTGAAATACTCACCAGGTTTTGAGGAGGAATGTCGATAATTCCATTGGCAACAACCACGTCACTGAGATTTCGGATACTGATTGGTCCGGTTTCAATTCCGGCAATTTTATACTGAGACTGCGTAATTTCGACGCTGTTACCAGACTCTTCGTGAGGAGCATGTTCTACGATTTCCTGTTTTTCTTCCGTTTTTTTATTGCACGAAAAAATGATAAAAATGATAAAAAAAGTGATGGCTATATTTTTCATTGAATATTTCGGTATTGAAAATCTTAATAGGAAATAAAATATTATTGAACAACAATTAGTGTCCATTCAGGGAGCTTATATCCGTTCCGGAAGGTTTCCTGAAATCCTGCACAACGGTTTTATTTAATGCAGAAAATGCAGCCATATTAAACAGAATAAGTAATACCATGGATTGTGATACCGTATTGCGGGTAAAACGCTTTTCAATAATCAGGTATAAAACCGGCAGGACCAATAAAGTTAGAAGTGTAGCCGAAACCAGTCCGCCAATTACGACTGTGGCAAGCGGCCTTTGTACTTCGGCTCCCGAACTTGTGGAAAGTGCCATGGGCAAAAATCCCAGGGATGCTACCAGAGCTGTCATCAGTACAGGACGTAAACGGGTTTCGGTTCCCTGGAAAATAACCTGTTTTAAATCATTTATTCCTTCTTTACGCAAAGAATTGAATTCGGCAATCAGGACAATCCCATTTAAAACAGCTACTCCGAAAAGAGCAATGAAACCAATCCCGGCGGATATGCTAAATGGCATTCCACGCAGATACAATGCGAAAATACCTCCGATAGCTGATAATGGTATTGCAGTTAAAATCAGGAAACTTTGTCTCAATGAGCGGAAAGTAAAATAAAGCAGCACAAAAATGAGCAGCAACGCAATCGGAAGTGCAATGCTCAAACGGGTATTGGCTTCCTGCAGATTCTGGAACTGGCCGCCATAAGTGGTGTAGTATCCGGTTGGCAGTTTTATCTGGCTGTCAATTTTATTTTGAAGTTCAGCAACTATACTTTTCACATCCCTTCCACGGACATTAAAAGCAACTGTAATCCGGCGTTTTGCATCTTCACGCTGAATCTGATTAGCACCGATTTTCATTTCAATAGTGGCAATCTGGCTAAGCGGAATTTGCTTTCCGTGAGGTGTGGTGATAAATAATTGTTTAACGTCTTCCATAGCCTGGCGGTTGGCATTATTAAGCCTCACAACCAAATCAAAACGTTTTTCACCTTCATAAACCAGTCCCGCGGAACTTCCTGCAAATGCAGTATTAATCGTCCTGCTCGCTTCTTCTATACTGATCCCAAAGCGGGACAGCCGGTCACGGTCAAAATTGACAACAATCTGAGGCAAACCACTCACTGCTTCCACATACAGATCCTCGGCACCTTGTACCGATTTTACTATTTTTCCGATTTTCTTCGCCTGTTCGGCCAGAACGTCCAGGTCTTCGCCAAAAATTTTGATGGCCACATCTTGTTTAACCCCAGTCATGAGTTCATTAAACCGCATCTGTATCGGCTGCTGAACCCCAAATGTGACACCAGGAACTGATTCTGAAAGAAAATCCTGCATTTTTTCTGCCAGTTCTTCTCTGTTCCTGGCCTTTTTCCAATGTGATTTTTCATGCAGGATCACCATCACATCGGCTGCTTCCACAGGCATCGGGTCTGTCGGGATTTCCGAAGAACCTATCTTACCAACCACTTCAATGACTTCATCCGGAAAATCCTTTCTCAGAAAACGTGCGGCTTTCTGACCTGCATCAATGGTTTCTGAAAGTGAACTGCCTGTTAGTACGCGCATTTCAATAGCGAAATCACCTTCATCAAGCTGTGGAATAAATTCGCCTCCCATATTTAGAAAAAGTACAAAACTCAGTATTAATAGACCAAGAGCAGTGACCAGGATTATCGCCCGTCGCCGCAATGCAAAAGTGAGTGCAGGAGAATATAAACGGTGAAAAAAAGCAATGATACGATCGGAAACGTTGGTTTTATGCGTGTTTTGCTTGCTTAAAACCAGTGCGGAAATCATAGGAATATATGTCAGTGAAAGTACAAAGGCACCCAGAATGGCAAAACTGACTGTTTGTGCCATCGGGCGGAACATTTTGCCCTCAATCCCTACCAACGCTAAAATTGGCAGGTAAACGATCAGGATAATAATTTCTCCGAAAGCTGCCGAATTACGGATTTTAGAAGCTGATTCGTACACTTCTGCATCCATTTCCTTCTGTGATAAGCGATGTATATATTTTTTACCCGCGATATGGTGCAGCGTTGCTTCTACAATAATGACTGCACCGTCTATGATCAGCCCAAAGTCTATTGCACCCAGGCTCATCAGATTACCTGAAACGCTGAAGAACGTCATCATACAAACTGCAAATAACATAGCGAGAGGAATCACGGAAGCGACAACAAGCCCGGCCCGCAGATTTCCAAGCATTAAAACAAGTACAAAAATGACGATCAGTGCGCCTTCAACGAGGTTTTTTGAAACGGTGCCAATGGCATTATTAACCAGTTTGGTACGGTCAAGAAATGGTTCAAGAACAATACCTTCGGGTAAAGTTTTACGTATCTGTTCAATTCTTTCTTTTACTTTACCAATTACCAATGATGAGTTGGCGCCTTTCAGCATGAGCACCAAACCGCCCACAACTTCACCATCTTCATTGCGGATCATAGCACCATATCGGACTGCATGCCCAAACCGGACCGTTGCAATATCCCTGATCAGTACGGGAAGGCCATTTTCGGTCTCAGCAACCTGAATTTTTTCAATATCACTAATACTCCCGATCAGCCCTTCGCTCCTTATAAAATATGCATTGGGTTTTTTATCAATATAGGCACCTCCTGTATTCTGGTTATTTTGTTTAAGCGCCGCAAATATGTCGTTCATTGATATTCCGAAACTTCTTAATCTGAACGGATCAATGGCAATTTCATATTGTTTCAAATACCCGCCAAAACTACTTACATCGGCTACGCCTTCGGTACCAAGGAGTTGCCTGCGTACGATCCAGTCCTGGATACTTCTCAGTTCCATGGGCGGATACTTTTTTCATATCCTTTTTTGGTGTGAAGCACATACTGATATATTTCGCCAAGGCCGGTCGTAACCGGGGCCAGTTCCGGTATTCCTGCTCCTTCGGGAATCTGCTGCGAGGCATTTTTCAGGCGCTCGGTAATCTGCTGGCGTGCCCAGTATATGTCCACATGGTCTTTAAAAACAATGGTAACTACGGAAAGGCCGAATCTTGAAATGGAACGGATCTCTTCGGTATTGGGAATGGTAGCCATGGCTGTTTCCACAGGAAATGTAACGAGACGCTCCACTTCCTGTGCAGCCAGCGAAGGGCTGCTTGTGATAATCTGTACCTGGTTATTGGTAATGTCGGGTACTGCATCTATGGGAAGCCTTGTCAGAGAAAAAATACCTGTTACAATCAGTGCAAGTGTGAAAATGCCAATGACAAGCTTATTTTGAATTGAAAAAAGAATGATTTTATCTAACATCAGATTTAGATTGGGTATACAAATGAGCCTGTACACGCCTGAAAAGTGCACAGCAAAAAGCCAAACCGTAAAATAACGTGTCAGATTAAACCCTGGGTGGTTGCCAGATCATCATTGTATTTCCGGAGCCGGAATGAGGAATGTACCTGAAAGATTTTTCGTCAGGAAAAAGAGAATATGAAAGGGCAGGCAACGAAGCTGTTGCATACTGTAACGTAACTCCCGCACAACAAGCACAAATACAAAATGGTGAGCATAAATCAACAACCTGCTGCTCTGCGTTTTGGTTGGTTTTGATATTTGCAATTGCTGAATAAGAATCATGAGACGGCATTACAATTTCGTCCTGGCATGGAATGCAGGATAGAGAAATCGTGTAGAATGACAGTAAATAGAAAATGAGCCTCATGATGCACCAAAGGTAATAGAAATTACTCCAATTTAGGATAATTGGAACTATCAGGCAAAATCCGGAATCTGTTAAATTTAGCATGCACAAATAATGGCAGCTGGTCGAAAGCAACAGTTAACTTTCAATGCAACGCACATGCCGGGACTTAAAGAATACAGAATTTTAGCTACGTTTTTTTTGATTATTCTTTGTTATTCAAACTGTAACAAACTGTTGTTATTTTAGTATGATAGTCAATGTCGTACGTATAGTATAATATTCTTTTGATAAATTTTTTTACAACCCATTTTATTAATAATTTTAAAAACTCAAAGAGTTCCGAAAAAATATGCGTTTTAGATTAATGCTAATTTTGTCCTCACAATAGGAGGTAGTCCGATGGTTGATAGATTAGGTTAATAGCACATACCATTGCCAGTTTAAAAAGTTTTCAGGGATTTGATATAACTAAATTCCGGTTAGTATTTTGAAGTATATTTTTGATCCTTTTGTTATCAGGATAAAAACTGCCCGGATTTACTAAGCATATGATTTTACTCAACGTTATTGAACATAAAAAATGGTACTTGAAGAGAAGCAATGGGAGTTATTTGATTTTGTCAAAGAAAGGCATGAAAATCAAAAAAGAAAGTACACGGGCGAACCCTATTATACACACCTTCTGCGTGTTGCAGAAATTGTAAGTCAACATTCCAACGATGAGATGGAGATAGAAATAGCTTTGTGTCATGACCTTCTTGAAAATACCCAATGTACCAAACAAGAACTCGCTTTGAAACTGATCGATATCGGATATAGCCTGTTTCCGAGAAGTAAAGTTTTAAAAGGAGTGTATGACCTGACAGACCATTACACTTCCGGTGCTTACTCCATGTACGACAGAAAAAAACGCAAGGAACTGGAAGCTGAAAGAATGTGCGATATGCAGCCGTTTTCGCAGACAGTAAAATATGCTGAGATCATTGATAATGCAAAATCTATTATTGAGCACGATCCTGAATTTGCCCCGGTTTATCTTCAGGAGGTTTTAGCTTATATTGATGATATTGACGAAGGCGATCCGCAATTATATAGCAAATGCCGTAAAGTTGTAAAAAGCGCAATGGAAGAACTATTGCTTGCCTGACCATTCCTGAAACCATTAATAAACGAGCCGTGAAATTCATTTTTCATGGCTCATTTGCTTTATGGATATTTGAGAAACCTTGTGTACGGAGCAATACAAATATCATCACAGGCTTAAATAGGACCGATAAGTAAAACTATATCAAGATATTTTTTAAATATTTATTACTTCAAGTGAGTACATCGCTTAAACTGGCTTCTCTCTCTACATAGAAACATTATTGTGCCTATGTCTATTTCTCCAAATCCGGGTTTAATTGATTTGTTATCTGATGCTGGTTTCAGGCAGTGGGTAAAAACCGGTGATTATAAAAAAGCAGATAATTACTGGTCTGATTGGCGCGTGAAAAATGCAGATAAGGACGAAATTGTAAGACAGGCAATTCATATTTTACTGGCATCCCATATAGATGAAAATATTACGGATGCAGATATCGATGAAATTGTGGAAGGGACTTGGGAGCGTATTCATTCTCAGCAAAAAAGAGTAAAACGATTATCGCCACAGTGGTGGTGGGCAGCCGCTTCCATTGGAGTTGTGCTGGCGGGAATCTGGCTGGCGCGTAATCCTGAAACTTTAAATCAGGAAAAGGCAGCAATAAAAATAGTTGCCCGTCAAGATTTGGAGGATTTTATAACACAAACCAATTCAGATAAAAAACCAATGCTGATTATGCTGTCCGACAGCAGTTCGGTTGTTTTGCTACCAGGAAGTGTGTTACGATATCCTGCTGTATTCATGGCTGATACCCGTGAAGTTCAGCTTACCGGGGAAGCTTTTTTTGAAATAAGTAAAAATCCCGCCCGGCCATTTTTTGTGCATACTCTGTCGATCACAACCAAAGTTGTAGGAACCAGCTTCAATGTGCGTGCTTACGAAAATGAGCCGGATGTAAATGTGACCGTAAAAACGGGTAAAGTTTCGGTTTATACCAATGATGAGGACTGGCTTTCGGTTCAGGAGAATGCAGTTCTGGTTCTTCCCGATCAGCATATTATTTATGACAAAGTAGCCAATAAAATGTACCAGCCGGTAATTCAGTCTGATGATGCGCAACTGGCGCTTAGTAAAGCTTCTTTTGAATTTATTGATATGCCGGTAACCGCAATTCTTGATTCCATTGCCGGTATGTATGATTTACAAATGGATTACACCCAGGCTGATCTCAGCAAATGTATCCTTACTACTTCCCTGACAGATGTACCGTTGCAGGGGAAATTGAAAATTATCTGTACTGCCCTGGGACCAGCCGCACATTACAGCATAACCGAATCCGGAATTATAATTACCGGCCGGGGATGCGATTGATATAGAACGATTTACCAAACAAATTTTAACAATATTTTTATGGAATCTATAACCCGGACAAAAGAAGAGATGCTTGTTTCAAGAAATGTGTCAATTATACACACTTAGAATTTTACTAAACTTTTAACTTAAACAAATGTGAGGATATGAAAAAACGTGTAAACGTTAAGCGATGGTTGTGTGTCAGTATGCGGATGTCGATGATCCAGCTGCTATTGGTGCTTGTTTTTACCGGCGGTTCTTGGGGACGAAATATTAATGGACAGGATTTAATGGACAGGAGAGTTAGCCTGAAAGTATCCCGGTCAGAATTACGCAATGTTTTAAACCTGATCAGTAAAGAAGCAAATGTTCGGTTTACCTATAATTCCAAGACCATACAGGCAGACCGGAAAGTGGACGTAAATGTAAAAAACGAACGTCTTGAAGAAGTTTTGAATCAAATCCTGAAACCGCTTCACATTGAACAGGACGTAGTGGATGGACAAATTATACTTCGTAATGCGGCACCAGTGGGTTTGATGAATAACGAGCCGGTACAAAATTCCGCTTCCGTTACAGAAGCTGCCGACAGAACTATAACTGGAAAAGTTTCGGATGCAAAAGGAGGTGTACTTCCGGGGGTAAGTATTGTGGTAAAAGGTTCACAGCGCGGTACAACTACCAATGAAAATGGTGCTTTCAGTATCAGTATCCCGACGGATGATGTAACCCTGATCTTTTCTTTTGTTGGTTATACCTCACAGGAAATCGTTGTAGGTGCACAATCTGTCATTAATCTTACATTAGCGCCTGATACCAAATCACTGAACGAGGTAATAGTTGTAGGTTATGGAACACAAAAACGCAGGGATGTACTGAGTGCGGTATCTTCAGTTAGCGAAAAAGATTTTAAAGCGCAACCGGTAACCCGGGTTGATCAGGTTTTACAGGGCAGGGTTCCCGGTGTACAGGTAACCAATTCCGGCGGTGCACCCGGTGGCGATGTGCGGATAAGGATCAGAGGGTCCAACTCTTTGAGCGGGGATAATGAGCCATTGTATGTAGTGGATGGTTTTGTAGGTGCTGATTTTACAACCATTAACCCGGACGATATTTCTTCGGTTGAAGTATTAAAAGATGCCTCGGCTACTTCCATTTATGGGAGCAGAGGAGCGAACGGTGTTATTATTATTTCGACAAAATCAGGCAAAAGCGGTGCTATGCAGGTTAGTTTTGGGGTAAATGCTTACAGTTCCAAACTCATCAAAAAATACAATACGCTTAACGCTGCCGATTTTGCAGAGACAGTCAACCAGCGAGGCCTGGCACTGGCACCAGCCGGCAGTACCTATATTCCACGATTTTCTGAATCGGAAATACAGGGATTCAGACAAAACGGAGGGACCGACTGGCAGGATGAGATATTCAGGACAGCTCCCGGAAAAGAATATAAGATCGGGATTTCTGGTGGTAACGAAAAGACCAATTATCTTATTTCCGGTAATTATCTGACCCAGGACGGTATCATTGACAATTCTGATTTTAAACGTTATTCTATCCGTACCAATATTGCTTCCCAGCTTTCAAGCAAGTTTTCTTTTCGCATGAATTTTACCGGAACCAGAAAGGAAAACCACAATACCAGCGGAACTTCCCAGCGAAGCGGTGCACTGGCGCAGGCACTCGCATGGGCCCCGACTACTCCCGTATACGATGCAAATGGAAACTATATCTTGTATGATCCAACAAGTTCTATTTTTTCCAATCCGGTAGCTTTGGCCAAAGAGAATGAATACCGTTTTGAGAATACCAATATCAATATCCTGACAGGCTTGCGGTATGAAATACTTTCGGGATTATCACTGGATGTTCAGGTAGGTTTAAATTACGGGAATCTTCAAAGTAAAGCGTTTCAGGGTATTCCGGCATCCAGATCCTGGGCAACGGCCGGCCGTTCGTCGAGCGAAAATATTACTTTGCAAAATACCAATACACTGAACTACAAAAAGACATTCAATGACTTGCACCGTGTTGACATTACGGCTGTTTTTGAAACACAAAAATTTATTGGAACCGGCTTCAATGCCAATGTAACCAACCTGACCTATCCGGCCCAGTCTTATAATAACCTGGCACTTTCGGCTTCCAGTACTGTTGGTTCGGGTTATGGCGGATGGAGCATTTTATCTACGCTGGGAAGGTTCAATTATTCATTCAAAGACCGTTACCTGGTGTCGGCAACGGTGCGGAGAGATGGTTCTTCCAAATTCCAGGGAGACAACAAATACAGTGTTTTTCCTTCCATAGCAGTTGGTTGGAAAGCTTCTGAGGAATCTTTTATCAAGGATTTAAACGTTTTCAGTAATCTTAAAATAAGAGGAAGCTGGGGACTTACCGGAAATCAGGGAATTGGCTCTTATGGAACTTTATCTTCCTATGTAACCAATCTGGACGATGCAGGTGCAGTTTTCAACGGTGCAGGTGCAATTGTACCTGGAATTATGCTGGGAAATCCTGGGAATGTTGACCTGAAATGGGAAACGACGGAACAGATCAACGCAGGAGCGGACCTTGAATTTTTAGATGGCAGAGTTACTTTAACAGCGGATTATTTTGTAAAAAATACACGCGATTTGTTGATGCTGAGATCATTGCCTGGTTATATCGGCGGATACAGTATACAGTCAAACATTGGCCAGATCCAGAATAAAGGATGGGAGTTTGCATTAGGTGTAACGCCGGTTCGGACCAGTGATTTTTCATGGAATACTTCTGTAAATCTGGCTTTGCTTAAAAACAAAGTGGTAAGTCTGGGTGGTGACAGGGATACTATTCCATTGGGTGAAAATGTACTGATTCCGGGTCATTCCATGAATTCGTTCTGGGGTTATAAATTTTTAGGGACATTCAAAGCAAATGAGGCTGATCAGGCAGCAGTTTTTGGCCTGAAACCGGGCGATGCGCACTATCAGGATGTGGACGGAAACGGTATAATTAACGAAAAAGATTACCAGATCATGGGAAATGGTACACCTAAAATGTCGGTTGGCTGGAACAATACATTTGCCTACAAAAACCTCTCGCTGAATGTTTTCTTCCAGGGTATGCTTGGTTTTGATAAACTGAATTACACGTATGCAAACGGGATGCTCGGAAGTACGGACGCTAAGGAAATTATTTTTCAGGATATCAAGAAAAGGTACATTCCCGGTGTGAATGAATCATCCGAGATTCCGGCGTTCAGCAGCGCAGCGAGTAACATGTATGTGCAAACATCCCGATTTATTGAACGGGGTGATTTTCTGCGACTTAAAAACGTGAGTTTGTCTTATACCATTCCCAAATCTATCCTGAAAAATATTGCCAGTGTCAGGTTGTTTTTGAGTGCCACAAATTTGCTGACAATCACAAAATACAAAGGAATTGATCCTGAATCCAACTCAAATAATGTAAGCGGTTTGACCTGGGACAACTTTGGTACCGACGTGCAGCAGGGGATTGATTACGGTTCCTATCCCAATTCAAAAACTTACACAGCTGGTCTTAATCTTACTTTTTAGCCTATCCTGAATATTAATTTTATGAAAAAGATACTCATATATATACTGCTTGCCAGCCTGACTGCATGCAGCGATTTCCTTGAAGAAGATCCTAAAGGCGCCATTATTGGTACCAATGCCATTAGTAGTGTGGAAGGATTGGAAGCGGCATTAACCGGAACTTACAAAGGTTTGCTGAGAACCTGGTCAAGAGGTTTTCTGACTTCTTCCATGCAGGGGTTTGTAATGGGCGGCGACGATCTGACAACGCTTGTTGCAGGAAATAAATCAGATTTTCGCCAGCAGGACCAGTTTGTGGTAACATCGGGAAATTCTCATATCGCCATGATCTGGAACGGTTGCTATAAAACCATTCAGGGAGCCAATAACATTATCAACAACTATCAGAATACGACAGGTGATAAAGCCAGAATTGACCAGATTGTGGGCGAAGCATACTTTTTGAGAGGGTTGTCCTATTACTGGCTGGTGCGTGGATTTGGTAAAGTGCCTGTTATTTTATCTGCTGATTTCTCAACTGACTTGCTTACCATTGGCAAAAGTCCTGAAACAGAAGTTTATGCACTGATTGAAGCTGATTTGCAAAAAGCAGAAGAATTGGTAGCCAATGTAAAGCGTGATCAGGGTCGGCCAAATAAGGGTTCGGTTAAAGCACTTTTGGCAGATGTATACCTTACAGAAGGAGGATGGCCAATAAAAGACCCGACAAAATATGCACTGGCCGCTGCCAAAGCAAAAGAGGTAATTGATAACAAAGCAACATACGGTTTTGAACTGATTGATGATCTGAGCAAACTTTGGTCGCAGGGTGGTGCTTCCGCCATCGGTACATCGGAGGAGGTACTGTCGTTCCAGACCTCGGATCAGTATGGAGGTTCTGCCAATGCATTTTGGGGTGATGCAGCCAGGCCGGGAGATGAAGGTGGCTGGGATGATTACTTTTCCGAAATCAATTTTTTTAACAATTTTCCCGAAGGAAAAAGAAAAGATGCTACGTTTTATACAGTATTTACAAAGAGCGATGGTAGTAAAGTAAACTGGCAAAACAGCCTTTCCAAACATCCATACTACAAGAAATTCCGGCTGACTGTTCCTAACTATATATCTTCCATGCCGGTTCACATTATTCGTTATGCACACGTTTTGCTGATTTATGCAGAAGCGCAGGCAAGATCTGGCAGTACCCCTAATACGGAGGCCTACGCAGCACTGAACGCAGTTCGGGAAAGAGCGGGATTGAAGGCACTGACTGGTTTGACAAACGAAGGTTTTACAAAAGCAGTGGTAGATGAAAGATCCTGGGAATTTGCAGGTGAATTTACCCGGTGGTTTGACCTGGTTAGACTGGAATTGGTAGAAAGCGCCAATGCCAGTAAAAACGTGGACGACCTGAAACCGCTTGCTGCTATCGGCAAAGACAAATACCTTTTTCCTGTTCCCTTAACCGACGCAAATATTAACCCTAACCTTGGACAATAACAGCTCGTCTGTTAGTCTGGTAATTCTCTTTGTAATGAAAGAGGATTGCCAGATTTTTTTATTACTATATTTTGCTGGTAGAATTGATGTGGCCATGGATAGCATTTTGGGTGTTGCATACCTACCGCATTGCCATCTTCGACCTCTGTTTATATTCTACCGATATTATGTCCCTGACCGGACTTGACATGCAATTATTTTTTTATCAGGAACTATCAATGAAAATAACCCACTTCTTTAAAATAACACAACGAACAATAATAATACTGGCAATTCTGATTCTTCAATTCACAAACACAACTGCACAGAAAATTCAATCAAAAATCATTACTATGGATCAGATGATTGGTGCAAATGCGTTTGTGGATGATCCGGTCGATAAGATACAGGCTGTTGGTTTTATCAGGGAGTATCACAACTGGGATTGGGATGAATATGGCGATAACTATCAGGGTTATCCCAATAACCAAATGAAATGGGCACCTGGAAAATGGAATTTTGACACATTTTATACCAATATAAAAAATGCAAATGTGGGCATTTCTCCTTGTTTGCAGGGTGCTGCTAGCTGGCTGCAAGGCAAAACCAACTTTCCTTCTTCACATAAACCGTTGGATAGTGCGGGTGCAAATGCGGCAGATCCTGATTCCTACCGTGCCAAAGCACACCACATGTTTCAGTTTGCTGCCCGTTACGGATCAAAAAAAGTGGCGGAAGATAAACTCACGCTCGCTCCCGGCCAGCCAAAAAATACAGGTTTGGGATTGATACGATATATGGAAGACTGGAATGAACAGGACCGCACATGGGAAGGGCCGGATGCACAGTTTTTACCCGAAGAATATGCAGCCATGGCGAGTGCGGATTATGACGGGCATGGCGGAACGATGAACAAAGGCCCGGAAACTTTTGGTGTTAAAAATGCTGATCCGGATATGAAATTTGTCATGGGCGGGTTAATTGAACTAAAAGTAGATTACATAGCAGATATGAAAAAGTGGTTTTCGGAAAACCGACCTGACGGAAAATTTGCTGCTGATGTGATCAATTTTCACCATTATTCATGGAAAGACGGCGAAAGCTGGCAGGGTGGAGGACCGGCAAAAAGTCCGGAGGAGGACGATTTCAGGGGTAAAATGGAAAAGGTCGTAAAATACCGGGATGAAAATCTGCCGGGCGTCGAGGTATGGATTTCTGAATTTGGCTGGGATACGCATCCGCTTTCCAGGTTAAGAGCTCCGGCTATCGGCGCGTTCGATTCCCAGGAGGTGCAGGGACAATGGCTCGTGCGGTCTTATCTTGCTTTTGCGGCTGCAAAGGTCGATCGTGCACAAATGTTCATGCTACGCGATGTAGATTCAAAAGATACAACATGGTTTGCGACCTGCGGACTCGTTGGCCCGAAAGGAGACTGGACCCCAAAAATATCCTGGTATTACGTTTATACTCTAAAAAACACGCTGAAAGATATGGTCTATATCGGTGATGAGCCTTCTGGTGATCCTAATATCCTGATCTATAAATTCAAAAATGTAAGCGGGAAAAATGGTGTTTATGTGGTTTGGTCAAAAACCAAAGAAAATTATGTAATGAAAGATTACAGATTAGAATTAAAAGGAAATCCAAAGTCGGCAAGGAAAATAGAAATGGCTGTTGGGAGCATTCAGGGTAAAAGCGCCGGTTTGGCTGTTCGTAATCGAAAAGTCATTGTCGATGTGAGCGAAAGGCCATTATTTATTACCGTTGACGAAATCCTGTAAGCCTTGTTTTATCTCGTTTTATGAAAATATTATATCTGTTTATTTTTACATTCATTGTCCATGCATCTCCAGCTCAGCAATTGAATGACAGGCATACTGAATTTTTTAATTTCGACTGGAAGTTCCATATGGGTGATACTTTGGGAGCTGAAAAAGTAACATTTGCAGACCAAAGCTGGCGAAAGCTGGATGTTCCGCATGATTATAGTATCGAAGGTTCATTCGACCAGAATCTGCCAAGCTGTAATGGATATTTGCCCGGTGGAATTGGCTGGTACAGGAAATCATTTTCAGTTTCTGCCTCCGGAAAGGACAGGAAAGTTTTTGTCCGTTTTGATGGTGTATACAAAAATAGTGAGGTCTGGATTAACGGGCACTATCTGGGTAAAAGGCCGAGTGGTTACATTGCTTTCGAATACGACCTTACACCATGGATCAGGTTTGGAAAAGAAAATATCATAGCCGTTAAAAGCGATCACACTGATCTTACAGATTCAGGCTGGTACACGGGTTCAGGAATTTTCAGAAATGTTCATTTGATTTATACTCATCCTGTACACATCAGAAAATGGGGTGTTTTTGCAGCCACAAGCAAGGTGACTGCAACGAATGCCAGCATGGAAATTGCAGTGGATGTAATAAATGAAACAAAAATTCCGGCCGATGCAATTGTACAGGTTAGCCTGGTAGACAAAGCTGGGAAAGAAGTGGCAAAATCAACCGTGAAAAACGTTGTTCAACCCGAAAAGGAAAATAAATTCAATCTGCTGTTAGATATTAAAAATCCGCAATTGTGGTGTGTTGAAAGCCCTTATTTGTATACTTTGAGAACTGTTGTCATGCTTAATAATAGGGTGATAGACAGTGAAACTATATTAACAGGAATCAGGGAGATCCGGTTTGATGCAGATAAGGGCGTATTTCTAAACGGAAAAAATATCAAATTAAAAGGAGTTTGCCTGGTCCATGATGCGGGTGTTTTAGGATCGGCTGTACCTGGGGAAGTTTGGGAAGGCCGTCTTAATACATTGAAATTACTGGGCTGCAATGCAATTAGGGCCTGTCATAACCCGCATGCATCCGAGTTTCTGGATCTGTGTGATAAATTGGGTTTTTTGGTAATTGATGAGGCTTATGATGAATGGGAGCAACCCAAAACGAAATGGATAGATGGCTGGAACCAGTCGAAAAAAGTAAAAAACGGCTATTACAGGTATTTTCCGGAATGGGGAAAACAAGACCTTTCGGACCAGGTGATGAGAGACCGGAACCATCCGTCGGTAATGATGTGGAGTATTGGCAATGAGATCGATTTTCCCAATGATCCCTATTCCCACCCCAGCCTCGATAGCTCGGCGAATCCGCAGACCTTTGCCAAATATATGCCTGAGAATCCGGATGCTTCCAGGTTAAAAGACATTGCCCATGAACTGGTAAAAATTCTAAAGGAAAGTGATATGACGCGTCCTGTTACAGCAGGACTGGCATCTGCGTATATGTCCACGCAGGTTGGGTTTGCATCGGAACTCGATGTAACCGGTTACAATTACCAGGAAAAATTATATGCAGAAAGCCACAAAAAGTATCCAAAGCAAGTTTTATACGGAAGCGAAACCGGGCACAGGTATGAATACTGGAAAGCAGTTGCAGATAATGATTACATTTCCAGCCAGTTTTTATGGACTGGTTTTGAGTATCTGGGTGAATCTTTTAAGTGGCCGCAGCGTACTAATCCATTCGGGATCATTGATTTAGGCGGTTCTTTCAAGCCGGAAGCCTATTTCCGCCAAAGTTTGTGGAGCGATAAACCCATGGCATACATTGGTGCATGGGACACAACAATGGTTGAACCAACACTATTTTACCTCTGGGATCATAAAAACGCATTGCCTCACTGGAACTGGGGAAAAGGCAAAGTGCTAAAAATCAGCGGATTTACAAATTGCGAAGAAATGGAATTGTTTCTGAATGGTAAATCATTAGGTACTAAAAAAATGATTGATTTTGCCGATCATGTTATTACCTGGTATGTGCCGTTTGAACAAGGCGTATTAACAGCTGTGGCGCGTATAAAAGGTGCAGAACTGGCGAAATATGAACTGGCAACTTTCGGTAAGCCTTTTAAGATCAGTGCGGTAAGTGATTTACAACATTTGAAAGCAGATAGGAGGGATGTTGCCAGGATTGTCGTAAATGTAACGGATACTAAAAATGTATCTCATTATCTCGCAGAAAACAGGATTTATGTTGAAACACAGGGAAATATCAGAGTGCTTGGTATCGAAAATTCAAATCCGGCGGATACGGAACATTATAAGAAAAACGAACACCAAGCCTATCATGGGAGAGTGGTAGTATATATTCAGTCGCTTGATAAGCCAGGAAAAGCGTGGGTTAAATTGACTTCTCAGGGTTTGCAGCCTGCAACTGTAAATCTTGATATTGTAAAATAAAATATTTGTTTGATAAAATTATCTTGGATGAGGCATAAAATTTGTAAAATTTGTTCAATAATCTGATCTTCACAATGGTAAATCTTTTTTCTTATTGGTATGTCTATTCAGTTAACGGATCTTTCAGATGAACAACTGTGGAGATCATTGCAAGAAGATGATTCAGAGGCGTTTACGATTTTGATTAAACGTTATTCCAGGTTTTTGCTAAGTTATGGAAGAAAGTTTTCTTCTGATCAGGAATTAATTAAAGATTCGGTCCAGGATCTTTTTACTGAGTTGTGGCTGTATCGCAAAGGTTTATCAAAAATAACTTCTATTCATAGTTACCTTCTCGTATCATTAAGAAGAAAAATTTTCCATTCTTTTAAATCCTTTCCGCACACATCTCTTGGTGATCCCGAGGAAGATGAATATTCGTTTATGATCACTTTTTCTATTCAGGATCAGTGGGTTGAATCCGAAACTGAACAGCACAGGCTGGATCAGCTGAATTTCATGATGAATATGTTGCCAGCCCGCCAGAAAGAAGTATTATACCTGAAATTTTACCAAAATCTCAGCAATCAGGAAATTGCTGAATTACTGAAAGTTCAGTATCAATCCGTCTCCAATTTGTTACAACGTGCACTCACATTTCTTCGCACACATTGGAAAGAAGAATTTACACTTTCTATGATTATTTCTATGTTGTTTTAATTTGCCGGCATGATCGGCATTATGGAATTCGGGTGCTCAAAATGGAGTACTTGTGTCTGCATATGAAGCGTAAAAATTCCGGTCAGAGGCTCGGAATTGGGGTGCTAGATATCAAAAGTGTCAATTATAAAATTATAATTGTCTTATTATCAATTTATTAAGTATTTAAGTATTTAATGATTTAATGATTTAATGATTTAATGATTTAATGATTTAATGATTTAATGATTTAATTTTTTCTGTATTAAAAATAATATTGAGATACCAAAAATAAATTAGTAGAATAAGATTTACAGATTTTAGAATTTGACGTATATTCGAAGTGTATTTTTAATTCTATTAGAACTACTTAAAGTCCAGTAATTAATTATACTATATAGTATTATGATTATTGAAGAACCCCACCACATAATTGCGATAGGTGCTTCCGCAGGCGGAATGGAAGAAATAAATGCTTTTTTTGACCATACCCAGCTTGATGGTGTTTCTTATGTCATTGTACAGCATTTATCAGGAGATTTTAAAAGCCGGATGGTAGAATTACTTTCCAAACACAGCAAACTTGAAGTTAAGGAAGCCGAAGATGGGATGCCTGTTAAAAGTAACCAGGTGTATCTTATTCCAAACGACAAATTTATGACCATACGTAACCGGAATTTAATTTTGGTCAATAAAAATAAATTCCGGGGGCCTCACCTGACGATAAATACTTTTTTCAATTCCCTTGCTGCTGATACAGGCTCCAAAGCCATTGGTGTCATTCTGTCCGGATTGGGTGCTGATGGAACCGAAGGAATTCAGGCAATTAAAAACGCCGGCGGAATGGTCATCGCACGTAATCCTGACACCACTGAATTTGCCAGTATGCCTTCTAATGCAATCGCCACTGGTTCAGTTGATTTTGTGCTGGAGCCCGAACTTATGCCTTCAACCATTGAGGATTATGTAAAACAGGAAGCAGATAAACAGGCAGATAAAATAAAAGACAATCAGAACGTAGATGCTATTCTGGCCCTGATCAATGATCAGCTTCCGCTCGATTTTTCTGATTACAAACAAAGCACCATTTTACGAAGGATCAAACGAAGGGCTGCCATTCACAATTTTACAAAGGTGAAAGAATACCTTGCCTACCTGAAAACGGATCAAAAAGAGGTAGAAACCCTTGCGAATGATTTCCTGATTAATGTTACAGCTTTTTTCAGGGACCCGGAAGCATTTGAAATAATTGGTAATACAGTGTTGCCGGCAATTATCAGGAATCTAAAACCAGAAGACGAAATAAGGTTTTGGGTTGCGGGCTGTGCTACTGGCGAAGAGGCCTATTCACTCGCAATGCTGGTTCATGAGCAATTAGGAGGGAAAACCGATGAACTGGTAATAAAAATATTTGCAACCGATATTGACAGTGCAGCATTAACGCGTGCAGGAAAGGGGATTTACAATAGTAGCAGTCTTAAAAACCTATCACCGGAACGGCAGACAAAGTTCTTTTTAAAAGAAGGGGATAAATACAAAGTCATTCCTGAAATTCGCAAGATGGTCATTTTTGCGAAACACGATCTGGTCAAAAACCCTCCGTATTGCAACATGCAGCTCATCAGTTGCCGTAACCTCCTCATTTACATGACGCCGGCATTGCAAAAGAAAATATTTTCCATGCTGTTGTTTGGCCTTAAACTGAATGGTTATTTATTTCTCGGTTCCAGCGAAAATCCATTGCAGATTCTTGACAGCGTGGAAGTGGTCAATAAGAAGTGGAAGATATTTAATAATCAGGTAACGAAACGGAAGAGTGGGTTTGATGCATTTTCCATACCCGATTTTTTCGAAAAAAAGCAAAATCTTTTTCTTTTCCACAAAAAGACGCATTTCGTAGCGCCAATTATCTTACAGAGGAAGTAAATAAAACGCTGGTGAACAACCTGGATTTTCTGATCATTTGTATTGATGAAAATAACCTGGTTGTAAAGTCATATGGCGATACAACAAAATACCTTTTCCAAAGGAATTTTACACTCAACCTGACGGATCTTTTGGAAGATCGACTTGCAGTTGCTTTCAAAACGCTGAGAAACAAGGTGATAAAGACCAACAAAAAAGCATCCGTAAGCGGTATAGAAATAGAGAAAGGCAAGGCTGCAATTCAGGTGAATTTATCTGTAAGCCCTTTGGCTAACAGCGGTAAAGATCAAAAAATGCTTCTGGTAGTTTTTAGTGAAAACAAACAAGGAAGCCCGGTATCGAAAGAGAATATTATGTTTGATAACAAGATGTATCTGGACCAGTATACACAAAGCCTGGAAGAAGAATTGCAGGAACTGAAAGATACGCTGCGGGATTCTAACGAAAAGTTATATGCCACCAGTGAGAATATGCAGTCTTTCAGCGAAGAGCTTTTATCGGCCAATGAAGAAATGCAGAGCACGAATGAAGAGATGGAGTCAGTAAATGAAGAATTACACACAATAAATTCTGAATACCTTTTTAAAAATAAGGAACTGCTCGAATTAAATGACGATCTCAATAATTATTTCAAGAGTAATATTAATGGCCAGTTGTTTGTGAACCAGCAACTGGAGTTAATGAAATTTTCACCGGGTACATTAAAGCTGATCAACTTACAGGATAGTGATCTGGGGCGGCCAATCAATAAAATCCTGACTAATTTCAAGTTTCAGGCCATTACTGAGGATATTAATAAAGTAATCAAAGATGGAAGTGTTATTACAAAAGAGATTGAAACAAATGATAACAAATGGTATCAGGTCATGACGATGCCATATATCAAACAAGCCGGGAATATAAGAAATGGTGCAATTGTTACTTTCGCCGACATTACAGAATTGAAAGACACACAAAAACAGCTCGATGAAAAGAACAAAAGCCTGATGCGGATCAATGCTGATCTGGACAACTTCGTTCATACTGCTTCACACGATCTTTTATCACCACTGGGAAGTATAGAAGGCAGCATATCAGCAATGAATGAAATAGGAGTGAATGATCCGGAGCTGAAAGTGTTTCTGGATATTATTGATTCATCTATTAAAAAATTCAGATCCCTGATCATTGACATTGCCACCATTGCCAAGCTCGAAAGCAATACTATAATTATGGAGATGGTTGATCTCAATGAAACGATTAATAATATAGAATGGAGCCTGAATGATAAAATCGCCTCGTCGAAAGCTGTGATACACAGGGATCTGGAAATTAAGGAAATCTATTTTTCGAAAAAAAACCTGAGAAGTATAGTGTTTAACCTGATCTCGAATGCTATTAAATTTAAAAGTGATAAACCGCCAGTGATCTATATTAAAACTAAAAAGGTAAATAATAATACTATCCTTACGGTTGAGGATAACGGAATTGGAATTGCGGAAAAAGATAGCGAGCAAATTTTTAAAAAATATGGCAGACTTAAAATGGATATTGATGGCCAGGGAATCGGTTTATATCTTGCAAAAAAAATAGTTGATTCGGCAGGTGGGGACATAATTGTAGAAAGTACGCCGGGAAAAGGAAGCAAATTTATTTTATGCTTTCCAACAGTACAGGATGCTTCGTAACCTGGCGGTTTTGAAAGCATCCTTTTATATATTACCTGCTATTTATCAGTTGAACGATTGCCGGAATTCCAAGGGCGAAAGGTTAGTTTTTGTTTTGAACAACTTACTGAATGACTGCGGATGCTCAAATCCAAGTCCGTACGCAATTTCACTGACAGATAAACTGGTAACAGATAACTTCTCCTTTGCTTTATCAATCAGTTTGTCATGTATATGATGCTGAGTGCTTTGTCCTGTCAGTAATTTAAGTAATCCGCTCAGATAATTTGGTGATACATTTAATGCATCTGCAACATACTGAACGGTTGGCAATCCATTTTGTACCAGAATGTCATTATCAAAATAGGCCGAAAGAATAACTTCCAGCCGGGCAAGAACCTGGTGATTCGTGATTTTCCGGGTAATGAACTGGCGCTGATAAAACCGCTCCGAATAAGTTAAAAGCAATTCCAATTGGGCTATAATTACATCCTGACTAAACTTGTCAATATTGGAATGGTATTCATATTCAATGTTTTGCATAATTCCTGCAATCATTGTTTCCTCTTTTTCTGAAAGATGCAATGCCTCGTGAACTGCATAACTGAAATATTCGTATTGTTTGATTTTTTGTGCCAGCGGTGTGTTCCAGAGAAAGTCGGGGTGAACAAGTAAAGACCATCCTTTGTGCATAATCTCCTTACTTGCTTCAATAGAAAAAACCTGGCCCGGCGAAATAAAAAACATTACTCCTTCATCAAAGTCATATTCCTGCTGACCATATCTCATCTTTGCCTTAAAGCTTCTCTTAAGTGCAATCGTGTAAAAATCATTGATGATACTTTTAGGTTCCTCCTGGCGAAGCCGGGTCACGTTTTCAAAATTGATCACACTGACTAACGGATGTTCAGGTTTGGGCAAATATCTCAACTGATGCCATTCAGCAATTGTTTTAATCCTGAGAGGTTCCATGTTTGTCATATTTAACTGTAATTACTTCTGGTTAAATGCTTTTGCAAAATCCTTGGCAAAATCTTCCAGCTTTACCTTCCCCAATACTGCTGGCTTGTGCAAATCGTAATCCCGCCGTAAACCACCATTGTGAATGCTGGCGTTCAACTCTACCAGTTTCGTAGCCAGGTTAGGCGGTATTCCACTGTTTTCCATCGTTGCCTGCACTTGTTCATCACTAAAAGTTAGCCATTTTAAATCGGGTTTTCCAATGGCAACTCCCAGAATATGCGCTATTTCGTTGCAGGTATGCTCGTCACTGGCAACATACCTGATTTTAATATCAGTGGCTGGTGAAATTATTTCTTCAAAAGCCGCGTCTGCAATGTCATTAGGTGAAACAATTGTCACTTTGTCTTCACCTCCATAATTGGTACCAATACATCCTGTAACTTTTATCATGTTTATAAAATGGTACAGATTGTAGTAAAAAAAAGTTGGGCGAAGATGTATGACTGTAACTTCGGACAATGTATTTAAAATCTGTTCCACATGATAGGAGCCTACAATGACACCTGTTCCTTTTTTAAGGTCAGCGCCCCAGCTGCTAAGATTAACCACTCGTTTTACTCCCGAATGCTGAATAGATTCTGCATAACAGTTTCCAATTATTTTATATCGTTCTACCTGATCCGGTGCCGAAAAATTTGGTGGTATCATAGTGTAAATGGCATCGCTATCCTTAAATGCAGCTGTTAAAAACCCAGTGTCTTCCACTGAGCCGATTGCTGCCATAGCACCCAAAGCTTCGATATCTGTTTGTTTCTCCGGATTGGTGCTGATAACGGTAACTGTATGCCCTTTTTCTATCAGTCTTTCCACCAGCGGCTTACTTATATTTCCTAAAGAACCTGTTACTACAACTTTCATTTTGTTTCTGTTATTTGACATTGCAAAGTTGCACTGTATGAGTCTGACAGAAGTAGCCAAATCTATGGTTGTTGTAGCCGAAAAAATGAAGATAGTTGAAGTCCGCAATTAAAACCAATGTAAAATCCTCATCAATTACATGTTTATTTTTTATCTTTGGTTCAAAAGTTTTAAATGATATAGGATGAGCAGAAAAGAGATAAAAGCATTCGAAATCGCTTTACGTAAGCAGCGAAAAGAAGTTGTTAGCTCGAAAACAGCTGCCAAAAAGTTTTTAACGGATCTTGGAGTCTTTGAAATCCTTGTCCCTAAGGGTACAAATCAAGTGATTTTAAAAAACTAAATTCTAAGTATTCGGTTTTCATGTATTCTTCAAAGCCAGGCTTACTTATAGGATTTCATGGTTGTGATGAAAGTGTTCGGGACGATATTGTATTGGGTAGAAAGAATATGCTTTCCAGCAAAAATGATTATGACTGGCTCGGCAAGGGATATTATTTTGGGGAAAATAATTATGAACGAGCTTTGGACTTTGCACATAATCCTCCCGGAAAGACAAAAATTGCTAAACCTGCTGTACTTGGTGCCATTATTGATCTGCAAAATTGTTTAGATCTTTTAGAAATGGATTATTTGCGACTTGTTCAATATTCTTATCAGAGTCTAGCCTTAACTGCTTCAAAATTTGATCTGGAACTTCCCATAAACAGATCTGGAAAAGGATCAAAAGATTTAGTTTTAAGAAATTTGGACTGCGCTGTTATTGAAAATCTGCACCATACCCAAAAAGCCAATAATTTTATTCCTTTTGATTCTGTAAGAGGTGTTTTTGTCAGAAGGGACTGAACTATACCCGGGAGCTGGCTTTCATGAAAAGAACCATATCCAAATTTGTATTCGAAATCCTAATTGCATCAAAGGGTTTTTCATTCCCAGGGAGGAAGTTGATTGGCCCTGATATTACTTTGTGCCAGAAACCCCTGATTCTTCCTTAGTTTTCCTGCAATTTTATATGGCAAAATTTTAACTTAAAATGAACAGTATTTAATTGATTATGCTGAAGAAATTAAAACTTCATAATTAGTGCCCTTTTGATAAGATTTCAATATCGCAGCCAAAATAATAGTTTTCTTAGTACATTCAGGAATTCAACTTTAACATAAAATCAGCTACATGATTAACTTAAAAAAATCTGCAACAGCGGCTAAAATTCTCTATATCGGGCTTATTGCGATGTTCTTTGCGAGCGGTAGTTTTGCACAAACGGCTGGTACAACCATCACGCTAGCAGGTAATGCAATTCATACAGTAGGGAAGTTGCCGGCTGTGGGAACACAGGTAAAAGATTTCACTTTAATCGGCGTAGACCTTAAAGACAAAACATTAGCGGACTTTAAAGGAAAATACGTTATCATGAATATTTTTCCCAGTGTAAATACCGGAGTATGTTCCAAATCAGTAAGAAAATTTAATCAGGATGCTGCCGGCTTAAATAATACAGCGGTACTTTGTATTTCCAAAGACCTGCCCTTTGCACAAAAAGCTTTTTGCGGTGCAGAAGGAATTGACAAAGTTGTGATGCTTTCCGATTTCAGAACTGATTTTGGAAACACGTATGGTGTTCAAATTGCAGACGGACCCATGAAAGGTTTACTTAGCCGTGCGGTAATTGTGGTCAATCCGGAAGGTAAGATCGTTTATGAACAGCAAGTGCCGGAAATTGGCCAGGAGCCTGATTACACAGCTGCCATAGCTGCAATTAAGTAACTTTAGCTAACAGCAGTCAGCTATCGGCAATCGGCTCAAAATTATTTCCTGGAATAATCCGAAAGCCGATTACCGATAGCTACTTAATTAATATAGCTTTAACTTTAATAAGCATTGTAATATCTGCTTATTAGGATTTTATAAAGGCTAAAAGATCATTATTGATGGTTTCAGCTTCAGTGGCTGGCATTCCATGAGGAAAGCCCGGGTAAGAAATAAGTTTTCCATTTTTCAAAAGTTTGATTGCCTTTGCTCCGGAAATGGGAAACGGAACAATCTGGTCATCTTCGCCATGTAAAACAAGTACAGGAAAATCCACACTTTTAAGGTCTTCTGTAAAGTCGGTTTCTGAAAAGGCTTTGATGCCATCATGATGCGCTTTTACGCTGCCCATCATTCCCTGGCGCCACCAATTATCCCTGATTCCCTGTGATATTGTAGCCCCTTCACGATTATATCCATAAAACGGAATTGTAAAATCCTGAAAATACTGCGCCCGTTTTGTCGCCGTACCTACACGTATTTCATCAAATATGGATAAAGGAACACCTTCGGGATTGTTTTCAGTTTGTACCATAAGTGGTGTAACCGCACTGATCAATACCACTTTTGCAACACGCCCTTGCCCAAATTTAGCGGCATAATGTATCGCTTCACCACCACCAGTCGAGTGACCGATATGAATGGCATCTTTCAAATCAAGTGCCTGAGTAAGCTCAGCAACATCTGAAGCATAAGTATCCATATCATGGCCTCCATCAACCTGAGATGATCTGCCATGTCCCCGGCGATCGTGGGCAATAACCCTGTATCCCTGGCTTAGGAAAAACATCATTTGTCCGTCCCAATCGTCGCCGGATAATGGCCAGCCGTGATGAAAAACAAGTGGTTGTCCTGTTCCCCAATCTTTGTAATAAATTTCAGTACCGTCTTTTACAGTTATTTTAGGCATGATATTGAGGTTTTGAAAGTTAAGAATAGAGTTTTTGGGAAGTTACTTTTTTTTAATGAAAAAGTGGCTTAAACAGGATCCATTTAATGTTTTCTTAATTTAACGGGAAAAGCTGGGGATGGAGTTTGATAAGGTACGGAGAGACCTGGGCCATTGTTCAAATGTAAAAAAAGTAATTCGTTCGATCATCTCAAAATTTCATTATTAGATAGTTATTAAACGGTTTTATGTGATTAAAACTGACTATTAGTTTGGTTAGCAAACGCATGTTTCAAATTAGAACCTGCGAAGGTCAACCGAAAATATACAGTGCTTTTTGCAATACTTATCTCTTCCTATTTTGCAATGATCATTGCTTTCCAAAATCTCCCCCAGGTTATAAACCCAGCAATAACAATGCAGAATATATTTACTCCAATCACTGCTGTTTCTCCTCTTGAAATATGAAAAACAATAGCGCAGAACATCAGTAAAATAATGCATACAGCTGCCCATGGAGTGACTTGTGGTTTGATCCGGAGTAATGACGGGAGAATTAAGCCGATAGCACCAAGTAAATCTATAACTCCAAGAAACCTTACACCTACCTTCGGTATTTCTCCAGTCCATGGCATCATTACAGAAATCTTTTCAATAGGCAGGAATTTCATAATTGCTCCTGATATTAAAAAAACCGCTAATATTACCTGTGCTGCCCAAAGTGAAATGTGTACTATTTTTGAGGATTTTTGTTGAATTGCCATAATGTATTATATTTTAGTTATAGCACAAACGTACTTACATTTGCTTTCCCCTGGAAAGCACTTCCACTTTGGATAGCGCTATCCATTTTGATAGTATCAGGAAAATTAAAACTAAAAACGAATAATGTTAAGTACAGGCGGATGTCCAAAAACTGCTCTTTCCATTAAAGATGCACTTGAAGCGCTGGAAGGCAGATGGAAACTGTTAATTCTGTTTTCATTGTCCGTTGGTCCAAGACGATTCAAACAGATATCGAAAGAAGTAGGAGGGATTACAGATAAAACACTTTCCAG
Organism: Dyadobacter sp. NIV53; assembly: GCF_019711195.1. Taxonomy (NCBI): domain Bacteria; kingdom Pseudomonadati; phylum Bacteroidota; class Cytophagia; order Cytophagales; family Spirosomataceae; genus Dyadobacter; species Dyadobacter sp. NIV53. The sequence goes on from NZ_CP081299.1 coordinate 6,188,111, forward strand.
GGAATTGAAAAATCTTGAAGCCAATAGATTAATAAAAAGGCAGGTATATGATACGTTTCCCCCTACTGTTGAGTATTCTATTACAGCACACGGAAAATCACTCGAAAAAGTAATGGATGAACTGCATTATTGGGGGTTGGCACATCGCCAGGAAATTATGGGCAGTTGAATTGGGTTTTACGTAAAAGACTTGCGTTTTTCACAAGTTTTTGATTCGATCCCTTACTAAGGCGGAATTATTTACAAAAAAAGGCTTCGAATTCGAAGCCTTTTTTTGTGTTGTAGGAGGGACAGCATTCGAACGCCAGCGGGCGACCGTCTGTGACCCTCTGGTCCCAAACCAGATGCGCTACCGGGCTGCGCCACTCCCCGAATTTATTAATTGTACATTCTATAAAAAAAGCGTTTAAGTTTTACCTTAAACGCTTGATTATCAATGTGATCCCGTTGTGATTCGAACACAAGACCTACTACTTAGAAGGCAGTTGCTCTATCCAGCTGAGCTACGGGACCCTATTTTCTTTTTAATTTTACTTAATACTTTGTAAAAAAAACAGGCAGTTTTCAGTTTACAGGATGCAGTATCTTTACTGCTTACTGAGGACTGCCAACTGCCTGCTTCAAGTGTCGGGGAGACAGGATTCGAACCTGCGACCCTCTGGTCCCAAACCAGATGCGCTACCGGGCTGCGCCACTCCCCGAGGTATTTTAACAGTTGTTTGACTCTAAATTTTGCAATTTTTGAAAATCAAATTTACTGATTTCAGAAACAGTGTAGAGGAAGCGGGATTCGAACCCGCGGTACCCTTGCGAGTACGGCAGTTTAGCAAACTACTGGTTTCAGCCACTCACCCATCCCTCCTTCTTTCCGTTCTGGGTTGCAAATATACGAGGACGCTCATCAGAAAAACAAACAATTCAGAAAAAAAACTTTACCAGACGTTACAATTGCCTATTTTTGAAAAATTTTAAATCTCACAAAGCGTTCATTATGAACTGGAATTACCCGTTTGATACAACTGAATTTTTTTTCATATTTTTTTTCATACTCGTTTATACCGGCTACATTATTCGCACAATCAGGGTTGCCCGGCAGCTTAAAACAACAGCAAGGACAATCATCATCAAGCTATTTTTACGTGCCATAACTTTTGTTTTGTTAATCATAAGTTTGCTTGGACCATCTTTTGGAGAGGCTGACCGGGACGTTGCTACAAAAGGAAAAGATATTTTTTTACTCGTTGACCTTTCGAAGTCAATGGATGCTGCCGACGTAAATCCATCGCGTCTTGAAAAGGTGAAATTTGAAATGAATCGCTTTGTAGAGAATGAAAGAGCTAACCGGATTGGCATCATTGTTTTTTCCAATGAGGCATTTCTGCATGTTCCGCTTACTTATGACGGAGAAGCATTGGGACTTTTTATCCAGTCGCTTCAAACTGACATGTTACCTACCAGTGGTACGAACATTTGTTCCGCAGCTGAACTGGGTTTCACAAAATTGATCAATACTATAGACCCAACCGGCCGTTCCAAAATTATGGTGTTGTTCACCGACGGCGAAAGCCAGGCCGATTGCAGAAGAAGCCTGTACAATAATGTTCGCCGCTTTGGCATTGGCTTTTATGTAATGGCCGTCGGAACTAAAAATGGTATCAGTATTCCTTCCAATGGGAAACCTTTAATGGATGAAAATGACAAAATTGTGATCAGCAAACTGGATGAGAATTATTTACAAACATTGGCAAATAATACAATGGGTAAGTATTATGAGCTGAATAATTCTAAAAATGAAGTTGGCCAGATGATCACCGATGTGAGCAATGCTGATGGAACACTGGTTGACTCCCGCACTGTAACAGTAGTAAGTAACAAGTATTATTATTTTTTAGGCGCGGCGCTTATTTTAATACTGCTGGATGTTTTAATTACGATAGGAACGTTTCGTCTGTGATATTCTATTGTTAAATTTGCGAATCACAAACCTGATTCTATGACAGCGCTCATACTTTATGTTTTACTCTGGCTATGGGACAACCGGAATTTTGATTCCATAACAAAAGCGAATGAGCGGAAACTGGGAGCGGAACAGGCTTACGACAGGAAGGAATACCGGGAAGCCGCAAAATTGTACCGTCAGATAACTTACGGGTCCATTTTTTCAGACCCGGCTGCAAGGTTAAATATGGCACATTCTTATTATCTGGCAGGGAAATACAGCCTTGCACTACAACATTACGAGCTTTTAAAAAAGGTAGATAATAAGTCAATAGCTTCTACTGCTAACAGTCAGATTGCTATGATTCAGGTCATACAAAAAGACACTGGTGCGGCGCTGGGAAGCTTGAAAACTGCATTGAGACTGGAATCGGGGAATGATATTGCACGCCTGAATTACATTACATTAAAGAGAAACTTTTCCGGAGTTGAGAAACCTTCGGAAGTGAGGATAAATAAAGAAGAATCTGAAAAACAGATCATATCCAGTCAAAAGCCACCAGCTGCTTCCAGCCAAACACCCAAAAATCAGGAAGTGGAAGAAAGTGTGAAAAAAGAGCAGCTTTTAAATAGCCTGAGAGCGATGAATATGTCTGAGGATCAGGCCAAGGCAATATTGGATGCAATGAAATCAAACGAATCGCAATATATTTACCAGCTCCAAAGAAAACAATACGCTAAAAAACCGAAGGAGAACGATCGAATAGAATGGTAATTTTTATAAAAAACCAATGAACAGCATATCTGAAACCAATTTTCAATTCCCTAATCAAACATCCTTTTATAAGGGAAAAGTAAGAGACGTTTATTCTTTTGAAAAACATCTCGTTATGGTAGCTACCGACCGCATTTCAGCGTTTGATGTAATACTTCCCAGGGCGATTCCTTTTAAAGGCCAGGTATTGAATCAAATTGCGGCATATTTTTTAAATGCCACCGCTGATATTGTACCCAACTGGTTAGAGGAAGTGGCGGATCCAAATGTAAGTATCGGTATTAATTGCCAGCCTTATCCTGTTGAAATGGTGGTGAGGGGATATCTTGCCGGCCACGCGTGGCGCGAGTATTCCTCGGGAAAAAGGGCCGTTTGCGGCGTAACGCTTCCGGATGGATTAAAGGAAAATGATAAGCTTCCGCATCCCATTATTACCCCGACAACCAAAGCACATGAAGGACATGATGAAGATATTTCGCGCGAAGAAATCCTGGCACAGAAATTGATCAGCGAAGACGACTATGAGCATTTGGAAAGATATACACTTGCTTTATTTGGAAGAGGAACAGAAATGGCAGCAGATCAGGGATTGATACTGGTTGATACCAAGTACGAATTTGGCAACCTGGAAGGTGTTATTTATCTGATTGACGAAATACATACACCTGATTCCTCACGTTATTTTTATAAAGATGTATATCAGGAAAATCAGCGTTTAAATCTGCCTCAGAAACAACTATCGAAGGAGTTTGTAAGAGAATGGCTCATTCAGAACGGTTTTCAGGGTAAAGAAGGGCAGTCGATCCCCGCAATGGAAGATGAATGGATCCAACAGATTTCGGAGAGATACATAGAATTATACGAAAAAGTAACAGGTAATAAATTTCAGAAAAGTAAAGCCGAGAATCCGTTGCAACGTATAGAAAAGGCAATATTAAGAGCGACAGAGAAATTTTAAGAACAACTATTAATCCTGGTTAAATTTTACACCAGAAATTTAACCAGGCCCATAAAAATCATTTGGTTTAAAAACAAAAACTCCAATGAACCATAAACTGGAAAAAAAGAGCAATACGTATATATTGACCTGGAAGAAGAAGCATTTGCGAACGATATACCGGCTTCCTTCGAAGAAACAGCACGGGCACTTTTCCGTGAAGGATACCACAGCCTGATTGTTAACATGCAACCCGTCAAATCAATTGACACAGCGGGAAGTACAGTACTGAAAAAAGTAAACTGGTTGTGTACGAACGATCTCGGTATACTTGTGATCGTAACTAAGGACGATGATTTTATTGATGAACTGGAAGCATTAAAAATTCCGGATATAAATATTCTTCCAACCAAGGAAGAGGCTATTGATGCAGTGTTCATGAATAATCTTGAAAACGAATTCGGGGCAGGAGATGACGATTATGACGCAGAAGATTATGAAGGGGTAAGCGAATCCAGCGAGCCCTGATCGGTCAAGCCAATTTTAACATTACTAACAAGATTCCATCAGAACCGGTGGGATCTTTTTTTGTGCCTGTAACGAAAAAACATATTTGCATATTCATTTATCTTTAAATAAACAAATAGTCTTACAAGCTAATGATATAATTTGTTTTTAAGACGCCATTTACATTTTTTAAATAATCTGCTAGATTAATTGCAGAACTATTAATATTTACAGATAATTTGTAATTTAAATATTAAAAATGGCTTATGAAAGAAAATTTTGCCATTTGCATATTTCACCAAATATTTTTTATGATTATCTTTCGAGGCTTTACCCTATTCATAATACAATAGAGGTTTAGCGCATAATTTTGTTTGCTTATTTATATAGTTTCTATATACGAATTTGTTAATTACTCTACACTCTTCGATATATGTCGCAAATGTCTGAACCAATGGTAGAAAATCAAGGACTTTATCGTCCGGAATTTGAGCATGATGCATGTGGGATCGGTTTCCGGGCCAACATTAAAGGTCGTAAGTCACACCAGATTGTAGCTGATGCTATTCATATGCTCGAACGTATGGAACATAGAGGTGCTACAGGTTTTGACCCAAATACAGGAGATGGTGCCGGTATCCTGATTCAAATACCGCATGAATATTTTGTTGATGAATGTTTACAATTAGGCTTTCAGTTACCTCCCGCCGGTGAATATGGTGTTGGAATGATTTTCTTTCCAAATGACGAAACCATGAGGGAAGAGTGCCGTAACATTTTAAACCGCAAAATTAAAAAGCTCGGTTTGCCTCTGCTTGGTTACAGAAAAGTACCCACGCTCAATAATACTTTGGGAGAAGGTTCTTTATCGGTTGAACCACATGTAGAGCAGGTTTTTATCAAACGCCCGGACGATGTTACTGATGATATCGGATTTGAGCGTAAGCTTTATATTCTCCGCCAGGTTTCAGCCAGACTGATCAATGATACTGTTAAGGGATCGAAAGGGTGTTTTTATTATTCGTCACTTTCCTGCCGTACTATTTCTTATAAAGGACAGCTAACTACTGCCCAGTTAAAATATTATTTCCCTGATCTGGAAAATGAGGCTGTGGTTTCTGCTTTGGCAGTTGTGCATTCACGTTTTGCAACCAATACTTTTCCAGCCTGGGAACTGGCGCAGCCTTTCAGGTATATTGCTCACAATGGAGAAATCAATACTGTAAAGGGAAACGTTAACTGGATCCGTGCCGGGGAAAAATCTTTTTCTTCTGAATTTTTCAGCAAAGAGGAAATGGATATGATTCTTCCGATTTGCGACAGAAACCAGTCCGACTCAGCCAATCTGGATAATGCCATTGAGCTTTTACATCTTTCAGGACGATCATTGCCGCATGTAATGATGATGATGATTCCTGAAGCCTGGGATGGTAATGAACAAATGGATCCGGCCCGTAAAGCTTTTTATGAATATCATGCCGCTATTATGGAGCCCTGGGACGGGCCTGCTTCCATATCTTTTACAGACGGGAAGATAGTAGGTGCTACTTTGGATAGAAATGGTTTACGCCCGTCGCGTTACTGGGTGCTCGATGATGATACCATTATTATGGCGTCTGAAGCAGGTGTCCTGGATGTAGATCAGGCAAAAGTAGTAACGAAAGGCCGTTTGCAGCCAGGCCGCATGTTTATAGTTGACATGGAGCAAGGCAGGATCATTCCTGATGAAGAGGTGAAAGCAAGTGTTTGTTCAGCTCAGCCTTATCAGCAATGGCTTGATGATTACAAACTGCATGTAGATGTCCTGGATCATCCTATACGTACCTATAGACCTTACGAAGAGAATGCATTATTAAAACGTCAGGTTGCGTTTGGTTATACCTCAGAAGATTTAAGAATGATTCTGGCTCCAATGGGCCAGACTGGTATGGAGGCGATTGGTTCTATGGGAACAGATGTGCCATTAGCCGTCCTTTCTGAACAAAGCCAGCATCTTTCCAACTACTTCAAACAATTATTTGCGCAGGTAACGAATCCACCGATCGACTCTATTCGTGAACGGGCGATCATGTCGCTCATCTCGTTTGTAGGCGGTACGGAAAATATACTCACTGAAACGCCAAAGCACTGTCGCCAGATTGCACTACCGCACCCGGTACTGACGGTTCATGAATTTGACAAACTGCGTTTTGTAGATAAAGCCGGTTTTCAGGCTAAAACAATTAATACTTATTTCCGGGCCGATGAAGGTGGTAAAGCTTTGGAAAGAGCACTTGACCGAATTTGCCGTTATGCTACGGATGCCATTGATGACGGATTTGAAATCATTATTCTGTCTGACCGCGCCATTGATTCGGACCATGCACCGATTCCTTCCATGCTGGCTACAGCAACGATTCATCACCACCTGATCCGTGAAGGATTGAGAGGTAAGGTTGGGTTGCTTGTTGAAGCCGGTGATGTTTGGGAAACCCATCATTTTGCTACTTTAATTGGTTACGGTGCCGCAGGAATTTGTCCTTATATGGCTTTCGAAACTCTTTCTTATATGAATAAGAAGGGCATGATTGATGAAGGATTTACAGACGAAAAATTACATTACAATTATATAAAGGCGGTTAATAAAGAATTGCTGAAGATATTCTCTAAAATGGGGATTTCTACATTGCAATCATATCAGGGCGCACAGATTTTTGAATGTGTTGGTTTAAATAAGGACGTAGTGGACCGTTATTTTACAGGAACCATTTCCCGTATCAGCGGGATGGGGCTTTCTGAAATTGCCCGGGAAATTCTCGTGCGTCATAAAGTTGCTTACCATGAAACAGCCGACGCACATCCTAAGCTGGAAGTGGGTGGCTTTTACCAATGGAAACAGCGTGGAGAAGCACATATTTTTAACCCGGCTTCTGTTCATTTATTACAGCAGTCGACCAAAACAAACAGTTATGAATTATTTAAAAAATTCTCAAAACTGATAGATGATCAAAGCCATAAAGCGCTGACATTACGTGGTTTGATGCGCTTCAAAAAGGGAACACCAATTCCAATTGAGGAGGTTGAACCTGTTGAAAATATATTTAAACGCTTTGCTACCGGAGCCATGTCATTCGGTTCGATTTCGTGGGAAGCTCATACCACGCTGGCCATCGCGATGAACCGTATTGGTGGTAAATCCAATTCCGGCGAAGGTGGAGAAGATGAATTGAGATATAAAAAGCTGCCCAATGGCGACTGGATGAATTCTCAAATCAAACAGGTCGCTTCGGGACGTTTTGGTGTAACGAGCCATTACCTGAGCAATGCTGGTGAATTACAAATAAAAACGGCACAAGGCGCAAAGCCGGGTGAAGGTGGACAGCTTCCAGGCTTTAAAGTGGATGACTGGATTGGCCGTACACGTCATTCTACTCCAGGTGTTGGATTAATTTCGCCACCGCCTCACCACGATATTTATTCAATTGAGGATTTGGCTCAGTTGATCTATGACCTTAAAAATGCAAATCGCACTGCCCGTATAAGTGTGAAACTGGTATCAGAAGCTGGGGTAGGTACGGTTGCCTCCGGGGTTGCAAAAGCACATGCAGATCATATCCTGATTTCTGGTTATGATGGCGGGACAGGAGCTTCTCCGTTGAGTTCTATTCGTCATGCAGGATTGCCCTGGGAGCTTGGGTTGGCAGAAACGCACCAGACGCTGGTAAAAAATAAATTGCGTGGACGTGTTACTGTTCAGGCGGACGGACAATTGCGTACAGGTAAGGACCTTGCGGTTGCGGCCTTGCTTGGTGCCGAGGAATGGGGTGTTGCCACAGCAGCATTGGTTGCGGCTGGTTGTATTATGATGCGTAAATGTCATTTAAATACTTGTCCGGTTGGTGTTGCTACACAACGTAAAGAATTACGTGCCCTGTTTTCTGGTAAACCTGAACATGTGGTAAACATGTTTACTTTCATGGCAGAAGAATTAAGGGAAATCATGGCGCAATTAGGTTTCCGGACTGTTAATGAAATGGTTGGCCAGGCTCAATACCTGGAAATGCGTAACGATATCAAACACTGGAAATATAAAAACCTGAATTTTGATGCTATTCTGTATAAAGAAGGTGACCTGAATGTTGCTCAGTTTAAACAGGAAGAACAAGATCATGGTATCGACAGTATAATTGACCTGGAATTGATAAAAGCAGCGAAATCTGCTCTTGAAACCCAGGAAGAGATTTATAAAGAATTTCCGCTCAATAACCTCAACCGCGCGGTCGGAACAATGCTTTCAAATGAAATTTCCAAGCTTTATGGCGGGTCAGGCCTTCCAAAAGGAACAATTCATTTTAAATTCCGCGGAACGGCCGGTCAGAGTTTTGGTGCTTTCAATACAGCAGGGCTTCGTCTTGAACTGGAAGGAGACGCCAACGATTATTTTGGTAAAGGCCTTTGCGGAGCAGAACTGATTATCTACCCGGATCGTGAATCCAAATTCAAACCTGAAGAAAATATTATTGTTGGTAATGTGGCATTTTATGGTGCTACTTCCGGCGAGGCTTATATTCGAGGTACTGCGGGAGAGCGTTTTTGTGTCAGGAATTCGGGTGCGAAAGTGGTTGTAGAAGGCCTTGGTGATCATGGCTGTGAATATATGACAGGCGGGTTAGCTATCATACTCGGAGAAACTGGACGGAATTTCGCTGCCGGTATGTCGGGCGGTGTGGCTTATGTGCTTGATAAAGCAGGTGATTTCCGTGAAAAGGTAAATATGGAAATGGTGGCACTGGAACCATTGAATGAAGAAGATCAGGGTATTTTGCGTGAATATCTTGACAGACATTTTCAGTATACAACCAGCAATGTTGCTTTCCAGCTTATTCAGAATTGGGAAGAATCTGTGAAACAATTTATCCGGGTATTGCCAGCTGATTTCAAAAATGCTTTGGAAGGCCGTGGAATATCACTGGCGCAACAAATAGCTGATAAAAATGTAGTGTATCAGGATATTGTTGTGGATGTTGATCACTTGTAGCAATTAGCCGACAGGTTAATAGCTTAGAACCACCGGTCACTTTGCAAACCGGAAAGAACCACTAGCTTAGGCTGCTAGATTCGGTTTTTTGATAAAATAATAAATAGCCTGATTGAATCACGTTTAATAAGGAAATAAAAAGAATGGGAAAACCAACCGGATTTTTAGAGTTTGAAAGGGAGTTGCCGAAGAAAAGAGCAGTTGAAGAACGTCTTCATGATTATAAAGAAATCGAAACTGCTCCTACGGATACTCATTCCAAACAACAGGCAGCCCGCTGTATGGACTGCGGAATTCCTTTTTGTCATAATGGTTGTCCGCTTGGAAATATTATCCCCGAATTCAATGATGCGGTATATGATAGCAATTGGGGACTTGCATACGAAATCCTGAGCTCAACAAATAATTTCCCTGAATTTACCGGGAGAATTTGTCCAGCTCCGTGCGAGGCTGCATGTGTATTGGGTATTAACAAGCCGCCTGTTGCCATTGAATATATTGAAAAGGCAATTGCTGAAAAAGCATTTGAATTAAACCTGGTAAAACCTCGTATTCCGAAAAGCCGTACAGGCAGGAAAGTAGCTGTCGTAGGTTCAGGGCCTGCCGGAATGGCGGCAGCAAGCCAGCTTAATCAGGCCGGGCACACAGTTACACTACTGGAAAGAGCGGATCAGATTGGAGGATTGCTTCGTTACGGAATTCCTGATTTCAAACTTGATAAAGGTGTAATTGACCGTCGTCTGGAAGTTATGCAGGAAGAAGGTATTATATTCCGCACCAGTGTGAATGTAGGTGTGGATATCAAAGCAAACGAATTACTTGATGATTTTGATGCGGTTGTACTTACAATGGGTTCTACTGTTCCGAGAGATGTGAAAATAGAAGGCCGTCATCTTAAAGGCGTTCATTTTGCAATGGAGTTCCTTAGCCAGCAAAATAAACGTGTGGCAGGAATTAACCCCGAAGTGGATCAGCGTGGTGTGTCATATACAAACGGTCAACTATTGGCAACTGGTAAAAATGTGCTGGTGATAGGTGGTGGTGATACTGGTTCCGACTGCGTTGGAACATCTTCACGTCACGGCGCTAAATCAGTAACACAAATTGAGTTAATGCCAATTCCTCCAAAAGAACGCGATTCCAGTACGCCATGGCCTAACTGGCCAATGATGTTGCGAACATCCACTTCTCATGAAGAAGGTTGTGACAGACATTGGTCTATTAATACCAAGGAATTTTTGGGCGATGAAAACGGAAATTTGAAAGCAATCAAGATTGTAGATCTGGACTGGCAGAAAGATGCAGAATCCGGGCGTTTGCAAATGAAAGAAGTACAGGGAAGTGAACGCACAATTCCATGTGAACTGGCACTTCTGGCAGCAGGGTTCTTACATCCGCAGCAGGAAGGTTTGTTAAATGACCTTGGAGTTGAATTTGACGACCGCGGAAATATTAAAGCAAATGGATACCAATCCACTACCAATGAAAAAGTGTTTGCCGCCGGTGATTGCCGCCGCGGACAGTCTTTGGTCGTATGGGCAATTAGCGAAGGCCGTGAAGCTGCACGTTCTGTTGACGAATTCCTGATGGGTGAATCATTTTTGGAAGCAAAATCAATATCAGCTTTTAATCCGGTTTTTGCTCACGCCTGATCGTTTAAAAAGTAAATGCGGGTTTTTAGTTTTTAAGTTAACAATGAAAAATCTGAATAGTAGATATCCACCAATTTAAATAATAGTGGTGCTGTTAAATCAGATTTGGCTTATATCAGTATAAAGTTCAGGGAGCGGTCAATTGGCCGCTTCTTTTGTTTTCACGAATTGTACAATTTGCAGGATACACTAATATAAATGATCGTCTGTATCTTTGTCCCAGAATTAACATAGCAAAATTGCCTGACGCAAATTAAATTTTCCAGATGTTTTTACATTATTCCCCTTTTTGGTTAAAGGCTTTTTTTCCACGTTACGTTTGGCACATTCCAACTGTTGAAAAAAAAATTTTTCTGACTTTTGACGATGGGCCAATTCCGGAAGTGACTGAATATGTATTGGCTAAACTGGAAGAATTCGGAGCAAAGGCGACTTTTTTTTGTATAGGTGATAATGTAAGAAAACATCCGGATATTTTTCAAATGTTGTTGACAAGCGGACAGTCGATAGGAAACCATACATACAATCATTTGAATGGCTGGAAAACGGATGATGAAATTTATATGGAAAATATTGCCAGATGTGATGAACAGTTGAATGTATCAACTAATTTATTTCGTCCTCCTTATGGAAGAATGAAGAAAAGCCAGGCAAGATTTTTTTCTACAGATAGAAAAATTATTATGTGGGATGTTCTGAGCGGTGATTTCTCTCCTAAAATTACACCTGAAACCTGTCTCGAAAAGAGTATAAAATACACAAAGCCCGGATCCATAATTTTATTTCACGATAGCTTAAAAGCAAAGAAAAACATGACCTACACGCTTCCTCTTTTTCTTGAACATTTTACAAAACAAGGTTACGGCTTTGAAGCGATTCCCATGATTTGAGCTATATGTTGTCTTTGTAGGCTTTTTCCAAATTCACTTGATTCACCATTTTTTATTACATGTCCGTTCCAGATAATCAGATTGAAGTAAGCGTATTATTAGCGGCTCGTAATGAAGAACACAATATCAAAAAGTGCCTCCAGTCACTATCCGAATTGGATTTTCCAATAAATAAGATTGAGATACTTATTGGAGATGATGATTCTGACGATCAAACTGCTGAAATTATTCAGAGTTTTATTCTTGATAAACCACAATTTGTGTATTTCAGGATTTCAGAAAATGTTTCAGGTTTAAAAGGTAAAGCAAACGTATTAGCACAGCTTTCAAAGAAAGCACAAGGTAAATATTTTCTGTATTGCGATGCGGATATCACCGTTCCGGTTACATGGGTTTCGTCTATGTTAAGTCATTTTGAAGGAAATACAGGTGTTGTTGTTGGTCTGACCCGAATGAAAAAAATCAATTTGCTGTCTGACTTTCTCTCTCTCGAATGGTTGTTTATTTTGACAATCATGCGTTTTTTTTCTTTGTTTAAAATTCCTATGACCGGGTTAGGCAATAATATGGCAGTTTCCAGAGAAGCTTATGATGCAGTTGGTGGTTACGAACAAATAGGTTTTTCCATAGTCGAGGATTATGCACTATTTATAGCCATCATCAGAAAAAAATATGGTTTTGTGCAAACTTACACGAATAAAATTGTAGCGGATTCAGAGCCGGTTTTAACGGTCAGCGAGCTTATCTTACAAAGAAGAAGATGGATGCACGGCATTATGGCATCGCCGGTCATACTCCAGATATGCGTAATTGCGTGCGCACTTTTTATTCCTGCAATGGCAGTTCTGTCTGTTTGGGATATGGAAAGAAGTATTAATATGATCGTTTCCCATTATTTATTTATAACAGGCATCATCATATTAGCAGTTATTATTCTACAACAAAGAGACTTATGGAAAACTGTCTTTTTATTTTGGTTCCATCTGATGGCAATCTGTTTGCTGATGCTTGTAATTTATGTGATCCCCGGTAAAACTTTGTGGAAGGGGAGAGAATATTAATGAGAGAGGTGTAAAGGAGAAAAGGTAGGAAGGGGATTAATTTTATTGAATGCTTAAAATTTGAAAGGATGATAGAAACGCATGCGCATATATATGATGAAAAATATGATGAAGACCGCACCAATATGTTACAGCGTGCATGGGATTCAGGAATTACACAGATATGGATGCCCAATTGTGATCACACGACAATACCCGGTATGATGCAGCTTGCAGAATCATATCCGGGCCGCTGTTTACCCATGATTGGTTTGCATCCAACTTATGTAAAAGAAGGTTTTGAAGAAGAATTACAACTCGTGGAGGAATGGCTGAATAAACATAAATTCATTGCAATTGGCGAAATTGGAATGGATTTATTTTGGGATAAGACCTTTCAGGTACAACAGGAAGAAGCATTTTTGTTTCAATGCGGATTAGCCCGCAAACATAATTTATGGATTGATATTCATTGCCGGGATGCATTTTGGGAGACGGTTTCACTGATCGAAAAATTTGGTGATAGTAAACTGACTGGTATATTTCATTGCTTTACAGGAACTTTGGAAGAAGCTGAAAAAGTAATAGAGCTGGGTTTTAAAATCGGAGTAGGAGGTGTTGTAACTTTTAAAAACGGCGGCCTGGATAAAGTTATTCCCTATGTCGGTCTGGAACATATAGTTTTGGAAACAGACAGTCCTTATTTAGCACCTGTACCATACCGCGGCAAAAGAAATGAAGTTTCTTATATTGATCTGGTAGCGCAAAGAGTGGCCGATTTGAAACAAATTTCAAAAAATGAAGTAATTGCTCTAACCGACAAAACTGCATTAAGTTTGCTCAGTTTGTAACACAATCTATCATTTTGATTTGACTGACAATATTTGATATCCTCATGTCTTACAGCACCATACATATTAACCCTATATCTCCGGCACCAACACAAGGTTCAGTTTTAGTAATTTATACCGGCGGAACTTTGGGGATGGTTTATGAAACCAAAGGCAAACAACTCGTACCTTTTAACTTTGACCAGATATTTGAGAAAATTCCTGAAATAAGCAGGTTAACTTTTGAAATTACTTTTCTGTCGCTGCATGAGCCAATAGATTCTTCTAATATGAGTCCTGCAATCTGGGTTGAACTAGCAGGAATTATTGAAGAAAATTATGACGCTTACGATAGTTTTGTAATACTTCATGGCACGGATACCATGGCTTATACAGCCTCTGCATTAAGTTTTTTACTGGAAAATTTGAACAAGCCAGTTATACTTACCGGAGCACAATTACCAATTGGCGTTGCAAGATCAGATGCGAGAGAGAATTTTATGACCGCACTGGAACTGGCAGCTGCTACTTACCCGGATGGAAAACCTATTGTAACCGAAGTCTGTATTTATTTCAATTCTGTTCTATTAAGAGGTAACCGGGCAAAGAAAAAGGAAAGCTCAAATTTCAATGCTTTCATTTCAGAAAATTATCCACACCTTGCCAACGCAGGCGTCAGAATTGATTATAATTTTCCTTTTTTAAAGCTACACGGCACTGATGAAAAATTTAGCGTTCATAAAGATTTAGATACAAACGTCGCTTTTCTTAAAATGTTTCCGGGTATTAACCAAAGTGTAGTAAGGTCTGTTTTGAAAATTGAAGGATTAAAAGGGCTTGTCCTGGAAACATATGGATCAGGAAATGTTATGACCGATAACTGGTTCCAGAATGTGGTCAGTGAAGCAATAAATAATAAAATCGTAATATTTAATGTTTCGCAATGTTACGGCGGACGCGTAAATCAGGGGCAATACCAGACTAGTAAATTTCTAAAAAAAGCGGGCGTGATCAGCGGCTCAGATATCACAGCCGAAGCCGCTATTACCAAAATGATGTATGTATTTGGGAAAGAGACTGATAAAGGAAAATGTAAAGAAATGCTGGCAATGCCGCTTTGCGGGGAAATGAGCGTTTAATTTTTCCATTAGTCATGCCTCCGGCATTTTGTAGATTAGTATTAACGATTATTTTAATGGATGTAAAATAAAAGCCCTGCAAATCCATCATTTGCAGGGCTTTTGTTATAAAATGCAGAGAGGAAGAGATTCGAACTCTCGATACAGTTACCCATATACTACCTTTCCAGGGTAGCTCCTTCAACCACTCGGACACCTCTCTGTGTGGTTATTCAGGGTGCAAAGATAGCCTTTCTTAATTTATAAGCAAACCTATCTTTGTTTTTAAGCCTGTTTTCTTTTATCGGCATATTGAGATTTTCTGAGCATAATCATAATTGGTATAATTTTTTAATACTCACATTATTGATCCACATATTCAAATCTTAATAATAAAGACATGAAAAAAATCTCGTTAGCATTGTTGTTTGCAGTATTCAGTACTGCTGCTTTTTCACAAGGCTTTTCGTTCGGCCCAAAAGCTGGTATTAACATTAGTAATTATACAGGTGGCGATATCGAATCAGATGCATTGGTAGGATATCACTTCGGTGGATTACTCAACTTTGGAATCGGGAAAAACTTCTCAATTCAACCGGAAGTCTTGTTTTCAACACAGGGAGGGAAAATTAACGACAGCGGAACAAAGTCAAACTTTAAAACCTCTTATGTAGCCGTTCCGGTAATGATCAGATTAAAAACCAATGGCGGATTTTACATTGAAGCAGGTCCTCAGGCTTCCTTCAGGACAGGTGAAGATGTTCCGGATCAAACCATTGACCATTTTGCAAAAAATCTTGATCTTTCAATCGGAGCAGGAATTGGCTATCAATCCAGTATTGGCTTAGGAATCGGAGCAAGGTACATGGCAGGCCTTTCTAAGGTTGGGGATTTTGAAGGAAACGACATTGATCCTGATTTCAAGAACAGCGTTATTCAGGTTAGCTTATTTTGGGTAATTCCAACAAGCAGTAAATAATAACACACTATTTGATTCTTAAAAATGAGCTACGGCTCATTTTTTTGCTTTAGACCCAATCATTTATTTTGATCATAGCCCAGTGCAGCAGCAATCGCTTCCAATATTGCTTTTTTGCCTTCCTCAGATTTAACAATAAGTGCTGCTTCTAAAATATTATTTCTCCTAATTTCACAAGCAATGTGTAAAGCCTGAAAATTGCTTAAATCATTGTATCTGGATTTAAGCTCGCTGACAATCTCCGTTTCTGTTTTCATTTTACAATTAGAATTATTTGGTTGTGAAGTAAACTATCTAATAAAACGATATTTAAATCTCCTTAATTATCAAATAGTTATTACCCGGACAAATATTATTTTTGAAAAAACAGGGAGAGTTTTAGTTTTTCTGAAAAATAAAATTAACCTTTGTCTATCGAATTAGTAGATTTATCGAGAATGAAGGGAGAGGTTAGGCTCTATGATCTTCTGGCAACCTATGACCAATTAAGGTGCCCCAACCTAATTCTAAGGATAAATCTAAAAAAACCAATGGAATATTGAGTTGAAGGCGTGCCGAATTTAATGATGCAATTACCAGAAGGATATGAACTTTCTGAGATACATCATTTATATCACAGATCAGTTTATCGTTTAGGTTTTCAAAAATTACTCTATTACTAAAAGCAAAATTATAAGTAATGAAAATTAAAAGTTTATTTTTCGTAGGTACAATCAGTGCAGTTTTATTGTCTACCACTTTGCTGGCTCAAAATAAGCCATTGACCAATGGCAAATGGAGAGGTGTTTTTCAGGTTGGGCAAAGAGCTGTCCCTTTTAATTTTGAAGTCGCAAACGGGGCTGGCCAAGCACCGGTTTTGACGGCTACGAATGGAGACAGGAGAGATGATTTTAATGTAAAACATATTTCACGGGATTCTATCCAGGTTACTCTAAATACATTTGAATATGCCTGGTTTGCTAAAATTCAAGGTGACGGGAGCATTAGCGGAGTACAGAAAAGCCTGATCGCCGGAAATAAATCAACCCCGGTTTCTTTTACCGCACAGCCGGGACAATCTTATCGGTTTACAGAACCCGGGAAGGAAGTTGCTCCTACAACTAATTTGTCTGGAAAGTGGGTAATTAAAATCAAAGCAAATTCCCCAACAACTGGTAAACCATTACCCGATCGTGTGGCTGTTTTTGAACAAAAAGGAAATAAGCTGAATGGGATTATTCTAAGTGTTTCAGGAGATAGCAGGGAATTGGAAGGAAATGTACAAGGCAATGAATTTGAACTTTCTGGCTTTACCGGATCGGGTGTAGCTTACGTAAAAGGTAAGATCACGGATGATAAAACAATAACCGGTGCCATTGGTGCAGGTGCCGAACCTATCCTTTTTGAAGGTACAAAAGATGATAAAGCTGCTTTGCCTGATGCTTATGCATTGACTTTCCTGAAACCGGGATACGATAAACTGGACTTTACTTTTCCTGATGTAAATGGAAAATTGGTTTCGTTGAGTGATGAAAAATACAAAGGCAAGGTCGTTATAATTGAATTGATGGGAAGTTGGTGCCCAAATTGTATTGATCAGATTCAGTTTCTGGCACCCTGGTATAAGGAAAATAAAGCAAAAGGTGTAGAAGCAATTGCCCTGGCTTTTGAAGCAAAAGACGATTTACAATTCGCAAAAGGTACTTTGACAAAACTGAAAAACCGTTTTGATATCCAGTATGATATGCTTTTTGCAGGAAAAGTAGGAGGAGATATTGTTGCAGAAAAATTACCCGCAATCGACAAATTTATGGCTTACCCGACTACGATTATTGTAGGCCGTGATGGGAAAGTGAAGGAAATACATACTGGTTTTTCAGGAAAGGGAACCGGGCAGTTTTATCAGGACTATGTAAAAAAATGGAATAATGATCTTGCAAAATTAATAGCAGAACCATTGCCATGATCAATTATTGATCGACAACATAGATAGCTAATAACCAGATAATTGAAATTTTAAGAATGGAAATATATTGTGATAACGCTGCTACGACAGCAGTTGATCCCGAGGTAGTAAAAGCCATATTGCCTTATCTGACATCTAATTATGGTAATCCTTCATCAAGTCATTGGGCAGGCCGTAAAGTGAAAGAGGCCATTGCTTCATCTAGGCAGACTATTGCCGGTTTGCTTGGTGCCGATACGAATGAAATTTTCTTTGTGTCGGGAGCGACGGAAGCTAATAATCTTGCTTTGTCAGGAGCAATCAATGCTTACGAAATCAGTCATGTTATCACTAGTAAAATAGAGCATAAAGCAGTTTTACAGACCTTGGCTGTTTATGAAAAAGCCGGTGATATTGAGATTAGTTTTGTGAAACTGGATGACTTTGGGAATGTAGACCTGAAGCATTTGGAAAATCTTTTAAAAGCCAATCCGCAAACACTGATCAGCCTGATGCACGGTAATAATGAAATTGGGAATATAACCGATATCGCTGCAATCGGTGTACTTGCGAAGCAATACAATGCTATTTTTCATACAGATACCACACAAACAATTGGTAAACTTCCTTTTAATTTAAAAGAAATAAATATTGATTTTCTGGTTGGTTCTGCACATAAATTTCATGGGCCAAAAGGGGCCGGATTTATATATATCAATAAAAAGCATAAAATTAAACCGTATATAATTGGCGGAGGCCAGGAAAACGGGCAACGCGGCGGCACTGAAAATGTAATTGGTATTGTTGGTTTGGCAAAAGCACTCGAACTTTCTTACCGCAGTAAAGAAGTCGTACAAACCCATCTGGCAAAATTAAAAAAACATTTTATTTCAAGCCTGGATGATCTGACGATTGGCGGGATTACTTTCAATGGTGAAAGCAGGTCTGTACATAAAAGCCTTAACAATATTGTCAGCGTTGCCTTTCCGTGTTTATCGTCAGGTAATCTGGTTAGTAAGCTAGATAATTTAGGAATTGCAGTTTCGGGTGGAAGTGCCTGTTCTAATTTGGGTAGTGGAGGTTCACACGTTATCAGCGCGATCTATAAAAATCCGGACAAGGAAATTGTTCGTTTTTCGTTCAGCAAATTTAATACAATTGAAGAACTGGATTTTATTGTCAAAGCGATCATCAGTATATACCAGAAAGACCGTATAGAAGAAGCGAAAGATTACGTTCAAACTTTTAATCTGGCTTCCTGAAACAGTTTTTGAGATAAACTAAATCT
This sequence comes from Dyadobacter sp. NIV53, assembly GCF_019711195.1. Taxonomy (NCBI): domain Bacteria; kingdom Pseudomonadati; phylum Bacteroidota; class Cytophagia; order Cytophagales; family Spirosomataceae; genus Dyadobacter; species Dyadobacter sp. NIV53. Next base: position 6,207,006 of record NZ_CP081299.1, read on the forward strand.
TATTTTTAACGGTCAGGCTGTTCGCCAGTTCAGATTCCCTGCTATTTTCCTTTACCAGATTATTGACTGTTTTTAACCAATAACGCTGTCCGTGGGTGTTCCAGTGGCCATCTCCAACGTGATACCATTCGGGATGGTTTCGAACAGTGTCCTGAATAGAAAGAACTGGCGTTTTTAACAAAGGATGGTTTTCAATGCGCGTGATTTGATTGTTGTATTCAAAACGGTCGTTTTCACAAACGGTTACTTTATTGGGAACCAAGCAGAAATATACTTCATTGAAGCCCAGGGATTTATAGTAATCCCGCAAATTGTTCATATTGTTTACAACGGTGTCTACCGATCCGTCGGTAATTTTATAAAATGGAGATAAGCTGATTTTTTTGTCAGCCTCTACGTCATAAAATAAATATTGTTGGTTTCGGGAAATTAATGCGCCAGTATGTTTCCTGTCAAACCAGGTGAGCATGATTTCAGATTTTAACTCCTTGATTTTCAGAAAAACAGGAAAATTAAAAAATAAGAATTCAATCCGCTGATTGATCTGTTCACCAAATTTAGCCCACCAGAACGACGGTATTTCTTCCTTTATTTCCTCAAATTCATTTTTCGATTTGCCCTCAACTTTAAACCCTTTGCCAATATATAATTTCTTGTAATCGTCACGAAGGCGTTCCTGAATGGTGCGTTCTATGATTTCAATCACAAGTAATGACTTTTTTCAGGATCGAGTTTGACGGTTTGCGTGTTGACGCCCAGCCAGATATGCGAATTTTTATCACCAGCATAAAAGCTGGTATCCATCTGCGTAAAACTGTCCCCAAGCGTAAAAAGATCCACGTCTTTATAACGCATCACTGGTTTATCCGTTGGAAGCAGCATGCGGTTTTGCTCAAAATCTTTTTCCTTAAACTGTTTTAGGTTGGTCGTATTATAAAGGTCACCAAAGCGATATTGATCGGGTATCCAGCCTTTTGCAGCAATTTTTCGTTGTACATCCTTAGACAGGCTGACAAAAAGTAAAACTCCGGAAATCAGAAGTAATGAACGACGGACAAATCGATTTAAATAATTCATATCTCAGAACTGAAAATAGATAAATTGATTACTGGTAAAAACGCCGAACAGATAACAGAAGAGGCACGTTGGAATAAACAGAAACCAGAAAACACTAGTTTTTGGCATAAAATGAGCAAAATAGCGATCTTTAAAAATAAGCAGGAGGAGCAGCCCGATTGAAAACACATATTCCCCACTATTTATTGCTATGTGTGTGCCGGTGTAAGCCGATGGTGTGAAAATCTTTTGAATGATTTCAAATGCCTGGGAAACGCTGCTTGCACGAAAAAAGATCCAGGCAAATGCAACCAGTAAGAATGTCCAGATAATGTGAAACAATTTTACAAAAACCGGACCTCCCTTTTCAGCATGGTGTGGCCGGAAAATTCTATGTGTTTTAAAAATCTGTGCAAGTATGAGATAAGCACCATGTATGCAACCCCAGATAATGAATTTCCAGTCGGCACCATGCCATAAGCCGCTCAGTAAAAATACCAGCATAGTATTGAAATATAACTTTGCTTTGCCGTGACGGTTTCCGCCTAAAGGAATATAAACGTAATCCCGAAACCAGGTTGACAAGGATATATGCCATCGTTTCCAGAATTCAGAAATTGATTCGGCAAAATATGGTGCATTAAAATTGGTCATTAATTTGAAACCCATAACACGTGCCGTACCCAACGCAATGTCGGAATAGCCCGAAAAGTCACAGTAAATTTGAAAACAATAGAAAAAAGTAGCAATGAGCAGAGTAGAAGCACTCTGATTAGGTACATCGGCATAAGCTGCATCAGTTACCAAAGCCAGGCGGTCAGCAATTACAACTTTTTTGAACATTCCCCAGGCAATCAGAGTAAGGCCTGCCTTAATATTTTCCCAATCATAATCGAATTTTTCGCGAAACTGCCAGAGCACATTTTGTGGCCTTTCGATTGGTCCAGCTACCAACTGGGGATAAAACAGTACATACAAGGAGTAAATACCAAAATGATGTTCGGCTTTCTGGTTCCCGCGATATACCTCAATCGTATAACTCATTGACTGAAAAGTATGAAAGGAAAGCCCAATGGGCAAAATCAGAGAGGGAAACATGACGTGCAATGAAAGCATTTCATTTTTCCGCCCCATCATTTCTAACAAATAGGTGATATTATTATTTATAAAATCAAAGTATTTGAAAAATGAAAGAAAACCAATGTTTGCCACCAGACTAAGTATAAGCAAAAGCAACCGTTTATGTCCCGAAGCATTCTCTATCCAGATACCTGCAAAATAATCGACAACGATCACAACGCCCAGAATCAGCAGGTACACCGGAATAAAAGAAGCGTAAAAATAAGCACTGGCAGCAAGTAAAAGTACCCACCTTAGTTTCCAGGGTATGGTATAATAAAGCGTTGTAACAAAAATAAAAAAGAATAAAAAGTGTAGTGAATTAAAGAGCATTACTTTCAAAATAAGCGATAAAATCCAAAGTAGTTCATCTTGGCCGATGTCGGACGGAATCGCAACGTTGAGTTATCCTGCAAATATAGAGCTATCCTGCAAATAATCGGATCGCTTGCAAATGAAATACGATTATAGCTACTGATGAACTTAGAAGATCAAGGCTTATGCTGTGGTTAGTGTTTTGGTAGAAGTTTTGCGGTATTTGTGTAAGTTAATCAGCAATACACTGCCCAGAATGATCAGAAGCCCGATAATTTGAATTTGCGATATGGTTTCTTTTGCAAAAAATATCCCAAGTAATACCGCCACTATAGGGTTTACGTATGCATGTGTGCTTACTTTTGTTACTGGCTGCACTTTCAATAACCACACATAAGCACTGAATCCGATAATTGATCCGAAAATAACCAGGTACACAATTGCTAACCAGGCATCTGCGGATATATTTTGTAAGTTCACATCCATTATTTCACCGCTAACGGTGCTGGACAACACAAACGCAATACCTGCGGCCATCATTTGCCAGGTTGTGTTTACCGTCGCAGAACTTTGGCCAGGTTGATATTTGGAATACAAAGAACCACCTGCCCAGGACATTGAACCTAATAACACAAATACCATTGCAATGAGATCCCTGCTGCTATTCAGCGATGAAAAAGAGCTGACAATTCTTTCGCTGAAAAGTAGTACAACCCCGGCAAATCCAATCAGTAAGCCGAAAATGGTTGATTTATTGCTGAAATTTTCTTTCCATTTTGGTTTATCCAATAGCACAAACCAGAGTGGGGTGGCGGAAATCATAATTGCAACCATTGCACTGGGAAGGAATTGCTCTACCCATATTACGATCCCGTTGCTAACAAATAAAAGCAGCAACCCGGTTATCATGGCCGGTTTGATCAGTTTCCATGAAAAAACTTTTTCTCCCTGGGTTATACACCAGATCATCATTAATAATCCGGCTGCTACAAAACGGAATGCCCCTAAAATAAGCGGAGGAAAACCAACCAGGGCTTTTTGAATAAAAAAGTAAGTTGATCCCCACACAACATAAATAATAGCATATGCCATTACGAGCATAAAGGTTGACGGAGTTTGGTTTGATTGCGTTTTCACGGTTTCTATTTTTCTGGTATTACCAATTGTTGTTCTTCTTTCACTGTTTCCAGAACGATGGTTGTTCGGGTAGAAAGAATATTAGGAATTTTACTGAATTGATTCCGCATCAGATCCATAAGTGAGGCCGAATCTGCCGTCCTCACTTTAACCAGATAACAATCATCACCTGCAATGTGATGTACTTCCTGCACTTCCGGTATTTTAGCCAGCGCCTTTGCCGTATTATTACTTGCCATTCCTTCCGAAGATTTCATGGAAATAAAAGCGAGTAATTTCTGGTTCACCGCCGATGGATTGAGCCTTGCAGTGTATTGCAGGATCACATTTTTTTGTTCAAGCTTTTTGACCCGTTCGAGTACGGCCGAAGGAGCCATTTCGAGTTCCCGGGCCAGATCTGCATTAGAAATTCGTGCATTTTCCTGCATCAGTTTCAGAATGCTCAGGTCAATCTTATCCAAAACTATATCGTTTCCGCTTATCATTCTGTAAAAGTATTGCAATTCAGAATATAAGTCAATATTAATTATATATTTTTGAATTAAATTCGAAATTATTTACTAATTGGTTATGATTGTTCTTATGTGTCAGAGATATGCCGTCAAAAAACTTACTTATTTTTGGTTATGTTTTTCAATTGGGTTGGTAACCGGTATTATTTAAGTTCAGCAAGAATCTGTAATGCTAAACCGGAACAAGATTTTAAAGGCATTAATACATAAAAAGACATTCTTTTATGTATAAATTTGTTTATGCTCATAGATGGAAATACGATTAAACTTCTGAGAATTCCTTTCTCTTTTTTCCTGTTGCCTTTGTTTCTGTTTGCTCTTAGCCAGGCAGAAACTATTTTATTTCCGCAGGCTTTGTGGGCATTTATCATCATTCATTTCCTGGTCTATCCCGCAAGTAATGGATATAATAGTTATGTTGATCGTGATGAAGACAGCATTGGTGGTTTGGAAAATCCTCCTTTACCGACTATCCACCTGTTTTACACCACTGTTGTTTTGGATATTGCCGGAATCGTTTTAGCTGCATTTTTCGTAAGTATACCATTTGCTTTATGCCTTGTTCTTTACATTGCCGCGTCAAGAGCATATAGTTCAAGGCAGATCCGTCTAAAAAAATACCCGGTTATTGGCTTTTTGGTAGTGATAATTTTCCAGGGCGCTTTTACCTATTATATGTCAATTGCCGGAATAACCGGAAAACTACTTGAACTGAACCGGGAAAACATTTTTGTATTGCTTGGTTGTTCGTTCCAAATAGCCGGGGCTTACCCATTAACACAGATTTACCAGCACAAACAGGATTTAAAAGACGGCATTACGACACTGAGTTACAAACTGGGATATATTGGAACGTTTACTTTTACTGCATCCATGTTTTTGCTTTGTAATGTTTTTTATTATCTGTACTTTATAGAACAGGATCTTGGAACAGTTTTTTACACGGTCCAGGTATTCTTTTTGCCTATTATCGTTTATTTCGGCTATTGGTTTTATCTGGTCAAAACAAACGTAATAAATGCCAGTTTCAAGAATACAATGCGCATGAACTGGATTGCAGCAATTTGCATGAACAGTTGTTTCCTACTACTAATTTATATTAATCATTTTCCTTTGAGTTACATTACTGCTATTGAGACAGCCGTTCCGGATCATTGCTTTTCTCAGGAAATCCTGACTTCGTTTTACATTAAATCAACCGAGGATTTAACGAATAAAAGAAAAATTAAAATTGTAGCCAGTAAAACCGGTATCGAGAAAAGGTATTCTGTTATTTCTGATTTTGATAAAGAACCGGAAGAATACACATTTTTTAACAAGACAAAAACGCTTCTGCCTGAGCCTGGATTAACGCAAAGAATGCAGCTTTATCAGCAACACGCTACTGCACTCTCAATAAAGGCAATTGAGAAGATCAAAGGTTTTGAATTTTTGAAAAAATCTATTACACATCTGATAACGGTGACCTGCACGGGCCTTTTCGCTCCCGGACTTGACGTAGAGTTGATGCGTGAGCTTGACTTGAAACCTTCAACACAACGCAGCAGTATCAATTTTATGGGTTGCAATGCAGCCATTATTGCACTGAAACAAGCCGATGCTATTTGCAGAAGTCAGCCAGATGCGAAAGTATTAGTGGTTTGTACAGAACTTTGTACTATCCATTTTCAAAAAAGATACAACGACGATTATATACTTTCCAACCTTCTTTTTGGAGATGGTGCCGCGGCAGTAATAGTTAGTTCGAAACCCGCAGGAAACTACAATGCCGGTGTGCAGATCAATTCCTTCAATTCTTTAATACTGCACAATGGATATTCGGATATGGCCTGGCAATTATCGGAAACGGGGTTCATTATGAATTTAACTTCCTATGTACCGGATCTGATACGGGAAAACATTAGGCCTATGCTGAAATCTATTCATCTGAAACCGGAAGACATCAGACACTGGGCGGTGCATCCGGGTGGAAAGCGAATTGTTGATGATTTTGCGGCTGCACTGGAACTGGACAAATGTAAACTGGAACCGACGTATAATATTTTGAAAAATTATGGGAATATGTCGTCTCCAACGGTTTTGTTTGTATTAAAAGAAGTACTTGAAAAAGTGAAGCCGGAGCATAAGGGAAGTAAAGCTTTTGCGGCTGCATTCGGGCCGGGTTTAAGTATTGAGACGATGCAGCTGCAATATGTTTAACCGAAGAAGTGATAAAAAAGAACTGCTTGACGAGGATAATATTCCAGCAAGAGATTTATTCCAAAATCTAAAAGAACTGGATTTTATCAATCATTGGCTTGGCGGATATAATATTTCTTTTTCTGCATTAAAGAAAGTCATCAAACCGGGCCGCAATTATAAACTGGTTGATATCGGTTGTGGGGGAGGAGATACATTAAAACGGATCAGTAACTGGAATAGAAATTATGAATATAAACTGGATTTATACGGCATTGATCTTAAACCGGTTTGTATTGAATATGCAGAAACACATTTAACAGATAAATCCATTCAATTTATTTGTGACGATTACCGAAATATTTTCCTACACTTAGCAAATGTCGATATTATACACGCCTGTCTTTTTTGCCATCATTTATCCGAAAATCGATTAATTGGTCTGGTGAAATTTGCGCTTGAAAACCAATCTGTTTTGGTAATTAATGACCTGGAAAGAAACCCGCTTGCTTATTATTCCATTAAATATCTAACACAACTTTTCTCTAAATCGTATCTTGTTAAAAACGACGCACCATTGTCTGTACTGCGTGGTTTTAAAAAGAAAGAATGGTTAGAAATTCTGGAAAAATCGGGTGCAGTAAAATATTCCGTTCGTAATAAATGGGCATTCCGGCATGAGGTGATTGTATATGCAAATTAAAAAGTAATTCATGGAATTTCAATCCGGATCATTTGATTGTGCTATTATCGGAGGCGGTTTGGCAGGCCTTTGTCTGGCCATTCAACTGGTTGAAAAAGATATTTCTGTTGTATTGTTTGAAAAAAATAAGTACCCTTTTCATAAAGTTTGCGGCGAATATATTTCAATGGAAAGCTGGGATTTTCTTAGCGGATTGGGTTTACCATTAGCTGAACTTGGCCTGCCTGTTATTCATCAGTTAGGGATTAGTTCTGAAAAAGGTTTTATGCTAAATCACTCCTTACATATGGGTGGTTTTGGAATTAGCAGGTACAGCCTTGATGATTATTTAAGTAAAATTGCAATAGAAAAAGGTGTAGTCATTTTTGAAAACTGCAAAGTGAATTCAGTTAATACTATTTTCGTTAATAATTATGAAATAAACAGTACCAGCGGATCATTTTCTTCAAAAGTTGTTTGCGGAAGTTATGGAAAATATATGCCGGCTTTTATGCAAAAGAGTATTAATGTTGTAAAAGAGAATAGTAATTATATTGGTGTAAAATATCATATCAAAGCTGATTTACCATCAAACAAAATTGAATTGCACAATTTTACAGATGGTTATTGCGGAATTTCAAAGGTTGACAATGATTGGCATTGTTTATGTTATCTTACTACTTCCAAAAATTTGCACGAAAATGGAAAGGATATCAAACAAATGGAGGAGAATATTCTTTATAAAAATCCATTTCTTGAAAAATACTTTACCCAATCTGAATTCATAAATTCAAATCCTCTGGTAATCAGTAATGTTCAGTTCAGTAAAAAGTATACTGATTTAAATGGCATTTTTCTATTAGGTGATGCTGCTGGTTCAATTACACCATTATGCGGGAATGGAATGAGTATGGGAATGCGTGCATCAAAATTACTGGCAACTGAATTAATTAAGTTATTTGCCAATAAACAACTAAAAAAAGAAGTTATAGTAAATTATAAAGCCTCATGGAATCAGGCATTTAACCGCAGGATTATGGCCGGATATTACCTTCAGAATCTGTTTGGAAAAAGAAATACCACGGATTATGCGTTAAGAATTTTATCAGGATTGCCATTGATTACCAGTAAATTGGTTTCATTAACACATGGTGAGAGATTCTGATGCTTTGAGATTTATTTAAATGGTTGTTATACGCCTCCGGGATTGTGTCAACAATTTTATTTAATATGACTACCGATATTCCATCGCTCCGCAATTGTTCATTAATACCGTTAGGCATTTAACGGACATTACCCAATTTATTTTTTAATTATTTCCTTTCTTTGCATAAAAAATTCAAAGAGAAACGTATTCAGCAACAACATCAGCATTCCATAAAAAAAATCTTCAAATGGAATTGTAAAAAATCTGAATCCCATATTTTCTGCATCATTATACCAAACAACAGGTTTTTCCAATCCAGTTCCCGTTAAAATTCCATTCACAATAAAAAATGGAATCAACAAAAACATGTGTGAATAATAAAACAAACTCAACCATTGAAATTTTACTACATATTTTAAAAATAATAGAAATAATGTAAGTCCGATTGCCGTATAAAAAGTATACAATCTGTCATGGAAGTATATTCCTAATCCTATTGTCATAGTGAGTACAATCCATGTAATTAAATTTTCATATTTTAAAACAAATTTATTTCCCAAATAAATTCTAAAACAGAAATAGGTAAACAGACACGCATACGGAATACAAATAAAGAAAAGGATTTCTTCAATTGGCAGGTGAAAAAAATAAACGTTGAGTAAATATGATGCTGTAAATCCCCATACCCCAATTTGAGTAAAGTGACTATCCCATATTATAAATGGAATTGTAGAAATTAAAATGGCTGGCCAGAGGAATTGCCATTTTTTATATAATGCTATTTGAGGATGAAATGAAAACAAAAACGGAATTGATATGGCTGTAATATCAATGAGCAGGTACGTGAAATTCATTTAGCCATAGAGTTTTTAGCTTCTTTAAAATATTTTAATGGTACCCAAAGCATACCGAAACACTCTCCCTGATGTTTTCCCAAATGTTTATGATGCATTTTATGAGCTCTTCTGATTGCTTTTAAATATATGGAATCCGTATTCCGGAAAATTTTAAAACGCTGGTGTATAAATATGTCATGAATCGTAAAATAGGCAAATCCATAAATCGTAATTCCTAATCCAATCCAGAAAAATGCATTCATCCCATTATTTAGCCCAAATAGTAAACAAAGAATTCCTGGAATAGCGAAAATGACAAAGAAATAATCATTTTTTTCAAAGAAATCCCCATCGTCTCTTTGATGATGGTCATGATGCAAAAACCATAAAAAACCATGCATCAGATATTTGTGCGCCAGCCAGGCAACACATTCCATTCCCACAAATGCGGCTAACACAATTGATGTATTGATAATCCAGGGATTCATGTCAGATCAAAATTTAATTTTATCAGCGACTTCGTCAAAACATATTTTAAGCCATTCGGTATATCTGGCAGGATTTTGTTCCAAATCTGTCTTTAATTCCTCTATTGTAACATATTTATAATTTGATACTTCGGAAGTATTAATAATGGGTTCATGATCCGAAATTCCCCAAAAAATGTGGTCCAGCTCATGTTCAATCAATCCATTTTCAAGCTCAGCTTTATATATAAAAGAATAAAGAAATTCGAGGGAGGCCTGAATGCCCATTTCTTCCTGCAAGCGTCGTACTGCACCACTTGCCGGACTTTCATGTGGCAACGGATGGCTGCAGCAGGTATTGGACCAAAGGCCTTCGGAATGATATTTCCCCATAGCTCTTTGTTGTAACAGAATCTCACCTTTGGAATTAAAAATAAAAACGGAAATCGCGCGGTGTAAAACACCTTTTTGATGCGCTTCTAATTTTGGCATATAGCCAATTTCATCATCGTGTTCGTTAACCAGAACCACTTCATTATCATTTAAACTGGTATTCAAATTTTCAGGAGCTAATAGCATTTTATAAGCGTTAAAGTTCAGTGTTCGGTTTTACAACAACGATTTGTTATAAAAGATCAAACTGGTGCCGTACTAATGAACGAAACATTAAACCGATTTTATTGTAATCCGGAATGCGAATCCTTGCATCCATTACTTTTTCAGGTGGCGTTTCTTTAATTCTAAGGAATAATTTCAGGTAATAATAATAGGCCAGGTATACGCCTCTTCTTGCACCGGCAGGTAATCTTTTTATGCCGATTAACGCCTGTTCGAAATCCGCTTCGATTTCTTTCTGGATTACTTCCTTTTCCTGAAATGAGAAATGATTAAAATTTACTTCCGGGAAATAAGTTCTGCCAAGCATCTGATAGTCAGCTTTAAGGTCACGAAGGAAATTGACTTTCTGAAAAGCGGCACCCAGTTTCATGGCATAAGGCTTAAGGTCGTTGTATATTTTGTCATCGCCTTCTGCAAAAACGCGCAGGCACATGAGCCCCACTACTTCCGCAGAACCCAAAATATACAGATCATATGAATCGCTGGTGTGTTCCTTTTGCATCAGATCCATTTCCATGCTCTTCAGGAAAGTATCAATCAGTTCCCATTCAATGTTATAAGTACGAACAACCTGCTGGAAACTGTTCAAAATTGGATTAATACTTATTCCGTCACGGATCGCTTCCACCGTGTCTTTCCTGATTTTATCCATCAAAAAGACTTTATTGTAATCGTGAAAGCTGTCAACAATTTCATCTGCAAGCCTTACAAATCCATAAATGCCATAAATAGGTGCGTGGAATTCTGTTTTAAGAAAATGAATACCTAGTGAGAATGACGTACTGTACAACTGCGTAGTTTTTTTGCTGCATGAAGCTGATAGATTGTCAAATAAAATTTTCATACGTTACCTGTTTAGGAATTTGAGTAGTTCATTCGCTGCAATTCGTCCTGAAATAATGGAGGGAGGTACGCCGGGGCCAGGCACAGTAAGCTGGCCCGCATAGAAAAGATTCTGTACTTTTTTACTTTTTAATTTTGGTTTGAAAATGGCTGTCTGCATCAGCGTGTTGGCTAACCCATAAGCATTTCCTTTATATGCATTGTAATCATTTATAAAGTCGGATGTTGCATAACTTTTTTTATACACTACATGGCCCCGGATATCTTCACCCGCAAATTTTTCCAAACGGCTCATTAACAAATCATAATACCGTTCACGTGTTGCTTCAGTATCCTCTAAACCAATCGCTATCGGCATCAGTACAAACAAATTTTCACTCCCTTCCGGGGCAACAGACGGGTCAGTTTTGGAAGGGCAGCAAACGTAAAATAGCGGATTGTCCGGCCACTTTTTATCCTTGTATATTTCTACGGCATGCTGTTCAAAATCTTCGTCGAAAAATAGATTGTGATGCCGCAGCTTATCAATTTTTTTGCTCACTCCCAGATAAAAAAGCAAACATGATGGAGCAAAAGTGCGTGAGTCCCAATATGACTCCGGATAAGATCTGTAACGGTCTTCCAGCAGAGCATTTTCAATATGATGATAATCAGCGGAACCGATCACAGCATCAATTTTTTTACTGCTTCCATTACTGTGTAAATGGCTGATCTCTCCTGAATTAATTTCAAGATGACTGACAGTTTCAGATGTACGGAAAGTAACCCCAACATCCTCAGCAATTTTTTGAAATGACCTGGCAACTTGCCCAAATCCGCCCATCGGGTAAAACGTTCCTTGTTTCAGTCCTGAAAAATTCATCAGGCTGTACATTGCTGGTGTATCTTTTGGCATTGCGCCCAAAAACAATACTGGAAATTCAATTAGGGCAAGCAACCTTGGATCTTTAAAATAACGCCTTACATGTTTGCTGAATGAAGTAAATATCTGAAGTTTCAGAGCATCCTTAAATAACTGCAGGCTGAAAAACTCAGTAATAGAATGGCCCGGTTTGTAAACCATATCACCCATGCCAACATGGTATTTGAATTCACCTTCTGCAATAAATTTTTTTAGTTTATCAGCAGCGCCGGTTTCGATACTTTCGAACAACGCACATACTTCGGTAAAATCAGCTGGTATATCCAGCACTTCACCGGCACCAAAGATTACAGCAAAACCCGGATCCAGTTTTTTTAATTCGTAAAAATCAGATGTTATATTTCCAAAAAGATTGTAATAGCTTTCGTAAACATCAGGCATCCAGTACCAGCTTGGCCCCATATCGAACATAAAACCATCACTTTCAAATGTCCTTGCCCTGCCGCCAATTCCAGCATTTTTTTCATAAACAAGTAACCCTGCTGCCGTTCATAGCCATTACTGCTGATGCAGCCATGCCCGCAAATCCGGAGCCGATCACCGCTACTTCGGGAGCCTTTTTAAATAATGTTTTTTTATAAGTCATCAGGTTTTTTAACGATATCAATCAAACTATCAATGGACGATATAAAGCGTACTTTTTTATCGGCAGAAGCCTTGCGAATAAGTTCATTATCTCCGGAAATACAGATATTTAATCCATTAAAATCCGCCGTCAACCGGCTAAGCAGCTGCTCCATTTCTTTGTCCGGCTGTTTTCTGACAACAAAGGAATAAATGTGAGTCGGCTTACATTGGGAAACTACTCCGAAAAGATTCTCGTACGGAACCCGTGCTCCCAGATAAATGACTCTTTTACCATACTGCCTTAATAAATAATATGCAAACAGCAACCCAATCTCATGGTCTTCTTCTTCATTCAGAAACAGGATCCAGGTTTGATCAGGATTATCGGGTAAGGGCAATGTATCAATGGCAGAAAATAACTTTTGTCTGATCAGATTTGATAAAAAATGCTCCTGTGCAGGAAGCAAATCGTCTTTAATCCACATGAGTCCGGTTCGAACAAGCAATGGATAAATAATCTTAACGTATGTTTTATTTAATCCCATTCCTTTAACGGAATTGGAGAACAATACATCAAAAAGCGTTCCATTGTACGTTGAGATCGCAATAAGCGCCTCGTTAATAACAGCTTCAATATGAATATCACTCTGAAAAGAATCTGCTATGATCAAATCAATCTCATCGGCAATCTCTTTCCGGCTAAGTTTGCTGACATGGGAGATTTTCATCCCATTACGGATTAACGTACATACATTCAAAAGTTTCTTTAACTGGTCATCATTATAAAACCTGATGTTGGAATCTGTCCTTTCAGGCTCTAAAAGACCGTAGCGCTGTTCCCATATTCTGATAGTGTGGGCTTTCTGGCTACTGATCCGTTCAAGATCCTTTATAGAGTATGTTGACATTTTGTTTAACTTTTATCAAAAATAGTTAAACAAAATTATTTTACATATTTTTTGCTAAAAATAAAATTTGCTATTACATTTGATATTGTAAGTATCTAATGTTTGATTTTTTAAATATCAATTGATTATGAAAGCTCAGGAAATGTTTTGGTCAGTGAATATTAAGTTTCTTCGGTTACGTCAGAAGCTAAGCCAGGAAGCCCTGGCAGAGAAGTTAGGGATCACGCGCGTGAAATTAAATGCGCATGAAAGCGGAAGAACTACTAATCCAACAATTGATGATCTTATCAATTTTTCTGAGTTATTCAGGATGAGCATTGACAGTCTTTTGAAAATTGATCTGAGCAAATTGTCAGAACAAAAAATCAAGGATCTTGAACTTGGCAGTGAGCTGTTCATGAAAGGCAATAATATTCGTGTACTGGCTGTAACGGTGGATAAAGACGAAAACGAAAATGTAGAGTACGTTCCTGTAAAAGCAAAAGCAGGTTATCGTTCCGGCTATAATGATCCGGAGTTCTTGGCGAGCTTACCAAAGTTTAATCTACCAAACCTGCCTAAAAATGGTACATTTCGTATGTTTCCGACTATTGGAGATTCTATGCTTCCTGTGCCGGAAGGCAGTGATGTTATTACGCGTTATGTACAGGACTGGACAAGGCTGAAAGCTGAAACTCCCTGCATTGTTATTTTAAAGGGTGAGCAGGATTTCGTTTTCAAACAGGTTACCATCAAGCTGGATGGAACAATGCTGCTTCAGTCTTTTAACAAACAATATTTTGCTTACACAATTCCGGTTTCAGAAGTGATTGAACTGTGGGAATATTACAGTTTTCACAGCAAGCAATTGCCAGAGCCGCAAACAGATATGCAGCAGCTTTTAAAAATGCTGCAGGAAATGCAAATGGAAATCAAAGAATTATCGGAGCGTCCTTATAAAAAGAAGTTTACTGGTGGTAATAACTAAACCAGTTTGCGTCCTTTCCATTCATATTCCGGCCTTTGCGCAGCGAGTCCGAACAGACAGACATAAAACGGATAAATAATTTGGGTAACCGGAATATAAATAATTGATCTCTTTTTTTGAAGAAAACCAAGTACTAAACCCAGGAAAATCCATTCCGGTATACATTTGATCATCCATAATATTGCCAGTTCGCCAAGTTCTATATTTCCGGAAACATAATAAATAATGGAAAGTATGAGAGACAGGTTGCAAAGGAAGATATAGAGTGCTAATACAAGCGGAGTTTTACTTTGATAGTGCTTCCACTTACTGGCCCAGCGTTTTCTTTGGCCGCGGGGCGGGCCGGCCGCCCCCCCCCAGCCCCCCCCCCCCCCCCCCCCCCCCCCCCCCCCCCCCCCCCCCCGCGCGCGCGCGCGCGCGCGCCCGCCCGCCCGCGCGCGCGCGCGCGCGCGCGCGCGCCCCCCCCCCCCCCCCCCCCCCCCGGCCGCCTCATTTTTTTTTTTTTTTTTCACACACTTTAAAAAAAAAAAAAAAAAAAAGATTGGTTCTGGCCGATACGGGGGAGCTCCCAGAACTGAGAGAGACTCCCCCCACGATTTTTTTTTTTTTTTTTTTTTTTTTTTTTTGCTGCAGCAGGACACGGAAAACTCATGACATTTGAAAAGTTCCCACGATACGGGAGGCTGTGGGCAGGAGAACCGCGCTTGATTTTTGACAATGCAGGTTTAAAAACACACACACACGCTCACTGGGCACTGTGGGTTGACTTGCCCCTGGACCCTCTGCCGTCGTTCTGTCTGGTGTATGATTGCTTTTTGCACGTCCTTCTTCTTTTAATGCATGTGTTCTTTATTGTTCTCTTTTTATTGATGGAAGAATCTGTTGAAATTGGGTAAATTAATTAAACGAATATTTATTTTTAAGCTTTTAATGCATTGATTGACAATAGCTTCTGTATTATCAGTAGAGCTGTCATTCATTACAAGCACTTCAAACTGATCTTTTGGAAACGTTTGTTTATTGATGTCAGAAAGAAGTGATAAAATATTTTCTTCTTCGTTTCGTACAGGAATAATTACGGTAATAAAGGTTGATGTTTCAGATTGGCCGGGATATTGTGTTTTCAGCTTAGACCATAAAACGGTAAGTCCAACAGTGAAAATGGCATAACTGACCAGAAGAAACCAGATAAAAGGTAGTAACCAGGAAAAAAGGTGATGTTCGGGCATAATTTATTTGATCACATTTTTCCATTTATATTTCCAAATCAGAAAAATTCCGATCAGAATTGGCCCTAATACATTGATAATCCAGATTAAAAATGTGGCTGCGATAATTTCTTCTGCCGGCAAATTGTATTGTTTGAAGACAAAAAGTGCTGTGAATTCCCTTAATCCAAGATCACCTAAAACGTTGATAGCTGGAATTAATGTTTTGGCAAGAAAAATGAGTGCAACACAAGAGCTGAGTTCGGGATAGGTAAGTGGAAAATCAAACAACGAAAGTGCCAATACAAACTGTGTCAGAAAAACGAAATAACGGAACGTTCCATATGCGGTAGACAACAGCAAGTCCGCGGCGGTATATTCGCCGATTATTTTCAGATAGGAATGTAGTTTTTGCAGATATGGCCTGGATGGATGCCAGTTCATCAATTGTTTCCTGAACAAAACAACAATCCAACCCAGGGTTATAATAATGACTAATAAAAGATTTAAAAGTTGTTTGCTGTTTTCAGTTATTGTTAAACGATCCTTTATGAAAAACCAGCCCAAAGCGCCGATTACCACAGATACATAAAACTGGATCCCATTGGAAACAAGGGCTGCACCAATTGCCAGCAACCGCTTGTCTGAACGTAATGCAGCGATGCGGCCGATGGTATCTCCTAATTGAGCAGGGGCAGCAACGCCAATGGCAAGCCCGGTTAATGTCCCTCGAAAAGCGTCCCAAAAACTGATTGGAACTACTTTCCTAGCTAACTGTCGCCATTTCAGGCTTTCCAAAGCCCAGTTGAGCGGCACCAGAATAAGCATGAAGGTTAATATGGGAAAGTGTTCACGTGCTAAAATTCTTTGAAAAACGTCAGCAACATTTCCTATACCTTTTTCTTCGTTTCGAAATGTAGTAACGATATAACTTATTATCAGGATGGTAACCATGAGCTTTCCGATCCACAAAAGCTTTCGCCAGCTTCTTTTTCTTTTGACAAATAGAGTTCCTTATCTTGCACCATGATAAAAATGCAGCAGGCAGACGCTACCGAAAAGGTGATTATTGGAGTAGATCCCGGAACCCAGATTATGGGCTACGGGGTAATATCGGTAAAAGGCCAGCAAATTACTTTGATGCAGTATGGTGTGATTCATTTGAGCAAATATACTACGCATGAGCTGAAGTTGAAGAAAATCTTTGAGCGTATCACACAACTTATCATTGATTACCTGCCTGATGAGATGGCAATTGAAGATCCGTTTTATGGAAAAAACCCGCAATCCATGCTAAAACTGGGCCGTGCTCAGGGAGTGGCCATGGCGGCTGCATTGGCGAGGGATATTCCTATTGTCGAATATTCTCCGAAAAAGTGAAACAATCAGTAACTGGTTCGGGTAGTGCATCTAAGGAACAGGTTGCTTATATGCTGGAAAAAATCCTGAACATGGAATTAAGTAAAGAATTTATGGATGCCACAGATGGAATCGCCATTGCAATCTGTCATCATTACCACGCAAATTCCCCGGCCGCCGCTGCTTCCACGACTTCCAAAAATCAAAAAAAGGAGGTTGGGGAGCTTTTATCACTGAAAATCCCAAAAGGGTTAAGAGTTGAGGAGTTAATGAGTATAGAGTTAATGAGTTCAGAGTTAGGTGCAGAAAAGGGCTACCTCATTTTTTTACTCTGGACTCCTAAACTCATAAACCCTTCACATTATCTCCCCGGATAATGGCATCATCAAAAGAAATTGAAAAAATTACACGCGGTTTGATCTTCCATGATGATCTTAAAATGCCGGTGCTCATGGATTTCAATAACAAACATTTCCTTGTCGAAAGGCAGCCAATGTTCACTGAATTTTGTTTTCTGAAACGCAATGGCTGCATCGTACAAAGTGAAAATCTGGTCCAGGTCTTCTAATGTGTTGTTGGAAAATACTATATAATGCTTTTTGAATTACAATGTTTTTTAAAATCTAAATATAGAAACAGTTGTATTTAGCAGTGAATCAGGTATCTGTGAAATACCATCGAATTCATAATTTCAACAGAATATGATAATAATAAGACCCGGAATTCTTCATTAATAAAATTTTAATGGTATTAATTTAATAAACCCTTGAATGAATCAAACGTTTGTTTGCTAAAATCAAACGATCGTTTGATTTTAGTTTTTCTATGTGTTATTTTTGTATCGTCATTTAGCCAAACTATTAACTGGCAGGTAACTGTGACTTAGCAATGGAATATAACACAAAGCAAATACAGATTATTGAGGTAGCCAGAAGAATTTAACATTTGCCGTTTTACAGGACTTCCCATAAGGGATACCTTCGAAGCCAAATCAGCCAATACTTATCCCCACCCAGTGTCCCCTATTGGCTTTTGGTTCCCCAAAGAAATCAATTGACTCATTTTAATATGTCCCCCTACCCACACTGGTGTGCAACCATGGGGCCAGATCTCATAGAACTGACCTGTGTCCCATCTCGTGTTCTCGGCCCCAACCCCATTCAAGGAAAGAGCTTCCCACCTCCCATCTTGCCCCTGTCCCATTCATGTGCTGTTATAAACCTGTTCTGCCCCATGTGTGTGCTTTCTGCCTACAATTTGGACTTTGGCTTATGGGTTGCATCAAATGGGTCAAATATCAACAAAAATATGAGAAATTCTCTTCCTTACCCATCAATCTGATGTTTTTTTTGGCTTCTGCCATATCATGGGCATAAGTTTGGACAATGAAAACTTTTCATGGTAACTTTTGTTGAAGGTTTATCCAGCTTTTTGGTAGTTATGTGAAGGCCTCATAAATTTTCTTTTTTTTGGCATCAGCTTTTCTAGTTTCAGCTTCTACAATCTTGCTTCCCATTAATTCTGCTGAGCATTTCCAACTTCTTCTGTTGGTCTGTTTGTTCCTTCTGTACTTAATTTGCTATTGAGTTCCAGTTCTGAGCTTCTGGTCTCTCTGGCCTCAGTTTATAAATATTCTTTCTTTAAAATTGAGTCAAACCAATATTGATCTTGCAGGACTCAATATTCGCCAGATAAAAGAAAACCAGCTGCCAAGTTTAAGTGTTTCAGGATCTTATCTGCGTTTAAATACGCCTAACATTAACCTGAAACTAAACCAGAGCGGAGGTGATAGTACCGGAAGCTCCCTTTCCGTACATCAGGCTATGTATGCAATGGCAAGTGCGTCTTTACCTTTATTTTCAGGATTTAAGTTTAAATATGGCCTGGAATCGGCAAAATACCTGGAACAGGCTGCAAGACTGGATGCAGATAATGACCGCGATGCAGTTATCCAGAATGCCATTGCTGCATATGGGAATTTATATAAATCAAGAAAATCGGTAGATCTGGTTGCGGAAAACCTGAAAAGGGAACATGAGCGTGTTATTGAATTTACTAACCGGGAAAAAAACGGGTTACTTGCCCGTAATGATCTGATGAAGGCCCAATTACAGGAATCCAATGTACAGCTTACGTTACTTGATGCAGAAAATGCTTTGAGAATAACAACGATCAACATGGACCTGCTGCTCGGTTTACCGGAAAATACTTCCCTTGAAGCAGATTCGAATAGTTTTATTTCCTTAAAAGAAGAAGGAAATGTGAATGACTGGGAACAGAACGCAATCACGCACAGAAAGGATATCGCAGCAAACGGTATTCGTCAGAAAGCAGCTAATATTGATATCAAAACTGCCAAATCTGATTTTTATCCGAGTGTTGCTCTGACAGCCGGTTATGTTGCTTTGAGTATTCCGGGTGTGGCTACAATCCCCAATGCGATGAATGCCGGGATCGGTTTTAAATACAACATTTCTTCGTTCTGGAAAACCGGTGCGAAAATAGCGCAGGCACGTACGTATGAATATCAGCTGAAGACCAACGAAGAAATTTTAATGGATCGCCTTCATCTGGAAGTGAATACGGCTTATTATAATTATGTTTTGAGTAAAAAGAAAATTGATGTATATGCCAAGGCGGTTGAACAGGCCGACGAAAACTATCGGATTACTAAAAATAAATTTGATAACAGTCTGGTCACGACCACTGAATTACTGGATGCTGACGTAGCGCAGGTTCAGTCTAAAATCAATTTTGAATCAGCAAAAGCAGATGCAATTGTAGCTTATAAAAAGCTGGAACAAACAGCCGGCGTTATCAATTAATGTGATTATTCAAACCAAAAATCATTCGAACATTCTATTATAAAAAATATGGAAACCACGCAGAACACCACAACAGAAGAAGCACCTAAAAAGAAAAGTTACACCTTCGTAATTATATTAGCATTATTAGTACTTGTAGGCGGAACATGGGGTTATACAAAATATAATCACGGGCAGCATCACGAAGAAACGGACGATGCACAAATAGATTCAGATATCAGTCCGGTAATTCCGCGTATATCAGGTTACGTAACAGAAATAAAAGTAAAGGATAACCAGTCAGTTAAAAAAGGGGATACTTTATTGGTGCTGGACAACCGTGATCAGTTAATTAAACTGGAACAGGCACGTGCAGGTTTGGCGGGTTCGGAAGGTAGCCTTACTGCTGCCAATGCAACCACAAATGCATCTGCTGCGACCGGGATAACTTATCAGGCCAACGTGTCAGTAGTAGCCGCACAGATTGAAGAGGCAAAAGTGAATGTGTGGAGAGCGAACCAGGATTTTGCAAGATATCAGAACCTGATTAAAGACCATTCCATAACCCAGCAGGAATTTGAAAAAGCGGATGCTGCCAAACAAACGGCAGAACGTCAGCTGGCAGTTTTAGAAGCGCAAAAATCAGCAGCAGAACGTCAGGCCAGAGCCGCAACATCGCAAACGCAGGCAACTTCCCGCCAAACCAATATAGCCAATGCAACGATTAAAGCCCGCCAGGCGGAAATTGACAATGCGGAATTATTACTTTCCTATACAGTGATTACTGCACCAACTGATGGCCGTGTTTCAAAAGTGAACGCTCAGCTTGGACAATATCTACAGGCAGGGCAGTCTTTGTTCAGCATCATTTCAACGCATAAACCCTGGGTTGTTGCCAATTTTAAAGAAACACAATTGACCCGGATTAAACTTGGACAAAAGGTGATTATCCATGTAGATGCTTATCCTGATCATGCTTTTGAGGCAAAAGTAGCATCGTTTTCTCCTGCAACGGGTGCTCGGTTTGCTTTGCTTCCTCCTGATAACGCAAGCGGTAACTTTGTAAAAGTGGTACAGCGTTTACCTGTCCGTATTGAATTTGTGGAAGGAAAAGATCAGTATATCGATCAGTTGCGCCCGGGAATGAATGTAGATGTAGACGTCGAGCTGGACTCTGTTAATTGAGTTTAGGGTTAAAAGTTTAGAGTAAGAGTTCAAAGTTTAGAGTTCAAGGTTAAGAGGTAAAAGTTCAAATTTAACCTCATTTTAAACTCTTCACTTTAAACTCTAAAAAACTCTAATCTATTTCCTCCTTGCTCTGAATTTATTACTAAAATAAAACAAATGGAATTACATGAATCTCTTGTAGAATATGGTTTTCGCAGGGCGATCATTACAATAACAGCTGTACTCTGTGCACTGCTGGAAATTGTAGATACCACGATTGTGAATGTTGCCCTGAACGATATGAGGGGAAACCTGGGCGGGACATTGTCAGAAGTGAGCTGGGTAATTACAGCTTATGCGATTGGAAACGTAATTATCGTACCGATGACTAGCTGGCTGTCACAGCAATTCGGACGGAGAAATTATTTCGCGGCATCTATTATTATTTTCACAGTTGCATCTTTTCTATGCGGGAATGCAAACGGTATTTGGGAACTGGTGTTTTTTCGCCTTGTACAGGGTTTAGGCGGTGGCGCATTGCTTGTAACTGCACAAACTTTGATCACGGAAAGCTGGCCTCCTGAAAAACGTGGAATTGCACAGGCTATTTATGGTTTGGGTGTTATTGTTGGTCCTACACTAGGCCCTCCGCTGGGTGGATATATTGTGGATAATTACAGCTGGCCGTATATATTTTATATCAATATTCCTTTGGGGATAATCGCTGCCTTGCTTACACTGCAATTTATCCGCAGTCCTAAGTATTCCGAGAAAAAAGCGAGCAATGAAATTGATTACTGGGGTATTGTCCTGTTGGCAATTGCTGTTGGTTCTTTACAGTACGTATTAGAAAAAGGCCAGGAGGAAGATTGGTTCAACGACGAAATTATAACGCTTTTGAGTGTTACCACTGTTTTTGGATTCTTCTTTTTCATTTGGCGGGAATTAACATACAAAAACCCGATTGTAAATCTCAGGGTTTTATCTAACGGAAACCTTCGGGTTGGGACGGTTCTTTCCTTTATACTTGGATTTGGCCTTTACGGTTCAACTTTTATTATTCCTCTGTATACACAGGCAACTCTTGGCTGGACAGCCACGCAATCAGGACTGCTTATGGTCCCCGCTGCCATTGTTACAGCGATTATGATGCCTATTGTCGGACAGCTTTTACAACGAGGGGTAAAACAGCAGTACCTGGTAGCACTAGGAATGATCTTTTTCTTCATTTACAGTTATTGGGGATACCTGATCCTGACACCGGACACAGGCAAAGATGCATTTTTTAATATGCTTCTGGTACGTGGAATAGGATTGGGTTTATTGTTTGTGCCTATTTCAACTCTGGCTTTGTCGACTTTAAAGGGCCGCGAAATCGGGGAAGGTGCGGCATTTACCGGGATGATGCGGCAATTGGGCGGATCATTCGGTGTAGCAGTAATTACTACTTTTATAGCCCGGCAGAACATGTTTCACAGAAATGATCTGGTTTCAAAACTGGACATTAATAATCCTGCCGTTCAGCAACGGGTGAAAGGTCTGGAGCAGGGATTTCTTGCAAATGGTATTTCACCTGATATTGCTTTGAAAAGAGGATACCAGATCCTTGATCTGACTGTCAGCAAGCAGGCGGTGGTGATGTCATATATGGATGTGTTTCTTTATTTAGGGCTTATGTTCTTAGTCTGTGTACCGTTTGTTCTCTGGACCAAAAGCGGCAAAGGAAAAGTTGATACCTCGGCGGCTCATTAATATAATATCCAAAGGTTTAAACTTTGGATTATTGAATATTTTAAAACCCGGAATTTGAGCTGCTGGCTTAAATTCCGGGTTGTTTTATTTTAGCTGTACCGGTCATTTCTCCAAGGGTATGCCGTACTCGAATAACCACGGACTTCCCAGAATCCGAGTTTGTTATAGGGCAAAAATTCAATCCTGTTAATCCATTTACTTCCTTTCCAGGCGTATAGCTGAGGTGTTATCATACGAACCGGCCCTCCATGATCTTTTTCCAAAGGCTTGTTGTCAGCAGTATGAACCAGTAATACGTCATCTTTCAATGCTTCTGCGAGTGATACATTGGTGGTGTACTTGTCATATCCATAACAAAGAATATGTGTAGCCGTTGTCTTCGGAACTACCAGTGCTGCCAGATCAGCCAACCGCACACCAACCCATGGAACATCCATACGCGACCAGGTAGTAACGCAATGAAAATCACTTACATCTTCGGTTTGTGGTAAATTCATAAAGTCATTCCAACTTAATGTTACCGGATTTTCCACTTCGCCATCAATAGTCAGTTTCCATTTTTGGTGTGAAATATCTGGTTTAAAACCCAGATCGAGTACCGGCCATTTTACCGTTTTTATTTGTCCTACCGGAAGTTTTGGCATTCCATGACGGTTAATTTCTCCCGTACCCATTGGCTTTGTATCAGACATTGACGGAGTACCTTTCATTTTTTCTTCAAAACGCGCCTTGAGTTTTAATCTCGCTTCTACTATTTTATCCAGTTTATCCTTCTCTTCCATGCTGGTATTTGATAAAAATGGTTGGTTATCTCAATATGATGAATATACACATTTTATCTTTTTTAATTCTTAGCTAACCAATTTATCTAACGAGTAAAACCACTTTGTTTTTAGATTTTATACTTAATCATATTAACCCTAAGGTGATTTTTAATTTATATCCAGTCTGTACAATTTGATCAAATTTTAAAATTATGGAATTGATATCACGGCGTCATTTTTTACAGTCATCAGGAGTAGTATCGGCCGGATGCGCAGCTGGCTTTATATCACCCGTTTTTGCGGCCCGGACAGCATTGCGATTGGGAGGGCCAATATTTTTGAAAAGTGATGATCCTTTGGAAGTGGCAAAGGAACACCGGAGGCTTGGATATTCTGCTGCTTATGTACCGCCGGTTGAACTAAAAGATGCTGATAAAATCAATGCGATCGGTAAAGCTTTTGCTAAGGAAAATGTGATCATTGCAGAAGTGGGGGCGTGGGTAAATATGCTGGAAAGCGATGCGGAAAAACGAAAGAAAAACATGGATTATGTGACAGAAAGGCTGGCACTAGCGGAAGAAATTGGCGCAATAAATTGTGTGAATATCGGCGGATCCTATAATACTAAACAATGGGACGGGCCGGATGCCAGAAATATGACAGCCGAATATTTTGACGCCACAGTAGAAAATTGCAGAAAATTGATTGATGCTGTCAAACCAAAAAGGACAAAATTTTCGCTGGAAATGATGGGATGGAGTTTACCTGACGGCCCTGATTCATACTTGAAATTTATTAAAGCAATTGACCGACAGGAATTTGGGGCACATATTGACATCGCCAATATCTTAAACAGTCCCGGGAGATTCTTTAATAACAAAGCATTGATTGATGATACATTTAAAAAGCTGGGACGCTGGATTACTTCATGTCATGCAAAAGATGTTGTCGGAAAAGATGTTCATCTGGCTGAAACCATGCCTGGAAAAGGTGGAATGGATTATACCGCATATCTTCGGAACGTCACCTCATTATCGAGAGAAATTCCATTGATGCTGGAGCATTTGAAAACAGCCGGAGAATATGACGAAGCAAGAGAGTTTGTGATTAGTAAAGCAACACAATTGGAAATAAAAATGGCCTGATACCATGATCCTCATACCGATACATCAGAACCAAAACCTGAATTCAGAATTAGCGACAGATCCTGATTGTCTTGACATCCTGGATGTATATCCTTCATTTTATGAAAAGATTGGTTTTAATCCGCCATGGATCGGTTATTTCGCATTCATGAATAATAAAATAGTAGGTGGTGGCGGATTTAAAGGGAAACCAAAAGATGGAAGGGTTGAAATTGCTTATACCACTTTTAGTATTTATGAAGGACAAGGAATAGGCACAAAAATTTGTGGTCAGCTGGTTTCATTATCTTTGGAAACGGATCCGGAAATCACAATAGCTGCCAGGACAATTTTGCCTGACAATGCTTCTTCCGTAATTTTAAGCAGAAACGGATTTGAGTGTGTAGGACAGGTTTGGGATGAGGAAGACGGGAATGTGTGGGAATGGATTTATAAAAAACTATAATTTGATTTATGTTCGATGTTTTTCGAAATTACCTTACCAGTAAAGTTGCACTTACTGACAATGAGCTCGAAATGATAGAAGCAGTAAGTGTCATTAAAAAATTGCGTAAACGACAGTATCTTTTACAGGAAGGTGATCTTTGGAAAATGAACGTATTTATCTGCAAAGGCTGCCTGAGAACCTATCGCGTAGACGATAAGGGAATAGAACATATTCTGAACTTTGCCATAGAAAACTGGTGGAGCGGAGACCGGGAAAGCCTGATGACCGGAAATCCTGCCAAATCCAATATAGATGCATTGGAGGATTCTGTCGTACTACTTATTGAAAAAGAGAAATTTGATAATTTGTGTGATCAGATTCCTGCTTTTAATAACCTTATAAATAATCTTTTACAAAAAAGCCTGAATGCCTCATATAACAGGATTATTGCAAATATCAGCTATACAGCAGAGGAAAAATATCTGAATTTTATAGCGATCAGGTCGGATATTGCTAACCGCATTCCACAGCACATGATTGCTTCTTACCTTGGAATTTCCGCTGAAACATTAAGCAGAATAAGAAACCAGATGTCTAAAAAGTAATAGGGTTAAAATTTCTGATTTTTTAATTCATTGATAATCTTTCTGTTATAATATTCCCTTGATCTAAATCAAGATTTTATTTAGTAAATGTCAATGGAGCAATAGGCTTCATGGATGCACATTTGTATATGGTTTTGATGAACGAAATCTATACAAAAAGATAACATTTACGAAGATGAAAAAGATAATTCTGATTACAGGAACAAGTACAGGTTTTGGAAAATTAATGACGATTACTTTATCAAAAGAAGGCCATACGGTGATAGCAGGCATGAGAGGAACATTAGGTAAAAATGCAGAAGTAGCCAAAGAACTGAATGCATTGCCTCACGTGGAAGTGGCAGAACTGGATATTACCAGCGAGGAATCAGTAAATAGTGCTGTTCAAAAAGTTCTTGATAAATATGGTAAAATAGATGTTTTGGTGAATAACGCAGGAGTTGCAGGATTTGGGCTTGTGGAAGGTTATTCTATTGATCAGGTTAAAAATATGTTTGATGTCAATTTTTATGGCGTTTTGAGAACATATCAGGCTGTTCTTCCATCCATGCGCAAAGAAAAAAGTGGACTGATCATCAATCTGTCAACTGGCGCAAGTGGCTTCACCCTTCCTTTTATGATTCCTTATATGGCATCAAAATTCGCAGTTGAGACGCTGACAGAAGGGATTCAAATTGAATTGAAAGATTATAATATTGATAACGTGACCATACAGTCGGGCGTCTACCCAACAGAAATGAACACAGGTGTAAAAGCTGGAATTCTAGCGGATAAGCCTGAAATCATTGCGGTTTATGGTGATACAGCAACCGAAAAATTCAATGAAATGGGCAACTCATTATTTGGGAAAATGGCTGATTTTAAAATGGATCCGCAAACAATTGCTGATGGTGTTTTGACATTGGTAAATATGGAGAGCGGCACACGTCCTTTACGTTTTCCACTCGATGCGGTTGCGCAAGGCTCAGATATTGAGTTTATTGAATCAAGAGCACAAATTAAAGAAAAATGGGCTGGACATTACGGATTTAACCTGTAACGTTTGTTGTTCTGATACAGATTTGAACCCTGCAAGCATAAAAATGCGTTGTTGATCCAAACAGAAATTACAAAATATTTATGGAAACCGCCACCGTTCATTCTGAAAAAGAATTGTTAGTAAAAATTGTAATTTCTAACTGGGAATTACAAAATAAAAGAATTGATGCATTACTGTTAAAATTGTCAGATGAACAGATTTCATCAGAAGTAAGTCCGGCCAGAAACAGCGGTTTTTATCTCCTGGGACATCTTACGGCAGTCAGTGACGGGATGATTACCTTGCTTGGTTTAGGTGAAAAATTATATCCTGAACTTGAAAATATTTTCATTAAAAATCCGGACCAATCTGGTTTGGAAAGGCCTTCCCTAAGTCAGGTAAAGGCATATTGGAATCATGTAAACAGCACATTGGCTTCATATTTTAGTGAAATGCGTACGGAAGAATGGTTTGCTCCGCATACTGCCATTTCAGCCGAAGATTTTGCAAAAGAGCCGCACCGGAACAAGTTGAATATCCTTCTGAACAGAACTAATCATGAAGCTTATCACTTGGGTCAGCTGATTTTTTTGAAATAAAGTAATTGAGTTAGATGGCACGAACGGGGACTTTAGCGCCATCTGGCTCAATGCATTATTTCCACATTTGTCTTGTTTTGAAAAAGAGTCCAGAGTTTTTGGGCAAGAATATCAGGGGAATGTGTCGGGCTGCCTGTTCTGATAAAACCATTGATAGTTATTGTCCCCACGAAAATTCCATCCGGTTTTAAGCGTTGGTTTAACTGATGTGCAAGATTTAGAATTCCTGCTTTTCCAAGAGCCAGTGATCCGTATTTTGGATTGGGGTTTTTCGCTAAACTTCCTCCTGTCAATAGAACAGCACCCTGGTTACTCTTCAAATCTTCGTGCAGAAGCTGGGCACTGTATAAAGCATGAGCAACATTAAGTTTAAAATCTTCTGCCAGCTCATCCGGTGTTTCCAGCCAGATATCTTTGCTTTTTAATGCTGCCGCATTGTATAATAGCACGGAAATACCACCCAATCTTGTTTTTAATTCAGTAATTGCTTGTTCCAGTTCAATTGGATTACTCGCGTCCGCCGCAGCAAAAAAGCAGGTAATCCCCTTTGCTTCAAGGCCATTCGCCAGTTTTTGAAGTTTTTCTGTATTTCTGCTAATCAGGCCAACTGTATAACCTTCTGCTCCAAATTTTTCGGCAACTCCCGTACTGAATCCTGGCCCTGCGCCTATAATTAAAATTGATTTGCTCATGTTCGTATTGGCTTAATTAATATTAATTTCTACAAGTTAGTTAAAAAGCAGGCACATAAGATTATACGATTTATAATCGTGTAATGATAAAAACTAATTGAATTATGCAAAACCAACTGAAAATAAGTGAATTATTCTCGTATTTTTTTGAATAAATTAATTTGAATTAGTTTAAATTGGAGTGCGATACAAACTTTCAATTACCGATTCCGGTTTGTAATTGAAAAGGCATTCAATCAAGTCCTGTAAATTTAAAAACTGATCTTTGTTACTAAATTACAACAACCTTCACCATGGCAGTATATAACTTAACAGTCAATAATAAAAAAGTCAAAGTGGACGTGGAGCCGGATATGCCCTTGCTTTGGGT
This sequence comes from Dyadobacter sp. NIV53, assembly GCF_019711195.1. NCBI lineage: Bacteria > Pseudomonadati > Bacteroidota > Cytophagia > Cytophagales > Spirosomataceae > Dyadobacter > Dyadobacter sp. NIV53. The sequence continues at coordinate 6,235,190 of NZ_CP081299.1, forward strand.
AGTCCGTGATTTTGTTGGTTTAAAAGGAACCAAATTTGGTTGTGGAATGGCACTTTGCGGGGCTTGCACGGTACATCTTAACGGAGAACCTGCAAGATCATGCCAGACTCCGATTTCAAGTATTTCGAAAACCGATAAAATAACTACAATTGAAGGAATTGGCGATGGTCAGTTAAATGCTGTTCAGAAAGCATGGATCGAAGAACAGGTTCCGCAATGCGGCTATTGTCAGTCGGGACAAATTATGACGGCCGTGGCTTTACTTAAATCAAATCCGAATCCTGATGATGCCGCTATTGATTCTGCAATGAGTGGTAACTTGTGTCGTTGCGGAACGTATGACCGTATCCGTAAAGCCGTACATCGTGCAGCTGATACAATGAAAGTATCTGGAAACGGAATTGGTCAAAAGTAATCGGGTTTCAATTTTCTATCCACATAAGAACTTCAGATTTTGGAAAATATACAAACATCACGTCGCGATTTCCTAAAGGCCACCGGTTTGACGACTTTTGGCCTGGCTTTGGGCATTTCTTCTTTTGGCAGGGATGCAACAGTCAAAAAAATTACACCTGCTATTTTAAAACTGGAAATCAATCCGTTTATCGTTATTGATACTGCCGGAAATATTACGCTGATCAATCCACGTCCTGATATGGGCCAGGGTTCTACACAAGCCGTTCCATCCTTGCTTGCGGAAGAATTGGAAGTCAATCTGGAAAAAGTACTTATTGTACAAAGTGATGGCAGTGGAAAGTATGGCAGCCAGACATCCGGAGGCAGCAGTTCTGTAAGAGAACTTTGGATGCCGATCCGGAAAGCAGGAGCTGCTGCACGGGAAATGCTGACAACAACAGCTGCCGGACGCTGGAATGTACCTGTTGGAGAATGTATAGCAGAAGATGGCAAGATTCTGCATAAAGCCTCCGGTAAATCACTGAGTTATGGTGAACTGGCTGATGATGCATCTAAACTGGAAATTCCAAAAGAACCCAAATTAAAAGATCCCAAAGATTTTAAAATTATTGGAAAATATAACAAACGGCTTGATGTTCCCGAACGTGTGAATGGAAAAGCGGTTTATGGAATCGACGTAGATGTGCCGGGAATGGTATATGCCAGTATTTTACATTCACCCATTATTCATGCCAAAATAGCTTCTATTGATGATAAGGAGACAAAAAAAGTAAAAGGAGTTCTTAGGGTTATGAGAACTGAGCGTACAATGCCTCACCGGACTTCCGAAGCCGTGGCTGTAATAGCAACCAATTATTGGGCAGCACTGAAAGGCAGAAAGGCACTGAGTGTGAAGTGGGATAATGGTGATTATGATAAAACCGTTAATACTGCTAATTACTTTGCAGCAACTTATGAAGCTGCAAAAAAAGATGGTGTGAATTACGAAGAAAAAGGAAATTTCAATAGCAAGTATGCGAAAGCAGAGAAGAAATTGGAATCTCATTATGAAACTCCGTTTCTTGCCCATGCGCCGATAGAACCAGAGAATGCAGTTGTACATGTAAAAGATGACGGCACAGTGGAAATCTGGGCGCCGGTTCAGGGGCCGGACTGGGCCATGCGTGATGTTTGTGCGTATTTAAAAGTAAAACCGGAGCAGGTAAAAATCAATGTGACCTTATTAGGCGGTGCATTCGGGCGTAAAGCATACCACGACTTCTTGCTGGAAGCATGCCATCTTTCCAGGGAGTTGAAAAAACCGGTAAAAGTATTGTGGACAAGAGAAGATGATCTGAGTCAGGGCCCATACCGACCTGGTATGTTAAGCCACATGCAGGGATATGTTGAAGGTGAAAAAATAACGGGATTTCATCATCATGCTATTGGCGAATCTATTCTGGGCCAGGTTTTTAAAGGTTTGAATGAAGACGATGCTGATGCGTGGATAGGTGAAGAACTTAGTACTGAAAATAATAAATATAAATTTGCATCGGCTTCAAAAATCAGCTGGACCAATGTGAAAACAGATATTCCAATCGTTTGGTGGCGTTCTGTTTATGCTTCTAATTTTGGTTGGGGGCAGGAATGTTTTATTGATGAATTAGCACATTTGGCGGGGAAAGATCCTCTTAAAGCCAGACAGGAAATTTTATCTGATGATCGTATCCTGAAAGTTCTTTCTACTTTGGCAGAGAAAGCTAAGTGGGATGAAAAACTTCCCGAAGGTTCTGGTAAGGGATTAGCCGTGTTTAAGTCTTTTGGCAGTATCTCTGCAACCTGTATTACAGTTTCAAAAAATGATAAGGGTGTAAAAATTAACAAAGTAATATCAGTGATAGACTGCGGCCATTATGTGAATCCTGATAATGTTAAAGCACAAACCGAAGGAAACATTGTGATGGGTTTGACAGCTGCCATTAAAGACGGAATTACATTTGCCAATGGTGCAGCTGAACAAAGTAATTATCATCAGTATAATATTTTGAGACTCAATGAAATGCCCGCTATTGAAATTCATATTGTTGATAGTGGTGCAGTTCCAGGTGGAGTAGGAGAGCCTGGTTTGCCACCAATTGCTCCTGCTTTGGGCAATGCAATATTCGCGGCAACCGGAAAACGAATGAGAAAGCTGCCATTTAATATTGATGATTTAGGTTAGAATATTGTATTCAATTAAGTAACGGACGGAATCATTTTCTGTCCGTTTTTTTTGTGATTTAGTAATCAGTTGGATAATAATTATATAGAATTGCAAATTTTATTTATATTGGTCGCTTGAAAACAAAATAAAGTGGAGTCCAGCAACCACTTCAAAAAACGGGGCGTATCCGAAAAGCCATACGAGTAGGAAATCCTCCAAAAAATTTTTTTAATGAATTATTTTATCAAGGTTTTAAAAAACTATGCAGTTTTTACCGGACGTGCCAGGCGAAGTGAATACTGGTATTTTTTCCTTTTTTACATCATTATATCAATTGCTGTTGCATTTCTTGATAGTATGCTTGGATCCAAAATGGCTAATGGTAGCGGTATACTTGGATCTGTTCTTACAATTGCATTTCTTATTCCTTCAATTGCCGTAGGTGTCAGAAGAATGCATGATGTAGGTAAAAGCGGTTGGTATATTATTATTCCAATTTATAACTTAATTCTTGCTTGCACCGAAGGGGTAAAAGGAAGCAATGAATATGGCCCGGATCCTAAGAATGTAGGGTTGGATGCCCGTTTGGAAGAGATATAATGTAAATATAAAAAGAGCGGCACTTTCCAATTTTAATGGAATGTGCCGCTCTTTTTATATCGAAATAAAATTTTATCTATTCTGCACCATCTGTTTTAGCTCTTGCCACAGCATATTCTCCTACTTTATGCCCTGTTGCCAGTCCAACTTCACAATCGAAACGATAATGGATGAGTCCGTACATTCTGGATACAGAGGCCTCAACAGCCATTGCATTCAGCTTTTCTGCTTCTGCGGGGAAGATATGAGCCAGTACTTCTGCACCAGCTCCGGAGAACATGGAATGTCCTGACGTATAAGACGGGAAGTTTGGCAGACCAACAGATGTTTTGATTTTACTGCTCATTTGGTTCGGTCGTGGATAATAGTAATAATATTTAGCATCCCAGCAACAGATCCCTGCATCCTGCATAGCGGTTCCCAGCAATGCAAAGGTACGCGCGGTACGAATTTCACTAAAATTATTATCATGACATAGAATTGCCGCTCTTCTGTGCCAATGTCCCGGAGGTGTATAACTTCCTACACCATCTGACCAGAAACTGGCAATACGCGCCTGTTCACGGGTTTGCTTTTTAGCAATATCCAGCAATTCATTCATGTCTTTCTGGAATTCTGCGCTTCCCAGAACAGGTGGAGGCAATGGTCGTAAAGCTGTAACGGTTGGTTTATCAAAATTCCACGGTGCAACCAATCCATAGGTAGGAAGCATTGGAGGGCGTTTAGGGAATTCCTGGCTTACCCAGGGTTCTGTAATACCAATTACTTTTGCATTCGCAATCATTTCAGCTGTTTTAGCCTGGTTGTTAGCTGTTCCCATTCCGTCTGTTTTTGCTCTTGCCATTACTTTCGCCCCAACAGCTTTTCCCAATTCTGCACCCGCAGTAATGTCACTTTCCACATTCATACCAGCCAATAACCTGCTGTTTTTGTGTTCAGCCAGTTTTCCTTCAAGAAATGGTACTTCTCCCGGAAACATTGCTTTCAGGATTGCAAAAGATGCTTCCGCCACAACAGCATCTTCAGAAGGATAAGAAGGCAATTCGGTTACAGGTAGTATGGCCATAACAGACGCATCTGTTTTTGACGGTGCTTTCCGGTTATATTTAAACTTGTAGTTCCAGGCTGCTACCAAAGCATCATACTGAGCCACACTCAGGTATGCCAGTGCACGTGCGGTATAAGGTGGATTGGCAAATGGAAATTTTGGATCTGCCAAAGGATTTGCAGCATCCGGAATAGGATATTTGCCATCTTTATCTGAAGCCGGAGGCGTGTTATACCTTGCTGCCAGTTCCCTGCCAATTTCATTCCATCGGTAGGCTGCACCTGCACCCCAGTAATTAACCTGATCACGCTGCATTGGCGTGATCTTGGCCATTGTTTCTTTCAGTTTTTTAATCTCATCAGCATATTCCGCGGAAGTCGCAGCTTTTGGCTCGGCTACCGCAATTTCGCTGGATGATGTTAATATATAAGGTTTCCAGGTTCCGGCATTTTCGTCCAGTGTGGAAGGTGTATTTATGGAAGCAGTTGGCTCATCCACTGTTTTAGAACAGGAAGAGACAAGTAAAATGATTGCTGCTAATCCTGAAATGGAATATTGCCTTGTAAGTTTTAAAGTATATATCGTTTTCATTGTTATTGCTTAAATACGTTTTTATTATTTTCAGATTTCTTTGCATATCTTAACTGGTACAATACGCCGATCATGTAGGCAGTGCTTTTGCCAACATTACTTCCTTCTATCACTTTGCTTGCACGGGCGTTTACACCTATATTTTTAGGTTGAAATTTTGCATAAACTCCGACCGCCGTGGATTTCATATTGTTCGTTGGAAAAGGCATATCGTTTCGGCGGATATTGTCGCCACCATCACATCCTCCGTGTTCGATAAATCCTTCTGCCTGAATTGCTTTTTTCAAATAGCCAATACGGGCCGACATATCATATGCATTAGGTGCACTTACCATATTGGAAGCATACAATTGTCCGTCTGCCTGGTAAGAGTCACGATCAATTTTCACTTTGCTTCTGAAAATATAACTTCCTGAAGCTGTCGCATATAAGCCGGTTGGTTTATTCCGATAACTTGCAAGCAGCCTGCCGGTTGCTGTTTTACACTGCATACCTATGGACATGGGCATAAAGTCCGGGATATAGTTGGTAACAGGAATAGACGCTCCTGCAATTGCATGTAATGAAAAACCGGAGACATTTACAAATCGGTATTTAAGCCAGCCGGAAGCATCCTGTACGCCACTTTGCCACATCAGGTTTCCTGCACTTGCCTGTGTCCAGACGTAAGGAAGCCCAACGATGACATTCAGGTTTTTTGTAACGCCAACAGCTAGCATCGCCATGGCACTTTGGGTAGTGTGCGTGCCAATATTTAGGTTTTCGCGAAGAAGTTTATTTTCCCAATATTTATCCCAGGAACTGTGATTGTAGGATACAGCTAAACAAGCAGTGCCTTTGGCCATATAAATTGCATCATTGGGCATTTGGGCAAACGCTGGCGAAATAATACCTGTAAGAGCAGTCAGCAGAACTCCTGAAAGATACTTTCTAATCTGTAGAATTTGAAACATAGGTTATTTAAATTAAAAGAAGATAACTAAGCACAGAATTTCAGGGTATCAAAGCGATGCCTGAAATTCTGTGATGGCCAGGTGCAGGTACACAACTTAGCCGGACAGTGTTATGTAAAGTTAAAACAGAGAAAACATGCAAATTAAGGTTTGCGGTTATGCAATTTCGGGAGGCGGTGTATTGAGATTAATTTCATACCCGGAGTACACCGGAGTAACGGCAGGCTGATAAATGCCAGTAATCACATTTTCCGGGCAAGTAACATTAAAATCTATATGATGTGAATTCGGGACGTAGATTTTAATTAAGTCATTGAAAAGTTTAAGTGCTGTATTCTGCGCACTTTCCGGAAGCTCTTTATCATTATCAGTCATCATTTCCATCATACTGACTAGTTCAAAGAATTGATCCCTTGCAGCCTGATTAGATTTTAAGGTAACATACAAAGTATCATTTTCATGAAGAACATGCGTAGCATTATAAAATTTACCGTTTTCATGAAGTAACCCTTCAACATTGTCATTTTCCCAGGAACCCGAATAAGGAAGTGATGGAAAATACAATTTCATTGTTTCGAAATCATCATCCTGACTAACGCGAGAAGCAACATTGAAATTTTTCTCAAAGAAGAACACAGCAAACGTGAGCCCCAGAGTATTATAGAGCAGTAAAACCAATAAACCTATGGCCGCAATCTTTTTCAATTCGTCTGAGGATTTGTGCCCAAAATTATAAAATTATTGACTATAAAAATGCAATGATGTGCTAAAAAAAGGCCACACATTGCATGCTTGACATAAGTGATTGATAATCAATTGTATTTTTATTAAAAACAAGGTTTTATTTAAAAAAATCACTTGTAAAGATCTTATTTTTGGTAGAATAAATCCTACTATTAATACTTTTTTTCGGGAATGTTTGTGTAACCAATATTTACTTAAATTAAAATTTAATAGCTCATGCGGATCCGGATTATGTCAGATTATTAAAAATTGAGTAAGTTGCTTTTTGTAAAAAATGAAGTTGTAAAATACTTTCTGCAAAAATATAATCTCAAAATGAAGAAATCAGCCATTAATCCAATGCCGCCTTTTTTTGACAGGTACATTAACATCATTGAAGACATTGATATTTTTGATGCTTTTGAAAAATACCCCCTCGAAAAGGTCTATTCAGAAATAGATAAAATAACAGCTTTGGAAGATAAAATTTATGCACCCGGCAAATGGACCATAAAGGATATTTTTCAACACGTTATTGATAATGAAAGAATTATGTCATACCGGGCGCTTCGTTTTTCGAGAAATGACAAAACACCATTGGCAGGATATGATGAAGAGCCATTTGCAGCGAACACAAACGCAATAAACAGGACTTTACCGGAATTAATGCAGGAAATGGTAGATGTAAGAAAATCGACTATCGCACTTTATAAAGGAATGACGAGTGAAATGATGCTAAGGCCGGGAACAGCTAATAACATCGAAATATCGGCTTTGGCCTTAGGCTTTGTCATTTTGGGACACCCCGTTCATCATATGAATATTATCCGTGAAAGGTATTTTCCACTTCTTTCGTAATCAACATAGTATTAAATCTATTTCCCATTAATCTGTATAAGTGCTTCTTCAACGCTTGTAACTGGTAACTGACAGGTTTTATCATAACAAACATAAATAACGGATTGGCCATTACGGTCAGTCCGGTTATGTAATAAGGGTAATTGTGATTCATTTTTTGTTCCTGTTACAACCTTGTTGGGAATAAAAAAGCGGTCGAGATCTTTACGTAATGAGTCAGCATCATTCCCGACTATGGCGATTTCGGTAGTAGGAGTGGTTCTAAGACAATATAATGCTCCCCAGTTAGTAACCCATTGTACATCAGCCATTAAAATTTTCCGCATACGGGAAAGCATTCCATCTGATAACTTTTCATACTTTTCATGATCAAGAATTTTTCCCAATATGAACAGATTGGAAGCCATAATGGAGTTGGAAGCTGGTATTACATTATCAAAAAGCTCCTTTTTACGTGCAATTAGTGATTCACCATCTGCGTCTGTAAAATAGAAATAACCGTCCGTTTCATCATAGAAATTAGCAATAGAGTAATCCGTGAGTATTTGCGCTTCATTAATCCAGTTTTCATCAAAAGTGATTTGATATAAGCCCAGATAACCATCAATTACCGCTGCATAATCTTCCAAAAAAGCAGTGATTGTTGCCCTGCCATTTTTAAAACTGTGACGCAGTTTGCCTTCAGTTGTCATTTTATCCTGAATGAATTTACCGCATTTCACTGCAAGATCACGTATGTTTTCGTCACCCAATGCACGGTAACAATCTGTCAATCCTTTTATCAAAAGCCCATTCCAGGAAGCAAGTATTTTGTCATCAAGTCCGGGACGAATACGTTCAGAACGTTTTTGAGCAAGTTTTTCAAGTGCCTTTTTGTATTGAGATGAAAAATCAGCCGTATAAATTCCCAGTGTTTTTGCAGTCTGATCGGCATAATTTGTCAGATGCAGGTGATTGTAACCATGCTCCCAATTGCCCCTTTTTTTGATATGATACAATTTTGAAAACCAGTTGAAATCATCACCCAGAATTTCTTTCAATTCCTCCTCTGTCCAAATATAAAACTTGCCTTCAACCCCTTCACTGTCAGCATCCAGCGCTGAGAAATATCCTCCATAATCGCTGAGCATTTCCGTTTCCAGCCATAAAATCGTTTGGCGTATGCGATCCGAATACAATTCATTATTGGTCAACGAGTAGGCTTCGGCATAGATGCTCAGCAATTGGGCATTATCATATAGCATCTTTTCAAAATGCGGAATGAACCAGTCTTCATCCACGGAATAACGCGCCCAGCCGCCTCCTGCATGATCATAAATTCCTCCCAGGGCAATCCGGTTTAATGACAATTCCAGTTGTGCCAGTGCTTCCGGATTCTGGGTGATGTCGTAATACCGAAGCAGGAATTTATAAATAGAGGGCATTGGAAACTTAGGAGCACGATCCATTCCGCCATTCTGAGTATCAAAATGTTTTTTTAATTGTTCAAACATTAAATCCAGTTCATCTATAGAATAATCTGATGTTGAAGGGACCAAGCCATATTTTTCGGATTCCGAAAGGATCATATTCTGAACAAAACCTTCGGCTGAACCTGCCAGTTCATCGTAATGTTTTCCAAATGCTTCTTTAATGCTTCCCAATAACTGCACCCAGTTTTGTGGAGGAAGATAAGTGACTCCATAAAACGGCTTTGCATCGGGCAGAAGAAATACATTTAACGGCCAGCCGCCTCTTACTCCCATTGCATGTACCGCATCCATGTAAACTGCATCGACATCCGGACGTTCCTCACGATCGACTTTTATACAAACGAAATGGTCATTCATAACCGCGGCTACATGATCTTTTTCAAAACTTTCACGCTCCATTACATGGCACCAATGGCATGCAGAATATCCTATACTAACCAGAATTGGCTTATTTTCTGTTTTTGCTTTTGTTAATGCTTCATCACCCCAAGGGAACCAGTCAACAGGATTGTGGGCATGTTGCAATAAATATGGGCTTGTTTCCTGGCTCAGACGATTCATAAAAGCAAATGATTTGAATAATGATAATGTTCACCTTATTGTAAACAGATAACGGTGTTTTGGAATTTAATTCACGGTTATTGATTTACAACAACCTTTTTAATAATGATTTTATTTTTGCTTGCAAATCGGGCAAAATATATGCCAGAGGCCAGTTTGGGAAGTAATATTAACTGTTTGGTATCTCCTGCAAATGACTGCATTTTCTTTTCAAGCACAATCTGCCCTTTAATATTTGTTAAAGAGAAATCCACTTCGGCAATACCAGTAAAGCCGGTCAATACTACGTTAAGGTCATGCTGAACCGGATTGGCATATACATAAGCATCGGCCAAAACAGGTTCAATCGATGTTACAACATCATTCAGATCAAATTTGCACAAAAAAACTTCCTTTCCTTTCAGCGTAATCGTTTTGTACCATTTTTGGTAAGAAACATTTACAAGCGTTTCCGCATCATCCGCTGCGTATGGATTTTGCGCTGCAATGACAATATCAGTTCCTTTTACAACACCACGCCAGATGGGGTTTTGCGCTACCATTTGATCTCTCGCCGATTGTGGGATAACAAGTTCATGAGTTCCCTCAAACATATCTTTGAATTCCGATAACCGATACAACCCATTGATAAAGTGCTCATAGGCCCCATAATTTTCCTGGCGGTTACCCGGAAAAAAAGGATTTTCCCAAAGCCAAAGTCCGGATGCACCGGAAAAGAATGGGAATATGGCCGTAGCCTCTGCCATAAATGAAGTGATCAATGGGGTATTTGGATCATAGCTGTCATGAATGCGAAGCCATACGAACGGAATAACGGGTTTGTCACTCCAGGCACGATTTACTTCAATGTGAAACAGCAAGTAAGACAAATAGTCCTTTCCGAAAGGATTGTCGTATCCATAATAATAGTAAGGCGACGGTGAGATATAATCCAGTGCATCGTAATAACTTCCACCAATTTTACCTGAATTGTCCTGTGTCAGATAATGCGTTCTGGCCAGGTTTGTAGTCCAGTCCTGCCAGCTATTCGCCGTAATATTAAGCCAGGTATTACGAACAGGGACATCACTGTAACCTGTTATGTGAGGTGCAGGATTCAGTCCTTTATTTTTCAGGCGGTTAATCGGTTCAGTATACCACCATCGCATATCTTTCTTATAGGCAGTCAAAAAATCGGCATCAGAAAGATTTCTGTATTGCTGTGGAATCTGACTGTCCAATTTGAGTGCCAATATATCTCTGTCATCCCTTTGCATTCTTTCGATATCCAGGCAAACAATATCTGCCTGAATACCAGCTGTATAATTATCCCAATAATTGCGATATGCCACAGTATCGTTTCCCCAGGGACTGCGTAGTGAATTATTTGCCCAAGGCTGATCGCCGGTTGAAGTTGCGACACCATACCAAAGAACTGCCCGGTTTTTGACAGGAAGTGAACCAGGTTCAGTGCCGCTGAAAGTTGCTAAATGGCTAAATCCGTGTTTTATAGGTTGTGATTGAGTATCACCAAAACGAGGGCCGCTGTAAATGATTTGAAATGGGAGGGTAAATTCAGGAAATTTATTCCATTCAATTGTATTGTTAACCGTAACCGGATTAAGCGTATAAGCCGGCAAACAATTTTGTCCAAACGAATAAATTGAATTGACGAATATGAGAATAATGACAATATGGTATTTTCTTAAGTGCATCTTTGTTTAGTTGTTGATAAGAATAGACGGAACTAATTCGTTAATTTTGCAGGATTTATTTTCAGGCAACTAATTTATATTAATAATGCTTTATTAGTATAATGCAGATTCTGCCCCGTTTGATAACAAATATATAATCGTCAAATACTAATATGAAGCAAAAAATGAACCGGATATTTAGTCTGTTGCCTGCACTTGTAATTTTCTTTACACTCATTTCCTGCAAGGGACAAAGATAAGAACGGAACAGTACAGCCAACTGAAAAGGATAAAATTCTTGTGAATTATCCGTGGAAAATGGCTTCCGTAACTGATCTGTCTGGTAATACGATCCCACCCTCAAAACTGAATTTGCAAACACAAGCCATCCCATTATTAGAAATAGAATTTGTGAGCGGTAATAAGGTATACGCAAAAAGCACTGCTGATTCACAGGTTCAAAATGGAGGTACATGGTATTTGACAGACAATCTGCAGGTACTTGATATTGATATCTCAGGATTCGCCGGAAAGTTTGGCATCGAAGAATTAACTAACAGCAAAATGAGACTTAAGAGTACTATGCCGGTAAGCGGTGTTGATCAGGAAACTATCATGGTATTCAATCCGGTGATTCGGTAATCTTGTTGTTGGATAATTATTAATCAGCCGTCTTTTTGCTGATGGTGGTATATAAAAGAATTTGTTTACAGAGCGGCGGAAATATTCTGCCGCTTTTCTTATTTTGCAATTAATTTTTTCTATGAAAAAGAATAATCCGCTTATTATCAACGCGTGGTGTATGTACGATTGGGCCAATTCCGTTCATGCACTTGTGATTGTTGCAAGTATTTTTCCTGTATATTTTAGTGCGACAGCATTAAGTGCGTCGGGAACACTGGAAATTAACTTTTTTGGATATGAAATTAAAAGTTCAATTTTATTTTCATACACTGTTTCAATTTCTTTTTTAATTACAGCTGCGTTAATTCCATTGTGTACTGCCATTGCTGATTTTACCGGAAGAAAGAAAAGATTCATGAAATTCTTTTGTTATACCGGTGCGGTGAGTTGTATGCTCCTGTTTTTCTTTACAAAGGAAACGCTGACTTCATCCATTTTAATTTTTGGACTGAGCCTGATAGGGTGGAGTGGAAGTATCGTTTTTTATGATTCCTATCTTCCCGAAATAGCCACTGAGGATAACTTCGACCGTTACAGTGCACGAGGTTTTTCAATGGGTTACCTGGGTAGTGTACTTTTATTATTATTCAATTTAAGCATGATACTTTTTCCGGCTTTTTACGGGATAACGGACAAAGGCACACCAGCAAGAATTTCCTTTTTTACGGTTGGCGTGTGGTGGATTTTATTTGCCCAGATTCCTTTCAGGTATCTTCCGGCTCCCGTCAAAAATGGTAAACAAAGAAAAGGAAACTGGGTATTCAATGGATTTCGTGAACTGAAAAAAGTATATATCGAATTACAGGAACAACCTTATCTTGCCAAATTCCTTTCTGCATTTTTTATTTATACTATGGGTTTGCGTACGGTGATGTACATTGCCACGATCTTTGGAGCAACTGAATTGAAACTTCCGTCTCAAAGCCTGATTATAACAGTTCTTTTAATCCAGCTTGTTGGTATTGTGGGTTCATTTGCTTTTGCATGGCTATCCGGAAAATTAGGTAATATTCATGCATTGATGATTGGTGTAGCTATTTGGATTGGAATCTGTACAGGCGCTTATTACACCACAGAAGCTATGGAGTTTTATGTTTTGGCCTGCACAGTTGGAATGGTCATGGGTGGAATCCAATCACTTTCCAGGGCTACATATTCTAAATTGATTCCTGAAAATACCAAAGACACCGCATCTTATTTCAGTTTTTACGACGTAACCGAAAAACTGGCAATTGTGGTTGGAACATTTATTTATGGAATGGTTGAACAGTTGACCGGAAGCATGCGAAACAGTATTCTGGCACTTCTGGTTATATTCATTTTAGGATTGATATTATTATACCGGATTCCTTCCCAAAAGGTTTACAGATATGGATTGGGTGATGGGGAGGGGTGAAATTTAAAAAATATGGGTTGAAGGTAAATGGAGGAACGGTTAAATGACAACGGCTAAATTTTTTAGAATATAAAAGCAAGAGCCTGATCGGGTACCCGATCAGGCTCTTGCTATATTTTCTGGAAGTGAATTATAAAATGAAAAACTTTTAATATTCCATTCCGCCTTCTATTTTCTATTAAAGTGATCTTTTCACTTCACGTAGTTCAAAGCTTTCAATAATATCGCCAACTTCGATATCATTGAAGTTTTTGATACTTAAACCACATTCATAGCCATTTCTAACTTCCTGAACATCGTCTTTATAACGTTTCAAAGAGTCAATTTCGCCAGTCAGAAGTACAATACCATCTCTCACGATACGAATTTTATTGCTTCGTTTAACAAAACCGTCCGTAACATAACATCCGGCAATAGTACCGATGCGGCTGATTTTGAACACCTCACGAATCTCAATATTACCAGTAATAATTTCTTCAATTGTTGGAGCTAGCATACCCGTCATGGCATCCTTAATCTCGTCAATGGCACTATATATTACTGAGTAGTGGCGAATTTCAATCTGATCCTGTTCTGCCATTTTCTTCGCATTCGAAGAAGGACGAACCTGGAAGCCAATCACAATTGCATCAGAAGCAATTGCAAGGTTAACATCCGACTCAGATATCTGACCAACACCTTTATGAATAATATTTACCTGAACTTCGGAAGTAGACAATTGCAACAGCGAATCAGAAAGTGCTTCTACTGATCCATCCACATCACCTTTTATAATCAGGTTAAGCTCACGGAAGCTACCAATCGCCTTACGACGTCCAATTTCTTCCAGTGTGATATGCTTACGGGTACGAATTGTTTGTTCACGTTGAATCTGCTCACGTTTGACAGCAATATCACGTGCATCACGTTCATTTTCAAACACATTGAAACGATCACCTGCTTGCGGCGCTCCATTTAAGCCAAGCAGCTGAACCGGCATAGAAGGTCCTGCTGTTTTAAGCTTGCGGCCTAAATAATCTGTCATTGCCCTTACTTTTCCAAAATGCGCACCTGCCAAAACTACGTCTCCCACTTTAAGTGTACCCGTTTCAACAAGGATCGTAGTAACGTATCCACGTCCTTTATCCAAAGATGCTTCAACCACACTACCAATCGCACGGCGGTTTGGATTTGCTCTTAGTTCAAGTATTTCAGCTTCGAGAAGTACTTTTTCCAAAAGAACATCAATACCTAAACCTGATTTGGAAGATATTTCCTGAGTCTGGTACTTACCACCCCATTCTTCTACCAATATATTCATGTTAGCAAGTTCCTCACGTATTTTTTCAGTATTGGCTCCTGCTTTGTCGACCTTACTAAATGCAAATACAATAGGTACACCAGCAACCTGTGAATGGTTAATCGCTTCACGTGTTTGTGGCATGATACTATCATCCGCAGCAATTACAATAATAACAACGTCAGTAACTTTTGCTCCGCGGGCACGCATCGCTGTAAATGCTTCGTGACCAGGAGTATCCAGGAACGTGACCTGTTTGCCTGTTTTTGTTTTTACACTATATGCACCAATGTGCTGGGTAATACCACCTGCTTCACCGCTGGCAACATTTTCCTGACGGATGTAATCAAGTAAAGAAGTTTTACCGTGATCGACGTGACCCATGATCGTTACAATCGGCGCTCTTTCAATCAGGCTTTCTTCGGAATCAACCTCTTCAACAACATCATTCTGAACTTCTTCTTCTGCTGAGATGAAGGCTACTTCAAATCCAAATTCATCAGCGATAAAAGTAATTGCTTCTGCATCAAGTCTTTGGTTGATAGAAACGAACATACCCATGCTCATACAAACCGAAATAACCTCCTGCACTGTAACATCCATCAGTGAAGCCAAATCGTTGGCCGACACAAACTCTGTTACCCGCAATACTTTTGTTTCTGTTTCGTCCTGTGCATTAGGATCGTTCTGGTCAGCTCTGTCACGACGGCGAAGTCCTCTTCCTCTTCCTGAACTTTTGGTGTTTGCACCTCCGCCTCCCATACGTGCCATTGTTGCACGAATATTATCGGAAACTTCTTTATCAGAAACTTCTTCGCGTTTACCACCGCGACGATTATTATTTCTGCCAATGTTGCTTCCGCTTTTTGGAGCAGCATTACCGGTACCTGGTGTAGTACTGCCAGTTGTGCCAGCCGGAGCCGTCGTTCCTGATAGTACCTGTGGCTGGTGGCCGGTTGTTTGTTCTGTCAGTTCTATTTCCCGGAGTTGCGTTAGCGTCTCTTGGTGGACGGGGAGTTTGGTTAGTACCCGTACTGTTAGTGGTACCCGTTGGAGTTCCTATAGTTGCAGTAACTGTAGTAGCTGGCCTTGCATCCCCAGGCGTAACCACACCATCACGAATCCGTTTTCTCTTACGGCGGCGTTTTTTGTCAGCAGCTGTATCGCTACTGGATGCAACAGGATCTTTTTTCTTGGCTTTATCGGAAGGAAGTTCAATTTTCCCAATTACACGAAGTCCACGCAATTGCTCTCCGCGTGCTTCAATAAGATCAGAACCTCCGGATTCCGGCATTGCCGCTTCTTGTTCCGGAAGCGGTTTTATTTCTGTTTTAACCAATTCGGGTGTTTCAGGTTTAGCTTCTATAACAGCAGGTTTTTCAATAATTGTTTCAGTAGGTATAATTTCTGCTTTTGAAACAACTACTTCCTGAACAGGCTGTTTTTCTTCAACAACAGGTTTTGCTTCAACAGGTTTTTCTACCTTTATTTCAACTTTTTCAGGTTGAACTATTTCTTTAACCGCTTCCACCGGTGCAGTAACTACAACCTCAGGTTTAGCTGGAATTGCGGCTTCAGGTTTTTCCTGCTCTTTAACAGCAGGAGCCGGAGCTTGTTCAACTGGTTTTTTCTCTTCAGCAGAAATAGCTTTAACAGGCTCTTCTACTTTCGGTTCCACTACAGCAGGAGCTGGGGCAGGAACTGGCGGCGGAGTCTGATAAACCGGTTTTTTTGCATCGAGGTCAATCTTTCCAATGACCTTAATACCGGGAAGCCTGTTTTCGAGAGCTGGTAATGCTGCTTCGGTTTTTTCCTCGACTTGCTTTTTCTCTTCAGCAGGTTTCGCAGGATTATTGCGGAAGTATAAAATTCCGTCTACATCACTTTTTACCTTATCTTCCTTTGTCTCAGCAGGTACTTCATGCGTAACGGGCTTCGCTACCAATGAGGTGCGAAGATCTTCCGATTTGAAGTCTTTTGCAAGAAACTCAATTTGATCAGAATTAATTTTGGTATTAGGGTTACTTTCCACCTTATACCCTTTGGCAGACAGATGATCTACGATCGTAGTAATTCCTACGTTCAGGATCCGTGCCACTTGGCTCAGGCGCATCATTTTATCTTCTGCCATATTAGCAATTAATAGAAAAAGTTTTGCATTTGCGGATATATAAACACTATGTTGATATATCCAAATTATATATTATTCAAATTCTTTACGAAGGATATCCAGAATTTCTTCCACGGTCGCCTCTTCCATATCCGTCCGCCTTACAAGTTCTTCTTTATTCAGTGCAAGGACACTTTTTGCAGTATCCAAACCAATTTTGTGCAGTTCACTGATCATCCAGGCTTCAATTTCATCGCTAAATTCCGAAAGATCTACATCCTCGTCATTATGCTCTTCAATATCTCTGAATACATCAATTTCCATTCCAACCAGCTTACCTGCCAGCTTAATATTCTGGCCGCCTTTCCCGATTGCAAGAGAAACCTGGTCAGGTTTTAAAAACACCGAAACGCGCTTTGTGTCACGGTCGATCTGCATAGAACTTACTTTTGCCGGACTAAGTGCCCTGCTGATCAATAATTCCAGGTTATCAGTATAGTTGATAACATCGATATTTTCATTTCCAAGCTCACGAACAATTGAATGGATACGTGACCCTTTCATTCCGACACATGCTCCAACCGGATCAATTCTGTCGTCGTAAGATTCTACTGCTACTTTTGCACGTTCCCCTGGTTCACGAACAACTCTTCTTACCGAAATAATTCCATCATATATCTCAGGAATTTCAACTTCAAACAATCTTTCCAGAAAAACAGGAGAAGTTCTCGAAAGGGTAATTTTTGGAGAACCATTGTTCATTTCTACTTTATGAATGACCGATTTCACGGATTCACCCTTACGGAAACGATCCTTGGAAATTTGCTCAGTACGGGGAAGGGAAAGTTCGTTTCCTTCTCCATCCATGATAATTACTTCGTGGCGCAAAGTCTGATACACTTCTCCGGTGATCATTTCACCCACCTGATCTTTGTATTTTTCATACATAATCTCTTTTTCCATATCCTTGATCTTTTGGATCAAAGTCTGGCGGGCAGTCTGAACAAGCCTGCGTCCGAATTCCACAAGTTTAACTTCTTCGGCAACTTCTTCGCCTACTTCAAAGTCACTTTGTATTTTTCGTGCTTCAGCAAGTGGAATTTTATTGTAATCCCATATATCTTCCGAGTTATCGTCAACAATCTCGCGTGTGCGCCACATTTCAAGGTCACCGCTTTCAGGGTTGATGATCACATCAAAATTATCATCGGTACCGTATTTTTTGCGAATCATTGTGCGAAATACTTCTTCCAAAACACTGATCATCGTAGGACGATCAATATTTTTAGAACTTGCAAACTCGGCGAATGATTCAATTAATATTCCGCTATCCATTGTTATGTTAAAGAATATTTGCTGATACTAAGTTAAACATATTATATAATTGATTACAAATCAGAAAATGATTGTCTGGTATGTAAGTTATTTAAAAGTGATTTCAATCAAGGCTTTTGAAATATCATTTCTGGTGATTTCTTTCAAAAGTGATGCTTCATCAACAGGTATTTTTGTTTTCTTCTTTGGCAAGGGCAATTGTAATTTTACAGTTTCCTCATTCGCATCTGTCAAAGTACCGGAAACAACTTCACCTGTTTTTAAAGTAACCTTCAAATTCCTTCCCAGGTTCTTTTGAAACTGGCGCAACAGAATAAGGGGCTGATCCAGACCAGGTGAGGATACTTCGAGTGTATATGCTTCTGAAAAAACTTCCAGTTCTTCAAGCTGTTTTGCTAATCGCCGGCTTATTGAGGTGCATTCCTGGATAGTAATTCCTTCATCGCTATCAACCAGAATGGTTATTTTTTGACTTACCTTGGAAGGTTTGAAAATGATATCTACCAGAAAAAAGTTGCCTTCCTCCAGCATTGGGTTGAGCAAAACTTCTAAATGTTCTTTTATGGTCATGTATGGCTTACTGCAAATAAAAAAGGGGATTAAATACCCCCTCAATCAACCGATCAAACTTGAATTATGATGCAAAGGTAAAACTATTTTATCATTTGTACAAGTTATGATTAATGAACTAAATTGAAACTGTTGTTCTATTTTTGCAAATGATTTGAAATACATGCTCCATGAAAAGAATAAACGGAATTTTCTTATTTTTTTATAAATGTTTTGCCCTTTATACATTAGTCGTTTATGCCCTTCTGATTTGGTTTCCATTTAAAGACTGGTTTTCAGGTTTTATCATGATGACTTTTCCCGTTGTCATCTTAGGTCATTTGTTTTGCCTGATTTCCTCTTTGTTGACAAACAGGCTAAATATTGTTCTTCCACTTGTACTGCTTGCAGTAGGATGTATTTTTTTACCAAGAACATATTCAATTCATTTCAATAAAGATGACGAAATTGATAACCGGAAAAAAACATTCAAAGTTATGAGCTATAACGTTCATGTATTCAGGCATAATTCGGACAACAGTTCCGATGAAGCAAAGACCGAAATCAGGGATATGCAAAAATGGATATCTACTTCTGGTGCTGATGTACTGTGTATGTTTGAATATTTTAGCAGACGTAAATCATTATTGTTTAATTCGAACAAAATTTTTGAAAATAATGGCTACAAACACGTGGCTTACCTGAATAAATCCGGTTGGAACAGACCTGAAGACTATTGGGGCCTCGTGATCTACTCCAAACTGCCAATTACCGCAGTTCAGGATACACTTTTTATGGCTCAGAATGGTATGATCAGTGCGGATGTGAAAGTAGGTAAGGACACCGTCCGAATAATTGCATTGCATCTCTTTTCCATGACCCTGAAGCTAGATGCATTAAGCAGTCAGCGAACACTTAAAGGACTATGGAAAGAGGGTAAGGATAATGCAAAACGAATAAAGACAGGGTTTATAAACCATGCAGATGAAATGGATATTCTGGAATCATGGATAAATGTATCTCCTCATCCTGTTATAGTCTGTGGAGATTTTAACGAAACCCCGTATAGTTATGTCTATGGCAAAAGCAGGTCTTTGCTTGCCAACTCGTTTGAGGATAGAGGGAAAGGATTTGGATTTACATTTAACGGACTTCCTTATTTTATCCGTATTGATAATCAATTTTATAACTCAGATAAAATCAATCTCCTGAATTTCAAAACAATCAATAACGTACATTATTCTGATCACTATCCGATTTTAGGAACCTACCAGATCAAAAGTAAGGTTGAATAATTGTTAATGGTCAATTTTCAATTGATAAACCATTTTCAATCCCTTTAGCTATATCCTGTAATGCAAAAAAAGCCCGTTAAAAGGGCTTTTTTTGCATTACAGGAAGTATTAAAAATTAACAATTGCAATTAGCCCTTAATAATTAACCTTCATGCTATCAAGCTCAAGTGCCGTAATGGTAGGTGGGAAAATTCCTTTTTCTAATTTGTGAATAACCAGCCTGCCTGTTTTTAACGCGAGATCCTTCGTCTGAAAACCTATTTTACCGGAAACACCCGGAATATACAATTGTTCGATAATGGCTGTTGTATCGGCATAGATCCGGTATCCCCAACCCGTTTCTCGTTTAAACGCCTCCACCTTCAAATTGCGAAAGCCTTCGCTGTTCTGGCTTTCATTTCCATTGGGTATACCCCTGAAAAAAACGAAAGCTAAAACTGCAAAGGCTATAAGGCAAATCAGAATAATTTTATATTTATTTCTAATTTTCACTATATCTTAATTGTCATCATCATTTATGGCAGCAGTAGGATCGAAGGCCCAGAAATCATCTGTATTGACAGATCCGCTGATACCTGTTCCGATGTAACCTGTTGTGCCCAAAGTGAACCCGCCTGCATAACCTCTTGCACCTGGCACAAATGGAGCAACTGATACCCATGTATTTGTTCCCGGTGTATATTCCCATACATCCGATGCACCAGAACCACCTACTATATATGCTTTTTCATTAAGTACCAAAGTGAATGAGAATGAACGTGCGGTCAAATCATCATTTGTGTCTTCCATTA
Organism: Dyadobacter sp. NIV53; assembly: GCF_019711195.1. Lineage (NCBI taxonomy): Bacteria > Pseudomonadati > Bacteroidota > Cytophagia > Cytophagales > Spirosomataceae > Dyadobacter > Dyadobacter sp. NIV53. The sequence continues at coordinate 6,255,707 of NZ_CP081299.1, forward strand.
ATGACCATGCACCTTTTCCGCTATTGCCGGTTGGATCAAATTTATACAAATCTCTTGTAGCAGCACTTGAATTGTTTTGACCGAAACCTACATAAGCTACACCTCCAACTGTGAAAGCATTGGCACCCCTGCGTTTTCCACCAGTGAATGTAGCGACCTCAGACCATGTATCTGTTGTTGCATTGTACATGTGGAAATCCTGATAAAAACCACTTCCGTTATATCCAAGGCCAACATATGCTTTGTCACCTACTACGAACGCAGACGCATACTGACGCGTTGCAGGGAAATCAGCAACAGCAGTCCATTTGTTGGTTGCCGGATCAAATTGATAGAAATCTTTTTTGTAAGCCAGATCTACAACTGAATTTGCATCATATCCTGTTCCAACGTAAGCTTTGCTTCCAACAACGAACGCTACTGCATCCTGTCTGCCGGTTCCTGCGAAGTCTGCAACCTGCGACCAGATTTTACCTGTTGCGTCGTAAGACCAGAAATCTTTAACTCTAGATATGGTTTCATTTGTATAACCTGTACCAATATATCCTTTTGTACCAATTACAAAACTTACGGCATGACTTCTGGCAGATCCTCCAAATGAAGGGATTCCTGATTTATACCAGTTTCCCAGTTTGTCAGCGTCTACATCATTATTGCAACTAAACTGTACGAGTGAGGCAGAAGCAACGAGAAGAGCTAATGAGGCCTTTTTTAAAGTATTAAACATGAAAAAATTATGGTTTGACTAATTGTTACAAATGAATTTATGCTGCTTGTTCTTAATTCTGAAATAAAAATGACAATGAAATGTTAACGCTTTGGAGACATATTTTCATCAAATTTTCTGCAAACATAACATCTTGAACCTGCTAAGAGAAATTATATAATTACTTTTTGCATAAAAGTTATATTTCAGTCCGGATTTTTTAACGCAAAAATGCCCCGGATGTTGTTGGAAATAATCTTTTTAAAGGCTTAAACAACGATTTATTCTTTTTTCTCAATCACTTTTTCTTCTGAAATACAATTCGTGTTTTTACGTTTGTTTTTTAAGTTTTGCCACTTTCCGGGTTTTTTATGCGTACTGGAAAATAATTAAAACTTGTATTTAAAAGATAAAGAGGCAATTATTCCTGATTCATTGCCGTTTGTCTGACAGAATTATTAACCTTTACGTCCATTACCGGGATTATGTTGCAATGAACCGGATATTGATAAATTTTGCTCATAATGTTTAATTCATGTTGTAATTAACGTTACATCTGATAATTTTGCACTTTTACTGTTCTTGCCTTAAATGAAATTTATTTCTTTTTCTTTCAAAACGTTTTCTCCAGCTGTCCAAAACTTTCTGGTTATAATAGGTCTAAGTGTTTCAATGGCATCATGCCAGTGGGGAGACGAGATTGTATCGCTGGTTCAGCCAAACCCGGATGATTTCACCGCTTTATTTACTGATACCACTACGGTAAAGCTTTCAATCGTTGCACCTGATTCTGTTATGACAGGTTCATCCAGCAGAATATTTGTCGGAAGATTTGCAGATCCCTATATGGGGAAAATGCATGCTGCCTCGTTTTTTCAACCTACTTTGGATGCAGCAGTTAGCCTTGCAGAAACAGCGGTTTACGATTCGCTGATATTGGCTCTGCGTTATGACGGCTATTATTACGGGGATACTACCAAATTAATGAATTTGTCAGTTCATGCATTAACAGAAGATATTCTGGATAAAAATGTGTATTTTAACAATTATTCAACTCCTTATGATGCAATTCCACTCGGTAAAATAAGCCTTTTACCACGGCCGCGTACACCGCATCGGGTGGTAAAGATCAAGCTTTCAAATGTATTGGGTAAAAAGGTATTTGATCTTGCAAAAGGTAATTTGCTAACAACCAATTCGGATTGGATTAATTTATTGAAAGGAATTACTGTACTTCCGGGTGCTTCAGATAATGGCGCAGTAGTAGGATTTACATACTACCAAAATGACAGTACTGGTATACAATTGCATTACCATAATCAAGGTATTGACGCGATAACCAAGGATTCGGTTACATTTAATGTAACAGCATTATACAACCAGGTCGTGGGCGACAGAAGCCAGACTGTTTTAGCCAAATTGCCAGGACGACGGTATTCTTTGCCAACATCTCAAACAGGGGAAAAAGCATTTATTCAGGCCGGACCTGGAATTATGACGCGGGTAGACCTGCCTAGTATACGGCAACTTAAGGACATTAAATATACCTACGCTAACCGTGCATATTTACGGATAACGCCATTGAACCAATCAGCTGCTGAACAGTTTAAAGCACCCTCAACGCTCTATGCGTATTACTGTGATAAAAATAACGAATATTATTCTGGTAGCACCGGGTTGCCGCTGGCCGTAACCGACCTTGCTAATGGTGCAGTTAGTGCGCCTTTAGTTAATGATATGCTAAACAATACACAGTATTATTTGCTTGATTTAAGCGCTTATGTAAGCACAATTCTAAGTAGTGATTCTGAGGAAGCAGCTGGCCTGCTATTGCGATCGGCACCATTTACTGGTTCTGTTACTTATCCTGATGCCAATTCGGAATTTACTAAAGGATTTCACCGCCTGGTGTTTGGCAGCCAGAATAACCCAACGGACAGGGGAGTGAAACTTGAATTATATTACACTGTTGCAAAAGGGAATCAGTAAGTTATACGATACATTATTTTAAAAGCGGATCGGGAATTATTTTGAAGGATATTCAAAATGTTCCCGATCTGCTTTTTATTTACATTACGTAACCATTTTTCGGCAGGATCTTATCGGGAATATTAGGCTCCTCGATAATCTGAAGCAGATTGATTTCAATGGTTCTGCATAAAGTTGTCATGGGTGTATCATTTGCCCCGTTTTCAAAAGGGTTTTGCATCACATAGGAAATGTTTTCAATATAAAAGAACAGAAAAGAAATAACGAAGGTGATCGGGATGGCAATACGTCCTATGCTGTCTATTAGCCCCATTGGAAGTATAATCGTAAATATGAAAATGTTCAAATGCAGAAAGAAACTATACTGGGTTGGAAATATGGTATTTTTAATTCTTTCACATTTTCCCATAGCATCGCACAAACGGGTAAGTGTACCATCCAGGGCCTGAAATAATATATTGTCGATTTCTCCCCGCTGATAAAATTCCGTTAGTCTTAATTGCATCAGATGCAAAATAGCATTGGGAATATTATCGTGGTCTTTGACAAATAAAAGTTCCTCCTCGTTTAAATACAAAGCCGCCATTACAAGAACAGGCTCTCTCCTGAGTGTGTTGCACAAGGCATAACACCATGCGATCTGTAAATGCGCCAGGTTCTTCACTGCTTCGGCTTTATCTTTGGCTTCAGGATTAATGAAAGAAATGGATTGCCTGATTAACGTACGGCTCTCATTCACTATTTCGCCCCAAACCTGCCGTGCTTCCCACCAGCGGTCGTAAGCAGAGTTAGTCCGGAAACCTAATAAAAGTGACAGAGCAGTACCTAAAATTGAAACAATAGAAATGGGGAAAACCAGAAAGTGCCAGTTTTGGTATTGATAGAGATAAAATACAAGCGAGGCATAAGCGGTAACAGCCACAACACCCAGCCAAATGCTTCGGAGCAGTCGCCAGATTGAAAAAACTTGCTTAACGTACATGTTTCAGTAATATGAGTTATTAAGAGGTCAGGAAGATAATACAACAGGCTCTAAGTTTAAAGATATAATTTCAGAGTTAAAAATCAGACTGTTTTTGAGACTAGGTTATCCATATTGTAGGAGAGTGGTGCCTATAAATCAAAAGAAGCACAGAACCCGCGTTCTGTGCTTCTTTTGATACTAAAAAATATTTTTCTCTTATATTCTGGATTCTCTTTCCTGGCGTCTCAGTTTACCTTTGGTTGCGAATTTTTCAATTGCTACAAAAAGTACAGGCACCACAAAGATAGCAAGAGAAGTAGCTGCAAGCATACCTCCAAATACTGTCCAGCCGATCGTTTTACGGGATTCGGCCGCTGCCCCACTTGCGAAGGCTAATGGCAGTACCCCAAGGATAAATGCTAGCGACGTCATAATAATTGGTCTTAAACGAAGCTTAACTGCATCCAGGGTTGCATCAACAATAGGCATTCCGCCATCGACCCTTTCCTTGGCAAATTCCACAATCAGGATCGCATTTTTGGCTGCAAGCCCGATCAGCGTTATAAGCCCGATTTGAGCATAAATGTTGTTTGTCAGGTTCGGAAGGAAAGTAAGTGTCAGGATCGATCCGAATGCACCGATAGGAACCGCGAAGAGTACCGAGAATGGTATCGACCAGCTTTCGTATAAAGCGGCTAGGAACAGGAATACAAAGATAATAGAGATCGCAAAGATGGTGGTTGTACTGTCACCCGCTTTTATTTCTTCACTGCTCATCCCGGAAAATTCATATCCGTAACCGGCCGGAAGTGTTTCTGCCACTTCTTTCAATGCTTCAATCGCTTGTCCGCTACTGAATCCAGGTTTCGGAGAACCGTTAATTTCCACCGCACGATAAATATTATAGTGAGAGATTAAAGCAGGGTTTTCTACCAGCTTGCTCGTAACCAATGCACTTAACGGAATCATATTTCCTTCACTGTTACGTACATAGAATTTATTGATCTGATCCAGATTGGAACGGAAACTACTGTCTGCCTGTACCATTACACGGAAATTCCGTCCGTAAAGGTTGAAGTCATTCACATAAGTACTACCAAGTAAAGTAGACAAAGAACTGAAAACATCATTGACCTGAACACCCAGTTTTTTAGTTTTATCACGATCTACATCAATCTGGTAACTTGGTGTTCTTGCATTAAAGAACGTATAGGCAAAACCAATTTCAGGACGTTTATTTAAAGCACCCAAAAACTGCTGGGTAACGGCTTCGAATTTTTTAATATCATCCGTACTGGTCGTTTGCTGAAGTTCAAAGGTGAAACCGGCGGTCTGTCCCAAACCTGGAATAGCGGGAGGTGCAATAGCCAGTACACGCGCTTCTTTTATATCGCCTGTATTTTTCTGGATCTGTGCAATTACCGCCTGTACGTGATGCTCTGCACCTTTTCTATCTGCCCATGGCTGCAAACTTACAAACATGGTTCCAACATTGGATTTGTTCGAAAAGCTGATAACGTTAAGTCCTGCCAAACCACCGACCGTTTTAACTTCCTTGATTGCCGACACACGTTTCATGATGTCTTTAAGCATTTGAATGTTTCGTGTGGTAGACGCAGCTTCCTGCATTTCATACGTAACAAAAAGACGTCCTTCATCTTCAACCGGAATAAATCCTGATGGTTTATTTTTGAACAGGAATACCAACCCGACGATCAGGCATATCATCATGATAATTACATACGGAGTTCCTTTGATCCATTTTGATACACTACGGGTGTAAGAATTGGAAAGTTTATCAAACCATCTGTTGAAACGGGCAAAGAATTTTTCAAGTACATTCTTTTTCGCATCAGCCGCTTTGGTTGGTTTCAGCATAATTGTACACAATGCAGGTGTAAGAGAAAGCGCAACAAATGCAGACAAAAGAACTGAAACCGCTATGGTAATGGCAAACTGCTGATAAAGCCGTCCAACAATTCCCGGAACAAAACTAACCGGCACAAACACCGCTGCAAGAATCAATGCAATGGCAATTACAGGACCTGAAATTTCACTCATCGCCTTGACCGTTGCTTCACGCGCAGACATTTTATGATGGTCAATATTATGCTGTACGGCTTCCACTACCACAATCGCATCATCCACCACAATACCAATTGCCAGTACAAAGGCAAATAAGGTCAGTGTATTGATCGTAAAACCGAAAGGAATAAAGAATATAAATGTTCCGATCAATGAAACAGGTATCGCAAGGATAGGAATTAAAGTTGCGCGCCAGTTCTGAAGGAAAAGGAAAACCACGATAACTACCAGGATCATTGCTTCGGCAAACGTATGAAGTACTTCTTCGATGGATACCCGTACAACCGATGCAGTTTCTACAGGTATTACGTAGTCAATGTCTTTCGGAAATGTTTTCCTCATTTCACCAAGCGCTTTCATTACACCGTCGTACGTATCCAATGCATTTGCACCCGGGGCCTGATAGATCAGGATAAATGCAGCTGGTTTACCATTCACAAATGCATTACTGGTATAATCAAATTTACCCAGTTCAACTCGTGCAATGTCTTTCATGTAAACTACACTTCCTTCAGACGGTGAAGAACGTACAATAATGTTGTCAAATTCTTCCTTGGTATTTAACCGGCTGTTTGTTAAAACACTGTATTCAAAACTTTGCTGGTTCGGCTGTGGATTACCACCAATTGTACCGGCTGCTATCTGAAGGTTTTGCTCTGCCAATGCAGCTGAAATATCAGACGGTGTCATTCGCAAAGCCGCCAGTTTTTCCGGATTCAGCCAGATACGCATACCAAAGTCATCCGCACGTGAAACGATATCACCCACACCTTTTACACGCTGTATTGCATCTTTCAGGTAGATATTGGCATAATTACCAATGAACTGTGAGTTATGTGTTCCTTTTGGCGAATAAAGAGCCAGGGCGATCATGATACTTGGCTGTCTTTTCCGAACTGTAAGTCCGAGTCTTTTTACAACATCAGGAAGAGCAGGTTCTGCCACACTTACACGGTTTTGTACGTCCAGTGCGGCAATATTTACGTCAGTACCAATGTCAAACACCACGTTGATGCTGCTTTGTCCGCTACTTGTACTGTTACTCGACATGTAGCTCATCCCAGGAGTACCATTCACCTGCGTTTCAATAGCGGTGGTAGTTGTTTGTTCTACCGTCTGGGCGTCGGCACCGGTGAAGTTACCGGATATCGTAACCGTTGGCGGTGTTACATCCGGATACTGCGCTATGGGTAATGTTGTTAATGCAATAAGCCCAACCAAAACAAGCACAATCGATGTAACGATTGCCATAATGGGCCTTTTAATAAAAATATCTGCAATCATTTTTTTTGTATTTAGAGGAATCAGTAGGAGTGGAAATTTTAAAAGCCAGCATCCCGTTTATCTATTTTGCTGCTGGCGCACCCGCAGCCACAGGAGCAGGTTGCGTATTGATCGTGGCGCCTTCACGTAAGTTCTGGACACCTTCCACTGCGATTTTTTCGCCTTCTTTCAATCCCTCTTTTACAATAATATTGTTGCCGATCGCCTTGCCAAGTACAAGTCTTCTCTGGCTCACTTTACTGCTGTCTCCTGCAACATAGGCAAAGAATTCACCTAATTGTTCTGTCACAGCTTTGTATGGAATTACGACTGATTTAGCTGATGAATTGTTTAGAACGCGCACTGAACCCGTCATGCCTGAACGAAGGACATTGTCATTATTAGGAAAAACTAGACGCGCTTTGATTGTACCTGTCTGTGGATCAACGGCTCGGTCAAGTAATGTTATTTTTCCGGGATATGGGTAAATGTCGGTTCCGAAAGCAAGTGTAAAAGTTGAATCTTTCGATTTACTGCTTTTTAGAAGATTAGTAAAACGGAATATTTCTTTTTGATCCACATTAAAATCAACAGCCAGCTGGCCGTCGGATGAAACCGTGTTCAACACCGTTTGTCCCGCAGAAACCGCTGCACCCGGTTTTACCATTGAAATACCAATTGTTCCGTTAAACGGTGCAAATACTTTGGTATAACGAACATTGGTAGAAACAGCCGTAATATTTGCTTTTGCCGCATCTGCCTGTCTTTTAGCTACTTCAAGTGCAGCATCAGCATTATCAACGAGCTGTTTGGCAACGGCATCATTTTTATCCAGTTCGTGATAACGGTCTGCATCTTTTTGCGCTTTTACCACATTTGCTTCCTGTACATTCAAATTGGCAACAGCCTGTTCATAATTAGCAGAATACAATTGTGCATCGATTGAATAAAGCAATTGCCCTTTTTGTACTTTGGCGCCATCCTGGAAATGGATAGACGTTATAAAACCTGTTACCTGAGGCCTAAGCTCAACCTGGTTTAATGCTGTAACACTGGCAGGATATTCGTCGTAATAAGCAGCATCCATTGTTGTTACTTCCTGCAAGGTTACATTAACCGGAGGCGGGCCTTGCTGTGCTGCCTGCTGTGCGTCTTTCTTTCCGCAAGAAACCAGTATTAAAACTGATAATGCTGCTGTATAATATTTCATTGTATTTGAAAACATGGGGATCAATGTAGTTTAATAATTAAATTGGCCTAGGGCTTTTTGTACGTCTATTTTATTTGCAAGAACCTGATAAAGTGCATTGTAATAGTTTATTCTGGCTAGTCGGAGGTCTGTTTCAGACGTAATTACTTCCAGGTAAGTTTTGATACCAGATTTGTATTGTAACTGGATCACATCATATACTTCCCGGGCCAGGTCCACATTTTCTTTTTGTGCCAAAAGATTAGCCAGACTGCCTTTGTAATATCCTAATGCATTGGCATATTCTGAGTTAACATTCATGTTAAGGCTCTTAATATCCAGATCGGTTCGTTTGATCTGCCACTCGGCAGAATTGATATTTAGCTTCCGTTTTCCTCCCTGATAAAGTGGTAATGCCAGTGTAACTGCTGCAAATGAGCTTGGGAAATTGTTTCCATAAAGTTCATTGAACTGGTTATTCTGGTAATTCAGGTTATAAGCCCCGTTTGCAGAAATGGTCGGCAGGAAACTCATTTTGTTATACTGAAGTTGGTATTCTAGTAATCTTTTTTGCGTACTAAGCAACTGATACTCAATTCTTGAAGCAACCTGAGGAGCCTGTAAAGTATCCAAAATCATTTCTCTTTCCATCTGAAGACTGTCGTATTTGATCTTCAGCTCGTTTTCCATCGGATAACCCATCAGAGATTTGAGATATTCAATCTTTCCCTTCAATACCTCTTCATTACTTTTCTTAGCTGCTCTGGTATTATTCAGCGTGATCATTGCCCTTTTGTAGTCAATTTTATCCGCAATACCAGATTTATACTGATTTTCGGCATCTTTCAGACTTCTTTCCAAACGAACTATATCTTCCTGAGAAACATCTATCTGCTGGGTGGTAGCCAAAACATCATAAAATGCCTTTGAAACATTCACGGCAACATCAATTTTATTAGCTGCTGTTGTTTGGCTTGCCTGCAAACGAACATCGCCTTTGGTCCTTTTTGCCAGAATGACATCCCTGTTAAAAATAGCCTGGGAAACCGTAAACTGGGCTGCCGAGGTATTTCCTACGCCCAGTTTAACAGGATTTCCTGCAATGATGCTGGTTGGCACTATTAAATTGTGCTGGAGACTATAGTTGAAATTGATCTGCGGATACCAGTCTGCCAGTTTGGTTTTGATCGTATTTTCAGTAACACGCTCATCGATAACAGACTGTTGTATGAACGGCTGGTTTTTAATTGCATACTGAACGACATCTTCCAGTGTCCCATCGTTTAATGTAGGCTGCCCGGAGCCATTTTGTACGGCCGTTGCTGTTGACTGTGCAAAAACCAGCACAGGCGCCAGAAGCATGAGGGAAAAATTTAATGCTAAAAACCTTATTGTTTTAGCGGTATGGTAAAAATGCATGTAAAAAAGAACGTTAATTTAAGAATAATGAAAATGGTGTTAATGGTAACTAAAATCAAATTGTTGTAGGACACTAACTTGATTCAACTTCGTTTAATTCCTCGATTAGATTCACCATGAATAATTTCCGCAGGTGGATACTTAATTTCTGTTTGAGGGAATTTTCCAGATCCTGCTGGGAAAGTGCGTGCAGATCGTGGAATTTTTTGTAAAAGGCCTGGGTACTTAGTGCCTGGTTAATTGTCCCGAACATGGCAGTTGACAACATAAAAACATCAATATCATTTCGAAATGTCCCGGTCTGCTGACCTTCTGAAATGAGCTTTTGAATTGCCTTTAAATTATTGGTTTTCAGTCCTTCCAGTAATTCTGAAATAATAGGTGTACGGTTATTTCCCGATAACTGCTCCCTCAATACGATATTGTGAAAGCAACGAGTGTCGACTAAGCGGTCAATTACACCGTCAATCATCAGGTTTACTTTTTGAATGGGAGACAGATCAAGATTGACCATCAATTCTTCCAGCCTGTTAATGAAATCTTCCGACCTGACTTTGAAAAGAGCTTCAATCAGCTTTTCTTTTGATCCGAAGTAATAGGATATCATGGACACATTGATATCTGCTTCCTGTGAAATGTCGCGGATAGAAGTTCCGGAAAAGCCTTTTTCGGAAAATAGCTTTTCAGCTACACCAATAATCTGTAATTGTTTGGGATTGTATTTCATTTTGACTTTTATTCAACATCATTGTAAGTAGAATGCCCTGATGCAAATATTACGTCAAATGTAGGTCTTTAAAAAAAGTAAATCAAACGTTTGTTTGAAATAATCAAACGGTTATTTGATAAATATTAGTTTATCTTTATTTAAGTATATATTTTTAAAATTTTGGCATTTTTTTGCCTGAATGAAATCGAATAATTAAAGGTAATGAATCCATTATGTCACCGGTAGATCGGTGGATATATCTGCTACCATGGCCTTTTTAGGTGCTTCCGGCCAGATTTTTTCAAGCAGCCACGCGAAAGAAATTACTAACACACAGCCAATTAAATTCAGCCATAAAAATGCTGTAAGATCTATAACATAACAGATTATCACGAAAATCTCACCAATGATACTTCCCCAGAAAACGGCACGTCCGCCAATATTTTTGAAGTAAAAAGCAACCAGAAATATTCCCAGGATCACACCATAGAACAATGAGCCCAAAATATTCACGGCCTCTATCATACTGCCGAGCCGGGAGGCATATTGAGCCACTGCAATACAGAATATTCCCCAAAAGAATGTAGCCCAACGGGATGCTGTCACGTAGTTTTCTGTATCGCCGTCTTTTCTGTAAATCCGTTTGTAAATATCGACTACTGAACAGGAGGCAAGTGAATTGTAAGCCGAAGCCACAGAACCCATTGATGCAAGAAGTATTACAGCGATCAGTAAACCTACCATTCCAACGGGTAAATAATCGGTTACAAAACGAAGAAAGATGTAATTGACATCATTCGTGTCTTCGCCATTTGCCTTGGATAAAAGGGTTTCAGCTTCTTTTCGGACCTCTTTTACTTCGGTTTCTATATTACCCAGCACGAGGCGTGACTTTTCAATTCCCGTTTGGTCATCTTTTTTTACTGCCTCACTTAAATCCATCACATGCTGGCGTTTGCCGGCCTGAATGATTTTGTGTTTGTTTTCCAGTTGCTGATACTGGGTGGCATATTCGGTTTTCTTTATTTTGTCAACAGCAGTCTGGTTAAAAAATAATGGCGGTGTAGTAAATTGGTAAAAAGCAAAAACCAGAACACCGACTAGCAGAATCAGGAATTGCATAGGGATTTTCAGCAAACCGTTCATGGCCAGTCCAAGCTTGCTTTGTCCCTCAGAACTTCCGGTCAGGAACCTGCCCACCTGCGATTGATCTGTGCCAAAATAGGAAAGCTGCAAAAAGAATCCACCAATAAGTCCTGACCATACATTGTAACGGTTATTGAGATTAAAGGTAAAATCGATCACGTTTGTTTTACCCATTTTCCCTGCCACCTGGAGTGCATCAGTAAATGAAATATTTTCAGGAAGGAATTTTACAACCATTATACCCGCTACGACCATTCCAATTGTAATAATGGCCATTTGCTGCATGTGCGTATGGGAAACCGCCCGGGAGCCACCGGTAATGGTGTAGATCATTACAATACTACCGGAAATAATATTGGTCCAGGTAATATCCCAGCCTAAAATGGCAGAAAGGATTAAAGAAGGTGCATATATGGAAAGTCCGGTTGATAAGCCGCGCTGTAACAGAAATAAAAAGGAAGTAAGCGCGCGCGTTTTCAGGTCAAAACGGCCTTCAAGAAATTCGTACGCAGTAAATATTTTTAGTTTATGAAATTTTGGTACAAATGTGATGCACAATACGACCATTGCCAGAGGCAGGCCAAAATAGAATTGTACGAACCGCATTCCGTCGGTGTAAGCCTGTCCGGGTGCAGATAAAAATGTAATGGCACTGGCTTGCGTAGCCATTAATGATAACGTAACGTGGTACCAGGGTAACGACTGACCAGCCAGCAGAAAGGAATTCATCGTTTGTTTTTCACGGCTGCGGTACATACCGTATGAAACGACAAAAATTAAAGTAAGAGAAAGTACAATCCAGTCAAGATAGCTCATTGAAAATGGGTCATGAATAAGTAAAACAAGAAAATAAGCAGGATCAGCGTACCGATCAGCATTGCATAAAGCTGTGGCCAGCTTTTAACAAATGGTGGAAGCCCGTCGCGATCCTGCGGCGTCTGGTCACTTTCATTCATGATAAGGTTGGGTCTTAAAAAACTGAAAAAATCTCAAATCTTAACTTTGGCAAAAATAGAACGCTTTTTAGATTGTTTTAGCATAAAAAGAGAGAATGATGAGTTTGGAGCTAAGAATGATGAGTTAGGAATTCGGAATGATGACATGAGAATTAAAAATGGTGAGTGAAGAATAATGGCTTAGGAGCAAAGTAATTCCTTGCCCATACTAAAACTCTAAATTCCTTACTCCCTACTCTAAACTTTAAACTCTAAACTCTAAACTCTAATCTCCAACTAGCAGGATACAACAGGCTAGTTTTGTGGATTTTAATCATTTATTTTCGGGGAATATTACAATTTAATTCAAAAATCATCTTATTGTGAAAAAAATATTTGCCCTTATCTGCTGTATTATAAGCTTTTATCCAACTTTTATAATGGCTCAGCAACTGCCTCCGATTTTTGATAATTCATTTGAGGACCAGAAGGATTCCAGAGTAAGGCAATATTTGAGTCCGAAACGTATCGTTTGGTCATCCGATAAAACCGGAACAAACGTAATAGATGCTAAAAATCTAATTAAAAAAGGAACCGGACAAGCTGATCTTGTACATCAGAACATTTGCAGGCTGGTCAGTACTTTTGATACAAGGCCGGGGATTATGCTTGATTTTGGGAAAGAAATTCAGGGTGGGATACAAATCGTAACAGATCAGCCTGCTAATCAGAAACCTATAAAAATCAGGATACGTTTTGGTGAATCGGTCAGTGAGGCAATGTCTGATATTGATACGATCCAGGGCGCTACCAACGACCATGCCATGCGCGATTTTATGATCGAAGTTCCATGGCTTGGCGTCATGAATGTAGGAAACACAGGCTTTCGTTTTGCCCGGATTGATCTCGCCGATCCTGACCGCGAGCTTCCAGCTAAAAGAAGTAAGGGCAATTTTTGAATATCGTGATATTCCGTATCTGGGTTCATTTAAAAGCAATGATGACCGCCTTAATCAGATATGGAACACAGGTGCTTACACGGTACATCTTAATATGCAGGAGTTTCTTTGGGATGGTATAAAACGTGACCGCCTGGTTTGGGTAGGTGACATGCATCCGGAAGTGATGACAATCAATACCGTTTTTGGAAAAAATGAGGTCGTGGCAAAAAGTCTGGACCAGGCACGTGACATTACGCCACTACCAGGCTGGATGAACGGAATCAGTGCTTATTCTATGTGGTGGGTTCTAATTCACCGGGATCTTTACAAAAATCAGGGAGACCTTGAATATCTGCGGCAGCAGCAAAAGTATCTGGTCGGACTTCTGGATTTACTTATTTCGAAAACAAAAGACAATAAAGAGAACCTGGATGGCGGGCGTTTTCTCGACTGGCCTTCCAGTGAAAACCCATTGGGCGTACATGCAGGCCTTCATGCCATGATGGTGATGACACTGGATGCAGGAGCGGAACTATGTACGATTCTGGACGAACCTGCACAGGCAGCAAAATGCAAAGCAACTTCTACCAGTTTGAAGTTATATGTACCGGATGCCAATAATTCCAAACAGGCAGCTGCTTTGCTGGCATTATCGGGACTGGTTCCGGCCGAAAAAGCCAATGCAGATGTAATTTTAAAAGGCGGGTGCGACAATTTCTCCACCTTCTACGGTTACTATATGTTACAGGCAAAAGCTAAAGCCGGAGATTATCAGGGAGCTATGGATTGTATCCGAAGTTATTGGGGTGGAATGCTGGATATGGGAGCAACTACATTCTGGGAAGATTTTGACCTTGCTTGGACCAAAAACGCAGCTCCGATAGACGAGCTGGTACCAGAAGGTAAAGATGATATTCATGGTGATTTCGGAGCATATTGTTATAAACATCTTCGCCATAGTCTTTGCCATGGCTGGGCTTCCGGGCCCACATCCTGGCTTACAGAGCATGTTCTGGGCGTGAGTGTTGTGGAAACAGGATGCAAAACAATACGTATCCAGCCTAACCTGGGTGATTTGAAATGGGTGGAAGGTACTTATCCCACTCCAATGGGCGTGGTAAAAATCCGGCACGAAAAGCAGGAGAACGGAAAAATTAAATCAACCATTGATGCTCCAAAAGGAGTAAAAATATTACGCTAAACGTTAAAATGTGCTCATTTTCATGAAATCCATTCTCTTTTTCTTTCTGCTCATTTTTGCATTTGATATGAGTGCCAAAGGTGTTAATCCGGTTTATCTGCGTTGTGAATACAAAGAAAATCCTGTAACAGACGTTTCAGCTCCGCGCCTTAGCTGGGAATTGACATCAGAAGAAAATAATCAGGTTCAATCTGCCTATCAGGTATTGGTAGCTACGTCCGCGGGTAAATTAACAGAGGAAAAGGCAGACTTGTGGAATTCGGGAAAGAGTGCCGGCAGAATGACGTCACAGATTGAGTATTCAGGTAAGCCATTGATTTCAAGACAAATATGTTATTGGAAAGTACGGAGCTGGGATAAAAATGGTATAGCTGGTGAATGGAGTAAGGTTGCTCATTGGGAAATGGGTTTGCTGGACAAAAAGGAGTGGAAGGGAGATTGGATCGGCCTGGACCTGGATCATCTTGGAAAAGGTAAAACGTATCATTTACCACCGGCTCCATATTTTAGAAAGGACATTAACATCAAATCCGGTTTCGTTAAGGCCAGATTATACGTGACAGCATTAGGATTGTATGAATTTTCAATCAATGGCAAAAAATCAGGCGATGCATTTCTGACTCCCGGCTGGACGGATTATGACAAGCGTGTTTATTACCAGGTTTATGATGTTACTAATCAGGTGAAAACGGGTGTGAATGCATTGGCTTCACAATTGTCTTATGGCTGGTACGCCGGATATCTGGGCTATTCTTTGTTAGTTGGAAACCCGGTGGTGCGTGCATTTTATGGAAAAGTGCCTTTGTTAAAAGCACAATTGGAAGTAACTTATGCGGATGGAAAAACCGAAACTTTCGTAACAAACAATCAATGGAAAGCCAGCAGTGGGGCTTTAATGGAATCGGATCTGCTGAATGGCGAAACATATGATGCCAGGCTGGAATTTACTAAATGGAATTTGCCGGGATTTAAGGATCAGCAATGGAAACAGGCAGAGGTATATCCTGATAAAACGGAGCGTAAAATTGAGGTATACCCCGGGCCTCCGGTAAAAATCACAGAAACTTTATTGGTAAAAAATACAATCAGCCGTCCCGGAGGAGCTTACATATTCGATATGGGACAAAACTTTGCCGGAATTATCCGTTTGCAGGTGAATGGCAGGGCAGGGGACACGATCCGTATGAGATATGGAGAAAAACTTTATCCGGATGGGAGACTTATGACCGAAAATCTTCGGATGGCAAGGGCAACCGATACTTATATATTGAAAGGTGCACCGGAAGGTGAGGTTTGGGAGCCAAAATTCACATTCCACGGATTTCAGTATGTGGAAGTAAGCGGTTTAAAAAGTAAACCATCTGCCAAAACGCTAACGGGACTGGCCATCGGTTCGGACACACCCAAAGTAGGTTCGTTTGAAACGGATAATAAGATGGTGAATCAGCTTTACAGTAATATTGACTGGACGCAACGCGCAAATTATGTTGATATTCCTACTGATTGTCCCCAGCGTGACGAGCGCGTCGGATGGACCGGAGATGCGCAGGTTTATGTAAAATCGGCAACTTTCAACCGCGATGTAGCTTCGTTTTTTACTAAATGGGTGGTAGATCTTAACGACGGCCAGTTTGAAAGCGGTGCTTATCCGCTGTACGCACCAACACCTAATCTCCGCAAAACCGACACATTTTCACCCGGCTGGATGGAAGCCGGAATCATTTGCCCATATCAGATTTACCGCTCTTATGGTGATACGCGTATGATCAGGCAAGGATGGAGCTACATGGTGAAGTTTATGGACTTTTTGGAAAAGCGGAGCAACGGAAATGATGTATTTAAGGAAAAGTCGTTTGAAGATATTGATCCAAAGGGTGGCTATGGTGACTGGCTTTCTTTTGGCAAAAAAACGCCACCGGATATGCTTGCATCATTTTATTATACCTATTGTGCAGATTTGATGGCTGAAATGGCAGGCGCGATAGGGAATGATGCAGATCAAAAACGATTTACAGAAATGGCTGGTAAAGTGCGAAAAGCTGTGTTAGCACATTATTCTGATAAAGATGGAAAATTAATATGTGATTCCGCAGCGTATGGAGATGGCAAAGGTTATGTAGACGGGCAGCTTGGCTTTACAGGAAGTACGCAAACGGCCTATGCCAATGCGATTTATATGAATATTATAAATGGAGAAAATAAAAAACAAGCTGGCCAATATCTTTCAGGCTTACTGACCCAAAATGGTGAAAAGCTTGCGACGGGTTTTCTGGGTGCCAAATCATTATTGCCGGCCTTATCTGCCACCGGTCATTCTGATCAGGCTTATAAGCTTTTTCTGAGCAAGGAATTTCCTTCCTGGGGTTTTGAAGTTGAGAATGGATCGACTACCATTTGGGAACGTTGGGACAGCTTCACCAAGGAAGATGGTTTTAAATATAATGCGGCTATGAATTCATTCAGTCATTATGCATTTGGTGCAGTTTGTGAATGGATGTTTGGGAATGCCGCTGGTATTCAGTTAACAAAACCCGGTTTCTCCGAATTCAGTATCCGCCCGGAAATCGCACCTGATCATTTGAACGGTCAAAGCATCAGCCACTTAAAAGCGAGTTATCATTCTGTAAACGGAACTATTCTTTCAGAATGGAAAAAGGTAGGGAACAAACTTTTAATAAAAGTAAAGGTTCCTGTAAACACTATTGCTACAATTTATATTCCGGCAGATACAGACGAAAAAGTTACCTTAAATGGCAAAAGTCTTGATCAGGACGCAAGGAATCCATGTGAAAGGAAAAGAGGAAGGTTACCTGGTTATTCACGCCGGTTCCGGTAATTATGCATTTGAGACGGGGTATTATAAGAGGTGATGTTCAATCAGTTCATGAATTTGTAGTATTATTGTGCTACCACTTTTGCTTTATTCTATAATAAATAGAATAAATTTGATTTTGGGGTATTGAAATTGCTTGGAATATGTTAATTTTGAACTATAAATTCAGGATTTTGAACTATAATAATTTATGCCTTGATATAAGTGAATCCATGGGACATTCAGTTTTGTACGAAAGTATTCTCTACAGGCGGTATTTGGTTCATTACTTTTAAAGTCAATAAATACTCTTGAAACTGCACTAAATTCGCTGGTTTTGGCTGATCAGATCCCACGTGATTTTAAGCTTTTAAAGATGAATTTTAACCTGAAGTTTTTGAAAAGTGGCTTTTTATGATTGGACATCATTTTTTAAATGAAGAATATCGTTAGTTAAACACGGATAAACTGCCATTTTCATTATTTGCGTATATAGATAATAGTTAATTTTTTCTCTGCTAATTATATGTACTTTGTTATAAATCAGTACGAAATTAATTTGTTGGAAAATAACGATTGACGAATCAAAAAGTGCTTTTATGCAATAAAA
Source organism: Dyadobacter sp. NIV53 (assembly GCF_019711195.1). Lineage (NCBI taxonomy): Bacteria > Pseudomonadati > Bacteroidota > Cytophagia > Cytophagales > Spirosomataceae > Dyadobacter > Dyadobacter sp. NIV53. Next base: position 6,273,676 of record NZ_CP081299.1, read on the forward strand.
ATGGCAAAAAAGTAATTTATCAAGTCGTTAGAATCATGAATCAATACTAGTACTAGAAACTATATTTATTGAATATTGAAAGTGTGTTAAATTGGTAATAAAAACCTTAGCTATAATAATTTAAGGTTGCGAACTAATTTTATAATTTATAAGCATTTTTAAAAATAGTAAATAGTATGGTAAGTATATTGAATGAAAACTTCCAGTAAATCTGCTTGAATAAGACTAATTTTTGTTAAATTATTCTCCATTTATTTCTATTATTGATATTTTCAAATCAAAACATATAGTGGGATTTTTTTGAACGAAAACAGAAGAGCCAGGGATAGTCAATATAAGATTATTACATTTTTTGTAAAATAATATTTATATGAAAAATCCGGTGTAAGGAAATCTATACTAATTTTGAAATCGGGATTGTAAATTCATAATCGTACCCGGGCATTTTATATTTAATATAAACTTTTTTAGATTTGGCTACAATGATCTGCTTTAAGAGATAATTTATATCGGGCTCAAACTGATCATTCAAAATTTTACATTCAGCGATTCATTGGATTGATAATCAGTTAAAAATAAGCCAGTAACTTATATAGGGATATTAGACAGGAACTTAGTATGCTTTCTAAGTCAGGATAAAACGCAATTTTTGGCATGTAGTAATGTGCCTGGTACAAATTGTATAATTTGATAGTTGGCCAGGCCGTTTTTTTGAATTTTTTTGATAATTAATTTAAAATTCGTGAAATTGCGATGAAATAATTTCTATAAACAGCCGTTTCAACTATACGTAACATAGAGGAATAATAACAAATCCTTTGTTTGCCAGTTTGCGATAGAGAGACTATTTATTTTTATTTTGTCTATCATGATAATAGATAATATTCAGTTCTTTTGATAAGGCCATAAATGTTTTAATAGAAGATTTACTATGATGACCGATAAAAGTTTAGGACAAACCCACATTATTTAGATGTTTTATGCCCGCTTTAAACGTCAATTTGTCCGTCTTGTTGGGATATTGTTTGCTTTGAAAGCTTATGGGTTCTTTTTGCCTTATGATAAGCTGCTGATTTTTTTAAGAGCAGAAGCATTATGGTCAAGTAAATTGTTGACTTGTGGCAGTTTTAAGCCAATTGGTCAGTCAAATATTTGAACAACAAATTATGACAAAAACTATGCACCCTAGATACAATCATTTAACATCGTTACTCTATAAGGTACCTTTGTTTTTTGCATTGATCCTCACTTTTAACAACTCTGTAAATGGTAGGCCATCTTCACATCCGAATAACAAAAATCCCAATACCACCAGGGAAATAAATTACCAGAAAGCTCTCCCGAATATTTGCCCGCCCATTGATAAGTTTTCTTACTCCACTCCCAAAGCTAACCTGTCCTTCACTTCCATATTTGATACAGCCATCACTGGTACTTTTACCAACCAGAATGCAGCTTTATTTGCAAAGACAAAGGCGGATACAACTGGTGAGACAGAGAACCAAAACCAGCTCACAGCTGCAATAAACTGGCTAAACATAAAATTCGCAGCATATACTACCGGTTTATTACCATCCTCCGGTGATTCAGGAAATCGTGACGGAAAGGATGCCGGTGAAAATTTCAATGCTGATTTTTTACCCGAAGGCAATTCTGCTCCAAATGGTTACGTAGCTGATATTGGTCTGCCTTTTAGTGAAGAACGCAAATATGGCTGGGTCAACCCCGTAACAAAAGCACCAGTGAACCTGGCAGCCAACATGCGGATAAGGAAAACCTCGCCAAACGCAAAACAGCGGGCGCTGGTGCAAATGCAGGCAGCTACTGAAAACCAGGTACCGGGTGCATGGGAATATATGGTCAAAAATGGTTTTTATAAAGTAACCGTAAGTGCCGGCGATTATGATTGTTTTGATGGCAGTAATCATGAGATCAATGTAGAGGGATTACCAGTAATCAGTGATTTTGTGCCATCTTACAAAGAGCGGTTTCGTGTTTCAACTGCAACCGTAAAGGTTACGGATGGTAAGCTGACAATTGATGCAAAAGGCGGGTTTAATACCAAAATGAATTATGTAAATATCAGCAGGGCAGAACCAGTGAACGATACGATTGCGCCTTTGGTAAATGCACGGTTTTCCGGGCCGGTTAAATCAGGAGCGGTTTACAAAAACCAGGCACAGGTGTTTATTACTGCCAGCGATTCCGGCGGATCCGGGCTGGCAACTTTGCAGTATGCTCTAAACAATGGCAAATATGTTAATTATTCATCGCCGCTGACCATCACAAAGCCTGGTAAATACAGGTTGAAAATTAAGGCAATTGATGCCAGTAATAATGAGACCGTTGCCGATGATTATAAATTTCAGATCATAGACGCTACTGTTGGAAGAACACTTTCGTTTTCAGTTCGTAAGCTGAGTTTTACCATTTTAAAAGGTACACGCATACTTCCGCAAATGGTTAAGATTACGGGAAGCCCGGCAATAGCATGGTTTAGTTTATCCAAAACAAAAGCAGACTGGCTCAAACTTGCAAAAAAAACTTCCCGGTTTTTAGAATTCGGCCCGCAAAATATTAGCTCCGACCTGGATGCTGGTAATTATCATACTTTGGTTACGTGCAGTGCCGAAGGCTATAAATCCGCTTCTTTACTTATCGATCTGCATGTAGTTGATGCAATGGTGCCGCAACCTATTAATGTAGATTTTCAGGATCCGCAAAGCGAACCACCGCTTGGTTATGTCCGGGATTACGGTCAGGCTTTTGGAAAACGGACAGACTTATATCAGGGTGCGGGATTAGAATACGGATGGAGGAAAAGATCAGATGGAAGTCTGCTGGACCTGACGGCGAACGGACGTAACCGTAATACTCCGGAAGATGTATTGCTTGCCACACTGGTACACATGCAGGCTAATCATATCCATCGTTTGTGGAGTGGTATAAAAACGGAAGGGTACTGGGAAATCAAAGTGCCCAACGGTATCTATGATGTAACTGTTTCGGTTGGAGATGGGGTTTTAAACATGGCGCCCGAATACCATAGTATCAATGTAGAAGGTGTCAATGCAATAAATAAATTTATACCAAATGGTAAAAAGGGCACGATAAGCCGGTTTAAATCTGCTACTGTGAGGGTAAATGTGGCCGATGAACATTTAACAATAGATGCCGACGGAGGAACGAGTACTAAAATTAATTTTGCGAGCATTGTTCCGGTTTCTCCGGCTCCGAATTTATTCTGGGCATCCAATTGCTCCAACATCATTATCAAAAAAGGTTCGGCTGAAACCAACAGATTTTCGATCGTTCTGGGCAGCTCCAATCACAGGGCGTCGTCCTACACGATCGGTGTTCGTTATGCAGAAGGGGCAGCTAAATGGATAAAGCTGAAAACGGCACCCTTGGGAATACAACCAACAATTTCCTTTGATTATTCATTGGCCAGGAATCTGCCGGTTGGAATTTACAAAGCCACACTTTATGCCATGACACCGCAGTTTACCAGCGCAAGTTTTGACGTTCAGCTAAATGTGGTAGATAAAACAAAGCCATATGTTGTTTCCTCTTCACCTGCCAATGGCTCGACGAAAGTAAGCCTTAATACAGTTAGTATAGCGGCTAACAATCTTCATATACCGGTGGCGCGTGGTTACAAAGGAGGTGTTAACAATAAAACAATCACGAATTCCAGTGTCAAATTGCTCAAACTGGTTGATAAAAATTTGATCGAGGTGACAGGTGTGGTGCAGGGAACCGGGGGCGGTGATGCGATCAGTTTTACTCCATCGGCCAGTCTGGAAGCAAATACAATTTATAAGTTTGTGGTAACTCCGTATGTGAAATCTTACACCGGAGCTGAGTTTGCGCCTTACGAATCCACTTTTGTTACCGATGCGGCCAAAGTAGACTCCAGTAATATTCTGGATGCCCAGTTTACCAAAGTTGCTATGCCGGGGACACAAAACAAAAAATACAGCACTCTGACAATTGGCCCGGACGGCAGGTTTTACGCTTTGCGCCTGGACGGAACCATTGAGCGGTATAATATAAATCACATTGACGGCATGTTGACCGGCCAGAAAATTATAAGCACTCTGGTTAAAAAATATGGCAGCCGTTCGGCAATCGGGCTGACTTTTGATCCAAAATCAACGCCAACCAATTTAATTGCCTGGGTATCACATTCTTCTGCCGGCCTTTCAGCTGCACCTTCTTTTGATGGTAATATTTCACGCCTGAGCGGTGATAGTTTACAATTTGAGGAGCTGGCAATTACCAAACTACCTCGTTCTAAAAGAGATCACCTTGTAAATAGTATGGCTTTTGGGCCGGATGGGACGCTGTATATTTGTCAGGGGAGTATGAGTTCGGCGGGTTCTTTCGATGACGATTGGCAGCGCGACGAAAGCCTGCTTGCAGGAACTGTTCTGCGATTAGATGTTAACAAGCTGAATAAATTCGTACTGCCTCTGAATGTGAAAACGACATCCAACCAGAACGTGATCAATCATGCTCCGGCCAAATCGGCCAGCATGCGTGACGGCACTTACAATCCTTATGGCAGCAGTGCTCCGCTAACTATTTATGCGTCGGGAGTACGTAACGCGTTTGATCTGGTCTGGCATTCTAACGGACAATTATATTTACCCACGAATGGCTCTGGCGGCGGTGGTAATTCTCCTGCTTCGGTAAGAGGCACTCGCAGGCCGAATGGTACATTTTATAGTGGCCCTGGTATACCGGCTACAAATGGCATACAGGCACAGCATGACTGGTTGTTCCGCATTAATCCATCCAAACCTATTGGTTATTATGGCCATCCCAATCCGCTGCGGGGCGAATACGTTTTAAACCGTGGTTTTGAAGATAATCCCTTGTATTTACCCTCGGTATCTTCCGATGATAGATATCGTGGAGGTTATGATTTTGGATTAAACAAATCTCCCAACGGCGCTTTGGAATACAAAAGCAACACATTTGGCGGCGTTTTAAAGGGCAAATTGTTAGTCTGTCGATTTTCCGGTGGCGGTGATATCGCTGTTATGGAGCCCGGTTCGTTCGTCCCAACCAGTACTCCGGCAAATGACGACAGCATTTATGATATTGTAAAAGTAACAACCGGTTCAGGAAACAGCGGATTGGTTGGTATGTCAGGTTTTGGCAATCCGCTTGATATAGTGGAAGATGTAGTAAACGGGAACCTGTATCTGATTCAGTATAACTGGAACGATAGCCCAAATCTTACCTCGCAGATTATACTTTTACGTGCACATGCTGATCAGGCACCGCTAACACTTACAACTCCGGCGAATAAACCGGCGCGCAAAATCCAGAAAAAATCAAAAAAATAATAAAGAAAGTTTTGAGAGAATTAGTAACGGAAAATTCCTGACTATTTTCATAAAAAAAGAGGCATTCTAGCCTCTTTTTTATTTTGCTAACGGTCAATAATTACGATTTGGTAGTTTTGGAAATGTAAAAAAATGAAACTCCGACACCAAGAACCAAAAGGATGATAACCAAAAACAGTGGGAGCTTGTAAGTTATATTCACAAGTTTTAAGGCATAGTCAAAGAGAAAGCTTAAACTGTTCCAAACCTTGGTATTTTTGATTGCATTGTAAATTAAAGTCCCGATTGTACCACCTGCTGCACCAATTAATAATCCGGAAATAAGAGGGTTGAGACCTGTAAAAAATTTCTTCATAGGGGTTTACTTATTTACTTTTTCTGTACTAATGGTTGAGAGTATCCAATCCTTATTATTCGTTATTTTCAACATTTAATTTACTAATTAATTCCATAGGAACCAAACAAAAAATGCAATTTTACGCAAAATATATCGTATTGTCAATAATGTCATTTAATGAATAGTAATTATTGATTTTCAACTTTTTATTTAGGTATAAATTGAATATTTCTTACTTGTATTAACGGTATGATTCGTATTGAAAATATTATTTAAATTCAATTAATTTTTTATTTGTAATAAAACTATATCTAATAGATGCAGCTTTTATATCCTACAAATTTGTACTTCTTCTGATAACATCTATGTGAATGAATTTTAGGGTAAATATTCAAAATTCAAAAATACCTGCCCAATAGTTCCAATCAAAATAAAATGATATTTTAAGTTAAATAAAGTATGTTTATATTGATAAAATTGAAATTTTGATGAAAATTTTCGTGATATAGTATAAGAAATAATTGAAATTATCAAAGCTTAAAAAATCTAAGTTGTTTGCGTATATATATGATAGTTAATTAAGTTGCTATCATATTTAGATGGCCAGGATTATCAAATAAAACATTGCTAATCTGTTTTTTGATCATGAAAAGAACTGCTTAATATATAATGGATTGTAACAGGCGGATATTTATTGTGTAGAATTTTTTTAATAGAATGTCAATAAGCTTTTATCGGTAATTATTAATTTATAAGATAAGAGCAACTATTTGTTGGTCAATTAGTTATTTTGTTTCTAAAAATGCAACTCATAATTATTCAAATGGAAACAGGTGGTTTTGTTTTAAAAGTTGATTCGAAAATATTTATCAAATAAATTTAATTGAATTGCCTGTTTAATGTGTGAATTTGCCCGTTTTATTATAATTTTTCTAAATAATAAGTCGTTGATTTGATAATTTTACGTTATTTGCAGATCCGTTACACTCCTTCCACAATATTTATCTGATATAGTGTTTTAGTAATCCGGATTTGACCGATACCAATTTTATATCAATCTTCTTAAAAAATAATTTGCTTGATTTATTCAGAAACCCCGCAATTATTTGAATCTATATTTTACCCTCCCAATTTTTTTTAAGATATCGTCGTTTTCACTAATAACTAAGAAATCTTATGCGGAAAAAGGATCACTTATTAATGTTGTAATGGCCGTAAAAAGCTAAATGCATTTCCATATTCAGGTTTACAATTCAATGAGTCTTCTTATTATTCAGACGGTATTCAACCAACAGCAATCCTTGTTTTATTTATGAACTTTGTTTTTTTGCTGTTGCGGGGATTTCAGGCTGGTACATTTTTAGATGAGCTTAAAACATAATCATGACAAAAACTATGTACTTTAATTCTAAATCTCATTTAATATTATTTTTAAAAATACAATTCACACTGATTGTATTCGCAGCCTCTTCTAACGCTTACAGCAAAGCTATTCCGGCCCTCCATAAAACAATTGAAGCGTCTGGTTATCCCGATACATTAGCAGTAGGTTGTTCTCCGATCAGTACATTGTCCTGTTCGGCACTTAAAGTTGACCTTCCTTATTCTTTATCATTTAATGCCGCCGTTGCTGGTACAATCACCGATAAAAATGGTGTAGGAACCGGATTTACTACAGTAAATACTTATTCGGGAACACGGCTTACAGCGGATGGTCAGCCAACGAACACTCAGGTTCCTGGTTATGAACCATCAAAAATAACGGTCACCGGTGGGCGCTTACAGCTTGTAGCCAATAAGGGCATCGATTTCCTGACTAATAACAACCAGCTCAATGTTCTGGGCGTGAAAATTAAACCAACCAGAAAAGTGCAGCTTGAAGTAAAGCTGATCAATCCTGTGAATAAAACGGCATCCCAGCAAGGCGGGTTATGGTATGGTCGTAACGATAAGACATACATTAAGCTGGGCGTTACGGGTAATAAAGTTGAGCTGAGAAAAGAAATAAATGATGTGACCAGTGTAACAGCAGGGCCCAGTAATCCTGACCAGCGCATTACCGCCGTAATCAGTAATCTGAATACAAAAACCGTACAATTGCGAATGGTGATTGATTCCATGGCTGGTACGGTTGCAGGTTATTATTCAATAGATGGAGGTATCACATTCATTAATGCGGGCATGACGTATGCGTTGCCGGAGCTTAGTGTTACCGGTATGGCTTTAACGGACAGTGTTGCATACGGCGGAATTTTTGCGACTTACCGTAACGGATCGAACCCTGATACTTACAATTTTGATGATTTCGGTATCAGCAGTTTAACTACACCGACCGTATTACAAACTGTTCAGATTGATTTCCTTCCCAAAACAACGACTGCACCTGATGGTTTTCTGGCCGATGTTGGACTGGCTTTTAATGTAAACCGTAAATATGGCTGGCTGAATACGGCTACTCAGCAGCCATCGGATTACAGTGCCAACATGCGATTACGAAGCGGGACTACGGACGCAAAACAACGCTCGCTCGTGCAAATGCAGTCTACCACGGATAATAAGGCTCCCGGAAGCTGGGAATATACGGTACCGAACGGCTTGTACACGGTTACAGTAAGTGCGGGGGATAATAATTACTATGATAGTAATCACCAGATTAACGTAGAAGGATTACCGGCTGTTTCGGATTTTACGCCATCTTCTTCGAATAAATTTCGGGTTGCTACGGCAACTGTGCAGGTCAATGACGGGAGATTAACTATAGATGCAACGGGGGGAACAAACACTAAAATGAATTATCTGATTTTTGCACCTGCAAAATCAGTAACGGACGTTACTACGCCAACTGCAAGTGCCAGATTTGTCGGTACACTTAAATCAGCAAGAGTTTACGACAAACAGGTCCAGGTATATATTACAGGCAAAGATGAGGGCGGGTCTGGATTGACCAAGTTGCAGTACACTTTGAATGGAAGTACATATACCAATTATACTGCTCCTTTTGTGATTAACACACCGGGAAGTTACAGCATGGCTGTTAGGGCTGTTGATGCGAATAATAATGAAACCGTTACAAATGTCTATTATTTTAGCGTTTACGACGAAACTGCGTATCAGGCTGTCAATATAGATTTTTTGCCTGAGGGGGCTCCATTGGCAGTAGGCTTCACCCCGGATTACGGAAATCCGTTTGCATCCTCAAGGAAATTTGGCTGGTTGAGTGCATATTCCGGAAATCCATCCGATTATCGGGCTAATATGCGTTTGCGGAGTGATACTACCTATGTAAAACAACGAACGCTGGTAGAAATGCAGTCCAATACGGACAATGAGCAGCCGGGAGTATGGGAACATATTGTCCCAAATGGACTATACACGGTAATTGTAGGAGCAGGTGACAGCGATTATCTCGACAGCGATCACCAGATCAATGTGGAAGGTTTACCCGTTGTCAGTGATTTTATTCCTTCTGCTGACGAAAAATATCGCGTTGGAACAGCAACTGTTCAGGTTAATGACGGCAGGCTTACAATTAATGCAACCGGCGGAGTAAAAACCAAAATGACTTACCTGAGTTTCAGCCTCGCCAGTACAGTTGCTGATACGGTTGCACCGGTAACGAATGCCCGTTTTGAAGGTTCGGTATATGCCACAGATGTTTACAATGATCAGGTTAAGATATTTATTACAGCAGCAGATGAGGGCGGATCAGGCCTGGCAATCCTGCAATATGCGATAAACGACGGAGCCTACATTAATTATACAGTACCTTTTGCCATACAAACCCCGGGTGATTATAATTTAAAAATCAAAGCTGTTGATGCTAACGGGAACCAGAAAATTGTATCTGCCTATAATTTCACGGTAATTGATCCGAATGCGCCTAAAATCCTTTCTTTTTCGAAGGAAAGAATAAGTTTTACCATATTGAAAGGACAAACGATATTGCCGCAGACCGTAAATCTGACAACAAGCCCGACAACAAATTCGTATATTTTTGCTAAAACGGAAGCAAGCTGGCTAACTCTGCCGGCAAAATCACGCACTTTACAATTTGGCCCGGACAACATTAATTCCAACATGCCGGTAGGGGATTACCAGGCTCTGGTGACTTGTACTGCGGATAATTATCAGACTGCAACGCTTCTCATCGATCTGCATGTAATTGAAGATAGCAAGCCACAAGTCAGTGATGTAAATTTTCAGGATGCTGCAACTGTACCTCCATTGGGTTATGTGCGTGATTATGGGCAGGCATACGGAGTACGGACCGGGCAGTATCAGGGTGCAGGGTTGGAATATGGCTGGAGAAAACGCTCGGATGGAACTGTTGTCAACCTGACAGCGAACGGCCGTAATCGTAATACGCCGGAAGATATTTTACTGGCTACGTTATTCCATATGCAAGCCGATGACATCCCCGGGACTTTTGCTGGTACAAAAACGGAAGCATACTGGGAAATGAAAGTGCTGAATGGTACTTATGACGTAACCGTCGCTGTGGGCGATGGTTTGGTAAACACTTCTCCTGAACTCCATTCCATTAATATTGAAGGGGTGAATGTAATAAACCAGTTTATTCCAAACGGAAAAAAAGGGACTAACAGTCGTTTTAAATACGTTACATCCAGGATCAATGTCACGGATGAATATCTGACTATAAATGCCGATGGAGGTACAAATACCAAAATCTGTTCAGTCAATATTCTACCGGTTTCGCTGGCTCCTTATTTATTCTGGGCGTCGAAAACTACAAACGTTCTTATAAAAAAAGGATCTGCTGAAAACAGTTCATTTTCGATTGTGCTGGGAAGTTCCACGAGTTCGGCATCCGGTTACACACTCACAGCAAATTATGGGTCAGGTGCGACAGGATGGCTTTCTTTCAACCCGTCTCCTACAGGATTACAGGCTAATGTAAGTTTTGATTTTTCGGCGGCGAAAAATCTGGCAATAGGAATTTACAAGGCAACAATTAAAGCAACCTCAGCCGGATTTACCAGCGCAGCATTTGACATTCAGATTAACGTAGTAGATGGTTCAAAACCCTACGTAATTTCTTCATCGCCGGCTAATGGTTCGACTAAGGTTGCTTTAAGTACGGTCAGTATCGCTGCTAATAATTTACATATTCCTATTGTTGAGGGATTTAAGGGCGGGGTTAATAATAGCACCATTGATAGTTCGACTGTTAAATTACTTAAAATTGTAAACGGTACAAGTACCAAAGTGGCAGGAGTAGTGCAGGGAACGGGTGGAGGTGATGTAATCAGTTTCTCGCCATCGAGCGGCCTTGAAGCCAATACAGTTTATAAATTCGTAATTACGTCCGGTGTGCAATCCTACACAGGTGCAGGTTTTTCACCATACGAAGCAACCTTTACTACGGCAGCAGCCAAAATTGACTCAAGCAATATTCTGAATGCCCATTTTACCAAAGTGCCGATTCCCGGTACGCAGAATCAGAAATATACTTCTTTAACCGTCGGGCCCGATGGCAGGTTTTATGCACTCAGGCTTGACGGAGCAATTGAACGTTACAATATCAATCATGCAGATGGTATGCTGAGCAGTAAATTTACCATCAGTACGCTGGTCAATAAATATGGTAACCGTTCGGCAGTTGGGCTGGTTTTTGATCCACTGTCAACCGCATCTAATTTGATTGCATGGGTTTCCCACTCATCAGAAGGATTGGCTTCGGCACCGACTTTTGACGGTAACATTTCGCGTTTACAGGGAGATAATCTGCAAAATGAACAGTTGGCCGTTACTAAACTACCGCGTTCAAAAAGAGACCATCTGGTCAACAGCCTCGCTTTCGGGCCGGATAGCGCCTTGTATATTTGCCAGGGAAGTATGAGTTCGGCAGGATCTTACGATGGTGACTGGCAACGGGAAGAAGTGTTACTTTCAGGTGCCGTGCTAAGGCTTGATCTGGTAAAGCTCAGCGGGTTCAATTTACCCTTGAATGTTCAGACTACCTCAAACCAAAACCTGATCAATAATGCACCGTCCATTTCGGTGACTATGAGCGACAGTACCTACAATCCTTATGGAAGCAGCTCGCCTTTAACTATTTATGCATCTGGTGTTCGTAATCCTTATGATTTGGTGTGGCATTCCAATGGCCAGCTTTATCTGCCCACGAATGGTTCGGGAGGTGGAGGTAACTCTCCGGCTTCGGTAACCGGTACCCGAAGGCCAAATGGCACATTTTATAACGGGACAGAAGTAACTGCTACAACAGGCATTGCTGTACAGCACGACTGGCTGTTCAGGGTTAATCCTGCCATGCCGGTTGGTTATTTCGGGCACCCAAATCCACTGAGAGGTGAATATGTTCTGAACCGCGGATTTATGGATAATAATAAATATTTCCCATCTGTTGGTACTGACGTTAATTATCGGCCGGCTGCTTATGATTTTGGATTAAATAATTCACCAAACGGGGCTTTGGAATATAAAAGCAACACATTTGGTGGTATTTTAAAAGGCAAACTCCTTGTGTGTCGTTTTGCCGGGGGAGGAGACATCGCCGTTATGGAACCGGGTTCCAAAGTGAAAACCAGTTATTCCGGTAATGACGACAGTATTTATGATATTGTAAAGGTTACTACCGGTTCGGGAAATAATGGGCTCGTGGGCATGTCGGGATTCGGCAATCCGCTTGATATTGTGGAAGATGTGGTTAACGGGAATTTGTATATAGTAGAATATAACTGGAATGACAGCCCTAATTTAATATCACAGATAACGCTGTTAAAGGCGCAAACAGGACCTGCTCCGGCTGTAAGAACTGCGGCGAGCTACGAACCTGTAAGCAATGAAGTTCAGGCTAAGAACAAGAAATATGATATTACTGTAAGTAACAAAGGCGGTGATGTTCTGAGGGTGAAAAGTATCCGCATTACCGGACCTGACGCAGCAAAATTCAGGATTACTGATGTAAACCTGCCAACTGAAAAATCTCCATTAAGAATACGCAAAAATAGCCCGGTAACATTTAAAGTATATGCTAAAGCTGCGGCACCTGAGTTCGCTTGCTATGCGAAACTGTTGATAACCAGCATGGATAATTCAGTAACAGAAGTTGATATCAACAATGCGCTGGAAAGTGATATCATTGAATTTGAAAATATCCAGGCGGAAATTAATGATGACGGTTTAATGGATCATAGCCTGGAAGTGTACCCTAATCCTAATGACGGGCGTCCGTTGTCAGTTCAGCTCAAAAGGTTTAACAGCCAGGAAAAGGTCAGTATTTATCTGTACGATAAAACGGGCAACATGATTAAATTTATAAAAGGGGTAACGAATGAAAAAGGTGAATTCACAACCGGAATTCCCCTGAATGGCATTGTAAAAAGCGGTTTTTACATTGTCAGGGTTGAGTATTTATCAGGTTTTAGAGTTGCGAAAATTATCAATATAGATTAATTGCCCTGAATAATATTAGTCTTACTGAAACTTACAAATGCAATCTGAAATGGATAAAAACAGGTTGCATTTGTAATTAATAGGTTTTTTATCCTAAAAATTGGCATGATTTTAATAAAGCAACGGAGAAAATTTTATTCAGGTTCTTTTGGTTGATTGCAATATTGACAATTTTTAAAACAGAATTTCGGTTTGATCGGACTAATTAAAAATTTTAAATTTTTACTAGCGATAACCTGTCTTTTTTATATTCAGCACATATTTTCGTCATATTTTTTGTAAACTTTGTATATAATATAATTGTTAGCAAGTTAAAATGTTGGGGATAAAATTCCACTATTTGTCCTTTAATGTAATATTATTAAGAATTAACTTTGTCTGAAATAAACTTATGATGAAAGAAATATATTAAGATTACATATATCCCTTATCTTCGTATAACCGTTAACTAACTTCGCCTGATATAGCGCATATACATCCGTAGTCACCGTTTAGAACAAATTAAAACTAAAATATAGTAACCGTAATTTTATCAGATAAATGTTTCAAAAGTTGCCGGGCATAAATGTTTGGTGAAATAGGGGGTTCTAATTCGATACAACCTAAAAATTATAATAATCCAATATTCTGGTTTTAAACAAAAAACAATTGCAAGATACTATTTTGTACAAATTCGCAATTATTAAGTTTTTGTCACAATACAATCCAGTCTTTTAGCTTCGGCCCGGTTTAATCATGTAATGAAGATAGTAATCATTTTAAGTAAATTTCCCTTCCGTTATGACTGATGTATTAATTATTGAAGATGATTTAGAAGAGGCAAATCTGTTAAAGGAAATGATTGAAGATACTGGGACTGACTACAAGGTTTGCAGTATAATACACTCTGTTGCAGATGCCAGAATATGGCTAATGAAAAACAGGGCTCCTCAGCTCATTTTTTGCGATATTCAATTATCTGACGGATTGGGTTTTAAAATTTTCCAGGATCTTTCCATTACAATTCCTGTTGTATTTTGTACTACTTACCATGAATATGCGCTTGAAGCTTTTGAAAATAATGGTATAGATTATCTCATTAAACCAATTGACAACGTAAGGCTGCATAAAAGCCTGAGAAAGTACTCCCAGCTAAAGGAATTATTTGGGGAAGCTAATAATTCCAATTATAACAAGCGCTTTAATGGTGGCATTCCATACATGAATGGCTACAAAAGTTCTCTGCTGGTTTATTATCAGGATAAGATCATACCAATCAGCCTGGATCAGCTGGACTTCATATATTATAACAACTATCAGGTAACGGTTCATACGCAAAATGCTCACTATGAGACCCGTGATACATTAAATAATATATTCGCAACACTCAATCCCCGTGATTTTTTTCGTGCTAACAGGCAGTTTATCATACATCGCAAGGCTGTTACAAGTATACAGCAATACTTTGGCAGGAAACTATTAATCGGTACATCATCGCCAACTCCTGAGCCTGTAATTATCAGTAAGGCCAACGCATCTGAGTTTCTGAAATGGGTCGAAGGATTGAAAAGTGATGCAGTTACAATGCCCCTGATTATGGATAGCGCCCGTTTTATTGGTTAATTTGTCCGTCTTATTATATTGTTATTCAAGCCTGACTATTTTCTTCGCATTTTTGACTGAAAATGTGATATTACAGTTCTAAATCCAATTTAATCAACTTTGGAATTTTTTACATTTGAATCCGAAATTCAATTCCAGCTACTTTTCTTTTTATAAATATTGCATGGGCGATATGGATAAAACATCATTTGTATAACTAATATTACAAGTACTCAAAGTATATTTACGACGGTTGATTCAGTATATCTTTTAAATAAATATAAGACATTTTGGTTGTCTTAAAGATGCTGTTGATTTAAAGAAACGAAAAGTAGTTTTTGAAAAAAGAGAATAATAACATAAAATAGGTGTTCGTATATTGATAAACGTTATTTTTTATATAGCCGAATAAATTTGACATTATATCATATTATTTATTAATGTCTAAGCAATCTGGATTGACTCCGTACAATATGAAAAAGTCTAATATTTTTGTTTACATTGAATTGTCTAAATTTGTTGAAAGTCTTACAACCAACATGTTATTATGTAAGCAGCATTTGAAGTCGCAGGCAAGTTATTTTTTGTTAATTCCATCTAAATACTTCTCGGTCAACCTGAATACGGAATGGGAAAGCATTTGTCATGTAGTCACGAAAAATGGCCCGGGACTAAATGAAAATGGTAAGGTAATATGCAATGCAGTGATCAATACAATTGACCAAATGTCGGCACAGGAGTGCCTGGCTGTAGCAAACCGTATTTTTTTACTGCACGAACAAGTAAAAAAAGAGTTTGCTTAATAATATACCCTTTCAAAATCAGTTATTTAAAGAAATTGGTTTACTTGGAACCCAATAGATACTCCCTCCTGACATAAAAATAAATTAGTGTTCTTATTATAAGTTTAACCCTCTTTACAAGTGTAATTAATAGAGTTCAGATCCGTTCAATCCTTATTCAGGTTTTGTTGAAATCACTTTACAATAATGTAAAGGTGATATAATCCGGGCTATATCTATTCCTAACATTTTTTAGAAAACCTTATGTACGTATCCATATATTTTTTGTCAATTTTTGAAAATTTAAAAACAAATCATGATTAAAATGATGTACCGAAGATTAAATTACTTATCGTTTCTCTTTAAAATGCACATGATTCTGGCAGGATTATGTGCATCTTTTCATTTAACCCAGGCCAAAGCGGTAGTTGAAGCTGGACACAGCAATACGGCGATAGTTGAAGATGCCTGCTCGCCGGTAAGTACACTTCCTTGTTCTGCCATCAAGGTCACCCTTCCTTTTACATTGTCGTTTAATGCTGGTGTTGCAGGTTCTATCCTTGATAAGGCAGGGGTTGGAACTGGTTTTACCACCGTTAATACGTATTCGGGAACCAGAGCTGCTTCCGACGGAGCGGTTGTCAATTCACTGGTACCGGGTTATGTTCCATCCAAAATATCGGTTACCGGTGGCAGTTTAGTACTCACCGCCTGTAAAGGGATAGATTCACAGACCAATAATAATATGCTCAATGTGCTTGGGGCAAAGGTTGCGTCGGTGAAAAAAATGCAGCTGGACGTCACTATTATTAATCCTTTAAACGCAGCATCTTCCCAACAGGCTGGATTATGGTATGGCATCAATGACAAAACGTTTATTAAGTTGGTTGTTTCCGCCAACAAAGTTGAATTAAGAAAAGAAAAAAATGATGTAACAAGCTCTGTCACATCTAATAATCCTGACCAACGTATTACAGCTACTATCAGTAATCTTAATACGCAAACTGTGCGCCTGCGTATGGTTATTGATTCGGCAGCCAATACGGTTGAAGGTTTGTATTCCACCGACGGTATCAATTATATTAGCACCGGAGCCACTTATTCAATTCCAACCCTGGATATTACAGGATTAGGTGTTACGGGAAATGAAGTTTATGCGGGTATTTCCGGAACGTACCGCAATAGCAGCACTGCCAATACATATACCTTTGATGACTTCTCAATTAAAGATTTAAACGCAGTCGCTCCTGTTTTTCAAGCTATCAATGTTAACTTTCGCCCGACAGGAACGGCTGCACCAGCTGGTTACCTGGCTGATAACGGTTTGGCGTTTGATGCAACACGTAAGTACGGATGGATCAGTCCGACTACAAAGCTGCCAATTGATCTTAAAGCAAATATGCGTTTAAGAACCGGCTCCACTGATGCCAAACAATTGTCTTTGGTCCAAATGCAGGCAACTACTGATAACCAGAAGGAAGGTGTATGGGAATACGCTTTGCCGGCGGGATTATATACCGTTACAGTCAGTGCGGGAGATAATAATTTTTACGACAGTAACCACCGTATCAATGTTGAAGGTTTACCAACAGTGAGTGATTATGTTTCCAGTGCTCAAAATAAATTTCGCGTGGCAACAGCAACCGTTCAGGTTAATGATGGAAAACTTACAATTGATGCTACCGGCGGGGTTAATACAAAAATGAATTACGTTATCATCAACCAGGCTTCGACTGTTGCTGATGCAGTTGCTCCTACTGCCAGTGCACGTATTACAGGTACCTTATTATCACCTAATGTTTATGAAGATCAGGCGCAAATATATCTGACCGCTACGGATACAGGAGGATCGGGCTTGTCAAAACTACAATACTCCATCAACAACGGAGCCTATATCAATTATTCACTTCCTATCAGTATCATCACCTCAGGTAATTACAGCCTGAAAGTGAAGGCAGTGGATGCCAATAATAATGAAACCATTACCAGTGATTACAATTTCGGCGTAATAGTTAAGCCAGCTACAGGTGTATATATGGTATTGAAAAATATGGATAATTTCCCGGCCAATGACCAGCTGGTTTTTTCATATATCAATATTCCATGGAGGCGTACAAGCCCGGATACAACTGTATATAACTCGAATCATGACCGGGTGAAACTCAGGATTTACAGCAAAGGCACTGGAAAGCTTACTATAAATAGTATGGGATTATCCAATTCTTCGGCCTGGAAAATAGCTTCTATCAATGCGGACACCACTTCGGCACTTCCTATACTGATTAATCCCGGCGCTTATGCTGAGGTGACTGTGCAGTTTATGGCACGTGATCTGATGCCAAGAGTTCAGTTGTTTGCAGATACCCTGACCATAACGAGCAATGACAGCCTGGCTCCGCTCAAAAAAGTTATGCTGCGCGGTATATGGCAAAAAAGAGGTGAAGGGAATTACGAGCCTTATGCACAGGAAATTATCAACGGATCCGGATTCAAATCCCAAACCGGATATACTAACAATGATGCTGGTATAAATGGTAAAACGATAGTTCCGAATTCAAGCGAGATTGCTGCTTCCTACTTTGTAAAAGCGGATAATAGTAAGCCTGTTACGGTTTACCAGGTAGCTGCTTATCACGGTTGCTGTGCTGCAACGGAATCAATCAGGTTTTTCCCGAAAGGATCCACCACGCTTACAACCATTTTTACCCATACGAATCTGGATGGACAGTCTATGCTGCCGAGGTTAAGAACGCCGATCACTTCTCCTGCCCAGGGTTCTTTTGAGTCAGCTGTTCCTTTTGGATTTACCATTGGTACTGCCAATACGGACAGAACAAAGAACTACAATAAACTGATTGGGATCCGGATTTTGAAAGCTTATGATTCTGATGGTAATATTATTCCTAATGCCTATTTCTTCAATGGTGATTACCTGGGAACGGCATATACCAACTTTGATTATCAGGATAATATATACTATGTAGAAAACATCAAGCCTGAAACAGGCTCTGTTGGTTATTCCGATCTGGCATCTGTCAATGCTTCTGCAGTGAATTTCAATACCATTCAGGCCGGTGCCACTACTCCTGTTACGCTTACACTTAAAAACATGGGCATAGCTTATTCTGGTACGCCGAGCGATCCTGCTATAACGCTCATCAGTGCACAGATATCAGGTGTTAATGCCAGCGAGTTTACGGTTGGTTCACTGGCAACTACTAATATGGCTGTGCAGGGTACGACCCCGCTGACAGTTACATTTAAACCTAATTCAGTGGGTATAAAAAATGCGGTTTTACTAGTAAAATACAACAATGCAGCTTCACCGCTCCGCATTCCGTTATACGGAATTGCCAATAGCAGCAGTGCATCGGTAAGTGTAGCGAAACGCATTAAAAGTGGTGTCAATACCAATATGACAATTGGAAATAACGTTTATGAAAACGACCAGAATTATAGAAAAGGGTCTGTCAAACTGGATGTTCAGGTAGGTCTGACGGATGTAAGAAGCACAGACATCGATTCTTTATACCAAAGTTATCTGTCATCCGCAGCTGACCTGGCCGAAACCAGTTATGAGATCCCTCTTTCCAATGGTAACTATGCTGTTCGTATGCATTTTATAGAAAATTACTGGACAGCCGAAGGCCTGCGTATTTTCAGTGTGACTGCAGAAAATAATAAAGTATTGTCCAATCTGGATATATTCAGGGAAGTAGGGTACAGGACTGCTCTGGTTAAAGATTTTAATGTAACGATAAGTGATGGTGTACTTAATATGAAGTTCAATCCAACTGCTAACCGATTAGCCATTGCCGGTTTAGAGATATATAAAATCACCAACAATAATACGAGAGTTGCAACTGCAGATAGTGTGGTTGAAACAGCTCCAAAGAAAATCCTGATTACTTCAGAAGATAAAATACTGGAGAAAGGATTGTCGGTTTATCCTAACCCGAACACCGGAAGCCAGATTTACCTGAATGCTACCAATTTCGGCAAAAATGAAAAGGTAAACGTATCTATTATAAACTTGTCCGGCCAGGTCATTCAGACACAGACATTTGTAACGGATCAGTCAGGTAGTGCAATTCTGCCTGTAAACGCGGGAAATAAACTGCACAAAGGAATGTATATCATAAGTGCTCAGTCGGCTACGGGTATTTTGCGCTCCAAATTGCTGATTGAATAGAAGATTTTTAATACATCTTACCAACTCTGCACAGGCTGGCTGAAATTTTCAGTCAGCTTTTTTAATACAAATAAATAAAAAACGCACCATTTGTTCCTATCCGGAATGGTGCGCTTTTTATTTATTTGTAATTTTTTATTGCTTCCAGTTTTTCAATGCAAACTGCAAGGCTGTCACGCCAGTAAGGAATTTTGATACCAAACGTATTTTTTATTTTTGTTTTGTCCATGACGGAATAAGCCGGACGGACTGCTTTTGTAATATATTCAGAGGTTTTTACCGGATTGGTTACAGCACTTGTTTCACTTATTTCAAATATAGCTTTTGCGAAGTCATACCAGGATGTAACACCTTCGTTACTGTAATGATAAATGCCGTATGCCTCACTATTTGATTCGATAATGTCGAGTATTGCCGCAGCCAGGTCAATCGCGTATGTAGGGGAGCCCACCTGATCCACAATCACACCTACCTGTCCCCGTTCTTTTCCGAGGCGCAGCATGGTTTTTACAAAATTGTTTCCATATTCCGAATACAGCCAGCTGGTACGCAGCGTAAAATGTTTTGGTAAAATAGTTGCAATGGATGCTTCACCTTCAAGTTTAGTAAGGCCATAAATATTTTCCGGCTCTGTTCGGTCAGTTTCCGTCAGTAAATGCGGAACATTGCCTTTAAAAACGAAATCGGTTGAAATATGAATCAACGCGGCGTTATGCTGAGCGCAGGCGATTGCAATGCAGGTTGCACCGTCACGGTTTACTTTACGGCATATTTCCTGGTCATCTTCCGCTTTGTCAACTGCAGTATATGCAGCACAGTTGATAACAAATGAAGGTTTTTCCTTCAGAAACAATTTATTCAGCAAATCAGCATCCAGAATATTTCCTTCTTCTTCGCTAGGGAAAGAAATGTTGGCAAGATTTCTCTCTGCGGATACTTTTTTTAAGCAACTACCTAACTGGCCGGAGGCTCCAAGAACAACTATTTTCATGATCGGATTATAAATAATTCTGCAAATATAACAGCTAAGGTAACATCTTAAGACAGAAAAACCCGGCAAAATAAATTGCCGGGTTTTTACTAAACTATATTTAACGTTGAGTAAGAGATGAGTTAGTAAATTCCAGTTATATCATTGCCCTCTGCCTAACACCATAACCTGAACTGTTCTGAAAATCAGCAGTACATCGTCCAACACACTGTATGTTTTTAAATACTGAAGATCATATTTCAATCTTTCCACATTTTTCGCCACTGTGTCCGCATATCCCACATTAATTTGTCCAATGGATGTAATGCCAGGCTTAACTGTCAGCAACCTCTGGAAATCATGGGGAGCAGCTTCCATCAGCATATCCACATCGTATTTGAACAAAGGACGCGGGCCAACTACCGACATTTCTCCTTTAAGTACATTGATGAACTGAGGCAATTCATCCAGTCTCGATTTTCTCAGAATCCTTCCAATTGAAGTGATCCTTGGATCGTGATCACCCTGAGAGTGCTGCAAGCCCATTTTGTCTGCATCAACACGCATACTCCTGAACTTGTAGATGTAGAACATTTCTCCCCAGCGTCCGGACCGCTGCTGTTTAAAGAACACGGGTCCCGGTGAGGTAATTTTAATAGCTGCCCATACTGCAAAGAAAATCGGAGCACCCAAAATCATAACAATGACTGAAAAAACAAGGTCAAAAGTGCGTTTCAGTGTTTGCTCATTAAAACTAGAGAACGGTTTCGTATTGACCTGAATAATCGGATACATATCGTGGTATTCGATTGTTGCCATATTCGTCATGAAGCCACGGAAATCAGGAACCAGCCTTATTTGTGTCCTCTGACGTTCGCCCATGCGGATCACATCCTGAACCTGTTCGTCGTCCATTTCGGACAAGCAGCAATAGATGTAATCAAGCTTCTTTTCTTTCACCATTGCTTCCAAGGATTCCAGTTTGTTGGACAGCCCGTCCATTTCAAACATACCATAAAAGCGATAACCCAACTCTTTGCGCTCGTTGTAAAATTCGCGGATCAAAGATGCAAGATCCCCTTTTCCTAAAATAACGTAGCGGTTGTAATTATATCCTGCCTGGCGGTAAACTTTAAGAAAAAGAATTGTGGCCGCTCTGAATGCTGTGGTAGTAACAATAAACAACCCGTAAGTCATCAAAAACTGGTATCTCGAATAATCTTCACCTTGTTTTGTAAGATAAAGAAAGGATATCATGATGGCACAATGTACCGATACCGCTTTCAGGAACTTACTTAACTGGGTATTAAAATGATAAGATAACCTTGTGAAGAGATAGGTTTTAAAAACATGTATGATAAAAATCCATACAAGGTTAGCAACCAGTAACAAATTTATATACGGGTGCTGAAATATGCCCGACCAATGCTCAAATCGAAATAAATAAGCTGCAAAAAAGCTAAAATTCAAGAGACCTACGTCTGCCCATAAGTGTGCTTTAGGGAGAAGTCCCTGATAATGATTTTTCATAAAAATAACGTTGAGTAAATTTTGTACAATTATAATACGCTTACAATGCTTTCCAGATTAACTTACCAGAGAAAATTGTTATTAGAACTTTCAGATTTCATTCATAAAACGTAATGTTTTAATTCTGCACTGCTCCAAAAAGTTTTATATTTGATTTAACAAGTTTAAGACAATTCTTTTATTTTTCAAAATAATATCAAATAAATATTTTGTTGCAAACTTGGTTAATCAATAGTTAATGTTCAATTTTTATTATTAGATCAATGTGTGTCTTTCTTTTATACAATTCACAAAAATCATTCCCGGGTCTTGCTTTTTGTGTCTTTAGGTGAATTAATTTTCACCTTCCTCTTATTTTAATACAAAAACAAATAAATCTTACTATCTGTATATTTGAGGAACCTGTAATTTTAATCTGACGCTCGTTGAGTACGTCGCAGATATATGACTATTCAGTGTATTTAGTTCACATATCTGTTCAATTGTTTTAATATGCTGTTTAAGTTAAAAAAAGAGAAAAGGGTTTAAGTAATTTATCACAGGTTAAAAGGTATTATGAAAAGTAATTCTTCGATTGTGTTTTTAATACCTCCGAAACCAGTGTCTTGAAAGCACCGTCATATTGTTTTTCCACTCGTTCCAGTGCCAGGTGAACATTCTTTTTGGCAGACGGATAATCATTATAAACCTGCATCAGCCGGTCTGTTATTTGTTTTCCTGTCGTTTGCATCACTTCAAATGTCCAGTCTTTCAATCCAAGGTCATAATACATTTGTCCTTTGATCGTATCCTCCGGCTGGCGGATATAAAAAGCGGGAGTGCCGTTTGCAATCGCAATAATTGGTGAATGGCACTCAAGGCTTAGTATGGTGTGTGCGTCTCGGTAAAGCGATGCTGCTTCGTCAGGAAGCCAGTATCCATGTTTTACAATAAATGGTTTCACATCTTCCGGTAATGGATTTACCAGAAGTTCATCAATAATATCCACCTGATATGTCATTTCAGGGCATACCACAATTTTATTCCCGGTTTGGCGCACCCATGCAATCATGGCTTCACGCACCTTCGCGTGGTCCTCTTCTTTATATTTATCGTTAATTGCGTTTACTTCTTTTATGCGCTCCTCAGACCATTTGGTTTTGCCAGTCCTTATTTTATTATAAGGCGTGATGCGCAGCCTTGGTATTACGCAAATAAACTTGCGGGCTTCCAGGTCATTCGCCTTCATGTAGCTTTTTGCTTTGGCATCATCATGGATTTCCAGAGCAAAAGTGGCATCCGGTGCGAAGCGTATGAATTCTCCTTCAATGCCGTTCTTCTTTAAAACAGCAATAGAGGCGGTTTCACGCGTGAAAATAAAAGTAGCTTTCTGAAGTATAGATTTTAACTCAGGGTTGATTTCCTGGATTGTTACCCCAAATATGCCAAAGGGTTTTGTGGTCTGTGCAGCCCAGGCCTGCAGATAATCAGCAGCAAGAACAGCCGGTCCTGATCCGTGTATGAAAAAATCGGCCTCCTGAAATGCTTCCCTCACAGCTTCACTTTGAGGAGTATCGTCGGAAACCGAGCCATGTATGATCCTAACCTCCGGATAATGCCTTTCCAGCATTTTATCCACTATTTCACTTTTATTCTTTTTCCAGAGAATGATATTTACCTTGGGAAGCCTTTGTTTGATAAGGCCTATCAGGCCGGGTGTGTGTGCAATGTCGCCGATGTTAACGTCTTGCCAGCCGGAAACAATAAGTATAGTTGGGTTCGTCTTTTCAGTTACCTTAACAATGGAGGTTGACAATATAGCACCCGTTAAAAGGCCGGCTTGCTGAAGAAAATTTCTACGATCCATATATATTATTGTTAGGTATTTTTAGATCCGGACATTAATTCTAAATATGATCCGGCCTAAATTTTCTAATCTTTAATTGAGTTTTTTTTGATTCTTATCCCTGTGTTTTAAACCTTGCCCGTTCATTTTAAGTCTGAGGAACATTTCCGGTAATTTCCGGACTGGTTTGTTTAAGTTTATATCTGTTGGACTTCTCAAAACCGGTCAAAACGCCTGGCTGAGATATTTGATATAAACATCCTTTAATTTTGTTCGAGACAATCAGAATAAAATTCATCCGCAGCTGGAACCATGCAGAGTGCAGTACTATTTACAACGAAGACGATCTCTGTCTAATTACAGATTCAGGTATATGCCGACACTAAATAGTTCTACATGAATAAAAACTTTTGTCTCCGGCAAAATTCTTAAAAGCCTCAAATAGTTGCTAACGCCCATTGTATACGCTACTAACATTTTCCGTTCACGCAGGTTTGGTGCCAGAAGTCAACTCTATGTCTAAACTAGTAACAGATTGCGATTGTAATTAGCTTGTATATTGTTGTCATATATAATTTTTTTAGTTGTCAAATAAGTGAATTACGTATTAAACAGTTAAGACAGCTTGATTTTTATCTATGAAAAAATATATTTCCTGCCGGTTTCCGCTTACTTGCAATTACAGATCAATTACAATCCTGACTTAGTCGGCACAGATTTAGACCAAACAAATGTGCATAATCGAATAAATTTTTCAAATAGTATTATAATAAGACGGACAAATTAGCCAGTGAAGCGGACATTGTCCATCATTAGCGGCAAAATTACATCTTCGGTACTCAATCCTTCGACCCATTTGAGGAAATCCGATGCATTTGCTTTACTGATGATAACTGGCTCCGGAGTAGGGGAATTGACACCGATAAGAAGCTTCCTTCCAAAGTATTGCTGGATGTTGCTTACCGCTTTACGATGTACGATAAACTGCCTGTTGGCACGGAAGAAATCCTTGGGATTTAGCGTGGAAAATATGTTATTAAGCGTGTCACGCGTTTCATACTGACCATTTTGCGTGTGTACAGTAACCTGATAGTTATTGTAATAAATGAAATCTACCTGATCCAAATTGATCGGAATGATTTTATCCTGGTAGTAAACCAGCAGCGAGCTCTTGTAATTACTGGTATAACCTCCTGTATAACTAATTCGCTTGCTGTAAGAAGAATTTACTTCTGCGAACAGCTCTTTTAGCTGTGTGAATTTTCTAAGGCTCTTATTCAGCCTTACATTGTCAATAGGCTTTATCAAATAATCGATTCCGTTATTTTCAAAAGCTTCCAGAGCGTATTCATGATAGGAAGTGCAAAAAATGACGGGAGCCGCGATCGGGAAATCTTCGAATATGTCAAAACCCGGTCCATCGGCCAATTGAATGTCACAGAAGATCAGTTGCGGCATTTTGTTTTTTAACAGCCATACCCTCGCGTTCATTATAGAACTAAAAATACCACAGACTTTAAATCCAGTTGCTGTTTGTTCGATCATTTGCTTCAGCAATTCTGCTTCTGACAAATTTTCTTCAATAATCAATACTTCAGTCATAACGAAGAGTTTTAGAACTAGTATGCCGGGGTTCATTCGACTATACCAGTGAATATGAATTTTTGTTGAGTTTAAATGCTTTCAGTGTGTGTGACCTGTCTAAAATGTCCGCTGCGCTTTGCAAACCGAACTATTAACTCAGGATTCCGTCTTGATTTCTTAAAATATCTTTAAACAATTCGAAGATATTTTAATTTAGTTTTGATGAAGGGTATGCCCTTGTCGCTTATTGTCTTACGGGCAATACAAAGAAAGTTAATCCTTTTTTAAACTCTAAAAATTTGGGGTGCAACACCTATATTTTGGGGTATAAGTCAGTCTTGTGAGATAAAGGCTTAAAATCAATTTTTATTTTAAAAAAAATGCCTTTTTCAAACTACTTGTAAAAAATAGTTTGATGGAATTATTTACAAAAAATATCGGTAAAATACAAAATCGAATTAATGGTATTAATCAGGATAATTATATTGATGACAAGAAGTCGAAGCAAAATGGAAGCTTGTTTGATTTTGGATTATTAGTAGCTGTTTATTCACTATGAAATAACTCTAAGGGGCTTATCAATCTTGTTTGGGCCTTACAGATATAAAATTGATTGTTTTACTTACCTGAGATTACAAAACTCAGCAATGTGTCGTATATAGTTCAGGCAAAGTTTTAATTTAATCACTGACAAATACAAAATCGGTTTTGCAGTGAACGAAATGTGTTTTTATAAAAATGCCAAGATTTTATAATGAAACATTGAGATTTAAAATACATTATTTCTGGAATGATCAGAAAAACTTACTGGTTTGTGCAGGTGCATTTTTTATTAATAAAATGGGAAGGATTAAAACTGAAAATCTGCCTTTCTATTGAAACTCCGGCTGGCGGGTCATCCAATAAAAAGACAGATTTGATTTTAGCCTGGCACAAGCCTGCTGCTACTCGTAGATATAGAGCTTACATATTTCTGATGTTAAAAATGTGGGAAGAACTAACTAAATCTAATGGGGAGGAATTATCTCACCAGTAATTTTTTGGAATACTGGGAATCTTTTTCACTGATTTTGACGAAATACATTCCGGAGGATAGTTGTGGAATGGCAACTGTTTGTTGTTTGTCTTTGAGGGTAAAGCTTTGCTGATTGATGACACGTCCAAGACCGTCGAATAAGGATACCTGAATTTCTTTTCCATTTTCAAAATCATCCAGTCCCAGTGTAATTTGTTGGCTGGTGCTAACAATTGGATTAGGATATACCGAGAAATCTTTTGCAACAGGTTTCACTTCGGCGGTAACCGGTGCAATGATCGTTTCTTTCTTTTTGCTTTCGGCCTGACGGATTGGATCAATTATAAAAACCAAACGGCTGCCTGCATGTAAGGATGAATCGTTCTTATTAATATTTTCTCCTTTGAAAAGAACACTGTTATTGGCAATACTACGGATAGAGAATTTTCCGTCTGAGCTGTAATCCAGATTATCCGCCGGTGCGTCATGAACATCTGTAAAAAGATACATGCGTTTAAGATTGGCCTGCCAGTTGGTTTTTGCGGGACGCACAGTTTTGGCTTGCTGAGCATACGAAACTGAGAACAAAACTGATAGAAATAAGACAAGGGAGTACCGTAGAACAACTGATGAAGTTCTTGCTGAAATTGAAAAACGCATGGTTGAAAAATGATAAATTGGTGAATTAGTAATTTTAGTTATTTCTCTCAGCCCGTATGGAGAGGAGGATTTAATGCTTTACTGAAATTTCTTAAACAATTAATAATGGATTGGTGATGCGCGATATCAGGGATTCGGTTGTACTGAGTTCCATGTTCGCGTAGTCAACCATAAGAGTTTCTACTGATTTGGTCCGGTAAATACCGAATTTCCAATAAGGTCCGACGGTGTCATTATTTCCCATTCCAATGTTGATCAGATTTAATTTTTCTACGCCGTTTTCCCACCATTGTAACTGACCGTTGGTATGATGAAACCGGATCCTCATTACGTTTCTGACCCATACACCCCGTTGCAATTTGCCAGTATAACGTATTACGCCAGCTAAGTTTTTTGTTGCGATCTTGTCTGTGTTGGCACAAGTTGTAATTGACAAGTTATCTTCTCCAACAAATCGGAATGTTAATACCGGTACAGATGCTGCATCACCTGCGTCTTCAGTAGCGTGGAACTGTCCAAAGTGGCAAAATTTTGAGGTAACAGCATCACCAGGAGCAACTTTTACAGCGTAAGACAACCAGATGTCCTGGTTAAACGGCATCTTGTCAAGTGAATATAATTCCGACCGTTCTTTGTCTTTGCCAGCATCGCTTGACCATTGATCACCGGAATTCAGTTGAAATTTGTATTGCTGACATGATTTGTTTTTAGCCAGGCTTACAGAATAATCTTTATTCGGGCTTTGTACGCGGTAATCGTTTCCGAATATGTTAAGCTTTGTTGTGCTCAGGCCAGCATTTTTATAATCAGCCGGGAACATTGTTTGCGAAATGTCTTCTTTCTGATCCCTGGTTGTTCCTGATGACCAGAAGCTGCCAGTCTGTAACTCATATCTTGAAGTTGGTACAATGTAGTTGTTCGAAACATTATCAACCCAGGTACCTCCGTTGGTTCTCTGAATCATGATATCATTTGACGAAGGGATCGGTGGCAGAAGAGCACAATTTTCTGCACTGCGCGTTACCGGTACTTTTTCGGTAGGGATATAGCTGCTGGCGTAAGTACCGGCTTCAAGCTGTGGGCCCCACACATATATTCCGTATGCACCGTTTCCTTTGTATGCTCTTTCGTTTTCGTTTATTTCTACTCCAACACTTGTATCCATTTCTGCGGTTGAAGCTACGAGTGTGGCACTGTAACGGCACCATCCGTTTCCAATCCGTTCAATATTTGTGGACTGATAGGCTGGATTCACACTTCTGCTCACAGATCCATCGCTCAGGTCAAAATGAACCGTTGCACCACCAATGTTGAAATATGCCCATTTACGTTCAGCCGGGCGGATGTAAATGCTGAATGTATAAACCTGGCCAACTATTACTGCCGGTTTGATCGCCGGGCGGATATAATGTGAATTGGATGTAGTGTCCTCAACAAGTTTAATTGCTTTACTGATACCATTAGGCGATAGGAATTTCTCATTTTGAACCTCTACGTTACGAATCAGCCAGATAGAACTGTCGCTGAAATTTTCTGATTGTTTTAAAATATTGGTTGCAGCCGGCTCTACCATGAGCCCTTTAAGTTCCAGAGTATCTGGATCGTAAGTATAACGTGGTTCTGCATATGGTTTATTGGTTGTCAACTTATAATCTGATGCTACCGGTGCTGCTTCAAACTGAGCTCCCCAGCTGTATATATAATTGGAATCACTTCCTGCATAACTGTAATTGTATGAATCATCTACGATGTATATGTTAGAACCGGATATTGTACTCAGATCAGGAATTGCTGTAAGAACAACTCTCCACCAGCCATTGCCTTCATCTGTTATCGAAGATTTTACAACATTCGATGTGATAGAAGAAATTGTACCCGTTACCAGATCGACATTCAGCTTTGGATTGCCACCTGTGTAACTCGAAGAATTGGACAACCCGATCCTTACCTTTGAGCGTGTACCTGCTTTTAAGTATATACTGAATGTTTGTGGTGCACCTTTTATTACTGTAAGTCCTTTACTTAAGCGATGCTCTCCAAGGCTGCCCGTTTCTGAAAGCATGTTGGTAGTACGGCTGCCATCCGGAGCAATAATATCACTTGCAGTTGTTACAACGGTTCCTGCTTTAACCCAGCTTGAATTGGCAAATTCCTGACTATATGTAAAAGAATTCTGACTTGTATATTTTAAGAAACCATTAGAATTGTAATAGGATGCAGCAGAAGAACGAGTCAGGGAGATATTTTCCATGTCTTCCAAAACACTTGCAGCATCGAAATTCTTTACTGGTTGTAGTTTTTTAAAAAGCTTTGATTTAGCTTCGGCACTTTTAGGAATAATAAACTGCGGAATCGCCATTAGCATAACACCAGCCATGGAAGATTTTTTAAGGAAGTCTCGTCTTGTGTTCATGATATTTAAAATTAAGTGTGATTATTTAAATATTTATTATTACTACAAATGAATATAATTACTTGTTGTTTCATTGTAGTATACAAATGTAGCTATTTGTAGTAATACTATTACGTTATTATGTAATTATTTTTTAATTATTTTTTCTGGATTGGGATATTTACAGGAAAAAGTGCCTTCACAGCGTTTAAATGGCATAGGTAGTAAAAAAATATTTTTTCAATTTGTACTACTACAAACAGTTTTGTAGTAGTTATTTGTAGAAATAAATAAAAAAAAGAGCCGTCCTGATTTCTTTTGTAGAAATCGGGACGACTCTTTAAAATGGTAGTTCAGGCTATCCTGAAAAGGTCTTACCTGTTATTTCACAAGTAATTTTTTTGAATACTGCTTATTATTTTCATTGATTTTAATGAAATACATTCCGCTGGACAATTTTGGAATAGCAACCGACTGCTGATTTTCCCGCGGAGTAAAACTTTGCTGGTTCAGTACCCTTCCTTGTCCGTCATATAAGGACATTTGAATTTCTGCTCCATCTTCGAAGCTGCCAAGGCTTACCGTAATTTCCCTTTGTGTATTATCAATCGGGTTAGG
This sequence comes from Dyadobacter sp. NIV53, assembly GCF_019711195.1. NCBI lineage: Bacteria > Pseudomonadati > Bacteroidota > Cytophagia > Cytophagales > Spirosomataceae > Dyadobacter > Dyadobacter sp. NIV53. The sequence goes on from NZ_CP081299.1 coordinate 6,303,956, forward strand.
AAATACTGAAAATTCCTTTGGAAGTTCATTGATTTCCCGTTTCACTTCAACCACGCTATCTTCTTCGGTAGCTTGGGTTCTGCCAGCCGGATCAACTACGAAAATTGAATGGTTGGTAATTGTCACAGCGTTATCTTCCTTTTTGTTCAGATTTTCACCAGAAAATATCACTTTGTTGCTTGCCGTACTACGGATCGAAAATTTACCTTCGGCGGTGTAGTCAAAACGACTATCATTTTCTTCTTTTATATCTGTGAACAAAAATATTCTTTTCAGATTCGCCTGCCAGTTTGATTTAACAGCGCGCGGCGTTTTCGCATCCTGGGCATTACAAACATTTGAAAAAGTGGTTAGTAGCAGGAGTAAGGCGCACGGCAATAAAAATGCCGGTATTCTAATCTTAAGTGGAAGTAGAAGTAACATAATTTAATAGATAAAAGTGAGTCAGCTGAGTTTGAGAATATACATCCGGATTTGTTTCCGGTTAATAAGAATGGATTAAAGAATTAACAATGGACTTTCAATGCGTGAGCGCAATGAGGTCGTTGTAGAGAGCTCCATATTGGCATACTCAACCGTTAGCGTTTCCGGGGATTTTGTCCGGTACAGGCCATATTTCCAATATGGGCCGACAGTATCATTATTGCCAATTCCAACTCCGCTCAAATCCAGTTTCTTTACTCCGTTTTCCCACCATTCTACCTGTCCGTTTGTATGATGAAAACGGATCCTCAAAACATTCCTGACCCAAATACCACGTTTCAGTTTTCCGGTATAGCGCACAACGCCGGACGTATTGGTTGTTGCAATTTTGGCCGTATTGGCACAAGTCGTTACAGATAAATCGTCATTTCCGTTAAAACGAAAGGTTAACACCGGCACAGAAGCTACTTCATTTTGATCCTCTGTTGCGTGGAACTGGCCCAAATGGCAAAATTTAGAAGTAACTGCAGGGCCTTCCGCCACTCTAACCGCATAGGATAACCATACATCCTGACTGAAAGGCATCTTATCCAGAGAATATAATTCAGCTCTTTCCTTGTCTTTTCCGGCATCACTTGCCCACTGATCCCCGGATCTGAGCTGAAAACGATGGATCTGACTGGTTTTATTTTTGGCGTAGTTGACCGACCAGCTTTTGTCCGGACTTTGTACACGGTACGTATTACTGAATATTGTCAGTTTGGTGGATGTGAACCCGGCATTTACATAATCAGATGGAAAGAGGGTATCTACAATATCTTCTTTTTCCTCGTCAGTAGTTCCTACGTCCCAGAAACTGCCCGTCTGAAGTTCGTAGCCTGATGCAGGAACAATAAAAGAACTGGTTACATCGTCAGCCCAAAGACCGCCGTTTGTTCTTTGCAAAAGTATATCATGAGAATCGGTAGTAGGAGGAAGCAATCTGCATATTTCACCGCCCCGTGTAGCAGTGGAAGCGCCGGTTGGGATATAACTTGTTGCAACAATGCCTGTTTCAAGCTGTGGTCCCCATACATATATTCCTGAAGAACCATTTCCTCTGTATTGCCTTTCATTTTCGCTTACTTCAACACCAATAGTCGTGTCCATTTCGGTACCCGTGGCTATGATGGTACCAGAGCAGCGGAACCATCCGTTCCCCATTTCTTGTATGCTTGTATACAGATACAATGGATTTACACTCCTGCTTACTATTCCGTCGGTCAGATTAAAGTGAGCTGTTGATCCATCGAGATTAAGATAAACCCATTTTCTTTCAGCTGGACGTATGAAAACACTAAATGTATAAACCTGGCCTCTGGTTACAACTGGTTTGATGACAGGACGCATAAAGTGTGAATTGGTAGTACTGTCTTCAACCAGTTTCACTGCATTTACATTGCCATCCGGAGACTCAAACTTGTTAGCCTGCACTGTTGTGGCACGAAATAACCAGGCAGACGTATCGCTAAGTTTACCTGATTGACGCACAAAATTGGTTGCTGCAGGTTCTACCATAAGGCCTTTTAGCTTCCGGGTAGCAGGGTCATAGTTGTAACGCTCACCCGAAAAAGGCTTACTTGTTGTTGCAAAGTAGGAGGAAGGGCTAGAACCGGCTTCAAATTGTGCACCCCACAAATAGAAATTCTTTCCGCTTCCTGAATAGTTAATGATTTCAGATGTATTGAGCATGAAAATCTGAAAACCAGATATAGCACCCAGATCAGGTTTTCCTGTAATTGAAACTCTCCACCAGCCATCGCCTTCATTGACAACAGAAGAATTTATCACATTGGCTGTTTTGTTTGTGATTGCTCCTGTTGCCATATTAAAAAAGAAATTTGGATTCCCTCCTGTATAGTTTGCTGCGTTCATAAAACTAACACGAACTTTGGTACAGGAACCAGCTTTCAAATGGATACTAAATGTGTAATTAAGCCCTTGATTAACAGCAACGTTTCGGCTGAGTCGATGCTCGCTTCGAGCGCTTGTTTCAGTTAATACCTGAGCAGTTTTAGAACCATCAGGTGCATTGACGCTACTTGTAGAACCTGCCGTGGTTCCGGTTTTACTCCAGCTGCCATCTTTGATATCCTCACTGTAAGTCAGTAAATTCTGGTTGGCATAGCTGAGCACGCCGCTAGAGTTAAAATAGGTAGCAGAGGAAGGCCGGCTAAAAACGATGTTTTCGATCTCTTCCAATATCGGTGGTTCAAAAACCGATTTTTTTAGGTTTTCAGGCCTCATTTTCAGTAGCTGTGCCTTGTTGCGGCCATAGCTTTTCGTCGTAAACAAATGCGGAGCCGTAAAAAGCAGAGCACTTGCCAGGGACGTTTTTCGAAGAAAACTACGTCTTGAATTCATAGATACTAAGGTTAAGTTAGTGGAGTAATTGGTAAAACTTGAATTAATACTGTTACAATTTTAATAAAGCAATGCACTTGTCACAGAACTGAATCTGTGATTGCGGTATAGATTATAATGGTGTGTGATTCTTATTTTGTGTCAGTTACTCTTGTATAGTGTGTGGCTACATACTATATGTGAACATAGCAGCAATTGAATCGGAAGGCCTTTTACGGACTTACAGTATTTTTTATTAGAAGGGGCAATTAATAATCATTTTACATGCATAATTAATACAGGCTAATGCTTGCTATATGTTTATGTAAGTAAAATCATCTTTCAGTTCCGTAACCGAAGCAGCGTTACGGTCAAATACTTGATTAACAAAAATCACTCTTTTATTCAGTTTGGTTAAGTTTTAATGACTGGATCATTTTTAAATTAGCATTTTCATTTCCTATTATAACATCATCGAAAAAAACAACTCTTTTGGTCACGGTCGATTTACTTGCTTTATTTTTCCAGTCTGGCTTATATATCCCAAATTTGAAAAAGGGACCTTTTTTGTCATTGTAGTAGTTGGGGCCGGGATAGTTCAGGACGGGTTCACCGTTTTTCCATATTTCTATAAGCCCGTCGTCGTTGCAGGAAAAGCGGATATGGAATACCCAGTCAGTCCATTGATTTTTGTCTTGTTTGCCAAGAGCGAAGTTCTGTCTTCCGCCAATATTCTTGTCATCATTTACTTTGTCTGCCGACCATTGGATTGCGGCTCTCCAATAGCCATTTTGCGTCTTTAAAGCAATAGGTGCTGTTCTCCAGCTTTCACCCAGATCTAAATCAGGTGACTCATGCCATTGTGCAAGTATCTCGGATACCTGTTCTTTTTCATAATCTGCGGGCAAAAATATACTGAAAGAAAACCACCGGTCTATGTTGGTTTTCTTTTCAGTAAACCATGCTATTTCAGCGCGTTTGCCATTGGCAACAGACTTATCTTCTCTGTTAACTTCAAATCTTACGGAATGCTTGCCGGAATGGGCAACGGAGTCGGAACGTTGAATGGAAAAATCGCAACATTTTTCCCTGCCTTCTCCAACTTTTAGCAAATGAAGTATCTTCAAATGATTCATTAATGGAAAAAATCTGAGCAAATATTTTTTGCTCAGAAATAACAAACATGCAAGCAAAAATAGCTATCTGAAAAAGTAGTTTATTTCTTTTGCAAGTAAATTTGGTCATAACAACTTAGAATAAAACTCTATTAGTTTTTTACTTTCATAATCCCAGGACAGCTCGTTGATCACACGATTGTAACCAAACTCTCCCATTTTAATTCTAATAGCTTCGTTATTCAAAAGATAGTCAATTTTCTCAGAAAAATCCGCCACACTGGTTGCATATAAGGAAGCATCCCTGGCTGAATACCTTCCCTCTTTTAAATCAAACTGTACAATTGGTTTTTTTAAAGCCATGTACTCCATTATTTTGTTCATTGTCGACAAATCATTCATTTTTAAAGGCTTGTCCGGATTCACACAAATGTCTGCGGTGTTAAGAATGTCTACCATCAATTCGTCTGATACTCTTCCATAAAAATCCACGTATTCACCCAAGCCTTTTTCTATTGCAAATGCCTTGAGATTTTCAAGGCTCGTGCCACCTCCCACGATGGCAAGCTGCACATCTTTTCTATGGTCTGTTAGCAATTTAAATGATTCTAACAATAAATCTATGCCTTCCTGATCACCAATAACTCCTAAGTATCCAATTAAATAACTTCGACCTTTTTTGTAGACAGGATTTCCATTAGTAATTTTCAACCGGTCCAACTTCGGCCCGCTTCGGATCACCGTCACTTTATCAGGGTGCATTCCGCCTCTTTCAATTGCAATATTTCTGTACGATTCGTTGGTGGCAATGCTGGCATTTGCAGTCTTAAAAGTCAGCTTTTCAAACAGAACCATCAGCTTGTAAAAGGTATCTTTTTTCTCGAATTTAGCCTCGTACAATTCCGGGTTAATATCATGATGATCAAATACATACTTGACACCCAACAGTTTAAATGGGAGCGCCACCAGAAATATAAGATCCGGTGGATTGCAACCCTGAATAACATGGAACCTCTTTTTGGAAAATATTTTCACCGCCAGCACAAATTCCCAGAAGAGAGCAGCTCCATATTCCAGCAAATATCCAAGGGCTCCACTTGCCTCCAAAGGCAGTGGATGCCGATAAATATCAATACCATCAATAACCTCCCGGCTTTTTGTATACCCTTTCATTTTAGGACAAATGATAGAGATTTTAGCACCATACTCCTTTAATGTAGTTGCCTCCTGCCACACCCGGCGATCGAAAGGAACCGGAAGGTTTTCTACGACAATTAAAATATGTTTTCCTGAAAGGTTATTGTTCATTTTATTATTTATTGAGTGCAATTAAGCTTACCAGTTTATTCCGTAATAAATATTATTTTCTTTTACCTGAGCTGGCAGACGTACCATGTCCACAATTGTTTTGTCTTTAATTGTGTTGAGTTTTTCTACAAACTGTTGCTCTTTGTTACATACTACAAGTACATCACATTTATCCAGGACATAGTCAAGGTTATCAACAAGAAGCTTGGAAAGGTGAGGAATGCGGCTCTCAATATAGTCCTTATTCTTACCGGTCAGCTTCGCGATCTGAATGTTGGAATCGTAGATTGAGATGTCGAAACCTTTTCCGATCAGCGTTTCCACAAGTTCTACTGATGGGCTGTTACGAAGGTCGTCTGTTCCTGCTTTGAAACTAAGCCCAAGTACGGCTATCCTCTTACCAAAAAACTTACTTAATAAACCCACGGCGCGTTGGATCTGGATCGTGTTCGTAAGGTCGATACTTTCTATCAGAGGTACCTTTACGTATAGGTCATGAGCCAGTGTCTGCAAGCCTTTCAAATCTTTCGGCAAGCATGAGCCACCATACGCAAAACCCGGTTTAAAGTAGTATGGGGATATATTTAGTTGTTTATCCATGCAAAATATTTCCATCACTTTATGCGAATCAATACCCAGGGCACTCGAAATATTTCCTACTTCGTTAGCGAAAGAAATTTTCAAAGCATGGAAAGTATTGTTCACATACTTCATGATTTCGGCTGTTTTTGTATCCGTAATTACAACCTTAGCCGGAAGTTGTTCGTAAAGTGTTGAAAGCAGGGAAGTAGCTTGTTCGTTTTCACCGCCTATCAGTGTAAGCGGTGGATTATAATAATCCTGAACAGCAGTTCCTTCTCTCAAAAATTCAGGGTTATCGACAACTGCAAAATCTACATTGCTTTTCTTACCGGAAGCATCTTCAATAATGTGGGCGAACTTTTCGCAGGTACCAGGCAGTACAGTAGAGCGCAGTGCAATCACGTGGAACGCTTCTTTTTCTTTTAGCACTTCCCCAATGTTCCGCGCAACATTAAAAATGTAATCCAGGTTCAAATGCCCCTTTGCACTCGACGGTGTTCCCACTGCAATAATGGACACTTCGGTCTTCAGAATGGCTTCTTTGAAGTCAGAAGTTGCTGATATTCTACCTGCTTTATGCTGCTCCAGAATAATATTATCAATGTCTTTTTCTACAATTGTAGCCTGACCGCTATTGATCTGGTCGATTTTGTCTTTGCTGACATCTACTCCTATAACACTGTGGCCATTTTGAGCCAGACAGCCAAGGCTTACACAGCCTACATATCCTAATCCGAAAATACTGATGTTCATAACGTTGATAAAATTTTGATTTTTGTAGGTATTGAAATTGATTTAGTTAAAGTGGTGCGTCCAATTAATAAAGAGGAGGGCACCTTCACCATAAACGAGGGTGAATACCATCCCAGAGGATTATCCTCAGTAGCAGTTACGCTGTTCCAGCTTAAAAGCGGACTGAGTTCTATATGGATTTTAAGCGTTGTGTCTTCCGGTCTTGATAAAATATAACTGGTCGGGCTCACTTCCTCAATCTGAACAGAAGGATGCAAGTGAAAAGGCATCCTGATTTCGATGTCTTTTCCACCTTCCAGCTTTACTTCATCCAGCAAACGAAACTCCGACTCAGCTTTATGGAAATCGACTGTTCTTCTGTGTGTTATGCCCTGTTTAATATAACCGTTGTGGCTTGCGACCACTTTTTCTACACGGTCGCTCTTGTCAACAGATTCTACTTTGCTTTTGTAATGCTGCAGCCACATAGTAGGGCCGGCAAGTTTAGCCTGGTCGGTATCGCCAACAGCTACGGTATTATGGCCTAGTGTACTCACAAAGTACTCCCTCCATTCAGGATGCGTATGATAGGTGAAAGTTCCAGGGTCTACGAGGAAAGGATAGCCGTCGAGATTCAGAAAAAATGACAGCGAATCAGCGTGTCCGTGTGCTGCGATTGATAAAAAACCCAATGGTGCAGCATCCAGATGTGCATATATCTCTTTTCCTTTAAAGGCTTTGCTTTTGAAATAGAAATGGCCTTCTTCCGGATAAAAAGCGCTCTTAGCCGGAACAGAAACCGGGATAATTTTACTCCAGAAACTTTCTCCTTTACAGTAAGTAGTTAGTAATTCAGATTTGATATCCCATTTTGCATCAGGCCTTTTCCATTCCGGTTTTTTGAAAAGTACAACGGCTGTATTTAAAATGGAAATAAAATTATTGCTGTGCGTATCATTATCTGGCAGTATAACACGGCCGTCATCTTCATCCCCATACTTGGGGAAATTGCCTTTTGAGTCCAGAAACTCGAATATATAATTACAGATATTTCCGAGGCTGGTATGATAGGTAGTAGAAAATGAAATTCCGTGCTGTTCGCCGACAACATAACTCAGCAAAAAGAAATCAGTGATAAACTGAATGTATTCAGCTGCCTCTTCCTTATTGATACCGTTTTCAGAATGCTGGACTACAATTTCTTTTTCTAATCCTTTTTTTGCGAATTTCAGCCATTTTTCAGATTCCTGAAATTTCCAAAGGCAATTGGCAATGAACAATCCCGCATACTCTGATATCAAATGGTTATTTGCAGAAGAATAATAAGATGGATTATTGTATGAATAAAAACAATGCTGGTAAATCAGCGGCAACCAGATCCCATCGGTAAATTCTTTGTAACGGGCGTCTGCTTTCCAATTTTTGTCATTCGCCAGGATTTGCCAGCACCAGTACCAGTTAATAAGCCGGATATTGACTTCGATATTGCTGTACCAGTTAACTCCTTTCAGATAAGGATTTTGCACCTGCCAGTCGGTCATGATCTGAACGAACTGATCCAGCAATGACTGATCGTCTGTTTGTTTATATTTTATAATTAATGGTAATAGAAATTGCAGGCGATTAACCTCCCAAACCACTTTGGCACTGCCAAAAGCATCCGAACGGATATTGATGTCTTTTGAAAAGGACATCGGAAATTCCTTTCCGGTTGAGATATCAAGATGGAAATTGATAGGTTTACTGATATCCATTTCCAATCCAAAAAAATGATATTTGTTTATTTCCGGTAAATCAAATGCGCTGAAATTGCCTGGTTTAAATGTTGATAAAGCGTTGACATTAATTAATTTTGATTCAGGGGTTACAGATCTTTTTTCTCTATTTTTTTCTTTAAAAATTGATTTGTTCTAAACTGGATTTCTCCGGCACTCATTGTTTTCAGGCGATTGAATAACCATTTGACATCGGCCATACTTTATTAGATTAGGGTCTGTTAAATCATCACTATTGAGTAATTGCAGTATTCATTCTTCCAACCATTAAATCAATACTGGCTTCTTCATGAATGGTATTAAGTGCATTGTTGCTTAGTTTTTTGAGTAAAACAGGGTCTTTTAAAAGGAAAAGGATTTTATCTGCCAGTTCCTGTATATCGTTCTCCTTAACAAAATAGCCATTCTGTCCGTCATGCAGCAGCTGTATTTCCGGGCTATGAAAATCAATATCCTCGGTGATAAGCGGTAACCCATAAGTAAAAGCATGAACGATCGCAAGGCCGACATATCCTGGCATAATGAAGATGTCGGAAGACAGAAAATATTTCCCCACAATGGTTTCTTCGAAAACAGAACCCAGAAAATGGACTTTTTTGGATAGATTAAGCGAAGCACTTAATTCCGTCAAAGCGCCTCTTTCCTCTCCGTCTCCCACCACAATTAAATGAATGTTGGGATCAGCAGCACTGAGGAGTGACATGGCCCGGATTATAGCATCTACCTTTTTGAATTTGTTTAACCGGCCAGAAAAAATGATCACTTTTGATTCTTCGTTCAGGTCAGGAGACAGTGTTTTCAGGAACGTTGTCCTGTCAAAATCTGCTTTGATATTTTCTTTAATTGCCAAAAGCCTGTTAGTATCCAGCGTATTCGGGGCCACATGGATTTTATCTTTATTGAATCCTTTACCTACAAGATATTCCTTCCCTACATAAGAAAACGTAATGATGGAATCGGCAAGAGAAAAGAAATAATAATTCTGGAAATCTTTAAATGCCTTTTTAATTGGATTTTTGATCGGTTTGTGATCATAAGCGTGCGTCCAGGCAATAAATTTTATTCCTGTAAGCTTACAAAAAAGCAAACTGACATATTCCGTTATCTGTGTTCCGTTGTTAAGCCCAAGTATATAAGACGGCCGGTTTTTCAAGAAATAAGAAATTGCACCCGGAAAAAAGCTTTTTTTAGAATCATCTGAAAAAACATTTTTAAATATTCTGTATTTCAAACGGTCGTTTTCCTTGAGGTAGGGTTTTAATGTGCCTATAGTCAATATTTCTACCTGCAGATCATGTTTATTGGCAAGATAAGTTAGTACCTCATTACGATAATGCTGCCAGTTGGCATCCCTGGAAATAAAGTAAAGTTTTTTACTCATGATTTCGATTTATTTAATTTCACGCTGGATACCAATATTGACTTCATTACTCTTGATGTATCAATTAAAAAGTAAATCAGATGATGAGATTTTGAATGAACTTTTGCCCAGCGATAACGTATTTTTAAGTTCGATGGTGATTTAATGGAAAACAGCGACAGTTTCAGGAATTTAAAAAATGACAATTTTTTAATTGTGTTAATACCCGTATCATTTACATGGCTGAATACAACCGCTTTGGCAGAAACTAATAATTTATAACCAGCATTAGCCGCACGCAAAGTGTAATCATGATCGGCGTTGTACTGAGGGAAATTCACGTCATCAAACAACCCGATTTCCTTAAATGAATTAATTGGAATCAATGTACCTCTTCCTGGCAAATAGGATGTTTCTATAAATTCATAATCCTTTTGCAGCTGATCCAATTCCAGGGAACCATTTAGCGATGGCCGGCGATAGGCCAGGTAAGGATTCCATATAATTCCTGCATAATGAACAGAATTCGGATTATTGATATCCGCAGAAACGGAGCCGATCAGTGAATGCGGGTTTTTGTCTGCTGCTTTTACAAGCTCCTCTATATAATCAGGTTTTACAATTAAATCATTGTTCAATGCGAGAATAAAATCTTTTTCGCTGTGTTTCAAACCAAGTACATATTGTACACCCACATTCATCGCTTTCGTCCACCAAAGATTTCCATCTCCCTTCAAAACAATTACATCAGGAAATTTTTCAGCAATTACTTCTGATGTAGAGTCGGTAGAACCATCATCCACAACAATGATCCTGAAATCTGGATATGTTTGTGTTTTTAATGTTTCGATACATGCAAGTGTATAATTAAGCCTGTTATATACCGGAATTATGACTGATATCATGGTTATGTTTTTAAGCTGATTAAACTTTCCATTCATTGCCTGGTTTAGAAAATAATGCAATTCCGGAATGTTAAAATATTATTAGCTATGCTGAAATTCTCTGTACATCCCAGGATTTCTCCTCACCAGTTTTTGCTTTTTCTTTTTTTCGATAAAGTCTGGCTGTGCATAACATATTACGATCAGTGCAAAGAAAAAGATTTGCCGCGGATCAGTAATAAAGCGTGAATAATAGAACATGGCAATAATTAAAAGTGACATCACAGTGATAACAATGCCTCTGTTTTTCTCCCAAAATAAAGAAAACGTTACAGCAAATGTGATGACCAGTACAAGCATATTAGCAATACCCGTTTCATAGATTTGGATAAATGCCTCGTTCATACTGATATGTTCAAGTATATTGATGCGCTTGCCATCTATGTCAAAAATGTGGGAAACAATTCCTAAACCCTGCCCAAATGCATAGCTCTGCCGGGACTGCAAAATATATTCAAGTATTCGGGAGCGTTCTGCTTTTTCTTCATTGTCTGAATTCAGATACAAATCAAAACTCCTGAAAATTACTTTATCTACAAATATTTGAAAATCTGCAATCGCATTGTAACAGACCACTACCACAACAACTGTTAAAGTAGCGAGGGTAATGGTTTGAAAAATCAGTCTGGGGTTTTTAAACATATAAATTCCTACGGAGACAACCAGGCCCAGGTAGAAAAATTTGTTATCCGTAAGTGATGAAAGAAATATAGATATAAAAATGAGCGAAATAGTAAGCAGCTTAAATTTATCCCGAAGCAACCCGTAATTAATTAAAAATAACCAGAATATACCCGTTGCATGCGAGGATCCATTCCCAAATAATCCGTTGTGTTCGTCAATATTCCAGGGTTCAGCCAGATATTCTCTTACTATAAAAGGTATATTTAAAAAGAACTGAACACAACCTATGACGTATAAATGATATAAAACTTTCTTAATATCTATTTCTTCATTCTTAATTAACTGAGCGAAAAAATATAAAATAAAAATAAACCGGATGTTATAGTAAAACCGGAAAAGTGCTAAGGGGGATAATCCAAACATGTAGAGCTGTGCAAACATAAAACCAAAGTTTATGGCCAGCATAATTCCAATATTTATTAAATTTTGTGTCAGCGTTTGTGAAAAACATACATACACAAAAGATATAAGGAATAGCAGGTCAAACAGGAGCCATGGAGCTCGTGCTTTTCCTAAAAAGATAAGAAACACTGTCAAACCAACCAGAATATATCTGGTCCATTTATTTGTGTCAATAGTTTTGTTCAATAATGTATGTGTTGCCATATTTAAGACTTGTATTAGTAAGCCAATTGTGTAATTTTTATCAATTACCTATTCAGAAAAATAAGAAAATAATGTTTCTGAATTGCGTATATCATTATCAGTTTTTTAAGTCTGGAACTTTTTCAGAATATTCATCCAGAAATGGATCAATGTTATTAAATAAACCAATATTTTTTTGTATTTTTTCTGTTTCCCAATTCCACCATTTTAATTTTAAAAGTTTTTCAATTTGTTCATCAGAAAATCTTTTTTGATGGGCTTCGCAGGAATTCCACCAACAATCGTATAAGGTAATACGTTTTTGGTAACTACGGAACCAGCAGCTACAATAGCACCATCTCCAATAAACAAACCATCAAGAATCGTTACATTATTTCCAATCCACACGTCGTTTCCTATATTAAGAACATACTTTTTTCATCATCAACAAACAAATGTTCTTCAAAAATAGCCTCTTTCACAAAGCTTACTCCGGTCGGGCTGACCGGAGAAAAAACGAAGGATGTGTTGACACAAAAGTAGTAGAAGGATGCCTGCCTACATATGTTTGTACAAATGATCCAATTGAACAATATTTACCAATTTTACATTTTAAAATCCTGCTCTGATTAGCAATGTAAGTTCCTGTTCCTAATTCTGATGATCCTACAAATGATCCGTTTCCAATCCAGTTATTTCCTTCAAATTTATTTTTTGTATCCAGGTTTACATTCCCTTTAAACACAACACCATTTCCCCTGGAAGATAATTTATAGTATAAAATTTTTAAAAGCCTTTTCATATCTTCAAATGAGTTACTTATCCTGAATCAGTTTACCGGTTTATCTTTTTTAATAAAAAATGCTTTACCAGTGCATATGTATTTCGGGCAGTTATATTTTTATAATCATAAAGCAATCTGAGAACGGTTAAATCTTTTTGATTTTTTGTCCCGTTTTTTCCGGTTTTTGTATCATACAAAAAAATATCGGCTCCATCAATATCATAAATTATGTTATCTTCATGAGGACGCATTCTCAAACCAAATGACTTGACAATTTCAAAGGTTCGGCTGCCATAGACAGCAAATATCTTTTATTGGTATTTGTTTTGGTGCCGTATAAATTGACCAGCAACTCAGAATCCTGAACACTGATCATAATTCCCATTTCTTTCCTTTCAAAAAAAGCATCATATTTTACTGCTTCTTTCAATGAAGGAGTTTTATAATTCAGAAATGAAGTTTGTAGAGGAACCTGATATTTGGTGTTGTTTATTTTATTGTGGGTACCGGCATCACTAAAATTAGTTGATAATGAAACCTGTGGATAGACAAAATATTTATCCGTTTTCACAACATAAGTGATAAAATATTTAAGCCATGAAGACTTTGGCCAGCTCGTTACAAAAGCCGGGATCTCATCCTGGGAAACCAGCTCCTGTTCGTTCTGAATATACCAGTCATGAAATTTTTTCCACATCGCCGAGGTCCAGCATTGGCCCCAGGATTGTGCGAATTGCATGAAGAAAATGTCAAATCCATTATTGGAAGCTATAAACGGCCTTGCCGAATTGACATTCCATTCGTGTTTATATAATGATATTCCTGCTATGTAATCCTCATTGCCATAAGCAGTTAACATTTGCAGGCTGTAATTGTAAAATTGTGGCGAAACAAATACATCATCTTCAAGCATGATCAGTGAGCCATAAGTAGCTGACATATTTCCACATAAAAGAACGTGTTTTCTCAGACCCAGATTTGCTACATGTGGGATAACTGTCTTGTTGCCGTGTTTCCATTCGAACGCATTGGCAATTTCAACAACTTCCTGATGAGAATCAGAATCCTGATAATCAATGCTAATGATCAGTTCAATGCCGTTTACCGGATATTGTGCACGCTCTAGCGAGGACAACAGTCTTTTTAAAGAGACTGGCCTGTTATAAGTTACAACTGCTATTGCCGGTTTGATCATAAATTATTAGTCGTACGTTTTATAATTACTGTTTCTGATTTTTTGGAATGATTAAAAAATCAACCGAAATTCATTAACTGCTTTTTTATTATGTATTTAATATTTTGTTTCAGGCGTAATTTCCATGGTGCTCTTAAATGCAAACTTTTGATCTTTTCTGATACAAATTTTGGAGCAAGGATTTTTCTCGTGATTAAATGATTATATAAAAAGACATCAAGAAACTGGCTTAATTCATCATCATAAATTCCCTTTTCAAGTAAATATTCCTTTATTCTCATTCTGAGATTTACCAGATTATTTAATATTTTTTCAACCCTTGCCTGGTCATTACTTTTAGATACAGAATCGTCGAGACTATGAATCAAAGCGGACGGCGTCATATCAAAACAGATTTTGGATTCAGCTTGTATAAGCCTGAACAATAAATCATATTCTTGTGAAGAACTCAGACTTTCGTCCCAGCCACCAACCAGGTTTAATTTTTCCTTATTCCAAAGATTAGCACTTGTAATACCAAGTTTTGAAGAAATAAGGCCCTTCCAAACACTATTATTATTCGGGTTTACAACCTTTTTTGTTCCTGCCCCTTTATATTTTTTACAAGAAAAAACTTGAACTGACCAGATGTGCATTATGCTCTTTTAATAATTCCAGTTGTCTTTCCAGTTTATCAGGAAGTAATTCATCATCGGCGTCCAGAAACTCAATCCATTCACCTTTTGCTTCCGAAAGCCCCTTGTTACGTGCTGCACCTCCGCCTTTTTTCAATTCCATGTATGTCCGGATTTTATCAGCATATTTTTTCTGATAATCATCCAGCACTTTTTGTGTTTTGTCTTTTGAATTATTGTTAACCAGGATTAATTCCCAGTCTGTATAATGCTGGTTCAACACACTTTCTATGGCTCTGCTTACAAAGCTCTCACAGTTGTAACATGGGATTACTATCGAGACCATTAGATTTATTTTTTATTTCAATTCTTAAAAATAATTATACAGCAAACAGGTCTGACAATTTTTTCTTTATTGTTGTATGATTGCTTTCCTGTGCTTTTTTAAATCCGGCCATATTATTTTCTTCGTTTGCCAAAACAGCATTCAGTTTCTGAATATTTTCATCAGCACTTTCCTTTATGTCCAGAATCAGATTATTAAGATCATTATCATTAAAAATGCTGGTAATTTTTCTGTTATCCTGTTTGTCAACAAGAGGGAACGACAACGTACCGCATTTTAATGCAAGCAATAATACGTGTAATCTGTTGCTGATAATATAACTGGCACCGCCATATAAACCGATCGCTTCCTGCAAAGTCAGTTTGTGGTCAATCAGTTCAACATCAAAATCACTTTTTAAACTTTCATATATTTCAATTGAAGGTTCGCGGTCATATTTAACCTGATAAGCAACCTTGATCTTAACAGGTGGCTGCCCTGATTTCCCCAAAACATTTTTTATTCTTTCAATTAAAGGAGCGAGATAAGCTGAATCGTGGTTGACTCCAAATGCATTGGATCTCATACTGATCACGATGTAATCAGTTCCCGTGCCATTCAATTTCTTTTCCGGTGCATAAGCCCAGGCAAGATCAGGGAAATGCTGAGGTTTTTTGAATTTATACTTATTCGCAATTTTTAATGATTCGTGATCACGAACAGCATAATAGGAATAAGAGTAGGAAGCAAAAGATTCTGACAGGCCATTGTAAAAATCGAAAGGGCCAATTGAAAATCCAACCCGAACAATTTTACACCCGAGCAAATTAAGCAAGTGATATTTCATGTTTAACTGAACATGTTTTATCGCTCTTTTTAATCCTTTTCTTGAAGTATGTCCCGGCTGAATCACCAGATAATACTGAGTCCTTTCGCCTTTGGAAAACAGCTGTTTTTTTAAAATATCTGTTAAAGCATCTAATAATGGTTTATCTGAAATCTGTGATAAAAGCTGGTCACTTTTATCCGTACTGATTTCTTCTACAAACCAGGAAGGCGTTGCGGAATCGTCAATGACAACTTGTCCGAAAGGTCGCAGTAAATCAAGTTCTACTAAATTAATTAACAGATCTCCTATGTTTTCGACTTGTACCGCTGGTTTATAAAATATTTTCTTTTTCACTTTTTTTACTGGTTTTTTTAGGACTGTGCTTACGATCATCTTTTTCTCAGATGCACTAAGCAATACGTAGGATAAAGCACAAAAGAATATAAATAAGGCACCGCTGTGAACGATCAGGTGGGGCCAGTCATTTATTTCAAAAATGGTATAATAAAAAGTACTGGTAATCAATGCAATGGCAACCAATACAATGCTGCTTAATGATGCTTTAAAAAATGTTGTTTTACTGATCCCCATATTATGTGCTACATAAATAGGCATAAAAACGAAATTTTTGAAGGTCAGAATAATACCACTGGCCACAGCAACACCGTATAATTTGAGGCTTGTTTCGCTTACTAAAAATATAGCCAACAGTAAATTACATACTCCCATAAAGAGTGTATATATTCCTGGTATACGCAATTTGTTATAGGCACGGTTCAATGAAAATAATGGCAGAACCCCGAGATTTATTGGCAGCGGAAGCAATACTAATATAAACAGCCATTTAAGTGAAGCAAAATCCTTGCTGATCCAGATTGTAAGCAGGGCAGGAGCAATAATACAAAGTACGCTGACCATACACCCTACAAAAAGTGACAATGCTTTATTGGATAATTTAGTCAGACGAATCATCTGATCAAAATCTTTTTTAGCGTACAAATTCAGGATCAGCGGCCCAAGTGCTCCGGATAATGTAATGGATAAAGTCCGGATCATATTACTCCATTGCAGGATAATTCCATATTTTCCTGCTTCAACATTTCCCAGCACTTTATTAATTACCAATAAATCAATTTGCAGAAAAAGAATTGTTCCCAGCTGAATAACTATTAACCACCAGCCCATTGAAAGCAATTCGGAAAGAACTGATTTATCAAAAAGCTTGAAATTAATTTTTATTGTAGGAGTAAATTTTTTGAAAAGATAATAACTGTAAGAACTCGATATAATACTTCCGAAAAGAATGGCGATTCCATAACCTGTCAACGAGACTTTTAACAAAAGAAAAATCCCGAATATAAAAATCACCCTTACATAAGTATTAATTACCGAAACCCGGTTAACCAGGTCCAGTCTGTTCGCTATGTATGCTGATGAATTAAAAATAGATGCAAAAGCTGACATAATGAAAGCTACACTAACACACATGAAAAGAACCGAAGCATCGTGACCGATTCCAGCCGGAATTGAAATAAAAGATGAAATATTATATGAAAAAATAAACAAAAACGGAGCAAGTATCATTAAGAGAACAAACAGCGAAGTAAATGCTGTATTGAAAGTTCTGTTAGCAGCTTCGTAATTATGATTGGTAAGATCAAGTGCAAGGAAACGCGATAGAGAACTGTTAATTGCTACGGTTACAATAATCGCATATCCGATGAGCGAAGACGAAAGCGGAATAAGGCCGTACGATCCGATCCCAAGATTTTTGACCAGAAATGGTGGCAGCCAAAAACTAATCACTCCGTTGAGAAGGAAGAGAAGAATTTGTGAAATTAAATTTTTCTTTAAAGCACTCGCCGTATTCATTATAAAATTTTTACTTGAAAAATTGTTACCGGGCTTAGGTCATACCTGGTTATTTATAGCAATCAAAATCCTGAGTCAATTGTTATCAGGATTTTGATTTTATTATTTTCAGCAGAACAAAAAATACTGCTCAATTGAATTTTAACGGCTATAATTAATAAATAAACTATCCGGCATTGATAATAAACTATTGAAATTATAGTAAGTACCATTAATCATTAACAGAGCATCAGTTAGTTAAAAATGATGCTCTAAAAATTTCAAAATGATATCAGTTATTATTCAAAATAATTCAATACTCCAAATCCTTCTTTCAGCAATAACTGATCTTTCTGGAACAAACGAAGATCAGATGTTGCCATATCTTCTATCAGGCTGTCCAATGTATGTTTAGGTTTCCATCCCAATTTTTCGTTGGATTTTGCCGGATCTCCGATCAGCAATTCTACTTCGGTCGGGCGATAATATCTTGGGTCAATTTTCAGGATTACTGTTCCGGGAGCAAGGTGAGCACCTTTTGTTATTCCTAATTCCTGAATACGCTCTTCATTAATGGAGGCAATAGTTCCTACTTCATTTTCTTCCGAGCCTGTGAACTCAACCACAACACCCAGAAAAGCGAAAGTTTTACGGATAAACTCACGTACGCGGGTCGTAACGCCGGTTGCAATTACAAAATCTTCTGAAACTTCCTGCTGAAGTATCAGGTACATTGCTTCCACGTAATCTTTGGCATGTCCCCAGTCGCGCTGAGAATCAATATTTCCCATGTACAAAGTATCCTGCAAACCTAAAACGATTTTGGCAGCAGCACGGGTAATCTTACGGGTTACAAAAGTCTCACCGCGCAAAGGCGATTCGTGGTTAAATAATATTCCGTTTGAAGCAAATATTCCATAAGCTTCACGATAATTTACTGTGATCCAGTAAGCGTATAGTTTGGCAACGGCGTAAGGAGATCTTGGATAAAAGGGAGTAGTTTCAGATTGCGGAACAGCCTGAACCAAGCCGTATAGCTCAGATGTTGAAGCCTGATATATCTTGGTTTTTTTAGTAAGTCCCAAAAGTCTTACCGCTTCTAGTATACGCAATGTGCCTATTCCATCAGCATTGGCTGTGTATTCAGGCATTTCGAAGCTAACCTGTACATGGCTCATTGCCGCCAGATTGTAAATTTCGTCAGGCTGAACTTCCTGGATAATCCGGGTTAGGTTCATTGAATCCGTTAAGTCGCCATAATGCAGGATGAACCTGGCATTTGTAACATGAGGATCTTCGTAAAGATGGTCAATCCGGTCAGTATTGAAAAGGGAACTTCTACGTTTGATACCATGAACGATGTAATCTTTACTTAAAAGAAGTTCGGTCAGATAGGCGCCATCCTGTCCCGTGACACCCGTGATTAATGCAACTTTTGCCATATAACGATGAGATTTATAATTTTTTGTTCAGAGCTTTCAGCTATGAAACTAAGTTTCTTTGGATAAAACGGATAAATTCATGGCAGGCCGTTCCGTTTTAAACTTGCCTGCCATGTTTTTCTGTTTTATTGAACCAGTTCGGGTTTTTCCCTTTCCAGTCTTTCGTATATTTTCTTTACATCCTGCGAACTGCTTTTGGCAAGTACCAGAATAGCATCTGTTGTTTCTACAAGCACCAGATTATCCACTCCCAGGAATTCTACATGTTTGGTAGAACCAACCACACAATTGTTTTTAATAAAACGGTGGTTTTCACCCTGCACTTCCCAATGCTCCCAAATGGATTCAAACGAACCCAGATCTGACCAGCCAAAACTTGCTTTTACTACTTTGATCTTGTCAGAACGTTCCATTACTGCATAATCAATGCTGACGGAAGGGATCAGCATCGTTTCATCTTCCGGAAGAAAATCCTCCGATTTTGAAATGAATGCTGTATAGGAAGCCGCGAATATTTCCGGTTCGAATTTTTTCAGTTCTTCCAGATATTTTCCCGCCTGAAAGCAAAACATTCCGCTGTTCCACAAGAAGTTACCTGATTCCAGGAAAATATTAGCCAGGTCTGCATCCGGTTTTTCCCTGAAAGAAAGTACGTCGTTTTCTTCGAATTCGATATATCCGTAACCTGTTTCCGGTTTGGTAGGATTAATACCAAAAGTTACCAGATATCCGTCATTTGCAAATTCAATGGCTTCTGCAATGGATTTTGCATAGGCACTTTCATTTGTAATAATATGATCCGACGGCGTAACCAGTAATATATCATTCGGCTCAACGGCGAATGCCGCAAAAGCCACAGCCGCTGCCGTATTACGGGGTGCAGCTTCTATAATTTCGGCATATTGGTCTATATCAGCCCGAAGCATATCAGCCTGTGAAAGCAGATAATTATCTTTGTTTCCAACTACCAACGCCTGGCCTACCAAATGTTTGTTCCGTTCTGCTGTAAGCTGAAACAAAGATTTGTCCCCAAACATTGGAATATACTGCTTAGGCATAGACTTCCGGGATACTGGCCACAGCCGGCTTCCAACCCCTCCTGATAATATGACGTGTACGACTTTTGACATTTTATAACCTTTTAAAGGTGGGTTTCTGCTAATTGTCAGGTGTTATACAAGTTCTTTTACATTCAGCGCTTCGCGGCCGATACTGTAATAAGTGAATCCCTGCTCACGCATCTGATCAAGCTCGTATAAATTCCTTCCGTCAAAAATGACTTTCTCTTTAAGCAGTTTGCCCATTTTATCAAAGTCAGGCGTGCGGAACTGAGGCCATTCTGTAAATATCATCAGGGCATCAGCATCATCCAAAGCAGCATAAGCTGTGTGGCAATAAGTAATATCAGGAAGTAAACGTTTTACGTTTTCCATTGCTTCAGGGTCATACACAGTAACTTTTGCACCTTCGGCCAGTAATGCTTTAATGTTTTCCAAAGCAGGAGCTTCACGGATATCATCAGTATAAGGCTTGAAAGCAAGTCCCCATACAGCGATGGTTTTTCCTTTCAGGTTTCCGTCAAAATATTCTTTAACGATAGGAAGAAGTCTTTTTTCTGATCCTCGTTAACTGCCATAACTGATTGCAGTGTACGGAATGCATATCCATGATCCAGGGATGTTTTGGCCAATGCCTGAACGTCTTTTGGAAAACAGCTTCCGCCATAACCAATTCCTGCAAAAAGGAATCTTTTACCAATACGGCTGTCAGTACCAATACCACGACGAATATCGTCTACATTAGCACCAACTTTTTCGCAAAGGTTGGCAATCTCATTCATGAATGTGATTTTCAGCGCAAGGAATGAATTGGCAGCATATTTAGTCATTTCAGCCGAACGTTCGTCCATGAAAATAACCGGATTACCCTGACGAACCAATGGTGCGTACAGTTTTTCCATTACTCTTTTTGCCTTATCAGAAGTAGTTCCGACCACAACACGGTCAGGCTTCATAAAGTCCTCAACTGCAACACCTTCGCGTAAAAACTCAGGATTAGAAACGACATCAAAGTCAACTTTTGCATTCAAAGCGATTGCGGCACGTACTTTTTCTGCTGTTCCTACGGGTACAGTACTTTTATCAATAATTACTGCATAAGATTCAAGGATAGGGCCCAGATCGTTTGCAACTTTTAGAATATATTTTAGATCCGCTGATCCGTCTTCACCCGGAGGGGTAGGGAGTGCCAGAAAAATAACTTCGGCATCTTTAATTCCTTCTATCAGGTTAGTAGTAAATGTAAGACGTCCTTCGGCAACGTTTCTGTCAAATAATACGTCCAGCCCTGGCTCATAAATAGGAATTTCTCCTTTCATGAGGCGTTCAATTTTGTTGACATCGATATCAACACAGGTAACCTGATTTCCGGTTTCAGCAAAGCATGTGCCTGTTACCAAGCCAACATACCCTGTTCCAACTACTGCTAGTTTCATGTTTCGTTAAATAAAAATGATTGAATTCAGTGATATGCTTAATTACAGGGAGAACCCGATCTGCAATTGATGACTACGGTTCGCTAATGCATTGTAGCAGCCACAAGGAGAAAGAAAGATAGTTTTCATATAATTAACGTTGAGTGATATTTACATTAAGAATTACCGTGAATAGAGGGAATGATTGGCTTCTTAAAGTTTAGTATTCTAAAAATAGTACAATTTATATTGTAATCCTATCATTATTCAAATAAATGCTAAAAATTTAAAAAATTCCTTTTTCTGTTTAACAAAATCACGGACAAGGTATATTTTTTAAATTTTTAGCATTCTGTACTTTTATAACAAAAAGGTTGTTAGCTTTTTAGCTTCTTTTCATCATTTTTCTAAGCCGGGTTTCAATGTTCGGCTTTTTGATATCTGTATCTTCTCCGTAATACCCGTAGCCATAGCCTCCGTATCCGTAACCATATCCATATCCGCCGCCATATTTAACGCCGTTGAAGATGACTGAAAGATTGGTGAAACGATGCGCACGCTGCAATTCGCCTATACGTTTAAGGTGATCTACCAATGTATAGTTGAAACGAACGACATAAAGTGTTGCATCAGCATGTCTTGCTATCAATGCCGAATCGGTAACTAATCCGAAAGGAGGTGAATCGATCAGAATGTAATCATATCTCTCACGCAGTTCAGCAAGTAATATAGGCAGGCGTCCGTTACTCAAAAGCTCTGATGGGTTAGGCGGTATAGGGCCGCTTGTCAGTACATCAAATCTTGGATGAATTCCTGTAGGCTGAATATAATCATCTACATTGCCTTGTCCAATCAGGCAGTTGGTTACACCATATTTGTTGGATACCAGCAGGCGCTCATGAAGCGTTGGCTTACGAAGATCGAGTCCGATTAGTAATACTTTTTTGTCAGAGTAAGCAAGACTGGCAGCCAGGTTGATACTTATAAAGCTTTTTCCTTCTCCACCAATGGACGACGTGAACATAATAACCCGGCAGGACCCATCGCCCAGATATTGGAGATTCGTTCGTAATGCCCGGAATTGTTCAGCAACTGCTGTGCGGCTCGTCATTTTGATAATTGCCTCATCACCAGGTACATTTTTCACATTTTTCATGTGACCAATCTCACCCAGAACCGATACATGGGTAACCTTTTGGATTTCATCGCGGGTTTGTACCGTATTGTTTAAAAGTAACAACACATTGATCAGCAATGCCGGAAGTAAAAGTCCGCCAAGGCCGGAACCCAGCCAAACGAGTGCTTTCATTGGTTTGATCGGGTTGTAAGAAGCTTGGGGAGCATCTACAAGCCGGCTATCAGTAACAGTAGCGGCATATCCCAATGCAGTTTCTTCTCTCTTTTGCAAAAGATAAAGATACAAACCCTCCTTAATGCTTTGCTGACGCTTGATTCCAACATATTCACGTTCTTTCTGAGGAATGCTTCTCAAACCTGCTGAAAACTTGGAATTAACTGCTTCCAGACTTTTCTTGGTAATATCAAGGCCACGACGCAGATTCTGAAGGTTTTCTTTGATCGCCTGAACCGTACTCGTAATTTGTGTATTGATCGTACCCAGCAAAGGGTTGCCGGTTTGTGTTGTCTGAGCGTATTTTTTCTCTCTGAAGCTGTAACTCGTTGTATTTTGTTAATAAAGTAACAAGGACAGGATCGTTAATCATATAAGTGGCAGGAGCAGGAGCACCATTGTCCGAATTTTTTATATAATTATCAACGCTTTCTAAAACAGAGATTTTAATATTGACATCATTCAATTGCGTGTCATTTGCCTGAATGTTTTGCAGATACAAGTTTGATTCTGCACTAAGATCCGTAAGGCCCTGCGTTGTTTTATAAGATTCGACATCTTTTTCAACGTCTCCCAATTCTCCGGTGATCAGCCCAAGTCTCGACTCAATAAATTTAAGCGTATTACTTGCTTCATTATTTTTGTCATTCAGTGAAGACTGAACATAAACATCCAGTAATTTATTCAATACATCCCTGCTGCGCTGGATCGATGTATCTTCAAAACTTAATTCCAGAACAGTGCTTTTGATATTTGGCTTAATGATTTCAAGCCTTGCAAGCATGTTGGTTGTAAGGTTCGGAATATTCTTAAAAAGAACATTCACATCCTCGTATTCAGATTCCGTTCCCTTAGAAACAGTAAAAAGGCCCCATGCGTTACGAAGCTTCTGTCCGTATTTATACTGAATACCTTCTTCATTAATGGTATAATGCAGGCTGTCCGTAACGTGAATCGTCAAAGGATTCTTCAAAGCGAATTCAGAGATCAGCTCTGGTTTCACGATCACAGGGCTTGCTTTATATAAGTCTATTGTTTCAAGACCGTCGGTAGCCTCGAAACTTACGTCCAGATTGAGCTCCCTTACAATCTGTTCCATCAGAGTCTGGGATTTTAATATCTCAATCTCATTTTCTACCAGTTTGTTTCCGCCAAACTGAGTCATTTGCTCAATGATGTCACTACTTCCACCCAGGCCTTTTTGTTCATCCTTGATAAGGAGTGTAGCCTTTGCCAGATATACAGGTTGCGTCACCTGAATATAATAGTAAGCCGCGGCAAGCGCTGCAAGAAGAAATATTGGAAACAGAAACCAATAGCGTATATAACCCCTTACATAGCTTTGGACGTCAAATTTCTTTTCCTCCTCTTCAATTTGCTCCTGATAAAATTCAGTTTTTTGATTGTTCATAACTAACGTTGATTTCATTCTTTAAAAAAAAGACCTGTTTTAACTTGAAGTAAGTTATTTGTCAAACAGCTTACCTTAATCTATAATCTTAATCTATAAAATGCTAAACTAAGTGCCGTTACGATACCAAGGAATAACGGGGCAAGCTGAACTGTTCTGTCAGTAAGATTCATACGTGCTTTAATTGGCTCCACGTAGATCACGTCATTTTTATGCAAATTGTAGAAGGGGGAATCAAAAGTAGCTCTGGAGGTAAGGTCGATCCGCGCATACTGACGTTCGCCTTTTTCCTCACGGATGATCATGATATTGTTACGTTTACCGTAAATTGTAAGATCACCGGCAAGACTTAAAACTTCGGGAAGGGTTATTTTTTCGTCAGGAATCACATAAACAGATGGACGGTTTACTTCTCCCAAAACTGAAACTTTAAAATTAACATTTTTAATGTTAACTGACGGCTCTTTAAGGTACACCTTGCAGGCGTCTGCGGATTGTATCTGCTGCAACTTGCATTTTCAGGCCTTCAACCCGTATTTTACCAATAAGCGGGAGTTCTATATTACCCTCATTATCCACCAGGTAACCGAATGGCTGGCGTGCGATATTGCTTCCTGAGCCGTAACTGGTAGATGTGGTAGAATATTCGTTAGCAGAATTGAATATTTCGTTAGCTTCCTGATTTAAACTTCCTACAATGATAGATAGCAAATCATTGCTTTCGATGATTGGCACATAGTTTTGTAAAATTTTTGAAGATGATAAACGTGTTGTATCTCCTTGAAAATATACAATTGATTTGGGGGATACGCAGGAGGTCGTTCCTTCGATTATTACAATGGTAATTAAAAATAAAAAGAGGGGGAACTTAAGGGACTTTAAGTGGTGTAATTTCATATGTTAACGTTGAGTAAATAATTTTTCTATAATTTATTGATTGTAATACGTTTATCCAATCTTGATAAAATGATAATATGCTATCTGATTTGTATTCTGCTATTTAAAGTTAAAAATTAAAAGGCACGATTAAGGAGCGGTTTTTCTAGTTCTTAATATTATGCAAATTAATAAATTTTTCTGCAACGTGACAAATATAGATTAAATATGATTATCATCATTATATATTAATAATTTTTTCGTTTTGAAAATGATATTTTGACAGCCAGTTATTTTTGTCACCTTTATTGATTAAATCCAAATGCTGCATTCTGTGCGCATCAGTGCCTAAGAATGAAATGAGGTTGTTACGAAGAAGCCATTCTGCCATTTTATTTACATTTTCTCCATAGTAACCGCCAAGAGATAATATGTTGACCTGCAACTCACAGCCCTGGTCAACGAGTTTTTTATAAATCGAGGGATCAGAATAATAATAAGTGTAGCGTTCCGGATGTGCCAGTACAGGCTGATAACCTTTCCCAATAATGGAGAACAGCGTTTCAAAAGTATTCATGAGAGGAGTAGAGTAGGGCAGTTCTACTAAAAGCCGGTTGCCTGGAAGTGTTAAAAACTGTTCTTCATTAGCAAGCAGACTGATAAAATGCTCGTCGATAAAATATTCTGCCGCTGCATCAATCTGAATGGTGAGGCCAGCTTTTTTTACTTCATGCCTTACATCTTCCAGGCCGGCCAGAATAATTTCGGGTGTGTTTTTGTAACAATCCCACATTACGTGCGGAGTCGTTACCATCCGGCTGTAACCTAGTTCCTGCATTTTCTGAGCCATCATAACGGATTCCTGCACCGTTTCAACGCCGTCATCAATACCGGGAATAATATGGGAATGTAAATCTATTCCTATATGGGAAAGATTTACTTTTTCATTTTTCTTTTTATCGAATAGCCAGTTGAGCATGTTATTCGGTTATGTGTGTAAATCGTTGATGAGGGTCAAATCAGAGATATTAGTAAGCTCCTAATTTATTCTGAATAAGTCGAGCAAATTTAAGTTAAAAAAAACGACTGATAATAGAAATATCTCTATAAATAGAGAATAATTTCATAAACTGTAAAATTGGATTATTCTTTTGTACGATTCAGTTACAAATTATCCGGAAATTGAGCACAATCCTTCTTCGTTTACGACACTGGTAACATTCAAGCTAAGTACTATCTGATAAAGTAAATGAATTAGAAAATTACAAAAATCGGGTACTTGCCTAAGCCTTCATATTATTGTTTTTTCTAAAATGCATTTTTGTGTCAAATTGGTGCAACAGTATTTATTTTGATGGCGTATGAGCTAATATATCATTGGTGCTAAATCCGTTCCGTAATTTTTATCCGGTTTATGAAACAACTTCTGCTTCTGATTTTCCTGCTCTTACTTTTATTTGTACGTGCTGAGGCACAGGTGGATTGCAATAACATTGGATTTGAGCAGGGAAATTCTAACGGCTGGACTTTAACTTATGGCACAGTCACAGACCAAAATCAGAAAACGGTTTACGGTGCTGAATCGAACGGTACACTAAATAATGACCATTATGTGACTAGTCTTAGTGATGGTAATGATCCCAAAATTTCTGCCATTCCAATGGTGGCTCCGGGTAGTACACATTCTATCCGGATCGGGAATACGGTCGAAGGAAGTCATTTTTCAAGGATACGTGCCAATTACCTGGTTACTTCAGATAACACATTGTTCCAGTATAAATTCGCAGTAATACTGCAAAATACAGATGGAACCGGTGGTGGAAACGGAGGGGCTAACCACGAGCCTTACCAGAAACCCGGGTTTAATATTTTGATCTATGACAGTAACGGCGACGAATTGCCCTGTAGCAGCTATGATATTCAGCTTGAAGGCAATAACACTGTGGATGGTTTTACAACATCCGGTGATATACAGTACCGCAACTGGACAACAGGAGCGATAGATCTGAGAAACTATGTCGGAAAAAGTATAAATATCGTAGTAACTGCACACGGTTGTACGCGTATGAGGCATTTTGGTTATGCTTATTTTGATGCGGAGTGTTTGAAATCCGAAATAAAAATTGCATCATCCTGCCCTGACTCTGACGGTAATCTTACGCTGATGGCACCTGAGGGTTTCGGGCAATATGCTTGGAGTAATGGGGAAACAACACAAAATATTAAAGTAAAAGCTGCTTTGGGTGCTCAGTATAGTGTTCAGTTGGTGCCGCTTGGAAGCCTGGATGTAACTTGTGCCCTAAAACTGGATTATACCATTGAATATAAAAAAGCAACTGCATCAATTAACCGAACAATCTGTGAAGGGGAAGAGGTGGCAGTTGGTGATACAGTTTACCGCACTTCCGGTACTTTTATAAAGGTTGTTAATCAGTCTAACGTATGTGACAGTACGGTTACACTTAAACTGACTGTCAACCCGGTTGCAAGATATTCCCAGGACATCACCATTTGTGCCGGAGAAAGTTTGACAGTAGGCGATACAGTTTATACCACCTCCGGAACTTACACGAAAGTTATACCTCAGAATACCGGATGTGACAGTACTGTAATTACGAATCTTAATGTATTAGAACTTGATATTGCAGTAACTTCCAATTTTACAATTACCCAGGGAGACAGTGCCCAAATACAGGTTCTTGCAGAACCGCAGGGGAATTACATCTATCTCTGGGAAAAGGAAAATAGCGTAACGTGTCCTAATTGTGCACAAACCTGGACAAAACCGGATAAATCGACTCAATATAACATTACAGTTTCTGATGCAGATTTGGTTTGTTCCCGAAAGGGCAGTGTTTACATTTCTGTAAAACCATGCGGAATTACAGTTCCCGACGCTTTTTCACCTAATAATGACCAGTATAATGAAGTATTTTTTGTTTACGGCAACAGCTGTGTGAAACAAATACGGGAAATGATGATATACAACCGCTGGGGAGAAGTAATTTATGAGCAGTCTAATTTTGCCGCATCTGATCCTGCTTTCGGATGGCCGGGAACTTACCATGGTGTAGTAAGCTCCGCAGGCGTATATCCATATAAAATTCAGGTAGAGTTAAAAGATGGTGATATTCAGAATTATGAAGGGGTTGTGAATTTGTTGAGGTAGGAGGGAAGGGAGGGAAAGGGTTAAAAGGTGAATGGTTAAAAGGAATGATGGCGCGAACGTCCCCGTTCGTGACGGAATGATGGCACGAACGTCCCCGTTCGTGACTTTTATTGAAAGGCCTCTGGCCTTATTTTGAAATATTATTTTTGATATTAATGGTCAGGCCGGAGGCCTTGTAATAAAAGTCACGAACGGGACGTTCGCGCCATCATGGGACGTTTGCGCCATCATGGAAAAAAAAGGTTAAAAGGGCAATGAAAGGATGGCCGCCAGCGGGTCATAACGGTACTAGTTATTTTTTCCTTTTTTTATTAACCTTTCCACCATTAACCTTTTCCCTTTCTAACCTTTAACCCTTTCCCGTTTCCCTTCTTCTTCCAATACCTGTTGGTGTTTCCATAAATCCTGAAAAACACTGCTGTTTTCCCTCAGGTCATGAAAGGTGCCTTCGTCAATGACGTACCCATTACGCAGAATATATACGTAATCGAATTTGGCCAGCAAATGTAGACGGTGAAGCGATGAGAGTATTGCTTTTCCTTTAAATTCCTCAAACATATTATCGTAAAGCTGGGATTCTGTTTTAGAGTCAACACTACTGGTGGGCTCGTCGAGCAGAATGATATCACTGCTCCGGCCGGCTAAAATTCCTCTGGCCAATGCCAGGCGCTGCTTTTGGCCTCCGGACAAATTCACTCCTTTTTCCTGTATATTGGATTCCAGCCCGTTTGGAAGATTGGCAACGACATCTGAAAAATAGGCAGTATCACAAACCTGGTCGATCTCCTGATGATCGAAATCCAATCCTAACGTAATGTTATAAGCAATTGTGTTTTCAAAAATTTCGGGATCCTGAGGAAAAAGGGTAACGGTTCCTGCCAGCATTTTTATATTCGCTTCCAGGCCGTCGACTGAAACGATCACGTCTTTTTCCGGATCGTAAAGTCCGCGAAGTAATGCAAGTAATGTACTTTTCCCGCTACCGCTTTCACCAATAAAAGCGATGCGTTTACCACGATTAATCCGAATATTCAATCCATGAAGGCTATGTGCTTTCTGACCGGCCCGGTAGATATCATCATGTGAGAAATTAAGATTCCGGATATTAATTTCTTTCCAGTTTTCAGGAAGAGCAGTGCCGGTTTGAGGTATAAGGCGATTGTATTCTTCACTTATAACCCGTGCTGTTTGTACCTCGGTGTTATAACGAATAATTTCTGTATACTGCCAAGCCACATCCTGAAACACACTTGTAAACTGATTCACATATCCTAAAAGAGTTACAAGCCCGCCAACCAGAAATATTTGTCCGGGAGTATAATTTTGGTAGATGAAGCCAATGGTAACAACAATGTAGATCAGTGCCACGAAGATACTGGCAACAAACCATTTCCATTCGTTGATAACTACGCTCTTTAAAAACGAAGGGAAAACATCTTTCACTTTACTCATGAGGCTCACTTTCATTCGTTTTTCCAATCTCAGCGTAATGACTGTAATGATATTGGAAAGACTGTCAAAAAGTGTGGATGATACAATATGTTCTTTTTCGTTTGTATCGTCGAGTGCCTTCATAAAAGGTTTGTCGAACTTAAAAATCACCCAAACTGTCAAAGCGCCTATCAGTATACCAATACTGCCAAAAACCGGTGAGAACCATACGATGGCTATAAACGAAAACACAAATTTGAAAAAAGCGTGCAGAAATATAAAACCGTTCTGAAAAAACTCTTTCAGCGCTTCATATGCTTTTCTGATCCTGTTAATCGTCGAACCGCTGTGATGATCCTGATGCCATTTGATAGGCAGGTTCAAAACCTGATGATACAATTCATCCAGAAAATTACGGCTCAGGTCGAAGGCAAGTTTCCGTTCCATAATTCTGGCTGGTCCGTGAAATATCCATTCCAGTAAGGTAAGCAGAAGATAACCACAGGCGTACAGCCATACATTGCTCAGAACAGCGTCCGGTTCCTTTTGGACAGATTGTATAAACCAGCCTAATAATAAAGGATGCATGGCCAACGCCAGATTAGCCATAACGAACATGGCATAGATCAAAAGATATCGTTTCTTTTGCTGGCGTGCATAATGCCAGGCAGTGGCGAGGAGGGAGAGATAAGGGTTACGCATTGACTTTAATTCATAACAGAGATACTAAATCACCGGATTTTTTTAAAATATTATTGGACACTTTCCGTTTCGGAAGACAGTAATCTTTGGCAGGTTAAGCAGTAGTTTTCTAGCCAAAAATGTTTTTACTTATTAAGAAAATATGGCAGAGAATGGCTGATAATTTTATCCTGATTCCGTCAAAATAGTTAACGAATTGTAAAATATTTTAATCTGTACAAAGTAGAATAAATTTAGACAAATATTCAAATTTTATATTTCAGTTATTAATCAAAAATGTTCAAATGAAGAGATTATCATTTTTCAGCTCAATACTATTTTTAATCGTTTGTAGTAATCTTCCGGTTTTAGCTCAGGATGGCTGGGTTTCAATATTTAACGGGACCAGTCTTGATGGTTGGAAAGCAGGTGTAAACGCCTCCTCATTTTCCATTGTAGACGGTGCCATACAGGTTGCCGGTCCGCGTTCCCACTTGTTTTATGAAGGTCCGGTGAAAAACCATATGTTCAAAAATTTCGAGTTCAAGGCGACCGTGATGACGAAACCGGGATCAAATTCCGGAATATTTATCCATACTGCTTATCAGGAAGACGGCTGGCCGGCCAAAGGGTATGAAGTGCAGGTAAATAACTCGCACACCGACTGGAAGCGTACAGGAAGCTTGTATAATGTTATGGATGTAAAAGAGACTTATGTAAAAGACAATGAATGGTATACTGAATATATTAAAGTAGAAGGCAAACATATTACCATTATGATCAATGATAAAGTGGTTGTTGATTATGAAGAATCAGATATAGACAAACGGGAAGGTGATATGAAAACCAAATTTCTAAGCAGCGGTACTTTTGCCCTGCAGGCACATGATCCGAAAAGTGTAGTGCTCTATAAGGACATTAAGGTGAGGCCATTGACTGAATAAACATTCAATTAGCATTGGAAGAGGCTATTCATTTTGAATCCCAGCCTGATCGCCTCCCCAAAAAGGGAGGCGAATTTTATATGATGGTACCGGATGATGTTGCGCTGAAGTTTGTAAAAGGACGAAAACCGGCAAGGATAAGATGCAGACTCAATGATAGGGCTGACTTTTAATGTGCAATTATGATGATAGACCGGTTAAAAAGCGGTAAAATCTGATTTTTTTAATTGATAGCTTCGTTTTTATCCGTCACCGACCGGTACTGCGTTGGCGATATTCCTTCCGATTTTTTAAATTGCCTTCCAAAATAATTCAAATCCGTAAAGCCAAGCTGGTAACAAACATCGGAAATACTGGTTTTCGATTCACTCAGAATCTGCTTTGCTTTTTTGATTTTTTCCTTCAATATAAAATCAAGAGGACTTAGGTTAAATTCCCGTTTAAAGGCACGGTAAAAAGAGGTTCTGCTCATACATGCCTTTTCGCTCAGATCTTCCACCTGGATTTTCTCACTGATATTAGCCCGGATATAATTGACGACATAGGCCAACGGATTATTATGGTCAATGTTATCATCCATAATTGTTTGCAGATTTTGAGTCTGGAGAATATGTACAACCAGCTCCTGTAAAGTAAGATCCGCCAGAATATCTTTTCCAATTCCGGATCCGGAGCAGATCCTGATCAGTTTGTTCATAGTTTGTGCCAGTTCTACATTATTTAAGAAGTGGTACTGATTGTGCTGTAATTTCCAGAAATGTTCTTGTCCCTCACGCGGATATTCCTCATTGAGCCTGTCTATGATATGCTGTATTTTAGTCTGATCCAGGGCAAGCGCAATACACTGGGTCGGATTTTGTTCTGTTGCGTCTGGAAAATCAATTTTCATAGTGACATTAGCCGGCACCAAAACTGTTTCTCCGGGTAAATAGTCAAAACCAGGTTTGTCAAAAAGATGCATCACTTTTTTCCCCGAAGCATACTGGTAACGACAAAGTCTGAAAAGGTAAGCGGCACCAGTGCAGAAGCCTGCAAAGTTTCAAATAAATTCAGTTCACAATTTTGCAGGGTAAAAGCACGCCTGTTTTCAACCAAAGTTTTAAGGGATTTTTCACCTGAAACTTCGACCTGATTTAATTTATAACCTAATGGCATGACGTAGGGATTGAAAGTTTAGGAGTTCAGTATTTGGGAGTAAATAAGCGTAGTTGAAAATTGAATGTTGCAATAAACGAATCCTGTTTACATTTTAACAACGCACATTACTTTGCGTTAAGTCTACTTTTTCTGTGTTTTGCTAAATATAATTATTTTTTAAATAAATGAGATAATTATGCTACAATATGGAACGATTGTACCAATGTTTGGTCAAATGATCTTATAAATTTGTTGTATTAAATCATTAAATAAAATCATTTTTAAGTTATGGATACGATCACCGCAGAACCAAAAGCTGAGAGTAAAGCCAACGTAAATGAAACACTGGCGAACAGGCCGGAATTTAAGGAGAAGTACGGAAATTATATTGGAGGTAAATTTGTGGAACCCGTAAAGGGAGAATATTTTGATAATATATCACCTATTGACGGAAAGGTTTTCACCAAAGCAGCGCGGTCAACGAAGGAGGATATTGAAAAAGCATTGGATGCAGCTCATGAAGCATTTGCAACCTGGGGTAAAACGGCAGCAGCTTACCGGAGTAATTTGTTGTTAAAAATAGCGCAAATTATTGAAGACAACCTGGAATACCTGGCTGTGGTCGAAACGATTGACAATGGTAAGGCAATCCGTGAAACCCGTGCGGCGGATCTGCCTTTATGCGTTGATCACTTCCGTTATTTTGCTGGTGTAATCCGTGCAGAAGAAGGAGGGGTTTCAGAGCATGATGAGAATACGGTTTGTATCAATTTGCATGAACCGCTTGGCGTGGTTGCGCAAATTATTCCATGGAATTTTCCTTTGCTCATGGCAACCTGGAAAATTGCTCCTGCATTAGCCGCCGGCAATTGTATTGTCGTAAAACCTGCTGAACAAACGCCGACATCTATTATGGTATTGATGGAATTAATCGGAAATATTCTGCCTCCCGGCGTTTTAAATATCGTAACGG
Organism: Dyadobacter sp. NIV53; assembly: GCF_019711195.1. Lineage (NCBI taxonomy): Bacteria > Pseudomonadati > Bacteroidota > Cytophagia > Cytophagales > Spirosomataceae > Dyadobacter > Dyadobacter sp. NIV53. The sequence goes on from NZ_CP081299.1 coordinate 6,337,332, forward strand.
GTTATGGTGTGGAGGCTGGTAAACCGCTGGCATCTTCTCCCAGAGTTGCCAAAGTTGCGTTTACCGGAGAAACTACCACCGGCCGGCTGATCATGCAATATGCTTCTGAGAACCTGATTCCGGTTACAATGGAGTTAGGCGGAAAATCGCCAAATATATTTTTTCCCTCAGTTGCTGATGCAGATGATGCATTTTTTGATAAAGCCATAGAAGGTGCGGTTTTGTTTGCCTTGAACCAGGGCGAAGTTTGTACCTGTCCATCACGGATTCTGGTTCATGAAAGTATTTATGATAAATTCATGACCAGGGTAATCGAACGTACCAAAGCGATCAAAATGGGGCATCCGCTGGATAGTACTACTATGATGGGTGCCCAGGCTTCTAATGACCAGTATGAAAAAATCCTTTCGTATCTGAAAATAGGAAAGGAAGAAGGAGCAGAGGTATTGGCGGGCGGAGATGCGCAGACTTTTGAAAATGGGATTTCTGGCGGTTATTACATTCAGCCTACTATTTTTAAAGGACATAATAAAATGCGGATTTTTCAGGAAGAGATTTTTGGCCCGGTTGTATGTGTAACTACTTTTAAAACAACAGAAGAAGCTATCAGCATTGCCAACGATACTTTATATGGATTAGGTGCAGGAGTCTGGACAAGGGATGCACATGAAATTTATCAGGTGCCTCGTGCCATTCAGGCAGGCCGCGTGTGGGTGAATAATTACCATGCTTATCCGGCACATGCTCCGTTTGGCGGATACAAAAAATCGGGTTTTGGAAGGGAGAACCATAAAATGATGCTGGGCTATTACCGCCAGACTAAAAATATGCTTATTTCTTATGATAAAAATAAGCTTGGGTTCTTCTGATAAAAAGGTCTCACGCTGAGAGTAAGAAGTTAGTCACAAAGGTGCAGGTTTTTAGAGAAGTCAACTTTTCAAAAGTTGACTTCTCTTATTACCATTAAACTTTTCAATCAATTACTTCATTATCTGTGAAACCATTAATCGCATAAAACCTTATTCATTTAAATCTAATAATCCATGATACCAAGAGTCACAGTTACTCCGGAAGCTACCGAGATAATAAATCAGTTAAAGAAAAGATTTGGAGAGTTGATGTTTCACCAAAGTGGCGGATGCTGCGACGGTTCGCAACCCATGTGTTTTGAAAAAGGGGAATTCAGGACCGGTGATAGTGATGTATTGCTGGGGGAAATTGCAGGATGCGAATTTTTTATGAGCCGGGACCAGTTTGAATACTGGCAGCATACACAACTAACTATTGACGTTACGCCGGGAAGAGGATCGAGTTTTTCTCTTGAAATTCCTATGGGTGTGCGGTTCATCACCAAATCCAGGATGTACACGCCCGAAGAGGCAGGTGATCTGACAGAAGTAATATAAAAACTATTTTACCGAATTATTTTAAGTTAAGTCTTACATCCCCACACATATTCACTGTTAATCGGGATGATTCCTCTGTGCCTATTCTTCGCACTTCAAAGTTATTTAGTTATATTTGTTTAAAATCAAGCGGTTTGCTGACTGGGAAATTAAAAGTCAGCTCTTTTTGTTACCTAAATATGTCAGAGGCAGAATTTTTCTTCCAATGGCCTTAAAAAGCTGAATTTTGAATTTCAACGAATTTGATCTCCACGAAGACGTTCTCAACGCCGTGGATGCCATGAATTACCAACAAGCTACACCTATTCAGGAACAAGCTATTCCTCATATTTTAAAAGGAAAAGATCTTTTGGCCTGTGCCCAAACCGGTACCGGTAAAACCGCAGCTTATTTAATCCCCATTCTGGATAAAGTGGCTCATCAATCGGGCACACATACGGGTGCGCTTATACTTGTTCCAACGCGTGAACTCGCTGTTCAGATCGACCAGCAAATTCAGGGACTTGGCTACTTTGTGGGTGCAACCAGTATCGCCGTGTACGGTGGCAACAAAGGGCCTGAATGGGATCAGCAGAAAAAAGCGCTCACCCAGGGAGCCGATATTATCATTGCTACACCTGGCCGGTTGATTGCACATTTGCAATTAGGTTATGTTACTTTCAGCCAGATCAAACATTTGGTACTGGACGAAGCGGACCGTATGCTGGATATGGGATTTTTGAGCGATATCCTGAAAATCATGAGTTTTCTTCCTGCAAAAAGGCAGACACTTATGTTTTCGGCAACCATGCCTGCTAAAATCGGAGATCTTGCCAAACGCATTTTACACAATCCGGAAGAAGTAAGATTAGCCGTTTCCAGGCCTGCCGAGCGTATTGATCAGCAGTTTTACATGGCTAAGGACGAACAAAAACTTCCATTACTGACCCATTTATTGAGTGAAGTTCAAAATATAAGTATGGTATTGTTTACTTCACGTAAGTCTACGGTGGAGCCAATCGTACGTGCTTTGAGAAAACTGGGGCTTGAAGCCAATGGAATTTCATCCGATTCTGATCAGGCCAACAGAGAAATTGTACTGAGGGATTTCAAAAACAGAAAATTTCCTATTCTAGTAGCGACAGATGTTTTATCGCGAGGAATTGATATTGATAATCTGAGCCACGTTGTTAATTACGATGTTCCGCGTGACCCTGAGGATTATGTCCATCGGATTGGCAGAACGGCACGTGCTGAATCCAAAGGAATTGCGATCACTTTTATCAATGAGCAGGATCAGAAATATGTTCTTAAAATTGAACGCCTTTTTGAAAAAGAAATAGAAAAACGTTCTCTTACCCAGGAACTCGGATTAGGTGATGCGCCGGTTTTTGATCCGAGAAAGTTTAGAACCACCGGACCCGGGAAACCTGGTGGAAGCAAATCAGGCAATAAGCCTTCTGATTCTTCATCAAGAAATAAAAGACGTAAACCTAAAAATGACCAGAAAAGCCAAATTAAGGCTTAATTACCCCCCTATCAGTAGTTTGTCAATAATAAGGCAGCAAATAATAAAAGAAGATTAAAGGAATTATACATTGGGTCAATGCTCACTTTAACGAAAATTACCCGCTATTTATCTCTTCTGTTTGTTTGGTTTTTTATTGAAGTACGAAAATTAAAATTGAATGGCATTAGAACGATTTATAGAATGGGTTAAAAATTATAGGTTTACGGTTTCAAATCCTCCCATTATTTCAATGGAAGGATTATTTTCGTTGTTACTGCTCCTGATTCTCAGCCTGGTAGCCGTATTTTTTCATCTTGTCCGTATTTTCTTTAATGCACCCATTGATTTTTCAATGGACTGGAATTTGTTTCTAAGCTGGATACCGCTGATCATTGCGTTTTTTGCCAATAACCTGACAAAAAGATATGGGCAGATTCCTGTAATCCTGATTTTCCTGAGTTTTGTCTGGCTTGCTTTTCTTCCCAATGCGCCATACATGATTACCGATCTGGCGCATTTAGCAGTGGACTACAAGCGTGACCTCACATGGCATGATACCATTATGCTGTTTTTTTATGCAGAAGTAAGCCTGTTCAACGGCCTGGTATCGTTATACTGGATGCATCAGGCATGGAGGCACATATTTTCAAGAAACGTTAGCGCCACAATGCTTTTCATTAGTTTGCCATTAGCTGGTTTCGGGGTATATTTAGGCAGGGTCAGGCGGATGAACAGCTGGGACATTATACATGATCCGCGATTGATTCTTAAAAATCTTTTTCAAAGTCTTTTTGATAGAACTGCCTGGGTTTTTAGTTTGGAAATCGGTACATTATTAGGAATTTTGTACGTTGTTTTGTGGGTAATTATTCGCTTCAGGGTGAGGTACACCAAGAAAACATCCAGTTAAGATTTTATTTACTTCCAAGCTAATTATAATGCAGATATCTGAAAATATTAAAGAATCCTATTCCAGCCAGTACGACGCGGATTCTGTGGAATGGCGTAATACAGGTGCGAAATATAAAGCACTTAATATTGTAGCGCTTTCTAAAAATATTAGTTTTAAAAATGTTCTCGAAGTTGGAGCAGGAGAGGGAAGCATACTAAACTGGCTTTCAAAATGGAATTTTTCAACGGATCTTAACTGTGTGGAAATTTCGGAGAGCGGTATCGAAATGATCAAACAAAAGCAGATCGAAAATTTAAAAGAAATCCTGCTTTTTGACGGGTATAAAATTCCTTTCGCTGATGATCATTTTGATCTGGTTATATGTTCGCACGTTATGGAACATGTGGAACACGAAAGGGTTTTGCTCAGGGAAATAAAAAGAGTGTCCAAATACCAGATCTTTGAAGTACCTATCGACTTTTCATTTTATGTAGATAGGAAGCTGAAACATTTTTTAGCTTATGGTCATATCAATATTTATACACCAGGGCTATTTCGTTTTTTATTAAAATCAGAAAATTTTGATATTAAAAACGACATCTGCTATCTGTATCCGGACGAAGTATTAAATCCAACCTTTAAGAATAACCGAAAGGGATTTTACATTACCAAGATCAAGCATTTTATCCTTAAAATGTTTCCTTATCTCTTAGGGATCAAACCCAATTCGTATGCTGTTCTGACTTCTAAAAACAGTAATGAAATCTCCATTTTTTAATACAGTTTTTTGACAGCAGATCCATTACTCGAAATACTTTATCAGGATGCTGACCTGGTTGCGATTAATAAACCACACGGATTATTGGTACACAAAACGTCTATCGCAGCAGATACGAATCAGTTTGCTGTTCAGATACTACGTGATCAGCTTGGGAAAAAGGTCCATCCGGTACACAGGCTTGACCGTAAAACAGGAGGTATTTTATTATTTGCGTTAAGCGAAGAACTTAACAGCCTCATGCAGCAGCAGTTTGCGGAGGGCCTGGTAAAAAAGAAGTACCATGCGATTGTCCGGGGTTTTACCGAAGATTCCATGGAAATAGATTATCCATTAAAACGGGATGACGGCGTAGTGCAGGAAGCATTCACAGCTTTAAAAACACTTCGAAAAACAGAAGTTCCTCTGCAAATTGGCAAACATCCTACTTCACGTTTTTCATTGGTGGAGCTTACTCCGTCGACGGGAAGAATGCACCAGCTTCGAAAACACATGGCGCATATTTTTCATCCGATCATTGCAGACCGACCTCATGGCTGTAATAAACAAAATAAATACTTCAAAGAGCAGCTGGACATGGACACCATGTTGTTACATGCTATAGAACTGGAATTTAATCATCCGGTTACACAGAAACCAATCCACATTGAAGCAGATTACCAGCCTGAATTCAAACGAATGCTGAAAACTCTTGATTTTACAGTATTTACATCTGAACTGTAAATAGTATCCTAGCGGATTAAAATTTAATTAATTTCAGTTACAACTAATTTGTATCACGTTGTGTCCTAATTAAAAAAACGGGATACAATGAAGAATCTTATATTTCCTCTGCTTCTTGTAGTTTGTCTGCTGTCATGCCTGACAGATAACGGTGACGAACCAATTAACGGCATCAGCTTCGATGGTACCGGTTACATTCCAGTATATGCAACTGCTGCCGAGCTCAGCGAAGTAAAAATCACTGATGCACTTGCCTTGGCAGATCCGGGGAAAATATATCTTTTAGATCCTTACATTTTTGTGAATGAAAGGGGAAAAGGAGTTCATATTATAGATAATTCTGATCCGAAAAATCCGAAAAATATGGCTTTTATTTCCATTTTGGGTAATTACGATATTGCAGCAAAGGACAACTGGCTGTATGCCGACAATGTTTCTGACCTTTTAGTCTTTGATATTAGTAATCCCAAAGCTCCCAGGCTGAATAAGCGTATTGCCAATGCCATTCCCGTAAATAATTATCCTCCTTTTCAGAATGTTTACTTTGAATGCGCCGATTCGAAATCGGGCATTATTGTTGGTTGGGAGAAGGTTCCCATGTCGGTAAGGCCGAAGTGTTACAGATAAATATACAGTAAGATTTCAGTTTAAATTAAGCTTCTAAATCTGTATTGAAATGAAAAAAATTACTCCCTTCTTATTCATAGGCATTGCCTTTATTGGTTTAATAATCCTGATAACCAGTTGTGATAGCAGTTCAGATTCTGCGGTCAGTCCGCAAACCGGCTTAGGAGGCTCCATGGCTCGTTTTGCCATAACCGGTAACACCTTATATATTGTATCCAGGCAAAGCCTGGAAGTATATAATATTGCCAATGGCGGCAATCCTGTAAAAGCAGTAACAAAAAATATAAATGTAGGGATTGAGACCATTTTTCCATACAAAAACCACTTGTTTATCGGTGCTACGGATGGCATGTACATTTACAATAATCTGACACCTGATAATCCAACATTGCTGACAAAATATACACATGTCCAGTCTTGTGACCCGGTCGTAGTTCAGGGGAATTACGCCTATGTCACTTTACGCGGAGGAGTCGTTTGCAGAAACTGGGTTGCACAAAGCTCACTGGATGTTGTGGATATCAGCAATCCCGGAAATCCTCAGCTTATTAATTCCCAAAGTATGCAATCACCTTACGGACTGGGTGTGTCAGGAAAAAGATTATTCGTTTGTGAGGGTGATAACGGATTTAAGGTTTTGGATATCAGCGATCCACAATTGCCTGTCATCAAGCATCATTTTACTGATCTTGCTTCTTATGATGTAATTGTAAAAAATAACCGGTTAATTATTACAGGAGCCAAAGGACTTTTTCAGTACTTGTACGACGAAGATGACAATGTTGAACTGTTGAGTAAAATACCGGTATTATGAATTGTCGCATATCATTGCTTTTTATTTTTCTGCTGGTATTTCATTTTTCTCATGCTCAGATAGATCCTGATGAATCCAAAAATCATATTATACTGAAATGGTCCCCGCTTAGTCTGTTTGATATTGATAACACGGTGCAGTTGGGATTAGAAGTGCCGGTAAATGATAAATTTACTATTCAGCAGGATATCGGTTATGGCCATTCCGGTTTTAATGTCTGGTATGCTGATTATGAGAACCGTCCTGATATTGGTACCATAAAATCCAGGACTCAGCTCAGATATTATTTTTACGCAAAACCCAGATTCCGATCCTATCTTGCGGGAGAATATTTATTTAAAAGAGTAGTAAGGCAGGAAACCAAATGGGTAGGTATGGACTGTGTAGATAACGGCGGATGTTCCTATTTTTCGTATAAAAATGTAAAGCAGGGCAAATTTGTTAACGCCCTGCATGCAAAAATCGGATGGCAGTTTTACTTTTCCAACCGAACTTCTCTAGATTTATTTGTTGGCTTTGGGCTACGAAAAGCTCGAATAAGAACGCTGACAAAAGGTGTCGGAAATGTTGATTTTGATAATGGATGGGACTGGTGGATAAATGCTAATAACAACGATCCCCAAATCATTCCCAGTGTGTCAACAGGCTTTCATTTGGGCTTTGCATTAGGAAGATTTAAAAAGAAGGAAGACTAATCTGATGCTTGTTTTTATTACCGCAACTAAGGTTTTATTACCATAGTTCCGGGCTGTCCAACTTTGGATGTTAAAATAAAACGGTTGAAAACAACTTCTATAACTTTACCTGTAGAGTCAAGTAATAGCCTCTTCCGTCTGAAGGCAAAATCCCTGGCCCCGGATATCCGGTTGCACGCCGGGTAAAGTACATTTCATTTCCGAGGTTATTGATACTGGCTTCTGCTTTGATTTTTTTCCATTCGTAAGAAAAACTCAGATCCATAATTTTATAGGAAGGTATAATTCCGACAACAGAAGATATTCCTCCATCCCGCGCATTGGTTGCATCCGAAAACTGATCGGTGAGATAGGTAAACTGGAAAGAGCCTTTCAACTTTTTGTAACCCAGGCGAAGTCCGGTTTTAAGATTTATCTTTGGGACAAATTCAACTTGATTTTCCTGTACACCCGGAATTTCGCTCTTTTTGTATTCCGATTTGATAAATGCAAAGTTCCCGAATAACACACCGCTCAGATCCTTACTTTCCGAATTATTGATACGCAGTAAATCGGCTTCTGCATAAGACTCCAGTCCCATTATAACTGCCTGTCCGACATTACTTCTCAATCTTAAAACACGGTTGCTTTCATCATAAAACTGTACTTCACCAATACGGTTGTTATAATTTAGATAGAACAAACTTATATCGTAATTGTAGAATGAAGTTTGGTGGCTACGAATTCCAAGGTCTATCGAATAACCTTTTTCATCTTTCATATTGGGATCAATAACCGAAGACGGATTTGAAATGCGCATATCGCTAAAAGTAATCGAGCGGTAATTCTGAGAAATATTGGCATACAAATCGAATTTTATTACCGGTTTATAGCTAAACCCGACACCGGCCAGAACGAATTGCCTGGAGTTTTTTCGTGACTCATCGGTATGAGAAATATTAATAACATTGCCTGCAAGATCACGGGATATGTTTCCGTAAAAGCCATCAGCTGTTGTATTGATGTATTCAAACCTTACGCCTGGCGTTATTGAAAATTGGTCATTTACATAAATTATATTTTCTGCAAACGCAGAGACATTCCTGTTTGGAAAGCGGTAGTCGTAAGTGATGAATTTTTCAGGTTGTACAAATGTAAAATCAGCATCTTTTCCCGTTGTGCCTTCTCCTTGCAGGCTGTGGTTGTATCCATAATAATACCGGCTTCCTATTAAAAGCACCGAAGGTATTTTTGCAAGATTATAACGTTTCATATACCTGGCTTCGGCACCCCAGTTATTGAATTGTCCTTTGATCAGGTCCCTTGCGCTGCCATCGTCAATTGTTGCCACACGGTTGGGGCGGAAACCCAGTGAATAACGATGCGCCGACAGACCAAATACTCTCAGATTGAATTCGCTCGTTGTGTTGAATTTATGGTCAAAATGTAAAGCGAACAGATTCCAGCCCACCTGAAACCAGTTTCTTTCCCGGTTCGTTTGTCTTGGATTTTCTTTAAACATGGCGTCTGAAAGTCCGCCGGGTTGCTGCGACAAATAATGCATATGTGTTACATCCAGTCCGACAGAAGTTTTTTCTGTTAGTTGATAATCCAGATCTGTATAAAAAGTATAGCTGTCAAAGTGCGAGTTCTTCCGCCAGCCATTTGCTTTTTTATACTGAAAAAACGAATAATAACTCAGTTTTCCGACCGTTCCGCTCACGCTTGTCAAAGCATTATAAAAACCGAAAGATCCTGCGGTTTGTCGCGCGGCTACTTCTATATTTTTATTTTGAACGGGTTTTCGCATGATGAAATTGATGAGCCCGCCAAATTGTGTACCGTATTGCAGTGATGCTGCACCCCGTACGATTTGTATTTTTTCCACTGCTTCAACAGGCGGCGTGTAATAACTTTCGGGATAACCCAACGCATCTGCACTGATATCATAACCGTTTTGGCGCACATTAAAATTGGAAGTCCGGTTTGGGTCAAGTCCGCGGCCACCAATGCTGAGCTGTAAACCACCACCTTCATTTTCCCAGATATTAAGCCCGGCCACTCTTGAATAAATTTGTCGTGCATTGTTCGTTGACAGGTTGGCCACAAGCTGTTCGGGTGTTATCACTTCTGATTTTTTGCCTTCGTAAATTCCAAGGTTTTCAACGCCTCTTAATCTTGAAAAACCAAAATCGGTCTGTTTCTCTTTTACAGTTATTTCCTCCAATGTCCCATCCATCGTTTCCACCTGCACAACGGTATAAACATTTGATCCTGCAATTAGTATTTTATGCTTTTGCGATTTGTATCCGTTGTAATCCGTTTGAAGATGGTAAGTTCCGTTTGGTAAATCAGGAAATGTAAATAGCCCTTCTTCATCAGTAATTACACTTAAATTTTTATTTAGATAAACAGTACTTCCACTTACACCAGACGTGTCATGCCTTGAAATAATTTTTCCTGATAAACTAAATTGGGCAAATGCTGTTACGGAAAACAGGCACGCAAATATAAAAACACTAGAAACCTTTAATTTCATCGTTGAAGGGGATAATCCATGTTTTATGCCAGAAAGAATCAGTCTCTTCGGCAAGGTTAGTATTGGAACGAACAATTGGTTTTCCTATCCGGCCGTTAAGAGCAACATACGAATCCACATAGATCTGTGGTTTATTATAACCTTTTTGTTCATAATAATCGTGAAGGATATGCGCATATTGCAAAAGCATATCCGGCTGCGTACTCACCATTTTCTCCTGCAAAGTGGTAAGGAAATTGTTATTATTAATTATTTCCTGCTTTCCGCGATCATCTCTTACGGTGAACTGTGCATAACCTGCTTTTTCCATGAGCATAACCCGCCATGAAAAGCGATAACCCTCCTCGGTCCAGAAAAGCTCATCAGGATATAACAGGTACCGAAACGGGAATAAAAGCTGGATTGTAAAAAATAACACCAAACCGGAGTGCAGGACGAGGGCCGAAATGGGAGAAAAAACATAGTTTTTTGCCGGTCTTAAAAAATTAGGTTCAAACTGAAAAGCAGAGCCTATTGCAGTGATCAGGTTCTGATGGAATCGTCCTGAAAAGAAGATCAGCGCCGTGACAATCATTACATAAGGAAACATACCGATTGGAAACAAAAGCGCAGTAAGCAAGTGAAATAAGACAACAGTCGCATAAGCAAATGGCCTGGTTTTCCTGTTCCATAGTAAGAACCCGATGCTTAAATCATACAGGCAGCCAAACCAGCTGAATACAAATGGAACCCAGAAGGAATTAAATAAAGATCCGATCACAGGCATGTCGTTTCTCGCTGGCAGCCATATTTTCAAAGGTAAAGCGAGTAAGAGCCAGTCACTGTTCAGTTTGGCCAGCCCTGCATAGAAATATAAAATACAAACCATCAGCCGGATAGAATCAATGCACCATGCCGGAATTTTATCAGACCTTAATGTTTTTTTTCTGAAACTATCTACTGAAAAACAGACATGCGCAGGCAGGAAAATGAGCAGAAAACAAATCAGGCTTACAAAATAGTAATGATTTAAATAAGTGGATTTGTCAATGAGCTCAATGTAAGTAAAACTCAAAAATAAACCGGCTGCTGCCCAGCGATATAAAAAACCCAACGCTACAAGAAGTGCGCATATTCCGCAAATTGCAAATAGCAAGTAAGTATTTTCACCCAATGGTTTTACAAATTCAAATCCGTAGTAAGGGAAAAAATGCAGAGGTTTAATGTACAGCTCTTCTATCCAGCCTTTGTTCCAAAAGCGTATTATACTGGCCAGTATCATAAATCCAAACAGGATCCGGAATACAGCAAGCGGTGCGGCAGAAGTGTATTTTTGTAAATAGGGCATAGGCCACAAGGCTATCAGCCAAAGCTCATTGCAAAAAGCTATGAGCCAACAGCTTTTTGATTAATCTCCGTCGTTGTCTGTGTATGTAATGGTAATGCTCATCGCAGAAGTCATGTCAACTTTCAGCATCCGGACAGCTTTTTGCATTTCGGTATAAGTATCTTTCATGGCCTGGTTATTGGTCAAAACCTCTTCATAAAAGTTTGGATTTAAAGCATCAACCTTCTTTTTGCTTGCGTCAAATTGCGTATTGATCATATCGCTGAGCGTGGTACCAGTACTGCTGTCTTTTGCTCCCAAGCCATCCAGATAACTTTTCAGGGAAGGCCCGTTAACTCCGGTTTTCAAGTTTTTACCATTAAAGAAATCAACAACAGCCTGATGAGCAGCCTGTGCAAGACTTTGAGAAATATCTTTTTTATAAAATCCTTCTACTTTTTCAGCGGCTGCAACACCATTTAACATAGCCCCCGAAGGAATGCCGATTTTACCCGAACGGATATATCTTTCATAATGTAAAATGTAGCCATTCACCAGCTCACCCATGGGAGAACCAGTATCCGTTCCGGTTTTAGTAATAAAGTCTTCATGGTAATTTCCGTTCCATTCAGTTATTACATTTTGAATCAGATGATCCATGTGCCCGGTAATGCGCGTTAAGTAAGCAAGGCGTTTGGAACCATCCGATGCGGATGTATACCAGGTGATAATTTCTGCATCCGTTTTGCCAACTCCGTTTAGCATATAATCGAGTGCCGGAAATCCCTGCTTGTCATACGAAGCAGTTACTTCAAGATTTTCAGAAGGATTGTTGATATAGGCAATAATTCCCTGAACATTGGCAGGATAAATATTATAATAATTTCGGATTGCATTCCTGGCTCCCGGGCCAAAATCAAACAGCTCGGATTTTTGCCATTCGATGTATGCAGCTACCCAGGCGCTGCGGAATTCGGTGAGTGTTGTAATATCAGGTTTGGCAGTGAAAGCCTGGGATTTGGCCAGCATCACATCAAACTTAGTTTTAAAATTGGCGTACGACGGGATAATAACATTGTCGGCCAGGTTAGTAAGTACGGCCTTGCGGTCCTTATTCAGATCAGGTTGGGTTACATTGGTTTCACTGTCCGAACATGCCCAGGCTGATAGTCCTGCGAGGAGGAAAATGCCTGCTTTTTTCCAGAGTTTTTTAGTCATCACTTAAATGATAATAGTGGGCCGGTTGCAATATGATTGCCGCCAGCCCACTTTAATTTTATAATAAGAACGAAGATTTACAACTTGAATTTCGCTTTGATGGCGTCAGAAGCTGTTGTAATTTTTGTTGGAGTCAAATCCCAGAAACCGTTTTCAGAACCAACCAGCCCAAGAAGGATCTGATCAGAGAAAGCAGGTGTTCCACCATTGATCGTCAGAAAGCGAAGAGAATAAATAAAGCCAAGGCCTTCTCCAATTGCATGTGCTTTTATTGCATCCGTAGCACCATTTCCCCATTTGCCCAGATAACCAACTGCTGCTGCTGCAATTGCTTTTTCAAATGCTGCTTTGATAAAGTCAGCTTGCTTTTTTAATTCAGCTGTATCGTTGTTCACGATCGCTGCACGGCCTTTCAAAAATGCAGGATAGATCTGAGCATATTCTGCTTTGTTATATTCCCAAACATAAGAACCCAAAGCAAATTCGGTAGTTCCTCTCACATCGTTGGTAGAACCAGTCAAATAAACAGGATTTAAGGTAAGTAATCCATATGCTTCGTCCCAGTTTTGTTCAAGCTGCGTATAAAGTTTTCCGCTAACTACTGTTTTGTTATCGGCCTCAAGACCTTTTGTCAATAAAACATTGGCAATGTAATCGTATTCCAATGAGCCAATTAACGACTTCTGGATAATTTGTATCGGTTCAATACCCTGTGCATTCACCAGGTAAGTTCCCAGTTTCCCTGCTTTTCCTTTTTCAGCAACTGCCGTTACCGATTTGCTTGTAGCTGCTGTTTCGGTAAACAATGTTTCGAATCTCACACGTACTGCTTCTGCATCAGCTGCTGGCCATGAAGTTGCTACTACATTCCGCAATTGTACCCCGGAAGTATTCAGTTTGGTACTATCCGCGAAAGCATTACCTGTATTGGCAAACATGTTTTTGAGTACAGCTGCGTCAATTTCTTTATTATCACGAATAGAAGTACTGATGAGGGTATTCAACGCCTGGAACATCCTGTAGCGATTGTTTCCATTGGATAAATCAACAGTTGATTTACCGGCTGCGTCTACAAAAGGAGTCGAGTAGGGCGTCGTTGCTGTAAGCGTAGCATAATCAATCTTAGTACGCAGGTTGACAACTACGGGAGGTACAACATCGGGAGCTACATCGTCATCGCTGCACGAAAAAATACCTAATGAAAGTACTGATGCAAAGAGTAGGGCAGGAATGCGTAAATTTTGATAAAACATGATTTTTATAAATAATTGTTAGAGATGATTATCGGTGCAGCATTTCCAATCATTATCTGGATTAATACTAAACCGGTGACAAACATATAGATTATTTAGAATTAGAACAAATTATATTTGTTGATAAGAGGTTCGCCTGAATTCATTTATTTTTTGATTGTAATGTAAAACAGGAGTATGTGTCTGGAATTGAATTATTTAAATAAAAGAATATACGTTTTGCGTACACGGGATTCATTAAATTTTTGTCTGTATTTTATTGTAAAATACCTGAAAAATGAAAATTCCCGGACTAACAGTTTGTTACTGTTAATCCGGGAATTATAATCCTGTTTGTTTCTTTATATCAGCTTCCGCTGTTGGCTTTTGTCTTTTTGTTGTATTTTTTTTCTGCGGTCTGCGCTTTTTCAAAATCCAGAACTACTCCGTTGATACAATAGCGTAAACCGGTTGGCGGCGGGCCATCGTCAAATACGTGCCCTAAATGTGATTTGCAGCGGCCGCACATTACTTCCGTACGACGCATTCCCAGACTGTTATCACTCGCTTCAATAATGGATTTTTTACTGATCGGTTCAAAAAAACTTGGCCATCCGCAGCCGCTTTCATATTTGGCATTACTACGGAAAAGTGCATTTCCGCAAACAGCACAATAAAATGTGCCAACCTCTTTTGAATGCTCGTATTCACTGGTAAATGGCCGTTCTGTTCCTTTTAAACGCGCAACGTTATAAACTTCCGGAGCCAGGATCTTTTGCCAGTCTTTATTACCAACATTTACTTTTGAAGTATCAGTATGGGAATATTCAGGGCTTTTTTTCTGGTTTTCCGGTTTAGAAGCCGGCTGTCCGTAGCAGTTCTGGAGAAGTATCCCGATCATGCCGCATAACAGCAGGGTTATTTTATTTTTCATATGGTCTGTTGGTTTTATTTAACTTATATACGATAATAAGCGATCAAAAGTTGATTCAAAAATCATTTCTTTTTTAACAACAAAACCGACAAATAAATTAGAGAAATACTGATAAATCCTTTACGCCCAGTTTGCGGCAGGTAGTAAAACCTTCTCCAAAAGTTACACCAATCGAATGTCCCATTTCCCGCGCTCTTGCTATGGTAAATTCCAGAAAATCGGGAGATGAGATATAACTTTGCGGTTCATTGCTTGTTGCATCGTATTCAGGAATGTGAAACTGGCTTTTGAAAGCGCGGATCGCCTGAAGTTTCTGATCATGGAAAGGGGTGATATCTACTACAAAATCAGGTTTGATATACCGGTCCTGAACAGAATGAAATACGTTTTTGGGCCGCCATGCTTCCTGCGGCTGTCCATTTTCATCGAGTGTTTCTACCATCCTTAACCCGGAATAAAAACAGCTGTCGGAAACCAGCTGAGCGCCACGTCCATGATCCGGGTGACGGTCGTCAATACTATTTGTAATTACAATATCGGGCTGGTATTTTCGGATGTAATGAATAATTGCTTTCTGGGACTCTTCATCATTTTTAAAAAAACCGTCCTTCAAGCCTACGTTTTCACGAATAGCAATATTCTGGATTCTTGCTGCTTCCAAACCTTCAAGTATTCTGCCTTCCGGCGTTCCTCTTGTACCTAGTTCTCCTCTTGTCAGGTCTACGATCCCTACTTTTTTACCCAGAGCCATCTGTGCTAAAAGTGTACCGGAACAGCAAAGTTCCACATCATCCGGATGTGCGGTGATGGCCAAAATATCTAATTTCATAGGAAGGTGTTTCAATTATTTAATGCGAAGTTTCTGACCGGGACGCAAAGTCGATCTCGTAGAAATTCTGTTCTTTTTAGCGATGGACGAAATGGAAACGCCGTATTTGCCGGCAATGGATGACAAAGTATCACCCGAACGTACCTTATGCAAAATAGAACGTTTATAGGATACCGGTACAGCATCGCCGGATTCAAATTCGCTTTTGGTTGATTTGCCACGCAAGTGATTCCAGGCCTCACTGGTCAGCATAAAATGGTCAGATTTTATTTCTTTTTTATCCCAGTCAAAAATATGGCGGGAGTCGAATGGATTTCCTTCGTAACGGTTCTCATAATGTAAATGTGATCCTGTACTCCGCCCCGTATTTCCTCCAAGCCCGATTACTTCACCCGCTCTTACAAGCTGACCGGATTCTACGAGTTGCTTTGACATGTGTCCATAAAGCGTTTCCAGGCCATTATAGTGGCGAACCAATACAAATTTTCCATAACCGCTGCCGTCAAAGGCTACAATCCTGACCATACCATCGTACGTAGACCGGACACTGTCACCCGTTTCCAGGTCCAGGTCCGTTCCATTATGCCAGCGTCCCCATCGGTACGAAAAATTGGAAGTTGTACGTGTTGGATTGAGTGGCACACTCCACATTCTGTTCGCGGCTTCGTCAAATAATTTAAGATCTACGGGTTCGTCAAATTCCAGCGGGCTCAGGCCGTATGGATTAATAGCGCGTGCATCCCATATTACATAATATTCGGCTGCTTTTACCCATTCGTCTGCTACCAGTAATGAGTCTACTACCTCAACCACTTCTGTTTCACCTTCATCAATATTTGAGGTATCTTCACTTACAACCGGATTAAGTGGTTTGACAGGTTCGAACTGATTCTGGAATTTTAAGTTTGAAGTTTCTACCTGATATTCGTCTTCAGGCTGTGGAGTTCCTGCTTTGGTAGGCCCTTCGTTTGCATTGTCCCCGGACTGGTTAATTTTTGGATTCCTTTTAAATTTTCCCCGCTCTTGCGCTTGCGTGTCCCAGGATATCAAACACAACATCATTAGCAAACCAACAATAAGCTTTCCTTTCATAAGTATAAATAATAGATCAAGCTGCACTGTATATTTTATTTACAGTGCAGCTTGATTTAAATTTCTGAGTTCAGTGGATTATTTCCTTTATGCGGTTACTTCTATAATTTCTTCAACTTCACGTTCCATCAAAAAGCGTTCAGCATCCAAAGCTGCCATACAACCGGTTCCTGCTGCTGTAATTGCCTGGCGATAAACATTATCCTGAGCATCACCGCAGGCAAATACCCCTTTTATATTGGTACATGAACTACCTTTAATGGTTTGAATATAACCGGTTTCATCCATGTTGATATAACCTTTAAAAATATCCGTATTCGGTTTGTGGCCAATGGCAACGAAAAATCCGGTAGCTTCCAGCGTACGTTCTTCCCCGGTTTTGCTGTTTTTTACCAATACGCTTTCCAAACCATCTTCTCCATTCAATTTTACGGTTTCAGTACTCCATAATATTTCAATATTCGGAAGCATTTCCACACGTTTCTGCATGATCTTGGAAGCACGCATTTCATCACGGCGAACCAGCAGGTATACTTTACGCGCTAATTTTGCAAGATAACTCGCTTCTTCGGCGGCGGTATCGCCAGCACCAACCACCACCACATCCTGTCCGCGGAAGAAGAAACCATCACAGACAGCACAGGCAGATACGCCTCTTCCGTTTAATCTTTCTTCATCTTCAAGTCCAAGCCATTTGGCAGAAGCACCGGTTGAGATAATTACAGAATCTGCGGTAATCTCATGTTTCCCGTCAATAATTACTTTATGTGGGTATGATGTGAAATCTACTTCAGTTGCGAGTCCGTAACGAACATCGGTACCAAAGCGTTTTGATTGTTTTTCAAAATTTATCATCATTTCCGGGCCAGTGATCCCGTCAGGATAACCCGGATAATTGTCAACTTCTGTGGTGATTGTTAATTGTCCGCCAGGTTGTGCTCCCTGATACAAAACCGGGTTCAAACCCGCACGGGCAGCATATATGGCGGCTGTATAACCGGCAGGGCCGGAGCCAATAATAAGACAGGATACTTTTTCGGATGTCATGATATTTTATAACTAAATGTTATTTTAAATGAAGCTTTTAGCTACCAGCTTTCAGCTTTTTTGCTTTTTGGATGTTTGTTAAAAACGTCCGCATACTCGTAAAATACAACAAAGACTTGGTGACAAAAGTGCGAAAAATAGCTTCATTTAGCAAATTTCATTACTGTATCTTCCATTCAATGCGCCTGTTCTTCTGGCGATTTGGTTCTGAATCGTTGGTTATTACAGGTTTTGTTTCGCCATATCCTTTTGATACAATTCTTTCAATAGATATTCCGGTTTTCTGCAAATAATCCTGAACCGACTGTGCCCTTCTTCTCGATAATTCAAGATTTTCCTTGTCTGAACCTACATCATCCGTATGTCCTGATATTTCTATTTTAATGCTTTTATTCTGATTCATGAAATCGGCCATTTTATCCAGTTCCACCTTTGATTTTTCATCCAGATCGTAGGCACCAGTTTTAAAAAAAATGTTGTTTAAAACTTCAATACGATCTTTTTCTATTGCTTCCAATGGAATTTCGAGGTTAACAGATGAAGTAGAATCGGAAACATTGAAGGAAAGGCTTTTAAATAAATAACCTGTTTTTGACACATAAAAAGCATATTCGCTTCCACGGTTCAGTACCGCCAGGAAAGTGCCCGTTTTGCTGTCGGATGTAAATGTGGCAACCTTATGCTGTGATTTTAAATCGTAAAGATCAATATCAGATGACAACGCTTTACCTGTTTTTTTATCAAAAACTTTCCCCTTTGCATATCGGGTCGGCACAATCATTTTTTGAAGCGAATCAGGTAGTTCAAAAGTATAAAGTAACGAACGGCTCCGGCCATTATCCGACTGGTCGTCGTCTGAATAAAATGCTCTTTTGCCATCCGATGCTATATAAAGTCCTACCTGCTCCGAAATGGTATTGATCGGGTAGCCAATGTTTTTTGGTTCTGACCAGGTGGTATCAGCGCGTTGGGATACAAAAATGTCAAATCCTCCCATGCCTGGCAAACCGTTGGATGCGTAGAATAAGGTTCTTCCATTGGCATGAATAAATGGTGCATTTTCTTCGTCGGCAGTATTAATAGTTGGTCCCAGATTTTTCGGTTCGTTCCATTTCCCTTTTCCGTTCAGGTAAGAAACCCAAATATCTCTTTTTCCCTGTCCGCCACGACGGTCAGAAGCGAAGTAAAGCATGTGCCCGTCAGCGGACAAAGACGGCTGGGATTCCCAGTCCCTGGTATTGATCGGTTCGCCCATATTTACCGGCGTACTCCAGTCTTTCCCTTCTTTACGGGTAATGTAAAGGTCGCAGCTGCCATAACCATCCTGACGGTTACAGGCAGTAAAAACCAGCGTCCGCCCATCGGCAGACACACTGCAGGTACCTTCGTTATTGATTGTATTGATTTCTTTTGAAATTTCTTCCGGCACGTCCCAGCCTTTTCCCTTCCGGTGAGTGATGTAAATATTTTCGTCCCGGTTTTCTGTTAAACCAGAGAATATCAGTGTTTCATCATCTGCGGTTAATACGGGGAAATATTGTGAATGTAAAAAATTTACTGTGTCACCCAATGTATGCTTTTGAATTTTTAAAGGGCTTTTAACTGCATTTCGGGCAAACTTGGAAGAATTGACTGATTTTTCAGCAAGCCGTGCCAAACTTGATTTTGGTGGAAATAAGGAAAGCGCTTTTTGATAGTTTACCAATGCAGAATCATATTTTTCCAATTGAAAAAAATAACGCCCAAGCCACTGGTAAGCAGTAGCCGACTGGGCGACCGATGGTTGAATGGCTACAAGCCGGACGTAATGCAGTTTGGCTAAATCTGTATTTTTTTGAAGATCATAGATCTGGGCAAGACGCAAATGGCTTTCTGCGTGGTCTGGTTCTGCCTGAATAACTTTTTCAAACAATGCAGCCGCTTCATTCAGCTGACGATCCTGCCAGGCTTTTTGTGCTTTGTCATAAAGTTCCCGTGCTTTTTTTGACACTGGCACATTTTGCCCGAAACCGGGCTGCAAACAAACAAAAAATCCTATTAGAAAAGTCAGTAAAGCGCGGTGCATTATGGAATATTCATGTACTTGTGTGTCTGTAACGACATTTTCCATTTTGGATTGTCTTTGATATAATCAATTATCAAAGGCAGCATTTGCTCGTGCTTACTCCATTCCGGCTGTAATAATAAAGTACAGTTTTCATTGACTAATGCAGCATGTTCTTCGGCAAAAGCAAAATCACTTTTGTTATAAATAATCGCTTTCAGCTCATTGGCGGCTGTATAAATATCAGTATGCGGCGTTTTAAATTTCTTGGGAGAAAAACAAACCCAGTTCCAATGCCCGGTAACCGGATAAACACCGGATGTTTCAATATTCGTCTGGAAACCAGCATGCTGTAAACGGCTTGTCAGTTCATCCAGATTATACATCAGAGGCTCTCCGCCCGTTATCACCGCCAACCGGCCTTTATATTGCAAGGCACCTGCTATAATAGTATCCAATGAAGTTTTGGGATGAATGTCTGCATCCCAGGATTCTTTTACATCACACCAGTGACAGCCCACATCACAGCCTCCAAGGCGGATAAAATAGGCTGCTTTACCGCTATGCTGGCCTTCACCCTGTAAGGTGTAAAAGGCTTCCATCAGGGGAAGTTGAGTAGTAACGATGGGTAATGTTTCAGTAAGCAAAATTGTAAATGACAAGTGTTAAAAAATAGGTAACCGCTAAGTTAGGTCAACAAAAGTACGGCTGGAATGGTTTAACCGGCTGCCTTAGAAAGATATGTAGGTTAAAAATACTTGCTGATACAGTCAGCAATTGTCTGCATTCCTTTGTCCGAAGGATGCATACCAACACCTGCATCAGTAAAAGATTTATAAGCTGTAAGGCTTTTATCGTTAGAATAAGGCTCCAGATCTGCAACAAGATAGCTTTTCGATTTTGCTACATTTCTTATCCTGCTGCTTACTTCCTGCTGGTTTTTCCAAAAGCTGGTTGTACAAATTACTTTTGGCGTTGTTTTTGAAGTAAGCGTAACCAGAAACTGGCCGTAGCTGGCCTCAAAGAAATTAATATAGTCTTGATTCGTATTTTCAGCGATTCTCATGATGATCAGATCCGGCTCAAAATCTGCATAAGGCTGTAATTTAGCAAAATCATATTGCCAGAAATTCTGCTCAAAATCTATTGCCTGAACAACTTTTATCTCAACCCCGGAATTAAGAAGCTGCAATTCTTTTGTTATGATATGTACATAATCCTTTTCGGCGCTGCTTGCTGCCATACCCCAGTCACCTGACCAGCCTATCGCGGGAGCAGGAGCATGTTTGGTAATACTGTTTCCAAAAATTATAACTCGCTTATAATAAATGGAATAGACCGCTTTTGTGACTGCTGAAACAATATTTTTGTACCGTGACCTTCCCCATATTTCCCCGGAATTAAGCGCAACAATACACTTTGCCGGTTTCCATATTTTCCCACTGTCGATACTTACTTCAAAAATTCCTGCAACGGAGCCGGAATCAGCTAGCAAATGTACTTTACTGCCGTAAGGCAACAAACCAGAGGGAAGCGAAAATGAGGGCTGGTCTAATCTGGTAATAGTATCACCATTTGTAATATTCAGATAGCTGGTACAAGAGTCTGCAGGTACCGTTTCAATCGGATCCGGCTGATTTTTTTGTTGACAGACTGACAAAAATAAAAGGCAAAATAGGAGCAGGAGCCCTTTTAGAAATCTAAGTATCATTTAATAATGTTTTTTAACCGCAGACCAGGTGCTTCAACATAACGCCAGGAAAACCATGCGAATGGTAAAGTTAACCCGAATGAATACAGGAACATTTCAGCTATTGAAATATTGCCGGCACCAAAATAAAGTACAATGAGCTGTTGTAGTGGAAATGAATAAATATAAAGGCCGTAAGAAATATCACCTGAACTGCCAAAATGATTAAGCCGGCCTTTCTGAAATCCAAAGAAAATGATGGCGTAGGGAAGGAAAATATATCTTACCCATACTATACTTTTTAGGGGAATTATATCCCATTTGGACGACATAAAATAACTCAGCATAAAGACTGCAAAAAGCGAAATGAGCAGAATCCAATTGTATTGGACCAGATTGCTGAAAAAATAAAGCAGGCTTCCTGCCAAAAAGTATAAACCGAAATCAAGCAGATCTGATAAATTCAAATGAATGAAACGGATCGGAACGTGATAATTTATCAGATAGTCATGCCATAGGAAAAACGAACCCCATAAGGATAAAAAGACAAAAAGAGCCGCAAATTTAATTCGTTTGCCCAGAACAATATAAGCAGCAAGTGAAATCATATAACAGGAAACTTCGTAAGCCAGAGTCCATAAGGAACCGTTAATCAGCATGGAAGGCAAAGTTTTGAACACACCAGGTAAGCTGTCATTATATTCCGGAAACAGCTTGATAACCTTTGCATAGGCATAAGTGGCAGGATTTGTAAAATATTCGGACAAGGTAAGGCTTGTAGCCAGCGGCCCGATGACAAAAATGGTAAATAGTACTGCTACAATTAATCCGGGCATGATACGTACCAGGCGCTTCCAGAAAAAATGAAAGTAATTTTTACTTTGCACTAAACTTTTTGCAATAAGATACCCACTGATAGAAAAGAAAATACATACACCAATGTGGGCAGACGGAAACAAACCACTTGTTATTTCCTGAATATAATCCGCCTGCTCAAAACCTGCAAGTGGGTAAGAATGACCGAATATGACGAGTACAGCTGCAACAAAACGTAAGAAATGAAAATTATTAGTGTGCATTATATCAATATAAAAACCTCAGCGTGTGGGATTGAACAAGCGCGAAAGTATAAAGATGTGGTTAACTTACAAACAGGGTTATGAATGATTGTAGTTTTCAAATCAATATTATAGCCTTATAATTTATAAAAACTTTAAGCTGCAAATTTAAAAATATAACGTCTGGACTGTGCCATCTTTGCACTATGAATACAACTCAAATCCATCAGCAGGAAGTAATTTGTGCCCTGGCAACACCGTCGGGAGTAGGAGCGATTGCCATTATACGTGTATCTGGTTTAGGATGCATAACGCTGGTCAATACAATTTTTAAGGGTAAAAATTTAGAAAGTGCGGAAAGCCATACTGTACATTTCGGTACCATTCATACTGAAAATGAGATCATAGACGAGGTTCTGGTAACTGTTTTTAAAACACCCAGGTCCTTTACAAAGGAAGATTCAGTAGAAATTTCCTGCCACGGATCAGATTATATCATTCGCCAGATACTGAAATTAATTATTAGAAACGGCGCAAGAATTGCCAGACCGGGAGAATTTACACAACGCGCATTTTTGAACGGACAATTTGACCTCGTACAAGCCGAAGCCGTCGCCGATCTGATCGCAGCAGATTCCGAAGCAAGCCATAAAACGGCATTAAACCAGTTGAGAGGAGGTTTTTCCAAAAAACTGACTTCATTAAGAACAGAACTGATCCATTTTGCATCCTTAATTGAGCTCGAACTGGATTTTGGTGAAGAAGACGTAGAATTTGCGGGACGCGATGATTTGAAACGATTAATCAGTTCCCTTCAGCAAACGATTGCGCCTTTGATCGAGTCGTTTGATTACGGGAATGCGATTAAGGACGGTGTTCCTGTTGCCATCATTGGCTCCCCGAATGTTGGAAAATCGACCTTGCTCAATACATTACTGAATGAAGAAAAAGCGATTGTAACCAGCATAGCCGGAACAACGCGGGATGTAATTGAAGATACTATTATACTGGATGGTTTAAAATTCAGATTTATAGACACGGCAGGAATCCGGGAAACGACCGATCTGGTAGAATCCATTGGAATTGAACGCTCAAAAGGTGCAATGGAAAAAGCCGATATTGTAATTTTTCTGTTTGACAGTGAAGAAAACTTCAGGGAAAACCAACAGTTAGGAACATTGCTTTCGACTGATAAAGAACTTTTGTGGGTTATAAACAAAATTGATCTTTATCCTGACACAGCCGAAAGATTAATACAATCCAATCCCGAAATCATTTCCATTTCAGCACAAAACCATCAGGGGATTCAAACACTCACCGACAAACTGGTTTCGTTAGTACACAAACAAGCCGCTACCGATACCGTAGTAACCAACCTTCGCCACTACGAACATTTGTTAAAAACCCAGGATGCATTAAGTGATGTTTTAAACGGGTTGGCAACGGGCGTTACGGGTGATTTCCTGGCGCAGGATATCAGATTATCACTGTATCATTTGGGGGAAATAACGGGGACAATTGTAACGGATGATTTGCTGGATAATATTTTTAGTAAGTTTTGTATCGGCAAGTAGAAGGTCAAACTTAAAGAATCATTTTTCCAACTCTTCAAACGATTAACCAATATAAAAGCTAAATTTGACCAAATCTGTCATCACAATTTGAATGAGTAAGGAAAGCCAAATAGAAGATAGTCTGATCCAGCAACTTACGGAGCTTAAATATGTTCACCGCCCTGACATCGTTGATCGAAAAACACTTGAGCAGAATTTTAAAACCAAATTTGAAGCACTTAATCGTGTAAGGCTGACCGAAAATGAATTTTTTCGCCTGAGAGAAGAAGTCATCACTACGGATGTTTTTGCTGCTTCTAAACTTTTACGGGAAAGACAATACTTTCAACGCGAAGACGGTACGCCGCTTCATTATACTTTGGTGAATAACAAGGACTGGTGCAAAAATGATTTTGAAGTTATCAGTCAGTTACGCATTAATACTGAAAACAGCCATCAGCGTTTTGACGTCATTTTGTTGATTAATGGTTTGCCTTTGGTGCAGATTGAATTAAAGAAGGGAGACATTTCGCATCGGAAGGCGATGCAGCAAATTGTTGATTATAAAAATGATGCAGGCAACGGATATGGTAACTCTTTCCTGTGTTTTATGCAGCTGTTTATTGTCAGTAATGGAGGTAGAACGCTCTATTTTGCCAACAATAGAAATCAGCATTTCGCTTTCAATGCCGACGAGCAGTTTTTACCGGTTTACGAACTAGCCGATATTGACAACCAAAAAATTAACAGACTTGATCAATTTGCTGAAAAATTCCTGACCAAGTGTACGCTTGGTGAGATGATCAGTAAATATATGGTGCTGGTGGAGAGCGAGCAGAAATTGCTTGTTATGAGGCCATATCAGATTTATGCAGTTAAAGCCATTGTGGACTGCATACACCAAAATAGAGGAAACGGTTATATCTGGCACACAACGGGAAGTGGTAAAACCTTAACTTCTTTCAAAGCTTCTACTTTATTAAAAGATAATCCTGATATTGAAAAATGCCTTTTTGTTGTTGATCGCAAGGATCTTGACAGACAAACCCGTGAGGAATTCAACAAATTTCAGGAAGGCAGCGTAGAAGAAAACACCAATACCGAAACATTGGTAAGGCGTTTGTTATCCACGGATTATTCTGATAAGGTAATTGTCACAACCATTCAAAAGTTAGGTTTGGCGCTGGATGAGAACAATAGGAGAAACTATAAAGAACGTTTGGAGCCATTAAGCCAGAAGCGCGTGGTTTTTATTTTTGACGAATGTCACCGTTCGCAGTTTGGTGATAATCATAAGGCGATTAAAGAATTTTTTCCAAATGCCCAGTTGTTTGGTTTTACAGGTACACCTATATTTGAGGAAAACGCATCTTACATCGTTAGAGCAGGTGAAGAAGCTAAGTATAAAGAAACAAAAGACATATTTGAAAAGGAACTACACGCCTACACCATCACGAATGCTATCGATGATCGGAACGTTCTAAAATTTCATATTGATTATTTCAAAGGTCAAGGCACGCAAACTCCTAAACCGGGTGAAGCTGTTGCACAACAGGCCGTCGTTGGTGCTATTCTGGATAAACACACTGCTGCAACCAATTTCAGGCGTTTCAACGCAGTATTGGCAACGGCTTCTATCAATAACGCGATTGAATATTATCAATTATTTAAAGAGACTCAGAAGAAAAAATCCGAAGAAAATCCTGAATATCTGCCACTTAATATCGCTTGTGTGTTTTCTCCTCCTGCCCAATTGATAGCAAAAGAGGGAGACAAACAAAGTCAGAAAAATGCGGAGGATATTAAGCAGTTGCAGGATGATTTGCAGCAGGAAAAACAGGATAACCAAACCGATCCGGAGGGGAAGAAAAAGGCACTCATGGAGATCATTGCCGATTATAACAAGCAATTCGGCACGAATCATAACATCAATGAGTTTGATCTGTATTATCAGGATGTTCAGCGGCGGATCAAAGACCAGAAGTACAGCAACAAAGATTATCCGCACAAAAACAAAATTGATATCACGATTGTGGTAGATATGTTATTGACAGGGTTTGATTCCAAATACCTGAATACGCTGTATGTGGATAAAAATCTGAAATACCACGGTTTGATCCAGGCATTCTCCCGTACCAATCGGGTATTGAATGATACAAAACCATATGGAAACATTCTGGATTTTCGTTCTCAGCAAGATGCCGTTAATAAGGCCATTGCGCTTTTCTCCGGTAGAAGCAGCGAAGATGATGCACAGGAAATATGGATTGTGGAACCAGCGACAGTTGTCATCGACAAATACAAAGAGGCGGTAGAAAAGCTTGGTGGGTTCATGAAGCAGCACAACTTGTTGCAGGAACCGCAGGAAGTATATAACCTGAAAGGTGATGCTGCACGAATTACTTTCGTGGAAAACTTCAAGGAAGTACAAAAATTAAAAACGCAGCTTGATCAATATACCGATCTGGACAAAGAACAGCAGGCCAAAATTGAAGCTATTTTACCAAAAAATTCATTACAAGAGTTTAGGAGCTCTTATTTAGAAACCGCCAAGCAATTAAGAGAAATACAACAAAAAGGAGGTGACGACGTGCCGCCTGAAATATTGGAGCTGGATTTTGAATTTGTGCTTTTTGCTTCTGCTATTATCGACTACGATTACATCATGAATCTGATCGCCGACAGTACGCAGAAAAAACCATCCAGACAGAAGATGACCAAAGCGCAGGTGATCAGTTTGCTGGGTGCTAATTCCAATTTGATGGACGAGCAGGAGGACTTAACGGACTACATTAATGGGCTAGACTGGAATAGTGGAAAGGATGTAGATACATTAAGAAAGGGTTATGAAACTTTTAAAGTTGACAAAAACGACAAAGAACTGGCCGGTATCGCTCAAAAACACGGATTGCAAACGGCAGATTTAAAAGGTTTCGTGGATAGTATCATGAGCCGGATGATCTTTGATGGAGAAAAGCTCACAGATCTTTTGGAACCACTACAATTAAGCTGGAAAGCACGCCGGGTAAAAGAGCTGGCATTGATGGAAGACCTTGTGCCTCAACTCAAAAAAATAGCCGAAGGAAGAGAAATATCAGGATTGGCAGCTTATGAGTAACGACAAACCAAAACTACCGCAGCTGCAAGAAGCGGAGTATATAGATATATTGAAGCAGGCGATCAGCCAGATCCGTACGGCTCGTATTCAGATTGCAAAGCAGGTAAACAGCACCACAAACTCCGTGTATTGGAATTTGGGAAAACTGCTTTCCGAAAAACAATTGGAAGAAGGCTATGGCAGTGGAGTGGTGCAACAATTATCCATCGACCTAAAAAGCGAGTTTCCGGATTTGGGTCTGTCTCCGCGAAACCTTTGGGATATGAAACGCTTTTATGAGCATTATTCTCAGGCAGATACAAAACTGCGACAAGCTGTCGCAGTTTTGCCTTGGGGACACAACTTACTCTTAATCAATAAAGTTAAAGACAATTCGCAGATTGAATTTTATGTAAATGAAACGCTTCAAAAAGGTTGGTCACGCGATTTACTGCTCAATGCAATCAAAATGGACAGTTACAGTCTGGCACAAAGGCAGTTTAAAACACACAACTTTGATCAGACACTCCCAAAGGCACACGCCGATTATGCCAATGAAGTATTTAAAAGTTCTTACAACCTGGGTTTTTTGGGTATTACAGAACCCGTAAAAGAGTTAGAATTAGAAAATAGGTTGATAGCCAAAATCAGGGCTTTTGTGTTAGAGTTAGGAAAAGGGTTTTCCTTTATTGGAAACCAATACCGGCTGGAATACAACAACAAAGAATATTTTGTAGACATGCTTTTCTTTCACCGGGGCCTTCGTTCTTTGGTGGCGATAGAGTTGAAAATTGGTGGTTTTAAAGCGGAGTATGTGGGTAAAATGAATCTCTACCTTTCTTTGCTCGACCGCCTGGAAAAAGGTGAAAACGAAAACCCATCCATTGGGATCATTCTCTGTGCCGATAAAGACCACCTGGATGTGGAAATAGCCTTGCAAGACATTAACAAACCCATCGGCGTAGCTGAGTATCAGCTTTTGTTGCCCAAAGCAGAATTGCAATCCTTGATCCTGAACGAATTAAATGCCACTCAACAAGAAAATGAATAACGATACGAATAAATTAATACCTGAATTGCGCTTTCCTGAGTTTGTGAATGAAGGGAAATGGGACGAGAAAACAGTAGGAGACATTTATGATTTTAAAGTCACCAATTCTTTTTCAAGAGAAAATTTAAATTACGACAAAGGATTAGTTAAGAATATTCATTACGGAGATATTCATACAAGATTTAATACTCTTTTTGATATTTTAAAGGAAAAAGTACCATATATTAACCTAAATGTTCCCATCGAAAAGATTAGGGAAGAAAGTTTCTGCGTAGAAGGAGATATGGTTTTTGCAGATGCATCAGAAGACCTAAACGACATTGGTAAAAGTATTGAAATAATTAATTTGAATGGCCAAGCGGTTCTTCCCGGTCTTCATACTTTATTAGCAAGACAGAAAGAAAGGAGATTGATAACAGGTTTTGGCGGTCATTTATTTAAGACTTATAGTATTAGAAAACAAATTCAAAGAGAAGCACAAGGAGCAAAGGTTTTAGGAATCTCAGTCGGAAGAATTTCAAATGTGAATATTTCATTTCCGAAAAATCCTAAGGAACAACAAAAGATCACCTCTTGCCTTTCTTCCTTGGATGAAGTAATTGCAGCCCACAGCCAAAAATTAGAAGTTTTAAAAGAACATAAGAAAGGCTTGATGCAAAACCTTTTCCCGCAAGAAGGTGAAACGGTTCCGAAATATCGTTTTCCGGAGTTTTTGGGGGATGCGGATTGGGTGGAGAAGAGTATTCAAAAGCTAATTGATGAAAATAAAATAATTAGTCACCTTGACGGCAATCACGGTGCATTATATCCCAAAGCCGAAGAATTTTCGAAAGAAGGTATCCCTTATATTTCAGCCAATGACTTTATTAGTGGAATAATTGATTTTTCGAAATGCAAATACCTTCCTTTATCTAAAGCCAACAAGTTTAAAAAAGGGGTAGCCAAAGATGGTGATATCCTTTTTGCACACAATGCGACTGTTGGTCCGGTGGCAAAGTTAAATACGGATTTTCCATTTGTGATACTAAGTACAACAGCTACATATTTCCGATGTGACAATAAGAATTTAATCAATGATTTTTTAAGGTTTGCTTTGACAAGTCCATCATTTGTCCGACAATATACACGCGTGATGTCTCAATCTACAAGAAACCAAATTCCTATAACAGCACAAAGGGAATTTATTCTGCAAATACCAAAACCAAAGGAACAACAAAAGATAGCCGAATGTCTTTCCAGTTTGGATAATTCAATTACTGTGCAAGTAGAAAAAGTTGAGCAATTGAAGTTGTATAAAAGAGGTTTGATGCAGGGTTTATTTCCAAAAGTTATTGAAGAATAATGAGCGGCGAAAAAAAATTATATAAATATAAGACATTAAAAAGTGTCGCTGTTCGATTAAGGGACGATCTAAATGATCACCATTTTGTTTTGCTATATGCTTACAATGGAACCGGAAAGACGCGCCTTTCTATGGAATTTAAGGATATAGTAAAAAAGCGTAAGAAAAATCCACTTACAGACACACTTTATTATAATGCGTATACAGAAGATCTTTTTCACTGGAATAATGATTTGGATAACGACTCTGAAAGGCATTTAATAATAAATCAAAAGTCAAGGTTTTTTGAAGGGTTCAGGGAGCTTGCGCTTGATGAACGAATATTCGGTTTTCTAGAGAGGTATGCAGATTTCAATTTCACCATCAATTACGTTGATTGGAATATAGCTTTTAAGAAACAGATTAAGAACCACAAATTCAGGCCGGATTCTGAGGAGCCCGAATATGTAATTCAGGAAAATATCAAAGTCTCCAGAGGAGAGGAAAATATATTTATCTGGTGCATTTTTCTAGCTATTACTGAGTTAGCCATTGATGGTGATGAATCGTATGGCTGGGTAAAGCATATTTACATTGATGATCCGATTTCATCGCTTGACGATAATAATGCTATTGCGGTAGCTAGCGATTTGGCACAGCTATTAAAAAGAGGAAAGGATAAGCTTAAAGTCGTTATTTCTTCTCATCACGCGTTGTTTTTTAATGTGATGTATAATGAACTTAGGAACATTGCACATAAAAGCCATTTTCTTCATAAGAATGGATCGGATGGTTATATACTGAGAGCGACGGACGATACACCATTTTTCCATCACGTTGCTTTGTTGAGTGATCTTTGGAAGGCATCTGAGACGGGTAAAGTCAATACCTATCATTTTAACATGTTGCGTAGCGTGCTGGAAAAGACTTCTACCTTTTTTGGCTATGACGAATTTTCTAAATGTATATATGGTATTGAAGATGAAGTACTTTTCTCTCGAGCATTAAACTTGCTAAGTCATGGAAAATACTCGATCTATCAGCCAGTTGAGATGAACCTGGATAATAAAGAATTATTTACGAGGATACTGAAAGCTTTTCTTGATAGACATAGTTTTCAATTACCTGAAATTTTTGCATAATAATATATCATGACACAACAGCAACAACTGGGTAAAACCCTTTGGAATATAGCAGACCAATTACGTGGAGCGATGAACGCGGATGATTTCCGGGATTATATGCTTTCATTTCTTTTTCTTAGGTATTTGTCTTCCAATTATGAAGAATCTGCTAAAAAAGAACTTGGAGCAGATTATCCTATATTGGAAAAAGATGATAATCGGACACCTTTATCGGTTTGGTATGCAGCCAACGAAGATGACGTAGCAGAGTTTGAAAAGCAAATGCGCAGAAAGGTGCATTATGTAATTTTGCCGGAATACCTTTGGAGCAACATCGGAGAACTGGCGCGGACGCAGGGTGATGAATTGTTAAAAACCTTAGGTAAGGGATTTAAATATATTCAGGACGAATCTTTTGACAGCGCTTTCCAGGGGCTGTTTTCGGAAATCAATCTTAATTCTGAAAAACTAGGCAGAACGGAAACGGAAAGGAACAAAAAGCTCTGCACCATTATTCAAAAAATTGCCGAAGGTATTGCCGATTTTTCGACAGATTCCGATACGCTTGGCGATGCTTATGAATATTTGATCGGGCAATTCGCCGCAGGTTCGGGGAAAAAGGCAGGGGAGTTTTACACGCCACAACAAATCTCAACCATCCTGTCTGAAATTGTAACCCTTGACAGCCAGGATCCGAGATCTGGCAAGAAAATTAAGCTGGATAAAGTTCTCGATTTTGCTTGCGGTTCGGGTTCTTTGCTGCTAAATGTAAGAAAGAGAATTAAAGACAATGGAGGAAGTATTGGCAAAATATACGGGCAGGAAAAGAATATTACCACCTACAACCTTGCCCGGATGAACATGCTACTGCATGGAATGAAGGATACCGAATTTGAGATTTTTCACGGAGATACGTTGCTCAATCAATGGGATTTATTAAATGAGATGAATCCATCTAAAAAGATCGAGTTTGATGCCATAGTCGCTAATCCACCATTCAGTTTACGCTGGGAACCGAATGATACTTTTAGGAGACGATTTCCGTTTCAAAAGTTATGGTCTGGCGCCAAAATCAGCAGCGGACTTTGCCTTTTTGTTACACGGGTTTCACTTCCTGGGAAAAGAAGGTACTATGGCCATTATCTTGCCACACGGCGTATTGTTCCGTGGCGGCGCAGAAGAAAGAATCCGTACCAAACTTTTGAAAGATAATCACATCGACACGGTTATTGGTCTGCCTTCCAATCTGTTCTATTCAACCGGAATCCCGGTTTGTATTCTGGTTTTGAAAAAATGTAAAAAACAGGATGACGTACTTTTCATCAATGCCAGTACCCATTTTGAAAAAGGCAAACGCCAGAACGTACTGAGGGAAGGAGAAGACGGAGAACCTAATGACATTGAAAAAATTGTGCAGACCTATCAATACCGCCCGGATCATATTGAAAGATATGCTCGCAGGGTTTCCATTGAGGAAATTGAAAGGAACGGCTATAATCTGAACATTTCAAGATATGTGAGTACATCTGATGATGAGATACAGATTTCTTTGGAAGATGTAAATGCAAGATTGAAAGCAATAAATGAGGCTATTGAGACAAGTACAAATAAGCACAATGAATTTTTGAAAGAATTGGGGTTGGCGCCTATTTGAAAAATTGGTGATTGAAATCGTAAGCTTGTAGTAGTCTAGCGATTTCTTTTAAATAAATGGGTCTTAATTTTATAATTACTAATATTCAATGCAAATCTTCCAAAATAACAAACAAAGCCTCTCCACCCTTCGCGAACTCCCTTTCAAACTTGAAAAAGAAATTCAAACCCTCTTCGAGCAAAATATTGAATTGCTTAGCAGTTTGAAGCTTGTCAAGTCTGAGTTTACGATAAAGAGTAATAGGATTGATACACTGGCTTTTGATACAGAAAGCCAGGCTTTTGTGATTATTGAATACAAGCGTAGTCAGAATTACAGTGTTGTAGATCAGGGAGTTTCCTATCTGAATCTGATGCTGGATTACAGGGCCGATTTTATTATTGAATACAATGAAGTGCATGGTGAAAGTCTTAAACGAAACGATGTAGACTGGTCGCAAAGCCGAATTATTTTCGTTTCTCCGTCTTTTACCGATTTTCAAAAGCAGTCGACTAACTTTAAAGACTTTGGGATTGAGTTGTGGGAAATCAAGCAGTTTGAGAATGATATAATCACTATTAATCAGATCAAAAAGTCAAAGTCGGCACCAAGTATCGGACAGATGCAGAAGGGCGATAGTTCAGAAATTAGTAAGCTGGCCAAAGAAATCAAAGCTTATTCAGAAGAAGACCATTTGCAGGGAAAGAGTGATGCCACTGTTGAGCTTTACGAAACCTACAAAAATGCCATTCTTAATCTGGGCTCCGACATCGATGTAAAACCGCAAAAAATGGTAATTGGTTTTACTTGCAAAGGGAAAGTATTTGCAGATGTACTGGTTTTAAAATCTGAATTAAAGTTTTGGATTAATCTGAAAACCGGAAATCTTGACGATCCGAAATTATTAACCAGGGATGTTTCCAACGTAGGACATTGGGGCAGTGGTGATTATGAGATCAGGGTAAGTGATACCAGGAACCTTGAATATATTATGAGTTTGGTGAAGCAGGCTTTGGTGGTTTGAACTGAAAAATTGTTCATGCAAAATCAAATTGAAATATACCGCAGCAGTGATGGACAAACTCAGATCGAGGTAGTGCTTGAGGAAGAGGCGGTTTGGCTTTGTCAGTACCAACTGGCGTATCTGTTTGAACATACGAAGTAAAATATCAGTCTTCCTATCGGAAATGTTTTCAAGGAAGGAGAAATGAAGAAGGCGGCAAGAGGATACCTCAAAACCAAAATGAGGCATCCTCTTTCGTTTATATTGTGAACTTCAAGAAATTTTTTTTGAAGTTCACAATCAATTCTCACTGGCTTAAATTTGTAAATTCATCGTTAAAGCCATTCCTAAGCGGCTTTTTTTCTGATATTCTGAACCTTATGCCATTTAAAAGACCTGGGAGGCGGCCCGAAAGGTATTGGTGTGCGCTTCAAGAATGGTCCTGAGCTGAGGGGAGTAACCGCCACCCATGCTGCACTGCAGGGGTATACCATCCTTCTGCGCCGTATGCAGTACCATTTCGTCCCTTTGCCTGCAGCCTTGCTGAGTACAGGCCAAGCGCCCTATCCGGTCAGAATGCAGGATATCCACACCGGCCTGGTAGAAGATAAAATCCGGTCTTACCCGGTCAACGAGTTTGGGCAGTATCTCTGCCAGTATCCGCAGGTAAGCCTGGTCGGCTGTCCGGTCTTCAAACGGGATATCCAGGTCACTTTTTTCTTTTCTGAAAGGGAAATTATTGCTGCCATGCATCGAAAAGGTAAATACGTGCGGCTCATTGGCAAAGATAGCTGCTGTCCCGTTGCCCTGATGGACATCCAGGTCAACGATCAGGACCTGCTTTGCTTTTTTATGGTTGATCAGATACTGCGCCGCCACTGCCTGGTCGTTGATCATACAAAACCCCTCGCCGTAACCAGGGCCGGCATGGTGCGTGCCACCGGCTATATTGAAGGCGATACCGGTTTGAAGGGCTTTGAGTGCCCCCTGTAGGGTCCCGTTTGTGATCCTCAGCTCCCGCCCGGCCAGAAGCGGAGTCTGCTCAAAACCAATCCGGCGCATTTCCTTCGGGCTTAACTTTCCCTGCATGAACCGGTCTGCATAGGCAGCGTCATGCACGGCATATACGGCCTGCAGGTCCACGGGGCACGGACTGAAAAAGTCGGACGGTTCAGCCAGGCCTTCCCGCAGCAGCTGCAATGGCAGCAGCTCGTATTTATCCATCGGGAAACGGTGCCCTTCCGGCACGGGATATTTGTATATGGGGTGGAATGCAATCGGAAACATGCTGCTATTAAATTTGCCGGCTGGAAAGGCATACAAATCTAGTAAACTTCCGGTTATCACAACGTGGGACAGCCACAGTATTCATGTCTGACCATGTTGCCATCTGATACTGTTTTCATGATTTGCGGCCAAACTGCTCCACATAAATAAATTCGAGTTGTTTTCCTGACCAATTGGTCAGGTATTCCAATATCCCTTTCAACCATAAATTCAACATACTGCAGCAACGGATGAATGAAATTTATGTATGTTATTTGTCATCTTTGAAATTGAATTAACCAATTATAAGGCTAAACAAATTATAAAATGGATTTTACAATCGAACTGGAAGATTTGATCAGTATGCTGATGTCAATTCTTTGTGGTGGGATCATTGGTTTTGAGAGGGAATACAAAAACAAATCAGCCGGGTTCAGGACGATCGTTCTCATTACGCTGGGATCCACAATCTTTACCATCGTATCCCGGCATGGATCAGGCGCAGATGACCGTATCTCGGCAAATATTATTACCGGCATAGGATTTATCGGTGCCGGCGTTATTTTCAAAGACCGGTTTTCGGTTTGGGGCCTGACCACTGCTGCTGTCATATGGACCTCGGCAGCTATCGGTATGACCACCGGTATAGGCTACCATGCCCTTGCTTTTGTATTTACGATCATTACATTGGGCATTCTACTGATGGTAAGCAGGATCGAAAGACTGATCGGCGAATTACAAAAGCAGAAAATTATCAGTGTTACTTTTAGAAAGCCTGATTTTGACCAAATCAAGAAGCTTCAGGACCGGTTAGGGGAAATAGACGTGAAGATGGAACAGATACAACTTAGTAAGGACGAAGATCTTCTTACGGTGGTCTGGCAGGTTTCCGGAAAAAAACAATATCTGCTTAAATTAAATGAAGTACTGGCCGGAAGCCCTGAAATTATTGGTTTTAAATAAGTCACATTCTTTACCAGCCTGCCAGAACTAACGTCTTAAACGGCAACAGAACAGCAAGGAATAGTAAGTTCAAAAAGTAATGGTATCTAACGCGGTCTGTTGGCAATACTGGTGATTATTTTTGGAAATATATTGACTGTATGCCAACAGGCCTTTATCGGCGGTGAGTGGATCGCTTTTGATGTTGTCTACGGTTCTGTTTCACGTATTTCCTGGATATTGACACTTCAAACCACTGTCAAATATAGCATCCTGATTCTGTGGCCAGACAAAAAATGTGAAGGAGTTATCAAGACAGGTATATACCGGTGTCGCCATGGTTTGCTTGTTTTACTCCCGGTAGTTGACGGCAGTAGGGTAGGGATGACCTGCCAGTATACCTGGTTCATCCGTATTTGATACACAAGTACTAATTTCCTTACAAGGAGGGACTTCGTGAGTACTATCCTTAAATAATCAAAATGCAAGTGCACTGCAAAGCCATTTATGGTGTATTTTCAATGCTTAATATTCGAATTATGCAAAAATTAAGTTTTATAAAAAAATCCAGTTAAAAGAGGGGGGTAAAATGAGGTAAATACAGGTAAAAAAAATTACATTTGGATTATTTATAAATAGTCTAAATTAAAATGATGCAAAAACTACTCCTAACAGTGCTTTTAAGCCTATTATTCAACCAGGTTTATGCCCAGAATAAAACCGGATCAATTTCCGGGAAAGTAACAAGTCACCAGGGTACACCATTGCCCGATATCAATGTTGGACTAAGGGGAACTCCCTACGGATCGCTCACCGATAAAAATGGTGTTTACAATATCAGCGGGGTTGCTGATGGGCATTATACCATCGATATATCAGGGATAGGTTTTGATGCTCACACAAAAAAATCCATATAGTAGGTGTAACGGCACAAAATTTTACATTAAAGGAAAAAAATGAAGAGTTGCTTGAAGTGACTATTGCCGGTGTGAGGGAACAAAAGTATAACAACGAAATTTCCACTCTTGCTTCCAAATCGCCTATCCCGCTAAAAGATGTGCCGCAGGCAGTAAGTTATGTTACCAGGGAATTGATGCAGGACCAAAAGGCCTTCCGGATTACGGACGTGGTGAAAAATGTGAGCGGTGTGAACCAGGAGTCGATCACAGGTGATTACATGATCAGAGGATTTGCTACGGGTAACAATGCAATGATTAACGGCCTGAGGATCAGTAAAGGCTGGACGCCAGCCTTAATCAGTAATTTGGAACGGGTAGAGGTCATTAAAGGAGCGAATTCCGCACTATATGGATATTCCGATCCGGGTGGAACGATAAACAGCGTAACCAAAAAACCTTTGGATGTTTCTCGCCAGGGAATCAGTTTTACAACCGGCAGCTTTAATACAATAAGAGCGGAAGCGGATGTTACCGGTCCGGTCAACGACAATAAAACATTGCTTTACCGTGTCAATCTGGCCTATCAAAGTGCAGGTTCATTCAGGGATTTACAGGGTGGAAAAGATCTTTTGCTTGCACCTTCCATCTCTTATGTGCCCAACGAAAAAACAAGAATAGACCTTGATCTGATTTACAGTTCCATCAATGCAAGAGTGGACCGGGGACAGCCATTGCTGGGTGGAAATGGCGGGGATTCTCCCCTGCATTCCACTCCGGTATCTCTTATAGCTACCTACTCCAATAGTTACAATAAGGAGCAGGGGCTTTCTTTCCTGGCTTCTGTCAACCATAAATTCACTAAAAATATTACGTTTAATACCTCGTTCATTACCTACACGTATGACCGGGATTACCTGGAACACCGTGTAAACAATGTATATGCTCCGGATGCTGCCGGCAAGGAAATTTCAAACCTGGTAGAAATGCGTTTGCAGAGAGGTATGCAAAAAAATACGAATTTTAATCTGATGTCGTATCTCAATTTCAATCTGAATACAGGGCCGGTTGAGCATCATTTACTTGCAGGTTATGATATAGCAAAGCAAAGCACGCCTGCCGGATCCTGGCTGACCAGTTTGAAAGGCGCCTATCGGAATGCAGCAAACACAGCAGCAATTAATACTTATGACCCCAAAAAACCGGAGTTATATCTTCATGATAAAGCTGGTAACCCTGTGCCAAATATGCCGCATTTTGATCTTGCTAACCCAAACTACACACCTCAGGATATAAGCAGTTATTTTACTTCAACAGCCCAGGTTGCCACTACCATGTATTATACCAATGGTGTATATATTCAGGACCAGATCAAAATGGGCAAGCTGCAATTGCTTTTGGGGCTTCGCCAGGAATTTTATACTGATTTTCAAAACTATAAAAAAGCAGAGGAAAAGAAAGTCAGGCAGACGGCCTTGATCCCCAGGGCAGGTCTGGTTTACGCACTGAACAAAAATATTAATTTATACGGTACTTATGTGGAAGGATTTCAGCCGCAAAGTGCAGGGATCGTTGGTGATCCAGCCATTTATGGGGGGCCGTTTGACCCGCTTACAAGCAATATGATTGAATTCGGTTCTAAAACAGAATGGTTTAACAAAGGATTAACCCTTTCAGCTTCTGTTTACAGAATCGAACAAAATAATATTTTGATCAATGCAAATAATGCTGTAAACCCTGAATTTCTTGAGCAAAGAGGCCAGGAGCAATCCAAAGGAATTGAGCTGGATGTCAACGGGAGAATCCTGCCGAATCTTTCTGTCAGTGCAAACTATGCATATAATAAAAGCATTATCACTGAAAGTGCCAATCCGGAGCTGGTTGGTGCAGGGAAGGAATTTGCGCCGCACCACATGGGCGGCAGCTGGATCAGATATAATCTGATCAAAGGTGCACTCAAAGGTGCTGGTGTTTCTCTGGGGGCCAACTTTGTCACTTCTCAAAAAACGGCGCAGTACGGCTTGATTACTTTACCTTCCTACACTGTTTTCAATGCCGCTTTATTTTATCAGATCAGAAAGATACAGCTATCACTGAATGTCAATAACCTGACGGATAAAACGTACTGGCTGGGCCGGGGAAGGTCTACCGTGACGGTGAACCCGGGCGCGCCTCGTAATTCATTGTTTAGCATCGGCTACATTTTCTAACAGGTTAAGGATGAAAAAAGCAATTGCCAATATACACCTCTGGCTCGGGCTGGCGTCGGGGCTGGTGGTGTTTATCATCAGTGTCACAGGCTCCATTTATGTTTTTGAAAAAGAGCTGAAAGCCTGGTTTTATGCTGACCGGGAAACCGTTGAAGTACCTGCTCACCTTGTTAAAAAACCATTGCACGAGCTATTGTCAGTTGCTAACAAGGCAGCTGGTAAAGACCACACAATTCAGAGTATTACCGTTTCCAGCATTCCAAACCAGACTTATTCTTTCCGGCCAAAGCAAATACGCGATACGACGGCTTTCACTCATTTCGGGGAAATTGTTTACAATCACAGATTCTATCTGGATCCGTACACTGCTGCCGTGGTAAAAGATGAAAATACAACTACGGAGTTTTTTATGGTGGTTCTCAGAATGCACAGAAACTTGCTGATCAACAGAAGTCTGGGTAAAATGATCATTGGCATATCGGTAATCATATTTGTTGTCACGCTCCTGAGCGGAATCGTCTTATGGTGGCCGAAAAACAAGAATGCAGCCAAACAAAGAATCTGGTTCAAGTGGAAAGAAAGTACCAGTCCGAAACGAAAAAATTATGACCTGCACAACATCCTGGGCTTTTACAGTATGTTTATCCTGCTGGCAATTGCGTTGACAGGGCTGAGCTTTTCCTATCCCAAATTTGAGCAAAGCGTTGAATGGATGGTCAATGGAGGTGATAGTTCGCCTAAGCCCGAAAAGTTACGCTCCAAAAAAACAAAGCCAGGTGTACTGATGCCGCTGGACAGCATTCTTTACCAGGCCCAGGCGCTGAATCCAACCGCACATTCTTTTACAGTTACTCTTCCCGAAAAAGCAAAAGGTGTTATCAGTGTAACTGCGCAGATTGGGAAAGATACCCGTTACGACGAAAATGAGTACCAGTTTGACCAA
Source organism: Dyadobacter sp. NIV53 (assembly GCF_019711195.1). NCBI lineage: Bacteria > Pseudomonadati > Bacteroidota > Cytophagia > Cytophagales > Spirosomataceae > Dyadobacter > Dyadobacter sp. NIV53. The sequence goes on from NZ_CP081299.1 coordinate 6,376,763, forward strand.
TATACCGGAAAACTGCTGTCATCCACTGGTTTTGATCAAATGAACCCGGGGCAGAAACTTTCAGCCATAAATTACGATATCCATGTAGGAGCTGTATTAGGCCTTCCAGGCAAGATCCTTGCTTTTTTTGCTGCCCTTATTTCTGCTTCTTTACCAGTAACAGGTTTTATGATCTGGTTGGCGCGTAGTAAGAAAAAAGCGCCCGTGAAACGTTCACGGACGCCAATTCCGTTAAAATAGTTTTGTCAATGCTATTAGGCATACGCTTATTTAACTGTAATTCATTATTTATTACACTGGTAGCTTAAAGTAGCATGCTGTGATCATTGGCAGGGAAAATAGTCAGCATATCGCCTAAGCTAATATTTGCCAACATTTTATTTCAATCCACCGGAGAATTCGACTAAGATGGACAAGAATAAGAAATAACCGAAAGATAGCTCCACCCATATCTATCCGGTGGTGCTTTTTGCCTTATTTGTAACAACTATTGCTTGTCTAATATCATGAAGGCTTTGTGTTTTTATAGACATTCTCATTTTGTAGCCGCATTTGTTGGTAAAAAAAGGTAGGATATGCTTTCAGTACTCTCAATTATTCTGAACTTATGTCTGTTAAGAATAATTAAATGATGTTTTCAGTACATTAAATTTGCACATGAAAGATGTTGCCGGTCTGCTGGTCAAACTCGATTTCCTGTGTTACGGTATTCAAATTTTTAATTAAATTTTTAAAGGATCACTTTTGAATTGCATCATTTCCTAAGTATAGGTAACTGCGTTTCAGTGATATAAAATTAGAAGTCATTTAGAGCCGAAACCATATTTAAAAGGAAGCAATCCATATCTAAAGGATAGTAATCGGGAATCAGGACTTTGAACTGCATTCCATGTTGATAAATTATTTTCTTCAAAAAAATAGGGCCTTTAAACGTCGTCACTGAAAAACTGCCCGAAGAACCATCCGCAATTATAATCGCAGCTTGTACCATATGCGCTGTGGCCGCCGATACCGTTCTCGGCCCGTTCTGATGGTTGAGATCGGTGGCGGTGTAGCTATAGGTAGCACATCATTATTGGAAGTTTCTGTTGCCAATGTGAATAGCTTCGTTAAATGTCAATAAAAAAGTAAGAACACATGGATTACAAGATAACTGGTAAATATTTCTATTGCAGCAAATCAACTGTCAACCTTGTTGGTATAGCAAAGTCTAGTTGCAATAGGAGAATACATATTTCAGGTGAATGCTATTTAGACCATGTGAACCGAAGGTCTCGATAAGTTAGGTAGTCTGGCATTCGGAACTAAGTATTGGCCGGCTGTTGCTGATCTAAATGGCGAACTAATTACCATTCGTTTCCGGCGGACCAGCGAAAGCTTTCATATTCGACATCATTTCATCAGAATAGGTGAAGAACTGGACCATATCCTTGTTAAACAGAATAGCTATTTAGACAATGTCTAGTTCAGAACTGACAACATGCTTCAAAATCACATCCAACAAAGGGTCTTCTTGTTCATCGCCACATTGCCTTAAAGCAGCAATCACGGGGATTACGGTTTTACCAAATTCGGTAAGGCTGTATTCTACTTTTGGCGGCACAACGGGATAAATTTTTCTAGTGGCCAGTTCGTGTTCCTCCAATTCTTTCAACTGAATATTCAAAACCCTGCGTGAAGCATCAGGGATCTTGCGCTGCAGTTCGCTCGGGCGTTGATGACCGATATGGATAAACCACAGCAAGCGGATTTTCCATTTGCCATAAAGCACTTCACCTATCAGGTCAAGCCCACAATTGAGATTCGGTATTATCTTTCTTTCATACATATTGTAAAATTAAACGTATGTCTAATTTGGTGCAATAGGGGATAAATTTTTCCCTATATGAATCGTAATTCCGTACTTGTCTAAACTTCTTTTACACACCAATTTTGTCCTATCAATAATTCTTAAAAGTTAGGACAATAGAATGGAACAGTTCAATTTCAACAATGAGTTATCAGGCAAGATTACCTTGGTAACGGGAGGTACAAAAGGAGCAGGAAGGGCCATTGCAGAAAGGCTTCAGCAAGCAGGTGCAACGGTTATTATTACCGCAAGAAACGCACCGGAAAAAGAAAACAGCAAGTTGCATTTCATCCCGTCCGATTTAGGTAAGGCAGATGAAGCACAAAAACTAATCAGCAAAGTGCTGTCAACTTATGGTAGATTGGACATCCTGGTGAACAACTTTGGTTCTTCGGTAACACCCGCTGGTGGGTTTGTAGTATTATCCGATGAAGATTGGGAATCTACCCTACAAGCTAATTTGCTTGCCCCAGTCCGGTTGGACAGAGGATTTTTGCCACAAATGATCGAGCAAAAAAGTGGCGTTATTATTCACATAGCTTCCATTCAGGGCAAGCTTCCCCTATTCGAATCTACTTTGCCTTATGCAGCTGCAAAAGCCGGATTGATCAATTACAGTAAAAGTTTATCCAATGAAGTTACGCCAAAAGGTGTCCGGGTGTTAACTGTTTCGCCAGGATGGATCAGGACAGAAAATGTCAAACAATTTTTGGACACGATCGCCAGGAATTCAAATATATCGATTGAGCAGGCTCAACAAAGTGTTGTGGATGCATTGGGTGGAATACCTTATGGCAGACCAGCCGAACCAGAAGAAGTAGCCGAGTTAGTTGGTTTTCTTGTTTCACCGAGAGCCAAATATTTGACGGGGACTGAATTTGTAATTGATGGCGGTACCGTACCGACAGTTTAATCACATTAAAAAAGTAGAGAAATGAAATTACCCAAAATAGTAGCAGATCTGGTAACAGCACAAAACAACTTTGATAGCGTTGCCTATGCAAATTGTTTTTCCGAAACAGCGGTAGTCTTTGATGAGGGTAAAACGCACCATGGAAGAAAAGAAATAGCACATTGGATTGCAAATGCCAACGAGCGGTATGAGGCTACGATGAAGCCCGTCAGCTTTGATGCGGAAAGCATTCTAAAAGCAGAAACCTCAGGAAATTTTCCCGGAAGCCCAATTGTATTGAGTTATCATCTTCAAATAGCAGATGGATTGATACAGTCATTGAATATTACCGGATAATTGGAAATGGCTAATTTTGGCCATTTCTTTTTTAGCTCCTAACAAGAAGAGAAGTAGATAAAGAATGACTAATTGTATAGCCATAGAAAATATGCAACTGAACAAAAAAACGCTTTGCACAAGAATGATCACGACAGCAAATCTCATCGGCCAAGCTTTCGGGCAGGCACGACAGCCAGGAAATCGGATAGTTTTTTTGAAATCCAGTAAGTCATGACCTAATAAAACAGCCTATCACCGGAAAAAAGGCACTACCCTGATTGTGGATATAAGCGGCTATTCCCAGTTTGAAGAACAAGCGGATAATACCGCAGGCGCTAATGTGATATCAAGCATGTTAGGCTGATTGTAAGAAATAATACACTGGATTTTCAAATTTCTATAAATAGAAGGAATCTATAAGAAATCAGTGCTGGATGATTTGGTAGTATTTCTGTAATCTTTGTATTTTCATCTTTTCTGCTCTTTTAATTCTTAAATAAATTAGATAATATTTTTAGTTCATTAAACTCCTTGGCCAATAGGTTTAAATTTATCTCTGTACTCTTGCTCCAAATTTTTATCCTGTCTTTTTAAATCGATACAGATAGGGTGCTGTATTTGCAGCACCAGTAAACTTCTTGTGAAGCCTTTCCAGAACATTCAGGTCCATGATCTTTTTCTGAAAATTGTTAATTGCAAATGGTTTATCATAAACCGCTTCATAGAGATGCTGCACTTCCCGTATTGTGAATGTTTCAGGTAAAAGATTAAACCCGATCAGTTTTTTGTCAAGATCCTGGCGCAGCGCATCTAAGGCATATGTTAAAATTTCTCCATGGTCGTGAATCATTTCCGGGATGTCTTTAACGCTTCTCCATTCAAAATATTCATCAAACTCACCGGGCATGGGATTAACTTTATTAATCTCGACGAGCGCGTAGTAACCAATAGAAACGAACCGGCTTGTCATCCATTCCAATACCCTTTCATTGAATCTTTGATAATCAAATTTATTTAGCTGTTCTTTCAAAACATCCTTATATCGGCTCTTGGCAATACGGTTTTCATCTCCAAATACCCTAAATTGTTCCAAGTAGATATTTTCCAGGTTAGTCCTGTTTTTCAGAATTCGTTGAGCTGCTGCATCTGTACTTTCGTTTTTATTAATATATCCGCCTGGCAGCGTCCAGCTGCCGTTGCCGAATTTGAATTTGGCAATCAGGACTTTCAATTCTTTGTTCTCAAAGCCAAAAACCACGCAGTCAATCGATAGATTTGATATGTAATTGTCGTAAATGGATTCCGTCATAGCGTTGCTTTAAAATTAACCAGCTCACCTAAGCCAGCTTTGTAAAGCAAAGATATTGCTAATCTCACAAATTTGAATTTTTAAATAATAGGATTAAACAAATTAATAACATTAAAAATAATATTTATCTTCTTTTTTTAGAAGATAAATATTATCCATACATTCGCTCCGTCTATTGGTATAAATCGCTCTAAAACAGATTATTTATGAAGTTACTTCTTCGGTTTGCAATCGTCCTGCACAATTTTAGCAGGCAGGTTTTATGCGCTATGTTCATGTTTTTTTCCCTTTGTTCATTTAGGCAAAGCGAAAAAGACACAACAAGCTACATTCAGACACTAGACATCCTGAGTGGCAAAATTGATACAGTCGTGATGATTAAAGCACATTTTGAAGCGCCTAACTGGCACCCGGATAATTATCTGGTTTTGAATTCCAAAGGAAGAATACACACGCTGGATCTGGTATCCCGAAAATTGACTGAGCTCAATACCGGTTTTGCGACACAGTGCAACAATGACCATGGCATTTCTCCGGACAAAAAATGGCTGGTTGTCAGTCACAACGACAAAAAAGATCCTTCGACAAAACGCTATAAGTCTGCATTATACATTTTGCCAGTGAAAGGAGGCGACCCTAAAAGAGTAACACCCGAAGTGCCATCTTTCTGGCATGGCTGGACTCCGGATGGAAAGACGCTGGCATACTGTGCGGAGCGCAGTGGCAATTTTGATATTTATACCATTGACATTGAAGTAGGCATTGAAAAACGCCTTACAACTGCGGATGGTTTGGATGATGGTCCGGACTATTCGCCGGATGGAAAGTACATTTATTTCAATTCGTACCGCAGCGGGCGCATGCAGATCTGGCGTATGCTGGCTGACGGATCTCAGCCTGAGCAATTAACATCAGACGAAAACTCCAACTGGTTTGCACACCCTTCACCTGATAACAAATGGATTGTTTACATCGCTTACACATCAGACCAGAAGCAGCAGCACTTATTTGGGAAAGATGTTAAACTCCGTTTAATGGATACCCAAACCAAAGTTATAAAGGATCTCACACCAGTATTTTTTGGAGGCCAGGGAACCATCAATGTTCCTTCATGGAGTGCAGACAGCCGTAAAATCGCCTTTGTAAGCTATTCAATTAACTAACTTTTACTAATCAATACATTTATGAAAATTATTAATCCATTTATCAGAAGACAAATACCGGGACAGATCGGAGCTGTAAGCCAGATCTTGTTTTGCTTTATTGTCTTTTTTACCATTGTAGGGAAAGTAAGAGGCCAGTCGCAGGATTCTCATGCTCAGAAAGTCGGGAATACTACCGAAACCTACATGGATGTAACATCAGAATTTGTCCCGATTGCCCCGGATTTACATGCATTGGACGCTGCGTTTGTGGATGTCGATAAGGACGGCGATTTGGATATTGTACTTGCTGTGGAATATGGAATTAACCGCCTTTACCTGAATGATGGAAAAGGGAAACTCACCTGGAAAGAAGGGGCATTCGGAAATGTGCGTCATGACAGTGAACATGTCTTAAGTGCCGATTTTAATAAGGATGGCTTTGCTGACCTTGTATTTGTAGCCGAGGACGATCATGTGCATCAGCTCTTTTTGGGTGGGCCTGATGGTAACTTTAAGGAAGTAACTGAAAGACTTCCCGCCCAGAGCGAAGGCAATGCGCTGGCTATTGCTGATGTAAACGCCGATGGACTGCCAGATATCATCATTGGCAACTCATCGGAAGACCGCGGGAAAAATAAAGAACGGGCATCGGGCCAGGATTTTCTCTGGCTGAATGATGCAAAGCGCCCAGGTTATTTTTTGGATGTTACTGCGACACATATGCCCAAAGACAATGACGATACTCAGGATATCAAACTGTCTGATCTGGATGGTGACAGAGACCTGGACATGGTGATTGCCAATGAAACGCCTCCGAGCCGTTTGCTTCGCAATGACGGCAAAGGACATTTTTCAGATGCTTCCGACAGACTGGAATTATTAGTACCCATGGAAACCCGGCAGGTTCAAATTTTTGATGCGAATGGAGATCATTTGCCGGATCTGCTTTTTTTTAACCTTACAAGTAATAACAAAGGTTGGGATAAAGATCCTCAGGACCGTTTACTGATAAACAATGGCAAGGGCTACTTTAAAGATCAGACCCGGGAACTTCTGCCCAAAAACACGTTTTCGAGCTGGAGTGGCATCATCACCGATTTTAATAGCGATGGACATGCTGACATGCTGGTTGGAGCAATTCAGGTTCCTGGCTTTGTTCCTATGCAACTCCGGGCCTGGCAGAATGATGGAAAAGGTCACTTCCAGGACGTAACCCCTAAAGTAATTCCTGAGCCAACGATTGGCCGGCACTGGGGCATGGCGATAGGGGATATCAATGGCGATGGAAAAGAAGATGTTTTTATTGGAGCATGGGGTAGCCAGGCCCGTCTGTTGATTCGCCGCTGAAAACAAAATTCATTCGGTTAATCTTCGTTGTTGCCTGATAATCAAGTTGCTAAATGTTGAGAAATTTCGAATTTTGTTGAATTATAATAACTTCTATGTTGCTGAAAGGTGGTCTACAATTTCAGGAAATGGAATTATTTCAACATTTTTTAAAAAAATACGAAATCTGGAGGGGACACTTTATGTTTTTTTTACTCTAATACATATAGTAAAAATTATTACGTTTTTTCTGGGATTAGTACCGTGATACACTACAAGAAATATACGACCGAGGATTTGATACAGGACGAATATTTTCGCCGCTGGGTTCTAAGGCCAGCTGAGGATACAAGTTTGCTTTGGGAGGAATTCCTGTCCGATTATCCGGAAAAACAAGGGGATGTGATCCGCGCTCGTGCACTTCTTTTGGCAATGCATCAAATGGATCAGGATCCTGGTGCCGGGCAAGGGGACCGCATATGGGGAGGTATTTTAGACAGGATAGAAACAGAAACTCAAACAGAACGACCAATACGAAGACTTGGTTTTGGCCAGTTTAACCGTTATTGGGCGTACGCCGCAGCTATGCTGGTTTTAGGTGGTGCAATCAGCTGGATTGTTTTGATTAAGGATTTTGGCAGTATTGCCCGCACTTATGAAAAACAAATAGCGCAAACGGATAACCAATTGATCGAGTATGTTAATCAGACCAAAGCAGCATCACGCCTCGTCTTGCCAGATGGAAGTATTGTGGTGCTCAGCATGGATTCAAAAGTGAGTTATGAAAAAGGGTTTTCTTCGGATCAGCGAAGGGTATATTTGTCAGGACAAGGATATTTTGAGGTAGAAAAAAATCCACAAAAGCCATTTTTAGTTTTCGCTGGAAATGTAGTTACCCAGGTAGTAGGGACCAGGTTCACAGTTAACAGCACCTCTGGAAGTTCCGATATCAGTGTGTCAGTAAGGTCCGGAAAGGTAAAAGTGTTTACAATTGATGATTATCAAAACCAGAAATCAGATGGCAGCACACAGTCTGTTATGCTCAGTGCAAATGAACAGGCGACTTTTGAGGGAGGAAAAAGATTGCTTACCAAGGGTATTGCGGCAAAGCCTGAGGTACTCAAAGCACCTGTTAAATTCCCGGATTTCAATTTTGAAAGAGCTTCTATGGAAGATGTGTTCACCACGCTGGGCGATTCGTATGGGGTAGTCATCGAGTACGATCCAAAGGTGATTGCAAATTGCAATCTCACAGCAGAACTTGGCAGCGAGCCGCTGTTTAAGAAACTGGATATCATCTGCCGGACTATTGACGCTACTTACGAAGTTTGGGGTACCAAAATTATAATCGAAGCAAAGGGATGCAATGCCTTTTAATATTTTTTTCTGCACAGTTTAAACTGCAATTGCCTATGAAATAACAATAGCTTAACCCACAAAAAAAGCCGGCAATGTTTCAGCATCACCGGCAAATTCTTCCCACGATTCTAGTCAGACTAAGTATCGACCTGTTTCAGCAGGCAGGGATTGTTTTGCCCAGTACTTCCAATACATGAACCAAAACAGTGTAAATCTATGAAATTTTTATTTGATTCATTACCACCATTGATCAAAATTATGAGGATCACGTGCACGCAGCTATTGCTGGTTATGATCTTTACCAATCTGTCGCTGGCACATCATAGCCTGGCGCAGGAAGTGTTGAGCCGGCCGGTGTCTGTAAATATGAAAAGCAGCGGGCTAGGCCTGGTGCTTGATCGTATTGCCAAAGAAGCCAAAATCAAGGTTACCTATGTGCCCAGTGTGATTGATGCCGATCAGAAGGTGTCTTTTACCGCATCCAACGAAAAGCTTTACCTTGTACTGGACAGGCTTTTAAAGCCTTTAAATATTAAATATGAAATTGATGGCAGGTTCATTGTTTTACGCCGCCAATCACCACAGGTTATCACACCAAAAGAAAGTGGTTCTGTGCCCAAAGAACAGAGTAAGCCCGCGTTGATTGTTCCGGCAGATATCACAATTACGGGCAGAGTTTCAGATGAAAAGGGGGAGTTTCTGCCGGGAGTGAGTGTGATCCTGAAAGGTACACAGCGGGGGACAACCACAGATATAGATGGCGCTTTTACAATTAATGTGCCTGATAACCAGGGGGCGTTGGTTTTTTCATTTGTGGGCTATGTTTCACAGGAGATAGTGCTCAGCAATCAGACTAAATTTGAAATCAAGCTTGTGTCGGAGAGTAAATCACTGGATGAGATTGTCGTGGTAGGATATGGGGTTCAGGAGAAAAAAACGCTTACTGGCGCAGTATCAGCTATCAATGAAAAGGATCTTAGGGCAGTACCTACAGGAGATGCTGCGGCAAGGCTCCAGGGCAGGGTTGCCGGTGTTTCAGTTACCAACAGCAGTGAACCAGGCGGCGGTTCAACGGTCCGGGTACGCGGGGTGGGTTCTATCAATAATAATGATCCGCTTTACATTGTCGACGGCATTCCAACCAATACGGGCCTTACCGGGATTAATCCCAACGATGTAGAATCGATGACCGTTTTAAAGGATGCATCTGCGGCAGCGATTTATGGTTCCAGGGCTGCAAACGGTGTGATCGTGGTAACTACCAAACGTGGCAAACAGGGTAAGGTAAAGCTGAGTCTGGACGTTCGCTACGGGTCACAGCGTGCTTCTAATAAGCTTGATATGCTTAATTCTCAGGAACTTGGTGAGCTGTTTTGGCAACGGAAACGTAATGCAGGGCTCACTGTCGGTGGGGCTGGCTGGGCAGATGCACAGTATGGTAACGGAGAAAACCCTGTTGTTCCTGATTATGTGCTGCCGGGAGGCGCCATGGCGGGAAGTGTCGACGAAAGTACCTATTCCTATCCGTCACCTTACAATGGTGTCAGCAGGGCGAATAAACAGGGTACAGACTGGTTTGATGACGTGTTTTCTGCAGCGCCCATTCAGGAATACAACCTTTCAGTAGGGGGAGGAGGGGAGAAAAGCAATTTTGCGATTTCAGGCGGGTACCTGAATCAGAAAGGAATTGTTGATTATACCGGCTTTAAACGTTATTCCCTTCGTGCAAATTCGGACTTTGTGGCCACCAGCTGGCTGAAAGTGGGGCAGACAATTGGTGCGACGCTGGCCGACCGTGATGGCAGCATCGGAGCAGTGCCTGTAACCTTTGCCATCCGCCAGCATCCGTTGATACCTGTCTACGACATCCGCGGACATTTTGCGGGTACCAAAGCTCCCGGAACGGGAAATGGACAAAATCCTGTGGCGATGTTATACCGGGCAAAGGACAATCTTAGCAGACAGATGCGTGTGATGGGAAGTGTTTACGGGCAAATCGATTTTAATAAAAGCTTGTGGTTTAAAAGTTTGGTGGGTATCGATTACAACACCACACGTGCCAGGGTACGGACGTTGGCTGATCCTGAGTGGACACAGTCTACCAACAATAATGTTCTGAGTGATAGCCAAAGGGAAATTTTTCAGTATAACTGGACAAACACCCTAAATTTCAGCAAAACAATTGGTGCGCACAAAGTAAATGCGCTCGTAGGGGTAGAGGCCATTAAAAACAGGGATGAAATCTTTCAGGCCAGCCGTTCCACGTTCCCGTTTACAGATCTGGATTACATGGTGCTCGATGCCGGGCAGAAAGACATTGCCAATACCGGTACATTTGATGAATGGGCATTGTTCTCTTACTTCGTACGTCTTAACTATGACTACAAAGGTAAATATCTGCTGGAAGCTACAACAAGACGGGATGCTTCATCACGCTTTTCTAAGGCTAACCGGTGGGGTACGTTTCCCGCATTTTCGGCTGGCTGGCGTTTGGTGGAAGAGCCATTCCTGAGGGATGTCAGATGGCTCAGCGATTTGAAACTTCGCGCCGGATGGGGCCAGAACGGAAATGACAATGTAGGAAATTACAACTCGTATACTACATACCGTGCGGCCGGTCTTGAATCTTATTATAATATTACGGGGATCAGCAGCACCAAATCTGATGCAGGTCTGCATCTATATTCAATAGGGAATCCGGCGGGGCAGTGGGAGACGTCCATTTCGACTAATGTTGGGTTAGATGCTGTATTTTTTGACAACAAATTAGAAGCAAATATTGATGTCTATAAACGCAGGACTACCAATATGCTGTATCCGGATTCCCGTCCTGATACATGGGGTGGGGTAGTGCTGCCATCAATTAATGTCGGGGAGATGCAAAATAAAGGAATTGACCTGATTCTGAGCTACCGTGACAAAATTGGAAAAGATCTGGAGTTTTCCATTGGAGCCAATCTTTCCCATTACAAGAATAAAGTAGTTACTCTTAATAACAATCCAAAAGAAATCCGTTTTGGAAACTCTTTGCTCAATGAAGTCTACACGGCAACAACTGCCGGACAGCCCATTTCGTCATTCTATGGATATATTGTAGAAGGCATTTTCAACACCCGGGAGGAAGTAGCCAATCATGCGAAATACAATCCGGATATCAATGGCAGGGACACCTACAGCATGCCGGGTGTGTTCAAATACAAAGACATGAACGGCGATGGAAAAATCACGACCGATGACCGGACTTTCATCGGAACGCCGCACCCAAGCTTGACCTATGGTTTAAACATCGGGTTTAATTACAAAAACTGGGACCTGACAACTTTTTTTCAGGGAATAACCGGAAACCAGCTGGTGAACTTTACCAACCGTGAAATCCTGTTCACACGTCATGAAAGTAACTATCTGAAAACGCGACTGTATGAATCCTGGACACCTGAACGATATGCCAATGGGGATAAGATTACATTGCCGATGACTCTTGCCAATGACGGAAACATGCAGAAGCCATCATCCTTTTTTGTGGAAAACGGCCGCTACCTGCGGATGAAAGATTTCCAGATCGGCTACACACTTTCTGCCAGGCTGGCTGAAAAGCTTAAAGTTGACCGTCTGCGTGTATATTTTCAGTCTACCAACCTTTTCACACTCACCAAATATTCGGGATTAGACCCGGAAGTGACAGAGCCTAATGATGGTCACAAAGGTGTGGATGCCGGGGTTTATCCGGTTCCACAGATTTTTATGTTCGGTGTTAATCTTAATTTCTAATCCTAAACAGAACCAGAAATGAATAAGAAAATATTAAAAGTCCTGATACTTTTACCAGTAATGCTTTACGGCTGCACGGGTGATTTCCTGGATATCAAACCCAAAGGACAAGCTTTTTTTGAAGCATTACCCAACAAACAGGGTGTGAATTTACTTCTGACTGGTGCTTATTCGGTGATCGACGGAGTCAACGGTCGCAATGGGGATGGCTGGGCCAGTGCGGTCAGTAACTGGGTTTGGGGCGGTGTGGCTTCCGATGATGCCATTAAGGGTTCAAACGCAGGAGACCAAAACGCGATCAATGCCATTGAAGGCTTTTTTGCAGATGCTGAAAATTTATATGTGGCCCAGCATTGGGCTCCGATGTATGACGGGATCGTGCGTTCAAACGATGTTTTGAAGGCAATCAAACTGGCAACGGATATGACCGCCGATGAGAAGAAACTGGCAGAAGGGCAAGCGCGGTTTCTGAGAGCACACTTTTACATGGAACTTACCAAGATCCATGGCAAAGTACCTTACATAGATGAGAATACTCTGGACCCGACTATTGTATCCAATGATCATATACTTTGGCCGGAAATTGAAGCTGATTTCGGCTATGCTATAAGTGTACTGCCCTCCCGCTGGTCTGACAAAGGACGTGCTACAAAATGGGCCGCTGAAACCTATCTGGCGCGTGCATACATGTTTCAAAAGAAATTTCCGCAGGCCCGGGAACTCTTGCAGGATGTGTATGCCAACGGCGGTTTTTCCCTTGTACCAAGCTATGAGCAGAATTACCTGATCAAAACCATTAATAATTCAGAGTCCATATTCGAGATTCAATATGCGGTCAATGACGGCTTTCCGAATTCTCCTAATGCAGGTGTGGGCGAGTCTATTGCAGGCCCGCATTTCATGGGGTCGAGTGGTTTTTATCTGCCAACGCACAGTTTGGTGAGTGCATACCGGGTTGGCTCAGACGGGCTTCCCTTGCTGGATGACACTTATTCGGCAGAGGATATTTTACCCTATTCGAAAACCGGTGCAGAGGTTTCCTATAAAGGGCTGGTAGATCCAAGATTAGATCATACCATTGGCCGGCCCGGTGTGCCGTTTCTGGATTGGGGGATTCATAAAGGTGATTCATGGATCAGGGATCCGAGTAATGCAGGGCCATATGTCAATAAGAAAAATATGTTCCTTAAATCAGAATTAGGAGCGCTTTCCAATACAACCGGCGTACGGGTGTTTCCAAACGCAAACAATTACCGTATGTTCAAACTTAGTAATGTGATTCTTTGGCTGGCAGAATGTGAGGCCGAAGCCGGGTCATTACAAACAGCGACTACACTAGTCAATCTGATCAGGAACCGCGCAAAAAATTCTAACGTGGTACGTTTCGCTGATGGCACACCTGCTGCAAACTACAAAGTTGAACCATATCCTTCGAGCTTTGCAAGCAAAGATTATGCGCTTGCAGCGGTCCGATATGAAAACAGGCTGGAGTTTGCCATGGAAGGGATCCGTTTTTTCGAGTTGGTACGGTGGGGCATCGCAGGGCCGGTCATGAACAACTACCTGACCGTTGAATCAGCAAGACTGCCCTATTTGAGAGGTAAGGCTTTTACGGTTGGGCAACATGAAATCTGGCCCATTCCACAGCGTCAGATAGATATTTCAGTCAAAGACGGAAAATCGGTATTGACACAGAACAACGGTTATTAGATCCACCAGCATGGCGTGCCAAGGCTAAAGCTCATGGCACGCGTATGCCCAAATTTCTTAAATATGCTATCAGTTACAAAAATGAACAGCCGAAAGTTGTTGTTTTCGACACTTACTTTCATTGTTGCCGTACTTGGTTTGACGGCCTTCGTGGGTTTTCGGCATGGAATCGATACGAAGGATCCGTATTCGCAGTGGACAGTTTACGGCGGCGGGAGCGATAATATCAAGTACTCCTCACTCGCCCAGATCAATACAGAAAATGTCGGCAAACTTAAAGTTGCCTGGGAGTACTCGGCTGGTGAGGCTTCACCGACGAATACCACCGACATGAAGGTAAACCCCCTTATTATTAACGGCGTTTTTTATGGTCTGAATCCGCAGCTTAAACTATTTGCGCTTGAAGCAGCCACTGGAAAAGTGAAATGGGTATACGATCCTGTCAGTATTCCCGTACAGGGAAAGAACACAGGCCGCGGCCCATTTGGTCCGTCCACAAAAATTAGCCGCGGGTTGACTTATTATCGCAAAGGTAACGACCAACGAATTTTCTATACGCCTGGTGGAGGCCATATGTTATACTGTGTCAATGCGCTAACCGGAAAGCTGATCACCAGCTTCGGAAATAATGGCCGTATTGACCTGCACGACGATCTGGATATGGAAAATGCACATGATCTGCATATATCCAATACCAGTCCGGGTATCATTTACAAAGACCTGATCATTCTGGGTTCCCGCTTGTCGGAAGTGGCTGCGTCTGCACCCGGCCATGTTCGGGCTTACGATGTACATACGGGTAAACGGAAATGGATTTTCCATACGATCCCACATCCTGGCGAAGCGGGTTACGAATCCTGGGAGAATCCGGATGCATATAAGTATGTAGGTGGTGCCAATGTATGGGGTGGTTTTTGCCTGGATGAAAAGCGTGGTTTGGTGTTTGCCGGCACAGGATCTGCAACACCAGATTTTTACGGCGGTAACCGGAAAGGCAATAATCTTTATGCTAATTCAATTTTGGCGCTTGACGCTGCCACGGGTAAACTGAAATGGCACTATCAGACAGTACATCATGACCTGTGGGACTATGACCACGCTGCACATCCGATCCTGGTTACAGTAAAAAAAGATAACCCCGACGGTCGGCCCCGAGACGTCGACGCTGTGGTTCAGGTCACCAAGCAAGGGTTCATCTTTATGTTCAACCGGGAAACCGGAGAGCCAATACATCCGATTAATGAAATACCTGTTCCCAAATCTGAACTGGCAGGAGAATGGACTTCACCCACCCAGCCTGTACCTACATTTTTTAAACCATTTGTACGTCAACGGCTCACCGAAGCAGATCTGCTAAGAGAAGGTATTCCTGATTCTTCATACCAGGATATTCTGAAACGATTCCGCTCTTATAAAACTGATAACATGTGGAACCCGCCTTCTCTGCAAGGGACGATTCAAAGTCCGGGATGGAACGGCGGCGCAGAATGGGGAGGTCCTACCTTTGACCCAACCAGTGGATTGATGTACATCAATGGTAACGAATCGCCATGGATCATGAAGATGGATGAAGTTAAAAAGACGGCAATGGTTTCCAAACAGACTAATCTGGAAGCCGGGGAGCTTCTTTATAAAACCAATTGCAGCGGGTGTCACGGTCAGGACAGAAGAGGAGGAGAAGGCAATCCGGCCCTGGCAGCTAACCCTTCCCTCTTAAATATTTCCAAAAAGAGCAACATGAGCCCAGGGATGAAATTTGATGAACCATCCTTTAAAAGTCTGATCACTTCCGGGCGCAATAACATGCCGCCTTTTTCACACCTGAGTGCGGAACAGAAAACGGCTCTGGCATCTTTTATTCTTGATCTGGATGAACTGAAAAAACAGCCATTCAAGGACTCCAATATCAATGAAGAGCCCGAACACTTTCGCTCTCCTTACAGTTTTTCAGGTGGCATGACCGGAGGAGGAAAGTTCCTGACAAAAGAAGGTTATCCGGCCGTGGCTCCTCCATGGGGACATTTGACAGCAGTTGATTTAAATACAGGAAAAGAGGTTTGGAAACAAACGATCGGTGATTATCCGGAAATGAAGGCAAAAGGAATTCATACAGGAAGTGAAAATTTTGGAGGCTCAGTTGTGACGGCAGGTGGTTTGGTTTTCATTGCTGCCACAAGAGATGAAAAAATCAGGGCATTTAACAAGAAGACGGGAGAGCTTCTCTGGGAGGCGGATTTGCCTGCCGCGGGTATCGCAACTCCTGCTGTGTATGAAGTGAATGGGAAACAATTCGTAGTCATAGCTTGTGGAGGTGGCGGAAAGCAGCGCACGAAGTCTGGCGACAAGTATTTGGCTTTTGCTTTACCTGATTCAGTGAAATGATTTCTTAACGTGTTTAATATAACAACTATGAAAAATTGCTTGAACGTTATCTCCTTCCTTCTACTGCTGATCATAAACTGCAAACTTGCTTTTGCTCAGAAATCTGACACAGACTGGGAGACTCTTTTCAATGGCAAGGATCTGAGCGGTTGGCGTCATATTAACGGCAATCACAAAGTTGAAGCAAAGGATGGAATGATTGTGGCTACTACGGTGCCGGGCGAGCCGAACGGGTTTCTGGTCACCGAAAAGGAGTTCGCAGACTTTATTCTTGAGCTCGATGTAAGTATTGATACAACGATGAACAATTCAGGCATACAGTTTCGGAGCCTGAGTAATTCCGAATACCAGAACTATCGTCTGCATGGTTTTCAAATGGAAGTTGATCCCAAACCACAGCGATGGAGCGGCAGTATTTATGATGAAGCGCGGCGTGGCTGGCTCTATACCACTGAACTCAATCCAGCCTCCAAATCTGCCTTTAAAAACAATACCTGGAACCATTACCGGATAGAGTGTTTTGGCACAAGCAACAGAACCTGGGTAAACGGAGTTCCGGTATCTCATTTAATTGACAATGAAACAGTTAATGGGCTTATTGGGTTACAAATGCACAGCAATAACCCCAATGATCCGATTCCGCCAGGTGATCACCAGATCCGGTTCAGGAATATTAGAATCAAAACGAAAAATATTCAACCCTCACCGCCGGACGACATATTTATCGTAAACCTGATCCCAAATGATCTTTCTGCCCAGGAAAAGAAAAATGGATACAGCCTGCTTTGGAATGGTAAAACCAGCAATGGCCTTCACGAAACAAATCTTGGGAAATTCCCTGAAAATGATTGGGTAATTGAGCAGGGAGGATTGACAATCAGGGAATCCAAGGCAAAGGAGAAAAAGAGTTTATTTTTCAAAAATCCTTACAAAGCTTTTGAGCTTAAATTCGATTTCAGGCTCGCAGAAAGCGCAGACAGTGGAATCAAATACCTACTGAGCAAACCGGATGAAAGTGCCGAAGGACTGGAATTCCAAATCCAGGATGACATGTTACCTGGTGGTGTTCCCAGGGAAAATCAGAAAGAATATTTGGCTTCTCTGAATGGGCTTGTGGCATCGCAACAGACTATTTTCTCAAAAAGACGTATCGGACAATGGCATTCGGCGATGATCCGTGTTTATCCCGACAACCGTATTGAGCACTGGCTTAATGGTTTTAAAATGTTGGAATACAAAGGAAAGGCACATGAGAACGGATTTATTATGTTGGAAAACAAGGGATTGTCGGTTTCATTTCGAAGTATCAAAATTAAAGAGTTACACTGATGGAGAAGGAAGACAGGCCCGTTTTCATCATGGTCAGCGGGACCTTGTCTTCTGTTGATCGCCATCATTAGGTATCCATGACTTAAATTTATATGTATGTATAGGCCTGCCATTTTTCTCTCTGATGTACTGATTAGCTTGTGCCTGGCTGGTGGTATAAATAAAGTCTTTTGCCAAGCTGCTATGGAAAATGTAACCACAAAAGATGGGCTGAAAATCCGTTTGGATTCAGATACCTGTATTTCCGTTCTAAAATCAGACGGAAAACAGCTTGTGTTACGGCAAGTAGCCAAGCCAGGTGAGCGGCCATATATTCATCCAATCTATTCCCCTGATGGCCAGACCGTGATCACTGAATTTCGTCCGGGCCACCATATTCACCAGACAGGCGTTTTTTGGGGACTTAAACGGGTGAACGGACGGGATTACTTTATGAATGGCCGGGGCGATTACTGGAAGCGCAAATCGTTGCAGGTGACAGAAAGATCCGGCAGGCAAGTGTCATGGCAGACCGTATATGACCTGCTGGATTCCACGGGACATACAATCATGGAGGAAGAGCAAAACTGGGCCATTGAGGAGATTGACAACAGATATATCCTTGACTTCGAATGGAAAGGAAAGGCCGGTGTCAATATTCACATCGGCAAGTTTTATGTCGGAGGTTTGTTTGTCCGTATGCCCTGGCGGAAAGGTACGCCAGCAGAAGCTATCAATGCATCCGGATTGATTGACAAGCAGGCTGAGGGGCAGCGGTCTGAGTGGTTTGATGTTGGCATCCAGTTCAAAGATCCAACCAAACGGATACATTTTGCCATACTGGATCATTCATCAAATAAAGCATTTCCAACACCTTGGAGGATCGACGGAGAGTTTGGCTTTGGGCCTTCAAGGCAGATCATGGAGGATTGGGAAATTGCCAGCGGCAAAACTGAAACCATTCGTTACCGGGCCATCATTTATACCGGGGATCTGGACAAGGCTCTAATTCAAAAAGAAAGTAACAAGTACCAGGCTCAATCCAAATTCTGACCAAACTTTAAAAGCGGTATACAGCTGGCGGAAATATCACCTGCTGGTTCACACAGCTCCATTTAAATTAAAAACAGGCACTGAGGTGTCACTAAACAAATATATCTAATGAAAATTAATGTTGCGATTGTTGGCCTCGGTTTTGGTGCGGAGTTTATACCGATCTATCAGAAACATCCTGATACCAGTATGTATGCGGTTTGTCAAAGAAATGAACAGAAATTGAAAGAAGTTGCAGATGCATACGGTATTGATGTCAGATATTCTAGTTTTGAACAGTTACTGGAAGATCCAATTGTTGATGCGGTTCATATTAATTCACCCATTCCCAATCACGCGGAGCAAAGCATTAAAGCATTAAGGGCAGGTAAACACGTGGCCTGCACGGTTCCCATGGCAACAAGCGTTGAAGATTGTTTGGAAATTGTACGCGCCACAAAGGAAACCGGCAAGAAGTACATGATGATGGAAACCGTTGTTTACAGCAGGGAATTTCTGTTTGTAAAAGAATTATATGAAAAAGGGGAATTGGGTAAAGTTCAGTTTTTAAAAGCAAGTCATCAGCAGGATATGGAAGGTTGGCCTGACTACTGGCCGGGCCTGCCTCCAATGCATTATGCCACGCACTGCGTTGGGCCTGTCGCCGGACTTCTCAGATTGGAAGCAGAATATGTTTCTTGTTTTGGTTCAGGCACAATAAGTCCGGAACTCGCCAGCATCCACAATTCGCCATTTGCGGTAGAATCAGCTCATATCAAGTTTAAAAACAGTGATTTGGCTGCCTATGTGTACAGGTCACTTTTTGATGTGGCGCGACAATACCGTGAAAGCTTTGAAGTATATGGTTCTAAAAAATCCTTCGAGTGGCCACTCATTGAAGGAGAAAAAGCGGTGATCCATACTGCCAAGAAACCGGAAGCAGAAATTGCTGAAAAGGTACGCGTTCCTGATTTTGCGCATTACCTGCCTGATGAAATTGCTTCTTTCACCATGCAGGGCGTTTATAATGAAGGCGAACAGCAACATTTGTCTTTTGTACAGGGAAGTGGTCATGGAGGCTCTCATCCGCATATGGTTCATGAATTTGTGACAGCCATTGTGCAGGGCAGAGATCCATTCCCCAATGCAGTGCAATCTGCAAACTGGACCAGTGTCGGTATCCTTGCGCATCAATCTGCTATGAAGGGTGGCAAGCTGATGCAGATACCTGATTTTGGTGAACTGTAAATGGAGTAAAGTGCTTATTTTGTTTAAAAATCAGAGGCTTAATCAATTGATCAGCAGAAAATGGTACAGATTGAGATGTACGGGTTTTAGGAGCAATGGCTACCTTCATTATTTGCAGACGGTAGCACAGTGGTGTGCCAACACTCAACCCGAACTACTGATGCTATACGCAGGTAAAGTTTAAGTTGATACCTGCTCAAAGCAGATTTATACAAAAGAGAATGAACAGTAAATAATCAAGAGCCTGGATATTGATACGTAAATGACAGATGGCCTTATGAAGGGTATTACGAACGGATTTTTCAGTAATACCCATGATTGAAGAGATCTCGGAGGTTGAAAAATTTTCGTAGTAGCGCAGCATCACTACATCCAGCTGCCGTTTTGGTAAACTTTTCAGGGTATTGCCTAACTTATTGATAAGCCATTTTTCATAGTCATCCTGTTCATAATGGGTTTCTTCAAAGAGATTCAACGAATCGGAAATGTCATCGATGTCAACGGCAAATTGGTCACTTTTAGATTTTCGGAGAATTTCCCTCCGAAAAATGGTAAACAGGTAAGATTTGACATTACGGAGTTCAGGGAGCTTGTGCCGGGTATTCCAGATATTAACAAACAAATCCTGGATTGTGTCTTCTATTGTATCCGAATCTGATTGTAACCGATTGCCATATCGGTATAGTTGACGGTAATAGAGTTGATACAACTCTCCCAATGAAACCTTGTTGCCATCTTTTATTGCATTCCAATGCGTGTTGTCTGCATGAGATACCTGTTCCAATGAATTGAGCTTAAACGTGGGTAATCGATATATTGCTAAATTACAAATTTACAATTTAAAAGCAAAAAAACACAAAACTAATAATGCCATTTACAATCCAAAGTGAAGAACGGTCAGGCCTGGCTTGATTGGTTCATTTGCTATAATAAAGTGTATCTGAACGGAAATAGGAAGTTTTATTGGTTTGATTTCAACTATAAAAAGTGTGCTGAGAAGAGTTCGGACATACCTATTTGCCGCTCCGGGAATAAAAGTTTAAACTGGCGCAATTCTATAAATTCTTTTGTAATAACTTCCAAAGATCAAAGTAGAAACTGATAAGAAATTCTTATTATGGCAACATCTCACGCCATTAATATTTCTTTCAAGTTTAATAATAAAATTCTGCCAGCAAATGGCTGTGCACCAATAGAATGCTTACCCGTAGGTAACGATTTGGATAGGTTTTCCACTTCGCCATTTATTTCTAACAAACCGTTAACACGTCAGATGAGATTCCATATTTATCCTTTTATATTTTCTTTATTTTTCATCGGTTGTATTATAAACCGGCCTCTTTCTGCACAGCAGTTAAGTGCTGATCTTTTACAGAAACCATGGAAGGCACAATGGATAACCGGACCGGGAAAACCAATTAACCGATTCAACGCTTCATCGGATTTAACCTTGAAAGAGTATGGCGTGTTTAAGTTTAGAAAAACAATCGAGCTGACAGCAAAGCCGACATCTTTTGTGATACACGTTTCGGGTGATAATCGCTACAAACTTTTTGTAAATGAAAAGCACGTCTCACAAGGACCGGCACGGGGAGATCTTTATTTCTGGAATTTTGAAACGGTTGATATTGCATCTTACTTACAAGCCGGAAAGAATACAGTTTCGGCGGTAGTGTGGAATGAAGGCCGTGTGAAACCTGAATCGCAGATTTCCTATTTGACCGGGTTTATCCTGCAGGGAAACACAGCGGTGGAAGAAATACTGAACACAAACGACAGCTGGAAAACTATAAAAGATGAAAGTTATCAGGCCCGGTCGGTTCGGGTGCCTGGGTATTATGTTGCTGGTCCGGCTGAACAGGTTGATATGAACAGTCATGTCACTGGCTGGGAAAAACCGGAGTTTGATGACAGCCAATGGGTAAAAGCGCGGCTGATAGGGCCTGGAGTTACAAAAGACGCAGCGGTGAATTCTTCCGG
Organism: Dyadobacter sp. NIV53; assembly: GCF_019711195.1. NCBI lineage: Bacteria > Pseudomonadati > Bacteroidota > Cytophagia > Cytophagales > Spirosomataceae > Dyadobacter > Dyadobacter sp. NIV53. Next base: position 6,398,410 of record NZ_CP081299.1, read on the forward strand.
ATGGATGCTGGTACAATCGCAGCTTCCTCAAATGGAAATGACCGTTCAGCGGCTTGCAACTACCAGGAAAGCGGATGGTATTCAGGTGCCCTCCGGATTTCCTGCCACCAAAATAAGTGTTTCCGTGCCGGCAAATTCAAAGGCTACAATTTTACTGGATCAGGGATTTTTAACCAATGCTTATCCAACGCTGGAATTTAGTGGAGGTAAAAACGCCGGTATATTAATGGGGTATTCCGAAGGGCTTTATGTGGGTAAGAAAGAAATGTTAAATAGCCCAAGGTTACCAATGATGCCCAAGGGGAACCGGAATGAAGTGGATGAAAAGATCTTTATTGGTAGGGCAGACAGCATCCGCTCCAACGGAAATGCCAACCAGCAATATACACCGCTCAGCTGGCGGACCTACCGCTACATTCAGCTGACCGTTGAAACCAAAGCAGATCCTCTGATCATTGAAGACCTGTACGGCACTTTTACAGGCTACCCGTTTGAACAAAAGGCAAAACTTCAAACCCAGAACGCAGAGATGGGAAAGATGCTCGATATTGGATGGCGGACTGCCCGTCTTTGTGCTTTTGAAACTTACATGGATTGTCCTTATTACGAGCAATTGCAATATATTGGCGATGCCAGGATTCAAGCGCTGGTCTCTATGTATAATGCAGGTGATGACCGGCTTGTGCGGAATGCACTTACATTGATGGACCATTCGCGGATTGCCGAAGGAATCACGTTAAGCCGTTATCCCACAGACCTGCACCAACAAATCCCAACATTTTCTCTGTGGTGGATTGCCATGCTGCATGATTATTACATGTACCGGCCCGACAGCCAGTTTATCAAAGACAAACTTCCAGGTACAAGACAGGTTATTTCATTTTTTGAACGATACCAACAGGCTGACGGTTCGTTGAAAAATGTGCCGTACTGGGTATTTACAGACTGGTCACAGGGAAAAGGCTGGGATTTTGGGATGGCTCCTATCGGCAAAAACGGGGAATCCGCAGTTTTGGACATGCAGCTGCTTTGGATATATCAGCAGGCAGCCGAAATGGAAGCTGCTTTGGGAGTTAAGGAACTTGCCAACGATTACAGAAGCCGGGCTGAAAAGCTGAAAAAGACCATCCAAAGTAAGTATTGGGATCCAGCTAAAAACCTTTATGCAAACACACAGGACAAGGATAATTACTCTCAGCACGCCAATTCACTGGCTATTCTTTCCGGCGTTGCCGCACAGCAGCAGGCAAAACCTTTGGCTATAAGAATGCTCGCTGACACAAGCCTTGCACCTGCTTCAATATACTTTAAGTTTTACCTTCACCAAGCCCTTACAAAGGCAGGACTGGGAAATGATTACTTAAGCTAGCTAGGTAAATGGCGTGAAAATATCGATATGGGCCTTACCACCTGGGCCGAGACCTCTGATGTAAATACATCAAGATCCGATTGCCATGCATGGGGATCAAGTCCAAACATTGAATTTTTCAGAATTGTCCTGGGAATTAACAGTGATGCCGCAGGCTTTTCAAAAGTACTGATCACTCCGCATTTGGGATCAATTGACGATATCAGCGGGGAGATGCCACATCCGAATGGGAAGATATTGGTTAATTACAAAGTGAAGCAAGGCGCGATACAAGCTGAGATTGAACTTCCGGAAAAGACATCTGGTAATTTTATATGGAAAGGCAAAACACTTGGTTTAAAAGCAGGAAAGAATTCTTTAAAATTGTAGTGGCCAAGTATAATTAACTATTGATTCAAATCTTTAACAATCCAATACTCCTAGTATGTTTTCCTTTAGAGTAAGAAGCCGTTTTCAGGCTTCCCACTCTAAAAAGATTTTCGGAACACTATTTCGTTTTATCGCTTTGCTTTCTGGCATCCTGTTTTTTAGATTTTTCCTGCGCTGTTTACACCAGCCGGGCACTCCACAAAGAAATAACCATTTTCCGTTAAGCTGGGGTAAAACCGGGTACTGTGAAAGAAAAGCATCCTGAATCAGTGCGCTCTTTTTCTCTGAACCATTGTCAGTCAAAGATTTAACGCCACCCAAGTCCAGGTGCCACATGCTCTAAAATAGAGGACAGCACATGTACATTGTAATCGACCCCCAGTGTATTGGGTATTGTCAGGAGAACCGTATCCGCTTCCTGAATAGCCTCGTCCTGCGCCAATTCTTTGATGAGCTGATCCGGTTCAGCCGAATAACTTCTACCGAAAATCGCGCGTTTGTCCTGTTCAATCATCCCGATTTTATCTCTCCGGTCAGACTCCTGTCCAAAGTAATAGCGGTCTTGATCGTTTACCAATGCAAAAATAGACCGGCTTACCGACACCCTTGGTTCACGTTGGTGACCCGCCTTTTTCCAGGCTTCTTTGTACAACCTGATCTGTTCCGCCTGCTGCACATGAAAAGGCTTGCCGTTCTCATCGTATTTCAGCGTAGAACTTTGAAGATACATTCCGTTTTCGGCCGCCCACACAGCAGTAGCATTAGAAGCGGCGCCCCACCAGATACGCTCCCGCAACCCTTCCGAGTGTGGTTCCAAACGCAATAAGCCCGGCGGATTCGGAAACATCGGGTTTGGATTTGGCCTTGCAAATCCTTTACCTTTTAGTCTCTCCAGGAATTCCAATGCCTTGCGGCGTCCCATATCCGCTTCGGTTTCTCCTTCAAGCGGCTCGTATCCAAAATACCGCCACCCGTCAATTACTTGTTCCGGAGACCCTCTGCTAACGCCCAATTGCAGTCGCCCCTCGGAAATTAAATCCGCAGCGCCGGCATCTTCCACCATATACAGTGGATTTTCATAACGCATGTCAATGACACCCGTTCCAATCTCTATTTTGCTTGTTTTGGCACCAATGGCCGAAAGCAGCGGAAAAGGCGATGCTAACTGAGATGCAAAATGATGAACACGAAAATAAGCGCCATCTAAACCAATTTCCTCGGCTGCAACAGCCAGGTCAATAGATTGCAGCAAGGTATCACTTGCTGTTTGCGCCTTATAAGCCGGATGGTCAGCCCAATGTCCAAACGATAAAAATCCTATCTTCTTCATTAAATGTTTTTCAGTTTCATTTTAGAATTAGACAGAATATTGGGCGTTAAAAGTTCCTGGGTTTGGATGCGGGTTGGTACTGGGTATTGTTTTGTGGTTTTTATAAATAGGATGGGTGGATAAACTGGAACCGATTTTCTAGGTCTGGGAAAAGTGCTGTAATAAAAATTTACGGGTCATTATTGGGAATGTTCCCGAAGCATTGTGTCCGGTTTAACCAGCTGACTGAACGGGGGATTTCTTCCGTTTGATAGAGGGGTATTCATAGCCTGCTTTTCATCAATGTTCCGAATCTTCCATAATGTTAGAAAAGCTAAACCTCGGCGAGGTAAGCCCTCTAAACCTTCCGCCCATTGACAAAGCCACCAATGCCCCATTTTTTGCCAAATGGCAAATAATTCCATTCTAATTAAAACCACCTTTGCCCTGTCGAACACCAAAAAATCAAAAAAACATTATTAATTACAGGAGCCTCGGCTGGAATTGGGAAGGCAACTTCGTCTATTTGCTTATTTCTAGTTCAGATCCGTATGAATCCGGTACTCATTGGGTGAAATTCCAACACGCTGTTTAAACAACCGGCTAAAATGCTGGGGGTATTTAAATCCGAGTTCATAAGCAATTTCACTGACGGATTTATCGAGATTAAATACCCGCTCTTTGGCCATGTTGATGATCTTCATCTGAATGAATTCCTGAGCAGACTTGCCGGTTTCTTTTTTGATTATATCCCCGAAATAATTGGGAGAAATATTAAGTTCGTCAGCACAGTAAGATACTGTTGGTAGGCCTAGTTGATGTGGTTTATCCGACTGAAAGTATTCGTTAAGCAAGCCATCAAACTTTTCCAGGATACCTTTGTTGGCTGTATCCCGGGTGATGAACTGCCGGTCGTAAAACCGTACGCAATAGTCAAGAAATAGCTCTATGTTGGCAGAAACCAGCTTTTTGCTATGTTTATCAATTCGCTGCTCCAATTCATACTGAATTTTTGAAAAGCAATCTTTTACAATGCTCCGTTCCTGTTCCGAAAGGTGAAGCGCTTCGTTGACTTCATACGAGAAAAAAGTATAGTCACTCATATGTCGTCCAAGCGTTGTGCCCAGCAAAAGATCGGGATGAAATACCAGTGCATACCCTTGAGGTTGGTAAAAATTATCCTTGATGTTCTCACCAATAGCTTGGCCTGGTGCAAGGAAAATCAGTGTTCCTTCTTCATAGTCATATATATTAAGACCATACCGCAGATCACCGCAATGAATTTTTTTGAGGAACACCACATAAAAGTCATAACTCATCCGGCGCGACTCTCTCGGATCTGCTTTAGACAGATCGACAATGCTTACCAGTGGATGAAGAGTTTCATGCTTGTTGAAAGCGTTGTACTCATGAATTGTTTTGAATCTCAGGATATTTTCCATAGACCAGGGATTTAGATAACTATATCTACAAATTTAGTTGATCATTTTCCATTAGATGCAAACCGTACCCCGGATCGGTAATATTGGTAGACAAATCAGGAATCTGTATACATAAGATGGAACAGAGAAACGAGAACTTTGCAAATCAATATTTTAGGAATGAACAACCGAAAGAATATTTGTGATTATGTCGGGACGAAATGTTTACACTTTACTGACCAAGATTTTTTTGATTTTTGCCGTTGCGTGGTTTTCTGGTTGCAAACCAGGTAATGACACGGACCGCACCTGGTCTGTTTACAAAGCTGACGTAAGCAGCAGCAAGTACCTACTATTAGATGAAATCGAAATATCTGATGTTGGCCAGTTCAAACTGGATTTTGGCATTTACAATGCTGCATTGGCTGGAGTGATCAATGCAAATGCTTGCAGGTATCGAGTAAAAGAACCGCAATATCCTACTGGCCCGGTAACATCCTCAATGAAAAATTTATTTGGTATTATTTAGCATTTGCTTAACCACGAACTTCGAGCAAAACGGTAAATTAGATTCGCAATAATAATTCTTTGTAAAATCATTTAAATTAAAAGGCTGTGTTAAAAAAGGTAATCCGAAATCTTTATTTTTCGAGTTTAGTAATCGGGACTTCCCTGACTGGTTATTCCTGTTCAACAGGTAAAATAAGTAAAAACGCTAATTTATTAAGCATTCGCGAGCAGGGAAGCTTTGCTGTGGGTGGCAGTATCATAACTAATCCCGGAACATTTGATGCAAAGACCCGGACTCCCGAAGGGCAAACCTTTCACGGAGACCATGCATACGTTTTTTATCAGATTCCCGATAAAGCCCGAAAGTTACCGCTGGTATTCTGGCACGGCATAGGGCAGTTTTCGAAAACCTGGGAAACAACACCGGATGGACGTGAAGGATTTCAAAATATTTTCCTCAGACGTAATTTCGGCGTTTATCTGATCGATCAGCCGCGCAGAGGAAATGCAGGTCGCAGCACCGTAGCTGCTACGATTGCACCGATACCTGATGAGCAAGGTTGGTTCGGTACGTTCCGGGTTGGCATTTGGCCCGACTACTTTCCAGGTGTTCAATTTTCCAAGGATCCGGAAGCTCTTAATCAATATTTCCGTCAGATAACGCCCAATATTGGGGGCTTTGATACCGAGGTGATCGCTAGTGCCACTTCAAAACTATTTGATAAAATTGGTCAGGGAATCCTGGTTACCCATTCTCATTCTGGTGGTTTTGGCTGGCAGACGGTCGTTAAAAACAGTAATGTGAAGGCTGTTGTCTGCTACGAACCAGGCAGTGGTTTTCTTTTTCCGCAAGGCGAGGTACCCTTGCCAATTGCCAGTTCCTCTGGCCCACTGGAAGCGACTGGTATACCCATGGCCGACTTTATGAAACTGACCAGGATCCCGATCATTATTTATTACGGTGATTTTATTCCTGATAAACAAATCGATAATCCGGGGCAGGATGGCTGGCGTGCCCGTCTTGAAATGGCCAGGTTATGGAGAGATGCTGTCAATAAACATGGTGGAGATGTGACGGTCGTTCATCTTCCAGAAATCGGAATCAAGGGAAATACCCATTTCCCTTTTTCGGACTTGAATAATATTGAAGTAGCAGACCAGATGTCTAAATTTTTAAAGGAAAAAGGCTTGGATAAATAACAAAACATCAGCTATAAAAGCAATGATTATTAGCCTTTGATGACTTAGTCTGCATCAAGTATTGGCAAAGGTTACATCCAAGATAAAATGGTGTAACGGTTAAAAAATAGCACTATGAATGATATTTCAAGAAGGCATTTCATTAAAGGGGCATCCACTGCAAGTGTTGCGATTTGGCTGGGACTATCCGCCAAAGGCGCAGCAACTAAAACCTCTGTTGCCGCAATTGCAAGGAATTTTACACCGTTCATTCTCGTTGAGTCAAACGGTCAAATAACACTTTTTAACACCAAACCTGAAATGGGGCAGGGGACTTTTCAGTCTATTCCTGCGCTGATCGCCGAAGAATTCGAGGTGTCACTTGATCAGGTAATCATTAAAAACACGGGAGGTGAAAAAGAATTTGGCAACGGGCAGCGTGCAGGAGGCAGTACTTCGGTACGCGGCAGCTACACCCAGATGAGGACTGTTGGTGCAGCTGCAAAAGCTGTTTTTATTAAAGCTGCCAGTAATAAATGGCAGGTTGATGAAGCCAGCTGTTATGCAGAAAATGGAAAAATTATTCATCGTCCCAGCAAAAAGTCAGCAGCATACAGTGAACTATTAGAGGAAGCATCCAAAATAGAGCTGCCAAAAGAGCCTAAGCTAAAAGATCCCAAAGATTTTAAAATTATTGGCAAACAGGCCCACCGTCCTGATGTTCCACTGAAAACGTCGGGCAAGGCAGTATTTGGTATTGATGTTGAAGTTCCCGGAATGTTGCATGCTGCCGTGAGCAGGTGCCCTGTTATTGGAGGAACTTTAAAGAGCTTTGACGCCAGTGAAACCCTTAAAATGCCGGGTGTGGTCAAGGTGTCTGAGGTTGAAAGAATTGTTGGAATTTACAGTTTTATTGGTGTGGTGGTGATTGCAGATTCATACTGGAATGCAATGCAGGGCAAAAAGAAACTGAAAATTCAATGGGACACCAAAGGTCACGAAACATACAATTCTTCCGATTATGACCAGTATCTGCGGGACCAGCAGGATCAGGAAGGCATGATTGATAAAAATATAGGTAGTATTGATGCTGTGAAAACGACAACAGAAAATACGGTTGATGCCTTTTACGAAACTCCGGTTATTTCCCATCAAACGCTGGAACCGATGGTCTGTGTTGCTCAGGTTGCGGGCGACAAAGTAGAGATCTGGTCATCAAACCAGGTGCCTAATCTAATAACCGGTCCTGGAAACAATGACATCCCTGCACTGACTGGATTTAAGCCTGAAAATGTCAAATACCACAATATGTTTATTGGCGGCGGTTTTGGCAGGCGGCTTTATTACGACTATATCGTTGAAGCAGTCAATGTCGCTAAATTAATAGACAGGCCTGTAAAAACACTTTGGAGCAGAGAAGAAGTGACGCAGAATGGACCATGGCGCATGATGACATTCTCGAAAATGAGTGGAACTATCGGTGAAGATGGGAAACTGACCGCTTTTCGGCATAAAGTAATCGGGCCAAATTTTCATGAATCCCTTTTTAAAAATTTCGATCAAACCAAGCTTGATCCGAGTATGGTAGAAGGAATCGGTACCCAGGATTATCAGATACCGAATCTAAAAACATCCTACGTTAAAACTGACTCCCATATTCCGGGTGCCGCTTTTCGTTCGGTAGTTAGCTCTACCATTTGTTTTCCCCACGAAAGTTTTGTTGACGAAATGGCCGTAAAAGCAGGGGCAGATCCTATGGAATTTCGATTGAATATGGTCGCCAAAGATTCTGATACCTACAAACTCTTAACAAAACTTAAAGAAGTATCTGGGTGGGAATCTGTCCTGCCAAAGCACAAAGGCCGGGGTATCGCCCAGTGGAAATTCTTTGGATGCCAGTGCGGACAGGTCGTTGAAGTGAGTTATGACCCTTCTAAAAAAGTAGTAAAAATCGATAAGGTTATAGTAGTTATTGATCTTGGCGTTGTGGTCAATCCTGATAATGTGAAAAACCAGATGGAGGGGGGATTATCATGGCTATGTCAGCAGCTACAAAACCTGGGATTACGTTTAAAAACGGGATTGTGGAGCAGAATAATTTTTATGATAACTCGGTACCCCGTATCAATGAGTCATTCCCTATTGAGGTGCACATCATAGCAGACGGAAGTAAAATGAAAGGTGTAGGAGAGCCAAGTGTTCCTCCTTTTGCACCGGCACTTGCAAATGCAATTTTTTCAGCCACGGGCAAACGTCTCAGAAAGCTGCCTATCGACCTTTTCAATGTATGAAACATGTATTAAGCGAGCTATTAGCAGTCAGCATTTTCTTGTTGTTCCTCTCAAATAATGTCCTTGGCCAGACAAGTGCTGATACCACCAATGCCGGACGGCAGGGTGTTTTGCAGGTAGGTTGCTTTATAACGGGTGGTGCATCTTCTGCCAGCAGACTTGCCCAGGTTCCACAGATGAATTGTGGTGTTAGCAGGGTAAGTTTTCAACCCGGTGCAAGAACAATATGGCATTCTCACGCAGGAGGAAAGGTCATTGTTGTAACAATGGGCACAGCCTGGTATCAGGAAAAGGGTAAACCCAAGCAAATACTTAACCAAAGTGAAGCCATCGTTGCCCCACCAGGCGTCATGCACTGGCATGGAGCAACACCTGACGCACCTATGATCCATACAGTGGCAACACCAAATCTGGATAAAGGCGGTGTAACATCAGGGGCAGCGGTAACAGATCAACAATATCTGAATCAGTAATATTGGCAGGCTTTTCAGTAATTTTTCCCAACTTAAAACGGTTTTTCAAAGTGAAAAAACTTTTAACAGGTCTTTCCATCATCATGAGTTTGGGGTTGCGCGCCCAACAAACACATCCCAGTGGTACATCGGCCGCGGGGCCAGTAGTTCGCACCTTGTCAGGATCGGTACGAGGCGTGATAGAAGGAAATTTTGACAGCTTCAAGGGAATTCCCTATGCTGCCGCGCCGGTGGGTGCGTATCGGTGGCGGCCGCCAAAACCCTTTCCTGTCTGGCAAAGGGTACGCGATGCGAGCAAGTTTTGCTCAGATTGCGCGCAGGCATGTTGGCCGCGTAAGGCTGGCACAATTCGGGAAAATACTTCCGAAGATTGTCTTTTTTTGAATTTGTGGAGGCCGGCAGGAGCAAAAAGAGGAGCAAAGCTGCCTGTTATGGTTTGGATTTATGGTGGCGCTTTCGTGGGAGGAGGCAGCTCTTATCCGGAAACTTTCGGTGATCACTTTGCCAGGCAGGGAGTCATTTTAATCAGTTTCAATTATCGCCTCGGACGGCTTGGCCATTTTGCATTTCCTGCCCTCTCTAAGGAGTATCCACAGGAGCTTAAAGGTAGTTATGCATACATGGATCAGATTGCGGCACTTAAATGGGTGCAGCAGAATATTGAGGCCTTTGGAGGTAATCCCCAAAACGTTACAATTTTCGGAGAGTCTGCAGGTGGTGTTTCGGTACATTCTTTAATAACAATTCCAGCAGCGAAAGGCCTGTTCCAAAAGGCAATTATTGAGTCCGGAGGTGGCAGGGACGGTGTGTTGACAGCCAGGCCGATAAATAAGGAAAATGCTGACCCTTATTACCCGGTTTCAGCAGAAGCGATTGGAATAAACTATGCGAAAAAACATGGGATTGAAACCAAAGATGCGGCAGCACTTGCCAAGCTCCGTTCATTAAGTGTTGAAGATATCGTGGACAGTGGACAAGAAAATAATGGAGAAGGAGGCGAACCTATTTATTCTGGGCCGATTCTGGACGGTAAGCTTGTCGTAGAAACAGCAGAGAGTGCATATAAGGCAGGCAGACAGTCCAGGGTACCACTTATTATCGGATCAAACAGCGCGGAGGTTCCAGCCGGATTTGTCAATGCCAGGTCAAAGGAAGAGTTGCTGGAGCAATTTGAAACTGTAAAAGTAGCGTTTTCAGCAGCATATGACCTGGAAGATAAAACGGATTTTGCCGAAGTGCTTACAATGGTTAATACGGATAAGGTATGGGCTGAGCCAGCGAGGTTCACCGCAAATGCTTTTACTGCCAAAGGCGACCGGGCATACATTTACCTTTTCTCCTACGTTGCCGAGTCGATGAAGCAGCGGATGAAATATGGCGCATCACACGCATCTGAAATTGCTTATGTGTTTGATAATCTGACAGGACGAAATGAAGCAGCTATAACATCTAAGGATTCTGAAGTTGCTAAAATGATGAACACTTATTGGTCCAATTTTGCTAAAACAGGAGATCCAAACGGAACGGGTTTACCAAAATGGCCCATTTACGATCCGAAAAAAGTGAAATTCTGGAATTTCGGGCAGACGGTACGGCGGTAGGTATTCCCGACCCCAAAAAGGCACGGCTGGATGTCATGGAAAAGGCTGCGAAAAAATAATGAATTTCCTAAACAGTAACATTGGTAGGTAAAACAGGAATTAGTATACAAAATTTGCCTGTTTATGTCAGGAACTTTGCATCATCAACAGATAACTAAAATATAGTGGAAACAGTAAAATTAAATAACGGTATTGAAATGCCCATTTTGGGTTTTGGAGTATTCCAGGTACCAGACCCAAAGGAATGTGAACGAAGCGTACTGGATGCTATTGAAACCGGTTATCGTCTGATAGACACAGCCGCTTCTTATGGAAATGAAGAAGCCGTAGGAACAGCAATTAAAAAGAGTGGACAACCACGTGAAGACCTATTTATTACAACTAAACTCTGGATACAATCCAATGGATATGAGGACACAAAGAGAGCTTTTGAAGCTTCAATGAAGAAGCTGCAACTAGAATATCTGGATTTGTATCTGATCCATCAACCATTTGGTGATGTTTACGGGGAATGGAAAGCGATGCAGGAGTTGTACAATGAGGGCAGGATCAGGGCTATCGGCGTTAGTAATTTTCACCCGGACAGACTTATAGATTTGATTGTTCACAATGAAATTGTTCCGGCGGTCAATCAAATTGAAACACATCCTTTCCATCAGCAAGTAGATACACAACAGTTTCTGGTAGAAAACAATGTCCAGATCGAATCCTGGGGGCCATTTGCAGAAGGAAAAAACGGGCTTTTTCAAAATGAGCTTTTGGCGTCGATTGGTGAGAAATACAATAAAACAATTGCACAGGTGGTTGTCCGATGGCTCACGCAGAGAGGTATAGTTGCAATCCCTAAATCGGTCCGTAAAGAAAGGATGGCCGAGAATTTCAACAGCTTTGATTTCCAGCTAAATACCGAAGAAATGGAAGCCATCAAAACATTGGACACAAATGCCAGTGCCTTTTTTGATCACCGTGACCCTAAAATGGTAAAATGGCTGGGGGAAAGAAAGTTATAAGTTTAACTCGCGGGATTGATTCCTGTAAAGATTATATTTTTAACCTATGAAAACATTAAAGAAAACGAACAAATATCACCTGACGTTGGAGCTAAGCGCATACGCTAATTCTGAGACTAATCCTGCGAAATATCTGGAAACAGACATTGAAAATCATGATGAGATCTTTGAAATTATTAAAACAGGAAGTATCTGGTACAAAAAAACGGACGTGCATGATGTGGCAGTAGAGACTTTTGATGACACGGCAATCATCTGGAGCCGCATTACATTGTCCGCTATGGTTCGGGGTACTGAGGCGAATACCGAATTTACAGTGACTGAGGTGTATAAAAAGAAAGGAAATGGTTGGAAAATGTTAGCGCTGACATTTAGCAGTGTACGGGACACCCATGTCATCAAACACTAGATATAAACCAATGTTAAACGAATCAAACCCATCATTATGAAAGAAATTACAAATCTTAAATGGTTAACCAGGAATCTGGTTGTTTTCATTGTTGGATTAGCGCTTATCCTGTCTAAGCCCGAAAGCGTATCCGCGCAAACACAAAATGCAAATACATCTGACGCAGAAAGACAGATCGCTACGCTTTCAAAAGATAAATGGCGCTGGATGTCAGAAAAAAATATAGACTCATTAGCCGCTCTTTTTGATGATAAGGCAGTCTTTGTCCATATGGGAGGTAGCTGGGGGAAAGACAGAGAGCTCGATGTAATTAAGGGTGGCGGCATTTGGTACAAAAAAGCCGAAGTTTACACAGTTTCTGTTAATATTTTTAACAATACTGCTATCCTCTTAAACGACATTGACCTCCTGGCTGTGGTCGGTGGAAATGAACCGGGCCGCCGGAGCGGTTACTCATGCCTTTATGGTCACTGAGGTATACATCCGTGAAAACGGTAAATGGAAAATGGGTTCCCTTACTTTTTCACAACTGCTCAGACCGGTGAAAATGAATGGCGCTACCAATAAGCCACAACACTAACACTAATCAGCGTCTTCCGGGTTTGAACAGCCGTCCGGAACATATTAAGGAAGTAGTGGAAGGAATGCTCAAACGCCTTCGCACCGACCGTATTGACCTATTGTATCAGCACCGTGTGGATCCGGCTGTTCCGATTGAAGACGTTGCTGGAGCAATTAAAGACCTTATCAAAGAAGGAAAAGTGCTTTACTACGGACTATCCGAACCAGGCGCTAAAACCGTCAGACGTGCACATGCGATTCATCCCGTTACGGCTATCCAGAATGAATATTCGCTTTTATGGAGAGGGCCGGAAAAGGTGATTATTCCTTTATGCCAGGAACTTGGCATTGGCTTTGTTCCATGGAGCCCTCTTGGTGTAGGCTTTCTCACAGGCGCTATTGATGCAAATACACGGTATGCTCCGGGTGACATTCGAGGTGGGGAATCCAGGTTTGCTCCTGAAAATATTAAAAATAACCTGGTATTTGTTGACCTGGTAAAAAAGTGGGCAGCACAAAAAGACGCGACCGCAGCACAAATCTCACTGGCCTGGCTTTTGGCGCAAAAACCGTGGATTGTGCCCATTCCCGGCACAACACAAATGGCGCATATGCTGGAAAATAACGGAGCAGATTCTGTAAAGTTTAATGAAGATGAATTAAAACAGTTCAATACAGAACTGGCAACGATTGAAATTAAAGGTGCTCGTTTGCCGGACTTTGTGCTTGCATTCTCCGATGTCGAAGCGCCGTTAAAGAAATAGGTATGAAAAGAATCATTTTTCTGTTAATAATAATTTTATGTTGCATATGGGTTAGCTCAAATGCTCAATTAATATCATCTGAAAAGGTGTTAATTGTGTATTTATCCAGAGCAAGCAACACGAAGGCTGTTGCGGAAATGATTAAAAAAAGTACCGGAGGAACCTTGGTAGCTCTGGAACTGGCAAAGCCATATCCGTAAAATTATAAGGCTACCATCGCACAGGTTGCCAATGAAAATGAAACAGGCTATTTGTCACCGTTAAAAACAAAAATAGCTGATATCGAAAAATACGACGTAGTATTTATCAGCTTTCCAACCTGGGGTATGAAACCGCGTCGGCGGCCCGGCCAACAGACGACAAAGGTTTCCGACACTTACCTTTGCGATTTCGTTATCGCGAAGCTTTAAGACTGTTTGGGTAGTGCGCCACTGCGACCAGACTTTTTTCGAATGGGTACATTTAACTCGTTTTCGGCAACCTCGATCATTGTGTTCAAAGCTAAAATCAGTAAGTTAGCCTGATTGAGGGCATATTCCAATTCCTCAATCCGTTGTTTCAGGTCTGTAATGTCCTGTGTCCGTGCCTTTTTCATAGCAGGTAAAGTTATCAAACCAGTTTGAATCTTTCGTTGATACAAAAGTACCCAGTTACGAAGCGTATAACTATTATGAATATGTAAATCAGCCATAACCTTGCTGGGTTTTTCCCCTCCAAAAAGGATTCGAAAAACGGCGCTCTCTTTAAGTTGCTCGCTATACTGAAAGCGATTAAGTAGGTCGCGAATGTGGTCTTGCATAGATGTGAATTGCGCAGGTCGTTGGGTTGTGCCAATCTGGCACCGTACAACCTGCGCCAGCTGAATGATCTCATTCGCTTCTCAGTGACGTTACCGGATTCATCAACGCTGATTTTATGGCTTGATAACTGATGGTAAGCGCAACAATAAAAAAGGCGATCAGCCCCGCTAAAACAAAAATCCAGAAACTGATCTCCACCCTGTAAGCAAAACCTTCAAGCCATCGGTTCATTACGTACCACGCCACCGGAGTCGCAATCAGAATAGCCACGACAACCAGTTTAATAAAGTCGCTGGAAAGCAACAGAACGATCGTGCGGGAATCTGCTCCCAACACTTTTCGGATACCGATTTCTTTTGTGCGCTGCTCTGCCATGTACGTCGCCAGTCCGAGCAGTCCCAGACATGCAATGGCTATGGCCAGGCAGGAAAATGTGGTAAACAACTTTCTGAAAGTAAAATCATCCTGATACTGGCGATTAAAATCTTCATCCAGAAAACTGTAAAGGAAAGGCCTGTGTGGTTCTATTTCACTCCAGATGGCACCAACCTGCTGAATCGTTTTTGTCAGGTCTTCTGACTTAACTTTAATGGATAGATACCGGCTTGAATAGGCCTGGAAAGGCAGGGTGAGCGGTTCGATTTTTTGATGCAAAGAAGTGAAATTAAAATCTTTCACGACCCCGATCACCACACCTTTTCTTCCCCACTGACTGAATTTTTTACCCACGATTTCTTCGGCATTTTTATATCCGTATTGTTTTGCTGCTGCTTCATTAATGACCAAAGCACTGCTGGAGTCCGCAGGGAAATCTCTGGAGTATGATCTGCCTGCAACGAGCTCTAAGCCAAAATGGGGTATAAAGTCTATTCCGACCTCGAAGATGGGTTGCCCCATCATTTTCGTTTCGCCATTCTTTGTTTCTATTTCCGTGCCGGCATGCGGGAAAAAGCTTCCGGGAACGCTTCGGGAAAAAGCGACTGAAACAATAGATGGGTTTTCTTCCAGCCTTGTCTTTAAAAGCTGCGACCTGGCATTCACGGCCTCATCGTAGTTGTAGTCGATTACCAGCATACTTTCTTTATCAAAGCCTAAATCTTTATCCAGTAAATGATTCATTTGTGTATAGACGATAATCGTCACCGCGATGAGCAGTATGGAAAGACTGAATTGAAAAACCACCAATCCTCTTCGCAGATTTACACCTGATGTTGACTTGGTCATACCTTTCAACACATGAACCGGACTAAATCCCGAGAGAACCAGTGCCGGATAAGAACCCGCCACAAAAGCGATCAACACCATGGCTCCGATAATGATGGGAATACTTTTCCAATGGATTAAAATGCCTGGTTCAAATTCTTTTCCGGTCAGTCCTGTCATAAAAGGTAACGAGACCACCACCAGAATTACAGCAGTTATCATCGACAGAGAAACGATCACAAAGGATTCGCCTAAAAACTGAGAGATCAAGCTGCTTCTGGCAGCACCAATTGATTTGCGGATGCCGACCTCTTTACTTCGTTCCATGGAACGGGCCGTGGACAAGTTCATAAAGTTGATCATGGCAATGACCAGGATGAACAACCCGATGATAGAGAAAATATACATGTTTGACAGACTTCCGGTTTCTCCCGGCTGGCGGTCCGCTTCGGATTTTAAGTAAACATCGTTCAGCGATTCCAGCTCTATGACATATTTTGTTTTCGGGTCCTTGCGCTGCCGCTTTACAAATTCAGGAAGCTTTTGTTTAAAAGCAGCTTCATTGAATTTTTCGTTTACCAGAAAGTAGGTGTAGAAATCAACATAGTCCCACGTCTCAAAGATTTCCGGTAACGATTTTTTAAACGTACTCAGCGAAAGGAGGGCATTAAACTTAAAGTGAGAATTGCCGGGAAGATCCTTCATGATACCGGTCACGATGTATTGACCGGCATTCGCTCTGCCTGGTGAATCGCTTCCTTTCAGCATTTTACCCAATGCATTTTCATTGCCGAAATATTTCCGGGCCGTGCTCTGTGTCAGTACGATGCTATACGGATTGACCAATGCAGTTTTAGGATCACCCTGCAACAAATCCCAGCTGAATACATCAAACACGGTGGAATCTATGAAGAATACGCCGTTCTCCTGATACTTTTTATCATCGTTAGTCAGCAGAATGTCAGACCTGCCTGAAAACTGAACTACTTTTTCTATTTCAGGAAAGTCATTTTTAAGTGCCGGTCCGACAGGGGCGTTACCCCAGACCCAGGAAGGGCCTTCTTTCGACAGATTTCGGGGATCTTCGGAAACTCTGGTTCCATGTATGATGCGGTAGATCCGGTCGCGCTTGCTATGATATGTATCGTAGGAAAGTTCACTTTGCACAAACGTAAAAATCAGAAAGCAGCAGGCAATTCCTACCCCCAATCCGAGAATATTAATGGCCGAATACGCTTTCTTTTTAATCAGGTTTCTCCAGGCAATCAGAAAATAATTTTTATACATGGCATAAGGTGTAAAAGTGTAGGATGATTTAAAATTTCTCAATAGCACCGGGCGAAGCAACTTTAACATTTCCCATGTATAAATCCGCTTTGCCTTCCTTACAGAATACTGATGAAGATTATCCTGAAAAATCTCCTCCATATCGCCTTCAATTTCTTCCAGGTATTCCGTCCGTAAAATGCCCCGCATCAAACGCAATGGCCATTGAGGCGGTTGAATATGCTCAGGCGCACTCATATCATTTTCAATTCAGAGGCTGTCAAAGGAATTGAACTCCACAGATCGGCGCGTATTGCTCTAATTTCTTCCAGCACTTTAAGCGCATAGGAAGTAGTATAGTAAATGCGTTTGCGTTTACCTCCTCTTTTCAAAGTGGCTTCGCCGAAGGCTGAGGTGAGAAAGCCTTTTTCTTCCATCCGTTTCAATGCCGACTGAATAGACCCTACACTTAGTTTTTCTTTCAACCGTGTTTCCAGCTCCCTTTTTATCTCCGCTCCGTACGCATCGTGCTGTAAGGCTGCTACTGTAAGCAATACGAGCTCTTCGAACTCACCCAGTTTCGTCTTCTTCATGATCTGCTATTAATCGTAATTGCAGTTAATATAAGTACTTTATTTTATTCTTAATTGCAGTTAATATTAAATAAAATAATATTTTTAATTCAGTGCGGTGAATATCAGTGTTTTATATTTTGAAAAATATTTAGTGTACAAATGGAATGATGGGTTAAATTAAAAGAAAGTGCGGCAGCGGCCTGGTCGGCCATGCCGCCGCAAAAGGCGCCACGGGTTTAGCGTAGCAAATTAAAGGGAACAAATGAGCTATAATCAGATCTCAGCCCCATCTTTAGAGATGTTTTGAAAATAGTCTGGTATGAAGCATAGCGACTTTGTCCCATTTTCTCATTTAGGATCAGTTTTGAATTGAAAAAATAACCAGTTGTCGCATAATTTGCGACCAACAGAAATAATTGCATCAAGATTGTAAACCTTCTGGTTTCGTTTTACTTCTCTTTTTCCCTCCATTTGAACTATTAAGAGATCCTTAATAGTTGCCTATTTTGTCAGCTCACCTTCATCGAATACATTGCTAAGGTGCATATTACTATTAGGCACCGTCGTATGAAACAAGACAGCCATCATCTTCTGCGCCAGCCAAACTGTGTCTTGTTCAAATTTTACTTCAACCTGAGTTTCACCATCACCACTTTGATAAATTTCTATTTGATTCTCCATTCCAAAGATTTAATAATTCAAATTTAAGGATAACCTGATGAATGAAGAATAACACCTATAATCGCATTACTGATAAGATCATTCGGCAATGCGAAGTATGCTTATTTATCAACGCGCTAATGGCTCCAAATAAAAAGTCTGGCTGAAAGCACCGTTTACAGCGCTGTCCCAGGCTTCTATGCGCATCCATTTTCTGCCTTTCAGTTTAGGATGGAACTGAAATTTTTGCTCGCCGAATGCGCGGGTGTTTGTTAGTTCGATTTGTTCCCTGTACACTTTTTCCCCGTCGCCCGATATGACCTCCACAAAATTCATCGGGAAAGTCCAGCTCAATTTTAAGTCTACATCGGCCGTGCCGTCGGCATTCAGCGTGAGCGTTTCACCGGACAACTTTCCGTTTACTTTCAGTTCATGTATCAGTACTTCTCCGGTGGTTCCGAAGAATTTCCCATGCTGCATCGCGTCTACAACGGGTTTCCAGCCTGAGTCAAATCCGGGCAGCTGGTTCAGCATCATGTAATTGACATTCATATGTGCATACATTTCGTTCTCCTGCGTAACTGTGAACAGGTCGGCTTCTGTGATCACGGTTTTTTTCTCTCCCCAATTGTTCATGTCATCCAGCAGATCAAGCACGCGGTTACCCAGCCGGGGCTGCGAAAGATCGGCAGGCATCGCTTTCCAGGCTGCACCCATAAAGCGGTCGGATTTGAAGAACGCTTCATGGTTATAAATGTCAGGGGTATTAACCGATCCCTTGGTTCGCGCATGAGCAGTCCAGGCCAGTCCCTGTTCATCCTGTAACAATTTCAGCATGTCTTTTTTATCACCAATATGGTACACTTTGCCAAATCCCGGCTTGTCTTCGACGAAAGGCGTTTCTTTATCACGCGACATAATCCAATAAACGGGTTTTGGGAAAATTTGCAGCCAATGCCCGCCGAAAAATTCGTTGGGTTCTTCTCCTGGCATAAGCAGAAAGTTGTTGTCCGACAGTCGCCGGCATTGCTCAAACAGCGCTTTCAATTCCCTGAGCCGAAGTGAATCCGGGCCTTTGGGATGAGCAGTATAGTGAAATTCTCCAAGGTGGACCATATCCAGGCCGAGCCGCTTGAACACTTCGACAAACTCAGGTTTTTCCGGAACCGGTTTGCCCGCCAGCACGACATTCATGATAAACTCATTATGAAAATGGCTTGACATCGTTTTGAAGCCCGGAAGCCTGACGTAACGATCAGAATTTGTGAATTTTTTAACGGCATCAATAGCTTGATTACCTTCTGCATTACTTATCAGACAGAAAAAATTCATACGCTGCTGCGTTCCGGGAGGGGCATTAAACCACGGAACAAAGCGGCGGTCACCTTCCAGTTCCTGCCGGATCCCGATACCGTAACCATCGAGCATTTTCCTGTAATTATTTCCATGCCAGATGAATTTCAGGTTGAATGCTTCATCAAGCGGATAAAAATATTGGTGTGGTGCAGGGAAAATGGCCATTGAACCGCCTTTGCTTCCGGCAGCGATGGTGCGGTATTTCACGCCCAGGTTTCTTGCCGAATCACTATATTGTACAGCCGCCGACTCCATCTGATCAGCCGTGTTCGTCCAGGAAAGATTTGTCCATTTCTGCGTTCTGCTAACCAGTCCGGCATCATACACGATGGCTGTTGCCTCAGCTTTGGTTGACATTACGGCTGCAATATTAAACAGGGGGCTGCCGTTGTAAAAAGTCACTTCGAGTACCCCCGAAAACCGGTCGGCGGTAAGGCTTCCGATTGTTACCACGGTGCGGGTGCCAGTACTCCTTACTGCAATATTAGTTTTTTTGAGGACTACCTTAAAAGTCTGAAAAGGCCGCAGAGGTACTTTATCGAAAAATATATTCCATCCGTTCTGTGACATCAGGTCCCGTTTTCCTACGGTCAGCAAAAATGCTGCATCCAGATCTTCTGACACAATAATCGGCTCCGTTTTCGTACCAAGAGCGATTCGTTTGAACAAAGGATTGGAAGGTGACATATCAAATTGTACTTTCCCTGATTTACCTTCCCCGGTTGGCCAGGTAATCTCCACCAGCTCCTTTTGTATCCAAAGTGTAGCTTCACCTTTCCGGTTGAATTTTTCTGTATTGAATTTTAGTTGAGCCTGCGCCGTTAATATTCCTGTTACCAGGATGGCGGTTAAAATAAAAGATCTGAGTTTCATGTATGGTCTTTAACAATTCTGACATTACTTTTTATTAATTGGCATAAGTAAATGCCGGCGGGCTTTTACCCGGTTTTAAACCGTTTTTAGGTAAGCAAAGTAATTTTATGTCCTATTTTAGTAGCTGAAAAGAATAAGGTTGGTAAATAGGAAAAGCATTTGTGAAGTGCTCAAAGGGAAGGTGAATCTTGCCCTAAACCAAAGTTCATTATATATTCCCATGGACCCTGATGATAGCGCCACAAGTCAATGCCATAGATGGTAAAGCTGAATGGTTTGAAATTCTTCGCTAAATCCGCCTGTAGTTTTTTTGCAGCCTGAGATTCTACTTTGTTTTGTATTGTAATATGAAAGTTTCTTTTCTGCCGGTCCTGGTCGGTCAGAAAATCAAACCAGTTTTTTTGAAGCTTCTGATGAAGTAAGGGCAGCTCGGGCGATGCAATTTTAAAAGCAGTCCCATTTCCAAGAGATACAATAGACTGGGCATTGACCTCGAAAGGCAGTTGATCTATTGCCAGTTTTTTAAGATCTTCCATAATCCACGGTTCATCTGGTAAAGCATGAAAGAGAGTCAGATGTGCATCCAGATAATTACGCTCAGCCGGAAAATGCTGTTTTCGCAGTTTGTTGAAGTAACTTTGTGCATACGTGCTGATTGCAAGTGTGGCAACCAGTGGCTTCCGTTTTGATTGCTCTGTCATCAGGCGTTTTGTTTTCTAATTTAGGTTTTTATAACTGAAATCAATTTTTATCTAAATAAAAACAGGAAGTAATGCATGCGTTTTTTGAAATAAACAACATTGATTTATGGATATTTTAATACACGAAATGAATAATACCAAAATAGCGGAGATTACCTCAGAAATTATCCTGGTCTCCAATCCTGAGGACAGCCTTCAGATACTTGCAGATATTTATTACCAGGATATTGATAAAATAATCCTGCATGAGAAGAATTTCAATCCGGAATTTTTTGAGCTTAAAACTGGCATGGCTGGCGAGATACTGCAAAAATATTCCAATTACAAAGTAAGGCTGGCCATCGTCGGGGATTTTTCTAATTATAAGAGTAAAAGCCTTAAAGATTTTATCTTCGAGAGTAATAAGAAAAACCAGATCAACTTTACCAGATCTGTTGAGGAGGCTTTACAAAAGCTATTATTGTGAGGAATTATTTGCTGCTGAAATGATTATTTAATGTAAATATCTTTATGGAAATACAGTACAAATATCTGATTTTGACGGTAATGTGTTTCAGCCACAACGGGTTTTGAATTCTGGTGAAAATTGCGGATTTAACCTGATGTGTTCTTCCAGTTCTTTTTTATAAGTGCATATTCAGCATTGTTTTCCGCTTCTTTCCATCTGGTGAAAAATATGGTAGCGGCTTCGGCTTTTTCCTGTTCGCCGGTACCTTTTTCCAGAAGCTGGTAGTCATGATCTTTATCATATTTTTTGCCGCCCTTGTAATTGGCATACCGGCGTGCGCGGGTAAAGCCCATTTGTAAATATTTGCGCGCCATATCGGCTCCGACAAAGTCTTTCTGATCCAGATAAGCCAGAAAAAGGTCATAAATTTTACGGCTGCTTTCCTCCGCAATGACTTTGGTTTTAAAACGCCAGAATTGTCCGATTTCTGATTTATACGGTTCACAAATCAAAACACCCTGTTCACCTTTTCCAACGCGGTATAGTTCAGGGTGTTCCCGATAATCGATATCAGGTTTCCAGGCATAGGCTGGCTTATCGAAATTCAGGTACGAAGGTTTGTCGCCCATGGATGATCGGAAAGTATACTGACTTCTGCAATCGGATTGATCTGACTATATTTAAACTATCACAAATCTTACGGATAGCCAGAAACTGACTAATAGTTTTTTCAAGCAGAATCATTCAATTTAAACTAAAAAAGCTGCCTCTTTCAAGGCAGCTTTCAACTAATTATTTTTTAGATCAGGCCTTTGCAGCATCGCGCAAAGCTTTAATCCGGTCATGGGCAGCATTTATTCCCTGCGCCTGGCTGCTTACAGTTGCGATAACATCAGAAGGAAGTTCACCTTCGCTTAAAGCATCTTTATACGCTTTTTTGATTGCATCTTCGCCACGTTCTGCTTCGGACAGAATACTTGCGCGGTCGCTTCCGCCAAACAATGATTTTACATCAATCCACGCACGGTGTAAAGTACCGCTTACACTATTGCCTGTTTCCACTTCTTCAGCCGAACCAACTATTGCAGCCAGTTCCTGTCCGTTTTTACGGCTTTGTTCTGCATACTCCTGAAAAAGCTCTTTCAGGTCAATGTTTTCATCATTAATATCTGCGATAGCCTTTTCAAAACCAGCTACGCGGTCATTGTTGATTTCGATCAGGTCATTAAGTACTCCAGTTGCATTTGTTGTAGTTGCCATAACAGTTTTTCTTTTTGTTGAAATAAATCTTGGTTTTAATTCACTGTTATGAAAACTGTGCCAAAGTATAGTTTTCCTCAGCTCCTTGATTGTTACGTTTAGTGGCTGTTTAAGTGAATTATTTATACAAAATGTGTTGATATTTCAAATTTTAAGCGATTTATCACCCATTATTATGAACTCAATCTATACAATTCAAAATTTGTCATCTTATCCTGATGAAACGATTTTCTTTATCCAACCGGGCAAATTCTTACACAGCCCGCTTATATTCCTGTCTGGATTTTATCATTATAAAGATGGTACCCATGCTCTGCTTTAACTGGTAGTAACTATGGTATCACCTTTGTGAAATTGGTTCAACAGGGCCTGTTTAGCTACTATTTCCCTTCGTACGCCTCCTGCAATGTTGCAATATCCAGCTTTTTCATCGGTAAAAATGCCTGTGTGATCCGGTTGATCTGCTCACGATTACCTTCATCCATCATTTGCTCCATGGCGGTTGGTGAAATCTGCCAGGATAAGCCATATTTATCTTTCAGCCATCCGCATTGTTCAGCTTCAGGAACTGACGATAATTTTTTCCAGTAATAATCTATCTCTTCCTGATCTTCACAATTTACCAGAAGTGAGATAGCTTCATTGAAATCGAATTGGTGTTCCTGTGCGCTGTCCATGGCAACAAACCATGTATTTTCGATCTTAAAATCCGCATACATGACCGTGCCTTCCTTGTCTGGCTGCTGGCCTTCACCGTAACGGAATATAGAGCCGGATTGTGAGTTTTTGAAAACAGAAACATAAAAGCTTATAGCTTCTTCCGCCTTTCCGCAATTGTCCCCTACAAACATAAGTGAAGGAATGATCGCCGGTCTTGGCTCACCTTCGGAACCTGTAAGTATCAACTGCCATGACAGGCCGTATTTATCCTGGATCCAGCCATATCGCTCACTAAATGGGTATTTATCAATGGGCATGAGCACATTACCACCGTCTGCCAGTTTGTTCCAGGCCTCATCTAATTTTTCACGGGCATCTTTTTCCGGCGCCGCAGATGAGCCAAACAACAACGGGTCAAAATTCACCATGAACGAGATAGACGGATTAAATTTAAACAGCGGGCCTGCATTGATGGCCATGAATTTTTGGCCCCAAAGCTCGAACGTTACCACGTCGGTATCACCCGATGGTGTATTCTCTAGCGTAGTAGTGCTGGTTACCCTTGAATTGGGGAACAGAGATGTATAAAATGCTGCTGCTTCTTTAAGCTTCCTTATCAAACCAAAGATGCGGGATAACTTTTGCGAATGTTTCCATATCAGTCAATTTAATATTTTTTTGGAAAGTGCAACCATAACTATGCCAGTGGGTTATTGTCAATTCTGTTAATAACGGATCATAAAATGGTGTATAGAAATCACTGCAAATCACTTTTATTATAGAAATAGCTGGCTGAGTATATATCTGCAGGGGTTTCTGTACTTAATGATTCAGAAAACAAAAGCGTAAATACGACTGATATAACAATATTTGATGTACATAATTCAAGTTTTTCATAGGATTGTCCATCATTTAGAAAAGAGCGTCCATTTTCTATAAGGTTATTAACAGGGAAATTTGTGAAGATATAAATAGTACTATACTGATTTATTTTTTTACAATATGGAGTTAATGACTGGCTTTTCTAAACTTTAACCAATTTATTATGAAACAATTAATACTTCTGATCAGAAGATTGATTTTAATGTTGATTGTATTTTCCACCTTGCGGGTAAGTGCGCAAAGCAATCTTATAGGTAAGGTTACCGGAGATAACAATGAGGCGCTTCCAGGTGTGAGCATCACGGTGAAGGGAACCAGTAAGGGGACTACAACAGATGCAGAAGGAAATTTTAAAATCGAAGCCTCAGCCGGTACCAGACTGGTTTTTAGTTTTATCGGTTTTGAAACTCAAGAATTAATCACGGATAATGCCACTACACTGAATGTCAGGATGCTGTCCAATGTGAAAGCGCTTGAAGAATTGGTTGTTGTTGGTTACGGACAGGTGAAAAAAGTGATCTTACAGCGTCCGTTTCCAGTGTCAAAGGTGCTGCAATCAAGGAGTTTCCAGTTACTTCACTGGATCAGGCTTTGCAGGGACGGGTTTCAGGTGTTCAGATTTCGCAATCTTCCGCCGCGCCAGGTGGAGGCCTTTCCGTACGTGTCCGTGGGCCTAATTCTATTCTAAGTGGTTCTGAGCCATTGTATGTTGTGGACGGATTGCCAATTTACCCTGATAATAATGCTGTTGGAACGGGCGGAAACCGTCAGCCATCTAATGCTTTGGCTATGCTTAACCCGAATGATATCGAGTCAATTGAAGTGTTAAAAGATGCATCCGGTACAGCCATTTACGGTTCCCGCGGCGCGAATGGCGTGGTGATGATTACGACCAAAAGAGGAAAAGACGGAAGCGGCAGATTAACTTATGACGGTTCTTATTCGTTTCAGCACATGGCCAGAAAGGTTAAAATGCTTCGCGCAGACGATTACATGCGTTACATTAATAAACTGGAAATCAGCCAGGGTGGAGCAGGCCGATACAGCGACGACCAGATTTCAGCTATCGGTGCAGGAACCAACTGGGTAGATGCAGTAACGCGTGCTGGTAGCATACAAAGCCATCAGCTTACTTTTTCAGGAGGAAACCAAACTACAAAATATGCTTTTAGTGCGAATGTGCTTGATAATCAGGGTATCGTTCTCAATACAGATTTTAAACGTTACGGCTTCCGTGTAAACCTGGACAATGACTTTCTGGGTGGAAAAGCGACGCTGAGCAATAGCTGGTCATACAGTCATTTGGTTTCCAATAACGTACCGACTGACAGAGGTGGCCCTGGCGGGATTATGATCACGGCACTTGGCCTTGATCCAACTGTTCCGATTTACAACCAGACCGGAGGTTACAATTATCCAAGCTACGATGGTCGTTTCGCGATCAATCCGGTTGCAGAGGCCAAGGAAGGTTTTGATCAGGATATTACAAACCGCCTTTTCGGAACAACGGCTATTACCTTCAAACTTTTACCAGGTCTGAATTTCAAGACCAGCATTGGTGCTGACGTGGTAAGCGCGGCAAGGACTTCGTTTTATAACAGCTTCACAAGGCTTGGACGGCAAAACGGCCGTGAGCTGGACAAGTTCAATAGAAATGTGTTGAATATTTTGAACGAAAACTTATTGTTTTATCACAAAGAACTCAATCCAAATCATGTTATTGACGCTACGGTTGGTTACACTTTTCAGCATGAAATTAACCAGTATGCATCAGCTTCTACTTTTGGGCTGCCTTCTGATGATGTGGAGTCAATGAACCTGCAAAACGGATCGAAAATCCAGACGCCTTATTCAGGAAGGCAGGAATGGAACCTTCAGTCAGTAATTGGCCGCTTCAATTATTCCGCTTATGACAAATATTTGCTGACTATTACTGTTCGTCGGGATGGTTCTTCAAAATTTGGCCCTAATAATAAACATGCAACGTTTCCTTCCGCAGCTTTGGGATGGAAAATTGCAAACGAAAAGTTCTTCACCGATTCGAGGCTAAGCAATATTTTTGACGACATGAAATTGCGGGTTAGTTACGGTATTACAGGAAACTCCAACATTCCTCCTTATCAATCCGTATCAGGCCTTGTTCCCTATAATTACGTTTTTGGAGGCCAGCTAAGTGCAGGTTACGGTGCGAACAACATTGCGAATCCGGATCTCAAATGGGAATCGACCAGAATGCTTAACATTGGTTTTAACACAAGGTTGCTTAAAAACCGCCTCGATCTTTCGATCGACTGGTATAACACCAAAACATCCGATTTGCTACTATATGTTTCCATTGCGCAAAGTACCGGTTTTGGTACTGTGTTGCTGAACTCCGGAACATTGACCAACAAGGGGATGGATTTTGAAGCCAATTTCAAAGCGATTGATGGCGAAAAACTGAAATGGGATATAGGAGGTAACATTTCTTATGTAAGAAACAAACTTACTGACCTGGGTAGAAGCACACCTTATTTTGCAAGCAGTCCGAGTGGTCACCTTGGGATCGACGGAAGCTGGGTGCAAGCCGGTAACCCGATAGGCGTTTGGAGAGGATATGAATATGCAGGCTTATTTACCTCTGACGGAGAGGCGGCAACTTACTCAGCAAAGGCAGGATACCCGAAATATACAGACGTAAATGGTGACGGCAAATACACATCCGATGATTATAAAATCATTGGTAATCCCAATCCAAAATTCACCTGGGGACTAAACAGCTCCGTGAAATATCGCGGTTTTGATTTTGGTATTTTCTTCCGTGGTGTTCAGGGGAATCAGGTTCGTAATTTGCAGCAATCTGAAATAGGCGATGGTGTTCAGAAAATTAACCAGCTTTCTAATATTTTGACTGACTCTTACAGTGCCGAAAATCCGAATGCAAGCCGGCCGGTTATTGATGGAAGAAGGGATTTTATCTCTTTCCGTAAATCGTCCTTTTTTATCCAGGATGGTTCGTTTGTAAGGTTGCAGAACGTGTCGCTGGGCTATAACGTCCCGCTTTCCAGCAAATTTATCCGCTCGGCAAGAGTGTCCGTGAGTGGCCAGAATCTATTTTTGATCACAAAATACAAAGGTTTTGATCCTGAGGTAAATAACAGTGGACAAAGCAATTTGAACCGTGGAGATGACTATGATGCTTACCCTCGTGCACGTACTGTGACCGTAGGTGTGAATCTTGGATTCTAGAAGATAGGTGGTGCAGAAATGTGAGCTAATTGTTTTTAAAACATAACAAGATTGATCAAATGAAAAACAAATTTATAAAACAAGCCAAGGTTGCAGTGGCAGTAGGAATGCTGATTACGGCTGGCTGTTCCGATCTTAAAGAAAAACCTGATTTTATTAATCCGGATAGCTTCTACAAATCAGCGACTGAGCTCGAACTGGGCGTGAATGCTATTTATGATGATCTGGGAATGGGAAATGGTGACTGGTCCAATCACTTTTATGACCGGTATGTATTTGAATGTCTGGTAGGTTACCAGATCGGGTGGGAGAAGGGCCCGCTTCAATACAATCTGGGGAATATCAGTGCTTCCGATGACTATATCAACATTTACTGGCAGGAATGTTACCGTTCTATCGACAGGGCTAATAAGCTTATCGAAGTTGCAGACGCAATGGACGATCCGGCCAATGTCGACAAAGTACAGAGGATCAAAGCAGAAGCAGAATTTCTTCGTGCGTTCTATTTCTATGAGCTTTTGAGATACTTTGATAACCCGCCAATTAAAATAACTTCCACAAAAAGCTTCAAGGATTTGCCGGATAACGCAGGCGGCAAGAGAAAAGTGATTGACCAGATCTATGCGGATGCTACTGCTGCTGCTGCTGTTTTACCTGCAAGTTATACCGGAACCAATGCCGGTCGTGCCACTAAATGGGCTGCAAAAACATTGCTGATGAAAGCGCAGCTGTGGGATGAGAAATGGGCAGATGCAAAGACAACAGCGGAAGATATTATTGCAAACAGCGGGATGACTTTGTATACTGATTTTGTAAATAATTTTGATACAGACCACGAAAATCAGGGCGAACGGATTTTCGAAGGGCAGATTTCGGCAAAAGCCAATTCTGCTGAATATGGTAATAACTCGGCGCATTTCAACCCGGAAGACTTTCCAAGCGACCTTGGCGGTGCCGGATGGGGTTGGTTGAGTGCGACAAAAGATTTCAGAATGTCTTATGAGGATGACGACAAAAGGATTGGAGGTACTTTTATTGAAACCTATCCAACAGGAAGAACCGCGAAAACATCCGACGGTAAATTTCCGATGGTAAAATGGTCGGCAAAAGCAGATTATAATTTATCCCGTTTCGGCGGACTAGTTGATCCGAATGCAAATCCCAATAAGCCTGAGGAGTTGATTTTTAGCAAAGCATGGTCTGGAAAACTTGTTGAACTGGATAAAAACTATTCAAATGCTGAAAAAAATACGATCTATATGCGCTACGCAGAGGTATTGCTCGGTCATTCGGAAGCCTGTAACGAAAGCGGACAAGGCGATGCTTATGAAAGTATCAACAAAATAAGGGCGAGAGCGGGCCTTACTCCTTTGAAAGGATTGACACAAGCCACTTTGCGTAATGCAATCGTTGACGAAGTAGTGCACGAATTTGCGTTTGAACAGGTTACTTATCCTGAACTTCGGAGAAAAAGTAAATTTGGTGGTTCGCCCGATTATCTGGGCGACTATATCAAGCGGTATTCTGCGACGTATAAGGTAGGGCGTGTTCCGAAAGCGAAAGATTATGTACTGCCGATTCCACTGATAGAGATCCAGGGAAATCCGAACGTTGTACAAAACCCGGAATGGAAATAAAAGCCTGAATAATAAAATGGGGAGCTAAACCAGGCTCTCCATTTTTCGTATATTATCAATTATCTTTTTGAATTAAAAATGAAAGTAAAGCTGAGCTGTTTCCTGTTTTGGATTTTAATCATTTCCTGTAATCAGGAAAAACAGACGCTATTTACATCACTCCCTTCTTCCCAAACAGGAGTCAAATTTGAGAATACCATCAGGGAAAATGACGATTTTAATCTGATTGATTATTACTATGTCTACAATGGCGGAGGTGTGTCGGTCGGTGATATCAACAATGATGGCTTACCAGACCTTTATTTTACCGGAAATCAGGTTCCTGATAAATTGTATTTGAACAAAGGGAAAACAGAAAATGGTGGACTTCATTTTGAAGACATTACAGAAAAAGCAGGTATAAAAACCGGCGGATGGAGCACGGGCGTAACCATGGCCGATGTGAATTCCGACGGTCTTATGGATATTTATGTTTGTAAATCAGGTAACTATCCGGCTGAAAAAAGAAAAAACAAATTGTTTCTCAATAAAGGCAATTTACAATTTGAAGAGTCTGCGGAGCGGCTTGGAATTGCGGATACAACCTTTACCAATCAGGCCGCATTTTTAGATTATGATAAAGACGGAGACCTGGATCTTTTCCTGATCACGAGTACGAATCTGATCAGAAATCCCAATAAGCTTGTCGCTCAGGTCAATGATGGAAGCGGGCTTTCACCTGATAAACTTTACCGCAACGACGGCGCCAAATTTACAGATGTGTCGGTACAAGCCGGTATTGTCCACGATGGAATGAGCCTGGGTTTGTCGGTTACCGATTTTAATGCCGATGGCTGGGATGATATTCTGGTCGGCAACGATTTTCTTTCCAGTGATTTACTGTATATCAATAACCAGGACGGCACCTTTACTGAATCCGCAAAGGAAGCTTTCGGGCATCACAGCCAGTTTACGATGGGAACGGACGCTGCGGATTTTAACAATGATGGGAAGATCGATCTGATGACTGTGGACATGCTTCCGGCTGATAATGAGCAACGGAAATTAATGGCCGGACCGGCGAATTTTCAGCAATTTCAAATGGCGCGTCAACTGGGTTATCATCCTCAGTATATGAGGAATATGCTTCAATTAAACGCCGGATCAGGCCAGGACGATGCTGAAAATAAACTGGTTCATTTTTCCGAGATCGGGCAGTTTGCAGGTGTACACAGCACAGATTGGAGCTGGTCTCCGCTTTTTGCAGATTTCGATAACGACGGATTGAAGGATCTTTGTATTACCAACGGCTATTTGCGCGACATAACGGATCTGGATTTTGTGGCTTACAATATGGAAATGGCGGCAGGCGGAGCGTCAATTGATATCATCAACAACCGGATGAAGACAGAAGCCTTGAAAATGAAGACTTTAAAAAAGAATAATTTTATATGCAAAAACAACGGCGACCTCACTTTCACAGACAAAACAAAAGACTGGTTTGGTGATTCTCCTTCTTTATCCAACGGTTCGGCTTATGCTGACCTGGATGGTGATGGCGATTTGGATTTGGTTGTGAACAATATTAACCAGGAGGCTTTTATTCTTCAAAATAACACAACGGAAAAAAACTTTTTAAATATTAATCTGAAAGGTAAAAAAGGAAATATCAGTGGATTAGGGGCCGAAATCACGCTTTACAATGGCGACAATTTGCAGAAAATAAACCACTCGGTTACGCGGGGATTTCAGTCTTCGAGCGATTACCAGGTTCATTTTGGTTTAGGAAATGCCAAGCTGGTAGATTCAGTTCAGGTTACCTGGCCGGATGGAAAAGGTCAGATAATTAAAAGGATTCCGGTCAATCAGCAATTAACGGTTAATTATCAGGATGCAAGGCAATTAACACCGAAGGAAAAAGTTATCGTTCCAATTTTGAAAGATGTTACAGCGCAAACGGGAATTAATTATCAGCATCAGGAAGAGCCGTACATGGATTATAACCAGGAACCAATGTTGCCGCATCTGCTTTCTAAACAGGGGCCGAAAATGACTGTTGGCGATGTTAACGGCGACGGGCTGGAAGACTTCTATATCGGCGGTTCGTATCGTCATCAGGGTAGTTTCTATATTCAGAATGTATCCGGAAAGTTTACTCAAAAGTTTATAAAAGGATTGGCTGAGCAAAAAGACGAAGAAGATACCGGCGTGTTGCTCGCAGATCTGGATGGTGATCAGGATCTTGATCTGTATCTTGTAAGTGGTTCTAATGAGTACTTTGATGGTTCGGAATATTACCAGGACCGGGTTTATCTCAATGATGGTCGCGGAAATTTTACGACTGCAGTAAACATGCTTCCTATGATCCGGCATAGTGGTTCCTGCGTTGTGGCAGCAGATTTTGACAAGGATGGCGACCTGGATTTATTTCGTGGTGGTAGGCTTACGCCGCTCGGTTATCCGAAGGCAGGCGAAAGTTGTATCTTACGTAATGACCGTGGACATTTTACGGATGTGACCGATTTGATTGCGCCAGGTTTAAGGAAAATTGGCATGGTAACCGATGCGGTATGGGCGGATATAGATAATGATTCCTGGCCTGACCTGATGCTTACCGGCGAATTAATGCCTTTGACTTTATATAAAAATACCAATGGGAAATTTGCTGATAAAAATAGTTTCCCCTTTTCAAATGGTTTCTGGAATTGTGTAAAAGCCGCTGATTTTGATCACGACGGCGATCTGGATTTTGTGGCCGGAAACCTCGGCATGAACAGCCGTTATCGTTTTTCAAAAGAACAGCCTATGTCCATTTACAGCGCCGATCTGGATGGAAATGGCCGTTATGATGCCATACCTGCTTATTATCTGAATGGAATTGAATATCCCGTTCCGTCAAGGGATGAACTGGCGAGGCAAATTCCGGTTTTCAAGAAACGTTTTCAGTCATACGCTTTGTATTCCAGGATCAGAATGAGCGAACTGCTGACTGCCGAACAGATGAAAGGAGTTACGGTAAGTAAGGCTTTTCAACAGCAAAGTGTATACATCGAAAATAAAGGATCAGGAAATTTTGTGATAATACCGTTACCCCAGATTGCTCAGCTTTCAGTAATGCAGGATATTCTGATTGAAGATGTTGATATTGACGGAAATATGGATGTGCTTCTGGTTGGAAATGATTTTACCACAGAACCAATTGCCGGACAATATGATGCGTCATATGGTTTGTTTTTGAAAGGAAATGGAAAAGGAGATTTTAAATCTGTTGCTACTGAAACTTCCGGTTTTTTTGCTGGCGGTGACTGTCGGAGTATCAAGAAAGTAACAGGTAAAAAGGATCTTTTCTTTGTGTCCAGAAACAGTGGAAACTTGTCTGTGTTTACCAAAAACTGACATTACCAGACCTTTTGTTTTAGTCAATTTTGGTATGAAATGAATAAATGGTTGTTGAAGTAAATTCTTCGCCAGGTAAAAGCAAAGTTGAAGGGAAGCCAGGCTGATTGGGAGAATCTGCGAAATGCTGTGTTTCGAGGCAAATCCCGGCATATTTTGGATAAGATTTGCCAAATTTTTCACTCGTTTTTCCATCAAAATAATTAGCACAATACACATGAATTCCAGGTTCCGTTGTGAAGGTTTCCATGGTAATTCCGCTTGTTGGAGAAAAGAGCCGGGCTGCTAATTGCAGTTCTTGGGAATTTCGGATTTTTAATACATAACTGTGATTGAGTCCAAAATCCAGTTTCATCTGAACATGGACGTCAGTAAGCGCGTCACCCAATTTTTCTGGCTTTACAAACGAAAATGGCGTTTGTAAAACGAAATCATAGTTGCCATTTGGTACAGACTGCTCGTTATTAGGAAGATACAAATCACTGTTTATCTGAAGAAAGTGATCTTCTATTGTTCTTTCTGAACCAGCTGAAAGATTAAAATAACTGTGTTGCGTGAAATTAATATATGTTGTTTTGTCGGTAATCCCCCGATATTCAATTTTAAGTTCATTCTTATCCGTTAAAGTATATAATACCTGAACGCTCAGGTTACCCGGAAAGCCTTCTTCACCATCCGGACTGGTGTATGCTATTTTCAGCGAATCAGAATTATGGCTTACTAATTCCCAAAGTTTTTTATTAAATCCATGAAAACCTCCATGCAGACAGTTCTGCCCATTGTTCACCGATAGTTGAAATTCCTTTCCATTCAGTTCAAAGCGTCCATTCGTTATACGATTGGAATAACGCCCGACCAGTGCACCCATGTAAGTTTGATCGGCCACATATTCTTCAAGCGATTCAAAGCCAAGTACCACATTAGTCATTAAACCAGTTTTATCAGGAACATGTAAGGATTTTATAATTCCTCCGTAATTCAATATTTCTGCCGTGTAGCCTTTGCTGTTTTTCAACACAAAAAGCGATACCTCTTTTCCATCAGGCAAGGTTCCAAACGTATATTCTGACATAGTTTATTATGAATTGATCCAGCTGATGGCCCTGTTTTCTCACTTAATCGGGAATGCAAATATATTATAATTAAGTTGTGAAATATTTGCACTAAAATTTTATAATGATAGACAATCTTATGAATTATTTGTTTAGGTTTGTTTAAAATTCATCGTTATGAGTGATACCGTTATTTCCAGAAAAAGAGACGGCTTTGCCGGCCAGCAAGCCATAGTACTTCCAAAAAGTGTGGTGGATATTTGTTCAGAAACGCCACCGATCAACACCATGTATGTCACGGACATGGGATTTTATCCAAAGGCGCAATTCCATTACAGGCAGCGCCTTGATGGTGTGCCCGAAAATATTCTTATTTACTGTGTAGATGGAAAAGGTTGGGCCCAGATGCCGGATAAGGGTATTGTTCCTATTAAAACAGGCGAATTTCTCATTATTCCAACCGGGACACCACACAGATATGGCGCTGACGAAGTCCATCCATGGAGTATTTTCTGGATGCACCTTAAAGGCGAACAGGCAACAAACATCGCTAAGCTAATGATGGATTCGGGCAAGAGCCACATAAATGCTGTGCCTTATGACGAAGAACGTGTACGGCTTTTTGATGACATGTATTACACATTGGAAAAGGGATATGGGCTGGACAATCTTATTTATGTTAATATGACGCTCTGGCGATTTCTGGTGTCTTTCATTCAAAGTGATAAATTTACTTTGACAAGAAAAACGATTGATAAGGACGCGATCAGTAAAACGATTGATTACATGCAGGAAAGTATTCATTTGTCTTTAAAACTGGATGACTTTGCGGCTTACGTTAATATTTCCCCTTCACATTATTCGGCTCTTTTTAAAAAGAAAACGGGTTATGCGCCAATCGAATATTTTAACCATTTGAAAATACAGAAAGCATGTCAGTATCTGCAATTTACAGATCTTCGTATTGGTGAAATTGCACAAAAGATCGGCATCAGCGACCAGTATTATTTTTCAAGGCTGTTCAGGAATATCATGGAAAGCCCTCCCATTGAATACAGAAAGAAAAGGTTGTTTGTGGAAGATAGCACGATAATAAACCAGGCATAACCGGTCAAATGGCAGAGGCCGGTTATGCCTGGTTTCAGGTGTAATCTGTAAGTACAAAAGCCTATTTAAGAAAGAGCTTTTCAAGTGCAGATTCAGTAATTTCCGTAGTCGGATTAAATTTTTTGCTGTTCAAATAATTAAGCAGGCTGTAACGCAGCTGGCGTGCAGAATGCCTTTCTCCAAGATCCGATTCCAGGTCTGCGCTGCAAATCAGTAATTTTCCTTTACCCACCTTCGCCTCAAATATCAGCCCCAACTTTCTGTTTTCGAACCAGGTATCAATTGGTTGAATCAGTGGATTAACAGACGGGCTCAGGTCGGTAAGTATCATTGCCTGGGATTTGCTCACTATTTCCTGCCATTGGTAATTGCTGTGGAATTCCGTTGGAAATTCAGTGAATAAAGGATGCTTCGGATCCACCAGTAATCCCAGCGTATGCGGCCCTTGCCCTTTTGTCCAGGATGTGTTCCAGAATATACTTGAAAAGCCTATTTTAACATCACCGCCCTGATCTTTTCTCACCTTACCGAATGCCTCAAAATACACCGTCGCTCCATTTTTGAGCTGGGTTAACACTTCTTCGGTGAGTTCTTTAACCACCAATGTCTTACCAATATTTTCATTTACTTTATCAGGATAAACCCACACGTTCCAGCTATTGTAAATGGTTGAGCCTTTCAGCTGTACTTTTAAGGTAAGTTGTTGAGCACGTTTGAAACCTTTCAATGAAAGATTAATAGACCCAATGGATTGCGCGTTCTCTATTAGTATCTGCTCTTTTTGGATCTGGCCACTTTGATACCTTTTTCCGGTTTCATCAATAATGCTCCAAAGCAAGGTCTGGTTCGCTAAAGGACTGGCTCCAAAATGGGCGATTTCCAGATCTGCCCTGAGCGTGTCAGACGATTTATACAACAATTTGTTCATTCTGGCCAAAAGCACAGTTTCATTGCAAAAAGTCCTGTATTCTTCGGGAGTAATGTATCCTTTCGACTGCCAGAATACATCCAAAACGCCGACCAGTGCGGAACCCTGTCCCGGAAAATCGTGTAAGCCCAGCAGCTGAAATCCGGCAAAACCGGGAGTACGAAGTGCAGCCTCGATATCAGCCTTATAGCAAAGTGCCTGCAACTTTCCGGAAGACATCAGAAACGGTTTTGCCAGATCGGCCATTCCGTTTTTTCGCAGGCTTTCCTGAAATATCTCAAAATTCGCAGCCTTCGTTACGCCTGAGTATTTTGGAATTTCCTCGAAATTGGGAAAAGCGCACCATTGTCCGATTTCGTGGCTGACGTAGGGGCGGGGATGTGATTTAATGATTTCCCGCCAGTCATATGCAGTGCTCGGCGCTTGTTTGTTTATGATACTCGTAAGCTCTTCACCCCATCTTTGGATCCGGGCGTCGGAATGAATATCAAAATCATTTTCCGGAATAGACGGCCAGCCTGCCGCGCTTGTATACAGTCTGCGGTTGTCATATTGTTTGAAAAAATTCACATATTTTCCCAGGAATTCTGTTTGATCTCCTCCGGCAGGCTCGTTGCCATACGACATAAAACAAAATGAAGGATGATTGCCATATTCAGCAATAAGCCGGAGCGATTCATCATAAATGAAGCGGTCAATAATACCATCTGTTCCTACCGCACTTCCCTGGTTTGCCCAAAGCGGCGCTTCCACATATAAATACAATCCAAGCCTGTCTGCCACTCTGAACGCTGCATCCGGCGGGCACCAGGAATGAAACCTAAGATGGTTAAGTCCATAGTTTTTTGCCGTTTTCATAATGGTTTCCCACTCCGGTTCTGAGGTTGGAGGAAAGCCAGTCAACGGAAATGCTGCACAATCGACATCTCCTCTCAAAAAAATGGGCCTGCCGTTCATGGTAATACGTGTGCCTTTTTTACCTACTTCTCTTAAACCAAATGTGTGTTTCTGATCAGAAACGACGACTCCTTCCTTACTTTTTAGCTGAACTGACATCGTGTAAAGATTCGGTGAAAATTCATCCCAGAGTTTTGGATTATCGATTTTATAACTTGTAATTAAAGTAGTCGTATCATTTTTCAGGTGTACAGGAATTTCAACAGTTTTGTCATTATCACCGACTTTTAACGTTAATGTTCCGT
Organism: Dyadobacter sp. NIV53; assembly: GCF_019711195.1. NCBI lineage: Bacteria > Pseudomonadati > Bacteroidota > Cytophagia > Cytophagales > Spirosomataceae > Dyadobacter > Dyadobacter sp. NIV53. The sequence goes on from NZ_CP081299.1 coordinate 6,434,889, forward strand.
CAAATTCGTGGTTCCTGTCCTGTTTTATTTTAATAATGGCGTTCGCTGTACCAGTCGTTATGTCGGAAGATATTCGAACGTCTTCTATATAAGTTCTTGCAAATAATTCAAGCGATAAATCTCCGACTATGCCATTCCAGTTGGTTTGTGTGTGATCCGAAATGCTATGGGAATTCGGGCCGATATTCAGTTTTATCCGGTTGTCAACTCTCACCACAATGGCATTACTGCCTGCTTTTAAATATGGCGTTACATCAAACCTGTGCGGCGCGACCAGGCTGTTTCTTGATCCACAGAAAATACCGTTTACATAAACTGACGTTTCCCAATGGCATCTTTCAAGATTTAGCGTTACGCGTTGTTTTGACCAGTTTTCCGGAATATCAATTTTCCTTTTGTACCATGCCGGCCCGACATAATAATGTGCCGGAGTAAGCCAAAACGGGACTTTTACATGGCCTTCCCTGTAAGGTTTATATTTTTCAGATGTGAAATATGTACTGTCAAACAGATCACCAACCCATGGCGTATCGACACGGACGGTATCACCAATACCGTTTGATGTAAGGGATCCTGGCAGTTTGATTTTATCCGGATAAGTCTCGTACCAGTAATGTTTCCGCACACCAGTATCTGTTGGATCGAGGAGTACTGACCATTCTCCGTGCAGAGAAATTTTGGTTTGAGCAGTTACATGAAAATGTATTGTCGGAACCAGAAAAAGCAGTCCGGTCAACAGTAGAAATGTACTTATTCGTCGCATAAAAATGAATTATTTTAAAAGCGCAAGTACCTACATTTTTTATTTTCCCTCAATGGATAGCAATTGGAATTTCATGGATTATCTGATTATTGTTCAATGATTGAAACCCATAGGAATCGTCCTTTTCTTTTCAATATCCTTTAATGATGACCCCGGAAGGTTTACCAAATAGGTGATTTCTGAACATTAGCTACAAACGAACTGTGTAGATTGAGCGGGAAATTAGCAAAAGACAAATTAACCGGAGTATAGTTCATCATTTCGATAAATTAGTCCATTCTGTTATTCAAATCAAAAGGACAATTTTGCATATTGAAACAGGCCCGTTTAAAATGAAAAAGTGCTTTACAAAAACAATTAAGAGCAATGCAAACTGAACTCGTACAAAATACTATCCGATACAACAGCGGCTATATTGTGGGTATATCTTTGATTTCCGCACTGGGAGGATATCTTTTCGGATTCGACTTTGCGGTAATCTCCGGGGCGCTGCCATTTTTAAGAACTGAATTTCAGCTTGATGTCTGGTGGGAAGGTTTTCTTACCGGATCGCTTGCTTTGGGTTGTATGGTGGGCTGCATGTTCGCCGGAAAACTGGCCGATCTGTACGGACGTAAACCGGGGCTGGTCGTAGCAGCAGCTATATTTGCCATTTCTTCGGTAGGTATGGCTCTTTCGGGTAATCTGACCGTGTTTGTATTGATGAGGTTTGCGGCCGGCATTGGCGTAGGCATGGCTTCCATGCTGAGCCCCATGTACATTGCGGAAATCTCTCCCGCAGAAATGCGTGGAAGGAATGTGTCTATCAATCAGTTAACTATTGTATCCGGTATTTTGATCACGAATATGGTCAATTATTTTCTTGCTGATACCGGTCCCGATGCGTGGCGCTGGATGTTTGGCCTTGGCGCTGTGCCCGCCGCTCTGTTTCTAATGGGCGTAATCTGGCTTCCTGAAAGCCCGCGCTGGTTAATTAAAGACGGTCAGGTAGAAAAGGCGCATCAGGTATTGTCAAAAATTGGTAATGAACATTTTGTGCGTGAAACACAGGAGGCAATTGGTAAAACGTTATTGTCGGCACCGAAAGCCTCTTTTTCCGATGTTTTTCAAAAAGCGGTAAGACCGGCATTGCTGGTTGGGATTACACTCGCGGTATTTCAGCAGCTTTGCGGGATCAATGTCGTTTTTAATTATACATCTACCATTTTTGAATCTATCGGCGCAGACCTTGACAGGCAACTGATGGAAACTGTTGCCATCGGGGCAGTCAACCTGATCTTTACTTTGGTCGCCATGTGGCAGGTCGACAAGCTGGGCAGGCGGCCTCTGATGTTAATCGGATCACTGGGTCTTTCGATCACTTATATTGCACTGGCATATGTTTTGCAAAACGGCGCTCCTGCCATTGTGGTATCGATCCTTGTTCTGTCGGCAATTGCGTTATACGCCACTTCCCTTGCTCCCGTGACCTGGGTTTTGATCACCGAAATATTCCCCAACAATATAAGGGGAATGGGTATTTCGATTGCGACGGTATCGCTGTGGGGTGCCTACTTCATACTGGTTTTTACGTTTCCTGTTTTGGCCAAAACCTTGGGAACATTCGGGCCATTTTACCTGTACGCGGTTATTTGCTTTCTGGGTTTTGTATTTGTCAAAGCAAAGGTAGCCGAGACGAAAGGGCAGACATTAGAAAATCTGGAAGAAAGTTATATCAAACATTAATCAAATTAATACGGTAATGGATAACGTCGAGATTTGGGAAGAAAAAGTCATCATACCTACTTATGAAGTCGGTGAGCCTGAAAAGAATCCCATGTTTTTTGAAAAAAGAGTATATCAGGGAAGCAGTGGGGTGGTTTACCCAAATCCGGTGATTGAGAAAATATTTGATACAAAAGTTGAAAAGGAGTATACCGGGCTTTTTCTTGAAAACCGGTACTTGAAAATTATGATTTTGCCCGAACTTGGTGGCCGGGTGCAGATGGCATATGATAAACTTAAACAAAGACACTTCGTTTACTACAACCAGGTGATAAAACCGGCCCTGGTGGGTTTAACAGGTCCCTGGATCTCAGGAGGCATTGAATTCAACTGGCCGCAGCATCATCGGCCTTCTACATTCGAACCTGTCGATTACCGCATAGAGGAAAACGCGGACGGCAGCAAAACTGTTTGGGTCAACGAAATTGAGAAGATGTTCCGGACAAAAGGAATGGCGGGTTTTACGCTCTATCCCAATCATGCCTATCTGGAAATTAAAGCCCAGCTTTACAATCGCAGTACGCTTCCACAAACATTTTTATGGTGGGCAAATCCGGCTGTGAAGGTTAATGATGATTACCAGTCTGTTTTTCCTTCCGACGTAAATGCTGTTTTCGATCATGGAAAGCGGGACGTATCTACGTTTCCAATTGCGACCGGTACTTATTATAAAGTCGATTATTCGCCAGGTACTGATATTTCGCGGTACAGGAATATTCCGGTACCGACTTCGTACATGGCCATTAATTCCGATTATGATTTTGTGGGAGGTTATGAGCATGATACAAAGGCCGGATTGCTGCACATCGCCAACCATCATGTATCACCAGGCAAAAAGCAGTGGACGTGGGGACATGGCGATTTCGGGCAGGCTTGGGACAGAAACCTAACGGACGAAGACGGGCCTTATATTGAATTAATGACGGGTATGTTCACCGATAACCAGCCGGATTTTACATGGCTGATGCCCAATGAAGAAAAGTCATTTACTCAGTATTTTCTTCCTTATCATGAATTGGGTGTAGTAAAAAACGCGACCAGGGATATCCTGATAAATCTGGAAAGAGAAGATCTGGAAGTTAAAATACAGGTACTTGTCACATCTGAACAGGAAAATCTCCGTGTTGTACTTGTCCAGGGAGTTGAGATACTTTTTGAAATTCAAACCGATATTAAGCCAGAAAAGATATTTGAACACAAACTTGTACTGCCTGATCACATCAATCCTGCCAAAATTGCACTGACTGTTTACGACCGTTTTGGAAAAGAGAAAATCCGCTTTGATCCATCAGCAAACCGGAAAAATGAGATTCCTATACCGGCTGCTGCTCCGGCTGCGCCAAAAGACGTTGAAAGTAACGAACAACTCTTTCTGATCGGCCATCATCTGGAACAATACCGGCATGCTACTTATAGTCCGGTTCCCTATTATGAGGAAGCGCTTCGACGTGATCCTTCCGATATCCGTAACAACAATGCATTGGGTGCCTGGTATTTAAGAAGAGGACAGTTTGCCAGAAGTGAAGGTTATTTTCAAAAAGCGATTAAAAGTGTAACGAGCCGTAACCCAAACCCTTATGATGGGGAAGCCTACTACAATCTTGGTATTTGCTGTTTATTTCTGGGTGAAACCGACAAAGCATATAAGGCATTTTATAAAGCAGCATGGTCGTCGGCGTGGCAGGATGCAGCCTATCTTTCGCTGGCACAAATTGATATTAAAAGAGGAGATTACGATCTTGCTTTGGAGCACATTAGCTTTTCTCTCGACCGCAATGCCCGCAGCAGCAAAGCTTATGTCATGAAAGCTGCTTTACTCAGAAAACTGGGGCGTAACCAGGAGGCTTTGGTTGTTTGCCGGGAGGCCATAAAACGTGACGGGTTTAATCTGGGAGCCCGATATGAGCTTATTATAACTGAACATATAAATACCTCCGGCGCACCCGATCTAACCTTAATCCAGTCGCTGGGAAGGAACAACGACAATAATTATATTGAATATGCACTGGATTATGCATGGGCTGGCTTGTATGAAGAAGCGCTGGATTTTTTGTCCCTTTCAGAAAAATCAGGTTCGGGCAATCCAATGGTTTATTATCATCTGGCTTACATTTATCGCAGTCTCGGCCAGGAGGATCTGGCTCAAAACTATCTGATAAAAGCCGCAGCCCAAAAGCCGGACTACTGTTTCCCGAATAAACTTGAAGACATCCTTGCCCTGGAATCTGCAATTCAGCATAATCCGTCTGATGGTTATGCACCATATTATTTGGGAAATTTGTTTTACGACAAAAGGCAGTACAACGAGGCAATTAATTTATGGGAACAATCGGCGAAGATCAATAATGCCTTTCCTACTACATTCAGGAACCTGGGAATTGCCGTTTTCAATAAGCTTAATAATCACAAATTAGCTACTGAATATTTTGAAAAGGCATTTTCCTTGAATCAGAATGATGGACGTATATTAATGGAAGTGAATCAGTTGTATTTACGCTTAAATAAACCGCCGCAGGAACGATTAACCTTTTTATTGGAACATGCAGAAACGGCAGCCGGAAGAGATGATCTGTATCTTGAAATTGCCGCTTTGTACAATTTGACAGGAGAACCAGCAAAGGCTTTACAACTCATCGAAAAGCGGCAGTTTCATCCCTGGGAAGGAGGAGAGGGAAAGGTTTCCAGCCAATACGTATTTGCAATGATAAGTCTGGCGCTGGAAAATTTGGCAAATGAAAATTACAGGGAAGCCATTGCACAATTAGAACGTTCACGTACACTGCCGCATAATCTTGGCGAAGGTAAACTGCCGGATACGCCTGAAAACGATGTTCATTACTGGCTGGGATGCGGTTATGAAGGACTGAATGAAACAGATACCGCGAACGATTACTTCCGGAAAGCCACAAAAGGAAACAGTGAGCCGTCTGCGGCGATTTTTTATAATGACCAGCAGCCCGATAAAATATTTTACCAGGGTTTGGCATGGAAAAAACTGGGAGAAACAGAAAAGGCGAACCAGATTTTCGGCAAACTTATTGCTTATGGAGAAATGCACCAAAACGATCAGGTAACGCTTGATTATTTCGCCGTGTCCCTTCCGGATCTGTTGATATTTGATTCCGATCTGAATGTGCTTAATCAGATACATTGCCTGTATATTTCGGCTTTGGGATATTTAGGATTGGAAAATTATCAGACAGCTGTGGATTTATTCAAAAAGGTGCTCACAAAAGACGCCGCCCATTCAGGTGCTGCTGTTCATTTGGAAATGATTAAAAAGGCTCTGCCAATCGGATAATAATTTCTTTTATTTCTACAATCTTATCAAAGCTTCTCTATCAAAAAGGTGGAGGAGCTTTATTTTATTATCAGACATTCGGAGCATGAACCTGCCACAGGATCTGAGGCTTATTTCGATAAATTAGATTGGAAGTATTAGTGTAAGATTTGATAAGACTAAAAGGCCAATTATTCTAATGAGACCTCTTTCCGACAAAATATAAACTCCCAGCTTCTATTTTTGGAAGTTGGCTATACTTGCGATCTTTTCTTAGCCAGAATTCATCCAGATGTGTAAGTTCCTTAAAATCAAAGGATTTATTTTGCTAAGCAGACTTCTTTTGCAAGGAAACCTACTTTCTTGTTTGTAACACTTTTTTAGTGTTATCGTATGCGCAAAAAATATTATGTAAAATAAATTGTGACCAGTCCACAACTTCTGCGTCTGGTCTAACATAGTTATATAAATATGTTTTGTACAACTAGTTTATTAAATAGTGAAAAATATTTAATACTATTCATTTGAAAATAACTCTCCTTTCCGCACAATTTCGTTTATCTACGGCCAATTGTCTCGCTACCGTAAACAGGTGCAGCTGTTTTATTTTATTAATCCTGCTGGTACTTTCCTGCAAAGAGAAAGAGTCGCTGCCTGGCAATGGACATATCCTGTCTTTTGCCCTTCAAACTGTAACTGCGACAAGTATAAATATTGATGAAAGTACGGGCAGGATCCAGATAGCAGTTGCTTATGGGACTGTGCTGAACGCACTGTCTGCAGATATACAGATCAGTCCGTCTGCAACGATTGTGCCTTCCGGCTCTGTGCTTCAGGACTTTTCCAGGCCGGTAAGTTATACAGTCACCGCGGCGAACGGATCAAAAAAGGTATATACGGTTATGGTGTCTTCTGCACAGCAGCCAGCAGCTCAGATCCTTGGCTTTTCCAAAGAATCCCTCAGGGCAGGGGAGACGCTGCTGATTTCGGGAAAGGATTTTGGAAGCTTCGGTCTGGCTATCAATGCCATGCTAAAAAATGTACAGGGGCAGGAATTTGCCATTCCTTCGGAACTGATCGATTCGTCCCATGTGCGTCTAACCATCCCCGTCAGTATAGATCCTGCGGCCTATTTTGTGAAAATAATTAAAAACAAGCTGGAAACAGTTTCGACTCAAACGATCATGGTGCGAATTCCCGCACCGGAAATAACAGCAGTCAAAGTGCATAACATTTTGCAGGGAGATAGTCTTGTTGTAGCGGGCAGTTATATTGTCCCGGCTTTGCATGTGTACCAGCTAATCCTGGTAGGTGAACAGGGAACTTACAGTCTGCCATCTGCTGCCGCGCAAAATGGTAAACTTTCATTTGCTGTGGGTACGGATATTAAAGCAGGCCTTTACACGGCCTCCCTTCTGCAATACGTCCGAGTCAGTCACTGGTAAAGCGGCGGGGCAGATTATCCATATCTATGACAATCAACTGCCTTTTGTAACCGGAACTACAGCTGGGAAGTCTACATATAAAGCCGGCGATTTGGTAGAGCTTCGGACTAAAGGTTTTGACAAGCTAGCCACACGGTTTTACCAGGTACAGCTTACAGGCGCCGGAGTTATTTACAATCAGAACGGCGTCTATTTGGCTGAGAATAAAACCCTGTCCATCACTTTGCCGGCAGGTATAAAACCCGCTGCCTATATGGTCAGTATCCTGTTCCTGTCCACATCCGGTCAGCAGTTATATGAGCAGCAATCTGACCAGCAGCTGACCATTATTGAATAACATTAACTAGTATTCCATTTTCCATGACAAAATTATACACAAGGTTCCTGAAAGCGGTGCTTTTGCTGATTACACTCGCGGTACTCTTTCCACTAGTTTCCACAGCTCAGAACAAACTGTTTATGAACCCGGTCAAATATACGGACCGGCAGCTGGAAGTTTATGGCTCATCATGCAGTGATCCGTCAACCATCCATCTTTTCATCAACAATGCCGAGATAGGCTCTTCACAGCTAACACCACTCTATATTGTTGGGGGTTACTATGCCTTTGAAATGGATTTCGGGCTAATGAAACCAGGTGATGTTTTCAGGGCCACTGATGACTGCGGAGGGATCACTTACCAGCAGACTGTCAAGGATGATTATGTATATGTTCAGGTTCAGGGAGGCAGCGGTTTTTCTGGAAACGGTATCGGTGCCAACGACCAGTATCCGCCATACAGCAAACTTTCCACTCCGGTAGCGATTGGCAAATGTTCACCGGTAACTATCGGATCACACGGTCTGGTCAGCTACTATGTTTTCAGCCCGCAGACTAATGGTACATTTAAGGTAAATGGCACAGCATTGACCGACGGGGCGACAGGAATCAACCCGGGCGGATATGACATTAATTTCAACGGTTACCAGGGAACACCGGTTTACAGCATTAATACCAATGGGTCTATCACCAGTAATACCTCGGTCAAATTAGAAAGTAATACACATTTTTCCGGCGAAATCCCCATTGTGCTTGAGTACAACCATGGCGGGCAGGATCCGGCAGGTGATTTGTCTTTCGGCTTTAAAGCCATGGCTATCCGGCAGGTCAACAATGCCGGGTTCCAGATACAGAAAGCATCGCTGGGCGGAGTTTTGACAAGCACCTCTTACAGCTCTGGGCCGGCATCTAAATTTAAGGTCACTTATGACGGGGTGTACTACAGGGCTTATGTGGATAATGTGCTCATTGATGAGATGCGGCGCTTTGTCGAATATGGTTCATCCAGCGGCAGCCTTACACCGGGCTCCGGAGCGGGCCTGGATTATGGTACTGCGGTGAGTTGGACAGGTATGCAGACCGGCTCACAGTGGGTCAGTGTGCTGGTTGATGGGGTTCTGTATACCCGGCAGCTTTTCCAGGTAGCGGCCGATATTACGATTAACCCGATTGTAACCGATATAGCATGTAGTGGCAGCGGATCCGGCCAGATCACGGTGAATACGGCAGGCGGACTGGCACCTTTGCAATATGCACTCGACGGAGGGGCATATGTTTCATCAAACGTATTTACCGGCCTGGCTGCGGGAAACCATGTGATTAAGGTGCGGGATGCGTCAGGTTGCATGGCTACACGGAATGTCACAGTCGGTTCTTCTTCCGCCATGCTGATAAGCGTATCTGCCAAAACTGATGAAACCTGTGCATCAACTGCGAATGGCATGGTCACCATTGGGGTGACCGGCGGATCGGCGCCTTACCTGTATGCAAGTGACGGTGGCAGTTTTGGTAACGCCAATAGTTTTCCGGGCCTGGCGGCAGGTGTACATACTTTTTCAGTGAAAGATAACAATGGGTGCATAGCAGCTTTAAGCGATACAGTTCATACTACTAGCAAACTGTTGGCCAAAGTGGCCAGCCTGCAAAACATCAGCTGCTTTGGCGGCAATAATGGCTCCATTACAATTGGTACCGCAGGATCGCAGGTCAGCGGGACGCTTCAATTTTCTGTGGACAACGGTGTTACCTTCCAGGCATCCAACATTTTTTCTGGCTTGGCGGCAGGAACTTATTCGGTTGTTATAAAAGACAAGGTATGCTCCACAACCATCAATGCTACCATCACACAGCCCGGGGATCTCACTATTTCTGCTGATTTACAAAAGGCTGTATCTTGCAACGGACTTAGTGACGGGGCTGTACAGGGGTTAGCTGCTTCCGGAACCGCTCCGTATCAGTATTCAATCAACGGAACGTCATACGCTAATACCAATAGCTTTAATGGACTGCCAAACGGTAGTTATAAAATCTGGACAAAGGATGCCAACGGTTGTGTGAAGGAATCCAACATCGTAGCTGTAACCCAACCAACGGCGGTTTCTGTTTCTGTATTAAGCAAATCGGACGTGACATGTTTCGCTGCTGGAAATGGTTCGCTTACCCTGGCCGGATCGGGTGGGACCGTGCCTTATCAATTTGCAAAAGATGGTACCAGCTTCCAGGACTCGCAGGTTTTTGGTTCCTTGCCAGCGGGCAACTTAATCATTACACTGAAAGATGCCAATGGTTGCAAGGCAACCGTTTCCGGCGAAATCCTGCAGCCAACTGATCTTGTGGTAACGGCGTCCAATAGCGCAACAGTCAGTTGTTTCGGCGGGAGCAACGGACAGATCAGCGCGGTTGCTTCCGGAGGCACCGGTATTATCAAATATTCAATCAATACTACTGATTTTGTTACAGCTTCGTCCTTTACGTCATTAACAGCAGGCAGCTATCATATTACTATCCGCGATGCGAATGGCTGTCAGAAAATTTCTTCGGCCGTTACTGTTGTTCAGGCTTCTGATATTGTGCCGGCTTTTGCCAAATCCGATGTGAAGTGTTTCGGCGGGAGTGATGGCAGTGCAGCAATCACTGCTATAGGCGGAACCGGTGCTTACACTTATTCTATAAACGGCGTGAACTTTCAGGCTGCCGCTAGCTTTCAAAGTCTGGTAGCCGGTAGTTATGTGTTCTCGGTGAAAGATGCCAATAGTTGTGTCCGTACCATCAATGGAAACATTACGCAGCCAACGGATCTTGTCGTAAGTAATTCCATCATCCAGCAGGTTTTGTGTTATAATGGCAGCAGCGGCATAATCCAGGCAGCATCCGCAGGCGGAACACTGCCCTATCAATATTCAATTAATGCAGCATCCTACCAGGCTTTGCCCACTTTTTCATCGCTGGCCGTGGGGACTTATAAAGTTTGGGTAAAAGATGGAAACGGCTGTATAAAGGAAACGAACTCCGTAACACCCAACCAGCCCGCCGATCTTATCCCTTCGATTCTGTCACAAACCGCTGTGAAATGCAACGCTGGAAGTGACGGTTCTGTGCAGCTTGCCGCAACAGGAGGGGTGGCGCCTTATACTTTTTCCAAAGATTCGGTTAACTACCAGTCTGCTTCTTTATTTTCGGGCCTGAATGCTACCGGGTTTCGTTTCATAGTTAAGGACGGCAATGGATGTACCAAAGGGGTTTCGGCCCAGGTTGCCCAGCCACTGCAAGCTTACACAGTGACCATTGCATCGCAGGCCAGTCTGACTTGCTACAACCAAAACATTGGCCATTTTGAAATAAAAAATAATGGAGGTACCTCTCCATATCAGGTATCGCTGGACAACACAACTTATCAAAGTTCAGAGGTATTTGCCAGCTTGTCGGCCGGGACGTATACCGTGTATGGTAAGGACGCAAATAATTGCCTTTTTACCCTGCCAGGTATTAAATTAACACAGCCTATAGATATCCTCGTTTCGCTTCTAAGCAAAAAGGATGTGGACTGCGAGTACTACACGAGGGGAGAAGCGCTGGTAACTGCTGTCGGCTCTAACGGAAATTTTTCCTACACATTAGGCGGGTCGGATTTCAAGTTTAATCCCATAAGTCCTGTTACTAATGCAACAGGCTTTTTTGATAATTTAAAAGCAGGAGATTACACTGTTTCGGCAAGAGACCAGGCGGGCTGTACCAAGGACTTTCCAGTAACGATCATTCCAAAAAGTACCAACATCCGTTACGAGGTAACCAAATCTTTGCCCTCCGGCTGCACCAGTGAGGACGGCTCGATCAGCATTGTCAATGCGAACGGAGGCCAGCCACCGTACCAGTACAGTATCAGTTCCCAAAACAGTTTTTCTTCGAACGCGACTTTCTCAGGGCTTTTAAACGGGACTTATATTGTAACCGTTGCGGACGAGCTGTGTTCCTATAAAAAAGAGGTAGATCTTAGTTTACCAAACAGCATCAAAACGAGCTATACGATTGATCCGGTCAGCTGCGCCACGCCGGTTGCGAACCTGAACATTACCAATATTACCGGGGGCAATGGCAATTATCAGTTATCGCTAAACGGAAGTGCATTTTCGGGTAACAGAACATTTACCGGACTACACCCCAATGTGTATAACCTGGTTGTCCAGGATGCCCCGCTTTCCTGCAAAACAGCCACAGCTATTGAAATTAAGGAACAAAACCGGGCCGATCTATAGATTGTGGGCAGGCAGAATGTATTGTGCTACGGAGGAAACAGCGGGATAATTACGATTAAAGGGGATAATAATGCAGGCCCGTTCACTTACGCAATTGATAACGGCTCTTTCGGTAATGATGGCACTTTTGCGGGCTTGTCTATCGGTACATACCGTCTTTATGCTAAAAACCGGCTGGGTTGTATTGACAGCCTGAGGACTACACTTGTACAGCCTACGCAGCTGACGAGCAACTTTACCAAAAAAGACAACGATTGCAACGGAGATAAAACGGGAGGCCTGGAAATATCTGGAAACGGAGGAACTCCGGCATATACTTTTTCAGTCGATGGCACAAACTTTCTTTCATCTGGTAAGTTTGAAACACTAAGCGCCAACACCTATACGGCCTTTGTCAGGGATGCTAACGGATGCATCAGTACCCAGCAAGTTCCGGTGGTTCAACCTTCCTTACTCACCATGGCAACCGTTTACCAGGATACGATCCGTTGTTTTGGGGAGTCAAACGGAATGGTCAACGTGGCAGCAGGCGGCGGCACACCCACTTATCAGTATTCAATGAACGGCACCGATTTTTTCTCAGATTCCAAATTTTCTAACCTGGCGCTGGGTACTTATAAGTTTTATGTAAAAGATACCAAGGGATGTTTGAAAGAAAGCAGCCTGGCGCTCACACAACCTGACTTGCTTAGTCTCGCATTGGTTTCGAAACTGAACCCATTGTGTTTTGAAGGGAAAGACGGCAAGATTCAGGTTTCTTCAAAAGGAGGTAACGGTGGTAATATTTACACACTTGATAACGCTGTCAGCCAGCCGGAAAACCTCTTTCAGGGGCTGACGCAATCGATATATGCAGTTAAAGTGACAGACCGCAAAGGATGTAGTGTTTCCATGGAAACAGTGGAGTTGAAATGGCCGTCAAAGATAGAGTCCAAATATGCGACGGTTATGCCACTCTGTAACGGGGATGCCAACGGTACAATCACTGTGGATGTTTCGGGTGGGACACCGGGCTATAAGGCGATTTTTGAAGGACAAACGTTTAATCCTGTTAATAACCGGTTCGTTTTTGCCAATGTAAAATCTGCTACTTATGCTGTGGATATCAAAGACCAGAATGGCTGCACCGATAAATTAAGCATTCTTCTTGAACAGCCGACCCAATTGACTGGCACATTCACTGCGTCAAATAACAAATGTTACGGGGACCAAACGGGCAAAATAGAAGTCATAGGCTCGGGTGCTACCCCGGCCTATACTTATGCCATCAACGAAAGTTCCTATTCCAGCAACGGTACTTTTACCGGACTTACTGCCAATGGTTATAAGGTTCAAATCAAAGATGCCGTGGGTTGTGTCCTCACCAAACAAGTGGAGCTGATCCAGCCAACGATTGTGAGTTTGTCTGCTATCAACAGCGATACGGTTCGTTGTAACGGTGAGAAGAATGGTAGTATACGTATACTGGCCAAAGGAGGGACACCGGGATATGTCTATTCGCAGGACGGAAATCAGTACTACTCCGATGACACTTTTAAAAACCTTTCCGCTGGTGCATATCGCTTTTGGGTAAGAGATGCACAGTTGTGCGAGCATACGACATCATTGACCATTACCGAACCTGCCAAACTGGATTTTACCCTGATCAAAAAAACGGATCCGCTTTGTACGGGTGACCAGAATGGGAAAATACTGGTGAGCGCTGCCGGAGGAAATAATGCCTACGTCTACTGGAAAGACAATGTGACACAACAAAAAACGGGAGTTTTTGAAGGGCTGACCCAGGCTGAATATGCTTTTAAGGTGGTAGACCGTAAAGGCTGTGAAGCACTGATAGAACCTGTAAAACTGGTGTGGCCCAAATCACTTATGAGCCAGGTGTCCTGGCAGGGGCCGGTTTGCGCTGGAGAGAGCAATGCGGGTATTGCAATTTCCCTGGCAGGCGGCACATCACCGTATTCTGTTGTGGCGCCTTCAATAGCAAGCAAACCTACCGTGCAGGATAATAGTTGGAATTACAACGGACTTACCCCGGGTCAGTACATGCTCAACGCCAAAGATGCCAATGGGTGCGTTTCTTTTTCTGTGGTCAACATTACGGCCGCCGAAAAGATCAACAATGCCATTTTCCCAACACCTGAGCCGGTTTGTATCGGACAAGAAGTGATACTGGAGGCTAATAATCCGGGTATGGCCATTCAATGGTTTTACAAAGATGCGGAGATTTCCAGTGCCAAAAACAGTCAGAAACTGGCGGCTGTGGATGCCGGGATTTATAAGGTGGTGATGACCAATAAAACTGGATGCGCATCAAGCAGCGAGTTTGTTTTGGAAAATAACAACAATGCACTTAAAGCCGATTTCCTGATGACGATCCAGGCATTTGTCGGCGATACGATTACGGCACTGGATATTTCAAAGCCTGCACCCGACCAGATAATCTGGGAACTTCCTGCACAGGCGCAGACAATTGTAAACCAGATGACAAAACTCTCTTACTCGGTCATTTCGGCTGGCGAGTACACCATCAAAATGCTGGCCAGGAAGGGTGACTGTCTCAATACAAAAATCAGGACGATCCGGATTTTTGACAAGGACGATATTGACCAGACCGATTCATCACTGCATTACCATGATACCAATCTGATCCGGGAAATGAGTGTTTATCCCAATCCAAACTTTGGAAAGTTTACGGTGACCGTCAAGCTGACCAGGATAACGGATGTGGTGCTCACCATGGCCAGTTCGACTACGAATATTACCCTGCTGAAAGAAGAGAAAAAAGGCGCAAAAGAGTATGTTTTTGACATCGACCAGAAAGACTTTGAGCAGCAGGTGTACATCATCACGGTTCAGGCAGGTAAGTCAATCCTGTTCAAACGGGCGCTTTTGATGAATTAGGAGTGGGGCGAGGGGCAAGAGGGAAGGGCATGGGGTGAAGGGCAGGGGGCAAGGAGAGTGGGGATTGGGGAATTGTAAAAAAATAGCAACAAACAGATTTATGAATAAAATTTTATTATCCCTCTTTTTGTCTCTTGGACTTATGGCAGCTGGTCAGGCTCAGGACTACTCGCCACAGGGCCGCTCGCCGCATGGCCTGGAAAAACTCAAAGACCTTAAGAATGTTTCAGCCAAAGGCATTCTTAAAAAAGGCGTTAAAATAACGGGTATGGCCGGGGCCAATTTTGTGTACTATAATGCCAGTGGGATCGACGGAAGGAACATCCCCTTCAATACCCTTTTTACAGGAAACCTCAATATTGACTTGTTTGGCAAGATAAAAATGCCCGTCATGTTCAGCTTGTCAAACCAGAATATTAACTGGTCACATCCTTTTGATAAAAACCACCAGTTTATGCAGCCCTTTAACCGGTTTGTTTTTAAGCCAACTTACAAAGGGTTCACCTTGCACGTCGGTGTATGCTCATTGAATTTTTCCCCCTTCACACTAGCGGGCCACCGTTACGACGGGGTAGGGCTGGAGTACAGGCCCAAGGCAAAGCCGTTCTATTTCGGGCTCATGCTGGGTAACCTGCGCCGGGCAATACGGATAGACAGCACTTTTCAAACGCCTAACAATATCCCGTCCTATAAAAGGCCCGGCATGGGCTTTCAGCTAGGGTATAGGAAAAAAGAAGACAAAGCCGAACTGATATTTTTTACCGCAAAGGACATCATTAATTCCCTTCCGTACACATTGGATGCATATAATGTCATGCCTGAACAAAACGCAGTCGTTTCTTTAAAGGGAGCAAAGGTTTTAAGGAAAAAGTGGGTACTTGATGCTGAAATTGCTTTATCGGGAATCAGTCAGGATCTCCGGGCGCAGACTGAAGGCATTTCGTCCAATGTTTTCAATAGTTATCTTGGGGTATTGCCTGTCAGCAGTTCAACAGATTATAAAAAAGCGATCAAGGGCGGATTAACTTACCGGGGAAAAGGCTTTAACGCCGGCCTGGATTACAGCCGGATCGATCCGGGTTACCGGACATTAGGCGCTTACTATTTTGCAAACGACCTGGAAACCTATTCCGGAAAAGTGGCCAGCCAGCTGTTGCAGGGGAAATTAAATGTAAGTGCCAACCTCGGTATGCAGCATGACAATGTGCAGAAGCAAAAACTGAAAACCCTGAAACGCTGGGTAGGTGCCGCCAACATTACCTATATGCCGGCTGAATGGGCCACAGTGCTGCTGAGCTATTCTAATTTTACGAGTTTTTCTAATCTGCGACCTGTTTATGACTATCTGAAACAGGTAACACCCTACCAGGTATTGGACACGCTCAATTTCCGGCAGATTAACCAGAACATTCAGGGAGGGATTAATCTGGTGCTTCCTTCCAAAAACGAAGCCATTACCCAAAATATCGGGCTGAATATGGTTATGCAGCGCGGAGCCGACAACCAGGGTAGTCTACAGACTAATAACAATCTGAGCAATACCTCCCTGGATTACAGCTACGGTGTGAAACCCCTCAAACTGAACCTGTCTGCCTCCGTATATTATAGCAAAAGCGATATTTCGGGAATTTCGGGAACCCAATGGGGGCCTTCCCTGGGATTCTCCAAAGGTTTTGGAAGAGAAACGGGCGTGTTATGGAAAATGCAGCTGAATGGCACTTACACCTCTGGAAAAATGTCAGGCGGTCCGCCGCGCGTCGCCACGCCGCGCGGTGTGGACCAAAAAATGCTGAATGCCCGCGCGGGACTTGGTGCGAGCCTGACCAAACAACTTAACCTGAACTGCAACATCATTTACCTGAACCGCAGCAATGTCAGCACCGAAAGGTCCATTCCTTCTTTCAGTGAGATCACCGGGACGCTTGGGCTGGTTTATACATTTTCGGTGTTGTAAGCTGGCCTAAAGAGATTAAGTCTTTTGAAAAGAAAACCGGGCAGATAGAAAAATTTTCAATCAGGTTAAATCCTGATATATAACTAGTCAAAATGAAAAAATCATTACGCATCATCGTACTTGCAGGATTATGGTTTGGGGCTCCCGCTTTAAAGGCTTCCGATTTGGATCCCAAATTATCGACAGGGACGTCAACACACAAAACAGAATTAACTCCGCACCATGATGGCCGGCATTATTTCATCAGCCATTCGGCCCCGACAGGACAACCAACTCAGGCTGACATTGATGCAGCTATATCCGATGCAACCGGACAGGGGCGGATCATAAAAGTAATAACCGGAGGGCTTAATATTCCCGCAGCTATGAAAGAGGTCACGAGCCTGCCGGTTATTTTCCGGACTGTGATCAACGATTATTCCTACGACATTACGGTGATTTCTATGAATTTCACCCCAACCGGCGCTACACTCAATATTGGTTGCCGGTTCACTGTTCCCAACACGCCGACCAATCTTTATTTTGGAGCGAATGGTGTCCCTGTTTCGGGTAAAAGTGGTTTCAAGGGTGATCTCCCGATCCTGGAATCATCACTCAGTGAAGCAAACACAGCGCAGCTGGACGACCCTTCCAATTTGCTGGTTGGGCAGACAAAATTCACGGAATTTGTTTTACCAGGCTTCAAAGACCATCTTTTTATGGGTTTGGGAAAGGCGTCTAAGATGGATCTTTCCTGTGGCGCTTTCGGGAATTTTACTTTGTCAGGATATGTAAAAGCAGGCCAGCTGGTTGAAAAAGAAGGAGCGGATGGACAGTATACAGCCGATGGCAAACCCTTGCTGCTCGTTTTCGATAACCAGCAAACGGCAGACTGGAAAGATATTTTCTTCGATGCCAAGGTATCATCAGGTTTTCATGCTGCCGGTTACGATGATCTGGGATTCCACTTTGGGGCTGATAACCCGGCTAAAATTGATTTAAGTAATCTTCGTAATCCTGATAACCTGCCGTCCTGTGCCCAGGTTTCTGCGGAAAACTGGCAGGGAGTTGCTTTTCCAACCTTTAAGGTGCGGCTTCCCGGTTTCTTTAAATTGCGTTCGGGCACGTCTCTGGCCATGGGCAGCGTGGCTCCGGCCACCGGAAAAAACCTGTTTATGGACGCCAATGGACTGATCGGCAATGTGGCAGCCGAAAATGTATACACTTTGCAGCAGGGCTATACGGATGAAGTCAACAAATACGATATGTCTCTGGACAACCTGACGGCTACTTACACCTGTAACGGGCAGGTAACGGTTTCCATGCTGGGTAAGATAGGGCTTCCATGGTGCGGAGCGGCGGCAAAATCGACCACACCGCAGCTTGATTATAGTTTCCGGTATAGCAATAACCGTTACGAAGTATTTATCAAAGATACGGGTGCCGGTACTTTCAGTTCCAATAAGTATGCGCTTTCAACGGGATCGGATATTATTTTTAATGTCAACGACAATGGGCTTTCCGTTAAAGCAAGTCTGGCTGAAAAGCCCCTGCTTTCAGTGGACGTTTATGGAAACAGCATCTGTAAGGATTTTCCAGCCAAACTTTCGGCCTCTCAATGCACAGGTAAACAATTGCTTTGGAGCACGGGTGACACGGGTTCAACGCTTACCATAAAGCCACTGGTTACGACAACCTACTCAGTCAAATGCCAGGACAATTATTGCGTTGCGGCAGTTTCTGATTCTATAAAAATAACAGTTTATGAATCCTTGCCAAGCCCGACACTTGTTTCCGGGCGTGATGCTTTCTGCAGACCTGAAGGTACAGATCTTCGGGCAGACAATTGTGTTGGAAAAATGGAGTGGCAGCTGCCGGGCAGCAGTTCTTTTAAAGAATATGGCACCGATCAGCGTTTTCAAAACGCCAGCTTTCCTGACATCAACCAGACTTCCGCATTTACTTATTCAACCCGCTGTAACCTGAACGGATGTTTGAGCCCGGTCGCAGTCAAATCCGTGACGGTCAATCCTGAACCGGCAGTACCTGATCTTTATTCCAATGCGGCCAATAACACCATCGACCGGAATGGCCTGGTAAGCCTGGGCGGAAGCTGCGATGGCGGCGCCCGTTTGATCTGGGAAAATCTGGCACAAAGTACACTTTCATTATCCAATACCAGCACTTATAATGCAGTTTGCCGAAATGATGCTACCGGCTGTCAAAGCCGGACGAGCAGCAGTATTACGATCAGTGTTTTGTATTTTCCGCCCGGAGCCCCTTCAAATCTCACTTTTCCAGGTGCAGGAACAAATTATCTTACCCTTACCTGGCAGGACAATTCTAATAATGAAGACGGGTTTCAGATCTTCCGTTCAACTTCGCCTTCCTTTGTTAATCCTCAGATTGCGGGTAGTGTTGCGGCCAATACAACATCTTTCCAGGATAATAACCTTTTGGAGGGTGTAACCTATTATTACCAGGTTATCGCACATAATAAATATGATCATGGGTATTCGGGGTGGGCGGGTAAGAGCACGCTGCTCAAACCGACAGCACCGGAATTGAGCGCAGTAAGTTCACGAATTGTCAGAGGAACCAACGCCAATGTAAACGGATCTTGTAAGACTGGTAGTTTGGTCTGGACTGTCCCTGTTGGTTATGGGGGCGGAGAAAGAAATCAAACTGAAGAAGTAACCTACTGGGCTAAATGTGTGAGTAATGGTGTGGATGGACCCGGCTCAAGTATCACTGTTTATGTTTATGATGCAAAACCGGGTGTCCCGGTTTTGTCAGCGGTAAATACCAGGATACCAATGGGGGGTAAAGCAAATGTAACGGGCGTTTGTCCTTCAGGAACAGCTCTGGTTTGGACTGTGCCTGTTGGTTTTGGCGGTGGGCTTTTAAAACAGGAGGTTAATACAACTTATTGGGCCAAATGTGTTGGTAGCGGTGGGGAAAGTGATGGGGCGAGTATTGCAGTGAATGTATACAATCCCTGTGAGGGCTTTGCCTCTCCGGCAATATCGGGCACCAACAATACGGTCAAAGGGGAAAATTTCACCTTGACCGCGAGCGGTTGTGCCGACGGCAGCTCATACAGCTGGGAGCCACAGGGCAATGTCCGGTTCGACAACGGGGTCTCCAGCAATGAAATCAGTATCCAGTCTGACACCAATTTTAAGGTAAGCTGCAGAAGGGACAATTGTTACAGCGAATCGAGCCGTTACGTTTCTGCCAGTGACCGCACCAATCCCTGTGAGGGCTTTGCCTCTCCGGCAATCTCGGGCACCAACAATACGGTCAAAGGGGAAAATTTCACCTTGACCGCGAGCGGTTGTGCCGACGGCAGCTCATACAGCTGGGAGCCACAGGGCAATGTCCGGTTTTACAACGGGGTCTCCAGCAATGAAATCAGTATCCAGTCCGACACCAATTTTAAGGTAAGCTGCAGAAGGGACAATTGTTACAGCGAATCGAGCCGTTACGTTTCTGCCAGTGACCGCACCAATCCCTGCGACGGCTTTGCCTCTCCGGCAATCTCGGGCACCAACAATACGGTCAAAGGGGAAAATTTCACCTTGACCGCGAGCGGTTGTGCCGACGGCAGCTCATACAGCTGGGAGCCACAGGGCAATGTCCGGTTCGACAACGGGGTCTCCAGCAATGAAATCAGTATCCAGTCTGACACCAATTTTAAGGTAAGCTGCAGAAGGGACAATTGTTACAGCGAATCGAGCCGTTACGTTTCTGCCAGTGACCGCACCAATCCCTGTGAGGGCTTTGCCTCTCCGGCAATCTCGGGCACCAACAATACGGTCAAAGGGGAAAATTTCACCTTGACCGCGAGCGGTTGTGCCGACGGCAGCTCATACAGCTGGGAGCCACAGGGCAATGTCCGGTTTTACAACGGGGTCTCCAGCAATGAAATCAGTATCCAGTCCGACACCAATTTTAAGGTAAGCTGCAGAAGGGACAATTGTTACAGCGAATCGAGCCGTTACGTTTCTGCCAGTGACCGCACCAATCCCTGCGACGGCTTTGCCTCTCCGGCAATCTCGGGCACCAACAATACGGTCAAAGGGGAAAATTTCACCTTGACCGCGAGCGGTTGTGCCGACGGCAGCTCATACAGCTGGGAGCCACAGGGCAATGTCCGGTTCGACAACGGGGTCTCCAGCAATGAAATCAGTATCCAGTCTGACACCAATTTTAAGGTAAGCTGCAGAAGGGACAATTGTTACAGCGAATCGAGCCGTTATGTTTCTGCCAGTGACCGCACCAATCCCTGCGACGGCTTTGCCTCTCCGGCAATCTCGGGCACCAACAATACGGTCAAAGGGGAAAATTTCACCTTGACCGCGAGCGGTTGTGCCGACGGCAGTTCATACAGCTGGGAGCCACAGGGCAATGTCCGGTTCGACAACGGGGTCTCCAGCAATGAAATCAGTATCCAGTCTGACACCAATTTTAAGGTAAGCTGCAGAAGGGACAATTGTTACAGCGAATCGAGCCGTTATGTTTCTGCCAGTGACCGCACCAATCCCTGTGAGGGCTTTGCCTCTCCGGCAATATCGGGCACCAACAATACGGTCAAAGGGGAAAATTTCACCTTGACCGCGAGCGGTTGTGCCGACGGCAGCTCATACAGCTGGGAGCCACAGGGCAATGTCCGGTTCGACAACGGGGTCTCCAGCAATGAAATCAGTATCCAGTCTGACACCAATTTTAAGGTAAGCTGCAGAAGGGACAATTGTTACAGCGAATCGAGCCGTTATGTTTCTGCCAGTGACCGCACCAATCCCTGCGACGGCTTTGCCTCTCCGGCAATCTCGGGCACCAACAATACGGTCAAAGGGGAAAATTTCACCTTGACCGCGAGCGGTTGTGCCGACGGCAGTTCATACAGCTGGGAGCCACAGGGCAATGTCCGGTTCGACAACGGGGTCTCCAGCAATGAAATCAGTATCCAGTCTGACACCAATTTTAAGGTAAGCTGCAGAAGGGACAATTGTTACAGCGAATCGAGCCGTTATGTTTCTGCCAGTGACCGCACCAATCCCTGTGAGGGCTTTGCCTCTCCGGCAATATCGGGCACCAACAATACGGTCAAAGGGGAAAATTTCACCTTGACCGCGAGCGGTTGTGCCGACGGCAGCTCATACAGCTGGGAGCCACAGGGCAATGTCCGGTTTGACAACGGGGTCTCCAGCAATGAAATCAGTATCCAGTCTGACGCTGATTTCAAAGTGACTTGTAGTAAAAATGGCTGCAATAGCGAATCGGGCTGGCATGTTAAGGCAGGCGATAGTGTTCGACCTATTCCAAAGCCCAATGTGAATCCTACTTATACACACATGTGCGCCGGAAGTTCAGTTAACATTAGCATCACAGGATGCCCTGGAAACAATTTCTCCTGGAGAGACATCTATAGAAATCAAAGCGGCAGCCAGAATGGAACCAGCTACACGGCAGACCATCCGTCTTATTATGCATTAGCCTGCCTGGTCGATGGTCGCTCCGGTGATGGCGTAACTGTTGATGTGCTGGAAACTCAGGCTCCCTCAGCTCCATCGCTTTCCGGGCCTGATGAGGTATTACCCGGGGAGGCCTTTACCCTTAAGGCGACCGGATGTGCAGGTACGTTTAACTGGTCACCAGGAAATTACAATGCCGCATTACGGATCCTTCCCTATGGTGAATCTGCTATCAATGCCTCCATACATTCGGATACGCAGTTTAGTGTAAGCTGCACGAAGGATGGCTGTACAGGTCCGCCGGTTTCCAAGGTCGTTCGGGTAATTTCCGATACTTTCCCAAATTGGCAACAAACGACCGAAGTATGTAATAGAACAGGAAGAATATGGCAGGATATGAATCCCAACTCCAAGACACGTTTTCAGAAGCAGTGTAGAATGCCGACTGTCAAATGCATTACCTACAACGTATCTGTGAATACTTCCGAAAGACTGACAGATCCCAAAGACCCTAATTCAGATTACAATAATAATCCGGATACCTGTACTAACTGTATTATTTACAGGAATTGTAGTGGCGAATTGCAGGTCGGAGATATATGCTGTGGAACTTATAATTATCCTCTTGAAGCACTGGAAGGTTCAGTTACATGCCGCGGTTGTACTGCCTTCCCGAAATAATCCCTGAAATCTCGAAAACAGGGAGGTAGCCGAATCCCTCATTGTGAAACCTATTAGTTACTATTCAATAATATTGCCTTTCATGCGTAACCGCCTCATCCACCACTTAATCATCCTCCTGGGAATCCTATTCTTCTCCCGGGAAAACCTCGCCCAATCCACCGACCAGAATTTCCCTGTAACTGCCCAGGCGTTCATTGTGCCTCAGCCCAACCAGAAACTGGCTAACTATTTTTCAAGCAGCCAGGCGCTGACGATAAACCTGCTTTTAAAGGATCTGACCAAGACCAGTATCCAGGTTTATTTGAAATGGAGCATGGACGGGCCGGGTGTGAGGGTTGCGAGTATGGATGGTTATGTACCCCCGTCTTTCATCACGCTTCAAAAAGGCGTGATCGAGCGACTGAACGGTCTGAGCTTGCAAAATGATTATTTTAGGAATGGGCTCATTGAAGAACAGGGGCTGGGGGGGGTAATCCACTGCGAACAAGTTTGCCCGAAGGCTTTTACACTTTCCGCGTACAGGCACTGGAAGCAGGTACAGGCCGTGAGGTTTCCAATATCGGTGAGACTTATTTTAGTGTTACCACGCCGTTGCCTCCGGTGATCAACATTCCTTTTAATGGGGCAGAGCTGTTGATGTTGGAGCCACAGAAGGTTAACATCCAATGGATGCCACGCCATTACAAACAGGCTGGCAACATCACCACCTATGACCTGAAAGTTTGTAAAGTCCCAGACGGCTACGAACCGACGGAAGCTTTGGACGCCTGCGTGAGTCCGGTTATCGACGACAAGGCCAATCCCGGAACCTTTTATCCGGGCAATACTGGCATTGGTAACAGCATAATCGGCGCATTGGAACGCGGGGCAAGATATGCAGCGCGGGTAACGATCCATGAGTTTGACCCGGATGGGAACGAAGTGGCTTTTGCCAATGAAGGGAGGAGTGAGGTGACGTGGTTCCGGTATGGCGCGCCTTGTGTGTGTCCTGAAACTTTTGCGATTAAAGAAGCGGGGCCGGGACGTGTACAACTCACCTGGGAAACCCAAATCGACAACAAAAGTTATAAAATTTTATACAGGAAATCGGGGGAGAGTAATTGGATTACCCAAACTGTATCGGGGACTACTATAACGATCCCGAATCTTTCCAAAGGCACCTATGAATTTGCCGTACAAGTCGCGTGTACGGAAATTATGCCTACCAATTTACAGGCTTTTGAGCTGGAAGAAGAAGACGATGAGCAGTTGCCGCCAATCCTGCAAAATCCACTGCTGACGCTGGTCAGTGTTTCCGGTGGCGGCAAGCCAATTACAATCGACAGCCTGCATACTTTACTGGATTCTATCAAGATCCCATGCGCTGCCCAGATCAGTGACTATGCGGGTTGCGATGCCGACATGCCTACGGTTAATCCAACGGGCGTGGCGACGCCCGGAACCAAACCTCTTACCTCGTTAAACCCAGGAGACCTGTTGAGTATTTACGACATGACCGTCGTGGTGACCGAAGTGAGCGGCGGTAATGCATTTAGTGGCAAGGGTTTGGCACGTTTACCCTTCGCCCAGAATACAATGGTATCCGTGGAATTCAGCGGGGTAAAAGCCTGGAAGGCACAGTCCGAAGACATAAAAGGGGGCTGTGTGTATCAAATAGACGGCTACTTCAAAACCAAAAACCTGTCCCCAGCCGACCTGGCTGGCCAGCAGTCACTGGTGATTGCGGCGTTGACAAATTCAAAGGACACGATGGGTTTTAATGGCACGCTCACCGATGCGCTCAAAGCGTATGATTCAACCACAACGGTAGATGATCTTTCCAAATACACCGCGGCTGTATTGCAAGGGAGCCAGGCCATTGCAACGGCACTCGATGATTTGGTGGACGAATATTCTGACCCGCGCCTGATCAAAATCCGGACAGAACTGGATTCGCTGATAAAGGTGCTGGCGGTGAATGATTCGCTTTGCCGTGCGACCGGAAACATTACCAGGATCAATAATCTGACAAGCGTATACACTGATCTGTTCAAGAGGCTGGAAGATTTAAAAAACGAAGCCGGACAAGATCCGGCTGATGGGATTTATGCTATACGGAATGTGGAGGTGAGTAATGTGGACGATCAGTCGGCCAGGATAAGCTGGGTGCCGTCGGGCAACTTTGCGGAACGCCGCCCGACCAAATATGTGATAGAGTATCAGGACCCAAATGGTGGTGTGTTGCAGGAAACGGTGACTGGTTCGCAGGTCAACCTGCTCAGGCTACAGGAGGGTATTTCCTATAAATATAAGATACTTGCTTATAGCGGAGATAAAGTCGTGGCCACATATGGAGAAGGCATGTTTACCACGATTAAGCGTACCATCCCAAAGCCGGAAAACCTGGCATATACGGTGCTTGACGGAAACCGGGTAAAAATAACCTGGGACAAAAACAGCCTACATAAGGATTTTAAACTCGTGTTTCATGCTGAAAACGGTGAGACGGGGTCTGTTTATCCTACGGAAAACGAGATTATTTTAAATAACATCACTCCCGATCAGATATACAATTACGAAGTAGTGGCCTATGGAAACGAGCGCTTGTCAAGTGATGCTTCTACTGAAAGTTTTAATACGGGAAAGGTTTGCTCAGTTAAAATCATAGGGCCATCAAGGATCATTCAGGATGATGAAGTGAATCTAACGGTAGCTGGATGCAGGGCTCAAATTGGGAGTAACAAAAACGAACCGGTAAATGGCACTCTATCATGGGAAACTCCAGAGGGTATTAAACTAGGGTCGTCGATAACTGTGTCCCCTAGGGTGACCAGTACTTATAAGGTGACTTGTAGTTTTGGTAGTATTTCATGTCCTGATGAAATTACAATTTACGTAGATAAGAAGTGTAAGGGGGTGATGGCAAATATGGTTCCGGAAAATATTAAATCTGGGGAGCCGGTATTATTAAAGGGTTCAGGATGTTTAGGGAAATATTCATGGAGCGATGGGTATCCATCCGCTAGTATTTTATCAAATTCTAAAAGTTTTATAGCATACCCGCAAGCCGGTAATAAGACTTATACCCTTTCTTGCACAGATGCCGATGGATCGGTTTGTCTTGTTCAAACACCTGAATTAGTAGTCGATTGCAGTTTTAAACTGGCGGTCACAACTCACAACGATGAAATTCAAGATTGCGCCTTCATTTGCTTTCGCTCAAATACCGGGACAATTTATGTAGAGCCGGTAGGTTGCGATGGGACTATTGTATGGGAAAGAATAGGAGGTAAAGGACAGTGGGGGAACAAAATTGTAGAAAGTAATTGGGGTAATGGGGGCAAGAGCTATAATCCGGTTGAAAGAGGTTTTACTGTCAATGCAAAGTGTACTTCTAGTGGGTGCACGGCAACGACCGGGTTTATTTCCAGGCCACCTGTAAGAAAGGAGGGCGGATGTGACAATTATCCAGAAAAGAAGAGAATAACTATAGTAAGTGAAACCTCCAATGTTCTTAAACTTTCATTAACGGGGGCACCTAATTATAAATGGGATGATAATGAATCAACGGAAGAGATCAGATCCTTTCCCATGCCACAAACGGTTATGACGTATTCCGCATCCACGGATAATGGCTGTAAAACTTCCCTAGCCTATGCACCCAAGAAGATAACGAATGAAACATCGCCAATTCCTTGTAAGGATTTTATCATATCGGGACCAACAAATGTAGAGATACCAGAAAATGGATCTTCTGTTAAAATTCAATTGAAGGCATCCGGGTGTACCAATGGATTAGAGAATTCTATCATTAGCTGGAAGCGGGATGGTGTTCAAATAAGCTCTGGTATTCAGGAAAGTATAACGATTACTTTTTTAGATTCTGATAAAGATAAAACACGCAATTTTTCCGCTACTTGCACATTGACCGGGGATGTCAAAACGCATAACGTTAAGGTAACTAAGGTAATACCCGCTCCACTTGCACCCCAAGATCCTTGTGATTTTTACTTGTATACAAATAAAGGACAGTTCTATGATACTTTTTTAGAATCAAATCAGGAAAACGTTGAAATATTTACTTGGGGAATGGGTACTCAGGTTCAAGCTTTCTTACAAACTGATGATAACAAAATTATCTCTGTCGGCCCGAACGTGTCATATAAAAATGGTGAAGCAATAATATCGTTTTTCGTTCATAACGCTAAAAAGGGATCTATCTCTGTTAAAGTTACCAATTGGGTCGGAGGCGCTTTTTGTAGTAAGTCGATCTATATTAATGTAAGTAATGATCGAAGTGTCAACCCGAATTTTGTGCCATTCGAATTTAAAGGGCCTGTTACTCCGATCTCAGGGAATTGCGAAAAATACAGAGGCAAAACAGAAATTCCAATTATCAGAGATTCATATGGACAATCTCTATATATTCTGAACAATAGTAATCTTAGGGATTTTGGGGTACTTTCATTATATGTGAAAGGACAAACCGTCTTTTATCAAGATGTTACTGTTCCGGACAAAATAGCATTGGTAGATAAAGTGTGTAATGCAAACCGGGGTTCTACTTCTTATTGGTATGCAGATGCTGCTAGGACTTCCCGGCTTAATGATTTCATTACGTTAGGAGGCTACACGACAGCAATAGTGGACGATCCTGATTTTGAAAGAAGTAAAACTTATTTTTCACGCTGTGTATTCAGAAATGGAGATTATTGTGACAAGCAGGTTGTAGTAAATCCTGGAATGTCACGATATGGACGTATCGGAACGACAGAGTCAGGATCTTCCATTGTTGAAACGACGTTAGGCTGTCAGTTCTCCAAACAAAAAGCTGTCGATATTCTCTTATCCGATATCCTATGCCAAAAACTAAGTTTATTAAAAGGTAGTGAGAAGGACGTTCTGATTGCATTGAAAATAATTCTCGGTGAGCAAGGGGTAGAACTTGCTATCATCACGGATGCAATGGTAGCCGATATGGTAGCCGGTGAGTGCTATAAAGTGGTAGAGGCTCTCACGGCCAACATCACGGGAACCGCTTCGGTATCAGACCTCAATAATAATTTGGTAAATGAGAAAAATGTTAACAATATTTTCAGTCAGATTGGCGATAAAATTCTTGTCGATCCGATCGACGAATGCACCCCGCCTCCTGCCGATCTTGACGAATCTTCTTTCGGTGGCGGACGTGTAGCTGCAAATGTTATTGATTATAACCGTTTCTTTATCGCTCCTGATGGGCGCGCGATAAAGTTACCACCAGGAGCAGAACCCAAATTTTTCAATTTTGGAAAACGGTGGGGAGCGCCACCAAAGGGTACTTTGCAGGGTTTTGTACTTGCAAGTGGTAAGAAGTATTTTGCCGATATTACCAACAGTCCTCAGCGGTTTAACGGATATATATTGGTACAAGATCCGATTTGCGAGGAGAAGGAGATCTATCCTGAGTCACTTTATCAGACAGCGCCTGCAGGAAGTAAGGTATATTATCTTGAAGAGTACAAACAGGAGGGCGATTGCGGATACAACTGGATTGAAGCGAATTATACTTTTTCGCCGTCAAGCCAGGGTTCCATTAAGGACATTGTCCCACCACTCACAGGCAGTTATGTGAACATAACACGGTTTACCGGGTGTGTGGAGGAAACACCATGGACGACCGGAATAGACGGAATAAAACGTAAAACGATCATTGATGCGGGTAATAAGTTTTCCCTTGAAGACAAAAACGGAGACATCACCGTAAAGGGAGCATGGAAGTCTTTCCCAAAATGCCCAACCTGTGGTAAGGTTGCCGAAGATGCCCTGCAAAATGCATTGACCAAGGCGCGGCAGAAAAATGGAAAGATCACGGAGAAAACCAACGTAGTAGACAAAATTAAAATACCCTATGGTCTGGCAGGTAACGTGACCTATACGAACATGAATGTGAGTGACATCCTGAAAAACATGGCTGAAACTTACAACAGCTTGCTCGAAAAAGCGCGCATACCTGTGGAAGCCTGGCAGCCAAACGGGCAGTTTTACATCCGTGACGAAACGGCTGTGATTAGTGGGGCGATAGATCAGGCTATCGAAGAAACAACAGAGACGGCTCAACTGGTAGGTTTGGGACTTACTCTGGTCTCGGATCCCCAGGGAGCCTATGACCAGCTAAGTAGTTTTGGCAATGACCTGATGGACTGGGAAAAGGCACAGGGAATTGGTAAGGAACTTGTAAAAGGTGCGGTGTTTGCGGATGAATTCGGGAAAGGTGGAAAGTATGCGCTCCATGCAACTGGACGCGCCGGGGTTGTAATAGCGAAAACGGTGCTGACTGCTGGCGCAGCAATAGTGATCATCAAGGATGCGCCTGGTGCGCTTCGAAGAGCAGTGCTCATGAAGTTGCTAAGATCGAAGCTCAAAGACCCAAGCCTGGAAACCCAGCTTGAGAAGGATATTGCCAATGATGCTTTTTACAAACTTCTGGATGCAGATAATGGATTAACGGAAAGCTGGGAGGTGCTGCATAATGCCGAAAAACCGAAGCTGAAATTAGCAAAGGAGGCACTTGAAAAAGTAAAAGAATTACTGACGGATGCCAAAGTGCAAAAAGCATTAGGGGCAAATTATGCGGATGAATTGTCTGCGATTTGTAAAGCGCAGGGATTCCCACCTCATGGTGGATACGGCCCTAAATCCTTAGTTTCTCATCTTGACGATCTCAAAACATTCTTCACTAAATTTGAAGGCAAGGAAGATATGGCTGAAATGATTAAGGCAATGAAGAATTCCAATGAAAACGTGCAGGATGGTTTACAGCACGCTTTGGCGCAACTCAATAGCCTTGAAGCAAGTTCCGTTAAAAAGTTTGATGTGGAGTTTGATGCTGAAGGGTTTGATTGCCCAAAAACAGCTTGTAGATTGGATGTTGAAATGAATGGCAATAATCCACGTTTTTACGAGTATAAAAGTTATCAGGATGCTTCCCAGATTTCAGTTAATCAGTTTACTTCTTATCTTAGTAGGGTATCGTCATTGTCAGAAATGAAGTATATTTTCAATGCAGCAAAGTTGTCGACAGAGCAGGCTAAGGAGGGGATGAAGGTGTTTATGAGTAATTCTTCAAACAAAAAGCAAATATTTGATGCTATGCAGACCGAATTAAAAAACGCTTTGGAAATTGATGAACTCGGTGATTTGACAGATTTAAAAATTACAGAATTGGTAGAGATGTTTGTAGAATCAAAATAGAACAAAGGTGAATATAATCGGAAAATTAGAAAATACATCGTCTTTTTCAGCCCAGTTGGATAAAATTTATCTTACTAGGAATAAAACAGAAATTCTTGTCGTAACTAATAAACTAATCGTTCTACTATCCAAAAGTACTGGAAATGATTTACAGGAAATCAATTTGACAAACGGATTTTTCTGGATCAACACATCTTCAAAAGGGACTTCATTTTTTTTAAATGATTATCAATTTGAAGAAGAGCCATACTTAATAAAATATATATCAGAAAGTAGATGTATATATTGTAAATTGAGTGGAAAGGGAACTAAGCTTAACATTCATGGTGATATTATTTGGCAGTTGGGAGGCAATTTTTTTGAATTTATTATTACCAAAGGATCTTTTTTTACAGAAAAAGAACAGACATAATCACAAATATTAACGATCGATCGGGGATTGAATTGTGGAATTATTATTTGCCCGAACGAAAATACGACTGGTATACCAAGAATAACTACGAAAATGAACCTGATGAACTTCAAAAAGGTGAGATATCACGGATAATTGGAGAATATGCCGGAACGCTTTGGGTTGCATTAAATTCCGGCTTGATATTGGGTTTGGAGACTGAATCAGGAAAACTTGTTTATGAGTTAAGTCATCCCAACAATCATGATCAGAATGGGACACCATTCGGTCCTGCAATTAGCACTCAGTTGGATGAGAGAAATGGCGTTCTTTTTGGCCTTAGGAACAAATGTTATTGGGAAATTGATTTAGCAGATCCACAGAACAGATACCAGTTTTACGATGTATCACAAAGCTGCAACGCATGGCATATTTCAGCGGATATGCCAGTACGGGAGTGGTCATGGTGTAAAAATAATATCTATTTTGGAGAGATATACGACTCACCCCATGATCAAAACCTGAACAATGTGGGTGTCTTTGACAGAATAAAGAAAGAGGTGATCAGCGCAATGCGTATAGGAGAGGGAGGCAGGCGTGACGTACTGCCCAATATCCAGAAAATTCAATTTGAATCTGGTTGTCTTTATGTACTTGACGGCCGCAAAGTTTTGCATATTCTTGAAGAGGATCAAACCTTAACCGAGGCTTATGAGATGTAAATCCGGATGAAAACCACTAACGGGAACGTACAGGATGGCCTCCAGCATGTACTAACCCAGGTAAATAAAGCTGAATTTGATACAGGTAAGGTAGGTAAGTTTGATATGGAGTTCGAGGGTGAAGGGCTTCCTTGTAACAAATGTAAGTTCGATGTACAGCTTGCCGAGGGAAGCAAACCAAGGCTGATAGAATACAAAAGCTATTCAGACGCATCCCAAATCCAATTGCCTCAGTTTTTAAACTATATTGCTAGCGTGAACAATCTTTCGGAAATGAAATATGTTTTTAATGCAGCAAAGTTGACGACGGAACAGGCAAAGGAGGGGATGAAAGTGTTTATGAATAATTCTTCCAACAAACAAGCCATATTTGATGCAATGAAAGCAGAATTGAGACAGTCATTGGCAATCAGGAATATTGGTGACTTGACAGATACCAAGATTGTAGGCATGGTTACCATATTTGTAGATACTAAATGAAAATTCATGAAAAAGTTGACTGACATATTCAATATAAATTCATTTTGTTCGGAAAATGATGTAATCGCAGTAGTCTTTAAAAAAAGTACTGTTCAATTATTAAATGAGTATTTTGAAATAGATTATGAAAAAGATCTTGGAGAGAATTTACAAGATATTTTTATAGACGATAATTTCATTTGGACAAACACGGCGATGGATGGGAAAGCCGTAATAATCTCAAATGGCAGTATTACGGTTGAGAATTTCTATTTGACTACAATTAAAAATTATTTTTTTTATATTAGTCAAGATGGGAAAGATAAAAAGATAAATGAATCAGGTGAAGTAATGTGGGAAATTCCAGATGGTCTATTTTTTTATAAATTCCTTTGCAATGAATTATGTTACAAAAAAAATATAAATGAACTGATTCTACTGGACGATTTGAATGGAGAAAAATTGTGGAATTTTATACTCCTTGATGGAAAATATAATTGGGAAAGTAATGGGCCATATCCTACAAAGTACACGGGAGAAATAAATAATATAATTGGTGCATTTAATAATACATTGTGGGCGGTCTTAAATAGCGGGATATTAATTGGGATTGATGTGAAGTCTGGGAAAATAGAGTATGAATTAATATTTCCAAATAAGTCAGATGAAGATTTTACAAATAGTAGGAATGTATTTCTATATGGTTTACATACGAAACTAGATGAATTAAGAGGAACCCTTTTTGGCTTGTTTTTTCACTACTATTGGGAAATTGATCTGGCCCATCCTTTGGATACGTATGTCTATTACGATATAGAGGAGACCTGCAAGCAACATGAAATTGCCTACAACAACTTAAAATATCATTGCCACTTGGGTGATGAAGTCGTTTTTGCTCAACAGGAATTTGCGCAAGACCCTTCCTATGTTGGCATATTTAATCGAAACACAAAAGAAATCACCTGGACAAGCCGGGAGTTGGGTGAAGATGGGGTATTTAAGGGTGTAAAAAAGATCGATTTTTCCGACAATAGACTTTACGTTTTTGATCGGGCTAATACCTTGCATATCTTTGAGAGATAGGGAATTTCCGAGCCGCGTTTACTGCAAGACGTTGGGGTCTCGAAGAAACACTGGCTCAAATGAAAAGCTATAAAATCGGAGACAACGCCACTGATTTTGCTTCCATCTGTGAAGGCGTAAAGGATATGGTTGAAAATGCACTACCGGACGCGAGCAAAGTAGATGGACTGGATAAATATCTTAGGTAGCAGCGGTTTCACCAATGCCAGCGACTTTACACGACGCCATGCTGATCTTGGCTTGCAAAAAATCCGCGAGAATGCAGATTTTATTAAAAATGCGGAAAATGTTAAATTTGAAGAGTTGGCTAACTACGACGGGATACCAAATGCAATAGCGGATATTGATTTTGTGAAAGAGGGGAAACGGTATGTTGGAGAGTTTAAGGCTGGTGATGCTGTGATAACAAGTAATTTCCATACCCAATGTATCAATTATTTTCAACGGGTTACAGATCTTCGCAATTTTAAGTTATTTCGTAGACCTGATGTAATTTTAACAAAACAAACTGTTATTTATAACTGGGTTAGTAAGGGGGTAGTGAACGATGAGAGTTTCAAAAATCTAGTTAGACAATATGCTAATGGACTTACGATTTTGATTTAGGTAGTTATGCAGAATATTTAAGTAAAAAGTGATGATTGGTCTAATGGAATATTTAATTCAGATTTCAAATGAAAAATGAGATTACTAAATTATACAATATATATAAATACCTCATTTTAATAATAGAATTGTTTTGTTCTCGAATGAGAATAAGGTTGGGTACAATTCCATTGTATTTTCAAATTCCATACATTCCATTGGTTCAATAAAAAGCAATGGGAAGAGGTTATTTTATCAGCTACAAGAAAATTCAAATGTTATAGAGGTTAAAAATAATTTCGAATTGTGCAGTTTTGGATATGATTTTAATCCGGAAAGTAGATTTTTCACCGAGAATAGTTTGATTCTGGTAAATAGGAACACTAAAACGTTTTTTGAAATTGATGATGTTTCCTGAATTGAATTAGGATATTATAAAAGAAAGGATCAGATCTTACAAGGGAAATATTTTGTCAGGCGGTAAATTCAGATTTGATAAATATTTCAACTATTGAAAGTGACCTATGGCAGATTGATATATCGAATTACAATAATAGTCATGATTTGGAAATAGGAGAAAAACTTGACTTGAAAAAGAGCAACACGATTAGTGGAGATTTAATTTCGTATGGCAATACCGTGATTGCCCCTCTTTTGGATGGACGTGGTAGTGTATCAGACCTGTTGGTGGCTGCAAAAAACCGCTTTTTTGAATAATAAGTGACATTTTGGTTTAGCGATAGTTAAAACGGAGACTGCCGTTAGGGTTGTCTTTATGATTTTGGGCACCTTAGAATTGAAAATAGGATGAATTTTCACCCCAAGTGTATCAGACCTGTTGGTGGATATGTAACTTGTTGTAAATGTGGCAGTTGTACGATAAGACATGGTAGGTCAGCTCAAAACAAACAGCGTTACTATTGCAAACATTGTAAAAGTACCAGGGTTGAAAATTACTCTTATACAGCGCAGCAACCGGAGATTAATCCAAACATCATATCGCTCACCAAAGAAGGTTGCGGTATCCGTTCCACAGCACGGCTCTTAAGGATTTCAACTACCACAGTGACTTCAAGAATAAAGAAAATAGCTTCTAAGCTCGTTCAACCAACGATTTCGATTGGAAAGACTTACGAAGTAGACGAGCTGCGGACTTTTGTCAGAAAAAAGATAATTTGATCTGGGTGGTTTCAGCCTTTGAAAGAGAAAGTGGCAAAATAGTTTCATTCAAAGTAGGCCGCCGGACCAATAAAACTTTGAAAGTAGTTATTAATACCCTAATAAATTCGGACTGTAAGACGATTTATACTGATAAATTAAAGAACTACAAATCGCTGATTGACAAAACAATACATCGTACAAAACTACGAGGAACAAATCATATCGAAAGAGCGCATCTTACACTCAGGACGCATTTGAAAAGACTCAATCGGAAGACGATTGCATTCAGCAAAAGCGTGATTATGCTCAACGCGGTTTTGAAGATATACTTTTGGGGATAAGGGTTGCAAACAGAGAATCCGCTTCGTACCAACTTACCCGAAGGTTTTTACACTTTCCGTGTACAAGCCCTGGAAGCAGGCACAGGCCGGGAGGTTTCCAATATCGGTGAAACTTATTTCAGTGTTACCACGCCGTTGCCTCCGGTGATCAACATCCCCTTCAACGGAGCGGAGCTGACTATGTCTGAACCTCAGAGGATCAACATTCAGTGGATGCCCAGACATTACAAGCAAGCAGGTAATATTACGACTTATGATCTGAAAGTATGTAAAGTCCCAGATGGCTTCCGGGGCGCCGGACCGGAACCGACAGAAGCCCTTGACGCGTGCGTGAGTCCGGTTATTGACGACAAGGCCAACCCAGGAACTTTCTATCCAGGCAATACGGGCACTGGCAACAGCATCATTGGTGCGTTTGAAAGAGGCGTGAGATACGCCGCACGTGTAACGATTCATGAATTTGATACAGATGGAAATGAAGTGGTTTTTGCCAACGAAGGCCGGAGTGAGGTGAACTGGTTCCGGTATGGAACAGCTTGTGTGTCTCCTGAAACATTTACCATCAAAGAAGCAGGACCGGGGAGAGTACAACTAAACTGGGAAGCCCAAACCGATACCAAAAGTTATAAAATCTTATACAGGAAATCAGGAGAAAGTAATTGGATCACCCAAGCCGTATCGGGGATTACAATAACGATCCCGAATCTTTCCAAAGGCACCTATGAATTTGCCGTACAAGCCGTGTGTACGGAAATTATGCCTGCCAATTTACAGGCTTTTGAGCTGGAAGAAGAAGACGATGAGCAGTTGCCTCCCATCCTGCAAAATCCACTGCTGACGCTGGTCAGTGTTTCGGGTAGCGGCAAGCCCATTACAATCGACAGCCTGCATACTTTGCTGGATTCTCTCAAAATCCCCTGCGCTTCCCAGATCAGTGATTATGCAGGCTGCGATGCGGATATGCCAGTCATCCTGAGCCCGTCGAAGGACGCCAACAAGCAGCTCACCTCTTTAAACCCAGCCGACCTGGCTGGCCAGCAGTCACTGGTGATTGCGGCGTTGACAAATTCAAAGGACACGATGGGTTTTAATGGCACGCTCACCGATGCGCTCAAAGCGTATGATTCAACCACAACGGTAGATGATCTTTCCAAATACACCGCGGCTGTATTGCAAGGGAGCCAGGCCATTGCAACGGCACTCGATGATTTGGTGGACGAATATTCTGACCCGCGCCTGATCAAAATCCAGACAGAACTGGATTCGCTGATAAAGGTGCTGGCGGTGAATGATTCGCTTTCACGTGCCGCCGGAAACATCACAAAGATCAATAATCTGACAAGCGTATACACAGATCTGTTCAAGAGACTGGAAGATTTGAAAAATGAAGCTGAGCAGGATCCGGCTGATGGGATTTATGCAATACGGAATGTGGAGGTGAGTAACATCGGGGAAGAATCGGCGCGGATCAACTGGGTAGGGGCGAAGGGAAGTTTACCCGGTGATTTCACGAAATATGTGATCGAATACAACGATGCAAGCGGTGGGGTTTTGCAGGAAACGGTCGACGCCTCGGCGGGTACAAATCCGCTAGTCAATCTTCAAAGGTTGCGGACAGGGCTGGATTACCAGTTCACTATCACGGGTTATAAGGGAAACCAGGCCATGACCACGGCACAGGGGAATTTCAGTACGATAAAAAAGACGGTCCCTGTACCTGAGAACCTTGCATACACGAGGCTCGATGACAATTCCGTTAAAATCACCTGGGACCCGAATGCCCAGCACGAAAGTTTCAAGATCCGGTATACCGACGAGCGAGGGGAGGTGCATTATATCTATCCGACTACGAATACGGCCGTGCTGACGGGGCTTAATCCCGATGATTATTATGACTATGAAATTGTGGCCATCAGCCACCAGAATCTGGAGAGTGTTCCTGCGAACGCCAGGGTTACTACCGGGGAAAAGTGTAAACTGGCCGTTTCGGTTCTGAACGCGCAGAATTCGACTAGCCTTACAGGTTATCAGCAATGGCTCACAGTTTCGGGATGTTTGCCTGAGGGAGCAACTTCCAGTTCTGAATACCCTAAAATCACTTGGTCAAACGGAACACCCGGAGCAACGAATGGCAACGGCGCTATCCTTTTTGCCGATGGAGAAGCAGCTGAAATAAGTACGAAGAATTCACCATTCATTGGGGAGAACCGCCTGTTGGCTGTAAACCCATCTGGAAACAAATCCTATACGGCTATCTGTAAGATGAGTGCAACCTCGGAGGCTTGTACGTATACTGTAGATGTAAAAGTATCATCCCCGGAATGTAAGGGAGATTTTAAAATTAGTTCAGATTTGACATCAGTTACAAAAGGCAGCCCGGTTAATCTCCAAAGCACCTTCTGTCATGGACGAGTAGTATGGAATAATGGAATAGCTGAGGGGGGCAAAATTGTACTATATCCCGAGAAGGAATTGTTAATTTCCGCAAAATGTGTATCCGGGAGCACGGTTTGTTACTCGAACAGCATTTCAATCTCGGTAACTCCACTGGAAAAAAAATGTGACTTGTCTTTATATGTAAAGAGTAAAAACGTTATTGAATCGGGTCCGTTCAATAAGGCACATAGATACTTAGAAATAAGCTCGTTTGGCTGCAACGGTGGAAAAATTGACTGGAAAATTGACGCGGATGTCAGGATAGGTGGATCCAGGGTAGTCGGTACTACCGGAGTGTCAATCAACGACATGAAAAGCGATAATGCAACGATCACCGCTACCTGCGTACTGGACGGTGTAAGCTGCCCTGCGGTTACTTTAATCACGAATATTCCTCTTAAGGAATGCTCAAAGAAGTATCTGGAATCGACGACCGAAAATGCTTTGCCAGGACATATCCTCGTTACCGTATCGGATAATAGCCCGTTTGTTTTGAAAGATAATTTAGGGAATGTTTATACCTCGTCAGATGACAAAGGAGTGAATGTTCCGCTGTTTTCTCAGGAAAGACTTTGCCTGACAACCATTGATCCGGATTGTGGTGAGATTGGGACTAAGATTCCGGCTTTGAGTTTCAAAACCTTATTGGCCTATACCCAAACCAGCTTAAATGGCAACTGGATTTCTACCGGAATGGATGTAAACAAGTATGCAGAGATGAAAGTTGAAAGTCGCCAGTATCGGCTTTCTTTAAACAATTCATGTGCTGGCAAAGTCATTTGGACAAATAGTATAGATGCCAATTTTTATGCCGAAGGTCCCATCCTGACCTTCACAGAAGATGACAAGTCGGGCGTTATCGGCGATATTAATTACTTACCGTATCCGGAAATTACAACCACCTATAGTGCTGCTTGTCAATCAGCCAATACGGACGGGTCATCCGTTGTTTTCCCCGCAACAAATAGTCAGACTATTATTGTCGCTTCCAATTCGTGTTTTAGGATTACCCAAAATCTAAAGAGTGTAATTAAGGGAGGTCAAGTCAAATTTAATTCGATAGGATGCAGCACTGTTACCTGGAAGCAAAATAATGTAGTGTTGGGTGTTGGTACTGAGCTTTTGACAACTCCGACAGCTACGGCTACTCCATCCAGCGTGACTTACACCGCTGTCTGCGAGGAATTGGGATGCAGTGAAGAAGTTACTGTGCAAGTCCAGCCTTGTGATTTTAAAATAACACCTTCCAAAGCCCTGGCCAAAATTGCTGAACCGGTCACACTCACAGCAACGGGATGTTCCGGGGGATTGATACAATGGAGTACCGGGGAATCTGATAAAACCAGCATTACCGTCAAACCGCTGGCAGAAACCCATTATTTTGCGAGCTGTACTTTGGATGGACTAAGTCTGTGTGATAATTCAACCGTTGTGACCGTTGATAATCAGCCTCCTGCTGACATCGAATGCCCGCCTTTTGAAGTATCGTATCAGGCCGTTACAAAATGTTCCTCGGTTATCCTGGTTCCCAAGGGCTGTCCTGCCGATGGAACCATCTTATGGGAAAACACAAAGACAACCGGAGGTGCAGAAAAATACACGTTTGTGCTGAATGCGGAAAAAACGATAAGAGCAAAATGTACTACTATTTACAAGGATGAAGTGACCGTTGAGGTGAAAGTAATGCCTACAACTCCGGTATTAAGCGTTTCACCTTTGGAAGTTTATGCAGGTTATGCGGCGATATTAAGAGCTTCCGGATGTTATAATGATCAATGTAAAGAAGGAAGTTATAAATGGGAAAGGGACAAAGCGGCAACATTGTTTGGTAATAGCATTAAGGTAAAGTTAACTGAAAACACCGACTTTAAAGTAACCTGTGTTGAAAGTGGCAGTTCTCAAACAATTAACGTTAAGGCTAAAAAGAATGATTGCGACGTCAAATATAATTCGTTTATAAAAGGCAATTCCAGCCGGGTAGAAATTAATGCTTCGTGGTGCGATGTAAATTATCCTATTAACTGGTTTAAAAATTATTCAACCGGCTCGGTTGGGAGAAAGACAATAGAGTATACTGAGGGTAAAAACAGAAGAAGAATTGCTGTGGATCGTCCAGAAGAGACAAAACCTGTCGAAACTGGAATTAGTGATACCTATATTGTTTCATGTGTAAAAGAGGGTAACGCGGTGCCTTGTGATTACTCTTTTTCGGTGGAAAGTAAAGAATTATATGACAAATTTCCTTCCGGGACAGGTTTGTCCGGAAGTGGAAGTACTGATGATCCGATTATTCCTGATCCATGTAATGAACTGAAGTTTCTAGAAAAGGGAGGACTGAAAAACTTTACAAGAAGTCCGGGTGATGTTGAGGAATCCAATGGTAAGAGTTACGAACTTTACTCAGACTGGTGCCCTGGTAGTAAAGTAGAATGGTTTTCGGGAACTAATAAAATTGCACAACTAGCAACGCCTAACGATAGATACACAGTTGACAATGCCCAACCGGGAGCTATCTATCGCTACAAATGTTACCTAAGTGGCAGTAACTTTTGCGAAGATGTTTATAAACTTCCAAAAAGTGATGGATTGCGAGTAGCGGCAGTAGCTTCGGTGACCTCAAATATCGTTGAGGAACAATGCACGAATAGCATTTCATTAGCAACTGCTATGCAGGTTTATTATCAAAATATGCTTTGCCAGGATGTAAACTTGTACCAAGGGGATAAAACAAAATCTGAGAATTATCTGGAACTGCTTATCTCGACAACCAAGATAAGTACTGCCGGCACACCAGTTAAATTTCCTTCAAATACTGATGCGATCGTAGACGCAATGGTAGGAGGGCACTGCAAAACTGCGGGAAATCTCTTGGCAAATGCTAACGGTAACACGATAGTGCCAAAAGCGGAATTCAGTGATGAAATTTTACCAGATTATAATTCGACGCATTCTATTGTCATAGATGCGGAGTACAAAGCTGTCACCTTAATTGAGGGTCTTCCGGGAATAAATTATCCAGAAGGAGAAACGATCGGTGGCGAATGGTTGCCCTTAACTCCGCAGAAGTTTTTAGAAATTTGTGTTTCCAACGGAATAAAGAAGGAGATTGACGCTAAATTTCCAGCAATGAGTAGTGATGAGCGAAATACACAATTTATAGTTAGGATGGGTCGGATTTTTGAGAAAAGTATTCTAAAGTCTTTGGGTATACCAAAAAACAATAGAACTTTCATTGTGAGTAACCCATCTTTGAGCCCCTCAAAAGTAATACCAGACGGTCTAGATCATAGTGCGGTTGAGACAGAGGAGAAAATAAATGCGGTTAAGGAAAGAAAAATTTACTGGTGGCTAAATAGCGTATTTCTTGACGCCAAGATAACATTTACTAGTGAAAAGAAAATTAAACTAAAAGGAAATAACCCTAGAAATGAAGATCAAATAGAAGGCTTTATTGATGTACTTGCCAACAATAATGATGCAGAATTCACTACGGGGAACTATCTAGCAGAAGTAAAGCAGCTAATTGGACTAGGTACTAGGGTATTTAAGAATGCAGCCAAAATGGGTGGTGCTTACTTACATATTATTACTCCTGCTGAGGTTAGCTTGGAACAGCTTATACTATCTACCTCGGGGGCTCAAAATATTATTTTACTTCATTCCGAAGTTGAGTATAATTCTACATCAGGGCAAATTAGAGTAAAACCAGCAATAATAGAAAATAGCAATTGGCTAAATAAAAAGCCAGGTATAATTCGAAATCCTTATGGATATCCAATAGAAATTTCATTTGAACAACAATAAATCACTGTATATGAAAGGGGAACATATTTTGCATAACTTAAATCCTTTTGGAAAAGATTTAAAAAATCACATTGAATATTTGGTAGGAGTCTTGCCTGCAAGACTTGGTATTCCTATAAGTGAACTAAACTTCACTGAGGACAGTATTTATGCGCTTGATACTTATTTAAGTAAAATACAAAAAGAGATTGATGAAAAATTTGTGAATGAGAATGTTATACCACTAACTGTCTATTTGAACGAGATTTTTGTGAGAGCCAATGGTGGAGAATGGTTCATGGAATTCGATGAAGACACTTGGCAGCCAGTGATATTGACGAGGTTTGGAGAAAGAAGACAATATTTTAGTTACATATATGAAAATCTTATGTACGATGAAGTAATTAGTATTAATTCCTGTTATTTTTCTGGCGGTAGCCCTGCTTAAATAATATTTTATTTTGTCATAAATTGGTAGTTTGGCTTTTAAATTGACATCTGAATTAATGATATTTTCCACTGCACATTCCGCGAACAATCCGAGCAAAAACGTACGAATATTCGTACATGGAGAGTCAAAAACTTGGAATGAATAGCGTAGAATCGACATAGTGATCCCATGGAGTTGTTTTCGTTAGGGATCAGCATGTCAAAGAGCGGTCAATTTCAGGGTCTCATATCTGGCAAACCTGATCGTAGGAGACTTTTTGGTTCATATCTATTCGGGGTAGTGTATCAGACCTGTTGGTGGCTGCGAAAAACCGCTTTTTTGAATAATAAGTGACATTTTGGTTTAGCGATAGTCAAAACGGAGACTGCCGTTAGGGTTGTCTTTATGATTTTGGGCACCTTAGAATTGAAAATAGGTTGAATTTTCCCTCCAAGTGTATCAGACCTGTTGATGGATT
This sequence comes from Dyadobacter sp. NIV53, assembly GCF_019711195.1. Classification (NCBI taxonomy): domain Bacteria; kingdom Pseudomonadati; phylum Bacteroidota; class Cytophagia; order Cytophagales; family Spirosomataceae; genus Dyadobacter; species Dyadobacter sp. NIV53. Next base: position 6,476,789 of record NZ_CP081299.1, read on the forward strand.
CGTAACTTGTTGTAAATGTGGTAGTGGCATGGTAAGATATGGTAGGTCAGCTCAAAACAAACAGCGTTACTATTGCAAACATTGTAAAAGTACCAGGGTTGAAAATTACTCTTATACAGCGCAGCAACCGGAAATTAATCCAAACATCATATCGCTCACCAAAGAAGGTTGCGGCATCCGTTCCACAGCACGGCTCTTAAGGATTTCAACTATCACAGTCACTTCAAGAATAAAGAAAATAGCTTCTAAGCTCGTTCAACCAACGATTTCGATTGGACAGACTTACGAAGTGGACGAGTTGCGGACTTTTGTCAGAAAAAAGGATAATTTGATCTGGGTGGTTTCAGCCTTTGAAAGAGAAAGTGGCAAAATAGTTTCATCCAAAGTAGGCCGTCGGACCAATAAAACTTTGAAAGTGGTTATTGATACGTTAATAAACCCGGACTGTAAGGCGATTTATACAGATAAATTAAAGAACTACAAATCGCTGATTGACAAAACAATACATCGTACAAAACTTCGAGGGACAAATCATATTGAAAGAGCGCATCTTACTTTAAGAACCCACCGTGTGACGGACCGATCAAGCGTCTCAACCGTAAAACAATTGCTTTTAGCAAGAGCGCAGTCATGCTCAACGCAATTTTGAAGATATACTTCTGGGGATAAAGATTTTGAATTGGGAATGATAGCATCGATAGGGTTGGGGCATTCAGTAATGGTTTATTACAAGAAGCTTTGTGACAAAACGATATCATGTACGTCACAGGTAAGTACCCGACAGCCTCCATGCCATACCGCTTCATCCACCACATCATCATCATCCTGGGAGCCCTTTTCCTCTACCGGGAAAGCCTTGCCCAATCCACCGATGAGGCGGCCGTCCGCCAGAACTTTCCGGTAGTTTCCAAAGTTAGAGCCCAGGCCTTTATTTTGCCACAGCCCAACCAGAGATTGGTCAACTACTTTTCAAGCAACCAGGCTTTGACGGTGAACCTTTTGTTAAAGGATCTTACCAAAACCGGTATACATGTGCACCCGAACATGATCAGCATTTTCCGTATCAAAAAAAGTAGCCGACTTTGAGAACAATTTTACCACCCCGACTGAAGATTTGGATAGTTCTATTAATAGTTGCATTTGGTAGCTCTTGCTCGAAAGATAAAAGTGAAACAGTTCTACCACTTGCAAATACTATTTATGCAGTAAATGAAACTGGGGAAGTCTATGCTGTCGACGCCGAAAACGGGCTCATTAAATGGGTTTATCAGGCAAAGGGGTATATTGATGCAAGTCCAATTGTCAGCAAAGGTGTTTTATACATTGGTGACACCCGGGGTATCTTTGTTGCAATTGATGCGGTAAGTGGGAAAGAAAAATGGCAGGTTGATCTTCGTGGAAGAGATTTGTCTAGCGCAATTGTTTCCGACAATATCGTATATGTTACGATCGGTGCCACTTGCTTTGCTCTCCGCTGTTCTGATGGATCTATTCTTTGGAAATTCGAAACAACAGACAGTATCTACGGCGGACCAGCCATAGCGGGTGAAATGGTTTACTTCGGAGATTACGGGAAACATCTCTAAGCGGTTGATAGAAGGACTGGAAAAGAAAAATGGAAATTTGGAACGAGTGGCGAAATAATTGAAAACCCGATCGTTCGCAATGGTGTAGTTTACGTTAACGATAGCTTTGCAGGAGTTTATGCGCTGAATGCAGTTACCGGGCAAATGAAATGGAAGTTCGATACTAATGGACGTAGTCATGGTTCTCCGGTAATAACAGACTCGGAACTTTACTTTATCCAGATAGATGAATTAATTTCGGTTGATCTCAACACCGGGAAACAAAAATGGTCCTGTGAAATTAATCTGAAGGCAGGCATTGCGAGCCCGACACCAGCAATATCAAATGGGTTAGTTTATGTGCAGGGGCTGACTTATACAAAGGATGTAAGTTTAAACTGGCTTTGCGCAATTGATGCAAAAAATGGCAATCAAAAATGGAGATATGAAGCAAAAAAGCCAAACACTTCGAACTACCTCAGATGGTTTTCTCCTACTGCCAATGAGGGACATGTCTACATAGCCTCCTGGGACGGATACATCAGGTCAATTGACCCGAATACAGGAAAACTGCAATGGGAGCTTGAGACTATCTCCGCTTTTGGCGGCAGTATATGCGTGGCGAGTGCTGAGGGGCGTGTACTCAGAGGGCTTGGACAGATTGATACTTTTGAATAATATCCGTCACAACTGTACAAATCATTTCTTTATAAGCGATTGACTTTAATATGAGAACAAAGTTTGGATTGGGCGCTCTCTTGATTGTCTGGGTGGCAGTTTTATTTTACTCTTGTTCAAAAAACAAGGATAAAAAAGTTGACCCTCAAGCAGGTGCTGTTGTTTATGCCGTAAGCGAATACGGTAAGATCTATGCGATTGATGCCGGGACAGGGATACCGAAATGGGTTTATTTGGCAAAAGGTAATATAAATTCAAGTCCCATTGTAGACGCGGGGACTTTGTACATCGCTGATGTAAGGGGTCGTTTTGTCGCAATTGATGTGAACAACGGTAAGGAAAAATGGTTTCATAATTTGGGTTCCGGAAATGTAACCAGTGCAATTGTCGCTAACAATATCATTTATCTTACCTCGCGTGGAGCTTGCTTTGCACTTAGTCCTGAGGACGGCTCTGTTTTATGGAAATTTGAAACAGAGGAAAATATTTACGCCAGCCCGGCGGTGGACAATGAAACGGTCTATGTAGGCAATTTAGAAAATTATCTTCATGCTATTGATGGAAAAACTGGAAAAGAAAAATGGAAATTTTGTACCGAAGGTGAAATTTACGAGAGTCCGGTAATACGCAACGGAACTGTTTATGTCAGTGATTATAATAATGACGCGGGAGTTTACGCTTTCGATGCAAACTCAGGGCAATTAAAATGGAAAACCAATATTGAAGGCAACTACTACGTTGGTCAGCCTGTTGCAAGCGATTCTGGATTGTATGTTATGAAAGGCAACCAGCTTCTGTCCTTTGACCTTATTACCGGTAAACAAATATGGTCAGCTAAAACAGATCCAAACCTCAGTTTTGTTGTACCGATTCCTACTTTGGTCAATGGTCTGGTCTATGTTCAGGGCTACTATCAACAGGGAAATGTGTATGCTTGCTGGCTTCGGGCCATAAATGCAGAAACAGGTCAGCCAATTTGGCTTCACGAATCAAAATCAAACAAGCCGTTTTTTTTTAATTCTTTAAATGCCTCGTTTGCACCAACTGCTAGTGGGGATTATGTTTACTTCGCCTCACAGGACGGACATTTAAGATCCGTAGACGCCAGGACGGGGAAAGAAATTTGGGCCTTCAACGCAGATGAAACGCTTAACGGCAGCCCATGTGTAGTGACCGCACAAGGACATGTACGCCGGGGCCTTGGTCAGGTAGATTTATGATCTAGCATAGGTGATTGTGGGTGAACTTTGATTTATAAAATCCTTCACCAGTAAAAGGCGGCTATTTCAGTTTGTTTGGATGAAAATTAAAAAAGGGTTTTGTCAATTTATGAAAGGTAATAGATTTTTAATTGAGCTATGCTGATTTGGTTTAACGTTAACCAGTATTTTAATAACTGATGTGTTTTTCATCGCTGGAAACCTTTGTAATGAAAATTTCGGAACTCATTTATGAAAAACTCACTTCAACTTTTCAATCTGGTCTTCATAACGTTTCAAGTCCTCCTTAGCAGTACGGGCGATTCCCAACGCCTGTTCTGCATTTTTTAAGGCTACTTGTTTTTGCCCCATTATGCCATAAGCTTCTGCCAGTTCATAATACAGGCCGGCCATTTGTTTGGAATTTAGCTCTTCTGGTTTCGCAAGACAGATTCCTTCCGACGCCCAAACTGGGATTTCGGTTAAATAGGAAGTGTCAGTTGACTTTTCGTTGAAATATTTCATTAAATAGGCATAGTCAGCGGTACCGAGAGAAGGAGCGGTGATTCTGTATTCATTAAAACGTTTTACTGCTCCGCTCGTATTTTTGTCCCGCATATATGCGTCCAGTTCCTTTAATAGTAACCTGGCAGAAGCGTCCTGTGGCGAAACGCCGAGGTCTTCCATGCTTTTACGCATTCGGATGATCTCATTGACGCTGAAGCTGTCGGCTTTTGAACCATATAATGAATGATATAAGATCGCTTCACCAGCTTCCTTAACGTCCTTTGCGGGATACCTGGATTTGAACTCATTCAAATGAGAGAAGAAGTAAACGGATAAAGGGTTTTCGTAGTCGTTAATAAGTCTCTGCAATACATAAAATCCAGCCTGACTGGTCTTATCTTGTGGGGTAATGAGCGATTTGGCCAGAGCTTCATTGATTTCGTTCAATTTATTCTCATCCTTAATAGTCTTGCAATGCTTTCCGTAATTGATCAAAAACATCAGGTCACGGTCACCACCTGCGAACCTTGCCGAATAGCTGCCGGTCCTTTTCAGAGGATCAAGAGCAATTTTACCTACCAACAGTATTTCCTCTATGAACTTTTGTCTGGTAGGCCGATCAGCAGGATTGGAGAGATGGATCAGATCGCCATTAGAGTCAAAGAAAAACAGGATTGGGAATTCAGGATAAGTAACACCTTTCGCTTTTTGAAACGCAGCTGATTCCTTTGAATTCACCTCTGCTTTCCAGCTTACGAAATTAGCGTTATAAAAATCGCCAACTGCTTTTTCTGATAATACGGGTGCAAGAGCCTCACAATGAGGACAGCCATTCAGGTAAATCTCAACGAACAAAGGTTTATGTACTACTTTGGCCTTTTCAATTGCATTTTGGAAATCGCCTGGTAAAAAACGGATACCTGGGTTAGTGGCTTTACCAGTCTGGGCATTAGAATGGCGATTTAGGAATAATGACAGGAACAGAACAAATAAGAATAGGCGGGGGTGTGTTGAATGCCTCATTAAATTTTTTTGATGAAATGTATTTGATTACAAATTAAGGGAATATTCAAATCAACTGAAAATAAAGGCAGGGGATAGGGTGGGTGAGTTTAAATGAGATTTTATAGTTGCCATCCGTTCTGATTTTTTTACTATTTTAAAATGCCTAATGAAGTGCGGTCAGCATTAATTGAGCTTTCTTATTGATCCCGGTTGTAGTGGATTGTCTTTAATAAATTCATTCCAACAAATATTTCGAGATTTATTTCCAGATAATACCCGCAATTTAAAGTTTCCGGTGGATTTTGGTTCAGTGTAAATTAGTAAATCATAGCCTTTATTTATAATGCTGCTCTCATTTAAACCAGCATATTATCCAATACAATTCTTACGATGGGCTGTTTCTTTTGACCATAAAATTTGAACCAAACAGGATTGAATGTCAACCTGTTTCGGTAGTAAACAGATATGCAATTTCGGACATTAATTGTCCGGAATCGTACAAATTCCCTAACCGACTAGCTCTTTAATCATTGTAATAAAGGTTTTTGTTTCCTGGTATAAAAATTGAACTAATGCGGTTAGGGATGTCCTGTTCCATGCACCACGATTGAGAAATATGCTACGAAACTACCTTAAAATTGCCTGGCGTAACCTTAGTAAAAACGGCACTTATGCTTTCATTAATATAACAGGGCTGGCACTGGGTATAGGCTGTGCGCTGCTGATTTTTGCGCTTGTCCGGTTTCACTACCAGACCGACCGTCACCACCATAATTACGACCGGATTTATCAATTCACCTCACGGTTTACCTCGTCCTCCGGCGAGTTCAATATTCAGGGCATACCTTATCCATTAGGCCAGGCAGTCCGCAACGATTACCCCGGGATTGAACGCATTGCGATGCTGGATGAGTGGTATGGGCCATTGGTAACAGTGCCTGTCCTGAACCAGGCTGATAAAAAAATTAAGGACAAACATGATAAAGGAGCGTTTGTTGAACCGGCCTATTTCCGCATTTTCGATTACACCTGGCTGGCTGGGGGGCCAGACGATCTTAGTCAACCCGGCACTGTTGTGATGAGCGCTGATATGGCCCGAAAATGTTTCGGCACTGCAACCAACGTCATCGGCCGTATTGTAAAACTCGATGCCCGCATTCCTTCCCGCGTGGTAGGTGTGTTTGCTGACTACAGGGATGATACCGATCTGGCCTACTCGATCATGGCCTCATGGAGCTCACTAAAAGAACAGCTCAATGCCCGGCCCGAGGATCAGCCCTTTGACAACACCAACGGCAGCACCCACTGTTTTGCTTTGTTCAATGACCACTTCACGGTTTCCGACTGGAGCAGGCAGTTGCCAGCATTCGTCAAAAAAAATAATTCCCGAAAAATTAAAGAAACTTCTTATCCTGCCGTGCCCTTCCGAACAATGCATTTATCCACAGAGTACGGGGGTGTAAGCAAGGGGTTGTTGCTTTCGCTAATCTTGATTGGTCTGCTTCTGATCGGTACGGCAAGTATCAATTTTGTAAACCTGGCGACCGCACAGGCGCTCAACCGGGCACGGGAGGTTGGTGTACGCAAAGTACTGGGCAGTACAAAAACGCAGCTATTCTGGCAATTCATGGGTGAAACCATGCTTATTGTACTGGCAGCCCTGGCCTTGGCGATTGTAATATTTCAATATGGTCAGACGCTTGCACACACTTATCTGCATGGACCTTTCCGGTTTACATTTTACTTTTCACCATCAGTATTGGTATGGTTAGCACTTCTGGTGGCAGTTGTCATTTTATTGGCTGGTCTGTATCCCTCGTTGGTAGTAGCAGGTTTCCGTCCGGTAGTAGCATTAGCGGGACGGCTTACAACACAGCAGTCGGGTGGTTTTTCCCTTAGACGGGGACTGGTTGTGACGCAGTTCGCAATTTCACAAATGCTTATTATAGGTTTGATTGTAGTGGCCAATCAGCTCAGCTACATGCAGACAAAGGATCTGGGATTCAGAAAGGAGGCTATCCTGACTGTAAGCCTGCCAAATCTGCCGGCTCAGGACCTCAGTAAAATGCGTGCATTCCGTAACATGGCTTCCGCTTTGCCTGATGTAAGTAAGTTCAGCTACTCGATGAGCGGACCTCCCCAGTCAGGCTGGAACAGCCAAACCAGCGTCCGCTTCGACACACGCCCTGAACAGGAACCATTTGGACCGCAACAGACCTGGATTGATGCCAATTATGTGGGCTTGTATGGTCTGAAATTAGTGGCCGGACGCAACCTGCAACCCTCCGACACGGCCCGCGAAGCGCTCATTAATGAGACATTCATGCAACGGCTGGGTTTTACCCGGCCGGCAGACGTGGTGGGCAAGTACTTGTATAAAGCAGGTTTTGCACCGCTGGAAATTGTCGGTGTTTTAAAAGATTACAATCAGCTGAACCTCAAACAGCAGATTAACCCGCTGTTTCTGACCACGTTGGCCAGCGGCTTTTATTCCGCCAATATACAGCTGCGTTCTGCCAACTACAGCAGTGCATTGAGCCAGTTGGAGAAGGTCTACAACCAGGTGTATACTGATAACTTTTTTGAAACAGCGTTTGTAGATGACCAGATTCAGCAGGCTTACCAGCAGGAGCAGACGATGGCCAGGCTTATCAACTTTTTTACCGGGATTGCCTTGCTCATTGGCTGTATGGGCTTGTACGGACTTGTTTTGTTTATGGTCGTGCAACGAACCAGGGAAGTTGGTGTTCGTAAAGTATTAGGGGCCAGTGTGGGCAGCATTCTGTGGCTGTTCAACCGGGAATTTATGCAATTGATCGGCATTGCTTTTTTACTGTCAACGCCCGTTGCGTGGTGGGTGATGAACGGCTGGCTGAAGAATTTTGAGTACAAAATTTCTCTTAGTCCCGTCATATTTCTGCTGGCACTTTTGGCAACCATAGTTGTTGCGCTTCTAACGGTGAGTTTTCAGAGTGTGAAAGCGGCCCTGATGAACCCGGTGAAATCATTACGAAACGAATAAGAAAATGATTTTACCCGTACTAAAAATTTTCCCTATTAAAACTGCAAGGTAAGTTGGGGATTACGTTTATTAGAAGATAAGTTATTTGGTATAGTTTAACATTTTTTATGCTGTATTTTCCAGATATTATCTTGATGAACAAATAGCGGTTATGTCTACAGGGTGTAAGCAGTTAGCGAGTAATTGCTAAAAGACCTATGGATCAAATTACCTTTTTGTAACCTGTTTAATCAAAACGAACGGGATCATACCGCAACGGATTAAAGTAACACAAGCGGGCTGCCAATCCAAAAGCTGTACAAGCGTAAGTTGGAAAAAATAATGGCTGGGAATGTCCTTGCCAGGCAACAGTGAGTTTCTCATAGCTGCTTTTAATCACTTCATGGATGTTTTCTTACGTCCTGTAATTCTCCGTATTGAAAAATTCTGATGACAGAGGCAATTTTGTTAAGCCGGGCGACGATTGCCCGGGTTCATCTGTTAGCCATAAACTAAAATACAATGACAGTAAAATTCAGGAAACGCCGCCAAGATACCATGGACAGTCTGCTATTAATCAGCCCTGCTTTATGGTTTGTATCCAGTTTACGTACACTAGTATCCGTCATTTTTTTTGTCGTAATGACAGCCTGTACAATACCCCAAACCGGCGAGATGACGGCAGAGCGTGTAACCAGTCACCGGCTAACGGTAAGTGTTAAAACATTTGCCGGAACAGACACCAGGAAAGGGTACGCAGATGGCAAAGGTACAGCTGCCAGGTTTTTATATCCGGGCCAGATGGTGTTTGACAAACAGGATAATCTGTATGTGATTGATCAGCTTTACGGGTATGTGGGTGGCAGTGTTGTCCGTAAGATAGATGCGCAGGGAAATGTGACAACTTTTGCCAAAGGGCTGAGCGCCATTACGGACATCTGTATTGATCCGGCAGATGGCAAAACGATCTATGTAATTGAAAGTGGTGACCAAACCAGTGTCCCCAACGGTATTTTTCGTATTGATGCAAACGGAATTGTGAAACGCCTTAGTGGCGGAGCAGGCCTTCGCGGTTATGAAGATGGGCCGCTAGTTACTGCTAAATTTAACAGGCCAGGCGGGATTGCCATGGACAACAAGGGAAATTTATTTGTGGCTGATGCCGGAAATTATTGTGTCAGAAAAGTGAATCTTAAAACCGGCATGGTGACTACCCTGGCGGGTCAGCATTTGCCTGGCCAGACAAACTGCTTTTATGCAGACGGACATGGAAAAGCAGCCCAATTCTGTGCATTTGACGATCTTACGCTGGACGATGCCGGAAATGTATTTGTGCCCGACCGGATGAACCATCGGGTGCGCCGCGTTACCTCAGGTGGGGATGTGTCAACCTATCTGCAGATTGGGGGCGCGGGAACCGTGGAAGGCCCGTTAGCCAATGCTAAAGTGTGGTACCCAACCATGGCTCACTTCCATACAGGCAGCGGACAATTGTACCTGATAACCGATAGCGGTAAACAGCTGGATGTGGTCACAAGGGACAATTATCTGTTTAACCTGTCAAGATACATCGGACAAAACGACTATGTAAACAGCAGCACTGGCACGACACATGGTTACTATGGGCTGGCCGTCAATAGCAAAGGAGAACTTTTCATTGCGGACAAATACAATCATTGTATCCGCAAGATCATAGTCAGCTGGTAATTCCAATTTCACTAAGGATCCGGAATTGAATAAAACCGGTTTCATTGCCTGGTATTTACCGGGCAAAGTATAGGTGGTCCTGTACCGTACAGACTGGTATTGCGTTTCAGGCTGATAAAGGGATTAGGGACAATTTACAAATATCTTAGTACGTAAAGTTCTGCGCAGTAATACGTCGCAGGCCCGCAACTTTCCCCTTTCATAGCCTGGTGTAAGCAAAATCCGTTTCATCGGACGCTTATTCCGTTTCATCAGAATACCTGTTTTAACCAATTACTTTCGCTCCTATTTTTGATTCAAATTAAATTTTATTCTAAAAGAACATATCATTCGTAACCAAAACCGGCAACCAGCCACAAAAATCAAAAGCCATGGAAACACTTGAAATTACCCCAAAAACTCTTACCTCGCCAGCAGGCATTATGCAGATCGGCATGGGCTTCTGGGCATCCAAAACCCTGCTCACTGCTGTAAAACTCAACTTGTTCACCGAAATCGGAGACGGATCACTGAGCAATGATGAGCTTCGTATGAGGCTTGGTCTTCATACACGAAGCAGCGCCGATTTTTTTGATACACTTGTCTCGCTGGGCATGCTGAACCGTACTGGAAACGGAGCCGGATGCAGGTACTGTAACACGCTGGAAACCAGACTTTTTCTGGTTCAAACTTCGCCAGCCTATATAGGTGGGCTCCTTGAAATGGCAAACGACCGTCTTTATCCTTTCTGGGGTAGCCTTGAAGAAGCCCTCCGCACAGGCCTGCCTCAAAACGAGGTGAAACAGACCGGCAAGTCTGCATTTGAGGCCATCTATGAGCAACCGGCTGTTTTGGAGCAGTTTATGGACGGCATGGCAGGTGCGCAGGCAGGCAACTTTATGGCACTTGCCAATGCTTTCGATTTTGGCAGCTACAATTCGCTCTGCGATATCGGTGGCGCCAACGGCTTGTTGTCAGTATGCGTAGCACGCCTCCATCCTTACATTCAATGTTTGTCGGTTGATATGCCGCCGGTGGCACCGATTGCGGTACAGCATATAGCGCGGCAGGGCCTTTCACGGCAGATAGAAGCCGGTACATTGGATTTTATGTCAGAACCTTTTCCAGGTGCAGAGGTGATTACAATGGGAAACATCCTTCACGACTGGAACCTGGACGTCAAAAAGATGCTAATCCGCAAAGCCTTCGTGGCACTACCGGAAAACGGTGTGCTGATTGTGGTTGAAAATATCATTGACGATAACCGCCGGGAGAATACGTTTGGGTTGCTGATGTCTTTGAATATGCTGATCGAAACGGAAGGTGGTTTTGACTACACCCATGCCGACTTCAACGAATGGGCCATCGAAGCAGGTTTTCAGTCCACTGTGAAACTTGCCTTAACGGGCCCAAGCAGCGCTTTAATTGCATATAAATAAAGATTTCGCAGACAAAAGCAGTTATACAAAGGCTGTTCCTATAATAACGGCAGCTTCACACGGAAGTACATGCCATCGTCTTCGACGGTAGGGGCAGCTTGTCCAAGGACCTGATATTTGGTCAGTATATTGCTCAGTCCAACGCCGTTTGAAAGTATTCTGCTCGTCTTGCGCTGAAGATTATTACTAACAACCAGACGGTGTTTTTCATCAGTCGCCAGCCAGATTGTAAGTGGCTGTTCAGGAAGGATTATGTTGTGTTTTACAGCATTTTCAATCAATAATTGCAGTGTGAGAGGAGGAAGCTTCAATGATTCCTGTACGGGGTCAATATCAATTTCTACTTTTAATGAAGCCCCGTGACGTGTTTTAAGAAGCTCAAAATACGAGCGGATGAATTCAAGTTCACTGGAAAGTGTAGTCAAAGGCGATTCATTGCTCCGAAGCAGGTAACGATAAACGGAACTCAATTCTTCGGCAAAATTTTCGGCTTGCCGGGGATCTTCCGAGATTAATGAGATCAGGGAATTAAGGCTGTTGAAAAGAAAATGAGGGTTGACCTGCTGGCGCAGCGCATCCAGTTGTGCCTGAAGCTGGGCCTTGCTGAGTGCTTCAACTTCCTGGCGGGATTGCTCCCAACGGGCGAAATTGTGAATGCCTTCGTAAACAAAAACTACGACCAGAACAAGCAGTGAAATAAACAGCAAAGCCAGGGCCAGCCTGGATAAATCAGGCTCGAAATTGGGCAACCCGATCAGCGTGTACACAGTGAAAAGTGCCGTATAAATCAGACAGGAGCTTAATGCGCAGCTTCCATAGCGCCAGAAGGCCCTGCGCATGTAGGTGGACAGGCCAGGATATTTCTGGTCAAGCTTTATTGATATAAAGTTGTTGGCCAGCCAGTTGCCAAATGAAAAGAAAAGTGTCAGAAAAGTCGCGATCCAGAAGGTAGATAAGTTTTTGAGATATGGATCACCAATCAGAATCCAGTTGAAGCCCGCTATAACTATGGGCAGAACAATGGCTTGCAGGAGCTTATCGTAACGTGAATAGGTGATGAACTTCATATCGGGGCGAGCCAGAATTTGCTTACCAAAAATACATATTCGGGGAAAGAAGTCAAAGGTTAAATTTTAAGTCATTTGTTACAAATATCTTTCCCAACAGATAAATTTAACAGGCTTTATTTTCGTAAAAATAACTGGTTTATCAAATAACAGTCAGCCGTTTCATTGGCCTGGAAAGCTGTTTGATCCATGGCTTTTTACGCTTCATCGAACAAATGATTTTTTTTATCAATGATCGATATAACCTTGAGACCCGGTTTTGGTATCCTATTGCTGACTTAACTCTTGGAACAGCCTTGAAGATGCAGGTAATTACGAATTCTAATATCTTGTAAATGATTTGCGAAATAATGTTTTTTAGAAAGATGTATTTATCCAGGAAAAAAAGTCCTACGCTGTCTGAACAGGAAACGGAAAGACTTCGGATGGCCAATCTGCAAAGCCAGCTCGACGCATTAAAACAACAAATCAACCCGCACTTCTTTTTTAACAACCTGAATGTGCTGGATTCGCTCATTGAAGAGGATGCTGTGCGCGCGAGGGTTTTCCTGGAAGAACTTGGTGCGGTGTATAGATATCTGCTGAGATGCAGCGAGTTCCAGCTGATCGCATTGGCCAGCGAAATGGATTTCATCAAATCATATTACCATTTATTAAAAACCCGTCTCGGAGATGGCTTACAGTTGGTTATCCGGATTGACCAAAAATATGAGGCTTGCCAGCTTCCGCCGCTTACCATTCAATTACTGGTAGAAAATGCATTTATACAAAATATTGTTTTGCCCGAACAGCCATTGGTCATAACCATTTCAACCGATAGTAACGGGCATTTGTTGGTTTGCAATAATGTGCAGCGAAAACAAAATGTAGTTGTTACTAATCCAGCGGGGTTGGATGATATCCTTGATAAATATAGGATACTGCAAAAGGAATTGCCCGGGATTACGGAGCAACAAGGGCAATTCATAGTTACTATTCCACTGATTCCAGCTATTTGCCCATCCATTTTTTAAAATCAGTTGCGCGCTCACGGCTGATAAGCACCTCATCTTCCGTTTCGGGTTTGAGAGCCAGTTTGAGTTTATTGTTAAAGTAAGGATGGATTTGCTGAACGGAGCGAATATTAACGATATACTGCCGGTTTGCTCGAAAAAACTGAGCCGGGTCAAGCATGGTATCCAGTTCGTCGAGCGTGTAATCCAGGGTGAATTTCTGTTTTGACCAGGTGTAAAACAACGTTACGCCCGCTTCGGAATTAAAATAAGCAATCTCGCCTGTTTCCACAGGCACCCATTGAGAAAGATGCCGGACAAGAAAACGTCTTCTGTATTCAGTGGGCGCAATACGTTGCCGGAGTTGCTGAACCAGGGCGTCGATTGCCATGGCAGGTATCTTCTCAGCGGAACTGTTATTTAGTCTGCTGTGCTTTTCCAGACTTGCTTCTAATTCATGCCGTTTAACCGGCTTAAGAAGATAATCAATACTGTTGACCTTGAATGCACGCAAAGCGAATTCATCGTACGAAGTTGTAAAAATAACCGGAGCAGTTACGGCAGTCTTTTCAAAAATCTCAAAGCTCTGGCCATCTGCAAGCTCAATGTCCATCAGGATCAGGTCCGGGGCCAAAGGTTTACCAGCGGAGTTTGTTTCAAGCCATGCTATAGAGGCCCTGACGCTAGGTGCCGTACCTGCAATAGAAATAGATGGATCGATCTCATGTAACAGTCTGGCTAGTTTCCGAACCGCAAGATCTTCATCTTCAATTATGAAAACTTTCATGATCAGATATTTTGATAAGAATCCTTATAAATTTATCTATTACGGCAGGTAGAACCAAGATTGCTGGCTGCCAAACGGAAAATAAATTGGTTGGAATGGAATAGAGTGGGATGGAAGCGGGTACTTACATTTAAAAAAAGTACGTCTGTAATCAATTTTCCGGTACAAGTATGAAACCAGCTCATGTATGCCATGAAAGAAATAATCGTGTCGAATGTGTTTTTTGAAAATGTCCGCTTTTCCTGGTTCAGATGATTCGGAAGAAGCGGACATTTTTAATATGCTATACAATTAAATTAATCACTCAACAGCGAGCTTTATTACTTCACTGTATGCAGATGATTGTATTTCAAGCAAATACAAGCCTGCGTTCAGGTGTAATGACGAGGTATCAAATTTAAGTGTATTGCTGGTTGCTGACTGCGGTACTTTGCGGGAAATGATAGTATTGCCAGGTGAAGACATCAGCCGCAGGCTTACGTTACCTTTATGCCGGGATGACAGTTTAACCTGGAATGTGTTCTTTACCGGGTTCGGGTAAACATAAGAAGTCGTATTTGATGGTGCTTCCTCCACAGTTTCAGTGATGCCCTGCCTGATGTTGCTGTGATCATGTTCCTCCACATTTTCGATGATCAGTTGTGGTGGGAACTCTTCATTTTCACGGCTATGGAACACAGCACGGTCGTTCTGGACATTGTAAATGATAAAACTCGCCATCTTGTCGCCCTTCATTTCGGAAAGCACAAATTCGGTTACATCCATTTCGTAATACTGTAATGTACTTGAAATGCGTACCGTATCCATAAGATGGCCTGGTACTGACGGGGCATTTTCCCAGTTGATACCCGTTTCAGTCCACGAATCATTGGCCAGGCTGCGTGCTGCAATGGTGATCATGTTATCGTTTTGAATATTCTGTCCGTATAAACGGATCCGTGCCGAGCCGATTTTGGATACATCGGCCAGTGAGAATTTCAGGTAGGTACGCCGGTTAAAATCGGTAAATTCGGATCTCTTTGTTTCCAGGGTCGTATATAACCCGAAGTTTTCCAGTTTTGATTCACCGTTCCTTATGTAGGCATCTTCTATGGGTGAAAGCAGCTCCTGTTCAACAGGTATTACCTCAATGGCGCAAATGGTTGGTAAATCGGCATTACCCTTTGAGAAGTCAATATTTACAAAGCCGTCCTTTACCTCCACGGTAAATGTTTTCCTGACTGCACGCAGTGAACCGCCGGTTTCTGAATAGATATCATAGTTACTCAGGAAACGCTGCTCTTCAATATCGACATTAAACAAACGTTTTCTGAGTCCTTCTGCACCTCCGCGGCCTCTGATTCCCCAAAACAGCTCAGCAAAATGCAGTACAACGCGGACTTTACCATTCCTGACCGGGATTGTATAATTGAAGGCTGTCGACGATCGTTCTGCCCGGTAGAGTTCATCATCTTCTGTATTTTTGATATCCCATTCCGGAATAGCCACAACACGGTCGGTGCCTCCATAGTACCGATCCGCAATGAAGTGCCGGTTGGCTGAGGCATCAAACTCTTTTCCTCCTGCATTGATCCTGATACTTGCGGTGGGTGCTTCTGTCTGTCCAATCCCAAGTGCGGTAATGACTTTTCCGACTGGAATAGTTCCTGTCAGCATACTGTTTTCTGTTACAGAAGAAGCAGATTTTTGCCCGCTGAGGTCGATCCATTGTTTGCCGTCCCATCCTGCAAGCCGAAGATTTTCAGCAGCTGCAAAACCGGATACGTCAGGAATGGAAACCGTAACAGTAATTGGATTTGTCTGATCAGTAATACTTATCCAGTCCCACTGCCCAACCTTGGACACTGAAGAAAGCGGGGCCAGAAAATCCGTTACCGGATGGAATGGGCTGGCATCAGAAGGGTCTTGTGTTTCAGACGGATCTCCAGGTATCCACGCCATACTTATTTTTGCAGTTGCTGGTTCCGGGGCACTGATTTTGACCGGCCGGCTATCTGTACCGCTGCCTACCGGAAAGGTAAATGGTTGGTTGCCAACTTTGGTCACATACCCGTTGACATGCTGGGAGTCCTTATTACTATTGGAATAACCTGCACTTTCTTCAAACAAAACAGAACCTTTCTCCGTAAGATTTCTAAGGGTAGAGGTAATGCCGTTCTCGAAATTCAGGTTTCCCGCAATGACTATACCTTCAGTATTCGTAATCTTTATCAGGCTGCCGGTACCATTTACAAAGTCGGCATCAAAGAAATGAGGACGCCGCGAACCGGTAATTTCCTGTGTGCCACCCGCCGTACCTGGACCTTTGAAAACATCTTTATGCCCGCTTGATGTATTATATTCTCCACGATTCGTAAAGGTTGCCACACTTGGTCCATAATGACCTGATACACCGTTCCCACTACCGGCATACTTTCCGTCTGATGAACTGTTCCAGGCAGCATGGTTTTCGAAAATACCTCCTTTATTGCGTATTGTACCACTGATGTCGGTTACTGTTTCAGGATCACAACCTCCCAGAACAACGAGTTTGGCGGTTGCGGACAATGTCAGTTCCGATCCTTTTTCCATTCTGATAGAAGCGATACTTGCAGTTGAAATCAAGTCGCATCGTGGGGCATTAGCCGGGAAAATGACGGTAGTTTCCTGATCAGGAATTTGCATGATATCCCAGTTTTTAGGGTTAGACCAATTCGAACTGGTTTGTCCTTTCCAGATTGCGATTTTTTGCTTTACGGTAACTATCAGCGTGTCAGTACAGCCTGCGGGATTTGTAGCGACGAGCTTATAAATTCCTGCTCCCGCTTCTTCGGGTTTGTCTGTATTCCAGACTTTAGTAAAATCCATATTACTGAAAAGTACCGTCAGGTCCACCTTTTCGTTTGCACATTTTATTGCAATCGTACTGTCCTTGCCCAGTCCGGGAATAGCATTGACGGTTGTAGACCGGGTCGCAGTCTGGCCACTCAGTTTATAACTGATGATGTGCGTACCGGTTCCGGCCAGAGATGGGTTGAAGATATTCCCAACGACTCCCGGCCCGCTGAAAACACCGCCGGACGGAATTCCTGTGAGTTTTTGCGAAGATGAATTATGGCAATAGGCATCCTGCAAACCACTGAACGTAACTTCGCCCGATACGAACTTCACCACAACCACATCTGTACTGAACAATGTCCCGTCGCTTACAATCAGCATGAAAGAATACGTTTTTCCACGATCGGCTTCTGTCATGGTGAAGGAAGGTGAAACAGCCGTTGTATCGCTTAATATAATTCCTTCCGGAGCTACCCAGCTATATGTAAGTGCATCGGAGTCCGGGTCAGAGGATGCCGTGCCATTTAGTTTTATGGTCCCGGTTTTGGTCACACTGATGTCGGTTCCGGCATTTGCCAAAGGTGCCTTGTTGGCTGACTCGACAGTCCAGGATACAGAAACATTTCCCGGGTTTGTTTTACCGCTGCTGTATTTGCTTACATTCTGAATATTGAAAGTGATCTGGTAAGTTCCGGCCGTATTACTGATATTGTTGATGCCCTTGATCTTGTACAATGAATCATTGACCGTTTCAAAACCCAATCCGGACGATGGTATCAGAACACCATCCTTCCTCAGCTGGATGCCTTCCAGGAGTTTGGCGGTATTAAGCAGTTTTGATGAAAAAGCAAGCGGAATGCTGCTGATCTGCGTTTTCAGGATCTGTCCCGGTGCCAACTTCCAGTATGCAAGAAGCGGTAACTGATCAATATAAAGCGCTTTTTCTGCCATTACCGCCCCGCCAACGGCTGCTGTCGCGGTTATTCTGATCTTCAATTCACCCCCTCCTGAAATATTGATAGCAGCCGTCCGGTTACCGGCAGCAACAGCTGACGTGTTGGACAACACCACTTCACCACTTGGGTCAATCTGTGAAATTGTAACCTGTGATGCATTTTCATTCAGACGGTATCCGACTGTCAGAGACTGCCCGGAAGTATAGCCATCTGTTGAAGAAAACCCAAGGTCCGGACTAATGGTCACATTGGAAATGGTGATCGTAGATTGATGGTTTACTTTCCATGAAAGTTGTTTGGTGCCGCTGCCTATGTTTCCACTGCTATCGACAACATTTTCGAGGTTAACTGAAAACACATAATCTCCGTCAGGGTAAGTCTGCATACCGAAATTACCAGCCACCCAGTTCCTGGAATCCACAAAGGCCAGCTGCGTAAATCGGATCGGTATCGCTTCCCCGTTTCTTGTAAGACTGAATGCGGATGTATTCAGCCCTGAAACTCCTTCATTGAAACGGAGTTTTATAAATGCAACATGCAGCGGATCTATTGCGCCTTCATCCGACTTTTCTATACGGGTGAGGGTAGGGCCGGTATTATCTACGGTCAGGAATACGGACTGGACCTGCTTGCCTTTTACCTTTGTTTCAGAACTTATGTTCAGCATGTCTACCCGCAGTTCATAAACACCGCTTTGTGTAAGGATTTTATCCAGTCCCGACAAACTGAACAACCTGTGATCGCTGCTGACGGAATCGATCTTCAGACTGCCGGATTGCAGGACCTTGTCTTTATAAATTGTAAACCGGGCAGGTGTTACGGTTGCCACTTCGATGGGCAGGTTAAAGTAAATACCAACGCTGCTGTAAGACTGGGCAAACCGGTCAGCTGGCAGACCTTCAAATGCCTGAACGATTGGTGTATTCAGGAACTGTGACCAGGTGACCTGTTTTCCGCTCAGGCCAGAAGTACCATAAATATCGGTGATTTCCGCAGCTTGTGCGGTAAAATTGAAAAATCCATTGCCGGTAGTAACAGCAGACAGGTCTACATCGAAGGTTGCAGAGTCCAGCTGGGTGATAATGACAGATGAATTTATGATATTCGCTCCGCCTTGCAAAGTTAGGTTCAGGTCTTTATAGGTGAAGGTCGAGGCGTCAATCCCTTTATTGAAATAAACCTTAAGATGCTTCACCTGCTCCGATACCACTTCGGCCGGAGCACCCGCAATGCTGTCAATCCGTGGTACATCTGTATTGACAGGTTTCCAAATGACAGTATAATTTGTGGCTCCTTTTGAACCGAAGTGATCAACAAAATGGAATTTATTTTCATAAACCGGGGACCTGCTCACAGGCAGGGTAACGAAAGTAAGCCACGCATTATCCAGTGGTATTGCCTGTCCATCACCACGTGTTACGCTGACCAATTCGTAAAGCCTGTTGCCCGGGTCGTCAAGTTTGATATAATTGAAACCTGTATCTGCCGGTGTGACGGTAAGTGTATTGGTAAACGATGGAGGTGATACGGGGGCACTGAAACTTCCGCTAGCAGCAGCATTCACCTTGGCCGTCCTGTTGCCCTGGGAGAAATAAATGATATCCGGCCTGTCGGCAATATCAAAGACGTCGTTCACCAGGAAATCGTTGATGCCGTCTTTTAAACCGCCGTAGAGTTGGATGCTTTTGGTAAGCTCGTGTAATTTCACACCTTGTATCAGGCTGAGTTCCGGATTTCCGAAACTATTGGAATGAACAACTTTGGCATCGTAGCTGACAAATTTGCCCAGGAGGGAACTCGTAAAATACCACTGTCCTATACGTGTCTGCAGACCGGGAATGGTACCAAAATTTATATTGGTGATCCCAAGCTGTTTTGCCTGTCCCTGAAAATTGGAACCTATCAGGCTGAAATTAATAGCCAGCCCTTTTTCATTATCCACAATTTTTGGCTGGGCTGAAGAGATTGTCATGTTCACAGCCGGCCCGTAACCTTTGTTTTCAACCATCACAGCCAGTTCTGCCGGTATCGTAGGCTCAATCTCAGGTGAAGTAAGTGCATCGTCTCCCAGAATATTCCTTTGCATGAAATAATGCAGCATCAGATTAGGGCTTGGATTCACGGTGATAGATACAGCTGATAATGGCAGGGTGATAACCTTTTCTGCATAAGGGTCCCAATAGGTAATCGATCCGCCGAATTTGTATAATTTCGGTGCTTGTGGAGCCGCACCAATTTCGGGGATGAACAGGAATTTGACTGATCCCTTTTCCTGGGCTCCTATTTCCCCCGTACCGGTCACGTCGGATAAATTGGTCAGGCTTTTGGTCTGGATCTCAAAAAGCCCGTTACTCGGCGTACCTTCTTCGTCAGTGATCATAAGGTTGACCGAGATGGTCTTCATTGCGTCAGTAGGATGCCCGTTACTGATCTCCAGTGTTCCTTCGAATGCCTCCCGTGTCATGGTCACCTTTTGGTTAAACTGGACAACTACCGAAGCACATACACCTTCATTCTGACCGTCAATGATTTCGTTGAGCGCCGCAATCGACTTGCTATGCATGTCATCAATTGTCTGATATTCTTTCTCGACAGAATAGTTGTGCGCGTTAATCAGGGAATCAACATAATTATCGACCAGATTCCAGTTGATAATGTTTGGATATTCTGAATTAGGAGCCTGTACACCTTTGCTTAAAGCTTCCAGCGATTTGTTCCAGCGTACGAAGAAGGCTGAAAGGGTAGTTTGTTCTATTTCGTATCCTTCCATTGCAGTTAGGATATCGTTCTGAACATTTACCGGAATAGGGGTAAGATCGTTAAGGTATTTTTTTACCAAAGGAAAAAGAACTGTCAGGCCTTCTTCCGTGATCATATCGCCAAAATACTCTGACATCCAGGCCGAAAATGAAGTATAACCCTTCAGGACAACCTTAAGATTTCCTGATATCTCAGTAAGTGCCGCACTAGGCAAATCTTCCGAAGTTCGCAGTGCACTTTGCATGCCATTCAATCTGCCGCCACCTGCTACTTGCGTATTCGAACAGGTCTCAATAGCTTTTAATATTCCTCTTATACAAAGTAATTGTGCACCACCCGGAACTAGACCGCCAATTTTTCCTATAACACCTTCAAGTGCACAGTCAGCAAGTCCCGCCCCTTTTTTGTGATTCGCTCCATCCAGTGCTACACCTCCTACACACACCAGTAAACTAGGTAAATCGGCACCAGGAATGCAGCCAAGCACTGCTCCGGCAATGTCTGCAATACATGCAACACAGCTGGTTTTTGCAGCTTCAACGGTTGGAATATTACTGGCGCCACCTGATGAGGGGCCATCGCAGCCGATAAAGCATGGGGGCACCCCAATCGGGTATCCTGTGGCAGACGATCCGGTCCACCAGGGAGTGGGTATTTCACCTCCATTTCCCGGACAGGAACGACCCTGGTAAGTGAACGTCGCCGGATTCTGCTCCCACAAACCAGTAGCAAGATTACATTTGTAGGTATACATCACTACTACGTAATCAGAACAAGGCAGATCTTCTGCTGTTGCCATTGTCCGGCCACCTGTCAGCCCATTTTTTCTTCTCATAACAGCCGGAACCTGGATGCTCTGCTGGGCAAGGAGGTCGGCTGTTACATAATTAGTCACAAATTCGTATTGTGGGTCTGTCGTAGGCAGCATTAACGTTACCTGTTCAGCTGTAATAAGCCCATGATTGGTGAGTGTAATGTTAAAAGGATATTCCTGTCCCTCTGCCAGCTGGGGCATGGTCTTGGGCATTTCGATGGTCACTACGGGTATTGGTACATTCGTTTCGAACTTGGATTCCAGGACCACCTCATATTCATCCTGTATGGCTGTAGGCACCACTGTCCAGTTGAAAGTAATTGCCTGGTAGTTCAGGAAAACATCCTGTTCTACTGTGCGGCCCGGGTTAATTTCCAGCACATTATTGTAAGTCTGGTGATGCTCTTTTTCGACCGTGATCCGGTGAGTGCCCTCAGGGATATCTTTGGCTTCAAACACACCATCAGCATTGGTAGTGCCTTCGGCATAGACTTCTCCGGTAAAATAATTTTTGATGGTAACCTTGGCATCCTGTACTTTGGGCGCACCCTCAGAATAATAGGTAAACTGGTCTGAGACCGTAATCAGGGCTGTTCCGGAAGCTTCTGCTACTTTTTCGAAAATAAAGGGAATGGTGAAAGAATTTCCGTTTGCAGCGTTAATCCCGATATTTCCAGTGACCGGAAAGTCAAACGGGACTTCATCCAGTGCGAGAAAACTAAGCGTTACTACGGTTGTGTCTCCCAATGAAAGGGAAGATATGGTTTTAGGAGTAATGCTTTTCATCCAATTGACAGCAGGCAGGTTTACGCTGATCTCACCAGTTGCTCCCTTCCCTTTATTGACAAGCAAAAATTCAACTTTCCGCTCTCCTGAACTCTGGGAAACACTCGCCTGAATGCTGGATACATTGGAAACAAGGTACCCGTTTGCTGCCTGGCAGTAATAATAAATTTTTGAATTCTGGTTAAGGCCCTCATCGGATTTTGCCTGCAGGCCGGCCTCCAGATAGTTGTTGCCATTGGATAGTTCAGATCCCTTGATGGTGTAGCTAAGATTGACCGAAGCATTTCCGGCAAGGGAAGCCAGAGTAGCAAATTCCATTGTTAATCCGTCTGGTAATGTTACCGGATCCAATGTAAAATTCGTAAGTGATTTATTACTAAGATTTTGTATTTTTAATGATCCGGTCAGAGGTTCGTTTAAGATGACCTGAAACTTGGGAATTACGTTGTCATTGATGCTCACACCAAGGATATCAAAAGCGTCCTGCTCGGTAGTCTGGTTCATGCCCGGGAAGCTTGCTCCGAGTATATAATGCCCGGCCTCTCCGGCAAGTGGCGTAAACTGGACAGTAAACTTACCTGAGCCATCGGTAACAGCTTTAATATTCCTTCTTATTCCGTTTACAATTACATATACCTCTACTTCAGAATTGGGAGCGGGTGACCCGTCGGCTTTACTTGCAGAACCGGTAATAGGGATGTTCGTGCCCTTCTGGACAAATGTCGCAGCAGCTGATGCTTTAGCCAGGAAGCCCGGTTCAATAGTGAAGTCTATGGCCTTGGAAACGTTGTTGGTCAGCAGAATTTCGTTTTGTGCAGCATCCGGATTGACCCAGAAAAGCAGTTTAAACGATCCTGACAGATCAGGGCTTTTGGCCGCATTGATCAGTATCTTCGTTTGTCCGGCATCTATAGCTTCCATGAGCAGATTTTCCGAAACTAAAATATCAGAATTATCAATTACATCATCTTTGGACAAATAGCCGCGAACCAATATTCCCGAAGGCGCTTTGGAAGATCCTGAATTTTTTATGGACACCTGATAGTTAAATAAAGTGCCTGTCTGTACGGAATTGCTGCTTAACTGCACTAATGGGATTTCAAAATCCGGCTTGTTCAAATCTGTAACCATCACCCAGATAGATCCTGACGAAAAACCGCTCGCCGATACCGTGAAATATACCTGCTGGTTTCCGTCCGTAACGCCATCATTCAATGTTGTAACGGGTATATCAATAAAGGTTTTACCGATCGGTATTACAGCAGTTTGGGGAACAGTGGCTTCGCTGAGATCCGACGATGAAAGTGTAACGGAAAGTGCGTTTGTAGTGGGTGTGTTTCTGGTTATTCTTAACAGCCCCGCATTAGGCAGTCCTTCCGGAAATGTTTGCTGCGTTACGGTCAACTGCAAGGGACGGGCCATCGTTATCATTAATGGTAATATCCGCAGAAACCGAGCCGGAACTTGCCGGTGGTGTATTGCAGCCGCAGGAAGAAACAAACATGGAAGCAGTAAGAGTCACCTTGCGCTGACCGTCTGCTATGTTATTATCAATGACACCGATCGTAAAGGTTTTTTCATTTTCACCCGCTGCCAGGGAAATGGTTTCCGGCAGGACCAGTGTATTGGGTATACTTGCTGATAAATTGGCAGTAAAAGCAAATGATTTGCCAGTTGATGTCCTTCGCAAAGTTGCCTGGGTGGCATGAAGTCCGGCGGATTCTGAAATTGTATTGGTTTGTATTACAAGTTCAAGATTCGGTAAATCGTCGTCTTTCACCAGGATCGTCTTAGTCACAGGCTCGTGATTTGCTGCACCAGCTGTAAATGTAACGGCGAGGTCAATTTCGGGAATATCATCCTGGGCCAGAATAACCGGTACATCAATACTCAATGCCCCCGCAGGAATAATTACCGTGGCAGGAACCGGAAACCTTACTGGATTAGCAGATTGAAAATAAACCGTAAGCGGGCTTGAGGGAGCCAGGCTGGTTTGTACCTTAAATGTTACTGTCTGTCCTTCCAGGGCACTCGCCGGTAAATTGGTGACAGACAATGAAGCCAGATCATTGTCAAAAACTGTTATCTCACCTGATGCTCCCTGAAACCCTGAGGCCGAAACTTTAAGCTCGCTCGTTGCTGTTGATTCTGCTGTGCTGTTATCCGGAGCCTCAATTGTAAATGAAACGCCAGCCTGTCCGGCGGGAATTATTACAGATGCCGGAAATGAAAACCGGGATGCATTGTTAAGGCTGACAGAAACAGTTAGCGCATTGGCAAGTGAACCTGTCCTGTTAACTGTTGCTGAAATATCGTTGGAAGAACCTTCTGTTATCTGGCTGGATGATAACGACAGGGTAAGCACTTTTTTGATTGTCCATGCAGTTTGCTGGATACCGGTATTATTTTCCTGTGTCCCGGGTGCTTCCTGGACCGAACTGCCGGCAATTAATTCAACTACAAAAACAGCCTGATTCCCGAC
The DNA here is from genome assembly GCF_019711195.1 of Dyadobacter sp. NIV53. NCBI lineage: Bacteria > Pseudomonadati > Bacteroidota > Cytophagia > Cytophagales > Spirosomataceae > Dyadobacter > Dyadobacter sp. NIV53. The sequence goes on from NZ_CP081299.1 coordinate 6,501,330, forward strand.
GTTTAGTTCGGCCGGAATAGTAACTGTATCGCTTCGTGAAATATGCTTTCCGGTAGCCAGGGTACTATTATTAAAGACAGTAACCTGCCTGATCTGCGTCCTGTTTTCGCCTGATGGGGATTGTATATAGATCCGCTCGGTCCAGTCTGCTGGTGAAGGTGCCGTGCCATCATTGTAAACATCCCAGGAAACATTAACCACCTCATTTGGCCCCGCACTTGACTTACCGGAAGTAACATTTTTTACAGCCAGGTCAGGATGCCCGGCAGAAACAATGAAACTTTGCCGAATGGCAGCAGCTGGACTGTATATGTTGTTCCCTGATTGCGTAGCCTCTATGGTAACCGTACCTGCAGCCGTTAATGTAACCAGGGTTCCGTTTAGTGTAGCTGGCCCGGAAATAATCCTGAATGCTACTGGTAATCCTGACGATGCTGTGGCATCCGGATTGAAAGGTGCATCACCAAAAGTTTTAGGAGGGATTGGTTCAAAAGAGATTTCCTGGTTACGTTTTATAACATCAAATATCCTCTCGGCCTGGGCAGGTTTGAAAAAATCGTTCCCAGCCTGAAAAGCTTTTACCTTTACTTTTCCAACACTGCCGGTAAAAGTGATTGTATCACCGGACAACCTTGCAACGCCGGAAGATGGCTGTGTGGTAATAGTATAAGTTACCGGTAAACCCGAAGATGCTGTGGCTCCAACGACCAGAGTACCATTCGGGTATTGATCTGGAATCACAGGAAAATCTATCGTTTGTTCGGCTGCCAGTATTTGTTTCGTATCAAAGGTAGAAACCGGCCCCGCAAGTTCATAACATGCCCGTCTGGCTACAACCTGCCATTTATAAACTTTTTCATCTGCGATAACGAATGGGTCGTTGCTTGTATAGCTCGTAGATGCAATATCTTTAATTACCGGTATTGCCGGCCTGGTTTCATTTTCAGGCCATATATAAAGGTCATATAACGACGCATCTTTTACCGCAGACCACGAAAAAGTCAAAGGCAGGTTTACATCGGTTTTTCCATTGGCCGGAAGCAGATTTTGAAAATTTCCGGTAAGCGGGCTATTAATGACTTTGACCTTTAAAGTTTTAACAGAATCATCCGCCGCACATACTCCGGTATATTTCACTTTGAGTACAAATGAACCTTCTGCATTCCAATTGACCGATGCCAGGTTTTGATCTGCCGAAAGGGCGCCGCCCCCGGAAAGTGACCACACATACTTCTCAACATCTGTGGCGTAATTGTTTAAAGCATATTGTTTGCTGCCAAAGCAAACCAACGTATCTCCCGTAATGGTGAAGGCCGGAGGCGTGGCGCGGATGGTTAAGTCAGTATTGTTTGAAGCACTGGTCCTTTCAGGATTGCTGGCTATTATCCGGATCCTGTATGCAGACCCTGGTGTTACTTGAGGTACCACAGCTTCGATTGTTCCTGATTTGGTACCTGATAACGTTCCAATTACCCGTGGAGAACTGAAACTCCCGTTTATATCGGATAACTGTGCTGTAAAAATATTATCTGCTGAAAAATTCCCGTTTACTGTAAAGGGCACCGAAACAGAACTTCCTGTGCATAAGATTTTATTGATCTGCCCTATTGTAACGAAAAGTCCGGTAGGAGGTTCTATTCTGAAGGTGTTTGAATGTGCAATACTCCAGTTGTCGTTTTCATCCTGCGCCCTTATAAAAATTAAATGATCACCCAATGAAAGTGTATTGTCTTCTATTTCAAAAGCAATATTTTTAATATCAGTACCAGATGTAATAGCGATTCTTTTGCCTTTTCCAAAGCCCGGATCTTTGTCTATGAAATATTCTACCCTGCTTATTTCGGATAACGTGTCTGAAACGGGTAAAGTATTTTTATAAAATGATCTGCCGGCTGTCAGCCCCCAATTTCCTTTTGCATCTTTAAAACGGATATGTAACTGATGAAAACCCTCGTCAGAACCGGATATATCAGCTAGAAATGCAATGTTGTTTACATCCGTACCGGCGGTCACAGCAATGGCAGTTCCTTTCCCAAATCCGGGATCGCTATCTAAAAAGTACTCACCCTTTACAATTTTTTCTGGTCCGGTACTATTCGGGTTCAGATTTTCTTTGTAAAAAGTACGAAGGGATGTCTGGCTCCAGGAGCCGTTATCATCCTTGAATCTGGCATAGATATTATGAAAACCTGTGGGAAACGGGGTAATATCAATTGCCAGGGAAATCTGTCCGGGTTCTGCCGATGGGGAAACAGGAATATTGGTTCCTTTCCCAAATCCGGGATCTGTATCAATAAAATATTCTCCTTTTACAACCTTAGACAGTAATGTGGAGCCGGGAATCAGGTTTTCTTTAAAAAATGAGCGGGCAGGTGTTAAGCTCCATTTTCCATTTTTGTCTTTAAAACGTACTTGCAGTGTATGAAAACCATGTTCCAGTGAAGTAATGTCAAAGGCAAAAGAAACTTTATTCAGGTCCGTTCCGGGTGTCAACGGAATATTGGTTCCTGAACCGATACCCGGATCGGTATCTATAAAATACTCGCCTTTTATAATATTTGGAATTACTGAAATGTCAGAACTTAAATTTTCCTTATAAAAAGTGCGTGTACCTGTCAATGACCAGCCACCCCTGGTAATGGTGGTGTTATCATTTAATTTTTCCTGATAAGGTTTTATAAAAGACCTTACGAACAGGTTATGAAAACCAAAGGAAAAGGTATTAATATCAACCGGGAATGATGTACTTACGTCCAGTTCTGATTTAAACGGTACATTCACACCACGGCCAAAACCGGGGTCCGCATCTATATAATATTCAATCTTTGAAACCTGTTGCGCCTTAATCGCAAAAGAAAAAAACAAAGACATAAAGATGTCGCAAATAATGTAAGGAATTGGCGTAAAAGTCTGGTCATAACAATTGCAGTTCAGCAATTACATGTTGAATAAAAATTTCAGAAACGGGAATACTGTCAGTTGTTTGACCTTACTTTTAAAGTAACATCAATCGGATCGTTCGTGCTGCCAACTGGTTGGTTCTCAAATGAGTAAATAGACGGAACGGGCGGAATGCCAGAGAGTTTGTATGTAGAATAACTACCAAATATTCCACAATCAATTGGATTAGCGGTAGTACTGCCATATCCTGCTCCTATTGCAGGAGATCCTGATTTTAGTTTCCATTTAGCATCTGACGAACCTGTTGCCACGAAAACTTTGGTCATGTCAATGCTGGATTTATTTCCGTTGGTTGTACCAAATTGCGTACCGGAGCCAATGTTATTAGCAACCAGATTACCTGCTCCATCAAAGAATCCGGCAAATAAAATGTTATTGGTAACGCTGCTGTTATACGTAAGTACTTTACCGCGCCGGAAAATATTGTTCTGAACAAGCAATATTGCATTTGCGCTGGCAGTTAAACATACATTTTCGGTTTCTTCGCCAAAGTATTGAGGAACGGTGATATAATTATTGGTAATTAAAATTCCGGTTGAAGGATAAGCCACGTTTACGGTAAGCCCGTAGTTCTGTGATATGATAATGTTTTTGGCACCAATTGCGCCATTGTTCTGAACGTAACTAATATATACTGAACCAATCCCCCAATCCGGTTCAGCTCCGTTTGGGGACGAAAATTTATTTCTTTTAATTACAATGTCATTGGAACTGACAGAAATAGTCCCGCCCCAAAAATCAATACCCATCACTTCGGATCCCGCTGATCCTTCCTGGTAACTGATTCCCTGAATTTTAGCTGACAAGGTAATAGCCTGAAATCCGGTATTTTGATCTAAAAAGTAACCCGGACCTATTATTACTAATTTCTTGGTGGAACTCAGGCTGCCATAATCATTAGGAGAACCTTCCAGGTGTAAAGTATCACCGGATTTTGCTCCGTCATGTGCTGCCTGTACTGTGGTAAAATCTGCCAAAATTCCATTATTGTTATTTACACGCCAGATTTTAGCATTGCAGCATAGTGAACTAAGCAGGAAGATTCCTGACAAGAGAGAAAGTTTTTTCATGTAAGTTGAGTGTTTTAGCTTTACAATTTAAAAGTATAGATACTTTCTTGCTATTTCAATTACTTTCTATTCTATGACGACGATACTTATTAAACGGCTAATTAATGGCTCATTCAGGCTGAATGGCCATTTATTTCCCAAAGCAATAAAATGAAAGTAAAGTTTAATATCATTCTGGTTGCATCCTGCTATACGAAAGACCCATATAGCTATTACTTAATCTAACGCCGGTTAAATGCTTCGGTGTAAGTTAATGTGTTGTTCACACTTTCGGATTATGTTCTTGCCAGAGTTACAGTAGTGGGCCGTTCTTTCGTCCGCAACTTATCCCGGCCATTGTACAGGATTAATTCAAAGAATGGAAACAGGTATAAATCGGGAAGGACAGATATTATATAGTATAACTTATTTATTAGTTTTTAAACTAATAAATAAGTTATACATTTAGCCCGTAATAACCGGGATAGGACTTTATCTAATTATCTGATCATAAATTCACGTTGGCCATGATACGGAATTACATCAAAATTGCCTGGCGTAATCTGCTAAAGGATAAATCGATTTCGTTCATCATGATATTTGGGTTAGCTTCTGGTATAGCTGCTTTTCTTTTAATCACCCGGTACGTATTCTCTGAGTTTAGTTATGATGAATTCCATACCAAGGCAGAAAATATCTATCGTATCCGGCTCGATGATTACAAGCAGGGTGTTCTGACGAATAGCAGTGTAATCAGCTATCACGCCGAAGCTCCGGCCCTGAAAGAAGCGTTTCCTGAGGTCGAAAATTTCGTTCGGCTGCACCGGGCAGATGGTATGATCAGTTACCGGAAACCAACGGGTGAAGTGGTCAGTTATTATGAAAAAAAGGCATTTTATGCTGACTCATCTTTATTCAATATATTTTCATTCCCCTTGCTGAAAGGTTCTGCCAGCCAGGTGTTACGACGGCCTGAGTCGGTTGTAATTTCTGAAACGATGGCACATAAATATTTTGGCCGGCAAAATCCGATGGGCAAAACGCTTCGTTTAAGTACAGATTGGCAGGGGGGTGACTTCGTGGTGGAAGGCATATTTGCTGATATCCCGGCAAACAGTCATATCCATTTCGATTTTGTTTTTTCCATCCGTAATCTGCTTAAAAATCAACAGTTTGCCACGGGAGGCTGGTACTGGACCAATTTCTATACATATCTGCTCCTCAAACCAGGCACTTCGCACAAAGCGTTACAGGGCCGGCTGTCCGGTATTATCGAAAAGCATATTGGCAAACAACAGAAGAAATACAAGGTCCGGCAAACTTTTGTTTTACAACCTCTCACTGCAATTCACCTCTATTCCCAAACGGCCACGGAGGTTGAAGCAAACGGAAAAATTGGTATCATGTATGTACTTATCCTGGTTGCTTTCCTGATTCTGGCCATTGGCTGGCTTAATTATATCAACCTGGCCACTGCGAGAGGTATTGAAAGGGCAAAAGAGGTAGGAGTTCGAAAAGCAATGGGTTCTGAAAAAGGACAATTGATCCAGCAGTTTTTTGTTGAATCCGTGGGTTTTAATCTGTTAGCCGTAGTAATTGGCATTGGTCTTTTTTTACTTGTGCAGACGATCTTTAATGACCGGATTCAGGGTACCAATGGCTTTTCAATGCTTCAGGAGCCCAAATTTTGGATCGTATGCTTAACGGTAGTTTGTCTGGGGTTCTTTCTTTCCGGATTTTATCCCGCGTTTATCCTTTCCTCGTTCAAACCAATTGCCATTTTAAAAGGGTATTTGCCTAAAAAAACAGGGGGTGAATCTTTTCGCAGGGCCTTGGTAGTGTTTCAGTTTACCGTTTCGATTTTCCTGATCATTGCCACATTGGTTATTAACCGGCAGCTTACTTTCATGCAGCAGCAGGATTTAGGAATGAACATCGACCAGAAGCTTATTATTAAAGCCCCCAAAGTGTTACGTACGGACAGCTTTACCAATGACATTCGCTTTTTTAAGGATCAGATGTTAGCGAATACCGGTGTCCTGCAGGTGGCGGCTTCTTCCGAAGTTCCGGGGCAGGAAATTTTCTGGACAGACGAATGGCAACGGTTCCATGAGGCTGCCGCCGGTTATAAACTGTGCAGTATGCTGGCTGTTGACGAAGATTTTATTCCGGCCTATAAAATCAGGTTGTTGGCGGGGCGAAACTTCAGCAAAGAGTTAATACTTGATAACGACGTGGTTATCATCAACAAAAGCGCGTTAAAGGCTTTTAGGTTCGCAACCGCGGAACAGGCAATCAATCAGGAAATTGGCAACGTACTACCTAAAAAGATTATTGGCGTCGTGAATGATTTTCATCAGCAATCCCTGAAAACGGCAAACCGTCCCATTATTTTTCAACATATTCCCTGGAATAGCAGCTTTCTGACGATAACGTTACGAAACAATAATGTAAGGCAATCGATAAGTACGTTGCAAAAGACCTATCTCGAAGCGTTTCCCGGCAATGCATTTGAGTTCTTTTTTCTGGATGATCATTTTCAGCGACAGTACGAATCTGATGAACGGGTAGCCTCTCTGTTTAGCTGGTTCGCACTGGTAGCGATTAGTATTGCCTGTTTGGGTCTTTTGGGTCTGGCTATGTTCACGGCTAAAAATCGCACTAAGGAAATTGGTATCCGAAAAGTACTCGGAGCCAGCGTTGGCAGTGTTGTCATGCTGCTATCCAGGGATTTTCTTAAGCCAGTGGGCCTGGCAATTATTGTAGCTTCCCCACTTGCCTGGTACGCTATGACCTGGTGGTTACAGGACTTCGCTTATAAAACGGATATCAGTTGGTGGACATTTTTAGTAGCCGGTGGGTTAGCGATTGGAATTGCCCTGATCACCATAAGTTTTCAAAGTGTCAAGGCAGCTTTGATGAATCCTGTCAGGAGTTTACGCAGTGAATAAGGTTGGGTTTGGCTTATGTAAAACCATGTTTTAGATAACGCCTAAGATAAACCATGGCCGCGTGCATCGCATAAACGCTCTTTTTTTCAGGATAATACATAATGGTTTCACGTCTCGCAATGAAGGGTTTTCTTAAACTTTAAAAACTTTGGAATAATTGAAGGCAGCAGAAAGGCGATTTCAATCAATGATAGCTTCGCGAATTCCTGGTAGTTTGAATCCCAATATTATCATTGTGTAACCAAGCGTTTTTATGTCTGTTTTTGATTTATCTTGTCTGTGTAATCTCAATCATACTTTTATCGGATCCGGATTCCGGAAAACGGGAGCTCACAGGCCCGCAGCAGGTTAACTTAACTTGCTATGTCCATTTACTAAAAGATGATTGCAGCGCAAAAGCAGGTCTTACCTGTCTTAGATTGATCCTGAAGATATCTCAAAGAAGTAATTGCACTTGATGCGCCCATTTCTTTGTTGCAGATTGCCAGGCGGCCAGCAATGGCCGCCATTTTTAATTTGAGTTAAAAGGTGAGACTTTTGTTTTGCAAGTGCAGATGATGTTGTAATTGCTTTCATGTTAAGGAGCATTTAATCGCTTGTTTTGATTTTCACTTTTGCATTGATAAAATTACAATCAGGCCAGATCCGGTTCATATAATTCACACCTTTTTTGTGATCGTGGATCACGATATGGCCGTTTTTTTCTTTCCGGATCAGCATAAAAACTTTCCTTAATTAATCCGGCAGCTGCTCCCTGAAAACATTCAGATAAGACTTTACCATCTTTTCCCATCCAAAATTGTTTTTTGTATAAGACTTTCCGGAATTTCGCAAACTATGAAAATTGGCTGGCCCGCTGATAAAATTATTCAAAGCTGATACCCAACCGGATATATTTTCAGCAGGAATCAAGGTGCCGTTTTTACCAGGATGAACAGCGTCTGTCAGTCCGTCAATCCCGGAAGCAAATACCCAGGCGCCGCATAAGCTGGCCTCCAGACATACGAGCCCGAAACCTTCCATATCACCTTTTACCAAAATATTTGGCATCAAAAAAGCGTCCGTACGCACGAGAACCTGTTTGAGATGCTTGTTTGAAAGTTTTCCCAGATGGATAGCCTTTTCATTAAACCGTTTTTCTGAAAGCAGTCTGCGTACCTGGTTTTCGTCCGTAGGATATCCCAGCAAAAGTTCCAGCTTATTGCGGACAACACCCGGAATACTACTGAAAAGGCGGTCGCTGAATAATCTTTTTTTGTTAAATGGGCCAATAACCAGAATAATAAAATCGCCTTCCAGCCGCGGCAGGACATTTTCTATAAACCATGAGAAACCTTTGCGCTTTACCGGCCTTCCCATTACTGTCAATACAGTTTTACCTTTAAGACTGATTCCATAACCAGCTGAAAATGATTCAAAAAAATCTTTATCAGCCTCAGTGTCTAACAGTGAATGATCTACACCGTTATTGATTACGACCAGTTTCTGCGGGGCAATTCCACGATCTGTACAAGCTGATGCTGTAGCCTGGCTTACTGCAATGACCAGGTTGAATCGGTTGAATGCGGGCAGTACAAATTTTTGGTAAATACGAACTGGAAATACTACATCCAGCCCATGTACAGTGACTGCGGTAAAAAGATGATTATAAGATGTGTGTGTCAGGCAAAATGAAGCTATCAGTGCATCATTGAAATGGATAACCGAAATGGCCGGAAATTTTCGTAAAGTATCCAGGATCCTTTTTTCCAGAACCAGAAAGAAAAGTAACTTATTCTGTCCGCTGCTGCAAACAATAGAATGAACGGTTGCAAAAGGTTTCATCCCGTTAATCAGCTCAAAACTTTGCTTTTCCATACCGCCAACTGATGGAGGATATTTATGGCTTACAAATAATATTTCCATCACTGAGGGATTGTAACTTTTTCCTTTTTATAAATGATCAGATAAGCTGCAAGCCCGAAAGCAATCCAGAAAAGCTGCCTTGAACGCCTTAAAATCGAAACTGTTACCCAGATATCCGTATCAGGAATTCCAATCAATCCGAGCATAATCTTATTTCCGATCTCTTCAATCCCGATTTGGCCTGGTATGAATACACCGGCCGTTTTAAAAAGTACAATTCCCATATCTACCAGAAGAATCGGGATTATACTGGCCTTGACACCAAGGAACAGTAAAATGAAATAAATTTCCAGGGAACCGATTATCCAGTGCAGCGAAAAGAACAGCGTGCAAAAGAAAAGCCCTTTCCCATTTGTTTTAAAAAAGTACTTAAACCCGGTCAATACCTGTTTGATTTTCCAGTTGGGTAATTTCCTTTTTATCAATTGATACACTTTTGTTTGCTGTACTGCTTGTTTGAGGTAATTATTTTTTAAAAGAACGACAGTCAGGATGCTGAGAAGGATCACGACAAACAACGGTGTTGCCAACCAATGCTTTGGAATGGGCAATGATTTTTTTCCGGAAAAGAATACAAACGCCAGTGAAACAAAAAAGAGCAGGACCTGTGTGATGGCCATCATAACTCTTGAAACCAGTACGGAGGTAATGATATTTGTTTTATCAATTCCCTTTTTTTGAAGCATGTAAACTTTAACCGCTTCTCCGCCAATTACGCTCGCGGGGTTGACAAGGCTGACCATCTCTCCAATGTGCCTGATCAAAAAAAGATCCGTGGTTTTCAGGTTCACAGCCTGTTTTCCAATGCAGTATTTCCAGCCAACGGCGGCCAAATAATAGGCGGTAAAAGTCAGAATCAAAAGAAACAGAAAACCAAATCCAACCCGCTGAACGGATAGGATGACTTTATGCATATCGGTTGCCCTGAGAAGAAGGCCGAAGGATAAAAGAACAGCAATAGCAATGATGATTTTTAAAATTTTAAGCCGGCTTTCCATGCTTTTGCTCATTAAGTATGAAGGACGCCTGCTAAATTTTCGAGTTCCTCAAAATATACATCCGTTAACTTATCCCAGTCAAATCCCAGACTGTACTGCCTCCCGTTTTCAGAAATCATTGTTTTTAAATCCTCATTCTGAACCAATGCTTCGATCTTGTCTGTATACTCCACGTAATTCTCCGGCTGGCATTTGAAACCATTTACCCCCTGGATTATAAAATCTGCTGAACCGCCGCCATCTGCAATTACACAGGGCAGTCCGGAAGCCATAGCTTCCAAAACCACATTGCCGTAGGTCTCTGAAACCGATGTAAAAAGAAATATATCGGCAGAGGCATATAATTCAGCGAGTTTATCATGCGTAAGCTTACCCGTAAAAATGGCGTTTTTCATGCGCTGCCTGCAGGATTTACCGGCCGGGCCATCGCCGGCGATGATAAAATTGTAGCCCAGATTTTTGCTTTCGCAGTAATCGTAGATACTGATCAGCGTTTCCAGGTTCTTTTCCCAAACGAGCCGGCTTGCAAACAGTATGTTGGTCCCGTCGTTGCCCGTTAAGAGCCGTATAGATTTAACATTCCGTTTTTGAGGAGAAAATAACGTTGTATCTATTCCGCGTTTCCATATTTTCATCCTGTTTCGCTGTATACCCATTTTCTCCATTTCAATAATAATACTTTCAGAAGGTACATAGATCACATCACAGAAATTATAGAAATTCCTTTGAGAGGCCGCCACTCTTGCTTTGGCAAAACTGATCAGGAATTCGGCCTTGCTGAGATAATAATCCAGATAAGCAATAAAATGCGTATGGTAAATGGTTAATACAGGTAACTGGTTTTGCCTTGCAAAGTTAAGTGCAAAGATGCCAAGCGGGGAAGGTGTTGCAATATGGATAATATCAGGAGCAAATGCTGTCAGTTTTTGTTCCAGTTGTGATTCTGCCAGAAAGGGCAGGGCCATTGTATAACTATTATTAACGGGCAAAGTGATCGAAGGCACAAGCAGGCAATCAAAGCCAAACAGCTGCGACGGCCCGTTACCGCAAACAAACAGAAACTCAAATTGGTGGTTGGGTATACGCCTGATGATCTGGAACATAGTCCGCGAGGCACCGTCAAAATCTTCAATCAGAATTTCTGCAAAAAAGGCTACCTTGACTTTTTTCATATTATCCAAGTCATTATTTTTTTGTAAAATTCTTTAACCTGTAAACGTACCAGTACCTGGCAACGTTGCCATTTCTGATTTGTGGTGTCCTGTATGGTTTTTCAATAATTTGAAAAATTTTACCATAAAGGATGTTGGGGTCGGCAAAATCATCAGACGAGGTAATAAAATAGGCGTTCGAACCTATGGCAGGGCTTCCGTATATGACATTCAGCCAAACAAATTTATGTAACTCGTTGAGCTGGCCGATACCGGTAAAACGCATTTTTAAAGGATAGGCTACGTAATACAATAAATGACCACCGGGAAACCATTTGTGCGTAACAATGGGTGTTTCAGCAGACATCCGGCCGGTTTTTATATCGTTCAGCCTTAGTTTCTTGAATTCGTCCGAAAGTCCTTCCCATCCGGATATATCCAAAGTAAAGTCCCCTGAACCTGTTTTTGGCCACGGTCTGGTACTAAGTGTGCCCGGGTAAAAATTAACAAGTAAAGTCCCTGCAACTATCACAACTGCTATCAGAGTCGCGGAAATTTTCAGAAGCCTGGTGTAAAGATTGGTTCCGGATTTCATACGAAAGTCAATATATGCAGCTGAAAGGAGCATCAGGCCCAGGAAACCCGGCCCGCTCCAATGAGGGAGGGTAAAACGAAAAATGGAAACGAGCACAGTGCAGAAAATTATTGGCAAACTGCACCAAAGTAATATCTGAAGCACATGTGAATGGATCAGATATTTCCATTTTTTAATGGCGGCCAGCGTGATTAAAAAAATACAAACATTAACAGGGTTGTTGTAAGCGATCTGCCCCAGGGTAGTGGTTAAAAATAAAGCCAGGTTAATGCCATTTTTTACTTCAACCCGTTCACTATGAAAACGCCAGCTGATAAATTCATTTTGGAAATTCCAGATAAGAATAGGGGAAATAATTAAAAACGTCAGCAACAGGGAAACATATAAACAGGGGTTTTTAAGCAAACTTCTTTTATAAAAAAGGATATAACCCAGGAATCCAGACCAGAGAAAAATACCATGAACTTTACACATTATGGCCAGTCCGATCCAGACGCCGAGCATTAAAATTTGTTTATTTTGAAGGGCCTGGTTACTGACCGTGCTCAGTCTTAACATATGATACAATGCAGCCAGCCAAAAAACCAGTTGAACAGAGTCGGGAAGGATAAATAAACCGGCTATGATGCTCGTGTAAATGGACGTGTTGTATAATACGGCTGCAATAAAACCCGTCCTTTCGTTTTTTACCACCAAACCGCAACGGGCTATTAGCCAGGTGTTTAATGCAGCACCTAAAATGGCCGGAAGTCGTACCGCCAAATCGTTGATCCAGTGAAGGTTCAGTGTGAAAAGCCGGATAAATAACCCAACCATCGGAGGATGGTCAAAATGGTTCCAGTCGGGTTGTACTGCGTAGGTGAAATAGTACGCTTCGTCGTTGCCAAGTTCTACATAACAGGCAACGATACACCGGATAACTGTTGTAATAACAATCAGCCATTGTAAGTAAAAACTGTAAGGTTTGTTTCTCTTTATATGATCAGAGAACTGATGGCTTTGGCTGGTGGAAACGGTCATCTTAATGAAAATTTATGCCTTCCGGAACGCTGCCCGCTATTCATATTCAGCTGCCACAAAAACAACAGCCAGCCACATAATACAATAATACCCATTGTCCTGAACAGCATTGTTTCGTTTCTGTTTTCGTATACCGTAGTTTGCTGGTAACCCGACCCGGACGTAAAGAAAACTGGATTCAGGAATACCATAGTACCATTTTCGTAACGGAAAGTGGCACGTGCATAATGGTCGGTACTTTTCAGCTGAAAATCAATTTTATTTGTTTGCTTGTAATTTGCAATCACTTTTCCATTTTGTCCGGTTACCGTCACTTCGCTGGCGGGCTGGTCCATTTCCACACTTACGGATGTCTTGTTTACCTGTAGACAATTCAGGTGCGGAATAGAATCAGGGTTCTGTTTGTTACCAATAACAACACCATAGCTCTGGCCGGATTTGAGCGCTTGCAGGACATTGCGTCCGGTAGGTGCCGGTACGTTTACAAAAGTGCACATTTTGCCAAGTCTGTCTTTGGCAATTACATTATGTATATCATCATTTCCGACAATAAATACCTTTTTTCCAGCAGACAAAGCGGCATCCCATTGGTTTGTAGAAATAACGGATGGATTTAGAACTTCCATACAATCGTAATTCGACAGATTTTCAAAATCCTGCTTTGTGTAGCCGTTACGCAATTCGGGATGGTTCAGGATAACAACGCCGTCGGGGTGATACAGATTTTTAAGTATATGCTGCTTATTATGTATTGTTTGAGGTAATATATAGTCAAGCCATTGCACTTTATTACTGCCCAGAACCAGCTGATGTGTTTTACTGATGTTGTAACCATGTTCATACGCGCTGATAAAACCTACATTGTCTGCGTTGGTGGAATCAATATGATGATAGTTGGAAACACAATGGATTCCATAACTTAATGACTGATAGGCCTGGTGAATATCAGCAGCATCACCATGTCCGTTTGTAATGCCGTTCCATGCTTTGGCATGTGCATGAAAATTGCATTTCACCCAGCTTTCAGGTTTAATGGATTCATACGGATTGAACAGGATATCTCCTTCAAAAGCGGCAGGATCCTGAAACTGAAAACGCGCACAAAAAAAGTATTGGGACAGTACCAGCCATAACAGCCAGCTGACAAGCAAAAGCAGTACAGTACATAATGTTCTCATCCTGCAAATATGCGGCACCTACATTACTACACGATTAAGGAATTGAAAAGATATAGCTGTTTATCATAATATTTAAAATTTATGCCTGTTTTCAATACAGTTAATGATCCTGACAGTTCAGCCTGTTAAGGACGGAAGTCTGACTGATACTGATAAAATAAGAAATAGGTATGGAGAACAATATGGGAGTGCCTGACTGCATCAGGGGAAAAAAAGTTGATGTTAATTTTGTATTAAATTCGGGCTGGTTCCTTAACTTTGTATTCATTCTGACACCAATTTATCGTGATTAATTTCCCTGCCTCTTGCATCCTGGTTTTTTTTGTCTGTTAAACCGTTTACATTATGGTCAATGTCTCAACTCAGCGTCCGGTAACACAAAAGATAAAATAAGCTTAAACAGCCATATTTTCGCTGTCTATGATTCATGTGTTACCGACAGTAATCCCGATAGCGATCTCGCGTTTATTGAAGAACGTTTGTGCAGTGACTTATCCGTTGATCAGGCTGATCAGGATGAGCATTATTTCAGTACATTAAGTGAAGCCAAAACCTATGTTCATGATCATTTCAGTTCGGGAGCGGAGTATTTCTCTTTAAAGCAAAGCCATGATCCTGATAATTTTATTTTCTTGCTCATGGACAAGATTTCGTACTTTATGGCCTGAATTCCTGTCCGGCTTTTAATTAATCCAAGTGTTGGAATTAATTAATATTTACTTCATTTTGGACCCGAAGTGTTAACTTTCCGGTAAAACAAGGAAGAGTAATTTTGCTGAAAAAACAGCTTAATTTCTATGAAAATCAATTTATTCGCCGCTTCCTTCGTTTTCACTGCATCCATCGTTATCAGCTGCACCGACCACGACATACCGACTGATGAATTCCCGGAGAAAGCCCAGGCTTCAAATCCGGTTGTATTAACTGAGGCGCATGGAGTTAAGGTTTACAACGGCGGATTTGGATCTGCCCTGGTACAGGATCCATCGGACAAAAAAGTTTTTTACCTGCTCACCGACAGAGGCCCGAATATTGACGGGACAGTTGCCAACTCCAAAGTATTTGCCAAGCCGGATTTTGTACCTCAAATCGGAAAATTCCGGTTGGTTGGAGAAGAATTGGTTTTGGAACAAACGATTTTATTGAAAAATGAAAACGGGGTCAATTTAAATGGCCTGCCAAACCCGGTTGGACAAGGTTTTAGCGGAGAGCTGGCCCTGGATGCTATGGGAAATACGCTTGCAAATAGTTCTGACGGACTGGACAGTGAAGGCATGGCTATGGCCCCGGACGGAAGTTTCTGGATCAGTGATGAATATGGGCCGCATCTGGTGCACTTTGACGCAAGCGGAAAGACAATCGAAAGAATCAACCCGTTTGGAACAGGAAAGGGCGGGCGCAAAATACCGGCAGTATTTGCATTGAGAAGGCCGAACCGCGGTATGGAAGGACTGGCGATTACACCTGATGGCAAAACACTGGTAGGGATTATGCAGTTTCCTTTATATAATCCTACATCCGCAGCCATTGCCGGTACACTTGTAACACGCATTTTAGCTTATGACATAGCAAGCGGAAGCAGTAAGCAATATGTTTACCTGATAGATAAAGCCAATTTACAGGCCAACAGCGAAATCGCTGCAATCAGCAATACTTCTTTCCTGGTTTTAGAACGTGACGGGGAATATGCTACCAATGCAAACAAAGCAACGGTTATCAAAAAAATATACAAAATTGATATTTCGGGTGCTACGGATATTTCTGATCCTGCAAACGGAGTGGGAGGGAAGTTATTTGGAGGCCTTACAGTAGAGCAACTTAAAGACGCTGCCACTTTGCAGTCCAATGGAATCACGCCTGTCACCAAAACACTGGCGGCGGATCTGATGACGGATATATCAACGCTGTATCCGCACGATAAAGCGGAAGGTCTGGCGATTATCAACTCAACCACCATAGCGGTCTCTAATGATGATGATTTTGGAGTGACGGGTGCCGGAACATACATGGCAAAAATTTTACCTGCCACAGCAGCTTTGGACCGTAATACCATCTATTTTATAAAATTGAAGCAGCCTCTCTGGTAGGCCGGTTTAAGGTATGCTTTTCAGTAAACAGTTAAGAAATTCAAAACGGGCCGTTTCAAAATAAGTGGAACGGCCCGTTTTAGATTTTTTAGTAATTTCTGAATCACACGTTGTTGGCATTTCCCGAATTCGTTTAATACAAAATACCCTATTTCCCCACCATCCGGCTTCTGCCGTCCTGCCTTATTTTTGCAAGCAGCGCGGAAAGTTCTGTTACAATTTGCGGATGTGAAGCGGCAAGGTTGTTTTTTTCTCCGATATCATTTTTTAAATCATACAACTGTACTTCGGTATCATTTCCCGTTTCGACACCGGTAAGTTTGGCCACTTTCTGCCCTTGTGAAGGTTCGATGTATTTCCAGTTATCCTTTACAAGAGAAAATGCACCGCCCTGCTGAATGAGTACCTGCCTGCCAGCGGGTGATTTTCCTAAGAAAGTGTTAAAAAGATCCTGGCTGTCCACGCCATCTTCGGCCTGAAGTTTTTGACCGAAAAACCCGGCAAAGGATGCAATCAGGTCAATCTGGCAAACCAGGGCATTTGATACTGAATTTGGCTTGACCTTACCCGGCCAGCGAACCAGAAATGGCACCCTTGTTCCACCTTCAAATGCACTTCCCTTCCCGCCGCGTAAAACACCAAGCTGATTATGTCCGTTAAGCTGTGTAACTGCACCGTCCTCGTAACCATCATCAAGTACCGGCCCGTTGTCACTGGTGAAAATAACCAGTGTGTTTTTGTCCAATCCAAGTACTTCAAGTTTTTTTAAAATCCTGCCTACCGTCCAGTCAAGCTGTAAAATAGCATCGCCTCGGAGTCCGAGCCCGCTTTTACCCTTAAACTCAGTACTTGGCATCCTTGGTACGTGAATGTCGTTCAGGGAAAAGTATAAAAAGAACGGCTCCTTCTGGTGTTGCTCAATAAAATTTTCTGCCTTGTCAACAAAAACGTGGGCTACTTCCTCGTCAGTCCAGCGCGCCTGTTTTCCTCCCGACATATAACCGATCCGTCCGATTCCGTTAACTATTGTATTGTTGTGCCCATGATTGGGAGAAGCCTTTAATTTTAAAAGTTCAGGATTTTCGCTGCCCGTTGGCTCTGCACCGATTTTCTGTTTGTAATCTACTTCAATAGGGTCGGAGGCCTGTAAACCAACCACATTTTCATTTTCTATAAATACGGTGGGGACACGGTCTGAGGTAGCCGGGAATATAAATGAATAGTCGAATCCAACCGCATCCGGCCCTTTTGTGATCGGCACGTTCCAATTTATTTTCTGGCCTTCTTCTCCAAGTCCTAAATGCCATTTGCCGACGGCGCCCGTTTTATAACCCGCTTTTTGAAACACAGAGGGTAATGTTGCATGGTCGGTTGGAATAATCAGGTTAGCATCACCTGGCAATATACCCGTTCCTTTTTTACGCCATGGATATTGTCCGGTCATTAAGGCATAACGGGAAGGCGTACAGGTTCCGGAAGTCGTATGTGCATTGGTAAAGCGAAGGCCTTCTTTGGCCAGCCTGTCTACGGATGGGGTACTGATTTTTGTGGCTCCGTAAGCACTCAGATCACCGTATCCAAGGTCATCCGCATAAATATAAACCACATTAGGCCGGTCCTTTCTCGGATCCTGCGCAACAATTGTTAGTGAAAAAAGAGATAACCCCAGTACTAAAACTTTAAAAATCCGATATTTTTTAATCATAGTTATTTTATAAAAGAAAATTTGCTATTGTTATTAAAATCAAGCGGTTTATTGAATTTTGCGTGCAACCTGTTTATTTGTTTTGCAAATTAAGGATTAATACATTACTTTGCCTATCTATTTTATAGACTATTTAAATTTATTGCTTTTCGGAAAATAGAAATTTTGACTCCCCGGAAAGAAAATGGATTTACGCGATGCAATATATTTTACAGCCTTTTTGTTGAAATAAGCATGGAACGAGTTTTCCTTCATAAATTTTTCCCTGTTATAGTGTTGCTGATTTTAGCAGCGCTCAGTGTGGGGATTAAAAATTCGGTTGTAAATCCGGGTGACCCGAACCCGCCCAAAACAACTGCTTTTCAAAGTAAAAGTGCAAACTCAAAACGGCCGAATATACTTTTTTGCATAGCTGACGATGCCACATTCAGGCATATGAGCGCTTATGGGTGCAAGTGGTTACAAACCCCTGCTTTCGACAGGATTGCTCATGAAGGTTTGCTTTTCAGTAATGCCTACACGCCCAATGCTAAATGTTCACCTTCACGATCCTGCATTCTGACAGGAAGAAATTCGTGGCAATTGGAAGAAGCAGGAAATCATGTGCCTTATTTTCCTGCAAGGTTCCAAACTTTTGTTGAAACACTTGCTGAAAACGGTTACAAGACCGGATTCACGGGAAAAGGATGGGCACCAGGCAATGCAGGAGAAATTAACGGAAAACCGCGGTTGCTAACCGGCCCTGTTTTTAACGAAAAGAAACTATCTCCGCCAACATCTTCGATTTCCGACATTGATTATGCATCCAATTTTGAAAGCTTTTTAAGCGATCGTGAAGCCGGAAAACCATTTTGTTTTTGGTATGGAGGCCACGAACCTCACCGTGCTTATGAGTATGGTTCAGGTGCTGGGATCGGTGGAAAAAAATTAGATAATATTGATGAAGTTCCTGCTTTTCTGATAGACAATGATACGGTCAGAAATGATATGCTGGATTACGGTTTTGAGATCGAATATTTTGACAAACAGCTCGGAAAAATAATTGCACTGCTTGAAAAACACAATGAACTTGAAAATACACTGATCGTTGTTACTTCTGATAACGGAATGGCATTTCCAAGAGCGAAGGGTCATGTGTATGAATATTCAAACCATTTGCCTTTGGCCATAATGTGGAAAAACGGTATCAGTAATCCTGGCAGGAAAGTGGAGGAATACATCAGTTTTATCGACTTTGCACCTACCTTTCTTGAAGTAGCAGGCGTAAAAGAAAATGCTATGCAGCCCATCGAGGGTAAGTCACTGACGGATGTATTTAAATCGTCCGGGGTCAAAAACCGTGATCATGTACTGCTTGGAAAGGAAAGAAACGATGTAGGACGGCCGTCAGATCAGGGTTATCCGGTACGGGCCATTATAAAAGGAAATTATTTGTATCTGAAAAATTATCAGCCTGATCGCTGGCCGTCCTCAAATCCGGAAACGGGGTATATGGACACGGACGGCAGTCCTGCCAAGACAGTAATCCTTAATGCTGGCCGCCAAAACCGGAAGAATTCCTATTGGCAATTATCTTTTGGTAAAAGGCCGGTGGAAGAATTATATAATCTGAAAACTGACCCCTACTGCGTACAAAATCTTGCGGGTAAGCAACATTTGAAATCATTACAGAGTAGTCTGTCCGGCCAGATGGATAAAGAATTAAAACAGCAGAAAGATCCCCGGCAGTCGGGCATGGGTTATTTGTTTGACCAGTATCTTTATGCGGAACCCAAAGTCAGAAATTATTATGATCGTTTTCAAAAAGGAGAAAAGATTAAGGCTGGCTGGATCAATGAAAGTGATTATGAGCCGGCTGGTTCACTTTAAACAGGATGTTGCCTTGTCAGGATCTTTATTCATTGCAACAAATTCAGCGATGCACATCAAACATAGCCTGTCCGCTTAAAAATGAAAAAATAATTTGCATATGCATTTTTAATAACTTTACTTTGTCTATCAAATTAATAGAGTAAATGCTTTTCTTATCAGCCACCGGTAGGGATAGTAACTCGGCAAATTTTAATCAACATGATGATGATTTTACATGGTGCAATAATGATTAGCACAAAAAGCAAGGTGGCTAACTTCCAGACTTCTATGCGGAAAATACTTCATTCTTCCGTATTTCCTTTTCTCAAAAATTCTCCTTGTCAGGATACCTGATTTTACCTGTACTATTCCGTATGGCTTCTGCCCGACTAACAAGTTTTTTGGTCTGTCAGGTAAAGTTTTTTCAACATTAAGCCGTCATTTTTAAACATTAGCGACGGAAATAATGAAGCCAAAATCAGGTTTATTGTTTTGCGTATATACTGTAACGTGTTATTGTGCACAGGCATTTTATTAGAGTGAATTGAATTCAGGCAGATCAAAAAAAATCATATTAATTCATTGTAACTGAAAAATGAAAACGAAAATAATTTTAGTATTTATTTTTTTTAGCGCACTAAGCACGGCTTACGCCCAACCGGTACAGAAAAAAATCGCCGATACTGAAAAGTCAGCTACGTCGATTCAGGATGAAGTTAAATCAGGAAAAGCTTACCTGATTGACGTCCGCACTGCCCGGGAATACCAGTCGGGCCACCTGAAACAAACCCGTAATATTGATTACAACAGTCCGGGTTTTGGGGCTGCCATCAGCAAATTAAACAAAACAAAGCCCGTTTATCTCTACTGCCGGTCTGGAAACAGAAGCGGTAAAGCACTCGATTCTTTAAAGGCACTGGGGTTTAAGAGTTATTATAACCTGGGCGGATTAGAGCAACTCAAAACGGAAGGTTTTGCCGCAGAATAACGGTCAAAGTCTGATACCTGATGATTTCCATTTTAATTACCTATAAACCTAATATTTAGAAAGTATGAAAAATTTTAAAGTTTGTGGATTCGTGCTGATCGCACTGTTTTTACAAAATCTTTCGTTTGCCCAAAATTCACCAAAACCAGATTTACTGACATTTGAGCAATTTGAAGCTAAGCTGGCAGCAGCAGGAAAAAATGCCCAGATTCTGGATGCGCGTTTGCCGGAGGAGTTTACGCAGAATCATCTGGAAGGGGCGGTTAATTTCAATATTATCAGCAAAGAGGAACTCGAAAAGCAAAGTGCCCGGCTCGACAAGAATAAACCTGTTTTCATTTATTCCATAGGCAGTGGCCGTAGCAGTATACTGGCCAAGGATTTAAAAAATAATGGCTTCAAAGACGTAACGGTTGTACCGGGAGGCCTGAGCAAATGGATTGGTTTGGGCAAACCAGTTATTTCAACCGTTGGAAAAGGGCTGTCTAAAGAGGATTACCTGGCTTCACTGAAAAGTGACAAACTTGTGCTGGTTGACTTTGGATCACGATATTGCCCGGGCTGTAAAAAACTGGATCCAACTATTGATTCGCTTAAAAATGAACAGGCAGGCAGTTTAAAAGTGATCAAGATCGAGGCATACGAAAATAAGGATCTTGTCAAACAACTAGGTGTCGTAGGTCTTCCAACGCTAATACTATACAGAAATAACGAGGTTGTCTGGGAGAAAAAAGGCGGTGTTTCCAAAGCTGAAATTGAAAAAGTAATAGCCGGACAAACTTTGTGATATTAGTTTTTTACTACTAATATCCGTCCGACAGAGAAAAAGCTGTCCGACCGAACCTCCGGTCGGACAGCTTTTCCACCATCCAACCGGTAACAAAAAACACATTGCTGAATTCCACAAAATTTTAAGACTAAATCTATCCCTTTCCAATGAAGTTTAAATTGCTGATCTGCCTGCTGCTTTTGGATAGCGCAGGTATAGTGTTTGCCCAAAAAAATAAAAAAGCAGATTCCAGGCCTAATATCATTCTGATCATGGTAGATGACCTGGGATTTTCGGATATTGGCCCGTTTGGCTCTGAGATACAAACGCCTAACCTCAATTCCCTGGCAACTGAAGGTATTCGATTCCGGGAATTTTACAACAATTCCATCTGTGCACCAACACGTGCGTCGCTGATTACAGGCCAGTATCAGCACAAAGCAGGAGTGGGTTATTTCAATGTCAATCTCGGGCTTCCTGCATATCAGGGATACCTGAATAAAGAATCACTGACGTTTGCAGAAGTTTTACGGAATGCCGGATACAGTACACTGATGAGCGGAAAATGGCATGTTGGTAACGACAGCATTGCATGGCCGAACCAGCGCGGTTTCGATCATTTTTATGGGTTTATTAACGGCGCCAGCAATTATTTCGATCTTGGTGAATACGGAAAAGGGCCTGCCGTAGAACTGGTGAAGGATAATATCCGCACCAATCTGAAACCTGGGCAATACCTGACCAATGAAATAACCAGCAATGCCCTCGAATTTCTGGATGACCAGAATAAAAGCGGTAAGCCGTTTTTCCTGTATGTTGCTTACAATGCACCGCACTGGCCATTGCAGGCATTACCGGAAGATATTGCAAAATATAAAGGCAGGTACAGTATTGGCTGGGATTCATTACGCAGCCAGAGGATTGTGCAGCAGAAAACTTTGGGTATTTCAGATCCGAAACAAGCCATCGCCAAACGCGATCCGGAAGTTCCGCTTTGGGAGAATGTCAGTTTTGATGAAAAAAAGTTATGGGAAGCAAAAATGGAAATTTATGCTGCCATGGTCGACCGCGTTGACCAGAATATTGGTCGTCTCCTTGATAAGCTGAAAGAACTAAAAAAGGATGAAAACACACTGATCGTATTCATTTCTGATAATGGTGCACAGGGAGGATATACGCCAAAAGGAAGAAAACCCCCACGCAATACCGGGCCCTTGGGAACCGCCGGGTCATACGGATATCAGGAACAGAGCTGGGCTTATGTTTCCAATACACCACATACCAGTTATAAGAATAATATGCACGAAGGAGGGATCAGTGCACCATTTATTGCCTGGTTTCCCAAAAAGATCAAGGCAGGAAGTATTGTCAAAGGAACCGGGCACCTGATTGATCTTGCTCCCACATTTTACGAATTGGCAGGTGCCGGATATCCGTCACAGTTCAAAGGCGTTACCACCAATCCACTTGCCGGGAAAAGCCTGCTTCCTGTCCTGACAGGCAATGGAGATGTGGTAAGCAGGGGAGAGCCGATATTCTGGGAAAGAGCTGGTAACAGAGCAGTGAGGAAAGGAAACTGGAAAATTGTATCTACCTATCCATCATACAAATGGGAATTATACGACCTGGAAACAGACAGGGGAGAAACAAGGGATATTTCAGCGGCTCACACCGAGGTGGTTAATGAACTTTCGGCAGATTATAACAAATGGGCAGATAAAACCGGTGTGGTGGATTATGATAAAATCAAACCCGCCAATCAATCCGGGCCCGCTCCGGAGGCACCAGTTGCAGGCCGAGGCAGACAAGGAAACAACTGACCCGTCGAAACGAATGAAAAAAATACTTTTAAGCCTGGTTTTCCTCACGGGTTCCTTTGCGGTTTTGGCTCAAAATAAAAAAATAAAACCCAACATAATCCTGATCATGACGGACGATCAGGGTTATGGGGATTTTGGCTTTACCGGAAATCCATACATAAAAACACCAAACATTGATAAACTCGCGGGCAGATCTGTCCGGTTAACCAATTATCACAATTCACCGGTTTGTGCGCCTACAAGGGCAAGCCTGCTTACGGGACGATACGCCCAGCGGACAGGTGTGCACGATACCTATAACAATGGCGCTATTATGGCAGCCGAGGAAATCACAATAGCTGAAATACTGGCTAAAAATGGATATAAAACAGGTATCGCAGGAAAATGGCATCTTGGAGACAATTACCCGTTCCGCGCTTCCGACCAGGGATTTCAGTACAGTTTGGTACATGGGGGCGGCGGGATAGGCCAGCCGGGCGATCATATTGCGAACTTTACCAGGCCGGATAGCAGCTATTTCAATTCAGTGCTTTCTGAAAACAACAAACTGGTTTATCCCAAAGGTTATTGTTCAGATATTTTCACGGATGCCGCCATTAAATTTCTTCGGGATAATTCCGGCAACCCGTTTTTCCTATATCTTTCTTTTAATGCCCCCCATACTCCATTACAGCTTCCCGGGAAATATGAAGAACAGTATAAAAACCTAAAATTTGATTCTGCTTTTGATCAGGACCCAGCCAAACCCTGGTCTGAAATGACAACGGCCGATAAGGAAAATGCACGTAAAGTGTATGGAATGGTAACGAATATTGATGATAATATCGGCAGGTTACTTACAGAACTGAAAACCCGGAAACTTGAAGAAAATACCATTGTGATATTTCTGACAGACAATGGAAATCAGCAGCTCCGGTATAATGGCGGTTTCAGGGGTTTGAAAACTTCCGTTTATGAAGGAGGGACTCTTGTGCCATTTCTGATTTCCGGTGCAGGGTTACCTGAAAATAAAGAAGTAGACGCCCTGGTTGCCCACGTTGATATAATGCCAACTATCCTGGAAGCGGCAGGAATTCCGTTTCCTAAGGAAATACAAACCGACGGGCAATCGGTTTTACAACTGTTATCGGGCAAACAAAATACTAACGAACGCCTTTTTTACAACAGCTGGAACCGTGGCTGGCCTGAACCTTACCGCAATGCTGCCATATATCAGGGAGATTTCAAACTGGCAGCCGTAAATGCTTCGGAAGATATCAGCTCATTTGGCCTTTTTAACCTGAAATCGGATCCTTTTGAAAAGGAAAACCTGGTTGAGCAAAATCCGGTTCTAGCTAATAAACTGAAACAGAAACTCGACAGTGTTTTTACGGATATTTCAAAAAGCCCTCATTTAAGTGTGAGAAGAATAGCGGTTGGGACGAAATATGAAAATCCGGTTACACTGACCCGGCAGGATCTGGGCGGGGTTGGAGTAAAAGACTGGGAAGGAGAAAGTGCATTTGGAACATGGACGGTGCAGGTAAAAACAGAAGGCAGTTACGATTTTAAACTGATCAGCATTAAACCGGTTCCAGCAGGTACAAGAGCACTGGTCAGGCTTGGACAAATTCAGAGAAGCAAGGTAGCGGATGGAAAAGAGCAGCATGTTTCCCTGACAAATATCTATTTGAAGCCCGGGAATTATGACATCGAGTCTTGGTTTGAGAATGGAAATAAAACAACCGGCCCGTATTATCTTGAAGTGTTCAAAAGACCTTAATTGTTCAATGGACGGTTTTTATTTGGGAGCATTCGGGAATAATTCGTATAATCGGCATCATCCAAAATCTCCTTCCGTGCGTCAGTTTGATAGCCGAATGCCGACGGCCGATAGTATTACAAAAGAATTCGTGATAACATCTGATATGAATATATTTAAATGGAGAACCCTGGTATTAATATTGACCTTACTGGCCACAATAAATTTTAATACTGCTGCACAGCAAACTTCTAAAACCAGAAAAACAGATCGCCCGAATATTATTGTTATTCTGGCCGATGACATGGGTTTTTCTGATATTGGTTGTTACGGAGGTGAAATCCCGACGCCAAATATTGACATGCTGGCTAATAAAGGTTTAAGGTTTTCACAGTTTTATAATAATGCAAGGTGCTGTCCGACAAGGGCAAGTTTGCTAACAGGATTGTTTCCGCATCAGGCTGGTATTGGCCGTATGTCGGAAGACCCTGAGGACCCGAAAGCCAACGATGAAGGAACGGACGGATACCGCGGTTATCTCACAAAAAATTCCGTAACTATTTCCGAAATTTTAAAAACCGGCGGATACCATACATATATGTCAGGCAAATGGCATGTAGGTATGCATGGAAAAGAGAAATGGCCTTTGCAGAGAGGTTTTGATAAATTTTATGGAATACTTTCAGGCGGTTCGAGTTATCTGAAACCCTTTCCACCGCGGGGAATAACATCCGGCAACAGCGATCCACAGTATGATTTTCCTGATGATTTCTACACGACAAATGCTTTTACCGACAATGCCATCAGTTTTATAAGTGAACAAAAGGATACTAAACCGTTCTTTTTATATCTGGCTTATACGGCTCCGCACTGGCCATTGCAGGCACAGGAAAAGGACATAGCCTTATTTCAGGATAAATATCTTGTTGGCTGGGATTCCGTAAAACATGAAAGGTTGAGAAAACAAACCGCAATGGGCCTTAATAAACCAGAGTGGGGACTTGCTCAAAAAGAAATGCGCCCGTGGAAGGAACTCAATGCAGCGGAACAAAAGGATGTTGCTTACCGGATGAGTGTTTACGCGGCCCAGGTTTATCGTATGGATCAAAATATTGGAAAGTTACTGGCTGCTTTAAAAAAAGACAACAAACTCGACAATACCCTGATCGTGTTTCTCTCCGACAACGGAGCCTGTGGGGAACCGTATCAGGAACTTGGCGGCAAGGCACAGGAGGAAGTAAATGATCCGGGTAAATTCTGGCTGGTTTCTTACGGAACGGGTTGGGCCAACACGTCGAATGCACCCTTTAAAAAATGGAAGAATTCCACTTACGAGGGAGGTATTGCCGCACCATTCATCGCATACTGGCCAAATGGTATCAAAGAGAAATCCGGAAAATGGAGTACTACACCTCATCATATTATTGATCTTTTACCTACACTGATTGACATTGCCGGTGCAAAATATCCTGATTCGTTTAACGGCAGCACTGTCATCCCTTCTGAGGGTTTAAGTATGTTACCCGATTTTACAAAAGGAGATACCAAAACCCATGATTATATGTACTGGGAACACGAAGAAAATTGTGCCGTGCGACATGGTAACTGGAAAGGTATAAAACGCCTGCCCGCCGGAAAATGGGAGCTCTATGATCTGGAACTTGACCGTACGGAAAGAAACAATGTTGCTGACCTTCACCCGGACGTTGTTAAAGATTTGAACGATAAATGGCAAACCTGGGCGGATACCCACAAGGTATTTCCGAAAGGAAGCCGCTACACCAGATAGTCGTCTGTTTCCTTATAATTAATCTACCTGGATGATCAATATTTCTTTGGCATTCAAGTGTATGTGTTAAATAATAAAAATACTCTCTATCCTATTTATGGCGGTAAAACAAAGAAGAAACAGATTGATTTTGATCACAGTCCTGGTTTTGTCATCTGTTACAGCCTGGCTATTCTGGCCGCTGGCAAGTGACGAATTCCTGATCATACCGGATCAGCAAAAGATCAGGGCTAAGGAGTCATTCCTGAAAGAGACCGTCAGTGATTTAGGGCAATCGAGGCCGAACATCATCGTACTTGTAGCAGACGACCTGGGTAAAACGGATCTTCCGCTATACGGAAACAAGGTTGTGGAAGCGCCAAACATTACTGCTCTGGCCAGTGAAGGAGCTGTATTTAATGAAGCATACGTTTCAGCTTCGATTTGTTCACCTTCACGGGCCGGGCTGCTTACCGGTCGATACCAGCAACGGTTTGGTTACGAACTTCAGCCGGTCAACAATTATCTGAAGAACCGCTTTTTAAAACTTTTTGTCAATAACACTTTTGACCTGCAGGAGCTTGAATTTGCAGATTACGACAAAGTGCCCAATCAGGAAGCTATTGGTCAGCAGGGACTTCCGGAACAGGAAATTACCATTGCCGGGTTGTTGAAGAAAAATGGATATGCAACTGGTATCATTGGTAAATGGCATCAGGGCGATGCCGAACAATTCCGGCCATTAAAGCACGGTTTTGATTACCACTATGGATTTTATGAAGCGTTTTCCTGGTTTGATGACACGACCAAAACAGTGAATGTACGGCACAAGGGCATTATGGATTCGCATATATGGGAACAGGGAAATACTGGCCGGGCTGCCAAGAGAAGAAATAACGAAATTATCAAAGTCGACGAATTTTATACGTATGCCCTGGCGAGGGAGGCAAACCAGTTTATGGAGAAAAATAAAGCCAGGCCCTTCTTTTTATATGTGCCGTTCAACGCGCCGCATACCCCCTTTCAGGCTTTGAAAGAAGACGTTCAGAAGTATAAAGCCAAAGGTATAAAAGATCTCAACCAAGCCGTTTACTACTCACTGATCACCGGACTTGACAGCGCGATCGGGCAAATTCATGATAAAGTCAAATCACTTGGACTGGAAGATAATACGCTCATCGTTTTCCTGAGTGATAATGGTGGTGCGACGTACACCGGTGCAACTGATAATGCGCCATTGAAAGGCGGGAAAATGTCCCTTTATGAAGGAGGCATTAATATACCCTTTGTGGTCAAATGGAAAGGGAAGGTTAAACCTGGGACTATAGTGGATACTCCCGTAAGTTCACTCGATATATTTGCTACTGCGGCCGGTGTTACGGGTTCCCTTTTGCCCAAAGACCGGATTTATGATGGTGTCAATCTCATCTCGTTTCTGACCGGAAAAGATAAATCGAATCCTCATAACATCCTGTATTGGAGAGCGGGTTATAACAAAGCGATACGGAAAGGCGACTGGAAGCTGGTATTGAACCTGAAAGATGATATTACGGCACTTTACAATCTGAAATCCGACAAGTCGGAAAAGAATGATATTTCGGCACAAAATGCTTCAAAGGTAGAGGAGCTGAAAAAGGACCTGGCAAGCTGGGAAAAGCAACTGATCAAACCGCTTTGGCCGAGCAGCGGTTTTTATAAAAATGATATAAACGGAAAAAGTGACAGGTTTACCTTGTAAAAAATTCGGGTATTTTATTTATAACGTGTGGTAGGAAACTAGTTAGACTCTGAGAAATTTTGTAGTTGAAATGATCGTAGCTGAGGGCAGATAATCATTAACTTTTGTCATCTGTTTATAAAAAGTTAGGGGCGTACATGTGTTGATGCAACGCCCCTAACAAGGATCGGCATAAAGCCTCCTATCTAGGTCGGTCCCTTAGGACGCCTAAGTGTATAAAATTAAAAAAGGTGAAAAATAAATCAAAATAATTTCGTGATTTTTTTTATGAAAGAGTTGGTTATAAGGTAGATGGCTATTCAAAACAGAGCCTGGCTATCCTCAAAAAATTGATCCTTATTTTTCCAGTAACAGAACTGAATCGCTTTTTTTGCCAGTTGATTAATATATGAACGTATTATCAAAATTAAAAAGAACAATGCTGGTCATTGTTCTTCTCATTTGTTTTAAAAGTTATGCCCAACAGAAGAAAACTATTGAGGGAAAGCTGATTTTTTCGGAGAATTTTACTGGAAATATGGATAAAAAGCGCTGGATTGCGGAGATTGAACCAGTTGAAAAATCTGTGGTTTATAAACTAGACGGCAAGCTGATCATGGATACGGCCGGAGGTGTAACAGTTTGGTTTAACCAGAAACTTGAAGGTAATATCCGCATTGAATACGATTGGAAAGTAGTAGTTGACTCCGGCCGGAATGACCGGTTATCGGATCTGAACCAATTCTGGATGGCTTCCGATCCCCGAAACGAAAACCTTTTTACAAGATCAGGAAAGTTTGAAACTTACGATTCGCTTACTTTATATTATGTTGGATTCGGAGGAAATAGTAACACAACCACAAGGTTCAGAAAATACCATGGAAATGGCCTGAAACCGTTATTACAGGAATATCTGGATTCCGCACATTTACTGAAATCCAATTATTTATACCATATTTCTATTAAAATTATCAACGGAAAAACTACTTTTTCAGTTGATGGAAAAATAGTTTTTGATTGGTCAGATTCCAACCCGCTCACGAGTGGCTATTTCGGTTTCCGTTCTACTGGCGCCAGGCACGCAATTGATAATTTTCGGGTTTATCAATTGCCATAGTTAACACAGGTATATTAATGAAAAAATGCATTGGAAGAATACTACCTGCCATAAATCGAATTAAGATATTGCTTTTGCAATGTGGAAAAATAAGCGAGTGACCCGATGGTGAGAGCAGATAAAAACACGAAGGTTGTAGGGTGGGGGAAATAGTAAAAAGTAGTGATTGCTACTAAAAAGCCTCTTGCCAGTTCCAGTAAAAATACCCATCTGCGCTGTTCCAGGATTGCCCCGCAATTGATAATGGTAACGACAATAAACAACGCCGCCATAATTTGCAGAAACTGGTCTGTGTGATGCTCAAAAAGCAACAATAAAAACAATACAACAACCATCACCGTGAATTGGCCAAGAACATAATTCCTGAATTTTTGGGAGCGGATCTTTACTTTATGTTTAGATAAAAATTTCTGCTCAACAACTGCTCTTATGTGCGGATCAAAGTCGGAGGGGCTGCCAAAAACAACTTTCAGTTTATTGAAAAATCCCTTCTTTTGTTTTGTAACGTACCAGAGTTCTACCAGGTAATGGAAGTGCTGCCAGAGAAAACTGTAACTGTCGAGCTGTTTGGTCAGGCCGTATTGCGCTTCTTCTTTTTCTTCTGCAAATGTCCCGAAAAGCTTGTCCCAGATAATGAACATATCACCGAAATTCTTGTCAAGATAGGCTTCATTGCTCGCATGATGAACACGGTGATGAGACGGTGTAACCAGAAAATATTCCAGAATACCCAGTTTTCCAATCAGTTGTGTGTGTGTAAAAAACGGGTACAATCCGTGTACAATCAGCATTATTGTGATCATCGAAGCCGGAAAACCAACCACCGGTAAAACCGACCAGAAAAGGGTTCTGACCAAAGCCTGAAAGATCGTTATTCGTGTTCCGGCAGTATAATTAAACTCTTCGCTTGTATGGTGCACCACATGAAAACCCCAGAATAAGTTGATTTTGTGGCCCATACGATGGTACCAATACCAGATAAGATCGGTGGAAAGGATAAGCGCAATCCACATCAGAATAGTTGGTTTTATGTCAAAAATGGCATAATGCTTATGCAAGTAATCGTAGAAAAAATAAAAGGCGCCGGCTGTAAACATGTCGATCATCCTTTCGGCAACGCCTACATTCATATTGGCAATGGAACTGCTAAAACTAAAAACAGGCTTGCCGAGCCGTTTGGATAGGAAATATTCCAGTCCAATAAAAAACAGAAAGAAGGGAACGGCAATAGCCATGTAATTTAAATTCGAAATCAAATGATGCATAGGGTATTATGTTGGCCACTTTTGAAAATGGGATCTTGGCCAAAAATACAAATATTTAGTTTAAATTATATTAACTCTATGGAATTAGTATATAAATGATAATGAACTGCGAAAGTCCGCGATGCAAATTAAAATTTCACATATATTTGATTTATGATATCCAAAAAAGCAAAATATGCACTTAAGGCCCTGAAAGTATTGGCAGAAAAGTATGCACAAGGGCCTGTTCTCATTTCTTACATCGCTGAAAAGGAAAAAATCCCTAAAAAGTTTCTCGAGGCAATCTTGCTTGATCTGCGTAATAACGGGGTTTTACAAAGTCAGAAAGGAAAGGGTGGCGGATATATGCTGAGAATACCTCCGGAGGAAGTCAGTTTTTCAAAGGTGCTGAGAATTATTGACGGGCCGATTGCTCCTGCACTTTGCGTTTCCATGTTTTTTTACGGCCGGTGTGATGATTGCAAAGACGAAGAGACATGCAGCCTGAGGAGTGTCCTGGCAAAATGGAGAGATGCAAATCTGGCAGTCCTGGATAAAACTACACTAGTAGATATTCTTAAAGCAGAGGAAACTTCGGATGCCAATATATTGACAGGATCCTGATACAAATTCCTGGGAAGTTAACTATTAATTATTACCTGAAAGCCTTTGGAACTGTGCCAGTCATTTTTTTGAAAAAGTTATTAAAGTATGTTGGGGAATCAAATCCCAGGCTGTAAGCCACATCCGTAATGTTCCAGTCGGTTTGCTTCAGCAGTGTTTTTGCCTCAATAATCACACGTTCCGAAATGTGGTTAGTCGTCGGCCTGCCCGTTACTTCTTTAACTACCCGGTTCAAATGGTTGATATGCACGGCCAGCCCCGTAGCATAGTCATGGGCAGTTCGCAGTACAAGCGGTGTATTTGGATTTTCGATGGGAAATTGTTTTTCCAGCAGATTCAGAAACAATCCTGTAATACGGTTGGCGGCGTTTTGAGGTTTAGAAAAACGCTCAATGGGCTGCATTTTTAATACTTCATGTACAATCAGACTCAGGTAATTTCGCATTAACTCGTCCTTATAAATATAGTCGCCTGCCTGTTCGGCCAGCATCTTTTGAAAAAACGGGCGAATGAATCCGGCTTGCAGGGTATTTAGCGAAAATACAGGCAAGCCGGCATTTCCAAACAAAGAATTTTTTAACATACTCCCTGACCGATCATTTGTTTTTAAAAAATCATCTGTGAAAACACACATATAACTTCTTTGATCCGCTGATTGGGTTTCGAGCGAATAGGGGATGAGGGAATTGGCAAAAACCAGAGCGTTATCACTTAACACAATACTCTGGTCAGCATAATGAATAACGTTGTGACCACTGATCAGGCTGACCATGTAATAATTACTTTCATTATTTTTGGCCGGACGGTTGGAAGCCAGATTGTATTCGTAGACCTTAAAACCTTTCAGCTTCATGTCCCGGATTTCTATTCCGGCAATTTCAGAAACAGTTTGACTTTTCATAAGTTTAAAAAGTTAAAATAAATGAGGTCAGTTTTTTAAGGCTGTTACTTTGGCTAGTACCCGCCTGCCTTCATCCGCTTCTTTTTTTCCAACTTTGGTTTCAATCAAAGAAAGTACCTGCCCGAGCTCTTTATTTGTAAATCCCAGGTACAAACAAATTCCAAAATGGCCTGACAGCTGAGATTCTACGCCACCCAAACTGATAAGTGCAGCAATTGTAATAAGCTCACGTTCTTTATTGGTAAGGACTTCACGCGTAAAAATATCGTTAAAAAGATGTTCTTTTAAAAGCGTATCAATAGCGGGCACAAAGGCTGCATAACCGGTTTTCGGACTAGCCTCAGGCCTGCCAGTTAGCGATTCCAGGACTTTTTTGCCAGTTTGATATTTGTCGGAACCTGCCACTTTCGAGGCTGCTTTACCTTCTTTATCCGTGATGCCTTTTGACTTGCGTTCGGTCAGTACCGTGCTGAATGTGTTGATACCATTCAGGCTTCGTGGAAACCCGCAATAGGCAGAAATGTGGATCAACTCTTCTTTTATTTCATTGATAGTCAAACCCGTTGTAAGCGCATCGTTCAATGCCTGTTTCAAATTGGTTAAATCACCGTTTGCGGTAAAAGCGGAAATGGCTACAATGCTTCGCTGCCTGTCATTGAGGTCAATGATTGTTTGGTCAGTATTACGGGCAATTGCTTTAGCGGAAAAGATAAACGAAAGGATCAGCAGTAATGTAATGGGCTTCATGTTGTAAGATTTAGTTCCTTTAACTTTTATACACTTTAAATCATCTTTATCTTTTGCAGCCATTTTTTGACTTGCTGCTCAACCTCACTGGCCCGTTCCGTCTTGATCACCAGTAATTTTCCGTCTCTTTCCAGACCGCCACGCGTTGTGAATCCTTCCGAAATTTGACTTTTAGGGCAAAGTTCCCGCACCGTTTCGAAACTGTTTCCGGTACCATAGCCGCCATTTGTATTAAAGGGAATGACCGTTTTACCACTCAGATCATATTTCTTCAGAAAGCTTTTCATGGGTGGAGGAAGCTGCATTCCCCAGGTTGGAAAGCCAACAAATACGACATCATATTTTTGCACACTGTCGATCTTAGTCTTTAATGGCGGTAAATAACCCGTTTCATTTTCATCAGCAACTTGTTTTACAGTAGCCTGATAATTTTCAGGATAAGGCTTTTCGGGCTCAATTGTCACCAATGTTCCACCTGTATACTTATGTATCATTTCTGCCACCGCCCTGGTATTGTTCGTTCTTGACAAATACACAATCAATACCCTGGCCGGATTAGGTTCAGCATTAAAATGTTCGGTCTGGGTAGAAGAACAAGCTGAAATCAGCAGGAAAAATGCGAAAAACACTTGGATTTTAGATGTCATTTAATGTTTAATTGCATGGGTATCTCTTACACTGCTAAAAGTCAGCGCCAGTATTTTCCAATTATCCGCTTCTTTTTTATAGACTTCGGTAACTGTGAATTCAGTTTTTGCTTCATTGCCCCGAACCATGGCTTCCAGTGTAATGCGGGACCATATTATAGCCGTATCGTCGAAAAGCTCTACTGCAACATCATGTACATCTGCTTTTTTGTACCAAATACTTCCGGTTTTAATGATATCAAGCTCTTCGTCCTTTTTCCAGGTTCCGCTCATATGAACAAATTTTGCCTTATCGTCGAATAGTATAGCCAGTTTGTCCACATTTTTGTCGGCCATCCACTGCCATTTGTCTTTGGAAAGGGTGATGATTTGCTCTTCAGTATTGACAGAAGCGGTTTTATTTTGGGCTTGTGCAATGGCTCCTTCCAAACCGATGAATAAGAAAAGCAGTCCGGTAAAAGAAACATTCATGACCATTTTAAGTGATGAATTTTTGATGAGTGTTTTCATTATAGTCGTTTTTTGAATTTATAGATTTAGTTTATATTCTCCTTTTTAACTTACACAGTGTCCCGGTGGCCAGATAACCTGTATGGCGTTTGTGTTGCAAAGTTGGCCGTTCTTTTATCCTGTACTTGTATACAGATTACGGTATTACCTACCAAAATTACTGATCAGGAATGACGCATGCTGTGAATGACAGGCTAAGCTGTAAATTTGTTCACAAGTCATCCAAAACACTGATCTATGGAAAATGTCCTAAGATTTAAAAGTATCCGGGAATATAATGCTTTCAACAAACACGAAACCCTGCATCCGCTGGTCAGCATTGTAGATCTTTCGAAAGCAGATCCCCGGGAGTCGCGGCGAATGGGTTACGACTTTTATGTCGTTTTTCTCAAACAAATCAAATGCGGGGATTTGCGTTATGGTCTTAATGTATATGATTATGAAGAAGGTACACTGGTTTTTCTGGCACCCGGCCAGATCATAGGCGAAAACGTCAGGGATAATTTTTACCAGCCTCAGGGATATGCATTGGTATTTCATCCGGATCTTTTGCAGGGCACTGCACTTGGCCGGCATATGAGCGATTATACTTTTTTCTCCTATGAAGTCACCGAAGCGCTGCACTTATCCGAGCAGGAGCGGCAAATGGTTACAGATTGTTTTTCGAAAATCGAATATGAAATAACGCAGCGGATTGATAAACACAGCAAAAAGCTTATAACGGCTAATATAGAGCTGTTCCTCAATTATTGCGTACGCTTTTATGACCGTCAGTTTATCACCCGCGACGTGGCTAATAAGGGTGTATTGGAAAAGTTCGACGGGATACTCAATGCATACTTTCAGTCGGATAAACCTCAGCAGATCGGCCTTCCTACGGTAGGATATTGTGCAGACCAACTCAATTTGTCGTCCAATTATTTTGGTGACCTGATCAAGAAAGAAACCGGCAAGTCGGCTCAGGAATACATCCAGATGAAGATCATCAACATGGCTAAGGAAAGAGTATTTGATCCGGATAAGTCAGTCAGCGAAATTGCTTACGAACTGGGGTTCAGATATCCGCAGCATTTTAGCCGGTTATTCAAGCAGCGGGTCGGTCTTACACCGAATGAGTATCGGATTCATTCGGATTTGAACTAATTAACATAAGATTGTCATCAATGATGAAAAATCAGATCCCTCATCCGGTGTTAGTACTATCTTTCCAAAGGGGCAAAAGGTTCCGGCTGGTAATTTTACCGGAAATGCCTGGGTTTATCAATTGATTGAGCCGGATAGCTATCACACCCAATACCGTAAAAGGAAGGGTAACCTGGTTACAGGAAGTAACTGATCATGAATATCACAGTTTGAAAAAGTAATTATTCATTTTTGCAATCCAGCTATTTTACATTCAGGTGAACAGCTGATTTTTAAAGTGTCGCTTAGCAGCTACCTGTTTGTAGCCACGGAGTTAACCACCTTCCACGGCTTGCTATCAGTACGCGACAACTGTTATCAGGCAGGTCCTGTTCAATCATTTCTTTTCCATAGATTAATTGGTTCCAATTACTTACAGTAATTAGTTTTCTAAAATAACTTTATTCATGAAATGATATCTGTGCAGGTAAACACTATTTTGCACTGATCCATTTTAAGCGAGAATTTTTTTTACTAACAAGTAAAGGCTTCGGCCAATTATTGGTATTTAAAACGCCCCAAAATTTGTTATTCTGTACTCAATAAATTTACTTTGTCTATATATTATAGACTTATAGTTTGAGCCACCCTTTCTATGAGTAAATCTGAAAGATCATTTTGACATGAAAATTTTCAATTTACCTCAATTGAGTTTCTTCTGCTTTAGAAATATCCGGGCACTACTGCTATCAAATTCCCCCGGTGATTGTTGTCCAGGGTAAATTTCCAATAAGCTTTACCGGTTGTGTTTCCCAAAACGTCAAACGGTAACTTGAAACGTATTTCTGATTAAATCCTGGCTATATCAACTAATGAAATTAAGTCCTGTTTTTTTGCTGGTTTTTCTGGCCATTTGTGGAACTGTATCGGCTCAGCAGGTGCCTGATTTTCAATTTGATCCAAAAATTTCAAATCCTCTTTATACCAATCAGAACGGCCCGGTTGTCGTCGTGGATGAAGCGCATCACAATTTTCATATTATTAAAAGCCGTTACAATGCGTTTGCAAAAGTATTGACGCTGGATGGCTATCGTGTAAAGCCCGGAACGCGACTTTTTAGCGCTGAAAGTCTGAGTGGTGTTAAAATACTGGTGATCGCCAATGCGCTTAACGCTGCCAATGAAAATGAATGGAGCAAACCGACACCCTCCGCCTTCACACCGGACGAGATCGAAGCTGTTAATAAATGGGTGAAGGAAGGTGGTTCACTGTTTCTGATAGCGGACCATATGCCATTTCCCGGAGCGAATGAGGCGCTGGCTGCCACTTTTGGTTTTAAACTTTACAATGGTTTCGCAACTGATACCACGGCTGCGCCTTTTCCCGGAAGTAAAAAAGGACCGGATATTTTCAAAAAAAGCGATGCTTCCCTGGCTTCTCATGTCATTACTAATGGTAAGTCGAAAGCGGAAAGTATCGACCACTTAGCCACGTTCACCGGTCAGGGTTTTGAGATACCCGGGAAGGCTGTTTCGTTAATCACCTTTAATGATAAGTATAAAATATTTCTTCCGGATACTGCCTGGAAATTCAATGAAGCCACACCCAGGTTACCCATTAAAGGATTTTCTCAGGGCGCCGTACTCAATTACTATAAAGGCAAAGTCGCAGTTTTCGGTGAAGCAGCAATGTTTTCTTCCCAGGTAACTGGCAAAGACAGAGTACCAATGGGTTTGAGTCACCCGGAAGCAGGCCAGAATGTTCAGTTTTTACTAAATCTAATTCACTGGCTCGACTGAAAATTTTGAAGTTACAGATCCGGCCACCTTAAAAAATCGACTTCCATGAAACACTCTTCCGTTGAAAATTTTGTAATTTTTGTTGCGCTTTTGTTTCTTTATATCCAGACTTCGGCGCAAGGTTATCTTAAAGCGGAGACTTTCAAAGGCGCAGATCTGTACGCAGATGTGGTCCAATATGTCAAATTCGGAATCCACCGCACCGGCACGGAAGGCGATAACAAAACTTCGGAATGGATCAAAGGCATTCTGGACAAAAATGGTTTTAGCACGGAATACGTGCCATTTCCGGTCGAGCAGTTTTTTCCTGAAAAGACATCATTGGAAATCGGAGGTAAATCGCTGGAAATCTTTCCGGTATGGCCGGTTAAAGAGGCGAATTTCAGTATCAATGCACCTCTGGCTGAAGCAAACAAAGATTTGACTGGTATCTCCGGGAAAATTGTCTGGATCAATCAGCAGTCGAAAGAAAGATCTTTCAGCTTTATGGATGAGGACAATGCGGCCTTTATCAAAAAAATCATCGATGGGGGAGCGAAAGCAATTGTTCTGGTCACGGATAATGCGGCCGGGGAAATTGCCGCGATCAATACGCTTCCCGGCGTTTCATATCCGATACATGTGGTACAAGTCGCCCCAAAAGATGTCAGGAATCTGACGGAATCCAACGCAGTTTTGACTGTTAAAGGAACATTGAAAAATGTAACGGCCCGGAACATTCAGGGAACGATCGGAAGCGGTACGAAAACGGTAATTATATCAACGCCAATCAGCGGATGGTTCACTTGTGGTGGCGAACGTGGCCCCGGTGTTGCGACTTTCAACGCGTTGGCAAAGTGGGTGGCCGAAAAGAAACTTCCTTATAAATTTATATTCACGGGCAATTCCGGACATGAACTTGCGCTGCATCAGGGAACGCATATTTTCCTGCACGAAAAAGCACCGAAACCTGCTGATGTCCGCCTTTGGGTACATTTGGGTGCCAGTTTCGCCACTTTTGCTTATACCAAATCAGATCATGGACTAACAAGAGAAACGAAAGCAGACACCAATCGGATCGTTTATTTCGCAGGTGATGTAGAAAATTCAGTAAGCCAGGCTTTCGGTAAAATTGATATAAAAAAAGCGAAGGACAAGGCTTATGGAGAATTGGTAGTCGCTCAAAAACAAGGTTATTCCCCGTTCATCGGCTTTGTAGGCACGGCTTCATTTCTATTGTTTCATACCAAGTTGGACGACGCTTCCGCAACTTCCCCGGAATTACTGGAAGAAATGGCCAATGCCATCAAACAAGTTATAGAATTTGAATTGGCCAAAGACAAAATCTGATCCTGTTAGTAAGCATCATCAAATATTCTGAATTAAAAGTGTCCACTTACTTAAATGTTAATTAACCCAAATGGTTGTGCTTAAATGGAAATATGATTCTCTGCTTGTGAATTTGATTTTTATCTTTTTATTATCAGTTCCTGCTTATTCCCAGACCAAACCCAATATCGTTTTTATCCTGACGGACGATCAGGGGTGGGGGGATTTGAGTATCAATGGAAATACTAATATTCAAACACCTCGTATTGATAAACTTGCCAGGGAAGGCGCACGTTTTTCACGTTTCTATGTCGCTCCGCTTTGTGCTCCCACACGGGCCGGATTGTTAACGGGACGTTATCATTATCGTGCAGGCGTTTACGGTGTTTCTAATTCGAAAGAATTTCTCAACACCGATGAGGTTACATTCACTGATTTATTTAAAAAGGCTGGATATGCCACGGGTTGTTTTGGTAAGTGGCACAACGGAAGCCAGTATCCTTATCATCCGAACGGACGCGGTTTCGATGAATTTTATGGTTTTACCAGCGGCCATTATGCCAATTATTTTAATACCATGCTTGATCATAACGGAGAGGCGGTCAGAAGTAAAGGATTTATTACTGATGATCTGACGGATAAAGCGATCGGTTTTATTGAGAAAAATAAGGAAAAACCGTTCGTATGTTACATTCCTTATAATGCACCTCATTCGCCTTTTCAGGTTCCCGACAAATATTATGACCGCGTAAATGTAAGAGGGATTAAGCTCCACAACCAAAATCCGGAACTGGAAAATGACGAGGCGACAATTTCAGCTTTGGCAATGTGTGAAAATATTGATTTTAATGTTGGCCGGATTCTTGATAAACTTGATGAATTAAAGCTTTCTGAAAATACGATTGTCATTTACATGACTGAC
Organism: Dyadobacter sp. NIV53; assembly: GCF_019711195.1. Taxonomy (NCBI): domain Bacteria; kingdom Pseudomonadati; phylum Bacteroidota; class Cytophagia; order Cytophagales; family Spirosomataceae; genus Dyadobacter; species Dyadobacter sp. NIV53. The sequence goes on from NZ_CP081299.1 coordinate 6,540,525, forward strand.
AACGGGCCAAATACATGGCGCTGGAATGGTGGTATGAAAGGCAGAAAAGCAATGGCGGATGAAGGTGGCGTGCGGGTTCCGTTCTTTATTAAATGGCCGGGACATATTAACGCCAACAAAGTAATCAGTGACAATGCCGCCTATATTGATTTGCTTCCAACGCTGACTGATCTGGCTGGGGTTTCACGAAAAGGAACCAAGCCGTTGGACGGGCTAAGTCTTGGACCGCTGTTAACAGGAAAAGCGGATAACATACAGGAAAGATTTTTATTTTCCTCCATTAATAAAAATAACAGTGTTAGAAAATGGCCTTATGTTGCTTCAAGTGGATTTTTATTTGATTTGTCGAAGGATTCAATCCAAAGTGTCAATTTAGCTGATCAGTTACCGGAAGTTTACACGGCATACATTTGCGAACTGGGAAAATGGTATAAAGATGTAAGAAAAGATCTTGATACAGTTCGGGCATTGCCTGTTGGTTATACCCAGTTTCCCAGGGCATTACTTCCGGCACAGGACGCACATTTGCACCGTTCCAAAGAAGGAAAGTTATCTTACAGCGCATCAGCTCCTAATTCTTCATGGATCACCAACTGGAACGACAAGGATTCTTACGCCACCTGGGATATAAATGTGCATACATCCGGAAAATATAAGGTCTCCATTTTATATACAAGCCCGGCGGAGACGGTTGGGAGTGAGTTTTCCATTGGTTTTCATATTAAAACCATTTTCGGTAGTATAAAAGAAGCATATGATCCGCCCCTCATTCCAAGTCCGGACAGGGTGAAAAGAGAAGGGGAATCTTATGAAAAGGAATTTCGTAAAGAAGTGGTCGGTACCTGGGATTTAACCAAAGGCATTGGTCCGATCCGCCTCTCTGTGAATAAAATAAATGGCGGTAAATTCGCTGATATAAAGGCGATTGAATTGGAGTTGTTAAAGTAAAATGCACTTTACCAACCCTTAATCGCACCACCATGAAATATCCTCGCAGCAGCTGCTTCAACTTCTTTCGACTGGTATGCTTTTACATAATTTTTAACCTTTTCTTCATTTTTATTGTCTTCCCGTGCAACGATCAGATTTACGTATGGTGACTTTTTGTCTTCCACCAGTAGCCCGTCCCTGGTTGCCAGTAAGCCGACTTTTGCAGCGAAATTGTTGTTGATAATAGCCAGCGTAACGTTCTTGTCGTCAAGTGTTCCGGGAAGTTGCGGTGCTTCAAGTTCCAGGATTTTTAGCTTTTTCGGGTTCTCTATTATGTCGATCACTTTGGGTAAAAGTCCAACGCCATCTTTGAGTTTGATTAGTCCGTATTTTTGCAAAAGCAATAAGGAGCGACCGCCGTTTGTAGGATCATTAGGAATAACAACCGTGTCTTCCGGTTTTAATTCATTAACATTTTTAATCTTTTTTGAGTAGCCTACGATCGGATAAACGAAGGTATTGCCGACGATGGCCAGCTTGTATCCGCGCTGTTTTACCTGCTCATCCAGATATGGCTTGTGCTGAAATGCGTTAATATCGACGTCACCATGATTCAGCGCTTCATTCGGAATTACGTAATCGTTAAACGAAATCAGTTCTACTTCCAGGCCATATTTTTCTTTGGCTACTTTTTGGGCAACCTGCGCCACTTCATATTCAGGCCCAACGGCGATGCCTACTTTAATATGGTTTGGATCACTGTCTTTGTCTGCTTTTCTGTTGCAACCGGAAAGTGCGAACGTTGCGGCGATTGGAATGAGCAGGGCGAAAATGTGTTTTTGGACTTTCATGTTTTGTGAGTTTAAACGCGGAGTTAATCGCAGAGTTTTAATTTACTATAAATGACAATTTCTTGACGACCTCCTGACAACACTGGACCACTAACTGGCCATAATGCTATCTGTGATCCACCCGCTTCGCCAAAGCGTCCCCCGAGAATTGTATGATGAAAACCAGAGCAATCAGCAAAATCAGTACAATGTTCATGATCACAGCATCGTAGCCGATGTAGCCGTACTGGTAACCGATCTGGCCAAGTCCTCCTGCGCCAACTGCGCCACCCATCGCAGAATAGCCGACGAGCGTGATCAGGGTTATGGTTGCACAGTTGATCAGTGATGGCAATGCTTCCGGTAACAGCACTTTGTACACGATCTGTAAGGGCTTCGCGCCCATGGCTCTCGCCGCTTCGATCAGTCCGCCGGGAACTTCGATGAGGCTGTTTTCCACCAGACGGGCAATAAACGGTGCTGCTCCGATACTCAACGGAACCAGCGCTGCGGCTATACCAATAGAAGTACCGACGATGGCTCGTGTAAACGGTATCATCCAGACGATCAGGATAATAAATGGTATTGATCTGAAAATGTTAACAGCCAATGAAATAGAGTTGTTGATCAGCCTGTTTTCTAAAACCTGTCCTTTTCTTGTCAGGAAAAGCACAATTCCGGTGGGTAGTCCTAATAGAAAACCGAAAAAGCCGGAGAGGATGGTCATGAAAACCGTCTCGCCGGTTCCTGCCAGCAACAATGATACGATTGGATCAGACATATCCTATAATTTCAACTTTGATTTGATTATTAGTAAAAAACTGAATGGTTTTCTGGTAGTTTTCCCGGTTTCCTGAAAGCTCGGTCAGGATCACCCCGAAATTTTTATCGCCTGCATGATCCATTTGCGCGCTGACGATCTTCGTATCCACATCAAACAATCTGGCCGCTTGTGAAAGGACCGGTTCGTTGGCGGTTTCACCCGTCAGGTGGAGTTTCAACAATGGAGACAGATTTCCGGGATCGGTGGCTTTCAGGCGTTGTGCGTAAAAATCCGGGATTTCAATATGCAGCGAAGTGCTGATAAATTCTTTTGCCAGTTCAGTTTTTGGATTAACAAAAATATCGCTTACCGTGCCCTGTTCAATCAGTTTCCCCTCACTGATCACCGCCACAAAATCACAAATCGATTTCACAACCGCCATCTCATGCGTAATTAGCAGAATGGTGATATTCAGCCGTTTGTTAATGTCTTTAAGCAGATTGAGTATTGAACGCGTCGTTCCGGGGTCCAGCGCACTGGTAGCTTCATCGCATAAAAGAACTTTCGGATTATTGGCGAGCGTACGTGCAATGGCGACCCGCTGTTTTTGCCCGCCTGAAAGATTGGCTGGATAATCATTCGCTTTGTCTTCCAAGCCGACCAGTTTCAACAATTCTGATACCCTGATTTTAATCTCATTTTTTGGCACGTTGTCCAGTTCCAGTGCAAAAGCCACATTTTCTGAAACGGTGCGTGAAGAGAGCAGATTGAAATGCTGGAAGATCATACCGATCTGTCTCCTTTCTTTAACCAGCTCTGATTCAGACAAGATCGTCAGATTCTTCCCATCTACAATCACATCACCAGATGTTGGTTTTTCAAGCAAATTTACACATCGGATCAGCGTACTTTTACCAGCTCCTGAGGTTCCGATCACACCAAAAATTTTACCAGGCTCAATTTTAAGCGACACACCGGATAATGCAATTATCTCTCTGTCTTTCTGCCGGAAAACTTTAGTAACATTTCTTAACTCGATCATTAAGTTTACTGTCTTTTTAGCTTAAATCAGTTTATTTCTTGCAAATTAGATAAATTTTATACTTTTGAACGATAAATACTTTATTTAGTATATCAATTAAGTATAGATTTGCATTTAGAGCGAAATAATACTGGGAAAAGTTATATTTTTGTTTGGGTATTTGTATCGTCTCTCAGAGAGTTTTACACTTTTTAAATAGAAGAGAACCCTAAGCAAAATTGTCAACCCGCTGAAATCAAATATCGAATAATGGATAACAAAATCGCTCTTATTACGGGACCCACATCGGGCATTGGGTATGTTACCGCCGTCGAATTGTCAAAACAAGGGTTCGACCTTATCCTTGTTGCAAGAAATGAAGCCAAGGTGAAGGAATTACAGCATGTTATTGGAGACCGGGTCAAAATTGATTTTATCTCTTGCGATCTCAGCAGTATAAATTCTGTAAGAATGGCTGTGGAGAAGATTAAAAGCAGATTCGTACGAATTGACGTGTTGATCAACAACGCAGGTATGATAGTCCAGGACAAGCAATTTTCGGTGGATAATATTGAACTTACTTTTGCTACCAACCATATCGGTCCGTTTTTGTTAACAACCGGGCTTATTAATCTTTTGAAGGCCGGAGAACGGGGCAGGATTATTCACGTTTCTTCTGAGGCTCATTTTTTTGCATTTTTCGATTTGAACAAACTGGTAAATCCGCCTTCATATCAGGATCTCATTGTTTACGGCAGATCCAAACTAGCGAATATACTTTTCTCAAATGAACTGGCGGATCGTCTGAAACCATTCGGCATTACCTCCAATGCATTACATCCGGGAACTGTTGCCAGTAACTTTGCAGGAAATGGAAATGGCGTTTCATCATTTTTCATGAAGTTGTTCCGCCCGTTTTTTAAATCCGTGGAACAGGGTGCTGCAACATCCATTTATCTGGCAACATCGCCCGAGGTTGAGGGAGTTTCCGGTAAGTACTTTACTGATTGCAAGTTGGGCAGGAGGTCCTCCGCTTCCAGGAACCCGCAGTTAGGTAAGTCTTTATGGGAACTGAGTGAGAAGCTGGTGAACCAGGCCTGAATAATTCTGGCCGAAGAAGTTCGAAGGATAACTTTTATTATTCCGGCAACTTTACAAATATTTTAAGTGATCAAAAAGACGGTTTTTATATCCGCGCCTGACGATGGCAGCCCCCTTATAAATGCCACTTTATCTTTTAACGACATATTTCAGGCGATCTGATGCTGAGGGAGAAATGGCGTAAGGTATTCGTCAATTTCCGTATGGATCGCATTGTTGAAGATGTTGGTTGCGATCATAATTCCTGCAAAAGCAGTAAATACATCAATTTCTTCATCAGAATATCTTTCGCCGATCGGTCTGTAAATGTCTTCATGTACAAAACCTTTGTTTTGGGCAATCGCTGCGCCAAAAGAAAGCAGCTCCTTTTCAGATTCTGACAGGATCAGATCTTCCGGTTGTTCTCCAGACTCAATAATTGCTTTTCTGAAATAGGTGCTGCATAACGGGCAGTCTGCTGCTTCCGACACCGACCATGCGAAAAGTGTAGCAAGCCTGGCCCCAACCAGCCGTTCTACTTCTCGAAACATCGGATACCATCGCATAAAATACTTTGAAAGCAACCGGGGAGTAGCCCAACGTAGCTTTCATATTCGTAATCTTGCTGTTGTAAAAGGTCTATGGATTTTATCATATATTTGAATTTGCCATTATACCACAACTGAGTTTAGCCCATTGCCTGAGTTACTAATTCTAGCCGTTTAGTAGTCGGTATTTTAGCTTTTGTCAGATCAATTTTGAAATCGCCTAAAAAAAAGCTAAAAATATTTGGTAAAACAAAAGCGTTTACTTTACTTTGTCTATCTAGTTAATAGACTAATAAAAACTAGCGACGATCCACCCGAAGCTGAGTATGATCCAAATCTCATTTGCATATGAATTCGATCCATTTACTTTACTCAAAATCATTCCTTCGGTTGGAAACTTATGTGACTTTCACACTTGCTCAGCAACCTTGTTGTAGTTGTTGAACCTTTCCTGATTTAGATCTTAAGATCCATCCTGATTTTCCCTAAGACAGTAAAAAAATCCGGCAACCGGCATTTCGGTGGTAATTAATTTCTGTTGCCCGGACAACTGTCCCGGGATAAGTGCTTATGGCCTCATCCCAACTCCATATCATTTTATACAACAAAAAATGTTTCGACATGAGATTCACTGACAGTTTTATATATTACGAAATACTTACACTTTTCTTCGTTATCAGCGCCGCGGAGTTTTTAACCGGATTATACAAAAGCGATAAATGGTCTAAAAATGAATGGTATATCAATTTCGCCGGGCTTTTTCTGTCCAGTACCATTACCAGGCCAGTCAGCTTTCTGTTATCGGCTTATGTTCTTAACTACTTCTTTCCCCAATATTATAATGCCTTCGAAAGCGTACCCCTTTGGGCAGGTATCCTAATCACCTGTTTGCTGGAAGATTTTACACAATATTGGTGGCACAGGGCCGCGCACACTTACACCTGGCTTTGGAAAGCACACCGGGTACATCATACCGCTCCTGAAATGAGCGTATTTCTCACAGGCAGGAATTCTTGGATATATCTGCTCCTATTTCCATCACGTATAGTGTCTACCGCTTTGATCTTTTTAGGTTTCGGACAAGCGTTCCTGATCGGATATTTTTTCAAGGCACTCATTGGAATTTCAGCGCATTCCAGTGTGAAATGGGATAAACCTTTGTATAAAATCAAATGGCTGCATCCGGTGATGTGGGTGGTTGAACGGACAATTTCTACACCTGCCACGCATCATGCACACCACGCTGCAACGGACGCTGACGGCATTGGAGTGATCAATGGTAATTATGGAAACATGTTCTTTTTCTGGGATATGATTTTTGGCACGGCGAAGATCACCAGGGAATTTTCAGAACACATTGGCCTGGAAGATTACCATGAAGAACCTTGGTATGTCCAGTTGGGTTATCCGCTATTTAAATCGAAAGACGAACGCAGCGAGCTTTCCCAATAACCTGAAAATGCGAAACTATTAAACCGCACAGCTGATGAATATATTGGACAAAGTATTGATTGTAATGTTTTTGATTTTTCCAATGACCGGAATTTCGCAGGCTATAGTATTTTATGATGTCATGGTAGGAGGGCGAACGGTTGGTTCGGTTAAGGTTTTGCACTTTTTGCCTGGGCAGGAAGCCGGTAAACGGAGGATTGAAGCCGAATTTAGTATTCCGTTTTATTCAGGAAGTTTTTTTAGTGAAAACCAGTTTACAAATGGAATTTTAAAAAATTCTGTAACGGAACACCGCGTAAACGGAAAGAAAAAAGAACAGACACGAACGCTCGAAAACGCCCGGCATCAGTACCAGATTGATTTTTTTGAAACAAATGCTGAAATCAGGAAAACAAAGGATATCAGGTTTTGCATAAACAGTACACTCACAAATCTTTATTATGAGGAGCCCGTCAATATTTGTTCGGTATATTCTGAAAGGTATGGGCAGATGTGTACGGTAAAAAAGTCAGGCGAAAACAGTTATACAGTAACGCTGCCAAACGGAAAACAAAGCGTTTATTCTTACAGTGACGGCCAATGCAAAGAAGTGCATGCGGAGCTGGCAGGTTTTAAACTGCGTATTATAAAAAGGAACATCAGCCTGGTAAAAAACAATTACGATAAAAACAAAATACGATTATGATTCACGAAAAAATATTCAGACATGCGGTTGGCAGGTTGGCCAAAATTATCGTGAAAGGAGAGAAGGCCAGATTCAGTAATGATATTATTCTGGAACTGGAATTTCTTGTTAAAGATACACAGGACCTTAATTTTCACGCACCTATTGGTATAAATCATCCTCAATACTGGAAACTAAAAAAGTATACAGCTGAGCGCGCCCAATATTTGCAACTGGAATACAGCGGGATTTCCAGAAAAGAATTACTGGAAACGGTGAAAGAATTTAAATTGTTACTTGGCTCCGGATTTAATTTCCGGTACAAAGTTCCTATTACTGAACGCATAAAATCGCTAAAAGGGATCAGAGTAAGCGCAACAAACAGAAAAATGCTACATTCACTTAATTAAGGCAGATGATTTATGCCGCACCCGTATGTATCCATTGGGTTAATCAACAACCACGGCGTGCTATAGGTACACGACAACTGTTATCAAGCAGCTCCGGTTCAATCCTTTTTTTTATCATTGATTAACTTGTTCCAATTACTTATCACGAATTATACTGGAAGACAGTATTGCTATCGGCCGTCGGCATTTGGCTATCAAATTGATGCATGGAAGGAGATTTTGGGTGATTGCCGACTGGCCGATAGCCGACTGCCGACTGCCGATTGCCGGTAGCAATACAACAGAATTCGTGATAAGGCCTATTAATACCAAAAAAAATCTCCGTTATGAGAAGCCCATAACGGAGACGGATACTTAAGTCACCTATTACCTATTTTACCGGATGTTCAATTAGTTTAACACCGAAAGCAGGAGTGCCATTAAGAAGCCCATTGGTAAAAACTGTGTAAATCTTACCTGCTTCCAGCGTTACTGTGGAAGTAGTGCCGGTAGTGTTGCCGCTGGATGCATTGGTAAAATTGAGCTGATAATTTCCCGGATCAACGCTCTGGAATGGCCCTAACGACCATGCACTTAATGCCTCACCAGAAAGAGCAGAATTGGCTGCCCTGCCGTATTCGACATTCGAAAAAAGCGGCGTTTGGTTGTTCAGTACGTTAATCGTTCCGAGTCCGGGAGAAAGATTTACGAAACGGAGTTTTGCCTTTCCTGTATCCGGCGCTTTCAGGTCATCATAAAACAAAATCAGTGAATCGGCTTTATTGTTACTTGTTCTGGCAGCAACAACCGTATGATAAAATGTGGCAATGGGGCCATTGGGACGGCCGGTAGCTGAAAAAGTGGCGCTGTTACCAAACTGATACGAAGCTTTGTAACTTGTATTGGTGCCTTCTGTAATATTGATCTGAACATTGCCGAATACGGTAGGATAATATTCCGATGCGTTATTGACAGCAATCGGAGCCGGCGTTATTTTGTCGGTGAAAGTCCAGAAGCTGAGTGGTGCATTTATTGCCCTTGCATTGACAAAACTGATGTATGCGCTCAGTGGCGGCCGGTTTGAAGCGTCTACATCCAGATAGCCGGTATCTTCGCAGCTTGTTAGTCCGCCGGTAATTGCAGCCAGCGCCAGTACTGAATTTATAGAAGAAAATAGTAATTTCATATTGTTCAGTTTTATTATTTCTAAGAATTATAGTCTCGCTGTGATACGTACAAAAGGCTGAATTCCGGCACTTCCATTCTGTATACCAATGATGGAAGGATTGTTCAATGCAGATAATTTTTTGTCCGAATAATCACCAAGCTGGTTAAATGCATTGTTTACACCGATTACGCCCTGTAGTGATTTGGTAAAGGAATAAGCGACTGATGCGTCCACTACCCAGATCGGGCTTAGCTTCTGGAAGAAATAATCCGGTTTGGGAAAAGTTGCATTGAGGGCAGAAGCGGTAGTTACCGATCCGAAATAAATGCCGCGAACCATGTAAGTAAGCTTACCGACTTTAAAACTTCCCTGCAGATTGACTTTCCTGCCGGGAATATTCGAGGTTACCCGTGCTTTTTCGCCATCGTTGAAAATAATATAACGGTAAGCTTCGAGTCCCTTTGGCGTATTGACGCTTGTTACGTCATTCTTTACAAAATTAGCACCAAATAACAAGGTCAATGCGCCTTTTCGGAAAGGTGTACGGTAACTTCCTGTAACTTCCAATCCTTTGGTACGCGTACTGAATGAATTGTAAAAAAACTTGGCCTGCGTTGTTCCGGTTTGTACAAACAGGCTCCTCACTTCCAATGGAAGATTTACATCCGTGGCCGAAAAGTTCCCTGTATTTCCAACCCTGTTGTTAACGTCAACCAGATAAGCATCCGCAGTAAATTCAAAATTCCTGAATGGCTGGGAAGTGATACCCAAAGTATAGCCTTTTGATTTTTCTGGTGTCAAAGTCGGAATTCCAAGGGCACGGGTTGCCGCACTTTGATTAGAGGCAGTCACCTGGTCGATAGCGCGTCCCTGCTGAAAACTTGTGGAGGTTTCAGTGTAATAATACTGGGCCAGATCCGGCGCCCGGAAACCGGTGTTGTGCGATCCACGAATGCCCAGCCAGTCAGCTATACTGTATTTGGAGGCTATTTTATAAGTCGTTACATTACCAAGGCCCGAAAAGTTTTCCAAACGCAAAGCTCCTGATACCAGCCATTTCTGCGTAATATTCGCTTCCACATCAGCATAACCTGCCAGTATCGAACGGTTCACATTTACCGCGTTTTCCGGACGGAAACCGGCATGGATCTGTGAGCCGGGCGACAAACCGTTCAGCCCTATCTGCCCTTCCTTTGTAGTGTAAACGATGCCGGTCCCGGTTGTGTCCAATCCATAAACTGTTCTCAAATCGGCCTTGGAATAAGACGCTTCTTCACCGGCAACGATCTGGTAAGATTCTACCCGGTACTGAGCTCCGAATGCAACGTTGATACCTTTTAATGCTTTGTCAAAATATCTGCTGATATCAATACTTCCCGTGTTCTGGCTGGCATTGTAACTTCCTGCATCAAAAGTTGTTGGCGTTTTTAATCCCAGACTGGCATTCAGCGAATTCGTAATAACGTTGCCAAAATTGTTCCTGCCATATACATTGGAAATGTCCACATCCCAATTCCGGATTTTACCTTTTATGCCAATTGCGAGTGATTTATCAGATATAATATTTTCCATGGCTGGCAAAAAGCCGTCAGGATACAAAAACGCATTATTTCGTTCCGTCCAGCCGGGCAGGCGATAAACGGCAGTAAATTGCGAATTGCGATGGCTTATGCCTCCAAAAGCATATATTTCCGCATTCTGCCTGAGAGGAATCGCTGCATTGAAAAACAGGAGGGCATCCTTGGCTTTATTGGAACCTCCGCCTCGGCGGTCAAAATAATGCCGGTCAATACCACGGTCGCTCAATATTTTTTCATCAATTTCCTTTGTATAGATAGCGTCATAATTTCTTGTATTGGCACCACCTCCATAAATCGGTCCAAGATATAATGCAGCATCGTCGTTTCCCGGCAACAGGGCGATCGCCTGTGTGGCAAATTCCGCAGTTGTGTTCAGATAACCACCTGTTTTACCAAGAGCAAAACCATAATTTGCATTCGTACGGGTAGTAGTACCGTCTCCCCGCCGCCTCGTACTGGCCGTTGAGCTCAATGTAAGCTCTTCAGTTGTTTTGTTCAAAACAATGTTGATCACACCGGCAATAGCATCAGACCCATATTGTGCTGCTGCTCCATCGCGAAGGATTTCTACACGCTGAATGGCAGCCGTTGGAATAGAGTTGAGATCATAACCTGTTGCCCCGTTTCCCAAACCACCCCAGTTGATATTGGAGCTTTTGTGACGGCGCTTGCCATTGACTAGTACAAGAAGCTGGTCGACGCCCAGGCCTCTTAACTGAGACAGGTTCAGTGCGGATCCTGCATCGCCCGCATTGCTTCCATTTACGGAATGAAACGAAGGAGAGACATATTGAAGCAACTGCGTGATACTTACCTGCGGAGCAGATTCTAAAAGAGGTTTAAGGTCAATCACATCGACCGGAACAGGTGAATCCAATTTGGTACGATTGGCGTTTCTGGAACCTACCACCTGCACTTCTCCAAGCGTATGGCTGGCGGGCTGAAGTACCACATTATAACTGTTTTCAGCTGTGATCTTAATCTCCTGTGCTGCAAACCCAATAAAAGAAAAGACGAGCTGTTCGCCTTTTACAAGGTTCAGGCTAAACCGTCCCTCAGCGTCCGTAATTGTGCCCTGCCTGGTGTTTTTGATTGAAACGTTTACACCGGGAAGTGTACCTCCGTTTTCAGACTCAGTAACCGTTCCAGTTATGGTTCGCTGCTGTGCAAAGGAGGCAACGGAAACGATCAGGAATAAAAGTAAAAAGTATTTTTTCATTCAATAAAATGTTAAGAAGCTGTTGAGTGCTTCGGGTATACAGGTAATGGAAAGATCGTAACGTGAAATGATAAGAATCAAATAACTTATATCTATATACGTAATCTGTTTTTCGATTTGGTGACGACGGGATTGTAAGTCTACATGTTCAGCAGGGCGGGGGAGCCTGCAGTTCCTACCCCTTTTGAGCCGTGTCCAAACATAATAAGGGTTACTTATTATTTACCCCGTCTGTCACCAAATCGGAAATTACAGCCGATGAGAAGAGTTCGGAATCTATTATTTGCTTTTAGTGCTTGCTTTGGTAACTGACGATGATTGGGTAGCAACAAGCGAAACATCAAGATTGAAATTGTCGTCGATGGCTTTGTCGCCTATTGTAGAAAAAAAGCTTTTTGAATTATATTTAATATCATATTTGGTGCGGTCAATTGCAATTTTTGCATTTGCTGTCAGGTTTTTTCCATTTGCCGTAATTTCAGCTGGAAAACTTACCTCATTGGTTATCCCTTTAATAGTCAGTTTTCCTTTTACATTGTATTTATTGGCACCCGCAGCAGTCACCGATGTGATATCCAGTTTTGCCACCGGATATTTTGCAACTGAAAAGAAATCGTCATTCTTAAGGTGACCTGTAAGTTTTGCATTGTACTCCGGATCTTTAATATCCGTGACAGTCAGATCATTAAGGTTTATTTCAAAGCTGCCGCCTTTTAATTTGCCCGCATCCAACAGCAAAGTGCCGCTTTTAATGGGTGCAAGGCCTGTATGCTCGCCGGTTACTTTTTTTGCATTCCATACCAGTTTACTTTGCTTTGTATCAACGGTATACGAGTTTTCCTTCACTATTTTACTGTAAGGGCCTGTAAATGAAACCAACGCAAAAGTTGTAAGGGAAATGGCAGATAAAAGAATCTTTTTCATGAGGTTGAATGGATATTGAGATAATAATAAAATACTTAATCTAGTGATTATATAGAGTAATTTTTGATACGATTTAGGAAATAAAAACAATCTACCCCCAAACCGTACTTACCAGAGCAGATTGTTAAATTTTTAAGGATTTAACTTCTCCACTTATCACCGGGACAACATTTGCCAGAGCCAGACTTTTGACAACTTGCAACTCCGTTAAAAACGGAACGGGATAAAACACATTTTTTTGACATGACTGGTAAATTTATAGTTCCTGTATTAGGCAGGTTAGCACTTATTCCGCCTTGGAAAGTTGCTAAGAGTTCATTGAGCCTGTCTCTCCCTCTTTCTGTATAAATCCACTTTTACTTTGCAGGTAGTAATCGTAAGACGATGCAAAGGTAAGGCCATGATTTCCGGTTTATCAAAAATTATTTGAAGTATTTTTAATAAAATCGGGAATTATGCCACAGAATAATTGATTGTCGTTACACGATTTCCAGAATGATTTAGCACCCATTTTCGTAGCTATTTTGTTCTAAACAAAATACAATGGGTTTTGTTGTTGCCGGTTACATGAAAAGAATGCTTAATAGGAGATATGGTTTTTCGTACCTAAGAGGAAGGAGTACTTTGTCAAATTTAAAACCTAACTTATCGGGTGAATTATTAAAAAAGGAGTTAATAGTTAGCTAAGATGATTGATCGAGCGATAGTTACCGCACGGCGGACCGTTCAGTGTGACAAACATTTTGTTAAATTGAAAGCTAACAGCTCAATATACCGCATCTTGGTGGTACGAAACCAAATAAACCTATAAACTCTATAAAATTAGTAGACAAATATTTGTGATCATTTTTTTTCTGTCCTACATTTGTCCACGTTTTAGAAACGACTGATTAGAAACCACCTTTAATTGGTTAACATATTCCCCGGAAAAAATCCTGCAAATGTTTCCGGCAGAGTGAGAGTTCTTTCGGATAATTCCGGTAAGGCTATATGATTAACTATTTTTCAATTTTAACAAATCACGTTGTATGAAAATCAACAACCAGATGAAGGCGGTGGCTTTGGCAGGTGCCACTATTTTAAGCAGTTTTGCAAGTGCATCGGATGACAAACCTCACGCAAAGTCACCGAAACAAGGAATTTGGCGCGGGGAGTTCGTAATCAGCGAAACGCATATTCCGTTCAATTTCGAATACAATGCAAAAGACAAAGATCATCCGGTTCTGACCTTACTTAACGGAACGCGCCGTGATGACTTCAAGGTGACCAAATTAAGCGGAGATTCTATTTTTGTAAAAATGAATACCTATGATGCCGCACTGGTTGCCAATGTGGAGTCAGACGGTAAAATCACAGGCGAATACAGAAGCCTTGTGCCTGGTTTCCGTGGAAGCTCACTTCCTTTCTCGGCGGAACATGGGAAAGACTATCGTTTTGTGGAAAAAGGAAAAGAACAGCCAACCAGGCACAATTTAACAGGTAAATGGGATTTGCAGGTTTTCAGCAAAGCTAAAATGCCTGACAATATTGCGCTTCTTAAACAGGAAGGTAACAAGCTGACCGGTGTTGTTATGTCAACAGTAGGGGACAGCCGTGAGCTGGAAGGCGTGGTTGAAGGCGATGAATTTGTACTTTCGCATTTCTCAGGCCCAAACCCAAGGGTTTACAAAGGGAAAATCAATGAAGATGGTTCAATCACAGGAGTGATCAGTTCCGGAATTTATGATAATACTAAATTTGAAGGAAGCAAAAATGCCCAGGCTGCTTTGCCCGATCCTTATAAACTGACGCATTTGAAAGAAGGTTATACCAAACTCGATTTTACACTTCCTGACCTGAACGGCAAAAACGTGTCGTTGAGTGATGACAAGTATAAAGGAAAAGTCGTGATCGTCGAGATCGTTGGAACGTGGTGCCCGAACTGTACAGACCAGACTTCGTTTCTTTCTCCATGGTTTAAAGAAAACAAAGCGCGTGGCGTAGAAGCAATTGCGATTGGTTTTGAACAAAAAGATGACCTGGAATATGCAAAATATACACTGGGTACCTTGAAGAAAAAATACGGAATTGAATATGATATTCTGTTCGGCGGAATTGCAGATAAGAAAGTTGCTTCTGAAAAACTTCCTGCCCTGAACCGTATGATGGCATTCCCGACCACGATCCTGATTGACCGTAATGGAGATGTTCGCCAGATACATACAGGATATACCGGAACCATTACCGGAGATTACTATACGGAATATGTAAAAAAATGGAACAAAGACCTGGATGAATTGATCGCTGAGCCGGTTCCCGCTGCGTTTACTTCTGTCAATACTTCATCTGCGAAGAGCTCAAAATAAAAATGATTTATTTTAGGTAAGTGACACGCCGGTAATTTGAAACAACTGTAAAGCAAATCCAAATGCGCTTTGCAGTTGTTTAACTTACTTAACTTATAAAATTTATCAATTTGGAAATTATAAATCCCATCTGTTACCAGTACGGTGGTATTTTATTAATCAGGCAAACTCATGACCAGGAAATTCCTTTTATTTTTCTTACTACTATCTGTAAAAATCCAGGCACAGGACGCCGGTGAAATTTCAAAGTGGGACATATCTGTTTCAAATAAAGAAGCCAAAGCAGGCGAGGAGATAGAACTGGTTTTTTTAGCCAGCATTGACAAAAACTGGAAATTGTATTCTTCTGATTTCAGGAATGACATTGGTCCGCTTCCCACAGAATTCAGGTTTGCTGAAACAGACGGTTATAATCTTGTCGGCAAAATTGAGCCGGTAAAACCTAAAAAAACCGTTGACCCAACGTGGGATGTAGCCTATACTTACTTTCTTGAAAAAGCAGAATTCAGGCAGAAAATAAAACTTACCAGGAAAGATTTCATTGTAAAAGGGACTATAAAAGGCCTTTTGTGTAGCAATGAAGACGGAATATGCATTCCATTCCAAAAATCTTTTCAGGTTAATTGAAACCGAATTTTATTAAGATGTTTAGAATCAGAAATATCTTTGGTGTACTGATTTTCGTGACCACCGTGGCATTTCAGTACCAGGAAAATGATGTTTCCACCAGGGAAGAATTAGGAGAGAAACTGTTTTCCGATCCAATCCTGTCAAAAGGCAGGGCTATAAGCTGCGCTTCATGCCATATTCCCGCTTTTGCTTTTGCAGACACTGCCGCTTTTAGTATCGGTGATAAAGGCACACGTCTTTCGAGAAACAGCCCGCCGCTGACAAACCTTTCCGGAAGGACAGACTTTTTCTGGGACGGCAGGGCTTCATCACTGGAAGAACAGATTTTGGGGCCGTTGTCGTCACATGATGAAATGGACCTGCCCATAGAGCAGGCGGTAGAAAGGTTAAAACAAGATGCCTTTTACAGTACTGCTTTTCAAAAAATATTTAAAACGGATGTCAATCAAAAGAATTTGCTAAGTGCCATTGCGTCTTTTGAAAGAACACTGGAAACGACCGACACCCCTTATGACCGTTACCTGGACGGAGATGAAAAGGCTATGTCGCCTGAGGCCGTTCGCGGACGTATATTGTTTATCGGTAAGGCAAATTGTGCACTTTGTCATTCGGGAGAGGATTTCACTGCCGACCGTTTCAAAAGCATAGGTTTATTTAATGGAAAGGAATTAACAGATCCGGGACGGTTTAAGATTACAAAAGACAGCGTTCATATCGGCATGTTCAAAGTGCCTGGCTTGCGGAATGTGGCAGTTACAGCACCATACATGCACAATGCTATGTTCAGGACGCTAAAAGAAGTGGTTCAATATTACAATACACCCGACAAGTTTGTAAGCAATAGTATCAACCGTGACCTTTCACTGGGCAGTTCGCTCAACCTTTCCGACGGCGAGGTAAACGATATCGTAGCGTTTCTGGAAGCTTTGACAGACGATCGGTTCAGGAAAAAATAGAAAAAAAACTAATCAGCATAGATGATGAAGAAAATCCGGATACTCGTATTGATCGCAGCCGCATTTGTTGCTGAAGCAAAACCGTTACAAAAGGAAATTAACGGGATTGTCACTTCAAAAGGCAATGGAGACGTGCTTGATCTCGTGGTAGTTTGGGTAAAAGGAACCAATCAGGGAATGGTAACCGGTGAAGACGGTTATTTTGATCTGCTCGTAAATGAAGGCGACACGCTTGAATTTTCCGGCAGAGGATACAAAACTACCCAGCTTGTTGTTGGTGGTAAAAGCCTTTACAAAGCAGAACTGGAAAAGGAGGAAACGGCAACGAATAACAGATTGCGCGTATCCGCTATTGATGCCCGGATTAATGCAAAACAGGATTAAGCACCAAGGTTTATTGAAGGATACGGCGGCTTTTAAGGAAGATCATAAAAAGCAAATTTTTGAACCGCCAGGACTGGAAGTTGGTAGAGACAATCCAAAGGAAAAGCTGGATTCGGCCGGGTATAAAAAGTTTAAGGATGCATATCTTAATATTTAATCCCAATAAAAAAATACTACAACGAATTAATCCCTAAGTCGTTATCACCAAAAATTTAAATGAGTATTTTTAGAAGGAAGGCCGTTTTGTTTGTAACTTATTAAGTATTTTCAAACAAAACGCTTCTCCGGATGAAGCTTACAACGATTTGGTTTGCTGCAAGTATTTATGTTTGACACTTGCAGTCCGCGAAAGGACAGCAAGACAGTGGTGCTGGAATTACCCATTACATTTGAAAATGGTTTCGGCCCTTTTGAAGAAACTTATTCTGTTCTGAATCAAGAACCATCATCCGAAAATCTTATCGGATCGCCATGGGTGGCTACGTACCCATCCATAAAGGGCATTCCGGACAATTGGCATCATGTAGTCAGGTATATGGAATGGCTTAACGCAAGACAATTCGTTTACCAGAATTATCATCAGGGTAAAATCGGTCCTGAATTGTATAACAGCTTACTGAAAAGCTGGAACTGGGTTCCTGATCAAACAATCTTATCCAAAAAGCCTATCAATTGTTTTGTGTATGTAATTACTGGCCAGGACAGTTATGGCAATAATGTCATGAGAATCGACTGCAATAACAACCTGGATTTTAGCGATGAAACAACTTTTTATCCCAAAGCGCTGAGCCGGTTTTGGAAAACTAAAAATGACCAATTCAAAAGTGGTTACAAGAAATTCCATATGGTTCAATACGAGTCCGTACGTTTTGGGAAAATAGTCCCGGATAGCATTCCGATGATTCTCCGGTATGCGCCGGAACAAGTAAATGAAAAGCTGTACTGGTGCAGTTTTCCGCAATATGGCGTCACAACATTGTCCTGGAAAGGCAGGAATTATCGTATAGCAATCAGCAGAAATTTTAATGGTTCTTCCTTTTACGACGCACGGATCGTTGCTTTGGGCGAATCAGATGATGACAAAAATTTGACATTTTTCCAAACAATCCAAATAGGAGGCTTTTTGGAAACCGGGACTTTACTCAGCAGATCAAGGTTTAAGTATTTGGGCATAAACCAGTCGGAAAATATCCTGCTGCTGGAAAGTGCAGAAGAGATCAAAAAAAGAATACTATGTAGCAAGTTCCAAATCGTACATGCCTATACGAAACAACATTCCTGAGAAATAAACGATCAGCTGTTTTTCCAGGCTGCATTTTCAAGCTCTTGTTTGCCTTTAAGGAACAAACGTTTTTCCCTGTTAATTACATTGAGTTCATTGATTTCATGTAAATGTCTTGTTTGGATACCGGAAATATACAAGCGGCTATGGTAACAATTTTGAGCCTCATTATTCTCCAGCCTATGCAATATTCCCAGATTGTGACGGGATTTAATTTCATTGGCATATAGTGACTTCCATTCGGCACAATGTAGTTTTAGCAAACTCAAAGCCGAGTCCGATGATAAAAATGTGAAAGATAACATATCGAAATGGTTGAAATGTGAAGCGGTGTGCTTAAAGTTACGAAAATTCATGGTGTTTACGTATACTCTTTAAATTAAATATAACATTTGTGCAATGATGTGAATATCAAAGCAATGTCCAGTCATCATTTTTTAATATTGTATCTGATCAGCATCGCTTCTGCGCTATCGTAACAACCGAAATAGTGTAGCCCGCCAGACAAAAACAATGCCTGTCCCTCTCGAAAATATAAACAATAATTGAAATGCAAGGTGAAGGGGCTTTGTATGGCTAAGCCTGGTGATTTAAATGTATTGTACGAAATCGCCATTTTAAAAAATGGGAAAGTCTGGTATAGGATAATCTGGTTGTAGGGTAAACAAGCTTTTCATTTCATAGTAAACTTAGATTTATTGATGATTAAAAAGTCTTTTAATCTTAATATATAGATAGTTCTATTTATTGAAATAATTTGTAGAAATTTCTAATTATCAAGAAGTTATGGTATTTATATTGGGTTAAATAATTGTATTTTTAATGTTTGGCATATTAATGAAAATGTGATGTTAAGAGGAAAATCCTTCTTGCCTGAATGTTGGGATATTTAGAAAAATAATGTATTAAACCGACTTTCGTGTAATTATTAAATTCAAATTTTAGTCCATTAATAGTAGGTGGGTACCGGCAACTGAATCTGAAAATTAATATGAAATACCTGAGCATTGTTATTTTCCTGCTTTTAGGCACGGTCGTGGCCAGAGCTCAAAATCCGAAAATTGATAGCATAAACCTGCTGATCAATCGTGCGAAAACGGATACCGGACGTATTAACCGGCTTATTGACAAAATAGATTTACTGGCACAAATAAATATAGATTCTGCGCTGAACCTGAGTGTATCGACGATTGAATTTGCAAAAAAGAGCAATTATCCTGCAGGAGAAGCCCGTGCCAGAACTAAACTGGCCAATCATAATTCTTACAAAGGAAATTTTGCGGCGGCGAAGGAAAACCTGGAAATAGCCATAAAAATGTTCACTGCCCTCAAAAATAATGTACAGTTGCTCAAAGTCTACAATTCATATGGTACCATGTACGGCATGCAAAGTAAGTACGACAGCTCGCTGATGTTCTTTGAAAAAGGGGCAACTATTGCAGAGGCAGACAAGGAAAATCAAAAGGACATATTGGGTACATTAGGCACTATTTACATGAACATTGGCATCTCATACCAGATGCTTTCCAATCAGCCACAGGCACTTTTTTATCAGCAAAAGGCATTAAAAATTGCGGAAGCTCAGCACGACGTCAGCTCGCAAGCTTATTGCATGCTAAATATCTCAAATACCTTACGCAATATCGGTGACATAAAAAGGGCTGAAAAAAGCATGCAGCAGTCAATTCGGTTAGCCAAACAAGTTTCTCTGAAAAATGTTGAATTATATGCATATACCAATCTTGCGGCACTTTACAGTGAGCTGAAGACCAATCAGAAAGCATACGATTACGCGATGAAAGCAGCAGGCCTTGCCAAGGAAATGGGTGATACCGGCATCGAGGCAACCAGTTTGTCGCGTGCTGCCACCAGTTTAGCAAAGCAGAAAAAGTTTAATGATGCTGAAAAATTAAATACTCAGGCTATTGGCATTGCGGACGAATCGAGGCAGCCGCTTAATATTCACCAGACTTACTCCTCCATGGGCGTTATCAAGCGAATGCAGGAAAAGTATGTGGCTGCAATCCCATATTTCGAGAAAAGTTTTGAAGCCCTGAAAAATGCTGATATATATGATTTGCAAACCGGGGAAATGTATTCGGAGTTGTCATTATGTTATGAGAAATCGGGTAACTTTCCTCGTGCACTGGCAACCCATAAAATTGCTGCATCCATTGCGGATTCGGTCCGTGGAAAGGAGAATATTCGCAAGACTACCGAATTGAATATGAATTATGCCTTTGAAAAACAGCGGCAGGCGGCACAGGCCGAGCAGCAAAAACAGGATGCGTTGACCAAAACACGCCAGACTACATTAATGGGTGGAATGGGATTAATGCTTGCGCTGGCCGGGATGAGCTTTTACGCTTATCGTACCAAACAAAAGGCAAATGGATTGCTCGAAGTTCAAAAAACAGAATTGGAACAAACACTTACCAAGCTCAAGACAACCCAGACACAATTGATCCATTCCGAGAAGATGGCTTCCCTTGGAGAGTTAACCGCCGGTATCGCACATGAAATTCAGAACCCATTGAATTTTGTAAATAATTTCTCTGAGGTAAGTGCGGAACTGGCCGAAGAAATACTGCAGGAGCTGGAAAACGGCGACCCTGATGAGGCAAAGGCTATTGCTGGTGACATAAAAGATAATTTACAAAAGATCATCCTGCACGGCAAGCGTGCAGACAACATTGTAAAAGGGATGCTGGAACACTCCCGCAGCAGCAGTGGTACGCTTAAGCCGACAAACCTGCATTTGCTGATTGATGAATATATCAAGCTGGCGTTTCACGGTTTTAGGGTAAAAGACCAGTCTTTTCAGGCAGAGCTGGTAAACGAGCGGGACAGTGGCATCGGAAAGATCAATGCTGCTCCTCAGGATCTGGGCCGGGTACTTTTAAATCTGTTTAACAACGCATTTTATGCCGTTAAAGAAAAGCAGCAGAATAATGGCCAGTCTGATTACAAACCTACCATTATAGTCAGTACACATCGCCTGGAAGATTTTGTGGAAATTCGTGTGCGAGATAACGGTACCGGTATTTCGGAGCATGTAAGGCAAAAAATATTCCAGCCCTTTTTTACGACCAAACCAACCGGACAGGGAACCGGCCTTGGCTTATCCATAAGTTATGACATTGTTACCAAAGGCCATGGCGGAACGTTAGCAGTCGAGTCTGAGATGGGTGTAGGGACTGTTTTTATACTAAGATTGCCGGTTTAGGCTTCATGGGGAATAATGAATCTTTTTATTCATGAGGAGTGTAAGTGGCTGTAATTTACCATGGCAGGCTTTTATTTTTAAGTGATTATTTTGCCGTTCCGCCGATGTTATTTAAACTGGATTCACCATTTCCTAACACATAAACAAAGCGAATAGAAATTCCCAGGATTGGTTTTGTAAAGAAAAAACGATTGTCACTTTCGTCCAAAGCAGTCAATTCCTGGCCTCCCTCTGTTTTGATCGGCTGGTTATTAAACCTGGTTTTTATTTCGTCACGGATCTGTCGCGAACTCGAAAAATCCAGCAACGCGACGCAGTGAAAATTAGGATCAATTCTTATTCCTAAACCGATACCTCCTTCAATACTCTTATTAAATCCAACTCCGCCGTCAGATAATTCTGCGATATTGAGCGCGGCCACGTATGAGACTTTACCGGGATACAGATATTTATCACTGTCCGGGACTGTTGCAGCCAAATGACTCTTCATATGTTCCCCGGTATCGACCTGGTCGTTGGCTACCATTCCTTTGGTTTTTTTGTGCCATCGGAGCCTCGTGTATACCAGACTGGTTGAAAGTTTTAAAGAAAATGGGGATAATTTTTGAAATTTGAGAGAATTGTTATCTGGTGCAAGATATGCGCTGTTTGTCTTTTGAAAATTTAGAGTAGGGCCAATGGCGACCCCAAATTTAAATGACTGCAAGTCTGCTTTCGGTACTGTTCTTAATGAGACCGAATCCTGAGCTTTTGCAAATTCAAAAAATAATACCACGATGATAAACAGGTGAAGGTTTGTTTGAGTTTTCATAAATAGCCCGTTTTGCGATTAATGAAAAATTTCGGTTTTACCTGGCAGTAATTTATAATTCAACCGGGATAATTCATAACCGGTTAATAATTAGCCAGGTATAGAAGTATCCGGGAGATTAGCCGGTAACAAAATAATCCAGTTATGCAGTTGTAATGAAAGATGAAAAACGTTGATTCTTACAGGTGCTTTTTTATTAGTACTTCTGATAACCTAAGAATGTATCAAAGAGTATGACTGACAAATAGGTGATACTCTTCCTGTTGTTGAAAGAGGACGGAACGGTACTTCAGGAATCGGAATATTATGCTTTTGGTTTGCCGGTATAGAGAACGGGTAATGATGCAGCAAACAAGTACCTTTATAATGGTAAGGAAAAGCAGCCCGAAACGGGGTGGCTGGATTATGGAGCGAGAACATACATGCCGGAAATTGGAAGATGGGGGTAGTGGATCCAATGAATGAAGTTTATGAAAATATTGCTTAGCAATTTGCAGACGGATTTGTTGATGGAATTTATTCCTTATTTAATAATCACCACCCTGGCGGCAGGGAGTGGGAAAAAATATGATGATAAAATAGGAACTTAATTAGGAGGTTTATTAACTATTAATCCTGCAAGTTTATTGGAAACTCAAAAAGTACAAGGAATTAAAATGAGCCTTGGTATTGCAAAGGGGATTGGAAGTGATGCTACGCAATTGGCACTTGCCTAGAAACTAAATATGAACCTTTCTAGTCAGAATACAAAACAAGTCTTGAATAGTTTCAATGTAACCGTTGAGTAGTTCATTTCAAAAATAGAAAATCATACATTTTAGAAATATTTCCCGGTGAATATTTAAACATGACTGTTGAAGAAGCATTAAAAAGTGGAAATTCAACGGTAAGAAAATTATTAAATATTAATAGACTTATTATATAATGGAAAAGGATAAGACAATTACCAATTTTTTAGATAGATTAAATTTAAAAAATTCCACTTTTTCACTGGAAGTTGTAGATTTCTGGGAATCAGATAATTGTGCAATTGGGTTAAAAAAAGAGAATAAACTAATATATATTTCGACATTCAATTTCTTTGACAAAACTCCCATAAAGTACGATTTTGATCTGGAATTAATTATTCCAATGTTGATGAATATAAAGTAATCAAAGAATGCAGAGAGGTATCAGAAAAGGAACTTACTCATGAAATATATTTATTTTTTGATCTTTTATAAATTGTCTGAATAATATTTTAAATGAACTTAGTTTTTGATTGCTTTTAAGTCCGAATAGGGGCTAATATTGTTCATTTTTATAAGCCTGACAGATGGGTTTACCTAGAAAGGAGTTTATAAACTTTTAATCAAACCATACTAACACGGTAATTTTTAAATTAAATAATCAGATTGTGATAAATGCTGCGAAAAATTACCCCAATTTTTTTCGAAATGCCGGAAGACATACAACCCATTATTGGGGTCATGTCCGAATGTTGGGAAAGAGGTTTCAATTGGCAAACTCAATTGATAAAATTGCTAATATTATAGTAAAGGGATAGCTGATTTGGGGATTGTAAATGCAATAATAGAAGGAGGTAATCTATATAATACAAGTAGGCAAGGAACAATTCATGCTTCAGAT
Organism: Dyadobacter sp. NIV53; assembly: GCF_019711195.1. NCBI lineage: Bacteria > Pseudomonadati > Bacteroidota > Cytophagia > Cytophagales > Spirosomataceae > Dyadobacter > Dyadobacter sp. NIV53. Next base: position 6,564,356 of record NZ_CP081299.1, read on the forward strand.
ATATGAGGAGCAGTTTTTAGTACTGCCATAGACTTTTTAGCTTTATCCAACCCAGTAACTGCTACTACAATGGCTATTTATGTCATTGCAGATTACAGCGGAGCATTGGATACAGCCAAATTAATTATCTCGCAAGCTGTCAATAATGCTTTCGATAGCCAACTACAAAATTTGACAAAATAACTTATGATTAAAATACTAGATTTCTTATACTATTTTATTTTTCAACTCAATAGAAGGGGATATAAAACAAATAATTACGAAAATGCTCGATTTGGATTAGGAGGATTATTTTGTTTATTCTTAATTTTTATTGGTCCAATTATCGATCCTTTAACTATGTATTATTTTGAAAATGAATTCATTGGAAACAATTGGATAATCTTATCAATTATTATTTCTTTTAGAATGTCTTATTATTTAACGGCGAAATATTATAGTATTAATGGAACTAGAAACTGGGTAGTTTCAGAATTTGATAAGAAATATACCATTCGAAAGCAAAATTCAATTGTTCAAGTTATTATATTAATTATACTTTTAGTTTCTATTTTTGTATTTTGTTTTCTAATGGGTATACGTATATGACGCCATTTTGGGCTTTTGATACCTGGATAACTAATGTTCGTATGGTATTGAAAGAGGATGGAACAGTTCTACAGGAAACAGAATATTATGCTTTTGGCTTGCCGATATTGAAAACGGGTAATGATGCTGCTAATAAGTATCTTTATAATGGTAAAGAAAAGCAGCCAGAAACGGGGTGGCTGGATTATGGGGCAAGGACATATATGCCGGAAATCGGGAGATGGGGAGTGGTGGATCCAATGGCAGAGAAATACTTTGGAGACTCTCCTTATAACTATGTTCATAATACACCTTTTAATGCAGTAGACCCAGATGGACGTCTAGTAATTTTCATAAATGGACAGAAATTATATACTGAAGGACTTCGGGCTTATTGGGGTAGATTTGATATTAATGTTAAGCAACATTTCAATGATAAAAATGCTCAATATTACGATGGATCTAGTAGGTGAGTTTTTAAATACCTTTACTGCTGGAATTCTACCAAAAAATTCGGAGTCTAATGGAGTATCTTTAGTTCGTTACAAAGCTGGCCAACGACAAGGGTTGATTGATGCTGCTGGAATAATAGAGAATTTGGCTAAAGATAGCCATGGTAACATAATCGAAACCATTAAGATAATTACCCACAGTATGGGAGGAGTGTATGGAAGTGGATTAGTTGCAGGCATTAAAGCATATTTAAAGCAACATCCTGAATTGGCCAAGCAAGTGAAAATATCATTGATGGCACATTTTGATCCATTTCAGGCTGGTTCAATTGATGCAGATCCTAATATATTCACAATGCAGTTTTTACACAAATCAGGAAAAGGTAAAAAAGATAGTGACGGGCTTGGCTTTTTAGCTAATGAACGTATGAATGGAGTAGACGCTTTCTATGAAAGTACGAATCAAGCTGCTCATGGTGTTTCAACATTTTTACTAAATATAGAGTCCTTAAACGTGGGAAAATGTATTTGGAATGGTTCTTCTTGGGAATGTCAGAATTGTAAATAAATAATTATATGAGAATTTTGATGTTAGTGCTAATTGAAATGTGGTTTTTAGGTTGTTCAAAAGAAAAAAGTGACAAGATATATACACCAGAAAAGTATCAGAACAATGTTCATGTCTCGCCAAAGGAATATTATAGGGATAGTATTAAAATTCACGATGAAATAACACTACTTGTCAGAAAGCATAATCAGGATTTTAATGCTTATAAATTTCCCTATATCGATACAACAAAGTTAGAAATTTTAATAGACACGATTCTGTACGATAGCATAAAAACTAAAGGCTTAGTCTTAATGACTGTGAAAACATTTAATTTGAATTATTATAGAGCTAAGATAAATGGAAAGGAAGTAAAGCCTAATAAAAAATTTCTATATGATGGTTTTGCCGTTTTGACTAAGAAGAACAAAGTGAAATGGAATTATAAAATTTACTATATCCATGCAGTAAATTATGAAAGTGCATTTAAATGTTTAGCACGTTTACGAGAAATTTATTTTCATGAATTAGGGCCAATTAATGAAAAAGGATATAATCGATATAACATTGATGACAAACGTATGTGGAACGAACCAATATGGAATAGCTTTTAAACAAAAAGGAATATTTAAATAAACAAATTGATCTATTATTTACCAGTGATAAATACAGTTACAATCAAATAAATGAACAAATTTCAAACGGACTAATACTAACCTCCATGAAAAATACTACTTAGTATATTTTATACTCGTGATAATGACACTAGGTCCTAGTCAAGCATTATCGCAAATATCTGGCCAAGTCTGGCTAGATGTTTATGGGGAGTACTTCAAAGTTCATTGCCTGGAATTTTAATAGGTTGCAAAGAGGTAGGGTTCAGGAGTTTTGCATTGTGCAGGCACATAATACACTAGAATATAAACCTTGTAGCACCGTAAATAAAAAGCAAATTCCCAAACACGCTCTTATGTTCCCATCATTCAATCATCTTCCCGTTCACCTTCACATTCATCAGCTTAAAATCCTGAACAACTGATTTGTTGTAAGTGGCATTTTTGGTGGTAATATTCAGGTTTTCGAAACTGAACCTGGATAATTTATCAAATTCGCCTGGTTCTACATCAAAGAAAACTTCGCATTTCAGGTTGATGTTTTTTAAGCTGATGTTGTCACAATAGGATAGGGGAACGTCTTTCCTGCCTTTCAGATCGAAAAATTGTTTCCAGGGCTTCACGTAGATCAGACTATAAGCATAACCATCAATATTTTCAACACTGACAAACTCATATTTTTGTGGCGTATCCGGCCGCATTTTCAGCCAAAGCACGCGCATAGCATTCGTAATATGGCAGTTCCGCATCACAATATTTTTGTTGTGAATCGCCTCACTTCCACAGGTAAGCGCTGCATGGCAAAAACCAAAGTCACAGTCTTCAATGATCACATTTGTGTTAGCTCCATTACCTTGCTCAGTATCAGCATAGGGCCCTTTTCCACCTTTTAATGCAATGGCGTCGTCATTCACAGCGAGGTAACAGCCTTTAATCAGTACATTATTACATACATCCAGATCTATTGCATCGGTACTTGGTGCCTTAACCGGTTCATGCGGTGCTGTTATTCGCACGTTCAGGATCTTGATGTTATTGCATTGGTAATAGTGGCTCGTCCAAAAGCCAGAATTTTGAAGCCGGACATCCTGAACCTGTACATCGTTACTTTTCCAAATAAAAACCAGGCGGGGGCGGGACACTTCCAGGTTGGTACAATTAGGATTTTCTTTTCTTCTTTGCCAAAATGCTTTCCAGTAATTTAAGCCGTTGCCATCAATGGTGCCTTTGCCAGAAATCGTAAAACCGTTTACGCCATACGCATTCACCAGTGCAGGAAAATAGTCCAGACTTTGCCCTTCCATTCTCGACGGCATAATGGGGTAATCTGTTATTTTATCTGAACCTTTCAGCACAGCACCTTCCGAAATGTACAAATGGGTTTTGGGCTTAAAAAATAAGGCACCACTCAGAAAAGTACCTTTTGGAATTACTATTACACCACCGCCCTGCTGATGGGCAAGGTCAATTACTTTTTGAATTACGGCTGTTTGCACAACTGTACTATCCGTTGTGGCTCCATGTTTTGTAATCATAAACTGTTTACCCAAAGCCTCTAAACTGATCTTTGAACTATCCGAAAACCAGCCGGGTATTTTGGTTCCGTCAGGAAAATTGGCAGATTTGTTAACCTGCGAAAATGCGGCTAAAGAAACACAAAAGAGATATAAAAAGAGCAGGCTAAATCTTGTCATGACAAAAAAACAGTTGTTAATTTCTATCAAAATATGCAATTATATTTGATTTAACCGCATTTTCTGTATTCATAATCGGTACAAGATGTTCAGGACTGAACAAAATGTTGTTCATTTTCGGACAGGGAAATAAACAATTTAATCTGGTAATGTGCCTATTATGCTATTTTACGCCACTTTGGGCGTCCTGGTAAGGATTTTGTGGTGTGTAAAAACCCTTATTCATCGTTTATGCTACAAAACTACCTCAAAATTGCCTGGCGCAACCTTGCCAAAAACAGTGTATTTTCAGCAATTAATATCGTCGGTTTATCTGTCGGGATGACTACGGCGGTACTGATCAGCCTGTGGGTTTGGGATGAGTTGTCCTACGATAAGTATCACCAAAATTATGAACGCATTGCGCGGGTAATGCAACACCAGACTTCCAACGGAACTACTAACACCAGTATTGCTACACCGCTTCCCCTGCGTGCAGCTTTGCAGACTGAATATGCCAGCGACTTTAAATATATCGCTTTGTCGTCATGGACAGAAGATCATATTTTAACTTACGGCTCAAACAATTTTACCAAAACGGGTAACTGTGTAGAACCGGATTTCCCGCTGATGATGTCTTTAAAGATGATAAAAGGATCAGCCAAAGGACTGGATAATCCGACTTCTGTCCTGTTGTCCGCATCTATATCGGAAGCCTTATTTGGCAATGCAGACCCTCTTAATAAACTTGTCAAGGTTGATAACAAACATTATTTTAAAGTAACTGGTGTATATGAAGACCTGCCCTTTACTACTGAGTTTCGCAATGTGTCCTTTTTACTCCCATGGAAGTTTTTCGTGGAGGAAGAAGCATGGGTGAAACGCTCAGAAACCAACTGGGGAAATAACTCCTTTTTGCTATTGGTACAAATAGCATCCCAAGCCAGTTTTGAGCAGGTTACAGCCAAAATTGAGGGTATCAAAGCCCGTCATGCGAAAGAAGAAGCCAGATTTAACCCGAAAGTCTTTTTGCATCCGATGAGCCGTTGGCATCTTTATTCCGAATGGGAGAATGGCATGCCTGTTCGGGGGCGCATACAGTTTGTGTGGCTATTCGGAATCATTGGCGGATTTGTGCTTTTGCTTGCATGTATCAACTTCATGAATTTGTCAACCGCCCGGTCCGGGAAACGTGCTAAGGAGGTCGGTATCCGCAAGGCTGTCGGTTCGTTACGCGGCCAGTTAATTGCCCAGTTCCTCAGCGAATCGGTGCTTATGGCAATTATTGCCTTTGTTCTTGCCCTTTTGCTCGTACTTCTTCTTTTGCCCTGGTTTAACCAAATAGCGGATAAGAAAATAATCTTTCCATGGAATAACCGGCAAAGCTGGATATTTGGGCTTGGTTTTACCTTGCTTACCGGCTTACTGGCAGGCAGTTATCCGGCATTGTATTTGTCGGGTTTCCGGCCGGTTCAGGTACTTAAAGGTACGGTTTCATCGCTGCGGTTTCGTTTCGGGCAGTTGGTTGCTTTACCGCGACAGGTGCTTGTCATTATTCAGTTCACGGTATCGGTCACACTGATTATTGGTACACTCATCGTTCTTCGCCAGATTCAGTATGCCAAAAACCGGCCTGTTGGTTTTGACCGGTCTGGGTTACTTTCCATCAGTATGAACACTTCGGATCTCCGGGGCCATTACCAGGCGATTCAACATGATCTGCTTCAAACGGGTGCTGCACTTAATATGGCCGAATCGTCCAGCCCTACCTCGGAAGTATGGAGCAGTGATGCCAGTTTCGACTGGCAGGGCAAAGATCCTGACCAACAGGGCGACTTCGGTACAGTCGGTGTTACACATGAGTACGGCAAAACCGTTGGCTGGGAATTCAAACTGGGCCGTGATTTTTCGCGCAGCTTTTCAACCGATACCCTAGGCCTTGTTCTCAACGAAAGCGCTGTTAAATTTATGGGCGTAAAAGAGCCTGTCGGAAAGAACATTAAGTGGAATGGCGATCAGTATACAATTATCGGGGTTATTAAAGATGTTGTGATGGGATCTCCTTTTATGCCGATCCAGCCAACAATTTTTCTGCTCAGAGAGGATTGGGCCTATTTTATCCACGTCAGGCTCAACCCTGTAATAAGCACATCAAAGGCATTGGCTGCGCTTGAACCTGTTTTTAAAAAATATAATCCCGGCAGTCCTTTTGAATACAAATTTGCCAGTGAGGAATATAACCGGAAGTTCCAGGCCGAAGAGCGGATCGGGCAACTTGCTACTGTTTTTGCAACCCTGGCAATTTTTATCAGTTGTTTGGGCCTGTTCGGTCTGGCTTCTTTTTTTGCCGAACAACGCCGGAAGGAGATCGGAATCCGCAAAGTACTTGGTGCTTCGGTAGCCAACCTCTGGCAGATGCTCTCCAGAGATTTTGTGGTGCTGGTCATTATAGCCTGTTTGCTGGCAGTGCCAATTTCCTATTATATGATGAATGACTGGTTGAACCATTACACTTACCGGATCACCTTTTCGTGGTGGATTATTGCGGTAGCCATATCGGGTGCACTGGCAATTACCCTGCTTACTGTCAGTTTTCAGGCGATGAAAGCCGCGTTAATTAATCCGGTCAAAAGTTTAAGAAATGAATAGACTTGATCATAAATTCTTTTGTATTGTCATCGGCATTCGGTGGGGCCGCTCCGGTAATTGTCCAAAATCTTATTCTATGCATAAATTTGATAGCTAAGTGCCGACAGCCGATAGCAATACAATGTAATCCGTGATAAAGTCTGTTAAAGAAGTTATAGTCAACTTCTAGTGAGCCGTACGGGCAAATTATTTGAGCCGTAGAGGAAACTGGCATGGTTGTTGAATTATGACCTTTGTATCATGAAAAACAACACAAAAATTCAGTTGGGTCTAAACGGCCCGTTAGTGTCTAAACTTGGTTTAGGCTGTATGCGTATGTCGTCAATCTGGGGCGGGCCAACACCCGACGAGGCAGAAAGTATTGCTACGATCCGGGAAGCCCTTGACAGAGGTATTAATTTTTTGAACACCGGTGACTTTTACGGTGCCGGCCATAATGAAATGCTGGTAGGAAAGTCCATTAAAGGAAGGCGCGACGATGCCTTCATCAGCGTAAAATTTGGCGCTATTTTTCACAATGGCCAGTGGCTGGGAATGGATCTGCGACCCATCGCTATTAAAAATTTTATAAACTTTTCTCTGACCCGTTTGGGTATTGAAACCATTGACCTCTACCAGCCTAGCCGTATGGATAACAGCGTGCCGGTGGAAGACATCATCGGAACGGTCGCCGACCTGGTTAAGGAAGGTAAAGTGCGTCACATTGGTGTTTCGGAAATTACGGCTGAACAACTTCGTAAAGCCAACAGCATACACCCCATAAGCGCGCTGGAGATTGGTTATTCGCTGGCTGAACGTCAGATAGAAAATGAATTGCTGCCAACTGCTAAGGAATTAGGCATTGCGACAGTGGCCTTTGCCAATACCGCCGAAGGCTTATTGACCGGTGACATGAAAGCTCCACTTCCAGAAAATGATTACCGTAACCATTTCTCTCGTTTTAAGGGTGAAAACTTAATTAATAACCTCGAAAAAGTCGAAGTCTTAAAGCAATTAGCCAGCAATAAAGGCTATACGCCAACACAGATTGCGATAGCCTGGGTGAAGGAGCAGGGCGAGCATATTATGCCATTGGTAAGCATGAGCCGCAGGTCACGGTTGCCGGAAAATATAGCAGCAATGGATATTGAATTTACACAGGAAGAAATGACAACCCTAAACACTACTTTTGCAATAGGCGCTATACTTGGCGGCACTTACTTACAACGCTAAATGACGAGTCCAGCAGAAATTCTTCAGGGAGTGATCTTTTATTCTTACCTCTCCGCTGAGCGGAAAGAGAAAGTATGTTTCTGGAACCACCATACCTTAGTATTGCAGGTTTCGGGACAATTCATGCTGGAAACATCCGCGCAAAACATTTCGATGACCGGAGGAGAAATGCTGTTGATAGGAAGAAATCAGCTGGGTACGCTCACTAAATCACCGGTGCCCGGAGGCACGGTGCCCGGAGGCATGGTGCCTGGCGGGAACTATGAGACTATCGTGATATCCCTGCAGGAAGACCTGCTGCGCAAAATCGCGTTAGAAGAAAAGCTCGGAGCGGACCGGAAATACATCGGTCCGCCCAATATCCTGATTCCTTCCAACGAATTCCTGCAGGGATATTTTCAATCAATTGTTCCGTATGCCCGAAACTCCGGAGCAGCCATGACAGACGAAATGGGTATTCTGAAAGTGAAGGAAGGAGTTAAATTACTACTACTTGCCATGCCCGGACTTTGCAATTTTTTATTCGACTTTTCAGAACCTTATAAGATCGACCTGGAAAGGTTCATGGTCAGTAACTTCCATTTCAACGTTCCTATTGAAAAATTCGCGCAGCTTACCGGCCGCAGCCTGGCCGCCTTCAAACGAGATTTCCTGAAAACGTTCGGCGCTCCGCCTCGTCAGTGGCTGCAGGACAAACGCCTGACCGAAGCAAAACACCTCATCGAAACCAAACATCAGAAACCCTCGGCTATTTACCTCGACCTGGGTTTTGAAAGCCTGTCACACTTCTCACATTCTTTCAAGAAAAAATTTGGCATGGCGCCCACTGCACTGAACTATGATATTTCATCAAAGTGATCGTAAAAATGCTTTGATATTAACCTGTTCAGATATGTAAGCTTCCAATGAAGTTTTGCCTTTATGTAACACGCAGGAGATCTCATACTTTTCATTAAGCGTAATTGCGGTCATATTTGCCATTGCCACGGCTGCTTTATCCGAAAAACCCATACCAGTGAGGGTTTGTTTCCAATTTTCAGAAGGAACTTTAACAGCCTTCACCGTTTTATTCAGCGCTGTTGAAAATGCCCGGGCAACATCAATATTGTGTAATCCTGTATTTTCTAATGGTACTGTTAAAAGCTGTGCCGCCAGCCGGCCGATATCTGATGGGGCAACCATGGGTAATTTATAATCTGTTGTTTGACAAAAACAATGCCACTGTTTATATTCAGAGCCGGTTTTTTGCTGACAATCCGAGGATTATTTCACATTTCTGCCATTCGATAAATCGAGTGTCAAAACATTTCCCTTTGGAGACATCCTGAAAATATTATCGTTACCTGGTTTGGAAAATGATCCGGCAATTGCGTTTAAAGAGTAGGGCAGCCCTTCAAATTCACAGTCTATCTGTGCAGATTTTACACTTTTAAAAGGCAGGTTTTCAGCTTTTGGTGCTGTTAGATCCAGAAACCATTTTCCCACATTTTCGCCTGTAATGGAAACCGTCATTTGTTTTTCACTAATATCAATGACCAATGTTCCTTTAAAAGTAGTAAGTGGCCATGAAACCAGCAGTTTACCTTCGGATGGATTTGAAATAACCGGATCGCCGCCTTTGATTAAAATTTCCTTACCGTCTACAATGGTTTTAAATCGTAAGCCGGCCAAATCTTCATTTTTACTCCACAAATAACCGTCTACGATCGGAAGTGTAAAAAACGAACACTCATTGGAAGTCGCCTTTTGCGTCGTATAGGCCGATGGTAGTTTTTCATCAAACATGTGAATATCCCGGATGCGCAGCGCTCCATTTTCCCAGAGCAGATTTAATCTGTAAAAGCGGCTGTTGAACCATACGGTTTTAAGGTCACCGCCAGGCAGATCATGATTGGCAGTGAAAGAAGTAACGGGCGTTAATTTGAAATTCTTTTTGAACCATAATCCGGAAGCTTCAAGAGTTTCCACTTTAATCTTGCCTTCATCCCGTAACCTGGCAATAAGCGGCATCTGAATTTCAAATCCTTTTGACATAGCATCCCATGTAAAGGAATTTTCCTGTCCGGCCTGAGTGTAGTTGAATGCCATGGATTCACCCTCGACAAATTCTTTGAAAAACCAGTTCACCCAGGTCGCACTTCCTCCCGCCTCGGGATACACCGGTTCCAGTGTAATCACACCCTGTCTTTTTGATCCCAGTCCAGTGTCATACTGGCGGATCGGGTCACTGCCAAGCATTCGGAAAATAGGTACTGGTAACTGGTTTTCAACCGTTTGTGCCGGCATATAAGAATTTATACGGCTTGGATAATAAGCCTGGTTCCAGTATCCTCCCCATAAAGTATATCCATCGGTGCCGTACTGGTCCTTACAATTGGCCGATGCAACGATCTTATATTTGTCATACATATAATTCAGTGAATGCGCATCGATAAACCATGAACCAACAGATTTTGGATAATAGCCGAAGAACTTTTTGAAATCCGCCATGTACACATCAATGATCTTCTCACGTTCCTGAGGCGTATAACCAGTGGAAAAGCCAATATCCGCGTGCCAGTCCCACGGAAAGCGGCCACGCCATTTCAGTCCGGCTTTTTCAATTAATGGCTGCGGTAGTTCCCACCATGCCCCGATCTCAAAGGAATCAGCAGGCAGTTCTTTGAGCAATTTTTGATATCGCGGGTCAATCAGTGCGTCATATTGCAAAAGAAAAGTGCCGCCAAGTTTATACTTTTTCATTATTTCAACCTGCTTCACAACAGTCTGGTACAATACATCCTGCGTGATAAGCGAATCCCGGGGTTCGAGCAAACGGATAAAATTGACAATGTTGACGATTTTTGGACGGTCTTTGATTTTTGTCGTTTTATCACTGAATTGCATATTTGTAAACGAGCAAAATATTCCGATACAGGCAAATCCAATGACCATACAGGTCAGAATCGTCCGCTTTCCAATTTTTTTAATCATAACGAGCAAATGAAAATTTTAAAAGGTTAAGGCTATGAGGACCGGTAATATACTCGTGTTTAAGAACTACGTCCTTGTCAGGAAGGAACCCGGGCAATTTTTTCTTCAACGAAGGTCAGGTTAATCTGTACACCCTGATCCTGGCTGATGTTCAGCGTTCCTTCAATCTGTTCACTTAAACCACGGATCAAACTCATCCCAAGGGTACGGCTGCGGCCAGGATTTAAATCTAATGGAAATCCAACCCCGTTATCGCCTATAAAAAGCCGGTATTTTTTGCTGCCTTCTTCAATCAGTTCAATGGTTAAAATGCCGGTTCGATCACCGGGAAAAGCATACTTGAGTGAATTTGTTACCGCTTCATTAAGGATCAGTCCTAATGGAACGGCGAATGTAACATCCAGATCGATTGGAGCAACTGTTATCTTTTTTTGTATTGTATTTCCGCGGTTGAACGTAGCAATTAAATAATCGACTATTTCTTTAATGTAATCAACCATCGGAATGCTCGACAGCCGGTCTGCCTGGTAAAGTTTCTGGTGGATCAGTGCCATCGCATGAACCCGGTTCTGGCTTTCCCTGATCGCAGCCAAAGCTTCTTTATCTTTGAGAAAGGAGCCCTGTGAATGAAGCAGGCTGGTGATAATCTGCAAATTATTTTTTACCCTGTGATGCATTTCCTTTAGCATCCATTCCCGTTCTTCCAAAAGATGGTCTTTGTCTACCAGTAACTGTTCTTTATCAATTAATAGGTGGTCTTTTTCCTGTACAATCTGTTCCAGAGAATAGTTTTTACGGTTGATTTCGATTTGTTTGGCTTCGAGCAATTTATTGTTTCGCTGTTTAAGCTGGTAGCGATTGACCCCTAAACCCAGTAAAAGGATGAGCAGAATAACACCCGCGATGATACTGTTGCGCATGATCGCCGCCTGTTGTAACTGATTTTGCTGACGCTGGCTTTGTTCGGTCAATAGCTGAATGGCCTGCTGTTTGAGTTTCAGGTCCTGGTCTTTTGTTTCCGTTTCGTATTGGATACTTAGCTGGGAAATTTGCCTGCTTTTTTTCTCATTGAAAACCGAATCGTTCAGGGCTTTGTATTTCTGGTAATGTTGAATGGCCGACGGATATTTGCCCTGCGCTGAATCCACCTTGAAACGCATCAGGTAAACTTCTATCTGATGACTGGGAATAATCTTTTTTGGCGGGGCCGCCAGCAACTTTTTCAAATACTGGTCGGCTTTATCATACTGGCCGCTTGCGACATAAAACTGGCTGATCCTGCGCCAGGCAGAATACTGAAAACCGAAAGTGATCTCTTTACTCCATGCAACACTTTCCAGGTAATACTTTTCAGCCAGTTTGTACTGATTCAACGCGCTGTAACAGGCTCCGTAACAATGTGCCATCAGCAGATTATCCTCGTAGGTATACGGCAGGTTTTTACTCGTAATGTCCTGCAAAAATTGTAACGCTTCTGTTGCTTTTCCTTGTTTAAGCATAGTCACAACCATTCTGCTGGCTATGCCTACCTGGATAAATAACATGCCCCTTTGATGGCTGAGCATTAAAGATTTCCGGTGGTATTCCATGCTTTTGTCAAACTGGCCCAGTTCATAATAGGCGTTCCCCAACTTAAAATAGGCATAATCCAGCTCCTCAGTCTGCCCGCTGCTTTCTACGCTTTTGACAACTTTAAGAATGTAAAACAGTTTTTGGTTTAAGTCGCCTTTTGCCTGGCTCAGGTCGGACATAAAATAATAGGCGTTGGATAAGTAGCCATATTCACCCGGCATTTTATAAACGCTTTCCTCTGCCAGCGCATGATATGCCCTGACCAGTGGTTTAAAACCGATCTTATTTTGAATGGCCAGTGCCTGAAGCGCTTTTGGCTCCGATTCTTTAGTATCCCCGCTGCTTATCTGGAAATATTCGTATCCCATTTCCATCAGGATAAGCATCTCCAGCGCCTGATCACCGATTTGGCGGGAAAGGGTCAGTGCTCTTTCAAGTGCATTGATATTTTCCCGGCAATCATCGCAAAATGTTGTCGTTGCCATTCGGAGCAGGGCCCTGATTTCTCCGGCCTTATCACCCCTTCGGCGACGAGCTTCCGTCACCTTCATAAAATAAGCTTTTCCCTGTTGCCAGTCTTTACTCAGCAGATAGGCCACGCCAATCAGGCACTGGCTTTCTTCGAGCCATTTACGGTTACCAATTTCCATACTGACTGTTTCTGCCTGACGGAAAAGTAAAATGGCACTGTCTCGGTCGGCTTTTTGTGTATAGGTTGGCCGCAGTTTAATCCTGCCCAGTTCTATAAAGAGTTTAATGCGGCTGGTATCACTCAGGTTTTTTAACAACGGAAGAGCGACGTTAATTTTTTGCTGTCTGGTATATGCTTTGCCCCGAAGAAAAATGGCATTGTCTTTACCTCTGTCATATCCCAGCTGTTCGCTTAGGTTTTCCGCCTGCACAGCAAGTACCAGTGCGCTATCCCAGTCATGTTTAGGATTCAGTGTCCGGCTGAGATAATAATCACTTAATTTAAGCAGCTCTTTTACACGATTGGCATCGGGCTTGCCCAGCCGTATTGACTTCTTTAACCTGATGGCCTCATTTGCCGGGATCTGTTGTGCTCCTGCCGGGCCTGCACAAAGGTACAGGCAGAATAAGCAAAACAGGAAATGAACAGACCCAGGGTAATTCATAATTAATGGCAGGTAATATATTTGCTTTTTCCGCTTTGAGAGCCACATCAGGAACCCGGCGGCTGAACTGTAAGCGTTTTCCGGATACCCATTTTTTCCATTCTGTACTCCAATGTAGTCGGCCTTAAATTCAAAAGCTCAGCTGCACCACCGGCGCCCCGGATACGTCCGTTTGTTTGCTTTAGAACAGTCAGAATATATTCCCGTTCAGTTGCCTGCTGCATTTGTTTCATTTCAGGCAGATCTTTGGGTGGGCTAAACGTAAACTGCCCGTGAACCTTACTATTTTCAGTCTGGCTGAGCGGAGGATTCAACGCGAACGAACGCTTTTGCAGTGGCCGGCCTAATGCCAGCAGTGTTTGTCCGTTGTTAAGAATAACGGCCTGTTCAATAACATTTTCCAGCTCCCTGATATTTCCTGGCCATGTATAATTGGTCAATTCGGAAAGGACCAAGTCGCTGAATCCTAAAAATGGTTTTTTTTGCTTTTGGGCAAGTTTTCGCGCAAAAAAATGAGCGAGCAGCGGTATGTCTTCTTTGCGTTCGCGTAATGGGGGTAAAGTGAGCGGAAACGTTGCCAGCCGGAAAAAAAGATCCATACGAAAGCGGCCTTCTTTTACCTCTTCTTCGAGATTCCGGTTCGTTGCTGCTATTACCCGAACGTCCGTTTTAATAGGTGTTTTACCACCGATCCGTTCAATTTCCTTTTCCTGAAGTACACGCAGCAGTTTTGATTGTAATTCCAGCGGAAGTTCACCGATTTCATCCAGAAATATGGTTCCGCCCTGGGCCAGTTCAAACTTGCCGATGCGCTTTTCAAATGCACCGGTAAATGCTCCTTTCTCATGGCCGAATAATTCCGATTCGATCAGATTAGCAGGTAACGTGGCGCAATTGATTTTGACTAATATCTTTTCTTTTCGGGACGACTGGTTGTGAATTGCCCGTGCAATTAATTCTTTTCCGGTGCCGCTTTCACCCATCAGCAACACAGTGGTATCAGTGGGAGCTACCTGGGTAACCAGGCTAAATATGTGTAACAGGCTTTCGCTTCTCCCAATAATCTCCTCAAAATTTAACAGGGTTTTCACCTCTTCCTGCAAATAGGAATTTTCCTGTTTAAGCTTTTCGCTGAGCCGTGCAATCTCTTCGTATGCCAATACCCGTTCGAGGGTCAGCAACAAGGGCTGTTCCAAACGCTCGAGCAAAGCCTGATGACGGGACTGGTAAGGTTCGGAATTCCTGTTCAAAAAACAAATGATAAAACGTTCACCATTTCCAAAGGTAAATGGCATTACAAGTGCAGACTCTAACCGGAACGTTTTTGCCAAAAATTGAATGTACGGATCCTGCTGGTATAAAGTGTTTAATCCTTCACCGGAGTATCGCGCCGGCCCTTTTTGTATGAAATTATCCAACGGCAGCAATTGGAAATCACTCCTTAAATTTGTCATCTGCTGAATGGCCTGAACACTCAGAATTTGATACTCGTCAAATCCAATCCTGTAAAAATTGAAAGTATGCGTTGTATCCGGACGCTGGTGGCGGATTGTTAAAAAATCAAATGGAATATGTTTTTGAAGCAATTTCGCTGTCGTCAATAACTTATTCTCCCAGTTTTCCGAATCGGACAAGGCGTCGGTAAGTGCAATTTGTAAGGCTTTTTCTTCTCTTAAATTCAGTTCAACTCCATGCGAATGCCTGTATCGTCCGATTTCAAGCGCTGTTAGTACATCCTTTTCACGAAAAGGTTTGACAATATAACCACTTGGCTGTGTAGCTTTTACAGCTTCAAGTACGCTCTGGTTGTCGTTGGCAGATACATAGATAAACGGAATATTGATTTCTTCGAGTTGTTTGGCCAGGTCAATACCGGTTTCTATACCTTTCAGGTAAATATCCAGCAGCACCATGTCGGGACGTTGCTGTTCGATCAGGGCAAGCGCTTTTGCAAATGAATTAGCAATTCCAATCACCGGATAACCAGCATCATGAAGTATAATTTCAAGATCGTTGGCAATGATATATTCATCTTCAACGATTAAAATCTTACAGGCCGATGTTGGTATGGCCGAGGGATTGGGGGTTGACTGCATAGTTTAAAAACGGGTAGGGTTTTCTGTAAATACAGACTAATTTTTATTTAACGAATAAGAATTATACCTTTTGATTAACAGGCCAGTTTAACCTGGTTATCCTTTTAAAATGTGAATGTCAGGATAGGTGCCAATAAAAAGCTAAAAATTACTGTAATGAATTGATTCAGAGAGTGTAATACATGCCAGTGAAAAATGATTATTTACACCTGATATATACTTTTGAATCTTTTGGTGGTAATTTATAATACACTGTATTCAATTCACTTTTCTGTTTCAATTCGGCTTCTATTTATAATATCCAATTTATTGGATGTGGAAACTACGAGTATTTGTAAAAATACGGTTTTTTGGAGATATCTGTTGTTCTGGATTTATCCCGCGATTTGGATTAATACAACCTGAATGTTACCAGGATTGCAAACTTCATGGGCATTTAAACTCAATGATGCTGCTTTTTCAAAATGTTTCTAACATGGCACGGGCTTTGATCTCTCTTTCGTATTGCTGCTGAATAGCGATTTATCCTTCACTTTAACCAAACAAAATGTTATAGACACAAAAAAATATCTGGCATTAAATCAATCAAGTCATCTGTTCATTTCCGGAAAACTTAAAACTCAATTATCATGTATAAATTAAATGCTGTTATCATCTTCCTTGGTTCGTTTTTCATTCTTTCGAACACAAATCTGGCTCAGGCGCAATCGAAAGGTGTAAAAAATATTGTGCTTGTCCACGGTGCATTTGCAGATGGATCGAGCTGGGCCAAAATTATCCCGCTTCTTGAAGCCAAAGGATTAAAGGTTATTGCAGTCCAAAATCCATTAAGTTCTTTAAAAGACGATGTTGCGGCTGCCAAACGCGCCATTGCACTGATGGATGGGCCGGTTCTGCTGGTTGGTCATTCCTGGGGAGGCGTTGTCATTTCGGAGGCGGGCAATGACCCAAAAGTAACGCGGCTTTTGTACGTTGCAGCCTTCGCCCCGGACGGTGGCCAGTCATTAAGCGATGTGGCAAAAACTTTGCCTCCCGGGCCGGGAAATAATGAAGTAAGGCCCGATGCATCCGGATTTCTATCGTTAACACCGAAAGGTATTCATGAAGATTTTGCGCAGGACCTGCCGGAATCAGAACGCAGGATTATTTTAGCTACGCAGGGGACCTGGTCCGCCGCAGCACCAGGTGAAAAAATTGCTAAAGCAGCCTGGAAAACCAAACCTTCCTGGTACATAGTTGCCAAAAAAGACCGGATGATCAATCCTGATCTGCAACGGAAAATGGCCAAAAATATCAAAGCAACTACCATAGAGCTAAATACCAGTCATGTGCCAATGGTTTCCCAGCCAGCGAAGGTAGCAGCCTTTATTATTGAAGCCGCCAGTAACATAAGCAACAAGAAACTGGCCTCGAACTAGCTTGTTTACGAGAGCCGGAAAACCCATAAAAAAAACTATTAAATAATTTGAATCATGGAATTACTAAATCTGGAAATGATCAATGCAGGCCCTATTCTTGCCGATCTGCGGTCAAGGATACAAAACTTTGATGTTTCAGAAACTGTATTTTTAAGCCGCACCAATTCCGGGAATGCGGAGGAACAATCATTATCCGTTCCTGATATAAATGCCTTTAATGTAAGTGAATTTATCCTTCCCGAAATCCTTCATATGATGGGCATTCGCAGCCTGGCCTTAAACAAGTTGCATGACCTCACTGCACTGGCTAATTTTGATCTTGACATAAAAAATGTTGCCAGTGAACATTATCCCTGGCATTATCTGCGGAACGAGGGCATCATTACTGAACTGCGCCTGTTATTTCAAAATTGCCGGACTATTGCATTTGATAACTGGTCAAATCATACCGGAGCTTCCGATTTATGGAGCGGATTGCTGGCAGATGTTATCAGGCCGCTAAAAAAGAAGGATTTTGAATTTATATTTTATTTGGGTGACCCTCAAAAAAAGCTGTCATTTCAGGTGGATGAAGCTATTGATATTATCAGCGACTTTTCACTTTATGGTCAGGTTACCTTTGCATTGGACGAAAATGAAGCCATCAAATTATGGCAGATACTGAATGGAATAGACCTGGATACGACGGATGTAAATCAAAATACCCATGAATTAAACCGGAAATACATTTCGATTTTCAGAACGATGAATGTTACGCGTTTACTGATTTATTCTGCGTCCAAGGCGATTTTGTTTACCAAACAACGGCAGTTTGTACTGGCCAGGAAAAAGGTTGCCCCAACGATCGAAATGGCCACGAACGCACGTCAGAATTTTGTTGCAGGTTTCAGCATTGGGTTGTTACTTCAGCTTGATATTGTACATAGCCTTACCCTGGCTCTGATTGTTTTCGAAAGTTTATCAGAACAAAAAGAACGCATGGATCAGAAGAACCTGCTGGCCCATATTGACCGATGGATTGAAGATCTGCAAAAACCGGAAACGATGTATCTATATCAGTAAAGCGTTTTAACATCATTTTGTCCTTTCTATTTGACTTATTATAGTCGGACGGAATGATCCGTGGCACGGCTGGACGATCCGGCTTTTAACAAAGCTTTATGAATCAGCTGTGCTACGGATTAGGCAATTCCTGGTGGAAAACCTGAATATATCTATCCGGAGTACGACCTGCTTTACCAGGCCTTACCTGTTTTTGTAGAGGAATTGAGCCGTTCGGGCTTCCTGTGCCAGGTAATGGCTAGCCAAAAGGGACTGATTAAAATGTGATATTAAATACGTCGCTTATGTACGGAATGCCTTAGGCTATCGATTGAACGGATTGTTAAAAACGGGAAACTGCGATGTGGCCGGATTCAGTATTTAACGGCTGCCTTTCAGTCCCTGCAAATAGATATTTGTCCAATTCCGGGATTTTGATTGTCATGTACCGGACAGTATAATAGAACAAGGAGGCGATACCCAAAACATTTAAATAAGTAGTAAAATGAAAGACTCAGATGAATCAGAGATTAAAGTTGAATACCAATCCACCGATTTCTTTAAAAACCATTCTTTGGGCATCCTGATCAATCCAATTGAACAATACGAAAGAGAAAGAAAAATTCTTCTGGATTTAAGCAATGACATTACGAGGGTAAGAGAAAAAAATGACCTGATAACCATATTTTCTTCACGGATCAAAGGCCTGTTTTATTTTACACACGCCATAGTCACACTTATAGATGAACGGCAGGAAACCTATACGCCATTTCTTTTGGACCACATTGCGTCGCCGATTAAGGATCACCGTGAGTATGCCTCACTGATTCACTCGCATTTTCCTTTGAACGAGCCATTCATTGATCAGGTAATGAGTTCTGACGGGCCGGAATTTTTTCTTCTTGACCAAATTATGGGCCAGCCAGGAAGCCCTGCGTTTTTGAGGGTAAACTATGAAGCCGGCATCAGGGAAATACTGATGACACCTCTGAGAAGCAAAATGCAGACCATTGGGTTTCTGCATATGTATTCTGACCGAAAAGGTAGTTTCGGCCGTGAATTCAAAGATATTATTAACGGAATAGCACCACTGATATCGAGTGCAGTTTCCAATATTATCAAAAACGAAGAGATCACTTACAAAGAAAGGGTTAATGAAGTCCTGTTATCTTTAAGTAACGACATGGTGACGGTACGCGACCGGAAAGGCCTTTTGCAAGTGATCAATTTTGGCCTTAAAAAACTGATTCCCTTCACCCATAGCGTTATGACGGTACTGGATCAAAGCGGTGAAACCTACAACGCTTTTTTGACGGATACCGAATCCAAACCCAGGGAATTTTCAAAATACACTGAGGCAATTTCAAACCCTTATCCGGTCAGTGACGGCATTTATGATGTAGCATCGCATTCTGATAAGCCGGTTGTTTTGAATATGAAATCCTTTGATATCAATAAGGTACCGCTTTGGTTCAGGCTTAATTATGTGGCCGGTGCCAGAGAATTGGTGATTAAAGCACTTCCGGATGAAGGGACAGCGAAGCACAGCCTGATCTTGTTTGCAAACAGGGAAAATACTTTTGATGCTAAATCGATCAGTATTATTGAGCGGATTTCCAGCCAGCTTTCTACCGCCGCAAGTAACATTTCTGCCAATGAAAAAATCCTGAGCAAGGAACAGGAAAAATCCTTTTTGCTTGATTTTAGTCAGGATATTGCCGGGGTACGAACAAAAGATGATCTGGAAGAAGCCATATCCAGCGTATTGCAGAGCGTGCTGAATATCAGGTTATCCATGATCCGTATCATAGAAGATGATGGTGTAACCCTGAGCCCTTACATGTATGACAAAAATATGTTCTACGGTGAGGAACCCATTTTCAAAGAACTGGCGTCAAAAAATATAAGTATTGATGAATACCTGACGGCCAAAGTGCTCAATAGCAAACATCCGGTTATTTTCAATATTGCAGAAGAGGAGAGAAAGGGAAACAGTGCCAAATATATTTATTTCTGGAAAAAAGCAGGGCTGAAAAATGCCTACGGAGCAGCCCTTCGTGTTGGCAATCAAAATCTGGGAACGCTATGGCTCCTGACCGATGAAGTAAACCTGACACTTCTTAAAGGGATCTGTGCCCAGATATCAATTGCTATTTCCAATATCAGGGCAAACGAAAAGGTACTGACCTATAAACAAATGCTGGAAGTGGAAAATGATCATTTGAAGGAGCAGATCCAGACAATCTACAATTTTTCTGAAATTGTTGGCAGCGGTGCCGAAATGCAGAAAGTGTATCATTTGATATCACTGGTTGCTGAATCCAAATCGTCGGTGTTGCTGCTTGGGGAAACCGGTACCGGTAAGGAACTGATTGCCCGTGCAGTCCATAATGCATCTCCGCGAAAAAATAAGCTGATGATCAAGGTCAATTGTGCGGCTTTACCTGCCAATTTGATTGAAAGTGAATTGTTTGGCCATGAAAAAGGCGCTTTTACAGGAGCCACAGACCGGCGGATCGGAAAGTTCGAACTGGCCAATAACAGCACCTTATTTCTGGATGAAATTGGTGAAATGCCATTGGAAGCCCAGGTAAAACTGCTGCGGGTGATCCAGGAAAAAGAGCTGGAAAGGGTAGGAGGGAAAAGCACCATCAGTGTTGATGTGAGGATTATTGCAGCCACAAACCGCGATTTGGAAGAAGAGGTAAAAGCGGGCAGGTTCAGGTCTGACCTCTTTTACCGTTTAAATGTTTTCCCCATAAATCTTCCTCCGTTAAGGGACCGTCCTGAGGACATTGCCCCTCTTGCCCACTTTTTTGTGGGACGTTACAGCAAGAATGCAGGTAGAAAAGTAAACGCAATTTCACCAAAGGTCATACAGGAATTAAAAAGTTATTTGTGGCCGGGAAATGTCAGGGAACTGGAACACCTTATTGAGCGAAGCGTTTTGCTAACCAATGAAACGGTACTTCGCGAAGTCCATCTGCCCAAGGATCGTAAAGAGACTAAAAATGAAGAGGTGGCCCTTGCAAGCAGAACGCTCGAAGAGGTAGAGCGGACCTATATTATTGATATCATCAAACGGTGCAGCGGAAAGTTATCAGGAAAGGGCGGAGCTGCCGAATATCTGGATATCCCGGCGACAACACTGCACTCAAAAATTAAAAAGCTGGAAATAAACAAAGCGGAGTATTTTTCAATATAACCAGGTTCGGTCCGGTTTGGGAACAAGAGCTGTTTCAATAATAAAATTCAATAAAAATATTTCATAAATTGAACCTGAACCTTGTGTACGAATTGATACAGACAACAGATGATTTTATCCAGCTCTTTCTAAGATTGGTTGCTGGTATAATTATCTTTCCTTATGGAATGCAAAAATTACTGGGCTGGTTTAATGATTTTGGCGGCGGCGTTGGTATTCGTGAATCGTTGTTACGGATCAGACAAAAAAATGTCCCGGTTTTCATTGGCTGGCTGATCATAATTGGCCAGTCATTTGGGAGTATAGCTTTGATATTGGGTTGTTTTGGAAGATTAGCCGCTTTGGGGAATTTTATCATATTTACAGGAGCGCTCATTACGCACTCAGCGGATGGCTGGACAATGAATTGGTCAGGTAAAAAAAAGGGGAAGGTATCGAATATTTTATACTGCTGCTTTCCTTGCTTCTGGTTATAATAATCAAAGGAAGCGGAGCTTTTTCAGTTGATCTGTGGCTTTATATGCGTAATTAATTACATAAAATAAAAACCGTATATCTGGCTAAAACCAATTGTTGCCTTGATTGGATTTTAGCCTGATATACGGTTTTCTGTATGGTTTGAAGCCGGGCTCGTTTAAATTTTTTGCGAGATAAACTGCGCCACTTCGGCTAACCTGCTCGTGAATCCCCACTCGTTATCATACCAGGTAGCGATTGAAAGCAGCTCCCCCTGTTTAACCGTCAGAGGTAAATCGATGATCGAAGAATGCGGGTCACCTACTATGCGTGCCGACGTCCATTCTTCTTCCAATACATCAAGAACGCCTTTTAGCGGTTCCTCCTTTGCAGCTTTGCGGAAAGCTTCGTTGACCTGTTCGACGGTACATTCCTTCTCTGTTACCAGATTAAGTTCTGCGATGCTTCCAGTGCGGGTTGGTACCCGGTATGCTTTGCCGGTAATCTGCAGGTCTTTCCATATGAACTGTAGCGCACGGGCAGCACCGGATGCCGACGGAATAATGTTTTCAGCCGCCGCCCAGGAATCACGATGGTCTTTCATTGGCTGGTCCGTCAGTGACTGCGTATTGGTGTAGGAGTGCACGGTTGAAAACAAGCCATATTTGATTCCGAAATTGTCAAGAATAACCTTAACCGCAGCGGCAAGTGCATTGGTTGTACAGCTTCCCATACTGATGATTTTATGTGAAGACGGATCGAATGTTTCCAGGTTTATGCCTTTGAGAAGTACCGCATCACAATCCTGTAATGATTTACTGGCCGCACTTATAAGCACATATTTTGCTCCCCTGTCGATGTGCGCCTGTGCTCCTGCACGTGTTGTTGCGCGTCCGGTACAATCGACCACAATGTCCACACCAAGTGCATTCCAGTCCGGAACCTCTGTTTTCGAGTTTACGTATTTAATCCTTTTATCACCAATCAAAATGTCATCTCCTTCTGTCGAAACCTTCTCGCCGAAGCGGCCGTAATTGGTGTCCACGCTGAACAGCGAAGCAAGAATTTTGACATCATGGATATCGGAAACGGATACAGGAACGAAAAGTTTGTTTTCAAGTGCAATACGTAAGAACTGACGGCCAATGCGGCCAAAACCATAGAGAGCAATGTTTGCCATAACGCTGAAGTTTTTTAGGATTTAAAATCAATCAGGTAAAAGTTAACAAAAAAATCAGTTGTTAACAATTTTGTGGGAAATTTTGATGGTAAAGAAGCTTTATTCCAAAAGACGTTTGGACTAATGCAACCAGTTGACTGCAAGTCGATATTGCTGCATCTGTTATTTAAGATCAGTCGGTGTATAACCGAAATGTTTTTTGAACGCAAAAGAAAAGTGCGAAAGATCTTCGAAACCCGTTTCAAGATATACGTCAATTGGTTTTCGTTTCTTTTCAGATAACTGATAATGTGCAAGTTCCAGTCTTTTTTGAATTATCCACTTTTGAGGTGTAGTCCTGAATTCCTTTTTAAAATCACGTTTAAAAGTGGTCAGACTTCTTCCTGTCAGGTAACCGAATTTTTCCATTGGCATATTAAACATAAAGTTCTTCTCCATAAAATCCGCAAGCTGAATTTTGTAAGGCTGGGTAAAATCCGCCAGGAGATTGTCTATGTCTTTATCGATGATCCGAAGAATCGTCAGGGCTTCCTCTATCTTCACGGATACGATTTTTTCCGGCAGCTCACTTTCCAAGTCAAAATAGGGAATCAGAGAAGCAAAGAAACTTTCCAACAGCGGATGTTTTTCAAAGGTTTTGATTTTATGGGTATGCGGTTCAGTTAGCTGAATTTGATTTTTGGTATAAAACTCCTTTAATCTTTGGGGCGTAAAAAATATAACCACCGCTTTATACGGCTGTCCGTCTTTTGGGTTTTTGATGAGTGTGGATAATTGATTGCAAGGAAATAGCAGCGTTTCTCCCGGCCCGAAAGTATAGGTTTTATCAGCCTGAATCACCTTCATTTCACCCGAAATTATTCGTGCAAATGAATGGTGCTCCAAAGCAATTTCGTCTTTAAAGTATTTCTCTTCTATACACGATAAAAGAATCTCGGCATAGTCGCTTTGTTGTATTCCAGCCATAAAGTTGAAAAACACAAAGCTACGAAAAATAGCTGTTGGGTGTTGGCGGTCAGCTTTTGGCTAATTCAAATTTTACACCTGTTAATTCTTCACTTAATATCCAAAGCTTCCCGGCGGATTCTTCATCCAATGCGTAAGGCATAACATCTTTCATCATGGTCGAACCATCCAGGTTTTCTACTGCATCACCGGCTTGTGAATTGTCCAATTTTGCTATGTCTGCATTTTCACAATAAACGCCGCCTATATCGTTGAGTTGCGGACTTGTAGCACACCACACCGTTGTTGAAGCGCCTTGTGATAGTGATTTTAATCCTTTTGAAGGATCATTAATAAAGTCACCGTTTTCATCAAAAACACCATAAGATACCAGGTCTTCATGTGGTACATTTCTGCCGAGTTCGGTTTCTGAAATGATTCCAGGATGTAATGAATATGAACGAACACCATCGTGTTTTCCCCTGTTGTCCAGCTCCACAGAAAAAAGAATACTGGCAGTCTTGGATTGACCATAAGCTGAAAAGGATTCAAATTCTCTGTTGACAAAATGAGGGTCCTCGAATACAAAAGGTGAAAAGTGATGTCCCCACGATGAAACATTGACAACCCTGGCTCCATCAGCTTTTACCAATGCGCTCCAAAGCCTTGCGGTCAATTGAAAATGTCCCAGATAATTGGTAGAAAGCTGCGATTCATATCCGCGATCATCACGTTGTAACGGCACCCACATAATACCCGCATTGTTGATGAGCAAATGCAGAGGCCGGTCCGAAGCCAGGAATTTTTCTGCAAATGCATCAATTGAATTCGGGTCCATCAAATCCATTGATTCCAGTTCTACGTTGTCAACTCCCTCCAGACTCTTTTTTGCTTTCTCTACATTCCTTGCAGGAACAATAACTTTTGCCCCGGCCGACACCAGGGCTTTAACTGTTTCTAATCCTATCCCTGCATAACCACCCGTTACGATGGCCGTCTTTCCGGTAAGGTTTATTCCTCTAATTACATCATTTGTGGTAGATGCAGCTGTAAATCCTGAACCAATCGGTTGCTGTAATGCTCCCTGGTAATTAATTTTTTCGATTTGAATCATCGGATTTTTTGATTTAGCTTTTGTGTACAAGCTCGATTTCATAACCGTCTGGATCAAGTATCCATGCGGCATAGTAGCCAGGATAATATTCCGGGAAAATTCTTGGTGAATACCTGGTTTTAGCTCCGGCGGCAACGGCGGCTTCATAAAACGCATCAACTTCGGAGTGGTCTTTTGCAACAAATCCAACATGCACAGCTTCGGAATTGGCCTTTCCTTCTTTCAGCCATAAAAAGATGCTGTTACCATCACCAAAACCCTTCAAATCGGGATGGCCGTCTTCCCCTTTAAAATCCATTGCCATTGTAATGCCAAGTGGTTTTAATGCCTGGGTATAAAAAGCGACTGAGCGCTCGAAATTGCTTACTGTAAGTATGACGTGGTCGATCATTTTTTTTGATTTTTTGCTTGCACAAAGGTACGTTGTGTTAAACCAGCGGGTTTTGTTATAAGGGCCGATTTTGCTTTGTTGAGAGGGCCGCCATATTGAGGTATGGCATTTGGAAGGTTCACGGCTGATGTTTGGGAATTACATATGGCTGCATGAATTTCCTGCATTTTTTGATATGCTTTTATCAATAATTCTCTTTAAAAATTCAACTGTATTTAGCCACCGAAGAAGTTATTTGACTGAATACAGTTAAAATAAAAGCTGTCTATTTTCGGTAACTATCTGTTTATGAGTTAGATATACCTTTGGCATGTGGATTGCAATATAATAGCTACATCCGGCCTGGTTTTCACTGGTGATACAGATTGATTGATCCGGCAGATGTTACCTGAATTCATCTTTTTTAGTTTTTACAACCATGCCGGTACAGACCGGCTCTAAACAGAATCCTTATGAAAATCGTAGTAATTGGCGGAAGCGGCCTGATCGGCTCCAAACTGGTAAAAAAATTGAATGTACTTGGACACGAAGTGATTGCCGCATCGCCAGCATCTGGTGTCAATACCATAACAGGCGAAGGGTTGGAAGCAGTATTGGAAGGTACAGATGTTGTTGTCGATGTAGCAAATTCACCGTCTTTTGAAGACAAAGCAGTTCTGGAATTTTTTGAAACTTCAGGACGTAATCTATTAGCGGCAGAAGCAGCTGCTGGCGTAAAACACCATGTTGCACTTTCCGTTGTCGGCACGGACCGGTTGGCAGAAAGCGGCTATTTCCGTGGTAAGATTGCACAGGAAAAACTGATTAAGGCATCCCCAATACCTTACACCATCGTCCACTCGACACAATTCTTTGAGTTTCTGGGTGGAATTGCGCAGTCTGGTACACAGGGAGAAACCGTGCATTTATCACCAGCGTTTGTACAGCCCATTGCTTCCGATGATGTAGCTGCAGCCGTGGCAGATGTTACCGTTGGCGCAGCATTGAACGGAACAGTTGAAATAGCTGGCCCTGAACGCATCCGCCTTTCTGACCTGGTGCAGCGTTACCTGACTGAAACAGGCGATCCGAGAAAAGTAGTTTCTGATGTTCATGCCCGTTATTTCGGAGCAGAACTGACAGATGAAATGCTGGTTCCCGGAGAAAACCCGCGTATCGGTGCCATTGACTTTGAAAGCTGGTTTGCAAGTCAGGCCAAAGCAGTAGTTTAACGTTAAGGGTTTACAAAATTCAATATCCAGGTTTGCTTTCCTGCTCCTCTAAACGAAGATGACGGGTGTCAGCTTGCCGGGGCTGCTGTATGAGGCGTGCACTTTCCACCCGTTCGTGTACATTTACCAGCCAACGCCGGCGCAGTTTCTGCTGCGAAATTCCGGTCAGCAACGCGGCAGGATGATGGGCAATAAGCATTCAATAAATATCTTTTAATCAGGCCAGAACTTTAACCGCTGCATCTGTGAGCCATGGAAAACAAAAATAGTATTTCAAAAACAAGTGAATTTTTCGTCAGTAATTTATACGGAGGTTTCGCCACCCAGCAGGAGCTTGATGCTGAATACGACGTGGAGAAAGCTGTACCCGATTTTTTAGAGTACATCCATTATTTCACCAAAAGCAGTGAAACAGCCCGCGGTTTACTTGAAAGCAGAACCGTAGTGTCTTATGGTGAAACACTGATGGAAAGGCTAACGGTTTATCCGGCCAAAAATCCGGATGCTCCGGTCATGCTTTTTGTTCACGGCGGATACTGGCGGCTGGGTATTGGTGATGAATATGATTTCGTTGCTTTGGGGCCATCACAGGCAGGATTTACCGTAGTCAACATTACCTATGCATTAACTCCAGTTGTAAATATTCCTGAAATGGTTCGCCAGGTGCGTTCTGCCATCGCCTGGACCGCAAAAAATATTTCAAACTTCAACGGCAATCCAGACAGTATTTTTGTAGCCGGGCATTCGGCTGGCGCCCACCTTTCAGCAATGGCCATCACCACGGACTGGTCAGCGTATGGTTTGCCGGCAGATACTATTAAAGGCGTATTGGCTGTAAGCGGGCTCTATGATCTGGAACCGGTTTCACAAACTTTCGTTCAGCCGAGCGTATGCATTACCGCAGAACAAATTTTATCTTCAAGCCCGATCCTCCTGATCGGACAATCCAATGTTCCGCTAACTGTTGTGTGGGGAGCTTTGGAAACGGCAGCATTTCAAGAACAATCCTACAATTATTTAAAAGCATGGCAACATGCAGGTAATCAGGCGGATTCATTAGTTGTTTCAAATGCCAATCATTTTAATATTTTGAAAGGATTTGAAACTGCCGACGGATTTTTAACCAGGGAAGTACTATCGCTTTTGGAAAACAGTAAATCCATATCCACTTTTTAAACCCTGAACCATGAAAAATCAATGGCCTTTACTTTCTTATGAAAACGGAAAATCTACCTATGAAACGCTGCAATTGTGGACGCAGATTGTCGGAAAAATAAAACTGGCAACGCTGCCATGGGTGAACCATTCCTGGAACATTACCCTGCACATTACACCAACCGGGCTAAGCACCCAAACGATTCCTTATCAGGACCAGCATTTTCAGATTGATTTTGACCTTATCGCCCACCAGCTAAAAATTACATCGACAAAAGCAGACTTGAAACAGTTTGATCTGAATAATTTATCTGTTGCGGGTTTTTACAAAAAGATCTTTGCGCTTTTAGAGGAGCTTGAAATTGACCTGACAATCAATACACTACCTTCCGAGATTTTTGGAGAACTCATACCTTTTGAACTGGATACCGAACATGCAGGATACAATTCAGATCAAGCTTCGGCCTTTCATCTGGCACTGCTTAATATCCAGGATGTATTCATGCTTTTTCGCACGCGTTTTACTGGTAAAGCAAGTCCGATACATTTCTTTTGGGGTGGTTTTGACCTTGCGCTTGCATTTTTCTCAGGCCGGAAAGCACCCAGGCACCCGGGAAAAATACCAGGGTTGCCTGATTGGGTTTTGCAGGATGCATACAGTAATGAGGTGAGTGATTGTGGATTCTGGACCGGCAGTGAGGCGCTTCCTGAGGCAGCATTCTACTGTTACCTATATCCGGAACCGGAAGGTTACAAAAATGCAAATGTTTCTCCGGCCGAAGCCTATTACAACCAGACTATGGGAGAATTTATTTTACCCTATGCATCCGTTCAAAATGCTGCGGATCCGCAGGCGAAGTTATTGCAATTCCTGGAAAGTACTTATGCAATCGGAGCTGGCCTTGCTGAGTGGAACCAGGATTTGTGGGAACATGAAGCAAAGCTTTAAAAGTAAGGCATCATTTTTGGCACAGCCGAAAGCCCTAAATAATGTAAATATTGCTAATACGCAGGTAAGACCAATCTTGTAGCCATAGATTTTAATCTACGGAAAACGGAAATATGAAAACTCAAATTTTCCATTGTAATGAAACAACCACCATGAGCGAGTTTGTATTAGTATTTCACAAAGATCATCGGGTCAAAGAAGTACCACCGTCTGAGGAAAAAAAACAGATGCATCTTAAAGATTGGCACGATTGGTTTCGCAGCCTTGCAGCTCAGGACAAACTGGCAATCCCGGTCCAGTTCTGGGATCCGGAGGGAAGAGTCTTAAAGCCAGACCATTTGGTAACGGAAGGCCCATACACAGAAATAGAAAAGTCAATAGACGGGTTAATCGTTGTAAAGGCAAATGATTACATTGAAGCCAAAGAAATCGCAAATGAATGCCCGGTTTTGGAACTGGGAGGAACTGTCGAAATCCGGATGGTGAATTGAATAAATATCACGTCAATTACAATGAAGGTAGAAAAGATGAATGAGTTCCTGTTGGTATTCCGCAGCGATTACGATACAAAAAGGCTTCAGCTTTCAGCCGGGGAAATGCACACCTATTTAAAATGCTGGGACGACTGGCTGGATTATCTTGCAGCTCAGAATATACTGGCAAGGCCTTTTCAAAGCCTGGATGATCAGGGAATGATTCTAAATCCAAACCATACTATGGAACGTGGCCCTTATTTTGAACTGAAAGAATCCATTACCGGACTGATTGTGATTAAAGCAATGAATTACGAAGAAGCATTAAAAATTGCTCAGGACTGTCCGATTTTGGAAGTGGGTGGAAATGTGGAGATCCGTCTTGGTAATTAAGGAAAAACCATACGTGCAAATGCGGGTAACAGAAGCAGGATTATTTCACCCGGTACTTATGCAGAGTTTTAATTGACGTAATACAGTGTATGTTGCCGTCAACTGACTGAATACAGTTAAAAACGAACCATAGAAAATTTTTTAAGTTTCTGATAAACAACAGGTTGTATATTTGGCACGATTATTAAATATATAAGTAAGACTCGCCTGATTCACAACTTAATAATTTGTAGCCCGACTGTTTCCTGTATGACTTGCAATCCACTTTTACAAATGATCTTCCAGTCAGAAAACTGGAATAACCGTGTGAGCGAATCAGTGATTAATGAAAAGCAAAACACCAGATTTCAAATACGTATATAGGATTGCGGTAATTTCAAAGAAGGATGCTTTAAATTTCATTGCCCGATACAATCTTAATATCATTATCTAACCTTAATCAATTTATATGAAGACTTATCAGCTTAGTATTCTGAACGGGCAGGACTCCGACAAAGTAATGAACGTGCTTAGCGGACTGGTGATAGCCGGGATGATTGAAATAAAAGAAAATGTCGAAAGTGCAGCAGCGCCAAGTTACGACCAGATGGAGGAAATGATTGATGAATCTGAACTTGCACCGTATTATTCGGAGCAGGAGGTTAGGAACATTCTTCATTTATAACCAATACGTTTTTCCACTTTACAAAAAATTAAATACATCAGTTTCATACGTTTAACTACTTAAAAAATGAGCGATTTCATACTATTTTCTGATTGGGATTCGGCCTGTGAAGATGCTGGTCATGG
This sequence comes from Dyadobacter sp. NIV53, assembly GCF_019711195.1. Taxonomy (NCBI): domain Bacteria; kingdom Pseudomonadati; phylum Bacteroidota; class Cytophagia; order Cytophagales; family Spirosomataceae; genus Dyadobacter; species Dyadobacter sp. NIV53. The sequence goes on from NZ_CP081299.1 coordinate 6,594,567, forward strand.
GCCCGAACACAAGCCAGGTATTATCCAGCCTTTTCACGAAATGAATACCATGGAAGGCAGTGAATTCCTGGACGATGCACTCCGGATGACAGAACAGCCACTTGTAGCTGACGGTTTGTGAGTTTTAATTTATTAAACATTGCAGCGATTTCTTTTTTATTGCTATCGGCAATCGTGCAAAATCTCATCCCATGCATCGATTTGATAGCCGACCGCCTATTAACCATCAGAGTTTTATAATAATTTTTTTACAATTCATTTCTAACAATTAAATCATAATCAAAATGAGTGAGTTCTTATTAGCAATCCACCGTGACATCACCAGTACAGATGCAACTCCTTCACCGGAACAAATGAAATCAGCAATTAAACCATACCAGGATTGGATTGCCGGCATTGGTGCTCAGGACAAACTGATCGGTAATCCAAAACGTTGGGATCTGGATGGCCGGTTTGTTAAAAAAGGCAATACTGTAACGAATGGTCCTTATGCCGAAGTGAAAGAATCAATTGGCGGTTTATTTCTGATAAAAGCGAACGACTATGATGAAGCCGTAGAAATCGCAAAAGGCTGTCCGATAATTGAATATGGTGCCGTTGTTGAGGTTCGTATGGCCATCCCGCCGGTTCAATAATCTGCTATTTCAGGTAATAATGTCCTTGCCTTTAGCGGGACTTTATTACCTGACTTTTACACGATCACACACTGCGGAATTTTAGTACAGTTTATTAAGGTTTTTATCTGGTTGTGAGGTTATTAACTTAATCCATCGCCAAGATAAGCGTTGATATAAAAATCGTAAATTTAAGAAGTATTGACACTATTAAACCTTAACAGAAATGGCAAATTATAAAGTAAAAGTGCTTGATGTGAGGCCTGTGACACATAATGTGCATGCATTTACGATCGAAAAACCCGAAGGCTTTAATTATGTTCCGGGCCAGGCAACGGATCTGTCGATAGTTAAAGAAAACTGGGAAAATGAGAAACGGCCGTTTACATTCACTTCATTACAGGAAAGTGATTTTCTGCAATTTACCATTAAATCATATCCTGACCGGAATGGCGTTACTAACCAGCTTTTATATGTTGAGCCTGGTGATTATTTCGAGATCAGTGATGCCTGGGGAGCGATTGAATACCAGGGTGAAGGCGTTTTTCTGGCGGGCGGTGCAGGAATAACTCCGTTCATTGCGATCTTTCGCGATTTATATTCACGTAATAAGATTGGGAATAATAAACTTTTCTTCTCGAATAAAACGACTGCGGACATAATTTTAAAGGAAGAGTTTGAAACCATGCTCGGTAATAATTTTCATAAAATCATATCAGCCGAAAATGTTGATGGTTGTTATTATGGAAGAATTAACAAAGGATTTCTACAGGAAAATATTACAGATTTTACCCGGCATTTTTATGTCTGCGGCCCTGATCCTTTTATTGCTTCCATTTTAGATGCTTTGCAGGAACTGGGAGCGCATGCAGAGACGCTTGTATTTGAAAAGTAAATCATCATCGTAAATATTTTAACATTAACCTACTTCCTATGAAAATTGAAATCTGGTCCGATATTGCCTGTCCATATTGTTATGTTGGCAAAAGTCATTTAGATACGGCACTTCAGCAATTTGAATTCAGGGATCAGGTTGAGGTCTTACTGCATAGCTTTGAACTGGAACCAGATATTGCTGAAAATAGCGGCGAAAGCCAGCATGCTGCTGTGATGCGGAAATACCGTCAATCGGATAAACTTGCCCGGGAAACGCTGGATAGGGCGACATCTGCTGGCAAAGCGGTCGGAGTGGTGATTGACTTTGACAAGGTAATCACCACCAACACATTTAAAGCACATCGTTTGATCCGGTTTGCTGCTATGGAAGGCAAGGAGAATGAGATGAAAGACCGGTTATTCAAGGCTTATTTTTCGGAAGGGAAAAATATAAGTGATATATCGGTTTTGAAAGAACTTGCTTCGGAAACCGGAATAGATGCGCGGCTGGTTCTTGAAAATGATTTGTTTTCGGCACAGGTTCGGAAGGATGAAAAAGATGCCCGGTTGTCAGGCATTCGCAGTGTACCGTTTTTTCTGTTCGATTCGAAGTATTCAGTTTCCGGTGCCCAGCCAATAAGTACTTTTTTGGAAGTATTGGAAAAAGTCTGGAGTGAGAACGTGCCACTTCGTACTGGTACTCAAATAGAGAACGGTTGCTCTGATGGGGTTTGTAATGTCAATTCGTTATAATTTGTTTTTTAAAGCAGGCTGCTGCCTGATATGTGGCGCAAAGTCAGGATAGAGATTTACTTCCAAATCATAGTTATGGAAAAAAGAATCCTTGGCGACTTTCTATTTTCTGGTAATAAATCAGGCATTCATCACTTCTCATTATTCTTTTAATAATCAGCCGTTTATCTCCAAATATTTTTGAACGGTAAACAAAAATTCAATCATGAAAAAAATAATTGTAATAACTGGTACCAGCAGTGGTTTTGGTACGCTGATGGTCAGGACATTTTCAAATGCCGGCCATATTGTAATAGCTACTATGCGAAATGCGAATACCAAAAATAAAGAAATTGCAGATGAACTCGGAAGTTTGCCAGGCGTTGAAGTGGTGGATTTAAATGTAGCCGATGATACTTCTGTAAAAGAGGGCGTGCAACATATTTTGGGTAAATATGGCAGGATTGATGTGTTAATCAACAACGCTGCGATCCAGGGAAACGGCCTTTTGGAAGCACATAGCATTGCCCAGATAAAAAAGATCATGGATGTGAACGTTTATGGCATTTTACGTTTGTACAAAGAGGTCCTGCCTGCTATGCGTACACTTCAGAATGGTTTGATCATCAACATATCAAGCAGCTCCGGCCGCGTTTCAATTCCGTTTCAGGTGCCATACAACACCTCAAAATTTGCCATTGAAAGTATTACAGAAGGAGCTTATGAAGAGCTGATCGGACAAGGTATTGAAACAATACTGATTGAACCCGGCGCTTTTTTAACAGAATTATATGCAAAAGAAGGCACCCATGCAGACCGGGCGGATATCCTGGAATCTTATGGAGACGGTACAATAAAAATGATTACCGGTTTCAGTGAAAAGTTTGGCGCAACCTTAATGAATCACCAGCCCGATATTCAGATTGTAGCAGATGCAGCACTAACTCTTGTAAATATGGAGAAAGGAACGCGGCCTTTACGAACGCCGATTGATCCTATCGCCGGTGGTTTAGAAGTGGAATACAACGACGCGACTTCTGAAATTAAAGGGAGATGGATGAAAAAGTATGTTTCGTAAGGCCTCTCGCCTGCTTTTCGGAAAAGTAAAAACCGGCGAAACAAAGATCCGCCGCCAGGTTACTTTGGAATGAATTCTGTACGCTAAAATTCTGTAAAATGAACGATCAGGTTGTGTTAATAACCGGAGCATCTTCCGGTATGGGAAAAGCGACTGCGGAGTTGCTGAGTGCAAGTGGTTACAAAGTATATGGCGCTGCGAGACGAACAGAAATGATGCAGAGCCTGAAAGAGGCCGGCATCAGGATCCTGCAAATGGATATCACCGATGACAGCAACATACAACTCGGAATCGATGAAATCATGAAAAGAGAAGGCCGCCTGGATATCCTGATCAATAATGCGGGTTTCGGTTTATTCGGAGCAATTGAAGATGTACCGATGGAAGAGGCCCGATACCAGATGGAAGTCAATGTGTTCGGGCTTGCCAGGCTGACGCAGCTCGCACTGCCCCAGATGAGAAAGCAGAAATCAGGCATAATTGTGAACATTACATCAACCGGCGGAAAGTTGTCGAGCCCGCTGGGCGGCTGGTATCATGCCAGTAAATATGCTGTTGAAGCGTTGAGCGATAGTTTGAGAATGGAGGTCAGACAATTTGGAATTAAGGTCATTGTGATCGAACCCGGTGCGATAAAGTCGGAGTGGGGCGATATTGCTATGGAAACTCTGAAGAAAATTTCAGCGGGAAAAGCATATAGTCCGCTTGCCGGAAAAATTGCCGGAATGTCACAAAAGCTAAAACCCAAAAATGAAGACCCGGAGGTAATTGCCAGGCTGATACTGAAAGCAATCGGCGCTAAAAATCCGAAGACAAGGTATCATGCGGGTTATTTATCAGGAACAATATTATTTCTTAAAAAGATATTGACCGACAAACAATTTGACAAACTGATGCTCAGCCAGATGAAATAAAATCTGACTATACCGGCAAATTTTAATTAAATATTACGGCAAACAGTAAAGGCCATGCATGCAGGTAAATCCTATAAACTTTCAGAATTTTTATTCTGGACCCGAAGAAGCATTTATGTACTGATTATTTTGGGAATAGTACCCGTTTTCTTATATCATTTTGCTGGCTTGAAATGGTTAAATATTCCCTGGCCGGTTGTTGCGCTTTTGGGGACAGCAACTGCATTTATTGTTGGTTTTAAAAATACCCAAACTTATAACCGGACTGAGGAGGCCCAGCAAATTTGGACTACTATTCTTAATCTGAGCAGGGCATGGGGCCTTGTTAGCAGGGATTATTTTGATAATCCGGCGAAGACAAAAGATCTGATTTATGGGCATCTTGCGTGGCTTACCGCGCTGCGTTACCAGATGAGGGAACACAGGATCTGGGAAAGTACGGCCAAAAAACATAATGCGGAATACAGCCGGTTTTATTCTATTCCGGAAAAAGAAATGCCGTTAAAGAAGGAACTTGCAAAATACCTTTCAACCGAAGATTTAACATACATTCTCAAAACAGGAAACAAGGCCACGCATATCATGGGACTGCAAAGCCGGACTTTAAAAGAACTTTACCGGAACGAACAAATTGTGCTGCTTCAGTTTGTGGAAATGGAAAGAGGAATTAAGGAGTTTTTTGTACAGCAGGGTAAAGCTGAACAGATAAAAGATTCGCCCTATCCGAGACAATACGCGATTATTAATACGCTTTTCGTACGTCTGTTTTGCTTGCTGCTTCCCTTCGGAATGCTCAAAGAATTTGAAAAACTGGATGAGCTGGTCGATGGTGTGATGAAAGGCCAGATGGTTTGGCTCGTTGTTCCTTTCAGTATTATGATTTCCTGGATGTATACTTCGTTGGAGCAGGTTGGAGAAAGTACTGAAAATCCTTTCGAAGGAGGTGCAAACGATGTTCCGATATCCCAAATGTGCAGGAATATGGAAATTGAACTGAGAGAATTTCTTGGAGAGACTGAACTGCCGTTACCACTTCAGGCTCAGAATAATATTATTCTTTAACAGCACCTGGCCGTCGGTTTTTGGTTGTCGGCAACCGGCTTTCGCATTCCTGGAAGTTCAGATAATAAAATTGCCTGATTTTTTCATTCCGGAATTTATCTGAAACCCGGCAATATCCTCCGACCGCCAACCACAGGCCGCCGACCACCGACTGCCGAACGCCGACTGCCGACCGCCAATTAATTACCATTAACTATCTATACTATGAACAATTTACAAATTTCCGCAGTGCTTCAAACTAATAATACGGGAAACAGCGAGTTTTCGGCAAGAAAAGTCCGTGGTGCTTATTTCAAAGGACTTATGGATCCATTGATAGGATTTGACCATTTTCAACTGACTAATGATGTTTTCGGTGCGCATCCACACGCAGGAATGTCGGCAATCAGTTATTTATTTGATGATTCTGTGCCTTATCATAATCTGGATTCGATTGGGACCGACCGCATGATCACACCTGGAAGTATGATGTGGACCTGGGCTGGCAGCGGCGTTGTACACACCGAATTTCCCGTACCGAACGGCGGAAGAGTACACGGTCTTCAGTTGTTTGTGAACATACCTGCTCACAACAAGCAGCATCCGCCACAAAGCCTATTTGTTGATCGTTCAGATATTCCTGAAATTTCCGAAGCCGGTTTGAAAGTAAGAGTCGTTAGCGGTAGTACAGGCAGTACTGTCAATGCTGCCCAAACGCCTGATAAACTGACTTTCCTGCATATTTTTATCTCGGCTGGTAAAAGTTTCACACACAAACTACCCAAAGGCTGGACCGGAACCATCTATACAATCATTGGAAGTATTAATTTCGAAAATACAACCGGTTCATTGAAATTAGGCTCAGGAACGGTCATTTCCGTTGGATTATCAGACAATGACGAAGATTTAACTTTCAGCGCAGATGACGACAGTCAGGTTATTTTATTAAGCGGCGAGCCCTTAAATGAAGAAATTTTCTCATCCGGTGCAATGGCAATGAGTTCACCTGGCGAGCTGGGTAAAGCAATTTCAGATTTTGAGGAAGGGAAAATGGGTTTTATCAAGGTGCAGGGAGAAAACAGGAAAGTAGTGCTGCCGGTTTAATATATCGTTTTGTATTCGGCAGTCGGTAATCATCCAAAATTTCGTTTCCTGCATCAATTTGACATCCGAATACCGATAGCATTTTAAAAGAGTTCGTGATATGTCTCTTTAATTCAAATATTTGTAACAAGATTATGAATAGTAGCCAATGAATATAGGATCCTGCCGCTTAGTGGCTACCTGTTTGTAGCAACATGATTAATCCAAAAACATAACGTGCCGTAGGTACGCAACGCGTAAGATTTTTTCAATCACATAATTTTTAAACCAGCACTAAAATGAGCACAAGACTTTTGATTCACAAGGCGTATCCTGATGGTTATAACGCTTTAAACGCAATGGATAAAGTAATTAAAGAATCCGGTATTGATAAGTGGTATCAGGAATTAATTAAGATCCGAGCTTCGCATATCAACGGATGTGCTTTTTGTTTAGACAAACATACCAGGGATGCGCTGCTGCTGAATATTAATCCCAGAAAAATAACGCTAATACCCGTTTGGCGGGAAGCAACTGACCATTTTACGGAAGAGGAGCAAGTGATTCTCAGACTTACCGAAGAGATTACTTCAATTTATAAGGATGGCCTCAGTGATGACGTTTATAACGAAAGTATTCGCTTGTTCGGCGAGGGACTGACGGCACAACTAATAATGGCTGCAACCGTAATCAATGCCTGGAACCGAATTGGTGTTGGGCTCAAAATGCAGCCTAAGTTTTAAGTCAATAGAATATCCGTAGCACGGCCGATAAACCAAGCGTGATTTAGTCCTCTGGTTTCAGCCGTGCCACGGATATTCTTCAACTTAAGAATAACTAAGAAATACTACCCTTTCATGTTAAGCTATAATTGCAGCGTTTGCGGGCCGAATTCTTCAAAGTGAATAGCTTCTTTGCTGATACCTTTTTCAATGAGTTCCTTATAATGTTTGGTGATAAAAGGGCCCGGGCCGCAGATATAATATTCTGCATCCGCAGGAAGAATCCCGCTGTCAAACTGACTGAGATCAACCCAACCTTCGTAAGTATTGGCCGAAACGTCGTTATCCTCAATCCGGTCATAAAAAATGTGTTTTTGCAGGTCTTGTTTTTCATCCGACCAGTAATCAAGCACTTCCCGGAAAGCATGCACTTTTTCATCACGACAGCCGTGAATCCAGGTTTTTTGTTTTTTGCTTCCGCTCTGTATCAGCTTTTCAAGCATACTGATCAATGGTGTCTGACCAACGCCGCCGCTGATAAAAACAACCGGATGGTCACCATCTGTATTGAGTATAAAATTACCGGCTGGTGCAGAAACTTCAATAATATCTCCTGAATTTAAAAAATCATGCAGCCTGTTGCTGATCATTCCATCCGGATTAACATTGGCTGAGCTTTCCTTTTTTACCGAGATACGGTAATATTCCCCATTCGGAGAACTGGAAATACTGTACTGCCGCGGTTGCAAAAGATTGAGTTCAGGTATGAAAAGCCGGATGCTGATGTATTGGCCGGGAATAAAATCGGCCACCGGACCCTGATCGGCCGGGTACAAATGAAACGAAGTAATTTCAGCGGATTCAACGATCTTTTCTTTAATTATGAATGGTTTCCAGCCACTCCAGCCGCCTTTCTTTTGCACCTGTTTGCCATACAAATGGCTTTCGTGGCCCGACATGATGCTTGCCAGCTGATTGTAGGCGACTTCCCAGGCATCCAGGATATCGGGTGTTGCAGCTTCTCCCAATACTTCGGAAATAGAAGCCAGCAAATGTTTTCCAACAATAATATAATGTTCAGGCCTGATATCAAGACTAACATGCTTCTGGCTGATTCCATCAACCGCAGGCATTAAAACCGCGGGATTTTCAATATTTTCTGCATAAGCCAGAATCGCCATTGCAAGGGCAGTTTGTTGTCTGCTGTTTTGCTGATTGGCCATATTAAACACATTTTTTAGCTCAGGATTTCCCTTAAACATGCGTTTGTAAAAATAATCAGTCAGTAAAACACCGTTTTCTTTCAAAATCGGTACTGTTGCTTTTATCAGGTTTTTTTGATCTGTGGTCATTGTTTTTTTGGATAGGATTTTCGTGTAAATGGCTTTTGACGAACAAATATAAAACTAAATAAATAATAAAAGATCTTTTTATCTTTTACTATTTTACCTGGTGTTAACTTTGCTTTTCTTCCTGAATTAATAAAAGAGTTTTATGTCTTAATTTGTTTAAAAAGTTTATATTTACTACAAACAGATAGTTATGATTTTTTCCAAAACATGTGAATACGCGATAAGGGCTGTAATCTTTATTGCGCAGAAATCAGAAAAAGGGGCGAAGGCAGGAATCAGGGAAATCGCTGAAGGAATAGATTCGCCTGTACCATTTATTGCAAAAATTCTTCAGGATCTGAGTAAAAGAGGATTGGTACAGTCGAGCAAAGGGCCAAACGGGGGTTTTTATGTTGATGACGATGGGCTGAAAATAACTCTGGCAGACATTGTAAAAGCAGTTGACGGGGATAATATTTTTACCGGATGTGGTTTGGGACTGAAAAACTGCTCGGAAACAAAACCTTGCCCGCTTCACAACGAGTTCAAGGTGATCAGAACCAAAATACAGGTAACACTCAGTTCAGCTACGATCGGAGAATTTAATGAGAGCCTTAATCTGGGACTGAGTTTTATTAAAGAAAGGTGATTCTGGCAGGATTTTCATTTCGCAAAAAATTGAATAATTGAAAGGTAATAGGAGTGCTTTTTCCATATATGCCCTTTATTAAAACCAGATTAGTTATTTGAATTATTTAACTTTGTGTCATGGAAGATCAACTGGTTTCTACAATATCCGGGTTTAATACGAATGACCTTAAACTGAAAGGTTTCAAAGTGTATGAAATAGAAACGGCTGTGAGCCCGGTTCCTAAATACAGCCGGAGAGACTTTTACAAGGTTTGTATGATTACCGGAAAGACGCTTATTCATTACGCCGACAAGGGAATTGAACTGGACGATACATTTTTGTTTTTTGCCAATCCGCATATTCCATATTCGTCGGAAGTATTATGCCCGGAGCAAACCGGTTACGCCTGCCTGTTCACTGAAGAATTTCTTAAAACCAACGACCGCTCTGAAAGTTTACAGCAATCGCCTTTATTCAAACTGGGTGGTACGCCATTATTTACGCTGGATCAGGAGCAAAAGGAGTTTTTGACCACGATATATAAAAAGATGCTTAAAGAACAGGATGCTGATTATGTGTATAAGGATGAGCTGGTTCGGAATTATATTAACCTGATTATCCATGAAGCTTTAAAGCTGGAACCATCCGATAATTTTTTTGTACATAAAAATGCTTCGTCACGTATTACTTCACTTTTTCTTGAATTACTGGAGAGACAGTTTCCGATTGAAAGTCCGGTTAGCCCGCTGATTTTGAAAACCGCGCAAGATTACGCGGCAAGGCTTTCTGTGCATGTCAACCATTTGAACCGTTCAGTCCGGGAAGTAACAGGTAAGTCCACAACAACCCTGATCACCGACAGGATTATCATTGAGGCAAAAGCACTTTTACAGCATACCGACTGGAGTATCGGGGATATCGGTTACGGCCTTGGGTTTGATTATCCCACACATTTTAACAATTATTTCAAAAAAGCCACTGGTGTTGTACCAAAGTCAGTTCGCGCATAAATTGTTTGAAATCCTTACTTTTCTGTTTGTAATCCGTTAACCGGCTTGTTTTTGGTGTAGTATATTTGTGCTGATTTCATTGACACTCTGCTTCCAGCTACAAAATTTTATGAACAGTTCTTCCAAACCATTGTCCCGCCGGGATTTTCTGCAATACGCCGGTTTGTCTGGTACAGCCTTGTTACTTGGCCTCTCACGCTCCTCGGCAGGTACCGACAAATTGGAAATTGCCTCTGGTACCTCAGCTGATTCCATTCAATTTACGCCTTACATCCGAATTGATCCAAAAGGAACTATAATTATTTATAATACAAGGCCGGAAATGGGGCAGGGTACATTCCAGTCTGTTCCGGCATTGATCTGTGAGGAACTTGAAGTGTCGCTGGATCAGGTTACGATAAAACAATCGAATGGTGAGAAAGAATTAGGAAATATGCAGCGTGCTGGCGGCAGCGCATCCATTCGTACCGGTTACATGGAGCTTCGGAAAATAGGTGCCGCGGCAAGGGAAATGCTGGTACTCGCGGCAAGTACAAAATGGAAAGTGGATGTGGCCAGTTGCAAAGCAGAAGCTGGCAAAGTGATCCATATTCCCACACAGAAAGTTTTAACCTATGGAGAATTGGCACAGGAAGCATCGTTGCTGGAAATTCCAAAAGAACCGAAATTAAAGGACAAAAAGGACTTTAAAATTTTAACAAAGGACATAAGAAGGCCGGATGTTCCTATGAAAACAAATGGTACCGCCGAATTTGGTATTGATGTGGACGTGCCAGGTATGGTTTACGCTACCATTGCCCGATGTCCGGTTCTGGGCGGCACATTAAAGAGCTTTGATGCCAGCGAAACCCTGAAAATACCTGGCGTTGAAAAGGTCGTGGAAGTAGAAAGAACAGTGGGGAAATATCATTATGTGGGTGTTGCTGTAATAGCCAATAGTTACTGGACTGCAATAAAAGGGCGAAAATTGCTTAAAATTAACTGGGATACCAAGGGTTATGAAACTTTCAGTTCAGCCAAATATGAAGAACATCTGAGGTTACTGGCTGGCCAGGAAGGTTTATTGGACAAAAATGCTGGCGACGTTGAAAAAGTAAATTTACCAGCTGGCCGAATTGTAAGTGCTTTTTATGAAACGCCGATGGTGGCGCATCATACTATGGAGCCGGTCAACTGCATAGCGCATGTACAAGGCGATAAACTTGAAATCTGGACATCCACGCAAGTGCCTTCCACACTAACAGGGAGCGGGCCGGATGATTTGCACAAACACACAGGTTTTGCTCCGGAAAATATAAAACTGCACGCTAAATTTATAGGCGGGGGCCTGGGACGGAGACTATATATAGACTACATCATTGAGACTGTCAATCTGGCAAAGCAAGTCGGTAAACCTGTGAAAGTGATCTGGTCGCGTGAGGATACAACCGTAATGGGGCCATTCCGACCTATGACTTTTTCACAACTGCAAGGCGGCATTTCAGAAGAAGGTAACCTGGTGATGTTCCAGCATAAAGTGATCAGCCCTTCCTACTTTGATTCACTCCAAAGCAATTGGGATAAAACCAAGGTTGATAAAATAATGGTGGAAGGCATTGCGGAGCAGGCATACGAAATTCCCAACCTGAAAACGTCGTACGTAAGGGCTGATTATCATGTTCCGGTTGCAGCCTGGCGGTCGGTCACCAGTTCAACTTTATCTTTTCCACACGAATGCTTTATTGATGAGCTTGCGGCAAAAGCCGGCCGGGATCCGTTGGCTTTCCGGTTGGCGATGATGACCAAAGATTCCGATGCAAAACGCGTGTTACTTAAACTGAAAGAACTGAGTAACTGGGATAAACCACTTCCAAAAGGCAAAGCCAGGGGTATTGCGCAATGGGAATTTTTTGCAGGGCTATGTGCACAGGTTGTTGAGATCAGCATGCAGAATGACGGCTCGATTAAAGTAAACAAGGTCATTGCCGTTATTGATTTGGGTGAAGTTGTGAGTCCTGATAATGTACGAAACCAGGTCGAGGGAGCTATTGTGATGGCTCTTGGCGCGGCGACAAAACCGGGAATTACCCTGGCAAATGGCAAAGTGCAGCAAAGTAATTTTCATGATAATCCGGTTTTGCGTATCAACGAAATGCCAGCGATCGAAGTACACATATTGGCCGAAGGAGGAAAAGTAAAAGGTGTTGGTGAGCCTGGATTGCCTCCGTTTGCTCCCGCGCTGGGCAACGCTATTTTCGCATTAACAGGCAAACGTGTTAGAAAAATGCCTATTGATCTGGCGAATGTGTAATATTCCAATCCACCAGGTGTGATGGCAAAGTAACGCCTGAGTAAACGGTAGATTATACAGATAAAAACAATTTCCGTTAAGAAAGAAATATAGGTATAAACCAAAAATCATGAATCAAACAGATAAAGAACAAACTGCTATACCCGAAGGTGCAACTCAGGCGCCTTCCGATTACTTTACTGGTACTGCGTGGATCAAAACAATGGTACCCGCCAATGACGAAACGGATTGCACAGTAAGCGATGTCACTTTTGAGCCGGGAGCGAGAAATAATTGGCATACCCATCCAAACGGACAAATTTTGGTTGCCACTTTGGGCACTGGTTATTATCAGGAAAAGGGCAAACCGATTCAAATTCTGCAAAAAGGCGATGCCGTTAATATAGCGCCTGATGTCTTGCATTGGCACGGTGCTTCTCCTGACAGCCGTTTTACACATTGCCATTAATCCAAATGTGAGTAAAGGCGGGGCCGTAATATGGTTACAGCCGGTTACTGATGAGGAATACCTGGGAAAAGTTTAAAACCTGTAGAAAATGAGACCAGCAATTTCAGCTTTTATATTAGGGAACATTTACATTAATATCCTTCGATTAAGATCAAAAAAAATGGCTTCCGGAAATGGAAGCCATTGCAATCTAAATCTGTAATAAAGCTTATTTAATTGCTAAAACTCTTTCCGACGTTTTTTCTGTCAATACGAAAGATTTAATCTGTTTTTCACCTTTGCTGATGATTTCAATTTCATACTTGCCGGTAGATAGTTCGTCCACATTCAAAACACGGCTGAATTTCTGGATTTTTTTACCAACCAGTTCTTCGTAAACAATTTGCCCGTTTTCATTTTTAAGTAAAAGTATAGTATGAGCATCAGCGCTTACTTTATCAACGTGCAAATTGATCTTACCACTTTTTGTTGGGTAAATACTGGTACCGAATCCCATTGATTTTTTGGTTTCTTTGTCATCAGCATTTGCGGAGAAAGAAGCAGCAATAAGGGCAATAGCAACAGCGAAGGTTTTGATTGAATTTTTCATGGCTTTGTATATGTTTAAAATTTGATCCGCTAAGCGGTTTGTTTATCTAAAAGAACATGACAAATGTAATGGCTATAACAGGTACTATGTATAACAATGTACACGAGTGGTTGTGAATTGGTGACGAGTGGTAGGAGTGGGAGAGTGATTATTTAATACAGCTGGAAAGTATTTCGGCTTCATGTAAATTATCTTGGCAATTACTAATCTTTTAAAGTTAGAATGACCACCTTATGAATAAAAATGAGCCGTTTCTTGCTGTTTTTATTCATAAGGTGGTCTGTATGATTTCAACTCCGGACTTAATCACCAAACGCCAGTGAGCCTGATAGTTCGCGATAGGCTTCTATCTCCTGCTGAAGCATTGCGATCGTTTGCTCGGCTGTACTAATTGCATCAGCACCGGCAATAAAGCGAAGTGGAGGTACTGGTTCATTGGAAAGTATGATCAATGCGTCGGCTAATTTAGCCGGATCGCCGGATTGCTGTCCGTTAGCGCTGGCCCAGAACTGCATTTGCTGCGCTCTGCCCTCATCATAATCTTCGATCTTGGATTCCGCATAGGCCGTAGACTCATCGGTAAGAAGTTCGGTGCGAAAAAAACCAGGATTAACAATGGTGGTGTGGATACCAAATGGCGCTATTTCCAGCTGCATGGATTTCATCCAGCCATCTGTACCAAACTTAGATGAAGCATAGGCTGTGCAAAATGGAATACCTACCAGGCTTGCAGTAGATGAAATTGTAATGATATGGCCTGATCTTTGGCTTCGCATTGTTGGCAGTACAGCGCGTGTTACTTTCATTGGGCCAAAAAGGCTGGTCGCTATTTGTTTCTCGATCTGTTCTATCGATAGTTCTTCAAAGTAACCTGCGTAGAAACTGGCAGCATTGTTGACCAGCACATCTATCCGCCCAAACCGTTCAACTGCCGATTTAACAGCTTCTACCGCTTCTGCCACATTGGTAATATCCAGCTTCACCACCAATAAATTTTCGGAGTCACCAAGCGCATTTTTTACCTTTTCGATATTTCGCCCTGTTGCAACTACTTTATTTCCGGCAGCAAGTGCGGCCTTTGCAATGTCAACACCCATTCCGCGTCCAGCGCCGGTAATAAACCAAACTTTTTCTGTTTTCATCATCATTTTAATTTTGCATCATTTCTATTAATAAGAGTTTTCCGACCATTTGAAGACCGAATAAACTGCAATGCAAAATTATAGTGGGAGGGGAAAGGGTGGTTAAAGGTATTCAAACAAATGATTAATACATTCAAACAACTGTATCTGAATCTAAGCCAATTCTCCTCTCAGAGAAGTCGGTGTAATACCTGTTTGTTTTTTGAAAAAGTTATTGAAGTAAGTAGGGTATTCGTATCCAAGGCTATACGAGATCTCAGCTACGTTCCAGTCGGTATGTGTGATCAACGCTTTTGCTTCGGCGATGATGCGCTCGTTCAAATGCGCTGTTGTGGTTTTGCCGGTTGTTTCTCTTACTGCCCGGTTCAGGTGGTTGACATGAATAGAAAGCTGTTCAGCAAATTGGTTGGGTGTACGAATGGTTAGTGTCCTTTGGAGATCCACAGGAAATTGTCTGTCAAGCAATTCCAGAAACAGGGATGCAATCCGGGTTGAGGCATTCTGAGGCTCGATACAGCTGGTAAGTGGCTGCATTTTCACTGCCTCGTGCATGAGTATATGCAGATGGTTGCGCAGCAGATCGAATTTGTGCATATACTCCGAATGAAACCCCTTGTGCATGTACTGGAATATCTGCAATATATATGTCACCTGTTCAGGGCCCACGTAATAGACAGGATTGGCCCCCAGCTTGAACAAAGGTGAATTTTCGAGAGCCAGGTCGGCATTGGTTTCTTTCAGGAAATCTTCTGTAAACAGGACGAAGTAGCCTTTTTGTTCTTCCGAAATCGGTTCCCACGAATAGGGGACAAGCGGGCTGGAAAATAAAAGCGCGGGTTTATCAATCATGATGCTTTTATCCGCGTATTCCAAACGACTGGTACCGAATTGCAGCGTAATCTTGTAAAAATCCCTGCGGTTGTATGGCACAGGCCGCCCTGAAATCATCGCATTGATAAATATTGAACTTGCTGCCGGCATTTGGCAATTTATTTCCAAAAAAGTCCTGAACAGATTCTGGTTTTCTCATGATGCTGCATTAATGTATTCAAATAATTTCTGTTACAAAAGTAAAGGGTTTAGTTTGAATTTTGAACCGATTCGAAGAACTTGCTCGCATCTTGTTGCTGCGATTGAACGGGTGATCAACAAAAAATGGCTTCCGTTTCCAGAAGCCATCCTGACTTTCGACTTGGAAAGTCCCGGTCTAAAACCTTACTTAATCGCTAAAACTCTTTCAGTTTTTTGTTCCGATAATTCGAAAGATTTAACTTGTTTTTCACCGTTGCTGGTTACTTCAATTTCGTATTTACCTGCTCCCAGTTCATCTACATTCAGAGTACGGCCGAATTTTTGTTGTTTTTTACTGACTGTTTCGCGGTAGATTACATCGCCAGATTCGTTTTTAAGTAAAAATGTAGTAGGAGTTTCTGCGCTTGCCTTATCTACAAGTAAATTGATCTTGCCACTTTTTGTGGTGTAAATTCCAGTTCCGAATCCGGCAGATTTTTTGGTTTCTTTATCTTCTGCATTGGCAGTGAAAGAAGCAGCAATAAGAGCAAAGGCAACAGCGAAAGTTTTGATTGAATTTTTCATGGCTTGTTTTATTTGAATGTTCGGTCCGGTACTCCGGTTATTTTTTGTAATTGTTTATATCTAAAAGAACATGACAAATGTAAGTGCTATGGAAGGTACTATGTATTACAAAGTACACAAGTGGTTATTGTTCGGTGACGAATGGTTGGAATAGGAGGGTGATATCTCAAAGTCTTACCTTGAAAAATATATGAGTTGCGTTTATTTATATTAACCACATGACGTTCCACTGAACAATGACCAGCGAAATACAAAAAGAGCTTTTAAGACTTGAAATTCAACATGATATTAAAATTTTATACGCCGTTGAAAGCGGTAGCCGTGCATGAGGTTTTGCATCGACTGACAGTGACTGGGATATAAGATATATATATGTTCACAAACTGGATTTGTATTTAAAAATAGATACCGGGAGAGATAACCACGAAGAAATTTTGCCGAATGAAATTGACCTTGCTGGTTGGGAGTTGAAAAAGGCTTTGCGGCTTTTTAGAAAATCAAATCCTGCAATGTTAGAATGGTTAAGAAGTCCTATCGTTTATTTACAACAATTTTCCACTGCAGACAGACTTCGGAATTTGACAAAGGAATACTTCAGTCCCAAATCTTGTATTCATCATTATCTTCATATGGCAGAAGGCAATTTTAAAGAGTATTTATTAAGGGATACAGTAAGAGTAAAAAAGTACTTTTATGCTTTACGGCCAATACTTGCTTGCGACTGGATTAGGGAAACAAACACGATGGCGCCCATGGAGTTTCATAAACTTCTGGATACCCAGGTGAAAGACCAAAATGTCAGGAAAGAAATCCAAAACTTGCTGACCAGAAAGATTGCAGGTGAAGAGCTAAATGAAGAACCTAAAATTCAAATTCTTAATAACTTCCTTGAACAGAAAATTAAGTTTTATAGTGATTACGTTAAATCATTAGAGTAAAACATTCAACCCAAAACGGAAAGTCTTGATGAGTTGTTTAAACAGACCATTTTTGAGGTTTGGGAGAAAAGTGACAATTTCTAATGAATTCGTTGTTAACAGCTATCCTAATTATCCGCGGCCATCCGAATCACCACACGCCTGTTAAACCTACGGTTTCTTTCACTATCATTCGGTGCAGCGGGACGGGTGCTGCCATAAGCCTTGTTCCTGATTCTGGCGGGGGAAATATTATTGGCCATCAAATACTGCCTCACAACACTTGCCCGATCAACTGATAATTCCATATTTCTCTCCGCGTCACCTAAATTATCCGTGTGACCGGCTAATTCGATTCTAAGGATTTCGTTTCGGCTGGTAAAGTCAAGAACACGTTCCAGTTCCTGTTTGGATCGGGGAGACAGATTGGTACTACTTTGCTTGAAGTACAGAACCGAGGTAATGTCATCACGCAATATCGGATGAGACATTTCTGAAACGTTATTAATATTTAGTTTTCCATCCAGCTCAGTTGTGTCATTTGTTTTAGGCGTGAGATAAAACGCTTCGATCCCATTAATTTCACTGGCTAATATTGATTCGGTCAACGTCTCATACCCTTTGGCATAAATGGAAAAAGTTGTCGTGTCAGTGACAGGTATTTTAAATTTATAGATTTTGTCTTCAAATATGGGAACGACCGTATTTTCTTGTTTTTGGCTGACAATGAATATCTTAGCATTGACAGGTTTGAAGGTTTCCTTGTCGAGCACGCGCATCGTTACCTGGGATATAGAAAAATTTTGCTGATTTCTGCCCGGTTCAACCTGGCATTGTGCAATCGTTGAATATAATATAGTGAAAACAATGATGTACATGAAAGTCTTCATAGCATTTCATTTTAGTTGTTTTAAAACCGTCATAATCCCGTTCTGAGACTCAAGGCAAAAAAGCCTTCCCAATCATCAGTTTATCACCGGAAAGATCTGCTTCAAACAAATGAGGAACACGAACGGTACGTCCTTTTACGCTTTTATGGCTATGAACGGACATCAGTAATTTACCATCAAAAGTTTTGAATAACATACCATGCCCGAAGTTTGGAGGTGTGATTGGATCCTTTTCCTGAATCCAGGGCCCATCCAGGGTGCCGCTTTTTGAATATACAACGCCCTGGGTATAAACGTCATAAATCCAGCTTGTCCAGATCATTCCCAATCTACCTGTTTTGGTATTGAAAAGGAAAGGGCCGTCGGTCACTTTATTTGGTTTGTCGTTTCCGTTTTTATCTTTTTCCCGGCTCCATGGCGAATCGCTGGCACGAAACAGGAGCTTACCTTCACCAATTGAGCCGCTCAGATCAGGTTTTAGTTCAATTTTTTCCATCGTACCATTCCTGTTTTGCAGCCATTCATAACAATAAACCATATAAGGCTTTTTATCCTTGTCAATCCAGAAAGTTCCGTCCAATGTTGGCTTGTCGGCAGGTAAATATGTCGGATCATTCATCGGAACATACGGGCCGTCCGGCTTGTCACTTACAAGCACGTGAGAGGCACGGCGTTCGATGACATTTCCATCAACAGTATCAATCTTGACTGCCCGGTTGGTGAAGGTCGCAAAATAATAATACTTGTTTTTGTATTGGTGAATTTCAGCTGCCCAAATCATCGGTTTTGGGCCCATCCACGATTCAGGATCGGTTTGAGTAATCTGGTATGGCCCGTCCCAGGCTTTAAGATCTTTGCTTTTCCATAATTTTCCACCTGTCCCGGTCATGTAGTACAGCCGTGTTTTGCGATCTGCAAGAATATAAGGGTCGCTCAAAGTAATGGAATCCAGCGGAATGCCTTTTCTGATCCCGACTGGTTTCGGCTCCTGCGCTTTCGATTGGTATGGGAAAATCAAACAGAAGAATACAAGAAGTCGGATATTTTTCATAACGGCGTTTTCGTAGAGGTTTCAGGCTTAAATCTACTAAAATTATCTTGTCTCAGTATTCATTTAAATCTCTTCACCAGACATTTAAATTGCAGTCTTTTTAACTCCGATCAAACGCATTCGAGGGGTTTTTCTGCTATTCCTCCATTTTCTGCTTCATATTGATTCAGCGCATAAATATTTCCGGCACCAATCTCTCCGTTCTCCAATTTAAACGGCAGCAGAATCCGCAGGTAACCAGTTCCCTCGAACTCATCCGGATAACTCCGGTATTCTGTCATTTCATTGGAAAAGAGAATATATAACGGAATTGTCATCCGTTCCTGGCCATTAGCACAAATCCATTATATCCTAAATCGGTGCCCCATCCCTTACTTTCTAATTTGGCACTGATTGTTCCTTCGTTCCACCTACTATGGATCATTTCTACTTTGGCGTGATTGGGGCGGCCCGGAGTTGCAGCTTGGTAGCAGTCATTTCACTATTTTGGTTGATTGTTGATGATGGATCGCTAGCTTTTGCTTTCGAATTTTATTCAACCAACGATAAACGAATACTAGCTTTCTGCTGAAAAGCTGCCTTTATCAATGGAACGTTGAATGATCCTGCTTTTTATCCTGTTTACCCTTGTCCGGTCTTCACTATTTTCCTCAAATGAATGGTTTTGAGCCGGATTATGTACGGAATCGTCCAAAAACTGATGCTGGGTAGTTGATTCGTCATTTTCAGGAAAATAACTTCCCGATGTTTCATTCACATCAATTGCTCCATTTTCGTCCAGTATTCCGGCTACCTGTTCTGCCTCTTCACTGGTATCCGTGTGGACGGTCACAATTGTCCTGTGTCTTCCAGCCTCTGCATAATGAGTAATATCCTGATGGTCTGCGCCAAACAAATCCCGGAAGAAAGTGGTGATACTGTCTATCAGATCTTGTTCTTTTTCCTCAGCATTCGAGGCCTCGGATTTATATGAGGCTGTTTTGATATTAACCTGTGAAAATCCATGTGTCAGCAAATGGCCCTGTGCCGTTTGTGCTTGTTCTGCTTCTTCGAAAATTGCAATTACTGTGTTCGCCATGATGATCTTTTTGATTTTATGTAATGTGCATTAAGCAAAAATCACGCCGGGAGGGTTATTTTACTTAGACAAAGAAGGAATCAGATAGCATGATGCAGTGACAATACGGCACAGTACAAAGCGTGAAAGTCGCAACTACTTTTTCAATTCCCTGATTATCTCTTCCTGCAACTTCTTTATTTTTACTTTAACCACGGAGTAATATTGCAGCATAAAACGACGATTCTTTTCAATTTTCCAAAGATCGACCATCAGGATTTTTTTCTCGTTTTCAGGAATTTTAATAGGGGAGTTAATGCCATTAATATCTCCTTTTTTATCAAATGTAAAGTTAGGAGCCAGAGACCTGTTAAACTCATTGAAGTAACTTTCCTGAAACTGTATTTCAGAGTAGTTCTCTTCTAATTTTCGTAAGGCATTGTAGTCATACTCATAAAGGGAAATGATATTTGATCGTAGCGAGTCATTTTCTATGATTTCCAGCCCCTTTGATTTTAAGGTTTCATATCCGGATGTATTTTGAACGGAAACAAAATCCCTGAACAAATTGAAATAAAGAAAGGCCGGAGAGCTGGTTTTGATTTGGGGTGTAGTAATTAAATTTCTAAAAAATTTAGTTGCTTCAAGTCCTTGTTTGTGCCCCATTTCGTTGATATTGATGTCATCGAGATCCTTTACCAGCCCATTGCTGATTTCTGTTAATATCTTGATTTCCGTTTGCTGGTCTTTTCTGTTTTCTTTCCAGTTGTCAAGCGCAAATGCTGCAAAAATTCCAATAAATATTGTTAAAAATTCAAATGCGTATTTTTTTAAATTCTCTGATCTTTCGCTCTCCATAGATTATTTAAAGGGGGGGGTAATTAACTGTTGTATTTTCAAAAATACCGGCTCAACTAATTTGCATGGTCGATTTTGTATTTCCGGACAATTTAAGTTTTGATCAAATAAGCAAATTTTTCCGAAAGACTCAAAATTCATTGTAGGTCTCGGGCAAACGCATTTAATATCCTGCCTCGTTTAAAACTGTTTACGGAAGCATTATTGGTGATATTATATTTCAATATGTTTGAAATCCTTACTTTTCCGTTTGAATGTCGTTAACCTGTCGCTTGTGGCGAAGGCTACCTTTGTATTGGTTACAATGGCCGTTAATTATTGGGCATCGTATTGATTCCTTATTTGAATTCCTTAATTCCATACCATGGCAGCTGACATTCTTTCCAAAGCATCAGACTTCAATACAAATGACCTTAAACTGAAAGGTTTTAAAGTATACAAAGTTGAAAGCGGTGTAAATGCAGTTCCAACCTACAACCGTCGCGACTTTTACAAGATCTGTCTGAATACGGGAAAAAATGTGATCCAATATGCGGACCGGGGTATTGAAACGGAAGGCAGCATCCTGTTTTTCGGAAACCCGCATATTCCTTATTCCTGGGAAATCGTATCATCATCGTACAGTGGTTATGCCTGCGTTTTCACAGAAGATTTTTTAAAAACACACGCACCAACCGAAAGCCTTCAGCAGTCTCCGTTATTTAAGATTGGGGGCACACCGATATTTTATCTGGATGAAACGCAAAGAAGTTTTCTAACTACCATATTTGAAAAAATGCTTTCAGAGCAAGGAAATGAATATGTTTTTAAAGATGAACTGATCCGGAATTATATTAACCTGATGATTCATGAAGCTTTAAAAATGCAGCCATCGGCGAATTTTTTTACACCCAAAAATGGATCGTCACGCCTAACCTCTCTTTTTCTTGAACTATTGGAACGCCAGTTTCCGATCGAAAATCCGGGACAGTCACTACGCCTAAAAACGGCGCTTGATTTCGCAAATGGTTTGTCTGTACACGTGAACCATCTCAACAGATCAGTGAAAGAGATAACCGGCAAACCCACCACAACACATATTTCAGAGCGTGTAGTGAACGAAGCAAAGGCACTTTTGAGGCATACGGACTGGAGTATTTCAGAAATTGCCTATGCGCTTGGTTTTGAATATCCAACCTATTTTAACAATTACTTCAAGCGCATAACCGGTACAGTACCCAAGTCATTAAGAATGCAAAATGTTTGAAATTATTACTTTTCTATTTGAATGTCGTTAACAGGAAAGCGATAAACTGGACGAACTTTGTAATATAAATCGAAATAGAAATGAAAACAAGAAAATTAGGTAATTCAGGACTTGAAGTATCTGCCCTGGGTATGGGCTGTATGAATTTAAGCTTTGGTACAGGCAAGGCTGTTGATATTAATGAAGGTTTAAAAGTGATCCGCGCCGGATTTGAAAAGGGCATTACTTTTTTCGATACAGCCGAAGCTTATGGCCCTCTGACAAACGAACTGTTGGTAGGGGAGGCATTGCAGCCATTTCGCAAAGATGTTATCATCGCTACCAAATTCGGTATGATTTCAGATACCGGAATCAATAGCCGTCCGGAGCATATCAAAAAAGTGCTTGAGGAATCTTTGATCAGGTTACGCACAGATTACATCGACTTATTTTATCAACACCGGGTTGATCCGAACGTTCCGATCGAAGACGTGGCGGGTGCATTAAAAGAGTTAATCGAGGAAGGTAAAATCAGGTATTACGGATTGTCAGAAGCAGGTGCAGAAACGATTCGCCGCGCTCATTCCGTGCATCCGGTAGCAGCCGTACAGAATCAATATTCCATCTGGACAAGAGAACCTGAGGATAAAGTTTTGCCGGTTTGCGAAGAACTGGGAATAGGATTTGTGCCATGGGCGCCACTGGGAACGGGTTTTTTAACAGGGAATATTACGGCTGATACAAAATTTGATGCCGCTACCGACCTGCGTGCTGGTTTTCCAAGATTTACCCCGGAAGCGATCAAAGCTAACATGCCGGTTGTTGACATGCTGAATCGTATCGCTCAAAGAAAAAATGCATCAGCTGTGCAAATTGCTTTGTCGTGGTTAATGGCGCAAAAGTCGTGGATTGTTCCGATTCCGGGTATGGACAAGATTGGATACATTGAGGATAATATCAAATCGGCCGATATATCGCTGACTGTGGAAGAACTGAAAGAAATAGACCTTGAAATGTCAAAAATCAAATTACAGGGAGCAAGGCTGAGCGAAGGATTGCTGGCCATGTCAGAAGATTAAATGATGTCAGATGACCGGCTGAGTGTAAATTAGGATAGGCCGGATACTTTGAATCAAGGTTTTTTCTTTAAACTTTTCACTAAAAACTACTCCCGGATTCTAAGATCATTAACACATAAAACTTAAAACAATGGAAAAGAGAAGGTTAGGAAATAGCGGTTTGGAAGTTTCGGCACTTGGCCTGGGTTGTATGGGATTGAGCTTCGGTTATGGGCCTGCAACGGATACACAGGATGCCATCAAACTGATCAGGACTGCATTTGAGCGCGGTGTTACATTTTTTGATACGGCCGAAGCTTATGGCCCTTTTGCAAATGAAGAATTGTTGGGAGAAGCACTTGCACCATTTCGGGATGAAGTGGTGATAGCAACGAAATTTGGCTTTGACGGCGGAGACTCAAAAGCAGGCCTGAACAGTCAGCCGGAAAGTATTAGGGCATTTGTAGAAGCATCGCTGAAACGCCTGAAAACAGATCGAATTGACCTTTTGTACCAACATCGTGTTGACCCGAATGTGCCGATTGAAGAAGTCGCGGGAACAGTGAAAGATTTGATCCGGTCTGGCAAAGTGAAATATTTCGGGCTTTCCGAAGCAGGTGCCCAAACGATCCGCCGGGCTCATGCTGTTCAGCCCGTTGCTGCTCTTCAGAGTGAATATTCTTTGTGGTGGAGAGAACCTGAAACGGAAATTATACCAACACTGGAAGAACTGGGAATTGGTTTTGTACCGTTCAGTCCCCTTGGTAAAGGTTTTCTGACAGGAAAAATCGATGAAAATACAACATTTGACAGTACAGATTTTCGCAATATAGTTCCGCGTTTTGCGCAGGATGCACGCAAAGCGAATCAGGGCATGGTTGATTTGCTTACCAAAATTGCTAATGAGAAAAACGGATCCGGAGTGCCGGCCACACCTGCACAAATTGCGCTTGCCTGGTTACTCGCTCAAAAACCATGGATCGTACCGATTCCGGGAACAACAAAACTGCATCGGTTGGAAGAGAATCTTGGAGGTGCCAGTATTGAACTGAGTCCGGATGATTTGGGTGCCATTGAAGAGGCTGCCTCTCAAATTACTGTACAAGGTGCACGTTATCCGGAGGCTTTGCTAAAGCGAGTTGGGAATTAAAATGTAAAACGTAATTATTCTTTGTGCAAGCTGTTATATCGCAAAGCATGTCCTGAAAAGGGTTCGTTGATATCACAGAAAAGCCTGGCTACATTGATTTCAGAAATTATAGCTTCACCCGAAAAATATGCCGGCAAAAATTTGGGTGTGAACAAGCCAAATTCCTGATATACATTTTGCAGTTAGGCAAATTTGGAATAAAATAGAAAAAGCGTTGGATTAGATCAATGAAAGCCTGATATTTTGGCTTTCATTTTTTTTACCCCGCACCGTAACCTCATGCAAAGCCTCTTCATCGAATACGTTTATCTGATCTTAATTATTCTGGCGCTGGTTATGCTGGCCAACAAGCTTAAACTTGCTTACCCGATCGTGCTCGTTTTAGGTGGTTTGGCACTCAGTTTCACCTCTGTATTTTCTCACGTAACCATTGACCCTGAACTGGTTTTCCTGATATTTCTTCCCCCGCTTTTGTATGAAGCAGCATGGCAAACGTCCTGGAAAGAGTTCTGGAAATGGAGGCGCGTAATTACCAGTTTTGCTTTTCCCATTGTAATTATTACTTCCTGTGTGGTGGCATTTGTATCCAGTGCCTTTATTCCGGGTTTCACGTTGGCACTTGGCTTTCTGTTAGGCGGGATCATATCGCCACCCGATGCTGTTTCTGCCACCACGATTATGCGAGGGGTAAAAGTTCCAAAATCGCTTGTGAGTATTATCGAGGGTGAAAGTCTGCTCAATGATGCCTCGTCTTTAATCGTTTTTCGTTTTGCTTTGGCCGCAGTGGTTACCGGACAGTTTCATTATCAGGATGCCGTACAAAGCTTTGCGCTGGTTATCGTGATGGGGATAGTTATCGGACTTCTGGTCGGTTTACTTTTTTATACCATCCATCGTTTCCTGCCCACGACTCCCAGTATTGATATTGTCCTGACGCTGGTAACGCCCTATTGCATGTATTACTTCGCTGAACATTTTCACTTTTCAGGCGTATTGGCAGTAGTCAGTGGCGGTTTGTTTTTGTCGAACAAGCGGCAAAGTATGCTGACTTACCAAAGCCGGATTCAGAGCGTAAATGTATGGACGAGCATCGTTTTTGTACTGAATGGCTTGGTTTTTCTACTCATCGGGCTTCAATTGCCAAATATTACACAGCAACTGGGAAATATTAGTTTGGGTACGGCCATCTGGTATGGCCTCGCGATTTCTTTATTACTCATTGTTACGAGGATACTTTGCACCATTGGCGCCTCTCTGTTTACGCGGTTTATGAGCAATTATATTACCGTAGCAGATCCAAATCCGGGTTTTAAATCGCCCTTTGTACTAGGCTGGGCCGGTATGCGCGGTGTGGTATCTTTGGCAGCGGCACTTTCAGTTCCCTTATTTATTCACGGTGACGAGCCATTTCCGAACAGGAACCTTATTCTGTTTATTACATTTATCGTCATTCTGGTCACCCTTGTTTTTCAGGGAATCACGCTGCCTTGGTTAATAAAAAAACTGGATTTAAAAGACAGATTTGCATCCTTGTCGGAATATGAACAGCGGTTAGTAATCCAGAAGAAAATTGCGAAGGCCTCATTGCAGTTCCTCACCGACAAATACGGCCACGAGCAAGTAGAAAATCAACATTTGGGTAATCTGATAGCCCGTTTCCGGATTGACCTGGATTTTTTTCAAAGAGATCCAAAGGATTTTAACGATTCGACCGGAGATCCACTGACCAATTACCAGCATATTTATCTGGAATTATTGGAAGAACAGCGAAATTTACTTTATAAAATGAACCATCATGCTGAATTCGATGAGGAAGTAATTCGGAATTACCTTTCACTCATTGATATTGAAGAAATAAAACTTCGGAAGAAATCCTTGAATGAAAACGATTTGATATAGAAGCAGGCAAAGCGATTTTTTGTCTTGAATAAAGAATGTTTGAATTCCTTAATTTCAATATGCTAATGAGCTAAAGAAAAGGTGAACAGCCTGTCGCCGCTCACCTTTTCACAACAATTTTGAACCAATCGTTCCAAATAACAATTCGCTATCGGCTATCGGCTATCGGCTATCGGCTATTTGAAAAATTCTCCAAAGTGCCATAGAATTCCGGAAGGGTCGTGCAGGAAACATTCTTTGCCCCAGTCATATTTGCGGATCGGAGTAAGTTTTACACCTTCATATTTACGCGTCAAGTTCAAAGCAAGCAACCCGTTCCAGTAACGGTCTGCATCGTCTACTTCTAAAAAAATCATTGTATTATCGATCCAATCCTGAACGTAGGCATCCTGTAAATAAAACCCGATCCCCTCGGTTTTGAATAAAGACATATCGGGTCCCAAAACAACTTCCTCAAAACCCAGATCCCGGTAAAAATTCCGGGAAGTTTCAAAATTTTTAGCCCCGATAAATGGCCGGATTGATTTGGCTTTATGTTCCATTGTATTTCCGTTTTGTGGTGTTAATGAATGTATAGTTTTGTGGTTCATTTTGGGAAAGTTAAGCTTAATTTGCTATTTTTTCCAAACGATATTTTTTACCTTAAAAAAATTATCTCAATGCTTTATTACACCCAAATCATATTTGTAAAGGAAGGGCAGGAAGGTACATTTCATTCTTTCGAAGACCTGGTTCTACCCTTACTTCGGCAGCATAACGGTGAGTTAATTTATCGTATAAGGCCAACTGTATCCTCGGTAATTACCACAGCATTTGGCCATCCCTATGAAATTCACCTGGTTAGCTTTGCAGACAGGAAAAGCTTTGAAAATTACCGGGACGATCCGGATCGGTTACAGTATATGAAATTAAAAGAAGAATCTGTTGACCGCGTGATTTTGATTGAAGGAAGCGCGCTTTGAGTTTTTATATTTATTAATTCCTTTTTGTTATTGCCGGGTAATTGGGTAATCTTTCGAAACGCTGAAGATGTTTAAAGAGCGCCACCAGTAATTGACTTTTATTTATGCCGCAGCTATTATCGAACCAGCTCATTACGGACTACATGGAAAGTTTTCTTCCATTTGAAGAAAGTGAAAAGAAGCTGATCGAAGCGCGGTTTAAACAGCATAAAGTAAAGCGCAGACAGTTAATCCTGAGGGAAGGTTATCCATGCAAACATTACTCTTTCGTTGTAAAAGGCTGTTTCAGGATGTATGGAATGGATTCAAAAGGAACTCAGCATAATATTCAGTTTGCAGCCGAAAATGACAGTCCGGCCGCCCGTTGGATCGCAGATATTGGCAGCTTTCATTCCGGAAAAGCCAGCAAATTATCCATCGAAGCCATTGAACCCGGAATTATTCTGCAGATAGAAAGGCAGGATCTTTATTTCCTTTATCTGAACATTCCAAAGCTTGACCGGATCTTTAAAGTAATCATAGAGAACAAGTTTGTCGAGTTACAGAACCGTGTATTACAAAATATAAGCTCTACCTCACAGGAACGCTACCTGACATTTCTTGAACAGTATCCAAATCTGGCATTACGCCTTCCAAATACACAAATCGCTTCCTACCTGGGTATTACGCCCGAATTTTTGAGTAAGATCAGAAAGGATATTTCAGTTGAAGGCAAAATTCAGCAATAAACAAAATCCCTTTTTTCTTAAGATAGTTTAAGGGTCACTCCGGTAAATCTGTCGGAAATTTGCATTGTCATTTAACATATTTGGTTAGGAAAATGAAAAATCTAATTTGTGTTTTATCTCTGACTTTTATCTGTTTTTTGCTGTTGTGCCAACCGGCAATTGCCCAGGAACCAAAACATTTAAGAAATTTTATGCAGCCAGGACCGACGCTCAGCAGCCAGGTACCTTATGGAAATAACGTAAAAGCAGGGCATTATGTAAAAAGCGGCGATGCCAGGATTTACTATGAAGTTTATGGCAAGGGGCGACCGGTCGTCATCCTTCACGGAGGAATTTTTGGGTCTACATACGAAATGGCACAGTTCATTGATAGTCTGAGTCCCCAATATCAGGTTATTGCCATATCAAACCGCGGCCACGGTAAATCCGAAATGGGTTCCGGGCTGGCCACTTTTGAGCAAAAAGCAAAAGATATTTATAAAGTTATTCACGCTGTGACAAGTGACAGTGTTATAGTGCTGGGTTTCAGTGATGGAGCATATAGTGGATATTATCTTGCCAGCTTATATCCGGAAAAAGTAAAAAAACTGATCGCAATTGGTGCCGGGGAATGGACAAAAGGATCAAGGACATTTAGCCTGACTGCTAAACAGGCTTTTGCTATGGACAGTCTTTATTATAAACAGCAATTAGCACTTAGGCCTGATCCTGAAAAAATTGACCTATGGTTCTCATCAATTAATACCTATTACAATTCGGTATCTATAGGTAAAGAAATTTTGAGCAGCATACACTGCCCTGTTTTATTGATTGCGGGCGACCGTGATCAGAATGCTCCGATAAAAACTGTTATAGCAGCCTGCGATATGATCCCGAAGGTTCAGCTAAGTATCATTCCCAATGCCCCCCATACTGCTTTTCTGGTAAATTTTCCGGCGGTTTGGGATGGTATAGTTCCCTTTCTTAAACAATGATCTCATCAGAATTGAAACACATGAAGGCAGCAGTAATCTACCAGCGGGGAGGCGCTGAAAATCTTGTTTTGGAAGAGTGGGCTATGCCGGAAATTAAAGCAGGATGGGTATTGATCAAAGTGAAAGCCTTCGGCCTGAACCGTTCTGAACTGATGACCAGAAAAGGCTTATCACCCCATGTGAAGTTTCCGCGTGTATTAGGTATTGAATGCGTTGGCGAAGTCGAATCAGATCCTTCCGGAGAATATAAAAAAGGGCAAAAAGTGGCTGCATTAATGGGTGGAATGGGCAGGGATTTTGATGGTAGTTACGCTGAATATAGCGTGTTGCCCAAGACTATTCTTCATCCTTTTCAAAGCGGGCTTCCCTGGGAAACACTTGGTGCAATTCCTGAAATGTTTCAAACGGTACATGGTTCTTTGTTTCTGGCATTAAATATACAACCGGGAGAAACAATATTGATACGCGGTGGTACTTCATCCATAGGCATGTTAGCCGCACAGGTTGCCAAAAATGCAGGATTGACAGTGATTGCAACGACCCGAAATCCTGAAAAACAAAGGATATTGAATGTAAACGGAGCGGCATATGTGCTCATTGATGATGGCGTGCTGGAAGATAAAGTAAAGGCGATTTTTCCAAATGGCATTGATAAAGTGCTGGAATTAGTTGGAGCCCCAACCTTGAAAGATTCTTTGCGCTGTATCAAACCCGGAGGAACAGGTTGTATGACGGGCATGCTGTCAGAAAGCTGGTCCATTCCCGACTTTGCGCCGATGGAATTTATTCCGGCTACGGTTCGTCTCACAATTTACGACAGCGGGCAAGTCGGAAGTTCAACACAGGTTTTACAGGATTTTATTAACAGCGTTGAATCTGGAAAGGTGAATCTGGCGGTCAGCAAAGTTTTTAACCTTGCTGGAATTGTGGATGCACATAGATTTATGGAACAAAATCAGGGTGCTGGAAAAATCGTTGTACTTGTCTGATTGGTTTACATTCCTGACATTACTGGTGTTAAGTTAATCATGAAATAGCGTTTACCACCGCGCGGCGGGCCACTAAGTCACAAATCCACAAAGATTCTTATCTCCAATTTATTATACTTTGTATCTTAATTTCTTTACGTTCCGTCGCACGGTGGCAAAATTACGCTTAACTTATCACTAGTAGCATTGGTGTTAAACCGGAAAATCGTCAGCAGAAAAAAGCTTGTTTACCTTGCTTTTGCGGGCCATATCAACATTTCACTGGTTAGCATTTATTTTGCGATTGAATTTTTCACATTCAGCGGTATAACAGATCCGGCTGCTTCCTTCGCAAACTTCGCTTTGTAATCGAGAGGAGATAATCCTGTTATTCTTTTAAATACTTCCCTGAACGCTTTGTCGTCTGAATATCCAACCTCGTTCATTACTTCAAAAATGCTTTTTCTACCTTTTTCCAACGTGTTTTTGGCGACTTCTACTTTTACTCGCTGCATGTATTCCACAGGTGTATTACCGGTAGCTTTGATAAAACGCCGGTCAAAATTTCGCCGGCTGATGGCCAGATCGAAAGCCAGTTTTTCAAAGGAAAATTTTTCGCTTACATTTTCCTCAATGAAAACCTGTGCCTGGCGGACCTGTTCGTCTCCATGGTTTTTCTGGGCAAGAAAAATGAAAAACGGCGATTGGGAATTTCTTTCAATATCAATCTGGAAAATTTTAGAACACAAAATAGCAGTCTGCCGGTCAAAGTATTTTTCAATCAGAAAAAGGATCATATTCAAAAATGAATAGGCGCCGCCATTTGTGTACAAACCGGGTTCAACTGTGATCAGTTTATCAATTTGCAAATTGACGTTCGGGAACAACCGTTTAAAATCAGTAGCTGCATTCCAGTGTGTCGAGCAGGCTTTTCCATCCAGCAATCCGGTACCGGCAAGTAAAAATGCGCCAGTGCAAATACTTGCAACTTCGGCTCCGTTTTTATACTGATCGTGTATCCAGGTAATCAGTTCTGAATTGTTTTTCAGGACCAAGTCAAAATCGTATGACAGGGAAGGAATGATCACCAGATCCGCTTTTCCAATTTTCCGGATATCCGCAGGAGAAACCGAAAAGAAGCCGGTACCCAATTTAAGTTCAGGCACAAAACCGGCAATACGGATCTGCATCATCGGTCTGTTTCCCATTTTCTGCCAGTATTCATTCGCACGGCTCAGTATTTCAAACGAACCCGTTATACTGCTCAGGTTAATGTTGCCGTCCGGGACAACGATAATCACATTTTTCATACCCAGATTTTTACGCAAATATACCCCGATATGTTGTCCAAATCAACCCGTTATAATGTCCATTTTGCACCGTGTAAACTTGAAATTTTGAAGCTAACTTTATCTCATAGCAGATTGATTACCAATCGTTAACCAAATCATAAAAAAATGACAACACCAGATTTTAGCACAGCTATTTGGGTAGACCAATCTCCTGAAACAGTATTTAAAGCCATAAACAACGTTCGCGGATGGTGGTCGGAAGACATAGTAGGCGGTACAGAAAAGCTTAATGATGAATTTAAATATCATTATCAGGATGTCCATCGCTGCCAGATGAAACTCATCGAAGTCATTCCCGGCAAAAAGATTGTATGGCTCGTTCTTGACAATTATTTTAAATTTACAGAAGACAAAAGTGAGTGGATTGGCGACAAAATTATCTTTGATATAACCGAAAAAGAAGGCAAAACTCAAATCACATTTACCCAGCTTGGGTTGGTTCCTGCTTACGAATGTTATGATGTTTGCCAGGATGCATGGAGCAATTATATTCAAAAAAGCTTGTACAGCCTGATCACCACCGGCAAAGGCCAGCCCAATGCTAGCGGAAAGCCACAAACAGAGAATGAAAAGAAACTTGGAGCAGAAGCAGGGAGCTGAGCACTTTAAATAATGTAATATGTCCCGGCCGGTTCAATCATCCAAAATCTCTTTCCATGGATCAATTTGATGGCCGAATGCCGACGGCTGATAGCAATACAAAGAATTCGTGATCAGGTCTAATCCTCAAATCTCAATTCGATGTTTTTGTGATCCTGGAAAATTTCAATTATAATATCACAAAGCGTTTGCCCGCTGCCGTTTTCAATTTCAGCAAGTTTTTCCTGAAAATGCTTTACATTGTAAGGGTGACCCTGATCTATTTTTTTCTGGTAATTCCTTTTGGTTTCTTTAATTCCCAGGTCTTTTTGGCTTTTGGAAAAATTTTGCCAGACAACAAGAACAGGCTCGCCTGGCTCGTATACCCCGAATCCACCATAAAGGATATCGTTTAGCGCATCCAGGCTCTGCCCCATTTTCCAATCCACGCCTTTCATAAAAAGCCTGTCCATTTCTTCATAGAAACCGGGCAGGTTTGAAAAATGATCGGCGTTGATGGTAATGGTTCTTCTGGTCATTGGAGATTTGGGTTGATTAACAGCTTCTTACTATGCACCTGATAGATGAAATTAAACAACTTAAGAAACTATTTAAACATATTAAATTGAAAAGCAGAATATATGCAAACAGATTTATAAATTAATTTTAAGACCATAAATCTCCCTAGCCAGCCGGGCCGCTTCCTCTACAACTTCCGTCGGATACCCATTCAATTCCAAAATCCTGATCGCATTCGTATTCCTTAAATTCCCCGGCTTGATCCTGTAATCAAAAACAATCTCTCCATCCATAACTACCTCTGTAAAATGAAATACAGAATAACCGTCTTTTAAAAATTCAGCCAGTTCAAGGTCATGTGTGGCTACAAAAGTGATGTTATTTCCTTTGTTTAAGTATGATAAAACCGCCTTGCCCGATGCAATTCGTTCAACTGTATTCGTTCCTTTAAACAACTCATCAAGCAGGAACAAATTGCCAAAACCGGAACCACTTTCTTCCAGTAAATATTTGATTGCCAGTACCTCTTCGAAATAGTAACTTTTATCATTCAACAGATCATCAGAAATCCGGATCGCGGTATGGATTTTTAAGACCGGCATTGTAAATGAATTTGCAAAACAAGTATTGATCGTTTGTGCAGTAATGGCATTGATGCCCATGGTGCGAATGAAGGTTGTTTTTCCCGACATGTTCGAACCCGTTAACAAGGCTGATTTTTCTTCCAGATTAATGGAATTGGGTACGGACTGGAAGATGAGCGGATGACAAACCTCCATAGCCGTTATTTGCTTTTTGTCTGGCGTGATCGAAGGAAAGCAAAAATAAGGCAGGTATTCACGCAAAAACTGAATTGACATGGCTGCATCTATTTCTCCCACAAACTGGTACACCTGCTGCATCTGTGCCCTTTTTAGATCAAGTTCGTTCAGGACATTATATAACACCAACGGCTCTATCAGGAACAATGCTTTGACGAGCTCAACCAGATATTCCACGGCCTGGCCAATCTCACTTTGCAGTTTTACTTCCAGTTTGAAAAGCGACATCTGCATTCCCAGACTATCAATTGAATCAATTGCTTCGCCAATACCCGGATCAAGATCCTTCAGACTTTGGAATGTGATGATTTTTTTGGCAGCCTGGTTTAACCT
The DNA here is from genome assembly GCF_019711195.1 of Dyadobacter sp. NIV53. Lineage (NCBI taxonomy): Bacteria > Pseudomonadati > Bacteroidota > Cytophagia > Cytophagales > Spirosomataceae > Dyadobacter > Dyadobacter sp. NIV53. The sequence goes on from NZ_CP081299.1 coordinate 6,628,005, forward strand.
TAATAATTGCGGAATGGAGCTGCCATACTGATATACATTCATCTTGTTCCAGTAATGGATCCCGAAGTTGACGGCCAGTAATAAAACAAGAAAAATAAGGATCTGCGGAAAAATGAATGATAACAAAACGGAGGAAACACTGATCATGGAGAGGAGAGGTATTATCCAGAACCATTTTGGCTTCTGAATGTGCTTTTCCAGAAAAAGTGACGGTATCTAATAACCATCCTTTTTATTGAGCGAAGCAATTTCTGGTAAAACCTCATCCCGTAACTCCGGATTTTTTTTCAGGATCTGAATGATCTTTTCAAACTTGTCCGTTCTGATCTTATTGCCCGGTATGGTTCGCAGCACCTGATATAAAAATTGTTGTCCCACTTTTGAAGCCGTACGATCCAGAAACATAAAAACCTCGTGCATATCCAGATCCTGAAAAGTCCGGTCTGAAATGACCTGGTGAAATCCTTTTTTGTCACTCAAAGTAAAAAACCGGTCAATTTTATTGAAGTCAAAAGTTTCGTTTTTGATTTTGCCGGAAGCAGCTTTCAGGTGAGCGAGGGTTTTATTTTTGGAAGTGAACATTCAGGTTTGTTTGCTGGTAGTGCGAGGGTTGGACAAGTTTCTGATATAATCGGATAAGGTTATTTTTGCCAGATTATACCGGTTTGGGTTGGATTTGCTAAGTTGGCAGGTTTTATGAACGACCATTCTCAAGCGTTCAGCAGTAGCTCATAATTATTGGCTAGTTACTCATATATTGTATCGCAAATGTTAAAATATCAGCACTCGCAGCCGAATCCGGGTAGTTCAAAAACTAAATATAACAATGCCTGAAAATCTCAAATTAAACGCTTATGTTGTTAATAAATCGTATTTTTGGATTGAATAAGGCAATACTGTTATGATTCTCAACACAATTACTTCCAGAAGAACAACACAGGTTACAAGCGTTGACCGATTACAATATTCTGGATTCTCTTCCCGAAAAAGATTATGACGATATAACACAGCTCGCTGCTGAAATTTGCCAAACTCAAATTTCACTGATCAGCCTTATTGACGATTCGAGACAGTGGTTCAAATCAAATCGTGGCCTGTCGATTCGCGAGACGCCCAGGGAATATGCATTTTGCACCCATGCAATACAGAATCCTTCGCAGGTATTTGTGGTGCCGGATTCACGCAAGGATGAGCGTTTTGCACAAAACCCATTGGTTACAGGCGACCCGAATGTGATTTTTTATGCAGGTGCGCCGCTAATTGACAGTAAAGGGTTTGGGCTCGGTTCACTGTGCGTCATAGATAATACGCCACGGGAACTCAATGAAAAACAGATAACTGGTCTGAAAATATTGGCAAAACATGTTGTAAACCTGATTGAGCTCAGAAAAGCCGACCGTGCCATGAAGGCACTTCAAAAAGCGCTTGAAGACAACCATAATGAGGCGCAAAAAGCTCGTCATGTGCTCAAAGCGGAATTTTATCCAAGAGTTTGTATCGCACTCGAAGATCTGAAAGCGATTACAGCAAAATCGTCATATGAAAAGGAAGAAAGCCTGCAAAACCTCGAAAGTACGATTGGGTTGTTGCAGGACTTCCAAAAAATAGTTGAAAAAATGTAAATGCATTTTTATTTAAACCTGAACGGTTTTAACAAAATTACCCGGCCTGTTTTTCTAAATCAGGCCGGTTGTTTTTGTGAGCCGGAAGCAGCACGGCGGAACAGCATTGCCGATCCGGCAAACAGCATGGCAAAGAATAGATGGAGACCAAATACGGCGGCTACACCATTTGCAAAAGCAGGTGTTCCTAACATCAGTGCAATTCCGGGAACCAGCGCCACAGCAAACGCAGTTGCAAACAAGGCAAGCGACATGCCTTCAGGTTCCAAATGTGCGATGATAGCACCGATACAGCCAATGAGCAGCACCCCAAAATACATCATGTTGGCAGGGTCATCCCCAAGTATACCACCAACCGCAACATTCATCCAGACCAGGACAAGAACAGCACCAACAGCAAGAATGACCGCGAACCGGTAAGTCTTATTACCCATTTTCTTCTTATTCACAAGTTCATAAGTAAGACTGGCACCGCCAAGCAGCAGGACAAATGCCAAAACAAAAACGCCCGGTTTCCAATGCCATTTGGCCAGTAGTGTCAAAAATAACGGTATCAGCGCAATGGATATTACAGCGGCCGTTTTTTCAGTAAGTGTTTTTCCAGTGGTTTGCATAGTATGAAACAGGTTAAATTGACTGATCATGTTGGTATTCGTTTTTTGTGATTCAAAGTAAATAAAAAGTACTTTGAAATGCAAAGTAAAGTTTTGAAAAATATATTAAGATTTAATTTGAGCAATCGCAAAGGCGTTTGCACTTTTTGAGTTTGAGTTTTTGCATAGTTAAATGGCAACAGATATGGTTAAAAACTAGGAAACCATTCGTAAAAGTGGGTTACAAACCAAACTTTTTTTTGATAATATTTTTTGTAATAGTTTTAATTGTTCTTGCAGTAATGGTTTTTAAGGGATATAGCGATTCTAGGAGAATTACCTTTCTCAAACAGCAATAGGAAATTGCATTCAAAGAATGGAGATGAAAAGTTAGCTCTAATAGCTGGTAGGAATTATTATTCTAAGTTAATAGGAGGAAAGTTGACTATTTATGATGAACATGCTATTACCAATGATTTGTCAACAGTGAGTTAATGAACAGTTCTTGATATAACTTAATTAAAACAACTAAGCTGCGGTTTTCACATCATGTGCGGGTGTTAAAAGTTCGGGCCGATTTTTTTTAAATACTTATCACCCAATTTGCTAATCTCCAATATTTCCTAACTTTAACCCACACCAAAAACCCCATAAAAATGAACCGCCGATCCTTTATAACCAACTCCCTAGCCTCGTTACCACTCGCCTCAGCCTTCGACCCGAACATCCACTTTGCAAAACCCCTAAGAGTAGTCTGTGTGGGTGGCCATCCTGATGATCCTGAGACTGGCTGTGGTGGGACGCTTGCCAAATTTGCCAATGCGGGGCATGAGGTGACCATCATTTATCTCACAAACGGGGATGCGGGGATTAAAGGTAAAAACCATCAGGAAGCGGCGGCAATTAGGACGGAAGAGGCTAAAAATGCTTGTAAAATATTGAAGGTTAAACCGGTTTTTGCAGGACAGGTTGATGGTGATACGATCGTGAACAATGAGTGGTATACGAAGATCAGGAAATTACTGGAAGCGGAAAAACCTGATATTATCTTCACGCACTGGCCCGTGGATTCGCACAAAGACCACATGGCCGCAAGTTTGCTGACGCAAAAAGTGCATCTGGATATGGGGCAAAAATGTCCGCTGTACTTTTTCGAAGTGAATACCGGTTCGCAAACCCAGAATTTCAATCCAACTGATTTTGTGGACATCACTGATACGCAGGAACAAAAACGAAAGGCTGTCTTTTGCCATGCCAGCCAGGGATTTGTTTCAGAGGAGTTTTACCACAAGTTTCATGGTATCATGGAAGATTTTCGGGGACTTTCCATTTCGGTGAAAGGAGCGGAGGGATTTGTGAAATTAACGTCGACGAAGAGTGCAATAATCTGAAAATAATGGCCTTCTACGATTTATCTAAACCAGAACGGATTAATGCTGTTGCAAACATCTGCAGCACTATTTTAAGCGAACTTGAAAGCGGGGAGTACAAAAGCACTTTCCTGTATTTTTCCGACGATGATACTTACATCAGGAAATCAGCTTATTTATCCGTTGGCAGGCTTTATTTTACCCAAGCGCTCTTGCAGCAAAAGGTCATCAACTTGCTTGATGCTTTTCTGTTACACGACGATTTTAAAGTACGCCAAACCGTGATCAATGCGGCTGGTGAAATCGGAAAAAGTGAGTTCGAAACAGTACAGCATTTTTTTGATAAAGGTTTGTTTGATCCACATCATTCGCCACGAAATGCTGTGATCGGTTCTGTTAAAAAAATGGGAGAAGTAAATCCAAAGCCAGTTTTGAGCTGGGCTAAAAAGTATCTGCACCACGAAAACAAAGAAATCAGGAGAGAAATTTGTCATGGAATTGAACTTCGCGGACGAAAATTTCCACAGGATATCCTGCCACTTTTAAAGGAATTACAATATGATACAACCTCCCTTGTCCGTCATACACTGGTTCACGTTATCGGACAAATAGCATATAAAGACGGTTGTTTGAGTATTGTCATTGAAGACCTTAATCATTGGGATAACCAGGAACTTGTTGCTGCTGCATTGGAGGAAATCATTGACGTTCACTATCGCTATCGAAACTTTTCTGCCCTGACCCAGGATGAGGCTCGCCAATACATTTCGCAAAACTACCGGTTCAAAAAGAAAAGTTAATGTCTGTTGTTTGTTTTCGGATTATGCAATAAGATTAAATTATTCTATGATGTACCTGTTACCTCATTTCCTGCTAAACCATCTTCCAAAAGAGATTACCAGGATAAATCATTTCTGGCTAATTGTTATGCTTGTTGTGGGTATAACCGGCAGTTTTAACGGAATGGCCCAGCATCGCTGGCTGGCATTTGAACACGTGACAGTCATTGATATGAAAATACCGGAACCCAGGCGAAATCAGACGGTGCTCATTGAGGATGAACGTATTATTGCTGTCGGTCCGACAGGGAAAGTCCGGGTTCCTAAGCAAGCACAGGTTATCCATGCAAAAGGAAAATTTCTGATACCCGGCCTTTGGGATGCCCATGTACATATCACAAAAGCCGGCCCGAATAGTTTACCGTTATTTATAGCGAACGGTATAACAAGCGTTAGGGATATGGGTGGCGATCCTGAAATGTTACTGGACTGGCGGGAGAAGATTGAAAGCGGTAAGCTTTTAGGCCCCCGGATCAAAACGCCCGGCCCGATCCTGGAAGATGAAGCTAATGTAGCCAGGATGTTACAGGAAGGCACGGTCGAGCCGGTGAGCCATACCCGTGTTGCGATAGGGAGTGTAGATAATGCTATCCGCAAGGTGGATTCATTGAGTAGGCTAGGGGTGGATTTTCTGAAAATCCGGACGGTAACTTCGAAGGCTGTTTACGAGGCCATAGCGAGCGAGGCCAGAAAAAAAGGACTGGCTTTGACTGGCCACGCTGTGGTGGGGCCTGAGGAAATGTTATTAGCCGGACAGCGCAGTATTGAACATGCTTTTTTGCCTCCTTTAATCAGTACGATGATTAAAACAGAGCGGGCGGAACTGTTTCATAGGATGGCTAAACAAAATATGGTAGTCGTACCAACTTTAATAACCGGAAAAAGTATTCAGGTCCCTTATAAGCAGGCCGCTTCATTGGTCAACGATCAATCCGGTAGGCTGGATTACCGCCGCAGATATGTTTCGGGCTATTTAATTGAAGACTGGCGCGAACAGGTTGCCGAACTGACCCAATATCCGGCTGGACTGGATACACTCCTTGCCGGTCGTGTAAAGGATCTGCGGGAGATGCATCGGGCAGGGGTGCGCCTGATGGCAGGTACTGATGTCGGGGTTTTACTGATCTATCCCGGATTCAGCCTTCATCAGGAATTAATACTGATGGTTAAGGAAATCGGTTTGACACCTTATGAGGCTTTACAAAGTGCCACGATTTATCCGGCAGAATTTTTCAATCTTCAAAATGACCTGGGCACGATTGAAACAGGTAAACGGGCTGATTTGCTGTTACTAGGGGCAGACCCGCTCCGAAATATCAGCAACACCCAAAAGATAATGGGAGTAGTGGCAAACGGGAGCTATTTTTCAAAGAGCGCCATTCAGGAACTGTTAAACAATGTGAAAAGTAAAAGCAAACTTAAAAGGTGATTACAGCATAGATCATAAAAAAAACAGCCACAGGACTAATAATTAGCCTCTATGCCTGTTTTCAAATTGAATATTTATAAAAACTTTTGCCTAAACCAACAAAGCATTGTCTTTCCTGGATTCCGGTAAGCTCCGATTCATTTTTCCGCTGAGTGATCTTAGATATGCATACATCACAACGCCTGTTACAACACCAATTCCAATAATTTTTTTAACAGTTCCCATATTTCAATTTGTAAAAAAAGTTTATACTAATACTTCGTTTTTATTGCTACAAAAACAATACCAGTTAAAGGTTATTCTTACATAAGCAGGTGGGCACATTTAATTGAGAATCACGAATTACATTGTAAGACAGAATTGGCTATCGGAAGTCGGCTATCATCCAAAATCTCCTTCAATACATCAATTTGATAACCGGATGCAGACGGCAATACAAAAGAATTCGTGATAGGGCCTATTTGTTCCAATTACTAAACCAGGGAATTTGCGTATTCATTTTGAACTTCTTAGAAATAAATGACTTATTTTCTGGTAATAAAAAATGCACGAACAAATGGTAAATTTCGGTTTGGAAAAGCTTCCTATATAAATGTCCGTTAACCTTCCTGCATGAAAACTTCGTTCTCCGGCGTACTGAGGAAACTAATGATCACCTGGATCATATTTTTTTCAATATTGGTTATTCTAATTCTTTTTCAGACAACCCTTGGGAAGTTCGGCGATGACGTGCTGTATCCGTTTTTCTGGTTGTTGAGCTGTGCGGTTCCCTATATATTTTTTGTTGCCTTACGATACCGGCAAATCAGAAACATCCCTGAGGAAAAACAGCCAGAGGTCGACGGTACTATTGGAGTTATTATCAAAACTGTATCTATCCTCTATCTGGTAACGCTTCTGGCAGTAATACTCATAGAGCCATTTTTCTCATCGAATAATCCGATAAAGTATTTACAGGGCTCAGCTCCTGGCCTTTATGTTTTTCAGCTGATCCTGATTGCTGCCTGTATTGTACTAAATAATCGTGTTAAAAAAACGCAATCTTTTCCGGATAAAAAGACAAATATTTTGAAGTCAGAACCTGTTGTTTTTATATCATACAACCATAACGACAAGGCAATTGCACAGGAGATTAGGACGTTGCTCGAAAAGAAAAATATTGAAGTTCTGCTTGATTCTGATGACATGGATGCGGGTGAAGTCATTGATAAATTCATTATTGACAGTGTAAATAAATCAACCGCTACGCTGCATATTATTTCGAGTAACAGCTTGATGTCCGGTTATGTGAGCAGGGAAGCCATCCGAACCTTTTACTCCGAAGAATTTACAAATAAGAGAAAGTACATTGCCTGTTATTTGGATGAAGAATTTAAGAGCAATGACTTTATTATCAGATCCGTAAAAAAATCGACGAAAAGCTTGATGAAATTAAAAGGATCATTGACGAACAGGATGCATTGGATGTCGATACCCAGAACCTGAATAGTCAGAAAAGCAGATTATATGATTTGCGCCAGAATATGGACAAAATCGTAGAGAAATTGAATGCTTCTTTGTGTATTGATATCAGGGGAGATCAGTTGGCTGCTAATTTTCCTAAGATACTGGAAAGTATCACAAACTGAACGGTTCATTTTTTTAAAACCAGACCCTCATGAAAAACTTCACATTAATTGGTTTTTTGATTTTTGTCCTGATTACTGCTTTTGGATTTGTTTCGGCTATGGATTTGGAAACTGGCCTGGTTGAAATCTCACATGCCCATAACAGGCTTTATTTTACCCGATTGCACGAGAAAGAGTTACCGGATTCCGTTCTGGTAAGGAATATAAATAAGGCAGAAGTTATCCTGAAGAAAGCTGTTGGCAAGGTCGAAAACGGCACTATAATCCTAATTAAAAAAAGCCGTTCCGAGGTTTATTATTTGCAGGGAATCCTGGCAATCAGGTCACACGATCTCAGTAATGCATTAAACCTGCTGGATTCCGCAGCATCCTTGAACAAAAATATAAAAGACGGTACCGTACCTGTTTCCATATCTGATCTGACGTTCATTAACAACGCGTCAGTTTTGAGATACCGTAATGCTATTGAGGTTACAAGAAAAAATATACTTAAAATGATGATTGAAGATGTTTATAAAAACCGAAATGATCAACCGGAAACAACTACCATAGTGAAGATTAAAGAACTTAGAAAGACATTGAATGGTGAGACTTTTGGTGAAAATATGAATCAGGACGAATCGGTGGAGAGAATGTATACATATTTGATGCTGAACTATAATGCTAAATATAAAATTTGTGAGGATGTATTAAAGTATTACAATGTACTAGCAAACGGTGATTATGGAATCAGGTACAGAAATTCACACTATATAGGCGAGAATAGTGAATTGATTGGGAATGAGCTTAGTCAGATGAAAGCGGAAACCGAGTTAGCTCCCGGAGATTATCTTTTTAATGACGAACCATCTGATATAGATATAGTGGCTGCCCAATCACTCGCCAGGAAAAATTGTCCGGAATTATTTGATGACTCAATATCTGAAAATTACTACAAGAATGCTTTGGTAGGCTCGTCTTTAAAAGCCCAGAGTTTGCTAATACTACCAAAAATACCCTTTACAAAAAGTGCCTGGAATAAAATACCTGTGAACGTAAACCGGTTTAAAAATCTGGGGGATCTGGAAACATTTTTAGATAACAATCTGAAAAGAAGGGGGTATGATAATATTAAATATTACGGCTTTGAAGATGGATTTGCGATCATTACGCCTATTGAAAAATTCAACAGGAATGGTCAGATATATGAAGGAGAAGGAAGGTTCAGTACCAGTATGAGCACTTCCATTAACAGTTTTTTTGATTACATTGATAAGCTGTTTTTAGCTGAGAAAGGCCATTACCGATTTATAATTCTGGCTGCTGCCTCAAACCCTTATTCTCTTGGGAAACGACCATCTCTTGACTATATGGAATCACTGGTTGCTGATGGGAATAACCGGCTTTCGGAAGAAATGTCTCAAAAGCTATTGAATAAACGATTTTCAATTGATGGTTACGTGTATGAATTTGAGCAAAAGGAATTTGCCAGCGATCCGGTCTTTGTAAAAGAACCAACCCTGACCGGCAAAAAACACATTGCACCGCTGATTACGTTCTGATAAATGCATCGAAAATAACAACATAGTTATTGTTTTTAATGTCCCCTGATTTAATTCAAAAATAATCTGCTAAGGCGGCTCACACACAGCGAACCGGAACCGCAAATAAGCAGAAATTTCAAACCGCTTAACCCCCAAACTTATATCTTTCTATTCTGAACTCTAAACTTCAAGCTCCAAACTCATAACTTCGTTCTGGTACTTTCCAACGCCCACCAGACCAGAACAGGCTGGAAAAATAACCGTAAAAATCTTTTTTTATCAGTATTGAGGCCAAAAGCATCTTTGTGGTTGACCAGCTGTGAAATATTTCCCGGAAAAACCGCGGTAAAAAAAGCCGCAGCTACCTGCCCTACTTCTGTCCTGTACTTTTTAGGTGTAAAAACCAGAGCACTTCCCATCGCGATTTCAGCGACTCCCGAAGACACAACTGTGTCGTCTTTTTTAAGTGGTACAAAATCAGGAACCTGCGCCTGGAACTCTTTCCTTGCAAAGGTCAGATGGCTGACTCCCGCAAATATCAAACCTGCCCCTAACAGGATCCGTGCTGTTGTTTTAATGTTTTCTTCTTTCATGATTCAAGTTTATTAAAGGTTATATAAATATTGTTCCCGCATTCACAACAGAGTTTTTTTCAGGAGAAGTAGTTCTACTTTAAAATGCAGATAGTATGGTTGGAATGATTATTGTAGATGTAATACTAAAACCTATATTTCCTCTTAAAAATGACTCAACAACCAAAGACTAAAGCGCACACTAAAAATCAGGATTTGATAAACCGCAGACGCTTTTTTCACTATTCCGGAGCGGCCTTTCTCACAACAGCTTTTTTGTCGTCTTGTAGTGTAATAGACGATGTTTTTCCCAAAAGTGACAAACCTGGGGAAGAACCGGAAGTAGTACAGGAAAGGGATAAAACACTTGCCTTTTTCGGAGACAGCCTGACCATTGGCGCAGGTGGCACCAAGCCTTATGGCAGCGTAGTTGCAGCGGCATTGCAGGGAAGGCCGGTGGTAAGTGACGGGATTGTGGGCCAGGTTGCATCAAGTATTGCTGTCAGGCAGGGCGGGGCGTTGCTTACGATAACGGTTGAAGGCAATAAACTGGATGGGATAAAGCCGGTTAAGATCACCAAACTCAGCAATTCGTTTTTGACTACGGCTACTAATAACAATGAATACAGCAGAACGGGTACAGTAGGTGGAGTAAGGTGTACAATCCGGCGGATAGTCAATGCAGACCTGAGCGAAACGTATACCATCACACCGGCAACGGTGAGTGTAATTGCTATTCCTGCTGATTCTGAATTTTTGCTGGAAGATGCAGCCAGGCTCAAAACCGCCACGCAGATTTTATGGTATGGCCGGAATAATATAGGGAAAACGGATGCAGAAACAGAAATTATGGCTTCACTGGACAAATCTGTGGCCTACATAACAGCGCCTGCAAGATATCTTGTTCTGGGAGTGCTCCTTGAATCGGATGAAGGAAAAGGAACTGAAAATTACAGCCAGGTCATTACAATCAATGAAAAACTTGCGGCTAAATATGGTGAATCGTACGTAGCAATGACTCCCCCGAGCGATGCTGAAATGACGGCGATCAGTTACAACCCAACAGCCGATGACCTTACAGACCTGGCAAACCTGACTTTTCCACGAGGACTGCGGGCAGATTTTGAAAATGATGATATTCACCTGAATGACAAAGGTTATCAAATCGTTGCAAATCGAGTAATAGAGAAGATCAAGGTACTTAAGTATTAATATTTAACTTTACAATTTATACGACAGTAATAAAGAATTAATTCTTTATTACTGTTTTTTTTGTAGAATTAGTTTTAATGTTTTAGTTTTGCACACACAGTTGGAAACAAGTTTGATCTATTTTGACCACGGTAACAGTTAGCTTCGGTTTGTGTAGTTTTTATTAATTAAATATTTGAGAATTTTTAGTTACCTGCTTCGAAAACTTCCATAATAAAATCCATTTCCTTCATTTCCGATTAAAGTATGGGATGTTTTAATAATAGTATACTTGATTGATCCTTCTGAAATTATTTAACATTTTTAATTTCATTCAAATGAAAAAATTACTTTATTCCATTGCCATGGTAGCATGCACGTATTTCGTGTCGTCCTGTGGCAGCACCAGTGAAGTAACTCCCGGAGACCAGGTTGAAGTTACGCCCGTTGATGTAGTTGATTACAGTATCATGAAAAGCTATCTGATCCGCTATTATGGCTTTAAGGATCTTGTGGAAACAGACGAATCTTTTGTAGCAGAGGGTGATATTGTTTTTGATAAAAAGGACTACAAACTATACGGGAAGTTACCTGCGAATGCCCGGCATTATCAATACAGCGGAGGTATAATCACTAAGGTAAAAGTTGTGAATGTCAGGTTCGCGAGTAGTGTTTCCAGTGAATGGGGAACGGCCGTTAAAGCCGCCATTGTACAGTGGAATAGTCTTGATGGTGAAATAGAATTTAAATACAGTACGACTGCGCAGGCGAATGAGATACTTGTAAGCAGCAAAAGTTTAGGAAGGTCGTCAGTGATTGCACAAGCCTATTTCCCATGGAATGGATTACCTGCCCCACAAGGTATCCAGATCAACTCAGACTTTATTTATAGGAATAATTTCCCGGCTGCAATGAAGGTAGAAACAATGGTACATGAAATGGGGCATATTCTCGGAATCGGCCATACCGATGTCAGCAGTTCATATATGAGTTATATCAGCCTAACGGGTTGTTCCGGTAAAGACCCCGAATCCGTTATGCAGCCAGTGCTTACGCAAGGCTGGAACGGTTTTTCAAGTTGTGACAAAAAGGCCTTCGCAAAGTTATATTGAAATAAAAAAGGCACTTAAATACGAAAGCTAAGATTCATAAAAGTTAAGCAGCGATAAAGAGTAGGTTTCTTTGTCGCTGCTTTTTCTTGATAGGGCTATGTTCTTTTGTTAAATGAATTTTTAGATTGCTGATTCCAGCCTTACTACTTTAATTTTTCAGCAATGTTCTAAAAAGTTTTGAACTGACGTAGTTTAAATAGCGTGCGTCAAAAAGAATATTATTACCAATAAATGTAAAACAACAATTGTGAATAATTTTAAAGATGTTGGTTAGCAGATAGTTATGTGAGTTTGTCGTATTAGTTGATTATAAACATAGCAACCTGGGTATTTATTTTTTATTACTTCCGTTTTTATCTTAGTGGGAAACTTCGGTCAAATTGCTACTTTGCGATTGATTATATAGAGTTTCTTATCATTGGCAACAAATAATTTCTATCCGAAGGTTAAAAACGATTCAAACGGCTTACAGAATCTTTGGGAAAAAGAATTTGAAGCTAAGTCCTTGTTAGGAAATAGGATATTTTGTTTCTCATTTATGGTCGGTTATCCATTAACCTCCATCCTTTATTACCTCAATGGCAATCCCGACTATCAATCTATTTTAAAAGTACAATTGGTTTGCAGTTGCCTGGTCGGGCTCATTCTTCTTTTGCATTTCAAGGGAATAATAAATAGTCAGAACACTTCTTTTTTCAGCCGGCTGCTGCTGGTTGTTTTTCATTCGTTTATTCTGGCATCTTTCAAGACCATATACTACTATGACATGAGTATCAATCTGACTCTCCAGCTCATATTTTCGGTTTTGATCCTACGCTGGAAGCTTAGTTATGCTTTGGTAAGTTCTGTTGCAACGGTACTATTTTTTTCAGGGGCGTTTTATATTAATGGTACTGATGCGTTGGTGCGTTTTTTGAAGGAGGGAGGTTTTTTCTATTTTCTGGGACAAAGTGTTTTTCCCGTAATTCTGCAAATGCGTTATACCAGGCAGTATCATGACTTTATTTATTCTCATAACCTGCAGAAACAAAATAAAGAGCTGGAAAAGCAAATTCAGCTTGCAAGGGAAGCTACACAGGCGAAAACGGATTTTCTGTCCACGATGAGCCATGAGATCAGGACTCCGCTTAACGGGATCGTGGGAATAATCCACCTGATGCGACAGGAGGATCTGCGAACGAACTTTCAAAGGGAATTGGTCGAGACCCTGAACTTTTCCTCAGACCATCTGATGGCGGTAGTGAATAATATTCTTGATTTCAATAAAATCAATTCCAATCACGTAAGGCTTGTCAGTGAGCCATTTGATCTCTCGCTTTTACTCAGAAATCTTGAGAAAACATTCATACCAAGGGTGCTGGAAAAGAACCTGAACCTGATCTTTGAAGTCAATTCTGCACTGCCTGCGCAATTGATTGGCGATCAGGTCCGGCTAAACCAGATTATTACCAACCTGATCCATAATGCAGTAAAGTTTACTGATAAGGGTTTTGTTAAACTCATTGTGAAAGAACAGAAAAAAGATGAAAACCGGATTTCGCTATATTTTGAAGTGATAGATTCGGGATCAGGCATTCCTTTGGAAGATCAATCGGCCATTTTTGAAATTTTTACACAAAGTAATATTGCAGCCAACCGAAGTAACCGTGGGACTGGGCTTGGACTTGCTATTACCAAAGAGCTTTTGAGGTTATTTGGAAGTGAAATCAGTCTGGAAAGTGAGGTTGAAAAGGGATCCCGTTTTTCATTCCCAATTGAATTTTTCTATTCCGATCAACCACTGGCTGTAGAAAAACCAGTCGCAGTTAAAGTTGCGCTTCCTGACGCAAGGATTCTGGTTGTGGATGACAATACAATTAACTTACTGTTTGCAACCAATCTGCTTAAAAAAGTAGGTTTACAGTACGATACGGCTGAAAATGGCAGTGAGGCAGTGGAAAAATTTAACAGGATGCATTATGATCTGATACTGATGGATCTGAGGATGCCCGTGATGAATGGCTTTGAGGCAACCCGTTCAATTCGCGAAAAAGGCTCCCTGATTCCTATTGTCGCGCTTACTGCTTCAGCCTTTACTGATGAGCGTGAAAATGCGCTGTCCAACGGCTTTTCAGGTTATCTCGTAAAGCCATTTCTTCCGCAGGAATTTTATGACCTCATCTATACCTTTATGAAAGCGGAGGAATAAAATAAGCAGAACCCAATCTTTACCTCGCACCCCATTCCAGATTATTTGATTTTCTCCACCAACTATTTGAATACCGTAATTTAATCAACCTGAATTCAACTAAATTTGGATTAGATTAAGAGGATATTGAAAAAGTATATTAAAAATTTATCCCACAGAATTTGTATCTTCTTCAACTAAAAGAAATGAATATGGAAAAAGTTGAAACAACTTATAACAGGCGTTCATTCCTGAAAGCTTCGGCCATTTCAGGTGGAGGGATGTTGCTTGGCACCAGCTGGTTGTCAAATTTGAAAGCAGCAGAAATTCCGGTAGATTTTAATCCGGTTGCTGACTGGAATGAGCTCAACGGTTATGTGAAAATTACCGCTGATAACATCATTCACATCATGTCACCAAATCCGGAAGGAGGACAGAATGTAAAAACTTCCATGCCAATGATCGTTGCAGAAGAGCTGGATGTGGCCTGGAAGGATGTGATTGTGGAGCAGGCTCCTCTGAATACTGACCGCTACACGCGCCAGTTTATTGGTGGCAGCCAGGCGATTCACCAAAGCTGGAAGAGGCTGCGTACAGCCGGTGCCGCAGGCAGACAAATGCTTAGGGAAGCGGCTGCGGGCAAATGGAAAGTGCCGTTGGATGAAGTCAGCACAGATGCCAGTGTTTTGTATCATAAAAAAAGTGGCAGGTCGGCCAAATACGGGGAAATGGCTTCGGCTGCTTCCCGGATTCCTATACCCAAAGAAGTGCAGTTGAAGGATGTTAAAGACTTCAAAATTATAGGGCACTCACAGAAGAATGTAGAATTGCCGAACATCATTAAAGGAGCACCTTTGTTTGGTATTGACCAGCATCGCGACGGTATGCTCATCGCAATGATCACGCATCCGCCTGCTTTTGGTATGAAACTGAAATCAATAAACGATGCAGCTGCAAGGGTTATGCCGGGTATCAGGGATATTTTCAGCATCAAGTCAATGCGGGACGATTATCCGAGGCAGCAATTTGATACCTGTACTTTTCCCGAAGTAGTTGCTATTGTAGGAAACACGACCTGGGAAGTAATGAAGGCCAAAAAGGCACTCAAAATTGAGTGGGAGCCTTTTGATGATTATATGGAAAAGAAAGAAGGCCGGAATGATGCAGTAAAAGTGCCGGCCGGACTAGAAAATACTACGGACCACTACGCGAAAATGGCAGCAATGGCGGGCCAGCCAGGAAAGGTTCGACGCAAAGACGGAGATCCGGAATCGGCTTTTAAAAATGCTGCGAAAGTGATTGAACGTACCTATACCGGTCCTTTTCTGGCACATAACTGCATGGAGCCTATGAATTTCTTTGCTCACGTAACCGAAGACAAAGCCGAGCTTTCGGGCCCGCTTCAGAAACCTGAAATTACAGAGAAAGCCTTGTCAGCGCGGCTCGGTATGCCTTTGGATAAGATTGACATTCAGATGACAAGGCTTGGAGGTGGATTTGGAAGAAGGTCATACGCACACTTTTTATTGGAAGCTGCACTTATATCCCGGAAGGTAAAAGCGCCCGTCAAACTGATCTATACCAGGGAAGACGACATGACTTCGGGTATTTATCGTTCGACTTACACGGCAACCTATCGTGCTGCCCTGGATGCCAATAACAATTTAACCGGTTTTCATCTCAAAGCCGGAGGAATTCCCGAGTCACCGCTATTTGCAAACCGCTTTCCGGCTGGGGCTGTCGACCATTACCTTGCCGAAGACTGGACCATTGAATCCAATATTACCAATGGTTCGTTCAGGGCGCCACGGTCCAACTTTATGGCTGCTGCTGAGCAGTCATTTCTTGACGAAGTAGCGGAAGCGGCAGGTAAGGACCCGATAGATTTCAGGCTGGAATTACTCCGGCGCGCTAAAGACAAGCCGGTTGGGAAAGATAATGAATACGATGCCGAACGCTATGCAGGTGTGCTTGAACTGGTAAGAGAAAAATCGGGCTGGGACCAGGCGAAAAAGACAAGACATCTGGGTGTTTCAGCCTACTTATCCCATGATTCATACGCAGCACATGTGCTTGATCTGGAAATAATTGACGGGCAGCCAGTTGTGAAAAAAGTGTGCTGTGCAATTGATTGCGGAATTGTGGTAAATCCTGATGCGGCCATTAATATGACCGAAGGAGCCATTGTGGATGGTATCGGAACGGCCTTGTTCGGCCAAATGACAATTAAAAACGGAGTGCCCGATAAAAATAATTTTAGTACTTACCGGATGATCCGAATGAACGAAGCTCCCAGGGAAATTGATGTTCATTTTGTAAAAAATAACATTGATCCAACGGGAATGGGCGAACCTGCTTATCCTCCCGTTTTTGCTGCTTTGGCGAATGCCTTGTACAAAGCCACTGGTAAGAGGTTTTACGATCAGCCTTTTATGCCTGGCCTGATTGAGTTGAAAGGGAATATGTAAAAATGATGTTGTTTAAGGATCCGGGATATATCTTTTCCCGGCCTCCTTATCCTCTCAAACTAATCCGATTCTGAACACAAATGCTGGAAAAAGTCAAACCACCGCCGAATCCGGCCAGGATTATGGTATCATCTATCCTGACTTTACCGGATCTCAGGCCGTTGTACCAGGCGATAGGAATGGAAGCAGCTGAGGTATTCCCGTATAGCTTAACACTTTCCAGGCATTGTTCTTTTGGAAAATTTAACCCCTCACACACGGCTTCCAATATTCTCAAATTTGCACTGTGAGGGATCAGCCAATCGATGCCTTTCAGTGTTTTTTGGTTTAAATCAACAAGGTTCTTAATTTTTTCAACCAGGGTTGAAACGGCCCATTTGAACACAGCACGGCCATTTTGGTGGATTTTATTGTCATTAATAATTGCCTCACCGTTGATCGTCGCCGGCTGGTTTGACAAGTAGAGATTTTGCCCTAATCCTCCGTCTGTTTCGGTTATGCTCCGAAAAATATAATTTGTTTCACTCGCCTCCACAATGACTGCTCCGGCACCGTCACCAAACAGGATACATGACGTCCTGTCTTCAAAGTTCATTACCTTGGAAAGCGTTTCTGCGCCGATTACCAGCACTTTTTTATTGGCGCCCGATGCGATCAGGCCTTTTGCAAGGATGATCCCGTAAACAAATCCTGCACATGCTGCTGAAACATCCATGCAACCTGCTTTTTTAATGTTCATTCTGGCTTGTACCTGGCTTGCAACACTTGGCATTGTATGGTCGGGCGTGCTTGTGGCAACTATGATAAAATCTACATCCGAGATATCCGTGTGATTGGATTCCAAAAGATTCTCAATGGCTTTTACACATAGATCACTGGTAAATTCATCTGCTCTGGCGTAATACCTGTTCTGAATTCCGGTTCGCTGTCTGATCCATTCATCATTGGTTTCAATGATCTTTTCAAAATAGGAGTTATCAATTCTTTTTTCAGGGGCGTATATGCCTATTGATGTAATTGCAGCATTCATTTTATTTAAATTTCATTAATATTGATCACAAAAAATTGAAACAGACATTATATTTCAATGTCCCATTTTACTACCAATATGCAGATTCAAAACCGGGAAGAAATCTGATCGATGGCACGTTGCAAAAGTGATTTGTCGTTATACAGTTTCATGAGCATAATACTTCCCTGAAGTCTTTCAATATCATCAAAAGCCGTTTCCTCAAAATTATCAGGTAATGATATTTCAGCATATAAATGGCTGAGTGCATTTTTCCACCGATCGAAAAAATCACGGATCGTTTGTTCGAAAAAGGGTTCTTTACCAATTGTTTCCAATAATGTATTACCAAAAAGACATCCATATCCGTTTTCAGCGTGCAGATTCCAGACGTAGCCAAGCATCCTTTTTATCCGCTCAGATGGTTTCAGGGATTCATCTGCTGAAATGTCGAATACATTCTTTTGGATTTTTTGAGAGAAAAAAATAAGGCACTGGTTCATCAAATCCCGCTTATCTGTGAAATAATAGTAAAAGTGGGATTTCTCTATTTCACAGGCTTTTGCCAAATCTGCGACGCTGGAATGATAGTAGCCGTTTTTTAAAAAGACTTCCGTAGACTTTACGATTAACTCTTCCCTGGTGGTCTGGATTTTAGGCATGGCTCAAAGGTAATATTTTTTATTTAACGATCGTTAAATAAAAGCGCTGAGAGGTATTACCAATTTTATAAATATTTCATTTAAAACTCTTACGGCAGGATCTGAATCAAGCTGCCTTTTCAGATATATCCTTTCTCCTGGGCAAAAGAAATAAGCTCAATAGTCTTTTTCACATTGGCTTTTTTCATCAGGCTTTTTCGGTGCGTGTTTACGGTATTCAAACTGATAAAGAGCTTATCGCCAATTTCTGTGCTTGAATTACCCTCAATCAGCAGTTGCAGGATTTCCAGTTCGCGTTCACTAAAAATGCCCGTTTTCTTGTTCGCAAACTGATACAGGAACTGCGGAAACTTTTCGCTTTTCGGGCCGAACATATGCCAACGTATCCGTATCGAATCAATAATACTGCTCATATCTGTACACAAACTCAGGTAGGCTTCAATCTCATGTTTCTCATTTAATATCATTACTGAGCTTTGCCGCAAGATCGGCAAATAGACATTGTCAGCATTTTTGATCCGGTAATTGATATGAAAATTGCTTTCGAAAGGTATCAGATCGGGTGCATTGGATGTTACAAAAGAAAGCAGTGCTTTGGATACATTAAAGTAGGTGACACGATCGTCGACGTGGATGTTCCGGACAAAGAAATCGGCAGTTAGTTCTTCGAATTTATAACCCAGGCATTCTTCAAAACCTTTATGGTAAAATTTGCCTGTTTTGATATGGTGAATATATATGAACTGATTGTGAAATAATTTAATATTTTCAAGATAGCTTACAATTTGCAAATGCACTTCACTATCCCGGTCGGCTGGCTGGGAGGTCATGTTTACCAAAAAACTTTTAAACTTGTTTCCCTCAGTCACCACCGACTCACCGGCAATATTTCTTCCCGATGCCTGCATATTCATTTTTTCAAAAACGTTGAGAATTGGTTTAAATTTTCTGGAAAAGTCTGTTCAAAAATGAGAAATGACTAATTATTGGTTTGAATTTAGGTAAAAAATGCTTCAAAAATTGAAAAATATGATAAATATAACCTTTTAAGGTGATTGACATCCGCCATTGTTTGTACCTACATTTGTATCGTTAGCAAAATAAGATTTGGCTGAATTTAATTTAAACCAAAACTTATAACAGACTGAATATGGAAAGTGATCAACGCCGGCAACTCCTTTTCATCAGTTTCTGAAATTGTATTTTTTCAATTTATAAAACGATCACGTTATGCCTAAGGTAGAAATAGAACAGCACAAAAAAGGTGATTACTTCGTAGACTACGAAGAGAAATTGTTTGAAGATGTAAAAGCTGAGCCGGGCCAGAAAGCGCTTGTTACTTTCCACACCGTAGCCTTCGAGGGTTCTATCGGTTTGGTAAACATCCTGACTGCAACACGGCTTCTGAGAAAAGGATATGAGACTTCTATTTTGTTATATGGCCCGGGTGTAACCCTGGGTTTGCAAAGAGGGTTTCCCAAGATTGGCGACGAAGCTTTTCCGGGACACATGGTTTACGGAGAGCGCCTGAACAAATTTATGTCAGAAGGTGGGAAAGTATACGCATGCCGTTTTGCATTGCAGGCGCTTTACGGTCACGGTGAGCCGTCGTTGCTGCCGGGAATTATTCCGATCAGCCCGCTCGATGTGCTTGATATCCAGCTGATCCATACAAGGGAGAAAGCTTTCATGATGCATTCCTGGACATTGTAATTCTTGCCTGATTGATTTGCCGGAGAAATCCGAACCAGAAAAAGGAATATAAACTTTGATTGAAATGGCTTCAAAAAAAATCATCAAAGCAGCCGCTGCCCAGATAAAACCGGTTCTTTTCAGCGGAATTTCGACGACCGAAAAAGTATGTGATACGATCAGGACTGCTGCAACCCAGGGTACGGACATTATCGTATTTCCGGAAACATTTGTACCATACTATCCGTATTTTTCATTCATCACGCCACCCGTTTTTCAGGGAAAAGATCACCTGAAATTGTATGAAGAATCGGTGGTGGTACCCGGCCCGCTGACCGACATGGTGGGCCAGGCAGCGAGGGAATGCAATATGGTGGTTGTTTTGGGGGTGAATGAGCGGGATCACGGGTCGCTTTACAATACGCAGCTTGTATATGATGTGACAGGAGAAATTGTGCTGAAAAGAAGAAAAATCACGCCTACATATCACGAACGTATGATCTGGGGCCAGGGAGATGGAAGCGGATTGAAAGCCGTAGACACCGCCATTGCCAGGATTGGTGCGCTGGCTTGCTGGGAACATTACAACCCGCTCGCCCGCTACGCACTGATGGCGGATCATGAGGAAATCCATTGCAGCCAGTTTCCGGGTTCGCTTGTCGGACAAATTTTTGGGGATCAGATGGAGGTAACGATCCGTCACCACGCGCTGGAATCGGGTTGTTTTGTGATCAATTCAACAGGCTGGCTGGATGAAGATCAGATCAATATCCTTACGCCGGATCCCAAATTGCAAAAGGCGCTTCGGGGTGGCTGTATGACTGCGATCATTTCCCCGGAAGGTGTCCATTTATGTGAGCCGCTTACGCAAGGCGAAGGCATTATTTACGCCGATCTGGATATGGCGCTGATTACGAAGAGAAAAAGAATGATGGATTCTGTGGGTCATTATTCACGTCCGGAGTTGCTCTCATTGCGTTTAAATAAGGATTCTCAGCAGGTTTTGGCTGCCAAAGAAGTTGTTTCCGAGGATGAAAAATATGTGAACCTATGAAAAGCGACGAACTGTTAATAGCGCTGCAAACCTTTGGCCTCCGGCTTGGAAACAGCCAGAACATTCAGGGAAGACGGGGAGGAGCCGGGCCAACCGATCACAAGGCGGTACGTATCGCCGGAACGACGATCATGGTTCCGGTGTACAATCTGGCTTCGGATGTTTCTCCTTTCACTGCTTCGGATCCGGATGATTTTGGGACGACAACCATTATGAAAAACGGGGAGCAAGTTGGTTTTGGGCTGTTTCCGAAGGTACCTGAGTTTTACAAGCATTTCAGTTCAGACGGGGTCCCATTTTGGAAAATCGCGCAATTGCATAGTCATAACGTGTTGGCAACAACCGTTTTACAAAATTGTATCCGGTACAACGACAAAGAAACATCATGTCAGTTTTGCGCAATAGGCGAGTCGCTGAAAAATGAAACGACTATTGCGTTCAAAAAACCGCATCATCTGGCGGAAGTCGCGAAAGCGGCTTATGAACTGGACGGTATTGAGCAGTTTGTCATCACAACCGGCACCCCAGGAACACCGGATCGTGGCGCTAAAATCCTGTACGATAGTGTAGTTGCGATCAAAAAAGTCCTGCCTGATTTACCGATTCAGGTCCAGTGTGAGCCACCAAATGATTTCAGATGGTTCCAAAAGCTGAAAGATGCCGGAGCTGATACGCTCGGAATGCATTTGGAAGCGGTGGAAGAAGAAGTACGCCAGCGGATTATGAAAGGCAAGGCAGAAGTGCCGATGGATTATTACATGGAAGCTTTTGAAGCAGCTGTTGAGGTTTTTGGCAGAGGACAGGTTTCAACTTATCTGCTTGCAGGTTTGGGGGATAGTGCGGAAAGTCTGATCACAATGAGCCGTGAACTGATTCAAATCGGTGTTTATCCGTTTGTTGTTCCATTTGTTCCCGTGAAAAATACACCTCTGCAAAATCATCCGGCACCGGATCGCCATTTTATGAAAATGGTCTTGTCAGAAGTGGGTCAAATGCTGGCGGAAGCAGATCTGACATCTGATAAAATGAAGTCAGGCTGCGGAAAATGTGGTGCATGTTCGACGCTCAAAGTTTATGAGAAAAAGGCTCTGGAAGTAATCAGCTAACAATTCTAACATTGATAGAAAAATGATCATCGAGAAACCGCTACCGTACAAGTGTAAGTTTATCACTTTCGACTTCGCCTCGGAACCGTGGCAGCAACGCCAGTATTGGGATTTGAGAAAACGCATATTCTGCGACGAACAGAAAATTTTTGAGGGCAGCGACCTTGATAAAATTGATGATCGTGCAATCCCGATCGTGGCCGAATGCAGCTGTGGCGGAGCACTCGATGAGGTAATTGGCGTAGTCAGGATCGATGAGCGTGAGCCGGGAATCTGGTACGGAAGCAGGCTGGGTGTGGCAGAATTGTACAGGCTGATCGCAGGTTTTAATTCGGACAAATTGTTTGATGGGAACATCGCGCTGAATCCTTTCACGCTTGGAATTGGTGCAGCATTAATCTTTAAGGCGGTTTCAACAGCGAGGGCTTTGGGTTGCAAAGAGTTTTATGCGCATATCCAGGTTCAGAATGTAAAGCTTTTTCAAAGGTTACATTGGCATGTTTTAGATATGGTAACGATTCATGGAATGGAGCATGCCTTTATGCAGGCAGACCTGGATTATTATCCGCCATCCACCATTTCAATAACGCAACTGGCTAAATATGAGAAGATAAGCGCGTAAAGGACCAATTGTACAAGCTGTTGATGATAGTACCGGATCAACTTTATTAAGCAAGATAATTCTGTTCAAACAATTGAAAATCAGTTATCAGGTCTTTTTGATGTTAGTCGAACTTTGAACTCTGAACTTTGAACATTTTTTCCTTTTCCCGTTAATTTAACACTGATAGATGGAGTTAAAAGAGATCGTTAGTTCATTGCTGGCAAATCCCCTGGTGCAGGACAAACTGTTGATCGAGCGGGCTTATGTGCATTCGGGATCTTCTGCGTTTGTCGATCCGGCTCATCTGATGCTTCGTGAAACGGATACTAAGTTTGAGATCAGAAACGGGGACGATTGTGCCGCAATTCCAAACGGTGACGGGACTTACACACTTTTTGCTGCCGAAGGACTGATTCAGAATTTTGTAAGAAATTCACCCTGGTTTGCCGGATATTCATCCATCATGGTCAATATCAGCGATATATGTTCGATGGGCGGTTTGCCGGTAGCAATAACAAATGTATTATGGTCGAAGGATAAGGAGGCTAGCGAGGAAATCTGGAAAGGTATGGTAAGGGCTAGTGCTGATTATGATGTGCCGATCGTTGGAGGGCATACCTGCTACGGAAATGATCTGAACCTGGCCGTATCGATCATTGGAAAAGCAAAAAAGTTACTGACGAGTTTTGATGCGAAAGCAGGTGATAATTTGCTGATGGCGATTGATTTGGATGGTGCTTATTTTGAAAATTATCCGTTTTGGAATGCAAGCACAACCAGTTCACCGAAAAAATTGCAGCGAAACATGCGTTTCATGCATGAAATAGCCGAAGCAGAACTGAGTTGCGCGGCTAAGGACATAAGTATGGGTGGTATTGTGGGTACGCTCGGTATGTTACTTCGTACATCAGAAAAGGGTGCAATTGTAGATCTCGATCAAATTCCAATACCCGAAAACATTGATTTGCTGAAATGGCTGATCAGTTTTCCAAGTTATGGTTACTTGCTAACGGCGAATGAAACTGATACAGTGACGATTATCGAAAAGTTTAAATCGGGAGGAATTACCTGTGCTGTAATCGGAGAGATTAACGAAAGCAGGAAAATTGCATTGAAAAAAAACAACGAAACGGAAATTTTAAACTAGTATTAAGTCAATAGTAAAAAGTAAACAGAATTTTTTAACTGATTTTCAATTACTTATGCAAAAGTAAAAATACTGAGTTACTCTTAACTTAATTTGAGTGAAAAATAGGCTTCAATCAGAAGCGAAATTTTTTAAATATCCAAAAGCCAATAAGTACGCGCTGTTTACTTTGAACTTTGAACTCTAAACATTTTAAAAAATGCCCGAAACCTATCTGAGAGTGCAGCTTCCTGATGAAAAAGAGGAGATAATTTACTCACCATCAACGGTCATCAAAGAGTATTTTGAAAGTGCTTCTGTCATGTCGCTGGATGAATTTCAAAATAGTTGCACCAAAGCGCTAAACCATGCGAGCAAACGTGTTTATGAACGTTTTGGCTACGAATGCACATCTGCAATGGGTGAACTTGCTAGGGTGAACAGGCTGGTTGACAAGATCAAAAGCAGTGCGGTTCCGGGTGATGAATTGCAGGTTAAAATATTGAATATGAGTTCGTAGCTGTCACCCTGAGCTTATCGAAGGGTAAATGCAAGAAGCCCTCGGCAAGCTCAGGGTGACACGACGCAATATTCATTCATTCTATAATTCCGTCATTCAATCATTAATTCCCATGGCAGCTTACCACCATTCCCGACCAAGGTTTTCTGAGCTATTAGCATCTGATAAGTTTATCACGTCAGCGGAATTGACGCCGCCCAGGCACTTTGACCTGACTAAATTTATGGAACATGCGCGGATCATCAACGAGTATGTGGACGTGGTTCAGATCAACGATCATTTGCTTTCACGTGCCAGAATGAGCAACATGATTCCGGCGATGTTATGTAAAAATGCCGGAATGGAGCCGATCTTGCAGTTTACGCTGCGCCATAAAAACAGGATCGCTTTGCAGGGAGATCTGCTCGCATTCGCTAATCTTGGCCTCGAAAATATTATCATCCTGGGCGGTTACCCGTGTTCAATAGGTAGTGATCCAACCGCAAAAGATGCATCGGATATGGGAAGTGTAGAGGCCATTGGAAAGATCGTGGAGCTATCCGATTTTGGCAGGATGTTTAATGGGGATGTGATCAAACCGGCACCAACTTTTTGTGTAGGAACAATCGATTTTCCCTGTACACCAGACAAGATGGCCGAAAGTTTTGCACGCCTTGAAAAGAAAATAGAAGCAGGTGCAAAATATATTCAGGTTCAGGCTGTATTCGAGCTGGGGCCCATGGAACTGTGGATGAAAGAAGTTGTGAGAAGAGGTTTACATAAAAAAGCACGTTTTATCGGTGCAGTTTTTCCTTTCAGCGGTGCGGAAAGATTACATATTCTGAAAGAAATTCCGGGACTTACGATTCCTCAGCATTTACTGGAAAGAATTGAAAGCAACAATAGCGAATCTGAAAGTCTGGCAGTTACGCTCGAACTGATCAACGGAATAAAAGCCATGGAAGGCATTTCGGGGCTACATATACGTTCCATTGGTGCAGAAGACTGGGTGCCACGCGTTATTACAGCAGCCGGATTGGGCGGGGAATTGGTTTATTAATGTCGAGATACGTATATAGTTTATGGTTAATTTGTCAGATGCACCTGGTTGAGAAAATTTCGACGGTGCTGCGGATTGCACATTACGATTGACGAATTGGTTAATTCATTGATTGTTAGTGATCTATAATTTAATAATGGGAATTTGACCGGATTGCAAACCGTAGGCTGCAATTTGAAAATTTTCTAAAACTCTGATCAATAAACCAATTAATCACTCGGACTTCGACTGCATCATTGGTCCGAAAGCTACCATTGACAGTTATATAACATCTTGATTATCAATGGTGATAATTTGGTTGCCTGGGCTTCGACCGCATCGGCCGAAGGCTCAGCCTGACAGACAATTAGCCAATTCAAAGTGAGAAAAGTCCCATTTTCGATGGCTCGGGCCACCCGGCAAGTCATAATTGCGAGAGATTTTTTACGAAAAGATAGGTACCGTGCAAATCTCCGGTTCAACCGTTACCCTTTTACCCTCTCACCCGTTAACCAAATTTTACTTTAATTAATATAAATATGAAAAGGAATTATGATGTTATCATAGTTGGTGGCGGCCAGTCGGGGCTATCGATGAGTTACTTATTGAAGCAAAAAGGAATTGATCACATTGTGTTCGAAAAGAAAAAAATAGCTGATTCCTGGCGCAGTTTTCGTTGGGATACTTTTTGCCTGGTTACTCCAAACTGGCAATGCAATCTGCCTGGCTATTCCTACACCGGCAACGACCCGTATGGATTTATGGTAAAGGACGAAATCGTTGACTTTCTGGATAAATATGTGGAAAGCTTTGAACCTCCGGTTATTGAGGGAATTGATGTACTAAAAGTCGAAAAAAATGAGGTAATTGAATTGTTCGAAGTGAGTACTTCCGAAGGTATTTATTTTGCACGGCAAGTTGTGGTTTGCACCGGTAACTATCATTCAGCACCCCTTCCGAAACTTGCCGAAAAATTTTCTTCTGCAATTACCCATGTCCATTCCGCTCATTATAAAAATCCCGGGGAATTACCGGCGGGTGAAGTGTTGGTAGTCGGAACCGGCCAGTCGGGTAGCCAGATCGCCGAAGACTTGCATCTGGAAGGCAGAAAAGTACACCTTTGCGTTGGGAATGCTCCCCGCTGTGCGCGGGAATACAGAGGTAAAGATGTGGTTGAATGGCTCGATAAAATGGAATATTACGACCTGCCCGTAGAGAAACATCCGGAAGGCGAAAATGTCAGGGAAAAAACCAATCATTACGTAACCGGGCGTGACGGCGGACGGGAAATCGACCTGAGAAAATTTGCGCTCGAAGGAATGAAATTGTACGGTCCTTTAACTGATGTAAAAAACGAAGCGTTAAGTTTTGACCCGAAACTAAAAGCCAATCTTGATTATGCGGACAAAGTTTCTGAAAACATCAAAATGAAAATCGACAGGTACATTATGGAAAATGGGATTGATGCTCCCGTTGAAGCGCCGTATCAGCCTGCATGGGAGCCGGTTGAGGAAATTACAGAGCTGGATCTGGCAAACACAGGAATTACATCGGTCGTGTGGTGTATCGGTTTCGGTCACGATTTTACGTGGATCAAATTACCAGTATTAGGTGAAAGAGGTTTTCCCATTCACAAAAGGGGCATCACAGATACACCAGGATTGTACTTTTTGGGACTTACATGGCAGAATACCTGGGGCTCAGCAAGATTCTCAGGTGTGGGCAAGGATGCTGAATATTTGCTGGAGCGTGTTGAAAAGGAGCTTAGTTTGGGATTACAGGTTCACGCTTTGCTGAAAAATCTTTCTTAATGAACAGTAGTTTTACCGTGAAATCAGGTTGTGCGTAACGCATTTCAAAAGCAGCGCCAATGGTTTCAGCGAGCCGGCTCACAATCCATAAACCGAGTCCAAATCCATCGCTGCCCAAGTCCTGTTTTCTGAATTCATTGGTAAGCATTGTGATGTCATTAATTTCAGATTGTGATGGGTTTTGGATTATAAATGATATTTTATCACTTATTTCTGTAATTCTAATGCGTATTATAGATTCCGGCTGTCCATGTTTTATTGCATTTTCCAGCAAATTTAAAAGAATGGTCATCAGATGGGATCTGTCGGTATGTATTTCAAATTCGCCATCTTCCGGGATAAGTTCTATTTTAAAAGTCTGATGTTTTAACTGGGCTTTTGCGGTGAGGCGTTCTAAAATTTCTATAGTAATTTCCGGCAGGTGCACCTCAGATTTATTTAAAACCAGCATGTCTGATTTAAGCTGGCTCATTAACAGGAAATCATTAATAATTTTATTCAGGCGCTGTACTTCTGTTATCTGGTTTTTAATAACTGATTTTACTTCCGTTTGATGTACATCACTTTGCAGAGTTTGCAGTTCTGTCAGCATCACACTGAGCGGAGTCCTGAGTTCATGCGAAGCAGAGGCAAAAAAAGCATTTTGTTGTTGCGCCTGTTTCTGGATTCTGCCCAACATCTGGTTGAGAGAACCGGTTAACTTATGCAATTCATCCTTTACAGGAGGTATTTCGAGCAGGTCTATTTGGTTTTGCAGACTAATGTCATTGGCTTTTTTTACAATATTTTCGATGGGGCGCATCAAAAAGCCCGACAGGAAATATCCGACTACGAAAGCAGCCAGGAATGAAAGCGGAAAATAAAGGAATAATATCACTTGCAGCCTTTGTATATCACGGATCAGCTCCGTTGCCGGAAGCACATATAATATTTGGATAGAACCACCCGTTTCCAGGATTCTGTTCAATTTTACAGAGCGCCACAATAATGGCTCGGTATGATCTACTGATTTATTTAACGATCCGGGAAGATTGTTGAATAGCGTATCATGTCTGTTTCTGGCATCATAGATCAATCGGAAATATTCAGCGGAGGCAGGTAAAGGAATTGTGAGCGGATTAATTTCGGTTTCCTGCAGAATCAGGTTTCCCTGCGTCTGCAACCGAGCTGCGAAGCTTTTTTCAAATTGCCCTTTGACATTCGAATAAAGTACTAAACCGGTTGCCAGTAAAAAGCAAAGAAATACAAATCCGAAAATAAGTCCGAAACGAAACCTGAGGCTCGTATAAAAAGGGTAGGATATGAGCGTTTTCACAACGACGATTTAGTGCCGGCAAGTTTATAACCAATGCCAATTACCGTTTCGATAAGTGGATTTTCAAAACCTTTGTCAATCTTTCTGCGCAGCTGGTACATATACACTTCAACAATATTGCTCTCAGGGTCAAAATCCATATTCCATACGTTTTCCAGAATCTGGTTTTTGCTCACCACGCGATTTGTGTTCCTTATCAGATATTCCAGCAAGGTGAATTCTTTTACAGTAAGCTGAATTTGCTTTCCTGCCCGGGTTACCAGCCGTGTCATCAGATCGATCACCAGGTCGTTTACACTGATTTTTGTGCTTTCACTGGCAAAAGCTTTACGCTGTAATATTCTAATCCGGGCTAGTAATTCTTCCCACTCAAACGGTTTTTTAATATAATCCACAGCACCAAGGTCCAGGCCTTCCACGATTTGTGAAGTACCGCTTAAAGCGCTTACAATAATAACAGGACTGGAAATTTTATAAGCTCTCAGGTTTTTCAGGATGTCGGTTCCTGTCATTCCTGGTAACATCAGATCCAATAGTATCAAATCAAAATTTTCCGAGGCGGCTTTGTTCAGCGCTTCGGAGCCATTATGCGAGGTCTGTACCATATAACCAGCCTGTTGAAGGCCCTTATGCATAAAGTCAGCCAGTTTCGGTTCATCTTCAACGACTAGTATTTTCATTTAAGCGGTGGTTCGATAAACTGATGAATTGTTAACGTATTTTATAAATAATGCTGTCAATTTGTATAGAACCGGCTTTTACTATAGACAGCCCGGAAGCTGATAAAAATCCTTCGGTTGAATCACGCATATAGCCCCTGACCAAAATAGATTTTGCGTTACTCATCAATGGAAACAATTCACGTGCCATGTGAGGAGGAAGTGAAACCAGTTTTCCTGAAAGGATAAAAGTATTTCCCGGCGCGTTTCCATGTTTATATTCTTTTGCAAGACTTCCTTTTATTTCAATCTCAAATCCTTTTCTGGGAGCCGGAGCCGGAATAAGGGCCATATCCAGATCTGTTTTGGCGGATACGCTGTGCAGATGTTTTAGTTCAAAAACCTGGCCGGACTCATGGCCGGGAGGGCTGTTTGGATCTACAACTGCTTCAATTAAATTATTGACAACCGCAAAGGATGTTACTAAACGGGCTGTATGAGGCGGAAAATGTATCCAGATATTTTTCTGGTCCGAAGCCAGCATGAATCTGTCAATGTCTCCCCCATGATTGCTGCCATATTTTAAAACCGTTCCTGTGATTGTAGTTAGTTTTCCGCGCATCGGAATATTGCCCGGAATTGTTTTGTTTGCGGAGATTAATTTTTTTTCATCAAATCGGTATATGAGCCATCCTGCTACCAATAAAATCAGCAGCAGGATGGCTCCTTTCCAATTTGACATCATTTTTTTCACTGTGTATCCGGTTCGTACGTTTCTTTCATAAATAGCAGGCAGATGATAAATGCCAGCGCTGCCACGGCACTAAGAAATAAAAAAGCGTATTTAAAAGAAAACATATTTGCAATATAACCACCTGCAACATTGCTTAATGATGCACCCAGTCCGACAGCAGTAATCAGGATTCCATTCGCCAGGTTGAAATGTCCGGAACCCTTGGTTAAATCAGCAACGATGAGTATGCTGACTACGCCGAAAATACCGGCGGAAAACCCATCCAGAACCTGAACTGATGTAATAAAATAAGGATTCGGACTTAGGGTATAAAGCAGTCCGCGGACAGGTAACGCTGCAAAACAGACCAGCATCAGCCATTTTCGCCCGCTTGTTGATTTATGACTGCACCAGGCAGCAGTTGGGACCATAACCAGCTGAGCAAGGACAATACAGGCCGACATGTAAACTGACGCATCTACCTTGTTGGCAGAAACGATGTATTGTCCGGCAAGAGGAAGCATGGCTGCATTGGCAAAATGATAGAGTACACAACAAGTTGTGAAAACAATGAACAGCCTGTTTGAAATAATATTCAGGGAAGACTTTAAGCCTGGTGCTTTATCTTTTGAGTAACTGCCCCTTGAAAGTTGGTAATCTATCTCTTCATTATCAATGAAACGCAGGAAAAATACACTTGCAAATGAGAGTAACAATGTGAAAATAAATATTCCCTGCAATCCGAGGTAATAGCCGATCAAACCTGATATGACCGCAGATGTTACATTTCCGCTGTGGTTAAACATTTCATTCCGGCCGGTGCGTTGCTCGAGCTTTTTATAACCGACGAGTCCCAGGGTCATGGCAGCAATGGACGGAGCGATGAAGGTTGCAGCAATGCCAACAATTACCTGACTGGCGACAACAACTGTGTAACCCGGCTTTAAAAGGATAAGCAGCGTTCCCGCACCGATCAGCAGACTTGC
This sequence comes from Dyadobacter sp. NIV53, assembly GCF_019711195.1. NCBI lineage: Bacteria > Pseudomonadati > Bacteroidota > Cytophagia > Cytophagales > Spirosomataceae > Dyadobacter > Dyadobacter sp. NIV53. Next base: position 6,658,814 of record NZ_CP081299.1, read on the forward strand.
TGTTCCGACTATTATCTTTTTGTTTTTAAACCGGTCTGTAAAAGCGCCTGCCGGAGTCTGGATCACAACACCTGCAAAGGTTGCAATGGAGGTGACAAGGCCGATGTCTTTTAAATTCCAGTGCTGGGAAGAAAGGAGGTAAATGCCCAAAAAGGGCCCGATTCCGTCGCGTACATCTGCCAGTGTAAAGTTTATAAAATCCAATCCTCGTAGCGATCGGGATTTAGAAACTCCCATTATGATTTAAAAATAAAATAAACAGCACTTACCATTAGGGCAAAACCAATTAAATGGTTGGTCGTAAAATGCGTGTTTTTAAAAAATGTTACCGAGAATATCATAAAAATAACAAGGGTGATAACTTCCTGAATAATTTTTAACTGAACAAGTGTAAAAGGCCCTCCCGTTTCGGATGAGCCTATGCGGTTGGTTGGCCGGGACCTGAAAGCAATATTCAAAAAAGGCTAGTCCCCAGCTAAGAAAAATTATCATCCAAAGTGGTGTAGAAGCATGGCCTCCTTCTTTGCTGAAAAATTTAAGATGTCCATACCAGGCAAGTGTCATGAAGGCATTGGAAAGGATCAAAAGCCCCACTGTTGAAATATATTTGATCATAAAATAAATTTGTAAAAAATAAGGCAACAATTGCGCCGCCTTATTTTATTTTGAAATGAAAATTACCGGACCAGATATTGCTGACCATTTACAGTTATTGTGTTGCACCGCACGACTTTGTAATCTTCTAACTGAATTTCTCCCTGTGCCTTTACTTTCTGATTTCCCGAATATGAAATAGCAGTGCCTTTGCTGATCGAATTACCCATTTGCACGGATATATGTGGTGGCAGGCGAAGCACAGTTTTATTATCGACAAAAAAACCATTAATCCTTCCTTCCCTGTCAGTCTGGAAAGAAGTGACTTTCCCGTTTCCTGTTACGGCTGTCTCCTGTGCTGGTGCAGGTGCTGTATTTGGTGGTGTGTCAGTTAATGTTTTTCCTGCCGCATTCAGATTAACCATCCTGAATTCCCTTGCCCCGAAACGAGCGTTTTCAACAACTCCGGATACTGACACTTGTGAACCTGGTTTGGTTAAAGCAAAAATCTGCGATCCCATGTGTGCCGGGAATTTCACGAGCAAACTATCCGCTGCGCTGAGCATGTAAAAGCCGTCAAAAATGAAATCATCATTCCCCTGTAATTTGACAACTTTGCCTTGTATCGTATTGATAGCCTGAAGTCCGGGCGATCCGGGAGACGGTGCTCCGGGAGTCGGTCCTCCGGGAGCCGGAGCACCGGCTACGGGACGAGGACCCGGACCCGCCGGTAATCCAACTGGTTGTGCATGCAAGATTTTGCTTGTGATTAATGCGGTTACAAAAAGGGCCGCTAATACTGGATTTTTCATGATTTCTTTGTTCAAATGATTTTGTTTCTTTTTCTAACCGAAAGGTAGGACCACGTAATAAGGCTGACATGAATGTGAAATTAATTTTTCCTCATTTGGCTGTATTGAGAGCAGAATTGTCTGGTGATACTTATCGTTTCAGGATGTGGTTACGGGACTTGAAGCGACTTTTTTGATTTAGAAAAAAACAGCAAATAGCGGATACAAAATTGCCGTGAATCAATGCTCACAGCCGGATAAACCTTAAATTTGAGGAAAAGCCCCTTATTCCTAAACCTGATATGAACATCCGATTTTCTGCATCAATCTTTTCCGGTAAATTCCGGCTTGTGATCCTGGTTTTACTTGTACCTGTGCTTCTTTACGCGCAGCCAAAACCTAAACATGACCTGCATTTTGATAAACTGGCACAAAGCTGGGATGAAGCTCTTCCGCTCGGCAATGGGATGTTAGGCGCACTCGTCTGGGAAAAAAACGGGAAACTCCGTTTTTCACTGGATAGGGCCGATGTGTGGGATATGCGTCCGATGGCTGGCCTTCATCGCAAAGAATTCAGCTATAAATGGGTACAGGAACAGGTTCAGAAAAAAGATTACAAACCTGTACAGCAATATTTTGATGTCCCTTATGATACGGAACCAGCGCCATCAAAAATTCCTGCGGGCGCTTTGGAATTTAGTATGCCGGCCGGTGTAACGGTCAGGAAAGCGGATGTGGAATTGTCCGGTGCTTCGGCAGTGGTAGAATGGTCTAACGGTATGAAGCTGCGCACCTTCGTTCATGCGACCAGGCCGGAAGGCTGGTTCCGGTTTGAAGGTGCAGGTCCTGACTTTTCACCAGAACTGATCGCTCCCGGATATAGTGGAAAAATCGATCCGAACGAAAAACCAAACCCTGTGGGTGGCGATGATCTGGCGCGGCTGGGTTATAAACAAGGTGTAATCAAAAAAGAGAAAAACAGCATCACCTATAATCAGGAAGGGTGGGGCGGTTTCAGATATGAGGTGAACGTGCAGTGGAAATCTGCTGGAAATGGTAATGTGGAAGGAGTATGGAGCATTTCTTCACATTTTCCGGCGGTCGCCACTGTGAAAGCGGCTGTTCAAATTTCCGCTGCAACTGTGGTTCAGAATGCGTTAAAGGGAACCTTTACAGTAGCATCCGACAGTCATCTTTCATGGTGGACGGCATTCTGGCAGAAATCTTCCATTCAGGTGCCTGATGCACAGATTGAAAAACAATGGTATCTGGAACAATACAAGTTCGGATCAGCGGCCCGGCGTGGCGCTCCGCCAATTTCCCTGCAGGCGGTATGGACTGCCGACAATGGCCGCATTCCACCATGGAAAGGTGATTTTCACCACGACCTCAATACCCAGCTGAGCTATTGGCCGGCATACAGTGGCAACCACCTCGAAGAAGCCTTGGGTTATCTGGATCATTTGGATGAAAACAAAAACAATTATTTACGCTATACCGAACAGTTTTTTGGCACAAAAGGATTGGCAGTGCCGGGTGTAACAACACTGGATGGGACTGAAATGGGCGGTTGGATCCAGTACTCACTTTCGCCGACTGTATCAGGCTGGCTTGCCCAGCATTATTACCTGCAGTGGCGTTACCGCATGGACAAAACTTTTTTGAAAAACCGTGCATATCCGTGGTTCAGAGAGGTGTGCACATTTTTTGAAAATATAACGGTTAAAAATCAGAAGGGCGAGCGTCACCTGCCGATCAGTTCAAGTCCTGAGATCCATGACAATAGTCTGGAAGCCTGGTTTCCCGAAACGACTAATTATGACCTGGCACTGATCAAATTCACTTTTAAGGCTGGTGCCGAACTGGCTGTGGCCATGCAGGATCAGAAGCAGGCTGAGAAATGGAGGAAACTTCTTGCGGAATTCCCTGATTATGCCAGGACCGAAAAACAAGAGCTGATGTTTGCCCGCAACTTGCCTTATGAAGAATCCCACCGGCATTTCTCACATCTGATGGCGATTCACCCGTTAGGACTGATCAAATGGGAAGACGGCGAATCAGCGCAAAAGACAATTACGAACACGATCGCGCTCCTCGACAAAGTTGGCCCTGATTTCTGGTGCGGCTATTCTTATGCATGGCTTGCGAATCTGAAAGCGCGGGCAAAAAACGGGGCAGGAGCAAAGGAAGCCCTAACTATTTTTGCGAAAGCTTTCTGTTTGCCCAATAGTTTTCACGCCAATGGCGATCAGAGCAAATCGGGTTACTCAAAATTCACGTACCGCCCATTTACACTGGAAGGGAATTTTGCTTTTGCTGCCGGTTTGCAGGAAATGATGCTGCAAAGTTATGCAGGTTTCATAGAGATCATGCCGGCTTTACCAGCCGAATGGAAAGATGCAGAATTCAATAATCTGCGTGCCGAAGGCGCTGTGCTGGTGAGTGCAAAAAAACAGAACGGAAGTATTTCGGAAGTAAGCCTGACCGCGGAAAAGGAGGGTGTGGCCATTTTGAAAATTGATTCACAAAGCTTTAACCTCGCTCTTTCTAAAGGGGTTAAAAAGATAGGAGATGACGGAAAGTTCGTAAAACTGTCGTTTCCTTCAGGTGGGAATGCTGTGTTTGTTAAGAAGGAAATTTAATTTTTAAAAGGTATAAATTAAATTACGCCGATTTGAAAGAACAAATTTTAGCAAGAAGGCAGGATTGATAAGTCTGACTTAACACTGCAAAAATAGCCTGATTTAGCTATTTGTGAGTAAAACTTTGGTAACTACATTTGTAAAATAAGTTTAGTAATCATAATAGAAATGATTATTCTAATTTGATAAAATTCTATTGAGAAAAATAGCTAAATTTAGCTATTGATGTTAAAAAATTCTATTATTAAATTTGCAATACCAATATAAACCCTTACAATAAAGATGATTAAGATTGTAGTATTCGATGACCACAAATCCCGCCGGGAGGCGCTTGAATTACTGATTAACCTGCAGCCCGAAATGGAATGTGTAGGATGCTACGAAAATTGCTCCGGACTTGTACAAAACCTCGCGACCAATACACCATCAGTTGTTTTAATGGATATCAACATGCCGGACGTTGGCGGTATAGAAGGTGTGAGACTACTACAGAAGCATTATCCTGATATAAATATTATTATGCAGACGGTTTTTGAAGAAGACCATACCATATTCGAATGCCTATCGGCAGGTGCCCACGGTTATATCCTGAAAAAATCTTCTAACGAAAAGCTTATTGAAGGGATCCGGGAAGTCCAAGCAGGAGGCGCCCCTATGACTCCGTCGATAGCCGCGCGTGTCCTTAATTATTTTAACAAAAGAAAACCCCGGGCCGAAAAAAAGAATTATGATCTTTCCAAAAGGGAGATTGATATCCTTACCGGACTGGTGAAAGGGTTAAGCCACAAAATGATTGCTGCTGAACTATTCATTTCCGTATTTACCGTAAGCAATCACGTTAAAAATATATACCAGAAACTACACGTCCACACAGTTTCAGAGGCAGTAGTGTCAGCTATTCAAAACCGTATTGTTTGAGACGAAATCAATGCAGATAAAAATCCGGGGACAGTTGCGTTTATTGCTATGCGTTAGTTGTGGTTCATGATGTTGTATGGATAACGCTGATTCTAAAAATGATCTGTTTTGGCGGGGATCATAATGTTTGCTGGTAGAATAACCCATTTTAATTGTAATGATCAGGATTGCTATTTTTGAACTGAATAAGAACAGGCGTGATGCTCTAAAATTCCTGATCAATTTGCAGCCCGGAATGCACTGTATTGCTGATGGCGAAGATTATGCCGGGATTTTTGCTAATGCTGACAGTATTCAGCCCGATCTGGTAATCATGGATGTAAATGCGCTGAAAGCTGGTGCAATTCAGGATGTTAGGTTTTTCAGGCAGTTTTTCCCTGATACACTTGTTGTGATGCAAAAAGATTTTGAAGACGATGAAATCATATTTGACTGTATACTGGCTGGTGCACATGGCTATATTCTCAAAACGGCATCCAATGCGAAGCTTATAGAAAGTATCAGGGAAGCAGCGCGGGATAAGTTCCTGATTATGCCCGGCTTAGCTGGCATGATGCTGAATTATTTCAGTAAAACAAAAATGAACGGCAGGCGTAATGTATATAACCTGACAGGATCTGAACTGGATATTCTCATGGAAATGGCAAGCGGAATAAGTTATCAGATGATCTCGGAAAAACATGTGATTCCTGTCGGCAGGGTGAGCGCACATATCAGGGATATCATCAGTAAATTACACATTCATGGCGGGGCGGTATTAAACCGGGATGGTAATAAGTGAAGAGTCAGGTTCAACTTAGAACTGTATTGAAAAATAGCCTGAATTAGCTATTGCACGCACTTTTCTTCCGTTTTACCTTTGTAGAATCCAATCCGGTTATCGCTTTCAGGGTTTTCGGAAAAAATCAAATAACGGAGTTCTTCCGGCTGAGTTTCAGAATATCTATTTCTAAATGTAAATACTCCTCACAATGAGAAAACTTATTTCAGCCGTTTCCGGCGCAGGTTGTTTGTTTCTAAGTCTGGTTTTTCACGTCGGCTGTTCTACCATTTCCAAATTTGACCAGTATTCCTACGCCCAGTCTACTTCCTTAAAAGTGGATGCCATCAACCTGATGGGGAATGCCACGCAGCCTTATGAAACGCAAAGTTCGGACGTATTAAAAGTCCGGACTGCCATTGAAAAAATGTATGAGTACGAAAAGAACAGGCCAAAAAATCAGGTTTCTGAGAAAATGTGGGTAATTGTCCGTGATTCGACCGGACATTCCTTTGCAGGATTTATTAAAAGATGGCAGAAAGAAAAAACGCTGGACGCTGCATTTATTAAAGAATCCCAGCAACTGGTGAGCGAATCTTTCGATCAGATCTCACAGCTGGAAAGCGGCAAAATCAAACAAATTTCTAACTAGTTATCTCCTGAAAATATGAGTGTGATCAATTTTGATGAATTGTACGACAATTTGAAAAGTGGGGTGGAATCGGTAGCGAAAGAATCTGTGGACGGCTATGTCAGCCAGGCAAAAGCAGACGGCCAAAAGGTGCTGGAAGCAGCCAAATCAGACCTTGCCCGATGGGCTGTGGAAGTGGAGACTGGTGCGCTCACAAAGGAAGACCTGGAATTCCTGCTTCAGGAAGAAGGATCGCTGGAAGAGCTTACTGCGCTTAAAGAAGCGGGACTGGCTGCCGTTCAGATCGATAAGTTCCGCAACGGACTGATCAACATGATCATCGGTACGATTACCGGTGCAATTAAAGTCTAGTTAATTTTTAAGCTATGATCAGCGATATCCTGAACCCGGAAGTCGCAGGAAGACTGCCTGCAACTGTTTGGTGCATGCTCTTCGTACTGCTTTGTGTACTGCTTGCACAGTTGGGCCTGTTTATTTTCGAAAAGTTCTGGCATACCAGGATGGCCCCTGTTTATAATGAGGTGGTTGGGATCATGTTTAGTGCAATCGGCCTGATTTACTCGCTGATACTGGCATTTGTGATCATCGCTGTCTGGGACGACTATGAAGACCTGAACAAGACCATTGCAGAAGAAGCTGATATGCTGAATGGTATTATGGCGCACACTACTACCTTACCCGACAGCATGCAGTTGTCCATCAAAACCGCAATGATAAGTTATTGCAGACAGGTAATAAATGACGAATGGCAGATGAAGGGAAAAGATGCACCTGAGCGGCCAAGTGCCATTCCAAGCCTTAGGCTGGCGTTGCTGCAAATAGAGCCATCCGGCAAGCGCGAAGAAGCCATTTACCAGGTGGTCGACCAGGACCTGAGCCGTATCAGTGACCTGAGAAGAAAACGGCTTAGTTATGTCAGGTCGCAGATACCGGCCCTGGTGTGGTTTACGCTGCAAACCGGAAGTGTAGTCCTGATTGTCTTTTCTTACTTTTTGACCATGTCGTCGGAGTGGCTTAAAAGGATCAGTCTGGGCTTTTTTTCTGGGTATCTGGCCATGTGTATGTTTCTGATTTATACACTTGACCGTCCATTCAGTAAAGAAGTGCAGGTCAGCAGCCAGCCTTATGCCAATGTGCTGATGAGCCTGGAACAATTTTACGCAGTTAACCTAAGATAGCCGCCTTTTTATGACAAGTTCACAATTGCAGGCTGTGGCATGCTCGACAGCTGCCAATGCCAATATTTTCCTGCCTTACATCAACCAGACTTTTGACCGGTTTGATATCAGTACACCGGTACGCCAGCTATGTTTTATGGCCCAGGTTTCACATGAAAGCGGAGGGCTTTTTTACACCGAAGAACTGGCCAGCGGGGCGGCGTATGAAGGCCGGGCAAGCCTTGGAAATATCCATCCGGGCGACGGCATAAAGTTTAAAGGGCGGGGACTGATCCAGATTACGGGCAGGAATAACTATCAGCTGGTCAGTGCAGCACTTCAGGCTGATTTTATAGCAAATCCAACACTATTGGGTGGAAAGAATATCAGCCAGTGCAGCCCGGACCAGCTCAAATATGCTGCGCTCAGTGCCGGATGGTTCTGGCAGCGTGCGGGTTTGAATGTTTTTGCAGACAAGATCAACCCGCTGCAGCCTGTCGATTCCGGTGCTAACCTGGAATATTTCAAAAGGATTACCAGGGGCATAAACGGGGGCTATAATGGGTTGCCCGATAGGCTTCACCGGTATTTACAAGGTGCAGCCGCCATGCCAGCCGGGCCGGCAAACCAAACGGCAGCCTGATTAAAGCTTACCAAAATAAAACTAACCATATAACTCCGGATCATAATGTCACAATCCAATACCTCCGTAATGCAGGTGGGAAGCATCCCTATGAGCAAAAACCTGTCCGTTGCCAACAATTGCGCCATCGAAGTCGTCATGCTGAACACATTCTCAGACGATAACAGTCTTCGCGGGTATGAACAAAATCTGGTACAACTGGGCACGGCCAGTGGTCAGAAATCACTCGCTGCAAAAAGCACAGCCACCATTGCCCTGGATGCTGCTGGCATAACGCCATCCTATCTGCAGGTATACAATATTATCTATGCAAAAGCCTCGAACCTGTTCCCGGTGAAAATTGGCCGCTCAGCTCCCTCTTACCAGGGACGCGGATACGATCCTGTAACCATCACTGACGATGATGTCATGACTATGACCCAGACTGAACAGTTTTTACAGACGATATCTGCTTATCCTACTTCCAGTCTTTCACAGAACTATGCCGCCGCTATGCAGGCCATACAAAATGGGAATGGCACCGACACGGACATAGAAGCCGGGGTTTCCCAATTTTTCGCTGCGACAAGTTTCCCGAATGTGACTATCGACTCGATCAGTGCGGTAACTACTTACTTTTCACAGTTTCCTAACGTTTGGGCAGCATATCAGCCGACCAGGACGCACTACCTGTATTCCGGCGATGGCAGTTCTGTTACTTATGCAGGCTCGATCACTATTTCGCTCCCTGCCGTTACGACATACGATAAAAGCCTTCCTGGCTTCGGCCTGAGTTTCACCGATGCAGATGGTGCAACAAAGCCGCTGTATTTTATTGACGGGCAGTTTATCGATAATAAAAGCGTAGCAGCGGCTACGGTTTGTCTTTCAGGGACATTTGTCCTAAAAAGTACATTGACCGGTGTTGCCACGGACAATACGATCGTCCCCGTTTTAACAGGATTGGTAAGCGGTAAAAAAGTATTGGGTTATGATAGCCAAGCAGTGCCAAACCCGGAAAACACCGGGTACGACAATTATCCGCATGCAAATCCGGATTCCTTTTTTAAGGTCTTAAAAGGTTTCGGCATATTCTTTGGAGTGTGCTTGGCAATCTCGCTTTGCGGATTAGCTGTTATGGCCATATTGGATCGCATAAAAGAGTATAAGGATTCTATAAGAGAATCACAAGAGTCGGATGACCCTGATTTCTCTGATGACCTGGGTGGTGTAAAGCTTGATGAGTTGAAATCTGATGGCGAATCCGATATTGTTCCTGTAAAGGAAAAACTGCAAAAGCTGCTTGATGATATAGATGTGGACGTCAACCTGGACAGCAAGTTGCCGGACCTATTGGAAGATGCCGGGCCAAAGATAGAAGAAATGCAGAATGAAGAGCAAAAAGAGTTACTTGAAGAAGAGGGGGAAGCTGTTGAAGGAGTAATCGGATCCGAGTTAGACAATGGTGTCAATAATATCAAACTGCAAAATGATGTGGATAAGGTTGATGCTGCCTTAGAAAAACTGGAAGATGCATCCGGCTCTGAACTAGTAGAAATATTGCCGGAGGTGGAAAGTCCTATTGCCGAAGTGAAAGTTGATGCGGATGCTAATTATCAAAAGGCCGAATCACTGGCAGAAGGTCAGGCACACGACGACTTGGAAACAGCTGGAAAAGAAGAGGGCGATCTGGCTGCCGAAGTAGAAAATTTCCAAAAGGAAGAAGCTGAGGAAGAAACCGGCAATACCGAGGATACCAAATTTACTGAAAACGAACTGGAAGGATAGGAGTAGTCAAGATGTATTTCAAACCGTATTATTATGAAAAAACTGTTTAAAATTTTAGTGATAACCGGAGCAGGCATATGCCTGACCGGTTGCAACACTACCTCCGGTTACGACAGCCGTCACATTGTAGCATTTTCGATCATCGGCCTGATAGCCGTGCTCTTTCTTGCACTGGCAAAGTACAGCAACCTGATCCGGGACGAGATCAGCGACCTGCAGGCATTCAATTCCAATGCGGCACAGCAGCAGCTTGTGCACAAGTGGATGCCTTTGGATAAAACAGCGCCATTTAGTCTTACAAAAGTCCAGTTCGGGTTATGGACGGTCATTATCTCTTCGGTGTACATTTACCTGTCGCTTTTAAAAGGGGATTGCGCTGCCGGGACTATCAATAAAACGGCGCTGGTACTGATGGGCATCTTTGCAGGAACGGCGGTGGCATCGACGATCATGGATAAAAATGAGATGAACGACAACCGAGACCGGCACCAGAACGCGCCGTCACAGGGTTTCTTTGTTGATATTCTGTCCGATGATAACGGCATCAGCCTGCACCGTTTCCAGAATTTTGCCTGGACGATCATCGCGATTACCGTATACCTGTACAAGGTTTCGGAGGTCGCTGCCGGCTGTGAGCTGCCTGAGTTGAGCGACACCTTGCTGGCCCTGACCGGCATCAGCAGCGTGACTTACCTCACACTTAAAAGCAAAGAAAATGACCCGCCGGCACAGCAGATCCCAAATAACGGAACTGCCACCCCAACTGTTAACCCGGCCACTTCAGCACAGGCACCCAATACTTTGCAACCGGTTAACCCCTGAACGCATTTATTCGATTTCTTACTTAACAATTTTATAACCTTTAAACACAAAGAATATCATGTCTGAATTAAGCAAAACGTGGTCCATTAAAAACAGCAGCGGAAAAGACCTAGTTGTACTCGACGCCTATGCTGATGTACTTCAGCCCCTTGAACATTTTTATGGGTTAACTTTGAAAACGCTTTTGTATCAAATTGAGGGTGTAACTCAGACCCAAAGTATCATATCCAATGGAAAGACCGTGGATATTCTTCTTACAGAAACCCATACTATCAAGGATACTACAACAAATCTGGACTATCTCATGATCATCGCGGATGCCAGAACGCTTTTTCCTGTCAAAGTAATTACCCTGGGCATGGCAAGCAATCCGGCTACATTCCCACAAACCGAGGTAACAGAAGCTGACGTCAAACTTTATTCTTTGACGGAAATATTCAAGAAAACCATTGAGTCCTTCCCAACGTCCGAGCTGGGAAAAGGCTACTCCGATGTCCTGGAATTACAAGACCAGACTAAAACAGATGCCTGGTTAAAAACAACAACAGACTTTAAAACCGTTACCTCAGAATCGGTTGTTGTTGTAAGCAGCTACTATAAGGTTTACCCATTTGGCTGGCTTGACTATCAAGACACAAAAACTTATAATTTCTATGAGATCGACCAGAAGACCGGGAAACCGGTCGCTAAGTTTGAATTGACTTACACCGGAAATACCCCGATGGAATATGACAAAGAACTCCCGGACTTTTCAGCAGATTACAATGGTACAAAGCTAACCTATCACAACGGCATGTTTGTGGACAGCATTGAAACACAAACGCCGAAGATCATGCTAACCGGATCATTCCGCCTTCTGGGAGAATTAACCGAGCGAAGCAGTGATGATAAAATGGTAAGCTGCTTTATGGGCGTGGTGAACGGCAACAAAATGTTTGGCATCAGTGATAAAGAGCCAGACCCCAAGGATGAAGATGGTGGCTTTTATGACCTTCTGCAATTTGATAATTTTCGGGACTATTGTGATGTATTCGCCTATACGATGGCAATAGTTCTGGGATTGGAATTTCTGGCTGTAATTGGATACAAGATTGCAAAGGCGATTTATAACAAAAAGAATGGTATCCCTTCCGACCAGAAGAAAATCGAAGACGGGCTTAAAGAGATCAAAGATAAATTGATTGCGGAATTGACCCCTGTACTGACAGCGGTAAATGCGATGAGACCTGCGGTACCTTTAAATGCACTTGATATTTTGCCCCTCGATCCACCACAGCCTGCCGTTAATATGCGTAACATACAGGAGCGTGTGGAATTAAGAAACAAACAGGTTCAACTGGATAAGGAAATCACGACATTAAAAGAGCTCTACAACAAACAATGGTTATACCTCGAAAAGGTCAGTGCACTTAACCAAAACGCAGTGCAAAGTGTAGCAGATTCCCTGGACCTTCTGGCGCCCAAATTAGAACCAGGTTATAATCTACAACTACCTGATATCAAACAAATATCAACCACACTACGCCAAAATACCTACACCCTGCAAGGGTATTCAGTTGGCTAATCAAAAAAAGATCAATGATCAAAATGGGGCAGGCCTTGAAGATGCTCATGGTGTAGCCATGGAGTATAATATGAGGGCCGAGGAAGCAGCCGAAGCCCGGGAAAATGCTGAACAGCAGGAACTGGCAGCTGTTGAACACGAAATTGAACATGCCAATGAGCGCGAAGTATAGCCATCTGTAACTGCATAATTAAATTTTCAATCTTTTTACAAATAATAAATCAAATGTCTCAAACAAAAGCATCCGCAACGGTGCTGGGTACTACCCCTGCGCTCAATAAAAATCTTTCCATAACTAACAGCTCATCAGTAGCGGTGACCATGCTTGATGGGGTAGGTACTGACGATACGCAGATGGCCTACGAACAGGGCCTGACCCAGTTTACCACCACAGGCGGCCAGAAATCAATACCTGCCAAGGGTACAGGAACGATCGTTCTGGACGACACCCATGATAATGCCGGAACCCCTACATATACAAAGGCTTACAGCATCATTTATGCCGAACCGTCCAATCTTTTCCCAGTCAAGATCAAAGGGTCACTGCTTGCATTCAAGACACAGGATTATGCGCCGGTTACGGTGACCGATGACGATGTGACGGTGATGACACAGACAGAACAGTTCCTGCAAACCCTGATGGCCAATCCGACTTCTACACTAGCCCAAAATTACGCTACGGCATTGCAGGCAGCGCAGGATGCAGCCAATTCGGATACGGATGTTGATGATGCGGTAACTACATTTTTTGCGTCGACCAACGGTTTCCAGAAAGTAACACTTGATGCCATCACAACGGTAAGCACCTATTACAAAACATATCCGTTTGTGTGGGCGGCCTATCAGGCAACCAAGACGCTTTATTTTTATACAAGTGATGGTTCGACTGTGTCCTATTCAGGGTCTTTTACCATTACCACGCCTGCTGCTGCATCGGTTGACAAGAGCCTTCCCGGGTTTACTTTCAGCTTTACCGATGCAAACAACGTTACTAAGCCGCTGTTTTTTGTCAACGGACAGTTTGTGGATGATAAAACTTCGGATGTACCCGCAATATGTCTTTCCGGCTTGTTTGCGCTCAAAAGCACGATCACCAAAGTGTCCACTGACAATGCGATTATCCCGATTCTGACCGGGACGATCAACAATGCAAAAGTGCTGGGTTATGAAACCAAAGCGACCCAGGATTCCGACGGTAACTGGTCGGGACTGTATTCGCTGTTGCACCCGACCAATGCTGCCGGCTACCTGGCGCTGTTTTCAACCTTTATTGGTTTGATCATGGGCGTTGAGATGATAGAAAAATATGCAAAAGGGATTAAAGATAAATTTATCGAAACGAAGGATATGCTCGCCGAAAAACTTGGGTTGAATGGCCCTGAGGATGTGACCCTGACACCCGAGCAAGTGACAGAGGCTAAAACAGAGGCCAAAGCCGAAGTGGGCCCGGCAGCAGAGCTGAAGCAAAAGCAGCTCGAAAAGATTGACCCCGAGGCAAAACTGCCTGCAGATCCCGTGCAGGCAATGAAAGACACACAGCCACAGGTTCAGGAGCAACTCAAACAGGAGAAAAAAGCCGAAATGGAAAACGAGGGGGAAGGCATGGAATTAGAGCTTCAGGGAGCGCTTGATGCCGGGGTGAGCAATAAAGACCTGAATAACGAAGATGATGCGATTGATGACGGCCTGACAAGCCTGGAATCGGCAAGCCCGGACGATCTTTCGTCGCTATTGGAAACTTTAACCACAAAGTTTGGTGATTTGAAAATCAAGGTGGAAATAACCTATACCCAGGCACTTAACAAAGCCAAAGGTGACGCGGTAGAGGAGCTTGCAGAAGGTAAAAAGAACAGTGACGATGCGAAAAACGAGGCGGACAATATTGAAAAAGAAGGGGAACAGGCTGAAACCGGAGATACAAAAGGAAATGATACGGAGTTCACTGAGCCTCCCATGGACATCACTTAATTTAAAACCTTCATACATGCAGCCGCCTGACTGGCTGCATGATTTCCATTAATCCAAAAAACTTACCATCATGGCAGATACCTCCATTCCAACCATATCATTCAAAAATGATTTGACATACGATGTCATCATCTACGATTCCTTCGACGACGAAGATTCAGACGACGACGCCAATGCCAGTTTTTTCGGTACACTGACTTCCCTGGGAACGGTTGGCGCAAGTGCCACGGCCAATATACAGCCCATCCACCGCTCGTCGGCATTTATCATTGAAAGTGCTTCCGATAAAAAACCGGTGAAACGCTGCACTAAACTGGGAAGCAACAAAACCCTGACCTCCTTTGAGATCGCCAAGGCGGATGAAGATGCAATGACAGCCACTTTTCAGCTGATCAACCTTGTCAACAATACGCCAAATGACCCGGTTGCCGTGTCTTTTAAAGGTATACTGAACAGCGATGATATTGTCGGCGACATGAACACTTTCTTTCAGCAGCAACCTGCGTATGCAAGCTGTACGTTCCAAACGTACATGATGGCAGTGACATACCTCGCCACTTTACCGCCTCGCCCGGCCGCTCCTGCTGTCACGTACTATTCATTGAGCAAACTGGCAGCGTCCATGGGTGCTAAATGGCCTGACGGTTTACCGGATGCAGCCGTTTCAAACTTTAAGGTAAGCGACAAAAATAGCGTATTGTCCATCTCCGGCGATATTGATATCAGCACATTAAGCTTCGAATCTCCGGAGATCTCGGCCAATGTCAGCAAGGTACTCGGCGACAAGAAAGTGCTGACCTTTAATTTGATTTTTAATCACAGTTTCAGCATTGGCATCTTCGGAACCAGGCTCTCACTGTCGTTTGACACGATCGACATTCCGGCCGGCAGCAGCCAGGTACACATTACCAAGCCGGCGATCACTATTGACATCAATCCGCTTTTCAAGTTTGTGGTATTTACCATGACAGGTACAATCCCGTTCAATGTGTTCAGCAAGACTTTTGATGCAAACCTTTCTTTAACAGTTGATAATGTGGAAGCTGCGATTGGGGTTGTAATCGCCGGAGACCATGCTTCGCTTCCGGCACCGCCGGTCATCAAAGGCGTGCATTTCGACGAGTTTGGCGTTGGTATGGGCATTATCTTTTCGCCGCCTGCATTTGCCCTGGGGCTTCAGGGTAAATTTCATATTGGCGATGCCGGCGATATGCCTGTCGACATCGCTGACGATACTTTTGCTGTGGTTTGCAAATTTGAGTCGGAAGTACCGGAGCCGGCTTATGCCTCTTTCTATGTCCCAAAATTGGATATCAACCAGGTTATTGCCATGTTCACCAATTCAAATGCCAACCTGAACCTGCCCGTAACCTTTTCTGATCTTTCTTTCAAATGGGCTGAAAACCCTATGGAGCCTTTTGTCCTGCCGGACGGCAGCCTGTCTGAAATGGCCTATGGGTTTAGCGCAGCGGCCAGCGTTTTCTCGTTCCAGTTTTTTGGGGATGTTGAGATTGATATGAACAATGGCTTAACAGCAAACATACAGGCTTCACCCGTATCATTGGGTAATATATTTACCATGTCGGGCGACGGGCCGGGTGTCACCATTAAAGTTGACGCCGCTGGCAACCCGATCAAAAACAACCAGATCCGTGATTCAAAGGTTTTGCAGGATGCACTGGTATCAGCCGTTGACAAACAGATGGTTGCTCCGGGCGGCCCTGTTCTGGTAATCAATACTTTTACCGCACCCTTCCTGCATGTCAACGCGAAGGCAAGCCTGTTCGAGCTGGCGAGTGTAGCCATAGAAGCCGATATCGACAAATCAGGAATCAAATTCCTGCTTGACTACGGTGTTGTTTTGA
This sequence comes from Dyadobacter sp. NIV53, assembly GCF_019711195.1. Classification (NCBI taxonomy): domain Bacteria; kingdom Pseudomonadati; phylum Bacteroidota; class Cytophagia; order Cytophagales; family Spirosomataceae; genus Dyadobacter; species Dyadobacter sp. NIV53. Next base: position 6,674,957 of record NZ_CP081299.1, read on the forward strand.
AGGAAAAAATGTCCGTAACCCTGTCCGATTTCCATAACCTGTCAGCCTCTTTTGAGTACTATATGAACTCAACGATTACAGTCCCGCCGGTTGCAGGTGTCAAACTTGGCTCTTTTACGCTGGCTGCGGACGTGGAAGCGCATCTTGCTATCCTGACTTCCTTATCCAGTGTGGCCATGAGTGTTGGCGGCAGCTTTGATTTTGAGGGCCAGGCCAGGAAGTTCGGTGATTTTAATGCGGATATCAATATCAAGCGCATGACAGACCTGATCGGTGCGGGAGTATCCTGGATCGAATCCCAGGCATTGGTGCTGTTTAGTGATTTTTTAGGCGATGCGGGCAAATGGGCTGCGAAAGTCAAATCCGGTTTCATCACAGGATGCGACCAGGTCGGTTCCGTTTTATACCATGCTTTCAAACAGGATGCTACTGGTGCAGCTAACATTATGAAGGCTGCCGGGTTTGCAGCTGACGAAATTGCCGGCGATATAAAAAATGCCTGGCAATGCGGCATCACCGATGTTACTTATGCGATGCGCGCGGCGGGCTATTCACCGCAGGATATTGCGGCAGGTATGAAAAAAGCATTTAACGCGGGTGCCCAGGACGTTGCCAATGGCTACAAGGCTTTATCCTATTCTGCTAACGATGTGGCGGGAGTGATTAAGAACGTATATGGTGATGCGACCAACGATGCGGCGGTGGTCCTGAAAAATGCGGGTTATGCTGCCCAGGATGTTTCCAATGCCCTGCAAAACACTTTCAATGCAGGAATTAATGATGTGGCGGACGCCATGAAATCCGCGGGTTATGCTGCTCAGGATGTTGCATCAAGTATCAAAAGCACATTTAATACGAGTGTGGATGCGGTTTCTGATGCCATGAAGCAGGCTGGATATGCGGCCGATGATATTAAGAATGCATTTGAAGATCTGGGTGGGGATTTTGCCAGTTATGCAGGTAAGATCTGGAACACTATCTCGAACTGGTAATGACTGATTACCAATATAAAGTCGAGGCATTCTCTGCACATGCAGACGCAGTGCTGCGGATTATTCAGGAAAATTCAGGTGGTTTGCTTGCAGGCCATCTGAACCCAATCCTTAACCTTACACGGAATATACCAGCCTATTCGGGCAATTTCCTGGAATGGCACCTGAATAGGATAATTAATCCGCTTGACTTCATTTGTCGTGTATATGATAGGGGAGATGGGCCGCTGCTGACTTTGAACCCGGTCCCGTTTGGTAAAAATTTAAACATTACCAAGGGATATCAAAAGCTCATTGACCATTCCAAAAACCAATTTCGGTATGGGATAGAAAATGTGTTTTTTGAATACGATTTTCCTAATCCTGGTGTTCCGTCCGTGTTTTTTGATATGAATCGGAAGCTGGTAGCCGGCCCTGCCCTGAAATATGATGGTTTGGCAGAAATATGCGGGCATTTTCAATTTGACCTGCCACCCGGCCTTTTTGAGCTTCTGACGAACATTCATATTCATGGGTTCAGCAACCTGCATTTTGGTTTGATGCTTTCGCGTGAATCCAAAGCGATCCGGCTGACGGTCAACCGTTTCGAATCCGGCAGGTTGAATGAACTGATACCGCTTCTGGGCTGGAATGGGGATATCCGCCTAGTCAGTGATCTGCAAAAAAGTTTTTTTTGTGGTCAGCAACTGATGCTGGCGGTTGATTTCGACGGGCAATGCGGGCCGCGGCTGGGTATTGAATTATGCCAGCCTAACCTTGAAACAGTATTGCCCCAACTGGAATCCTGCGGTATGATTGACCCGGATCAAAACTCATTTCTGCAACACTGGAATGGAAATACGGAACTGGCCCGGCCGGTTGCAAAAGCTCTTTCTATTCTTCATCAGAGGCCTGTTGATCGTATACACAAATACATAAACCACTTCAAATTTGCAGTGGAAGGACGTGCCGTTTCCACAAAAGCCTATCTCTATTATTGTTTTTAAAAACAACCAATTTTATTAAGTATAAACATTTAAACATCTATCTCATGAGTACAAGTAAAGGAGTCGACTTTTACGCCTATCTGGGCGACAACCGGTTTTATGTTCAATTTCAAAAACCAAAGAGCTGGGGCGGCAGTACAGCTACAACTCCATGGGGAACAGCCGATCAAATGTATGCCAACAACCTTCAGATATCCGAAAGTGACATCGGACTTACATCGCATACCGGGCGGTTCCAGTGGACCCTTGACTATGAAGGCAACCCTATGGTTAATAAGTATGCGGAAATTGCCCCGTCGGATGGTACTGTTGGAGATTCCAATATGAAAAGCATGTTTGATACACAGTCGTTCGGCAATAATGACTATGCGGTTTCCTATGGTTTTTATGATTCCAGTTTTGGTAAGGGCTCGCTCACAAACCAGGACCAGTCCTACGTTTATGCCACAGGTGGCAAATCGACCTGGATGGGTGATATCGCCGGACAGGTTGGCAATGCGCCTTTCAGCAGCTTTGTACTTCCCGGCGCGCATGATTCAGGAATGTTCGATACGAGCTGCGTTAAAACGTTGCAAAACAACTACGCTTTCCTGAATGTACTTGGAACTGCAGCCGGTATTGGCGTGGCAATTGCGCAAACATTGGCTCCCGACGTAATTACACGTATTGTGGTCAATTTGGCAATGACCCAAAAGGACACCATCCCGACTATGCTTAACCTGGGTATCCGGTACTTTGATTTTCGTCCGGGCTACTGCACGACAGATCAGGGAGCGACAGGACCACTTTACCATCAGCACAACTTTATACCGGGATATGCATTTGCGCCATTCCTCAATGATATTCTTTCTTACCTTGGCCAGCATCCTTCCGAAATCGTTGTGGTGGCATTGGGGCATGCGGGCTTCTATCAGGATTACATGAAACCATCGACAGCAACGCTGGAATCTTATATAAAAAATGCAATATCCCAGAGTAACAGCGGCGTGTCGGTCGGTAATAAGCTCGATTTGAATTCTTCCTATAATGATCTGATTGCAAGTGGCAAGCGGCTGATCATTCTGGGCCAGTGCGGTTTTCCAGGCGATCCTTCCCAAAGTCCTGAACAGGCCTTGATCTATGACGCTTCCAAGTACGATTCTTACACGGATGCTTATCAGACCACAGATGTAAATGTGATCATGAACGCTTTGAATAGCATGAATGCTGACGGGCAGAATGGAAATGACTATACTGTACTGCAATTGCAGGGAACTGCTTCGGGAGCATCAGGCGGGATTTTTGGTTCGGCAGCTACACTTAGTGATGCATCCTCACCTTTGATGTCGACAAAAGCACATTTTGATAACAATACTTATCCCTGGATCCAGAATAATGTCGCAGGCCGGTTCAAAAAAGACCAGTTGCTGGTATGCCTGAACGACTTCGCTGATAATGCACTGACAGACTGTTGTGTTAAACTTACCCAGCAGCGTGCAAATGGTTAAATAATAATTGCAGCTCAACGATATCCCTTGGCTCATTTTTGAGGGATATCGGGAGCTGTTTAAAAACACGGCCATTTGCAAAAACAGATTTTGGAAGACAAGCAATTTCTTGAAATAAATGGTAATTGTACACTTGAAATTTAAACAAGTACTTTTCCAAATGTGTGATCAATTGCAAGTTCAAAACCCAGGTGAGAATGGTTTTGTGCCAGTTCCCGGATATATTCTGCCTGTTCAAGCGTTGGATTGCCGATACTAAAATGCCCTTCATGATCCGACAGGTTCAGCAATATGGTTTCTGCCAGGCACGCATAGGAAAGGCCGGACGGCAGGCCGATATGACGTTGAAACCGTAGTCCGGGAATGGAGACAAGCCCGCCGTCGATAATTTTTATATCATTCCGCTCCTTCAGCAAATCGGGATGGGTATTCCTGGGTTGCGTATCATCCAGTACGACTGCATTTTTTTTCAGATGCTCGGTCTTTAAAAGGAAATCGGATGCGCTGGTCAGTAAAACAACAATGTCTGCGCTGGCAATATCAAGCAGGTCCCTGGATGTGTTTATGGATGCGAAAGGAGATATTTTTCCCAGTAGTGTTGCAAGTCCGGTAAGCCTGTGCTCATTCCGTGCAACCAGCAGGTAGCCGGCATTCAATGAATTTTTTACAAGTAACTGGCTGACAAGGCTTCCTACACTACCTGTAGCCCCGACGATAGCGACGACAGGTTTGTTAACCGGACACAGGGCAATCAGTTCGGCTGTCTTTTGGAATGTGATTACGGCTGTAAACGCGTTGCCGTTCGTAATTGAGGTAAACGGATTATCTAATAACATTTTTCCGCCAGAAGTAATTGGAGATGTTAACGCTCCCAGTCCAACAATAGCGGCACCTTTACCTGCTGCTATTTTCAGGGCCTTTTTTATAATTGGCATCATGAATTTTCGCTGGTTGAGTAATTGGCCGGCAACATACGGAAGCATAATGATGTAGCCATCGGCCTCCGAACTGCCAGGCGTAATTTTGACCTCACTCCAGATGAATGGTGAAAAAGGCCGCCTGCGGAAAAGGAGGCGATAAAACTTCTCCGGAACTGCACCGAAAGCCGGGTGCAATACGCTTAAATCTTCCTTATAATTGTTCCTCAAATGAACCAGAAAAGCGAATTTTTTCATATTTTTACTTCCCGTTCATTATTCAGTATTTCAATTACTTCGTTGGCTGCACGCTCACCACTTTGTAAAGCTCCTTCCATATAAAGCCGCCATTCCGTTGAGGTTTCAGTGCCTGCCCAATGGATAGAGCCAACAGGGCGCAAAAGAGCGGGGCCAAATTGTGTAAGCACGCCCGGGGCAAAATGTGCTGCGTAGCCACATCTGATCCAGGGTTCCTGCGACCAGTTCTTTTCAATGATTTCTTCGGGAAAAAGAGCAGAATTGCCGAGGTATTCAGCGACACCTTCCAGAATAAGTTCTTCACGCCTGGCAGCAGTGCAGGCTTCCAGTTGCCGTGCCTTTTCTCCTCCCACCAATACGGTCAGGATACCCTTGCCGCCATGAGGAGGTGAGCTGTTCATCGTTGCTGTGAAGTATTGCCTGTCGGAATAAATCATTCCGTTTTTACCCTCATCCCGCCAGAAAGGGGTAGGATAAATAATATTGTATTTAATACAGGAAGCCTGTCCGAGGCGCTGTGTCAACTGGTCCCTGACTGAAGGCAAAGCGGGTTCATAATGTATGCGGCCGCAAAAAGCCGGAGGAATTGCCAGGATCACTTTTCTTGCCTCAAACTTCCCACTTTCTGTATGTATAACTACCCCTTCGCCGTCATGTGTAATGCGGTAAACAGGGCTGTTTAATGTAATATTTGACCAGCCGATTTGGTCTGCCATCTTATCTGAGAGCGCATAGGCCCCTTCCATAATCCAGTAATCTTCTGCCGTCATCAGCCGGTCGAATGAGCCGGACGATGAAATAGCCCAGAAAAGATCAAGAAGAGAAGCTTCTGACAATTCACAGCAAAATCCTTCTTCTGCCAAAAGCCGGTAGAATCTCCTGGCCGTATCAGTAAGCAACGTACTGCGCCTGGACAACCACTGTTCTATAGTAATGGAGTCCCACTTTTTTGCAAATTTGCTGGTCCAGGGATTTTCATCAGGGAACCCGCGAAGTGTTTTTGTTAATCGGTTTTGGAAAAGAGCAAGGTCAAGCAGAGCGGAAACGGGAAGAGGTGGTAACTTACTTTTTGTAACCTTCAATTTACCGCCAATGTCATATATTGTTTTGCCATCGACATGGGTCTTGACCAAGGTAAACCCAAATCTTTTTACAAGTTCCTGAACCCTGAGCTGGTGGGGAGAGATCCATTGTGCGCCCAGGTCGAAGGCTGTACCGTCCTTTGCGTTTCCATTTTGCATACGTCCGCCAATCCTGCTTTTGGCTTCCAGAATCCGGTACGATTTTCCTTGTCCCTGCAAAGTCAGGGCGCTCATCAAACCCGATAGGCCAGCCCCTATAATGACTGCGTCAAGCATAATTTCTATAAAATTTTAGAGGAGATTTTTTATAATTTCTGGTATGCCAATTGCATAAAGCCATCCCGCAAGAAAGTCTTTCAATTCTGGTCTAACGGAAAGGATGCATCGAAAGGATTGATTGTACTCGGTTTACAGTGTTTCCAATCACCTGGATGTAAAAGATATCAGGCTGATTTCGATTAAAGATTCAGTTCTCTTTGACCGCAAAAATTCCTGAAAATGATTTTTCATAGAGGTAAGGTTTTGACAAGTCGCCCGGAACAAAAATGATTAGACAGAGGAAGGTTTTTATGTATCCAAATATTTCATTTAAAATACATATTTAGGGAGAAAAAGTCTATTTTACTAATAAAAATGTTACCGATTGTTGATTTAAGGACACTTTCAGGAATTTTAATGACTTATCGTGCCTTTTGCTATCTGATAATTGAAAATGACTATCTAATAATCCTGCATTCTTTCTCAATCTCAAGGGCAAAATGGTTTATTTTTCAATACCCTGTTCCAAATACCCGTTGTTTGATTTTCATAATAATCTATTTGAATAACGTAAGTAAATGCACTTGCAATCGTCTAGTTTTGAATAGTAAATTGGAAGAGAACTATTTGACTTACAGTCGGGGCATAATTTTTGTCTGAAATCTAATTTTTAAAAACAACTCACCATGGCGAAAATAACTTTAAATATTAACAATAAGGATTATCCCTTAGAAGCTGATCCACAGATGCCTTTGCTTTGGGCAATCCGGGATTTGGCAGGGTTGAAAGGAACCAAGTACGGTTGCGGCGTAGCCCAGTGTGGTGCCTGTGTTGTCCATCTGAACGGGGAAGCTGTGCGTTCCTGTGTGACCAAAGTGAGCCGTGCCGCGGGGCAAAAGGTTGTCACGATCGAAGGTTTGTCGGAAAATAATGATCACCCTGTGCAGCAGGCATGGCAAAAAATTGATGTGCCCCAATGCGGGTATTGCCATTCCGGCCAGATCATGTCTGCCGCAGTGTTGCTTCGCGAAAAAAATGATCCAACCGATCAGGATATCGACGATGCCATGGCTGGCAACATTTGCCGCTGCGGTACCTATTTACGCATCCGTAAAGCCATTCACCTGGCTGCGGAAATGAAGAAACAGGCACTCAAACAAGGATAGACAACCGATTTTATTAGATTATGAATCAGGAAACAAAAACAAAAACGCACTCGTTTTTTACGAGGCGAACGGCGGGCGTATTATCCATTATTATTTTCGGCATGGCGGTAGTTACGTCGGCATTCAGGGAAAAGGAATACGATCCTACCAAAGATATCAGGTTCAATAAGATTAATAAAGACAGTGTGGAGTCGGTCACGGCTTTTGCGACTGTATATAAGGTACTGATGAGCCCAAGGTGTATGAATTGTCATCCGGCGGGTGATATTCCTTTGCAGGGTGATGACAGCCATTTGCATACCATGGCACCTAAAAGAGGTGTTGAGGGCAAAGGCGTATATTCCATGAAGTGCTCCAATTGCCATCAGGTTACAAACTCACCAGGGTTGCACACACCTCCCGGTAATCCCGACTGGCATTTGCCGCCCGCTAATATGAAAATGGTTTTTGAGGGCAAAACAGCTAATGAGCTGGCCAGGCAACTGGTCGACCCGGATAAGAACGGGCATAAATCAATGGAGCGGTTGCTTGCGCATGCACAGGACGGGCTTGTAATTGCCGGCTGGCATCCGGGAGAAGGCCGGACACTTCCGCCGGTTAGTCATAAAGAATTTACAAAGGCATGGGTTACGTGGATTAAAAAAGGTGCTTACGCTCCTAAACCACAGTAATACAGGTTTTTCACAGATATTTTACTCATCATGGACACAAAGTCATTATCCAGAAGGAAATTTCTAAAAGTATCCGGCATGACAGGAACAATCCTGTCACTGGGGTTTTATTGGCCGGCCAACGCCAGTGAAGCTGAAATTATAAAGGCGGCCGAAGCCGAAAACTTTGGCGTTGAGATGAATTCCTGGGTACATATAGATACATCCGGAAAAGTCACCATTTTCAGTCATCGTGCAGAAATGGGGCAGGGAGCTTACCAGGCTATTCCGCAGATCGTTGCAGAGGAACTTGAAGTTAACCTCAATGAAATCAATGTTGTTTTTGCAAAAGGCGACAACAAAAAATACGGCAACCAGATTACCGGAGGCAGTTCTACGGTGAGAGGTTCTTATAAGAATCTGCTGAACCTGAGCGCAACCGCACGCGAAATGCTGATCCAGGCTGCTGCCAATAAATGGGGTGTTTCCAAAACAGATTGTTATGCCGAAGGCGGGCATGTTTTTCACAAACCTTCCGGCAAAAAATATCATTATGGTGAATTAGTAGAAGTGGCATCCAAGCTGGAAGCACCCAAAAATGTGGTACTCAAAAAACGCTCGGAATACAAACTGATCGGTAAACCGCTTCTCCGTCTGGACACACCTTTGAAAACCAACGGAACTGCTGTTTTCGGCCTGGACAAGGAAATTCCGGGGATGCTGTATGCTGCTGTGGAAAGAAATCCAAGGCTGCGCGGGAAAGTAAAAAGTTTCGACGATACAGCTGCACGCAAAATTCCGGGGGTAAAACAGGTAATGAAGGTGAAGATGGGTGTATTCAGTACCTATCGCGAAGGTGTTGCGGTTGTAGCAGATTCTACCTGGGCAGCATTACAAGGCAAGAAAGCACTGAAAGTAGAGTGGGATGACACCGGTTTCGAGCATCTGAGCACCGACGATATTTACAAACGCCAGAAGGAAGCGTTACAAACGCAGGAAGGGTTGTCGTTCAAGAAACAGGGTGACCCTGCCGCAATTATTGAAAAAGCCGTGAAAAAGATTGATGTGATGTATGAAACGCCTTATCAGTATCATGCGTGTATGGAGCCGTTAAATTGCATTGCCCATTATCAGGAAAACAAGCTCGAAATATGGGGGCCGATACAGGCGCCGGAATGGGTGCAGGATTTTATCAGCAAGGAAATGTCGTTACCCCGCGAAAATGTAATCGTTAATATGACCTTTCTGGGAGGTGGCTTTGGGCGGAAAGCATTCATGGATTACCCGCATGAAGCATCTGTTATTTCAAAAGAAATGAAAGCACCGGTTCAGGTTGTCTGGACACGCGAAGACGATGCAACCCAGGGCCCTTATCGCCCGGGTATTACTTACCGATGTGAGGGGGTGATCACCAATGGAGAAATTGATGCTTTTAAGGTAAAACTGGCCGGACAAAATAACAGCCACTGGCGTGGAGGCAAAAAGGATGTTCCCAATGGCAGCGCTTCCGAGGGTTTTCTTAAACCATATACTGAAAGTATTAAAAATCTTTCTATACAGGATGTTCCTTTTGAAACACCTATTCCTACTATGTGGTGGCGTTCCGTATATGCATCTACCAACGGTTTCGCTTACGAAAGTTTTATGGATGAACTGGCGCTGGAAGCAGGAAAAGATCCGCTCGATTTCAGGAGACAATATTTGAAAGAAGACCGCCTGCAACTTTTGATCGACAAAATGGAAGAGGTGTCCGGCTGGAAAAAAAGGAAAAAAGGCGAGGGTTACGGCGTTGCGATTACAGAATGTTTTGCCAGTACAGTAGGGCAGGTTGTAAAAGTATCGAAGAAAGCGGATGGAGGTGTAAAAATTGACCAGGTCTGGGCGGTAATGGATTGTGGGTGGTATGTAAATCCGGACACAGTTCGTGCACAGGTGGAAGGTGCAATTGTAATGGCTATTGGCGCAGCAACGATTCACCAGGTAACATTCAGGGACGGTAAGGCAGTAGACAATAATTTCAGTACTTATCAAATGCCACGTATCACGGATATTCCGCCAATTGATATCCATATTATGGAAAACGATGCAGATGCCGGCGGGGTAGGAGAGCCTGGTTTACCTGCCTTTGCTCCTGCGTTAACGAATGCTATTTTTGATCTGACCGGCAAGCGTATCAGGAAATTGCCTTTTAGCCTGGCGACTGTCTAGTTTTATTATCCGGTATTTAAAGCATTTTTATCATTCAGTCTGAGGTTTAATATTGATAGCATAGATTTTCGGTGATGAACTAAAATCACCTGTTAATCTTCAATTTTGACTAACGTATAATGTGTTTTTATGACACTTATCTTTCGATATAAAGAATAGTATAAAATTTTATTAGATTATTTATATTTTTAATGGGCTGAATTGACAAGTATCTTGCCTGATATCAAAACTATTTCTATGTTATAGTATCGAAATTTGTTGTCTGAAATAATCAAAAAATCTACAACAAATTTTGTACTAAACATGATATCTATTAAAACTATTTTACTCAACCATAAACAATATAACAGGTTAGATCAATTTAAGAAGTTTGCACCTGCATTTGCGTTGCTGATTACAATTTTCTTATCAAATTCTACCGAGGCGTCAGCACAATATTTTCAAAGAATTTATGCCAATTCTGCTCCTTCGGCAGATATTTCAGCTACTGTTGTTTTGGCAAATGTTTCCAACAGGGCCGATGCTTTGGCTCCATCCGGTGACGTTGAGGACGCATCAACGCTTTCGGTTACTTTGGGCGCATTCGGACTCGTAGATGCCTCTCAAAATATTCGTTTTACAGGTGACGATCTGCCTGCTGCCGGAACGCCGGTGACATTAAAAATTGAAACAGGAGGAAGCCTGGTGGATCTTGCAGGCGCGATCGAAATTCAGGCGACACAAAATGGAGTGGCAGCTGGTACTGTAATTTCCGATTCCAAACTGCTGGGCCTTGTAGGCGGAGGTGTGCTTTCCAGCGGGAAAAACGTTTACGAGGTTACATTCATTCCAAAAAACAGTTCTTTGGAAAATGTTGTGTACAATGGTGTAAAATTAAAATTGACAACTGCGCTGGGAGTAGCTGTCTCGGCAAAATTCTATCATGCTTATTTTTTGAAGTCAGTTTCTGAACCGGTTGCCTGTGACGCTCCGGTAGACGTACTGTATGGCGTAGATGGATCTATTGTCAACCTGATAGCTGGTGTCAGCAATCCATATACTTTGATAAAGAGTTCCGGCACAACGACTCAGCTTAATACAGGCGTTTCGGTAGAAGGAAATATCGCCGAAACGGTTGTGTTTTCCGGAGCCGGAGCCGGTGATGTTGAAGTAGTAGTTTCTATTCCACCGACAGTTCTGGCACTTACGGTTCTGAATAATATTAGCATTACAGCCATGAATGGACAAACTGCTGTGGGTTCAGAAAACCTTGAAACGTTAATTGGTTTGGATTTGCTTGGTTTGTTCCAGTCCGGCGAACAGGTCACGCTGCGGTTTCCGGCAACTGGTGCTTTCGACCGCGTTTCCATCGCTACAACTGGATTGGTAGGAGCGCTGGCATCGCTAAAAATTCATAGTGTTAAACGGATTTTACCTGCACCGTTGGTGGCTACCTCAGATTATACTATTTACGTGGGTGAATCCGCCTCCCTAGTCGCAACTTCCCTGAACGCAACTGATGTTTTGACCTGGTATGATGCTTCCAATACTTTGGTTGGAACAGGTTCGCCATTGTCAGTCTCACCTGTTGTCACTACCGCATACACCGTAGAAGCCAGATTATCAGGTTCGTGCTCACAAAAATCCGCACGTGCAATTGCTAATGTGATCGTCGAGAAGGCTCCGCTTCCCGTAACTTTAACGGCATTTAAAGTTTCGAAAGAAGGCCAGACAGCTTTGATCACCTGGAACACAACTGCCGAAACCAACAGCGATTATTTTGAAATACAAAGAAGTATCAGTGGAAAAACCTGGGATGTAATAGGAACTGTAACAGCAAATGGTGAAAGTAAAGATTTGAAATCGTATTTCTTTACGGATAAAACACCTGTCAGTGGTTCGAATCTTTACCGCTTAAAAATGGTCGATCGGGATCAGACATTTGCATTTAGCGCGATTAAAAATGTTGAATTTGAGAGATCGTTGCTCGTATTATTTCCTAACCCAACCGTTAATAAATTCACTTTTAATCCGGAAGATATGAGCACCTTTTCCAGGATTCGTGTGAGTTCGGCTTCCGGGAAAATACTGTATGATCAATCGAAACAAAACCAGTCGGAATTGAGCGCCTCTGTTAATATGGAACAATATCCGGATGGTATTTATATTGTAAATATCTTTAGAACTGACGGAACGGTAACCGCTCATAAAATTATCAAACGATAAGTATTGAATCATAAAAAAGGCTGATCCATGTTACGGATCAGCCTTTTTTTGTACTCATGGAATTGCCTTAAAAATAACATTTCTTAATTCACTCAATCATATTTTTTACATGAAGTGAGGGCGGATAACCAAAATATTCCTTAAACGCCTTGCTGAATTGAGACTGGTCCTTATAACCCAGATTATATGCAATTTCAATCATATTGTCTGAAATTTCTTCCGCCAGCTGTTTCGCTGCATCTTCCATCCTGATCTGGTAATAATAATCGGAAAGTGATTTTTTAGTCACCATTTTAAATATCCTTTTGAATTTTGAAAGGCTCATGTCACATCTTTCTGCAAGTTCGACCAGGCCATATTTTTTATGCAATTCGAGGCGTATCATTTCGGTAACACTTTGGATCTTACTGTAATCGACCCGGTTGATCGTTCTCACTTCCTGTATCTCTGTCCTGAAAATCCTTTCGAGAAAAAGCACAAGCAGCCGCTGTATATTAAGCAGCAGGAGATGCGTGTTCACACTGCCGTTGTCCTGGATTTTATAACTTTTTTCACCAAATGAATCTTCCAGAAGGAAATCAGAAAGCAGCAGATCAAAAAGATTACAGAAACTTTCATTGTCTTTCAACCGCTTCCACCACTTTGATTTTTTTGGTAAATCGAGCTGATGTATCAGCTGCATAAGATAAGCTCTAGAAATACTCACATGCATACTTCTGAAACTATGATTGGGCTCATGGATAAGGGTTACCGTTGTTGTAGTAGAAGAAAACAAACAGGTCCGAAGGCCATTCCCGCTAAAAACTTTTTGATTGTTACCGACAATAATCGAGTTATTTTGTTCCGAATCATTAAACCGGAGCACATACATGTCATTAAAAGGCAAGGCCATTATTTCCTGTGTAACTCTTTGTGTTAAATGGGATTCCTCAAAGCCTACTGTGAGATTTCCTGGAATCAATTCATAAAAAAAACCAACTGATTTCCCAATTTCCTCCGGAAGTTTAATAATATGGGATTCCGGATCAATCTGAAAATGAGGATAAAAAGTTTTTATTAAAGACAATGACTGCATAACCCACCCGTTACTCATCGTTGGATAATATTTCAGGTCCATGAATTAATATTGTTGACGAAATTCGAATTTATTCTAGTAAAAAATTTGATAAAACTATTTTAATATATGTACCCTATTTTACTGTAATAATTTTGATCAGAGTAATTAATTCGTTTATGCGTCATAATTATACCTCTTGCATTAATTATTTAGTTACTTTAAATAGAATTATATAGTTTACTATAATTAACAAAAAGTTTTTCAAACTTATCAGATTGAAATTTTGATTTATCTACAAGTTTGACTTCGTTATTCGATTAAATAAATTCTGAATTTTTATAAAAATCGAATATCTACTACTTTTTTGAAGCGAATCCCTTTGGGCATATTCGATGTTGAGCCGACCTGGCGTTATATGCCGTGTTGTACAATCCTATCGTACCGGTCTATGATATGATAAAATATCAGCCATAAGCTGGATACATACGGAACACTATGATTTGTGAGTAATCCGGTTACTGCAAACAAACAGCCGCGATTTGGCAGAATTCTGTTTGCATTGGCTGCCTGTCATTTCTGTTAGTTATATTTTTTGGCTTAAATCGGTCCACTAACTTATTAATGAAAAGCTGGAGATAACGAGCAATACTAAGGATGAGAGATAAACGGTTAAAACCGATACAATTCTGTAATGTTTATTTATTGAAACGATAAAAATTACCAAACCATCGAGCAGCTTTAGTAAGGTTTACGACAAGGATCAGGTTTGTTCAGCTACAATCTGACAATACACCGTTATAATGATTGCGGAATTCGCGCAAAGGATCATCTATATACGAGGGCTGCGATGATAATATACGAATGCGTATATTCTTAAGAGTTAGTCAAATTAATATTTATAACCTGATCCAATGATTCTAAACTATGGTGAGTAAAATAGTTTCCTTCCGGCAAATATATTTTTCACGAACTATTTTTATAGTTTATAACAAATAATTTTATAGCATAAATTGTACTTTACAAATAATATATCTTTAAAATTTCTAATTTTTGAGGCGTATTTTAATATATACGATACGATTATCCATACAAAGTGATGTGCATAATTGCCCATTTTGCCCGCTTCACAGTCGAAATTGGAAATATTGTTTTTGTTAATGATCTTTTTTTCCGTTTCAGAGGTTAATTTGCCCGTTTTATCACTATTCCCTTTTTGTATGAGCTGCGTTTATAGAAATTTGTTAAAATGAAAACCCTAAGTTGCATCGTCAGGAGCCAGTTTTAAGTTAATTTATTAATAATCATTTAGCATAATTTTGAATTCTAGCGGTACAGAGCCAGTCATTGTGAAAAATCACAATTTTGCTGGCCATTTATCTCTGTAATTAATTGATTTATTAATTTAACACTCTGGTTCGTAATGGTTTACGAAAGTTTTTATTTGCCACCCTCTTTAATCAGTAAATTAAATAACCCGTTGAATATGTTGCAGTTCGCTTTGTAATGATCCTAAAAGCAGTGAATAAAATTATTTGCCCGCTTTAAATCTGTACCCACCGGACAGCAGGATTATACAGAATCGATTTTCGTCTAAACAGCAGGTTATCAATTGTTCGTCAAATTGCTCAACTCAATGAATATGATAAAAAAATTCTACGTTAAGTACTGTTCTTCCCATTCAACGCTCTGCCAGGCTTCCATGATTTATAAACAATCATGCAATTTTTTCAGCTATGCCGGTATACATACCCATTTTGGCATGTATAGTGCTGTAAAAGACTCATCTTCTGACAGATCAGAGCAAATTTATCCCGCTATTCACACTTTCTTTTGAACTCACATTTACTTATAACTTACACAATTTAACCTGTGTATTGCACCGGATTATTGAGTACCCAAGGATTGCGCTTACAGAAAAAATTTAATTAAGTTTTTAATTATTCACCATCTAATTATTTCTAAACTTTAAATCATGAAAAAAGGATACTCCTTTATTCAAAAGACCTTACGTGTTATCCCGCGGGTTTGGCATTTGATTATTGTAATAGGGCTTATAGTCAGTGTGCAATCACACGCATTTAACTTTGGCCGAACCATCAGTTTTTTTACTAAACCTATCGAAGAATTTGTAGCCCATAACACAGCTGCATTGCTTTCATCTGAAAGTAAAAAACCCATTCATTTGGAAGAAAAAAATCATCGCCCTAAGCCTGGCGGTGTATTTGCCCATGCACCCGAAGTAGCGAAATCAATTGACAATCAGGGTGCTACGGTTGGTGTGCAATTTACTTTTGGAGTACCGTCCGGCACATTTACCAATACTGGTGGCAGCGACCCAACGCTGTCAGCAACACTTGGCAACGATGGCGCACTTCCCGAATGGCTAACATTTAATCCGGAAACCCATACTTTTGAAGGGATTCCACAAACAGCAGAGGAGTACATTATTAAGGTCAGTGCCAGCGACGGGGAAACTGCCGTTAGTACTAATTTTACAATAACAGTTTTAGCCGCCGTTCCTGTTAACCATGCACCGGTGGCGACAGCAATTCCACCTGCCACAGCAACTGCGAACGCATTATTTACACTCGAAATCCCGTCCACTACATTTACGGATGAAGACAATGACGCACTGACTTACAGGGCAACGCAGGGAAATGGAGATGCACTTCCGGGCTGGTTGTCATTTAATCCAACTTCCCTGACTTTCAGCGGTACACCGACAGCTGCCGAGAATTACACGATCAAGCTGATAGCGAATGATGGTACTGTATCAGTAAATACCGAATTCACATTGACAGTTTCACCGGCTGCGCATGTTAACCACGCTCCGGTAGCAACTACAGTTGTCAATGCCATTGCGACTGTTAACTCTGCTTTTACGTTAGTAATCCCGTCCACTACATTCACGGATGAAGACAACGACGCTCTGACTTACAGCGCAACGCTGGGAAATGGAGATGCACTTCCGGGCTGGTTGTCTTTTAATCCAACTTCCCGCACTTTCAGCGGAACGCCGACAGCTGCCGAGAATTACACGATCAGGCTGATAGCGAATGATGGTACTGTATCAGCAAATACTGAATTCACACTGACCGTTTCTGCTCCCGTTAACCATGATCCGGTATTGGCCACAGCTATCACAGGCAAAACAGCCACAGTAGGTACCGTTTTTTCACTTGAAATACCGGCTGGTACTTTTACTGATCCCGACGGTGACGCGCTGACTTTAACAGCTACCCTGCCTAATGGAAGTGCATTGCCGGTTTGGTTATCGTTTGATGCAACGAGCAAAGTACTAAGTGGCACACCAACCGCGATGGGAACGCTGACCGTTAAGGTAACTGCCAGTGACAGCAAAGCTTCGGTAAGCACAGAATTTACACTGACGGTTTCTGCAGGCTGTCCGCCCAACAGTATTTTTCCTTGTAACCAGATTGCGGTCACCCTTCCATACATCCTGAATTTTACCGGCAATGAAGGCGGTTTATCCGACAAAAACGGCAGAGGAACCGGTTTCACAATGGTTGATCCATATTCGGGAACCAGGGCTTCTGCGGATGGTACGGCCAGTTCTTCCATCAGAGGTTATGAACCGGCAAAACTGACTATTTCCCCAACAGCAGGAACACTTGCAATTCTTACAACTCCCGGAATCAATTTTGCAGCTGTTAACAACCAGATTAATGCATTAGGAGTTGGGATTCCGACTACAGGTGTCATTGTTATGGAAACTACGGTTATTAATCCTGTTACACTTACTACATCCACTTCATCCGAGCAGGCAGGATTATGGTTTGGGCTAAACGATAAGACGTTTCTGAAGCTGGTTGTCGCCGGAGGTAAAGTAGAACTACGCAAGGAATTCAATGATGTAACCTTAGACCGGGGCGATATTACCAATCCTGATCAGCGTACTACCGGAACAATCACAAGCATAAACTCAATGACGGTCCGCTTACGCATGGTTGCGGATTTTATCAATAACAGGGTAGAAGGGTTTTACTCCACGGATGGAATCAACTATGTGAGCACTGGTGTCACTTATACCAACACAAACAACTATCCGGGAATAGATATTTCGGGAATTGGTTTAGCAGGAAAAACGGTATATGCAGGCATTTTCGCTACACAGCGTAACCGTTCGACTGCCCCAACCTATACATTTGATAACTACTCTGTAAAACAGCGCGATTTTCCTTTGGTAACTGCTCCATACCGTATCAATGCCGGAGGCAGCACAGCACGTACAGTTGGAACTTCTGTGTACAGCGCGGATGATTTATATACGATCGTACCTGGTGAAGTATCCAATACTGAATATGCTTTGGCGACTGTTGTACCTGTACCACAGCTTTACTATGACCGCCGTTTTGGAACCAGTTTAAAATATAATATTCCGATTGCCAACGGACGATACACGATCAACCTGCAAATGGTCGATAATTTTCAAACAAAGATCGGGTTCCGGATATTTGATGTGGATATAGAAGGTGCAAAGGCGCTGGATGATCTGGATCTGATCGCCGCTGGTGGAGGGCCTAACGGTACACCAAAGGTCGTGATTACAAGATCGTATACTACCAATGTAACTGATGGGGTACTTAACATCGACTTTACTTCTTCTGTTGATAAGGCCATTATTAATACAATTGAAATTTTGCCTGCTCCTCCGGAAAATGTGGTACCGGTTTTTGCAAATGCATCCTATACATTCAGCAAGGATGAAAATGCAGCGGTGGGTACAACCATTGGAACAGTAACTGCTTCGGATGCTGCTGATCAGGTGATCACTTATGCAATTACGGCAGGAAACGAAGGGAACAAATTTGCGATCAATACAGCCACAGGTATTATTACACTGGCGGATGTCCTGAACTATACTGCTAAAAACAATTATTCTTTAACCGTTCAGGCGACGGACAACGGTACTCCTGTTAAATCTGTTACAGTGCCCGTAACGATTCAGGTAAATCAGGTAACGCCGCCAAACCACGCGCCGGTCTTGGGCACCGAAATTACTGCGAAAACGGTAACGGTCAATACTGATTTTAACTTCACAGTTCCATCAACCACTTTCACAGATGCGGACGGAGATGTTTTGGTACTAAGTGCTTCACTGGCAAATGGCGAGGCTCTACCGGCATGGTTATCATTCAATTCTGCAAGTCATATTTTTAGCGGAACGCCAACCGCTGCTGACACGTATAGAATTAAACTAACTGCAAACGATGGCGCCGAAGCTATCAGCACAGAGTTTACTCTGACGGTAGATGTTCCTGTAAATCATGAACCGGTGGTAACTGCCATTACCCCCAAAATAGCAACTGTAAACAATGCCTTTACTTATGCCGTTCCTGCCTCCACTTTCACGGATGCAGACGGAGATGTTTTGGTGTTAAGTGCCACGCTGGCAAACGGAGATGCTTTGCCGGCATGGTTGTCATTCAATACGACCAGCCATACTTTTAGCGGAACACCAACGGCAGCGGATGATTATACCATTAAACTAACTGCAAATGACGGACATGTTTCTGTCAGCACCGAGTTTACACTGACAGTAAACGCCACACCTGTTAATCATGAACCGGTTGCGAATGCTATTACAGCCAAAACAGCCACTGTTAACTCCGCTTTTACTTTTGCAGTTCCCGCTGAAACTTTCACAGATGCGGACGGAGATGTTTTGACGTTAAGTGCAACACAGGCAAACGGGGATGCTTTACCAGCCTGGTTGTCGTTCAATGCAGCTAACAGTACTTTCAGCGGAACACCTTCTGCTACGGCAGGATACACGATTAAATTAATTGCATACGACGGTCATGTTTCTGTTAGTTCAGATTTCACATTGACGGTAAATGCACCTGTTGCTACAAATTGTGAGCCGACCAGTTCCTTACCTTGTAACCAGATTAATGTTACAATTCCTTTCAGCCTGACTTTCAGTGGAACAGAAGGAGGCTTAATTGACAATGCAGGAAAAAGTACTGGTTTTACTATGGCTGACGCTTATTCAGGAACCAGGGTATCAAATGATGGTTTGGCCTCATCGGTCATAAGGGGTTACGAACCTAATTACCTTGCAGTAACGAACAGCAGACTGAACATACGTGCACATAAGGGAATTTCAATCTTAACCAATAATAACCAGATCAACAGTCTGGGTGTAGGGTTCGCAGCCAGTGCAGCACCATTTGTTGTAGAAACGACTATAATCAATCCTGTAAAGGCAGCTAATGACGAACAGGGTGGGATCTGGTATGGTTTGAATGATAAAACTTTTTTACGCCTTTCGGTCAACAATAACAAGGTTATATTAAGAAAAGAAACTGATGATGTATCGCCGGTAATCGCTGACCTGGTTGATGTAAACCGCAGAATTACGAATACGATCACCGGTCTCCAGAATCAGACGGTACGCCTGCGGCTGGTCATTGATCCGGTGGCAAACACTGCAGAAGCGTTTTATTCGACTGATGGAATTAGCTATATCAATGTAGGGGAGGCGTATTCTGTAAAAACCCTAAACATTGCGGGTATGGGCATTACCGGCACACAGGTTTATGCCGGAGTGTTTGGTACACAACGGAACGGAACCGGTACTGTCACTTTTGCCTTTGATAATTTCTCTGTTGGCCCTTACATTACTACTCCTTTAAATCACGCACCAGTTGTTGCTACTGTTGTAACAGATATTAATACACCAGTCGGTAGTGCTTTCAGTTTCATTGTTCCGGGCGCTACATTTACGGATGAAGACGGCGATGCGCTTACACTTTCAGCAACGCTGACTGATGGCAACGCTTTACCAGCCTGGCTGACATTTAATACAGCCACTAACACTTTTAGTGGTACACCTTCTGCGGCAAAAATTTATCCGATCAAATTAACTGCTACTGACGGACAGGAATTTGCAAATACTGAGTTTGCAATCACGGTTCAGGCTGTAAACCGTACGCCTGTTGTTGTTACTTTTCCTGAAAACCAAACTTATACGGCAGGCCAGATTTTCTCATTCCTGACCGGATCATTCTCTGATCCGGATGCGGGAGATGTGCTTACTTATACCACTACACAGGCCAACGGTACTGCGCTGCCAACCTGGCTGCAATTCAACGCTACCAACCAGACATTCAGTGGTACGGCTCCTGCCGAAGCAGGAAATGTTCCGGTTCGTGTTACGGCTATAGACAGGGCACTTGCTTCGGTAAGCGCTACGTTCATGGTCACAATCCAGCCTGCACCTGTTGTTATACCTTGTCTTCCGATCAGTACTTTACCTTGCGAAGAGATCAGTGTAACCTTGCCGTTCCTTCTTAATTTCGACGGACAGGAAGGCGGACTTATAGATAAAAACAGGGTTGCAACCGGTTTCACGATGGTTGATGCTTATACAGGTACCCGTCTTTCAGCAGATGGTGCTGCTACTTCCGAAGTAATAGGATATGAACCATCCAGACTGACAGTAACCGACGGTTTGCTGAATATTCTGACCAGTAAGGGCATTGCATTCAGTACTGCTCCTGCTAATAACCAGATCAATTCGTTGGGAGTTGGTATTCCTTCAAGCGGTAAACTTATTTTTGAAACGACGATTGTAAGGCCGTTAAATGGTACCAGTTCTCAACAGGGAGGTTTATGGGTAGGACTAAATGACAGGACTTTTGTAAAGCTGGTAGTAACCGGTAACACAGTCGAACTGCGCAAAGAATTGAACGATGCCAGTTCTATCGCCTTACCTGCTACCAATCCTGACCAGCGTGTTACAGCTGTTATAGCCGGGCTGAACAACCAGACAGTACGTTTGCGTATGGTTCTGAATTTGTTTACGAATAAACTGGAAGGTTTTTACTCAACCGACGGTGTAACCTACCTGAACACAGGTGCAACTTATACCTCTGCCTCTAACCCATCCGCTATTGATATCACTGATATGGCCTTGGCAGGCAAAGCGTTATATGGCGGGATTTTTGCAACACACCGTAATGCAGGTACCGCTGTTACTTATTCCTTTGATAATTTCTCTATAACGCAGGATGCAACAGCTGGCAAGGTGCTGGCTTTCTCACCGAATGCGCTTGACTTTTCGGCCATTCAGGGACAAGCGGTTACGGCAAAATCCACAGTGCTTTCTTCGTCCGAAGGCAGTCCGGTGGTTACGTTCACAAGTACTTCTGCCAGCTGGCTTACTTTACCCGCAGCCCGTCTTGGCAATGTGGCATTCGGCCCTGCTAATTTCAGCTCTACCCTGGCCCCTGGGATTCATGAAGCCACAGTTACAGCAACCGCTGAGGGATACCAGCCTGCTACCTTATTAATTAACCTCACGATTTCTTCACCAGCTCTGGCTCAGGAAATTAAAGTGAACTTCCAGGATCCGGTTACTGTACCACCAACAGGATGGGTTAAAGATTACGGACAGCCATTTGGATTGAAAACCGGTACAAACCAGGGAACCAACCTGGAATACGGATGGCGGAAACGTTCAGACGCTACCTTGCTGGATCTGTCAGTGGGTGGTACTATACCGGGTAACGGACGTAAAAGGACAACTCCTGCCGATCTGTTGCTGGCAACTTTTATGCACATGCAGGCGGATGACATAGCAGGTACATTCAACGGAACCAAAACCGAGGGTTACTGGGAAGTAAAAGTGCCTAATGGTTCTTATGATGTAACGGTATCCGCAGGTGATTCTGATCCTGGTACGGTTCCTGAAATCCATACTATTAATGTAGAGGGCGTCAATGCAATTTCTAATTTTGTCCCAACAGGAACGGCGGGTACAACCGCCCGGTTCAGGTCAGGAAAAGTTAGGGTAACAGTAGCTGACGGATTTCTGACTATCAATGCGGATGGCGGTACGAATACCAAGATCAATTCTGCTTTAATTACTCCGGTAGATATGGTTCCTTATCTGGTATGGTCTGCAAGTGAGCATAACCTGGTTATTGAAAAAGGTACAACAGAGGCAAATAAAACGTTCTCTCTCGACCTTAACCATTCTACTACCCAGGCTAGCCTGCCAGTTTCACTCACCGCCGTTTATGGTGAAGGTGCTGCAAACTGGCTGTCTTTTGATGCAACCCACAACGGGGACGAACCGAATGTAACTTTTGATTATACTGCTGCCAAAGGATTGGCCGAAGGAACTTACACGGTTACCATTACGGCTTCGAGTGCAGGATACACGAGCGCAGGTACGCTTATACATATTACAGTATTGGCGCCGGGTGCCAACCAGCCTTATGTGGTTTCCTCAACACCAGCTAATGGTGCTACCAATGTGAGTGTAAACATTTCGAGTATTGCGGCCAACAACCTGATCGTGCCGGAAGTATCGGGTTTCAAAGGCGGGGTGGATAATTCTACACTAACCGTGAATACTGTGAAGGTACTTAAAGTTGTAGGTACTGCTACTACTGAAATACAGGGTATCGTGCAGGGAACTGGCGGTGGAGATGCGATCAGTTTCTCACCTGTATTTGCATTGGAAGCCAATACAAAATACAGGTTCGTCATCACGAACCAGGTTAAGTCATACAGTGGTGCCGCTTTCCTTCCATACGAAGCGACGTTTACAACCGGAAGCACAACAACGGGTACACCAAATCCGGTTACTGCGGAATTTGCTCCAAAGCAGGTTATTCCGGGAACAGTTGGTAAAAAATATACAAGCCTGACTTTCGGGCCCGATGGTAAATTCTATGCTTTGCGTCTCGATGGTGTGATTGAACGTTTCAACGTTGACCGTGAAACAGGTATGTTATCGTCCGTTTTTGAAATCAAATCGATTACTGCCAAATACGGTTCAAGATCCTCTGTCGGTCTGACCTTTGACCCGGCATCTACGGCTACCAATCTGATTGCCTGGATATCTCATTGCAGCGCCGGTCTCTCGAATGCACCGGAATTTGATGGTAATATTTCTAAACTTACCGGTGCCGATCTGGAAACAGAACAGCAGATACTAACAAAATTACCAAGATCAAAAGCAGATCACCTTGTTAACAGTATTGCTTTCGGGCCTGATGGAGCCTTGTATTTCAATCAGGGTAGTAACAGTTCAATGGGGGTTTATGATGGTGCGTGGCAACGTGATGAAAGTCTGCTGGCCGCAACGGTAATGCGTCTGGATATGAGCAAGCTTGCAGGCATAACCCTGCCACTGGATGTGCGTACTACTGCCAACCAGGCACTGATCAACGCAGCGCCGGCAGATAATATGCGCATGTCGGATGGTACTTACAATCCTTACGCTTCTACTTCACCACTGACGATTTATGCATCAGGTGTAAGAAATGCCTTCGATTTGTTGTGGCACTCAAATGGCCAGCTTTATGTACCGGCCAACGGTTCTGCCGCGGGTGGAAATTCACCTGCATCTGTCGTGGGTACGCGCCGTCCGGATGGTACTCCTTATAATGGCCCGGTTGTCATTGGAACAACAGCGGTAAAAGTACAGAACGACTGGCTGTTCCGTGTAAACCCGCTGAAACCAGTTGGTTACTATGGCCATCCTAACCCGCTCCGTGGACAATATGTAGCCAACCGCGGTTATCTGGACAATCCTAAATATCCTGCAACACAAGGCCCGGATGCAAATTATCGTCCTGCTGCTTTTAACTTTGAATTAAACAAATCGCCGAATGGAGTAATTGAATACAAAAGCAATGCTTTTGGGGGAAGTCTGAAAGGCCGTATCCTGGTTTGCCGTTTCAGCGGTGGCAGTGATATTATCGTACTTGAACCAGGTGCAATGGCTAAGGATGCTTCGATTAATTCAGCAGAAAGCGATGATAAGGTGTATGACATTATCGGCTCACAAACCGGTTCAGGAACAAACGGTATTTCAGGACTTTCCGGGTTTACCAATCCGCTGGATATTACCGAAGATGTTGAGACGGGGAACCTGTATGTAATTGAATACAACTGGAATAATATCAGTGGAAAAACTGCTCAGATCGTTCTATTAAAAGCCACGGCTCCTTCGGCCCAGGTTGGGATTGCGGCAGTAAGCCCGGCTGAGATCGTGGAAAACGATGTAATAGGTGGTGCCGCTGGCAAAACCCATACGATCACGGTTGCAAATACAGGTAACAGTAACCTGACAGTGACAGGAATTACACTGGATGGTACGGACAAAAACCAGTTCCAGTTAACGGGCGCACCGAATCCAAGTGTAGCTTCACCGGTGACAATCGCGCGTGGAAGTGCTATCACCTTCAACATCGCATTCAACCCTACAACAGCAGGTGTGAAAACCGCCAGCATTCTGGTAACGAGTACAAACAATGAAGTGAAAACAGTATCATTGAGTGGTTTGGGAACTGCCGGTCTGTCGGGTACCAACGAACCTTCTTTGCAGGCTGTTTTAGATGTTCATGGTATCATTGTGAATGTAGGTGACGATAACAAAAACACCAACATCATTCACAGTACGAACTACACGGCTCCGATATTGGGTGAAGAAGTATCTATTCAGAAATTCCAGCGCGGTGAAGATGGCCCTGTCATTATCGAACCTTTATCTGTATTCGGGCCAACAGACCCGGCAGGAATTGTTACGGGTTTCGGATGGTACAGTTCAGGTCTGCCAAATGCTAAAAATGAATTGTTTACGGTTGACAACAGCCAGTTTCAGACTGTAAACGTACAACCAAACGGAACACTTACTTTCGATCCGGCTTATGAGTCGTTCGGTTTCTATTCACGCTGGCCGTATTTCAATAACCGTCACCTGTATAGTGAAGATGCCCTGAACACTTTCACCGGCGCAGTACCACATCATGTGCGGGTGTATCCTTTGAAAAATTCAGAAGGTGCGGTAATTGAAAACGCATATATCATCGCAACTGAGGAACACATCAGCGGTTGGGATTATCAGGATATCGTGGTGATCGTGCGTAATGTAAAACCTTTTGAAACGGCTGTGGCCAAAGATCTTGCTTTATCTGCAACCTCTCTTGACTTTGCTCATACATTAGGTACAATTACTACACCTAAAACAGTTACTTTAACGGCAAGCACAGGCTCACCCTCAGTAACGATTACGAAATCAGGTAATAGTCCGTGGCTGACATTACCGGCAGGAGCTTTGGGTACTTTGTCATTTGGTATCAATGGTGACGGCCTGGCAGCAGGGACTTATTCTACCACAGTCACTATTTCTGCCTCAGGTTATACAAGTGTAACGTTGCCTGTAACTTTGACCGTTACCAACCTGATAACAGGTGCGACCATTGCAGTAAGCAGCGACGAACTGGTTTTCGATGCGCTTAAAAATACTGTGGCCACCAAACGGATTACCATTACCAATACAAGCAAAACAACGCTGAATCTGGGTGCGATGAGTATCACTGGTACCAATGCTGCCAAATTTGATGTTCAGGCAGTAATTGCAGAAGGTGTTGTAGCAGGGCCATCGCTGGCTCCGGATGAAACGAAAAATTTCCAGATATCCTTTACACCGGGTAATGAGGTAAATACGTTCAATGCAACGCTTGTTATCAATAGTGATGCGGGTAATTCTCCGGTAACCAATGTTAACTTATATGCTATTTCACTGAATGGTTACGAAGGCGACAACGAACCTCCGCTGCAAACGGTTGTCAACGTTCTTGGCTATGGTATCAATGTCGGCTGGACAAACCTGGCAGGTGGTATTCAGACTACTATGAAAGGGGAAGAAGTACCGGTGCAGCTTTTTGAGAAAAACGGAAATGGGCCGGTGACCATAACACCAGTTGCTCGTTATTCACCTAATCAGGAGCTGCCATTCGGATTTTATACCAAAACAAATAATGCGCCTGTACGCTCGATTGTTGGTACACTTTCAGGTGTACTTGGTCAGCACAATGTATTATATCCGCAGATCGTGGCTGGTACCGATCAGTTCAATCCTGAATCCGCTGCATTTGGAATTTATGTGGTAGGAATAGCAAACCGTTTGTCCTATACAGAAGACCAGCTGAATGCAGGTGGCCCGGCGCTTCATGCTGTACGTACCTATCCGTTGAGAAACCGTCAGGGTGAACTTGTGCCGAATAGTTATCTGGTCTGCTTTGAGGACGCTTCAAATGGTGATTACCAGGATTATATGTTCGTGCTGAAAAATGTAATTGCAGCCGGAACACGAAAAGAACTGGCATTCAATGCGGCCACTCTCGACTTTAACGCGCCGGTCAATGGTACCGTTGCAGCAAAATCCATTACCTTGGAAGCTAAAAACGGAACACCGGCAGCAATTACGTTCACTAAAGTAAATGCCGGCTGGCTTACATTGCCGAACCCCGCAATAGGTGATTTGTCTTTTGGTATCAATACAGCCGGTTTAACTGCCGGAACGTACACCACGACAGTTACAGCTGCTGCTTCCGAATTTGCCAGTTCAACCATAACCGTCAATTTGCGTGTAACAGATGTTAATGCCAATTCTACCAAAGTAAACTTCCAGCTTGCAACTGCTGCCACACCGGCCGGGTATGTTGCAGATGCCGGTTTGCCTTACAATGATACAAGAACATACGGCTGGATTGACCCGACTACGAAAGAGCCAAAAGACAATTCGGCCAATATGCGTGATCGTGCTGTCACCACAGCTGAACTAAGGTTGAGAGGCCTGGCTTTGATGCAGGGAACAAGTGCCGCATCCTGGGAAATAAAAGTAAACCCGGGCCAATACAATGTGACTATCGGAGCAGGGGATCTGTCCTTTTATGATAGTAAACACCGTATCAATGTGGAAGGCGTAAATGTAATAAACGACTTTGTACCAACCGCTGCCATACCTAGTCAGATTTCAACCACTACGGTCCAGGTAAATGATGGTAAGCTGACAATTGATGCAACCGGAGGAACCAATTCAAAAATCAATTTTGTAATCGTTGAAGCGGCAACTGCAGAGGGAGACTTTATTGCACCAGTGGCTTCTATCCAGTTAAAAGGTACTTTACAGTCCGCCGGTGTTTACAAAAACCAGGTGATTGCAACCGTAAATGCCACAGACTTAGGCGGATCAGGATTAGCCCAGGTATTGTATAGTTTGAATAACGCTGCATATGCACCTTATTACTCACCGCTTTTACTAAGCACACCGGGTGTTTATACACTGCGTGCCAAAGCAACAGATGGTAACGGTAACGAAACAATTACCGGCCAGTCTTCCTTTACCGTTGTGCAGCCTGCACCAAGCAATGCCAACATGGTAGTGGAAAATCTTGACAAATTCCCTGGTAATGACAGGCTGGTTTTCTCACTGATCCAGACACCATGGCGCAGAACGAACGATGACGGTACATTCACGGCCTACAACAGGAACCACGATGTGGTAAAAGTGAAAATTAGTAATAAAGGGACTGGAGTGCTTAATGTAGGAAGCCTTAACCTTTCGAATACAGCTGCCTGGAAAATTGCAACGATTAACAATGTTGTGTATGATCCTGCTACTGCGGCTCCTATTACGCTTAATTCCAATGGTTCGGTTGAGGTGGGAATCCAGTTTATTGCCAATTTTACTTCCGGCCGCGTAAGGATTCTGACCGATACACTGAACATTATTTCCAATGACGATCAGGCGCCTAAGAAAAGCCTGATGCTGAACGGATTGTGGCAGGCAAGGGGAGAAGGCAACAATGAGCCTTATGCACGTGAAATTATCAGTGCGTTCGGTTTCAAAACCAATGTTGGGTTTGTGCATGACGACGGTACAAACGCAGGAAGCAGCATGATCCTGAATACAGATGAAATTATGTCATCTTTCTTTACCAGAGCTGATGCGACCAAGCCTGTTTCAGTAGTTCAGATGGCTGCTTACCATGGCTGTTGCGCTGCGACAGAAACATTCCAGTATTATGCAAAAGGTGCAACCGGGGTTACGAATGTATTCACGCACAATCCTTTGGACGGGCAGTCTTTACTGCCTCAGAAAAACGGAACCGCAGCAGTACTGGCCGAAGGAACCTTTACGCCATCCGGTACAGGGATATTTGGATTTAAATCCGCAAGTTCGTACTCTGACCGTACCCGTAATTCGGAAGGTAAAATAGGATTGCGTGTATGGAAAGCAGTCAATGCAGACGGAGATATTATTCCAAATGCATACCTGGTTGGTCATGACTATATCGGCAACCCGCTGGTTACCAACTACGATTACCAGGACAATGTTTTCTACGTGTCGAACATCAAACCTGAAACCGGCGCTTTGAATTACTCGGAGTTGTCAGCAACTACCTCCTCAGTAGAATTTGCTGCCCGCCAGGTTGGTGCAACGGATACACGTACAATTGACCTGAAAAATCTGGGGCTGATATACGATAATGGAATTACTGATCCTTCGATAACGATCAAAAGTGTAGAAATAACGGGTGCCAACCAGAATGAATTTTCAGTAGCGGCACCGGCTTCTATGACGCTGGCCCCACAGGGAACAACTACTGTTAATGTAACTTTCAGGCCGAACACCCAGGGTATTAAAAATGCCGCGCTGATGATCAATTACAACAACAGCCTTTCGCCGCTCCGCATCCCGCTTTATGGTATTGCCGACAATAGCTGTAATGTCATTGCCGTAGTTAAACGTATTAAAGGCGGTGCTGATGCGAACGTGACTATTAATGGCAAAGTCTGGGAAACGGATAAAGCTTACCGACAAGGTTCAGTGCAGCTCGACAAACCCGCTGCAACACCAATAGCAGGTACGGATGACGACGTGCTGTATCAGACTTATTTGTCCGCAGCTGCCGATCTGGGCGAAACCCGTTATCAGGTTCCGCTGGCAAACGGCAACTATATGGTACGTATGCACTTTGTAGAAAACTTCTTTACAGCAGTCGGATCAAGGGTGTTTACTATCAACATGGAAAACCAGACCAGCCTTGCCAATTTTGATATCTTCCGCGAAAATGGTTATAAAACAGCTATGGTGAAAGACTTTCAGGTAGCAGTAGCCGATGGTATACTGGACATTAAATTTAACCCGACCGTAAATCGCCTGGCATTGGCAGGAATGGAAATTTTTGCTGCCACGCCAAGTCCGAATGCTATTGCGCTCACACAGCTGGCAGTGACAGGTTCTGACTGCGGAGCAACCAACGGTTCTATAGTATTCGGTGTGACCAACTCTTCGGCAGCATCCTTCCTGTATAAAATAGGAGCGGGTGGTACGTATCAGTCGTCACCGGTATTTGAAAACCTGGCCGCGGGCAATTATACTTTTTATGTAAAAGAAAATATTGCTGGTGGATGTGAAACTGCAAAAGTGTTTACCATACCGCAAAACAATAATCTTGCTTTCGCAGTAAGTGCCCCGGTAATTGCATGTTCTGCAACTACGGGTACTGCTACCGTAAGTAATATCACCGGAGGCTCAGGAAACTATACGATCACCTGGGCAACTGCTCCTGTCCAAACGGGTGCTACGGCAACAGGCCTTGCTCCCGGTACTTATAGTGTAACCATACTGGATGTAACAGGATGCAGCAAAACGCAGCAGGTAACTGTAACGAAAGAAACCAATTGCGCTACTGCCATACGGATCAATTCAGGTGGTGCGTTGTTCACAGCTTCCGGCAGCCGTGTGTTTACTGCCGATACCTATTTTGGCGGAACAAATGGAACCGGAACCCTGGCAACCACAGTAGACATTCTGAACACAACAGATGATGTATTATACCGCAGCGAACGTTCTTCGGCAGCATTCAATTACAGTATTCCCGTACCCAATGGGTCGTTCAATGTCATCCTGCATTTTGCTGAAACCTATTTCGGTGCTCCCGGAAAAGTAGCTGGTGCAGTTGGCAAACGGAAGTTCCATGTAAATATTGAAGGCAACCGCAAGCTGACGGACTATGATATTTATGACAAAGCAGGTGGCGCAGTTCGTCCGGTGCTGGAAACTTTCCCGGTAACAGTAACTGACGGAATGCTGAACATCGACTTCCTGAGTGGTTCGGTTAATCTGCCTAAAATCTCTGCAATTGAAGTAATACCAACAGCTCCGATAGTTAATGCAGCTCCTGTACTTGCGGCGATTGGCAGTAAAACTGTAACGGTTGGACAAGCGTTAACATTCACAGCTACTGCAACGGATTCCAATGCAGATCAGACGAAAGTTTACTCATTGGTTGGTGCCCCTGCTGGTGCAGTCATCAATGCCACAACTGGAGTGTTCACCTGGACGCCGGCAACTGCCGGAACTTTCACCTTTACAGTAAGAGTAACGGACAACGGTTTGCCGGTAATGACAGATGATGAGCAGATTACAGTAACTGTCAATAATATTGTCAACGAGGCTCCCGTACTGGCAGCTATCGGAAATAAAACTGTAACGCTTGGTCAGGCGCTAACATTCACAGCCACAGCAACAGATGTCAATACGAACCAGACAAAAACGTTCTCTCTGATTGACGCCCCTGCTGGTGCAGTCATCAATGCCACAACTGGCGCTTTCGCCTGGACACCAGCTGCTGCCGGAACTTTCACCTTTACAATAAGAGTGACTGACGACGGAATCCCTGTGCTGACTGATGATGAACAAATTACTGTTATAGTTAATAATGTAGTCAACGAGGCTCCTGTACTGGCTGTTATCGGAAATAAAACTGTAACGCTTGGTCAGGCGCTAACATTCACAGCCACAGCAACAGATGTCAATACGAACCAGACTAAAACGTTCTCTCTTATTGACGCCCCGGCTGGTGCAGTCATCAATGCCACAACTGGTGCTTTCGCCTGGACACCAGCTGCTGCCGGAACTTTCACCTTTACATTAAGAGTGACGGACAACGGAATCCCTGTGCTGACAGATGATGAGCAGATTGCAGTAACTGTGAACAATATTGTCAATGAGGCTCCCGTATTGGCAGCGATCGGAAATAAAACTGTAACCCTTGGTCAGGCGCTGACTTTCACGGCTACTGCAACAGATGCCAACACTGCTCAGACTAAAACTTATTCTCTCGTAAATGCTCCGGCTGATGCAGCGATCAATGCAACAACGGGTGTATTCACCTGGACACCAACCGCTGCGAGTACTTTCACCTTTACGATAAGAGTAACGGACAATGGGATACCTGTACTGACAGATGATGAGCAGATTACGGTAACGGTAAATACTGTGGCTCCTGCTGCCATACGTATCAATTCTGGTGGTGCGCTGTTCAATGCTTCCGACAGCCGAACGTTTATTGCCGATACTTATTTTGGCGGAACAAATGGTACCGGAACCCTGGCAACCACAGTAGACATTCTGAACACAACGGATGATGTACTGTACCGCAGCGAGCGTTCTTCCGCTGCATTTAATTATAGCATTCCGGTTACAAATGGTTCGTTCAATGTCATCCTGCACTTTGCTGAAACTTACTTCGGTGCTCCCGGAAAACCGGCAGGTGCAATTGGCAAACGGAAGTTCCATGTTAATATAGAAGGAACCCGCAAGCTGGACGATTACGATATTTATGCAAAAGCAGGCGGTGCAGTCCGTCCCGTATTGGAAACTTTCCCGGTAACAGTAACGGATGGTATCCTGAACATCGACTTCCTGAGTGGTTCGGTCAATCTTCCTAAGATCTCCGCGATTGAAGTAGTACCAACAGCTCCGATCGTAAATGCGGCTCCGGTACTGGCTGTGATTGGCGACAAAACTGCAACTGTTGGACAGGCATTAACATTCACAGCAACTGCAACGGATGCTAATACCGGCCAGACGAAAACTTATTCTCTGGTAAGCGCCCCGGCTGGTGCGGCAATCAATGCCACAACGGGTGTTTTCACCTGGACACCAACTGCTGCGGGAACTGTCAACTTTTCTGTAAGAGTAACGGATAATGGTTCACCAGCGCTGTCAGACGAGAAACCGGTTACGGTAACAGTGAGCAACACGACAAATGCGGCTCCGGTACTGGCTGTGATTGGCGACAAAGCCGTAACGGTTGGACAGGCATTAACATTCACGGCAACTGCAACGGATGCTAATACAAATCAGACGAAAACTTATTCTCTGGTAAGCGCCCCGGCTGGTGCGGCAATCAATGCCACAACGGGTGTTTTCACCTGGACACCAACTGCTGCGGGAACTGTCAACTTTTCTGTAAGAGTAACGGACAACGGTTCACCTGCGCTTTCAGACGAAAAACCGGTTACGGTAACAGTGAGCAACACAACAAATGCGGCTCCGGTACTGGCCCTGATTGGCAACAAAACTGCAACGGTTGGACAGGCATTAACATTCACGGCAACTGCAACAGATGCTAATACAAATCAGACGAAAACTTACTCTCTGGTAAGCGCCCCGGCTGGTGCAGCGATCAATGCCACAACGGGTATATTTAACTGGACGCCAACTGCTGCCGGAACTTTCACCTTCACGGTCAGAGTAACTGACAATGGAACGCCGGTTCTCACAGATGATGAGCAAATTACGGTTACAGTAAGTGCTGTGGCTCCTGCTGCAATAAGGATCAATGCGGGTGGTGCGGCGTTCACGGCTTCGGGTAACCGCGCGTTTATTGCAGACAGGTACTTTGGCGGAACGAACGCTACCGGAACACTTGCTTCAACTGTGGATATACTGAACACAACGGATGATGTACTATACCGCAGCGAGCGTTCTTCGGCTGCTTTCAATTACAGCATTCCGGTTACGAACGGCTCATTCAATGTCATCCTGCACTTCGCTGAAACTTACTTCGGTGCTCCCGGAAAACCGGCAGGCGCGATAGGCAAACGGAAGTTCCATGTTAATATTGAAGGAACCCGCAAGCTGGATGATTACGATATTTATGCCAAAGCAGGCGGTGCAGTCCGTCCGGTGCTCGAAACTTTCCCGGTAACAGTAACCGACGGTATACTGAACATCGACTTCCTGACTGGTTCGGTGAATTTGCCTAAGATCTCAGCAATCGAAGTTATTCCGGCACCTGCACCTGGCGCACGGGTTGCACAGGAAAATGTTGCCGAGGTTTCAAAAGCTGAATTTGTAAAATCAGGCATTTATCCAAACCCTGTTCAGAAACGGTTCACAGTTGAATTGTCTGGACAGCATACAGGAAATATCAAGATCCAGCTTGTAAGTGCAGCAGGCAGGATTTATAACCTAAAATTGCCTGAAAACAAAAAGGGAGGATCAAAAGCAGATCTGGATATTTCAAACCAGCATTTATCCGCAGGCACTTATCTGCTAAGGATACAATCGGCTGCTGCTTCCGAAATAATCAGGGTTCTGGTTGTGGATTAATTTCTTAAACTAATTAAATTCAAATTGCCTTCCGGGTACTTACCTGGAAGGCAATTTTTTTGTACAAATGCATGTAAACGCTGATTTATAAACGCAACAGATAGTAGATTTACCCGCATCTTTGTATTTATAAGAACATACCAGTACAGACAATACCATTCCTGATGATCCGAATCGTTACTTTTTTGACCTGTTTCGTTTGTTTTGCAATCATTTCAATAGCACAGGTTCCTGCCAAAAAACAAAAAAACAAGACAACTGTCCAGGCCGCTTTACGACAAAATACTTACCAGCAATTATCGCTTGGTGCTATTAAGCCCCAAGGCTGGCTGAGGGAAATGCTTGTACGCCAAAAAAATGGTGCAACCGGCAATCTGGATGAACTATATCCTTTGGTAATGGACCAGCGGAACGGATGGCTTGGCGGTGATGGCGACCAATGGGAACGAGGACCGTACTGGATTGACGGTTTGCTGCCTCTTGCTTACCTTCTGGATGATAAGGAACTGATCGCAAAAACAAAACCCTGGGTGGAGTGGGCGATCAACAGTCAGCAGCCCGACGGATATTTTGGCCCTTCAAAAGATTATCCGAACGAGCCCGGATTACAGCGGGACAACAGCCGGGACTGGTGGCCGAAAATGGTCATGCTGAAAATTTTAAAACAATATTATTCTGCGACGAAAGATCAAAGGGTTATTAAACTGATGACGAATTATTTTCGGTACCAGCTGAAAGAACTTCCCGCAAAACCGCTCGACCACTGGACGTATTGGGCGAAGTTCCGCGCAGGCGATAACCTGATGGTCGTTTACTGGCTTTATGATATGACCGGCGATAAATTTTTGCTGGAACTGGGCGACCTGCTTCACAAACAGACTTATGATTATACGAATGCCTTTTTAAATACAGATTTGCTGTCAAAACAAGGCAGTATTCATTGTGTCAATCTGGCGCAGGGAATAAAAGAGCCTCTTATATATTACCAGCAGCATCCTGAACAAAAGTATGTAAACGCTGTTAAAAAAGGATTTGCCGACCTGGATAAATACAACGGAATGGCACATGGCCTGTATGGCGGCGACGAAGCTTTGCATGGCAATAATCCAACCCAGGGCTCAGAATTATGCAGTGCCGTGGAAATGATGTTTACACTTGAAAGTGCGCTTGAAATTACCGGTGACGTCGACTTTGCTGACCGTTTGGAAAAGATTGCATTCAATGCTTTGCCGGCTCAGGTGACCGATGATTATACCGGGCGGCAGTATTTTCAGCAGGCGAACCAGGTAATGGCAACGCGCCAGGTACGGAATTTCGCCGATAACCACGGCGGTACTGACCTTTGCTATGGGTTGCTTTCAGGATATCCTTGCTGCACTTCCAACATGCATCAGGGCTGGCCAAAATTTACCCAGAACCTTTGGTTTACAACGGAGGATAAGGGTGTGGCTGCTTTGGTTTATTCCCCAAGTGAAGTTACCGCAAAAGTGGCCGGCGGTACTGACATTACTTTCAAGGAAGAGACGAACTATCCTTTTGAGGAAACGATAAAATTTACACTGGGTATGGGTGAAAAATCAAAACAGGTCACTTTTCCTTTCCATCTGCGTATTCCTGCGTGGTGTAAGGAAGGCGTTATAAAGATCAACGGAGAAGTATTTCAGAAAGCCGGAACAAGCCAGATCGTGAAAATTAACCGCTTATGGAAATCCGGCGATGTGGTGGAACTGGAATTGCCGATGCATATATTTAAAAACAGGTGGTACGAAAATTCCATGTCAGTTGAACGTGGGCCGATCACTTACGCGCTCAAAATAGGGGAGGAAATGAAAAAAGTGAACAACGATAAGGACCCTGTTGATTATGGAAAGTTTTATCATGAAGTCCGCCCGAACACACCATGGAATTATGGCCTGTTCAATGTCGCGGATAATAAACTGAATACATTTTATACTATTGAAAAGAAAACAGGAGTTGCTGAGTATCCATGGAATCTGGAAAATGCACCCATTCTGATGAAAACGAAAGCGAAACGTATTCCTTCATGGAAATTATATAACGAAATGACCGGACCGGTTCCATTCAGCTCGATCTACAATATGGAAGTTTCTGCCGAGGAAGAAGAAATCACGCTTGTGCCTTACGGCTGTACTAAATTACGTATCTCGCAATTTCCGGTTATTGGCAATAAGGAGTAAAATTCATTTATTGAACAATAGGGTTAGTCAAAATTCACAGCGTGCCTTAGGTACGCGACAACTCTTATCAGGCAGCTCCGGTTTAAATTCATTTTTTCTATTGATCAATTTGTTCCGGTTACTTTCTGTAAAATAGATTGGTTATCCGGCGGGTTTATCCGTGTTCAGGTAGGTAAGGCCCCAGAAAGGAATAAGCCTCCTTTCTGTAAATCCAAGTAGTTCATAAATTTTTCTGGCGCGGATATTCGTGGTTACAAAATGCAAAAAGGGTAATTTCCCTTCGCTCAGATTTGTATGGGTAATGTGAGCAACCAGTTGTCGGGCATATCCTTTTCCGGTATATGAAGGATGGGTACAAACCGCACTGATCTCTGTAAAACCAGTCATACAGAGGCGCTCACCAGCCATTGCAATCAATTTGTTATCATGTCTGATCCCAAAATATCTGCCTGATAAGCGCGTGTTATGATGGAAATAACCGGGTTGTACCTGATTGATCAATGCAAGCATTTCTTCATTGTCTTTTTCATTGAGCGAAATAATATCAATTTCAGAACCAGAGGGAAAAAGTGTTTTCTCACATACCATTTGAACACATTCAATTTTGTTGTAAATATTCCAGCCGGCCGGAAGTGGCGCCAGTTCACCTACCATAAATAATTTTTCTCCCGGTGACATCCATGGCTCTATTTCTTCGAGTTTTGCAGCAGCAGGATTTTCGCAGCCCAGTATCTGAAGCATATCTGCCGGATATTTTTGTATTGTACTTGTTCCTTTTGCGTAGTTTTTATGTGTGGTCTGCAAAGCATTCCATACCGGATTATCTAATATTTGGTAAAAATCATTCATTGGAAAGGGAGTGAAATTATAAGTAAGCAGGTTATTTTTAAAAGTAAAAACCAGGAATTTTTGCTTTGTATTTTTACATAACAATTTGATTTGGTTAATTTTAAGTAATACTAAACTCGACCGATTATGAAATATCTAAAAAACGCATCACTGATATTGACATTACTGCTCTGTGTTTCATTTACTGTCTTACACCACGGCTGGGCAGATTACGATCAGACCAAACCCCAGGATTTTAAAACAACCATTGAGGAATCAATTTATGAAAATCCGCATGTGCTGGCGAAGGTAAAATACAAAAAGGAAATGTATACCGTTTTTCTTGCTCCTACAAGCCGCATGACGGATCGGGGGCTGACTGCTGATATGATCAAAAAAGGAACGGAAGTAAGATTAGTTGCTTATCCGCACAAAACGAAAAAAGGAGAAATGCGTGCCGAAAGAATATTTGTAGGCGGCGAAAAATATGAATTGCGTTAACCGTGCCGGAGTATCTTAGCTGGCTCGAAAGTTCTTCCTGGGCTGTCTATATCCGGCAGTCGTTATGGCTATACCCGGTTTTGGAAATTGTTCATATTCTGGGTATAGTCATTCTGGTTGGTGCCGCATTTTTGTTTGATCTGCGTTTGCTTGGGGTTTCCGCAAATTTGCCGGTGACTGGATTAGCAGGCCATTTGTTGCCCTGGTCGCAAAGAGGTTTGGTGTTTATTATCCCATCAGGAATATTGCTGTTCATTACCAATGCTGAATCGCTTGGGGCTGATCCTGTTTTCTGGCTCAAAATGAGCTTATTAATTGTTGCCGCATTGAATGTTTTTGTCTTTCACCGCTTTTTCTTTAAAGATTTTAAAGCCGTAAAATTGACCGGAGAGCTTCCTTTTTTTACTAAAATATCTGCCGTAATTTCCATTATCATATGGATTGCCATTATAGCCTGTGGCCGGTTACTGGCATATTGAATCTTTAATTCAAACTTATAAACCATATCGGGTATAATTAGAACAGAATTTTGAATTTTATACCTGATGAATGGAAAATCCGGTATATGTCAATCTGGAATGAAAAAGTTGCCCGGATTAGTTAATTGTAATATATTCAACGTCTGAATTTTATCCTGAACCTGAATGAAAAAATTTCTTCTGTTTGCTGTTTTAATACTTTTAACCCTTGCTTCCGCACCGCGAAAAATTACCTGGGTTGCTATCGGCGATTCTATTACCTACCTCAATGACCATCAGGATGAAACGGGCAACAGGCTTACCAAAGGATACCTGACTTTGATAACAGAAAAATATCCCCGTGTTCAGTATATCAATCAGGGGCACAACGGCTGGACTTCCATCAACATTGCCGATCATATTGATTCGCTCGGATTGGTAAAAGCGGATGTTTACACTGTGTTCCTGGGCACTAACGACTGGTGGCAGGGAAAACCGGTAGGTACCATTTCGGATTATGAACAGCATACCGGAACAGGTACAGTTTACGGGGCGTTCAGGATCATTACTGATAAATTAAAAGATCTCAATAAAAAGGCCCGGATCATTTTGATGACGCCCTTACAGCGTGGTGATTTTGTGTATATCAATAATATCAAAAACAATGCTTACGGATCGTACCGGAAGAAGAAAGAACAGGATCTGGAAGAGTTTGCGAATGCTGTTATTGAAATAGGCAAACTGGAAAAATTTCCCGTTGCAGACCTTTACCATGACAGCGGCATTACGCCTGAAAACATGGTGAATTTCAAAAGACTGAAAGACCCGCAAACCGGCAAATACGAAAATTACACCTACCCGGGTTACACAGCCGTCCCTTTCGATCCGGAAAATGACGAATATCCATATCCTGTTGAAGCAATAAACATGACCTACGACGGTTTGCATCCTTCGGACAAGGGAAATGTTGTGATTGCCGGGTTGCTGGCCGGGAAATGGAAGGGGTTGAGGTAGATAAAAATAATGACTTAAATATAGATTTGACAACATTTTAAAAAGGACACGCCCATGTTGTCAAATCTACATTCACTACTCTACAACAAGCCGGTAATTGCGGATTATTCCACGTTCTTCGACCTTTAGTAAATAAACTCCCGGGGGTGATTTTTTTTGCAATTTCAACTCCATGAGTCCTGCTTCGCGTCTTATAATCTGCAGGGGAGCCACATGTCCGTCAACACTGTAAAATTTAAGAACCGCATTTTCCGGCTCATCCAGGCTCAGTTGAAACTGATCATTTTTCACAGGATTTGGGAAAACCGCGTAGGTCCGGTCAATGACAATGGATACCCAGGTGTAACCCGTTGTATGCCCGTTGAGATCCACCTGTTTCAACCTGTAATAACTTGTTCCCTGATAAGGCAGTTCATCTGTATAATTGTAGGAATGCGTTGCTGCCGCATTTGCATCAGGGTTTACTTTCGCGATGGATTCTATGTTTTTGAGATCCTTGCTTCTTTCCAGTATAAAATGAGCGTTATCAACTTCATTAGCCGTAACCCAGTCTATTTTTACCGAGCCATTTAATTGTTTTTTTGCTGAAAAACTGATCAGGGAAACCGGGAGTGGCCCTACTGAAACAGTGGCAGTTACCACCATAGAGCAAGTACCCGACACACCTGTCACGGAATATTCCGTTGCCTCGGCAGGAGTAACTGTAATTGCAGCAGTTGTCTGCATAGTAGACCATAAATATGCGTCCGCACCTGACGCAGTAAGTGTTGTACTGCCACCTGTATTGATATTCAGGCCGGGATCTGCGGCAATGCTAACCTGGAATGGTGCTCCCTGAAATTCATAAGCTCCGATATCTATCCCGCCACCAAAAAAACGGTTATTACCTGCAAGATCCAGGTTGCCTGCAATTTGCGAAGGGGTAGAGGGATCACCTGCATTGATAGCCGGGGAGCAGGCCAAGAGGGAAATATCGCCGATATCACTGCTGCCTTCTACCGGCTGGCTGACAAACCGGGGATCAACACTGGAGTTGTCGGAACCCGGGCCTGACCAGCCACCCTCAACAATACTGTAATATACAATGGCGTCGCTTCCTGCTTCGCTTACGATCTCCTGAATATTGCCCCATAATATGCTGTTTCTGATAATAGGGGTAGAGGAGGCATAATTATACATCGCGCCTCCGGCGGAATTGGGCCCATTACCGGAGAACGAACAATTGATCAGCGTTGGACCGGATAAGCCGCCGTTAATCATACCAGCGCCATATTCGGCGCCATTCTGAAGGAAGGAACAGTTGATCAACCTGGGAGATGAACTCTGGTTTTCCATTCCTCCTCCGTAAAGTAATGCGTAGTTTCCTAAAAACCAGCAATTTTTTAGTTCAGTATTTGATGACTGATTTTCAACTGCTCCTCCTAAATAGGCGATGTTTGAATAAAAAATACAATTTGTTATCGTTGCATCCGATCCGAAGTTGAATATTCCCCCGCCATAAGCAGATGGAAAAGAAAGTTCATCATTAACCAGTTTATCGGCATAACCTCCCAGAATAACAAAACCATCCAGAACTGCACTGGCGTTGATACTTTCACCTGATGATGGTAAATTCAACACTACGTTGTAAACATTATTACTAAAATCATCATCCTGTTGGATGTCACCACTTAATACGGTTTCGTTGGTTACAAAATTTCTAAGGGCCAGATTATAACCAGGTTCCTCAGTTCCGTCGAAACCACCATAAATAGCCAGATTATTTTTCATCTGAAACGTTTTGGTGCGCTGGTCAACGGGATTCGTATTGTCAAGCGCATCAGTGGCAGGATAATACGATCCTTTGGCCACCCATATCTGTGTGATCTGACCGCAATATTTAGCTGCGGAAATTGCAGATTGCAGCGTGGTAAAAGCATTTGTCCACGAAGTCCCGGTATTGCTGCCGGTTGCTCCGGCGTTCACGTAAAGTGTACCTGAATTGC
This sequence comes from Dyadobacter sp. NIV53, assembly GCF_019711195.1. Taxonomy (NCBI): domain Bacteria; kingdom Pseudomonadati; phylum Bacteroidota; class Cytophagia; order Cytophagales; family Spirosomataceae; genus Dyadobacter; species Dyadobacter sp. NIV53. The sequence goes on from NZ_CP081299.1 coordinate 6,715,443, forward strand.
CTTCGGGACAGCATACCGTTCCCTCATCAATCTGTCCGTCGTCATTGTTATCTTTGCCATCGCATATTTCCGCAGCACCAGGATAAACAGTTGCATCAAAATCATCGGGATCGCCCGAACAGGCAGAAAAAGTATCGCCATCCTTATCCACATCGTCTGCCGCGTCATATACTTTTGCGATCAGGTCCGGCTTGCCGTCAGGGTCACCGGTAACTCTGGTTGTACCGCAAATTGAGCCGAGCAATAATATTCCCGTTACATGAGGAGTTGCCATTGAAGTTCCGCTCAGATAGGCATACGTACCATTAAGAAAGCATGAAGCCACGTTCACGCCCGGTGCGCTGAAATCCACGGGACTGTTGCCAAAGTTGGAAAAACTTGCAAGTGTGCCATTAATATCCATGGCGGAAACGGTATAGATATTGGCTTTGTTAACGCGTGCCGGACTGGTGAAATTTGCATTTTTCGCGTCATTTCCTGCCGCAAGTACAACCTTGCAGATATCAGATAAATTCCGGACGGCATCTTCAATCGCAAAGCTTGGATCACCTCCCAAACTCATATTAACAACATCATTGGGCCCCGCATGTGCTGCGGCATAGTTGACTCCGGCGATGATGACCGAGTATGCGCTTCCACCTGATGCAGGAAATACTCTTACAGGCACTACTTCCACACCGGCAGCGACTCCAATTACACCAAACCCGTTATCTTTTGCACCAATGATGCCGGCAACGTGTGTGCCATGGCCATTCTGGTCGTTCGTGCTTGTCCCGATAAAATAAGCGCCGAAAGTAGTACTAACATTCAGGTCCGGATGCGTAAGGTCAATTCCTGAATCAATTATCCATGCCCGTCTGCCGGTAATGGCTGGTAAACCACCAGCAACGCGTGTTATTCCCCATGGCGTGCATTGAGGGCCGGTAGCGGTAGGTATTCTCCGGTCGAGCGAAACTTCGGTAACACCGCTGCCAATGGCCGCTTTTAATAAATTTCCATCAGCGAGGCTTAGTGACATGACGGGTATGGTGATGGCATTGTTGGTGCCAGTCATACCCGGCGCTTCTCCGGCAATATTGTTTACAATAATAACAGCAATGGCTCCGCTTGACTGAGCACTGAGTGCTTTATCCACGTAACTGCATGTGCCACGGTCTATAACCGCAACTTTGCCTGATACTGCATTCGATATGGGTGTACAGCCATTTGTGTTCGCTATAACGGCTACACCGCTGACAAAAGCCGCCGAGCCGAATGATGCCAGACCTGCCGCGTGATCTGCACCGTTAAAAACGACTGATGGTCCCGAACATCCTGACGCTATCTCAAGCGGCTCCGGGCTATTGGTCTCATTTAAATATACAGGCCTGTCAGGTTCGATGTATGCGATCTGGCTATCCTTGCCGAGCTGGCTGACATCTGCACTTGTCAGGCCATTTACGACGAAACCTTTTAGTGCTGTCTCATACACCTGAAGGATCTTCTTACCTGAAATATTGTTTTTTGATAATGTGGCATTGGCATATTTTTGCATGAACTGCTGACGCTCCTTATAGTTTGAAGTTGCAGTCAAAGGGGCATTCAATGCATCAGTGTTTTTGTACACAACAATGTACTGGCCGGAAATTGGTTTGTCGAATTTTTGTGTTGATTGCGGGCGTGCTATGATCTGGCGCTGCGCTTTTAAACTTACACTGCTAAGTACAACAATAAAAACGAGCAGTAGAAAACCCGGGAGAACCGGAGGCCGGAAATGTTTCATCATAAGTTGAGTAATTAGTTAAGTATCACATAAATATAATTCTATATTTAGTAATAATCCATAATGTAATGTAACCGGAACTATAATTGTGCTATTTATTATTTAACGGTCACCAAACGTTGGCAATCACGTTGAAATAGTTAAATCACGCACAATCATACAGCCGGTAGCAGACAAAGTTTTCGGGCAGGAACCTCAACAAAACCCTCAAAAATCCCTTACTTGCTAACACATAATTTCAATACCGGACTGCGAACCCAAACCAATGAAGAACTTTAAATGAGACCGCAAATTTTATCTGGTCCATAGCGGATTTATTAAGAGGCGATTACAAACAGAGTGACTATGGTAAAGTGGTATTGCAGCTTCCGTTGAATTTCACCATCCATATTTATCAAAACCCATTTTAAGCCTTTCAGCAATTACATTCCGAAACCCTTCCGGCGCCAAAACCCTGACCCGGTCACCAAAAGACAGGATCATGCTTTCCAGTTCATAATTTGGAATTACTTCAATGGATATGATTAATTCCTCATCGTGAGACACCAGCTTTTGTGATTCATGCAGTGGCTTGGACAAAATGTAAGGAGCAATCTGCTTATCAAAAGCCAGAATTATTTTTTGGACCTCAACATGCTCATACTTTGTAACTCCTATAATGTCTTCAAAATATTCATTAAAATCACAAATTGTATTTGGAATAAACGGAATCTCTATTTGCGAAATACCGGCAATTCTGTCCAGTGCCAGGTTTGTGATTTTCTTATAATCGTTGTGTAACCCGAACAGGAACCACCGGTTATTATACTGCTTTAAATAATACGGGTGAATGACGTATTCTGTTAATTTGTCAAGCTTATAAGGCTGATATTGAATGCTTAACGGGCGTTTGTACAAAATATCGTGGAATAGCCGGCCCAGATATTCTATTCCGGTCAGATACCGGTTATTATCAAAACTGATGATCGTTTCCGTATTCTTTTCCAGCAAAAATGCCTGTTCCAGTTTTGGAGATAGCTCATGTACCCACTCAAACTGGGGCATGCCCTGAAAGCGTGACAGAATATGCATGGCCGATTTTATCTGTTCAAGCTCGGCCTGGTTAAGCGGCTGTTTATCAATCGAAAAATGTATGTCACTATACCGGAAATATTTTCTTTTACCATCTTTCAAACGATCCAGCGGAATTTCCCAGCCTTCTGCACTTTCCATATACTTCATATCCTCTTCCACCTGCCGCCTTTTTATACCATTGCTGTCCGGATCTATTTCCAGTAATACTTTTTCTATGGCTTCGATCAAATCCTGGATAAAATACTTTTTCACAGGATTGGAGAAACACTTGTCTAAAACACGGTACCTGGTTTGGGCATTTTTATTTACGGCCATGAGAGGAGGTTTAGGAATATCGAAAGATAAATGTTTCTATGCAGATACACTGCGCAGGTTGAAATAATCTTTGTCAGACAATAAATCTTCAAAAAACAGATCATGGAAAAGAAACATCAGGTTCACAACTTAATTATCCTGGATGAAAGCGGTTCAATGGCTTCGGTCAGGGAAACGGTCATTCAGGGATTCAATGAAATTGTTCAGACCGTGAAAGGCATTGAAAAGGAATTTCCGGAGCAGGAACATTTTATTTCGCTGATCTCCTTCAACGGACTGGGAAACAAGCTGCTGCATTTTATAGATCCGGCCAGCAAACTGACAGAAATAGATGACAAGCGGTACCTTCCCGATGCTTCGACACCATTGTATGATGCCATGGGATTTGCATTAACCAAACTCCGGCAAACACTTGAACACCAGACAAACTATAACGTGCTTGTTACGATCCTGACCGACGGCGAAGAAAACGCTTCCAGGGAATATTCGGGAAATGACATCAAAAGTTTGGTGGAAGAACTGAAACTGAACCGCTGGACATTCACCTACATCGGCACGGATCATGACGTTACCAAAGCTGCTTTATCCATTTCGATTACCAATACCATAAAGTTTGAGAAAAATGATGAAGCCATGAAGGATATGTTTCAATCCGAAAAAAAGCCAGAACGATGTATAGCAACAAAATACGGAATAAGGAAGATACTGGTGGGGGTTTTTATGATAAGGATTCGGGGGAAATAGAAAATTTTGTTTAAAAAAAGTTTCTGCGCAGATAGACTGCGTAACACTATACAACTTTTGTAAATCACCAGACTTAAACCACATAAAATATGGCAAACTTGAATTACGACAGGAGACTAATGAATCTTAGTGCCCGACGATTTGATGAGGATATTCAACGGTCAGATTTGTCTGAATCCTATGGGAAATCAATTCTCCCTAAGAATCTGGAATATCTGATCGAATCAATGAGACCAATCGGGAAAAAATATAATGATGTGACATTAACGGCAGCAGCTAATGTTGAAAAACATTTGGAACAGTCACTAAATCTTACTTTCAACCGAGCATACCGAAAACAAGGTTCTGTAACAACCAATACAAATATTAAACTTCACAGTGATATTGATTTACTGGCTGTTATTAATGGATATCAATATCAGGAGCCTGCTCTACATCCAATATTAACTCCATATACAGGCGAACCGCACAATGATATAACTGAATTGAGAAAGCAGTCTACTGAAATTATGAAGGGTAAATACGATGAAGTGGACACGTCTGGAACTAAGTGCATTTCTATTTATAACAAAAATCTTAAAAGAAAAGTCGATGTAGTGTTTAGCTTTTGGTATGATACCAAGGAGTTTATTAATTCAGGTAATGAATATTATCGGGGAATTTATCTTTTTAATTTTCCAATCAAGCTTAAAGAGCTTGATTATCCTTTTGCACATATTAGAAATGTTAATTGGAAGGCCACAGAGACAAGAGATGGTAGTTGCAAGGGTATTCGGTTAATTAAAACATTAAGGGCGGATTCTGACAAAAGAATAGTACTCACAAGTTTCGAATTAACCAGTTTGGTATATGAAATTGATAATCAAAACTTGTTTTATCAAAGTCATGATGAATTAAAAATTGCTATTAGCATCTCCGCGCAAATTGTTAGAATGCTTTCTAATGAAACATACCGTAAGGGTATTAAAAGTCCAAATGGTATTGAATCTCCCTTTAAAGATGACAAATGTTTAACTGGTTTAAGAAATCTTAAAGAAGATCTGGATCAGTTAATTATGGATTGCGGAGGAGAATTAAATAATTATTTAACCAAAAGATCACTATTACTTTACTAGTCATGGAAATGAAACCACGTGTTTTTATCGGCTCATCCTCTGAAGGTCTGGACGTTGCCGAATATGTTAAATCTTATCTTGGAACTGATTTCGAGTGCTTTTTATGGACGGACGATATTTTTCAAAATAATGAAAGTGTCTTTGAAACTCTTTTAAAAAGTGCCAGCCTTTTTGACTTCGGAATAATGGTAGCGACAAAAGATGACTTTCTGACCAGTCGTAAAGTTGAGTTTGATAGTCCAAGAGATAATATCGTTTTCGAATATGGTTTGTTTTTAGGCAGAGTCGGCCCGGGCCGCGCCTTTGTTATTCAGGAGGAAGGAACAAAGCTACCTTCGGATTTATACGGGATAACGACACCAAGTTTCAAAAGAACGCCAAATCTCGTTCATGCTGATAGACTCAACAATGAACTGCGAAAAATCAGTAAAGTCATGAAAGAGAAGATTAGTATCGGTGAGTTGGGATTACTTCCTTCAACAGCTTTGGCAATTGGCTATTATGATAATTTTGTAGCACTAACCTGTGAAAGTCTGTGTACAAAAGGAGAGTTGATAGTGGAGGGAAAAATGTTCAGAGAATTTCAATTCAGCATTATTATACCGAATGACCTGGATAGTGACATTAAAAAACGATCAAAATTGTTTTCGACAAAACACAAACTTCGACAGGTTCAGATAGAAGCGGCCGGACGGAGTTATCCTATTTCTGTTTCTTATCAGGAAGGTGATCATATATTGAAAATTTATGATATGCCAACAACGCTTAATGGTATTGACCGTGCAATAGAAATGTATATGCGAAAAGGTCATATTGGCAAGACGGAGGAACAGCAACTACTGGAAGACCGGGAACTTCGCAACTTTACAAGAGTCCTTCAATTGCTCATTGACAATGATTCTTACTGCAAACAGCTGGTTAAGATTGTTAATGAAAACAACACTTCATTTTAAATGTAACTTGGTCTGGATCTTTTTACCTTATCCAGACCAAATACGATTGTATAGCAATATTCTATATTAGGCAGGGCTGCGATCCCTATGTCAAGTCTTCAGCCATGGAATTAATTCTATTGTTCATTAGGCAAGCGTATGAAATCAGAATTTTCATCACCCAAAAACCCTACATTTGCACAAATGGCCCCCTTTACCACACAACAGCAAAGTAAGCCCGGATACAAATTATTTGATGATCAGTTATTTATGAATTGGAAGAAAGTTAGGTTAGGTAATTATATTAATGTCATTTCAGGATTTGCATTTGACTCTCAATTATTCAACAATGAAAAATTAGGGATGCCTTTGGTTAGAATTAGAGATGTTGGTAAAAATTCAACAGAGACATATTTTAATTCAACTTATAGAAATGAATTTGTTATTAATGATGGAAACATATTAGTATCAATGGATGGTGAATTTAGAATTGCAGAATGGAAGGGAGGGAAAGCATTAGTAAATCAGCGAGTATGTTGGTTGAAAACCAAAGATTTATTACAGCTCGATGAACGCTTTTTACTTTATAATCTCCCTAATAAGTTAAAATCAATTGAAGATTCAACATCATTTGTTACGGTTAAACATTTGTCAGTAAAATCTATAAATGAAATCCAAATCCCACTTCCAGACCTCGCAACCCAAAAACACATTGCCTCCATATTAGACAAAGCCGATGCACTACGCCAGCAAAACCGCCAGCTTTTGACTTACTATGATGCGTTGCTGCAAAGTACGTTTATTGGATGTTTGGTGATTTAACTGAAAATAATAAAAAGTTGTCGTTAGTAAAACTAGATACATTATGTAAAATACAAGGCGGGTTACAAGTAAGTGCAGAAACTAGGAAAAACTTGTCATTAACAATGCCTTATTTGCGGGTAGCGAATGTTTATAGGAATCAATTAGAACTGTCAGAAATCAAGAATATTGATTTAACAGAAGGGGAATTAGAAAGAACAAGATTACAAAAAGATGATATATTAATTGTCGAAGGTCATGGTAATAGGAATGAAATCGGACGTGCAGCGATTTGGGATGGCTCAATAGATCCAGTTGTTCATCAAAATCATTTAATTAGAGTTCGTCCAGATTTTGAGCAAGCAACTTCAATTTTCTTATGTTATTTCGTTAATTCAGAATCAGGAAGGCAGCAATTAATTGGTTCTTCTAATACAACATCTGGGTTAAATACAATTAGCACTGGAAAAGTAAAAAATCTTAATTTACCAATTCCACCACTATCGCAACAACATCAATTTGCCAAAATAATAGAACAAATCGAATCTCAAAAAGAACAAGCAAAAAAATCCCTAGCCGAAAGCGAAGCGCTTTTCCAGGGACTTTTGGCCGGTTATTTCGGGGATAATTAATTATATTTGAAAGAATAAAACGCTCATCGCTATGCTTACTGTAATAGAAGGAGTTTACGAAAATGGACAAATCGTTCTTGACCACAAGCCGAAAACCAGTACTAAAATCAAGGTAATGGTAATATTTGAAGAAGTGAACGAAATTGAAAATATACCTCAAAAACGCCCTTTCGGCATTGCAAAAGGCACTATCCAGTTAAGCCCGGATTTTAATGATCCTCTGGAAGATTTAAAAGATTATATGTAAATGAAATTATTACTGGATACACACGCTGTATTATGGTTTATTGAGGGCGATTCGCAATTATCTGCCAAGGCAAGAGAACTTATTGAAAATCCGGTAAATGAAATTTATGTCAGTGTAATTAGTTTCTTTGAAATATCAATTAAACTGAAACTTGGCAAGCTCTATTTGCAAAAACCTTTGAGTTTGATTTTTCAGGACATAGCTCATGCTTATATTCATGTACTTCCTATAAGCAATTCACATTTGCTCGAATATCAAAATATCCCAATAATAAGCGATCATAAAACTAGGCGTCCCCGACCCATTTGATCGTCTGATTATTGCCACAGCTCTTGCTGAAAATGCTGGCCTTATCAGTATTGACCAGAAATTTGAAAACTACCGGGAATTAGTAACCATCATTTGGTAATTCTCTCATAACAAAAAACAACATCATGCTTACAGGCGAAAAACGTTCACAAATAGATAAAATATGGAATGCCTTCTGGACAGGCGGCGTTTCCAATCCGCTTACCGTTATTGAACAGATCACGTATCTGCTTTTTATCAAGCGTCTCGATGAAATACAAACGGCAGAAGGAATCAAAGGCAAGTCTGCTCCGCAAGGACATAGAGGCTCCCGTATATAAGCCAGAGCAGGCCGATCTGCGCTGGACACATTTCAAGGACCGCGAGCCTGAAGACCTTTTCAGTCACCTCACCAAACCGAAAGGCGTGTTTGACTTTATCAAAAACATGGGTCAGGACAATGCTTTCAGCCGTTTTATGAAAGGAGCGACTTTCATGATCCCGACGTCCCGGCTTCTGGCCCAGGTGATCGACCTGCTCAACGATGTGCAAATGACCGACCGCGATACCAAGGGCGACATTTACGAATATCTATTATCCAAAATTGCCTCAGCCGGTACCAACGGACAGTTTCGTACGCCTCGCCACATTATCAAAATGATGGTGGATATGATGGAACCTCTGCCGCAGGATATTATTTGTGATCCGTCGGCAGGTACATGCGGTTTTCTGGTTGCCTCTGCTGAATACGTACAAACCAAATATGAAGGCCGCTTTGGTGATACCGGATTCAGGAAACATTTCAACGAAAGAATGTTTATGGGCAGCGAGTTCGATGCGACTATGATACGCATCGGCGCTATGAACATGATGATGCACGGCATTGAAAACCCGAATTTGGCTGATGTCGACGCGTTGTCGGAAGCCAATGCTGGTTTTACCGATGTCGCGACTCTGGTACTGGCCAATCCGCCGTTTAAAGGGAGCCTGGACCACGAATCGGTTGAAAAGAATATTCTGGCAAAGGTCAATTCCAAAAAACAGAATTGCTTTTCCTTGGACTGATGCTGAGAGGATTGAAAATCGGCGGACGTGCAGCGGTGATCGTTCCCGACGGTGTCCTGTTCGGTTCGTCCAAAGCGCATGTGCAGATACGGAAGGAAATCATTGACGGGCACCAGTTAAGGGCAGTTATTTCAATGCCTTCCGGTGTGTTCAAACCTTATGCCGGAGTTAGTACGGCCATTCTGATCTTTACCAGAACGGATTCCGGCGGAACGGACAAAGTATGGTTTTACGACATGAAAGCAGATGGGTACAGTCTGGACGACAAACGTCAGGAAATAGCTGATAATGATATCGACGATATTGTAAGCCGTTTCCGCCACCCCGACGGGGAAGCTGACAGAAAACGCACGGACCGTTCATTTTTTGTGCCCGTAAGTGATATCATAGGGAATAATTACGATCTTAGCATCAACCGTTACAAGGAAGTAATTCACGAAGAAAAGTTTTACGACAAACCGGCTGTGATCATTGCAAAAATCAAAGAACTGGACGAAGCCCGCCAGCAAAACCTGGCCGATCTTGAAAAATTACTGGAAGAGAGTTTATGAGGGGCCGCCGCTCATGAACTTTTAACTCATAAACTCATAAACTTTAAACCTTGCGACCGTCACTCCTGAACTCTGAACTCCTGAACTTTAAACCGCGCGGCGACCGCTCATAAACTCAAAAAAATGCCCGACTCTAATTTCTTTTTCCTGACCAAAGAATGGGCCGATATACACGATACGGCACAAAAAGCAGAAAGTTATGCAGCTACCGAACCAACGGTATCTGCATTTTTGAGTAGAAAAGCATTGGAAGAAATGATGGCCTGGCTGTATGACCATGACAGCAATCTGAGGCTTCCCGCAAAAGAACAGTTTAATCTGAATGATCTGCTGAGAGAACAAAGTTTTAAGGATTCGTGGGGAATGGAGTTTGGCAAAGAGCTGCATATTGTTAAAAATACGGGTAACAGCGCTGCGCATAAAAGTGTAAAGATTGGCGCTAATGAAGCAATTGCAAGTATTAAAATCCTGTTTCGTTTCTGCTCAGGAGTTGTCAGGACTTTTTCCGACCATCCGTATAATTATATACAATTTGACCAGAACCTGATTCCTGCAAGTGGTAATTCACTTTCTGCGAAGGCAATGGAGCAGATCATGAAGGAAGCTAAATTGCAGAACATCGAACTCGACCGCAAGGATGCTGAAATAAGCCAGAAAGAAGAAGAACTGGAAAAAGTAAAAGCCCAGCTGGAACATTATAAAAAGCTGAGCCAGCAGAATGGAGACGTAGCAGCACCAGCGGTATTATCTGAAAAAGAAACCAGGAAACTGTATATTGATGTATTGCTCCGGCAGTCGGGCTGGAATATAGAAGCACCCGATGTACAGGAATTTGCAGTTCAGGCTGTGGACGAAGAAACAGGGGAAATTAAAAACCTCAAAGTAGATTATGTATTGTGGGGAGATGATGGAAAACCTTCCGCATTAATAGAAGCCAAAAGAACAACAGCAGGCGTTGAAAGAGGGCGGAACCAGGCCAAAAATTATGCTGATGCCATTGAAAAGATCTATGGACAGAGGCCGCTTATTTATTATTCCAATGGTTTTGATACCTATCTGTGGGACGATACGCAATATCCGCCCAGGGAAGTGTACGGTTTTTTGAATGCCGAAGAGTTACAGCGGCTCATTATACGGAGGCATCAGCGCAAGCCGCTTAAGGAACAGCAGGTAAATCAGTCTATTGCCAACCGTTATTATCAGGAGCGGGCGATCAGGAGAGTGGCAGAAAGGTTTGAAGGTGAAAATCAAAGAAAAGCACTTCTCGTAATGGCAACCGGAACGGGAAAAACCAGGGTTTCGGCGGCAATAGTGGATATGCTGACCAAGGCGCAATGGGCAAAACGCATCCTTTTCCTGGCCGACAGAAATGCGCTGGTTACACAATCACTGAAAAATTACAACGAATATCTGCCTAATCTGACAGGGATCGACCTGACCAAGGACGAAGATAACGGAAATGCACGTATCGTTTTTTCAACTTACCAGACGATCATCAACCGCATCGATGGTGATTACAGGAATGGCAAACGCTATTACGGGATCGGGCATTTTGATCTGATCATCCTGGATGAAGCGCACCGTTCGGTATATGATAAATATGGTGCTATTTTTGATTATTTCGATGCCTTGTACCTGGGTTTGACTGCAACACCAAAAAATGAAACCGACCGGGATACGTACCGGCTTTTTAACCATACACAGGGAGAACCGACGGATGCTTACGAATATTCGGTAGCCGTTGCAGATGAATTTTTGAGTCCGGTAAAACAGGTCCCGCTGCAACTGAAATTCCCGGCAATGGGAATCAGGTATAGTGATTTGTCGGAGGAGGAAAAACGGGAATGGGAGCAAAAGTTCTATGATTCGGCAACCGGACAATTTAAAGAAGAAATCGACTCTGGCGCCATCAATAAATGGCTGTTCAATGACGATACGGCCGACAAGGTTTTACTGACTCTGATGGATTATGGCCATAAGGTAGAAGGAAATGAAAAAATAGGTAAAACCATTATTTTCGCACGCAGCCATAATCACGCCGAGTTTATTCTGAAAAGATTTCATGCGCTGTATCCTCAGTATCATTCCCACTTTGCACAAATAATTGACAACTATGCCAAAGATGCTGAGGCACTTATCGACAAGTTTAAACTGAAAGACAAATATCCGCAGATCGCTGTTTCTGTTGATATGCTCGATACGGGAATTGACGTTCCGGAAATCCTGAACCTGGTATTTTTCAAACCGGTTTATTCTGCTGCCAAGTTCTGGCAAATGCTGGGACGCGGCACACGCTTGTGTAAAGGCATTTTTGGCCCTGATCAGGATAATCCTGAACATAATAAAAAGGATTTTTATGTATTTGATGTATGCGGCACCTTCGCCTTTTTCGAAGAAAATCCGGAAGGTATAATTCCGGGCAAAGCGAAATCGTTAAGCGAAAATACTTTTATGGCAAGGGCTGAGCTTGTTTATCTGCTGCAAACCCAGGGTGATCCCGTTCCGGAAAGCGCAGATTTCCAGTTGGGCAAATACCTTGGTGAAACGCTCAGCCGGCAGATCACTGAACTTAATCCGGATGCTTTCGGTGTGAGGCTACACCTTCGACAGGTTGAGTATTACCGGGATCAGGAAGCATGGCAAAGTATCAAAGAAAACGATATTACGGAACTGGCAGAACACATTGCCCCGCTGATCTCCAATGATGAAACCAATGAGCTGGTCAAGCGTTTTGACCTGATGATGGTAAAATTGCAGCTGGCTATTTTCAGAAGTGAACGTTCACAGGAAAGCTATGCGGAAAAACTGAAAACGATAGCTTCCGAGTTATTGAGAAAGTCGGAAACGGTACCAACTATTGCAAAAAAGAAAGATACATTAACCCGGATTGTCCAGCCCGAATTTTGGGCTGAGGTCTCCGTTTCTGCCATTGAAAAAATACGGATTGAGATCAGGGAATTGAGCAAATTGGTGGATTTGAATTCAGGTAATGGTATTTTCTATACCAATTTTCAGGATGAACTGACAGCTCCGGTTATTGCCCGGGATTTTCAGGGGAATTTTGGCAGTTATAGCAGCCTTTATGCAAAATTGAAAAAGATTATTCAGGTAAATGCCAATAATTTAACCATACACAGGCTGCATACCAATCAGCCGATCACAGCTGCTGAACTGGACGAACTGGACAGAATGCTATTTGACCAGTCGGGCGCACAAACCCATAATGATTTTAAGAAATTACTGGGTGACAAACCATTGGGCGTTTTTGTGAGGTCTATCCTTGGCCTGGACAGCAGTTCGGCACGGGAAGCTTTTTCCGTTTTTTTATCGACCGGCCCTTTAAGTTCAGTTCAGATTGAATTTATTAATGATCTTATTCAGCAGCTGACCCAAAATGGTATAATCAATCCTGATATGCTTTTTGAACAGCCTTTCACTAAATTTCATGAAAGTGGAGTAGGCGGTGTTTTTCCCTTAAATGCGAAAAATGTAATCGACGTTGTCGAACAGATCAATGACCGGGCAATGGCTTAAAGGGGATTGGGAATTGATAAAATGAGAACGTACCAAAGCTTCTTTTTATAGCTTGTGCCGTAGGTGTAATTCGCGGTTAGCTATCCGTAGCAGGAACATCGCCAGGCACCAGACGAATGATTGCACCAACGCCGGAATAGTTCTTAAACATTTTGCCTTGCCGAAGCTTTAACCACAGAATTTGACCTGAATACGGTCGCACAGAATTTTATTAAATGGTACCAGGAAAGCTACTGGACAGCAACGGGTGAAGTTTTTGATATCGGAATTGCGACACGGGAAGCGATTATCAGGCTTGAAAACGGCGTTAAGCCAGTTCTGGCGGGTGGTTTTGAAGCGAGCTCAAACGGTAATGGCTCGCTCATGCGGATTTTGCCTTTACTGACCTATATTAACGATATTCCGGTCAGCGAACGTTTTCAAACCATAAAACAGGTTTCTTCCATTACGCATGGACATATTCGTTCTGTGATCTCCTGTTTTTATTATCTTGAATTTGCCAGACAGATCGTAAACGGAAAAGATAAATTTGAAATTTATTCAGCACTGCAAACCGAGGTTACAGATTTCCTCATTTCTATTTCTGTCAATCCGGCAGAAATAAAATTTTTTGACAGATTATTGAAACAGGACATAAGTATATTTAAGGAAGACGAAATTTCCAGCAGCGGTTATGTCCTTCACACACTGGAAGCAAGTATATGGTGTCTCCTGACAACAGATAATTATCAGGAGGCAGTTTTAAAAGCGGTAAATCTGGGAGAAGATACAGATACAACCGGTGCAGTTACAGGCGGGCTTGCCGCGTTACTTTATGGCTATGAAAGTATACCTCAGCAATGGATCAGTAAGCTTGCAAAGCAATCTGAGATTTTTGATCTGGCAGACCGCATGTATAATAAATTGTAAGTGTTTACGGGGCTTATTTTTGCCGCAGGTACAACTCGCGGGTAGAGAAGAAAACAGCAATTAAATCCCCAAAGCGTTCCAGTGGTCAGTTGCCATTTCCAACCTCAGCTTTAAGGTCACTTTAAGTATTTGGCCTTAAAATTCGCGAAATTTAAGGTCAGTTGCCATTTTTGACCTCATCTTTAAGGTCACTTTAAGTAGTTGACATTAAAATTCGCGAAATTTAAGGTCAGCTCAGTTTGGTGGATTTATCTTTAATTTTAAATATTAGTCTCCCTTAAATCTCTGAATCCTCTTTCCCCTTGATCTTATACTCTGTAAAATCACCTTTCTTTTCTGACCATTTAAAAATGACCTTTTTAAATCGCAGATCCTTGACAATCTGGTTGATGCCTTTTAGAAAATCTTTTTTTGTTTTGGCAGGCTCAAAAAACGGGCTGGTAAAGGTCAGTGTATCCTTCGTTGCTCCGGATGCGGCGATCTGTATGTTTTCTTTGGATAATATTTCCTTTTTGGAAGTTGTGAATGCATCTCTTAAGCCTGGAAAATCTCTTGTCTGTACTTTTAAAATGCGGTCTTTCAGGATGTTACTTTGTGTTGTAATAGCCTGGTCTTTGTTGACTTTGGCTTCCTGATATAAAGCAGCGTTGGATTTTAGCCACGAAAGCCGGGTAGTCATGTCATCGTCACTGCTGCCTTTTTTTAGCGACAGGTCAATTTCATCAATCGCATTCTGGATGAAGATAGATATGTTTTTATTCGATTCTGTATCTACCGGTTCGGGGGTTACGTAGTATCTGACGATGGCAATAGCGGCCGCCGCAATAAGGATAAAAACGATGTACTTGAAGATATTTTCTTTTTTGAATATTTTGCCTGCCATGTGGAAATCGATATGTTGAGTATTTTTTCAGTTAAAAACCTGTACCAAAGTGGTGAGGCAGGGATAAGTTAAGCATGAAAAATATAAATAGCCGGTTTTTTTGTTATTAAAATCAAAAAAGGATATGCTTCACGACATATCCTTTTCCAACAGATGACCGCTAAAAATTAATAGATTACGACCCTTTTGACCGTTTTTGCTTTTGCCGCTACTTCCGTTTCCTGTGTTGTGATCCTGAAAGTTTTGGTTTCGCTTTCTCTTTTATTAAAGAT
Organism: Dyadobacter sp. NIV53; assembly: GCF_019711195.1. Classification (NCBI taxonomy): domain Bacteria; kingdom Pseudomonadati; phylum Bacteroidota; class Cytophagia; order Cytophagales; family Spirosomataceae; genus Dyadobacter; species Dyadobacter sp. NIV53. The sequence continues at coordinate 6,730,567 of NZ_CP081299.1, forward strand.
CTGGATCTGATATTCACCTTCTTCCAGGTCTGAAAAATTATAACTTACAGCAAAGCGGGACGTTTTTTTGTCCATATAATCTTCCTGAAGAATTTTACCATCCATTGTTTTGATCAGAATTCCCATTCTCATTTTTTCTTTCGTATCCACATTAACACGCAGATTCCCATTATACGCCTTATAAACGGCGGCATCAAAAGTCTTTTTATACATGATGTTATTATCCGCTGAATGGGCATGTAAGGAAACAAACATTACAAAAAGTAACAGGAAAGATTTGACTGAATTTTTCATGATTTCATTTATTTTTTTATGGCTAATAGATTTTTTCTTAAATTTCAAGTGGCTGCTTTTTTGAAATTTAAGGTGGTTCACGACCGCTTTTTTGCAGGTTTTCAGGTTTTTTATTCATGATCTTTTAGCTTCGTTTATTAGTTTTTTTTACATTTAGTATGTACCCGCTTGTCTTACATCCGATACAAAGGAGGTGATGATCAGCAGGTTAAAAAAATATTTTGAATCGAATCGGTTTGAAAACCAATTGAAACGTAGAAAAGCCAGTATGAGATGGTTTTTGTGGCTGGTGTATAAAACCAGTAAAGCCCGAAACCTAAGTCCCGGGCTTTATCAAAATTGTATTAATTTTTAACGAAACTTAATGGCCGTTTTCCGATTTGATAAATTCCTTTAAACCGGCCAGCAACTTATATATTGCATGATTAATATTGTCGTTATCTGTTTTAGCAATTTGCAGGAGCTGTTCAGATTCAGTACGTTTCTTTTTATTGGTTTCCGTTTTGATAGAAACTTCTTTGGCTAATACCGAATCATTTTCCTTTGAGCTGATCCTTATTGGCGTCCGGGTGGGAGAGATACCATCCAGTTTATCAATACGTGCCTGATACTGATTATCCTTACAATCAATTACCAGGTCGAACCGGATGTAATTGTAAAGTGAAGTAACCACCGGGATATAGCTATTGATCGTTAACTTTCCCGATGCAGGATCTTCCTGTGTAACTGCGTTTTCGTAATTGCCAAATGTATGAGTCACCCAGTTTTGTGCACTTTTATATATTTCTGCTTTGGATTTATGAGGGTTAGCCACATCAGAATAGTACACTTGTTTTTGTTCATTGAGGGGCAAAAAGCCATCCTGGCAAAAACCGGTTTGAACAATAAAAAGCAGCAATGGTAATAGCAGATATTTCAAAGGCGAATGGAATAAAATGAACTGCAAAGTAACGATAAAAGCAGATTTACAGCATTTTATTCTGATACCTTTATGGACGTTTCTTTTTCTTTGTTGAATCTGGCATGGCTACACCGCCGGTTACAATAGTCCTTTTAGTTCTTTTTACTGAATAATTCACCATTGTATCCGCATCTGGCCGGCCAGTACTGCTTCGGTTGCCATCCACAATACCGGTAGTATTTACACTTCCGTTGTCTTCCAATACCGGTGCATTTTCCTTCCGGATCGTATCGACGGCAGAGATGCCGGTTTTTGTGGTCCTCTTTGTTGTTTTCCTCTGGTAAGTAGTTTCACCGCTGGAAGAAGACTTTGTTTGTGCATACGACGCAGCCGGAACTGTGAAAAGTAATATGATCAGAATGGTTTTTAGCGTTTTCATGGTTTTAATTTCGTTTATGGTTTAAAATGGCAATGTCGATTGTATTTCCTGGTAGTAAAAATATTATTCCAATGGATTGATCAATTTTTCCATAAATAATATTTCCGGGAAATAATTGTAATCAACCGTTCAATAAATTTTGCCTGTCAGCGATTTCAATTCGGTATCTTATTTTTTAATTTAAGGCCTGTTTAGGAAAATTTATTGAGGTAAAAATTTTGTCTTTACTTACTCTGACTCAACGAAGATTATGGAAATCAAGGAGATTAATATTCCCGGCGAAAAAGTAACGGTAGATGACGAAATTCTAAAAGAAGAATGCACAGAACTTCTGACGATTCGTGAATATTATGTTTTTAAGGAAACTACAAGAGGGGAAACAGTTCATTCTGCAACGGTTGCACTGAACCCGGATGATGTAGTCGAATTCCAGTTTGATGATGATACAGTCTGGATTTGTGATCCCGGCACATTTGACGAACTTTTTCCCGAAGCGGCAGCACAGGTCAGGAGTACGGAAAATTTAGGATTTATACTGCCGACAGAGCTTTTACGCGAAGACCAGCAGCGTGGCGGCGGGCTTAAAAAGATCTTCCTGAAAGTGCTTAAAATTTTCTCGAAAAATAAACTGGGAGAAATTATTCCAACAGGTACAACAGCAAAGGAATTCATTGGTAAAAAAGCAAAGGATCTGGAACTGAAATTACTGACTGCCGGAACGGGTTTGTTCAGGGTAGACAGGAATTTTAATTTCAAAAATGATCCGGTCAGGGATGATGCGACATATCTTCTTTTTTTACACGGAACCGCCGCGTCTACACATCAGTCTTTCGGAGCATTGAGGCCAAAAGAGGGCAGCGAAACGGATGCGTGGAAGTTTATTTTTGATACATATAAAGATAATGTGCTTGCTTTTGAGCACGAAACATTAACCAAAAGCCCACTTGAAAATGTAGCTGAACTGGTAAAATTACTTCCTGAAAAAGCTACATTACACCTTTTAAGTCAATCCCGGGGCGGGCTTGTCGGAGATATTTTAAGCCGGTTCTGTATTGAAAATGCTACTGCGAAAGGATTTTCTACTAATGAAAAAAATTTCCTAAGAAAGTCAGGCCGTTTGGATGATATCGCTTTAATTGAAAAAATTGAAAATGAGATACAGGGCAAAAATATCACTATCGCGAAATATATCCGGGTGGCCTGTCCGGCAAATGGTACGACGCTGGCTTCCAAAAGACTAGATGTATATCTGAACGTAATTTTCAACCTGATCGGCATTGCATTGGCGCAGGTAACCAATCCTGCCTTGTATTTTGCGTTTAAGGACCTGCTTGCGGCGGTGATAGAAACCAAGGATGACCCGGAAATTTTACCTGGTATGGAAATCCAGAATCCTGCTTCGCCTTTTAACCAGATGCTGAACAATGCTGAACCGGAAGCGATTATTGCGGCTCCGTTACTGATCATTTCGGGCAACAATCAGTTTGGGTTCAAATGGCAGGCGATCAAAACGGTTTTGGCTAAACTGTTTTTCCTGAACCATAATGATTTGATCGTCAACACGGAATCCATGTACAACGGAGCCAAAAGAGCATCGGGACATGTGCAGTATTTTTTTGACAGCAATCCGGATGTGAGCCATTTCAAATATTTCACCAATGAATCAACGAGAGGCGCTTTGCTTCTGGCGCTTAAAAGTGATGGAAAAACCACAATTCCTGGCTTCACTGCATTGACAAACAGAGATTTTACTGGCCAGGACATACGTAATATTGAGTTGAAGATCACAAAAGGTGAGGTTATCCGGGATAAAGTTTCAGGTAAAAAACCTATAGTGGTTCTGCTGCCGGGAATCATGGGAAGCAATCTCAGTGTGAATGAAGAGCAGATCTGGATCGATTTTCAAAGGTTTTTACAAGGACGCCTGACCAGTTTAAAAAATAGTGACGATAATAACATTCATGTAAAAGCGACGTCACTGGTAGGTTCAGCTTATAAAAAGATAGCAGATTATCTCGCCACAGATTATGACGTTGTTGCTTTTCCGTTCGACTGGCGTGTGAAAATGGAAACAAGTGCGCTGCTTTTGAATAGCAAACTGGTTGAATTATTACAATTTAATCAACCCATTAAACTGATCGGGCACTCAATGGGAGGTGTCCTGATCCGGGATTTTGTTCAAAATCACCCGGACACATGGGGAAAGTTAAATAACAGCAAAGATTTCAGGCTCCTGTTCCTGGGTGCTCCGTTGAAAGGCTCTTTCAGGATTCCTGCGGTTTTGTTTGGCCAGGATTCCCTGATCAATACACTGGATATGATTGACGTACATAATTCCCAGTCTGATCTGTTGCAGGTTTTTTCTCAGTTTTCAGGCATCTTAAGTTTACTTCCGCTCACCACTGGTAATGGCAACGATTTTGCAAAAACCGAAACATGGAAAAGCATGCGTGACGCTTTTGGAGATACAGAATGGCCGCTTCCTGATCAGAAATTGCTGGACGAATTCAGGTTATACCGTGATAATATCATTAAAAATGAGGAAAATCTGGATTTTTCCAATGCTGTTTATATTGCAGGCCAATCCAGGAAAAACAAGGAAACGATCAGTGGTTATGAAATTGAAACAAGGGATACCTTTTTTGGACCGCGGGTTAAGCTGCAATTCCTGGCAACAAAGGAAGGAGATGAAAGCGTGACGTGGGAAAGTGGAATTCCACAAAAAATGATTGATGCCGGCACTGTGTATTATTCGGATGTGCCTCATGGAGAACTGGCTAATGACGACAGCTTATTTGCTGCTATTTCTGATATATTAAAGAACGGAGTTACCTCTAGGCTTAAAAAGACGAGGCCTGCTTTACGCGCTATTGAAAAGGAATTTAAGTCCAGGGCGGCATTTGATTTTGATACTTCATCAACCGGCGTCGAAAATAATCTGCTCGGACTGGGCACCGATCCGGGCCGTTTCAAAGCTGGCGAAGTTCCCATTGCGGTAACGGTAAGTAACGGTCATTTAAAATACGCCATGTATCCGCTTCTGATCGGCCATTTTGAGAATGATGGTATTTTATCTGCCGAAGGTGCTGTGAACAAATACCTGGATAATGAACTGAGCAGGCGGTTAAGCCTGGGGATTTACCCGGGGCCGATTGGAAGCAGTGAAAGTATTGAGGCCAATAAAGCAAAGAAATTTAAAGGAACCATCATTGTTGGTTTGGGGAAACAGGGCGAACTGAACGAGTTCCAGCTGATCAACACAATCGAACGTGGGATTTCCAGGTATCTCGCCGACCTGAATGTCAGATCATACAGCAAAACCAGTGAGGAACGAAAACGTATAGGTATTAGCGCATTGCTGGTCGGTTCAGGTTACGGAGGCCTGGGAATAGAAGATTCTGTACGGGCCATTTTACTGGGAACGCAGATAGCGAATGCCAGGATCCGGCAGCAATACACTGTGGCTCCTCAGACTGTGGAAGCCCTGGAATTTATTGAGGTGTATCAGGATAGGGCAGTGGCTTGTGTAAAAGCGGTAAGTAATATCGAAAAAGAGGTAACGAATACGCTCAATATCAGCAGAAGCAGTAATAAGATTAACAACATACTTGGATGGAAAGAAAGGCTGCCTATTGAAGACACGAGGGATTGGTGGACGCGCGTGATTGTACAAAAAGTTAAGAATGAGGTGAGTCAGGGAAATCAAAAAAGGGGTTTGCATTATTCGGTCTCTACTGATGCTGCTCGTGTAGAAGAACGTGATTTACCCCTGGAAAGTGAAGTACTGTTCCGTTTGCTGGACAGGTCATCGGTCAGGGACGATTGGTCGCCGGAACTCGCCAGGACTATCTTTGAGCTATTGATCCCGCATGATTTCAAGGAAATGATGAAACGGCAGAATAACATCAGCTGGCAGCTGGATCAGTTTACGGCAGCTTTTCCCTGGGAACTTCTGCAGGATGCCGATGCTGACGCACGGCCTTTGAGCGTGAATGCAGGAATGATCCGTCAGCTATCGACACAGGATTTCCGAAAGGTTGTTAATTCGGTTACGCAGTCACAGGCTATTGTGATCGCAGATCCGATACTGGACAGTCCGGGTAACCAGCTTCCGGCCGCACTCGAAGAAGGAAAAAAGGTGACTGAACTGCTCTCAAATCAACGGTATACGGTCGCGAGCCTGCTCGGTACCAGGGATGATGAAATAATTTTAAAGCTGTTTAGCGGGGATTATAAAATTGTTCATCTGGCCGGACATGGTATTTTTAATGCAGATCTATCAAGACCTTCCGGCATGATGATCGGCCCGGATTCTTACCTTACTCCCGCACTGATTAACCAGATGAGCGGAGTACCTGAGCTGGTTTTCGTCAATTGCTGTTATCTTGGACAAATAGATATTAAAACACCAATCGCGAGTCAAAATCCATACAAACTTGCGGCAAATATTGGTACCCAGTTAATTGAGATTGGCGTTAAAGTAGTAATTGTGGCGGGATGGGCTGTCAATGACAGTGCTGCGCAGGATTTTGCCGAGAAATTTTACGGTCACATGTTTGCAGGAAGTACTTTTGGAGAGGCAACACGGAAGGCGCGTGAGTTTATATATGATACGTACGGAAGCCGCACAAATACCTGGGGTGCCTACCAGTGTTATGGAGATCCGTTTTATAAGCTTACTTCGGAGCGCGATAAGCAGGCGCAGATTTCTTTCGATTTCGCTATTTCAGAAGAGGCAGAAATTGAGTTGCTTAACATGCGCAATCAATTGGCAACCGGCGATTATGACACCGAAGAATTCACCGGAAAAATGGGTGCAATTGCGACTGGCGTAAAACAAGCCAATATCAGCAGTGCAAGAATTACCGAATTGCAGGCTCTGTTATATAGCGGATTGGGTATGTACAGGGAAGCTAACGAAAAGTTTGGATTGTTGTGTAATGAAGAAAAGGCAACTTTCTCATTCTCAGCCTCCGAACAATATTGTAATACCAGAGCGAAATTCAATTTACAGGAAGTAAGACAAGGACGGCTGGCCAAACCGGCAGCCATAACTGAATTACTGGTCGTAATTGAAGATCTGAAAGGATTGACACGGTTTGGCAATACCAATGAAAGGCTGAACCTGCTAGGCAGTACGTATAAACGCCTGGCCGAGATCAGTGAAGGGACTAACAAGCAAAAAGCATATGAAGAATCAGCCGCTTTTTACCGGAAAGCATTCGAAAATCCTGAGAATAATAGCAGGTATTATCCATTAACCAACTGGCTGTCCATCGAAAACGCACTGGTACTGGCTGGTGTAAGAAACTGGGGAAACAGCAAAACTGAGGATTATAAACTGCCGAAGAAAAAAGAAATAATTGAATTTCTTAAAAAAGAACTCAAACCGGAAGAAGAAAGATTCCGCGATGAAATGATATACTGGGACTGGCTCACCAACGCCAATATAAAACTCTGCCTGCTTGTGCTGGGTGACAACAAAACAACGTATGATGATGTGTATGAGGCATATCTGGAGGTATGGACATTCACTGGCCATAAAGGCAACCGCATAGCAGAAATAGAACATTTGGAATTTTTGGAGGATTTGTATGGGATGGCTGGAGAGAAAGCAAAAAACGTTCTGGAGTTTGTAGGCCGCCTGAAAGTAGGGCTGGAAGGTGTGGTTTGAGTTTCAAAAATCACTAAACCGGATTGCTATTATGAGTAAAAATCTTGCATTTATCAGCTATCGGCGTGATGATGAAGGACCGGCATCACGTTTTATCAAGGCTGAATTAGAACGGCAGTTTGGTTCGGCTCAGATTTTTATGGACGTTGACTCTATCAGGGCATCCGACGAATGGACAAAGATTATCGAGCAAAATCTGGAACTGGCTACCATTTTAATTGTAATTATTGGAAAAAACTGGCTTCGGGTACAGGACCAGTTTTATCGAAGAAGAATTGATCATGAGGAGGACTGGGTCAGGAAAGAAATAGAATCTGCAATTAAACGGCAAATAAAAATTGTTCCCCTTCTGCTCGGAGGAGAACTACCGCATGCAGATGCACTGCCGGCATCGATTAAAAAACTGACGAACTTCCAACCGCTTAATTTGTCTGCTTATAATTTTAAGAGTGATCTGAGTAATCTGTTCAAAATATTGGATCAGGCAGGTTTCGAATCGGTCAGCGAGAACGTTGATTTTCCAAAGCCGATCAAAAACATGCTGTTTCCATTACCACTAACTATTTCTCAGATCCAGAGTGAACTCTTGAATTTGGAAGGGTGGAAGATTGTGGATTATTTATCCAGGGACAAATCACCGCAACCTGGAATTGCAATTGAAAAATTTTTCAAATTTAAATCATTTGATGATGCTATTGAATTTGTGTATGCTGCTTCAAAATATGTTTCAAAATCAGACCATCATCCCGAGTGGGAAAATATCTGGCGTACTGTTCGAATCCGTTTGTCTACCTGGGATACAGGGCATAAGGTTACAAACCTGGATATCTCGCTTGCAAAATATTTTCAGGACGAATTTGAAAAATTCAGCTGACCGGGTTCTAAATGAAATTTCAATTTACAGAATGGACCGGACAAGTTAATTCGGTTAATTTAACACTAAACAACTCCCTTCAAAGTCCCCAGCAAACCCTCCAGTTTCCCCAGCTGCCCTGTAAAACTTTCCATCATCCAGTCTTCGTGGGTTAGTTTGTTGGCTTCTTCTACTGCTTTGGCATATTCTTCCAGGTTTCCTAATCCAAAATGGGCCTCTGCTTTGTTGACGGCGATCCAGAATTTCTGTTCAGTAATTAAGGATTCCTGTTCTGCACCAACAGGATTTGCAGGAGCTTGTGATTGGTTTTGCATGGCTTCCATTTTCAGGGAATCTCTTTTACAAAGTTCGAGTACATCCTGCCGGATACGGTTTGCCCAGATCACGTCTGCTATTTTTTCGTCACGCGTCGGGTCAAGCTCTGTTGTTGCCCTCAATGTCAGTAAATAAGCCAGGTTAATTCCGTTATGGCGGTTATGCAGTAAAAAGTAACCACGCTGGTAAAGTAGAATGGCATTATTAATATGTTCGTTACCCTGGTTTTCTTCATAAAGATGTTTTTCAATAGAACCTGCGAGTTCAACCGTTTCCGGATCGTTTGTTCTGTCCAGATCTATTTTTTGTAATAAATCAAGTGCCGTTTTTAATGAAGTTACATAATCCGGGTCCTGGGCTTTATAGGTGCAAAGTGCGAGCCTTTGTACCAGATAAGGGTCATTAACGGTAAATTGCGGATCGGTTTTGTTATTGGAAAGGCTCAAAGCAGTTTGGAACAGGCCTTTTGCGAGACCAAATTCTTTTTTCCTCAAAGCATTTTCCGCCTCTGAAATCATGTAGGAAAGCGTTTGTTTGGTTGCGTCATCGGCCGAAGCTGTTTCCCTGGCTCCTGAATTTGCACCAGCAAGTGCAGTATCAATCATTTCCTGCATTTCAGGTGCTCTCAAACCTGTCAGAAAAGTGTAAACAGGGCTATCTGTTTCCTTTGTTTGTTCCACTTCATCAATCGTATCGCCAAGCTGTTTTTGAAAACGTAAGACTTCAAAGTAATCAATACTTTCGCCTAAATGGGTGTATTTTTTGATACTGATATGGTTGATATCAAAAGGGTAGGGCATGAGTTCTTCCGATATAAGAATGGTCGTTCGGGGCCTTAATGCATGCCTTACGCCAAGCTCATAAAATGCATTGGAATTGGCTGTGGATAAGTCTGCTACGACAAGATCCGCCGAAAACAGCTCCTGGTACATTGGCAGTTCAATTGAACCTGAATGTTTGATCTCATCGGCACGTACACATACATATCCTTTCTGTTCCACGACTGGTTTGATCAATGCCTGATAAGATTTATCCAGGTTGAGTTTTCGACCAGTGGCTAAATCTGTTTTTATACCAAAACCCATGACTACAAAACACCTTTTAGTATCCATGTCCGATTAAAATTGAAAAAATTGAGTTTATCAAAAGAAAGATTTTTCCTGCTGTATTTTGACTATATTAAATAGTAAATATAAAGGATGTGGTAATGGGTTTTTAACAGGAAATATTGAGAATGAAATGTATTTATTTAACGGTTATTTACTGGCGGGAAACGGAATAAACGGATCGGGATTTTAAATAGTACAATGAATTTACAAACAGCGAATATTCATGACCGTTTAATAAATTCCCATCATTTATCAACAAATAATTCAATTCTATCCTCTAATATTGCCGAGTTATCCGCAAGATAACCAGGTGGTTATATATTTCGTACTCCAAAACTTTTATAAATATGCGTTATGATACTTTGGCTCCTGATGAAGCGGCCTTCAAAACCCGCGGTGATTATACTTTTACTCCGTTTTCTGTTGAAGTTCAGGATGAAAATTTAGTATTGAAAGGAAAGCTTTGTAAACCAAAAAACCGCAGCGGCTATTACAATACGCCTGAACCGCCACCTGCAAAAGAGCGAATTGTGCTGCACTTTACGGCCGGAAACCTAAGTGGCGGTATAGATTCGCTGACAAGGAATAACACGCGCATTTCAGTTCCTTTTGTTATTGCAAGGGACGGTACCATTTATCAGTTATTTCCGTCCAAATACTGGTCAGGAAATTTGGGAAAAGCGGTTGGAAACACGGGAACCAATAATGCACAGGACAAAGCGACTATTGGCATCGAAATTATTAATTATGGATATCTGGTAAAAAGAGGCGATACGCTGGAAACGATTTATAGCGATCCTGCAAAAGGCAAACTGGATCAGTATTGCAAATTATCCCAGACAGATGCATACCAAAAATTGCCCGAACCATTCAGAAACCAGGATTTTTACGCCAGTTACACACCGGAACAATACGACAGCCTCATTATCCTGCTCCGGTTTTTGACAAAAAAATATAATATACCACGAACTTTTCAGGATGAAGCAAAACGCTATGAAACCAGTAACGATGTACTCAGTTTTAAAGGCATTGTTTCCCATGTGAATTATAGGGGTAAAAATCAGTTCGGCGGTTTTGAAAAATGGGATATCGGGCCGGCTTTTGACTGGAAAACGGTCATAAATGGTGTGAAAGCAGATGAGTATGTACCTGCTTTTGCCGAAAGAAGTTTGGTTGCAAACGATGATGTTGTCACTTCTGATGAGCAGATTGAAGCATTTCTGGATGCCCCGCGTGGGCTGGAAGTAGCTCCTCCGGATGAAGATTTAAATACTGATCCCGAAGGAAATGCAGCCGATAACGGAGAAACCAAACCTCGGAAAAAGCTGTACGCATTATTGGTGGGAATTGACAAATACGAAAGTTTTCCGTTGCATGGCTGTGTCAACGACATGAACGCAATGGAAGAATATTTGTCTAAAAAAACTGATTTTGAGCACCAGATCCTTACTATTCAGGATTCGGTTGCTTCCAAATCTGCGGTGATAAATGCATTCCGTGAACATCTGGGAAAAGCAACTTCCAATGACACAGTATTTTTCTATTTTTCCGGGCATGGAACACAGGAAAATGCTGATCCGATCTGGAAAAATGAAACGGATGAGGGTTTGGAATGCTTCGTTTGCTACAATGGAAATACACAAAAAACAGCAGATTTTCTTCTTGCGGATAAGGAGATTCGTTATCTGTTACACGAAGTTTCACAGAAAACCGGTGCACATATTGCTGTCATGTTCGATTGCTGCCATTCGGGTGATAATACAAGAAGCCTGGCAGCAGAAGTTTTCCGTGGAAAGGACACTTTTGTACGGCGGGTCTATGACCGTGGAGATGATTTCTTCCCGCAGCGGGATTGGGCCGATTTCATTTTCAGTGATAAAGTCGATTATGAAGCAGTGAAGGACAAAAACCTGGCCGATTTTCTTCCCGAAGGTACGTATGTGCAGCTGGCCGCCTGCGAGTCAGATGAGGTAGCTTTGGAAGTTGGTGGCCGGGGCGTGTTTACCTCCAATTTTTTGCAGGTTTTGGAAAAAGCAGGAGGAGATATCAGTTACCAGTCGCTACGCAGCCGCGTGAGGCAATATATGAAGTTTGGTTTTGACCAGAAACCTAAAATTTCGGTTGTAGGTAATTCCGGATTGTTGAACGCTATCTTCCTGAACCAGCGTGCCGATCATCGTAAAAGTGCCGGAGAAATGGTTTTTAACGAAACCAAAAATGCATGGCTTCTTAATTTGGGTGCGATGCATGGTGCGAAGGAAGGGATGGAAGTCCAGATTGTTGATCCGGACAATGCAGCTATGACCACACCAGCGTCGATCGGTGAGGTTTTTATAGATCATGCGGTTGTAGATACAAAAGATTCGGTTTTGAAAAAAGAAGAAGTGTATAAAGTGTTGACCGACAATATGATGGTAGAGGAAGTGCAGCTCTTTTTAAATAATGTTGATGGCAACCAGTCGGAACTGAATCCTTTGGTAAAAAAACTGCTGGCCGATTCCGGTGGTTATTATGTTTTTGTTGAAAATGAAGCAGAAGCCGATTTTACGCTTCATGTACAAACCGGACAGTGTTTTGTAACAAGGGCAAAAGATCCGTTCAGGCCATTATTTTTACCTGTTGATCTGGATGATGACAACAAAGAATTCCTTATTACCAATGCATTACGTACAATTTCAAGGTGGCAGTTTGTACAGAAACTGGAAAATAAAGGTGAAAATTCGGTCAATATTGATTTGTTAAAAATCGAATTAAGCCAGGTTAAAGCAGACGGATCAGAAACCGGCCTTGAAATTACAGACCAGATCGGGAAGCCGGTTTATGAGAAAACGGCGGATGGATGGAAGGGTAAACTTAAAATAAAAGTCACCAATCAATCGGACAGAAAGCTCTAGCCCACAAGCATATACCTTTCCCAGCCCGGCTTCAGCACAACACAGATACCCAAATGAACAGTGTGTGTGTGTGTGACACACACACACACACACACACACACACACACACATTTATACCTTTACACACACACATTTACATTTAATAGAAGAAAATACAAATGACATTCAGTGTTAAGAGCTCTACATTCAAACATATATGACATTTGCCTTTTCTTCCGTGTGTGTGTGTGTGTGTGTGTGTGTGTGTGTGTGTGTGTGTGTGTGTGAGAAAAATAATATGTGTGTGTGTGTGTGTGTGTGTGTGTGTGTGTGTGTGTGTGTGTGTGTGTGTGTGCTTTTTCTCAATATGATATATGGAAGAAGAATATACATACTATGCACACACACACATATATATACTCCTCTTACAACAATAACAAGAAGAAGAAGAAAAGAAAAAAAGAGGTATACACGTACATGTATACCTGCACATGTGTATACATTTACATATGTACCCACCCAACCCAACCCAACCAACCCACCTACCCATGTGTTGTTGTTCTGCCTTTTCTTACGTTTGTTGTTGTTCCCACCCTTCCATGCTGCAGTGCTGTGTATACTGTATGCATGTATTTACACACCCCCCCTACTACAACAGAAAACATTTTTATTGCTTGGCAAACATATGGTCTTAACAAGGTATACGTTCTTATTGACGAAAGTAACAATTGCTACGATTATTATTCCTGCACCTTTCTTGGCACTATATGGGCCTTTGTTATCAGGATGATTATCTGGATGCTATTGAAAATGAAGATCCGAAATTTTTTCTGGTAAGCGGTGGCGGTAATGACATTCTTGGCAAACAGTTCAAAGATCATCTGAATGAAGGTGGCAATATACCTGTGGGTTCCCCTGAAACGGACTATTTTAAGAATACCATTTGGGAAAAAATTGACCAGATACATAGCTGGTATGATCAGATGTTTGACAAGATCCGTAACAAATTTCCAAACCTGCCGATCATCATTCACGGCTATGACTATCCGATCCCGGTGGATACTACAAAAACTCCTGAAAAAACGAGCTGGCTGGGTAAATATATGATCGAGAAGGGGATAGGCGGGCAGGATGTGCGGGAAAAGATCATTAAATTCCTGATGGACCGCTTCAACGAAAAAATGAAAACGCTGGCGGATAAGGACCGTAAAATATATTTCATTGATCTGAGAAATACGGTGGTAAACCGATCAGAATGGTATGACGAAATTCACCCGACTTCTGATGGCTTCCGTAATATTGCCATCAAATTCCAAAGTGAAATGAATGTATTGACAGAAGTTTAATTGATTATCATATAAATATATAAGGCCGGCTCATTAAACTTAAAAAGTGGGCCGGCCTTAATATTTCCGGTATTTGCAGTTCGGATTGTCGAATTTTTTTGATTCATCTTTATCTTTGGATGATTTCATCATAATGCTGTCAATTTTATTCTATTAATACCTAAATAATCCTTTATAAAAGTTTAAAATGTTAAAAATTACATTTAGTCTGCTTTTTGCTTTTTTGATACTGTTCTGGAGTAACCAAAAAAGTGAAATATTTAAAAATTCCCCTGACAATAAAGTACTGATTAAAACGGATTCATTGCCTAATGCAACCAGCTGGCCCGAGGAACTGGACATCACGCATTTTGCCGGTCCGGACATTACGCCAAGTCCTGCTTGTCTGGCTGTTGCGCCAACCGGCGAAGTATATGTGGGCGTTGATATGATCGGCTCACTTGGCAAGGAACCAGGTAAAGGAAGTATTGTCAGGCTGGTAGATAGCGATAATGACGGGAAACTGGACAAGCATACCACATTCGCCATGGTGGATGATCCGCGTGGAATTATTTCACAGGGAGATAAGCTTTATGTATTACATACCACTTTCAGCAAGGAGACTAAAATTGCGAGCGGCATGGATCTGGTCGTTTTTGAAGACAAAGACCACGACGGAATTGCTGATGGCCCGTCAAAGCCGCTGATCCAGAATATTAGTTCACCAAAATTTTTACAAAGCCGTGGTACTGACCATGCTACGAACGGGATACGGATGGGGATTGATGGCTGGATTTATATTGCAGTTGGTGACTTTGGGTTTCACAATGCAGTGGATCGCTCCGGAAAGAAACTGACGCAGCTGGGTGGCGGAATTGTAAGAGTACGGCCCGATGGTACCGAAATGGAAGTTTACACGCACGGTATGCGGAATATTTATGATGTAGCGATTGATCCTTACATGAATATTTTTACCCGTGGCAATACGAATGACGGAGGTGGCTGGAATATTCGTTTCAGTAACCAGATACAGTCAGGGGAATATGGATATCCTGTTCTTTTTCAAAATTTTACAGACGAAATAATTCCTGCTCTGGTAGACCTGGGCGGAGGTTCGGGAACCGGGGCATTGTTCATGGATGATTCTACCTGGCCGGAAAAATACAATCATGTTCCGATGATGGCCGACTGGGGAAGGAGCCAGCTTTATATTCACCGCGTTACGGCTGACGGCCCGAGCTTCACGCAAAAAGAAGAAGAATTTGTAAAACTGGCCCAAATCACGGATGTTGATATTGATGCTTCAGGCCGCGTTTATATGTCGGCATGGGACGGTGCCGGTTACTCTGGTAGTCCTGATAAGGGGTTCATCGTTCGCGCTGTTCCTAAAAACTGGAAATACAAAGCTTTTACAGATATCAAAAAATCTACTGTAACTGAACTGGCAGCTTTGTTAGGTTCGGGTAGCGCGGTAGCACGTTTGGCCGCTCAGCAGGAATTACTTACACGTCCGGTTAAAGACGCTTCCGATGCATCCTGGAAAATTGCAGCAGACAAAAGCCTGCCGCTTTATTCGCGGGCAGCAGGAATATTTACTTATACACAGATAGCAGGAGCAAACGGAATTGAAAATCTGGTAAAATTAACTGCGGATAATGATGTTCGTGAATTTGCATTACGTGCATTGGCCGACCGTAAAACAAATCTTAAAAATGTACCGATTGAACCATTTATTAAAGGAATGACGGATGCATCTGAAAGGGTACGGATAGTCTCAACTGTTGGTTTGGGGCGTTTGGGAAGGATAGAGGCTGCTCAGGTTTTATTGAACGTGAAAGTCCCGGCTTCATTTGTGGCACCTGCAAAAGGAACCGAAGGCCCGCATGCCACTCCGAATCCTGCTATTATTCCACCTCATATTGCAGTGCGTTCTCTGGTAAGTCTGCATGTCGTTGATGCCTGTGTAAAAGCTATTGGAACGGAAAACTCGACTATTGCTTTATGGGCTTTGCGTTACATGCATGATCCGAAAGCAGTGAATGGTTTGATTGCTGCTTATAAAAGTTCGAAAGATGAAGCATTAAAAAAACAAATCCTGACCACCTTATCCAGGCTTTACAAAAAAGAGGCAGATTATGACGGATCGTGGTGGTGGAGTACCCGACCAGACTCGCATGGGCCTTATTATAAAGCAATTACCTGGGAGTCTTCACCAGCGATCAAAACCATTTTAACGCAGGAGTGGAGCAAACCAAATGCAGATAAACAATTTTTTGCGGATTTGAATGGCAGGCATAGGATGGAAATTACGGATTTTGGAGGAGATGATGCAGTTGCTGTGAAAGAAGAGGTTAAAGTGGATCTGGATAAAATCAGAAATAAGAAAGGCCAGGTAGGAGAGTCGTCTATTGAAGATGTGATGCTCGCGATGGCGAAAATTAAAGGCGATGCAGCAGTTGGCAAAAAACTGTTTACCACGCAAGGCTGTGTAGCATGCCATAGCATTAACAAAACTGAAACGATGAAGGGGCCGTTCATGGGGCAAATCGGGTCAATCATGAACCGGGAGCAAATTGCGGAATCTATTTTGAAACCGAACGCCTCAATATCCCAAGGATTTGCGTCCGTATTGGTAACTGCTAAAGGTGACAAAACCTACATGGGCTTCATTACACAGGAATCAGCTGACAAAGTAGTAATGAGAGATATTACAGGGCAGGTTTACACCATAAAAGCTTCGGACATTACTTCCCGTAAAGAAATGGAAACATCCATGATGCCGACCGGACTAGCCAGTGCACTGTCATACGAAGAGTTCGCTTCGCTGATTAGTTTTCTTTCTCAGCAGAAAAAGTAGGGTGATTTTTATATAGAAATTTTGGAATGGCGCGGATGGAAACACTCGCGCCATTACTTTTATTAGGTTTAAAAAAAATATTTCAAAAAGGAACATTAGTTTTTACTCAAAATTGCATCTGTTATGTATGAAATCTTATTTATTATATGGATGTAGATTTTATATGCTCTGATATTATTTACTTCAATTTTATAAAATATGAAAAGGACCTTATTCCGTACCCTGTTTTTCGGCATTGTGTTTTGCAGTTTCGGTTTTACAAGTAAAAGCGAACCATTGGACAAAAAATCATCCTCTGTACAGGAAGATGTGAGCAAATACCGGGTTGTTTACAAAGGTGATAAGGGGCCGGGAGTAGGGAAAAACATTGTATTTATTGCCACGGATCATGAATACCGTGGTGAAGAAACCCTACCGGAGTTGGCCCGCATATTGGCCAAACGCTACGGATTTACCTGTACCGTGGTTTTTGCACTGGATGAGCAGGGGAATATTTTTCCGGGCGGTTCTGATATAAAAGGCCTGGAAGTGCTCGATAAGGCCGATCTGATGTTTGTTTTTATGCGCTTTGCTAATTTTCCGGATGATCAGATGCAGCATATAGATAACTATCTGAAAAGGGGCGGTCCGGTAATCGGCTTAAGAACTTCAACCCATGCTTTCGAAACCAAGGGAAATGCCAAATGGGAGCATTACGGATGGAACTATAATGGCAGTAAAAAAGAATGGAAAGACGGTTTTGGCGAAGTGGTGCTGGGTGAAACCTGGATCTCGCATTACGGTACCAATCATAAGCAGTCTTCGAGATTAGTGATTGAAGAAAGTGAAAAAGGCCATCCGATTATGCGGGGCGTTAAGGATATGGCAGTACAGTCCGGTGGATACACAGCCATTCCGAAAGGGGAAGTGCTGGTACGCGGACAGGTTTTAAACGGAATGACTGCTGATTCAAAACCTGATTCCACGAAAGAACTATTACCAGTTGCCTGGGTAAGAGATTACAAAATTGATTCGGGTAAAACCGGCCGTGCATTTGCAACTACACATGGTGCTTCAGAAGATATTCTCAACGAAGGATTTCGCCGTATGCTTATCAACAGCACATTCTGGGCAATGGGTATGGAAAAGGATATCAAACCAGACAGCAATATTGATTTTGTAGGGCCATACAAACCGACTACGTTCAATTTTGACGGTTACAAAGCAGGAGTAAAACCCGCAGATTTGGCAGGCTGGGATTCACTTATCATGCCGGGGGAAGTCGTGAAAAAGAAAAAGTGATACTGATAATCCTTGTATAATACTGATTTAAGGCTAAGGAACATTTCATTAAAATGGATGTTCCTTTTGCCTTTTATTCACCAGCTAAAACTATATAGACTATTGTCCAAACCCTGTGTGTTTTAACTAATATCCCTGGATTGCAAAGAAAGCCCAATGTCAGGAAGCTGATTCTGGAAAAATAGCATACATCCTGTAATAATAAAGTTGAGTTTTTCAATAGATATAACTACTTACGTATATAGGATAAGGTTCTAATTCCTGATATACCTTCTTCACTGGTACAATTCTTATATATTCATTAGCAATAAACCAATTTCTGAAAACAAGGGAATTGCTGATGGTAGCAGAATATTTAATAAGGTATTGGGTGTTCTGAGTCAGGACAATTTTGAATTGATTCCTTTTAAAATCTATCAGGGGGATTTACTATTGTATTAACGTTGATTCATGTACTTAAAAATCGGAAAATGAAAAGTTTCAAAAGTTTCTAAAATTAATGATATGATTCAATTTTGTTTCAAATACGATGAGATGAATATTGTTTTGGGCATATTGTAAGTATATTTTAGTGTTATACATTTGTTGAAAAATGGCTAATTGAAACCAAATAACGCATAAGTTAAAATCATCAAAGAGACTAAAAAATAATGAGTTCAAAACATAATGAACGAGCCTCCGCAGCCGGCCTTCTGGTTGCATTGGGTATCATATTCGGAGATATCGGCACATCTCCTTTGTACGCCATGCAGGCAATTATTGGTAAGGAACGTATAGCGCTTGACGTGGTTTATGGATCTGTATCCTGTATCTTCTGGACACTGACACTCCAGACCACGATCAAGTATGTGATTTTAATCCTGCGTGCTGATAACAATGGTGAAGGGGGTATACTTGCGTTATATGCCCTGGTAAGAAAGAATGCAAAGTGGCTGACTATTCCGGCCATTATTGGTGCCAGTACTTTACTCGCCGATGGTATTATCACGCCTCCCATATCTGTTTCATCAGCAATTGAAGGCCTTCATATTTTGTATCCTGGTATACAGACCATCCCTATTGTAATCGCAATACTGACTTTATTGTTTGTCATCCAGATATTTGGAACTACAATTGTTGGCCGTGCTTTCGGGCCGGTCATGCTGATCTGGTTTTTAATGCTTCTGGTTCTGGGGCTTTCGCAGGTTATATACCATCCTGAAATCTTTAAGGCATTTAACCCGAATTATGCTTATCAGCTTCTAGCTAATCATCCGGGCGGATTCTGGTTATTGGGGTCGGTTTTCCTGTGTACAACAGGTGCAGAAGCTTTATATTCCGATCTTGGCCATTGCGGCAGGGGCAATATTCGAATTAGCTGGATTTATGTGAAGACTTGTCTGGTTATCAATTACTTTGGTCAGGGTGCCTGGCTTGCTATGCATGTGGGTGAAACTTTAAACGGCAGAAAGCCATTTTATGAAATCATGCCGGACTGGTGGCTTTTGCCGGGAATTTGTATCGCTACCATGGCAACAATTATTGCAAGCCAGGCATTGATCAGCGGATCGTTTACCCTAATTTCAGAAGCGATCAGGTTGAATCTGTGGCCGAAAGTAAGGTTGGTTTATCCGAGTAATCAGAAAGGGCAGCTTTATGTACCAAGTGTAAACTGGCTGTTATGGGCAGGTTGTGTGGGAATTGTATTGTATTTCAAAGAGTCGTCACATATGGAAGCAGCTTACGGGCTGGCCATTACGCTTACAATGATCATGACAACGCTTTTGTTCTCCTATTACCTGTTTGTCCATAAAATCAATAAACTCTGGGTGGCTTCATTCATAGTTATTTACCTGGCTATTGAAGGATCTTTCCTGGCAGCTAATCTTTTGAAATTTCCTCACGGAGGCTGGGTCTCGTTACTTTTAGCTATCATCATTGCTGACCTGATGGCCATGTGGCTCAGAGCCAATATTATAAAACTGAGGCTTACTGAATTTGTTGATCTTGGCAAACACATTGGATCTTTAAAAGAACTGAGTAACGATATCAGTATCCCAAAATACGCTACGCACCTGATATTTATGTCAAACGCAGCAGATGACAATGAGATTGAAAGCAAGATCCTTTATTCTATTTTTCAAAAGCGGCCAAAACGCGCAGACATTTATTGGTTTGTACACGTTGAGACAACGGATGAACCGTACACACTGGATTATCACGTGAACGTTCGGGCTGAAGATGACGTAATTAAGATCAATTTTATGCTTGGCTTTCGTGTTGAACAGCGAATCAATATGTTTTTGAGAAATGTGGTGCAGGATATGGTTAAAAATAACGAGGTAGATATTACCAGCCGTTATGAGTCTCTTAACCGTCAAAACATCACGGGAGATTTTCGTTTTGTTGTACTGGAACGTTACCTATCCGTTGAAAACGATCTTCCATGGCATGAAGAATTTATCATGAAATTCTATTTTGCAATTAAAAGCATTACGAATTCAGAATCCCAATGGTTTGGATTAGATAACAGCTCGGTCAAAGTTGAGAAAGTACCACTCGTCATCAAAACCAACAGCCAGATCAGGATGAGAAGGGTATATATGTGATGCAGATATATTCAAATGGAATAGCCCCGGATCAGGGCTATTCCATTCTTTTTAACTATACTCTGCAAAAGACTCATCAGCATTACACCAAAGCCATTTTTCGCCAGGTTCGGAGGAAATAATTACCGGATGGCCGGTTTGATGGAAATGCTGGGTCATGTGTTTTGCTGGTGAACTGTCGCAGCACAACGTCACACCACAGGTCTGGCAGGTGCGCAGGTGTACCCATCTACCATTTACTTTGACACATTCCTCGCATTGATTCGTTTTGGAAGTGATAATATCAGTTATTTCACTGATGTGCTCACAAATTTGATCTGCCATTATTGTTCATTTAAATACTGATGTACAAAACTGATTGCCATTGATCCTTCACCAACAGCCGAGGTTACCCTGTTCATAGCACCGGCCCGTACATCGCCGGCTGCAAAAATTCCAGGTGAACTGGTTTCGAGCAAAAAGGGGTCCCTGCTCTTTTTCCAAAGCTGCTTATAATTGGAATAAGAGCTCATTTCCCGGCCGGTTTCAATAAAACCTTTGTTATTTTTAATAATTTCCAGTCCAACCCAATCTGTGTAGGGTTTCGCTCCGATAAATATGAACAGTGCATCTGCCTTGGCCACCCGTTCTTCACTAGTGTTCAGGTCCACTAATTTCAGGCATTCCAGATGATCGTCTCCGGTTGCTTCCAGAATTTCTGTACAACCCAGCACTTCAATATTAGGTGTATTATTGATCTGATCGATCAGATAAGATGACATGGAGGAACTCAGGTCGTTTTTACGTACAATAACATAAACCATTCTGGCGAATTTAGACAAATACATGGCTGCTTGTCCAGCCGAATTTCCTCCTCCTAATATAAAAACTTCCTTTTCCCCACACGTAGGTGCTTCTGTACTGGCTGCCCCATAATAAATCCCTTTTCCGGTAAATTCTTCAATACCAGGTGTTTCCAGTTTGCGATAGTCGACTCCCGTTGTAATCACCACGGCTTTGGCATTAATTTCGGTATCGTCACCTAATACAATGGTTTTATACTGATCTTTTAATTTGATCTCTTTTACAAATTGCGGTGAAATAAATTCTGTTCCGAAACGTGTTGCCTGTGTAATTGCTCTTCTGGTCAGATCGGTGCCGCTAAGCCCGGCCGGGAAACCAAGGTAATTTTCTATTCGTGAACTCGTACCTGCTTGTCCGCCAGGAGCTTTGCGTTCTATCAGTAAAGTACTCAAACCTTCCGAAGCCCCATAAACTGATGCAGCCAATCCGGCTGGTCCTGCACCAATGATCACCACATCATAAATGGGTAATTTTACGGACGAATTCAGGCCGATTCTGGATGCTATGTCAATAAGCGTAGGTGTTTTCAACACTGTGCCATCATCAAAGATTACCGTAGGAAAATCAATAGGTTTCAGGTTATTGGTTGCAATGATTTGCTTACCCAAGTCATTGGAATTCGCATCTATCCAAAGATATGGTACAAGATTTCCTGCCAGAAAATCCTTGATTTCATGTGATTTTGGCGAAAACTGATAACCGATTATCTTGATTCCCTTAAAAGCCGGACGATAATTTCCCTGCCAGTCATTTAGCAGTTCGTCAATAGCAGGGTATAGTTTTTCTTCCGGCGGATCCCAGGGTTTCATTAAATAATAATCCAGCTGTACGTCGTTAATGGCTTTAATAGCAGCATCCGTATCCGAATAGGCAGTTAACAAAACCCTTTTGGCATATGGAAAAAGTTTGATGGCTTGTTCGAGAAAATCCACGCCCTGCATTTCAGGCATGCGCTGGTCCGATATAAAAATGGCAATCTCTTCTCCTTTATTCTGGAGTTCAAGCAGACTTTCAAGTGCTTCACTGGCCAAGGCTGTGCTCATTACGCGGTATTTATCCCGGTAATGTGTTTTCAAGTCCCGACTGATAGCTCTTAATACTTGTAAATCGTCGTCAATTGAAAATATGATGGGTAAACCCATAAAGGAAATGGTTTAAGTTTTAGAATTAGGTTAACCGGATGGATTATTCTAATCTCATTTTGGATGAAATTTAATCCCGTAACGAAGATTTTGTGTGAGATGTATTTATTGGATCAATTTACCCATTAATCGGGAAACAAACCAAAAATTCTGTTTTACCAGGTTCGGAATTTACACTGATCGTTCCTCTGTGTTGTTTCACAATCCTGCAGACAACATCCAGGCCAAGGCCGGTTCCTTTCCCAATTGCTTTGGTAGTAAAGAAAGGGTCAAATATCCGGGACTTTACTTCCGGAGGCATTCCCGGGCCGTTATCAATAATGGAAACCTTGGCAAATTCTTTTTCATGCCTTGTCCTGATCGTAAGCGTTGCGTCTTTTTGGGATTCAAGCGCATCGGTCGCATTATCAATCAGATTCGTCCAGACCTGGTTCAATTCCCCGACCATGGCATTAATAGGAGGGATCGTTTCATCAAATTCTTCGATCAGGGAAATCCCCGCTTTTTTGATCTTGTAATTCATCATGATAAGCGTATTCCTGATACCCGAATGAATATCCACATATTCCTTGTTACTGCCTCTGTCCATGTGGGTAAATGTTTTAACAGAACCAATCAGGTCCGCAATTCTTTTGGAAGCTTCCTGAATATCGGCCACCATACGTTCAGTTGTAAAATTGATATTGACCCAGGTCAGAATTGGTTCAAGGTCATTTGATGGGATCCGGTTTTTTATTTCTTCAAGAACTGAAACGCTAAAAGCAAATTCTACAAAATTTTCAGCCATGTCGTTGGATTCCTTAATATCATGGTCATAAAGCCAATCCGTAATTTCATCCTCCTTCTCTGACCGTTGCATCATAGTCAGTACAGGCCGGGATGGATTGTTCAGTGCGGCGAACATTTTACCGTTTACAACATCAATATCCTCTGATTCCATACGCACAGAAATCAGATGTTTAAATGCTTCCGGCTGTAACTGTAAGTGTTTTTTTAAAGAAACCGAACCTCTGACAATAGCTGCTGCCGGATTGTTAAGTTCGTGAGCAAGCCCGGCTGATAACTTGCCCAGGGCCATCATTTTTTCATTCTGTAATTCAAGCTCGGTAAACTCCCGTACCCTGGAAGTCATCACAATAACCAATGCCTGGGTCAATTCATAATGGCTGCCGATCATCTCCCGGAGCTTTTCTTTTGGAAATGTCATGATTTGTGCATCTTCCGTGCACTGCACAAATGCGATTGCGATTTTTCCTCTTGAAAATGGCAGCGTACCCGTAATAGCTCCTTTGCCTATTTCTGAAATTACCAGCTTGGAGTTATTCTGAATGCGGTAAAGCTCAATTTTGCCACTAATTATAAAATGGGTTCCAGCGAGTTCATCCCCTGGTTTTCCTAAGAAATCACCTTCATTTAAAATATAATGTTCACTCTGATCTATAAGCCATTGCAGCTGGTCCTCCGGCACATTGCTTAATACCTCAATTGCATGTAAATCCTGAACAGTAACAGTTTTCATTGTGAAGGGAGCTGGTTATTTTACTTTATTTCATCCATAAACTGTCGGTAAAGTAGTGTTTGCAGTCCATAAAATGTTCAATCACTTCAAAATTATTTCTGATACCTAATTCTTCTATTCCACTAATAGTATATTTTTTAGAAAGCTCTGTCCATATCAGCTCATTTTTACGAAAAGAATAATAGCTATCCATTTTCTCAACAAACACATTCTGTTCAATTAAACTAACCAGATAACTTTTAACTTCACCATTGGCAGGATCATAATGAGAATAAAAATCAAACTGTCCTGGCTTAAAATTGCCTCCGAGTTCGGTATTAATTCTTTGCAATAAATTTAAGTTAAAAGCTTTTGTAATGCCCTGCTTATCGTCATAGGCATTTCTGATCGTTGCCGGATTTTTTTGTAAATCAAATCCGGTTAAAAGTTTATCTCCAATCTTCATATTTTCATGAAACTGTGATAACAGCTGATCAGCTTCTTCCGGCTGGTAATTGCCAATATTACCTCCCAGAAATAAAAATAAACATGGTATATCTAGCGATGATAATTCTTCTACCATTGTAAAGTAATTGCCAATCAATGGTTTAATTTTTATGTCCGGCAACGCGGTGAACATATTCGACTGTAACTCCTCTATCGCTTTTCCTGAAATGTCGATAGGAACATAGGTGAAATCAATACCTTTTTCCACCAGTTTTTTCAAAAGCTGACGTGTCTTAATCCCATCTCCTGCACCAAATTCTACAATATTGAATGGTTCATTAAAATGAAGTTTTTTAATAATATCTTCGCTTTGTAAAGACAAGATTTCGAACTCACAGTTTGTGGGATAATATTCGGGCATTTTCATGATTTCCTGGAAAATACCACTTCCTATATCATCATAGAAATATTTCGAAGAGATGCTTTTAAACGGAGCTGATAATCCCAGATCAACGTCTTTTGCAAATATTTCCAGTTCAGTATCTTGTTCAATGATGTTGAGTTCAGTCATGTTTTGGTTTCAGTTATTTTACCAGCCGTATTCCTGTATACTGCCAGCGTTCGTTTGTATGAAAAAAGTTACGGTATGTAGGCCGGCTGTGGTGCGGTGATGTAGCTACGGATGAGCCTCTTAGCACCATTTGGTTAATCATAAATTTTCCATTGTACTCACCAACGGCACCTTTGGCTTTTGCAAAACCAGGATAGGGCAGATAAGAGCTGTTGGTCCATTCCCATCTTTGTCCCCAGTATAAAAGGCCTGAAGCCACTTCCCATTCAAATTCGGTTGGAAGCCTCATTTCTTTCCATTGGGCAAAAGCAGAAGCTTCATAAAAATTGATATGGCTTAATATTGCTTTGGGATTAACTTTTTCCAGACCTGCTAAAGTATAGTAATGCCATTCGCCTTTTATTTTATGCCAATATAATGGGGATTGTACCGCTTCATTATTGACCCACGACCAGCCTTCATCCAGCCATAAATTAAAGTCCTGGTAACCGCCAGCTTCCATAAATTCCATAAAATCTCCGTTGGTAACCAGCGATTTGCTGATTTTAAAGTTTTGGACATACGTTTTATGGCGGCCAAGTTCATTGTCAAAACAAAAACCGTCCCCATCAAAACCAACTTCGTAAATTCCTTCGGGAATATCTATAAATCCCGTTTCCTGGTTCACCGCATTCACCAGATTATAACCGGACCTATAAACAGGGAATAATGGATTATGGCCAAGAATGTATTTGATATCAGTGATCATCAGTTCCTGGTGCTGCTGTTCGTGCTGTAACCCAAGCTGCACCATTTCAAGTGCTTTTTCATCACTCAGTTCGTTAAGTAATTCCTGCATGTGCCGGTCTACGTAATGACGGTACTCATACACACTTTTGATGGTAGGCCGCGTAACATTTCCCCTGTCGGTGCGTAGCGTACGCTCACCAACATTGTTGTAGTAACTGTTAAATAAATAATTAAAGCTCTCGTCAAAAACGATATAGTCCGGATAATAGGCTTTTAAGAGAAAAGTTTCAAAAAACCATGTAGAATGTGCCAGGTGCCACTTTGGCGGACTTACAAATGGTACAGGCTGGGGAACGTAGTCTTCTGTTTCAAGTGGCTCACATATCTGTTCAGAAAGCTGTCTGACAGTTGTGTAAGTTTCGCTAATGTAGGTGGTTGTCATCAGTTGTAGCGTTTTTTAAATCTGTTATTGATTTAATCTTCAAGGATTGTGCCTGACTTCTTCGCATCATCAGGGCATAGGCGTTGTTAAAACCAATCGGTTTCAGCCAGTGTAACTTATATTGTTCCTGAAATTGTTTCTGCACGAATTGAAACACTTTTTCACGGCTTCCTATAATTTCCTCAAGGTGGTTTTTATTTGGCTTTAAAATAACCAGCAAGCCGGTGCCTGTGTATTCCGGATACATATCAATTTCATTATTGGTCAGTGCATCAAAACAAATTTTTGTTCCGCCCAAACCCGTCCTTGTTGTAACTTTTAAATTCGTGTTTCCTTCAATCAGCATTTTATACATGTTGATAAGAATGTACTGTTCAGCAAAAATTTTTGACCCTAATCTGACGATTCCTGCATTCCCGTTTTTCGGTTGTTTGTAGAGTTTTTTATCCATCAAAAAATCCAGCGCAACTTTTTCGGGCAGTTGTTTGAGATAATCCACCCTATAATTTAGCTCGGTCATGATCGAATCGTTGATCTGTCCGGAAAGAAGGTCCAGTGCGGGTTCCAGTTCAGGATATTTTTCCAGTGTTTCCTGCCTAACTAACGGTGCAGCGTAATAGGGTGGAAAAATAGTCTTGTCATCAACCAATGTAATAAGGTCATAAGCTTTCAGGCGGCCGTCGGTACTATAACCGCTAATCACATCAATTTTCTTTTCGAATGCTGCTTTATACATCACTGCGTCGCTGATCACAACGGTAGGAATGTTGAGTTTGTATTTTGATTTAAGTCCCAGATAACCATCTTCACGCCCCATAAATTCAGGTGTAAATCCACCCAGCATTTTTTGCTGAGTATTCGGAAAAATATAAAATGAAGACATTAAAAGCAGCAGAACCGGCAATACAACTGCTACTTTCCGCATTTTTTTTAAATCGGTTTTTTGGATCAGCGATAGTAAAAAGTCAAGGATTATGGCCAGAAGAGCAGCCGGAATAGCGCCGGAAAGGATCATATTCGTATTATTGAGGGCAATACCTCCGAAAATAAATTCGCCCAATCCGCCAGCCGCTATATACGCGGCCAAAGTTGCAACACCAACGTTGATTACGGTTGCAGTTCGGATTCCTGCCAGAATAACGGGCATGGCCAATGGTAATTCCACGCTCGTCAGGACCTGCCAGGAATTCATTCCCATTCCTCTTGCAGATTCCGTAATAGCAGGATCGACACCTTTAATACCGGTATACGTGTTCCGGATAACAGGAAGCAATGCATATAAGAACAAAGCAGCTACGGCTGGCAATGAGCCGATTCCTAATAACGGGATCATAAATCCTAAAAGTGCGATGCTGGGTATGGTTTGTAAAATACCCGCAATGCCGAGTACAATCCATGCGGCTTTGTTTTTTTGCGCAATCCAGATTCCCAAAGGTAAACCAATCGCAACTGCAATGAATAACGAAACACAGGTAAGGCCAATATGAGTCAGGGTTTGGCCCCAGAGTTTATCTGACTGCTGGGCCATGAATTGCCATAAACTTTGCTCTTGCTCCATTAAATATTTTGTTTAATCCGCAGATAAGCAGTTTGCAGTACAGCCATGGAAACCGTTTTTAGCGTATTATTTTTTACATGAGTTACAGTCATATTTTCCATATTTTTTTCTGATAAAAGCTCCATTGCCTCCCAAAAGCTCGTGGTACTATTCAGTTCAGTGGCTGTTGAAAGGCTGGTATCAGGCAATTGTTCCCATATTTTTTCAAGCTTTAATGAGCTCAGTTCCAGCTGTAATCTCTGATGGCTGAAAAAGTTTCTTGCAAAGTCATTTACCGGCCTGAAAATCAACTCCTCAGAGGTTCCGGTTTGTACTATTTTTCCTTTATCCATTAAACAAATTTCATCACCCAGTTCAAAAGCTTCCTGAACATCATGCGTTACAAGAACAATCGTCTTTCTTTTTAATTCAGGAAGTTCAAGAAATTCTTTTCGTATTCCTGAACGAGTAATAGGATCCAGAGCGCCGAAAGGTTCATCCATTAGCAATACAGGCGCGTCGGAAACAAGGGCTCTTGCCAATGCGACCCGCTGCTTTTGCCCGCCGCTAAGCTCATCAGGATATTTGTTTAAATATGCATGTGCAGGTAATTTAAGCTGATCCATCAGGTCTTCAGTCCTTTTCCCGATTTTGTCCGGTTCCCATTTTAGCAGCTTAGGAACAATGGCTATATTTTCAGCCACAGTAAAATGTGGGAATAAGCCATTGTTTTGAGACACATACCCAATACCACGCCTTAGTATTTCAGGTTTGCCCGCAAAAATATCTTTTCCATTAATCTGGATTTTGCCGGATGAAGCATCGATCAGCCGGTTAAGCATTTTCAGCGTCGTCGTTTTACCGCATCCGCTCGTACCCAGAAAAACCATGGTTTGTCCTTCCTTAACCTTAAAAGAAATATTATCTACGGCATGAACGTCATGAAATGTTTTACTGATATTTTCGGCCAGGATCATGTATGGGTAATTAACTGTCAAGGGTCATAAACAAATTATTCAGTGATTCTGCATAGGTAGGATGGGCAAAAACTGCATCTTTAATCTCCTGATACGGAATTCCGCCCATCATGGCCATTTGCAGAATCGTAACGAATTCTCCGCCTTCTTCGGCCAATACAGCCGCACCAAGGATTTTGCCGGTTTTGGCATCCACAACAGCTTTCATCATACCACGTTCATCACCAGTTTCAATCGCTCTTGCTACACTGCTGTTTTGCATGGTGGCAACAATAATATCCAGTCCCTTTTCAAGTGCTTCCGTTTCTGTCATGCCAATTCGTCCCAGTTGCGGATCGGTAAATACGCAATACGGAACCAGTCGGCCGCTTGTAGTGAACTTCCCTTTTTCCAACAGGTTCTTACGAATGATCCGGTAATCATCAAAAGCGATATTTGTAAATGCAGGGCCGCCTTTTACATCGCCAAGTGCAAATATTCCCTCGGTAGAAGTTTCCAAACGCTCATTGACCTCAATATGGCCTTTTTTATCCGTTTTTATTCCGGCTGCTTCAAGATTGAGTACGTCCGTATTTGGAATTCTTCCGGCAGCAATCAGGATATGGGAGCATGAAATGGTGCTGATTTTTCCGTCTGTATCAATTTCAACCTTAATTCCTTTCGCTGTCTTTTTTATAGAAATTACTTTGCTTTTGATCAGGATGTCAATTTTCTCAAGCGAAAGGATTTTCTCCATTTCGATGGAAATGTCTTTATCCTCTTTTGAAAGTAATCGTTCGGAATGCACTACCATCGTGATATTACTGCCAAATCTGCGATACATTTGCCCGAATTCCAGGCCGATATATCCGCCACCAATAATGAGTAAGTGATCAGGAATTTCCATCAATTCCAGGATGGATGTAGAGGTCAGATATTCAATTTCGGATAACCCTTTTATATCAGGAATGGATGGCTTATCACCGGTATTAATAAAGATTTTATCAGCAGATAGTTCCTGATCAGTCCCGTCATTCAGTAAAACGGTAATTGTATTTTTATCTTTGAAAGAAGCGTTGCCGTAAATCAGATCAAGGTTTTTTGTTTTTAGTATTCCCTTTTCCGAATTGTCACGCATCAGGTGTACAACATCATTTTTACGTTTTAAAATAGCCTTGATATCTACCTTATAATCACCGGTTATTATCCCCAGTTCTCTACTGTTTTCAATAGTCCAGGCAACTTTTGCCGAAGCAATCATGGTTTTGGTTGGAGAACATCCGTCATTAACGCAAGTTCCGCCAACCCAGCGTTTTTCAATTAATGCCGTTTTTAAACCTGATTCGGCTAATTTCTTGGAGAGAGGAGTGCCTGCTTGCCCTGAGCCAATAACAATGGCATCGTATTTTTTCATAATTTCCAAATTAAATACACAAAAACAGAGGTTTTTTTCAGGCTTCTATTTTTACGCCTTTCCAGAAAGCAATATAACCTTTAATATTCGATGCGGCTGATTTTGGATCAGGATAATACCAGGCAGCATCCGTATTTTGTTGTTCGTCTACGAGAATGGAATAATACGACGCTTCACCTTTCCATGAACAGGTCGTGTGCGTATTTGATTCAATAAGTAAATCTGCGGATACTGAATCTGCGGGAAAGTAATGATTGTTTTCAATTATGATCGTATTGTCGCTTTCGGCTATTACCTGATTGTTCCAGATGGCTTTCATTATTTTTTTGTTAAATGTAGAATTGCAGGAAAATGGAATAAAAGTATGCCGGGGGATATATATCCGGTAAATGGTTGATTTTCATTATTTGAGTAATTAATTTCACAGCTCATAATTGTAAAAATATATCATTAATTGGAATATCGGGAAAAGTCGATTAACTTTGTAACATGGATCAGGTAGAGATTTTTAAAGCGCTTTCAAATAGTACCAGACTACAAATTTTATGTTGGCTGAAAAATCCATGCGTGCATTTTACAGAAGAACATGAGGTGGATATGGTGAAAACCGGAGTTTGTGTGGGCCTGATACAGAAAAAATCAGGTTTGTCTCAATCAACAGTTTCCGAGTATTTATCCATTCTGCAAAGAGCAGGTTTTATTCAGTCTACAAGAATTGGGCAATGGACCTATTACAGGCGCAATGAAGAGGCTATTACTCATCTGATCAGAACATTAGAATCAGACATTTAGATTATTTCAATTTACAATTATGAGTGCAAATCAATTATTTCAGCCATTTAAGCTGAAATCACTATCAACGAAAAATCGTATTGTAATGGCGCCTATGACGCGCTCATTCTCTCCTGATGGAATCCCGACAGCTGACGTAGCCGCCTATTACCAAAGAAGGGCCGAAGGAGATGTGGGGCTTATATTATCAGAAGGGACTGTTATTGAAAGAACGGCTTCATCCAATGACCCGAATATTCCTCATTTCTACGGAGATAAGGCGTTGGCAGGATGGAAAGACGTGATCAATGGTGTGCATACTGCTGGTGGCCAGATGGGCCCGCAGATATGGCACATGGGTGTTATGCAAAATCACCAGTCTGGCTGGACTCCTGCAACACCTTTTGAAGGCCCTTCGGAGTTCAATCATCCGGGTTTTGCCAACGGTAAGGCTATGACGGAATCGGACATTGCTGATACAATTGCTGCTTACGGGCGTGCCGCATTGAATGCAAAAAATCTGGGTTTTGATTGTGTTGAACTTCATGGCGCACACGGTTATCTGATCGACCAGTTTTTCTGGGAAGGCACAAATAACCGTTCTGATATTTATGGCGGAAAGACGATTGGCGAACGCAACCGCTTTGGGATAGAAGTTATTAAAGAAGTAAGAAGACAGGTAGGAGAGGATTTTGCGCTAATCATACGTTTGTCCCAATTTAAACCGGCTGATTATAAATTCCAGCTGGCAAAAACGCCGGAAGAAATGGAAGAATGGCTGAATCCCCTTTCAGAAGCTGGTATTGACATTTTTCACTGCTCTCAACGTCGTTTCTGGGAACCGGAATTTGAAGGATCGGACCTGAACTTTGCAGGCTGGGCGAAAAAAATAACGGGAAAAGCAACTATTACAGTTGGTTCTGTTGGCCTGAACGGAGACTTTTTTGCAGCATTTGGCGGTGAAAGTTCTCAGCCAAGTTCGCTGGACGAGCTGTATCGTCGTTACGACAGAGGCGATTTTGATCTGGTAGCAGTAGGACGCCCGATACTTGCAGATTCACATTGGGCACAAAAAATCCGTGACAACCGCCTTTCTGAATTGAAAGGTTTTTCTAAGGAAGCATTTGCAGTGTTGTCTTAATTTTAGTACTTAATTAGTTTCCCAGGGTAATCAATTTCCCCATAATTAGTCCCCGGGATGAATCCCGGCGCTACTAAACTGGTCATGCCTACGGCATTGTTTGCAAAAAATGCCGTAGGCATGACCAATCTTGTAATCATAGGTTTTAAGCTATGGACTCGGAAAAAATCACCCGTTCACAACCTGCCCGCCATTCGGATGCAGAACTTGTCCGCTAAAATAAGAAGAGTCTTCACATGCCAGAAACACATAACTGGGGGCAACTTCACTTGGCTGTCCTGGTCTTTTAAGCGGAGTGTCCTTACCAAATTTTTCCACTTTTTCTGGCGTAAATGTAGAAGGAATCAACGGAGTCCAGATTGGCCCGGGAGCTACAAGCATTTACACGGATTCCTTTTTCAACGAGATTGCCGGATAAAGATCGGGTATAAGCTGTAATTGCACCTTTTGTTGAAGAATAATCCAGTAAGGCCGGACTGCCATGATAAGAAGTCACAGAAGTTGTATTGATAATCACATCGCCTTCTTTTAAATGCTCCAGCGCAGCCTGTGTGAAATAAAAAAATGCAAAAATATTGGTGGAAAAGGTATCACTTAGCTGTTTAGAAGTAATTTCGCGAATATCCTCCTTAGGATGCTGTTCAGCTGCATTATTTACCAGAATATTTAATTTCCCGAATTTTTTTACTGTTTTCTCAACAGCATCCTTACAAAATGCTTCTTCTTTTACATCTCCCGGAATCAAAAAACAGGCTTTTCCTTCCGCTTCAACCAGTTCCTTTGTTTTCCTGGCATCTTGGTTTTCGCTAAGATATACAATTGCCACATCCGCACCTTCCCGTGCAAAATGAACCGCAACCGATCTGCCTATGCCACTATCGCCGCCGGTGATCAATGCCACCTTTCCTTCCAGTTTTGAACTTCCTTTATAATTATCCCGGATTACAATCGGCTCCGGACCCATATCTGCTTCAATTCCTGGCCGTTGACTTTGCGTCTGACCATTGGTTTCAATATCGTAATTCATAACCCTGTCAATTTAAATGTGTATCAAAGAATTTTTGCTGCACCTTTAAAAACAATATGCCACCTGACGATTTTAACCATATATCGCTTCATTAAAGCTTGGTTCTAATTACGTAATTGTAAAAATTGAGTAAAGAATTTCTCAAATTAATGAAGCTTAGAATCTGAAACAATTCATGCGTAACTTCCCCTGCTGAAATTTGTGGCAGAGTTACAGTGAGCCCGGAAACAGTATAATTTGGTTGGAGTCAAACAGTATAGTTTGTCAGGATTAAAAATCAGATAGAATATATGGAGGCAAAAAAGGGTGAAGGTCGGCTAAGATTCGCCTGGCGGGTATTGTAAAGGATTCATGGCCTATTTCCTGAGGTTGGCCCTTCATTTGTTTTCATTAATATGATATAGAAATCAAATCAAAAACGCTGTAATCCTTTAATGCAATCCTATGGGATTAAAACACTTCTAATCAATCAAACCTAACAAATCACTTTTAGACAACGATTTTAAAATCGACACATCTGTTTTCACCAATTCATCTGCCAGATCTTTTTTGGATTCCTGTAACCGAACGATTTTTTCTTCGATTGTATCGGGACAGATTAGCCGCACAGCTATTACATTTTTCTTTTGACCGATCCGGTAACTGCGGTCAATGGCCTGGTTTTCCACGGCCGGATTCCACCATGGGTCTACGATATAAACGTAATCCGCTTCAGTCAGATTCAGGCCAATTCCACCTGCCTTTAAACTGATCAGGAAAACACGTATCTCTGTATTATTCTGAAAATTATCAACTCTGGCCGCTCTGTCCTTTGTTTGTCCGGTCAGGTATTCAAACGGGATATTCTTTGATTTTAATTCCTCCCGGATCAGGTCAAGCATGGTCACGAACTGGGAAAAAACAAGGATTTTATGCATCGGTGCTTTTGTTTCAATCTGCTCCATCAATACTTCGATCTTGGCTGATGCATCGCCATAATAAAGGTTATCGTTCAGCAGGGCAGGAGAGTTGCAGATTTGCCTCAGTTTGGTCAATCCCTGCAGTACATGCAGGCTTTTTCGCGGAATGTCCACTTCCTTTGTCGAATTCAGGAACGTATAAAATTCCAGTTCATATGCATTGTAAACCTTCCGTTGCTCTTCGCCCATTTCACAATACATGATCATCTCCGTTTTGTCCGGAAGTTCAGTTGCGACCTGCTTTTTTGTACGGCGTAAAATAAAAGGATTGATCTTTTTCTGCAATTCCAGTGCTCGTTTGTTATCCTGAAACCGGTCAATCGGTGTGGAATAGTAATTTTTGAACTGGGTTTTATTTCCTAAAAGTCCGGGACAGGCGAAGGACAACTGACCATATAAATCGAATGTATTGTTTTCAACAGGAGTACCTGTAAGTACCATACGGTTACGTGCCTGCAAAAGCCGCGCTGCTTTATAACGCTGTGAATCCGGGTTTTTAATTGCCTGCGATTCGTCCAGAAAAATATAGTTGAACCGGTATCTTTTTAAGAAATTTACATCAGTCAGCAAAGTCCCGTATGATGTGAGTATAATCTCATACTGATCAAAATCTGTAACGTCTTTTACTCTTGTTGACCCATAAATTGTCAGGATTTTAACCGACGGCGCAAATTTTTCTACTTCCGCCTGCCAGTTGAAAATAAGTGAAGTTGGTACCACGATCAGGTTGGTATTAAACGCATACTTATTTCGCTGAGTAAGGATGAAAGCTATAACCTGCAATGTTTTTCCCAGTCCCATATCATCAGCCAGGCATCCGCCAAATCCAAAATCGTCCAGAAAATTGAGCCAGTTCAATCCTTCTTTCTGATATTCACGAAGCGATGCAAGCAGGGTTTCAGGAATTTCTACTTTTTGTATTGCGTCAAAGTCATAAAACCTGGATTTATAAAAAGCGACCTGTTCGCGTACTTCCTGCGACAAAACTTCATCCTCATACATCTCTGCAATACCCGAAAAATTGATTTTTGGCGTTCGGATGGTTTCTCCTGCAATTTCACCGGAATCAAAATACCGGGCAAACTTTTCCATCCATTCTTTTGGCAAAATTCCTGTGGTGCCGTCGTCAAGGGTTACATATTTACTTTTATTTTTAACCGCTTTATGGAGGTGTTTTAAGGTAACTTTCTGTTTTCCGAAAATTATGCTGGCTGTGGTATCAAACCAGTTAATGCCACTGATCACATGAATTGAAATTTTGGCTTTATGCGGATTGAGTTTGTTTTTAGTTAGACTGCTGAAACCCAAAACAATTATCTGCTGATTTGTCCATTCTTCAAATGCATTCAAAAACCAGTCTTCATTCAAAAACTGGTCTTTATGCAGATAAAAAAAATCCCTTTCCGGTTGCTCTTCAAAATCCTTATGCTGCCTGAGCAATGCAGCTGTAAACCGGATTTCTTCGTCATCATCACGTTGTACCGTGAATGGGTTTCCCTGATTATCTGTGGAATATATCTGTTTTTTGGAAAATACCGGAACTTCTACATTTCCATATTTCATCACCGGTGTAACCAGCACATAATTACCAAAATCTTCCAGATAGATCATCTTTTGAACCGTCTGGTCGAAGCTGTTTTCTTTAAGCTGCTCCTTAGTTGCAGATTTTAGATAGGAATAGGTTAGCCTGATTTTGTTTTCAAGACGGGAAAGAATCGTTTTCCTGAACTCTTCGAACTTCGACCGGTGTATAACAATTTTCTGATTATGCTGTCTGAAAAAAACAATGACACGCAGGAAATCAGCATTGGTTATCAGATTAAAAGTATCTTCATGAAACACGAAATGATCATAGCGAATGGTTAGCTTTTCAAGGTCGAGTGACTTTCCATCCAGAACGAGCTGACCCGAGATTTCATAAAACTGATCCTTTTCATCTACGTGCAGATGCAGATCGGTCTCGGGTAACTTTAATGTAACGGAAGTTAATGAACTGGCGTTAACATTCTCTGAAACAGATGTATTATGAAAATAAAATTCAAGGTTAAGCGGATTTTTTGCAATCAGTTTTAAACCGGTAATGTCAGTTTCCGGATTTTTCTCCCGATGGTTATTCTGAAATTTGGCAATAGCTGAATAAAATTTAAGCGTTTCTGTATCTTCAATTTTCCAAAGAATATCCAGTGAATTAATTGCAATCAGCGGATTTTTAATCTTTCCTTCAACAGTACTTTGCGCTTCAAAAAGTGAGATGAAAAAGTTGTCATAATATTTAGGCTGACCTATTACAATGATGATTTTCATTTTGTCACTGCGTTCTGTATTGTCAGGCAGCACAATTGAGCTTACAGGAATCAACTGATTTTCGAGCAGAGCCAAAGATGCAGGGTTTACTAAAAGAAGTTCCTTTTGTTTTGGACTGATAAGCAATGACTTATTTTCGTAACTGAGTTCAAAAAACAAGTCGGAATTACTTTCATTTTCTAATCCATATTCTTTTGCAATAGGTTTTATTCTTTCGTATCGCAGCTTTTCATCAAAAAATGCACGAAGATCTTTGCGGTCCATCAGATTGTACAAGACCCGGATCTCATGTTCACATAACTTCTTTTTAGGTGAATTGCACGAACAATTTAGTCGGAGATCATTCTCGATTTGGTTAACAGTAATATAAACCGGATCATTAAAACCTGCCTGTATGACAAACCGGGCGTAATTAACAGTGATAGATTCAGGTTGCAGATCAAAGAAAAACCGGATTCCCGTTTCCGGTAATGATGTACTATTTTTTAAAATATGATTATTTGATAATGCCGAGACATTAAAATTTTCAAAGACAAATTGATGTAAATCTGAACTGGTCTCATCATTTTGGTTCTCATTGGTCTGTCTGTCCAGCATGCGATTAGTTTCTGTACGATAACTTAATTCTAATAATCCTTTCTGGTATCAATAACTTTTCAGTGCACTTTTAATCACTGAATCCTTCTTTGTCAGAGTCAATCCATAATTGTATTTATATAAGGATACCTCCCAGTCTCCATAAACAGGATTTGGCAAAATAATGGACTCTCTTCTCAAATTTAAATGAATTATTAACAGTGTTAGAGTTTCTTTCCTCAGTAGATTTCTTGTCAAATAATAAGCTGAAATCTGCTGAATTATCGCCTATTGGCAAGGTGATCTGATACTTATCTGCAATAATTAGCCTTCTTTATTCTTTGGATAAAACAGAGTTCTTCAAAATCAGCTGCTCGGTTACAGCATCAGGAAAATCAAACCTAACCAGATTAGCTTGTGTTCCATTTCTTTCTGTTTCCGCGCAATTAGTCAGATAAAATATCCTTACTCCATTTGAAGCTGCATATTTTCATAAAACAAAGTAAGCAATATCTGTTGAAAATCGTCAGAATACGTATTCGCGACAAACCAAAAACTAATTAAAATTACGAAATTGCGATCAATAATGTGAACGCAGAATGTGGCACTGGCCTTTTCTGCATTAAACCGGATCAAGATGAAAATAGGTATTGCTGCTGATCATGGCGGATATGAATTGAAGGAATCCCTTCATACTTTTTTAACTTCTAAAGGCTACGAGGTTCAGGATTTTGGTGCCTTTGAACTAGATTCTGCGGACGATTATCCGGATTTTGTAATTCCTTTATCAAAAGCAATTGTGAGTGGTGAAGTTGAAAGAGGAATAGCAGTTTGTGGAAGCGGTGTCGGTGCGTCGGTAGCCGCCAACAAGATTAAAGGAGTAAGAGCAGCATTAATCAATGACCACTTTTCTGCACATCAGGGTGTGGAAGATGATAACCTGAATATGCTTTGTCTGGGTGGAAGGGTTACGGGTGCGATGGCAGCTCAGGAATTGGTTACTGCTTTTTTAGGTGCAGAATTTACGGGCGAGGAAAGACATATGCGCCGCCTGGGAAAAGTAAAAGACGTGGAAGACCAAAATTAATTATTTAACAGGCCTTTGTTATTACTACCGGAAATGTAGAAAATGGCAAAGGCTTTTTGTATAAATGAATAAATAATTTCTTGTCAACAAACGCTAAATCCTATAATAATTGATCCGATAACAACAGGATTTAGATTTATGGCATTATTATTTTGCGTGAAATTTTAATGAAAAACTCAACTTACTACCGATTTTTTAAGCTTCCGGCTTTTCTTCTTTTTGTAATTGTTCAAACTGTATTCGGCCAGCAAACTAACGTTGATTCTGCTTTCGTCGCTCCAACAGATTCACTAGCATTGCAAAGTCCGGATAGCATTTCAAAGCCAACATTCGTTCTCGTCGACACCGTTCGTTATCGTTTCATCGGAGATGGGAATTTTACAAGAGGTAATGTAAACCGTAGTTTAATTGTACTACGCGCAGAAGCGCTATTTAGCGGGCCATTAATTTCCATCGCCACTAATCCAAGGTTTACTTACGGAAAACAAAATAGCGTATTGGCTGAAAGAGACAGTTATGTTGATCTGTTTATTGACGTATTCAAAAAAAGAAAACCTATGTTTTTGGGCTGGGAATTTTGGAAACCAGTAATTTACGTCGAATTACTCTTCGTCAGATGGCTGGTGCAGGCGTTGGATTCAGATTATTAAAAAGTAAAAAAAACGACCTGACCCTGACCAATGCGATCTTATATGAATCCACAAATTTCAGAGAAATCCCAACTGTTACTACGGCCAGAAATTCTTTCCGTGTTAAAGGAAAACATGCATTGTTACAGGACAAAATCAGATTTAACCATATCACTTTTATACAGCCGGCTTTAAATGATTTTTCAAATCTGCGCTGGAATACTATACTCTCGGTTGAACTACCGATAAGTAAATGGGTCACAATCAGGACCAGCTTTGAGAATTCTTATGAAAGTGTAGTGGAGGCCACCCGCAAGCATAATGATTCACGCGTAACCTTTGGAATTTCGGTAGGTAATAAATAATGGTTTTCTATTCATTTTTTAAGAATTATTTATCCATATGGATGTAAGGGAAAGATCAGGTATATTATGTCTTACTTTTTAAATACATGGTTTCATCTCAATTGCTACATTATTCATAACCCGTTTACCTGATTAAAAACATGGAAGATTCACGCGACAATCGCCGGCAGTTTATAAAAAACACTGTTAACACTGCAGCAGGTTTGCTGGTTTTGCCCGCTATTTCATCGGAGGTTCTGGCAAAAGTATTACCTGAAACGTCCCCCAAACCTGAAATTAAAGTGGCTGCAAGAATTAAATTTGCTGTAATTAATATCAACCATAATCACATTTACGGGCAGGTTGAAGCCGTAACCAGGGGTGGCGGTGAGCTGGTATCTTTTTATGCAAAAGAGGCGGATCTGGTTGCTGCTTTTAAGAAACGTTATCCGGATGTTAAACTTGCCGGCAGTGAAAAGGAAATCCTGGATGATAAGTCAATTCAGCTTGTACTGAGTTCCGGAATTCCTGACGAACGTGCGCCGTTGGGAATTCGTGTGATGAAAAGTGGCAAGGATTATATGTCGGATAAGCCGGGAGCAACCACGCTGGAGCAACTGGCTGAGGTGAGAAAAGTTCAGAAAGAAACGAAGCGGATTTATTCTATCATGTATAGTGAACGCCTTGAAAACCGAGCAACGGTTAAAGCGGGTGAGCTGGTAAAAGCAGGCGCAATCGGAAAAGTTGTACAAACGATCGGATTAGGGCCACATAAAATATCCACGAGTTCACGTCCTGAGTGGTTTTTTGACAAGAAGAAATTTGGTGGAATTATCTGTGACATTGCATCGCATCAGTTTGATCAGTTTTTGTTCTTTACCGGTTCAACCAAGGCGGAAATTGTTTCTTCACAGATTGGCAATGTCGGGCATCCGCAATATCCGAAATTTGAAGATTTTGGTGATGCTTTATTGAGAGGA
This sequence comes from Dyadobacter sp. NIV53, assembly GCF_019711195.1. Classification (NCBI taxonomy): domain Bacteria; kingdom Pseudomonadati; phylum Bacteroidota; class Cytophagia; order Cytophagales; family Spirosomataceae; genus Dyadobacter; species Dyadobacter sp. NIV53. The sequence continues at coordinate 6,770,494 of NZ_CP081299.1, forward strand.
AATGGTGGTGCCGGTTATATCCGTGTAGACTGGTTTACTCCCGATGGACTGAAATCGTGGGGAGATGGAAGGTTAACTATTTTAGGGACAGAAGGTTATATAGAAATTCGTAAAAATATTGATATTGCCGGACGTGAAGGTGGAAACCATTTGTTCCTGGTAAATAATAAAGAAACGCAATACATTGATTGCAACAAGGTAGAACTTACCTACGGAACGCAATTGGTCGATGATGTGATTAACAGAACCGAAACAGCTATGCCGCAGGAACATTGTTTCCTGGCTACCGAACTCGCTTTGATCGCTCAGAAAAATGCTCAGACTTTGACGATTACAACATAACGGATTGTGTTTAGACTTTCCAAGTTTTTGAAACTTGGAAAGTCTGGTCTATCAAATCAACCGCCTGTTTTCGCGTTCTTCAAATCATCATTTGTAATTTTTCTTCCGCTGTTACCTTTTATCAGACTGCCAAATTCCCAATTTAATGAAAGACGAATGGAGCGGTTTAAATATTGGTTGCGCAAGGTAGAAGTAAAACCGGCCGACCTAACCACTTCATTTTGAGAAATGTAACTGTTAAACGGGCTCACAGTAGTAAGGCTTATAGTAAGTTTTTTTAGAGGCAGCTCTTTTTTTGCAGAAAAGCTGTAATAAAATCGTTCGGTTGTGTAACCTTGTAATGTAATGCTTTTTGCCTCATAATCTCCATATACCTGAACACTGAAATTGTCAGGCAATTTCCAGCTGCTGTTCACATTAAATCCCCATGCTATTCCGTCGTTCAGGATATTTAACGCACCACTTTTAAATTTTGCATAACGCACATTCGCATTACTATTAATTTTCCAGCCAGGTAGTACAGTGAAAGATGCAGACAGATTAATTCCATATTGGCTGTTGGAAGCCAGATTTTGTTTGGTTGTAGTAGCGATTCCAGATGTATCTACGGTTACAATGCTCTCAATAGAATTATTGGTTTTCCTGGCAAACAATGACATATTGATAAACAGATCATTGTTCGTCTGAAGTGCGTAGGTAAATTCGGTCTGGTTGACTTCCTCTGGCCTTAAATCCGGATTTCCAATCACAATATTCTTCGGATCCTGACTGTCTTTATTTGGGTTCAGATCCCAAATAGAAGGCCGGGAAATACGTTTGGTATAACTTAAAGTCAGGTTGTTATTGGCATTCAGTTTCTTGAACAATGTAGCACTCGGAACGAAATTCCAAAAGTTGTTTTTGAAATTGACAGAAATATTACGTTGATTTCCTTCCAGAAAAGTACCTTCCATCCTGCCACCGGCGTGTAAAGCCCAGCCACTGTTCCATTTGAATTTCAACTGACTGTAAACAGCCATTACGTTCTGCTGGTAATCAAATTGATCCGATCTTGCAGCAATTGGCAGCAACAAATCAGACTGGTTGTCCTGGCTTGCCGAAACATCATAAACACTGCTGACGTTTCGTAAAATTGTCTTCACACCGCTTTCCAATGCATGCCTGCCGGTAGGGGATAAAGGCAGAATATAGTCACTCTGGAAAGTCCATTCACGGTTTGTTGTCCTGTTATTATTTATTTCCTGATACATCAGGATCTCCTCATTGTCACGTTGCAAAGCGTTGTAATTATAAACATCCGCTGACAGGTTATGCTGAGCCATGAAATACAGTTCCTCACCTGGTTTTTTAAATTTTCGCGTATAGCCCAGATTGAAATCGACGCCTTTATTTGGTGCTTTGGTTTTGACAGATTGCCGGTATTCTTCAACCAACGTACCATCAGGTAAAAATCTGCGGTTATGCTGTTCGCTGTTTTGAGGCCAGTTTCCAAGCCAGCCATTTAACGAGAAATTGAAAAGATTGGCCGAATCCGGTGCAAATTCTACCTGTAAATCGCCCGAACTATGCGGTTTGGCATTATCCCTTATAATATCCTGATATATCCTTCCGGTCTCTACACCGTTTTCTTTTGTAATCCTTTCCAGACTGGTAAGTTCCTTGTTCCGGAACCTGTGAAGGTGAAGGTTAGAACTGATATTCCATTTGTCACGATTTAAAGATATACGGGGATTAATAGCCTGTTCCAAATTCCCGGTTACCAGTTCAATGGTTCCGCTAACGCTTTCATTTCCTTTTTTAGTAATTATATTTATTACGCCCGCAGCTCCTTCGGCATCGTAACGTGCAGATGGACTGGTTATTACTTCAATTGATTTGATAGAATTGGCTGGCATCATATTCAAGGCATCGCCCGGGCTTCTCGCCATTTGTCCGGAATATTTTCCATTAATAAGAATTCTCAGATTTGCATTTCCGCGCATGGTTACATTTCCGGCAGCATCAACGTTCAGAATTGGGGCTTTTCGCAAAACATCCGCAGCGGTTCCGCCCTGATTACTGATATCATTTTCTGCGTTATAGATCAGCATTCCCGGCTGTTGTTCGATCAGCTGTTTGGTTCCGGTAATGGTAACGGCTTTTAATTGGGTAACGTCCGCAATGAGGTAAATTCTGCCAAATTCAAAAACAGGATTTTGTGATTGAATACGAAATGGAATTGTTTTTTGCCGATAACCTACGAATGACAAGTTCAGGGAAAATAATCCGTTTGAAATATCAGCGGATTTAAATAAACCATTTTCATCTGAATAGGTGAGGGCCACTACATTTTTGGCACTATCAAGAATACTGATGGTAGCAAACTCAACCGGCTTCTTTGAAACAGAATCTATGATATAACCCCTGATCCGATAACCAGTTAGGTTTTGAGCATTTAAATCTTTATGTAAGCCACTGATAAAGAATAATATAAGGAAGATAATAAATTTAAAGTCACTTTTCATAGGCAATAGTCTTTTGGCTGAATGCAATACTTTGCATCAGAATGTTAATAAAAAAGTAGAATAATCAAATTTGAATTTTATTAGACAGAGGCAATATTTGAAGTGGCTTTAATCCTTTTTTGAGGTTTTTTGGCTTTACCATAACCCCGATGCCACCAAACATAAAAACCGGTTACGGGTAATGTGGCGCAAATCAAACTGGCAAGAAAAAACAGGATTTTGGTAGTCAGGCCACCAACTCCCCCCACGTGAAGTGCATAATTGGTACGCCTCAGCCAATCTGCAAGTTTCAAATCGTCAATATGAACTTGTGTTGAAGGTAGCTCTTTAAGCGAATATTGATCCAGGTAAACATATCGCCAGGAAGCGTTATACATATCTGTACACAGTTCAATCGGTTCAGATGGTTCGTCGGGAAAAGAAACAATAATGGCGTCTTTATTGTAAGTACCTATTTCTGTGATTCCTTTGATGAATGCCAGATCGACGTTTTTCATCACCACATCCGGTATTATTCTGGTTGTGTCAGATGATGAATCAACGTACGGTGCAGGAGAATTCCCTCCTGAACTTAACCAGTACACACTCTTTGAAAACCAGGCAAAACCCATGCTCAGGCCTGTCATTGTAATCACAAGTGCTACAAGTAAAGAGTAAAAACCAAGCACATTGTGCAGGTCATAATTTATCCGTTTAAACTTTGCTCCCCATTTAATTTTAAAACTTTTATCACGATTAGTTCTATTCCATTTTTTTGGCCACCATAAAATCAGGCCTGAAATAAGTAATACAAAGAATATGAGTGTGGCATAAGCCACAATAATTTGTCCAACGTGGATTTTGCCGATTTTGGCTTCAATCCAGAGCTCAGTATGGCCTTCAAGAATGAAATGAAAGAAATCTTCCTCGTTGATTATAGCTACTACCTTGGCAGTATATGGATTTACATAAATAGCTGAATCCGATCTTATATTCAGTTTAGCAGTTTTCCCGTGTCCGTAGTACCAGATACCACTGATCTCTTTATTTGGAAACAGCGGGGCAACTTTTTCTTTGATGGCTGATGGAAGCAGATATTCAGCGTTTTGGGGTCTTTCTGCATGCAGCCAGGGCTGCGTCATAGATTTAAATTCCTGCTCGAAAACCAGTATACAACCGGTTAGCGCAACGATAAAAACAATAATTCCGGAAGCCAGACCCAACCACAAATGGAGCCAGGCATTTATTTTTTTGAAAATTGTCATTGGAGCAGGATATGGTTAACCTGTCCGAAATTTCGGACAGGTTAAATATGTATTTTTATTTGAGGCTTATCTCATTTTGTCAAGACGAAGAACCCAATCGTAACCGCCAATCAGTTCCATACCGGTTTTTACAGTTTGTGCGGCTATGTCGTAGATGTACACATAGTCTTTACCTGTTTCAGCATTGGTGATCATAAAAACTTTTCCATCTTCAACAATGATATTCTGGATATAAGCATCTCCGTCATAAGGGATTTCCGGGAGTTTTCGCGTAATTTTTCCGGTTTCAAGATCCATTACCGCAAAAGCATAAAGGTGAGTCGAACCGGTAACGGCAGTATCAATATATTTCAAAATAGCCTGGGTTCCTCCGATATACCAAAGCCCAACACCTTCATAACCCAAAGTTGTCTGGTTCACAACATAATTTGCATCAAGTTCGGTTGTTCCTTTTTTGATACGGTATATTGCAGATTTCCTGTTAGTTATGCTGCTCCACTCTACGTTGGTTGCAAAATATGTGTTACCGTTCACATCAACAAAAGAAGAAGATAACCAAAGTTTGTTTGTCCCCGGACCGGCCGATGTTGTGCTTTCCAATGTTTTTTCATATTTCAGCGTCGCATAATCGACAACACCAATATTGGATTGTGACTGCCATGGTTTTGGCCAGTCGCCAATATAACCAAACTGGATAAAAACTTTTCCATTGGTATATTCTACATTGCCCAGATTGAAATAGCTGAATCCGGTTGGTATGGCCGGTGCTTCCAATACGCCGTTCGTTATCTTTAAGGTTTCTGTATCTACTACTGAATAGTGAATTTTGTTCTTGTCCCCGTTTGTTCCGACAAGAAAAAGTGTTGTTTCATTGATCCACGTAAATCCTGAAATATCAGCCAGATGCGTGTATGGAACTTCCAGGATTGTGCTGTAAAGTTCTTTTTCGTATTTGAATTTAGAGAATCTGCCGGTTGTCGTATTATAATAATAGTAGAATCCCCCATTTGTGATTATTCCATAAGCTGATTTTCCTGTTACTTCAGCACCATGCCCGGTCAGGTCAATAGAGCCTTCAGTCAGAGAATTTGTTCCCAGAACGTATTGGGTAGTATTAGGCCAGCTGCCGATTTGCAGCCATACGGCATATTTTTCCTGCGTTTCTTCTACAGGTGTCGGAGTAGTATCGTCATCACTGCTGCATGAATTCAGAAACGGAACCAGTGCCAGTGTTATAAGAAGTGAATAGAGTTTAACTTTTTTAAACATGATTATTTAAGAGATATATAATTAAATGATTAATAGATTCAAATGAAATTCAGGAAGTTACCTAAGGAAATAGCGGACTTTAACCGAGAAGGCGCGGCCGGGTTTCTGTAAGCGGAAATTGTCGAAAGCCAGGTTGTTAGTGAAATTGCGGCATTCCAGTGAAAGGTTGTAGCGTCCGTTGTCCCATGAATTAGAGATGGAAGCATTGTGGATGTACTGATCCGGAATGGTACTTTTGCTGGCTTTACTTCCATAAGCTTCCCAGGTCAGATAAAACCAATGCACATATTGAGTACTCAGATTAAACTGCATTCTTGATGCTTTTCCGAGTATATTGTTCCTGCCAATACTCAAATCGGCATTACCGAAAAGCCATGGCTGGTTTGGGATTTTATTGAGATAGGTTGCTTCCGGAGTGCCACTTGTTGTACCTACTGAATATTTTGTGTTGTTGATCGCATTCTGGTAGCTGATATTGGTGTTAAAATAAAGCAGGTCTCCGTAGTTGTATTTAATATCGCCCTCAAGTCCGTTTACTTTTACTTTTGAAGTATTTTCATAGCGGCTCACACTTGAATTGGATTTGTAAACCACGGCGTAGATAAAGTCATTGGCATTACGGTAAAACCATGAACCTTCAATAAACAATTTGTGCTTGTTTACTGTAAATCCGTAATAGGCGCCAAGGTTTACATTCTGGCTTGATTCAGGTTTAAGATCCAGATTAGCAATAACCGTGTAGCCGTTACCGAACATTTCTCCCACTTCCTGCAAACGATAGGCCTTCTCGAAAGAGGCTTTAACACCCAGATCAGCCAGGATTTTGAAGCGTGAAGCAATTCCGTAACCTTTATAAGTTTGGGAATCATTGGCTTTTAAATATTCACCGGTAGCAGATACGTACCTGGACTGCTGAACGCTCAATCCGTAAAATTTGCCGAAAAGTGTATTTGTTAACCGGTCATTTAATAAGTTCTGCTGATAAGCTGCACCCAGAATGTTCTTGGAAAGTATTCCCGGTATATCTGCATGGTCAGTGATAAGCTCATCATAACTTTCGTTTTTTATATGATCGTAAGTATAATTGACATTGAAAGAATGCGAGCCTGATAACTGATAACCCAGGTTTGCCCTTGCGAATGTGCGGGGACGATTGATATTTGTAATTGTTTTCGAGCCTGATATTTCAGCAAGACTGGTTTTTATCCTTGATCCATCCCAGTAATATTTGTAGCTGGAAGTATCTTTAACGACATAATTATCAACCGATCTTGAAGCGAAAACGTTGGCATTTAGTCCTTTAACAAAAAGGTTGTCTTTTTTATACCGAAGTGAGCCATTGTAAGCATGCCCGTTTTTGGTTACTGCTCCATATACAACATCTTGTCTTGTGCCGGTCTGGATATCCTGATCTGTACCAGAGTAAGAAAACCCTACGAAAAGAACATCAGCCCATTTTTTATTTATAACACCCAGTTCAACCTGTCCCATGGCTGATTTATATTGGTCATGGAACCGTTTGAAATTTTTGTTTACATATTTGTACTGCTGTTCATCCCATATCTCCATACCACGCATCAGATAGTTGTTATCCGAATAATTGGCAAATGCACTCGCCTTAATGATCAGGCCATTCGCCGTGCTGTACTGTCCGTTTAGTGCTAATCTGTGCGTGTTAAAAGAGCCGATACTGTAACTGGCATCCAGGTAGTTATTGATATTCTGATTGGTGACAATGTTGACTGCTCCACCCAGTGCATCCGAACCAAGGCTTACCGGAACAACGCCTTTATAGACTTCCATTCTTTCGGCCAGATTAACAGGGATATTATTAAGCGACATGGTGCTGCCCATTAATTCGAGCGGAACGCCGTCAAGGAAAAATTTCACTGCTTTACCGGAAAGCCCATTAATGGAAAAATTGAAGTCTGAGCCCATTCCTCCTTCTTCACGTACTCTGACGCCCGCAGTTCTGTTTAAAACCTGATTTAAGTCGGCAGTTGTATTGGCAAAGCGTTTGGTTTCGATTGCATTGACGGTAAAAGCCTGTTCTTTAATTTCCTGCGTTTCATTTTTACCAAAAATCTGTACTTCCTTCAGATCCTGCTGGCTTTCTTTCAGTTCAAAATTTAGTGTTTGTGATTTATCGGTTTTAACCGTAATGATCTGAGAGATTTTAAAGTATCCCACAGCCGATATTTCAATCGTATAACTGGCTGGTTTTAAGTTTTGGATAGTATAAAAACCTTCTGAGTCAGTCGTGGTGCCGATTGACAAACCCTTCACAGTGATGGTAACGCTGGGAATAATTTCTCCCTTGGCCGATTTAATATGCCCGGAAATTGCTGCTTTATTTTGTGCCTGAGATTGCATGGACAGTAGGCACAAATGAATGATTAGCCCTGTAAGTAAAGTTTTACTGAATCGCATTGTGGTAAATGGTATAAATAAGTTTTTCTCAGGATTTTGCTAAAAGCTGAAAAAATGGAGAGCCTTTTAGTCCTGTTTACAGTCTAAGTAGCATAGGAAGAATTTTCCCGAAGGTTTGAGTGGGAAAAAAATAAAATAATTTTCAGGAGATTATTTAAGAAAGCAATAACCGACAAAGAAATTATCGCATTTCTGGCATTTACACATACTTATTGAAATATGGAAGATTTAAATATTGGGCCTTATATTGATCCATTTACGGATTTCGGATTCAAGAGGATTTTTGGTTCTGAACCTAATAAAGATTTACTGATTGATTTTCTCAATGAGTTGTTTTTAGGGGAACGAAGGATTGTGGATCTGGTTTATAACAAAAATGAACACGTCGGTCCTCTTGCTGAACATCGCAAAGTAATATTTGACTTGTTATGTACTGGTTCAAATGGAGAACAGTTTATTATTGAAGTGCAGCGTGTAAAGCAGGAATTCTTTAAAGACCGTTGTTTGTATTATACTTCATCACTTATAAAAGATCAGGCCCCCACTGGAATTGCGCGATGGGATTATTATTTAAAGCCGGTTTATTTGATTGGTTTAATGGATTTTACATTTGAAGATGCGCAAGATGACCATTGTCTGCATAAGATTCATTTGATTGATTCAAATTCAGGAAAACTATTCTATGAAAAACTGGGTTTTATATTTATAGAAATGCCTAAATTCAATAAAAAGGAGACAGAGCTCACTTCGGAACTTGACAACTGGTTCTTTTTGTTAAAGAATTTAAGTAAATTGAATAAAATTCCTGCATTTTTAAGAAAACCCGTTTTTAGTAAATTATTCAATATTGCAGCAGTCAGTAATCTTAATATGGAAGAAAAAATGGCATACGACACAAGTTTAAAGGAAAAATGGGATTTGGATAATTCAATGGATTACGTACTTAAAGAAGGGTACGAACGTGGAATTCGCCAGGGTATTGAGAAAGGAATCGAACAGGGTATTGAACTAGGAATTGAACAGGGAAAAGAACTAGGAATTGAACAAGGAATTGAACAAGGCAGACATCAGGAAAAGTTAAACAATGCTCATACTATGAAAAAAAGAGGTATGGATAATAATTTGATTGCAGAGTTATTAAATCTTTCCTTAGAGCAGGTTGAAAATTTGTAATTTATTAAATCTAATTCAAACGGTCCAGCCTTAGAATATAATCAATGTCACCTTCAAATTTCAATCCTTTTTGAAGGTGATTTGTTTTAGGATTATAGTTCCAGACGTAACTTCCTTCCGAATCAGAGTTGATCGTAATAAACACCAGTCCGTTTTCCACAAGTACACATTGTCTGGCTGTGCCTTTGTCTAATGGCAGATTTAACCTGGTTGTAGATTTAGTATTTAGATCCAATACATAGAAATCAAAATGCGGCACTTTGTAGTGATCCTTCATTCCGGTAAACAAGCCTTTTCTTTCTGTTCTTACAATTGCTTTTCCATTACCAATGTACCAAAAGCCGTAACCATGATTTTGAATGGCAGAAGCTGATATATTGAAAAAATAACCCGGATCAATTTTCTCATCTGAATTTTTAATCCGGTATATACCGGTTGGTTTATCAGGATTATTTCCCAAAGCAATACCAGGACAAGCTATAAAATAAAAATCACCCTTCTCATCAGTAAAAAAATGGGATTGTCTGGTATTAATACCTCCCGGACTTGTAGAACGTGTATCTTTAAGTCTGTCGAGAGTTCGCATCCCAGGATAACTCAAGACCTCCACATAGGATGTATCGCTTGTAGTGTAACTATTTAAATTGTTGGTGGTATGATATGTATAACCCACCATTAATTTGCCATTAGAGAATTTGGAAAAGCCAACTGACATCCAGTTAAACTGACCAAAAGGGGAAGGGATTTCCATGAGGCCCTGTTGAGCGGTCATTTTTTTTACCTGAATTTTGGCATACCTGATCTTGGGTATTTTTCCTGCATAACCTATGATCAGCAAAGAATCACGGCTTATCCAGTTGTAATTTTCAACAGTGGAAAAATCTGTTAAAGGTAGCGATGCTATTTTTGTAAAAACGCTGTTTATGATGCGGTATTTATTAAAAATACTCGTTTTCCAATCCAGGCTGTAATAATTTCCATCAAGTACGATCAGTTCATAATACTGCCGTTCCGGTATGACCTTTGTTCCTTGCTTTTCAGGATTTATAGTACCACTCAGGAGAGAATCCGTTTGAATAATGTATTCGTTACCAGTTTTTGTCATGGTATAAACACTGTATTTTTTTTCTTTGGAGCTCCCCTTTTCTGTACTGTCCCGGTTGCAGCTTATCAATAAATTAAAAACAAAAACACCGATTATAATCCGGAACATATTCCTCATTAAAGTATTCATTGGAATATATCAGATATTGAATTGATGTATAAGCTGTCTCATAAGCAGAGGTGGCAAACCCATCATTGATCCTTCCTGCAAAATGATCACTTCATTTGTATTAGGATTACTGCTGTAATTTAATGCTATATAATTTTGCCCTTTTTTGAACACCATTTTTTCGGTACCCGAATTATTTTTAGAACATGTACCGTTGATAGTAAGCTCAATATCTTTTTTAGGATTGATCATCATGGCTCCGCAAAAATCTATTATTCCGGTTTGGTTATCAATTTCGATATTACTTTTCGGGCCAATGGAAATGGAATATTTGCTTTCAGAATAATTTTTATTGATTGTATCCGATAAGTTGTTAACCACAATTGTACCGTTTTTAGTAGTTGGGTTTTTTAAATAAAATAATGTAAGTCCGAACATACCAACGAGCACGGCCGCAGCAGCAGCTTGCTTCCAGGCAGGTTGAAAGAAAACAGTGCTCAAGAAAGAATCCGACTGTTTTCTATGATCAGGAAGGACAGAAGTTATTTCTTCCCACATATCGGTTTTAAGCTGAAATTTATCTTCTCCTGCAGGTAATGTTAATTCCTCATCGTCATCATCAGCAAATAACCAGTTTTCAACTATTACCTTTTCTTCCTGAGTGCAGGTTCCACTGTGGTATTTTTCAATAAGTTCTTTACTGATGTGCATGAAAGTGCTGCGTTATTATAAATAGTTTGACGTCCTTTTAGTAAAAGTAGCATAAATAAGCATTTACCGTAAGTAAGGTATAGAAAAAGCTACTGAATGTATTCAGTAAGGTTTGATCTCAGTGTAGTAAGTGCCCGAGTAATATGATATTCTACTGCTCTTTCTGAGATGAGCAGATTCGAGGAAATTTCTTTATTTGTCAGGCCTTGTTCCCGGCTCATTTTAAAAACCTTACGGCACTGGCAGGGAAGTGTGTCCACCAAATTATCGACCTTCGTTTTTAAGCTGTTGAACATGACCTCATTTTCAGTACAATTTGCAGAATTACAATAATTGGCGAAAGCTACTTCATTGTGTTCTTTTCTTGACCGGGTATTTCTCAGATATTCAAAAACTTTAAATTTTGCGGCACGAAGCAGATAGCGTTCTACCGAAGTTGTTATTTCCAACTCATCTTTTCTTTCCCAAAGTGATTTAAAAATATCCTGTACCATTCCTTTGGCGGGTTCGGTTTCCCTGATATTATTGTAGCATACAGCAAAAACCTTCTCCCAATGCAGTTCATATATCTGCTTAAAAGAATTTTCATCAATTTTGATTGGACTGCTATTCAGGATGTAATCAGGCATACATCTTTGTACTGTATCTGGGTTGAAAAGAGCACAAAGATAGTATCTTATTTAAAATAAGTCCAGATAAAATCAAAAATTAAAATAATCAGAATGGTATTATTTGTGGTTGGATCAATCCGAATAAATCATCTTTCGCGTCATTCCGCCATCAATGACCAGGTTGGTTCCGGTAATAAAATCATTTTCCGGATGTGTAAGATATAAACAGGCCCTTGCAATATCTTCCGGCTTGCCAACCCGTCCTGAGGGGTGTTGCCGATGGTCACTAACTTTCAAATGACTGTAATCATATGTTTCTATCCAGCCGGGACTAATAGCATTAACTGTAATATGGTCGGCAGCGAGGGAAATTGCCATTGCATGGGTCAGTGCCAGAATGCCCCCTTTTGAGGCAGCATATGCTTCTGTGTGTGACTCGGACATCAATGCTCGTGTTGATGAAATATTTACTATACAGCCACCATTGTTATACCGCATCATTTTTGCCGCTTCTCTCGAACAAAGGAAAGTTCCACGGAGATTAGTATTCAGCACATAATCCCATTCCTCAACTGGCAGGTCATATACTGATTTGTCGATGCTTAAACCGGCATTATTTATGAGCACATCAATATGGCCCCATTTCTCCAGTATAGCTTCCATCCCTATCACAATATCCTGCGGAGCGGTTATATCAATAAGATCTGAGCTAATGTATTCGCGTGACTTGCAAAAAAACCTTCGTGTATTTTCTGGTGGATTGGGTTCTTTATCCCAAATCACTACCCTGGCGCCTTCATTTGCGTAAAACTGAGCTATCGTCTGGCCGATGCCGCTACCACCTCCAGTAACTATCACGACCTGTTTTTCGTATAAAAACATTGTTTCTATGGTTTATCAGCATAAAAAAAGCCCTGGAGAACCAAAATACTTTTTCTGTTATCCGGGCGGGCTGATATCATAACTCAAGTTTACAGTCTTGTATCAAGACTTATAAACGTTTCTATCAATCGTGGCAGGTAAGGATAAATATTTTTGTAACTCCTTGTAGTTAAAAAGCGACTTAGTACAAAAGTCAAGCCAGGCCGAAATTCATTTTCCTTATACTGAAATTTTAACAGATCAATTCGCCTGGCATAATTTTGTACTTGATCCGACAGTACTTAAATCAAAAATAACATGGAAATTTCAATTTATGAAGCTCGTGCAAAACAAATTATTATTGAAATAAAACAATTAATAGAGGCCAAAGGAATGAGCCTGGATTCGTCTGACACACAAGGTGCCATCATATCACGACAAATGGCTGATGAGATATTTTCTGGAAAAACAATGCCAAGTCTTGAACAGTTTTTGGCGTTATGTGAAATTTCCGGGATTACAATCAGCATGCCAGCTGTGGAAACTCCCGACAATCCCATGTGAGGAAATGTGGTATCACTCTACTTCAAAATTAAACTCGCCGGTCATAACCAGTTTGGCATTAACCGGTTCGGGATTTCCCGGTATAGCCAGGCCTTTTATTTTAGCTGTCCGCCCCTTGCTCAACAGATCAAAAACATTTTTATCATTTAATTGTTTGCCCAGAAATTCGAATGGAATTTTAAAACCACAAACCTGAAAATTCCCGCAGCCATAAGCTGTTTTCCCTTTCTTTAACAAGTAAGATTTACATTTCGGGCAAGTCAGGGATTCGATGGAAATTTCTTCTTTGGGTTCTTTTGGCTTAGCTTCCTTTTTGGGTTTTTCTTCTTTTATTTCAATCGTGTCTTCTTTTATAAAAATCATCCTGCCAGTATTCATTTTCACTTCCGTAGTGATGTCCACTACCATCTGAATAAGTTCCTGCTTAAAGGTTTCCATTGAATACTCGCCCTTTTCGATCAAACGCAATTTCCGTTCCCAGTTGCCGGTAAGTTCCGCACTTTTAAGCAGCTCATTCTGGATGGTATCGATCAGATCCATACCCGTTTGTGTTGCAATCAGGTTTTTTTTATTCTTTTCAATATACCTTCTCTTAAAAAGTGTTTCTATGATATTGGCCCGGGTGGAGGGGCGGCCTATGCCATTATCTTTCAACAGTTCACGCATTTCTTCATCTTCAACCTGCTTGCCGGCTGTTTCCATGGCACGCAGCAAAGTGGCTTCACTATAGTATTTGGGCGGCGAAGTTTTTCCCTGATGTACCCAGGGCTCGTGAGGGCCAGTCTCACCGGCTACAAAATTCGGCATTACCTTTTCTTCCTCTTCTTTCTTTGTATTTGTTTCGGTAATATATACTGCACGCCAGCCCGGATCCAGGATCTGCTTTCCGGTAGCTTTAAATTCAACTTGTCCCACTTTTCCCATAACCGTCGTGTTGGAAACCCGGCATTCAGGATAAAATGCTGCCAGATAACGACGTACGATCAGGTCATATATTTGCCTTTCTTCCTGACTGATATGCACCGGCTGTACGCCAGTTGGAATAATTGCATGGTGATCAGTTACCTTTTTATCATCAAAGATCGTTTTTAGTTTAGGAATTGGCTTTTCCAGGATTAAAGCTGTATACTGACTGTATTGTGTCAGATCTTTCATAATTCCTTCCATTTTGGGATGCAAGTCTTCGGAAAGATAAGTGGTGTCAACGCGGGGATAGGTCACGAATTTTTTTCGTACAAATTCTGAATATGTTTCAACGTGTCTTCCGCCGAGAAACCAAATTTTCTGTTTGCCTCTACCTGTAATGAAGTAAGGTCGAAAAGGCGTGGATTACCTTCTTTTCCTTCCTTTTTTTCAAATGAGGTGACTTCAAAAAGATGTTCTTTAAGATAAGCCAATCCCTTATTCGCTTTTTCTGCATTTCTGATACGGTCAATTGTAGCCGTGAATTCAGTTTCCCTGTAAAGCGTTTTAAGTTCCCAGTAATCTTCTGATACGAATGCATTAATTTCCTTTTGTCGCTGTACGATCAGCGCAAGGGTAGGGGTTTGTACCCTTCCGATAGATAAAACCACTTTTCCCTGCCCGAATTTTTTAGTAAACAGCCTTGTGGCGTTCATGCCAAGAAGCCAGTCGCCAATAGCGCGGGCACTTCCAGCTGCGTACAAATTGTCGTATTGACTGCTATCACGAAGTTTTTCAAAACCTTCACGAATTGCCTGTTCAGTTAGTGACGATATCCATAAACGTTTTACCGGAACCGCACATTTGGCTTTTAGAAGAACCCAGCGTTGTATCAATTCACCTTCCTGTCCTGCATCACCACAATTGATCACCTCTTCACATCGCTTTACCAGGTATTCAATCGTACCGAATTGTTTAAGCGCACCCGGATTATCTATAAGTTTGATCCCAAAGCTGGATGGGATCATCGGAAGATCTTCCAGTCGCCATGATTTCCAGCGATCGGTGTAATCGTGCGGTTCTTTGAGCGTACAAAAATGGCCGAATGTCCACGTTACCTGATAGCCGTTTCCCTCATAATATCCGTCTTTGCGCTGATTGGCACCCAAAACGGCTGCTATATCCTTCGCTACACTAGGTTTCTCGGCGATGCAAACTTTCATATTTTTAATTTTGAACCAATTATTACAAGCTGGTTCGGGTAATTGATAACAAAATACAGAACGGACAAAGTTTACCAATTTTAACGAAACTGTTATTATCAGCCTCTTCTTTGCTTCAACTTTAGCCTAACAACATAAGCCTCAGCATACCTTGCGACCGAAAAACCACCGAATAATTCGTGACTGCAAAAATATTTTCAATTTTTTTAAAAATATTTTCATTCATCAGTTGATTTTCAGGCGATTTTGGGCGTATAAGTCCTATTGATATAATACATTCAGAATAAAATTTCCTGAAATGTCTAAAATGTAATAGAATTATTCTGTCAACCAGTGAAGTGGAACATTTGCAAATTGATACTGTATTACGGACAAAATTTTTTTAGATCAAAAAGGACATAAAATAGTAGTTTTTAATTTCATAATATTTGAATAATACCATTTTTGTTTTTCCAAAAAGTGCTTGTTTTGATAAAAAATTCAAAATATTATTTTGTTATTTAATAGTCTGAACGTTTGTATTCAGAATATTGTAGTATATTTGTACAAGAATTAAGAACAATAACAAGAAAGACAAATAAACACAAGCAGCAATGAAAAATGCAAAAAATGTTATAGTAGGTGCAATGATGGCAATGACTATCGCAACTTACGCCAACGCAAATACTTTGAACAAAACTTCCGTACATATATTAGCATCCGTTGAAGAGAAAACCAAAGTATCAAGCGTAATAAATAAAGTATTACCTGTAACACTTCCGGTTCTGGAAACTTCTGCACCTAACGCAGTAAAGATCTCTACTGACACCAACAAACAAAACGCAAATCAAAAAGCAGCTATCGTAGGCCTTCAATTGAAAAGCAATACTACGAAGTAAGTATAAGCAGCCTTGAATTAAGAAGGTTTTATTGATAATGAAATAGTAAAAGGGACGGAATTTTTTCCGTCCCTTTTTTTGTAACAACAAAAACGGGATCGTACGAGCTTATTATTTTAAGAATTTATATTGAATAAGTTACTCCCTCACATATTTGATTCTGCCACCCATAATGCAATAAGTGATGATCATTTCATTGTCAATCTGCTCAATATCCCAGGATTCACAAATTATACAATCTATGAGATCGCACTGAGGATTGTGATCCAGCGGGGTTTTTGGTACTATCTGAAATGGTTTTCCATTGATATTATACGATTCTGGCGTGCAGCAGGCTGGTAACCCGTTATTTTCCAACAGGACACCGTCAAACCTAAAAATTATGTAGTTCGCTGTTACTTTTTCCCAGACTTTCTTTCCGTTTATTGTCCTTTCATACGAGTCTGAACGCCACTTTCCTGCAATATTTTTAATTTCAGGAAGCGTCTCCGGATCTACTGCACTTTTCTTACAGTCAGAAAGAAGAAGGATCAAAAGCAGATATGCTATAAATTGCTTCATATAGAAATGGTTTTTCTGTCAATGAGTCAATTTAGGATTTAATGGTTGGAAAAGGATGAAAATATAGTATGAAGAATCATTAGCCAAATGAAGGAGACAAGTGATTGAAAACACTACTATTAAATAAATGGTATTGGTAACAACCTGTTACATACATTCAAACTCTTCTTTTTAAACCTTCCAGAATACTGATCAAAATATTGTAATCATCTCTGACCCAATTGCCTGTCGCATCGCCTTTATACGATGTCGTACGTAGATAATCGTCTAACATATCGTACGCTTTTAAGGCATCCTCCGGCGAATGAAAACTGTTGATCCAAACCTCAGGCATTTGATCCTTTGGTATCATTCCTATGCCGGCATTATATATTTTGATAATGCCCTTTGAAAATTCCCATGATATTATTTGCTGTTTACGCGTATCTGCCGCTTTTAAGAGATACGCACTATGTGAAAGATAGCGGATGAGCCTGCTTCGAATTTGTTTGTCACTTTCGACAGCTGACGGCTTCACTCTCCATGCATTATTGGATGGATAAAACGGATCCTCCTGGTACTTTTCCATTCTTTTTCCAAAGCCTGCCAGCAAAATACTTTTCCCGGTCAATGATTCGAGCTTTACTTCACGCAAACCACGTTTACCGCGACTAAATAACAATTTATATTTTTCAGTTTTATTTGGGTAAACGATTGAAACAGAGCTATCAGCTTGTGCCCATTTTCCAAAGGTATATTCCCCATTTTCTTTAACTTCCGTAAAGCTGTTGTCCGGAAAAAAGGACAGGAGAAAATCTTCATCTTTTTCCATTTTTACAGCTTCATTTGTGAGTGAATCAGGTTGGCGGGTTACAGTGATTTGCCTGATTTCTGCATCAGCTAGCCGCCAGCTTCCATTCAGACTATTATTTGCCGGTTCCGATTTTTCAATATCTGATGTTTGACCAGGCATTCTGTTATGCCTGATTATACCGCACCGGTCAAGCATCATCAGGATAATCAGGAATATCAGTTTAATATAGGTCATTATAAAAGTGCTGTTTGGAAATCATTGCTGGTCATGATATCAGTTGACTGACTTTCATGATGGCGTTTAAAGTATAGAAAAATAATAAATTATAAAAATTCAGCCCGATTTTCAATCGTATTGATTAAAAAACCGGGCTAATTTATGAAACTGGATTTTTCTTAATTTTTCTATTTCTTTTTAAGCATCTGAGGAATTCCAATCTTTCTGATCGATGCAGATGTGCTGTCAATGCCCAGGTTTTTAAGGATATCAGCTGAAAGGTTTGCGGTTGAATCCCGGGCATACAATACGACCGGCCAAATGTCTCCACCGTCAGGATTTAAATCCATTCTTAAAACGAATGCATAATTCTTTTGCCTTCCAGCAAATATGATCGCATCATTTACCTTTTGTCTGATCGGAGTGAATTTTTTAATGTAATACTCTCTGAGCTCATTCACCGAATTGGCCTGAAAATCCTCATACGATTTTTTCAGGTTTTCAAGTTCCAGTGCTTTATCGCGTAAAATCGTTTGTTCTGATTTTCCTGCAACCAGTTTTTCAAATGCCACAGATTTCGCTTCAAATTCATCATATTTTTCTTTGAGGATCTTATCATACTGCTGACTTTTTGTAATAATTTCCAGGTTGAGCTTCTTGAATTCAGGCAGATTTTCAAAGATATATTGCTGATCAACAAAGCCGATTTTATCATGCTGATCCTGCCCATAACTTACACTCAGTTTCAAGCAAAAGAAGATCAAAAGTACAGATAAGTATCTCATAATGATTTAATTGGAAAAAAGGTGAAACATGATGTGCTAACGGAAAATATGATTTTCTATTATCTTAAAAAATGTTAAAAGTGTGGACTCGACTTTCAATGGCGGAAAAAGGAAACTTCTGAACTTTCACAACAGAAAAGTTTACGTAAAAGCGTGAAGTCGAGCGGAAAAACCACTTAAAAACCTTTGCTCAAAGTAATTGGTTTTCCAGACACCATTATTAAACTTCATAACTTAAATTAGCATAATAACAGTATTTTATAGTAATACAGGTGCTTTTTGTTAAATTGGCATTAATTACTAATTCATGGATCTTATGTACTCCCGTTATAATTTGTTGATTACATTATTACTGTTATTTGTCTTTGGTAATCAGGCAATTGCCCAGCATCCTGAAACATTAAAAACCGGTTCAGCGGCACCTGATTTTAATTTGAAAGGAATTGACGGGAAAAATTATACTTTAAAAAGCTTTGCCGCCAATCCGATTCTGGCCATTGTATTTTCGTGTAACCATTGCCCGACTGCACAGGCTTATGAGGAACGTATAAAAAAACTTGCCTCAGATTTCAAAACGCAAAAAGTGGGGCTGGTTGTTATTTCTTCCAATGATCCTAACGCGATCAGGCTGGATGAACTCGGATATACGGATCTGAGTGATACTTACGAAGAAATGAAAATCAGGGCAAAAGACCTGAATTTCAATTTCCCATATTTGTATGATGGTGATACACAAAAAACCGCATTGGCATATGGGCCAGTAGCCACCCCGCATATATTTATTTTTGACAAAGAGAGAAAACTTCAATACAACGGCAGGATCGACGATGTAGAAAAACCTACAAAAACACCTAACAATAGCGACGCGCGTAAGGCAATTGAAGAACTGCTTGCCGGTAAGCCTGTTACCAATCCAACGACCAAAACCTTTGGTTGTTCCATGAAATGGATGGATAAAGAGCAGGGAGTGGAAAAGGAAAAAGCCGCCTGGGCAAAAGAACTTGTAACATTGGAAACAATTGATGATGCCGGATTAAAGGAACTTATTGCTAATAAATCCGACAAATTAAGGCTCATCAATGTCTGGGCAACGTGGTGTGGACCTTGTGTGACTGAGTTTCCGGATTTTATGCAAATGCAGCACATGTACCGTGGCCGTGACTTCGAGTTCGTTTCAATCAGCGCCGACAGTCCGGATAAAAAGGATAAAGCTTTGAAATTTTTGCGGGGAAAATTCGCCTCCAATAAAAATTATATTTTTAATGTAGATGATAAGTATAAACTAATTGAAGCCGTGGATCCAAAATGGCAGGGTGCTTTGCCTTATACTTTGCTTGTAGAGCCAGGCGGAAAAATCGTATATGCCGGTCAGGGGCCAATTAATCCTCATAAGATCAAAAAACTGATTGTGGAGAATAAATATGTTGGAAGATATTATTGAGGTGTAGCAATATCCTTGCCTTAAACACAAACAATCAAAATCATTTCAAACGGAGCAATAAACTAAAAAGTATTTCAAAAAAATAACCAATTCATTATGCAAAATCAAGACATTACAAGACGACAATTCCTAAGCGCCTCTTCTATGGCTGCGGCAGGAGTGGTACTATTTTCGGGATCGACTTTCGGTATGCCTGCCTATATCAAAAATCTGGGGAAACCCAATTCACTTTTTAATGGCGTTCAGATCGGTGCAATTACTTATTCGTGGCGCAGTATGCCAGGTAGTGCAGAGCAGATATTACAATATTGTATTGATTGTAATATCAGCGCTATTGAACTGATGGGGCCAACAGGTGAATCCTTTGCAGGTGCGCCAACAGCTCCTCCGCGTCCATCGGGTCCGCCACCTGCTGGCGGGCAGCGGCCGGAACAAACACCTGAACAAAAAGCAGCACAGGCGGAATACAATACCAAAATGGCCGAATGGCGCGCAAAAGTTCCCATGGATAAATTTGTTCAGCTTGGGAAAATGTATAAAGATGCCGGAGTAAGTATTTATGCGTTCAAACCTTCTGCTTTGGGTGAAAATAATACAGATGCAGAGGTTGATTATGCTTTCCGGGCAGCAAAAGCGATGGGAGCAAACCAGGCTAATATAGAATTACCCAACGATCCTGCACAAACAAAACGCCTTGGTGATATTGCGGCAAAAAACAAGGTCTATGTAGGTTATCATGGGCACACGCAGCAAACACCAACATGGTGGGATGTGGCTTTGAGCCAGTCGAAGTACAATGCAATGAATTTTGACATGGGCCATTATGTGGCAGCTGGTTTTAATCCGCTTGAACTCATTCAGGCAAAACATGACCACATTGTAAGTATGCATGTGAAGGACAGAAAATCAAAAGAAAATGGTGGTGCCAATGTGCCCTGGGGAACAGGTGACACGCCAATTATAGCGGCGTTGGAACTGATGCGCAAAAACAAATACAAATTTCCTGCAACTATAGAACTGGAATACGATATTCCGGCAGGATCAGACGCTGTGAAGGAAACGGCAAAATGTGTCGAATATGCACGGAAGGCATTGATGGCTTAGATTTTTGTTTCGCCGTTGTTGGCTGCAATATCAATAACGGCGATTCTTTTATCCCATTTTCTTCACTCACTTTTATACTTCAATGAAAAAGTTTCCAAAGTATCCTTCTCCCATTTTTGCCGGTTTTCCAGCTTAATACTTCCCGCTCCGGGAGCCAGAACTTTAAATTTGAAAATATGTTTTCCACCGCCGCCAGCTGCTGATGAGGCTGTTTTGAAGCTGTCGCTGGCTAATTCTATCTGACTTGAATTGTGTTCTGTGGTTTCCCACATATAACCAGTAGTTGGGTTTTCACTTAATGTAATGTGAATAACATCTCCCGGCGATACCTCAATCGTTCCATAGGAATCGCTATTGCTCACGTTGATTGTAGCCATAATGATAATTTGGTTTTTAGACACAAAAGGATGTATTTCCGCCTGATTAATGATGAAGTAAGATCCTGAAATGGAGCAAACTTAATTTAACCAGGCAAAAAATACATCCGGTATGATTTACTGTTTGATTCTCATCTAGAAAATGTACATCTCGTTTACATTGCCGGCATCGACGGAGTAATCAATCTGGCAATTTTTTGTTCTGGCCTGAGCAGCGAGTATTGACATGGCTGCGCTGGCCGAATCGTAAGTAACTGCCAGTTTTACCCATCCTACGCCTGCAATGCTCATCCAGGAATTACGTGCATGCTTTGTGTTATAAAGTCCGTTTACCCGTTTGTCTCTATTCCATACGGCAGCTCCAAAAGAATCCTCCATGCTTAATATTTCACCACTGGCACTTGGTGGTGACAGGGCAGGTGCGTTTTCCTGACGTGAAGAGAGTGAGGTACCATCCATTTCTACTTTAACACTAGGTTCAGTGCCATTGGATACAGAAGCAGATGATTCTTGTGCGGGCATTGTTTTTACTGGTGATTTCATGATTTATTGATTTAAAAAATTAGAATACATACAAGACACTAATCATCTCTGTTTCGTCAATCGTCAGATTAACAGTGGATCCAACAGTTTTGGCAGTAGCCAGATCAGTTACCAGATTGGTAAAGCCAATATCATTGTTGTTGGATATTTTTTTCCAGCCAATGTCTGAAATATATGCCCACGCGTTGCGGTTTTCATTATTAGCCCACAATCCGGTCACTTTCTTAGCATTGATGTCGTAGCTTCCTACCACACTGTTAGCACCATAAACCTGAGCTTCGATACCACATTGGCCGTAGCCAATCCTGAAAAATCCTGATTCTCCAAATCCTGTTCCCCAGCTGTTTTTGCAAATCCAGCATTCCAGCGCGTCGCTGTACCCTACGATACATACACAATGACCGCCTCGCAGATCGTTACTTGTTTTTTTGTATACGCCCGATGTATAACTATAAAAATCTGCATATACAGAAAAACAGGCTTCTATCGGGCCTTTGGAAGCGATCCATTCTTTGATTGCACTGATTCCATTTACTTTGGCATATCCGGAAATTTTAGTAACCCGGTTTGCCCAGTCAGCACATCTGTTGGTACAATTCTGGTCGGCGGGCGTATAAGGGTAACAGGCTTCATCAGCCACACCAATATCCCGGAAACCGATCATGGCATTTTCCGGCCACCATCCGTTGCTGCAGTTCCGTCCTTGCGAGCGTGCTATGCAGTGAAACAGATGTGCTTCGGATAAATCAACGTTAAATGCGGCACCTCTCTGAATTTTAATTCTGCTTTCAACTGAGGCTATTGTTCCAAATGCTACGCAGGAACCGCAGCTTGACTGATTTTTAACAGGGGTAACATAGTTCAACCCGCCATTATTCCGCCAGTCGAATTGTGCCGGGGCTGTAAATTCCTGGTTGCCAGCTAATAATGACGCTTTAAATGCGTTGTAATTTTCGGCGCTTATACGTTCCTGTACTTCTAATGGTTCGTCGTTTGGACCTGGTGTATAACCAAGAAAATTGTCTTTTTCCTGGTCGCTCATACGGAAGAACTGATTTTCACTGGCTTGCCAGGAATGTCCGGCATTTGCGATTGCTTCCTGAATCTCCTTAATATTTTGCTTTGCCATTTTCTGATTTTTGAAATATTTTAAAATAATTTGACACGCATTCCGACAGCAACATACAACACCGGTATTTTTGTATTTTGAAATCGTATTATTGGAATACTATAAAAATTTCAGTAAATATTTACACTGCAAAGTTTGGCTTAAATCAAAATAGTTTTTAGCGTATTATTACCTGTTTTGATTGAGTAAGGTTACCCGAAATACCAATAGACCGAACCGTTATTAAGTAAACGTTTGGTTGCTTTTGGATAAAATATATAAAAAACTTTATTGATAAACAGTCGGTTACCTAATTTCAACACTTCTATTTTAATGGAATTATCGCTTGCTGTAACTTTCTTGTGTTAGCAGGGAAAGCAGAAGATTTAAAAATAAAGTTGCTGATATACTAAATTCGCATTAGCTTTTGGCCTTAATCTAACATTTGAAAAAAATGCAAAACGAAAACCTGTTGAAACAAATTGAATTTATAAAAGAGATAGACAAACTCAAATATATTCAGCGCCGGACTAAACTACTGGGAAGTGACAGAAATGAAAATGATGCAGAACATAGCTGGCATTTAGCCATGATGGCTATCATTTTATCCGGGCATTCTAATGTTAACGTCGATGTTCTTAAAGTTTTGAAAATGGTACTAATTCATGATATCGTCGAAATTGATGCTGGCGACACTTTTATTTACGATACATCGAAAAACCATACAAACACAGACGAAGAATTACTGGCCGCCAAACGGATTTTTGGAATACTTCCTCAGGAACAGGCGGAAGAAATGATAGCGATTTGGGAAGAATTTGAAGAAGGAAAAACGGATGAAGCAAAGTTTGCCAGATCTATGGACAGGCTGGAACCTTTGCTTCAGAATGTGTCTAATAATGGCGGAACCTGGCAGGAATTCGGTGTGGATTACAAAAAGGTATACAATAAAAAACAAATCATTGCAGAAGGATCTACCGAAATCTGGGCTTATGCAGAAAACTTAATCAACGAAAGTGTAGAAAAGGGAATTCTTAAAAAGGACGATACACTTTAATTACCTTTTTGATATTTTGTTCAAAGTAATGCTTCGTTGCAGATTACTTTTAAACCTGTTTATGTCTTCCGAACGCTTTTTGGCATGTTTGGTACTTACATTAGTCGCCCTTGTGCGCCAAAGTTTATAACTGGTGAACTTCAATTGCTGTTTCATCAGAGATTTTACATCCGGCTCTTTTAAACCGAACTGAAATTCGATGGCTTCAAACGGGGTTCTGTCTTCCCAGACCATTTCAATAATCCGGTTTATATCTGATTCAGAAAGTGTCTTAAAATCAACCGGCTTTACTTCCGGCAAATGATCAGCTTCCAATGCCGGCAGCTGATCATTTGCTTCCAATATTATACTTTCTCCAGCCATAAATTTCTGTATGATTTGTCTAAATCGTAATCTGTTGCCTGTTTTTCTATATTAAAGTACCGGTTGCCCCTTGGATCATTACCAACCCCGGCTACATAGGCCCAGTTTCCCCAGTTGCTGCAGGGGTCATAATCAATCAGTTGCTGTTCAAAATAAGCCGCACCATAACGCCAGTCAAGTTTCAGGTCGTTTACCAGATAACTTGCTACATTCTGGCGGCCTCTGTTACTCATAAAACCGGTCAGCTTTAATTCAAGCATATTGGCGTCTATAAAATCCACACCCGTTTCACTGTTGATCCATTTGTTTAGCAAATCTTCATTAACTCCCTTAGGCACGATATCTTTGTCCTTAATTCCCATTTCCAGAAAAAATTTATGATTATATTTTTTCATCATAAATCTGAAATAGTCCCGCCAGAGCAATTCAAATATTAACCAGTAGGTAGAGGCATTAGCAGAATACCGGGCCTCATATTTTTTAACCTCATAATAAATTTCTCTTGGAGACAAACAACCCATCGCAAGCCAGGCTGAAAACTTGGTTGAATAGTTCTCACCGATCATACCATTGCGGGTTTCTTTGTAGGTGGATATCGCCCTGGTTTCATAAAAATAAAACTGTAAACGCTTATACGCTTCTGTTTCCCCGCCTTTCGAATGAATGGCAGATCGCTCGTCTGTGGCCATTGGAATAAGTCCGAGATCCTGCAATGTTGGTAGTTGTAAAGGAGGAATTTCAGGGGACTTTATTGAGGCAGGTTTAGCGAAAATATCCCTTATTTCAGACTCTTTTTCGATCCTTTTTCTAAAATTGGTAAAAATGTCCGGAATGTCCTTCTTGGTAAATGGCAGATCCTGTGCGTGGTAAAGTGTACTGGTACTGAACGTTTCTAGTGTACAATGCAACTTCCACAATTCTTTTTCTACAATTTCTTCCGTTTGTCTTTCTTCGTAGGCAACTTCTTTTTTTGCAAATACTTTCTGAGCTCCGTATTGTTTGGCTATTTTAAAAAGCTCCTCTTCCGGATTGCCTCTTAAAACGATCAGCCCGGATCTCATTTCTCTGAGGCGGGCATCCAGATCGGCTAGTGAATCTAATAAAAACTGAGCCCTGAAACTGCCGGTTTTCTGAAAACCAAATTCGGTGATTTTATAATGTGCATCGTCAAAACAATAAACCGGAATAATTTCGTCACTCTGTTCAATAGCGCGAACGAGCGTTTCGTTATCATGTAATCTTAAATCAGTTTTAAACCATACAATCGATCTTCGCATCATATTTTGTTTATGTATTTCAAATAATACGCTAACCTGCTCTGTTAATCCGGTTCTCGCGCCTATTCCTGTTCTGATCCGTTTTTTACCAAATAATATTACAGCAACTTTTTTTCTTGCCAAAATAGAAAATTGCTGAACGATTTATCGGAAAATATGAATAGACTCCGTCTTTATGAACACTTGCCGGCGGTGCAAAATTCCCATTATTGTAACTCTTTGTATATGACGATTAAAAATCGTATTAAAATGCTGTAATACAACAAGTTATATAGAATTTATTTTCGATTTCCAATTGTGGTTTTCTAGCTTTGGATTACACGTACTGGTAACATACGTTTAACTGCACATTCACCACAGTACCTACTTAAAAAGAAGCATGAAATTTCATTTATTATTCCTGCATTTTTCACTGCAATACTTTACTTCATCCCAATTCTTTTCCCATTTCTTCCGCCAGGAAAATGGTTTTTTACAAACTATGCAAATTTTCTCCGGCAGATTTTCTTTTTTTACTCCTTTCACTTTTTAAATGGTATTAGTTGAAATTAATTGAATTCATTTTCAGTCAGTTATAGTGCAACTATTGCAAGTCGTGGTAGGAATGATACAAATATCAATCCAGCCTCATTGTGTGGATTTGGTAAAAAGAGATGGTTACTACTTATGCGCAGAAATTAAATGAACAACTCGGAATTTGTAAATTTTAACATAAATTAAGAACATAGGTATTTGTTCGTACGAAATATTTCCTACCTTTGAAATGTTGATTAAAAAATGAAATAATGGAACCGACAAAATCAGAATTAGAGATATTACAGGTACTCTGGCAGCACGGGCCTTCAACGGTACGGTTTGTGAATGACAAGCTGAATGAAGAAAAAAGATCAGTTCAGTATTCATCAACACTGAAATTGATGCAGATCATGGCAGAGAAAGGAATTGTTAAGCGGGATGAAAGCAATATGAAGCACGTATATAGTCCGGCGGAAGAGGAAAACAAAACTAAAAATAAGCTATTGGGCCGGTTTGTGGATTCCATGTATAACGGTTCGGCGTCGAGCCTGGTAATGCAGCTTTTTGGAAATAAGAATACATCGAAAGAAGAACTGGATGAAATAAAAGACTTCTTGAAAAAACTGGACAACTAAGCGAAAAATCATAAAATCTGTTAGCCATGAATTTTAACTTTTTCAACTTACCATTTTCCCGAAATATCATTCAGGCTTTCAGCTGGACATTACTTCATTCAGTCTGGCAGGGCTTGATTGTGGCTGTTCTGGCCGGAATAGTTCTTCTGTTGACCAAAAAAGTTAAGCCTGTTTTACGTTACAATTTGCTTTCAGGATTATTACTGATGCTGATTTCAGTAAGTTGTTTTACTTTCTGGTATGAATTAGACAAACCTGCAAATACACATGATGATTTAGTTCTCCGGGATTTTTCAGGAAGTAGTAAACTGATTGAAGGAATAGGTGAGGTTCGGTTTGAAGTAGTAAACCAGGTTGATAAAGAGCATTTTACTCAATTGATCATCCATTATTGCAGTGAAAATGCGGCCGTTATTGTTGGGATTTGGTTACTGGTTTTTTTAATGAAATCGGCAAGAACTGCTGCGGGGATTTATTATGTGCAGAGAATTCGTCATCACGGTATTTATCATGTAGATGAACAATGGAAACAGCAGGTACACCAACTTGCAGAAAGGTTGAAAATAAGAAAAAGCATTTTATTATTCGAGTCAGAAATAGTGAAAATTCCGATAGTTACAGGATTTCTCAAACCTATGATCCTCGTTCCTGCGGGCTTTCTTGCCAACTTACCTTACAGCCAGGTTGAAGCCATTTTGCTGCACGAACTGGCACATATAAGAAGGCAGGATTATCTGGTCAATCTGTTTCAGAATTTTGCGGAAAATGTATTCTTTTTTAATCCTGCCGTGTTATGGCTCTCCAAATTGATCAAAGAAGAAAGAGAACATTGCTGTGATGATCTGGCGATCGGGGTTATGCAAAACAAAAACTCCTTGGTGAATGCGCTGGTATTGTTTCAGGAGTATAAAAGTGCAGGTACAAAGCATGCTGTGGCTTTTGCAGGAAAACGAAACCACTTGCTCGATCGTATCAAAAGAATCATTTACAACAATAATAAACAATTAGATGCCATGGAAAAATTATTTGTAACAGCCAGTTTATTCACCGTTGCCGCATTATCGCTGGCTTTTTCTAACGAACCAATTAAAGTTTTGCCCACGTCTTTATCATCAGCCGGTAAAAAAGTGGAATTATTCAATCCGGTAAAAACCGTTGATGTACAGGAAGTTTTAAAAGATACTATTCCGGCAAATAGCGAGGTGGAAAGTTCCGGTAATTCTGTGACAACAATACAGGTTACAAAAAATGAAAAACGGTATGAAATTATACAGAAAAACGGAGAAATTACCGAGCTGAAAATTGATGGAAAACTGATCCCGAAAGATAAAATAGAATCTTATGAATCAGAAATTGAGCCAATTCTGGAAGAAATAGAAGAGCAACACGAGCAGGCCGAAGCTGATAGGGAAGAAGCTGATGACGCAAAGGAAAGTGCGAATGACGAAATGGATGACGCAAAAGAAGCTGAAATGGATGCGGAAGAGGCAAAAATAGACGCCAGGAACTTTCGGTATGAAGCGGAGGAAATTCGGAAACAGGCAGAGCTGATTAAGAAAAATGCCGAAAAGTTTAAATTTGAGGCTGAAAACTTCCAGGTCACAATGAACGAGAACAGAAATAACGCAAACAACATTCGTAAACAAGCGGAAGTAATCAGGAAAAATGCTGATGTTACCCATTTAAATGCCGAAAAATTCAGAGAACAAGCGGTCGAAATAAAAAAGCAGGCTGAAGTTATAAGAAAACAAGCGGAGAAAACGAGAGCAGAATACGAGAAAATGCAGGAAAATTTAATTGCTGATCTGATTAAAGAGGATGTAATTAAGGATAAAAACAATCTTTCGTATAAGTTGAGTGACAACGAATTGATCGTAAACGGAGTAAAACAGCCGGATGCCGTTCATAAAAAAATAAAAGCAAAGTATTTGAAAGAGGCCAATGTTGAAATGGTTTATAACTGGAAAGGAAAGAATGGTTCGACAACGTATGGTATAATCCAGGCAAAATAGTTCAGTTTATTTATTGAGAAATAAGGACTTTTTAAAACCTACGGAGATATATTTCCGTAGGTTTTTGCATTTACAAAGTACTTTTCGATACAACTGCAACTGCTTCAATTTCAATCAGATAGCCAAAATGTAACTCTGGTACAGGGACAATAGCACGTGCCGGTTTGGCATTACCCAAGGCTTCTGCATAAAGACGATTAAAAGTTGGCCAGTGCTCTACACCAACGATGTAAACAGTAACTTTAAGCAAATCTTCAAAGTTACTGCCGGCTGCATTCAAGATGGCCAGAAGATTGCTTAATGCCTGCTTAACCTGAACTTCAAAAGATTCAGTGAAGGTATGGCTGCCATCGGCATTGACAGGTAATTGTCCTGATACATATACCGTTCCGTTGTATTCCGTTGCCTGTGCATAATGCCCGCCGGGTAATGCGGCTTCTTTGGTTTGTATAATCCTGATTGATTTGTTCATGGCTGATTAAGGTTAATGAGGAATTTAATGCTTGAAGTAAAACATAAAATAAGGAATAATACGGATCACAACAGGGGAAATTCCGTATTGCGGAAATATTGCTATTTAATGAATTTTGTATCTTCTATTTATCCATTAAATACTTAACATTATGAAAATCGCAATTGATATTACCAAGATTCATTGTACTCGTACAACTTTTGAATTAGGTGCTGATGAAATTTATGCGGCCATTTTTGTTACAGCGTTAAAAAAGGACGGTAGCGGTGTGGTTACTACATTAAAGGATTCAAAACCACTTTTTGGTATTGTTACCGATGTGCAAAGCGATGTGAAAAAAGGCAAGATTTGGCTGCCGTCGCCCAATCATTTCGAAGTAGATGTTGCCGATGATACGGAATCAGTTGGATTTTCTTTTGCGCTTTATGAAAAGGATAATGGTGAAATATTTGATAAAATGAAGCAGGAACTTACCGGAATTATAGAGCCGGAAGGTTTTGATTTTAGTCAGATACCACTTACTATAGATTTTTCCCAGATCACAAAAATTCTATTCGGTTTACTCAAAAAAGCGGTTATCCATTTCAAACAGGATGATTTACTTGGAGTGGAAGAATTTGTGGCCGAGAAAGGGAAACTGATAGGGGATGAATTCCCGAGAGAATTTGACTATAAGAGAAAGAAAGGGCAATACGAACTGGGTGTTACCATTAAGGCTGCTTAAAAAGTACGATTTTACTTTTATCCGGAATTTCAAGTTTATAACAGTCTGCTGAGAGTTGATTTAGCAGACTGTTCCATAATCTACCAATATCAATTGTCAGTGCCAGATTTGCAATCCTTCTCAGCAATGTGGCTAATTTGGAAGAATTTATTTTTCAACCGTTTATAAATGTTTTCTTTCCTGAAAGAAACAATAGTCCTGATACAATTTTTAGCCATTTCTTCCATCCAGCATAAGTAAAACTACGGTTTGCCGGTTTTTATTAACTGAACTACTCAACCGGAAACCATGAATCGCAGGATTTTCATCAAAAGCACCAGTACAATTGCTGCTGCAACGGCTTTGACGCCCGAGGCTTTTTCCTTGCCGGTAAAAGAAGTGAAAAATAAACTTCCGAAATGGAAAGGGTTTAATCTGCTTGACTTTTTTCTCCGGATCCTGCTAATGGAAGAAAAGCCACTACCGACGAACAACTGAAATGGATGAGCGACTGGGGTTTTGATTTCGTGAGGATTCCGATCGCTTATCCATCATATGTGAAATTTGACAGAAGCCGGAATATTACACCGGATGAAGTATATCAGATTGACGAAGCTGCCGTTGATCGTATTGATAAATTGGTGGAAGCCGCCCATAAATACAATATTCATGTAAGCCTTAATCTGCATCGTGCGCCGGGTTATTGTATAAATGCCGGTTTTCATGAGCCTTATAATCTCTGGACTGATCAAAAAGCGCTGGATGCATTTTGTTTCCACTGGAATATGTGGGCCAAACGGTACAAAAATGTTTCGAGGAAAAAGATCAGTTTTGATCTGTTGAATGAACCAAGTATGCGTGCAGATATGAATGACCAGCTCTCGGAAAGGACTTCAGTGCCGGGAGATATATATCGTAAATTGGTGATGGAAGCTTCGGAATCAATACGACGGGAGAATCAGGAGCACCTGATAATAGCAGATGGAAATGATGTAGGAAATACTGTAATCCCCGAAATTGCTGATCTTGATATTGCTCAAAGCTGCCGGGGTTATCATCCGGGTATTATTTCCCATTATAAAGCACCCTGGGCAATGAAGGATACTGAAAATGTTCCTGAGCCAAAGTGGCCCGGACAAGTTGGTGAACAATATCTGAGCCGTGCTATGTTGGAAAACTATTATAAACCCTGGATCGATCTGGTAAACAAAGGCGTTGGTGTGCATTGCGGTGAATGCGGAAGCTGGAACAAAACCCCACATGCGGTATTTCTGGCCTGGTTTGCCGATGTGCTTGATATACTTACTACGAACGGAATTGGTTTTTCGCTTTGGGAATTCAGTGGTGATTTTGGTGTTTTAAATTCAAAGAGGGCTGATGTTGCCTACGAAGACTGGCACGGGCAAAAACTGGATAGGAAGCTATTGAGTCTGATGATGAAATACTGAAATAAGTCTTTCATATATCAATATTATTCTAATATGTGAACATTTAGACTGGTATAAGGCTTGATACGAATAAAATCAACTCTGTTATATGTGTAAAAATCGGTGCAATATTGTTCCGCAACCGCAATATGCAAACAATTATTAAAATCTGTAAAACCGATTTGATTAGCTTGTTCAATTCCCTTTGAAATTCGATCGACCCGTAAGTGGCTGGAATAGAAATAATAATTCATTAAGTCTGGAACTAATATATTAATTATGCTGCTTCAGTTTGCCCATTACAAAATCAACTTCTTGAATACTCAGCCAAGAAATGAGGAAAGAATTATCTGTAATACCAGACTCAATCAGATGTTACGAAAATGAATGCTTAGTTACATTTTGATTGATATAAGAATTAATCAAAACATCGGTATCAAAGTATTTCATTTCCTTATCGTACATCTGATCAATAATGGTACGAAAATCTACGGAAGGGTTAATCTTTGGAGCATTTAACCGACTTTCTTCAACCATTTTTCTTAAAGCGTTATTTCTCTTGATTTGATCAGAATCCAATTGATTTATAGACTTTACAGTAATTTCAACATCTTGTTTAGAAAATAGCGTCTTTAATGACTAAAGGAAATTCATTGTTATTTCCTTCTGTATTCAGTCTATAAGTTGTTTCCAAGATTTCTATTACTTACAACAAAATTAGAACATATAGTATTGGAGTCATAAATTACCTTTTAACAAATTCTTTGTAGTACAACACACCCATATTGTTTTCGATGATTTGGATTTTAGATGAATTGCGGGACTGCTAATCAGGAGCTTCATAAATCTTTACTGTTACACAACATTTTAAGTAGAAAACATACCCATTCCGCATTTTATTAAAAACCAAAATCCATTCAATTCCTCATGAAACGTATTCTCGTTTTTTTGTTTCTGATTTTTAGTACGTCTGCTTTTTCACAAATTAAGCTTGCCCGCTTATTTTCGGATCATGCGGTATTACAGCGGCAGAAGCCGGTTCCGGTTTGGGGCTGGGCAAAATCCGGTGAAAAAGTAACTGTCACCCTCGCAGGCCAGACTCAGAGTGCTAAGGCAGATCTTGATGGAAAATGGATGGTGAAGTTTACTCCGCTGGAAGCAGGCGGGCCACACACTTTAACTGTTAGCGCAAAATCAGGTAAGGCTGCGGTAAATGATATTTTGATCGGGGAAGTATGGTTGTGTTCCGGTCAGTCTAATATGGAATGGTCTGTTTCCCAGGCTAATAATTTTATTGAAGAAAAAAAGAATGCTGATTTTCCTCAGATCCGGCATTTCAAGGTGGAGCACATGGTTACACTTGCTCCTGAAAAGGATCTTGAAAAAGGAGAATGGAAAGTGGCATCGGCAGAAAATGTTGGAAATTTTACTGCAATCGGCTTTTTCTTTGCAAGGGAATTATACCAGAAATTAAATATTCCAATTGGCATTTTACATTCGTCCTGGGGAGGTTCGCAGATAGAGGGCTGGATCAGTAAAGAAGCTATGCAGAGCAATGATGAATTGAAAGGTTATGCCCAAAATCTGCCCAAAACATGGGAAGAGGCGGATCTGATCATGGATAAAAAACTTAGAAAACAGCTTTTTAAATCTGTTTCTTATAATCCGGCAATAGCAGATGAGCAAAAATACATTACCGGAACTGCTGATTTTTCTACCTGGCAAAATACGGCAGATCCCGTTGGGCAATGGGATTGGAAAGGCCTGATGGGTTTTAGGGGACAAGGATTCATGGCAAAAAATATAGAGATTCCTGCTGATATGGCCGCAAAACCAACGACACTTTCTTTACCGGAAAATGATAGTAAAAATGACATTTACATCAATGGGAAACTGGTTTCTTCTGAAATTCTGAAAGGAACAAGGAAAATTAGTATTCCTGCCGATACCTGGAAAAGCGGCGAAAATCAACTGGTTATAAAGCTGGGAAATTTGGTGGCAACACCTTGGTTTGGACCTGGCCTGATGGGAAAAGCAAGTGATTTATATATTGAAGACGGGTTTCAGAAAGTTAGTCTGGCTGCCGACTGGAAACTAATGCCAGCTTTTGCAGAAAAGCACGAGTATGCACATTTGATGAATAATGTGGGCACAAGTATTTATAATGCGATGATCGTTCCATTGATCCCGTTTGCAATTCGCGGCTCACTCTGGTATCAGGGTGAGAGTAATGCAGGCCGTGCTTACCAGTATCGCCAGGCTTTTCCTCTAATGATCAATGACTGGCGAAAATTGTGGAATGATCCGTTTTCATTTTATTGGGTCCAGCTTTCCAGTTTTGGCGCTTATAACGATAGTAATAAAGGCAGCGGATGGGCAGAACTCCGTGAAGCACAAAATATGACATTAAGTTTGCCTAAAACTGGCATGGCTGTAACCACAGACATTGGAAATCCAAAAGATATTCATCCGACGAATAAACAGGATGTGGCTCACAGACTGGCTGTTAACGCATTGAAATTTGATTATGGACAAAATATAGTTTATAGCTCACCATTATATGACCAGGTCAAATTCGACAATGATAAAGCAATCGTTTCATTCAAACACACGGAAGGCGGATTGATCGTTAAGGATAAATTTGGTTATCTGAAAGGATTTGAAATTGCAGGGGATGACAAAGTTTTTTATTATGCCAAAGCAGAAATTGTAAACAACCAGGTTGTAGTCTGGAATCCAAAAGTGCCTAAACCAGTTGCCGTCAGATATGCATGGGCGGATTCTCCGGAAGATGCCAATCTGTTTAATGCGGAAGGATTTCCAGCCAGCGGATTCCGTACGGATGACTGGCCTGGTATTACAGCTAAGAGCCAGTTCGAATGATCCTAGCGTCGTCAGGGCGACCCTCTAGGTCGCCCAAAACCAAATAATATTAATATTGAAATAAAGCATCTTTAAATGATCAAAAAAGTACTGTTAATTACAGCAGTTTCTGTCTTTTTACTGGCAGCACAAAACATAACGCAGGATGATAAAATCACTTCCTACACCGAATGGACTGAATATCTTGGTGGCCCGGACCGAAACCATTACTCAGATTTAACCCAGATTAATCCTGAAAATGTAAAAGATCTTAAAGTTGCCTGGACTTATTCTACGCCTGATTCAGGACAAATGCAGGTGAACCCCATTATTGTAAAAGGGATAATGTATGGTGTGACTTCAACGGTTCAGGCATTTGCAGTAGATGCAGCTACTGGTAAAGAAATCTGGCATTTCGGAGACAAATCCAAAATCGGTTCCAATACAAGTCGTGGGCTTACTTACTGGAGTGATGGTGAGGATCAGCGGATATTGCACGCAATGGGGCCGTATTTATATGCTTTGGATGCCCGTACCGGTAAATTGATCGAAAGTTTTGGTGATGGCGGAAAGCTGGACCTGCACACAGGGTTGCCCGAAATTGCAAAGGATAAATACATGGTTTCCAATACACCAGGTACAATTTATGAAGATCTGATCATTATGCCGCTACGCCTTTCGGAAGACTCTGATGCAGCTCCGGGAGATTTAAGGGCATTTAATGTACGCACCGGAAAATTAGTGTGGACTTTTCATACCATACCGTATCCGGGTGAATTGGGCTACGAAACTTTTCCTCCTGATGCCTATAAAAATACCTATACCGGCGGAGCAAACAATTGGGCGGGGACCGCAATTGACAGGAAACGAGGTATTTTGTATGTGCCAACCGGATCTGCCGGTTATGATTTTTATGGTGGAAAAAGAAAAGGTCAAAACCTGTTTGCCAACTGTTTACTTGCCATAGATGCACGCACCGGGAAACGGCTCTGGCATTACCAGACCATGCATCACGATATGTGGGACCGGGACCTTCCTGCACCTCCCAACCTGATCACTATTACAAAGAATGGCAGGCGAATTGATGCCGTTGCCCAGGTAAGTAAGCAGGGATACGTATTTATTTTTGACAGGGTTACAGGAAAACCATTATTTCCTATTAAAGAAGTAGTCGCTCCAAAGTCTGAACTTCCGGGTGAATTTTCCTGGCCTTCGCAACCAGTACCTTCGTTACCCGCTCCATTTGCAAGACAGGCTTATACGCTTACGGAAAAAGATATCAGTTCGTTTGCTCAGGATCGCGATTCGCTGGTGATGAAATTTAAAACCTATAAAAAGAATATGTTTGCAGCGCCCGGCAAGGAAGGCACTGTCATTCTGCCGGGTTTTGATGGCGGAGCAGAGTGGGGTGGGGCAGCGGCAGATCCGCAGGAAGGTATTTTATATGTAAACAGCAATGAAATGGCCTGGATTTTAACAATGAAAGACACACCGAAAGCGAGCGAAATGACATCATTAAGTCCGGGTGAAAAAGTGTACACAACCTATTGCCCAACCTGCCATGGTGCACAGCGAAAAGGTAATGCAAAAAGTGGTTATCCTTCATTAATTGATGTTGGTTTGCGCCGTGACCGTAGTTTTGTGAGCAATATTATCACTAGCGGAAAGGGCATGATGCCAGGTTTTACAATGCTTACAGCCGATGAAAAAAATGCATTGATTTCTTTTCTGTTCAATGATGAAAAGGTGGAGGCCGTTTCGACAACATCAGAAACCAGGAAAATTTATGTGCCTTATCAAAGCACTGGTTACAATAAATTTCTGGATAGTAAAGGGCTACCGGCTATTTCACCTCCCTGGGGTACACTGAATGCCATTGATCTGAATACAGGAAAATACCTCTGGAAAATACCGTTTGGTGAAGTTGCCGAACTTAAAGCGAAGGGTTATCCCAATACCGGAACAGAAAATTACGGAGGCCCCGTTGTTACCAAAAGCGGTCTTCTTTTTATTGCCGCAACCAAGGACGGCAAGTTCAGGGTTTTTAATAAAAAAACAGGTAAATTATTATGGGAAACTGTGCTGCCGGCTGCCGGATTTGCTACTCCTTCTACCTACCAGGTCAATGGAAAACAATATGTGGTTATAGCCTGCGGCGGGACAAAACTGGGTACTAAAAAAGGGAATCAGTATGTGGCTTTTGCCTTACCCTAAACAAGTGACATTTTACGGGAATTTTCCATTGCCGTTTTGGGGTTACAATATTACCCTATTTGAAAATTAAAAGCGTGATATATTGTGTTGGCACGAATATAATTAGGTTAATGATGTAAATTTTAACGAAATAAGAAAGGCTCCCATGATCCGTATTACTCCTTTTTATACCAGGCTGGCTCATATTTTAATCAGTCTGATCTGTCTTTCTTACATTGCCATTGTAGGCAGGACTTTACTGGCCCCCTTGATTTTCGCATTTCTGTTCTCTCTGCTTTTATTACCATTTGCAGGGTTTCTGGAAAGGAAGTTTAAGATGCCCCGTTCGCTGTCATCTCTTGTTGCGTTGCTTTCCTTGATTTTGGGTATTACCGGAATTGTTTTTATTCTGGGAACCCAGCTTACCGCTCTGGCTCAGGACTGGCCGGCTTTTAAGCAACAAGTGCTGGACGGAACAGCCGATCTTCAAAAATGGATTTCAGTCACTTTTCATGTCGATTCAGACGATCAGATCAATTATATCAGCGACTCGGCCACAAAAGCAGTTGATACTGGCACCAGTATTATTGGCCATACATTATTATCCGTTTCGTCAATTTTACTATTTCTTCTTTTTATCTTTCTGTACACATTTTTTATATTACTTCACAGAAGATTATTACTGCGGTTTATCGTGTCATTATTTAGCGAGGAGCACAGTGTGATTGTCTATGATATTGTGAGTCAGATACAGTACATCGTAAAGAAATATATTGTCGGGCTTTTCCTTCAGATGTTAATCGTTACAGGATTATCTTGCCTGGCTTTTTATGTGATTGGCGTAAAATACGCGTTTTTACTTGGCCTCATAATGGGCATTTTTAATCTCATCCCCTACATTGGTATTGTTACAGCACTCATTTTAGCTATACTGATCACTTTTGCAACCGCTACTACCAGTCATATTTTATTCGTACTGATTGCTGTGGTGCTGATCCATTTGGTGGACAGTAATTATATTATGCCAAAAATTGTTGGTTCAAAAGTTAAAATCA
This sequence comes from Dyadobacter sp. NIV53, assembly GCF_019711195.1. Taxonomy (NCBI): domain Bacteria; kingdom Pseudomonadati; phylum Bacteroidota; class Cytophagia; order Cytophagales; family Spirosomataceae; genus Dyadobacter; species Dyadobacter sp. NIV53. The sequence goes on from NZ_CP081299.1 coordinate 6,807,920, forward strand.
ATACACTTATTGCACTTTTGGGATTGGTTGTCGGTGAGATGATCTGGGGAATTACGGGTATGTTCTTGTCAATTCCTGTAATAGCCATCATAAAAGTAATTTTCGACCGCGTAGATGGATTGAAACCGTGGGGTATGGTGCTTGGAGAAGACGACAGCCATCCCGAATCCAAAGCTGCATTACACGAAATAGCTGAGGATGAGCAGAAATTGGGTAACGAAGTAAACACAGTTTAGGCACCAATTATATACAGGAAAATTCAGATAGGCTGCTTTCACAAAAAGCAGCCTATCTGTTTATTTGGCCGTTAGCGCAATAGTATTATTACTGAATAACCGCTCGGCCATTTTTTTATCATGTCCATACACATCATTACGGAAATTGATATGTCCGTTCTGATCAACCCAGGAAGTAAAATAGCCTATAAAAACAGGAATTTCGTTTTTGCCACATAAGCGGACATACTTTTCTTTGCCCAGGTTCATTGCCTGTGTAATCTTTTCTTCCGTCCATGTACTGTCTTTCCGGAGAAGGAATTCTGCGAGTTTTTTCGGTTCGGCAAGTCTTATACAACCATGACTGAAAGCACGTTGGGATTCGCCAAACAAACTTTTGGATGGTGTATCATGTAAGTAAATATTGTGACTGTTTGGAAATAAGAACTTAACCAGGCCAAGTGAATTGGATTTGCCTGGCTTTTGCCTCACAGATCCGCCATTCCATTCCATATTGTGCTTTGCCAGATAATTTGCATTTTTATGGATACCGGGTAAAATTTCCTTTTTCAAAATACTTGGAGGAATATTCCAGTATGGACTAAAAACAATTTGATTTAATGTTCCGGAAAAAATAACAGTGCTGTTCGCTTCCGAACCGACGACGACATTCATGTTGAAATTTAACTTTCCATTTTCATACACATGCATTTTGAATTCAGGAATGTTGACCAGAATATAATCGGTGGAAGGAGTTGCGGGCGTCCATCGGATACGTTCCATATTGATCAGCACCTGTTGGATACGTTCGTGAACCGGTACATTCAATTCCCTGAAAAAAGCAGGGCCCGTTTCTCCATCCGGTTTGAGCCCCATTCTTCCCTGAAACTGTTTGACAGCAGCAGTTAGTGTTGAGTCAAAAATATTGGTACTGTCTGTTTCATTCAAATCTCCTAAATGCATCAGCCTGTTTTTTATTTCAGATACCAGCGCATTGGAATTTCCTTCTTTCAGCTTTTTGGTTTCAAGCGGAGCCCATTCCTGGTTTTTATCAATCTGGTAATATTGAAGCAGTTTTTCTTTTAATAAATTATACTGGCGGTTTACCGGCTCATAAGCCGACAAATTTTTCCCCTTATTTTTAAGTAAAGAATCAAGGAAAACTTCAGGGTTGATTTTTTTCTGGGAATATACCAATTGAGCTCCTGAACATTGATTTTATGATCTCCTGAATAGGCCAGGCTTGTATATTTAAAAAATTGCTGTGTGAGCATTAGCTCAGTGCTTACAACAAGTGTATCTTTTGGATTGATCTTTTTGAGTTGTGCAAGAGAGTCTATTCTGGTTTGTAGTGCAGGATTGTACAATGAACTGTCACCGGAATAATGAATGTAATCGTTCTGTAAACTCAAAAAAGAAGAAATAAAATCAGCCGTTCCTTCCGGAAAAAACCACGCAAACTGATAATTCCGATGGTTGTAAAAACTGTGCATTTTGTTGGACAGGCTGTCCTCCATGGGGTGGGCCAGAATAAACCGGTCCAGTGCAGCACTATCAATAAATAATTCAGTAAATGAATTTTCAACAGTAATAGTTGTGTCTCTTACTGCTACCGTAGGTAATTGTTTGGTTTTTTTATTGCAGCCAATAGCAGTAATACACAGAAAAATGAATATGATAAGTTTTTTCATTGATGAAATAAAAGATCTGTTACTTATCAGCAATATTACATTATTTTCTCTATTCCAGGCCGGTAAATAAAATTGCATTTGAACGTATATCAAGTGGTATGATATTTTTTAATTGCTATGATAATCAATTAGATTTCAATTATGAAAAAGCACATTATATGCCACTATAAAAACGGATCACTTTTGTTTTGCACCACAGAAGGTTTCCAGCCAAAAACGGCTCACCAGATTCTGGACATATTTAATCATCAGGGATTAACCTCCTTATTAGAACCAAAAGCGAAGAACCTTTTTCAGGTTGTGGGACGTATGTTTGTCGATTATGATCCTTTTGCAGACGGAACCAGCAAGTGGAGAAAAGTTATATCCCAAATGACCTGTACAAAAGATGCCCTGGAAAATAAACTTAAGCCGTTTCTTGGTGAAGTATTAAGTACAACAAGGTGATTAGTGGTTAACTTCCTTACACACCGCTAATTGCTCTTTTGAGAAATGCACCTAAAAAACTACCTGCAAAAGTAAGAACCGCAGACCCGTATAAGCTAAAATTTTCAACTTCTGCCTGACCGCCATTTTCAGGCATTTTGGTAAACAAAAAATATCCTGTAAGTAAGAAAATACATTGCATTATGGCAAGTATCCACCCCTTACGTGGTTCTGCAAAGCCAATGGCCACGGCGGACAATGCTGCAATAAGGTAAGGAATATGTATACCCTCGGCCCGTTTTATAACTGTCAATATCAGAGCGCTAGTGCAAATTACCAACATAGCATTGGCAAACAGCTTACGGTTCAAAAAGGTTTTTTAACAGACAGGTCTCTAATTAAAATATGCTTACCGGCCTCTGTTATTTCGGCTTCTTTCTTATAATCTTTTTGTGCTTCCTCTTCCTGATTTAATTGTTGCCGGGTCATTGCACGCCAGTAGTAGGGTTCGGGATCCTGATCGCCCGCGTTAAAAATAGCCTTATTCAGAGCTTTTAGCGCAGAATCGTACATGTTGTTGCGGAAGAGTAGTTTACCTTTTTCCAGATGAAGCCCATAGACACTTTCGTCATAACTCAGTCCTGCATTTAAGTCATTCATTGCTGCCTGAAAATCATTTTGTTCTTTAAAGCAGCGTGCACGATAAAGATAAGCAACAGATGAATTTGGGCGGGTTTTTATTCTTTGGTCAAAAAAATCGAATGCTGCGTGTATTTGATTGGTTTGAAATAAACGGATGCCTTCCTTTAAATTTTCCTCTTCTTTCTCAGATTTTGTTCGCAGATCTGCATAGTTTCTTAAATAATAGATATAACCAAAAAAGGCAACGACTATTAATAATTCCATTCCTAAATCGATGATTTGCTATTTTCCTAAAAGTATATAAGGTGATAACATTTTTTTTGACGGAAATTGTTGCAGGATTTTTAAAATTTTAACAGATATGTCTCGAACGGGGACGTTCGAGACATATCTGTTAAAGATGCGACAAATGTGCAGGTAGTGGTATTTCCTTGCTCAGGTCATCCGAAATTGGAGTCAATCTATTTGTTTGCAGTGGAATAAGGCCGGACCAGATCGGAAGCGGCTTGTCCTCCTCCTCATCGTTAGGCATTCCAGTTCTGATTTTTGCAGAAGCCTCGTCCAATGAAAAGGCGAGGGAAGTCGTTTTACGTACTTCATTATCTTTTATCGGCCGAAGATATTCCCAGCTACCCGGAACAATTTTATTGGTCAGCCATTCAAAACTTTCTGTTTTTCTGGTGATATCTTCTATTTTTTCGGCTTGGGCAAATATGACTACTGACCGGTAATTGACAGAATGGCTAAAAGCAGATTTAGCCACTACTAGCGCATCGGTAAGCATTACCGTAATACATACAGGTATGCCCTTTTCAATTTCTCTTATAAAGTGACTGCCAACGGAGCCGTGAATGTAAATTTTGTCTTCATAACGGACAAAAGAAGTTGGGATTGAAAACGGGCGGTTATCGACTGAATAACTGATCGTACAAAAAAGTGCTTCGTCCAGAATAGAATAAATACTTTCCTGATCATAATGAGCGCGTTTTGCAGAACGGCTGGGAACGAGATGTGAATGTGGTTTTGGCATGGTTTTGTTTTTTACAAAATTGTAGCGTAATTGGATTATATTAATCGTCCAATTATTATAAATCTGATAGTCCAATCCTGATGCAATTACTTTCCTCAGTTGTCATTGATAAATTAAGCAGGCAGGCAGTATATCTTCAAATTGCCAATCAGCTCATGTCATTAATCAGAAAAGGAACATTGCCATCGGGATACAGATTGATGAGTACGAGGCAATTAGCTTCCATGCTAAACGTTCACCGGCGTACTGTGGTCCTGGCCTATGACGAATTACTGGCTCAGGGCTGGCTGGAAAGCCATGTGGGTAACGGCACTTTTGTAGCTAAAAATTTTCCGGAAATAAAGCTTTCCAGATCTGATGAGCATACAAAAAAGCAGATAAAACCGAGCAAAAAAGCAGGCTTTGAGGTTCCCATCTTATCTCATTTGAATCGTTCTGTATTGAAATCCGGGACGGGACTTCATTTGGACGACGGTTTTCCGGATGCCCGGCTTGCTCCTCTGGAAGAACTTTCACGGGCCTATCGCAGTCAGTTACTAACAGGCAATTCATACGCACGACTGGGTTATGGTGATACGCACGGCTCTCTATGGCTGCGGCAGGAACTGTCTGTTTATCTGAATGAAACCAGAGGGTTAAACACAACAATTGCTAATATACTGATCGTACGGGGAACGATTATGGGCTTGTATCTGGTGAGTGCAGGTCTGTTAAAACCGGGTGATAATGTGGTAGTAAGCGAATTAGGCTGGGCAGGGGCAAACAATAACTTTTTGCAGGCAGGTGCCAATCTTTTAACTATTCCGTCAGACGATTATGGGATTGATCTGGATGCACTTGAAAAACTTTGCTTAAAACAACCAATTCGCCTGCTTTACGTCACTTCTCATCATCACTATCCAACTACTGTGGCACTCCGTGCAGACCGCCGTGTCAGATTATTGCAATTGGCTGAACAATTCGGGTTTATCATTTTTGAGGACGATTATGATTATGATTTCCATTATCTGAGCAAGCCTCTTTTACCGCTTGCCGGTGCTGATCAGGCCGGAATGGTGTTGTATTGCGGTTCGTTCACCAAAGCTATTTCACCTGTATTCCGAGTTGGATACCTGGTTGGGCCTGAAAACGCCATTGCGCATTTAGCAAAATTACGACGGATCATTGACAGGCAGGGAGATACGATTTTGGAAAATGCACTGGCCGACTTGCTTCAAAACGGAGTGATTCAAAGGCATTTGAGAAAATCATTACGCGTGTACAGGCAAAGACGCGATCTGTTTTGCGAACTTCTTAATATGGAATTGGAGAATTATGTTGAATTCCAGGTTCCTGATGGTGGGATGGCAGTTTGGACAAAATTTGATCAGAAAATAGATTTGCCATTACTGGCTCAAAAAGCACTGAAAAAAGACCTGTACTTTTCGGATGGAAGTGCACATCAGCAATATTCCCGGATAAAAAATACAACCAGACTTGGCTTTGCGTCTTCTGACCCTCACGAACTGGAGAAATCTGTGACAATCCTGAAAAACCTGATCTGATCGAATCGACAGTAATTATGATAGGTTAGTCACAGGTTGAAATTGAAAGTCAACAGAGTTATTATCCAGGAATTTATACTTTAAAAATCTACATTTATAAGTGGATTTAACAATATAAACGTGGTTGCCAATTTCAATAAATTATTAATATAATTATATTTGTATTTTATTAGTCTAATAGGATTAATTGTATAAATTTAATATAAAATGGTAGTTGAAACGATTCAACATGAAATTTTACCAATATTAAACTATTTATGTTTTTCAATCGTTAAATGGTTTTAGTGCAAATAGTTATTAAAATTATTTGCTTCATTTTAATGCTTGAAATTATGCAAAAGAAAGCCTCTTTAAAGAGTATCGCCGACAAAGTCGGCGTCTCTACAACGCTGGTTTCCTATGTTCTGAATAACAAAATGGAAAACAGGATCAGCAAGGAAGTCGCTCAGAATATTCGTGACACAGCAAAAGAATTAAACTATAATAGTAACCAGATTGCAAGAAGTTTGAAAACCAATAAAACTTTCACAATAGGACTCATAGTAGCAGATATATCCAATCCATTTTCCTCGGCTCTGGCAAGGATTATTGAAGACGAGGCGGACAAGGCAGGTTATACAGTAATCTACGGAAGTTCGGACGAGAATCCGCAGAAATCACAAAAACTGATTGATACATTTTTGAATAAGCAGGTTGATGGACTGATCATTGCGCCATGCCATGGTTCGGAAGCGCAGATCATTGAACTTGAAAATCGCAATTTTCCTTTTGTGCTCGTTGATCGCTATTTTCCGGAAATTACGACAAATTATGTAGCGCTGAATAATTTCCAGGCGTCATACATGGCAGTGAATCACCTGATTGATCATGGCCATAAACGCATTGGAATGATTACGTTAAATTCCCCGCTGCATCATATGAAGGAAAGGAAGAGGGGTTATATGGAAGCTTTGCTGGAACACGACCGCACATTTGTACCAGATCATCTGATTGAATTAAGTCAGGATTTTTCTTCCGCAGATATAGAGGGAGCATTTTACCAGCTTCTTGGTCTGAAAGAACCGATTGACGCAATTTATCTGACTACAAATCAGTTAGGTATGTTTGGCTTGAAGTATATCAACTCAAACAAAATCAAAGTTCCTGAGGAACTGGCCGTGATTAGTTTTGACGAAACTGAATTTCTTGATTTATTCAGCACTCCGGTGACTCAATTGAGACAGCCACTGAAAGAAATGGGGACGGCAGCTACTGAAATTCTGATTGCAGCTATTGCTGATAATAACAAGCTGACTCAGCTTAATATGCAGCCATTGCTGGTTATACGTGGTTCATCAACAATGACTGGTTTGCCTAAAAAGGTATTGGAAACCGAAATGCCACCAGCAGTAGTAATTAATCCTTTGCAGTTAAACGGTCAAAAAGTAAAAGTTGCTTAATATTTCATTGAAGCAGGCCGGCTCATGTGGAATTTATAAGTGTGAATGAATGGAACTTTAAACGATTACAACTCTGTCGGGCTCCATCATTCCATTTTGAGAATGGACCGAATAACCAAGATCAATTTTTTTCCGGTACTTTTTGCTTCTTCCAGAAGTTTAAAAACTTTTTCTTCCCCTTCAATTCTTAAGGCTTCGAATAAAAGATTTCCATACCGAAATTCATCGGAGCCAAAACCGTGTCTCAGAGCCGCAGACTGGTATTGATCAAATATTTCTTTTCCTGTCATGATTAGGCATTGTTTTATTTTTAACATGGCTTTTTATAAAAGATGTATTTCTCAGGCCAAAAGTTGCATGAATGGTTACATTTCATTTAATATAAAATGGATTACTTCTTTTTGATCTATTCCGTTTAATAAAATCCATGATAAATTTTAGAATTGAAAACAGCCGGTTAATAAATTCTGCTACATTTGTATTATGAATAATCAGTCGTCATATCGCGTCTTTTCTATTTGGCACCACAAGGTGTTCCAGGCAGGATAGCTATATTTCAACTTCAAGAATATAATTGCAATCCGCTTGGTATCCCACTAAGCGGATTTTTTTGTTTTAAATCCAGAACAATTATGGTACGTAATATTCTACAAATTTACCGGATTTCATTCAGCGGGCTAAGCAGGGAAACCTGGCTGTTGAGTGTTGTTATTCTTATCAACCGTTGCGGTTACATGGCAGTGCCGTTTATGAGTATGTATATTACCCAAAGCCTTCACCGGAGCATTGCCGATGCAGGTTTGATCATTACCCTCTTTGGGGTCGGTTCCGTTGTGGGAGCTATGGTCGGTGGATACTTTACTGATAAAATTGGCTTCCGGCCCGTGCAGGTTGTTAGTCTTCTCATAAGCGGAATCCTGTTTATGCTATTTGGCCAGGTGCATAATTTTGATGGATTGTGTGCTTTAACAATTGTGCTGGCCTTTTTTGTAGAATCATTCAAGCCAGCTAATAACACAGCCATTGCATCTTATTCGTCCAAGGAAAATCTCACAAGGTCATATGCGCTGAACAGGCTTGCAACCAATATCGGATTTGGTTTCGGAACCTCAGTTGGCGGGATACTGGCAGCGATCAATTATCATTTGCTGTTCTGGGTAGACGGTGTGATATACATGACCGCCGGGTTAATGATTGCAATATTACTTCCAGCAGTATCCAGACCTGGTTTATCAGAAAAAAGCAACCCGGAAAATATCGAAAGTTTATCGCCCTGGAAAGATGTCTTTTTCCTGAGGTTAATCGTCATGGTTACTTTTTATATGATATGTTTTGTCCTTTTATTCAGGTTGGTACCGGTTTACTGGAAAGAAGAATTAAATATTGGGGAAGCTACGATCGGACTTCTTCTTGGAATGAATGGTATTATTATCGCCTTGTTTGAAATGATACTGATCCAAAAACTCGGTAGCCGGAGATCAGACGCATATTATATCGTAGCTGGAATATTATTTACAGCCATTGGGTATTTATTTCTTCTGGTGCCTGGTTTAAAGCCTGTTGTAATGGGTGCTGCAACTGTTTTCATGTTTACGATCGGGGAAATGCTTACGTTGCCTTATCTCAATACCATGGTCATGAACCGTGCTTCAGTATCCAACCGGGGACAATATTCTGCTGCATATTCGCTTTCCTGGGCAGTTGCGCAGATCATCGGCCCTGCTGCGGGCGGATATGTTGCACAGCAATGGGGATATAATATGTTGTGGTTCGTTTTGGTATTACTAAGTATGACATGTGCATTTGGATTTAAAATGTTGTTTCGAAACGTAGTAAAAATGGGCTGATTTCTGTTACATTTAAGACATGAAATATTATCTGATCAGGTTCTTTGCCGCTTTTGTTTTCCTTTCTTCTTTTGTTCATGCGCAGATCCCTGAAAAATCCAGGCAGGGTAATTTGTTTATCATCGGTGGCGGGGATCGTTCTCCGGATCTGATGCGGGAGCTTGTAGCGGCTTCCGGTTTAGGACCAAAAGATTATGTTGTCGTGTTGCCGATGTCAGGTGCAAATCCCGATACATCATTCCATTATTTCAAAGCAGATCTGGAACCTGTTTGCTCAAATAAAATAATAAACCTGAATTTTAAAACTTCTGATGTAAATAATAAACTAAGACTGGATTCCCTTGCCAATGCAAAGCTGGTATTTATTACTGGCGGTGACCAGGAACGGTTTATGAAGGTCGTTCTGAATACACCGGTGTATGATGCAATTCATAAAGCTTTTGCAAAGGGGGCGACTATTGCAGGTACAAGTGCCGGTGCCGCCGTAATGAGCCATTATATGATTTCCGGACGTGAGCTGGTTGGGGATACGACATTAAGGGCAACTTTTAGAAAAGTGAAAGATCGGAATATTGACATTCAGACAGGACTTGGGTTATTAACTGATGTAATTGTTGATCAGCATTTTATTGTCAGAAGCCGCTATAATCGCTTATTCTCGGCTTTGGCCAAGTACCCTGATTTTACCTGCGTAGGTATTGACGAGGCCACTGCCATAGTTGTAACAGGAAATCAGGTAAAAGTTGTGGGTGAAAGCCAGGTAGTAGTGATGAAAAATCCGGCTAAACTAAAAGTGACAGAAAGTGGATTAATTAAAATGGAAGATATACAATTCAGTTTGTATACTGCCGGAGATGTTTTCCGGATCAATAAAAGAAGCGAATAAGAACCACTATCAATGAATCAATAAATTTAAACAGGTTTCAAAACTTGCTTTTAAATTACTGTCAGCTGACTGATAATTCTTTGCTCTGCCAGTTTCATCATCCGTTTGTTTATCTCATCTTCATTATCAACAAACTGCCGCCATTCGGTTTCGGTAAAATGGCCAGCAATGATGCCTCGTACGAAATGGCGGAACTGGTGATCCTGCCGCAATGATTTTGCAACAAACAACTGCTGTTCAGCAACTGATAATTTCCTGAAAGTATCCTTATGCCTGGAAATATATTGGCGGAAAGCACCGATAAGTAAATCATTCTGCATCTTTAAAACCGGCCTTAAGGTCTGATTTTGAAACTGTTCAGAAACAGTAAATGCGGGTTCAGTCTCTATTTCCGGGCGAAGTGCCAAAATACGATTATTGTCTATTGCTGTCATAATGATATGAACGCGGAACAAGCTGATTTAATTTAATAAAAACCTTGAAATGAAGATTTATCCCCCACAGTGAGGAATTTTTTAACATTATTTTTTATATTTATTTTGGTTAAATAATTGAAAATGAGCGTATTGTAAATTTGGTATGATCCTGTTATTCCTATTATCATTGTTACAAACATATTTAACTTAAATCACAGATCATGAAAAAGCTAATAGTATCGGCAATGGCCTTAACACTTATCTCTTTCGCCTCTGTACAGGCCAACACTCCTTTAAATACAAATAAAGAGATCCTTTCATTAGTAAGTAATACACAGGAAAAAGTGGCGGTAAAGCCTGAGGAATTACCAGACGGTATAAAAAAGACGATTAGAGGAGAAGAATTTACAGGCTGGAAGGTTACGTCCGCATTTCTGATTACAGCACCAGACAAAACCCAATATTACGAACTCAACGTGAAAAATGGCAAAGAATCAGCCAGGGTTAAGTTGGATAAAGATGGAAAGAATGTAAGTTAAGAGGTATAAAAAGGCAAAAATTTAGCCGGGTAAAGTCAGCATTTTTTCTGATTTTACCCGGCTTTTTTATAAACAATTGTTATTAAAACAAAACTTACTTATTCTCCTCAGCCAAACTTTTTCTGACTATCATAAGCTAATCCGAGACCAACACTTGAAAGCTTGTTTTCGTCTGCCAGAACAGCATTAGGGAATAATTTTCGGAATTCATTTTGAACCGACAAGACTTCCGTAGTTCCACCGGTGAGGATAACAAGTTCTATATTGTCCTTTAAAACACCCGCTTCGTCGAGGCATTGCTGGGCTGCGTTGGTGATTTTTTTGATTTGGGGTAAAATTGCTTCGTCAAACTGGTCACGCGTAACTTTTGCGGAAAGGCCGTCTTCAATGAAATCAAATGGCGTGTTGTATGTCAATTCGTCTGTCAGAGCAATTTTGGTTTCTTCCGTCACTGCTAATAATGCATGTCCTGTTTCCTGTTCAAGTACCTGTAAAAGCCGTTTGAACCTGTTTTTGTCATGTGACTCATATAGTAATTGGCGGGTCTGGGAAATTATTTTTGTGGTATACAGGAAATTAACCTTACTCCATTCCGAAAGATCGTAGTAATGTCGAAGGGGTACTTCCAGATTTTTTTCACCATAAGTGCTTTTATATCCGAGCTCGGGCATAATAGCAGCAAGGCTCAAATCTTTATCAAAGTCATTTCCTCCGATACGAACACCGGTATTAGCCAGAATATCAGCCGAACGATCCGGTTTACTTATATATTTATTTGACAATCGGATAACGGTAAAATCGGATGTTCCACCGCCCAGATCGGCAACCAAAGCCAGTTTTTCACCCGAAATGTTGACCTCATGAGCGAAGGCTGCCGCGATGGGTTCAAACTGAAAGTCAATATTTTTGTAACCTAATTTTAGTGCAATGGACCTTAGTTCTATCTGTGCTCTTTTGTCTGCCTCAGGATCATTGTCCACAAAATGCACAGGTCTGCCCATCACTACGTTTTCAATTTCATTGCCTGCTTCGCTATCAGCACCAGCCTTCAGGTTTTGTAAAAGGCAGCAATGATCTCGTCAAATTTCATGAGTTCACCATTCACCATTGTACCTTGTTTCATGATACTCGTGCCCAAAACGCGTTTTAAACTACGCATTAACCGGCCAGGTTTTCTGGTCAGGAACATATTCACTGCCTCTCTGCCGTAATAAGGAACATTTCCTTTACGTAAAAAGAACATGGCACTGGGTATGGTAACACTTGAGCCTTCGACGGGGATCAAATGTATGTCTCCTTTTTTGGCAATAGCAATACTTGAATTGGAGGTTCCGAAATCAATTCCGCAGGAAATATGGGTCATTATCAGTTTCAAAAATTTGGGGGCGCAATTTCTGATTATTACTGAACATTTACAAGTTGTTTGTTATTTAAAATTTTATACCGGTACTTTTTACAAATATAATTTAACCATTTCCCGCCAGTATCTCGGACGGTGCGCTTCTTCTTCCCAAATGAATAAATCATGCCCGACATTGATTTTTGATAAGGCATCGCTTAGCTGTTCGTTATTATTCAGGAAAGAATCCTCCTGTCCAATAACAAGTATTATTTTTAGTTTTCTAAGCTGTTTTAATATTGTCGAATCAGAAATTTGCGGCACAAAATAATTGGGCATATTGTAATAAATATTCTCATCAGAATAGCCCTGGAAAAGATCATCAAAAAAAGGCAATGATACAGTAAGGTCATACCGAGAGCTCATTCCTACTACCTTGGTAAATAGAGAAGGATGCCTTAATGCAATATTTACAGCGTGATACCCACCCAGGCTGCAACCGGCAACAATGAGTTTCTTTTCAGCATTCGACTTTTTAATAAAAGGAATTACTTCTTTAAGAATATAATCTTCGTACTGGATATGCCTTAATATCCGCTGGGGAGGTGGCGCCTGAGAGTAAAAACTTTCGCAATCAATACTGTCAACACAGTATATCCGGAGTTCACCAGCTTCAATTTTAGGCCTCAAAGCATCAATGATTTTCCAGTTTTCAAAATCGTAAAATCGTGCAGATCGTGTGGGAAAAAAAGTACCGGAATTCCAGAATGTCCAAACACGAGCAGTTCCATATCCCGTTCCAGAACGGGGCTATACCATTTGTGGTAAACTCTTTCCATTATGAAGGGTAAATTTGATTTGAAACTTTATGATTCACTTTTTATAAATACTTCTTTCAATAATTTTTTTTCCAAAGTTCATATCCTTTTGCACTTAAATGCAATCCATCCTGCTCGAAAAGCGAAGCACGGGGATGATCCTGGTTGTTGAGCATATCAGGAAAAAGATCAATAAATTTCTGGTTAGGATCTTTCCTGACTTCCAGCTGAATGAGCTCGTTGGTTTCCCGAATATTTTTGATGAGTTCCCAACGTTTCAGACTTGGTTTTATGGAAATGTAAAAACAGGGGATATCACCAAATCTGCCGCGTATCTGATGAAGCAGTTCACGATAAAATAAACTGACCTCCTGTGGATTTCTTCCATCGCCTATATCATTGTCGCCGGCATAAATAATAATGCATTTGGCCGAAGTAACAGGAGCAAGGACCCGCTCAAAAAACCATCCGCAAGCAGCAAGCGTTGAACCGCCAAAACCAAGGTTTACAGGTTTAAATTCTTCGAAATCAGTGTACAAAGTTTTCCAGAGCGTGATGCTGGAGCTGCCGTAAAAAATGGCTTCGGGCTTGTAACTCAGACTTGCACATTCCTTTTCCACACGCTTCACTTCATCTTCGTACCAAATCATGAGTTTGTTAAAATAATTGCCAAATGTATCATCCTAATGTTACGTAACTGTTACCGTTTCTTCAACAATTTAAAAATAATTTGACCGATTGTGCCGAATTACAGGCTGTAAAAACTATAATCATTATTTTATTATAAAATTTTATGGTAACGTTACAACCATTTACCGGGCTTTTGTTTCTTATAGATATGAACGGATAAAATCTATAGCATGAAAAAGATAATTTTATTTGGATTGATTTGTTTTGCAGTGATGGCCTACGACAATAAAAATGATTCGAACCCGGTTCCCGTTGCTGAATTGAAAACGGCGGTTGTATCCAATCAGCAGGTAACGTCTTTTAGGACCTCTGACGATGAACTGGCAGCAAAACTTATTGCAGTATCAGACAGCCGTTGTCCATCGAACGCAGTATGTATCGTTGCCGGCAGTGCAAATCTGACATTTAATGTGTCTGATGGCAAAAATCAAACAGATGTTCACGTAGTATTTAGCGGTGATGAAAAAAATTCAGGGAGCCAGGAGTTCAAATTAGGTGACCGCACTTATAATCTGACTGTAACCGAAGTGCTGCCATATCCCAAAACTTCAACAAATCCTTCTCTTGAAGAATACGAGATTAGTGTAAGTATTGAAAAGAAATTGTAAGTATTACAGTATTTTAATCTTTAGTGGAGTTAAATTAATAGAGGCCTGGTCAGTTGACCAGGCCTACTTTTTTGTTATATCGAATCCCTATGAAACAGATTTTGTATTTTTGCAGCTCTAAGATTACAACCCAACCTCTGCCTCTTTCCTCAACAGGATTTTTTCATAAACACTATCCCAAAGATCTATTCTCTTTTGTAGTGATTCAATAGTAGCTTCCTCTGCTTCCTGCCAATATTGTTCATTGTTCCCACAAAGATTCGAAGTCATTTGCAGTGCCAGATGACTATGATGATCGCCGTCCACTTCAATATGTCTTTCCAGGTAATATTTGAAGATTGAAATGCTGTCCGGAAAATTTTTATGCATGTCGTTTACAATGGAATGAAACATGCCTGGAATCAGATCTTCGCGCCCGAAAGTAAAAATCGCTGATTGTAAATAATCTTTATTGCTTCTGATAATTTCAAATGTGAAGTCTACAAAATTTCGTGCTCCATCAGGCGTATCTGAAGTGGAATATGCCAAATCAAAATCTCCGGTTTCCTTTAATTTTTCAACAAACTTTTCGATGGGGGAGATGTCTGCCCCGCATTGATGCATGGCCTGCAAATACAATTCAAAATGACTCATCCTACTGCCAAATTCGTCAACATCAGATTCTTCACCTACAACATTTTCATTGATCAGATGTCTCGTTGCGGCAGAACCCTTTGGAAACCAGGGTACAGATGTACAGGTCAGGTTATTTTGCAGCGCTTTTAGTAACGACATAAAATCCCAAACCGCAAAAACATGGTACTGCATAAAGACTTTCAGATCATCAATATCTGTAATAACAGAATAGACTTTATGATTGATAATTTGCTCCCTCAAAGGTTGAGTTGCCTTAGTTATTCTTTCAATGTGTTGGTTCATGCAATAATTATTAAATATTGATTAGCCTAACACGCTGGTTTAGCTGGGAGTTCAAACCACAATAACAGATATTAATCCAAAAATTAATTAATCCGGCATTAAAATTTTAAATTGCTTTAGTAATTTATTTGCCATTTAAGATTAATAATTGAAGACCAAAATAATCGGCCATTCTCATTTTGTACAATCATACTACTTAAAAATGAATCAATTAAATAGCTCGTAATGAAGAATGTAAATTTACTTTTCGTTTTATTAATGTTAACTGCGAATGTAATGGTTTTTATATATTCTTATAAAAATCCTTCATCCATTATTACATCGTGGCCAGAACAAATTACTATATGCGGCTCAAATCAAGGTAACCAAATTGTCCCTGCCGATAATGGGAAATTCATCGTTCCGCTTCCCGGCTGGGGGGAATATTCTTATCGAATTGCCACAAAGCAGGATAGTGCGCAATTTTATTTTGACCAGGGATTAAATATGTATTATGGCTATCACCTTAAAGAAGCATTGGCCTCTTTTAAGGAAGCATCCAGATTTGATCCCAATGCTATAATGGCTTATTGGGGCCAGGCTCTTGCAATGGGGCCATATTACAACGGAGCTCATACCTATGTAATGCCAACAGAAATTCAGGCTGTTTTAAAGCGTATGAATGAAATATCGACCGATCCAGATCAAAAAGAAATACAACTAATTAAAGCAATGAATCTTCGGTATTCCTTAGATGCCTCTGATTCCAAAAGAAAAGAGCTGAATCTGGCTTATGCGTCTGCAATGCGGGAACTTGTAAAAAAATATCCTGACGATCATGACATAAAAGCGCTGTATGTAGATGCCGTGATGCTGATACATCCCTGGGATTTCTGGAATAACGATGGTTCACCCAAATCGTGGACAAATGAAGTGGTTGATTTGAGTGAGGGCATTCTCAGAAAAAATCCCGATCATCCGGGTGCATTGCATTATCACATTCATCTTACTGAGGCATCGCGTCATCCGGAAGTAGCACTCAATAATGCAGATAAACTCAAAACACTTTTGCCAGGAATACCGCACATGGTCCATATGTCAAGTCATGAATACCAAAGAAACGGACTTTATGCGAAAGGAGTTGAGGTGAACGATCTGGCTGATGAAAATCTGCTTCGTTACAATGTTTTAGCAAAAAACCTGAATCTAAATAAACATAGCCCGCATTATTTTGCGGTGCAGACGTATTGCGCTATGAGCGGTGCGATGTATAAAACGGGGATGCAAAATGCATTGCGTTGCCGCAACAGTGTTTCTCCAACTTACGAAAACACGTATGACCAGTATCTGTATATGTTGCCTGTGCTTACTTTGGTGCGGCTTGGTAAATGGGAAGAAATATTACGCGACAGTACCAGTCTGGATTCCCGTTGGCATTATGCAGGGTTAATACATCATTTTGCAAAAGGAATGGCTTATGTTAATATGAACGAAATTGCTTCAGCTCAGAAACAGCTTACTGAACTCCAGAACAAAGCGAAAGATCCCATATTAAAAAAGCGGCGCATCCCATTTAATACACCTTCTCAAATTGCTGGTATAGCTGAGGGAATTCTGAATGCGGCCATACTATTCTCACACAAAGAAAATGATAAGGCTATTAGCAGCCTGATGAATGCCATTGAAATTGAAGATAAATTAATTTATACAGAGCCGAACGACTGGCCGATTTCTGCCCGCCAGTTTTTTGGCGCTTACCTCTTAAAAATAGGAAAACCGGCCATTGCAGAAATGGTGTATAGAGAGGATTTATTAAGAAATCCTGGTAATGGATGGACTCTGCTGGGCTTATGTCAAAGCCTTGAAGCACAGTATAAAACTAAACAATTGGCGGAATTTAAAGCCAAATATTTAGTTTCGTTTTCCCACGCAGACGAGTTACCAACCGGTTCGGTTTATCTTCGATAAAGAATTTTAGCATTGTTTTACGAAATCCAGGAAACTAAGACAAAAAGCTTTATGCTTTTGTTAAATTAGATTCTTATTCACCATTGAAGAAAATAACATGGAAATTAAACGTAACGATGCTACAAGAAACCGCCCGGATGGAAGCAGAATTATTGATGCTCCGTATGTTTTTATGGATATTCCAGCGTTTACAGAACAGTTGAGAAGTGAGAAAAGCTGGGACAAAAACCACAGAAACGGTATTACAGTTTTTAAGTCAGACGAAATTACAATGGTAGTTACAGCCCTGAAAACAGGAGCAGAAATCTGTAACCATACTGAAAATGTATTTTTTACACTTATGGTACTTCAGGGCGAAATTGTCATCATCACTGCCGATGTCGAAAAGGATGTTATGAAAGGACAGGCAGTTGCTTTTCATCCGCATATTCTGCACTCGATCAAAGCATTATCAGACTCAACATTGTTGCTGACAAGCTATTGCAAAAATGGGGTGTCATGAAAGGCCGGATTTGTAAGGGTTGTCTTTATACAATTGGATTATAGTTAAAGTCAAATTCTATTTAAGATATCCTGAAAATATTAAGGACTATATTTACCAGTTATGAAACAAAATCTTTCAAGGCGTGAAATGTTGCAAATTACCGGGTTGGCCAGTGGTGCTCTGGTGCTAAACCAGTTTGATGCAGCCGCACAAAAACCTCCTTCTATGTTAACGCGTACAATTCCTTCTTCGGGAGAAAAATTGCCCATTGTCGGACTTGGTTCCTGGCAGCAATTTGATGTCGGAACAACTTTAAATGAAAGGGACCCGCTCAAAGCTGTTTTGAAAAATATGCAGGAACTGGGTGGAAAAGTAATAGACGCGTCGCCGATGTATGGGAAAGCGGAACAGGTAATCGGTGAACTTACTGATGAGTTGAAACTGAATGAGCAGTTTTTTCTGGCAACCAAAGTATGGACAACAGGTAAACAAGCCGGGATAGATCAGATGAACGACTCGCTCCGCAAAATGAAACGGAGTAAAATCGACCTGATGCAGGTGCATAATTTACAGGATTGGCAAACACACCTGAAAACGCTAAAAGATTGGAAGGCAAATGGTACAGTCCGTTATATTGGAATTACGCATTACACTGATTCGGCGCATGCGCAACTCGAACAAATGGTAAAATCCAAGGCGGTGGATTTTGTTCAGTTTAATTATTCTATACGTTCAAGAAATGCAGAAAAAAGTTTGCTTAATGCGGCAAAAGATAATGGCGTTGCTGTAATTATAAACGAACCGTTTGAACAGGGAGCTTTGTTCAGAACTGTAAAAGGCAAGGAACTTCCTGTTTGGGCGGCAGATTATGATATTAAATCCTGGGCTCAGTTCTTTCTCAAATATATTCTGGGTAACGCCGCCGTTACTTGCGTTATTCCCGGAACTTCTGATGTAAAACATCTTATTGATAATATGGGCGCGGGTTTTGGTAAATTGCCGGACGAAAATGGCAGGAAGAAGATGGCAGAGTGGATCACGTCAATTTAAAAGTATGATTTCAGTTATTATTTGCTCAGCAAGAGAGCAGGATTTAAACCAGGTTAAAGAAAACATTTCTCAAACAGTTGGTGTGCCCTACGAGATCATTGCTTATAATAACAGTGATGGACAACGAGGGATTTGTGAAGTTTATAACGCCGGAGCGCGGCAAGCACGTTATGATACATTATGTTTCATGCATGAAGATATTGAAATGAAGACGCCTGACTGGGGTAGTAAAGTGGTGAATTTGCTTTCTGAGCATCCTAAGATTGGGTTGATCGGCGTAGCAGGAGGCGGATATAAATCTGTAACTCCTTCCGGCTGGTATAACTACGGACTTGAAATTAATGGTGGTGCTTACAGTAATGTATTACAAGGATATAAGCGTGATGAAAAGAAGGAAGGCCATGATTATAATAACCCCAAAAGGGAATTGTTTTCTAAAGTTGCTTGTGTGGATGGTTGCTGGCTAAGTACAAGGAAATCAGTTTGGCAGGAATCTCCGTTTGACGAAAAGTTACTGACGAAATTTCACGGTTATGATCTCGATTTTTCTTTGGCTATTGGAGAAAAGTATGATGTGGTTGTAACATTTGAGGTATTGCTCCGTCATTTTTCGGAGGGGAATTATGATTTGAACTGGTTTGAGGAAATGCTTAAAGTGCACGCAAAATGGAGTTATCTTTTGCCCGTCAATGCTGATAACATGATTGAAGGAGATCTGTTACAAAACGAAAAATGGGCGTTTCGACGCTTTCTTCAGGATTCCCTTGACAATGGAATTACTAAATCTGCTTTAATAAATGTGGTCTGGCATTCCAGGAAGTCCAGTTTTATAGGATTTAATCTTATGGTTAAATTGGGTTTTGCATTAATGAAAATGAAGCCCAAAAAGAGAAATCCCGTCTATCAGCCCATTCATACCTCGCTTTAAATCCATTCATGATATCCATTCTCATATGCTCAGCAAATCCCGGAGATTTATTGCTGGTAAGGAAAAATATAGAAAGTACAATCGGAGCTATTCCCTATGAAATTATCGCTTTTGATAATAGTGAAGGTAAAAAAGGAATATCTGAGGTTTACAATGTCGGAATTAAACAGGCTAGATACGAACTGATCTGTTTCATGCATGAAGATGTTAGTATAAAAACAAAGCATTGGGGGAATACTATAATCCGTATTTTTTCAGGAGATCCTGAAATCGGGATTGTTGGCGTAGCAGGAGGAGGTTATAAATCATTGGCACCATCGGGATGGTATTGCCCTGAATTCGAAAATCCTGCCCAGTCGTATCAGAATATTCTTCAGGGATATAAGCTTGATAGTAAAGAAGAAGTGCATGCTTATCACAATCCTTATAATGAACCGCTTAGCGACGTTGTTTGTGTAGACGGGGTTTGGTTTTGCACCAGGAAAAGCATTGCACTTAAAAATCTCTTTGATGAGAAATTATTAAAAGGCTTCCATGGATATGACCTGGATTTTTGCCTGAACGTGTTTGGAAAACACAGAATTGTAGTGAGTTACGATATTTTAATGAAACATGCATCGGAAGGTAATTTCAACAATGCATGGCTGAATGAAATTTTGAAATTACATCAGAAATGGAATAAATACCTTCCTTTGACAACATCAGATGTAAGTGAGAAGGAAATTTATTTAACTGAAAAACGTGCAATAAAAAAACTGATCGAACAAATGCTTGGCTGGAATTACCCATTTGCGGCCATTCAAAAAATGCTTCTGAACTGTACATCTTCGAAACGAATGCCATTCCGTTTATTTTTTAAAGGTTATCTCCATCTTGTAAAACAGACATGGAAATAAGGTTTATCTGTTGAACAAGTTAGCCCAGATTGTTTTGGCTTTTAATCCCCACATTTGCCGGTAGATGAATCCGTTTATTGTACCCTTTCGTAATTTGTGGTTATGGTAAAGTGTATCATAATTTTCTTTTATAATTGCCGCGTACTTAAAAGAAAAAAGAGAATCAATCCGGTTCTCAAAAAGTCTTGTAAACCTGTCAACAAAAGCCTGGTTTCTGTTCCGGTGAAAAGCTGCACACAATTTAAGCCATATAAGTTCACGTCTTAATTTGGCTACATCCCTGTTTTCATGATAGCTTTTGTCCAGAGTTTTCCTTTTGTTTAAAATATCGGTAGAACTGGACGTGTGCTGTCGGTAAGCAACGAGGCATTGTGGAATAAAGTCAATCGAACCCAGATTGGTCGCTACGTAGGCTATCCAGTGATCATGAAACTGGTTTGGGTGGAATGGTAAAATATCTGTCAGTAATTCTCTTTTAAAAACACAACTATGGCCTGATACACAGTTTGATAATAAAAAAGTTTCAGGTTGGTTGCCACGATACAAATGAAGCACATCCGACATTTTTTTATGCATGTCTTTTCCGCTTTCATCTATAAACCGTGAGTCATGGTAAATTAGCAGGTTGTCACGAATGTTTTCGGCCTGAAGTTTTATTTTATCTAATTCCCAAATATCATCCTGATCCGATAAAGCGATTAATTCACCATTACAAAGTGTTAATGCTTTTTCAAAATTTCTGACGTATCCCAGATTCTGCTCATTCCTGTAAATTTTTATAAAAGGATAATTGCCGGCAAACTCTTCCAGTATTTTTACAGACGAATCCGTACTGTAATCATCAACGGCAATAATTTCAATATTTGAATACGTCTGCAGAACAAGTGATTCCAGCTGCTCTCTTAGAAATCGTTCTCCATTGTAAACACAAATTGCAATGGAAACCAATGGTGTATTTTCTTTTTCAGGCATTTCTATTGGAATTGATCTTGCAATAAGTTGTTAGTTAAAATCCCGGTTACTGTGAGCGGGCAAAAAATATCCATATTTTTCAAAATGCGGACGCCAGAAATTCAAATGCAGATCCCAGGCGTGGCATCCAAAAGGTAACTGGTTTTTTGTATGTTTCAGGGATTCTTCCGGATTATTTTCAAAGGAGAAAAACAGGGCTTCTTTGTAATCAGGAATTTTCAATCTTCTTTTTTTCTGTTTACTTCAATACTCCAGAAAGCGTCTTCATGAAATTTATATTCCGTTCTTTGAATATAAACCTCCATTTCAGACCGGAATTTAATTGACAGATCATAAAAAACCTGAACCCTGCGCAATGAAAATCCTCCGTTTCCCACTACATTATCAAATTGCCTGTCACTGGGTAATCCGTATTTAAAAATATTGAAATAGGTGTAAAATCTTGTTTTAACCCGTGTTTTCCAGGCAGCAAAGTTGTTTAGATCTGGTATCCGTTTAAGCCAGGGTGCACCTATGTAATCATAACCTTTATGTGCCCACGTTTTTAGCTCGTTTTTAAATACAAATGCATCAAGCTGATGAATAAGAATGAATTCGAAACCCGGGAACCGTTGATAAAAATCCGATGAAAGCATTAATTCATTGTATCCCTGCACATTTTTAAAGTATGAATCGGCAAATGAAAGGATATCTGAAAACTGTTCATAATCAGGTATTTCTGATAAATTCAGAGATTGCGGTTTAATAGCAATGATAGGATATTCCGACAGAACTTTAAAGCACTGATCCAGCGATGTTCTTTCCAATACGCTTAACGATGTTTTGTAGAAAGGAACAACTACTGCAACAAGTTTTTTATCACCCATAGGTTATATGCTAATAATTATTTGCTGTCGAGCATTTTAACAATGGATTCCAGGTGATCCTGAAAGAAAAAATCATATCCGTTTTCTCCTTCCGGAATAACATTGATAATATCAAACGAAGTTTCCAGTATCCTCGGGATTTTCAGCGATTCGGCTATCGAAAAGGGAAATGACTGGTTACCAATAAAAAATTTGGCTCCGGCAATTATACCGGCCAGTTTCATAAAGTTATCGACCTGTATCCATTTGATGTCAGGAATCACTTTTTTGATATCGTTATATTCAGATTCGACACCGATAAAAACCAGGTTTTCATAGGAATTAAGAAATCCATAATTAATTGAATGATTACGGTATCGTTCACTTCTGGCGATTACAATGCTATTACTGAAAGTTGTATCTGGTTTGACAGAAATCCAGGCTTTCCAGAGCTGTGGATTAACCCCCGTAATGTAGCTGCACCAGCGTGCAATATTTCCCGTTTTCAAAGGAATGTTGCCGGAATGAAAATAGTCCATATCGATATGCACAGGCTGGTCAGTATGGACTTCACAAACATGGATATAGGCTTGGGAAATAAGCAGAGGGCTAAGCATTTCTGCCATGCGCTGATTAAGCTTTACATTGCCCATCGGATGATTTTTATAGCCCGACAATATAAGCGGCTTGCCCAATCTCAAATATAAATGAATAGGGGCACCTGTTAATTCATGTATGCGTTTCAGCGTTGGCAACGCATAAATGATATCGCCTGCGTTTCCACTATGGCTTACGCTGATAAAACCGCTTGTTGTCGCAAATTCGCTGATTTTATCAATCGAGGTTAATCTGTTGAGGCCGGTTATAAACTTTGAGAATTCCTGTTGGTTATAATTGGCTAGTTCCCATTTGTAATCTTTATATAACGGACGGTTTGTATGTTTAAGCCATAGCTTTTCGAAAACATTCAGCTTTTTAAACATGTCAACAGATTTTAGGATATTACCAGTTTATAAAGAACCGGTTAAAATTACAAGGTTTTAATCATTAAAAGTTTGCATGTCGATCAGCCTTTTGTAAAGGCCGTTACGCTGAAGCAGTTCGAGATGAGTTCCTTGTTCATTGATTTGCCCGTCTTCCAGCACTACGATCATATCAGCACTTTGAATGGTACTTAACCGGTGCGCAATAACAAGTGAAGTCCTGTTTTTCATTAAATTATTCAACGCTTCCTGAACCAGTTTTTCCGATTCCGTATCCAGCGCAGATGTTGCTTCGTCGAGCATCATAATCGGAGGGTTTTTCAATACAGCCCTTGCTATACAGATCCGTTGCTTCTGCCCGCCCGAAAGTTTCATTCCCCTGTCACCAATATTACTTTGATAACCGTGTTCGGTCTGAAGAATAAAATCATGTGCGTTGGCAATTCTGGCAGCGTGTTCTACTTGCTCCTGTGTGGCATCAGGCAGGCCAAAAGCAATATTATTAAAAATCGTATCATTGAAAAGCATGGATTCCTGGTTGACAACACCAATAAGAGACCAAAGCGATTCCATTTTTAATTTCCTGACATCAGTTCCATCAATTGTAACCCTGCCACTTTCTACTTCTGTAAACCTTGGGATCAAATCCATCAGCGTCGATTTTCCACCACCTGACGGGCCAACTAATGCAATTGTTTTTCCTTTTGGTATGGTCAGGTTGATATCTTTTAAAACAGTCCTGCCGGGATAAGAAAAGGACAGATTCTCCAGTCTGATCGAATGGTTGAAAGAAGTAATTGATACAGCGTCGGGTGCATCCGTTATCTCTGGTTTCTGGTCAATCAATTCGAGCACGCGCTCTCCGGCAGCCAAACCTGTGTGAATACCGCTGAAAGAATTTGTCAATGCTTTTGCCGGTTGCATGATCCTTGAAAAAAGAGCAATGTAAGTAACAAATTCAGGGCCTGTAAGATCAGACTGGTGGTTCAGAATGAGGGAACCGCCATAAAGTACTATGGTCGTAACCATGGCCACACTAAGAGATTCAGATACCGGCCCGCTCAGTTGCTGACGACGTGCCATTTTACGGCCAAGGTCTGAGTACCTTACGTTTTCAGAATCGAATTTATCTTTGATGGCTTCCGTAGCATTAAAAGATTTTATGATTTTAATACCTGAAAGTGCCTCATCCAGATAACTGATCATCAAACCGAACATGTGCTGCGCCATTGTGGCCTGTTCTTTCAGCCGCTTTACAATTTTTGAAATTACAAATGCAGAAATTGGTATGACCAACAGTGCAAATATGGTCAGCTTAAAAGAGATTGAGAAAAGCATGAAAACATAAGCAGTCAGCTGTAATGGCTCTTTAAAAACAACCTGTAAAGTTCCTGTCACCGAAAACTGGACTGCACCGACATCAGAAGCAATTTTAGCGATAATATCACCTTTACGCTGGTTACTGAAATAGCCAACGTGCTGATCCATGACATTGTTAAATACTGATTTCCTAAGGTTCAGCAATGTATGGATACGGAAATCTTCCATGATCCGCTGTGCGAAATACCTGAAAACGTTCCCAAGAATAACTGCTATGACAATGACGCCGCAAACAAACTTTAAAGCTCCGAATGGGCCATATGTAAAACTGATCTGCTGGGAAAAATAATTGAGGTACCCGGTAACATCAGCCCAGCCAGCCGGCTTTGTAAGTATAGTCGCATTAGCTGATCCGCTTGCAAAAAGTGTGGTAAGCAGCGGGGCGAGAAGTGCTAATTGTAATGTATTGAAAACTACTGCCAGTAATGTTAATATGACATAAGGAATGGCAAATTTTTCAATGGGTTTTGCAAAGGATAATAATCTGAAATAAGTCTTCATTTTTTATATTAAGGCTCTTTAAACAAGGGCCGTGAATCTTTAATACCGCAAAAAGCGGATACAAAGATTATTCATTCTGAGGTGCTAATAATAAAATGTATAATAATATTTATCTCAAAGCTTAATTACATGCTTGTATTTCAGCATAATACGGATATTTCTAATCACATCAATGATACCAATCTCTGAATGATAACGTTTCATTTGGCGTTTAAATGAGTTCTTCTTTATCTGAAGCGCTTTTCGGTTTCTGAGAAAATCCATATATGCTTCCACTTTGTAAAATTGGAAAGTAAACAAGCTCAGCAATACGTCACAAAGCAAAATCTGAATATGCCACAGAGCCAGGTCCATGCCATATAAGTGCAGGAAATGCACATAATAGCGATTCCTGAAATGAATCTTTTTTATGGCTCTTTTGTGATTGTGGGTTTTGGTACTGGCCGAAACTTCATGCCTGCAGATGGCATTATGTTCATAGTAACATTTCCATCCCAGCCTCCATGCACGGATAGACAGTTCCTGATCTTCGCCATAATAAGGATTGAACATTTCGTTGAACCCGTTAATTGCTTTCAGTTTGCTTGTATCCATCAATGCTATGGCACCCGAAAGATAAAAAGTAGGCGTAAATGATTCGCGGTCTTCCAAACGGAAAAAATCACTCGACTTTATTTTACGTCCCATAATCTTAGGCGAACGGGCCGCTTCCCTGATCAGGTCATCATCCATTCCGATGATCCGGCCCATTACGCCAAATGTATCGTCCTTTTCAAAATATTTATAAAGCTTTTCAAAGTAGCCTATTTCCAGTGTAACATCCGTGTTAAGAAGGAATATCAGCTCGTTCTTCGCTTCTTTAATTCCCAGGTTACAGGTATTGGAAAATCCTGAATTGATTTCTTTCTGAATCAGAGTAATTTGGTTACCATATTTTTGCTGAAGATATGCTACAGAATCATCTGTTGAAGCATCGTCAATAACAATGATCTGGACATTGGTGCCCAGTGTTTTCAGTATATTCAGATTATGTTCAAAATATTTTTCGAACAGATGTTTTCCGTTATAATTCGGGATCACCACAGAGATGCTTCTCATTAAGATTACAATTTAAGTGTACCGTAAAGTGTGTAACAGATAGTTATTATACAGTTAGATTGTGTCGTAGTTTTAATTCCGGCCAACCGTGCATGCACACGTTCACATTTTATTTTGTCATTGCTTCCATGTATTCAAGCAGTGTACTAGCAATAACTGAACCATCAAAAATTCAGCAGCTTTACAATGAATACGCTTATTTTCACAAGTCTGTGTAAAAAGAGTTGTGTAATAGGTTAGAAAATAGTCAAATAAGGACAGTTTTAGGTTCTGCAATGATTAAAGTGCAAGAATAATTTTGAAGAGAATCAAAGGGGTTTAGAAACGGAAGACTTACCGGAATATACTTTTTTAATGTCATCTTAAAGTTACTTTATTAAAATTTGTTGATTTGATCCTAATTTAAAATTTAATTCAAACCAGAAATTAACGATTTAACGTAAAACGAATGATACTTAATCTGGATTGTTACCCGAAATAATGTTTCCGCTCTGTACCAGACTTTTTGTATTAACTTTTAATATGACGTGAGAAGGTTCGAAATGGTTGTAAACTGAAGTAAAAAATTATTGATGTTTGATTTAATATTTTGAATAAAAATATTGAAAGCTCTGATAATCAATACGTGTGTTTTCTTTTAACGTAATGAATTAAATTCATTCTGAGTAAAAATATTCTCAACGTTTATAGGAAAATTACTTTTGATAAATCAGATTTTGTATTAAAACTTCGTAATTAATATATCGAAAAACCTGATGTTTTGTTTAAAGAACAGATTTTAGCCAGTTAGTTAACCCTGGATCCTGCACAAGATACTGTTTTATACAGCAATTAGTTCGCTTAGTATTAAGTATGGTTATATTTCAACTTTTTGTAATTTCTGATTGTTGACTTAATTATAGCTTCTACAGACCAATCATCGTTTTAAAAAACAAGTATGGAAGGTATTTTGAAAAATAATTGCATGAAACCATCGAAGATTACAATAGATAATTACGAAGGTTCAGAAATTGGTGATACAGTGCCGGTTACTACATATAAAGCGGCACGTGCAGTAGCAGGGTTGGTTGCAAATCATTTTGATCGTCATCATACTTCGGCGAAGCGCCATTATGAGTATGAACTTGCTCCAAAACCAGGAGCAAGTACCATTGAAACCATTATTGACACCACTTTTTGGGCGAGCCTGAGAAGAGAGGAGGGAAGGTCGCCGAAAGTATCTATTGCATTTCTGGCCCCGGAGGATGTTGAAAAACCATTGAAATTTGGTGAACGCCTTCCTTTTACAGCCAATAGTCTTACTAAACTGGCACCAGCTGTAGAGCGTTCCGGAATACATCTGGGAGTATGGCAGGAAGGTAATGAAATGTATATTTGGGGCACTACACGTGTGATTCCGGGATTGTGTTTTGTACTTGAAGTCGTGGAACCCGGTATGTTGGTTATCAAACACCGGAGGGTAGACGGCTTTGGAAAGTTTGTCAATGTGGCTGTTTTAAAAGGAGACCAGGTAAAGGTTGTTAATGAAGAAAGCGGGAAAGTACGCGATTGTCCGTCTCTGATCAATTCAATGATGGGATTTGCATCGTCTTCCATTTGGAACGATTCACTTAATATTCTGGTACAGTTGTCGGTTTCTATGAGAGATCACGGGCGCGGCGGAATTTTGCTGGTTGTTCCAGCCGGCAAAGAAGCCTGGCGGGAATCTATAATCCATCCGATTGCTTATGCCGTTGAACCTGCATTTTCGGAATTGGCAGAATTGCAGAAGCCGCATTCTGAGGATATTAATGCTGTTTTATGGCAAAGCAAGCTGAATGCCGCCATCTATAATCTGGCAGGATTAACTGCTGTTGACGGTGCTACTGTCATCAACGACAAGTATGAACTTATGGCTTTCGGGGCCAAAATAGGCAGATCGCCCAATGGACAACCGGTTGAGGAAATGCTTGTGACCGAGCCTATTATTGGAAATAAAGGAGTGATAGTGCATCCGGTCCAAAATGGAGGAACCAGGCATTTGTCGGCAGCCCAGTTTGTTCACGATCAGCATGATGCCATTGCCCTTGTGGCTTCACAGGATGGCCGTTTCACTATTTTCTCCTGGTCGGCCTGCGAAGGAAAAGTACAGGCGCACCGGGTGGATGCTTTGTTGTTATAGAAGTACAGGCTGGTTACCCGAGGGGCACAGAGAAATGGGAAAGAGTGCCACAGAGGTTAATTTTAATGATTCTCTGTGGCTCTCTTTTTTCCTCTATGCCCCTCTGTGTAACCAACCCGTACTTCTACTCAAATAACTCCAGCTGCTCAGGATTTCTTGGTTTCCGAGGCTTGGTTTCTATTTCTCCAAAATTGGATAAGGAAATTCCTAGCAATCTCACTGTCTTTTCTTCCATATCCACTTTTTCCAGTAGCTGTTTCGAAGTTTCCAGAATCGTGTTAAAATCACTGACCGGGTGAGAAAAAGAAATATTGCGGGTGATCTGGGTAAAATCGCTGTATTTTATTTTAAGGGTAATTGTTCTTCCTTCCAGTTTGTTTTTTTGCAACCGGTTAAATACAGTAATTGCTATTTTATCCAGCTCTTCGTGCATTTCTTCGATAGTTTCCAGATCATGCATAAAGGTATCTTCAGCACCCAGCGACTTCGTTTCCCTATGCGTCTGGACTTCCCGTTCATCAATTCCTCTTACTATTTTATAATAAAAATGGCCAGTTTTTCCGAAATGTTTCACCAGATCGTTTTCAGAAAGTTTTTTCAGGTCAGCTCCTGTAAAAAGATTCATTTTTTTCATCTTTTCAGCTGTTACTTTCCCCACACCAAAAAACTTTTCAACAGGTAAGTCATTGATAAAACGCTCAATTTTTGAAGGGCCGATAAATGTAATACCGTCAGGCTTATTGATATCTGAAGCAATTTTTGCAACAAATTTATTAGTAGATATGCCGGCAGATGCAGTCAGATTCAATTCAGTTCTAATAGCCAGCCTGATCTGTTTGGCGATCTCCAATGCTGAACCAATTTTTAATTTATCACTGGTAACATCCAGATAAGCCTCATCCAGTGAAAGCGGTTCAATGATATCAGTATAACGTTGGAAGATTTCCCGTATACTTTTGGAAACCGCTTTATAAGCTTCGAATCGCGGGTATACAAATATAATATCCGGGCAAAGCTGTATGGCTTTTCGGGATGACATAGCTGATCGTACTCCAAATTTTCTTGCTTCGTAACTTGCCGCTGCTACCACGCCACGGCCGTTAGGCGAGCCTCCGACAGCAATGGGTTTGCCTCTGTAATCAGGATTATCACGCTGCTCAACAGAAGCATAAAAGGCATCCATATCTATATGAATGATCTTACGGACTGTCGTGGCGGGTTTTTCCATATCATCTACTTTTTTTGTATACCAAATTTTTTAAAGCCATTGCAATTTCAAAACAAATGAAACCACAGGGAAATTCAAGATAATAAAAGTTTGCCGGGTAAGCTTAGTTAATTAAAATGGAATTAAATCGGTCAGGTTCTGCATCATTTTTTGTCAGTTTTACGTAAGTATAAGTAATTCAGGAGCTGTCGAAATGTAACCAGCCGACAATCCTTTTGCCTAATGTTTATTCCCTGCTATTACAATGCTTACAAAATTACCAGAGACAAAATCTTTAATAAGATTCTCAATATGCTTTGCCATGATCTTATTTTCATTTGATCTGATGGCACAAAGCCGATGCGGGTCAATGGAATTACTGGATAAAAAATTTCAGGTTAATCCAGCTTTGAAAATCACATTTGACAACAGAAGAACTCAGCTTGAAAAGATCATCAATGCACGTATTGCATCGGGACAATCCCTGAAAACCGCTGAGGCTATTACAATTCCGGTCGTTTTTCATGTAGTGCTCAGCAGGCAGTCACAAGTGCAAGTGACGGATGCCCAGATACAGGCACAGCTTGATACTTTAAACCGCGATTATGCAGGCTTAAACCACAGATCGGATTCAAGGATACAACCAGCCTTTTTAAATATTTACGGCGAATCAGGTATTCAGTTTTGTATGGCACAACGAACTCCTAATGATGAAACTGCTACTGGTATTCACAGGGATACAACTACAAGATCATCCTTTGTATATACCACCAGTGACGTAAAACACAGCACAACCGGCGGAACAGATGCCTGGGATCCTGATCGATATTTTAATATCTGGATATGTGATCTGTCAAACGATATCCTGGGTTATGCCACATTTCCTGACGATGGCATTCCCGATGAGCAAGGCGTTGTGATTGACTATGCCAGTTTGCCGGGAGGCAATGCTACGGGCTATAACCTGGGAAAAACGCTGACGCATGAAACCGGACACTATTTTGACCTGTACCATATCTGGGGTGATGATAATGGTTCATGCAACGGATCCGACGGAATAGCGGATACACCCAACCAGGGGAACAGTACAACGGCTTTGCATACTGGTATTTTGACGGACAACTGTACAACAGCTTCACCGGGAATTATGTATCAGAATTATATGGATTACACACCTGACGCTGCTTTGTTCATGTTTACGACTTTGCAAGTAGCTCATATGCAGCAGGTTTACGCCAATCTGCGTTCTTCGCTTGGATCTTCCAATGCCTGTACTCCTGTTAATCTTGCCAATAAAGATGCGTATATTAAGTCCATTGTTTCCCCGGATCAGCGGTTATGCAGCGGCACATTTATTCCCCAGGTTGTATTGAGAAACCAGGGATTGGAAACGCTTAATTCCGTCACTATTACAACCAGCATTTCGAATGGAAATACCACAAGTTTCAACTGGACCGGATCCCTTTCGACGTATGGTGAAGTAACTGTAACATTACCTGCTTTGACGGTTGGCGAAGGTAATCACGTACTAACGGTTACCGGCTCAAATCCGAATGGAGCGGCAGACGAAAATACAGCAAATGACGAAATCAGCCTGGATTTTATGTATTACGCACCAATTGCCGCCCCGGTAACTGAAAGCTTTGAAAGTACTTTCCTTCCCGAGAAATGGGATATTGTAAATGAGGATGGCGGAAGCAGCTGGGAGAAAACATCTGCTGGCTCCAAAACGGGTTCAGCATCAGTCCGGATCGCCAACTTTGATAATGAGGCTGTCGGGCAAAAAGATTATTTGCGCAGCCCCACAGTCAATATTGCCAACGCTGACTCTGCTTTTGTATCATTCCAGGTTGCCGCGGCCACATATACAAGTTCATCGGCTCAAAATAATGTATGGGATACTTTACAGGTGCTTGTCAGTACGGACTGCGGCAAGACTTATACCAGCGTTTATAAAAAGTGGGGATCAACGCTCATTACGAGATCGGGTGCAACCAGAACAGCTTTCCAGCCCGGATCAGGCGAATGGCGTCAGGAAGAAATTAATATAGGTCAATTTATTTCCAGCGGAGATATTCTGGTTGCTTTCCTGAATATCAATGGTAATGAAAATGATATTTACCTGGACGACATCAATATCAGGACAGTAACAGTTAACCCAAATTTGAAGGAAGCAGGTTTTCTGGTATCGCCAAACCCGACTGACGGAGCTATATCAGTCCAGTTTTATCCGCATCCTGCCAATTTAAAAGGGATCTATATTTACAATACTTCCGGACAATTAATTGAGGACAAGCTGATTACAAATGGCGTCGTCACCACTAATATCTACAATTTCGATCTGACTTATGCTTCTGCCGGGCTTTATATAGTGAAGGCAGTTTTTGAAGATAAGATTTTGACCAGGAAATTTGTTAAAGTAAAATAGGATTTAATTTTTGAATCTGGTAAAACGAAAGAAAGCCGGCTGATTTTTCAGCCGGCTTTCTTTCGTTTGTCTATTTTCTTACAATATGCGTTTCACAATTACTTTACTATTCGTTTGCGAAACGGCAAACTCTTTTGCATTTTCAGAAGGAGGAGAAATGAAAATCTGTTTTTTCTTTTTACCATCCGTAGAAACCCAGTTTGCCGAATATATTTCAGGTAGCGGGCCAGAATAAACCGGACGGTTATCAGAATGCATAAAAACTTCTTCCTCTTCATAGGCTAATCCTAAATCACTCCCTGTGATCACATCACAGATGATTTTCAATTTGCCAAAATCATCGTCAGCCAAACCTTTAATTCTGGCTTTTCCATAAAATGGGTCCTCTTCAAAGTCCCAGCGGATATAATATTCAATAATGTTTCCTATTTGAGAATCAATATAATCGGCGGTTAGCAGTTGTTCCTGGCTCATGGTGTTGTATGTTTTTCTATAGTCTTTCAAATAAATTGACTTTGGCGTATACCCTGATAGCGGAGCATTTTGACAAATGTAATCGGTAACGGCTTTTTTCCAAAGATAAATTCAGCTCTTTTAGTGGATTTTATGAAAATAAAATATTAAGACCAACTCTTTCTGTGTATAATATTGAAAAAAAGAATTATAAACAACCAAATACTATACGAAGTTGTGTCTGGTTTTTTAAAATCAAATGGAGGGGTATGGTTTTTGTTCCAGCATTTTTCTGAATGACTGCAATTTCAGAAGTATTTTACCTCATCCAGCTAGCAATGATATGTTTAAAACTCAACGATTTAACGGGTGGCAATCCGGGTTTGTTCTTTTTAAAAAGACAATTTTTTTTCAGCTCTTTATTTTTTTCAGCATTTCTTTTAAGGTCAGCGGTCAGCAAGCTGGTAGTGATACAATCCCGAAACCAATTACCACTGATACGCTGGTAAAGTCAAAACCACAATCCGATTCTACTTCCAAACCGGCTGTAAAAACAGATACAATCTCGAAACCAGCCACTATAAGGCCCGACTCGTCAAAGATCTCTGACAGTACCGCGATGGAAAAAATCCCGGGAAATGTTACAAAATCAATCATTCAAACACAGGATACAACGTCTGTCAAAGTAAGTAATGATTCTATTCCTTCCGTTGGAGTTGGCGCAAGAGCTGTTAAGGGAACAGTGGTAGATGAGAATGGGACGGGTTTGCCTGGTGTTAGTGTTTTGATTAAAAATACTAAAATACAAGCAGTTACAACTCCGGAAGGTGCTTTTGATATAAAAGTGCCGGCTAAGGCAATAATGATTTTTAGCTATGTCGGATTTACCACACAGGAAATTCCTGTCCGCAAACAAGCCACTTACAATATTCAGTTGGTACCGGAGGCAAAAGCCTTAAAGGAAGTTGTTGTTGTTGGTTACGGGGCCCAAAGCAAGCGCGATCTGGCAAGTTCAACTTCCAGGGTTTCTTCCGGAGAATACAAATCGGCTGTTGTTAACACCCTGGACCAGGCATTACAAGGACGAACAACAGGTGTGCAGATTGTAGAAACTTCGGGGGAACCTGGTGCTGCTTCGGTAGTTCGTATCCGTGGTAACAACTCTTTGAGCGGTAATAATGAACCGCTTTATGTGATCGACGGATTTCCTATGCCTGCTTATCGTGAGGCCGGTGCCAATTTTACCGGAGCATATACACAGAACGGATTATATGGGATCAATCCCAATGATATCGAAAGTATGGAGGTTCTGAAAGATGCTTCTGCCACTGCTATTTATGGGTCAAGAGGTGCTAATGGCGTTATTCTGATCACAACCAAAGCTGGTAAAAGAGGCACCGGCAGGGTGGAACTTGTAAATAAAACGTCTTTTGGAACTGTTTCGAACCCAATAAAAATGATGAATTCCCGTCAGTATGCTGAAATCATCAATGAAAGTTATAGCCTGAGCGGACGGGTACCACCATTCGGCAATCTGGATAGTGCTTTAACCAACACAGATTGGGTTGCGGCCGTAACACAGCCAAGTTTTCGTCAGGATGTTACGCTGAGCTTATCGGGTGGAAGTGCAAAGTCGTCCTATTATATCTCGGGAAATTATCTGAAGGAAAAAGGGACAATCATCAATTCCGACAACAACCGCGCAAGTATCCGTGCTAATCTGAACAATGAGATCAACAACTGGTATACGGTAAAAGGCCAGTTTGCATTTACCCGTCAGAACTCCAACCGTGCAGTAACGGCTTCCAGAGCCTGGCCAAATTCAGGAGGATTAATGGATGGTTTGCGTGCTGCACCAACGCTGCCATTGGATTATTTGGGAAATAATAGTCTGGGAATCCCGAATTATCAGGGTTATTATTTTGCCAATCCTTACAATGAACTGATGGCCAAAACAGATGTAACCAAGAATGATTTTTCTGTAATTAACATTGAAAATTATTTCAAGATTGTGAATGGCTTGCAACTGGTAGTCAGCCTGGGAACGAACCAGAACCTGACAAGGCGAAATGTATTTTTGCCACCAAGTACAGCAGAGGGAAACCAGGTAAAAGGTAGAGGCAGCAATAATACGTCTAATACATACAGTTATAATGTAAACGCTTATTTTCAATACGAGAAAACATTTAAGAAGAATCATTACCTCAATACTACTTTGGGTGTAGAATATAACGACCAGATTGTTGATTTCGTCAACACCAATTCATCAGGTTTCGATGTTCCCTACTTCGGTGTTGACAATATCGGGAGTGCCCAATTCCAAAATATCGGTTCGTATAAAGAAGAACGAATTCTGCAATCTGCTTTTGTGCGCGCTAACTATTCTTTTAAAGGGAAATATGTCTTAAATACATCTGTACGTGTAGACGGGTCGTCGGCTTTTGCAGAAAACAGAAAATACGGATTATTCCCTTCAGTGGCATTAGCCTGGAACCTGGATGCTGAAGATTTCATGAAAGAAGTGAAATTCATTTCAAATAGTAAACTAAGGGCATCGTACGGTGAAACAGGAAGCCAGGCTATCGGTCCCTATTCATCTTTGTCCCAGTACAGCAGTAGTTTTTATCAGCTTGGCGAAGGTGACAATACGATCGGGACAGGCATTTATCCGACAACACTTGCCAACCCGAACCTTTCCTGGGAACGGACACGTCAGTTTAATGCCGGGGCAGATTTTAACACTGCCAATGACCGTCTTGTATTCAGCTTTGATTATTACAATAAAACGACTACTGACCTGCTGCAATACCGGAGGTTACCTACACAGTCTGGGGTAAATTCCATCATTGATAATTATGGGACCATGCGAAACCGGGGGCTTGAATTAAGTATTCAGGCAAATATTGTAAAAAGGAAGAATGTGACCTTTTCTTCACGTCTTAACATTTCAAGAAACCTGAATACTCTGATTGATCTGGGTGAAAGAACACAGTCTGATTTCGTTACTATTAATGGCAATCTGTTGGGTGGGGTATCCGGAATATTAACTCCGGGACAGGAAGTCGGCCAGTTCTTTGGATATAAGGTAGCTGGTTTGACTCAAACCACAGATTTTGATAGCAATGGTAATCCAACTTTTCCAACATTTGAAGGCCCTGCACCCACAGGTTCAAAAGGAACTCCAGTTTATGGTTCCTGGATTTATGCCGATACGGATGGAAGTAACCGGGTGGATGCTGATGACCGTGTTATTCTTGGTAAATCCACACCTGATTTTACCTTTGGCTGGACGAATGATATTACCTGGAAAAACTTTTCTGTCAGTGCACTTGTAACGGGTTCTGTTGGGAATGATGTGTTGAACCTGACCAATTTTTACATCAACAATGGCGTTGTGGATTTTGGCGGAGTAGGTTTCAATCAGTCCGAAGATTGGTATAACAACCGCTATACAGAATCCAATATCCATAATAATCCCAAATATCCGGGAATTCAGAGAGGTATTGCTTCTGGTGATATTAACTCCACAATGATAGAGGACGGAAGTTTTGTGAGGCTGAAAATGCTATCGCTTTCTTATACTTTTCCAAGATTTGGACCAGTACAAAATCCGCGCTTGTTTGGTACTGCCACCAATCTGTTCACGCTTACAAAATATACAGGTTTTGATCCTGAGGTAAGTTCTTATGCACAGTCGCTGCTTCAGCAGGGGATTGATTATGGCGCGTATCCTTCCCAGCGTTCTTATACCATAGGTTTTTCATGTAATTTTTAATCCTGGCTTTCCACAGATATGATATACCGTTTAATTATTTCCGCATTTATATTATTCAGTTTTGTTTCCTGCAAAGAAAATCTGGAAGAAACGCCTTTTTCTTCATTAAGCAAAGAGGTTGTTTTTAAAGATGAAGA
This sequence comes from Dyadobacter sp. NIV53, assembly GCF_019711195.1. Classification (NCBI taxonomy): domain Bacteria; kingdom Pseudomonadati; phylum Bacteroidota; class Cytophagia; order Cytophagales; family Spirosomataceae; genus Dyadobacter; species Dyadobacter sp. NIV53. The sequence goes on from NZ_CP081299.1 coordinate 6,844,213, forward strand.
AGGGCTGAACCAGGCCACAATCGGCGTTTACCAGGCATGGACAGCACCTGATTTTACAGATATCAGCAGCCGTTTTATTCTCAGTGAATCGGGTCACCGTTATGCAACAGCCTGTATAGGCATTGGCGCCGATCCTTATTACCGGTTTGCCCACGTTCCAGGCTCAGGCGCTTTCGAAGCGGTTTGGGGAAGATTTTATAAGATCATATTCAGGGCAAATACTGTTATTGCCAATGCAACGCTGGCAGTTCCCGGCAAGGAAGAGGAAGCTGATCCTTATATTGCAGAAGCCAGATTTTTACGCGCCTATGCTTATTTCAATCTGGTCAGATATTTTGGTGGAGTTCCGCTTATCCTGACTGAAATTAATTCATTAAAAGATACTGATCTTATATTTGGCCCAAAAAACACAGACGCTGAAGTCTATGATGCGATCATTGCGGACTTAACCTTTGCAGAAGCCAATCTTCCGGATTCAAGGGGAGGAGTAGAGCTGGGGCGTGTATCGGCGGGGGCTGCGAAAGCTATGCTGGGAAAAGTATTTCTGACTATGGCAGGAAAGCCATTGAGCAAAACGGAAAATTACCAGAAAGCAGCTGATAAGTTAAACGAAGTGGTTGGAAGCGTAAATGAAGAAAAATATGATTTTGAATTACAGCCTGATTTTGCCAATGTCTTTTCTTTAGGAAATGAAAGAAACCGTGAAATCGTATTGTCTTTCAGCTACTTTGTAAATTCTTCCAATCCAAATGGCAACATTCTGCCATTTAATTTATTTCCTCCCGGCCTGGTGAACGGAGACGAACAAACCAATTACGGCCTGACTTACGATTATTATAAATTGTTTGAAGCAACTGACATCCGAAGGGATTTTACACTTGTTCCAAAATACGTTTTCAAGGGGGTCGGCAGAACTGACGTCCAGCCTGGCGATAGCATTATATATGATTCGGAATTAGGGAATTATATGAACAAAAGAACGAGGCAACCAATCAGCCGCAGTGATTATAAGTATGGAATTGCGTTTGGCAAAATGGCCAGGGAGCCGCGTGCCGCTGGTGCAGCCGTGCAGGGTTACGGAGCAGATTTGATTGAAATGCGTTTTTCAGATGTATTACTTTGTCTGGCTGAGGCGCTGGTAGAAACAGGAAAACCTGCGGAAGCATTGCCCATTTTAAATAGGGTAAGAGCTAGGGCCAAAGCAACACTTTCCAAAGCTGCAACCGTTGCAGATGTCCGCGCCGCCATTCGCAAAGAGCGGCGGTTGGAATTAACAGGAGAATTTACGACTGTTTTTGATATCCGCCGCTGGGGAACATTAAGCCAGGAAATTGCCGCCATGTCACCGGATCAGATCGTTGACAATATTCTGCTGCCGTATACGCCCAAACTGGAAATATATCCAATCCCGCAGTCGCAGATTGATGCCAATCCAAAACTTAAACAAAACGACGGTTGGTAAAAGGAGTTTAGCTTTTTGTTATAATGCGTGGTTCTGCCGGAACTGCGCATTATTTTATTAAAAGTTTATAGATCATTTGAATTCAGATCATTGAAGTAGTAATTCGAAGTAAACAGCTTGATAAGTAAATAATGGTGATATTTAAATCAAAAATTATTTATCAATGAAAAATTCATTATTTCAATTCAGTAACTCCAGTGTTGACAGAAGAAAATTTATATTGAATGCTGTTCAGTCAATTACTGCGTTGGCATTAATTGGACTCAAACCTGCATTTGCGTTTGAAAATGAAGAAACATCCAAAAAGCCGCCAACCGTACAGGAAATAATTAATCTGATTTTAAAAGAAGGGGGCCTGACTCCATTAAAAGAAACGGTGGATACAATCAAAACTGGAAATGGCAACCAGATTGTTACAGGAATTGTAACGACGATGTTCCCAACGATTACAGTTATCGAAGAAGCTGCGCGGCAAGATGCCAATTTTATTATTGCACATGAACCATCGTTTTATAATCATAATGATAAATCGGATTGGGTAAATAATAATAGTGTTTTAAAGCAAAAACAGGCATTGCTTGAAAAACATAAAATGGTCATCTGGCGGTTTCATGATTATTGCCACGCTCTAAAACCCGATGCGATCAGTTACGGCGTGGCTAAAAAGGCAAACTGGCTTCCTTACTATAAACCGAGCGAAATAATACTTAAAATTCCGCCACTATCTTTAAAAAAGCTGGTACAGCACCTTAAAACTTCATTGGGGATTTCGCATGTTCGAATCATAGGTAATCTGTCGCAGCAATGTGAACGCATTGCATTGTTGCCGGGAGCATGGGGTGGGCAAAGGCAGGTTTCGGCTGTGGAATCAGAAAAGCCGGATGTTTTAATTGTAGGCGAAGTTTCAGAATGGGAAACAGCAGAATACATCCGTGATGGAAAATTACTGGGTGGTAAAACTTCTCTTATTATACTGGGCCATGCAGTAAGTGAAGAACCGGGAATGGAATGGTTTGCCGAATGGCTTCAACCCAAATTACCTGATGTGAAGGTGGTGCATTTAAGTTCGGGCGATCCTTTTGTTTGGGAGTGATTGAGAATATTTTTTAATTAAAATGAATTAACGAAACATGATTTGTCGGACAGAATGGAATTAGTTACGCTCGCACCGATTCGCAATCGGTGCTCCATGGCCCTGTGTTTGTAACGCGCATCACAAATATTTTACATTACAAACCCCTCGTAATCAATCTCCAAAAAATCCTCCACATCCTTCATCCAGAATTGTTCAATAAATTGTACGTGCTGCGGGTGATTGGAATAATTGTCGTAGACTGTTTGGTTTTCAAAAACCATAGACAATCCATATTCAAATTTATTAGTCGGATTGGTTTGTTTCAGGCATTCAAAATTTTGTACACCTGAAATATTTGCGAGCTTTTTTGCCGCATCCCAGAAGTCTTTTGCTTCAACTGAATCTGATGAATGTTTGAGTTTGAAAATAACAGAGTGTATCATGATCATTTGATTTAGGAAATGGAATATCTCAGTTTTTTGGGTTGGCAAAACAAGTTTTGCTCCAACTCTAATTTAAACCAAGATAATGGAAAACAGCGAACACCTGAAAAATATAATCAGGCCCGAAAACAAATACCCCACCAACAACTAGATTCAGGATTTGCTTCATTTAAGTTACGTATATGATTAAATATATGTAACTATCTGTTAATCAATTATTGCCGAATAGTAAATGTCCGGAAGTTAAGCATTATTGACCGAGATAGAATATTTATTTTTGACTAGTATTTATCTTAAATAACATAGCCATGAAAACGAAAATATTGTTTCCGATCATTGTGTTTTTTTTCTTTTCATACCGGATCCTATCACAGGGAATTCTTGATCAGCCATACGGTGATATTTCCTGGGAATCATACCGGAATATGGGCGAATCAGATTATGAAGCCCGGCTTGATGAGTTGCTGGCCAAAGATTACCGACCTGTTGACGTGGAAATTTTAGAAAATGGCTCCTCACGCCTGTACGCATTAGTTTCCCGCAAAAATACTGATGGACGAAAGTGGTCGGTCCGCACAAAACTGACTGATAGCGAATTTTCTGACAGAGCAGCCGAAATGCTGAAGAGTGGTTACAGGCTTGTAGATATGGAATCACATAACCTGAACGGTCAGACTTACTACGGCGGTATTTGGGTAGAAAATAAGGAAAATTATAAATGGATGTCGTTCCGGAAAATGACCACAGAGGCATTTTCTGATATGGTTGAAACTTACAAAGACCAGTTTATTCCTGTTGATATTGATGCATATAAAATTGGCAGCACCGTGTATTATTCCGTAATATGGGTTGAAAATAAGGAAAATATTAATTGGGCTAACAGGCGTAACATTCCGCAGGCGACATTTGCAAGCCATTTTGATGAATATGCGGGAAAGGGTTACAGGCTTTACAGTACCGAATCATATGAAAGGAATGGGAATCAGGAATATGCAACCATCTGGGTAAAGGAAAGTAACAGTCGCAAATGGTCGTCAAGGCGTGATATGAGCGGAACATCGTATCATAACTGGTGGCTCAGATACAAAGATTTAGGTTATCGTTTGGAAGATATTGAAGTGTATTATATTGGAAAAGATATCCGTTATGCAGGAGTCTGGCTCGAAAATGACGACCGGCTGCAATGGAAATACAGGGAAGGTGTTGAAAATCTGGTTGATGCATATTTTGCCAAAGAACCTACCGCGGGAATGAGTGTAGCGGTCGCTGTAAATGGTGAAATCCAATTTATGCGTGGATGGGGATTTCAGGATATAAGTGCTGATAAAGAAGCACATGCAAATACTGTTTACCGCCATGCTTCTATTTCCAAAGCACTTGCCAGCACTATAGGATTCCGGCTTCAGGCTAAAAATAAAATTGATATTTCTAAAAAAACAAGATTCTATGAACCGCGCCTGCCAGTTCATCATACCCATACGCTGGGAGAATTATTGTCGAATCGAGGCCACGTAAGGCATTATAAAGCAAACGATCCTGCTGCTGGTGACGGAACACTTTTCGTATTTCCAAATGCTTACGAAGCATCCAAGCTTTTTAGTGCCGATCCGCTCGTATCGGATAACTATCTGTACTCAACTCATGGCTACACCTGTTTTACGGCTGCAATTGAAAAAGTCACGGGAAAAACTTACACGAAGATCATGGAAGATGAACTGACTAATCCGTTCGGGCTGACTACGCTGCGTTGCGAGAATTTGGGAAGTAGCGTAGCTGAACGTTCCAGGATATATTCGGCAAATGGAAGTAACTTTTCATTATTGATACCGTTGAGTTTAAGCTGGAAATTTGGAGGCGGTGGTACAGAATCTTCGGCATATGATCTCGTTAGGTTTGGGGTCAAACTTTTGAATGGAGATCTGCTTTCGTCTAAAAATCTCACTGCCATGACAACCAAACCAGATAATGCAGAGGATTATGCATTTGGCTGGGATGTTGATACAGAGTCATCGGGTGAGAAATTTTTTGCCAAAGCAGGAGATCAGGCAGGAGCCCGTTCGTATATTTTGTGCTATCCTGATAAAAAAATTGTGATCGTATTACTTTGTAATACCGCAGGAGAAAATTTAAAACCACTTGGCAGGGATATTGGCGCTTTGGTTCTGAAATAAATTTAATTAGGCCTGGGTGATATTGCCGGGATTTTAATTTTTTCACAAAACAATCAGATAATTTATTGATATAAAATTAAACTTTCAAAACTTTTTGAAAGTTTAATTTTGTTCTTATATTTGTTTATGGAATTAACAGAGGCAAAACAGAAATTTATTGAATCCTGGGGGAAATTAGGATCTGAATGGGGTATCAACCGGACCATGGCGCAAGTGCATGCGCTGTTGCTTATTTCACCTGAAGCACTTACAACCGAGGAATTGATGGAAACACTGAGTATTTCCAGAGGCAATGCAAATATGACACTACGTGACCTCATGGGTTGGGGTTTAATAGAGAAACAACATAGAGCCGGCGAGCGTAAAGAGTATTTTTATGCTGATAAAGATGCCTGGAATATCGCGCGGCAGGTGGCTAAAGAAAGAAGAAAAAGAGAACTTGACCCCGTACTGAAGGTTCTGGATGAATTGTCGAAAGTGGAAGGGGATTTGAATGACCCTGAATTTAAAACTTTCAATAAATCAATTAATGATATTAATGAGCTTGCCAAAAATGTTGACAAAACCATTGATACAATGTTAAAAGCAGAAGAAAATTGGTTTTGGGGATCTATTTTCAAAATATTCAGGTAAGAATATTTTTTTATAATAAACTTTCAAAAATTACTGAAAATTCAATATGTATAATATGAAAACGCTGAAAAATCACCTCATTTTGTTTGATGCTGAATGCCCTATGTGTAATATGTATACCAAAGCCTTTGTAAGCAGCGGGTTACTAGACAAAAATGGCAGATCTTCCTACCAGGAATTTACCAATGAGGCTTGTCCAATGCTCGACCGTCAAAGGGCGGTGAATGAAATTGCACTGATAAATCAGGAAAGCGGAGAGGTTACGTATGGGATTGAAAGTCTTTTTACCATTTTCGCATCTGCTGTACCTGCCTTAAAATTTATTTTCTTCAATAAGATTTTTATAGAAATAATGGCAAAAGTTTATGCATTTGTGTCTTACAATCGCAGGGTAATAATTCCAGCCCCAGCTGCTGTAAATAATAAGGTTTTGCAGCCTGCGTTTAAATTAAATTACAGGATTGCTTATCTTGTTTTTACCTGCGTTATTACGGCATATATTCTTTCTGAATATGGAAAACTAATGACTGGAATATTACCCAAGGCTCCCGCATACCGTGAATATTTAATTTGTGCTGGCCAATTATTTTTTCAGGGTATGGTAATCAGCATTATTAGTAATGTTAAAAAATGGGATTATTTAGGAAATATGATGACAATCTCTTTCGCAGGAGCACTTTTATTACTGCCTGGATTATTGATCTTTTCCTTATTTCAACTCAATCCGGCGTTACCTGCGGTTTGGTTTATGATAGTAGTTGGGCTAATGTTTCTGGAGCATCTCCGCCGTAACAGACTTTTACAACTTAGCTGGTTATTAACGATCAGCTGGATCCTGTATCGTGTGATTGTTTTGTTATTCATCTTTTTATATCAGTAAAATGTTGTATCAAAAAATTATACTGGCAGGAGGTAACGGTTACCTTGGCCAGGTACTCGCAGATTTTTATAAAAACCTGTCAATTGAGATATTCATATTAAGCCGTAAGTCTGCCCCGGACAATGAAAACATTAAAACCTTAATTTGGGATGGACATACAGAAGGAGATTGGAAATATAATTTGGAAGGAGCAGATATGCTTGTGAACCTTTGCGGCAAAAATGTGAATTGCAGATACACAAAAGCGAATCAGGAAGAAATCATTAATTCGAGGGTTAATCCTACTTTGCTTTTAGGAAAATTGATTGGAAAAATGGAAAACCCTCCCAAACTATGGATTAATATTACCTCAGCCACAATTTACAGACATGCCGAAGATCGCCCTCAGGATGAAGAAATGGGTGAAATTGGATACGGATTTTCGATAGATGTCTGTCAGAAATGGGAAAGTAATTTTTTTCATACAAATACACCCCATACCCGTAAAATTGCCCTGAGAATGGGAATCGTATTAGGAAAAAAGGATGGAGCATTCCCAAGATTGCTGAATCTCGCCCGATTGGGCTTAGGTGGAAAACAGGGGGATGGTCAGCAATATATTTCCTGGGTTCACGAGCAGGATGCAGCACGTTGTACAGAATGGCTGATGCAACACGAAGAAATGACGGGGATAATCAACTGCACAGCGCCGGAACCAATAAAAAATAATGATTTTATGGCGAGTCTCAGAAAAATTTACGGAGTGCCATTTGGATTACCTTCTCCAGCATGGTTACTTGAAATAGGGGCTATGCTGATTGGAACGGAAACAGAATTAATTTTAAAAAGCCGTTGGGTATTACCAAAGAGATTATCAGACGGTAAATTCAGTTTTCAGTATCCCAAAGCAGAATATGCAATGAAGGATATAATAAGTACCAAGGCTTAATAGCTTTGCTTTTACAAAGACTTTACATTCTACCAGGTTTCTTACGATGCCAGCTATTACCTTTGCTTATCAATCCGAATCTCCTGTTATGTCTGATAAAAAAGTAAAGAGTAAGTTAGCTTTTCTAGTAGTATCCGTTTTAGTTTTATCATCCTGTAATAAGCATTTCACCGTTCAGGACAATGCTTATAAAGAATATGGAATTGACAATCAGTCTGAGGTTGATTCGTCGGTTGTAAAATATTATATGCCGTATAAGCAGCAAATGGAGGCTGAAATGAACCGCGTAATTGGTGAGACAGAACAGGAACTCACAAAATCATCGGATCCCGAAACATTGCTGGGAAACTTCTTTTCTGATGCAACCTTAACTGAAGCATTAAAGATAGATCCTTCTGTCCAGTTTGCTTTATCAACTACAAAAGGCGGGTTACGCAATACACTTCCAAAAGGCAATATTACTGTTTCCGGTATTTTTGAGTTGATGCCTTTCGAAAATGAACTGGTTATACTGAAATTATCCGGTGCCAGTGTGCAAAAGGTCATTGATTTTATTGCAAGTAAAAACGGACAGCCGGTTGCAGGAATTCGTATGAAAATCAAAAACAATGTGGGATACGACGTTACCATTTCGGGTAAACCTTTTGATATCAATCAAACTTATACTGTATTGACCTCTGATTATCTGGCAAATAACGGCGACGACCAGAGTTGTATGGCAAATCCCCTGGAAAGAAAAAACATTGGATTAAAAGTCCGTGATGCGCTGATGGATTACATTGGCGGGCAAACCAAAAACGGTAAGAAAATAAATACCCAATTAGATGGAAGAATCAGTGTCACAAATGAATAACCGGAGAGATTTTCTGAAAAAGAGTGGTGCGGCAGCCGGATTACTGGCTCTTACTTCATCACCCTTTGCTGTCTTTGCCAAAGAAGAATTGGTACAGCTCACCATTTTGCACACAAACGACGTACATAGCAGAATTGAGCCTTTTCCTATGGACGGTTCCCGGAACCAGGGGCTGGGTGGTGTGGCCAGAAGGGCAGCTTTGATAAAACAAATACGGGAGGAGCAGAAAAATGTGCTTTTGCTGGATGCTGGTGATGTTTTTCAGGGAACGCCATATTTTAATTTATTTGGCGGTGAACTGGAAATGAAGCTGATGACCGACATGGGTTATGATGCAGCAACAATGGGAAACCATGATTTTGACAACGGAATTGCTGGTTTTGTCAAACAGCTTCCACATGCAAAATTCCCGTTTCTGGTTAGTAATTATGACTTCTCCAACACGGATCTTAAAGGGAAAACCGAGCCATATAAAATATTTAAAAAGCAGGGGATCAAAATCGGGATTTTCGGCCTGGGAATAGAACTGGCTGGCCTCGTTGACAAGAAAAATTATGGTGATATTGTTTATCAGGATCCCATTGCCAAAGCAAATGAAATGGCTGCCAAGCTCAAAAAAGAACAGGATTGCGATCTGGTTATTTGTCTCTCGCACCTGGGCTATAAATACAAAGAAGAGAAGGTTTCTGATCAGATACTCGCCAAATCAACCCGTAATATTGACCTGATTATTGGCGGGCATACGCATACCTTCATGAAGGTGCCGGAAGAGATTCTGAATCTGGACGGTAAAGCAACGACCGTAAATCAGGTAGGTTTTGCGGGAATTAATCTGGGCAGGCTGGATTACTTTTTCAATAAAGATTCCGGCAAAAAGAAAATGGTAGCGACCGTTTGTCCTATTGGAGACAGGTTTCTGGTGTAAATATTTTTGACAAAATTCCTTGCAAAAGCATTAACAGGATTTTGTTAGTGAAAGCAATGGCTGTAATTGTCCGGGGGTTTTAGAGAAGTCAACTTTTCGAAAGTTGACTTCTCTCATCTCCATGATTCCTGCTCCAAAACTTTTTCACACCTAACATTTTACTTTTTTATCTCACTTTTCCTCATCGGCATCGCATCTATTTTTCCAAATAATTCCTGATGAGTTACCATCTGATTTGACCGGTGTTTTTCGCCGCCATCTCTGCCAACCAGAATAAATGTAAATGGTTTGGATCGATCGATGTCCCACTTTTTCCAAACCGTCTCATTTTCAGCAGATAATTTATAGGACGTTATAACAATATCCCGGTCTTTTATACCCTTTTTCTGACTGTCCAATTCAGACACCTGTTTTGTCCATATTCCGGAATTTTTCTCATTATAAAAAAGAAAAACTTTCCTGGGTTGATCAGCCATAAGCAAAAAAATGGTTAACAATAATAATTTCATAGTTAGAATTGATATAAGTATAAGCTATATTGAATACTCAATAATTATTCCAATTGTAATTTTATGAAATTGACCTGGACCTTTTACCCAAAATTTGAAAAAGCAATAACACTTCAGGTTTCTTATTTGCCGCGAATCGATAAAACCGGGGCGTGGGGTTTCCTTCATGTCGAATCAAACCAGGCCTGGGTAAGCTGGGATTGCTTTAAATGCTTTGACCGGGGAGACGTAAAAGCTAAAAAAGATGCATTTCAGCGGTTGGTAAAAGTAATTTCCCCGGAAGTTTTTGTAAAGGAACTGGATAGTATGAGCGATCTATAAACCCGGATTGATTTTTAGATTTGACAAATCCTGAACATGTGATAGTTAATTCACTACTTCTTCTTTTTCCAGGAATTCTGGCAGACTAATATTGATAATAAAATCCCAGCCTTCTGCAAAGCTTTCTTTTGCAAAATCCGTTTTGTTTTTTGGAAAGCTCTCCAGGCCGGTGTGAGTTAAAACAAGCCTTGTTTTATTGCCTTCTTCAAACAGTTCAAAAGTTAATTCAGAATTGCCAGGATAATTATCATAACGCCATGTATATGAGATCTTTTTGTGTTCAATCACATCTGTAATCTTACAAAGGTGCAGATACTTTTCATCTTCACTTCCGCCGTAAAACTGAAATTCAAATCCTTTTTCCGGTTTGAAATCATTGATGTCAAAATACCACTCTTTCATTTTGGTACGGTCGGTCAAAGCCTGCCAAACGCGGTCAACCGGTGCATTAAGTGTACGTTCTACTATTATTGGTTTTGCGTCCATGATATTAGGATTTTAGGTGAAACTCAATCTTTTTTCAGACTTCTGATCATTAACTTTTTCATGCTTCTTTTTTAATTTTTCGACAGATCAATTTCTTTATCCAGAAAATCTTCCAGTGCATCCAGTTTGATATTCCAGAATTCCCGGTAATGATCAGCCCAGTCTGATACCTGTTTTAATTTTTGTAAATCGGCTTTACAAAATCTTTCCCGGCCCTTGGTTTTTACAACTACGAGGCCACATTCGGTTAATATTCTGATGTGTTTGGAAATAGCCGGCCTGCTTATGGTAAAATGATCGGCAACGGCATTCAGGTTCAGCGTCTGGTATGCCAGTAAATTAATGATTTCCCTGCGCGTCGGATCTGCAATTGCCTGAAATACATCTCTTCTTAACTGGCTCATAACATTGATTTTATAAAAGGAAACCATTTGGTTCCAAATTTAATGAAACCAAATGGTTACGCAATAAGTTTTTCCTTTAATTTATTTTATGATGAAAAAAAATGAAAGCTATTTGAAAGGGTTAGCAAATGCAGAATTTAATCCTGAGGCTTTAACAGACAAACAGTTTAATTATGTTTTTAAAAATTATACAGTTTTTGCTGAATCTTTAAAAAGTCGATCCGTTATATGTGAACATATTTCCAAAGCGGTACCTGCATTGGAGTAAATGTTATGTCCGCCATCCTTAATGCTTATGTAATTTAAGTTCATACTTTCAAACCAAAATTGGCTGGGTTTAAAATTTTCAAATTCACCATAATAAAGACTGATATTACAATCGGGCTTTTCAACTTCATACCTTATCCGGGTAGCTGAAACCAGGTATAAATTTCGTATTTTCAAACCATTCAAGCCCGCTTTCCAAATTGTTCCTCCGACGCTAAATGCCAGCACATCCACGGTTTCAACTTCGTAATTTATCAGAAGTTCAGCGGCAGTGTCAATTCCACCCTTAATAAATTGTTCATGGATCTGCTCCTCATCGGGAGCTGAGAGGTTTATGTTTGCCAAAATACAAGAATCATAAAACTGTATATTGTAATGCGGTTCAAGGAAAGATATATAAGTATTTATCCAACTGGAATGTAGAATGCCCCACATATCCGATAATATGATTAATCTATCTTTCATTCAGATCTGTAAAAAAAATGTCAGCTATAGCAACTGATAATTGCGATAGCCGACAAATTTAAAACTTTTTGAATATTATTTTTTACCAGCAAAAGAGCGAAGCATCCATGTGTTTTTTTCTTTGTACTGCATGAAACGGTTTACCATGTCGTTGGTGCCATCATCACTTGCACTGTCAGAAATTTCAAGTAATTCGCGTTCCAATTCAATGAGTTTTGCCATATCTTCCAATAATGCCTCCACCATTGCCAGGTCACTCATGCCAATGGTATTTATTTCTTTAATTACCGACTCATTAATGTAGTCAACAAAACGGCTGTGCGGCGGTTTCCCCAGTGTCAAAACGCGTTCCGCAATTTCATCAATGGTTAACTGCGCGTTGGTATATAATTCTTCAAATTTGACGTGTAGTGTAAAGAAGTTTTGTCCTTTAATATTCCAGTGACAGCCTCTTAATTTCTGGTAATGAATGTGGTAATTCGCCAGGTAATCATTTAATAAATCCACAACCGGTTTTACATCCTTTTCATTTAAACTTATTGCTTTGGCATCCATAATGTCTTGTGATTTTGAATATTTAAAATCGCAAATCAGCAATAATCATACCATGCGGAAAGTTCTAAAACTGATATACGCAGAATTTGAAAATAATATTTTCATACTTTACAGCATTTGACACTTTTATAACTATCCTGTTATATTTGTACTTGCAAAATAAAAGTTGAAATTTTTTTATAACAACTTGAAATTCAAAATTATATAGGTCCAGGGTTGAAATAATTATTGTAGTCATGAAAGAAGCAAAGGAAATTACACCAAGGTCAGCTTGCCCGGTTAGTTATACACTTGATTTTGTCGGGGATAAATGGATGCTGCTCATTTTACGGGATATGATGTTTGAAGGAAAATCATCCTACGGCGAGTTTTTGCAATCGGATGAAAAAATTGCTACAAATATTCTTGCTGATAAGCTTAATATACTCTACTCAAATGGCTTTGTTACCAAGAATGTTTTGCCGGAAAATAAATCAAAATTCAGTTATATCCTTACCGAAAAAGGAATTGGGTTACTTCCAGTTGTGATAGAAATGATGATTTGGGGTTCCAGATTTAATCCGTCGGGTGGCAATAAGGACTTACTGGCGGTATTTAAAAAAGATAAGGAAAAGGCAATTAAGGAATTTTCCAAGATGCTGAAAAAACGTATTCCCGCTTGATATTAACCGACTTCGGTAGCATCTATGCAAATAACTTTTCAGAATTTTTTCGTAGATTGTTCAACCTGTTCCAGAACTCCGTTTACCTTTTTAAAATTTTTTTCATGAAGAAAATAATACTTTTTTCTTAACCTGTATTCTTGCGACATCACTGCGCGCGCAAACCAAAATAACAGTTATAAAAGCCGGTAAGCTGATTGATACTGAAAATGGGAAAATGCTGGCCAACCAACTGATCCTGATTGAAAACGATTCGATCAAAGCGGTGGGGCCGGATATCAAAATTCCCGTCAATGCAACTATTATTGATCTGTCGAAGGCAACCGTTTTACCGGGATTAATTGACAGCCATACACATATTACTGTCCAGCCAAGTGGAGATTACTACGGTGATATTTTCAGGAGAACGCCAATTGATTATGCTATTACTGCACATATTTACGCTAAAAAAACACTTGAAGCCGGGTTTACAACTTGTCGGGATGTAGGTGCACCCGCTTTTGTAGATGTAGCATTGCGTAATGCAATTAATAATGGCGACGTTGTCGGGCCTCGTTTGCTGGTAGCAACATTATTTATCGGCTCTACTGGAAGTCACGGTGATCTGAATGGTTTTTCACCGTTTCTCAATTGGCAGATTCCAAAAGAAATGACCGGTGTAGCCGATGGTGTTGATGCACTGCGGAAGCAGGTTCGTTACAATATCAAATACGGTGCAGATGTCATTAAATTTGGAGCCGGTGCGGGTGTTCTGAGTGAAGAAGAAAGTGTGGGTGCACCGCAATTTATTCAAGAGGAAATGAACGCAATTGTAAGCGAGGCGAAACTGTGGGGAAAGAAGGCTTGTGCACATGCACATGGAAATGAGGCGATTAAGATGGCCGTAAAAGCCGGAGTTGCATCCATTGAACATGGCAGTTTTCTGGATGATGAAGCAATAAAACTAATGAAGGAACACGGGACGTATCTGGTGGCAGATATTTACAATGACGAATATATCATGAGTGAATACACCAAAACGGGCTATCCTCAAAAAATACTGGATAAGGAAAAACTGGTGGGGAAAACCCAGCGTGAAAGTTTTGCCAAAGCCGTAAAAGGTGGTGTCAAAATAGCATTCGGAACTGATGCCGGCGTTTATCCGCATGGATGGAATGCAAAACAATTTAAGTGGATGGTTCAATACGGCCTCACACCGATGCAGGCAATTCAGGCAGCAACAATCAGTGCTTCTGATTTATTGGGTAAAAAAGACCGGATTGGCTCTATCTCAGTAAACAAATGGGCAGATATCATTGCGGTATCCGGCAATCCGCTGGATGATGTAAAGGTGCTCGAAGACGTACAATTTGTTATGAAAGGCGGGGTTGTATTTAAAAATTTGATTTCCAAATAAGGATCTTTAGTATTAACAATATGCATGTAAATCAGCGTTTAGCTGCCAGGAATCTCTGAACGGCTTTCTGGATATTCGGGTAAACCTGATTTTCATCTTCCTCTTCGCAAATCATTTCCTGTTTAAGATAAAAGGGCAATTTGTTCAGATTCTGCTTTTGCCCTTTTTTACTACGCAGAATGATCAGTGGCTCAATATTGTTTGCATGCACATATCCTAATTCGTACATCACATTTGGATTATTACCTGATATATCAACAATTATTGCCTTCACTCTGTCAAGAGCGGTTTTGAACAGATTAGGAATATTGCCGGCCTGATCATCCTGGTCAATTCGGTGTGGTGCATATTTACATTCAATTATAGCTTCTTTTAAATAATTGTCATAAAATCGGGTATCCTCAGCCGCAAAAGGCATAAGGATAAGACAAGTTTTTTTACTTACTTTTTTTACAAAATCTGCTATAACTTCTCCGGTTTTCAGCGAACCAGCAGGCATTTCAATTATCTGATCAATAAAACTTTCAGGCAGATCAAGCATTTTTATGATGTCCTGTTCATACATCTTCCACATTTCCTCAGACTGCCCTCCCGTAAATGCCAAAGGCAGAACTGGTTTATTGAGTGCGAGGGCTAATTCTATAACATTTCTGGTATGGTCTTCACCTTGAATAGTTATAATAGCATCAACATTTTGGACCAGTTTATTCCTCCTGATCTGCGAAGTGCCTAGAATCTCAATGACTTTCCCCTCTTTAAAACGTTCCACTTTTGTTCGGTCATATTTTTTTGGCAGCCAGGTTTCAAACCTCTGGTTGAAAGTATCTTTTAATAACTTTTTAGCAGTTTGCATAACCACCTTATCAACAGACATTCTTTCAGGATGTTTTTTGTAATGGTCAAAACCTCCGCTGACAAGTATAACTTCATCATCGTTTAACAAACTCTTCGTCAGGTTTTCAACAAAATCTACAATTTCCGGAAGAAGATCGGTACCTCCGTATACGGCTATCCTGGTTTTCATAAATTGAAGGTTTAAAGTAATTATGACTGAGGTATTTATTTGCCTGCTTGGCTCTTTCAATAAAAATACAGTTTACAAGTAATTGATTTATACAATTTATTATTGTTATATTTCTTATTTATTAAACGGTATAAGACCGGATCTATACGTTTTAATGTAACCTGAAAAAGCATTTCAGATCTTAATAATTTGTCCATCAATATTCTATGAAAAAAAGGTATACATTTTTATTGTTTTCGTTTTTATTGCTGCGGTTATCTCATGTAGTTGCGCAAACTCCTTCTATTCAAAGGATTGATCCATCCAATTGGTGGGTTGGTATGAAAAATCCTAATGTACAGCTGCTGGTATATGGGCCTAATGCCGGGACGCTAACTTATTCTTTAAATTATCCTGGTGTCAAACTGTTAAAAACCAGTAAAACTGAAAACCCCAATTATGCATTTCTTGATTTGAGTATTTCTGCGTCAGCGAGGCCTGGAAGTTTGAAAATTACTGGGAAATCGGGCAACCATACTATTACCAGATCGTATGAATTAAAAGCACGTACTAAGGAAATAAAGGGTGCCGGTGTGAATTCTTCTGACCTGATTTACCTGATCATGCCTGACCGGTTTGCAAATGGGGATGTGTCCAACGATAAATTTACCACAATGGCCGATCCGGACGCAGATACTAAAAATCCATATTTGCGGCATGGTGGTGATTTCAAGGGTATACTCAATCATCTGGATTATTTGCAGGAACTGGGTGTGACGGCATTGTGGCTGACGCCGGTCATTGAAAATGACGAAAAATTAAAGAAAGAAGGGCCGGACCGTATGCAGGCGGGTTATCATGGTTATCATTTTACGGACCATTATCTGGTCGACAGACGTTTGGGAGGAAATGAAGGCTATATTGAATTTTCGAAAGAATTGCACAAAAAAGGCATGAAACTTGTGCAGGATGCTGTGTATAATCATATCAGCGATGATCACTGGTTTTACAAAGATCCGCCAGCGAAGGACTGGTTGAATAACTGGCCGTCTTATACAAATAGTTCTCACAAGGAACAGCCGCTTTATGATCCGCATAGTTCGCAGTCCGACCAAAAAGTATTGTTGGATGGCTGGTTTACGCCTTTTCTGCCCGATCTGAACCAGCGCAATTCGTATCTGGCAAATTATTTGATCCAGCATGCAATCTGGTCTACGGAGATGTTCAGTCTGGATGCCTGGCGAATTGATACTTACAAATACAATGATCAGGCTTTTATGAATCGCTGTAACCAGGCGTTGTTGAATGAATATCCTGAGATTCATTTGTTTGGTGAATCGGTTGCCAGCCAGCCGCTTGGACTTTCCTATTTTGTGAAGAGCAAGGTAGAATTTCCATTTAAAAGTAACTTGCCAGGAACATTGGATTTTCCGTTAAACTATGCAATTAATGATGCTTTAAAACAAAATTTTGGCTGGGACCAGGGTGTGAGCCGACTGTATCTGACTCTGGCCGAAGACGTTGTATACGCTGATCCGATGAAGCTTGTAACATCGCTTGATAACCATGATATGGACCGTTATCTGTCTGTAATCGGTGATGATTTTGAAAAATATAAAATGGGTGTAACATGGCTGCTGACAACCCGTGGAATTCCATCCTGGTATTACGGAACCGAAATATTAATGAAAAATTTTAAAGACCCTTCTGATGCAGAAGTCAGGAAAGACTTTCCAGGCGGCTTTGCAGGGGATAAGGAAAATAAATTTACTGCAGGTGGAAGAAATAAAAAGGAAAATGAAGCATTTGACTATGTAAAAAAACTGGCTAATTATCGTAAAAATACACCTGCGTTACATTCGGGAAAACTGATGCAATACTACCCTGAAAACGGAATCTATGTTTATTTTAAATATGATAAAAACAAAACAGTGATGGTTGCAACCAACTCTACCGATAAAGAAGCCGATTTGAATACAACTCGTTTTGCAGAAAGAATGAATGGATTTTCAGGTGCCAGAAATGTGATTTCTAATGAAAACATCAATTCAATAGGAACCTTGAAAATACCGTCAAAAACAGCTTTGGTATTGGAGCTGTTGAAATAATGAAAAATTTTCTTAACCAGACTTTCCAGGTTTTTTTAAGACTTTCCAAGTTTTCGGGACGGGGACGCTTGGTCTTGGAAAGTCTCTGTTTTCAATCCTCAACGGTTTCTTTCAAAGTGGGTTTAATAATCATCCTCAGAGATTGGTCTTTGGTAAAATACGCGATCATCCAGTTGTATAAAGTCCTGAACCTGTTACGCTGTGTAATCAATGACAAAAGGTGGATGAATAACCATGCAAACCAGGCAATGGTACCGCCAAAATGTACTTTTGGACGAGGCAGATCCGCTACCGCTTTCATCCTTCCAATAATTGCCATTGAACCTTTGTCAACATATTTAAATGGTTCAAGCGGTTTGTTTTCGACCATCAGTTTGAAGTTCCTGGCCAACTGTTTTCCTTGTTGAATAGCTGTTTGGGCCACCTGCGGATGTCCATGCGGATATTCTGGTTCTGATAATTGCAGGCAGGTATCACCGATGGCATAGATATTAGTAGTTCCATTGACTTTGTTGAATTCATCCGTTAGCAATCTTGAACCACGGCCATAACTTTCCGCAGGAATTCCTTCAAACACCTTGGCAGTTACTCCTGCGGCCCAGATAAGGGTTTTACTCGGAATTGTTTCACCACTTGCCAGATAAACCGTATCATCCACAAAATCTTTTACCCGGCTTTTCAACATGATATTTACTCCAAGTTTTGTCAGATCTGCATAGGTTTCCTGCTGGGATTTTACACTCATCGGCGATAGCAGTTCGTCACCACCGTCTATCAGATATATTTCACTTCCTTTTCCGACCAGTTCAGGGTATTCTTTTTTCAAAATCCCGTTGCGCATTTCAGCAAACATTCCGGATAATTCAACTCCGGTTGGCCCGCCACCGGCTATGACAACCGTCAGTCTCTTTTTTATGTCCTCAGGATCTGTCGCTATCGCAGCCTGTTCCATTTGCTGCAATAATTTGTTGCGCATTTCAATTGCATCGTCCAGCGTTTTCATGGAAATAGCATTTTTCTTCACGTTTTCCATACCAAAATAATTAGTCTTCGCGCCTGTCGCAAACACCAGATAATCATATGTCAGCTCCCCATTGGAAAGAATTATCTTATTTTCTTCCGGTACCACTTTTTGGAGATATCCTAACCGGAAGTGTACGTTTTCCTTGCTTGAAAATAATTTCCGGAAAGGATAACTGATACTGGATGGTTCCAGAAATCCTGTTGCAACCTGATAGATTAGAGGAGGAAAGAAATTATAATTATTTTTATCAACCAATGTAATACCGAAATCTTTATTATTACCAAGTGCCATGGCAAGATTTACGCCGGCAAACCCACCACCAATGATGACTATATTCATTCTGAAATTTATTTGAACCCAAATTTATCCTGACAAACCCTAAGCGAATATCTTGCCAGGCAAAGACCGAAAATACTTTTAAATTAAATGGAAACGATTTATTTTATTAATTCATTTTGAAAAAAGCCCGGGTTCGCGATGAATCCGGCATAACTGGTTTACCTTTATAAATGATTAAGTGATCAGGATTGTGCATTCAGGCACAAAAACATACTCAGCTGACTTTTAGAAAAGGACATGAAATATTGCTTTATTCCAAATATCTGGAGGTCGCATGAAAAATCTTCGCTTTAATCGAGGTGATTTTGTTTTTGTCAATAAAGTTTTGCTTTATTTATATTTTAAATATTAATAGAAAAAATATTGATCTGTTTATATACCCTCTTCATATTCTAAAATTTGATGGAAATTTTTATAATTTTTGGCATCATCATAGTACTTCTTATGATGAACAAGAACAAGAATCAAATGGATAACAAATTTGATTCCTTGCAAAACAGTATAGACAGCTTATTCACTGAGCTAAAAAGGCTCGAAGCACTTTCCGGCCAGAAGGTTAGTCCGGAACCTGAGAAAATAATAAGGCCTCTCCCTAGAATGCCGGTTGTTGAAATTAAACCTGCCGAACCGGAAATTGTTGAAATTCCGAAACCTATTGCTGCGGAGATTCCAGTAGTACGCATTCCATTAGAAATTCCCAAACAAATTACTGAAGAACGGCAGCCGGAAACTGCCAGTCAGGTTGCGGAGCCGGAACCGGAATTGTCATTTTGGGAGCGTTACCCCGATCTTGAAAGATTTATTGGCGAGAATCTGATTAACAAAATCGGGATTGCCATTCTGGTTTTGGGGATGGGCTTTTTCCTCAAATTTGCAATTGATCAAAACTGGATTAATGAAATCGGTCGGACCTGCATCGGATTGGTAACAGGAGGTGTATTAATTGCTATTGCACATAAAATGAGGGATAATTACCGTTCATTCAGTTCTGTACTGATTGGTGGCGGGATGGCTATATTATATTTTGCGATTACCATTGCATATCAGCAATACCATTTGTTTGGTCAGGAGCTGGCTTTTGTAATCATGATCTTTATTACCGCGGCTACTGTGTTTTTAGCCATTTCCTATGACAGGATTGAACTGGCCATTTTTGCAATTCTGGGTGGTTTCGGCGCACCTTTTCTTATTAGTTCGGGAGAAGGGAATTATGTCGTTTTGTTTACTTACATGCTCATTCTGAATGCAGGAATGCTTGTGCTGGCTTATTACAAAAAGTGGAATTTAATCAATCAGATCTGCTTTGTTTTAACCGTATTGATTTATGGAGGCTGGCTCACTACCAGGATCATAAACGCACCGGTAACAACTCCGAAACCTTACTGGGGAGCATTGATTTTTGCCACATTGTTTTATCTGATTTTCTTTCTGATGAATATCGTAAATAACATCAGGAAAAAAGTAGAATTTACAGTTTTTGAAATTGGCCAGTTATTGAGTAATACCGTTTTTTATTTTTCCGCAGGCATGCTGATAACGGGTGCAATAGGTGATGGTATTTACAGAGGAGCGTTCACGATTTTCCTGGCAGTTGTCAACTTTACTTTTGCCTTTATCCTCTATAAAAACGATAAGGTTGACCGAAATCTGCTGTATCTGCTTATTGGCCTGGTTCTTACTTTTGTAAGCCTTGCTGCACCCATCCAGCTTGATGGGAATTATATTACTCTTTTCTGGGCGCTGGAATCTGTATTGCTTGTTTGGTTGTCTTACAAATCCGGGCTCAGTTTTCTGCGCGATGCATCCGTTTTATTGATTGGTTTGCTGATCATCAGTCTATTGATGGACTGGAATAATATCTATCTGACAGAGCCTGCGGATATTCTGAAACAACATTTGTTCCCGATTTTTAATAAAGGTTTTATTACCAGTTTTGTTGCAGTTGCCGGAATTGCCGGGTATTCGATACTAATGAAACGGTATTATCAGAATGATAAAATTGTTATTCTGCAAGTTTCCCAATACATTGATATTTTGAAAGTTGCCACGATCATCCTGATTTATTTTGGAATATTTCATGAGTTAAATTACCAGCTGCAAATTCATTCTCCTGAAATCAGAATCCTTTTTCTTGGTTGCTACAATTATATTTTTGCCATTGTGTTATTGTACATCCTATCCGGCAAACGTGCAGAAGTTAAGTTCGTAATACTGATATATGCCTTAACTTCGGTAATTTTCTTTCCAATACTTTTCAATAACGAAACCATCTCAATCCGTAATAATTATTTGCTCGGAACAAACCTGTCCATTGCCAATTTTTTAACACATTATTTACTTACTGTTTTACTGTTTGTTACGCTGTATTCTATACACCGGATATACAAATCGCTCTTTGAACAATATAAGATAAGTGAGTTATTTCAATGGTTTGTCATCATAATGGTGGTATACATTGCGAGTGCGGAACTGGATCATTTGGCTGTCACCATCTATTTCAGCCCGGGTTTACCGATTGATTCAGTACTTGGCAACAACCATAAGGTTGGGTTTGCTATTTTGTGGGGAATCTGTTCGTTTATTTTGATCTATCTCGGAATGCGATGGAAAAGCAGGACAATCCGGATTGCTTCCCTGGTTTTGTTCGGAATTACATTGCTGAAGCTGTTTATATTTGATATTACCGGTTTATCGGAGGGTGGTAAAATTGCTGCATTCATTTCCCTGGGAGTTCTTTTATTGGTCATTTCCTTTATGTATCAAAAATTGAAGAAAATTTTGCTGGAAGACGAATTGAAAACTGAGGCAGAAAAGGGGCAGGCAAATCAGGAAAATCTGATATGAAATGTTTTCACTGCGTATCAGCAATTCTGGTATTTCTTTTCATTGTCTGTTTGCTGGATAAAGATTTAAGCGCCCAAAATATAACATGGCGTGCTGATTTGCCCGCTATTTCCGGCAATGGTTTTTACAAAATTCCTTTATCACCTCAGTTGTTATCCAAAGCAGATAATAAATTAAATCGTATCAGGATTTTTGAAGGTGATACAGAAGTTCCTTTTTTAATTAAAAAGGAGATGTTAGCGACTTCAAAAAGCACTTTCCACGCTTTGCCTGTTTTGGAAAGAGCCCAAAGAGATTCACTAGGATATATAGTTTTCAGTAACGAAAACGCTTTAAAATTCAGTAAGTTAAACCTAACTATTAAACGTGCCTGGGTTACTAAAAAGGTGAAAATTAGCGGTAGTTTCGATGGTGAAAACTGGTTTATAGTACGCAGTGAATTTTTATTAAATACGCAGGATGCAGTTGAAAATGAGGATGAAACTACTGTCAGATATGTGTTAAATCTTCCGGTTACAGATTATAAATTTTATAAAATTGAATCTGATAACAGAGACGATCTTTCGATTAATATTCTTGCAATAGGGTACTTTATCCAAACAACGGTAAACAGAAATTACAATGAATTACCTGCTCCGACTGTGCAACGACTTAAAATTACAGATACGAAAACTGATCTGTTTAAGCTAAGTTTTAACGAACCATTGCTTGTAAACCGGCTTACTTTTGAAATAAACAAACCTCATTTTTTTCTGAGATACGCAAGATTGTATTCGGTTAATCCACTGGTGAAAACCCAAACCGGAAAAAGTAAAATTTCAGATAATATTCCATACACTGTAATGAGCTTATCTTCAGAAGGATTCCAGTAATTATATGGACCTTGAAGGAATCTCAGCCAAGTCTTTATTCCTGCTCGTTGAAAATCAGAACAACCCTTCACTTGAATTTAAATCCATTCAGGCTTATCAGGATCCTTATTTTTTAAACACTTATCTGGAAAAGGATAAGAAATACAGGTTTTCGATTGGACCTGATTCGCTTGGATTGCCGGTTTATGATCTGGCAAACTTTGATAACCAGATTGGTGCTGAAATACCAGTTCTGGAAATCATAAATTTGAAGAAAGAAGAATTTACCTCTAAACATTCTGTTGAAACTTTTTTCAAAACTAAACTCTGGATTTGGGTTGGCTTACTTTTTGTTGCAGGATTATTGGCATATATGTGTGTGCAAATGATGAAAGAAATTAAAAAGTAGGAATGTAATAAAAACTCATTTTGTAATAAGATGAAATCCGGCTATGAAAAAACTTTTTCTGCTACTTTTAATTCTGCCGCTCCAATTATTTGCCCAGGCTATTTCAGTATCCGATAGCGCCGGCAAAAACGTGAGGCCAAAATATTATGAGCTTGGTGCAGGACTAAATATTTCTTCTTTTCGTGATTTTGCTACTTCTCCTTTAGTTTATTCAGGTATAGCCGGTCAGTTCATTCTGGGTATAATTCGCCGGGATGAACAGATAGAATCCAATTTTGGATTCAGGTTTTCATCTGGTATTTACCTTTCTCCCGAAAATACCAGCGAGAGGACTACTAGCAATAGCCAGTATTATTTTCGTAAATTATTCCCGTCTGTATCAGATAAAATCTCTCTCGTCTCAGAAATGGAATTTCAAAGTTGGTGGCAAAATAGATCTGACCGGAAATATCAGGCAAAATTCAAGCCTGCTTAACAGTGGCGTCGGTTTCGAAAGTTTTCAGACGTTTTTTGGTTCTGCAAAAGTGACCCGCGATATTTCAAGAAAGGAATTAAAAGAGAAAAGATTTCTGTTTTTCAAATATAAAAGGAAGCCGGTAAGGCGCGAATTATCTTTTCAGCTCAATCCATCGCTGGTAAACAGCACATACAGAAACGGATATGCCTATATCGGCCAATCCGGCGTTACCGGTTCTGATAATCCATTTGATGACTATCAGTTTTCGGCCTTTTCGGGATTTAGAATAAATACAGCCTTGGATTATACAACTTACCTCAAAAATGGGAATGGGATCAAATGGTCGTATTTATGGGATGCTTATAAAACAGGCGGGAGTTTGTCAAAATTCGAAATGTCGCATCATATCATTCAGGTAGCACTTTTATTCAGAGTTAAATAATGAAAGAAATGAAAAAAATCGTTTTGATTTTACTTACGTTACCAGCTTTGTTTTCTTGTGAAAACTTACTTTTTGAAAAGGATATAGCAACCCGCAATGCTATGGAAAACTTTGAGTACCTATGGAAAGAATGCAATGAAAAATATGCTTACATGGATTACAAGCAGATTAACTGGAAAGAAGTACACGATGAATATGCCGATTTGATTTATGAGGGAATGTCGGACGATTCATTATTTACGATACTGGGAAGCATGCTCAATAAACTAAGGGACGGTCATGTGAATCTGCTGTCGCGCTTCAATGTATCACATTTTAACATTATAAAACTTGGGCCTGATAATTTTGATTTCAGATTGATACAGGATCATTATTTGCCGGAAGATTATTATGTTTCGGGTCCTTTTGTTCACGATTTTATTTCGAACAACCGGGTAGGATATATTCGTTTAAATTCTTTTCCGGGCACAGTTTCAGACAATAATCTGGATTTTGTTCTGGCAAGATATGCAAATACAAAAGGCATTATTCTGGATCTGCGCGAAAACGGGGGAGGAGCTACCAGTGATGTTTTTGACCTGTTAAGTCATTTTGTACAGGTAAAAACACATTTATATAATTCAAGATTAAAATCAGGGCCGGGCCACAACGATTTTACAGAACTTGAACCGGGATATGCCACACCATCGGGCAGGTATAAATATTTTAAAAAAGTAATTGTACTTACTGATCGCGGAACATTTAGCGCAGGATCATTTACGACACTGGCAATGAAAGAACTACCAAACGTAGTCATAATGGGTGACACAACCGGCGGCGGACTCGGACTGCCAAATGGCGGTCAGTTACCTAACGGCTGGACATACCGTTTTTCTGTTACCCAAACTCTGGATCTGGCGGGAAATAATTACGAAAGCGGGGTCCCACCGGATATTGCTGTGTATTTAAACAGCACGGACGTAAATAATGGAAAGGACACTGTTATAGAGCGGGCATTGGTAGAAATTTTCAAATAGAGGGTTACAAAAGATGTTCACGCATAGTAAAATGAAAAGAAAAAAAACCTTTCGTCCGCTTCTTTTACTCAGCGTGAAACCTTTCCTTTTCAGATTGCCTTCAGAGTCTTGAATATTTCAGCATGCGGCTGTTCTCCTTCATATGTCTTCACCAGGTTTCCGCTTTTATCATAAATAGCAATGTAAGGAAACGAGCGAATCTGGTAGTAGTGCTGCACTATGTAAGAAGTGCCTTCTGTTCCTACTTTGAAATTGAGGTATTTATTTAAATTATACTGTGTAACAAACGGTTTTAACATATCCATTGCCTGGAAAGTAACCATAATAACCTGCTTATTCGCAACTACAGCGTAATTTTTAATCAGATCTTTGGTGAAATCCTGGCAATGATCACAGTCAGGAGAAAAATAGATAAGTACAACCGGCCCTTTTGCAAGCTGTGCAGAAGTATACTGCTGACCGTTCGTGAGCTGCATTTTAAAGGGCGCTATTTTCCTTGTGCCAACGCTTGCCTGAGAAAAAGCAGTATTTGCCAGAAAAATAAACAAAAACAGGTTAATTAATTTATGAGTCATTGATTCGGATTTATATAGTCACGCAATGTAATTATGTTTAAAATTTATTCAAACGCTTTCTGTTTTAAAGTTACAGGAAGTGACAATTCGGCCCAGTCTTTTATCATGAAAAAGAGCCGCTTATGTAATTCAACAAAAAGAAAATTTTTAGCTACTGTATATTGCATAGTACCTTGCAAAACAAAATCAATTAGCCATATGAAACGTTTATTATTTTCGACAATTACCGCAGTTTTCTTACTAAGTGTTTGCTTGTCCTGTTTTGACTCAGAAGACACAAAAATTTCTGTCACCGATTCTGACGATACGTACGAGTTTTATGCAAAATTTGACAAAAGTAAAATGGGCGAAATTCAGAATTTCATTAACAGAAAAATTGCCCCGAGTAGTATTGTTACGGATAAAAATATGGACATCACAACTACTCTGAATGATAATACGCAATTCCAGCTTAAAGAATCACCAGGAAAAATCCGTATCATATTAGATAAAGAAGACAATTCGGTTGCTTCTTACATCCGGATCAAAAAAATGTGTGAGGGAATAAAGGGGATTATTTCTGAGAAGAAAAACTGAAAAAGATTAAAATTGGATATAGTTTGATGCTATGTCCAATTTTTCTTTAAGCCAGTTCACAACTGTTTTCGCTGAAATACTTGATTTCGTTGGTCTCTAAATTCTGACACTTAACCTTTCCTGTAAATTTGGTGGTAGCGCCTTTTTTAATTGTTTCGTGTTCTAAAATGAACCACACGGCAGGCTTGTTCTTAATTTTAACCTTAACCCTGTCATTGAATTTCTGTACTGCCATTCTGAATTTTTTGAAATAATCGCAAATATAACAAAATTGTATGGATGCCTTAATGGTGATACCATCCGGTTTAAAGTTTGTTGAGACATGAACTTTGACTTATAAATTCCCCTTTCTCATTTCATTAACTGCATGATCCACTGCCCGTGCCGTTAGTGCCATATAGGTCAGTGACGGGTTTTGGGTAGATGTGGAGGTCATACATGCGCCATCCGTCACAATTACATTCGGACAGGTATGCATTTGGTTCCATTTATTGAGCATGGAAGTTTTCGGATCATTTCCCATCCTGGCACCGCCCATTTCGTGGTTTTCACTACCGGGATTCCGTTTTGTATCAGAAGTTTTGATATTCGTAAAACCTGATTTTGTAAGCATTTCCGACAGTTCATTATAAAAATCCTGGACCATTTTCATATCATTATCATCAAAATCCACAGACATTCTCAATAAAGGAATTCCCCAGTTGTCTTTTAAAGCAGGATCCAGCTTCACAGTATTGGTTTCTTTTGGCAAAGTTTCTCCCATCATTTGTCCGCCTATAGTCCAGCCACCTTTCTCAATACCTAATAAGCTGTGTTTAAGTGCTTCACCCATTTCGTCAGTAGGATTTGCTGCTTTTGAACTGGAAAATGAGGTAGAGTAACCACGCAGAAAATCTGTTTCCTGCTTAAAAACATTACGAAAACGCGGAATATATGCAGCATTTGGTCTGCGACCGTCGGTAGTAAATTCATGAAAACCATCATATTCACCAGTAATTTTTCCACGATAATTGTGAAAACCAATGTACTTGCCCAACACGCCACTGTCATTACCCATGCCATTTGGAAACCGATTGGAAGTTGAATTGAGCAGGATCAGATTTGAATTGATCGCAGAAGCATTGACAAAAATTATTTTAGCATAATATTCAGTCATTTCCTTTGTTATTGCATCCACAACCCGAACTCCGGTAGCCCTTTTCTTTTTGTCATCATAAATAATCGAATGCACAACAGAATGCGGCCGCAAAGTCATTTTACCTGTTTTTTCGGCCCAGGGTAAGGTGGATGCATTACTGCTGAAATATCCTCCAAACGGACAGCCGCGCTGACACATATTGCGGTGCTGGCATTTGGCCCGTCCCTGTTCTGTATGAATAGGTTGAGGGTTACTGATATGTGCGACCCTTCCGATAATAACCGGGCGGGTATTGTTGTAATTTTTAGCGGTTTGTTCGGTAAAATGTTTTTCGACGCAGGTCATCTCGTGTGGTGTCAGAAACTCCCCGTCCGGTAACTGCGGCAATCCATCTCTATTTCCTGAAATGCCTGCAAATTTCTCCACGTAACTATACCAAGGAGCGATGTCTTTATATCTTATCGGCCAGTCTATGCCGAAACCATCACGGTCTGGTCCTTCGAAATCATAATCCGACCAGCGCTGCACCTGCCGCGCCCATAAGAGCGAACGTCCGCCCACCTGATAGCCACGCATCCAATCAAATGGTTTTTCCTGTACGTAAGGATGGTCAGCATCTCTGACTACAAAATGCATGGCGTCTTCCCTGAATATATAATGCTTACTGACAATCGGATTTTGTTCGCGAACTGCCAGGGGAGGTAGTCCCAAATGCTCGAACTCCCATGGTTGCATGTTGGTGGTCGGATAATCCACTATATGTTTCACATCCCTGCCGCGATCCAGAACCAGCGTTTTTAATCCTTTTTCTGTAAGCTCCTTAGCTGCCCAGCCACCACTTATTCCGGTACCGACAACAATGGCATCAAATGTGTTGGCTTTCTTGGCATCTATATTAAAATAAGACATGGTGTTCAGTTTGAAATCTAATATACTGACTTAAAAAGAAGGGAACACCCTGACATACTTGTTTCTTTCAATAAGCCTTCGCGAGTAATAAAGGTGATAGGTGCGGAGCGCGCGAAGTTTTCTGGGAAGTCGGTTTTTTAAAACAGCAGCGAAGTCAACTTTTAAAAACATCAGAGAAGTCAACTTTTTAAAAGTTGACTTCTCTTGGAAACTTCTCAGCACTAAAACACGCGACGGTCACTTATCTTACAGGAACATACCGCCCGAAGCCTCAATCCTTTGAGCCGTGATCCATCTTGCATCATCAGTACATAAAAACGCAACAATTCCGCCAATATCATCCGGCTGGCCGACACGGCCAAGTGCGGTAATCGAGCTCATGTAATCTTCCAGTTTAGGATGTGCAGTAAATGCACCTTTGGTAAAATCAGTATGAATAATACCCGGAGCAACAATATTTACGCGTATTCCTTTCGGCCCTAATTCCTTCGCCAGATATTTGGTCAATACTTCAATGGCGCCTTTCATGGATGCGTATGCTGCGTAGCCAGGAGTTGCAAAGCGCGCAAGGCCAGTCGAAAGATTGACAATACCTCCGTTATCTGCAATAAACGGAATTGATTTTTGCGTTAAAAAATAGACTCCTTTGAAATGAACGTTCATTAATTCATCAAAACTTTCTTCTGTGGTATCTTTGAATGCTGAATATCTGTCAATTCCCGCATTGTTAATCAGGAAATCAAAGTTTTTTCTTTGCCAGTTCTGATCCAAAACCACTGAAAGACGTTCGAAAAAACCATCAAAAGTTTTAGTATCAGCTACGTTCAATTGCAATGCTACTGCTTTCAGGCCAAGTGCTTCAACTTCTTTGACTACTTCATTTGCTTCATTTTCATTGCTGTTGTAAACCGCGATAATATCAATTCCCTTTTTAGCCAGATTAAGTACCATGTTTTTCCCCAGACCACGGCTTGCACCAGTTACCAGTGCTATTTTATTTTGAGATTCCATTTTGTTTTTGTTTAAATTCTGATGGAACAAAGGTAACGGAGCGGGAGAGAAGCAGACTTACAACGATCAAATCAATACTTGCATAATTCAATACTTATACCCTAAAAGCACGTGGAGATAATGTCGTATGCTTTTTAAACAAATGGTTAAAATGTGCGGGTTCTTCGAAACCTAAGGAATAAGCGATTTCAGAAATATTCCAGTCCGTATGTTTCAAAAGGATTTTGGCTTCCTTCACAATCCTTTCCAGGATAAGTTCAGTGGTGGTTTTACCCGTAACTTCTTTTAATTGTTTATTCAGGTAATTGACATGAATTGACAATTGATCTGCGTAATCTTTGGCTGAGCGAAAATTGAGTTTCTGATGCGGTGGTTCAAGAGGAAACTGCCTTTCAAGCAATTCTATAAATAAGGATGATACTCTTTTGGAAGAACTGGTTTCGGTATGTAATGCAGAAAGTGGCTGTAATTTTTGCCCGGTATGAATAAGTTCAATAACATAATTACGTAGCAAATCGTACTTGTATGCATAATTAGACGCCAGCTCGCGAAACATTTTTTTAAAAATCAGCTTTACTTCATCAATCTGTTCCTCGTTGAGAAAAAATATGGGATTACCTCCTGGCTGGAATACGGGCAGATCCTGTAATTTAATTCCTGACTGGCTTCCCGCAAAAAAATCTTCTGAAAAGATACAGAATGTCCCGGTTTGGTTATCGTCCAGCGGTTCCCAGTTATAGGGAATTTGCGGCGTTGCAAAAAGCAAAGCATTATTCTCAATGTGTATTACTTTGTCCGCATATTCCGCTCGGTTTTTACCGATGATCAGGCTGATCTTGTAATAGGCCCGCCGGTTATATGGCATCGTCCTCGGTTTGGTGGCAAACAATTCTTCTGTTTTAAAAACATTGAAATGGCCGATTTCTTTTTTGATACGTTCAGGAATCAATAAAGAAGCGTCTTCGTAAAAGTCTTTTACTGATATAATATCTGGCATGAAACAAAGTTACGAAATTCAAATATGGATTTTACTTTTTCTTCCACAGGTTTGGCAGTAATTTATCATTGAGCAACAGTCGCCAGGTTCCCCAGTCATGTGCGCCTTCACCAACAATTACATACTCGTGTCTGATTCCGAATTTTTCCAGTGCCTCGTGAGTTGCAGCCGAGCGTTTTCCCACAGCCGATTCCGTTTCTCCGCTTCCAAGTCCAACCAGAAGGTAATCCACTTTTTGTTTTACCTGAGGATCTTTGAAAAAAACAGCATTCATTTTTTCGGTTTCCAGATCACCCGCACTAAAAATACCAAATGAGCTGAACAAATCCAGGTCGTTCATTCCTACAACCTGCGTATGCCGGCCACCCATAGACAATCCTGCAATAGCTCTGCCTTTACGGTCAGTAATGGTGCTGTATGATTGATCGATAAATGGTACAATTTGTTTTCTCAATTCCGCTTCAAATAATTTATAAGTCTTATCAACATGGTTTGGATCGCTGCGGTGAAGCACCTGGTTGTTTGGCATTGCAATGATCATCGGAACCATTTTTCCTTCGGCAAGCAGGTTATCGGCAATAAAATTGGCACGTCCGTCAACGCTCCAGCCATTTGCAAGCTCACCGCTTCCCCCAAGTAAATACAAGACGGGATATTTCTTTTTTGCGTCATATCCCGGAGGCGTATAAGCAAAAATTTCCCTTTCTCCATCCAGCACATCCGAGTGATAAATATGCCTGTTTACATTACCGTGCGGGACTTTTTTTGCATCATAATAGGCCGGCCCGTTTCCATGAACAACCACACTGCTGTAACCAGGCTGGTTGGAAGATCCTGTAATAGTATTATTGGGATCAACAACTGCGACATGGTCCAGCAATAATCGGTATACATAAATATTGGGCTTCACTGGCCCGACTGTCAGCGTCCAGATGCTATCGTTATCTTTTTTGAAAGCAATTGGATTTTTGGATTTTAGTGCCAGCAATATCGGCCCGCCAGTCAGCTCTACTTTTTGTACATCAGGAGCTTTGACACGAAAAGTAATGGTCTGATCATCATGGACATCGGGTGAAACCACGTTTCCGCCATAAGGAACAAGATTTTCTGTATTTTTCTGCGGGTTCCAATCCAGGTTTACATTGGCCTGCTGTGCAAATAAAGAAGGCGTTCCTGCAAATAGGATCAGGGTAGAAATGTATAATTTTTTAATTTGATGCATGATAATGAAAGCGGGTTATATCGGAAATATTCATTTAATTAAGGCAGGAATTTGCCTGGATTTGGAATGATAAAGTCAGATGATATAAAACAAATACTCTGTCAGAACTGAAAATTTAGATTTCCGGCATTTGGCATGCAAAAAATTGAATTTTTGCAAACCAAAACCGCTTGTATTTTTTTAATCGAAATATAACTTACAATCACAGTTAAGATGACTTTCAGCTTTATAATGAGACATAAGCAGACCATACTTTACGGCATTTCTCTGGCTGTGCTATTATTTGTGTTGAAATGGCTTGAATTGCGTTTTGTGGTCATCAATCATGTTTTTGAAATTTACATTGGTGCTATAGCACTCATCTTTACAGGTCTCGGGATATGGCTTGCGCTTAAATTAACAAAACCTAAAATACAAACGGTTTTAATTGAAAAGGAAATTTACATCCATCAGAATAATAACCTAGCCCAGAACGAAATTGAGATACTGAGACTTGGGTTGAGTAAAAGGGAGCTCGAAGTATTAGGGTTATTGTCAGGTGGTTTGAGCAATCAGGAAATTGCTGATCAGTTATTTGTTTCTTTAAACACAATCAAAACGCATTGTTCGAGATTATTTGAAAAATTAGAAGTGAAATCCAGAACACAGGCTATGGAAAAAGCGAAAAGGCTGGGTATCATTTCCTGATGCAAAAACTTAGGAGTGAAATTTTACTGCATTTGTCAAAATCACCCGAAAGTATGAATGGAAAAAGTTGCTGAAGGTTCAATTTTGCGGCATGTTTAACATTTAAATCAAAATTAAAGATGAGAAGAAATGTAATAGTTTGCGGATTGATCTCAGGAATTATCCTGGCTGGATTCATGGTAGTAGTTACTTCTATCTGTTACCAGAATGAGGATTTTCAAAGCAGTATGGTATTGGGCTACTCGTCCATGATCCTGGCTTTTTCTCTCATTTTTGTGGGTGTAAAAAACCTCCGTGATAAGTTTAATAATGGTTTTATCACGTTTGGCAAAGCGTTCCGGATCGGGATTTATATTACTTTGATCGCCTCAACCATGTATGTTCTTGCCTGGGTGATTGATTATTACCTGTTCATTCCTGATTTTATGGATAAATACACAGCGCATGTGATGAGGGAAATTAAAGCAGCAGGTGCAGATCAGATGGAAATTGATAAAAAAGCTGCCGAAATGCTTGATTATAAAGAAATGTATAAAAATCCACTTTTGGTACTGTTGCTTACCTATATGGAAGTGATCCCGGTCGGGCTCGTAGTTTCACTAATCAGCGCATTGATATTAAAAAGAAAATCCAAAACGCAAATCACTGTTTAGGAGCTGTTTAATTGTGGAGAGTATTGGTTATGTTACGTATGACAAATTAAATTTTGCCATGGTTGTTTAAATCGAAACTATGTTTTTTCTTCTCTTTAAATACCGATTTCATTCTGGAAAGTAACGTTTCTTTTTTCAGCTCAGTAGGTATGTATGGTGTTATGGTTTCATTGCCGACCTGTATATGAAAAGGTTTTTTACGTTTTTCTTTTTC
This sequence comes from Dyadobacter sp. NIV53, assembly GCF_019711195.1. Taxonomy (NCBI): domain Bacteria; kingdom Pseudomonadati; phylum Bacteroidota; class Cytophagia; order Cytophagales; family Spirosomataceae; genus Dyadobacter; species Dyadobacter sp. NIV53. The sequence goes on from NZ_CP081299.1 coordinate 6,877,123, forward strand.
AAAAACCACCATGCTGTCGTAAAAAGAAATGCCATTAATATGGCTGGTTATTTCATTGACGGCTACTTTCTTTTTGTCGTTATCGTCATGAATATGATTATCGTACAGTGAGTCAATGAGCCTTTTAGACCTTTCAATAAAACTTTCCGGATTTCTCAAACCGCCATGAAATTCAGTCCAGTAGGAAGTATGTGTGTCTTCCACAATATAAACGCCGCCCTCTTTTACTTTAAGATAAAGATATTCGAAAGATACCAGCTGCTGGCTCATCGTATGGCCGCCGTCATCAATAATAATATCCATTTCGGGTAATGTTCTGGCAAGATCGCTAAGAAAAACTTCTTCATTTTGCGATCCGATATAAACGGTTACATTTTCTTCCTCAAACTTTTTACACTCGGGGTTAATGTCGATCGCATGAATATGGACCTTATCACCAAAATACTTTTTCCATAATTGAAGAGAGCCGCCGTGTGAAATTCCAATTTCCAGCATATTAATTTCCTTGCCCTGGTATTTTGAAAAATATTTTTCATAAATATCAAAATAATGGTCCCATTTATGGATCAGGTTTCCATTGTGATCATAAAATAGCTCTCTGATTGTTTTTGTCTTCATAGTTAAGGATTATTGCTGTTGAGTTGAATTCTTCATTTATTTTCTCAAATAAATACAATGAAACCAATATAAAAAGCAATACAGCAAAATCTATTCCTTTATACCACAGATTTTTTGCGGGCTCCTGCCTTCAAAAGCAGGCAAAATCCTTAATTTAGCCAACATGTAGGGCTAATTTCCTAATCCTTGAAATCCATTTACTTTTCACTCCATTCAATCTATGAGATTTTCAAAATCCTTTGTTCATTTAAAAAAGCGCTTTGTAAAAATTTGTTTTCTGTTCACATTTATTTCATTACCGTTTTTAACTTTTGCGCAAAAAGCCAAAGTCAATGAAGATTCGTTGTACATCCGCGAGCATTACACTAAAATTGAACGCATGATACCGATGCGTGACGGGATAAAACTGTTCACAGCCATATACATTCCGAAGGATATTTCTGCTTCTAAAACCTATCCTGTTTTGCTCAACCGGACTCCGTACAGCAGCGCACCTTATGGAGAGGAATTGTTTAAAACTTCTATTGGTCCAAGTATGCTTTTTGCACGGGAAGGATACCTTGTTGCTTATCAGGATGTACGTGGAAAGTATATGTCGGAGGGTGATTTTGAGGCTTATCGTCCATTTATTCAGGTAAAAAAAGCGAAAACAGATACAGATGAAAGTTCAGATACCTTTGATACAATCGACTGGATCATTAAAAACATTGATGGAAATAATGGTAAAGTAGGCAGCTGGGGAATTTCCGCACCTGGTTATTATGCCACCATGACTGCCATCGAAGCGCATCCTGCACTGAAAGTAGCTTCTCCACAGGCTCCTGTAACAGACTGGTTTATGGGTGACGACCGGCATCACAACGGTGCATTTTTTCTGATGGGTACATTTTCATTTTTATCATCCTATGGGGCACCACGGCCGGTACCAACGCCAAAAGGAACTCCTCCGTTCTCTGCTTACGGAACTCCGGATTCTTATGAGTTTTACCTGAAACTGGGGCCATTGAAAAATGTGAATGAAAAGATATTCAAGGGTGAAAACCGGATCTGGAATCAAATGATGGAGCACGATGTATACGGCGGCTTCTGGACAGCCCGTACGCCGGTTCCGCATTTGAAAAACATAACGCCTGCGGTCATGGTAGTAGGAGGGTGGTTTGACCAGGTAGATTTGTACGGCCCTTTAAAAACGTATCAGGCCATAGAATCAAACAAACCAAAATCTGAAAATCTGCTCATAATGGGTCCGTGGATACACGGAGGATGGGCACGGGGTACGGGTGAATCGCTGGGCAATATCCGTTTTGGATCAAAGACCAGTTTGTATTACGAGAAGGAAATTGAATTGCCTTATTTTAATCATTATCTGAAAGACCAGCCAGATGCCAAACTTCCTAAGGCATTTATTTTTGAAACAGGAGCAAATGAATGGAGAAAATACGACCAGTGGCCGCCAAAAAATACGGTGGAAAAAAGGCTCTATCTGCATCCGGATGGGACACTTTCCTTTTCGCCAACTATGACCACCATGCAGGTGAACGCCAAACCTGCATTTACGGAATATATCAGCGATCCTGCCAAACCTGTTCCCTACACTTCCGAAATCAGGATTATCCGGGGAAGTGACTATATGTATGAAGATCAGCGTTTTGCAGCAAGCCGGCCCGACGTATTGGTCTACGAATCGGAAGTTTTGAAGGAAGACATTACTATTTCAGGTAACGTGTTTGCAGATCTGTTTGTATCCACAACGGGTACAGATGCTGATTTTGTGGTAAAATTAATTGATGTATACCCTGGTGATGCGCCTAATGACAGTCCTGTAAACCCGAATATGAAAATGGGTGGTTTTCAGCTTTTGATCAGGGGTGAAGTGATGCGTGCGAAGTTCAGAAAAAGCTTTGCAAAACCGGAAGCCATGGTTCCTAATAAAATTGAAAACGTGAAATTTGATATGCAGGATGCAGCACACCGTTTCAAAAAAGGACATAAGATCATGATCCAGGTACAAAGTTCTTGGTTTCCTTTGGTTGACAGAAACCCGCAGAAGTTTGTTAATATTTATAAAGCTTCGGAACAGGATTTTCATTCTGCCAAACATCGGATTTATTCTTCGGGTACAAGCAGTTCTTATATCGGCGTGCGGGTTATTGAGTAATTTTCATACCTGGTTTTCTTTGTTCGTTTAGATATGATTTTGTCCGAATGGCAGAATCTGTTTTTATTACATATTTAACCTGATAATACCTATGAAAAAATTAATACTGATTGCCGGTATGTTATTGCTGACCATGTTGATGAATAAAGCATACAGCCAGAAAACCGATCCTAAGAATGACTGGAAACTGGGAGTGGCCATGTATACCTTTCACACGATCTCTTTTCCGGAAGCATTGGCCAAGGTGGACAGCGCCGGTATTGATTACATAGAAGGAATGACGTTTCATAGATCGGGGCCGGAATTAAAGGATTCTGTTATATCCCAACTGTCTCCGGCAAGTGTGGCAAAATTGAAAAAGTTGGTTGCTGACAGAGGAATGAAAATAGAATCCATTTACATTGGAGGAGGAAAAACAGTGGATTCCTGGAAAAAGGAATTTGAAATCGCTAAGGAACTTGGTGTAAAGTTTGTAACAACCGAGCCTCCGGTTAATATGTGGGATAGCATTGACAGTCTGGCGGGTGTTTATGGAATGAAGGTGGCTATACATGAGCACTGGAAAGGTGTAAGTGCATACTGGCATCCTGATTCCGTATTGGCAGCGATTAAAGGCCATCCAAATTTCGGTGCTTGTGCGGATCTGGGACACTGGCCGAAAAGTGGTGTTAATCCTGTGGATGGTGTGAAAAAACTGGCCGGCCATATTATAGCCATACACCTTAAAGACATTGCGGCGTTCAATGATCCGAAACTGAAAGATGTAACAGTGGGAACAGGTGTGGTAAATTTTCCAGCTGTATTTGCTGAATTGAAAAAACAAGGATTCAAAGGCCCGATTTATATCGAAAGAGACGCTGAAACTTTGCCAAGTAATTTGCCCTCTGTGATGGAGACGGTTAAGTATTATAATAAGGAAGTTGGGAAGCTGAAGTGAGGTTAAAAAAAAGTTTCCACGCTGAATATCCAATATGGCTATGTTTTTCTGTTAGAAACCGGACTCATTTTTTTGGGAGGATTTCGGGATTAACGGGATTTTAAGTTAAATAAATGTTTAAAAGTTAAAAACGCAATGCGTGCAGAAAATTTCTGTACTCATTGCGTTTTCTTATAAAATAACATCTTTAACCCCATAATTTCAATCTTTTCAATCCTGTAATTTTCTCTAAATATTATGCTTGTCATGTTACAATAGGTGAAGGTAAATTCCATCATTATTTTTCTTTTAACAGCAACTTAACATCTTGCCAAAAATGAAAAACCTTGCACTGCTGCTGATATTAATTTTAACACAAAACATAAGTCAGGCCCAACAACCTTTTTCTCACGGACGGCTTAAAGTGTCTGATAATCATCGGTTTCTGGTTCATCAGGATGGGACGCCTTTTTTCTGGCTGGGAGATACGGCCTGGGAATTGTTTCACAGGCTCAATCGTGAAGAGGCGGACCAGTATTTAAAACACCGTGCCCAGCAAGGATTTACAGTGGTTCAGGCCGTTGCCCTGGCAGAAATTGATGGATTGAACACACCTAATGCACTGGGAGATAAACCATTAATTAATAACGATCCTTCAAAGCCAAATGATGCGTATTTCAGGCACGTTGATTATATCATCGACAAAGCCGCTGAATATGGAATTGTAATAGCCTTACTGCCAACCTGGGGGGATAAAGTTTTTAAGGATAACTGGGGAAAAGGCCCTGAAATTTTTAATGTAAACAATGCCGCCGCTTATGGTGAATGGATTGGAAACCGCTATAAAAAACGTGAAAATATAGTCTGGATTTTAGGTGGCGACCGCACGCCCAGAAAGGATTCTGATGATGTGAAAATATGGAGATTGATGGCGGAAGGTTTGGAAAGAGGTGCGGATGGAAAAGACAAAGCATTGTTAAGTTTTCATCCGCAGCCAAATAGTGTCGGAATGGGCGGATCCTCTAACTGGTTTCATAGAGATGAATGGTTGGATTTCAATATGTTACAGGACGGGCATTGCCGGGATGAAATTACTTACGATAAGGTTTCATTTGTTTACAACCGCAGGCCGGTTAAACCAGTTGTTGACGCAGAACCTATTTATGAAGATCATCCGGTATGTTTCAACGCAACCGATCTGGGTATTTCCAATGCCTATGATGTGAGAAAATTCGCTTATCTGGATTTATTTGCGGGCGCATTCGGGCATACATATGGTTGTCATGATATTTGGCAAATGTATTCGAAAGAACGGGAGCCGATCAATGGCCCGCATTTCCCATGGCAGGAAGCTCTTGATCTGCCCGGAGCAAAACAGATGACGTTTGTGAAAAAACTGATGACATCCAGGCCAATATTGGACCGTGTTCCTGACCAATCGCTTATTGAAGAAAATAATTACGGACCTGCAGACCGTATCCAGGCAACAAGAGGGAAGGACTATGCTTTTATTTATACGGCCGCCGGACGTCAAATTACGGTTAATGCAGGAAAAATTTCAGGTAATCAGTTTAATGCATATTGGTTCGATCCGCGCAAAGGAGAGGCAAAACTGATTGGGAAATACGATAACAAGGGCCGACACCAGTTCAAACCACCAACGGCAGGTTATGGAAAAGACTGGATTTTGGTTTTGGATGATCCTGCGAAAAATTACGGATTTGATAATCTAAAATAAAATCGGTTTTAAATTATAATTTATGTTACTCAATTTGAGTTTTATAGTCTTAATGACGTAAAATAATCCAAGTTGTCCCGTTATCATCGTAGATTTCCGGAAATATTAAACCAAGAAAAATAATCATGAAAAAAGTATTAGTAATTGCAGCTTTTCTTGCTTTTGGAACTGTTTCCTATGCCCAGGATACAACAAAGACAAAAACTGAAAAAGCTGTCGACAAAACCAAGGAAGTAGCCAAAAAGGTTGGGAAAGGCGTTAAAAAAGGAGCAACAGTGGTTGGTGAAGAAGTAAGCAAAGATGCGAAAGTGGTGGGAGCAGGAACCAAAAAAGTGGCTAAAAAAGTGGCCAAAGGAACTGAAAAGGCTTATGACGCAACAAAAGAAAAAGTGCAGGAAGTAACCAAGAAAAAGACAGATAACTAATATTTATTGCTGCCATTAATGAAACCTGTTCGTTGCGGACAGGTTTCATTTTTTTGCCTTGTAATTTAAAATAAATACGTAAAATGTAGTTTTTACAGTCGAAATTAGACAATTGAGGAACAGGTTGGCAACTGATTGTTTCCATTGTAAGAATTGTATATCCCGAAATTTGTAAAATCAGGAAAAATAAGACAAGCCTAAGTGGTTTTTTGCCGGAATACTGCTTGTTCATCAAGTAAAAACCTTATTATTTAATACATAAATTACTTGTTATCAGATTGTTGGTTTACAATACTCACTTCATTGTGGAGATTTAATATGATTTTAATATGACGTATATATATCTACGTTTAAAATTTATGTTAATGATTGGTTTTCGTTTGGATTTTCTGATAAGTGTATAATGTAAATGGATTACAATCAGGGTTGTTCGCTTAATTTAAGTTCCCAATAAACTTGTGGAATATCAACCCCTATGGCAGTTTGGTAGAGTGTGTTCCTAATAAGTGAATGATCAGATTCTTTGGTAATACGTATAATTAACCATAGATAAACTTGTAATTTATGCTTTGGCACAATTGTTATATAGACATTATGCAATTTAAATATTATTAAAAGTGAAAAGCTAGTTTAATAATTTGTAAATTGGGAAGGGGAATTTTACGATTTACCGAATGATTCTAAGAAAGTATGATGTCAGCAATTTTTATAAATTTTTACTTGCTGCATTTTTCTTAAACCAAATTAAGCAGCAATTATAAATATCCGCGGTTTCCAGGTGTTTGCCCGAAGACTTAGTAAGCTTCCACCTGCGTTTATCAAACCGTAATTAATTTTTAGAACCCAATGACTCAGTACAGAAATTGTACTGTTAAAATATTTTTGTGCCAAGGTCAATTTAATCAACATTCAATTTTTCTTTTAACTCAACATATGACGCGTTTACCCAAAAATTTATTATGTTTATCGCATCTGCGCTGGGACTTTGTTTACCAACGTCCTCAACATTTATTAACACGTTTTTCTGAGTTTACAGCAGTTTATTTTTTGGAAGAACCTGTGTTTGGTTCAACCGATATGCCGTATCTGACTTTTTCCCAAAGAATGCCGAATCTGTGGGTTTGTGTTCCGCATCTTTCCAAAGGATTGAGTAAAACAGAGATCAACGCGCAATTGAAAGAACTGCTTAAATTTTTCTTTGTCAATAAAGATGCCTCAGAATTTATTTTCTGGTATTATACGCCAATGGCCCTGGAATTTTCAGGACATATGAAGGCAGGCCTTACCGTTTACGATTGCATGGATGAATTGTCTGCTTTCAAATTTGCGCCGGAGGAACTGAAAAATTTGGAGAAACAGCTCTTTAACAGTACTGATATTGTTTTTACCGGTGGACATTCTTTGTATGAATCCAAGAAGATGCAACACTACAATATCCATCCGTTTCCAAGCAGTATAGATAAAAAGCATTTTTCGCAAGCAAGAGTAAAAGGGCAGGAGCCGGCTGATCAGGCCAATATCAAAGGGCCGAAAATTGGTTTTTATGGTGTAATTGATGAGCGTTTTGACAGCAATCTGATTCAGGGAATTGCAGATGCAAGGCCGGACTGGAATATTATCCTGATCGGGCCAATTGTTAAAATTGATCCGAAAACATTGCCAAAAAATAAGAATGTCCATTATTTAGGCTCCAAATCTTATGAAGAGCTGCCTAAATATTTATCGGGCTGGGAAGTTGCGATGGTGCCATTTTTGCTAAATGAATCAACACGATTCATCAGTCCTACCAAAACACCTGAGTACCTTTGCGGAGGCGTTCCTGTGGTTTCAACAGCGATTAAAGACGTTATTAATCCTTATGCAAAGAACAAACTGGTATCAATAGGAGTGGATTCGGAAGACTTCGTTGATGCAATTGAAAGTCAGCTTAATAACCAGGATAAAAGCAAATGGCTTGAAGAAGTAGATCAGTTTTTGGCCAGCAATTCATGGGATATTACCTGTTCAGCCATGACGGACGCAATGATTTCAACAATTGGTAGCAGAAACAAGATTACAGTTTCGGTTAATGGTGTATCGAAAGTTTAGTACAAAAAGAAGATATAACCGGCCGCAGGTGCGGTTAAGAATATGCGACTGCTGTGATCCACAGCAGTCGCTGTTTCAATACGGGCATGCTGAATTTAAGTTTAAGATGTAAAAATGCCCGGAAATATAATCCCCGGTAAGAGATGGAATTAAATCATTTATACAAGATAAAAAGTAAACAATGGCAGAAATTAAGAATCCGTTCCAATCGTTCTGGATGGGAGGCTACGAATGTACAGACCAACTGAACACCCACGGAAACAGAGTGGATTTCCTTCATATTACTTCTCATTTAGAGCTTATTAATGAAGATTATAAGCAATTGCAAACTTTTAGTATTACTACTGTACGGGAAGGAATTCGGTGGAGCCAGATTGAAAAGGAACCCTATGAATATGATTTCAGTACGGTTCATCAAATGATTGATGCCGGTAAAGCAAACGGCGTTCAGCAGATCTGGGATATATGCCATTTTGGTTATCCTGATGATCTCAGCCCCTTACATCCCCATTTCACCAGGCGTTTTGTCGCTTTATGTAAAGCATTTGCTACATTTTATTTTTCGGTTAATCCTGATGAAACACTGATTGTTACACCTATTAATGAGGTAAGTTTTATTTCCTGGCTTGGCGGCGATGTGGCAGGCACATCCCCTTATTGCAGGCACAACGGATGGGAAGTGAAGTACGGTCTTATGCGGGCATATATTGCTGGTGTAAAGGCTTTTAAAGAAATAAACCCTGCTACGGTAATACTTACGACAGAGCCGCTGGTGAACATGGTGCCGCCCTTAAATGCTACACCCGAAGAAATTCTGGATGCCCGAAAACAGCATGAATTACAGTTTCAGTCTGTGGATATGTTATGCGGAAAAATATGTCCGGAATTAGGAGGCAAACCTGAATACCTGGATATTTTGGGTTTCAATTATTATTACAATAATCAGTGGGTAATAGGAAATTTTCAGTTTTTAGGATGGAATGACCGTGTGCCTGATCCAAGATTCCGGTTGTTATCCGATTTGTTAAGAGACGCTTATTTGCGGTATAATCGTCCGATTGCACTTACAGAAACAAGCCATCCTGGTGTAGACAGGCCAGTATGGATCCGGCAGATTACCAGTGAAATCGGCAAGGTTTTACAACTGAACATACCCTTCTGGGGAGTTTGCATATATCCGATAATTGACCGTCCGGACTGGGATAATCTTAAAAACTGGCATCATTCCGGTGTGTGGGATACCGATTCAGGAGCGTTATCGGATAACAGGATTTTGCATGAACCTTCTGCTCACGCCTTACTCGAATCGCAGCAGAAACTGGCAAATATGATCCGTTAGCAAAAATATATTACATTAGCGGAATATGCAGACCAGTATTCCCAATCTTGATCTTTGTGCACTTTCCGAATATCGTGAAAATGATATAATGATCAGCCGTTTTGCACAATATCTTGCTGAACATCAGAATCTTGTGTTCCCTCACCGTCATAGTTTTTATCAGTTTGTGTTATTTACTAAGGGTGGGGGAACTCATACTATTGACTTCCGTCATTTTGCAGTAGCGCCTTTTCAAATCTATTTTATGATACCGGGACAAGTGCATACCTGGGATTTTGAAGGAGATATGGACGGTTATGTTGTGAATTTTTCAGAAATATTCTTCCGGTCTTTTTTACTGAAAACCGATTATCTGGACAGCTTTTCATTCTGGAACGGCATTACAGAAGAAAGTGTACTGACCTTACCAGCAGAAATCAGGAAAAGTATTATAAACCTATCAGAAGACCTGGTCCTGCAATACCAGTCGAATCATGTTTTGCGCGAAGATATGATTCGTTTGATCCTGCTTCAATTATTTGTAATGATAGAACAAAATGTAATTGTTAATCCTGACAATACCGTACATCATGTTCAAAATGCAGTTGTCAGGAATTTTCAAAAACTGGTTGAAAAGAACTATGTTACGGTCAGATTACCAGGTGAGTACGCGCATTTATTGAGTGTTACGCCCAATCATTTGAATGCATTAGTAAAGGAACATCTGGGTAAACAAGCTGGTGAAGTAATTCGTAACCGCATTATACTGGAAGCGAAAAGAATGCTTGTCAGCCTGGAAATGAACATATCTGAAATTGCGTATGAGTTAAATTTCAGCGACAATTCCTATTTTACCAAATTCTTCAAAAAGTACGAAGGAACATCCCCCGAAACATTCAGAAAAAAATCTAAAGTTTAAAGTGAAATCACATTACTCTAAACTCTGAACTCTAGACTTTTCATTCTACCTAAGGCATTACATTATTTTTTGCCGGTTTGATAAACAAAGCCAGCCAGGATCTGCGCGCAAGTCTGTAAAACAAAGGAGTTAATATAATCAGTACAGGAATGATGCTGTATAAAAAGTAATCGAGATATTTTTCGAAGAAGTTAACGAACACCAAAAAATAACTAACCATAAATGCTACGTAAAAAGCATAGCTCATGTATAAAGCACCCTGATAAAAACCTGGCTCAGGAACAAGGTTTTCTCCACAATTAGGGCAGTGTTTATGCATCTTGTCAAAATTTTTGGCATAAGCACTTTTAGTGATAAAAAAATCACCTTCTCCACAGCGTGGGCATTTATTAAAAAGGACGGTATATAATCTGTTTTTGTGGTTCATGACTGAAATCATTGCTTAGCGTTTCCTGGTAAATGTAACTGTTATAATCATGCCATTTACCCGTCACAAATGTCCGTATTTATTATTTGCCTCGAAAAGACAAATTGTTTGTTTTGTGGTACTAATCAATGGTTTTACTAATTAATCCCTGGCAGGCAGTTAATAGTTTCGATAAAAATTAATCAAACAAAATACATCAACTAAGCTTGATAATTGACAGAAAATTAAAATATTTATGAAAAAATTCTATTTCAGGAAAATACTCTGTTAAAAAACAAAGGTACGGCATCGTTTTTGCCCTTCAGGCAGGTCAAATATTAAGTTATCAATACCACTATGTTAGATCTGAGTGAGCTAAATACCCCGAACTTAATAATTTGTTAACATGTATCTGCTTGTAACTAAATGTTTACTTTCTACCTTCATAGCTAAGATAACTTAAACAAAGTCATGAAATCACTATACTTTTTTTGACATTACTTGTAATTGTATGTTCCTGCAAAAAAGATGATTCTGTTAACCCGACTGACATTGGCCTTATCATAGAAAATAAGGACTGGTATATTTTAACTGCTCCGGACTCAAGGGAAATAATAGCAGCCTATGGAGATATCGACGCCAGTCTGGTAATTACAGACGGGAAAAATATATACAAGACAACAGATAAGGGAAAGACGTGGCAGGATGGTGGTTATGATTCCAATAGCGGGCTGTTTGGATTCGCAGCCAAAAATGATACTTTATCAGCCCTGAATGTTCTGAGTAAGTATTCGGATCATGGCGACGATTTGTTTGCTACAAATCCTTTCTATTACAGTCTGGACCAGGGTTCTTCCTGGTCTCCGTATCCTCCTTCTTATCGAGATGAGCAAACGGCGGTTGTAACAAACCGTGTAAAGTCGGCATCGGGAATTGAGTATCTGGTCAATCGTGAAGAGTCAGGAGGATATATTGAAAATAAAAGCATTAAAAATTCCCTGGGTGCCATAATTACCTTACCATCCAGGCATCAGATCAACAGTCTGTTTTTAGACAGCAAGTCCCGGATTTATATCTCAGCTTCTGCGGCACTTTGCGGTAGCGGTTCAGAATTTTCCTATTGTGGAACCCAGAATGGAATTCTGTACATATCCAAAAATGCACAGCCATAATATGGGGCTTACCAGATACTTAACCCTTTGGGAAAACCGGCTTCGTCCTTGCCAAGCCACTTCATGGAGCTGAAATTGCCGTTGGTTTTTATTATTTATGCAGGTGCATTACAAACGCAAAGCCATTGCCGCCTAGATTTCAAATCTGGGCAAGCTGGAACAAAAAAGATGTGGGAGGCGATTTTAATGACGATATCACAATGCATTACGGCATCATATCTCAACAGGATAGTACTCGCCAATACCAATAACTATGTTTTACTCGGAGCAAATTTAGGTTGGCAGTCATATAGTGATAAAACGGTTGTCGCTGGTTACAACGTAACGGTTACAGGCAGCACCACCGGTATTGGGCTGGATGCAAAATTCGGACATAAGATCAGCCCGGGCGCTGCACTTCTCTTTGGCCTTTCATTTACCGGAGGTACGCTTACCAAAGTAAAAGCAACCAATGGTTCTCAGTCGCAAACTATCAAATTACCCAAGGGGCAATACGAAAGTTTATCAGGCTTGAATTAACGCTCGGATTGGAATTTGGCAAACAGGAGCAGGTTTTAATTTCAGACCTCTTCGTCTAGCAGATTTTCTTAGTAATCCATCATTATTTTATAGATTGCAAGTATTTAGGAAAATACGAAAGCATGTACTTAAATGATTGTTGATCATTTTAATAACCTATAAATTATTTGAAAAACGCCAAACTTAAAAATGGTCACTTTACAAAAGCCTCACAAGAAACATCCAATTGAAATCGGGACGAACTTCATTTTTTTATCACAATCCATTTATAAATCCAGCTATTTCTCTAACAGTCAGTACCGATTCAATTCCCACATGGCTAATGGCGTGTTGAGGCATAAGAGGCATTTGGGCAGTATCAGGATTTTGGGCAATGGTTATTCCGCCTGCATTTTTTATAGCTTTTAGCCCTTTGGTACCATCTTCGTTGGCACCGGACAGGATAATTCCAGCCATAGACGATCCATATATATCGGCAGCGGATTCAAATGTAACGTCGATACTGGGCCTGCTGAAATTGATTTTTTCGGAGTAATCCAAAGAGAAGGTATAGTCCTTTTCAATGAGTAAATGATAGTCGGATGGTGCAAGGTAAATATAACCTGGAAGTATGGCATCTTTATCTTCTACTTCGTTTAATGGCAATGTGGTTTTGGTAGACAAGAGTTCGGCCAGTGATGAATCACCCGAATTGCGGCGATGCAATATGATAATAATAGAAAGTGACAAATCCGGGCGAAGCAATGGTAATAGTTTAAAAAGCACTTCCAGGCTTCCGGCAGATCCTCCGATCACTACAATTTCAACGGGCAGATTTAAACTATTTTCTTCCATATTTTTTCCCTGTTCAATTGCTTGTAATTATTTTGAATAGCCGAAAATTTAAGTGTTTCTTTCGTGCCCAACGCCAGATAGCCCAACGGCCCCAGACTTGCATCGAAAAGTTTTAGTACTCTGTCCTGTAAGTCTTTATCGAAATAAATCAGGACGTTACGGCACAATATCAGGTCAAATTCATTGAACGAGCTATCTGAAACGAGGTTATGTGTGGAAATAATGATCTTTTCTGAAAGCTCCTGGTCAAATTTTGCCTGTCCATAATTGGCAGTATAATAAGATGAAAAATCTTTTTGCCCCCCTGAGCCAATATAACTTTCAGAATAATGCTTCATTTGGTCTAATGGAAAAATGCCTTTTCTGACTTTCTCCAACACAGTAGGATTCAGGTCAGTGGCATAGAGAAGGGATTTCCTTAAAAGGCCGGCTTCTTTTAAAAATATTGCCATAGAATATACTTCCTCACCTGTGGAACAGCCTGCATGCCATATACGAATAAAAGGTTTGGTGCCTAGTACAGGCAGCACATCGGTTCGGAGAGACTGGTAAAAACTGGGATCGCGGAACATTTCAGTCACATTCACTGTAATTTCTTCCACGAAACGTTTCAGGTAAGTAGTATCCGTTTTTATGCGGTATCTCAATTCGGCAAAACTTGGGAATTTATCCAGAGAGTACAGGCGCAAAACACGTCTTTTGATAGACGCTTTCGAATAATTTGTAAAATCGTAGCCGTGTATATCAAACAAATCATTTAATAAAATATCTATCTCTTCATCTTCAATCATCACATTTCTATATTTTTGCCAATAGCTGTAGCAATTGATCGACATTGATCGGTTTGGAAATATATCCGTCGGCACCCGCCTGCAAACATTTCTCCCTGTCGCCCACCATAGCCTGCGCTGTTACCGCAAAGACGGGCGTATTTTTTCGGTTATACAAGTTCTTGATAATGGGAATAGCTTCATAACCATCCATTTCCGGCATCATCATATCAATCAGAATGGCGTCAATATCTTTTCCTGTTTTTAGCAGTTCCAATGCTTCGGGTGCTCCCGAGCAGGAAATACAATCATAGGATCGCGCGCGCAATGTAGCCGACAAGGCAAAAATATTCCGCGCATCATCATCAATAATCAACACCTTCTTCTTCATAATTTTAAATGGTAAAAGGTTAAGGGTTACAAGGTTAATTATTATATTTTTTTATTAAAGAGTAGTGCTTTAACCGTTGATCTTTCACCCTATTCTTTTTTTAAACACTTTTCTCATAAAGCCATACGCGCAGCAATGACATCAGCTGATCAATATCTACCGGTTTGGTAATATAATCCGATGCGCCGGCGTTAATACACTTTTCACGGTCGCCAGTCATAGCTTTTGCTGTTACTGCAATCACCGGCAGGTTTCTCCATTGGTAATTTTCCCGGATTTTTCTGGCTGTTTCGTAACCATCCATTTGCGGCATCATCATGTCCAGCAATACAACATCCACCAACGGATTTTCGTGAAGTTTTTGCATGGCTTCTTTTCCGTCCAGCGCCGTAATAACATTCATTTTATAGTTTTCAAGTGACTTCGACAATGAGAAAATATTTCTTACATCATCGTCCGCTATCAGTACCGTTTTATTGTTTAATATTTCATTCAGGCCACCTAACCTTTTAAATTCACTCGTTTTTGCGGTTGGTTTTTTACTTTCTTCCACAACGTGCAAAAACAATGAAACTTCGTCGAGCATACGTTGGTAGGAGTGGGCTGTTTTCACAATAATTGAATCCGCATACTGTTTTATCCGTAATTCTTCGGTCATCGACAGGCTTTTTCCGGTAAATACAATAATAGGGATATTCCCAAATTCCGGATTCTTCTTTACTTCTTCCAAAGTCTCGTATGCTCTTTTATCAGGAATGCCCATATCCAGTATAACACAGTCTACTTCATTTTCCCGTAATGCTTTTATTCCTTCTGAAATGTCTCCCTTCAACTCAGAATTGATATTATATGTCCCTAAAAAATAGGCCAGGGCCTTGGCATGCTTTGAATTATCTTCAACTATAAGCACCTTTTTTGCTTTTCTGCTGATCACATACTCAATTTTTTCAAAAATATCATGCATTTTATCTATCACCATTGGCTTGTCGATAAAATCAACAGCACCTTTCATCATGCTTTCACTTTTCATACGGTGTGACGACATAATATGAACCGGAATATGCCTCGTTTCAGGATTGGCTTTTAGTGCATCCATCACTTCCCATCCACTCATCACAGGCAGTTGAATATCAAGCAGAATTCCTAACGGGTTAAAAGTTCCGGCCAGTTCCAGTCCTTCATCACCCCGCACCGCGACTATTCCCTTATAACCTTGTTTTCTGGTGTAATCGAGGAGTGATCTTGCAAACAAAGTATCATCTTCAACAATCAGAATTACTTTATCGGTGCCGGTTATAACATGTCTGTCGTCCGGTATATTTTGAGGAACAACTGTGCTGATAAACTGAGAAGGGTCGGGAAATCTGACTTTTTGCTGGTTTTCATTTCTTAACGAAAATAAGTTCTCTTTAATAGGATTTTGTTCCGTCTCCGAATTAACGACAGGAATATACATGGTAAATTCACTTCCCTTTCCAGGAAGGCTGGATACTGTGATTTCACCTCCAAGAAGCTTAACCAATTCTCTGCTGATAGAAAGTCCAAGGCCTGTTCCTCCGTATTTTCTTTTTGTTGATCCGTCTGCCTGCTGAAAAGCTTCAAAAATAAGCTGTTGTTTCTCAGGAGCAATTCCGATCCCGGTATCTTTGACGACAAAGCAAATCCTGTTATCCTCGTGACTTGCTTTTATGTCAACAGTTACAGCTCCCTTTGAAGTGAATTTTATCGCGTTGGATATCAGGTTTTTAAGTATCTGTTCCAAACGCATTTTATCCGTTTCAATAAAAGCCGGAATTTCGGGGCTGAGTGTAATTGTAAATTCCAGTCCTTTTTCCCTGGCAACCTGTGTAAAGAGCGATTTAATATCTACACTTACTTCTTTCAGCGAAACCTGATCAAATTCCAGTTCCATTTTACCGGCTTCAATTTTGGAAAGATCAAGAATTTCATCAATCAAACCCAATAATCCATTTCCTGACGACTGAATTACAGTTGCATATTCGACCTGATCATTACTTAAAGTCTTTTCATCGTTTTCGGCAAGTAACCGGCTTAGCAATAAAATTGAATTGAGCGGCGTGCGTAATTCATGCGACATATTTGCCAGGAATTCCGATTTGTACCTTGTTGTCAGTTCAAGTTCTTCGGCTTTTCGCTGTATTTCAAAATTCTTTTCTTCCAGTAATCCGCTTCTTTCTTCCAGTTCTTCATTGGTTTGCTGTAATTCCTCCTGTTGAACCCTTAATTCTTCTTCGGATGCCTGCAGTTTTTGTGACTGCGCTTCAAGTTCCGTATTCAGGTTTTCGAGTTCATTATGCTGTGTTTGCAGTTCTTCGGATTGTGCCTGCGTTTCTTCCAGGAAGTTTTGAAGTTTTGCGTAATCTAAAGCACTGTTTATGCCAATGGCCATTGCTTCCAGGTTTTCTTCCAGGAACTTTATTTCCAGCGGCTCAGGGTATTTTAACAATCCCAGTTCTATAACCCCGATACATTCGTGCGCATAAACCAGTGGGAGTATCACAAGCACAGCCGGACTAGCCGATCCCAAAGTAGAAGAAATATTGATATAGTTTTCAGGAATATCTTTCACAATCAGCGGCTTTTTGTTTTTGATAACCTGTCCTGAAAGCCCCTGTCCGGAGATGATTTGTTCCGGTGCATCCATTGTGGCATACTTTGCACCCAGGGTAAAGTCCCAGTCGCTATCCAGAATGTATATCGTGGCAAGAGGCGCATTAATATAACCAGTAAGGGTCTGGATCAAATTAGCTGCCAGTTTTTTAAGGACACGTTCGCCACGAATGGCATCGCTGACCTGTACAGTTCCAACCTGCAGCCAGGCCTCATTTGTAAGTGTAGTAAAAGTTTGCTCAAGAGAGCCGGTCATGGAATTTAATGCGACGGCAATCCGGCCTATTTCATCATCACCAACATCAGCACTTCTTTCTGTATAATTCCCAGAAGATATTTTTTTTGTAATTTCTTCCAGATTATTGATCCTATGCCTGGTTTCACCGTATTTTTTCTCTTCTTCCAATTGCTGCAGCAAGCGGTTATTCATGTCTCTTTTAATCCTGAAATACGCAAAACCTGTGATCAGGATCGAAACCAAAGCAGCAAAAAGTAAAAGAAAAGGAGTGTAGTTGATATAAATTTCCTGCTGGCTAAGTCTCTCCTTTAAAGTTTTTTCTTCCTCTGATTTTACCTGATTGACGATCAGCCTGGTGTCATCCATGATCTTTTTGCCTTTTCGCATTTCATTGTTCCTTTCATCGGAATTAACGAGATACAGTGGGCTTTTTCTTGCAAAATCTATTACCCTTTCCATTTGGGCAAATCGGGCTTCGTAGCGTTCCTTGAGTGGAATAAGTGTTTTTTGCTGGATTGGGTTTTCCAGAGTAAGCGCTATCAGATTATTATAAGATGCCGTTGTCCTGCTGTAAGCACCATTATAAGGTTCAAGAAATACAGGATCCAGAGTTAACAGAAACCCGCGTTGTCCGGTCTCAGCATCTTTAATGTAGGATATAATGTTTTCGGCCTCTATCAGTACCTGGTTTGTATGGTTAACCAGCTGGGAATTAACAATCAGTTTCTGAGTACTGTAATAAGAGGCGGTAAGGCTCAGGATCAGTAATATAATTGAAGCTGTAAAAACGATCTGTAACTGAAAAATAATAGAGTTAGAAGTCCTTCTCATGGCATTGATAATGATGCTTGATCTTTAAGTTTTAAGGTTGGGAAACAGGAAGTACCAGAATAAAGCGTGCCCCGCCATTTTCACTGCTTTGAGCCGAAATCAAACCATTGTGTTTGTCCATGATTTTTTTCGCAATAGCCAGCCCTATGCCTGTTCCTTCATATTCGGCCTGATTATTAAGTCGTTGGAATATAACAAAAATACGATCCAGAAATTTTTCATCAAAACCAATACCGTTATCTGCAATAATAATCCGGCAATATGCACCATTTCTGTCCTGATTGCCATCAATTGATTTTACATCGATCAGCTCTGATGTGATTTTAATATATGGTGTGGTATCGTGGCGCGAGAATTTCAGGGCATTACTGATCAGATTTTGAAATACCTGCCTGATCTGGCTCGGAATCGTGTCGATAACAGGAATATATCCCAGATTGACTTCAAACTTTTTCTCAGTAATAACTTCTTGAAAATCAACCAGAAGTTCATTAATCAGCGTATTAAGATTAGTAGGGGAAAACTCTGCATTGACTGAGAGCCTTGAATAATCGAGCAGGTCACTTATGAGCCTCGACATTTTCGCTGCTGCACCAATGGAGCGATCAAGATAAGATGCTGCTTCCGCATTAGTACTCAGAAATTTATCCTTAACCAGATGACTGAACGTTTGAATTTTTCGTAAAGGTTCTTTCAGGTCGTGCGATACCACCCAAGCAAACTGCTGGAGCTCGTGGTTGGTACTTTCAAGTTCAGAGTTTTTGTTGAGCAGTTCTTTTGTCCGTAATTCAACTTTATGTTCCAAAAGTTCATTGGCCATTTTTTGCTGATGGATATCTGTAAATGTGCCCACCCAGCGAATAATTGCAGCCTGTTGAAAAATGGGAATCGCCTTTAATAAAAAGTATTTGTACTCCTGTGTCTTTAAGTGTTGAAGCCGTAATTCCCAGCTAAATTCAATTCCGTCCTGAATATTCTTCCTGAGTTTGTCATATACCTCGTGATCGTCGGGATGAACATCCGGAAATCTGCCTGCTAGTTCTGAATATTGAAACCAATGCTCGTTTACATATTCAATAATACCGTCCATGCCAAGCGTAAATGCAATTTGAGGTAACGATTCCATAACAGAGCGCAATTCCTGCATTCTTTCTGCCAGATTATCCTGAGCCTGTTTCCTGATCTCAATCTCTTTTTGCAGGGAATTCTGTATTATTTTAAGCTCTTGCTGCTGTTCGTAGAGTTTATTGAAAGTCTTTACTTTTAAAAGTAAAATATCGGTATCAACTGGTTTGGTCAGGTAGTCAATACCGCCGGATGAATATCCCTTTGTAATAAATTTCTTTTCTTTATTCACAGCCGAAAGGAAGATGATCGGTGTGTCCTTCGCTTTATTAAAACCGGAAACAGCTTCTGCAACTTCAAACCCGTCCATTCCCGGCATCTGAACATCCATGATAATGACAGAATAACTCGTATTGAGGATTTTTTTAAAGCTTCCTCTCCTGATCCGGCGCTGTCAGTTTCAAAATTATTTAACTCCAGTATTTTCCTTAATGGTAATATATTTTCGGGTCTGTCGTCGACAATAAGAATCATAATAAACTAAAAAATATCATTGTTTTCCGGTCTTATAGTGTCATAGGATAGATAATAAAAAATTGTTACCTGAGAAGATAAAGTCAGAAAGAAAGGATTCTTACCTTATTAATTCGTTTAAATCACCGGTTTAAAACGTTTATGCCTATACGAATTTTCAGTGTAAAGTGTGTGCACAAAGCATATTCATAAATATCATACCTGAAAATTCATTTGTTAGAATTGAAAAAGAAAGATTTACTGAACAGATCTCATGATTTTTCTGCCAAAAGATCACTCACAATCTCTTTAAGTTCTACACTCCATTTTTGAACGGTTATCATGGGGTGGATATACGGAACGTTAAAATCCTCAACAATAGAGGTCTTTTCTAATTCTTTAACCAAAGTAATAATTGCATCTACAATATTTTCTTGCGATGGATCATATTGTGTATCCTCATTGGTTTCGCTGACACGGGACAAAAAATCCTTTATTTTAATCAATTCTTCCTTTGAAATTTGCTGTTTATCCATCATGAAAAAAGGCTATCCGGCTCATTAGCGGCCTTATTGTTGGGAATTATTTTTCCCCTGAATCGCAGATTCAGGTGCTTCTGTGTTTACAGCAAATATTGTACTAACTATTATATTCAGGTAAACGGGGAGTTGTTGGGATCTGTGGCATGAATTAAATGTCCCGGATCTTAATTTTCATCTGATGAGGTGCTGTTTCATCGCCGCCAAAATAGGGGAGCAATTTGTACGCAATACCAACTCCACCTGAGCAGTGGCGGGGCATTACGGTTTCAATTCCGTTAAATGTAAAAACATAAGTATTCTCATTCGTCTTCAGGCCAAAGCTGGTTATTTTACCAATTTCCGTAGTTCCGAGTTCTTTTTCCTGTCTTTGTCCGTTGACATAAATATAGGCATAGATCCGTAATGCATGATCCCGCCAGTTCCAGCCAAATCGTGCACTGTTTGCCTGGTGCTGAGAACTGCAGTCAGAAAAACCCAGTAGCTTATTGATATCATTTTGGTTTTCAGGAATAGAAGTCTTGTAAATGCATGTACTGTCAAATACAGCCTGAAACCGCATACCAGAGGAGGTAAATAAACCATTGGAATTGTGATCCACTTCATGATTTCCGGCCTGAATGGTATAAGTGACAAAATCGTCACCAAAACTGGGTGAATTTCCGAACCAATCGCAAGAGGTCAGCAATAAGGCAAGAATGGAGAGTAAGCTGTAAATTTTCATTTCAATTTTTAATTCCCGATGCTTTAAACGTTTTTTTGTCTTGGTAATTACTTTTCGGAAACAATTTAGAACAATATGAATTTTGTTTACGTATACCTCTTTCAGTTTTTTGGTTTGCTTACCTGATAAACATGAAGTTCGGGTGTAACATCCAATAGGATTTTGCGAAATTCACTAACATCCTTGAATTGCAGCTGGGTTATGGTTCTGGATTCGTACCGGATCTCAAATTGTTCTGACTCAAAAGGCCAGGGATCCACATGCAGATGTTTTTCATCCAGTGAATAAAGCTGGTAACATTGCTGGTCAGGTCCGGTACTGATCTCGATCTTTCTGTTTTCAGGCTGTATCAGTTGCTGACAGATTAATAACGAAAAAGCATCACACCATTCCAAAATGGCATACGCATGTATCAGTTCGTTCTCATTCAGGCCAATTTCTTTTTTCCAGACAGATTCCTGCTTTTGCAGATTATCAGCATATTTTTTTGCGGCCTTATAATCTGAACTGCCGTACAAAAATCTGATATGACGGGAAGTTAGCAAGGCTATATACCGGCTTTTGGTTAATGCATATCCTATTAATTCATCGCATTTTTGTTTTTCAAACTTTCTTGATTTAAAGTTAACCGGCCCGCCATTTTCATTGATTAATTTATTGTCAGAGTCAAACTCGTTGAAAACATCGTCGTGCCCGGCCGTGGCAATAATTGTTTCCAGCCATCGTTCCGGCCGGTTTTCTTTTTTCCAGTGAAAACATATTTCTCCGGCTAATAAACCATGAGCTCTCTGGGAAATAATCTGCCACCCGTTTTCCAGGTAATTTACAATCATGAATGAAATTAAATAAACTTTACTTTTTGAGGTCAGATCAAATAGTATGCCGCACTTATTAAATCACACATTAATTTTTATTTCAGTTTAGAATCCAGCAAATATGAGTCACAGGTTTAAGATCTAATATTTAACTTTGATAAGATGTTGTCGAATAACGTATTGTAAATAACTTCCTTAAATCAGTTTCTATGAAATGGGTCTGGTGCTTTATCTGTTTTCTCCTCATTGCATGTGTCTCGAATGCACAGGATCGGTACCTGAAAATTACTACCGATTGTATGATACCTGCATCACCATTCACAAATATCTATTCTATTGATAACCGGTCAGACAATCAGCTTTTAGGGTTTTTGGAAGGAAAGAAAAGCGGAATAGAAAGTGTCAGTTTTAATGGAAACCTTACAGACACACTGGCTCATATTTTTGTAGGACAGCCATTAATAGGTGTAGAAACAGAACTCGTTTTAATTTTGAACGAACTCTTTCTAAGTGGATCCGAAAATTCAGGAAAGTTTAAGTTATCCATGCGTTTGTTTTCTTCCCGGGGTACAAAAGCGTACACTGAAATATTAACTGTGGACAGTATATATGTAATACGGGGCAAAAATTCGAATGAAAAATTACTTTCTTCTATAAGTGACCAGTTGTGCGAAATAAGAAATCGGGTAATTATGGATCAGAATAAAACATCTGAAAATGCATTTTATTATTCTTTGAAAGAACTTTATGATCTTGATAGCCTTGAAAAATTAAAAATTCCCATGTACCTCACGGACAAACCTGCGCGGGGTATTTACAAAGACTATGAACATTTTAAACGAAATACGCCGGATATTGATACCGAAATTATTATCGATACGAATGACCGGAAAGGTATTCAGGTTGACAGGGTTTTTAAAAATAAGAACCGGAAAGTTAAATTAGATCCAACCGGAATTTACGCGGTTTCTGATGGCAAAAAGCTAATTAAAGTTACTTCCTCCGGTGAATTTCTTGAAATAAGAAAACAAAACTTTGATTTTTATTACGACCGCCCCGGTTCGTTTTCAAGTCAGGAATATCCTTTTGCTCCTAATTATTTTCCTGGTGGAGGA
The DNA here is from genome assembly GCF_019711195.1 of Dyadobacter sp. NIV53. Taxonomy (NCBI): domain Bacteria; kingdom Pseudomonadati; phylum Bacteroidota; class Cytophagia; order Cytophagales; family Spirosomataceae; genus Dyadobacter; species Dyadobacter sp. NIV53. Next base: position 6,899,866 of record NZ_CP081299.1, read on the forward strand.
CGGATAGGTACAACCAGAACGGGGGACTTGGTAATTCGCCTTAATAAATCCGACGCAGATAATACGCCGTTCTATCGTTTTAAAATTAATCATCGAAAAGGCAATTCGGTGCCGGTTTCAATCGTGGACAAACGAAGATGATAGTATTAATAGAAATGTATATTTCATAATTATAATAAAAAAAGGAAGCCGGGTTGAACCCCAACTTCCCAATTCTAAATTCATCATTCTTAGCTCCTAATCCTTTTTCTTACCCTGGCTTTGGGTTTGTTTTTTATTATTGGTGATATGGTCACCTTTCACTGTTTCTTCTTCCTTATGTCTGCTGTCCAGATTATCTTTATTTTCTGTCTTCGACTGGGTCTGAGACTTTGGGTTGGACGTTTGTGACTGTTTCATAACAATTTAATGTTGGTTATGTCACATATTATATAACAATTGTGCCAGGCTCACTCAGCTTCAGGAGAGGCTACAATAGTCTTGATTTGCCTGCTTCCTTCGTATAACTCGTATTCCAGCAACCGGCAATCAATCGTACTGGTATAAAATTCTATTCTTCGTTTCGCTTTAAGGCCGATTTTTTTTGCAAGATCCAGATTCCCCGTAAAAACATAACCATAATAACCGCCGCACTTCTGTTTCATGAAATCCCCAATTCTTCCATAGGTTTCTTCCAGTTCATCCACATCTCCAAGCCGGTCGCCATATTCAGGATTGACAAAAAAGACGCCTTTTTCACCAACCGGAACTTCAGCACTGGCAAAGTCACAAACTTCAAATTCAATCATATCAGCTACACCGGCAGCTATTGCGTTCTTTTTTGCATTAACAACCGCCAGTTCGCTGTAATCGCTGGCAATGATGCGTAGTCCCGGTACTTCGGTAATCTGTTGTTCGAGCTTATCCTGTTCGGCAAAATATATTTCCTCGTCGTAACCCTGGCAGTGCATAAATGCATAATTGGTACGGAATAATCCCGGTCGGCTGTTACTTGCGATCAGTGCAGCTTCAATTGCCAGCGTACCTGAACCGCACATAGGATTTATAAATGGAGAATTTCTGTCCCAGCGGCTCGCCAGTATTGTTGCTGACGCCAAAGCTTCAAGCATCGGCGCACGTCCAGGGATTTTACGGTAACCATGCCGTGCCAGTGAATCACCGGAAGTGTCAATAAATATTTCGGCATAATCGAATTTCCAGAAAAGATGTATCACAGCACCAGTCAGTTCCGGGCCAGTAGTTGGCCGCGTCCCCCTTTTTTCACGAAGCCTGTCCACAATAGCATCTTTTACCCGCACATTGGCAAACATATTATTGTTAATGGTCGGATTCTGGACATTGCTTGTTACTGAAAAATAACCAGGGTCGGGGATGATATCTTCCCAGCTTATTTTCAATAAATGATTATATACATCATCTGCATTTTTTGCCTCAAATTGCTGAAGACTATACAAAACCTGGCTCGCACAATACAGGTTTAGGTTTAGTTTAATACAGTCGTTGATGGTACCCTTTATACGTACTCCGGTTATAAAAGCTTCTTCAATTTCAAATCCCAGATCTTTTACTTCCTGCTCCACATATGGGGCGAGGCGTTTATTGCAGGTAATGGTAACAGGGGCAGCGGTGGTATATAATGACATGAATTAATTCGAAAGTAAGAAAAGCACAAACTTACACGTTTGCTGTTGAAGATTCAGGTTTCAGCGAAAATGTTTGTTTCCGTTATACGTCTTTGGATTCATTCGGCCGACTACAATTTGGGATAAATTCTTGTATGCTGGTTATGTACAAGATACCAGCGGTCGGCTTTTTTTGGAAAATGAGAAGCTGATATATGTTACTTACCGGTTTATCAGTTCCGTCAGGATTAAATCTGTAATAACGGTATCGGATGAGAGAATATGCAATATTGTTTTCAGCAGTAGTACTTACAACTTCGGGAATGATTTCCCACTTTTTTTAAACCATGCTTCATTAAATTCAAGAAACTTTTCCTTCGAATACATGATCTCCCCATCTGGAAATATCATTGTTATACTGTCTGCAACAGTTTCATCCAAAGCTGGTAAATATTTTTGTCTTATACCAAGTAAAAAACGGTCTCTTGCTTTTGTGAAAACGGTGTCCTTTTCAATCTGGTTCTGCGCTTCACAAACCCAGGCCGAAAATATAAATAGCGATATGAAAAGCACTTTTTTCATCGCAGTTCAACAGTTTGAATTTCACATTTAAATAATTTTTAATTGTTAATGAAACGAAATATTTTAGTACATCAAATTACAAAAATTACCGGACAATATTTTTATTTCGTACAACTTTTGATCGGATGGTTAATTACTTTGAAAATATTTTTAATAACATCAAAAAAGTTCTAAAATTTAATTATTCAATAACGTTCATAAATAACGGTTAATAATATACTTTTGCGTAGTATATTTGTGAGTCGGAGAATTTATTAATTCGCTCTGTTTCAATTGTTTTAAAATGAAAAAATGCTACAAAATTTTATAATAGGTTTAAGTGTTATTTAAAGTAATACTACCGTTAAATAAGAATATTGTATGATTATTGATTTTTTGCAGCCGTTTATTTAGTATTGAATTTTACCTTACCACCACCTTAACTTTAATTCACATGCCATTCATTGAAATTGCCTCGATGCATTCACCAGGGCTTAATTTGCGCCAGGAAGATTTTAACGTTGCAATTATTGAAAATCATAAGCGTAAAAGCTGTAATCAGATTTTCGATAATTTTTTTAATGGCGAAGACGGAACCATCATTCATATTGGTGACCCGGATCTTCGGAATGACAAGAATAATGTTTGTTTTGCAAGTGAAATTATAGACTGGGACTTTGAACCCGTTGATATTATTTATTTTCCGGAAATTGATGACGATTTTGAAACTTGTACCGGAGGGGAAAACCAGCAGTTTAAATTTAAGTTTTTAAGCCGTTACAAAAGAGATATTGACAGGCTTCTTCGCGTTGCCCTCAGAAAATCTCCAATAAAAAAAGGCTATATATTGTCCGATTACCAGTTTGGCCCAAGCATTCCACAGATTGAAATAATCTCCCGTATAAGTGACTTTTGGTCCAGGCATGATCAGGAAGGATTAATGTATAACACTGTTTATGAATTATACGGCTCCTGATTAGTTAGAAGATTTTGGAAAACAGGTATATAAAAACGCCGGGCCATAAATAGTTGCCCGGCGTTCTCATTTATATTATTAATTTAAATTCCGTTTAACTCAGCCTGGGTAAATGCTTTTTGGCGATCACCCAGTTTCCTGCGTTTGGTAACGACTTCATCAGTTGTAATTTTCTCAGCATCATTACGCCATGATTTACGGATATAGCTCAAAAGCTGTGCAATATCTTCACTTGGCATATCTTTATCATATCCTATTCCAGGCATATCACCACTTACTTCGGGTGATTCATATACATGTCCATTTACCTGCACCGGCCCGGTTAATCCGAACAGCACAATTGAGATCAATTTGTCTTTATTTCCCGTAACCCATTCCGACTGATTTAGAGGCGGGCCCAGTGATTTAACTCCATTTCCGTCTGGCCCGTGGCATGTCTGGCAAATAGAAGTGAATAATGCTTCTCCTTTTGGAAATTGTTTTTTCAAAACATCGGGATTACGGTTGGCCAGTGCATTCTTAGCATTGGTAATCGCTTTCTGAAGTTGTTTATTGAAAACAAGATTTTTATCACTTAATGAAGCAGACAATTCTTTCTCAAATTTTACTTCGCTGTCCTGTAAATTACTGATGACCGCATCAGATACGTATTTGTTTTGCGGATATTTTACTGCCAGTTTTTTCAGAAGATTATTAGCAGCCGTTTCGTCATGGATCTTTATTGCCGGTGCCAAAAATGCAAGGTAAGGGGCAGCCAGCGTATCATCGGAAGCAAGTAGCTGGTCAAACCCTATAACAAATTGCTGATAATTATCACCGTTGACCAGGGAAGGAACTGCGGTAAGAGCAGCCATTTTTGCTGGCCAGACCGGTTGGTTCAGTAAACCCAGAACCTCTTCGGTTTTGAGTGCATTGAGGCCTTCCAAAGTCCAGAGTGCATGAATAGCAAACAACGGATTTTCAGTCTGTATCATTGCCAGCCGCAAAGCAGGAATAGCCTGCGTTGATTTTGAATCAATTAACTTTTGCTGTGCGTTATCGCGTACCCAGCCATTTGGATGACTTAGTAATTTCACCAATTGATCAGGATCATTGGGAAGCGTTGTAATCCGCGGTTTTGTATTTATCGGAACAATCTTATAAATCCGTCCGCTTGCCAATGGCTGTGTAAGTTCCCGTTTGCCTATTTCGCCTTTGAGATAAGGTGTCAGATAAGTTTTATGCTGAATAATCCCTCTATACATATCCAGTACATACATGGAACCATCGGGAGCATTGTATAAATTTACCGGTCGAAAACGTTCGTCAGTACTTGCCAGAAATTCTTTGTTTTTGTAAGCCTGTTCTCCTTTTATAACATAACCGTTTTCGTCCATAATATTCCGTTTGATCAGATTGGCTGATGGTTCGGGAACGAATGAATTGTTGGCGTATGCCTTTCCAAAAAGATCGCCTCGGTAAATAACTGGCCCGGCCGCGGCGGTGAAATCATTCAGGCGAAGGCTATCGTCCAGAATCCCTTTCATATAACCTCTGTTCACGCCAGGAGTTGGCCGTATCGGATATACTTTATTATTCGCAACTGCCTTTTCATTAAAACCGGCAACGCCACGCTGATTTTTATTGGTAGCTCCCAAGCCGGGTGAAAAGTAATCGCCCAGCAGGTTCTGCGAATTATTGTTATAATAAAGGCGACCATAATTATCCTGTGTGATGCCCCACTGGCCACGGAAATGGGTATGTTCGACAAGCCATTTGTCTCCTTTTTTGCGATAACGTTTATCAGATTTGGCATTATAGATCCAGTTGTCCATAGCACGAAGCAATCCGTTTGGCTGGTGCTCCACATTTCCGCCTTCTGTATATTTATCGTCTACTAAAAGTTTTTTAACAGCTTTATCATTATTGATTTCATAGAACCAAAGATTGGTAGGTTCAGCAACCAGAATACCGTTGTCAATCAGGCAAATGGCTCTTGGTAAAACGAGTGAATCCAAAAATACCTTGCGGTCGTCATAAACACCATCTTTATTTTTATCTTCCAGGATAACAATTTTTCCATTCGGAATTTCTTCGCCTGTGCCTACTGTATCCTGCATATAACCTGTCATTTCCACAACCCACATTCTTGCTTTATCGTCAAAAAGCATGGCAACCGGCGTACTCACCAACGGTTCTGCGGCAACGAGTTTTACCTCAAAACCTTCTTCCACAACCATTTTGCTGATCGCATCCTGAGGAGAAACAAAAGGTGATTTGCTGAAATCAATTTTAGCAGGATCAATTTTTACCTTTTCAACCGAACTGGCAGCTTGCCGGGATGCAGATTGTTTGTTCGACGTACAATAAAAAAGTACTGACGAAATTGAGGTGAAAAGAAGGAGATACTGAAACTTTTTCATTGAATTTGATTAACTGACAAACTATTGACAGAGATACGCTTTTTGGTTTGCTTCGGATGATTCTTGTAACAAAGATCATTCCTGTCTTAACGATTCCTCAACCGGTTTCATATTTTTAGTAAGAAGATTAATGATAAGCCACGCAGTAAAATACGCCAGTCCGCAAATGACAAAGAGAATATTGTAACCTGAACCGATATTTCCGGCAGCTTTGTAGTAATCCAGTAAGGCGCCAACAAGCAAAGGGAATAATGTGGATCCAATTGAACCGGCCATTCCCCCAATTCCTACAACGGAACTTACCGCGCGTTTTGGGAAAATGTCAGATACGATTGTAAATATATTGGCACTCCAGGCCTGATGCGCTGCTGTTGCGACACTTATAATTGCCACTGCAACCCACACATCCGTAGCAAATTTGGCCAGAATAATAGGTAATACTGCAAACGCAACAATTAACAAAGTCGTTTTTCTTGCTTTTAACGGAGCCCATCCTTTTTTGATTAAATAGGAAGAAAGATAACCTCCACCGATACTCCCGAAAGTAGTGGCAGTGTAAACGATCGCAAGGTGAAGACTTGGTTTTTTTAGATCTAACGAAAATGTAGTTGCAAAATAGGAGGGAAGCCAGAACAGGAAAAACCACCAGATTGGATCAGTAAGTAGCTTTCCCGTAATAAAAACCCAGGTTTGACGTAGCTGTAGCAACTGCGTCCATTTGATCGGTGTTACATTTTCGACAACAGTCGGATCGTTGTCACTATGAATATACTCGAATTCTTCCGGGGAAACCTTTTTGTGGCGGGAAGGAATTTCATAAAATAACCACCAGAAAACGAGCCAGATAAAACCCAGTGCACCCGTAATCAGAAAAGCTTCACGCCACCCGTATGAACCTAACAGCCACGGAACCAGGATAGGTGCTGCAACTGCTCCGATACTCGTGCCCGAATTGAAAATACCGGTAGCCAGTGCACGCTCGCGTTTAGGAAACCACTCAGCAGTTGCCTTTACTGCCGCCGGGAAGTTACCCGCTTCACCAAGACCCAGAACAGCGCGTACTGCTCCAAATCCAAATGTTGTTTTTACAAAAGCATGTGCAATTGCAGCAAGGCTCCAGATAATAATTGAAATAGAATAACCCAGTTTTGAGCCGATCCTGTCGATAAAATTTCCGAAAACCAGGTATCCCAGTGCGTAGCAGCCAGCAAATACCATGACAATATTGGCATAGTCAGATTCTGTCCAGTTAAATTCTGTTTCGAGAGTAGGTTTTAATAGTCCCAGAATTTGTCTGTCGATGTAATTGATTGTTGTTGCAAAGAAAAGTAAAGCACAAATGACCCAACGATAATTGCCAATTTTGGTTTGTTTCATAATATGAACAAGTGGGTAGCTCAGGTTTAGGTTATAGCCGTAAAAGCAGTTTGGGAATAAGACTGCATTTTCGACATTCTACCCTTTAATGACAATCGAGGAGTTTTGGCTTTGGTCAGAAGGAAATGTAAAAACGGTCAAGGGTAAAACGGTAAAAAGGTTAATGGTAAAACGGTTAAGGGTTACAGGTATGCGCGGCATGGCAAAAAAATACGTCCCAATGCCTTTAATCATTTCACCTTTGACCCTTAACCTTTTAACCCTTTTTTATGAAATCGGATAAGCCAGTTGTGCTTTAAGTAATTCTGCTTCATTGGTCAGATCAAGTCTTAACGGCGTAATGGAAACAAAATCATTTTCCATTGCCCAGCGATCTGTACCTTCTTCTGACGGCTCTAATGGAATAACAGTAAACCAATAATGTTTTCTGCCCATTGGGTCAATACCCGGTTCAATTCTATTATCATAGAGCCTTACAGATTGGCGGGTCCATCTTACACCTTTCGGATTATGCGGAAAATTGACGTTGATCAGGTTCAGGTGCGGATTTTTAAACAACAAATCCAGCGCTTTTTCAACGAATGGATCGAGCAATTCAAAATTAGGCTCAATTTTATCTGCCGGCGTGCTCAGTGCGATACCCTTCATACCAAACAGAACAGCCTGTTTTGCCGCCGCAAGTGTACCCGAATGCCACATAGCATTTCCCAGATTTGGCCCCATATTGATACCGGATAAAACCACATCCGGTTTGTCCCACAAATGCTGGCCTAAAGCGACGCAATCCGCAGGTGTACCATTAACACGGTATGCTTCCAGTCCGTCAAAGGATACAGGTGATTTTTTATATGAGAGCGGTCTGGATGAGGTAATCGCATGTCCCATAGATGATTGCTCGGCATCCGGGGCAACAATTTTTACTTCTCCAAACCGCGCTGCAATCTTAGCAAGTGCTGCTAGTCCGGGGCTATATATTCCGTCGTCGTTTGTTACTAAAATTTTCATAATTGTATGATTTTTTTTGGAATGCTTAATAAAATTATGCCTGGTATATTTTTTTTGAAATTTAAAAGGAGTTTAATTCCAACTTATGAAAAAAGCGCACTTATTACACAATCCAACTGCTGGGGATACTGATTTTTCAAAAAAAGAACTGCTTTCAATCATCAGGAAAGAAGGCTTTGAATGTTCTTATGCATCGGTAAGAAATGAAAAATGGGAAGAATTTTCAGTTGAAACGGATTTTCTGATTATTGCCGGAGGTGACGGTACCGTACGGAGAATTGCAAAAGCTTTATTGAAACGTCCACGTATCGACAAGCAATATCCGCTTGCGCTTTTGCCGCATGGTACAGCCAATAATATTGCATGTACTTTAAGTATTGATGGAAACGTAAAAGACATTGTAAAGACCTGGCATGAAAACAAACTGAAAAAGTTTGATATTGGTAAAATCTATGGCATTGGCGGGCAGGTGTTTTTTCTGGAAGGATTTGGGTGCGGGATATTCCCCCGGCTGATTAAAGTCATGGAAAAGATAGATACAGAAGGCGGCAATGCAGAAGAGAAAATAAAAACTGCCAGATCAGTTTTATATGATATCGTACTTACTTACGAAGCTCAGAATTGTAAAATTATTGCTGACGGTGTAGTTCATTCTGGCAAGTATATCATGGTAGAAGTAATGAACACCTCGTCCATTGGCCCTAACCTGGAACTGGCCAGATCGGCCGACCCGGGTGATGGCGAACTGGACATCGTAATGATACCTGAAAGCCATCAAAAGAAATTTGAATCGTTTCTGCTCAATAAGATTAATGGTGAAGAAGACAATTATGTTTTCACGACCATTAAAGCTAAGAATATTGAGATTGTGTGGGAAGGTAGGGATGTGCATGTAGATGATGAAAAAATCAAATTCTCTGCACCGCTGAATGTTAAAATCGAGATACAACCGGGAATGCTTGAATTTTTAGTCCCGGAGTAGATTGACTGCCATTTGTTCTATTGAAAAATTTCAATTTTTCCATTGCTAATTTTAACTATCTGTCATATCAATAACTATTCGTCCAGGTCAGATAATTTTGTGGGTAGTTATATCGTTTTGAGATTTATTTCATAGCGTTCCCAAAGAGCATTCGGTGATTATACTATGATTGCAAACAATCTTTTCTAGGATTGCAGAACTTCTTTTTTGCAAATACCAAATGCTAATCTGATATTTCAACCGATAACCTCTGGTTATCATTGATAACAAATTGTGATTGGCTTACGAAGATAATGGAGGTTACTTTTGTCACATGGAATTTAACTGAAACACCAGAAAAATTCCAAAAATAACTTTTCCAAAATTCATCATAACTAAGTCATGATCACCACAGATATATGTATTATTGGCGCCGGCCCTGTAGGCCTTTTTGCAGTTTTTGAAGCTGGACTGCTTAAAATGCGCTGTCATTTAATTGACGCTTTGCCACTGGTAGGAGGGCAACTCTCAGAAATATACCCCCAAAAACCCATTTATGATATTCCGGGTGCTCCGGGAATTATTGCAGAAGACCTGGTCAAAAATCTTTTGCTTCAGATAGAAGAATTCAAACCAGGATTCACATTAGGAGAACGTGTTGAATCTCTTGATAAACAGGATGATGGCTCATACATTGTTACTACGAACGAAGCGACTGAAATCCATTGTAAAGTGGTTGTGATAGCAGCTGGACTGGGTAGCTTTGAACCACGCAAACCGGCAGTCGAAAGACTGGAATATTTTGAAGGAAAAGGAGTACACTACATGGTGAAACGTCCTGAGCAGTTCAGAAACAAAAAAATAGTATTGGCTGGTGGCGGAGATTCTGCTTTGGACTGGGCTATTTTCTTATCAGATATTGCTTCCAGGGTAACGCTGGTTCATCGTGGAGAAACTTTCCGGGGAGCTCCTGATTCAGCTGCAAAAGTTTTTGAACTTGCAGAAAGCGGAAAAATTGATCTCATACTGCAATCTCAGGTTAATAGTCTCAATGGTAATGGTGTATTGAAGGAAGTGTCCATTCTGGGAAATGATAAAAGCCTGACAACGATCGAAACCGATGATTTTATTCCTTTATTCGGATTGAGCCCTAAGTTGGGGCCGATTGCGGACTGGAATCTGGGCGTGGAAAAATCTGCGGTAACAGTCAATACTCTTGATTATTCGACGAATGTTGAGCGGATTTATGCCATTGGTGATATCAATACTTATCCGGGAAAGCTGAAATTAATTCTCTGCGGATTTCATGAAGCGGCGATCATGATGCAGAGTGCTTTCAAATATGTATATCCGGAGCAAAAGCTGAGCTTTAAATACACCACTGTCAACGGAATAAACGCTTTTTAATCATGATCAATATAACAGTTGAGGACCGGATTGGCAATCGTCAGGATCTGGATGTTCCCGAAGATGTAGGGTTGAACTTAATGGAAGTTTTAAAAGCCTATGAATATGATATCCAGGCAACATGTGGCGGAATGGGGATATGTGCAACCTGTCATATCGAAGTATTAAAGGGAGCTGAAAACCTGCCCGATTGCAACGACAATGAGTTAGATACTTTGGATACACTTCCCGACGCGGATAATAACAGCAGGCTTGCCTGCCAGATCAGGCCGAATGAAGATATGGAAGGATTGGTCATAAAAATCAAGGCCCTTCAGGAAGTTTAAAGATTATAGAATTTTGGAATAATAATACATAAACCTTCGCTGTGACATATAGCGAAGGTTTTTCTTATTATAACAGAACTGTTCCGCCCAAAGTTTTCATAACATGGGCTTTACTATAGGCGAAACTTTGTTGACCCATAACTGGTGCATTTTACCTGAAAAATGAAGATTATCGTTTGCTATCATAGTCGGATCATTTAATGCCTGCCTGGAAATGGGTGTAATGTCAATAAAATATACTTTCTGGCTGGCACACTCTTTCCTTGCTACATTATTGAAACGGTCAATTTCTTCTGCAATTTTTTGCCTGTTGGAAGGGGCGGCAGTCGGCGTAACACTCCAGTCGGGAATGGATAGTACAAATACTTTTCCCGGATTGCCACCGGCATAAGTTATACTTTTCTTAAGTAATTCGCTGAATTCTTTCTGATACTGTTCTGTACTTAATCCCTGGTACTGATTATTAACACCGATCATTAGTGAAACGAGATCATATTTTTTGGCTGGCGGATTGGCATTCAACGCATTTAGCAGATTTGCGGTTGTCCAGCCCGTTGTAGCTATAATTTCCGGGGAGTGCACAGCCGTCCCATTTTTCTTTAAATCTTTAACCAGCAACACCGGCCATCGCTGATCCACAGTCACATTTTGCCCGATTGTATAGGAATCACCCAGTGCGAGGAACAACAAACCGGTATCGGAGGGGTTTAAATTCTGGTCATTAATTACCGGCTCAGACTTACACGCTCCTAGGAAAAGGAGTGAGGCAATGATCAGCTTAAATAGATTCATGATTTTTCAAGTGTTGAGTATACCTGTGCACCAATTTCTGACACCTTTATTTTAACATATATACCTTTTTTGTATCCGTTTGGATCAATTTTATATTTTATCTGTAAAAAAATAATTTAATTCCTATTACGCCATTACTGCAATCAGTGTAAGCGCTGTACTTGCCAGGTTGTGATCACCGGTTATTTTTATCTGGTCAGTTATTTCGGAAGGTTTGATTGCCTTGGTAAAAAGCTGCCACGCAATATCAGGTTCTATTTCAATTGCTGCACTTATTTGACTGGCAGGTTGAGAAGAAATTTTCCAGTCATTTTCTGTTTTGACAAGAAACCAGGTTCCTCCTATTTCAGAGGTAATATCAAGTTGGATGGTTGTTCCATTTAGTGCAAAAACGTTAAGATAAATGTGAGGAAGCCCTAATAAAAGCGTGCTGATAAATGGGAAAAACAATTCTTTGATCATAATTCCCGGCTTGTTCACCGCTTTCCTGATTTGCTGCTGGTGATGCCATTTTTCAGTATACTCTCTCGCAATGTGAAACCAGTTTTTAGACGTTTTTTCACCAGCCCAGGCAACGGAAAAAATTGCTGTATCATCCGGATTTAAAGTTTGTACGTGCTCAGTGTAAGCTTTGCCCGTACTTTCCAGTAAATCAGTCAATACATTTGGGCTTAGTCTTCTCGCGGCTTTTACCCATTCCGCATTGATTTGATTGAGATAACCGATCAGGTCAGAATAAGAATTGATTTTCACATCAGGAGTTAAGTGAAACTGATCCCGCGAAAAAGAAAGCATTCTGAGGTTTCCATCCAGAAGATGTGCAGCTACATCTTTCACGGTCCACAACCGGGCAACTGTGTGTTTGTTCCAGTCGTCTGTTTCCAGCGATTTTAACAGTTCTATCAGTTTCCCATCCAGAACTGAAAATAGATGCCTGGTTTCTATCATTTTACTTTTGCATAAATTTGGCCAGGTTTTCCATAGCCGTTGCCCTGACTTTGTTTTTAAAAAATGTTGTCCAGCCGATCAGTAAACCTGTAAAGCCAAATGCTTGTTTGGCCCAGATATAAAAAGGAAAGGAATCCGTATGTTTTACAATTTTTCCGTTTTCGATCTCAAATCGTGCATTTATATTATTGGTAACCTTATTGCCGGTTCTTGAAAAGGTGTAAACAGCAGTCCATTCCGCTTTGCCTCCGGCTGCGTCTCCTGATATATTGCCAAAGGTGAGTTTAAGGTCTTTTCCGTTTTTTATCAGCATCTCCCACATTGATCTTACCTGTTTTCCGTCGAGGTTTACAAATGCAGCGTCGCTGAATTTAGCCTGGTCGGCATAACAGTCCTGCATACCTTTATAATCCTTATTTTGAAAGCTGGTATAAAACTTTGTTATTAATTGTTCGTTAGCTGTCATGAGGAAGGAAGATCATGGTTTGTTTTGTACAATAAGTATTGGATTGCATTTTAAAACATTGGTGTAAGTATACAAAATTGGGATGCTAATTTTCATTCGTATTCAAAATACAAATAAAAATTATCATCCGGAAATTATCAAAAAAATGAACTAATGTGTTATAAAACAGTTTCTTATAAGAAATTGGCCAGTATTGTTGAATAAAAATTTAAAAAGTAAATGCATAAGTTTTCTATGAAACTGCCTCATTTTGGTAATTTTGCATAACATTAATTTAATAGTTGAAACAGATTTCTTACATAGACCAGTCTGTTTGACATTATTGGAAAAAAGATAAAAATGACTTATTGTTTAGGAATAAAAGTAAAGGAAGGCCTGGTTGCAATTGCTGACACGCGCATTACCGCCGGGACCAACACCACTGTTAAAAAGAAGATGTACATTACCCAAAAGGACAATTATTCGCTGTTTATCATGACCAGCGGACTTCGTTCAGTGCGTGATAAAGCAGTGCACTATTTTGAAGAATTGCTGAATGATGGTGTCGTTTACAACAAGCTGTATAAAGCAGTTAATGCTTTTGGGGAGCAAATAAAGAAAGTAGCCGAAGAGGACAGGGCATCGCTCGAAAAGGCCGGATTTAAGTTTAATCTCAATACTATAGTAGGAGGGCAGCTAAAGGACGACGAAGACCACAAGTTGTTTTTATTGTATTCCGAGGGCAACTGGGTTGAACTGGACGAAGGCTCACCTTATGTGATCATTGGTAATTCGGGGCAGGGAAAAGCGATATTAAACCGTGTTTTGAATGAAGAATCAACCATGAAACAAGCGCTTAAAGCCGGATTTCTTTCATTCGATTCTACTCGTGTGAGTAACAATGATGTTGAATTCCCGATTGATGTGGTACTCTATAAAAAGAATAGCTTTCAGATCGTGGAGCACCGGTATGAAAAGAAGGACATGGAAATAATATCAGAAGCCTGGGCGGATAAATTAAAGCAGGCGCTTGACGACATTCCGGAAGAATGGATGGATAAGTCCTTTGACAAAATACCTGAAGTGGCTGATAAGGTTTCGGCAGAGAAATAAATTTGGTTTGATATTTAAAAAGCCCGGCCTGCAACCAAGCAAGCCGGGCTTTTTCCTGTCGTAATGTTTTCCCTATTTATATTACTTGTGCCAGCGCACTTGTTTTTATATCAAGACCCTAATTTGATTTTTTGATTTGCCAGGCTTGTAGCCGCTTGATGAAGCACTGCCAACGGGAATCGTTGCAAGTTTGCACCTTCATGTCAATAGGAATGCACTACTGATCCGTTTGGACAAATTCAGAGAACTTCTATAACAGCCGCATAATACAGACATAATGTGTTCAATACTCAACTGAAATTATGAAAATGTCATTGACCTGTTTTTTTTAATGATGAGGTTGGTTTTATCTATGGCTTGAATTTATATTTTGAGAAAAACCTATCTAATAATTCGAAAAGTTTATTTCGAAAAACTATAATAGCGTTAAAGTGTAGGTGCATTGTTTTAGTCACAAAGAGCACTGCTAATTGGCATAAATGCCGATTTAATATGGTTATAAAAGTATTGTTATCAGAATGTTATGAATTAGGAGCATGTTATCACCAGTTACTTACTGTGAAAATTGTATTTGAAATTTTCGTGTAAAGTTTTGTAGAGATATTTTTACAAAACTTTTGCTATTTATGCTAATTATATGTACTATTACACATAGAGAAATTTCTATGTGCAGAAAACTCTAAGAATGCCTTAAAATCCTCTTTTATAAACATCATTACGGAACAATTATGGAAAATAGGCGTGATTTCCTTCGGAAATCGTCGATGGCAGCTTCAATGCTCATGTTCATCCCACGATTTCTGGTACCTGTTAAAAAGCAACTGCTACCTCCCATTCTGTCATCAAAGCGAAAGGCCCTGGATCACATGGTTCAGACTTCCTCAGATGAAAATATGCTTTTCAGCCGATCCTCTCTCGCTTCGTATTATAACTCCAGTGGACTGTTGACTTATAGCGGCGAGAACATGCTCACCTACAGTGAAGACTTTCGCAACGCAAGCTGGGTTACGGCAGGATCCTCACTTACAATTTCTCCTGACATTGTTGCACCAGACGGATCATTTACTACGGGTATTTTACAGGAAGACCTGCAGAAAAGTGAACACCGCATATGCAGAAGCCTTTCCGTTGAACAAGGGACTACATATACAATCAGCCTTTTTCTAAAAGCCGGAACCTGCGCAAAGGTACGTGTGAGTTTTATGAACAAGGCTAGTTACAAAAAAGGAAATCCCAGTTTTATATTTAATCTTTTAGACGGCGCAATCACCTCTCCATCCGTCAACGTTTTGTATTCAACTGTAACGAATGCAGGTGATGGCTGGTGGAGAGTTTCAGTTACCGGTACTCCCGATTTGAAACCGATCTCCGGCTTTCAGATTTTTATGATGACAGATAAGGGAACTATTAATTACAGGGGAAACAACAGAAACATTTACGTATGGGGAGGACAGTTTGAAAGTGGTCTTAAGGTAACATCCTACAATTCTACATCTGATCAGCCAGGTTCTGTCATACGTTACAACTACAACCCGGAGTCAACAGCGCTGATTGGATTTCTGGTTGAGCCAAAGGCTACTAACTTGTTGGTTTATTCCGAAAATCTGGATAATCCCGAGGCCTGGCTCCTGGTAAACACTGTTGCAATAAAAAGTGAGGTTTTTGCTCCTGATGGTGTATCAAAATCTATTAAGTTACTGGAAGACGCATCTTTTAATCTGCATTACATCAGGCCTCTCACTTTACAACAAACGACAATTGGGCAGATTTATAATTTTAGTGTGTTTATCAGGCCAGGTGAGCGGAAATGGGTTTACTTAAGTATCAATGATTCCTCTGTGCATTTTGATTTGAATGAAAGATCGGTCAGCCGAAGTGTTAATCCACTTTTTCTAAATACAGATACAGAATTTGTTGGTAACGGCTGGGTCAGGTGTAGCGCTTCCATTATAGCAAGTGCGAGTGAAATGGAATTTGCAATTGGCGTGGAGCCCGATGATAATGACAGGAATTATGCGGGAAATGAATCATTTGGTATCTACGTTTGGGGTGCACAGTTAGAAACAGGCCTATATGCAAGCAGCTACATACCAACATTGTCCAAAGCCTACGTTCGCAGAGATGAAATTTGTACATTACTTGCACCCGAAACTGCTCAGCCTTATGATATTTTTATACAAAGAAGAAACGGAGGTAGCTGGGCTGACGATATTTCAGATTCCTACCAAATACCTTTTTCAAGATATGAAGTCGAAGGGGCGGGATTCTGGGATCCTGGCACTACGGATGAGGGAAAAGAGCAAATAGCCGAAGAGCTGTATCCGACAGAATTTATAAATGCCGGCTTGACAAAAGATAAGGTAACAGTTTTTGCAAACGATTACCGTATACAAAGTGCCGACCAGCTTTGGTCGATAAATATGGCCATGAATAAATCCTGCCAGCCGCACCGTTTTGAAATAAGGTCCGGTGACCAATGGGCAAGTGATGCTGGAAAGGACAAGGAACGGTCGGAACTCTACATGCTCAATGAACTTCCTTTTGACCAGGACGTATGGCTTTCCTATGCTGTTAAAGTATATCCTGGAGATCCGGTAACCTCGCAGTTTTGTCATATCGGCCAGTTTCATGCTACCGAAGATTCACATGATGCAGCATCTGTCCCCATATTAACTTTCCGGTTCAACGGTGAGGATGATTTATCTGTAACAACCTGTGCAAATGTAGAAGACCCGCTTGTGGTTAATGCAACCGGAGAAGTACGTTATGTTGGAAAACTTACAAGAGGTGTATGGGTTAGAAATGTACTTCGTGTTCGTTTTTCACCTACCAATGCACAGCTGCAATGGTGGGAAAACGGACAGGAAAAACTGAACCTTGCCAATACCGGTATAGGTAATACGGACGAAGTAGGGCCTTATTGGAAATTCGGTATTTACAGGACCCAGTCTGTTGAGACATTAACCGTAGAATATGCCAATATGGAACTCTCGTTGGAATCCCTGCAATCGCGCATTTACAATCCTTTGCTTATTATTTAAGGATTTTCGGAATTTTTCACAGCAACTTATCTGGATTATACATATTCAAATTTCACAATCTTATTCAAAACTCAACCATGATTTTATCATATAAATCAAGCAAAATAATGCCCGGATTTTTATTTTGCATTATTTTGGCGCTTAATCTATTATGCACATTTTCCACTTATGCACAACCTGTTGAATCAAAAAACAACGGTAAAATAGAATTACAGAAAATGATGCGGCGCATTTACATACTGGATAATAAGAAAGGAAAATTCAATAACAAGATCGTTTTCAATTCAAAGGGTGCAATTTCTCTTAGAAGTAATATCAATCAAAAGAATATATTGACAGGACAAAATATAGCCATGAAAAATACTGGTTTTAATGACAGAAACACGTTAATGCGGATAATAGAGCCTGTTCAATTAAAAACACGTGAAAAAGAGAGGATTGCAGAAGTTGATTCCGAAGATGATAAAACAATTAAAGATTTCAGCTTTTTTCCCAATCCAATAGAAAGGACTCAAAAGGAGATCAGTATTAATTTCAACAAATTTGAAAGTGGGAGTGATGTTCAGATGTTGCTCTTTGATGCCTCCGGAAATGTAATGGTAAAGCAAAATCTGAAAGTCATTGCCGGACAAAACCGTGTCACTGTTCCCACTCTGGCTTCTGGTATTTATTATGTCAACATCAATGAGAAAAACAGCAACTATTCAAAAGCGATGTTTGTGAAGTGATGCTTGAAGGAATGATGTATTTTGATTTTGAATCAGGTTCACTGGTGGCGGATAAAATATTGGCGGCCCGCTGCGCCGCAGAATAAGCTTCCAAGGATTTTTCAAAGTGCCGTAGGTACGAAACATTACATACCTACGGCATTGTTATCATGAATTCATTTTTGATTTTTTAACTCACGGCGGAACGTCAATTTCACGTCTCAGTAGTGACTTTTTTAATCACTTAAAGAAGAAACCAGTTTGGTCAAGTCATTTTCCCTCACTCCACACCATACTTATCGAGCAGGTACATCATCGAAGCCATAGACGCAGCGCCCAGTTCCAGTTCGCGTTTACTTATTTTGTCGAAAGTGTCATTAGAAGCGTGATGGTAGTCGAAGTACCTTTGGGAATCAGGTACCAAACCTAATAAAACGGTTCCTTGTGGGCCAAGCGGCCCAATGTCTGCTCCGCCACCACCTGGGCCTATTTCGTGTAAACCATACGGAGCGAACAGATTTGACCAGCTCTTTATTTTAGATTTTTGTGCTGGTGTTCCAATGATTCCAAATCCAAGCGGAATAAAACCACCACGATCAGATTCAATAGCAGCCAGATGTTTTTCATTTTTAGATTTGGCTGAATCTGCATAAGCAATACCGCCTTTGAGTCCGTTTTCCTCATTCATGTACATCACTGCCCGTAGCGTATTGTTCGGTTTGTAACCCAAGACGGACAGTATTCTAACAGCTTCAATGGATTGTACACACCCTGAGCCATCATCATGTGCACCTTGTGCAAAATCCCAGGAGTCCAGGTGTCCGCCGGCAACGATATATTGCGGTGAAGTTTTCGATCCTTTTAATTCCCCGATCACATTATGAGACGGGGCATCAGGAAGCGTTTCGCAGTTTTGTTTAAAATAAAATTCAGTACCCGGTTTTTCTTTAAGCATTTTGCTTAACAGTTCAGCCGCGTTCGTGGAAATAGCAGCGGCCGGGATAATTGGTGCTCCACTGGCATAACGCATACTTCCGGTATGAGCTACATCGTCGAGCCTGGTAGTCAGTGATCGTACAATACAACCTACAGCTCCCATTTGTCCGGCTTCACTTGGCCCGGCTCTGCGTTGATCACCTGCTGCGCCATAAGCCTCGAAAGTACTTAGCTTAGTCGGATCCATCGGCCGGTTGAAGAAGACAATTTTACCTTTTACCTTATCAGCACCTAATGCACGTAATTCCTGAAAGTTTTTCACCTCAATAACCTGCGCTTTAATACCTTCCTTTGGCGTCGCTACCGAACCGCCAAGTGCGGCAATCGGTACATTTATTTTTAGTTTGCCATTCAGGATGTAACCCTGTTCTTTCGCACCTCTAACCCAATGAGGCACCATTACATTTTGGAGAAATACATTATCAAACTTCTGCTCCTTCATCACATCCCGGGTATATTCCACGGCCTTTGCAGCTCCTGGTGAACCACTTAAACGCGAACCGATTTCCGTTGTCAGATGCCGTAAAACCTCGTAACATTTGCCGTCACCCAATGCAGTATTGAAAATTTTACTGATAAAAACAGAGTCGGTCTGGTAATCCGTTTGGGCACGAACTGAATGAGTTAGAAAAGGATAGCACAATAATGAAGCCAGAATGCGTTTTTTCATTTTGTAAAAGGAGTGGGATAAGAATGTAAATTTATATCTGCCTAATTTAAGCAGGTTTTACATTTTTCCCCTGTCTTTTAGCAATAGATAATAGCAAGGCGGGCAATAAAATAAGATTCGTACACATCGCTACCAGCAAAGTGATAGAAACCATAACGCCCATCGCTGCGGTTCCACCAAAACTGGATGCAGCAAAGATGATAAACCCGCAAAAAAGAATTACTGCGGTATATATCATACTTAATCCGGTACCAAATATGGTATTCGTAACTGCCTGGGAAGGGTTCAGTCCTTTTTCATAAATTTCCTGACGATAACGTGTCAGGAAATAAACCGTTCCGTCGGAGGCAATGCCAAAGGTGATACTAAAAATCAGGATAGTTGTAGGTTTAAAGTAAATCCCGAAATAACCCATAATCCCGGCAGTAAGTGCCAATGGGATTAAGCAAGGAAGTTTTGATAACAGAATAATTGGAATAGACCGGAAAAGTACCATACCCACAATGGCAATCAGGCCGATCGCAATCAGCAGACTTTCGTATAGATTGCTCAGTAAATAATCGTTACTCTTCAGGAAGACCAGACTATGGCCGGTAAGGCTTACTTTATATTTTTCAGGACTGAAAATCGAATCCACTTTCGGGCGTATTTTTTGCATCAGTTCTTTAATACGTTCCGAACCGACATCGGCCATCTGAAAACTTACCCTGGTAACGCTTTTATCCTCATTCAAAAATGAATTGATCTGTTTGGCGGCGCCTTGCTTACCTTGAACATAACCTGTCATTTTGGACAATTCCAAAACTCCCGGTAAAGCAAAATATTTCGCATCTCCGCCTCGGTAAGCCTGGTATAAAAACCGTGAAGCCTGTACCACAGAGATCGGTTGAGAGAACTCCGGGAACTTGGCCATTTCATTCTGAAATGATTTTATTTTGTATAAAGTCTGTGCCTCATTTCCAAAAACTCCGTTTTTCTCTTTCGTATCGATCATCACTTCAAAAGGCAAAACGCCATTGAAATTTTTCTCGAAAAAGCGCAGATCCGTGTAAACTACGTCCTTTTTTGGAAGGTCATCCACAACATAACCGATCGTTTTGATTTTCGTCATGCCAAACAGGGAAACAATAATCATGACAACCATGGCCATGTAAATTTCTTTTCGTCGGTTGTGTACCAGATCATTAACGGACCTTAGGAAACCAAATGCCCATTTACCGTCCAGATGTTTCATATGGCGTGCTCTCGGAACGCTCATATAATGCAGTGTAATTGGCAGGAGAAGCATACAAAGCACGTATGTAACCATGACGCTAATGGCCGCAACAATGCCAAATTCAACGAGCAGGCTGCTATTTGTAAAATAGAAGACGCCAAAACCAATAGCTGTAGTAGTATTGGCAAGAAGTGTGGACAGACCAATATGTTTAATCATTTCACGGATCGAGTCATCTTTGGTCCGGTTATCCCTTAATTCAGTTTGGTATTTGTTAATAAGAAAAACGCAATTTGGGACGCCAATCACAATGAGCAGGGGAGGGATCAGGCCGGTAAGTGCCGTAATCTTGTAATCGAATAAATGCAGGATTCCGACTGAAAAAATTACACCGATCAGTACGACTACTATGGATAAAATAGTAAGACGAAACGATCTGAAAAATGCCCAGAGGATCAATAACGTCACAAAGACCGCCAGTCCCATGAACAGCTCCATTTCACCGGAAATCTTTTTCATGTTGATCGTCCGTATATATGGCATTCCGGAGTAGTGCAGATCCGTTTTGTATTTGACCGCAAATTCTTCGGCCATGGCTTCAATATCACTTACAATCGTCAGACGGCGTTTGGAATTAAGTTCTTTATCATTAAAAGTAACCACAATCAATGTGGCGTTACTTTTTGAATTTAGCACCAGGCCTTCATAAATAGGAAGGTTGAGAATTTCCTTTTTCAGGCTATCGGCTTCTTTTTGTGTGGATGGTATTTGGCTAATTACCGGCTTAAAATCAAATTGCCTCAGACTGTCATTCCTTACTGCCTTGTAAACATTAGCAAGTGAGAGCACATTTTTTATACCTGCTGTCTCCTTGATACGCTCTGAAAGTTTGCACCAGTCACGAAATTTATTAATCTCAAAAAGCTGTGGATCCTGCCAGCCGATCACCATTACACTGCCGTCCTCACCAAACAATTTACGAAAATCCTGGTATTCCTTTTCAACCGGATCATTGGATGGAAGTATCCTGGCAAAATTATAGGAGAGTTCAATTTTACTGGCTTCAAAAGCCATAAATACCGTAGTTATTAACACCAATGCAACCCACATAAGCCGGTAGCGGATAATGTAAGTCGCTATTTTATTCCACATATTTTATTCTATTTTTTACAAAAGGCGCAAATATACGCACTGGTTACACAATAAAGGCATTTCAGGTATTTCTATCTGATTTTACTTGCAGTATAGAAGCAACTGTTTTCCGATTGGATCTGGTATATAACGGAGATACGAGATATAACGGAATCTTTGTTGAAAATTACAAACCCATTATTTTTTCGAGATGATGGTACTCAATGCCAAAGTAAGCTTTCGCATCTTTGATTTTTTGTAAAATAGCAGGCTGCTCCTCAGTTAGCTTTTTATTTTTAACACCCACTATCATAACATTTTTGGGTGTATTTACATCTGATACAAACTCGAATACTTTGGTTTTGTAGCCATAATATTCCAGTATCATTGCACGTAAACCATCGGTTACCATCTCTGCCTGTCGTTCCAGAAAAATACCATGCCGGGTGAGAAAATCCACATCATTTGCAGCTTTGTGTTTCTCCATTTCACGCCTGATTTGTTTGTGGCAGCACGGAGCGACAACGATCAGATCTGCGCTGCCATTAATTCCTTTTGAAATTGCATCGTCTATAGCCGTATCACAAGCGTGCAGTGCAATGAGCATATTGGTATCACTGCTATCATAATTCTCGATGGTACCTTCAACAAAATGAAGGTGTTCAAATCCTGATTTTTTGGCAATTGTGTTGCAAAGACTTACCATATCTTCGCGGAATTCGACACCAGTCACTACAGCTTCACGTTTTAAAACATTTTGCAAATAATCGTACAATCCAAAAGTGAGATACCCCTTACCAGAACCCATGTCAACAACTTTTAATTTTTTGTCCTCGGGTATTTCTTTGATCAGCGAACTGAGGATATCAATGTAATGATTGATCTGCCGGTATTTATCCTGAGCATTTTTAAAGACATTTCCCCGTTCGTCAGTAATTTTTAGTTCTGTCAGATATTGTTTTTCTCTTGCAGAAATCGGCCTGTTTTTAACTTTATCGTGTTCAGGTTCGGGAACCTTCTTTGTTATTGCAGGCTGTTTTTTTAAAAGTGTCTTCTGATCATTTATGATCTGTAAATGATAATCCGAAGTAGTAGTAAATAATGTCGCTACCAGAAAACCAGTTGTCAGATTATTAATAATGAGCTCTATGGCTTCTCCCACCGGATAATTTTTAACAATATCCCTGGTTTTGTAACGATAAGTGAAGCTTAATTTTTCCTCCTTTTTGATGAGGATTTTCTTAATGTAAATGTTTTTGAGATATTCTTCGGTGCCTTTATAATTACCTAATGACAAACTCACAAATGTGTTATTAGTTATACAATTTTTTAAGGCAGACTGGAATTCTGTAAGTTGCGGGCTGATGATCATAGTCGTTTATTCTCCTTTTGCTCTAAAAGAACTGTATAAAATGATATACAGTTTAACCGGGAGAGAATTTTTTATTCTTATACTACTTCCGGATAATAACAAAGGTCTGTTAAGCTGTTGTTTTCGGGATTTCAATTTCAATTCTGGTGCCTTTTTCCGGTTCATCGAGGATCTGAATTTTACCGGATAAACTTTCAATACGGTTTTTTACATTGTACAGGCCAATTCCTTGTTTGGATACCTGGTTTATCCCACTTCCATTATCGCTGATGGTGAGGTTTATATTTTTTATACTCTCATTAATATCAATGACCGCTTTTGTAGCACCTGAATGTTTAAGAATGTTATTGGTCAGTTCAAGCACAATACTGTAAAGTTCAAATTCCACTTTTTTGGCGTATCGTTTTTCAAATCCGTTATGGTTAAACGCAAATTCAATATTCTTGTTTTCATTGAGCTTGCCAACCAGACGGCGCAGTGCCGTAACCAGTCCGTGTTCTTCCAATTCGGCCGGCATTAAATTGTGTGACAAACTACGTACCTGCCGGTACGCAGCACCGACCATTTGGTGTACACTGTCATAAATTTTTTGTTCTTCCGGTGATAACCCTTTTTTATCCATGCCATAGAGATACCAGTTCAGCGAAGCCAGGGTACCACCTAAATGATCGTGCAATTCGGCCGCTACTCGTTTGCGTTCAATGGTTTGTCCTTTAATCAAAGCTTCTCTTATTTCTGCATTTTTCTTTCTTAGTTTTTCATTATTGAACCAGAGAAATGCAGCAAATGCGATGATCAGGCTTGAAAATCCAATCAATAATTGTTGAATCCTGCTCTGTTCGTCTATTATTTTTTGTTGGATTGCCGTGCCCATCTGCTGGTTATCATACATGAGCTGGTACATGGTATATTGCCTGCGGATATATCCATCGTGAAGCATACGACGGTTATAAGCAAATTCATCCCCGTAAAAAAGTGCTTTTTTAAGCATATTTTTTTCACGATAAGCACGTGAAAGGGTTTGTAATGCCCAGTTAGTTTGCTGAATAGAATGATACTGTTTTGAGGAATTATAAGCTTTAAGACACATCTCAATGGATTTATCATACTGCTTACTCCAGTAATATGTATTTCCCAGATCATTAAAAATGCTTAATTCACCATAAGGATTTTTGTCTTTCCGATATAATTCCAGTGCTTCAAGGTAAAGTTTTTCTGATACGGAATGGCTTTTTATACGATGGTACAAGTATCCCTTATTTTGCAGGACACTGGCTTTTCCCCTGTCGGAATTAAGTTTTTCGTAGAGAGCGTATGCCTGATCATAATATTTTATCGCAAGGTCATTTTTGTTTTTGTCCCGGTACATATTGCCCATATTTTCCAGACAAATAGCCCTGCCGCTATTGACACCAATTTTTGTGAAAATGGCAAGTGCATTCTGATAATTGATTTGTGCCGAATCCCACTGGCGGTATTCGGTATAACTTTCAGCCATGAACCTTTTTGCATGGGCTGTATAAAAAGGAAGATTAAGTCTCTTTGAAAGTATAACCGTTTCATTTGACAGTTCCCTGAGCACATCGTAACTCCCGTCGAGCAAATAATAGGTGCTCAGTAAGTTATAGGCCAGAATTTTTCCCTTTCCCCATTGATGTTTTTGCGAAAGCTGTAAAACCTTTTTTGCATACATCATGGACTTTTCAGCATTCTGATAAAGATATGCAGTTCCTAACTTGTGATATTTATGTATCAATAAGGTATCCCGGGCAAAACCGGCCTGGTGCTTTTCAACATATTCATCCTCACTTCTGCTGGAAACAGACAAATTCTGGTCAAACGAGGAGCACTGAATTCCGGAAAGAAGAAGCCATAATGAAATTAGTATTCCTAACTTGTATAATATATTCATATCATTTAATTCCGTGACGGATTAGCAGATATGCAAATCTAAGCGAGTGCGAAAAAAGCATGTTATAGCTTTGAGATCTGTTTCTCTAATCTGTCAAAGATAAAAAAATGAATAAGGAAACGAAAGTGTTATTTAATTATTGAATGGCATCATTTTCGAAATTCGAACAAATGCTACTTACTTATAAACTTACTCCCCTGAATAGTAAACCGGTATTGTAAATCCATTCCTACACGAATACCAATTCTTTTGGATGCGGTAATCGCAATATCATTAATTAGTGGTGGGGTAATGTAAAGACTGCTATCGGAAAACGAATGATTGTTATGCAACTCACGTTCAATTCCCATTGCCTGTACAAGTTTTCCAGGTCCGCGACATAATTCGGTGAGGCTTATATCTTTTATTTCTTTGTAAGTTATTTTTCTTTTTTCATGCCTGCGAAGCTGCATTAGTTCGATTCCGGAAGTAGGTTGTAAAGCCCTGATCAGTACAGCTTCTCCGATTCCAACACGATTACTTACTACGTTGACGCACTGATACATACCATAGATCAGATACACATAGATGGTTCCAGGAAGCCCGTACATGGGTTCGGTCCGGACGGTTCGTCTGTTGTAGGCATGACAAGCTGGATCATTGGCAAGGTAAGCCTCCGTTTCAACAATAATCCCGCTGGTAATACCATCGGGACTATCGTGAACCAGTTCGCAACCGAGTAGTTTTTGTGCCAGCGTCAGCGTATCAAACGACTCGTAATATGAAAGAGGAAGCTTATTTTCCGCCATTCAGTTAGATAATATTCATAGTTTGCTCTTTGATCTTTTCCAATTCGTCTTTCATCTGGACAACCAAATGCTGAATAGTGGCATCATTGGCTTTTGATCCAATCGTATTGATTTCACGACCGATTTCCTGTGCAATGAAATTAAGTTTTTTTCCATTGCTTTCTGATGATTCCAGTGTTTCGGTAAAATAGGTCAGGTGGTTTGCCAATCGGATCTTTTCTTCTGAAATATCGAATTTTTCAATATAATAGATCAGTTCCTGCTCAAAACGGTTTGGGTCAAAATTGTCATCCGAAAGTAAATCCCTAACCTGTTTTTCCAAACGTTCCCGCACTGCCGGAATACGTAGTTTGTCCTGTTCTGAAATACTGTCCAGCAAAGAACTGATAGTCCCGATATAATCAACAAACTTGTCGGAAGTCATTTTTCCTTCCTGTCCGCGAAAGACATTACATTTCCTGATCGCTTCCAATACTGCCGTTTTAACCTGTGCCCAGTCATTCTCCCTGCTCGATTCATCTACCGAATCGGTATTATAAGCATTCGGTAATTGTAACGCTACCCGTAGTAATTCTGTGCCGTCAGGACTTAATCCAAGGTCGGTTGCAGTTTGAGATAAGTCAGCGTAATAAGCTTTTACAAGAGCACGGTTTACTGATGTCGATGCTACTGCTTTTCCAACAGGCTGAACCGTAAGTGTAAATTCCACTTTGCCACGTTCGAGCGATTGGGTTAAAAGATTTCTTATCTCAATTTCTCTTTCAGAATAATTTCTTGGAATACGGCAATATATATCTAAGAACTTTGAGTTAAGCGTTTTAATCTCAACTGTTACGTTTATTGATTCAGATTCGATGTTGGATACACCGTACCCGGTCATTGATTTTAGCATGTTGATATTACTGAGTTAAAAGTTTAAGGTTTATAAGTTTAAAGTCTAAAAGCCGGATGCTGATAGCCGGCTGAAATCTAATTAAATCGTTGTTTTCCACCGGATTTGGCAGGATGCTGGCTTTCAGACTGCTGAGGCCTTGATACCAGCGCATTCTTTTCATTTTCGGTATTTTCAATCCTGAACCGCGAAACATCGCAGGCAAGATAAATAGCCTGTAATAATGAACCTGGTGACGCCTCATTTTTTCCTGCAATATTATATGCAGTGCCATGATCCGGTGAGGTTCTTACGATTGGCAAACCTGCGGTGAAATTCACGCCTTCGTTAAAAGCAAGTGTTTTAAAAGGAATTAACCCCTGATCATGATACATGGCCAGGACTGCATCGTATTTTTTATAAGTTCCTGCCGCAAAAAATCCGTCAGCTGGAAAAGGACCGACAACCAAATTTCCTTTTTCTTTGAAATATTTTACAACTGGCTGAATAATATCTATTTCTTCGTTCCCTAAAAGTCCGTTTTCACCTGCGTGCGGATTTAAGCCTAATACGGCTAAACGAGGTTTTTTTATGCCAAAATCGTCTTTAAGCGACTTTAACATTTGTTCAATTTTAGCAGAAAGTTTTTCAGGTGTAATCTGCGATGTTACCTGGTTAAGCGGTATATGACCAGTAAGTACGCCAACGCGTAAATCGCCGGATACCATAAACATGAGCGCATCTTCTACTGCAAATTCACTGGCAAAATACTCTGTGTGGCCAGGAAATTTAAATTCTTCACTTTGAATATTATCCTTATTGATTGGTCCGGTTACAATTGCCGATAATTTGCCAGCTTTAAGATCATCTACGGCGCGTTTTAATGATGATAAAGAACCTTGTCCGGCTTCATTTGTTATTTTTCCGGGTGCAGCTTCTGTCTGGTGATCATGCCAGCAAGTAATCACATTGGTAAGTTTTGGATTGGCTTGCTCCGGTTTCTGGATTCCATGTAATGTCCAATCCTTTATTTCTAATATATTTCTATATTGATTTAATACACGCAAAGAGCCGTAAATAATGGGGGTACATAATTTAGCTAACTGATTTCCTTCTAATGCTTTAAGAATTACTTCCGGTCCAATTCCATTGTAATCTCCTAACGTAATTCCTATAAATGGTTTATTACTAATCTGGTCGCTCATGAACTTAAAATGATATTATAACGATTCTTATATGCAATCTATATTACTTTTGTACAAGTATTCGACTGGCAAGTTACAAAAAATCCCGTGCTCCTATGAAAATCCTGATAGCAGACTCCATGCATTCTTCTCTTTTCAACATGTTGAAAGGTCAGGGATGGGATTATGCTTACCAACCTGACTTCCGCCGTCAGGACATTATTGATGCCTTACCAGACTATGATGGCCTTATTATCAGAAGTAAAACGTATGTAGACCAGGAAGTATTGGCTACGGCAAAAAAGCTAAGATTTATTGCCAGGGCTGGTGCAGGTTTAGACCTCATAGATTTAAATATTGCAAAGGGGCTGAATATTGAAGTTTTTCATGCCGGGGAAGGAAACCGCGATGCAGTGGCGGAGCACGCAGTGGGCATGTTGCTCTGTTTGTTCAATAATATTTTAAAGGCCGATAAGGAAATCCGGAACGGGATTTGGGACCGGGAAGGTAATCGCGGTGTGGAAATTATGAATAAAACGGTAGGCATTATTGGTTACGGCAATAATGGTGGTGCTACTGCACGCAGACTGAGCGGTTTTGGCTGTAAAGTCCTGGCCTTTGACAAATACCGTGATAATTATGGAGATGAATATGCAGAGGAAGCTCCTTTGGAACAAATCATGGAGGAAGCTGATATTCTTAGCCTGCACATTCCACTATCAGAAGATACCCGGTTTCTAATTAATGAGAGTTTTGTTGAGAAATTTTCAAAACCTTTTTATTTATTAAATCTATCCAGAGGAGAAGTTGCACAATTAAATGCAGTTGTGAATGGATTGAAATCAGGTAAGATTAGAGGAGCTTGCCTGGATGTTTTGGAAAATGAAAAAATTAAGAATCTGAGCTCCGGACAGCAGGAAGCATTCGATTATCTGCGCGCCTCAGATAAAGTCATTCTCACACCACATATCGGAGGCTGGACGCATGAAAGTTACTATAGGATTAATGAGGTTTTGGTAAAGCAGATAAAGAACGGGCTGGTAAACGCATAAATGCCAGAATCCTAAAAACTATTTGGCTTCTTCCTTCAATATTACACTAATATTTCCTGTGGATTCCAGATAGCAGGTTTTTACCTTTTTATAATCATCAACGTTATTTTCTCTTAATAGCCCGGTCAGCTCTTCTTCATCTATCAATTCTTTTTCCATATTCTTGAGTATATAACGGCCGTTTCTTATCAAAAGGATAGGTTCCGGTCTGGCCAGTTTACCGAAAAGGATTTTTTTATAACCCATCCAGTCAATCGCATAATCCCAGAATAATAGTGTCATGATTAAAACTGCGCCTTCCGAAATAGAATTGTAGGTACCGGCCATGGCATTTTGGGAGGCATCTGAAATCATCGTGATCAACAACAGGTCACTTATACTAAGCTGTCCGGTTCCGCGACGGAAAAGGCGGAAGCATAAATAAATGATCCAATAGGTAATAGTACCTCTTATGCACACTTCCAGCAACGACTGACTGGGAATGAGCATTCCTTCCCAATCCAGGCTTATAATTTTATCCATCATAGCGATTTTGAAATAAGTACAAAGCTATATAAACAAATATGCCGACCAAAGGTCGGCACGTTTGCATCTATTAGCCATGAAAAATAAAATACTCTATTATTTACCAATCGTACCACGAAGTGCACGTGGAATTTCAATTGATGCAATTGGGTTACTTGCCGCTGTCAATATAACATAATTTTCAGCTTTTACCGCACCTACTTTAACGGATTTTCCTAAATCCAAATTTGTAACATCTACTTCTACATAGTCAGGAATATTTTCAGCCAGACCTTGTAAGCGCAATTTACGTAATTTTTGGTTCATTTTACCACCACTCATTACGCCAACAGACGTACCAGTTAATTTTACCGGCACTTCAACTTTAATTTCCTTACCGTCAATGATTTGCAAAAAATCCGCGTGGATCAGCGCGTCATTAACCGGGTGAAATTGTTTTTCCTGCAAAATGGCATTATAAATAGTGCCTTCAATATTCAAGGTAACATTATATATATCCGGTGTAAAAAGCAATTCACGGAATAACATAGCAGGCGAATAAAAATGTACTTGCTCGCTACCACCGTACAGCACAGACGGAACATAACCTTGTGAACGAAGTTCCATGGCTTCCGACTTGCCGAGATTCGCTCTTTTAAACCCTACAATCTCATGCGTTTTCATAAGAATAATTTATTAAAAAGTTAAAAAAAATTAAAATTTACTTATAATTTATAAATAATGAACTAATAGACTCGTGATCGCGGATCCGGCCAATTGCTTTTGCAAATATCTCTGCAACTGACAGTACGCGGATTTTATCATTCTGTTGCTTCAATGGAATTGTATCTGTAATAATTAATTCTTCCAAAACAGAATTTGCAATATTTTCATGGGCTTTGCCCGACATGATAGCATGTGTACTGATCGCCCTTACAGAATTGGCACCCTTTTCCAAAATCAGTTCAGCCGCTTTGCATAGTGTACCACCTGTATCAATAAGGTCATCCACCAGTACCACATCCATTCCTTCCACTTCACCGATTACCTGCATGCTGGCAATTTCATTAGCTCTTTTCCGGTGTTTATCGCACAGGATCATATCCACATTCAGGAACTTAGCAAAATTTCGTGCCCGTGCTGCACCGCCCATATCAGGAGAAGCAATCAGCAGATTTTTAAGGCCTAAGGATTTGATGTAAGGAACAAAAATAGAAGTTCCTTCCAGGTGGTCTACTGGTAAATCAAAAAAGCCCTGGATTTGTCCTGCATGTAAATCAATTGTCATCAGGCGGTCAACACCAACTGAGGTAAGCAGATTTGCCACAACTTTCGCTGCAATGGCTACACGTGGCTTGTCTTTCCTGTCCTGACGTGCATAACCAAAATAAGGAATGACCACAGTAACATAATGGGCAGAAGCACGGCGTGCAGCATCTACCATCAAAAGCAGTTCAAATAAATTATCTGCGGGAGGAAAAGTTGACTGGATTAAAAAAACGTCACAACCTCTAACCGATTCTTCAAAGCTCGGTGACAATTCGCCGTCACTGAATTTTCTCAATGTGTACCCGCCCAGTTCCTTGCCAAAATATCTTGCAATATCCTTCGCGAGGTATTCTGACTGGCTTCCTGAAAATATTTTTACTGTATTAAATGAGCCCATGGCTAACTAAAAATTTGCGCAAAATTAAATAAAAATCGGTTAATTACCGAAATACTTAGCTAAAAAAATGAAATACAGCCGGATACATAACCATGCCACCAAAATTCCGATCAGTGCTCCGACCAGAATATCCCCAGGATAATGCACACCTGCATACACTCTGCTGTAAGAATAAAGTGCCGCCCAAACGAGCAAGAGCCACATATAACTCACTTTATCTTTCAGCAATGCAAACCATACACCAGCCACAGCAAAACTGGTACTGGCATGCGAAGAAGCAAATCCGAACTGGCCACCACAGCCTGTTATTTCATGAACCATTCCAGCCAGATCCGGCTCGTGACAAGGACGAAACCTGTGAAAATAGGGCTTCATGATCCCTGAAGTAATCTGATCAGCAAGTGCAACAGCCAAAATAACAGCAACAAAAATGCCAATGGATTTCTTTCCTTCGACTTTTATGGTAATCATAGCCAGAGCCAGATACATAGGAATCCAGGTGAATTTGAATGTGATCCAATACATCAGCGTATCAGCCCACGGAGCATGCTGGCCATTTAATGCAAGAAGTAACTCCTGGTCGTAGTGAATTAGTGAGTCAATTGCTGGTGTCATGAGCTGAAACCTAGAACTTTTCGTACTTTTCTAATGGTTTGTTGTGCGATGTTACGTGCTTTTTCTTCACCTTCTGTCAGGATATTTTCCAGTTCAGCCGTGTTTTCCATATAATAATTAAAAATCCGCCTCGGTTCTGCAAACTTTTCAAGTATACATTCGTACAAAGCCTGTTTGGCATGGCCATAACCATAACCGCCACTTATATAATTCTGGCGCATTGTTTCAATATCCGTTTCAGATGCAAGCAACGAATATAATTTGAAGGTTATATCGATATCAGGATCTTTGGAATCTTCCAGAGCAGTGGAAGCTGACAGGATTTTCCTGGTTACTTTTTTTAGTTCGTTTTCGGGAAGGAAGATATCAATATAATTATGATAAGATTTGCTCATTTTCTGGCCGTCAATACCGGGAATGGTCATTATATGTTCATCGATCTGCGGTTCCGGCAACACCAGTACGTCTTCTCCTGCAAGCTGGTTGAAACGGCTGGCAATATCTTTGGTCATTTCCAGGTGTTGTTTCTGATCCTTTCCAACAGGAATAATATTGGCATCATAAAGCAGAATATCAGCCGCCTGTAAAACCGGATAAGTAAAAAGCCCGGCATTCACATCAGCCAGTTTTTCCGATTTTTCCTTAAATGATGTTGCATTGGCAAGCATAGGAAAAGGTGTAAAACAACTCAGGTACCAAGCCAGCTCAGCATGTTCCTGAACCCTTGACTGGCGCCAGAAAACATTACTTTGATGGTCAAATCCCATTGCCAGATATGCAGCCGCAATAGCCCGTACATATTCACTCCTGTCAGGCCCGCTTTTTAAAGAAACAAGTGAATGCAGATCAGCAATGAAAAAAAATGATTCGTTTTGTGGATTTTTTGAAAGTTCAATAGCAGGCAGGATTGCTCCTAAAATATTTCCTAAATGCGGTCGTCCGCTGCTTTGAATTCCGGTAAGGATTCTGGCCATTTAATTATATATGCTTATAAAAATATTATTTGAGCTGGTGTAAATTATTTTGACACAAAGTCAGGAAGACACAAAATAAAAAGACTGAGAATTTTTCAATTAGTGTCTTAGTACCTTTGTGGCTATTTGTAATTTTTTAATTTATGTAAATCTGCTGTATCTTTTCCTGAATTGCTTTCATTTTTTACCCTTTTCGTTTGACAAAAATTGAACGTTCATGACTTTTAATGGATTATCAGTTTTAAAGAAATATCCGAACTCTGAATTGCCAAAATTCGTTAAATTGAATCAGAATAACGTATTAAATTTAATTTTTATACTGCTTAATATTTGGAATGGAATTAAAAACACTTGAATTTCTTCGTCAGCTGGTTGAAAACAATAATCGGGAATGGTTTCAGGAAAACAGAAAAAAATATGATGATGCAAAAGCGGATCTGGCAGATTTAGTGGAGTATCTGATTGCGGAAGTTGGTAAGTTTCAGGACTTGGGAAATTTGCAGGTGAAAGAATGCATTTTCAGGATAAACAGGGACATTCGTTTTTCAAAAAATAAAACACCTTATAAAAGTAATCTGAGTGCCGGAATTGGTCCGGGTGGGAGAGGTGCCGGTAAAATTGATTACTATCTGCACATACAGCCTGGTGACCAGTCGTTTTTAGGTGGTGGGATGTGGGATGCCACTTCCGATCAACTGGCCAGGTTCAGGCAGGAGGTAGATTATAATGCAGATGAGCTCAAAAAGATTATTGAAGACAAAACGTTTCGCGCATTTTATCCGAATATATCTGGCGAATCTCTCAAAACAATGCCTAAAGGTTACCCCAAAGATCACCCCGAAATTGAGTTGTTGAAAAGGAAACAGCTTTTCTTTGATCATCGGTTTACCGATAAAGAAGTGACTTCCAAAGATTTTGGTGAAAAGGTTGTAAAAGGTATCGCATTGCTGAAACCTTATATCGATTATATGAATTATGTATTATATGAACAGCCCCGGATTTGACAACTTCTCCATTAAGATTTGACAATTTTTTAAAATTTGTCAAATCTGGGCAAGCAAAACAGCATCAATAAAATTTAAAATATGCAATTCTCCCATTTACACTGCCACACCCAATTCTCTCTTCTGGATGGTGCGGCTGATATAAAGAAACTTTTCAAAAAGGCAAAAGAAGATAATATGCCTGCCGTCGCCATTACCGACCACGGTAATATGTTCGGTGTGTTTGAATTTGTTGCTGAGGGGAATAAACAAGGTATAAAACCTATAGTGGGCTGCGAATTCTATGTGGTGGAAGATCGTCACATCAGGCAGTTTACCAAAGAAAAAAAGGATGTCCGTCATCATCAGCTCCTGCTGGCGAAAGATGAAATAGGATACAAAAATCTGGTGAAAATGTGTTCACTGGGTTATATCGAAGGAATGTATGGAAAATACCCTCGCATTGATAAGGAGTTAATTGTAAAATACCACCAGGGACTGATTGCCACAACCTGCTGTATCGGAGCCATTATTCCGAAAACGATAATCCGCAAAGGAGAAGAAGAAGCGGAGAAAGAGTTTAAATGGTGGCTGGATCTTTTTGGGGATGATTTTTATGTTGAATTACAGAGACATGAAATACGCGATCAGTACATTGTGAATGAGGTTCTTGTCCGTTTGGCCAAAAAATATAATGTTAAAATAATTGCATCTAATGATTCCCATTACGTAGACCAGGAGGATTGGAATGCGCATGATATTTTGCTTTGTATTAACACTGGTGACAAACAAAGTACACCGTCTGCAAAGGATTTTGACGATGATAAAGGTATTCCGAAAGGGTCGAGGTTTGCATTTTTTAACGACCAGTTTTATTTCAAGAATACCAGTGAAATGACGAAGTTGTTCAATGACCTGCCACAGTCTATTGATAATACAAACGAGATCGTCGACAAAATAAAAACACTTGATTTAAGGAAGGATATTATGCTGCCGAATTTCCCGATTCCTGAGGAATTCAAAACGCATACATTATCTGAAATGTCTGGTACAAAGGAGCTTACAGCCGATGTGCTTAATCAGTGGGAATATCTGAAACACCTTACCTATGTTGGTGCCAAATTTAAATACGGAACTATAACCTCTGAAATTGAAGATCGACTTACGTTTGAGCTGGACACCATCCGGAACATGGGGTTCCCGGGATATTTCCTGATCGTTGCTGATTTTATTGATGCAGGCCGTAAGATGGGTGTATTTATTGGTCCGGGCCGCGGTTCTGCTGCTGGTTCTGTGGTGGCTTATTGTACCGGTATTACCAATATTGATCCAATTAAATACGATTTGCTGTTTGAGCGTTTTCTGAATCCTGACCGTATTTCACTTCCTGATATTGATACGGATTTTGATGATGAAGGCCGTCAGAAAGTAATTGATTATGTGGTAAAAAAATATGGATATAACCAGGTTGCTCAAATTGTCACGTATGGTACAATGGCTGCAAAATCGGCCATTAAAGACGTTGCCAGGGTGATGGATCTGCATTTGTCGGATGCCAATATGCTCGTAAAACTGGTTCCTGACAAGCCTTCTTATAATATGACACTAAGCCGTATCTTTTCAGCGCCGCTGGAAGGTGAGGGGAGTTTAACTAAAAAAGAAGGAATAGCTCCGGACGAGCTCGAAAATGTAAAAAAATTAAGATCTATTATAGCAGGCAATGATTTGCAGGCGAGTGTTTTGCAGGAAGCGAGAAGACTGGAAGGAACAGTTAGAAATACCGGAATTCACGCTGCCGGAATTATTATTGCACCAAGTGACCTGACAGAAATTATTCCGGTTAGTACATCCAAGGAATCTGAATTTCTGATTACTCAGTATCAGGGAAAGATCATTGAAGACGCGGGTGTAATTAAAATGGACTTTTTGGGTCTTCGAAACCTGACCATTATAAAGGAAGCACTGCGTCTGATCAAGCAAAATAAGAACATTGAAATTGTCATTGACGATATTCCACTGGATGATCCGAAGGTATTTGAATTGTTCCAACGAGGAGATACCAATGCGATTTTCCAGTTCGAGTCGGATGGGATGAAGAAGCACATGCGTGACCTGATTCCCGATCGTTTCGAGCATTTAATTGCGATGAATGCCTTGTACCGTCCGGGTCCGATTGCATATATTCCAAACTTTATACGCCGTAAAAACGGGCAGGAGGAAATTACCTATGATTTACCCGAGCTGGAAGAATACTTAGCTGATACATATGGAATTACTGTTTATCAGGAGCAGGTAATGCTTTTGTCCCAGAAACTGGGTGGATTTACCAAAGGACAAGCTGATACATTGCGTAAGGCAATGGGTAAAAAGCAGATTGAAACCCTGAACAAAATGAAAGGGTATTTCATGAAGGGCGGTGCGGAAAAAGGACTGGATACCAAAAAACTGGAAAAGATCTGGACTGACTGGGAGGCATTTGCATCTTATGCATTTAACAAATCGCATTCGACCTGTTATGCATTTGTGGCTTATCAGACCGCTTACCTGAAAGCACATTACACGGCTGAATATATGTCTGCCGTT
The DNA here is from genome assembly GCF_019711195.1 of Dyadobacter sp. NIV53. Taxonomy (NCBI): domain Bacteria; kingdom Pseudomonadati; phylum Bacteroidota; class Cytophagia; order Cytophagales; family Spirosomataceae; genus Dyadobacter; species Dyadobacter sp. NIV53. The sequence continues at coordinate 6,936,066 of NZ_CP081299.1, forward strand.
TTGACCAGCTCACTCGGTAACATTGAAAAAATTACATTCTTCATGGAAGAGTGTAAAAATCAGGGACTTGTGGTTTTGGGCCCGGATGTAAATGAATCGGACAGGCAGTTTAATGCCAATCAGAAAAGTGAAATTCGTTTTGGGTTAGCTGGTGTGAAAGGCAGTGGTGACGCAGCTGTCGAGGCAATTATTGAAGAACGTAAAAACGGTGGACCGTTCAAGGATATATTTGATTTTATAACGCGTGTTAACTTACGCTCAGTTAACAAGAAAACGATAGAAAGTCTGGCATACGCAGGTGGTTTTGACTGTTTTACTGAATTCCATCGGGCCCAGTATTTTGCAACGGTTCCGGGAGAAAATGGTAATTTTATAGAACGGCTTATTCGCTATGCCAATAATTACCATGCTGAAAAATCATCAGCGCAATCGTCACTATTTGGTGCATTCGGAGGTAACGAGAGTCTGATGGCACGGCCAAAAGCAGCTGATGTTATTCCATGGGGAGATTTGGAAAGACTGCGCTTTGAGCAGGATGTGGTTGGTTTTTATATTACCGGGCATCCATTAGATACCTTCCGGATTGAACTTGAAAACTTTTGTACCTGTACCGCGGATGAAGTCATGCTGATTCATGAAGGTGAGAAAAAACCACGGAATTTTGAAAAAGAAATCTCAATTGGAGGGATTGTAACAAGTGCCATGGAACGGACTTCGAGAAATGGAAACACGTTTATGATCTTTAAGATCGAAGATTATAAGGGTTCCATTGAAATGCTGTTGGGTGGCGACGATTATATCCGTTTTAAGAATTATCTTCAGATTGGACAGTTTTTGCACATAAAAGGCAAAATCCAGAGTCGCTGGAAACAGGAAGACCAGTTTGAATTTAAAATACTTCATATTCAGCTGCTGACAGAAATCAGGGAAAAACTGTGTAAAAAGATCAAGATAAAACTGCCGCTTGACCATATTAATGAGCAAATGATTTTTATCATTAATGAAACCCTGAGCAATAATCCTGGTACTTGTGCTGTCAATATGACAATAATTGATCCTGAAACCAGGATCGAGGTAGAAATGATATCAAGAGGTTATCGTGTGGCTCCGTCCAATGAATTATTTCATACCCTGAATGGAATGGAAGGAGTGAAATTTTCTTTGAATTAACAGAATTGTATTCAGGATCCATTTTTAATAACAATACGTAAAGTTTTGTTAATCAGAATGTTATTAGAATGAAATATTAACTTTGTAGCTTAAACTTTTCACTCATAAAAATCCTGTCAAAAAGGAATTATTAATATCACTGGCACGGAACTTTTAACAGTAAATTTTGATTAATGAAACAGATAATTAAAGATAAATCAGACAATATTTTGACATGGGAAAAGCACTTGAAATTACCGATAGCACTTTTGAAGAATTGATCCAAAGCGACAAACCAGTACTTGTAGATTTTTGGGCTGAATGGTGTGGTCCTTGTAAAATGATCGGACCAGTTGTAGAACAGTTAGCTGGCGAGTATGAAGGCAAAGCAGTAATTGGTAAAATGGATGTGGACATGAACTCAGCAATTCCTGCTAAATTCGGTATCCGTAGTATTCCAACCTTGATGATCTTCAAAAACGGACAGTTGGTTGATAAAGTGGTTGGTGTTGTTCCAAAAACAACTCTTGAAGACAAATTGAATGCGCAAATTAGCGTTGCAGTATAATTTTAACTGCTTATAATATTTTTAAAAGGCTCGGAAACGAGCCTTTTTTTGTGCCTGAATTTGCGATGGATGCACGAATAATGTTCGAATCGTATTTGTTTTATCAAAGCTTTATTCGTGGATTCGTGGCAGCAGTTTTATTTATAATTAAAAGTTGTTATTAAGATCCTAATGACTTCGTGGAATCTGTCATGGCTGTTTTAAAGATTCATCTCCGGCGGTAAATCCTTTTCATAGTTTTTGCAACCTGTTCATCCAGGAAATTCTGTTTATAGAGATAATTGGGAAAATGCTCATTCCACAATTTTTCTACTGATTTCATCGTCTTGTAGAAGTTGGTAGTGTTTGGTTTGATTCCACATTTATAATTTTTGATATTTGAAGTAAAAACCGCTGCCGGATCAACTCCATATTCATTTATATGGTGTTGAGATTTGAGTGCTCGAAATACCTTTTGTTTCGTAGTAACAGGACCTGAAAGCATAAAATCCACCTGATTATTAACAACCATTGTGCAAATAATCAGAAGAAAGTTTTATTGCCATTTTGAAATGCCTGGCCCCGATTTTTTTCAACCGGATACCTATTTGGACAAAATATAATTTTTCAATAAATTGAATTGTAGTATTTTACCCTTTATTAAAATAATACGGTTGATTTTCGCTGTAAAATAATTACTTCAGCTATTTTATGACAAAAGTTCTAAGCGATCCGGTTATTTCCCGTGAAAAAATCCGGCACTGACTAAGATCAGTTCCGCTGCAATGAGGTGGTCTGGAATCGTTCTTGTTGCCACAGTCTGGATTAGTGCAGCTTTATTTGGATTATATATTCTGGCATTTTACGCTTCCGCACTTTATGAAGGAGAAATGTCTCGCTGGAACAATGTTCTGCCAAAATTATATGAAGAAGATTCCACCGCGGCTACCAGTGGTATAGGCCTTCACTTTGCAACGGGCGGTATTATTCTCTTATTAGGAAGTATTCAGTTGCTTGATTCTGTCAGGGTTCGTTACCCCGCTGTGCATCGCTGGATTGGACGTATTTACATTATTTCATCAATTTTTGCGGCCGTTGGCGGATTGTTGTTCATTATACTAAAAGGAACAATTGGCGGCCTGGTGATGGATATTGGATTTTCACTTTACGGAATTCTGATGTTCATCGCTGCAATTGAAACTTACCGGCATGCGGTTGCCGGGAGGCTTGATAAACACAGAGCCTGGGCATTACGTTTATTTGCACTTGCTATCGGTTCTTGGCTATACCGCATGGATTACGGGTTCTGGATTCTTCTGATGGATGGACTTGGGCATGAGCGCCATTTTACCGGACCGTTCGATTACCTAATGGCTTTTTTCTTCTATATTCCTAATTTACTGGTGGCCGAAATATTTATCAGCGTCAGGCAATATAAAACTAACCCGTTTCTGAGATTATCTGCTTCCTTTGTCCTCTTACTGGCAACCGGATTTCTGTTATTAGGCACCTATTATTTTACATTATATTACTGGGGCCCCGCCATTGTGAATTGGTTAACAGGAAAATGATCTTAATTATTGTTTACTATTTTGGTTCATTATCATGAAAAAATGTGTCTTATGTATTCTTACTTTTTTATGTTTTCTAATTCCTGAATCAGGAAATGGCCAAAATAATTCAGCCAAAAAGCGGACCATTGTAACAACCGATGGCGAGGTGGATGATGTTGATACGTTCATCCGGCTTTTGCTCTACGCCAATGAATTCAATATTGAAGGATTGATTTACAGCAGTTCGCAATGGCATTATAAAGGAGATGGAAAAGGAACTCTTTTTACTTCCGAAATGGAAAACACTGCCAAACGATATGGTAAGAGAGCGGATCTGCGTTGGCCTGGTACCACCTGGATGCAGGAATATATCAATAAATATGCGCTGGTTTACAACAACCTTACCATTCATGCCAAAGGATATCCGATTCCTGAATATCTGCAAAGCATTGTCAAAGTAGGGAATATCGATTTTGAAGGAGAAATGGCTAAAAATACGGATGGATCTGATTTTATAAAAAAGATACTCCTGGACAATAACCCTGAACCCGTGTATTTACAGATTTGGGGTGGAACAAACACTGTTGCCCGTGCACTGAAATCAATTGAAGAGGAATATAAACCAACCAAAGACTGGGAATCGGTTTATAAAAAAGTATCTCAAAAAGCAATCATTTATGCTGTTCTGGATCAGGATGCAACGTATCAAAAGTATATTGCCAAAAACTGGAAAGAGATCCGTGTACTTTATAACTCCGACCAGTTCTGGAGCTTTGCCTATCCCTGGCCAAAAGTAGTTCCTACTGAATTACAGCCCTATTTGCGTGGAGACTGGTTTGCAAAAAATATAAGGTTTAATCATGGTGCTTTATTGGATGGATACTACTTATGGGGTGACGGCCGTCAGATCGAGGGTGACCCCGAACATACACATGGAAACATGGAAGAGGCGAAAAAGTACGGTTTTACGCAATACGATTTCATTTCAGAAGGGGATTCTCCTGCCTTCCTTTATCTGGTTGATGTAGGATTGAGGAGTTTGGAAAATGGTTCCTATGGAGGTTGGGGAGGCAGAATGGTTCAATCAAAGAGTAATCCTTTCCGCTGGGAGGATGGGAAACATGTGACAGATTTCAATCCTTTTACCAAAACAGATGACGCGGCATATCCACAGACCCGTTGGATTGATGTGATCCAGAACGATTTTGCTGTACGTGCTGATTGGTGTGTTAAAAGCTATAAGGATGCGAATCATCCACCTCTTGTAAAACTTAATCATCAGCAGAACTTAACGGCAAAACCCGGCAGTATTGTGAAACTGAGTGGTGACGCAAGTGATCCGGATGGAGATAAACTACTTTACCATTGGTGGCAATATGAAGAAGTAGGAACCTGTAAAAGTAAAGTTGCAATTCAGGGAGCAACTGATAAAACTTCTCAATTTAAAATGCCGGAAAATATTTTGAAGGGCGAAACCATTCATATTATCCTTGAAGTGAAAGACAGCCAGGCTAAAAGTTTGACGAGGTATCAAAGGGTAATTATTACTGGCCAATAAATTAGAAAACTTAAAGTCATAGTCGACTTTCAACTGCTAACTTGTGATGTGGATTAAATGACACCATTAATTAAATATTCCTTTCATAGTCGGCAGAATTAAATATAAAAAGAATTATTCTTCAATGTCCGGATTTTTGAAATCTGATTGTCTTCATACCAAATTACAATGAAATAAAACAATCGATTTTTTATAAACGCATTTATGGAACAATTTGAAATAAAAAAAGAGGTTCGGCTAATTTGCCAACAGGCGGAATCTTTTCCGGACGGGATTATGGATGCTTTTAGTAAATTACAGGCATCGTTACCAAATTGTGCAGACAGAACATGGTACGGACTATCCAAGCCGGATCATGGTGATATTATTTATAAGGCAGCCGTCACAGAATTGAGTGATACGGAAGCTGAGGTTAATGGTTTTGAATCCTTCATAGTAACCAGCGGAACGTATCTTACGAAAATAGTTACGGACTGGCGTCAGGATACAGAGGTGATCGGTACCGCATTTAATGAACTCTTAAAAGATCCTCAATTAGATCCGTCTTCGTATTGTGTAGAATGGTATTTACCGGATGACAAATTAATGTGTATGGTAAAACTTAAAACAGAATGAAGGATACAAATAATTGAAAAATACAATATATTGCCAGATTAATCTGATTGATATAAAACTGGAAACTGGTGTTTTAAAATATTTAACCTTCTAATCAAACTAAACACGATGAACATTCTTCTGAAAATACTGATCGGCATTGGTGCTCTTATTGTATTGCTCCTGATCGTTGCCATTTTTGTAAAAAATGAATATTCTGTCCAGCGGGAAATTGTGATAAACAGATCCAAACAAGAAGTTTTTGATTATATCAAATACCTTAAAAATCAGGATCAATACAACAAATGGGTGATGATGGATCCGGAAATGAAAAAGACTTTTAGGGGAACGGATGGGAAAATTGGCTTTGTGTATGCCTGGGACGGAAATGACATAGCCGGAAAAGGGGAGCAGGAAATAAAGAATATTACCAGAAGGTGAAAAACTCGACATTGAAATCCGCTTTGAAAAACCATTCGCAGGAATTGCACAAACTGAAATCAAAACCAAACCAGGAACGGGAAATCAGACACAGGTAAACTGGATTATGAACGGCAGAAGCGCATATCCAATGAATTTGATGAATTTGTTTATTGACAATGTATTAGGGAAAGATTTATCTGCAAGCCTCGATATGCTGAAAGCAAATCTTGAAAAGTAATTGTTATAATTCAACTTTATTTAAAAGTATAAAAAGGTATTATTATTTTGAATGTATAAAATGTATTTAGAAAAATAATATTAATCAAAACGTTTACCGGACTGCGTCAGGGAATTATTAATGCTGATTGCACCTTGTTCTCTCCATATTTAACTTTAAACCTAATCTACTGATATGAAAATTGCTGTTATTGTTGTTCGCGTTTTGATGGGGCTACTGTTCTTGTTTGCTTCCATAGTTGTATTGTTTAATCTTATGCCACAGCCAGAAACAACGGGTAAGGTTAAGATCTTTAATGAAGGAATTGCAGCAGCCGGCTACTTTATACCTATTCTGAAAGTGATTGAGTTGATTTGTGCAATTTCTTTGTTGTCAGGATTTTACCTCAGGCTTTTTACTATTGTTTTGTTCCCGATTACCATTCATATATTTTTGTTTCATGCATTTTTAAGTCCTGAGGGATTACCAGTTGCTATATTTCTGCTATTCGGAAATTTATTTTTGGCTTATCATTACAGGGAAAGTTATTCGTCACTCCTGGTTGCTAAGTAGCGCTTTGAGCTGGAAGAACCAGGGGTAATATTCTTCCAAGGTTCCACTCTGCTTGATTGTGCACTAGCTACCGACGGATATTGACTATTGTTAATTTAAAAATTAAATGCGATGATTGAAGTTTTTAAAACCAATGTCAGAAGCAAGGACGATGCAAGCCAATTGATCGACCGGATTCACAAAACCTTTACAGATTATCGCGCTAATTTTGACCTCGAAGATTGTGATAAAATCCTGCGTGTTAAAAGTGCAGAGGTGCAGATACAATCTTCCTTGTTAATTAAGCTTTTGAGCCAATCCGGTTTTTTTGCAGAAGTGCTGCCTGATGATGAATTTTTTATTTAAAAGGTCGTTAAACCTGGTGTTAATTGCAGTAATCTGAATGTATAATATATCGTAAAATTTGCACCTTGGCATGGTGCAGTTATGTGCCGCTTTTGAATTTAACAAGCTGCTTATTCTCAAATTTACGACCATGAGAAAATTGAAACTTCAGATACAAATGACAGCTGATGGTTACATTTCCGGGCCCAACGGGGAAATAGACTGGATGACCTGGGACTGGGATGATAAACTTAATAGTTATGTGGAGGGAATTACCTCACCGGTTGATACCATTATTCTGGGTAGAAAACTGGCAGAGGGCTTCATTCCTCATTGGACCTCACAACTTGAAAGTGCAGATACAGCTGATGACGGAGCACAAAAAATGGTAGAAACAGATAAGATAGTTTTTACCAAAACAATGGAAAAGTCGGGATGGGCGAGAACAAAACTGGCAAAAGGTGATCTGACCGAAGAAATATGCAAGCTTAAAGAGAAAGAGGGAAAGGATATTATCGTCTATGGCGGTGGCACTTTTGTTTCTGCATTGATCAGAGAAAACCTGATTGACGAATTTCATCTATTTATAAATCCGGTTGCTATCGGTAATGGAGTAAATATATTCAGCAAATTGGACAGGAGAAAGAATCTGACACTCATTCAATCGGAAGTATTTAAATGTGGAATTGTAGTGCTTTGTTACTTGCCTCATTGATAACAAAAGAAACATACATTATACCTGGAATTAAGATTTTACCTAAAACAATTATCAACTTAACAAACGAAAAAAATGGCAGTTTCAAATGTTTATCTGAATTTTCCGGGTAACGCCGAAGAAGCTTTTGATTTTTACAAATCTGTATTGGGCGGGGAATTTCACATGGTGCAACGCTTTGGTGACACGCCTCATGGTGATCAGTTACCTGAAGAAGAAAAGAAGAAAATCATGCACATAAGTCTGCCAATAGGTGCCGGAACAATGATTATGGCATCGGATGCAATTGAATCTATGGGACAGAAACTGACTATCGGAAACAACTTTTACATTTGCCTGAGTCCGGACAGTGAAGAGGATGCAGACCAAATTTTTAACGGATTGTCAGCTGGCGGAAAAGTAGAAATGGGGATGGAGAAAACTTTCTGGGGTGCTTATTTTGGAAGTTTCGCGGATAAATTCGGAGTTCATTGGATGGTTAATTATGAGTATAACCAGCATTAACTTTTAGCTCAACGATTGGAAACAGATATTTTAAATGAATATATGTTTCCAATCGTTGAGCATTTTTTGCCATTCATGATTTTGGAGGGTTAAATGAAAAGACAAATTTTATTTATCCATAGTGCTGAAAAACAGGGCCCTGAGCGGGGAAGTGGACACATTTTGTCATATCTGAATAAAAATCTGGGCAATGAATATGAGATTATTTCTCCAAAAATGCCTGGTTTTGAAAATCCGCAATATGAATCCTGGAAAAATACCATTGATAAAAAAATAAATTCCCTGCAGAACGAGCTCATTCTGATTGGCCATTCCCTGGGTGGATCAGTTCTGCTCAAATACCTTTCAGAACAGAAAATAAATACGATAATTTCCGGTTTATTCCTCATTGCCGCACCTTATTGGGAGCAAGATTCGGAATGGAATATTGAAGAATTTATTCCTCACAAGGAATTTGCATCCCGGCTTCCTCAAATTTCCTCCATTTTTTTATATCACAGCCGTGACGATCAATGGGTTCCGTTTTCGCATGTCTATCATTATTCTGCAAAACTCCCGGATGCAACGGTACGCAAATTTGGCGTGTCCGGACATAATTTTATCCAGGGTTTTCCTGAAATTATCAAGGATATTAAAGAATTGCCTTAAAGTTATTTAAAACGCACAAAATCAAAAAGAATCGTGTATACCCATTTACCTTCCTGTTGCTTTCCAATCGAAATGACAAATTGATTATCTGAACGTTTTTCATAAAGTACCCGTACCGCTTCTCCTTCTTTTTCAAATACTACCCGGTCATGACCAGATTCTATCCATTTATGGCGTGTTGCTGTTGCAATCCACATTACTTTCCTTCGGTAAAATTTAAAAATGTCTGACAACCTTAAATATTATCATTTTAAATAAAATCATAAATGGCGCTTGAATATAATTAATAGTACTTCGACAAAATGAAATGCCAAAAAATACAATTTTTACTATCTTTTAGAATTTTATTGTAATTGGTAATGGAGTGAATATGTATGATATTTGTAATCTGATCAACAAAAATCTTAAAGACGGCATGTCACTCAAAGGACCTATTATTGCAATTGAAGATGATGCAGATGACCAGTTTTTGCTTATAACCGCAGTTGCAGAATTGAAAATTCCTAATAGAATCGTTTTTTTTGAGAATGGCCTCGAAGCGCTTGGCTATTTAGAATCTACTCAGGAACAACCATTTTTAATTCTTTGTGATATAAATATGCCCGTTATGAATGGTCTTGAGCTTCGCGAGCAAATTGACCAAAATGAATATTTAAAGAAAAAATCAATTCCGTTTGTCTTTTTAAGTACAGCTGATAATCCCAATATTATTGAAGCTGCTTACCATTCTAAAATTCAGGGTTTTTATAAAAAGCTTAGCAATTTTAAAGACTACAAAAAACAAATCAGGATCATAGTGGACTATTGGGAGCATTGTTTGCATCCTAACGTTAAATATTAGTTCAGGACTGAACACTGTGTTTAATGTTTATTTTTACATTTTTGTAACAAAAAATAAACATCAAAATACATGGAAATTATTGCTTCCGGCCAGCTTGCGGCCATTATACAAAAGGGAAATGTTGTGATTGCTGACGCACGCGGTGGTGCAGATGCATTCGAAAGATACAAATCCGGACATCTGGAAGGCGCATTATTTGTTGATCTTGAAACACAACTTTCCAATAAATCAGAAAATGCAGCAAACGGTGGCAGACATCCTTTGCCGGAGCCATCAGAATTTGGCCGTTTGCTGGCTAAACTCGGTATTTCCCCGTCTTCCACAGTTGTTATTTACGATGATAAAAAAGGAGCAAATGCGGCTGCCCGGTTCTGGTGGATGCTTAAAGCAGCCCGCCATGAAAAAGTATATGTAGTGAGTGGTGGCCTTGATTCGCTTGTAAGCGCTGGACATAAGATTACAACTGAAATATCCTCAACTACGTTGGAAACGCCCATCTATAAGATCGATAGCTGGAAATTGCCAACTGTCAGTGTTGAACAGGTTGCAGAAGTTTCACAGGACAACAAGTATCTGATAATAGACGTCAGGGAAAATTACCGGTATCTTGGCGAGAGCGAACCTATTGATCTTGTGGCAGGACATATTCCAGGTGCTGTCAACATTCCATATACGAGTAATCTTAATGAAAAAGGGGAATTCCTGTCTTCGGAAGAATTAGCTGAGAAATATAAAAACGCTTTGCAGGGCCGTAATCCTGAGAATGTTTTCGTGCATTGCGGATCAGGTGTAACCGCCTGCCATACTTTACTGGCGCTTTCGGAAGCCGGCATTACTGGTCCCAATCTGTATGTTGGATCGTGGAGCGAATGGTCGCGTCAGGATAGGCCTATTTCTACAGGAAATTAATCCTGCACGGATCAAATCGTTGTAATGTATGCCATTGAAATTATCAGTATTCTAACTGTTAGTTTCTATGGCTTTTTTATTTTTAAAGCATTCAACAAAGTTAATTGTCATAGCTACCTGTTGCTTTCAATAAGTAGTTAACAGTAGATTAATAAGTTTACACTTTTTTAATAAAGGTATTGTCAGAATTCAGAAAACATTCAAAGACATCAAAATGATGAGAACAGATAGGAATTATGTTATTCAGATTAACAGATTATCAGGATTATTTTTTAAGACTCAGTCGTTATTAATGATTATGGTTTTAAGCGCATTCAATATTTGTGCACAATCCACTGTTCAGTCCGTCTCTCTTTTTGACGGAAAAACACTTACCGGATGGAAAACGGTTGATCCCTCTCATGAAAAATTATGGTCCGTATCTGATAGTACTATTAAAAGTGGTGATGGTGTAAATAAAATCCCGGATAATACGTATCTGCATACGATCAAAGAATATGGTGATTTTGAATTTCGCTGCCTTTTTAAATTATCCGGTGATCCAAAAACGGGAATGATCAACAGTGGAATTCAATACAGGTCTGTACTTGAAGGCGGGAAAATCCTTGGTTATCAGGCAGACATTGGCAGTGGTTATTGGGGGGATATTTATGATGAACACCGCCGGGGAAAATTAGTAGGAGGTGATTTGCGTACGCTAAGCCATTTACTGAAAGAAGACGGCTGGAATAGTTACATAATCCGCTGTAAAGGTAACCGTCATGAATTGTATATCAATGGAGTGAAAACCAGCGATTATACAGAAAAAGACTCCAAAATGCCGCAAAAAGGAGTCATAGCCGTCCAGATTCATGCTGGTGGGGTTGCCCAGGTAGAGTTTCGTGACCTTACAATATCAGAGCTTTAAATTCCCTTTTTTAACGTAAACTGTAATGAAGATCATTAAGATTTTTACGATTATTTTCCTTGTAGCCGAAGCGCACTTTGCTCAGGTTGGATTTGCCCAAAATAAGGATAAAACCCAATCGTCTCGTACAAGGATTTATACACCGGAAGAGGAACTGGCGGGATTTAAAGTTCCGAAAGGTTTTGTTGTTGAACTGGTTGCCAGTGAGAGAGACAGTATTGTCAATCCAGTTGACCTTACATTCGACGACGCGGGAAGATTATGGACACAAACTGCAAGGATGTATCCGCTCGATCCGGTTGCAGATATTGAATGGGACGATTTGCTGGAATTGATGAATGACCAGGAAGCACAGAAAAATCACCCTAACTTCAAAAGGATACTTGATCTTTACCAGGGAAAAACCAAGGGAACCGACAAAATCATTGTTATCTCAGATCTGTATGGCAAGTCCCCGGCAAAAACGAATATATGGGCAGACGGGCTAACAATTCCCATGAGTATTTTGCCTTATAAAAACGGGGCTTATGTAGCGCAGGGTTCTGAACTTTTCTTTCTCGATGATACGAATAAAGATAATAAGGCAGATCTGCGAACTCCTTTATTTACTGGTTTTGGCTTTACAGACACGCATACGATGGCGCATGTCCTGGTAAGAGCACCGGGCGACTGGATTCATTTCAGCCATGGAGCACTTAATAAAGGAGTTGTTTCCTCACTTAAAAGCGATGTGAAATTAAAAGTGGATTATAGCAAAATTGCCCGCTTTTCACTGGATGCAAAAAAAATGGAATTAGTGAGCTGCGGGCTTAATAATATCTGGGGATTTCAAATGCGCGGAAATGGTCAATGGTATGGTTCTGAGGCAAATGACCTGGGTTATTCGGTCGCACCCATGGAGCCTGGTTCAGGATTTCCGGGAATTGGAAATGAGCATTTAAGGTCTTATCAGCCATTTATGCCGGAGCTACATGACTTTCGTGTCGGTGGCACTGGTATTTCGGGCACTGCATTTGCTGATGATATTTCGGGTTCTTTTCCAGATGAATACAAAGATGTTGCATTTCTTGCCAATCCAATAACAAGTTCTGTTAATGCCGTGAAAGTGATCCGTAATGCTGACGGCACTGTGTCTTCCAGACATCTTCCTGATTTATTAACGTCTGAGGATGACTGGTTCCGACCGGTTAATATGGAATTTGGCCCGGATGGATGCCTTTACATAGCTGATTGGTATAATAAAATTGTATCGCACAATGAGCTTCCGACAACACATCCTGACCGCGACAAAACCCATGGACGTATCTGGCGGATTCGTCACGTAAGTCAGAAGCCACGTGAAATCCCGGATTTTTACAAGGTCAAAACCGACGAGTTGGCGGGATATCTGAAATCGCCATCACTTTGGGCGAAACAGGCGGTTTGGCACCAGATTACTGATCGTCCTATTGAAGAAACAACAGGATTGATACCACAGCTTACGGCTATTGCATCAGACGGGTCATTGGATGAAATAACCAGGATCCATGCTTTGTGGTCTCTCGAAGGAATAAAAAATTATGATGATAAACTGATATCCTTATTGCTAAAATCTCCGTCAGATAATCTCAAAAGGGAAACGATTCGGTCTTTGGTCAGTTTTTCACTGAGTCCGGAGAAGATTGCCGTTTATGTGAAGGATCTGATTGAAGATAAAAATCCGGCAGTTCGTTCTCAGGTTCTTCGCACTTTAAATGATGCCAACAAAGCAAATCAGGCTGTCATTGAAATCTTAGTCCGTGCTTCCAAGCCAGAGCTTTCAGGAAATGCATTGGGTGGAGCTTATGAGAGAAAATTTGAACGCTTTCTTGCAAGAAAAGCATTGGAACAATATGCTCCTGAATTACAAACATTCATTGGTGCACCCATAGCCAGCGATATTCCGGTTTCCAATATTTTGTGGGCCGTACAAGCTTTGCCAACGGTACAAAAAGAAACAGCTTTTCTGCATTTCTGGCCAAAGGAAAATATTAAAACACTGGACGAATCGACATTTGTGAGTATTGCAGGTATGCTGAATAACAAAGAGATCTATGATGCTGTAAAACCTGTGATTCAGAAACCGGCTGATGCAAAAATTTATGTCAATTTTGCATTAGAGAACCAGGCTCAGATACAATCTGCCCAACTTACTGATCTTCTGAACATTCCAGTCAACACGTTGCTTAGAAGTAAGTCTCAATCAGATATTGATCTGGCGCTGGATGCAATCGGCCGATTTAAAATTGAAAAATTGAGAGAAGAAGTGATAGTTCTGATCAATGAAGAAACGCCGGATAACACCCTGAAACTGGCTCTACAGGCGCTGGAAATCAATCCAAAGGATAATCAGGAAGTTTTTGCTAAAATTGTTCAGAATAAAACATTGAGTTTTGAAGTACGTGCGGCATCACTTAATAGTCTTGTCCAGGCAGATTCTTTGGCCGGTCAAGAGGCATCTTTAAATTGGATTCCCAACCTTAGCAACACAGAAAAGGAAGAACTGGCATCTGTTTTATCATCATCCAGCCAGGGAGCCAGTTTGTTAGTGAATGTATATGAAAAAAAACTTATCGATATGTCGGCCTTCGATCTTTCAACTGCCGAGCGTATTGTGGATAATAACAAAAATGATCGGCGCGGACTGGCAATTATGGAAAGTGTGAAAAAGCGCGAGGAAGAGAAAAAGAAAGCTTTTAAAGGAAAATTAACACATTACATAAAGATTGCAGAAAGAAATAATGGAAATCCGAGGGAAGGGAAATTACTTTTTCAAACATGTCTTTCGTGTCATCAGGTTGGTAAAAACGGTCAAAATATAGCACCTGCCCTTGATGGTTCTGCATCCCGTGAAAATGAAGCTTTGCTTACAGCCATTCTTGATCCTGATGCGGCAGTGGAATCCGGTTACGCAGTTTATCGTGTTGTCAAAAAAGACGGCAGTAGTCTGGAAGGATATTTGGTTAATAAAGACGACCGGGGATCCACGATTGCATTTATTGGCGGCAGTAAATTATTTGTCGAAGCAAATGCAATCAGAAGCCAGGGTTTTTTGGGAGGCCGTTCATTTATGGTCAAGGGATTAATTGATAATTACAACGACAAGCAGGTAGCTGATTTACTTTCTTATATCCGCACGTTGAAATAGCTGTTAGCTTAAAAGCTTATTTATCAATTATAAAAACAAAACGCTATGGTCAGACACTTTGGGGTTTTTAAATTTAAAGAGTCCATTACTGAAGCGCAGATAGCGGAATGCTTTAATACGATGGAAAATATGGTCGGTGCAATTTCTGGATTATTAGATTTTGAATATGGACCATATAATAGCAGTGAAGGACTCAATGAAGATTTTACCCATGGTTTTGTAATGACTTTTGATAATCTTCAATCAAGAGATGCATATTTGCCACATCCGGTTCATGAGAAGGCAAAAGAAATAGTGGTGCCAAGACTGGAACGTGTCATTGTTTTTGATATTGAAGTTTGATTCTCCAATATCAAAAAAACTCTTTTAATTAATTTCTAAAACAACAAAATCAATGATGTCATCGACTGGTCCATATATTTTAATGCTTGGCTGTTTCGATACCAAAGGCGAGATTTTTGCTTACTTGAGAGATTGTATTCTAACAACAGGCGAGCGTATTATTGCAATAAACACTGGAGTAATGGGGACAACTGACCGTTTTCATATAGATTTTGAATCGGATGCAGTTGCATTGGAAGGCGGAATTTCCATCACAGATTTAAGATCGAAAAAGGACCGTGGGCTGGCGATAGATGTAATGGGAAAAGGGGCGGCAAAAATTGTATCAAAACTGGTTGCGGAACGATCGGTAAAAGCGGCGATTGGCATGGGTGGGGGCGGAGGCACATATATTGCACTTTCCGCCATGCAGGAAATCCCGTTTGGAATACCCAAATTATGCCTGACTACATTGGCAGCAAAGGATTTATCCCGTCAGATCGGAAATAAGGATATCACATTAATGCCGTCAGTTGTAGACGTGGCCGGACTTAACAGTATTATTAAAGTGCTGGTTGAACAGGCAGCGGCCTCCATTTGTGCAATGTCCAATGTAGTAGTTGCAGGTAATGAGCATAAAAGAGGAAGTATTGCAATTAGTATGTTTGGCAATACAACAGCCTGCGTGGATAAATGTACAGAATTATTAAAAAACCAGGGTTACGAAGTGCTTGCTTTTCATGCTACCGGCGTAGGAGGGAAAGCGATGGAAGCATTAATCAGAGAAGGTTTTTTTGATGCGGTTCTGGACGTTACAACGACTGAACTGGCGGATGATCTTTGTGGGGGGATTTGCAGTGCCGGGCCTGAGCGGCTGAGTGCTGCCACAGAAATGGGAATTCCACAAGTTGTTGTGCCGGGTTGCCTGGATATGGTAAACTTTGCTCATTTGGATACAATACCAGTTCAATATAAGGACAGGGACCTATATAGCTGGGCCCCTGATGTAACTTTAATGCGAACTAACGAAGAAGAAAACGAAGTGTTGGGAAAAATGCTTTCTCAGAAAATTAACAGATCGGCCGCTCCGGTTAGCGTTGTTTTACCATTAAAAGGAATATCCCAGATAGATGCAGCCGGAGGAATATTTTATCATCCGGAAATTGACCAGGTTTTGTTTGAATCAATAAAGAAGTATGTGAATGAAAAAATAAATGTTATAGAAGTGGATGCTCACATCAATGATGTCGAATTTGCGGAAACACTGGTAAAGACATTACTTGAACTCATGCAAACAACGAAAGTGGGATTCATTAAAAATGGGAGAGGATAAAAAGCCGGAATACGACTTTGCCAAGTTGAACCAGAATTGATAGATATCATTAAGGATTTAGTATATAGGGAGTTACAATCTTATAATTCGTCATTTCTTAATGATTTATTTAAATTAAACTAAAAAAAGATTCAATATTATTATGCCAAATCAATGGACAGGTAAGGGAAATCCTTATACAAAGCAGGAAGTAAGAGATCGTTTGCAAGCTACGTTAGATCAGGGAAAAGCAATTATTGCAGCTGGTGCAGGTACAGGTATCAGCGCTAAATTTATAGAAAAAGGTGGCGCAGACTTAATCATCATTTACAATTCCGGCCGTTTCAGAATGGCTGGCCATGGCTCCTCCGCCGGTTTAATGGCTTATGGAGATGCTAATGCCGAAGCAATGGATATTGGTGAGTTTGAAGTTTTGCCTGTGGTGGAAGAAATACCTGTAATATGTGGCGTACACGGTTCAGACCCACGGCGCAGAATGTGGCATCACCTGCTGAAAGTTAAAGAGATGGGTTTTTCAGGGGTGAATAATTTCCCGACACATTCTATAGTTGACGGACATTTCCGGCAGGTTTTGGAAGAAACCGGAATGGGTTTTAGTAAAGAGGTAGAAATGATCCGTATTGCTTCCAAAATGGATTTGTTCACTATTGTTTACGTTGCCAAACCGGAAGAAGCAAGACAAATGGCGGAGGCAGGAGCTGATGCAATTATTGCGCATGTAGGAACTACCGTCGGAGGATCTATCGGAGTTGTAGATGCAAGCTGTACTATGGAAGATGCAATGGAAAGGACACAAAAAATCATTGAAGCTGCAAGAGAAGTAAATCCGGATATATTTTTTCTGGCACACGGTGGCCCGATTAATACGCCTGACGATGTTAAAATAGTTTTGGACGGCACGGATGCACACGGATTTGTAGGTGCATCCTCGTTGGAACGTATGGGGGTTGAAAAGTCCTTAACCGATTTAACTATGACCTTTAAATCTCTTACGATCAGGGATAAATCACAGGATTAAAAGAATTTTAAAAGCACGCTTATAAATAGAAAAAGGGCTTTGGCTCTTTTTCTATTTATTTTTTAAACCAATTTGTTAAAGAACTTTAATCACAAAATTCTTCGTCGCTTCTGCAAGCATCGCTATTTTAACAAATTTGAAATCAGTATTTAACATAAGGTTTTTAATCACGTTTGCTTTACCCTTGTCGAAACATTTTTTTCAAGTATTTCTAATGTATTCACAGCTTTGTCTTTTAAGATTGATGGTAACGGGTGTAATAAATTTATGATCTTCTGCAACATTTTTCTATTCATGTCCTCAGTCTTTCCCCATTTAACCTGAGAAATATTAAAAAAGTCATGGATCATTTCATATACTTCCATTCCTGGAAAAGCTCATTTCTGTCTAAATCATTAGAACTTACTTCAATCAGCTAAATGAATCCTGATTTTATTCGTTTCTTCGCGCAACGGTTAAGAATTTTGAAAGCTGATTTATGAATAACAAATTACCTGAACTCCGTACAGTCAATGTAATCCGTTATGTTACTCCTCTGCGGGAAGGCGGATCATTGCCTGCAATTGCAGAGGCTGATGACGATTTTCTTTATGTTCTCAAATTTCGCGGTGCAGGACAAGGTTTAAAGGCACTCATTGCTGAGCTGATTGGTGGTGAAATATGCAGGTTACTGGGTTTACGCATGCCGGAAATCGTTTTTGCCAATCTGGATGAAGCATTTGGCAGAACGGAAGCGGATGAAGAAATCCAGGATTTACTGAGGGCTAGTACCGGCCTTAATCTGGCCATTCATTATTTATCAGGAGCTATTACATTTGATCCGCTGGTTACTGCTGTTGATCCGAAACTAGCCTCCCAGATTGTCTGGATGGACTGTTTGCTTACCAACGTTGACCGTACTGCCCGTAATACCAATATGCTGATCTGGCACAAGGAATTGTGGCTGATTGATCACGGCGCTGCATTGTATTTCCATCATTCCTGGCAAAACTGGGAGGAACAAGCCAGGCGTCCGTTTGTTCAGGTAAAAGACCATGTGTTACTTTCAAAAGCTTCGGAACTTGATCTGGTGGATCTGGAATTTAAGGCAATTCTGGACACAGAAGGTATTAATTCCATCGTCGGACTGATTCCTGATGAATGGTTGGTGGCGTCATCAGACGAGTCTTCGGATGAGCTCAGACAAGTTTACGCCCAATTTTTATTAACAAGGATTGCCTCTTCGGAAATCTTTTTAAAGGAAGCAAAGCATGCAAGGGAAACACTTATTTGAGTACGCCGTAATCCGCGTTGTACCAAGGGTGGAACGTGAAGAATTTATCAATGTTGGCGTTATTCTGTATTGTCAGGGGCATAAGTTTTTAAAGGTTCTTTATCAGCTGAATGAAGAGAAAATCCATGCCTTAAGTAAAGATACGGATGTTCAGGAATTAGGAATTTATTTAAAAGCGCTTGAAAAAATTTGTATTGGAGGCAAGGAAGGTGGTACCATAGGGCAATTTCCACTGGCTTCACGTTTTCGATGGCTAACTGCAACAAGAAGCAGTGTCGTGCAAAGCTCAAAAGTACATCCTGGTTTTTGTGCTGATCCCGGTGAAACTGTCGGACGACTATTCAATCAGCTTGTTTTGTGAATTTAAAATAAAAAATCATGTTAAGAAAAACACATGCTTTTATACTGGTAATGTTATCATTCACGTGGTCCTTTACTGCATGCCGGCAAACCGCAAGCGATCCGAAAGATGCTTCGGAAAAACTAACTGCTACATCGAACTGGATGATTGACGAGATTATTGTGAACGATGCGGTAACCTTTAAAAACGGAAAAATGATCAAACAGTTTGGTGGTGTTGATTTTGATAGATACATGGAAACAGTGCGTTTTAAAGCCAATGGAGAATTTGAAGGACATTTTGCTGGTGATGACAAACCGTTGGTTCTTTACTGGAAATTGAATGAAAAAGATATTACCATTGCGGCAGCTGATACCAAAGGAGGCGCCTGGACAATTATTCCCAGGGATGTTACTGACGATTCATTCATAATGAAAACGCAAAGTACAGCATATGATTATCCCAGGATGACAAAAATTGAACTAAGCTTTAAGCGTTAACATTTCAACTTACTTTTATCTCAAACACCATGACGAAACTAGAAGATGCTTTTATCTATTTTGACGAGTACAACAAGCAAGCTCCTGAGCACATAACCTGGAACGGAGAAGTTTATCCATCGGAGTATTTTTACGCATTAAAATTATATGAATGGGTAAAAAAGCTGGATGCCAATGCGGGTGAATGCTTGCTTCTTGCATCCAGAAGCCAGCATATTGGCAGGTGGGAAATAGCAAGGAGTTCCTATCCTGAAGGACGGGTAGGTTATTTAAAATGGAGAAGTGACCTTTCTAAATTTCATGCTCAGAAAGCAGCAGAAATATTACAAACTGTTGGATACGGCCAGTCAGATATAGATCGTGTTAAAGAAATAATACAAAAACAAAAGCTGAAAGCGGACCAGGAAGTGCAAACCATGGAAAATGCACTTTGCCTGGTATTTCTCGAATTTCAATATGACGATCTTATCTCAAAGCTATCAGAAGAAAAGATGATTGATGTTTTAAGAAAAACCTGGAACAAAATGAGTGAACCAGGAAGAAACGCAGCTTTATCGATGCAGTATAGTGATAATGGTAAGGCGTTGTTAAGCAAAGCACTAGGATAATTCTTTTTTTAGAAGCCAGTCTGTTTGGCGATCATCACCGAGCATAAAAATATGTTCGCTGAATCTTTCAAAACCCCACTTTTTGTAAAATGAAAGTGCATTTGAATTGTGTTCCCAAACCCCAAGCCATATCGTTTTCGCTCCCAGGTCCACAGCCGCTTCCAATCCTTTTTTCATTAGAATATTTCCTATACCCTGTCCGATTCTTTCTTTGTCGACATATATCCTGCATATTTCAACAGTTTTTTGAGCAATATCTTCCAAAGGATTTTGTACTGGCAATAACTTGATATATCCTGCAATTGTGTTATTATCTAATGCAATGTAAAAGATATTTTCAGGGCTTTTAACTTCGGCAGCAAGAGCATCTTCCGAAAATACAGTCATGAATTTGTCCATATTTTCTTTCGTATTCTGATCCGCAAAACTATCATGAAATGATTTTCTGCTGAATCTGGCAATATTTTGTGCGTCAGCAACTGTTGCTTTTCTAATCTCTAATGGCATAAATTATTGTTTTTTATTTGAAAGACATAAGCAAATTCCGTCTGTTCTTATGTCAAAGGTATCAATTTGTATGTTTTGTAAATATAGCATCGTGAGCAAATATTTGATCCATTGTGCACCCTGGCCTAATCAAAAAGCGTTGTACACATAGCTACGACCCATATGCGAGAAAAATATTAAATCAGTAGAATTAATTTCAAATGCAAACTTTGAATTGTAGTATTTTTTTTGTGATATTGCACCTACTATCTAAATTGTAAATAATCATTAAATACATAGAATCTTATAAGTTTAATATAGGATTTTTATTATATTTAAGCCGAATTAGTTCTCTTATAAATACTCGAATGATTAGTGAAGCGATTTTTTATGATTAAATACTGATTAAAAATTTAAGACTTGAACTGAAATTTTCAAAATAATACAAGAATGTTTTCTACAAAAAAACAAATATTTTAATCCGTGTAGAATCTTGTATTTGGCATAAAAAAAATGGAGCAAACCTCTTCATTGAAGATTTAGGATTAACAAAGAAAGACAAATTATTAAAATCATATGGCTGATACGTTGTTCAATACGAACGAAAAAAGAAATTTATTGATCATAGACGATGAACCAAGCATTTGTAAAATACTGGAACATTTTCTTAAAAAGGATTTCAATGTAAATATCAAGCACGACGGTTCGGAAGGGATGTTGTGGCTGGAAGCTGGCAATGAGACAGATCTGATCATCGCAGATCTCCACATGCCTAATCTGAGTGGTAAAGAATTTCTTAAAGTTACCAAGGCAAGTAATCTGTATGCTGATATTCCGGTAATTATCCTTTCAGGATCTGATGAAAGCAGTGAGCGAATCCAGTGCTTAAATCTCGGCGCCGACGATTTTATGGTCAAACCATTTAATCCCATGGAAGTACATGCAAAAATCAATGCCATATTGCGCCGCAGCAAACGATACTCTTAATTACTATTATAATGGAATTGACTGGTACATCCGTTGAAATGGCCATTGAATCAAAATCGCAGATAACCCTTTTCAGGGTTTTTTATCTGAGTAAGGATTTTGCCCAATATTTATGGTTTGCCGAGCAGTATGGTAATTTTCTGCAGGTGGAATATTTTGATAACAGCGATGGAATTCTGAGTGCGCTGGAAGAATTTCCGGCTGATGTAGTCATTGCGCATGTAGATTGCGGCGGCTGGGAATTACTGGAAAGGATTCGTGGCAGCGTGAGCCTTGGTAATATACCGTATATTCTTATGGCTGAATCCCTGAACGACGACGTTATTCAGAACGCTCGTCTCAAACGGGCCGATGACATTTTTTCAGTTCGCTTCGATTCCGGTGACCTTTTAACACGGCTTCGCTATTTTAAGAAAAGACAGTGGTATGTTGCAAGTAAAGCTTCGGAAAAAATTGGTTTGAGGCAAAGCCAGACCCCATTTTGGAAACGGGCCATTGATATCTTCACTACTGGAATGGCATTGTTGTGCTTAATGCCGGTTTTAGCCATTGTTGCCTTGCTGATCAAACTGGATTCTAAAGGTCCTGTTTTTTATAAATCAAAAAGGGTAGGGAGCGGATACAAAATATTTGATCTGTATAAATTCCGTACTATGCGTACCGATGCAGATCAGATGATAAGGAAAATGGCAGCACTCAGCATGTACAACAAAGGAACTGAGCCAACGCAACAGGTTGAGAGCGAAGGTCTTTGTGATGAATGTAAAGCAGGAAACCAATGTAAAAGCTTGCTGTTTCTGGATGGAAAGGAAATTTGTGAAAAACTGTATCACTTTCAGAAAGACCAGAAAGCTGCTTTTATGAAGTTTCAGAATGATCCACGTGTAACCAAGTTTGGTGCGTTCCTTAGAAATTCCAGTCTGGATGAATTACCACAGCTCCTCAATATTATCAAAGGAGATATGTCTCTTGTTGGCAACCGTCCTTTGCCATTATACGAAGCTGAAAAAATGACTACTGACGATAAAATCTTACGCTTTGCCGGACCGGCCGGATTAACAGGATTATGGCAGGTTACGAAAAGAGGAAAGGGGAAAGCCGATATGTCGGAGGAAGAACGTGCGCAGCTGGATGTAACCTACGCAAAGGAATTTTCTTTTATGATGGATTTGAAAATTATCCTGAAAACATTCCCTGCATTGTTGCAATCTGAAAATGTTTAATACGGTTCCGAACTATTTAATGATCTGAAAAGCTGGTTTGCCGGACAAGAGTTCGTAATTGACCTAAACTTTAATTTGACAATGTCAATAGGTTTTAATCCATTGTTTTTGGTTCTCGTCATACTTTTTGATGATTCGCGATGGATTTCCAACTGCAACAGAATACGGAGGAACATCCTTGGTTACAACGGTACCAGCCGCAATTACGGAATGTTTGCCAATGGTAACACCAGCCGTTACAACAACATTAGCACCAATCCAGCAATCGTCTTCAATAGTGATAGATGCAACAGTAACACCTTGTTTGTGAATTGGTTGGTAAATATCGGTATAATTATGATTAAGGCCGCTTGCAACGATATTCTGTGCAAAAATTACATTATCACCAATTTTAACAGGACCAATAATTACGTTACTCATTCCTACAAGAGAGTTTTCTCCTATTACTACATCCCCCACACCATTGTTAATCGTACTGAAATCTTCAATCACAGAATTGTTTCCGATTGAAAAATGATTGAACGGAACTACATCCATTCTTACCCAGCGGCGGATAATTACGTTCCGGCCTTTGTGATGATAAAATGGATTTAAAAATATCCTGACCCAAAGCCGAGGGCGTGCCTGGTTGGTAGGAATAAGCATCCAGTGAAAAAGTTTTTTTAATCGTGCATTATTACGAATGTAACCGGATACTGACATTAGAAGTAGTTTTTAAGCGTTGAGATATAATTGTAATGAACATAATAAGTACATTGCTAATCTTATAAAACAAAAGTAGGTTTTAATAATATATTTTTTCTAAATAAATGCAGATGAAATACGCAGTGTTTTTGGTTTTCCTGTTTTTTTCAATTCATGCTACACAAGCTCAGGAGTCACTGAGCAAGGATATTTCGTATGCATACCTGGAAAAACTGATCGCAGTTTGTAAGACCAATTATCCCAAAGTGAAAATGTATGAAGCCAGGGTAAACGTGGCAGAGAATGGTGTAAAAAAGGCTAAACTGTCTTATTTTGACATATTCTCGCTTTCTTATTTATACAGTCCCAGTAACAACACTGCAACCGTTTCTGATAAATTTTTGGGAGGTTATCAGTTTGGTTTCTTTGCTAATATCGGTTCCATATTACAGAAGCCTAATTTGATAAAACAGGCCAAAGGAGAATTTGCTGCTGCACAATATGATAAGGAAGCTTATGACCTGAACATGGAGGCAGAAGTAAAAAAACGCTATTTTATTTATATACAAAAAGTTGTATCCCTTCGTGTACGTTCAGGATCATTGCTGGATGTAGAAAGTATGCTTGCCAATGTAAGGCACCGTTTTGAAAAAGGAGAGGAGACACTTGAAAATTATAATAAGTTACTAATTATGTTATCTGACCATCAACAGAACATAATTAATGCAGAAAGTGAGATGCTGGTTGCAAAGAGTAGCCTGGAAGAATTATTGGGACAAAAATTAGAAGATATAAAATGAGCGAGTTTTTACAGTTTTTGAGATTGCTGCAAAGAAATAAGGTTACACTTATTCTGGTTCCATTAATCACTGTTATTGTATGTTATTTTTTAGTTAAAAGGCTTCCGGACTCTTACGATGCACATGCCCGAATTGCGACCGGGCTTGTAGATAAAACAGATCAGGTTGTTACCAAATCCAAGGAAGAACAGGATTCACAGATTGCCAGAAAATTTGAAAGCCTGATCCAGGTAATGTTACTGAAAAGAACACTCGATCAGGTGTCGTATCGTTTGATACTGAATGATTTGAAAGGAAAAAAAGATTCTACCTGGCGCGAGCCGGTTAGGGAACTCGCTGACATGAGCAAAGCAGATAAAAGTAAAGCAATCGCACTTATCACTCAAAAATACAAGGCCAGAGAAGAACTCTTTCTTTGGAAACCCTATGAAAGATCCTTAAATAAAATTATTGAGGACATGCATTATGGTGCTGATGCACTCAGGGGGAAGCTTACCGTTTATCGCAGTGGCGGAAGCGATTATATTGATATTCAGTACGAAGCTGAGGACCCGGATCTGGCTGCTTATGTTATTAATACGCTAAGCCAGGAATTCATTTCAAATAATTCATCCAGAATTGTCGATAATAACAAAAAAACGATTGATTTTTTGCAAACCTTCATGGTGCAGAAACTGAACGACTTAAACAACAGGATGACTATCCTGAAAAATTACAAGATCCAGAATAGGGTATTAAACTTAAATGAGCAGGCAAAAAGTATTTATGGCCAAATGGCAGATTACGAATCGAGGAGAGAGATAGCTCAAAAAGATATTATCGCCTATTCGGCAGCCATTGGAAATATTGATAAAAAATTCGATCCGGCTGACAGAAAATATTTTGAAAGTGCACTGACGGAAATTAACCAGAGCATTATTACAAACAAAAGAAGCTTAAGGGAATTGAATGAAAAATACAATTTAAGCAACTTCAACCCACGTTTAAAAATTAGTCTGGATTCATTGAGAAACCAGCTTTCGGGACAAATTGATGCCGCCTCGGATAAGTATGTATACAATCCTATGGCGGTAAAACAAGATTTGGTAACTCAGAAACTGGGTATGGAAATATCTTTGGACCTGGCCAGAAACAGCGTGTCGTCTATACAGGGAGAATTAAACCGGCTGAACCGAAAATTCGATGGATTGGTCCCGAATGAAGCCAAAATTCAGGAATATGAAACCCAGATTGATATTGCTAATAAGGAGTATATCAGTGCTTTACAACGGTATAATGATGCGAGCCTGGAATTCAGCTTTCCGGTTTATCTGAACCTGATCGAAAGAGCAATGCCAGGCGAAATCCAGTCGTCAAAGAAAATGGTACTTGTGATCCTGTCAGGCGTGATCAGTTTTACATTTTGTGTATTTGTATTTTTTATCCTGTTTTATCTCGACAAATCGATCCGTTATCCTTTAGATCTTGCCAATGCGACTGACCGGCCTGTTTTAGGTTATCTCAATGCACTGGACAAAAATATGAACCTGAGCGTTTCAGGAATGAATGCTTCCGACGATAAGCAGATCCGGTTATATAAAAACCTTGTGAGATCTGTCCGGTATGAACTGGATAATGAGTTAAGCGATCCCAAAATAATTGCCGTAACCAGTCTTTCAGATGGGGTAGGGAAGACCTCATTTGTTGTGGCATTAGCCTGGGCATTTTCGAAGATCAATAAAACGGTACTGATCGTGGACGGAAATTTTGGCCAGCCCGATATTTCAAAATTAAACCCTGACTCTGCTTTATTTGAAAGTTTTCTTAAAAAGGATGTGCCAGTTGAAGCAGTTCCTGGCCAGATCAGTATTCTGGGAAATAAGGGTGGCGATTTTTCTTTGCTTGAATTATCGGATGAAAAACTTATTGGTCAAAAGCTGGCGATGTTAAAATCAAAATTTGACATCATTCTGGTTGAAACTGATTCACTTACGGCGATGAACAAAGCAAAGGAATGGATCAGTTTTGCAGACCGGGTCGTAGCTGTTTTTTCGTCAGGAAATTCTATATCAGGTGAAGACCAGTCGAAAGTTCAGTACCTGATGAATCTTGAAAATAAGTTCTCAGGCTGGATTTTAACCAACACGGAAGATATACCAGAACAGGCAGGTAAAATCGGTAAACTAGTGGAAGCATGAAAATAGCGGGAAATATAGGATTGCTGTTACAGTGTCTGATCGGTTTTAATCTGATTTTTCCTGTTGTTTTACTATTAATATATAATATTAAACAATCCGTTAAAAAATCATTAAAAGTAACTCCATTACCGGTATCTCCGGACTATGCTATTATTGTTACAGCTTATGAACAAACGCAGCAGTTGAATGCAGTGGTTGATTCATTGCTGAAATTGAGATATACAAATTACCATATTTATATTGTAGCAGATAAATGTGACATCTCTAATCTTCGTTTTCCTGAAAAAAGTGTTTTATTGCTTCGTCCTGAGCAAACCCTGGGAAGTAACACAAGATCACATTTTTATGCGATCAAAAACTTTATCCGGCCACATTCCCATCTCACTATTATTGACAGTGATAATTTGGCTGAAAGTAACTACCTCGATGAGCTGAATGTATATTTTAACCAGGGTTTTGAAGCTGTGCAAGGTGTTCGCAAAGCCAAAAATCTGAACAGCACTTATGCATGCCTGGATGCTGCCAGAGATATTTATTATCATTTTTATGATGGGAAAATACTTTTTGGCGCAGGTTCATCAGCTACTCTGGCTGGCTCGGGAATGGCTTTCACAACTGATCTTTACCAAAAATGTCTCGGACATCTGGACGTAACCGGTGCAGGATTTGACAAGGTTCTTCAGGATGGTATTGTAAGCAGGGGTTATCAGATTGCCTTTGCTGAGAATGCCGTTGTTTATGATGAAAAAACGAGCGGGACTGATCAGCTTGTGAACCAGAGGGCTCGCTGGATTAATACCTGGTTCAAGTATTTTTCACTGGGATTCAGGATTTTGTTTAAGGGTATTGTCAATTTTAACTGGAATCAGTTCCTGTTTGGCCTTGTTTTGCTAAGGCCGCCGTTGTTTATATTTCTTTTGCTTTCCGGGTTTTTCCTGATCATCAATTTATTTTTTTCCCCGCTTATTTCTGTTTTCTGGTTTACAGCATTGTGTGTGTTCGTTGCAGGGTTTTATATATCTCTCAGAAAATCAGAAACAGAGCCACGTATTTATCAGTCGCTGGTCAACATTCCGAGGTTTATCGCTTTTCAGGTACTGGCACTGCTTAAGTCACGGAAAGCCAACCAGATTTCAGTAGCCACAAAGCATGGACATTCGGATAAGGAATAGTTAAAGCCCTCGACAGTATGAAAATATATCCCGAAAAAACTGAAAAAAAGAAGAAAATCAGTTTCCAGCATCTCACTCCTCTCCAAAAGAAAACGAGGCAGGTTGCTTTATTGCTTGCCTTTATAAGCGTATTTATATTCTTTTTTAAAATCTTATTTTTTTAAGTGGAAAAAGACATTCAGATATTTGTAAAAGATGATGGTGCATCACATGCTACTTTAAAACACAGAATAAGACAATTGTTTTGGGTGGATAAGCTCAGCAATGCAACTGGTCTGGTTATTCTTTTATTCATTTCCCTGATTTTTGGCGCTCTTATAGCTTACAAAGGAATTATCGCCGGGGCGTTTATTCTTGTCGTGATTTTCACACCGCCGGTTATTTACGCAATAGTGGTTTATCCTCTATTTGGTATTTCGGTCCTGCTTGTATTCGCTTATCTGCTGTTCTTCATTATGAAACTGGGAATAAATTTTCCAATGGGAACGCTTATGGATGGAATTCAGGGCTTGCTCCTTCTGGGCTTTTTTATTCACCAAAAGAGAAAACCGGGATGGGATATATTCAAAAGTCCGGTAAGTTACATGATCCTCATTTGGATCGTTTTTAATATCATTGAAGTGGCTAATCCGGCTGCGGAATCAAGGCTGGCCTGGTTGTATACTATCAGGTCTGTTGCCGTTGTGATGCTCATGTATTTCGTTTTTATGTATCAGATAAAAACGATAAGTGCTGTAAAGTATATCCTTAAATTATGGATTGCACTCTCCGTCTTTGCAGCGTTATATGCTTACAAACAGGAATACATTGGTTTTTCTGATGCCGAAGATGAATGGCTTCATTCTGATCCGGGCATTGCCGGCCTTCTGTTTATAGCTGGTCATTGGCGGAAATTTTCTATTTTTTCGGATCCGGTGGCCTTTTCGTACAATATGGTCGTTAGCAGTATTTTATGTATCAGCCTGCTTACCAATGCGAAGAAATTCTGGAAAAAATTGTTGCTGACCATCTTCATTATACTTTTTTTGACAGCCATGTTATTTTCCGGGACCAGAGGCGCTTATGTTTTGGTACCGGCTGCCATGGTCCTGTTTCTGATATTACGGTTTAGCCGGGATGTATTGATTGGAGCGATTATCGCAGCATTTTTTATCGTTTGCCTCATTTTCGTACCCACTTCCAACCAAAATATTTTACGTTTCCAAACTGCATTTAAGCCTTCGGATGATTTGTCATTCAAAGTCAGGACGGCCAATCAAAAACGTATTCAGCCTTATATTTTGTCTCATCCAATTGGTGGCGGGTTAGGAGCTACCGGGGCTTGGGGAAGCCGGTTTGCTCCTAACAGTTATCTGGCTAATTTTCCGCCCGACAGCGGATATGTTCGCGTGGCCGTTGAACTGGGCTGGATTGGTATGCTGATATTCTGTTTTTTGATGTTTTTTATCCTGCGTGAGGGAATCAATAATTACTATACAATTGTAAATCCCGAACTTAAAACATATTGCATGGCTATGCTTCTGATGGTTTTTGCATATAATATTGGCAATTATCCGCAGGAAGCCTTGGTGCAGTTTCCATCAAATATTTATTTCTATCTGGTAGTGGCACTTATCCACGTCACCAAACGAATTGACGATAAAGAGATTGAAAATGCGAAACGAAAAGTTACCTGATTCGTGGATTAACCTGTAATGAGCGTAGCTAAGACCAAGTCAGAAAAGATTAAATTCCAAAGTATTTATGAAAATTGCCCACCTGATATTAGCCCATTCAGAACCCAGCCAACTGGAAAGAATTATAAATAAGCTGGCTCATCAGGATGCGTATTTTTTTATACACCTTGATCAAAAAATAAGTCAGGAAGCATTTCAGTATCTTACTTCAATGGACAGGGTTT
Source organism: Dyadobacter sp. NIV53 (assembly GCF_019711195.1). NCBI lineage: Bacteria > Pseudomonadati > Bacteroidota > Cytophagia > Cytophagales > Spirosomataceae > Dyadobacter > Dyadobacter sp. NIV53. The sequence continues at coordinate 6,965,516 of NZ_CP081299.1, forward strand.
ATTTAATTCCTGACCGAGTAAAGGTAGCTTGGGGAGCTTATAGTCTGGTTCAGGCGACAATCATCGGTTTTCAGGCTATCGTAAATTCCGGATTGAGAATTGATTATATCAATTTATTAAGCGGATCGGATTATCCGCTAAAACCGGCGAATGAAATTCATGCTTTTTTTGATGAAAACAAGGGACGAAATTTTATGGGATTTGAGTCTGTAAACGAGCAATGGCTTGAAGCAATTCCAAGAATAACCCAATACCACCTGACGAATTATGCCTTTCCTGGAAAATATATTGTACAGAGATGGATCAATATACTAACACCCAAAAGGAAGATGCCGGACGGGCTCATTCCGGTTGGCAGGTCGCAATGGATGAGTATCACTACTGAGGCAGTTCAATATATACTTCAGTACCTGAATTCACATCCTCATATAGTTCGTTTTTTTGAATTGACATGGGCACCGGACGAAATGATTTTTCAAACTATTCTTTATAATTCTGATTTTAAAGGAAGCCTCGTCAATAACAATTTAAGATACATTGACTGGGCGGCTGGAAATCCCAGCCCTAAAATCCTTGATGAACAGGATCTTGAAAAATTACTGGCGTCAGACAAGCTTTTTGCAAGAAAATTTGACAGCTCAAAAAGTCGTAGGGTGCTTGACATGCTGGATGAAAAAATACAAAACCTGAAATAATCAATTAACATATGATCATTTTAAAGGTGATAAATACATGATACTCACCCATAACTAAATTGAATGATGGACATTATCATAACAGGACAACAAGCCTGGGATGTGGAAATTGGAAGTAATTGTAAAAACATTGCACTGGAATTCAGCAAAAAGAACAGGGTTTTGTATGTTAATTCTCCATTAGACCGCATTAGTCTGATGAAAAACGGTAATGACCCGAAAGTCATTAAACGGAAAGACGTAATCAATAAAAAAAGGATGGAATTGAAAAGATCCAGGATAATCTCTGGGTACTTTATCCGGACAGGATCATTGAATCTATCAACTGGATTTCATCTGACTGGTTATTCAATTTGCTCAATAAACGGAACAATAAGACATTTGCCAAATCTATTCTCAGGGCTGTAAAAGAACTTGATTTCAGGGATTTTGTTCATTTCAATGACAATGATATGTTCCGTAGTTTTTATCTGAAAGATTACCTGAAACCTAAAATTTCCATTTATTACTCCCGCGATTTCATGTTGGCAGTAGATTACTGGAAAAAACATGGAACTGCACTTGAACCTCAGCTCATAGCAAAAAGTGATATTTGTGTGGCTAATTCTACCTATCTCGCAGATTACTGTAAAAAATACAATAAACATTCTTATTACGTTGGGCAGGGGTGTGATCTTGAAATTTTCCTGAACGGTATCAATGCATCCGAACCGCAGGATATGAAGCTGATCAGCAAGCCGAGGATTGGTTATGTTGGTGCGTTGCAAATTCTCAGGCTTGACCTTGGTCTGATGCACTACATTGCAGTTCACCGGCCAGACTGGAATATTATACTGGTTGGCCCGGAGGATAATGAATTCAGGGAAAGTAATTTACATAAGTTGCCCAATGTTATTTTTACAGGATCCAGGAGCATAGATGAACTACCGGCATATATCAATTCATTTGATGTTTGTATTAATCCACAGCTTCTCAATGAGGTAACCATCGGGAATTATCCACGTAAAATCGATGAATATCTTGCTGTTGGTAAACCGGTTGTGGCCACCAAAACGGATGCTATGAGCGTATTTTCAGAACATGTTTATCTGGGAAAAACAAATGAGGATTATGTAAAACTTATTGAGCAGGCATTGAAAGAGAATTCAGTAGCCAGGACGGAGGCGCGTCGTGTCTTTGCAGGAATGCACACCTGGGAAAACAGTGTAGCGGAAATTTATAGCGCTATCAGTAAATCTGTTTAAGGTTTACTGATAGCTTACATTTTTAAAGCAGTTTCAATTGAGATAAACCAAGCTCGGATTGTAATTTAAGCTCTTCTAATTTTTGGTTTAATTCCTTTTGCCAGCTTCCCTGCTTAAGTATTGCTTCGAGTTCTTTGTATTGATTAGCAGTGTAAAGCAGTCCAACGGAAAATAAGGACGAGCGGAACTTGTGAATAGCCAGGCGTAATTTTTCCCCATCTCCGGAAATGGCCGATACAGTAATGGCGTTTAACTGGATTTCACTCTCATTTTCAAACATGGAGATGAGCTCGTCACGGAGTTCAGTATCTCCTCCGGTTATTTCAAACAGGTAATCCAGGTCTACAACTTGATCAGGCATATGATTATTATTAACAGGACGTTGAGTTTCTTTAGGTAATGCCGGCTCGGAATTTTCTTTGTTTCCGAGATGCGCAATGGTATAAAGCAGCTCCTTTTCCTTGAATGGTTTTGAAATATAACTGTTGGCACCTATGCTAAGGCACTCTTCTTTCTCTCCAACCATCGCATGTGCAGTCATGGTAATGATTGGTATTGTTTTGGAAACCGAACTTCTGATTTGTTTAATGGCAGTATATCCATCCATAACTGGCATCTGGATATCCATCAGTACAAGATCAAACTCTTCCTTTTCCAGTCTTTCTATTGCCTCCAATCCGTTACCAACAATCGTAAGCGAAATATCCAGCCTTTCAAAAATTGCCTGTAACAGCTTTTGGTTAAGTGTATTATCTTCTGCTGCCAACACTCTTAACGAAGAAATGGAACTGCTGATGTCCACCTCATTTTCAATATTCTCCTGCAGAAAAGTGTCCTCAACCAGCTTCATAGGAAACTCCATTGTGAAAGTACTGCCTTTTCCTACTTCACTTTTTAAAACAATCGTTCCTTCAAAAATTTCCACAAGCGATTTTACAATACTTAATCCAAGTCCTGTACCTCCAAAAATTCTTGTGGTACTTTCTGCGGCCTGTACAAACCTGTTAAATACTTCTTTTAATTTATCATTCGGAATGCCAATTCCACTGTCCTGAACGATGAACCTGATTCTTTGTGAGCCATCAATAACTTCTCCAACAGGTTCCACTGTTAACCGGACTTCCCCTTTTTCAGTGAATTTTATTGCATTTCCACACACATTGAGCAGGATTTGCGACATGCGCAATTTATCGGTTTCAATCATTTTCGGCAAATCCTCCGATATGGTCTGCACATATCTGATATTTTTTTCTGCTGCTCTCTGATCAATAATAATAGATACTGAATCAATTAATTCCTTGATCGAAGCCGGTGTTTTTTCCAGGATAATCTGACCGGCTTCTATTTTTGAAAAATCCAGGATATCGTTAATTAGTTCCAATAAATTTTTACTGGCGATCTGAATATAATTTACATAGTCGGTACTCTTGGCATCTTTTACCTGGGCAACCAGCAAGTTGGTAAATCCAATAATTGCATTTAGTGGCGTCCGGATTTCATGACTTACATTAGAAAGAAAAATATCTTTTACTCTTACAGACTTTTCGGCCAGAACCCTCGCATTTTCGAGTGTAGTTTCATAATTTGCCCTTTCCGTAATATCCCTGAATACCGTTATCGCACTTGTAACTTCGCCTTCCAAACCGATAACCGGCTGGACATTACTTTCCAGATGGAATATTTTGTTGTCTTTGATAAGGTCAATTTTATTGGCAGTCAGTTTTTCTCCAAGCAATCCTCTGGCAACCGGTAAAGAATCAGGAGTAAAGCGAACATGATATCTGGTCGGATCAAGCAGTTTTACTTTACTCAATTCATCATAAACGGTTTCGATTTTACCACCTTTGATTCCCAATATTTCCCTTCCTGACTGATTCAGCAGTACAATTTCCTTTTGTGTATTGACTACCATTACCCCATCCGGAATTGCCTCAAGATATTGGGTTAGTATACGCTCCTTTTCATTGATCTCTTTTTGCAATTGTTTTTGTTTGCGCTGGTCGCTAAGCAGGAAAATACCTGCGAGCATTGTAAGGAAAAGACCAATAATACTCGTAGAAAAAATAAACAGGGTTGAGTTCTTTTGTGTAACCAATACAAGTTTGCGACGTTCCAAAAGTCCCTGATTGGCAGATTTTTCAATTTCGTTTATCTTGCCCGATAAAAGTTTATCCAAACGCTTGCCTTCACCTTCCTTTATTAAATTAAACGCTTTTTCTGAACCTTCAATCCGGTCTAGGGTAATCACTTTTTGAGTAAAGGATACAACAGCACTGGAAATTGCCAAAAGTTCCTTTACTCTTTTTGTTTGCTCGCCATCAGCCTTCACCAGATTAAACAGCGTATCACTGATCTCAACCAGCTGAACACGTTTTCTGTAATTATCTGATAATAATTCTTCGTCCTGGGTGATCAGATAGCCGCGCATATTAGACTGGAAATCTTTTGTAGCCAATCCAAAGTTAGCTGTCTGGTTCAGTATGCCAATGGTCGTGGTCACACCCTTATTATTAAGGGAAAGATCCTGTAAACTTTGATAAGTAAAATATTGAGATCCAAAGATCAGAGCCAACCCAAAACATATACTGGTATAATACCATTTGAGTGAGTGGTTGGTGGTGAATTTTTGCATAATAGCTTTACTTCCCGAAGCGTTGATACCAGTTAAATGCGAATGCAGCCTGTAACATTAGTCCATCAGATAGCTGAAATTGAACTTAATATGTCTGTACAAATGCCGGAGCTGAGTCATTACGAAATTGTCACTTTCACGCCACACATCTCTTTTCATTGTACTCGGTTCTGCTTCCGAATTTTTTTGAATGAATAAATCCTTAAAATTTTTGTAAAACAATGCTTTACCATCGTTTTTCAGGAAAGACATCATCATACTATACTCTGTTACATCTCCTTTCTGGCCTTCTGACATACCTGCCAAATCTTTCAAAAAAGCTGTTGCGCCGCAAATGGGGATGATCGCTGTAAACATAAAATTTCTGGTATCCCGGCTTCCATAACCTAAAATCAGTTTCGTAATAACCGTGACGTGGATTGGCCAGGTACGGATATTCGAAATAAGCGTAAAAACGTACTATATCAATTTCCTGATTATTTCTGATGAGGCCCATGGCATCCTTAAAACTTTCAGGAAATAAGGCAGTTGGCGTGAAATCTTCCTGTACATAAAGTGTAAATAAACTCTTCACCGCATCCTGGCCCTTGTTAATATTATTGCCAAGCCCTTTGTTTTTAGGAGTGGTAACCAAACGGAAATTGAATTCTTTTTGCAGAGAAACAATGTATTCAAGGTGCTGAATGACACTGCCATCATCAGAAACTACAATATCTCCAAAGTGACAATTAAGTGCTGTAAATGATCTGAGCAACTGTTCCAGAGACGTGCTCCGGTTGTAGTGTGTGATCAAAAGTGTTACATCTTCAAAAAAGTAATCTTTCGTCATAATATTTAAATAATGCCTTCCATTTATTTCATAAATACAAGATCCAGGGTGTTCCTGAGCCAGCGATATCGCAGATAAACGACACGCGCAAGTTTAACCGCCGGATTTTCACTTAGCCGCCAGTTTGCACGGACCATCGTACTTGGCTCGTCGGAAGAATTTTTTTGATAGAATAATTGAGTGAAATCATTATAAAATAATCCCCGGCCTTTCTTCTGGATAAAACTCACAGCCATTTTATATTCAGTCAAATCCCCCTTGATGCCTTCCGGGTATCGTCCGAATTTATTCAGGAAATTGCTCCTTCTCAAATGCGGATGATCACTGTAACAGTAAAATTTAAGGTGGTTCCAGTTCCAGAACGAATAGATCATTTCTGAATAACCTTTGCCATAAGGTATCAGATTAGGATAAGTGAAATAGGCGTAAAACCGAACAATATCCAGCGTTGTATCAGATTGCATAAAGTCCAACGCATCCTTAAAATGCGTGGTGAAAATTTCAGCTGGTTCGAAATCTTCCTGTACATATAATGTATAAGCAGTTTTTACTGCATCCTGTCCCTTATTAATATTATTACCTAATCCTTTGTTAACCGGCGTCTTTACCAGTTCAAAAGCATATTGATCCATTAAACTTTCCAGCTTTTTTAAATGGTCAGGACGGCTTCCGTCGTCAGATACCACAATGCCTCCAAACTTACAGTCCAGCGCTTTGAAGCATTTCAACAGGCGTTCAAGTGATTCACTTCTGTTATAATGCGTGATTAGAAGCGTTGTTTCAGGGAAATAATGTATCATCTCACAATTTATTTGATAGATAGTAGCGAATCCCCTTCACCTGCCGTATCGCACGGTTCATAAATGCTTTGCCTATACTTCCGTCGTCCATCAGGCGTCTTGGAGAAGTAAAAACCCTGGCTTTTGGATCTGTTACCATTTTTAAATTACCAGCAGTTTTAAGGTTGAGTGCCATCCGCCCGTCTTCGGCCTCGTTCTGATAGTCACTGCCCACAATATTGGCATATATCCGGTTTCCACTTACTTTGAATCCTCCTGTTTCACGACCAGTTTGCGTTACAAACCCCATATTAAAACCATAAACATTCAAATATTCCCTGTTTTTCTTCCTGATTTGGATCATCATTCCGGCAAATTTTTCATACACCCAAAGTCCAAACCGGCCTTGTCCCTCGGGAGGAATAAAAGAATAAATTCCGTAAACACCCGTAATTCCGGAATCTTTCACCATTGGAGCTACCATCAGGTCAATCCAGTCAGGCGGATAAAAAGTATCAGAATCTGCGCATAAGTGGTATTTCCCCTTTGCCTGGTCCAGGCCCATTTGCCTCGCACTTGGCGTTCCCTGAACCGGCTGAAAATAAGACCGAACCCCCAAAGTATCCAGCACATGCTGAGTTCCATCGGTTGAATTATTGTTAATTACTACAATTTCCACTTTGTAGTTTGTCCTGCTGGCCGAAAGTGAAGAAAGGGTCCGGTAAATATTATTTTCTTCGTTCCAGGCGGGAATAACCACGGAGACATCAGGTGCGTTGTCAGTAAACCGTTTGATCCTGCCGCGCAATTCCTGAATGTCATTTTTTGAAAGGTCATTAAACTTTTTCCTTGCAAATAAATGCGGTTCAATCCATACAGGTAAACCAAATAAACTCATACAGATAATTATTTTTTAGCCTTGATTTACATTGATAAAGATATTCAAATTAATTCTATTATACATTGGAAAAAAATAAGTTAATTTATAAGCTTTTTGGTCAGGCAGGATTAACTAATAATAACAAATAGCGAATTTTAATTGGTAATAGCTTATGCCGGATTATTAAACTTAAAAATCCGGTCTGTAATTACTAATTCTCGGCCTGTATCTTAAATAATGACAAAAATAAACTGTAAAATTAACTATTGTTCTAATTTGTAGAATAGTTTTACCAACAATACGAATATTTTTAATTTTTTTGTCAATTTATAATTTAAAAACAACATATTTGTATTGCTTCCCATGCAAATTTAACGCCGTCAACATATTCTTATAATTATATTAAATGGACTTACGCATTATCGATAGGATAAAAAACAAACACTTTCTTTCTCTGGCGGGAAACGGAATTATGTCCGTTCTGGGCATGCTGAATATGATGATCTTATATCGTGCGCTATCCGTTTCTGACATTGGAATGTGGGTTTTCTTCCTGTCCATACTATTACTCGTTGATACTTTTCGCTCCGGTTTTTTAACCACTGCCTTTATTAAATTCTATGCTGGTGCAAGTGAAGAAAGAAGTAAGGAAGTTTTGGGGTCTGCATGGTATCTGGCAATAATTGTAACCGGGATATTAGTATTACTGAACGTACCAGCATATTTTTTCTTTTTTATATTAAAAATCAGTCTCTTGCTTTTTTCGTAGAATGGTTTGGTATCATTTATGTAGCTTCCCTGCCTTCATTTATTGCAACCTGTGCTGTACAAGCCGAACAACGATTTGACCAGCTTCTTTATATCCGGTTTTGCAGCCAGGGTATATTCATATTGTTTGTATTTTTTATGGTACTAACACATACAGCCAGTTTACAAAATATCATTTACGCATATCTGGCAGGAGCTGCCGCAACAAGTTTGCTGACAATCGTTATGGGCTGGTCAAGGATTTCCTCCATAAAATACAGAAGTAAAGCCTGCGTAAAAGAATTATTTAATTTCGGGAAATTCACCGTGCTGACAACACTCAGTTCTAATTTGTTTGGAACATCCAATACCATCATTGTTAATTTTATGCTTGGTCCAGCAGCATTAGCTGTATTTAACCTAGGTTCGCGTTTAATGGAGATCATTGAAATACCGCTTCGCAGTTTTGCAGCAACTGGTATGCCGGAGCTTTCGGCTGCTTACAATGCCGGAGACAAAAAGAAGGTAATGGATACCCTGAAAAAGTATATTGGTATTATTACACTGACCCTTTTGCCTGTTTGTATCTCCGCCGCAGTGCTCGCTGACGTAGCCATCGGGATTTTAGGAGGAAGCAAATATGTGCATAGTGAAGCTGCCAATATCATGCGCATTTTAATGATTTTAGCCCTGTTATATCCACTGGACCGCTTTTTTCGCTCTGACTCTGGACGTTATTCATCAGCCTCAGATCAACTTCATAAAAGTATTTGTAATGCTCGCCGGAAGTATTGCAGCTACTTTCATCGGTATTTACATCACAGGTAATATTTACGGTGTTGCCATCGGTGGAATTGTTCCAATTTTGATTGGAGTCAGTGTTTCCAAATGGGCTCTTGACCGGTACTACGCATTTAGTTTTGTCAGTATTTATAAGGAAGGATACCAACAAATTAAGCAATTACTGGCTACTTACTGGGTAAGTTTTTTTCCTAAATAAAGTGCGCTTCTTCTTTTATATTTATTAAAGCCTTATCCAGTTCTCCGGAACCAGGTCATTTGTATTCAGGTCAGGCAGGTTGTTGTACCATCTGGCAGGAGCTATTACAATTTTATCCTCTTTTGGATTGAGCCAGGCGCCCCACCAGCTAAACGAACTGTTGGCAATAATATGGTGATGGCAGGCACGCATCAGCATCAGATCTTCCAGATCGCTGTTTTCACCCGTATTTTCAACAAAAATAAAATCTTGTCCTGAATTTAAATTTTCTTTCACCCATTCCAGATCGTCACTGAATACAAAAAATTTACAATCAGGTGATTTTTCTTTGAAAAATTTGATCGCGTTTCTGTAATAATCCAATCCTATAAAGCCAAACTGATTGTTAAACTGCGTGTTATTGACATAGTCACCACGCCGGATATGTAAGGATACCGGGCAGTTTTCAGCCTGGATTTGTTTTTTGTAAACTTTAAACTGTTCTGTTTCAACTGATTTTAAGGTGAGCTCCTTTTGCAGTGTTTCTTTAATATCCCTGAAATATTTTTCCGTTTGCCAAAAGCCGCTCAAATAAGTGAACATTGATTTTGCAGAAAGTACCTCGGGCTCAAATGTGCTTTGTTTGTCTCTTACCAGTTTGAAAAAAGGAGGAAAACTTCGGTTCGGAAATAATTTTGTGGACTTGGATAGATAAATCAAAGCTGGTGATTCATCCAGCAAATCAAAATTAATATTGAATTTATTCAGTTTAAAACTTCTGAATGTATCAGTAGCATAAGTATGATTGTAATAGCGAAGGTCAAGATAGAGCGATGTGTTTTGCTTTAAGGCCATGCTTCTGGCAATCGCATACTGAAAAAGCTGGTTTCCCAATCCATGGGATATTTTTGAAATAATCATAATGTAATAAATTAAAGTCGGGTAAAAATTATAATGTTGCAGTACGGGCTAAACCGTGCTCTTCTCCACCATTGGTATTTTTTTAGGGGTTTTATATTGAAACCTCATCTCAATATTCTTGTATGTCCAGACCGAGAAGAAGTATATCAGAATAAAATTCAGGATAAATAAATAGGAATAAGCACTGGGTGGAAATTTTAAGATGCGTATGAAAAGGACATTGAAAAGGCTGATTAGTAACGCGTGTGACATATAAATGGAATAGGAATATTTTCCAAGTTTATGAAGCAGGGTTACACTTTTGAGTGCTGCGGAAATGAAGCCTTTTTCGAATGAAAATGTATAGATACAAACGAAAAATAAGATTTCGAAAACGATTCCCCATGGTTTTAGTATTTCCCCATTGAAAATACAATATCCAATAAGTGTAAGTGAAATGAGTTCTGCAATTGAAAAGATAATGGAAGGCCATTTTCTGACATTTTCATTGGTATTGCTGAACAGATTAAAACAAAGTACGCCTGTGAAAAATCCCAGAATGCCGCGAAGAAAGCCGTAATCAAAGCTGTAATTGATCTGAAAACTGCTGGAAACCAGCCATAGCCCTGATACTGAAACCAGACAAATCAGCGCATAATACCAGTTGCGCGAGGAAACGTGCTTTGCAAAATGAATGAAAAGAACCAGTATTCCAAATACAATGTAGGCCATCATTTCGGCACTGATAGACCAGCTAGGAATATTCCAGCTCACATCTTTAACACCGGGAAGAGGTGTGGAGTTTATCAAGAAAAGTGAGGTGAAAAAAGTATATACACTATTAGCGGGATTGCCGAGATTATTAACCTTTACATAAGGATTAAGTAGATTTTTCGCTATTTCCATTCCCACAAAAGCCATAAGCATCACAAAATGTAATGGATAAATGCGGTATAATCTTTTGGTGAAAAACAGTTTTAGTGACTGCCTGTCTGAAATCGACTGATAACTGTAAGCAATAACAAAGCCGCTCAGTACAAAGAAAAAATCAACAAACATGTCGGAGTTCTCGACAAAACTGTTATTGAGAATAGGAGTTTCAGCAAATGGACCTAAATGAAAGAGAAAAACCAGGGATGCAAATAAGCCACGAAAAATGTCCAGGACTTCAAATCTGTGTTTCATTCTACAATTATTTTAAATTAAAGTGGCTTGTAAACCTGTTTATTTTACTATCCTGATCAAATTCATACTTAAACCCATCCGATGCTTTTGTGATAATAAGCAATCCGAAATGCTCACTGATATCCGCCAGTAATCCCGGCATTTCCTGGTTTTCGAGCTGATCGATAAAAAAAATTGCCTCGTTGTTGCCGATGCATTTAATTCGTAATGAATCTGATCCGTTGTGGTATACCTGAAAGTTGACCGATTCATCCTGATTCAGAGGCCATGATATTTTTTTTCCACTATCAAAATCGGTTATGGTCAGTGGCGGGCCGTAATCTTCTTTTTCAATAATCAGTTTTTTATCCTTAATTGTGATTTTTAGCTCACATCTTTCCGCACCGGAATGTTTTACAGCGTTGGTTAACAATTCGATTAAAATCCATTTCATTTTGGTTAAAATGTCTGATTCCAGCGGATATTGCGTAGTTTCCAATTTGATATGAGCCTCACACAATTTCAAAATATCCGGGATGTCCTCTTGTCGGCATTTTAAGTAGTAACTAATCTTAACAGAAAAATCCTTCATAAATTAATTTAACGTTGCCATTGCCTGATCGTAATCTTTAAAGATTTTAAAGACTTTATCCATTCGTATAAGTGTCAAAAGATTTTTTACATCCGGCTTCCAGAGCAACCAGATAAATATCAACATTGCGTGGCATTGCATACTTTAATGCTACAACCAGGCTTCCCAAAAAAGAACTGTCGATATAGTCAACGTTTTCAAAGCTTACGATTACAACCTTTGCACCGTTTGCAATAATTGTGATCATTTCCTCCTTAAACATTTCAGCATTAGTAAAACTGGCTTCATTTGGTAAGATTGCAGCCGTTACTATATCCTTAATTTGATTGGTTTTAAGTATCATTGGAATTATAATTTTTCGATAAAAATAATGCTGGCGTCATCCATCTGATTACTGTCATTGATGTTATCCAAAACATTGGTCCTGATTAATTTAAAGCTTTCCGGCTGCCCTAGATACGGACTGATCTTGGAAACGAAGAAAGGATAATCACTCTTTTTTGTTCCCTCACAGGGTATATCAATCATGCCGTCTGTAAAAATGACGAGCTGGTCACCGGTTTTCATTTCGATGATCTGCTGATCATAAAGGCCCTCTTCCAACAATCCGAGAAGTAAACCCGAAGAAACTATCGTACTTGTAAGCCCTGCAGGCCGGAATATGGCTGATCAGCGGTAAATCACCGGCACCGGTATAATGTATTTTTCCGGTATAGCTGTCTATCAATATCAGCGACAGGCTTGATAAAATATTCTGAAGGCCTTCATCCAGATAAATCAGCTTATTGATTTTCTGAACGATGATATCCAGACCAAAATCGTTATCCAGAACGCAAAAACGAATAGCTGCCCGAATGTAACTGAGGAATCCGAACGTGAAAAACCATGCTTTCCATTTCTTTCCCATAATATCGCCCAGAAAAGCAAAACAAAACTGGTCGTTCACTTTCACAAAATCAATAAAATCCCCTCCCGGATAACCGCGGTAGCCTTTGTGCCAGAAGTTGATTCTGAAACCTGCAATCTCCGGATCTTTGGAAGGTATAGACTTGACATTTAAAGCATCAGCGGCAATCCTTAGCTCGCGTATTGATTTTAAATGTTCGTTCTCTAATGTTTTAATGATATTGCCAAGCTTGGATATAATGACCGGCAGAGGCGTTTCCTTATTGATAAAGTCGAGCGCATTCATATTCAGTCCTTCCAGCATTAACGAATTGTCTGTGGAGGAAGTCAGGAAGACGAAGGGAATATCGCAGAATTTTGAATTCTGGAGTACAACCTGCCTGAAATCAAAGCCATTCATTTCTGGCATATCATAATCAGATATGATCATGTCGGGCTCTTCATGTATCAAGAGCTGCAATGCCTCCGTTGCCGATGTGGCAAGCAGACAGCGATATCCGGCCCTGATTAATGAAACGTTCATGACAGTACGAAAAAGCAGGTTATCTTCTACCAATAGAATTGTTTTGACATTACCTGGCAGATCAGTCAGCAGATTCATTTCTTATTGAAGTTAAGTACAAAAAGAAAAACGCCTGACAGAATAATCAGTAGCGATACCAGGTCCATGATAGTGACTCCATCGTTTGGATTAAAATAAAATACAGTAAAAAGCTCAAAACTTGGTGGAGCCGGCATAATAATCATCGCAAATCCGGTACCGATCAATATAATGGCAATTAGGCAAAGTAAAATCTTTTGAAACGTATGCCGCCGTAAATATGCCCGGCTCACTTTACTATCAATTTTATTAACAGTAAGTAATTTTTCCAGGCCGTCAAGAAGTTCTTCCCTTGAAAGATTATTTTCCTCACTCAATTCTTTGAATGGCAGTATCAAATCAGAAGATGAGTGTGTTTTCTGAAATGCTTCGATTATCTGGTTCTGGTAATGTTTGATCTGTTCTTTATTCAGAACAGTTAGTTGTATCAATGCAATCAGCTCCTGAATTTTCTGTTCGAGTTCTGAACTACCGGAACCGATCTCAGGAAAATTAGCACTATCCGACTTTAAAATTCCCTTCACTTCAAGAAGTCCTTTAATTTTCACTATTCCGATGATTGATAGGATGTTCGCAGTTTTTTACGATTTGTTGAGTGCCCGAATTTTAAAATATTACACAAATACTTACAATTTGTTTAAAACTATATGATTATTGTTAATTTTGAAATAATTCTACAAAAATAAAACTCTTTTTGTAGAAATTCGAGAATATTTTTTCAACCAGATTATTATTTTTACAATGCTTGTTTCTATCGTTACTGTAAATTTTAATCAGCCGCAAGTAACGGAAGCGTTACTGAAATCATTGAAAGAAGTCAACACCTATCCGGATATAGAAATAATTGTAGTGGATAATGGCAGTAAAATTGATCCGGTTCCGGAATGGAAACAGAAATATCCGGATATTATTTTTATCCGCTCCGACGAGAATACGGGTTTTGCGGGAGGTAATAATCTGGGAATTCAATATGCAAAAGGAGATTATCTTTTTTTGATCAACAACGATACCGAAGTTACATCCACTCTGATCCGGCAGCTTTCAGATACTATGAACGGTAATCCTGAAATTGGTATGTTATCTCCCAAGATACACTACTTCGATAATCCGGGAATGCTTCAGTATGCAGGTTATACCAATATGAATTATGTGATGGCGCGTAATGCATGTATCGGGCAGTTTGAGGAGGACAAAGGCCAGTATGATTCTTTAAGCGGCCCTACTGGTTATGTACATGGAGCAGCAATGATGGTAAGGAGAGAGGCTATGGAAAAAGCCGGATTAATGCCTGAAAACTATTTTCTTTATTATGAAGAGCTCGACTGGTGCGAACGGATAAGAAATGCAGGATATGAAATACATACCAATTTGCACGCGCTGATATATCATAAAGAATCTGTTTCGGTTGGTAAGAAATCGGCTTTGAAAGAATATTTTATGAACCGTAACAGGATTTTATTTATCCGAAAAAATGCATCGGCGACTAGTTTTTTTATTTTTTGTATTTATTTTTTAATTGCAGTTGTACCTAGGAATTTGATACAATACCTGTTGAACAAAGAATATAATTTTATCCCTGTTTTTTTTAAAGCCATTAGCTGGCATTTTACTAATAAAACGGATAGCAAATTCCTGGGCTATCCTGTTATCCGCTGATATATGAAAATTCTTTTTTGGACCAGTTTATTGATAGTCTTCTACACTTTCGCAGGGTATGCGATAGTTCTGTATGCATTGGTGAAATTACGAAGATTGGTAAAAGGGAAAAGGACTGTACCAGAACTTGGCGTACATTTTCCTACCTTGACACTGATCATAGCTGCATACAATGAAGAGGGCATTATTGAGGAAAAGATCAGAAATACTCTGGCGCTGAAATATGATGCGGATAAACTGAAATTACTTTTTATTACTGACGGATCATCTGATAAAACTCCGGATATCATTTCTCAGTTTAAGGAAGTTGATCTGATGCATTCTCCATTGCGGAAAGGGAAAATACATGCGATTCATCGTGCAATGGAAGTTGTTGATTCAGAGATTGTTGTATATACAGATGCAAATACGTTTTTAAATGCTGAGGCATTGCTATATATCGCCCGGCATTATTCCGATCCTAAGGTAGGTGCGGTATCGGGCGAGAAACGGGTCATGCAGGATGTAATTTCTGATGCCACAGCGGGAGAGGGGTTTTACTGGAAATATGAATCAGCGCTTAAAAAATGGGACTCGGAACTCTATTCGGTCGTTGGCGCAGCCGGTGAACTTTTCAGTGTAAGGCGTTCACTTTACCGAAATGTAGAAGCCGACACCATTCTGGATGATTTTATGATTTCGATGCTTATTGCACTTCAGGGATACCGCATTATTTACGAACCGGACGCTTATGCTTCTGAGCTTTCCTCGGATAATATTAAAGAAGAGCTGAAACGGAAAGTAAGGATAGCAGCAGGCGGGATTCAGTCAATTTTAAGATTGAAACCACTCATGAATCCTTTTAGCAATCCGATTTTGTCATTTCAGTATATAAGCCACCGGGTTCTTCGCTGGACGGTTACACCTTTTTTATTAATCCTTACTTTAATTCTGAACATCCTTATTTGTATACAGTCTTCTGATCTTTTATACCAATTGATCCTGATAGCCCAATGCCTCTTCTATTTAATGGCAATAAGTGGTTTTATGTTGGAGAAGCGCAAAATCAAGGTTAAAATATTGTTCGTACCGTATTATTTCTGTATTATGAATTACGCTGTATTTGCGGGAATTTTGAGATATATAAAGGGAAGCCAGAGCTCGGCGTGGGAAAAGGCGCGTCGAAAAAGTGCCTGAAACGAAAAGATTAGAGGTAGAAATCTTTTTGATTTAAGAAGTCTGCGGGTTGGTTAAACTACACAGTTCCGGTTTGCTGAACCCCATTCGGATTCAGCCAGCATAAAGAATTTTGGACTTCGGGTCAGACTCAGACCTTACGTAAGCGTTCTGATTCAGTTTCAAGAATTGGCATAAGCTGATTAATCTCTTCCGAAATCTGCTCATACTGCTCCTTTAGTGATGAAATTGTTGCACCATCTTTCACAGCTTTTTCCATAATTTCAACTTTTGGCCGAATCCATGTTAAGCCCGCCATGGTAAATGATGGTTTAAGGCCATGTAAAATACTGGCAGCCTGTTCCATATCTTCTTCGTCAAGGGCCTGTTTTAAGGTGTACCAGCGAGGCAATGAATCTGACAGAAAGGCATCAAATATCATGTGAATGATTGTAGCGTCTTCCCCGTATGCTTGCTCTAAATAATTGGTATCTAGTAAAGGATTAATTTGTAGAGCCATTAGGTCATATACTATTGATTAAAAAATAATTCTCTTGAATTTATACTACAAATATAAAAGGTATCACAACATAGAAATATATTGTGATACCTTTTCTTTAAAAAAATTAAAAATTTATTCCTTAGTCGGTTCTGAGGCTTCTGTTTTGGCTGGTTGTTTGGCTTCTTCTTTTGCTTTTTTCTTGAAATACCGGCGGAATAAAAATTGGATCTTAGCGCCTGCATATTCTCATCAAGTTTTTCGGTACTTGTTTCCAGATTTTTTAGTGTGCCTTTCAAATTGGATGCAGTTTGTTCGTCGTGCAGCAATACGCCAAGAGGGCTTGTTGTATTAGAATTCAGGTCGGCACTGGCAGTGTTCAGGTTTGCCACCATGGTATTGGCCGACGTAACTGTTTCGTTTAGTTTGCCCACCGTTGCCCTTATATCACGCATAATCACTGTATCAGTTGCAAAATCATTTGCTAATCCGCCTTTCTGATTCAGTTTGGCAGTGAAACCTGAAAGTGCAGCTGTCATAGTCTGGGCATTTGCAGAAGCTATCTTCAACGATCCCAGGGTTTTATCTACATCATTGTAAAGGCGTTCATCATTCAGTAACATTCCGACGGTACCTTTACCTTCCAGGATATTTTTACTGATGGTTTTAAAAGCACTTGTAATTCCAAGTAAATTTTTATTGTTTTCAGACAATACCGCCAGCATTTCTTCCGTGCTTTCTATTTTTTCGACAACCAGCTGGTCACCGTCTTCAATGGCAGGCACTTTTTGAGTTCCGCCGTAAATAACAATGATTTTGTTACCAATAAGGCCATCCGTACTTACTTTGGCTTTAGCGTTCTTACGGATAAATTCCTGAGATTTCTCTTCAATGTTCAGCATAACTTCGACCTGTGAATTGTCGAGAAACCGGAGGGTTTTCACAGTACCGATTTTTACACCTGAATACCAGATATTATTGCCCGGTTTTAGTCCGTTCACATCGTGAAAAATGGTTTTAATGGTAATATTGGTCGAAAAGACCTTCTTCATGCTACCAATTGTAAGTATACCGACAACGAATATCAGAATACCTACTATCACAAAAAGACCTACTGTTATGGAGCGTTTTCTGGCTGATGTTTCCATTATTATTGAATAAAATTATAGTCGTAAAAACTTTTGATTCTTTCTTCTTCCGAAGCAAATACTTCTTCGAAAGTTCCTTGTTTTATAAACTTGCCATCCAAAAGCATGGAAATTTTATCGCCAGTTTGGCGTGCACAGGTAAGATCATGGGTAATGATGATCGCACTTGTATGATATTTTTCCCGGACTTCATTAATAAGCTCATTGATTTCAATACAGGTAATCGGATCAAGGCCGGCTGTTGGTTCATCATAGAGCATAATTTCCGGCTGCATGATCAGTGTTCTGGCAATACCAATTCTTTTACGCTGTCCGCCGGAAAGTTCTGATGGTACCTGATTTATGGTATTCAATAATCCAACCGCATCCAAAACCGACTCTACCTGTTCATTAATACTGGCACGGGTAAGGTTCGCAACGTTTCTGACCAATGGAAATTCAAGGTTTTCGCGAACGGTCATACTGTCATACAGCGCACTGTTTTGAAATGAAAAGCCGATTTTTAACCTAAGATCACGAAGGTCTTTTTCGTTCAAATCCGCTACTTCGCGCCCCAGTACATTAACCGTACCCTTGTCTTGTTTGAGCAGGCCAGCAATAATCTTGATTAAAACAGATTTTCCTGTTCCTGAACGCCCTAAAACAACTACATTTTCACCTTTGAGTACTTCCAGATCGACTCCCTGCAAAACCTTAAGATCACCAAAGGATTTATACAAGCCCTTAATGGAAATGACCGGTTCACCAGTTTCCGCAGTTTCTTCCATTTTTATATTCTAAAATAATTTGACACCTGAACAATAATAACCTCTTCTATAAAAATGAGGAACATAGATATTACCACCGCAGAATTGGCTGCTTTACCTACACCCTCGGTACCTTTATTTGCATTGTAACCCTGATAACAGCCAACAATTCCAATGGTGAAACCGTATGCTACTGCTTTTGCTACTGAAGTTCCAATATCCAAAAAGGTGATTTGTTCAAACGCGTTCTCGAAAAATGACCGGAAACTCGTTCCTTCATTTAAGGTTACATTAAGAAAAGCCCCCAAAAGGCTGACCATTGTGCAATAGAACACCAGGATAGGAATAGTTATAGTAGATGCCAAAACCCGTGTTACCACTAAAAATTTAAATGGATTTACCGCTGAAACTTCCATTGCATCTATTTGTTCTGTTACTCGCATAGACCCAAGTTCTGCACCTATGCTTGATCCGACTTTGCCGGAACAAATCAATGCTGTAACCAGCGCAGCCAGTGCCCTGACAATAGCAATGGAAACCAATGACGGCAACCAGGAAGTAGCTCCGAATTCGGCTAGTGAAGGCCGCGATTGTTTGGTAAAAACCATTCCAGTAATGAAACCTGTCAGACTTATCAGAAATAAAGATTTATACCCAATAGCATAACATTGCTTTACAATTTCCGGGAATTCATTTCTGCCGCGAAAAATTTCACGAAAGAACCGAATAAAAAAAACGTAACCGTTATAGACTGCCAGAAATGCGGAATCCAAACCTTTCGTAAAAACTTTATCTTTCTGCGTTGCGCTCATTAAACAATATGTGTCAGGTTGATAGGCTTGTAACTGTTAATCATATACTATATTAAAAAAAATGGGACTTAATGTTTAAGTTCCAGAGGTTTAGCTTGTTCGGTATTATTCTCTAATATATTTCGCTCTTCAATCCAGCGCATACGGTAAGCATTCATAGCAGTAGTTCCCAATTGATTGATTAAGCGATAATTAACAACTACACCTACTGCGGCTCCAATACCGGGAATCAGCTGGGCCATTTTAGCAAGGTCTATATAGTCCCGATATTCCTGCTGAAAATTTTTCCAGTCAAACTGATGAATTTCATTGGGAAGATCCTGGCTTTTGGAACTCCAGTCGGTCATTTGAACATAAACAGTTTGCTTGTTTTTCTGACTTGAAAAGGCAAGTTGAAATATGTACAAAATAAAAAGCCTTTCACGGTAATCGTCGGTTTTCCTGCCATACAGTGCAGCAATTTCGAAAAGCAACTTCATTTTTATTCCTATCAGAATAGGGAATTCGGCAAGTGATAACAAGAAACCACCAGCACCAATAATACCTCCTTCTGCTGCTCCGGCTTTTTTGTAAAAACTGATTCTGGATTTTACTGCATTTTCTGTTTGTTCAAGTGAGTTTAAATGAACAACTGGTTCAGAAGTAGTGAATTCTGCACCGAATAACACCATACGTGTCATTTGCTTTATAGTAACAGTAATGGCATCATGAACTTTATCCGGAATGATATTATTTATTTTATCCTGAAAAAATTTCGATGCCCTGTCTATTCTTGAAGGATGCTTCTGCATTCTAATTTGCCATTTATGCAATTCATGCCTTATTTTTTCTTCGTAATCAGTCATGCGCTGTAATTGACAAGTATGTGAAACGGGCTTACTACTGGTAAGTTAGTAAATAAAGATTGCAATCTAACTAGCAAAAATCATTCCAGGTCTTATACTTTACTACAAATTATGATAGAATAAAATTGATAGCGCGCGACGATAGTTAAATGAAGACAAAAAAATAGTTGTAATAATTTTCAAAAGAGAGAATTATCAAAAAATTATTCAGACACTTCTTTATTGATTTTTTCCTGTGCCAGTTCCAAATCATTCTCATCTGCAACAGGTTCCTCCTGCTGTGCTGAAGCTTGCGATTCGTACTGTATAGGGTTATTAAAATAGGGAAATGATCGGATGAGAAATTGTCAAGGCGTGCCAGCCTTATTAATTTGAAATCGGTGGAGCAAAATACATGGTCCAGGGGAAAACGTAGAAACGGATACCAGGCATGAAATGTATTATAAAATCCGCGCCCGATCCTTGGATCAAGTAGGCCGCTGATTTTTGTAAATAGTTCAGTGGTATACGACCATGCGACATCGTTTAAATCTCCAACCACAATTGTCGGAAGATTGTTTTCCTTTACCTCCTTTGCCACCATAAGTAATTCTTTGTCACGTTCGGTAGAATACCTGTTTTCTCCCGGTACCGGTGGTGTTGGATGAAGGCAATACATTCTGATATTTTGACCTGATGCAAGTTTTACGAGTGTTTTAATAGATGGGATTTCAGTGTCCACTAAATATCTGACCTCTGTATCAACAAGTTCCAATTTAGAATAGAGCAACATCCCATATGTATTTTCTAATGGAACAAGTGCCTGATATGGATATTTCTCTTTTAATTCCTCAGTGCTTTTATACCAAAAATCATCAGTTTCTAACAGCAATATTATATCAGGATCATTGGCGTGCAGCATTTTTAAACATCCCGCATTATTTTTATTATCCTGAAAAACATTAGAAGAAATAATACTGATCTGATTCGGGGTGTCCGGCTTATGGGCGTTTAAAAGCGTTTTCTTAGCGATGAAAGTAAAAGAATAAACTTTGTAGATTAAAAAAGCAGCATTCAGGGAAAGTAGTATGATGAATGCAATCCCGAAAAAAGATGAAATTTTAAATAAAATAATATATACAACTATTATTGCAAGATTGATTAACAGCTTTTGTAACCTGGGATACTCGAATACCCGGAAAACCCAGTAATCGTTTTTGACGAGTGGTATAATTGTGAATAAAGTGATTATAAATCCAAGAGTTTCCAGAAACAGTTTAAATGATTGCATTAAAGAAAAGCGAAGTTTTAAATAAATTAATTTTAGAGATCGCTTTTTCCTGCGAAAACCAAGTTTCTAAGTTTTTTAATTATTGTATTTTTTGCGGTTTAACGCCTTCCCTGGTGATTTTGACCGGATTAATCAGCCCCTGACTGTTAAATGTCATTACATCTATGCAAGTTTCACGATGATTACCATCGGTTTCTGTTAACGGCCTTCTGTGGTAAACTATATACCATTTGTCCTTGCCGGGAATCTGTATCACTGAATGATGTCCTGCACCGGTTGCAATTTTAGGGTCTTGCTGAAGAATTTTGTCAATTCTTTCAAACGGCCCAAACGGTGAATCAGACATGGCGTAAGCTACCGAATAATCCGGCCCTGTCCACCCACCTTCCGACCACATAAAATAATATTTACCGTTCCGGATAAACATAAACGGACCTTCTACATACCCTTTTGGTGTAATTTCCTTAAATATACTTCCATCTTCAAACTGTATAAATCCGGTAAAATCATCATTCAGTTTGGCTACATTACAATGTTTCCAGCCACCATAATAAAGATAATATTGTCCGTCTTTATCTTTGAAGATAAACTGGTCAATGGGTTGTGCGCCATTGTAGAACTTGTCAATGAGAGGTTTGCCAATATGATCCTTATACGGGCCTTCCGGTTTATCTGCAACGGCAACGCCAATCCCTCCTGATTCCTGGTTATTCTGAATATCGTTTGCTCCAAAGAACAAAAATATTTTTTATCTTTTTCAATAATAGATGGTGCCCAGATTGCTCTTTTTGCCCATTTAATGGAAGTTGTATCCATAATCCGTTCATGCTTTTCCCAATTCACCAAGTCAGGCGATGAAAATGCATCGAAGAAAATCTGATCTTTATAAGGTGCAGAATAAGTAGGGTAAATCCAGTATTTGTTTTTAAAAATGATTCCTTCCGGATCGGCGTACCATCCTGGAAAAACCGGATTTCCAGACGTTTTCTTAACAGATTGAGCGAAGGATGTTTGATATAAAATGAGGAAAACCAATACAAGTAATTGCCTGCTCATATTTCGACGGTTAATTTTAAATAACAGATTCATTTTTATATATTAATTCAAGATCTCATTTTAGTAGGAATCACCAGCTCCGGCTCCGCCAAAATTACCTTCTCCAAATTCCAGCCCTTTATCTTGCGGCGTTTGTCCGAGGTATTGTGCGGCCAGAATAACTTCAAGATTTGTGAATTTTCTTTCGTCTTCTGTTTCGTCCGATATTCCATGTTTTGGTTTTCGCAAAAACTGTATAAACAGCGCGGCAAATAAAATCATTAATAAGCCGGCTATTGTTAATCCTTGTGCTATTGTAAGAAAGCCAAAATAGAATCTGAAAGTATAAACAGAGCATCCCAATGCTATCAGCCCGACTATTAGAAGTATCCGGTTTTTTACTTTAAGCCCCAAAAATATGTAAGTAATGGGAATAAGTGCAGTAAATGAATAAAAAACAGGTGCAAACGCTATTTGAACAGACGGAACCAGATTACTGATCCAGGCATTTCCTTCCCTTATCACGTAATAATTTCCTCCCAGGTAGAATGTTATCACCGACATAATTTCCAGTAAAGTCCTGCAATTTTTGTAATACGGATCTTTAATTTTTTTCATCAGGTAATAAATGGCAATCGAAAGTGCCATTACCGCAAAAGGAAGAAGCGCTTTTCCCAAGGAAACCTTCATCATGAGGTTAGCCATCAGTGTAAATAGTGTTAAAAAGCTTCCTGCTGTGGTTAACATATCCGCATAACGGTAGGTGGCAGCAACGAGCACTATTAGCAGGAGTACACAATATTGCCAGAATTCTAAATGCTCAAAAAGTATAAAAACGGTACTTGCCAATAGCCCGATCGCTGCATAAAGTAATGCGTTATCAGTACCAGAATGATATAACTTTCGGTTAATTATCAGGTATTCAAGTAAGAACGACAAGCACAAAAAGCAAATGAAAGTTATAACAGCAAATGTTTTACCTGATGTGTTAGTAAATAACAGCGATATAAAACCGATGAAAAAAGCACAAGCAATAGTGGAGAAAAGGAAAAGGCCAATTTTGACAAAAATTCCTGGACGATAGAAGTGCTCAGGAAAATTGGTCTTTACTGCCTCAAACTGCACCTGGCTAATCAGGTTTTTAAAGTACCATCTTTCCGAAATTTCCTGAACGGCCAGATTGCGAATCCAGGTTTCATTATACGGTTTTTTCATTTTTGTATCCTGAGTATTTTTTTATAGTTAAACAGGAAAAGCAATACGCCTATACTGGAAAATAAAAAATAATAGATTTCAAATGATCCGTTAAACATTTCCGGCAGTAATTTGAAAACTGAATAGGTTAAGATAATATATCCATAAATGATACCCATCAGCAAAAATACCAGCGATGCCTTTTCGCGGGAATAAATTATAAAAAATACTGACAAAGTAATTCCTGTAATGAAGTAAATCACTTTAAAATCATGACTGAAAAGTCCGGTAGTGCTGGCAATTGCGGCGAGGTTTCCTCCCAATAACAAGTATGTGAAAGCAAAGTGTTTTTTTAGATTTTTTTTGTCGGAGAGCCAACTGGCTGCTATGAGAGAAACCCCCAAAACAATCGCAGTAATAATCAGTTTTGAATCAGTAAAATTATTTTTTGTAACTATGGAAAGTGGAGCGATCGTAAGGCCAAGCCAGGATGCCAAACCGGTAATAGCCATAGATAGTACTCCTTTATGATCAAAACGATAAGCGTGAATAAAGAAAATAACTGTTGGAATAAATGCAGCAAACCCATATTTACTGCCGAAGAATTTATATTGGAATTGTATATAACCTTCAAGAATCAGGAAAGTAGTACACCCTAACAGTAAGGTAAATCCTGCATATTGATTGGGACTGGAAACTTTCTGCCAGCTGAATGGTTCAATGGATTTGTAAGAGTAAAAAAAGCAGGCAACGGTTACCGTACCAATGAATGCAATTATTGCCTGATGTCCGATCGTATCTATATTTTCATAGATTATGATCCCGAGGCCTGTGCTTAAAAGCAATATTCCTAAATATAATATTGAACGCAGTTCCGTATGCACCGAAAACAGCTTATTAGCCAGGTAAGACTCTATCACAGTACTTTGCTGATCTGAAATTATTTCCTTAGATCGCAGCTTTTCAAGCACTTTTGATGTAGTCATGTTATATGAAATGAGGGAAGGCAAAGTTAATAAGTTTGACTTATTATTTTATAAAGTACCTCATCTTCAAAAACTGCTCAATGACCGTCATTTATATTTGACGGAATTGTAAGACTATTGTTATAAATGAATTAATTCAGCAATTTTTTTTAAAACCTAAGTGTGAAATTCTCTTTAACCTGCTCTTTACGAAAAAAAACGAGCCCGATCCAAAAAAGGTCAACGGTTAATATTACATCAGGATGGGCTTTGATATATTCCCAGGCTTTTGTCATTTCGGGAGACCAGTAAATATCATCAAAAATAAAAAGTGAGTCGTTAGTTGCATAAGGTAGACAGGTTTCAAAATAACGAACGGTTGGCTCGTAACGATGATTGGCATCAAAGTATGCATAATCAATTCCGTCCTTCAATTTCTTTAATTCCTGAGGAAGAGTTTCATCAATATTTCCAATTACAATTTCTATATTTTCTGCACCGGCTTTTGCAAAGTTTTCTTCTGCAACTTTGGCGGTTTCAGGGCAACCTTCAAAGGAAATAATTTGTGAGTCTGGTTTGGCACGAGACATGTACAATGTGGTAAGCCCTAATGAAGTACCAAGTTCCAGAATGGTTTTGGGTTGAAATCTTCGAATCAGCCGATTAAACAACTTACCAAATTTTTCCGGTTTTTCTGCGTTTTTGGCTATAGCTTTAATTTTCCGGAGATTGGATTTATTAATTCGTGAACCCGCTCCCAAATCCAGGATTTCAATTTGCTTATCGGATTGAAGAAGTTCTTTTCTTAATGCTTTTAACGTAATATAATCAGGATTTTTGTCCTTTTTAGAAGCAATAACGTTGGTGTATAAATCAAAAAGAAATGGGGAGTGAATGGCATGCTCGTTACCTGAACGCAATAAGTACTTAATGTAGGCAGCAATCAATTTGTGGTATTTTATTTGCAATTAATACTTTGACCAGGTTCCGGTGTTATCCGAAAACCAGTTTTAATTTAACCGGTAAGGTACGATAAGAGAAAAAGCGGGAATGATCACACGGAATTGCCTTCCATCTAAAATGCGTTCCATTAAATAAGTTCCGGCCATTTTACCGATGTCTGTACGAAGATTACACCCTGAAACATATTCATGTAAATCACCAGGTTCCAGAATCGGCTGTAAACCGACTACGCCTTCTCCTTCTACTTCACGAACTGTACCATTGGCATCATAAATAAGCCAGTGCCTGCGCAGTAACTTCACTGTATGTTCGCTGTGGTTTTCAATCAGGATTTTATACGTAAACACATAATGATCCTGGCCCGGATTAGAATAATCGGGTTGGTATTCTGTCAATACGGTGACTTTGACACCATCTGTTACTTTCGATACCATAGTAGGATTGAGGGTGTTGATTAGTATTGAGAAGTTTAAAGTATACAGGAGTTTAGTTTGTAATACTTCTACATAAACGAAAATAGTAATCAAATGCTGATAAAACAAAAACAAAAATCATTTTATTTAGGTTTTTAAATTAAACACGACGTTATGGACGTAAAAATAGAGGAGTCCTGGAAGGCGAAAATGGCAGATGAATTTGAAAAACCATATTTTGTTTCTCTTACATCTTTCGTGAGAGAGGAGTATACAACAAAAAAAATATTTCCACCTGCACGGCAGATTTTCAATGCTTTTAATCACTTGCAGTTTTGATGATTGCAAGGTCGTGATTTTAGGTCAGGATCCTTATCATGGAGAAGGCCAGGCCAACGGGCTATGTTTTTCAGTAAACGACGGGATCAGAATGCCGCCTTCGCTTATTAATATTTTTAAGGAAATTAAGGATGATCTTGGCAAACCCATACCTGCTTCCGGGAACCTGGAGCGCTGGGCATCTCAGGGCGTACTTTTATTAAATGCGACGTTAACTGTACAAAGTGCAACACCCGGCTCACATCAGAACAAAGGTTGGGAAAGATTTACAGACGCCGTTATTAAGTGTTTATCAGATGAAAAAGAAAACCTTGTTTTTATGCTTTGGGGACGCTATGCTCAGGAAAAGGGAGCGGTTATTGATGCATCAAAACATGAGGTTTTAAAGGCAAAGCATCCATCACCCATGGCGGCCAATGGCGGAGGCTGGTTTGGTACCAAACATTTCAGTAAGGCCAATTCATATCTACAAGAACAGGGACTTAACCCCATTGAATGGTAATTAGGCTTGCTCGGAAAAGAAAAAAGAGTCGGGAAGCCCGGCTCTTTTTAATAATTTTCACTCCTATTACTATTTTAATTACTTTTCGATGCTGGAATTCAATTCCAGAACATTCTCCCAGTTTGATTCATTACTCTTAACAAACGCCTTACGATCTGCATTTGCCGGATATTCCTGCGCACCTTCGTTTGTACGGAATGTTAGGTAATGAATCACGTCAAACTGGCTGTCTGCGGCGTCAGTTTTTTGAACGCGTCCTGCTGAATAAGCTACAACATCTTTTACATTGTTCTTCATCGATGCAAAATCACGCATGTGTTTTTCTACATCCTGAGGTGTAGTGCCCGGCTTAAATTTGATACAGATCACTGTTTGTGTCTCAGCAGATTTGTGAGGGACGTAAGCTCCGTATATCACCAGCATAAAAACGCATAAAGCGAATACCGGCACTAAATATTTGAATGTTTTACTTTTCGATTCCATTATTAGTTACTATCGGGATAGCATGTTTGATTTTTGATAAACAAATGTACAACATAATTTAATTATTGTATTATTTTCATAAAAAATATAAATAATATTGATTTTTATAACTATTTCAAATTAAAAAGTATGTTTTTTGGTTAAATACAATATTATATTTGGATCGCTTTCTCTGATAGGTTTTGCTATCTGCTGAAAACAATATAAAAAATAGTTGTTTGACGCTGTCAATTTTAGATAATCGGTTTCAGGAAGGTTGCGTTTCTAATGCTTTTGTGACTTTTTTTTGTGATTTCGGTATAAAGTAGGTGTAAATAGGTATTATTAAATACTCCAAATAAAATATTGGAAGACAGTTGAAAAATCATCAAAAAAAGCCAAATTATTTTTTAATTTTTTGTAAAAATCAGCTTTTAAACATTGCTGCATTAATATTTACAATGTTTTGCTGTGCATTTGATGGACAAAGAAAGTTTGGTTTGCAAATTGGTTCTGTTCATGATGAAGTGTCTGGTGAAAAGAGCAGGAGGCCCCTCTGGGGATTTTGGGCTCACAAAAGAATTAACAGGCTGGTTGTTTTTAGGTTGCCGGCCGAAATGCAGATATTTTATAAGCAAAACATTGATTATTTAACCGAAAATGCTGTTAATCCTGATCGCAGAAGATACGCAGTTGTAGGAGAGGCTGAAAGACATTTTATTGACCTGGATGTATACGGAGATAGTGCAATGAATATTTTGCCAAAGTACTGGCCGGACGCAGTTAAAAGAATAGGAGAGGACAGTTTGAGAAAACATGGCATTGTTCCCTGGTATCTTCAGACGGCTGCATATCAGCTGACGGAAGCATTCAAAGCAAAGGATGCCAAGCGCATTTTACGTCTTTCAGCAGATATGGGACATTATGTAGCTGATGCACATGTTCCCTTACACACCACCCGAAATTATAATGGACAGCTCACGGGTCAGGAAGGAATTCACGGTTTTTGGGAATCGCGTCTGCCGGAGCTCTTCGCTACTGATTATGATTTATGGATTGGTGAAGCAAAATACCTTGATAGGATCACAAACGAAGTCTGGTTGGTAGTGGCTGCATCACATGCTGCTAGTGATTCCGTTTTTTTATTTGAAAAACAACTTAGTGATTCCTTTGAGCCGGATAAAAAGTATAGCTACGAGTTAAGGAATAATGTGTTGACAAGAACCTATTCTAAAGAGTTTTCAGAGCACTACCATAACATGCTGAATGGCCAGGTGGAACGCCGGATGAAAGCCTCGGTAAAAACGGTAGGGGATATGTGGTATACCTGCTGGATTAATGCCGGCCAGCCTGATTTGAGAAATCTTTCAGGCATTTCACTGAATGAAAATGAAAAAAAGAAGAAGCCGCTGAGCAGCAAAGCTGGTTGCAGCGGCTTTTTCGTGTAAGATCAGAAAGTGATGAATAAGTCAGAAATTTCTATTTGAAAACAAGCTTTTTCATAAATTCCGCGTCGTTGGCAATACTGGTTAATACAGGACCAGGGTATTCTTCCTGTTCAACAATAAATTGTTTGATGCCATTGTCAGAAGCTACTTTCAACAAACTTGCATAATCGACATCTCCCTTTCCAAGGTCAGTTGATTCAACTTTTGGTTCACGTACAAAATCTTTAACATGGCAAAGGTCATATCTGCCCGTATATTTCTTTATGTGTGCCGCAGCATCTGCTCCGGCTGCTTCAATCCACATCAAATCTAGTTCATATCTTACGAAGGACTTATCAGTATTGTCCAGCAAAATTTCCTGTGGAATTTTTCCTTCTAACACCTTAAAAGAATAATCATGATTGTGATAACCAAATTTTACGCCGGCTTTGTTACATATTTCGCCTCTTTTATTGAATTCATCAGCACGTTTTTTCCATTCATCTATGGTTTTTTGCGGTCCGATGTAAGGTTGTAAAATATATGAAAGCCCGGCT
This sequence comes from Dyadobacter sp. NIV53, assembly GCF_019711195.1. Taxonomy (NCBI): domain Bacteria; kingdom Pseudomonadati; phylum Bacteroidota; class Cytophagia; order Cytophagales; family Spirosomataceae; genus Dyadobacter; species Dyadobacter sp. NIV53. Next base: position 6,994,452 of record NZ_CP081299.1, read on the forward strand.
TCAGCAGCTTCGGCAGCCGCCTTTTCAAGATTTTTGGTCGTATCCGCGTGGGTGCTGACGATGGTCATTCCCAATTCGTCCATATATGCTTTAAATTCTTTTGGCTTCATTCCCCAAAAGACACCCTGATCACCCTGATAGCTTTCAATTTTCTTATATCCAAATCCTGCGATTTGCTTTAAAACACCTTTTGGATCTTTTCCAATAAGGTCACGTACACTGTATAGCTGGAGACCGAAATCAGGAATTGATGGTGCCGGGGAATTAGTCTCAGCAACACTGGTTGAATCAGAATTGTCAGATTTTTCTCCTGATTTTCCACAAGACGACAGCGAAAAAACCATTGAACTTGTAAAAGCAGTTCCAATTGCGGCTGCTCCTGCTGATCTAAGGAATAAACGACGGTTAAAAGTCATAAATTTAAAAATAAATTGAAATGGTAAAACGTAGAATGAAAAGTGCAAAATACAAAGTTATCTACTCAATGCCTGCTTGTAAAATCTTTGCAGTCACCAATAATTGTCCGACATGGCGTTGTGTATGTTCTGCTGCATGAAAAAGCAAACCTACATGAGTAGAAGCAATTCTGGCGCGTCCTACATATCGGATTTCCGTCAAAGTTGACTCATCGGTAGCCATTAACTGGGTAATTGCTTTTTGGACCTGGGATCTAAAAATTTGAAGTAAATCTGAATAGTTACAACCAGGAAAGGGTTCTGTTCCTTCATTTTTCAAATAAAGAAGCTGTTCCTCATCTAATGATTCTTGTCTGGCATAAGTAAATAACCTGTCAAGTACGCCGGATAAATGTTGTAGGTGAAAACCTACCGAAGCTATATTTACAGGATGTTTCCATAGAAGCTGAGAACTAAATTCATTCCCGGATAAGTTGATTTCTTCCAGTGCCTGTAAAAGTGCGTGAGCCACTGGTTGTAACAATGCGGGGATCTGAGGCAGCGGGCCACGTAACCATACTTCTAAATTATTATCGTTTTGCATTCCTGAAATAATAAAAAAAGGGACCTATTTACAAGTCCCTTTTAAAATCTATAAGAAAATCGAATTACTTATTTAGCAATGTCAATCTGAACAGGTTTCCCTTTAATAGTATTTCCGTCCATCGCACGCAGTACCGCACGGGCATCACGTTCTGGTACGTCAACAAAAGTGAACTTGTCATAAATATCAATGGCACCGATTGTTTTACCAGGAATGTTAGCTTCACCTGCAATAGCTCCAACAATGTCTTTCGGAAGGATATGGTCTTTACGTCCAAGGCTCAAAAACAAACGTGTCATACCAGCTTCCGGAGTAGCAGTACGTCTCGATTCATCACGGCTGCTGCTGCCGCCTTCACTTCTGCGGGGAGAGTCAGAACGGGGTGCAAAACGATCACTGCTTCCACCTTCACGGCTGATACCTCTGTCGAAACGGCTACCACCACTGCGGCGATCATCACCACCACGGCGATCACCATCACGGCTGCTTCCACGGCGTTCATCACCGCCACGTCTTTCTTCCCATGCCATATTGCTATCTGAATATTCACTTTTCTGAACACCCATGATCTGCTTAGCCATTGCTCCTACAATTTGTTCAGTAGAAAAACCGCTGTGCTGAAGCATTTCCAATACGTCCTGATAAAGTGCGTTGTCTCCGCCTTCCTGAATTGAAGCAGAAATACTTTCTACAAAACGCGCTTTACGAACTCCGACTATGTCTTCGAACGAAGGAATAACTCCTTTTTCAATTTTTACTTTAGTATAATTTTCAATGGTTTTAAGACGGAATTTTTCGTCTCTTGCTACCAGAGAAAACGCTTTACCAGAGTTACCTGCGCGACCTGTCCGGCCTATACGGTGTACGTAATATTCTTCGTCAAGAGGAATGTCATAATTAATTACTGCATCCAGTCCGCTTACGTCAATTCCACGTGCTGCAACATCCGTAGCAACCAGGATGGTTGTTACACCAGCCTTAAATTTGCTCATAACATTACTACGCTGCTGCTGACGCAAGTCACCATGAATACCTTCTGATGCATAACCGCGCAACTGAAGATCTTCAACAATTTCGTCTACCTTACGTTTGGTGTTACAAAAAACCAGCAATGATTTCAAATGATACATGTCTATTAAACGTGTCATCACTTCAACCTTCGCCTGTGGTTTTACTTCAAAGCAAACCTGCTCGATGTTCTGGTTTGTCAATTCGTTACGAACAACCTTGATCAAAACCGGGTCATTCAGGAAACGTTTTGTAATTGACATAATCGGCTTCGACATTGTGGCCGAGAAAAGAACCGTCTGGCGATCTTCCGGCATGTCAGCCAATATACTTTCAATGTCTTCACGGAATCCCATATCCAACATTTCATCAGCTTCATCCAGAACCATCATACGCACTTGGTCAAATTTCAACGTGCGGCGTTCCATGTGGTCCATTACACGGCCAGGAGTTCCAACCACTACATGTACACCTTTTTTAAGAGAACGTATCTGGCGATCAATAGAATCTCCGCCATATATTGCTTCAATTCTTAAACCTTTCTGATATTTTGCAAGCCTACCGATTTCTTCCGAAACCTGTACGGCTAATTCACGTGTAGGACAAAGTATAAGAGCTTGTACTGCATTATTGGTAACATCAATTCTTTCTAATAAAGGAATACCAAATGCGGCAGTTTTACCGGTTCCCGTTTGTGCCTGACCAATCACGTCAGATCCTTGCATAACGGCAGGTATTCCTTGAGCCTGGATAGGAGAGGGTTTCACAAAACCCATTTCAGTTAATGCTTTGAGTATATTTTCTGAAATTCCTAAATCAGCAAAAGTCTCAAATGTTTCAATTGTTTCAGTTGTCATTCTATTGTTATTGTTATTAAATTCTTAAATAAATTACAGTTGCAGATATAAGATTTTTTCAAAACCAATTTTTAAATTGATCAGACAAGAAATGGAATTGAAAAAAAATGCACAACTGATAAGCCACATGTCGTTTTGTTTGAATAAAATCAAACCTGTTTTAGCACGACAAACCGGATGACAGCCAGTTTTATTTATTTTAAAAAAGGGGATTGCGCAAAGCCCACCAACCACAAACCATCCGTGGGGCTCTGCATGACGAAACGGTAATAACCAACCGGACATTTTAAAGGCTGGAAGCGGAAAAACCGCAAAACCGGGGATGAGGCAGAGAAGCGAACGGATGTTCGTTCAATTATGATGCAAAATTAAGAATATTATTTGAATACGCAATGTATTTGTAATAAAAATTGCAATATTTTTAGATACCCGCTTTTTACGTATAAATGCACATTGCGCAGAAATGAGTATTGCGGGGGTTAAGAAGAATATTTTTAGCAATTTGGCTAAATTACCTTTTTGCACTAACGCATGCTATTGGTGTAAATCTGAAAAGTGGATTTAATTTAAGCTTTTACCTTTTAAGCTGGGTGTGTTTATTTGTTGTTCAAAATTCAGGCTCATAAAACGAAAAAGGCCATATCGGAATTTAATCTGATACAGCCTTATTTTATCTGGTAATTGAAAACCAGCAAATAAATGCTTGTGGGAAGAACAGAGTTTAAAGTCTGAACTCAATTATAGTACTTCGCTCACATCTGCATATGGCAAATTCCATGCATCGGAAACTCCTTTAAAAACGATTTTTCCATTCACTACATTCAGCCCTTTACGAAGTTCTTCATTGGTAGCACAGGCATTTTTCCATCCTTTATTAGCAAGCTGTAAGGCATATGGCAATGTGGCATTTGTAAGCGCAAGTGTAGAAGTATAGGGAACAGCACCAGGCATATTAGCCACGCAATAATGAACCACACCGTCCACTTCATAAATTGGATCTTCGTGGGTTGTAGCTTTCGAAGTTTCAAAACATCCACCCTGATCAATCGCAACATCGACCATCACGGTACCGGGTTTCATTAGTTTCAGCATATCACGTGTAATCAGTGATGGAGCTTTCGCACCAGGTATCAGAACCCCACCAATAATAAGAATTGAGCTCTGAATTAATTCACGGATATTATATTCGTTGGACATTACAGTATCAACATTAGCTGGCATAATGTCTTCCAAATAACGTAAACGGGCAAGGCTTATATCAACGATCGTTACATTTGCACCAAGTCCGGCGGCCATTTTTGCCGATTGTGTTCCTACAACTCCACCACCCAAAACCAATACATTCGCAGGTTTTACACCGGCAACACCGCCCAGCAAAATTCCGAATCCACCCATTGGCTTTTCAAGATATTTTGCACCTTCCTGAACTGCCATACGTCCGGCAACCTCGCTCATAGGAATCAATAATGGTAAACTTCTGTCGGTTCTTTCAACTGTTTCATAAGCAAGGCAAACTGCCTGACGTTCTATCATGGCATGCGTCAGTGGCTCAGATGACGCAAAGTGAAAATATGTAAATAGTAACTGATCCTTTTTAATAAGCGTGTATTCACTTGCAATGGGTTCCTTTACTTTAATGATCATTTCGGCAACAGCATAAACCTCTTCAATAGTTGCCAGTAAAGTTGCACCTGCCGTGGCATATTGTTCATCAGAAAAACCACTTGCTTTCCCCGCTTCGTTCTGAACATAAACCGTATGTCCGTGTTTGCGGAATTCGGTAACACCGGCTGGAGTAACTGCTACCCGGTTTTCGTTATTTTTAATTTCTTTAGGAACGCCAATGATCATTATTGAAAAAGTTTAACTATGAAAACTATTGCGGTTTAAAACGCTGCAAAAATAAGCATTAGGCGAAAATGATTCTACCATAATGGAATTGAATAGAAAACAAAACTGATTTACATCTATTTTATAGAAAAATATTCTTTACGTTTATTATTTATATGATTTTTGCCATAAAAAACACTTCTATATGCAATTGGATAGTACCGACTCCCGGATACTGGAATTATTACAGCAAAATTCTCAGCTTACTATTAAGGAAATCGCAAGTCAGATCAATCTTTCAGTTACGCCTGTTCATGAGCGAATAAGAAAACTGGAAAGGGAAGGATTTATAGATAAATATGTTTGTTTGCTAAACCGGCGGAAACTGGGAAAATCTTTGGTTGTATATTGTAATGTAACACTGGACAAACAGCGCAAAGAAAGCTTCGAGGATTTCAACCTGGCCATAGTGGGAATGGAAGAAGTACTTGAATGTTCAGTCGTATCAGGTAACTTTGACTATATGTTGAAAATAGTGGTACAGGATGCGGAAGCATATAATCAATTTTATCAGCTTAAACTTTCTGCACTGAAAAGTGTGTTACACATCAGCAGCTATTTCGTTATATCTGAAATAAAATATACAACCGGAATCTCTGTTCGTTAAATCATAATTTATCAGGGTGAAAACTAAAAGCTTACAGCTAAAAGCCAACAGCTAAAATAATATGAATAAAAATTTTAAAGATGGTCTGAACCTGATGTCCAAAGTTACACCCAAACGGGCATGGAATGCGATACAAATATTAGGGAGTTATTTTTATTCAAAATCGACCGGTCAACCTGTTCATTGGGGTATGCCAATTGCTATTTCTTTTGAACCGACTACATCATGCAATCTTCGTTGTCCTGAATGTCCGAGTGGATTGCGTTCATTTACCAGGCCTACTGGCATGATGGAAGAAAAGCTCTACAAAAATACAATTGACGAATTAGCTGATACTTTACTATACCTCATTTTTTATTTTCAGGGCGAACCGTATTTGCATCCTAAATTTTTTGAACTGGTGCAATATGCTCATGATAAAGGCATTTACACGGCTACATCAACCAACGCGCATTATTTAACGGATGAAAAAGCAAAAAAAACGGTAGAATCGGGTCTGGATCGTTTGATTATTTCTATTGACGGAACCACACAGGAAGTTTATCAGCAATATCGCATTGGTGGTAAACTGGAAAAGGTTTTGGATGGAACGCGCAATATTATCAAATGGAAAAAAGAATTGAAGTCAAGTACACCTCATGTTATTTTTCAGTTTTTAGTAGTAAAACCCAACGAGCATCAAATTGAGGATGTGAAAAAATTAGCCCTTGAAATGGGCGTGGATGAAGTCGGACTGAAAACTGCACAGATTTATGATTATGAAGAAGGTAATAATCTAATACCTACCATTGACAAGTATTCGCGTTATGAAAAGCAGGATGGCGGGAAATATTCTATCAAAAACAAGTTTGTAGATCATTGCTGGAAAATGTGGCATTCCTGTGTTATTACCTGGGATGGCGGTGTTGTACCTTGTTGTTTTGACAAGGACGCAGAATATCAGCTTGGGGATATGAAAAAGCAAACTTTTAAACAATTGTGGAGAGGCAAGAAATATAATGATTTCAGGGCATCTCTGATCAGATCACGTTCTGAGATAGAAATGTGCAAGAATTGTACAGAAGGAACTCAGGTTTGGGCGTGAAACATTGGTATTTTAAGGGTTGAATTAATATTTAATCAAATAATAATGTTAGTTAATATTCTGATATTTAGTTAATTAAATATAAATTATAAAACTCCGTGGAACATTTTTTGGTGATTTGCCTTGAATAGTTGAAATTTGACGCCGGTAACTCACAAGAATACATGGGCAAAGTAATTGCAATTGCAAATCAAAAAGGAGGAGTAGGAAAAACGACCACTGCTATTAACCTGGCTGCGAGTTTGGCGGCCCTCGAATTCAGGACACTTATTATCGATGCGGATCCACAGGCTAATTCTACGTCCGGATTGGGATTTAATCCCCAGGAAATGGAAAACAGCATTTACGAGTGCATGGTAGAGGAGGCAAGAACGGCGGATATAATCCTGGAAACTGATTTTCCCAATTTAAATCTGCTGCCGTCGCATATTGACCTGGTAGGGGCAGAGATTGAAATGATCAATCTTACAAACCGGGAACAGCGGATGAAAGATGCGATTTCGGAGGTTCGGGATGATTATGATTTTATTGTAATAGATTGTTCCCCGTCTTTAGGGCTTATCACTATCAATAGTCTCACTGCCGCTGACTCAGTTATTATCCCGGTTCAATGTGAATATTTTGCTTTGGAAGGTCTGGGCAAATTATTAAATACGATTACTATCATACAATCAAGGCTCAATACGAATCTTGTCATTGAAGGTATTTTGTTGACCATGTACGACCTTCGTCTCCGCTTGTCAAATCAGGTTGTGAATGAAGTAACCAGCCATTTTGAATCGTTGGTATTTAATACAATTATCCCCAGAAATGTCAGGATCAGTGAAGCGCCAAGTTATGGTGTTCCGGTAATGGCACAGGATGCAGACAGCAAAGGTGCGATCAGTTATTTGAATCTTGCACGCGAGATTCTCACCAAAAATGGATTGTTGTCGTCTGATAAGCATCTGGGAGTTAATTGATCACCAAATCTGAATAGCTGGAACACACATGGAAACGAGTAATAAAAATAAAAAAATGACAGGTCTTGGCAGAGGTTTAGGAGCCTTGCTACAGGATTCAGATAAAGTAAGTCCGCGTTCCAATACCCGTACCTCTTATGAGGTGGTTGGTTCCATGAACGAGATACCAATAAGCCAGATTGAAGCAAATCCATACCAGCCCAGGACAAAGTTTGATCAGGAAGCTCTTCAGGAACTTGCAGATTCTATTCGTGTGCAGGGAATAATTCAACCTATTACTGTTCGTCAAACCGGCGAAGGTGCTTTTCAGATCATTTCAGGAGAACGGCGTTTGCAGGCATCAAGGTCAATTGGCATGTCGAGCATACCAGCTTACATCCGTACAGCCAATGATCAGCAAATGCTGGAAATGGCTTTGATCGAGAATATTCAGCGAGAAAACCTTAACTCAATAGAAATTGCACTTAGCTATCAGCGTTTGATACTGGAATGTAACCTCAAACAGGAAGAACTGGGCGTTCGCGTAGGTAAAAACAGGACAACGGTTAATAATTACATTCGTTTACTGGAAGCTTCCTCCGGTGATTCAGGCTGCACTTCGCGATAATAAAATCAGCATGGGACATGCGCGGGCAATTATTACAATCAACAGCGACATGAGCCAGCTTAAAATTTTCAATAAAACCATTGAAGAAGGCTGGTCGGTTAGAAAGGTTGAAGAAGAAGTGCGTAAGCTTGGCCTGATGAGCAATATATCTTTTGCCGCTAAAAAACAGGTTATAATTAATCAGGAAATAAAGTCGTTACAGTTTCAGTTGTCTTCATTTTTTGGAGCAAAAGTTTCGGTGAAGAGTGACAATGATCATAAAGGAGAAATCAAAATTCCTTTCACTTCGCAGGATGATTTGAAAAAGATTTTAGAAACCTTGAAATTTAACAAAAAAGCTTGAAAAATTGGTTTTGGATTGTGCTGTTTCTGCTCATTGCATATGAAGGAAAAAGCCAGAAAGCTGCAAAAGATAGTTTGAATAATAAAAAGAATACCATAATAGTTTCTGATACAACTATCAGTGCTGTTAATGATTCTTTAAAGGTTATTATTGGAAAAGATGGCAGAAAAAATTTATCCCAGTGCCGAAAAAAGCTACCAGACTGGCTTTAATTCCTGGCTTTGGGCAAATTTACAACCGGGACTATTGGAAACTGCCGCTCATTTATCTTTCGATAGGAGGAGGCCTTTACGCATATCATCTGAATTCAATAAAATACCAGGATTTTCTTAAAGCCTATAATTCTTTTTATAACTTAGAAACTGGGGAATTGGCTACTGGTGTTACTACTGACACAAAAAAAATTGTTAAAGTACGTAATTTATTCAATACGAGTTTTGTAATGGATTCAGCATCCAGAGATGCCATTGACAGACAAAAAAACTACTGGCGCAGAAATAAAAATCTATCAATTATAGTAACAGGTTTGATTTATACCCTGACTATTGTTGAAGCCAATGTAGCAGCACATTTGAAAACTTTTGATCTGTCCGATGATCTGACATTCAGGATTGAACCGAAGATCAGCCAGCCATTGATGCGGCAGCCAGCACCAGGGGTTCGTCTGGTTTTCAATTTTAAATAAATAGTAACCCGTACCGGCATTTTTGCATTAACACAGCTGGTAAAAAAGTAAATAAATGAAAATATTATTGCTGGGATACGGCAAAATGGGGAAAACGATTGAAAAAATTGCCATTGAAAGAGGGCATAGCATCGTTGGTAAAATTGATCTGCAAAATCGAGCTGACATGGATCAGCTTCAATCCACGGATGTTGATGTGGCAATAGAATTCAGTTCACCCGAATCGGCTTTTGATAATATTACCTATTGTCTGAAAAAAGGTTGGCCAATAGTAAGTGGCACAACAGGATGGTTGGAACATCGCACTGAAATAGAAACACTATGTAAGGAAAAAAATGGGTCGTTTTTCTATGCTTCTAATTATAGTATTGGAGTAAATCTTTTTTTCAGGCTGAACAGGCAACTTGCACGATTAATGAACGGACATGGTTATCATGCTTCGATGACTGAAATCCACCATATACATAAACTGGATGCTCCAAGCGGTACTGCTATTACACTTGCAGAAGGTTTAATAGATGAGGCTGTTGATTTGGAAGGTTGGAAACTAGCACCTGAAAATGGACAAAATTATTTGCAAATCGTTTCCGAGAGAGAAGGCGAAGTCCCGGGAACGCATATCATCAGGTACGAGTCGGAAGTAGACCGGATTGAAATTTCGCATACTGCACACAATCGTGCTGGTTTTGCATTGGGTGCTGTTATTTCTGCCGAATGGCTTCCTGGCAGGCATGGTGTATTTGGAATGAATGATCTTTTGAAAAATCTCGATTAAAATATTTAACTCTCAATAATACATAGCATGGCTATTAATAAAGAAATGACTGCCCAACCTGTTGCTTATAGAAAGCATAAATCAGCAGTAAGGGAATGGTTCGATTCAATACTTTTTGCAGTTATTGCCGCCACACTTATCCGCTGGTTGTTTTTTGAAGCATTTACAATTCCTACACCTTCCATGGAAAACAGTCTTTTGGTAGGGGATTTTCTTTTTGTCAGTAAGTTGCATTACGGCACACGTACACCAAAAACACCATTACAGGTACCATTAACGCATCAAACCATTTGGGGAACCAACATTCCTTCTTATACGGATGCTATTCAGTTACCTCAATATCGCCTGCCAGGTTTCAGTGATGTGAAACGTGGTGATGTGGTTGTTTTCAATTATCCTCCCGAATTGCAGCATCCGGTTGATTTGAAAACGAATTATATTAAACGATGTGTTGGTTTACCTGGTGATAAGCTGGAAGTAAGGGATTTACAGGTTTACACAAATGGTGTAGCAATGGTAAATCCGCCAAGAATGGAAGATGAATACTTTGTTGCCACAACTACTACTGTAAATGAAACAAAGGTTTTTAAGGAAAACGGGATTTCGGAATATCATCCTTACACCGAAAGTTTTAATGATACAATAGCAGCTAATGACCAACAGGGCTATCTGGTTTTTACCACAACAGAGATCGCAGCCAAGCTAAAAGCATTCGATTTTGTTAAAAGTATTACGTTGGTAAAATCGCCAAAAGAAATCAGTGAACCAATGTTGTATCCAAATTCTCCGTTATTTAAATGGAACCGGGATAACTACGGGCCAATCACAATTCCAAAAGAAGGAATGACAGTAAATCTTACCCCGGAAAATATTGCAACTTATGGTACTGTAATTAAAAGTTATGAAGGAAATGATGACGTTGTTATTGATACATCATCCATTAAAGTAGGAGGAAAGGCAATAACCAGTTATACTTTCAAACAGGACTACTATTTTATGATGGGAGATAATCGTCACAATTCGGCTGATTCGCGTTATTGGGGTTTTGTTCCAAAAGATCACATCGTTGGAAAAGCCGTATTTGTCTGGATGTCAATTGATCCGGATCCTACAAGTTTCTTTAGTAAAATTCGTTGGAACAGATTATTCAGAGTCATAAACTAAGATAGGTTTTTAGTAATAATATTAAGAGAGCCAACTATCAGGGCTCTCTTTTTTTATTGTTGTTTGTATATTCAATAAACTGATATATATTTGTTTATTCTTTATCTGAAACAGTATTTTTATATTTAACTTATAACAACAAATGGAAATAGCGAATGCCATGAAGATCAGCACTGAACCTGCTAAAAAGAAATCTGCTTTTCGGGAATGGATTGATTCTGTACTATTTGCAGTTACAGCCGCAGTAATAATCCGCTGGTTGTTTTTCAGTGCTTTCGTTATTCCTACACCATCCATGGAAAACACTCTTCTGGTGGGAGATTATTTGTTTGTTAGCCGAATACATTATGGAACTACTACACCTATTACTCCATTGCAGGTTCCATTAACCCATCAGACTATCTGGGGTACAAGTATTCCTTCATATCTTGACTGGATTCAGTTGCCTCAATTTCGCTTACCAGGAATTACAGATGTGAAGAGGGGAGATGTCGTAGTTTTTAATCTGCCGGTTGAACATCCGGATTTATATTCAAAATACGGTTCAGTTTTGCCAGACCTTAAACCACACCCGACGGATCTGCGTTCTAATTATATCAAACGTTGTGTTGCAATATCAGGTGATAAATTAGAAGTTCGTAACGGTCAGGTATATGTTAATGGTAAAGCTGAAACAAATCCACCACGTATACAAAGTGAATATTTTGTATCAACGGGTGCTCCTGTAAACGAACTTAATATTTTCAGAAAAAATGGAATTACAGATTATTCGCCTTTTACCGAAACATATAATGATACGATAACCGACAATGATGAGTTTGGTTATATTGTAAAAACTACGGCTGATCTTGCTTCGAAGTTGAAAGGATATGATTTTGTAAAAAGGGTAGAAGCCGTATTAATGCCGAAGGAGTTAAAAGAACCACAGTTATTTCCGGCTTCGGAACAATTACATTGGAATAAAGATAATTATGGTCCTGTTCTGGTTCCTACAAAAGGAATGAAAGTAAGTTTGACTTCACAAAATATTGCCTTATACGGAGAAATAATTAAAAGCTACGACGGGAATGAAAATGTAGGTATTGAACCCAATCGGATAACTCAAAATGGTAAGCCGCTGGAAAGTTATACTTTCAAACAGGACTATTATTTCATGATGGGAGATAACCGTCATAATTCGGCAGACTCCCGTTACTGGGGATTTGTTCCAAAGGATCACATTGTAGGAAAAGCAATATTTGTATGGATGTCTCTTGATCCCAATCCCACCAGCTTCGTAAATAAAATCAGGTGGGACAGGATTTTCAGAGTGATCAATTGAGTTTAAAGTTTACGAGAGTTTAAAGTTTAAAAGTTCAAGAGTTCAAAGTTGCTGCCAACTTTAAACTTTTAACTCTCAACTTTTAAACTCTTAAACTTTAAACTCTTAAACTACTCTTCCTGAGAATAAATTAGAGCAGTATAAGGTGGAATATTAAGAGATGCGTGAACAGGAAGACCGTCGAATTCTCCTTCTACTGTGTCCAAATCAAATACTCCCTGGTTAGAAAATTCAGGATCGTACTGGCCAGCATCACTATTTAAACGCAGATGCCATTTTCCAGCTCTTGGGAAACCAACTTTATAATCCGCAAACGTCTCAGTAGAAAAATTTAAAATGACCACAACACTATCTTTTGGGCCACCATTTTGCCAGCGATGCATGATAATAATTTTCTTATCATTGTCGGCGCGTATAAATTCAACCTCTTGTCCCTGAAGGCCAGCTGTTACGCCAAACCAGTTCCTTGCGCAAGTGTATCATATCACGATGCAGTGCTGCGAATCCGCTGAATTTTTCCAGTCGCGTCCAATCAATTGGATCGGTATCCGAAAACCATTTATCTTCAAGTAACGGCTGTCCCTGAAATATCATCGGAATGCCGGGAGAAGTTAGAACAAGAGCTACCCCAAGTGCAGCCCTTTTTTTTGAGTACCAATTATTTACGTCACCGTTTGCTATTTCCTCTGCTACTCGGGCTTGTCCATTTGCTACTTCATCATGTGATTCAGTATAAATAATACGTTGGAATGCATCCAGGTTATATCGGTTTTTAACAGCTTCCACAATGCTGTTCATATCCCGGTCTTTATCATTTTGAGTAATTATTGCGTCTCGCACTGAATGAACAAACTTTGCATCCCATTGAGAACCATAACCTAAGCCATCATTGTTAATGGTATCGGTAATACATTCAAGCGAGTGCATGTCTTCGGCGATGGTAATTTTATTGGTGAAATTTTCACGAATGTCTTTATTAATCCATTGCATTAATGAGATTCCTTCGGGTATGTCATTACCTGGATTTCCATCTGCTTTCACATTACGGATATAAGGAACCATATCCATTCTCAAACCATCCACATGAAAATCTTTAATCCACATCAGGGCATTGTCATGTATATATTGCCGTACTTCACCACGTCCGTAATCCGGACGGGTATTTCCCCAGGGAGTTTCTGAACGCCAGTCGTTATAAAAATATATTCCGCCGCCATCATTTTCCTGCCATCCATCAAACTGCCAAAGATCCATATCTGAAGGCCCGAAGTGATTATAAACAACATCCAATATTACCGCAATACCAGCTTCGTGTGCAGCTTTTACGAATGTCTTAAGTCCGTCCGGCCCGCCGTAGTCCGACTCAATAGCGAAAGGATTCGCAGGATTGTATCCCCAGGAACGCGACCCGGGAAATTCAGCACATGGCATTAATTCAACAGCATTAAAGCCCATATCTTTTAGGTATCCTAACTTTTCAATAGCTGTGTACAGTGTACCGATTGAGTTTTCATCAGGTGCATTAAATGTACCAACGTGTAATTCATAAATAACCAGTTCGTGCCAGGATGGAATTTGAAAGTCCTCGTTATTCCAACCAAATGACGAATGGCTATAAACTATTCCGTTTCCAGCCGAATTTGTCATTTGCAAGGCGTAAGGATCATTTCTCATAAAATCGCCAGAAGGTGTTTTCAGCGCGAATTTATATTCGTCACCAATTTTGGAATTATCAACAAGAACACCCCAAAAGCCGTTTTCTTCAGCCTGCAAAGGATTTGAATCTTCCTTCCAGTCATTAAAACTGCCTACGACCGATACGCTTTTGGCATGTGGCGCCCAAACCCTGTAATAAACTCCTTCAGGATAATATGTAGCACCCATACCTTCAAAATGTTGTAAAGTGTGCGCATCAATCTCTTGGTTTTCCATATATGATTTAAAAAATTTGTTATTTTTGATGATAGTCTGAATAACTTTTTATTGCAAAACTTATGCCAAAATTTTTCGCTGGGTTCAAGGCTTAATTTTGATCAGATTTGTCTTCATCAATAATTTAAGAATATCAAACACACTATTATGTTGCCGTCACTGGAAAATGAAAAGATTAGTACGTTGGCACTTATTCACACGCCGGGAATAGGATCTGTAACAGTCAGACAATTAATTAGTTACTGCGGCGGTGCTTCAAAAGTATTCACCTCTGATTACAAAAAGCTTATTAAAATACCAGGAATCGGTGATAAAGTTGCCCGTTCAATTTTAAACGGAGGCGGATTTGCTTTTGCGGAAAAGGAATTTGTGGACTGTGGTAAATCAGACACACAGCTTCACTTTGTTACGGACAAAACTTATCCGGGCAGGCTGAAATCTCTATACGATGCACCAGTTGTTCTATATTCCAGAGGACAATTTGACTTCAATCAGCAAAGAACGGTTGGTATTGTCGGAACCCGGCAAATAAGTGAGTATGGGAAAACTGTTACGGAAACTATCATAAAGGAACTCGTTCCGTTTCAGGCATTAATCGTCAGCGGACTGGCTTACGGGGTTGACATAACTGCTCATAGGGCATGTTTAAAAAATGGTTTGCCAACAATAGGGGTAATGGCTAGTGGGCTGGATGTCATATATCCTGCTGTACATCAGCGAACGGCACAGGAAATGCAGGTTCATGGAGGAATTGTTACGGAAAACGCGCTGGCGACCAAACCGGATTTCATGAGATTTCCCGCCAGGAACAGAATTATTGCGGGGCTAAGTGATGTTACAATAGTTGTAGAATCTGCAAAAAAAGGTGGAAGCCTAATTACAGTCGAGTTTGCACAAAATTATCACCGTGATGTATTTGCAGTACCCGGAAATCTCAGTAGCCCGCAGTCAGAAGGATGTAACCAGCTGATCAGAGATAATAAGGCAGCTATTTTTACATCGGTTCAGGATATGGCGATGGCAATAGGCTGGAATTTAGATCAGGAACTAAATAACGGATTAGTAAAACAATTCGAAAAGGAGATTCCAATGAGTTTTGATGGGTTTACACAGGATGAAGGCCAGGTGCTGGGAATGTTAAGACAAAAAGGAAATATGCAGATAGATGATTTGTCGTGGCAAAGCGGTATGCATCTTAATAAATTAGCAACGTTATTATTAAATCTTGAATTTCAGGGCATGATAAAGTCACTGCCAGGAAAAAAATATGGATTAATTTAAATATGAATAAAAGCACCATTCAACTAATAAAACAAGGAGAAGGCTTAGCCATTGAATTTAAAAAAACGATTGACAGTCCATATAAAATTGCTAAAACGATCACATCGTTTGCCAATACATCCGGTGGGGTTCTTTTGATAGGCGTGGACGATGCAGGATTGATATCGGGAATTTACTCAGAACTTGAAGAATTGCAAAAGCTGGAAAAAGCTGCTGGTCAGCTCATTGAGGAACCCGTTTTATTACATTTAAACACAGAAATAATTGATAATAAGAAAATTCTGCGGGTTGAAATAATTGAAAGTGCAGGCAAACCTCATTATGCAATTAATGAGAAAAATGAGCGGATCATTTATATTCGGGTGAAGGACAAAAGTGTACCAATTCCAAAGCTTTTAATTGCGGGAGAAGGAGATTTTGATACAGAAAAATTACTGGCCACACGACATGTTAAATCTTTGATTACATATTTAAAATCAACGGATTCTGTTACAGCCCGAGCATTCGCCAGAATCATAAATATTTCTGAAAAAAGGGCAGAACGCATGCTGAATGAACTTGCAGCCAGACAAATACTGCTAAAATTGAGTAAAGTAAAACCGGAAACTTACAGCCTCAAATGGGCGAAATGAAAAACGTTTGTTAAAATATAATCACGAAGATTCATTTTTAACAAACGTTTTAAAGATAGACTTCAGAAATGTTTAGTCGATTCCTACCAATTCCAGTTCAAAAATCAAATCCTGACCTGCCAGAGGATGATTTGCATCCAGAAGTACAAATTCTTCGGTTACCTCTTTAATTACAACAGGAATTACTTGTCCGTTTCCATCCTGATGCATATTTAAAGTGCCGCCAATTTCCAATGGAATTTCAGCAGGGATCTGAGCGCGTTCGAAATTAATGATCATGTCTTCATTAATAGGCCCGTAAGCATCTTCGTTTGGAATATTAATCGTTTTTTTATCTCCAATCACCATTCCGGTAACTCCGTCATCAAATCCTTTAATAACTTGTCCGCTTCCCAGTTGGAAAACCAAAGGCTCACGTCCTTCTGAAGAGTCAAAAAGTTGTCCGTCAGGAAGAGTTCCTTTATAATGAACTTTTACGTTATCTCCTGCTTGTGCTTGTTTCATTTCAGTAATATCTTAATTGGTTAAAAATGAGTTAATAAGTACTCTGGTAAACTAATTATACCAATACTTTGATGATTAATATGCTCTTGCAAAAACAACTCTTCTGAAAGATGGTTTACCAGAATAAATGCAAACACCGCTTTCCTCTTCTGCGTTCAATGGAATGCATCTGATCGTTGCTTTTGTTTCTTCCTTAATCTTTTCTTCTGTTTCTGGTGTACCATCCCAATGAGCAAGGATAAACCCGCCTTTTGAATCCAGTACACTATTAAATTCTTCAAATGTATCAACACGAAATGTGTTTTCTTCACGGAACGCCAGTGCCTTGTTGTAGATTGATTCCTGAATATTATCAAGCAGGTCAGTAATATACAAGGCGATTCCTTCCAGGGAAACTGTTTCCTTGGTTTTGGTATCACGACGTGCAACTTCAACCGTGCCATTTTCCAGGTCACGAGCACCCATTGCAAGGCGAACCGGTACACCTTTTAATTCGTACTCCGCGAATTTGTAGCCTGGTTTGTAAGCATCATTATTATCGAATTTAACACTTACACCAAGTTTTTTCAGTTGCTTTTTTATCTCATCAGCTTTTTCAGAAATCTGGGCAAGCTGTTCTTCATTTTTGTATATCGGAACTATCACAACCTGGATAGGAGCCAGCTTGGGCGGTAAAACCAATCCGCTGTCATCCGAATGTGCCATGATCAACGCACCCATTAAACGTGTGCTTACACCCCATGAGGTTCCCCACACATATTCGAGCTTACCGTCTTTGTCCTGAAATTTTACATCAAATGCAGTTGCAAAATTTTGTCCGAGAAAATGAGATGTTCCTGTTTGTAATGCCTTACCGTCCTGCATCAGAGCTTCTATACAATAGGTTTCCACGGCTCCGGCAAATCTCTCATTTGCAGATTTGATACCTTTCAAAACGGGTAATGCCATCCATTCTTCCGCAAACTGCGCGTAGATGTTCAGCATTTGCTCCGTTTCTGCAATCGCTTCTCCAGAGGTAGAATGTGCAGTATGGCCTTCCTGCCATAAGAATTCAGTAGTACGTAAAAATAAGCGGGTGCGCATTTCCCAACGAACTACATTTGCCCATTGGTTAATCAGCAAAGGAAGATCCCGGTAGGATTGTATCCAGTTTTTATATGTACTCCAAATTACCGTCTCGGATGTAGGGCGAACAATAAGTTCTTCTTCCAGTTTCGCATCCGGATCTACAATGACTCCTTTACCATCCGGATCGTTTTTCAATCTGTAGTGCGTAACAACTGCACACTCTTTTGCGAAGCCTTCCACATGTGAGGCTTCTTTACTCAGATAAGATTTTGGGATGAATAAAGGAAAATAAGCATTGGAATGACCAGTTTCCTTAAACATATCATCCAGCGCCCGCTGCATTTTTTCCCAGATAGAATAACCATAGGGTTTTATTACCATACAGCCTCTAACTGCCGAGTTTTCAGCCAAATCGGCTCTTTTTACTAGTTCATTGTACCATTCGGAGTAGTTTTCACTTCGGGTTGGTAAGGCTTTACTCATTCTTAGGATTATTTTGTAAATGAAAAGGAGTATAACGATGCGTAATACAGTCTTTTTTTAGAAGTTGCAAAGATAGTTTTTTATGTTAACTTTGGAATTAATGTAACTGCAATGATGTTTAATTCGTATTAATGGAACGAAATTTATATGTTCATTATAGATCAAATTTTAACCCTTTAAAGCCATGAAAATGATGAATGGAGCAAAATATTTGTCTTTATTAGTGCTGCTGGGAGCTTGGGGATGTACAAAGAGTCAATATTCTGGCAGTGGCTATGATGACCTCTATGGTGGAAACCCAAATTCTGGAGTAGTAATCAGAGATCAGAATGGAAACCAGGAATATTCCCGCACGGACAATCCGGATTATACAAGTACCCAGGATCCCAATGCCGGAACGAGCGATTATTATGATGATACATATCTTTCATCACGCGGTGTTCAGCGTCAGCTATCCTCAAACAGTGTAGGTTACAATGCTGGCTTTGCAGACGGTTACAGCCAGGCAACTACCAGATACTCCAACAATTACAATAGCGGTTTGGGCTCTTACTGGCCTGGAAGTTCAGTCAATATAGGTTTTGGAAGCATGTTTGGTATGCGTTCATATCTAGGTCTTGGATTCGGAATGGGATCTATGTTAGGATATTCACCTTTCGGTTATGGCAGTATGATGGGTTATAGTCCTTTTGGATACAGCCCATTTGGATATAGTCCATTCGGATATGGCGGATTTGGAAGTATGTATGGCTATGGCAGCAGCATGTATGGCTACGGTTTATATGATAGTTATTATGGTGGTTTTGGAGGCTACGGATATAATCCATGGGCTTACAGTTATCCCGTTGTAATTGTGAACAACAATTATGAAAGACAGGGTTTAACCCGTACTTATGGACCGCGCGGAACGAGTGGCAGTGCAAGAAATACTGACCGTTACAATTCAGGATTTGTAAATTCCCGTTCCAACTCAACAGGTTCTGATCGCGGATCAAGGAGATCTGCATACAATGGAAGCGATACTTACAGCTCGCCAAGATCTTCAAGATCAGAACGTAGTAGTAATTCATATACAGGAGGAAGAACCAGTACTGAATCGACTGGTGCCCGTAGTTATTCAAGAAGCGCAGGTGAAGGAAATGATGTTTATTATGCACGCCCTCGTTCGTCATCGTCAAGTAACTATTCTACTGATGGTCTGAGTTCAGGTAATTCATCACGTTCTACAAGAAACAGCAGCTCATACAGTGCTCCATCTTATAGTTCGCCGTCATCATCATACAGTGCTCCTTCAAGAAGTCAGTCTAATTACAGTACGCCGTCGCGCAGCAGCAGTTCTTATTCTGCTCCTGGCAGAAGCAGTGAATCTTACAGCGCTCCTTCAAGGAGTTACAGTGCACCAAGCCCAAGTTATAGCGCACCATCCAGAAGTTACAGTGCACCGAGTGCGCCATCTGGTGGTGGAGGTGGCGGTGGACGTTCTTCGTCAAGAGGTCCGAGATAATTGTATCTGAAAGTTATAAGTAAGAAATATAAGATTTATTTAACCCTGCAAAATGTCATAATTTTGCAGGGTTTTCGTTTAAATTGAAGACGTAATTTATTAGTAATTTTAAATTGAACATGACAAAATCAGGAGTTTATGCCGGTTTTATATTGAGTATATTTATTTCTGTTCCGGTCGTTGCACAGTATGCAGGTGATGCCTTCCGGTATTCAGAGATCAATCAAACGGGTACAGCCCGTTTTCAGGGATTAGGCGGTAACCATGCAGCATTGGGAGGGGATGCAAGTACTATAAGCGGTAACCCGGCAGGTTTGGGATTTTATAATCGTTCGGAGTTTTCAATTAGTCCGGCAGTTGCCAATATCAATACAGACAGCAGATATATTGACAGACTCACCACTGATGGAAAGTCGAATTTTAATTTGTCCAATGCCTCATTAGTAATTTCCAGCAAACCAGGATTCCAAAGGAAGTGGAAACGTTCTTCACTGGGAATTTCCTTTTCCCGTCAGCAATCTTTTCAAAACAGATTCAGCTACTCCGGATTGAATAATAAAAGTGCTTACGTGGACAAAGTAGTAGAAGATGCCGACGCCGTGGGCTGGAAAGATAAGGATTACGAAGACGAGTATGCTGATAATAATCAAAGCATACAGTATCTGGATCATGCCTACTATTATCAGAAAATGATTTACCCAACTAAGTTTGTTTCTACCACAGAAGGATATGGTCCTCCATACGCACGCGATGACAGAAATAATCCAACAGATCAAACAGGTGAATTTGAATCGAAAGGTGCTAATACGCAATGGACATTTACATATGCAGGAAATTATGATGATAAACTATACATTGGTGGATCTGTTGGTTTTAATAGAATCAAATATTCTTATTTCCACACTCTATAGGATATTTATACGAATCCAACGGTTTTTCGTTCATCTATAAAGGGAGAGGATCTTACTGTAACCGGAAATGGTATTAATGCGACTCTGGGTATTATTTATAAGGTTTCGCCGATTATCCAATTTGGCGGTTCTCTTACTACTCCAACTTTTATGAGAATTAATGAAACGTTTAATCAAAACCTCACTACTGATTATATTCCAGGATCGCTTAATGATGACCAGGGAAGAGATATAGGTCCAACTGGCAATTTTGTGGCCTTGGTTCCACGGGATTTTAAATATTCAATCATTAGCCCATTAAGAGGATCAGCAGGAGTTACATACTTTTTTACCGATAAAGGATTTATTACCGGCTCATTAGAGTATGTCGGATATTCAGGAATGCGAGCGCGTACCAAATACAGCACTGTTGCAAACGAGAATAAGGATTTTAATGAATCAAGCAAAATTGAAATAAAGGATACTTATAAAAGTGGTATAAATGCACGTGTAGGTGGAGAATACAGGGCAGGATTATTTCGTGGAAGGCTTGGACTTGCTTATCTTTCAGACCCTTACAAAGATTTAAATGATGGAATTAATAGAAGTAAATTACTTTTTTCAGCAGGAGCGGGTGTCCGGAATGATCGTTTTTTTGCAGATGTATCAGGAACCGTTTCTACTTTTAAATCAGCTTACACTCCATATGTGCTTAACAATGCACAGGATTATTCTTCTGTTGATATATCAAATCGTACTTTTAATGTTATGCTGACCGTAGGAACATTCTTTTAAAAAAAATACTGTTATAAAAAACCGGAACCCATTTTTGAGTTCCGGCTTTTTTACAACAGTACAGTTAGCGCTTCTAAAATATTACCTACATCAATTTCTCCTTTTATAATAAGATCTGCCTGTGAATAATAAGGCAGTCTTTCAATAATTTTTAGCTTTAATGCATTTTCTAAGGAAGCTGCTCCTGATAAAACCGGCCTGTCGTCTTTTCCATGATTTTCTATTCTTTTAGCCAGGTCAGTTGCTGAAACATCAAGAAAAATGCTGATTCCCAGATTTTTAATGAAATCCATATTATCATAAAAACAAGGCGTTCCACCTCCCGAAGCCAAAACGACATTACTTTCCGGTGCTATTTCTTTTAAGATCCTGCTTTCGACTTCTCTGAAATATGTTTCCCCCTTTTGGGAAAATATAGTGCTGATATCACATCCCTGATCTTTTTCAATCAACTTGTCCAAATCGACAAATCTGTAACCTAATGATCTTGAAAGCTTCTTTCCTAATGTCGATTTCCCGGAAGACATCATTCCTATTAAAATAATATTTTTCATTATTTGACCAGTCTTACTACTTCGTCGGCAGTTGGCGTATCATTGTAATGCCATTTGCCTTTTACCGTACCATCTTTTAAAAGCCATAGACCAGGATTCGATCTTGAAATTGTTTTCAGCACCGTTGCATCCACAAAGTAAAATGGCACAGTAAATTGATGCTGTTTAAGGAAATTTACAATTTCGCCGCTATCTCCTGAGGTAAGAATAATTGGTTCTACTCCTTTTCCTTTTACATTATTGATCAGCTTACTGATATCCGGCAAGGCCGCTGTATTGATATCCGTAAAGTTTTTAATTATCAGAAATAATTTATTTCCCTTAAAAGTATTTTCAGTGAAATCACCTTCATCATTCCAAACCTTGTAATCTGTAATTTTGGGTTTTGCTTCTTCATTCAATACTATCATATCCTTAAATACAAGTGTAGTATCGCTGGGATATTTCTCAAATTCGTATGTCTTTCCACCTTTTTCAAAAACATACTGATAGCGTAGTGGTTCGGATGGTTTCAGTTGGGCTGGAATATTGGCACCCACGCGGTAAGGAAGCAAATCAAAAAGTGGCAAGTGGCGTAATGCATAAACTGCAATTCCGAGTGAAGCTATTGTAGATATAATGACTACGATACCAGTAGCCAGAGGCCTGAATTTTTTTCTGTAATATACTATGATGAGTATCAGGATAAGCAAAAGCAGGTCTTTGCTAAATGAAGTCCATGGAGTCAATTTGATGGCAGCACCAAAACAACCGCAATCCGTTACTTTATTGAAATAGGCTGAATAAAAAGTCAAAAATGTAAAAAAGACAATGATAAACAGCAGAAGCCATGAGGTTGTTCTTGGCTTGTAAGCAACCAGCAGGGCAATTCCTAAAACAACTTCGGCTGTACAAAGAAATACAGAAAAGTAAAGAGCTAAAGGAACAAGCGACATGAAAAAATCATGAAAACGGGGCAGGTCCTCAGCAAATACTTCAAAATATTCTTCAAGTTTATATTGCGTACCAAGCGGATCATTCAGTTTGATCAGTCCAGAGAAAATAAATAGTAATCCAACTATGACACGGGAAATCTGCGCAGGAATTTTCATTTCAATTTATTAGTTTAACCCAATATTTGTTGTGTTTTTAGCAGGAATTAGTTAGTCTGTAAAGCGTTAGACTTAATAAGGCAAAAAACAGAATAGTTAATGATGTCCTGATAGCCAGCTTTTACACCTTCCGATACTATTGTATATCCTTGATTATCTTCAATTTGCTTTATTCTTAAAAGCTTCATTAGAATAATATCAGTCATGGAGCTCACACGCATATCCCGCCAGGCTTCACCATAATCGTGGTTTTTATTAAAAAGGAGTTCTTGTACCTCACTTACCTGCGTATTATATAAAGTAGTTAGTTCTGACGAATTAATGTCATTTTTCGATTCCCCCAAAGCGATCTGGATCAAAGCCATGACGCAGTAATTAATAATTCCTATAAACTCTGATGAAATATCGTCATTGACTTTTTGAATTCCTTTTTCCTGAATAGTACGGATTCTCTGTGCTTTAATGAAGATTTGATCAGTGATGGAAGGAATTCTCAGGATTCGCCAGGAAGTTCCGTAATCTTTGTTCTTTTTTGCAAAAAGATCTTGGCAATACTGAATGATTTCCTGATATTCCGCTTCGGTCGATTTCAAAGTTTTATTATATGTTAAGCCTGGTAATTGATCATTATTTAAAACAAAATGCACCATAAGTGTATGCTGACAGCTGCACGCAACCGGTTCATTTATAAATTTTATATGGCGCAAGTTAATAAAAAAACGATTAATGTCAGGGGGCAACTGATCGATCTGTCGACCCCACTTGTAATGGGTATTGTAAATATTACTCCTGATTCTTTTTACAAAGAAAGCCGGATGGAATCACGAGAGGCTGTAATTGAGAGAGTTGGGTGGATGCAGGAGGATGGGGCTTCACTGATCGACATTGGAGGATATTCAACCCGTCCGGGAGCTGCTGAGGTGACGGTTACGGAGGAAATAGAGCGGATTGAATCTATTATTGAGCCGTTAAATAAATTTTTCCCGGAACTATTCATTTCTATTGATACATTTCGGTCGGCAGTTGCAAGAAAAGCAGTTGAAAAAGGTGCGCAAATTATTAACGACGTCTCCGGAGGTGACCTGGATGTTGAAATGTTTGATCTGGTTGCTAAGCTTGGAGTGCCATATATTCTGATGCATATGCGCGGTACGCCAGCAACAATGAATGAACTGACACACTATGACCAGCTGATTCCGGATGTAATTAAAGCATTAAAGCTGAAAATCGAGGTACTGCGCTCAAAAGGGGTTGCCGATTTAATTATTGACCCCGGGTATGGATTTTCTAAAACAGCAGCTCAAAACTTTGAACTGATCAGGCATATGTCTGAATTTGATCAGCTTGGTTATCCGGTACTTGCCGGAATATCACGAAAGGCAACAATCTACAAAACATTGAGTATCAGTGCGGCGGAAGCTTTAAATGGTACAACAGTACTGAATACTTTGTTACTTGAGCAAGGCGCTTCGATTTTGAGGGTTCATGATGTAAAACCAGCCGTAGAAGCAGTAAAACTATGGATGGCTACTGGTCGTATGAATTAAAAATAGTAATTTAGTCGCAAAATAATATTTGTTTTCTTATGCGTGTAGGTTTTTTAAATATCAATTGGGCAGATATCCTGGATGTCTTTTTGGTTTCAGTGCTTCTATATCA
Organism: Dyadobacter sp. NIV53; assembly: GCF_019711195.1. Classification (NCBI taxonomy): domain Bacteria; kingdom Pseudomonadati; phylum Bacteroidota; class Cytophagia; order Cytophagales; family Spirosomataceae; genus Dyadobacter; species Dyadobacter sp. NIV53. Next base: position 7,019,147 of record NZ_CP081299.1, read on the forward strand.
GGTTTACACACTTGTTCGCGGCAGCATTGCCAGCAGGGTTTTTTTAGGTTATTTATTTGTTTACGTATTTTATCTCGTTGTAAAAGGATTAGGCCTTGGACTGCTTACAGCTATTTTACAATACTTCATGGGCGTAGGAGCAGTAGCATTAATTGTTATTTTTCAACAGGAAATCCGCAGGTTCTTATTAATTATAGGTAAATCTACTATCCATACCAATAATGGTTTTTTAAAAAAGATATTAAGAAATTCAATCCTTGACATCAAAGCGAAAAATTTGATGGAAGTAGTGGATGCAAGCAAGACAATAGCCGCTAATTTCACAGGTGCTTTAATTGTTGTAAATAAACGTGATGATCTTAGCAAATATGTAGAAACAGGGGAATTGCTGGATGCACGCGTGTCTAAACCATTATTAGTTTCTCTCTTTAATCAATACAGTGAATTGCATGATGGCGCGATAGTAATTGTAGACGGGAGGATAAAAGCTGCCCGTTGCGTACTTCCGGTAGCCGATGGGGTAGACGTGCCATCTTCGCTTGGCTTTCGTCACCGGGCAGCCATGGGCATGAGTGAAGCGACTGATGCCGTGGTAATTGTGATTTCTGAGCAAACCGGTAGAATTTCCGTAGCAGTAGAAGGGGAGCTGCATAGTAATATACCGATTTCTGAGCTTCAAAACCGCCTGGAAGAATATTTATCGTCTGATGTCCAGCGTATGGCTAAATAGGAATTTGGGTTTTTTGTAAATATATCTTCATGTAAATTTGGCATTTCGGCATGATATCGCTATTTTTGCAGACCGATTGAGAAATAAAAAATATTATAATAAAAAATGGCAAATCATAAATCTGCATTAAAGAGAATTCGTGCCAACGAAACAAAGCGTTTGCGTAATCGTTACCAACACAAGACTACACGTTCATACATCAAAAAATTGCGTGAAACGACTGATAAGGCTTTGGCTGTAGAAGTATACAAAACTGTTTCTTCTATGTTGGATCGTTTAGCTAAGAAAAATATTATCCATAAGAAAAAAGCTTCTAACCAAAAATCAAAATTGGCCAAATTGGTTAATACATTATCGGTAGCAGCATAAGTTTTTTTTCTTTTAAGATACTCCGCCCCGTTAGTTTTTACTATCGGGGTTTCTTATTTATTGGAAACAAAATATTTTGTTAACTATGTTACCATTAGTGACGTACTTAACATATTGAATAAATAATTTCAATAGATTTATAGATAAGATAGCTGTTTAGAATTGATAGAGTAAGATTTTAATCAAAAACCTGATCCTGAAAAATCAATTTATAGCTTGATCGTTATCTGTTTTTTACATTATATTGCGTTATAAAAGAGAAACCTTGTAATCCGTTTCGGGTATTTACAAGGTTTCTTTTGGTGAACGGTAATACTTTAATTCAGCGTTTAATTAAAAATATTTATGAAAAAAGTCTTTTTGTTGGCCGGTTTGATAACAATGGGATCTGCATCAGCATTTGCCCAGTCATCTATTAATTTCAATGCAAAAGGCCTTGTAGTAATTTCGGATGCAGATTTATCAGCATCAGCATTGGTCGATGGAAAATTACTCAGAGACAATACTGCCAAGGATGTATTAACCACGATTAAGTTTCCTGTGGAAAGGGGAAGTAAAGGATTTGGAACAGCTCTTGTTTCTAATTCAGTTCTTGGGTATTCCAAAACACTTGCCGTTCCTGCAACGGGCGGATTGGCTTATGTACTTGAAAGCAGGCTTAGGCCGGATGATGGAGTGGTTGATTTTAAAGATGCTGCGTCTGAATTTCCAGTTGGAGAAAAATTGTATGTGGTAGACATTGCAAATATGACCGTGCCCAAGGCGAAATTTGGTTTTCCGGTTGGTAAAAAACCAACATCTATTGATATTAACAAAAATGAATTAATTATTTCAACAACTGATACTGGTAAAGAACTTGTGTTTATAGATGCTGCTCCGGATGGTAAACCAGCACGTTTTTTAAATCTGCCCGCAGGTTTGGATACAACAAACAAAATTATTGATTTATCCTGGCATCCATCCGGTGACTTTATTGCTTTCACATTGGATAAATCCAAGGAAGTGGGTATTTATAAGGTGATTCGAGAAGCGGGAAAACTTAAAAATGTTGAGATGATTGGTAAACCTGTTAAGGTTGGAACTGATCCTTCTTTTGGCAGGTTTTCTGCTGATGGTAAACATTATTTTGTTTTGGATGCAAAAGGCATACAGGGAAAGGCTACTGGTGAAGGAGAAATTTATGTGATAGATTTTTCTATGGACGGATCAACTGAAGCTAAAATAGCCAGCCAGATTCCGGTAGGTTTAAATCCGGGATCGTTTGCCGTCAGTCCTGACGGAACCCTTCTTGTTGCGGTAAATGCAGGAAAAAGCGGATCACCCTGGACAGAAGCCAGTGCAGGAGCTGGCAGTTCTCTGACCTTATTTAAAATTGGAGCTGATGGAGCTTTGACCAAGGTTGCTGATTATCCTTTTGAAGGTATCAATCCTAAAAGTGTTGTATTCGATAAGGATGGTTCAAACCTCGCAGTTGCTGTTTATGAATATCTCGAATATGGAAATGGAACAGGTGGCGTTGAATTTTGGACTGTAACAAAAGGAGATGTACCGTCATTAAAGAAACAGAGTGCTAAAATAAGTGTAGGAAGAGGAGCACATACACTTCGTATCATACCATAACAATCTGTCAGATTTACAAATAGATTTATATTCAGAACGAAACAGACGGGTGCGAACCTGTCTGTTTCGTTTTTAAATAGCCAATAGCGATTAAATATTGAGCAAAACAATATGTACTCATTACCCAAACTGTGTTTAGGGGTATCGCCGTGATGAATTTATCCACCGCAATGACAGAATCAGAAATCAGGAATAAAATGGCTCCGTTAACAACCATCAAAAATGATCCGTTTGAAACCTTATTTTTTCTAAGAAAAGACATCCAGGCCATTGAAGCTATACCCAATGCATAAATTGCAACCGCAATTTTAATAACAATTCCAGTTAGATAGGGTTGTAATATAATATAGAAAGTAATAGCGAAAAGAAGGAAAGGGGCCAATCGGATATAAGCAAACTTTGAAGTTAATTTTAGTGGGTTATCCAGGTAAAATGCATAAGCATAAAGTATTTGCATGCTTAGAAAAGACGCCAGTCCCGGAATAAATAAATCCTCTTCCTGAATCATTAAAAAAATATCTCCAAACAGTGCGAAGAATAGTCCAGCGTTAAAGAAGAGTAATCCTCGTACTTTTCTTTGAGTTTTGGTCTGAAAAGAATAAATGATAACAGATACCATAATAAGCGGTTTGGTAAGATATATCAATATTTTGTTGCCACTTAGATCTGCGATGATTTCCGTTAGAGAAATGATTATAAAGAAGATTGAAAAGATAAGTTTGGTGTTCATTTATTAAATGCAATGGAAGGAGGAATAATCTATACGAAATTCCTCTTAATTTCGTAATTTTGCGGCTTCATTCATAAAAAATACATATTTTAAGTATGATTACGGTTCAGAACGTATCGCTGAGGTACGGTAAAAGAGTTTTGTTTGACGAGGTAAATATAAAATTTGTTCCGGGTAACTGCTACGGGGTGATAGGTGCAAATGGTGCAGGAAAATCAACATTCTTAAAAATACTTTCGGGTGAAATTGAGCCTCAAACAGGCTTGGTAAGTATGAATCCAGGAGAAAGGATGACATTTCTGAAACAGGACCAGTTTGAATTTGATGCTTATACAGTAATGGATACCGTGATTTTAGGACATGATCGTCTCTATAAAATCATGAAAGAGCGGGAAGCCATCTATGAAAAAGAAGACTTTACTGATGAAGATGGAGAGAAGGCGGCCAATTTAGAAGCAGAGTTTGCAGATTTGAATGGGTGGGAAGCTGAAACTGAGGCTGCACAATTATTAAACGGACTTGGCCTAGGTGAAGAATTACATTCTGCCATTATGGGAGATCTTAATGGTAGTGACAAAGTACGTGTACTTCTTGCTCAAACCTTATTTGGTAATCCCGATGTATTGCTTCTGGATGAGCCAACCAATAACCTGGATGTTGAGACGGTTCTCTGGCTTGAAAACTTCCTGGCGGATTTTAAGAATACCGTTATTGTTGTTTCTCACGACAGGCATTTTCTTGACGAAGTTTGTACGCATGTTGTCGATATTGATTTTAGCAAAGTGCAGATGTTTACCGGAAATTATTCGTTCTGGTATCAGTCGAGCCAGTTGGCAATGAAACAACGCCAGGATTCTAACAAGAAATCAGACGAAAAACGCAAGGAACTTGAAGAATTTATACGCCGGTTTAGTGCCAATGCGTCTAAATCCAAGCAGGCGACTTCGCGTCAGAAATTGTTGGAAAAGCTTACTATTGAAGATATAAAACCTTCATCGCGGAAATACCCATACATTGCTTTTAAATCAGAGAGAGAAGTTGGAGATCAGCTTTTAAGAGTGGAAGGACTCTCAAAGAAAGCGGATGATGGAACTATCCTGTTCAATAATCTGAGCTTCAATATAAATAAGGGTGATAAAATTGCTTTTGTAAGCCGTAACGTAAATGCTATCAGTACGTTTTTCGACATTATTAATGAAGAGCAGAAAGCTGATAAAGGAACTTACAACTGGGGCGTAACAATCACAAAATCATATTTTACCAAGGATCCAACATCATTTTTTGATGTTGATCTTAACCTGGTTGACTGGCTGCGTCAGTATTCTGAGGAAAAGGATGAAAGTTTTATACGTGGATTCCTGGGAAGAATGCTTTTCTCAGGAGAAGAAGCACTCAAAAAAGCAAAGGTGCTTTCCGGAGGAGAAAAGGTGCGCTGTATGTTGTCAAGAACGATGCTTTCCAGCGCGAATGCACTAATACTGGATGATCCTACCAATCACCTTGATCTTGAATCAATTACAGCTCTGAATAATGGATTAATTGAATTCCCGGGATGTCTTATATTTTATTCCCATGATCACCAGTTCGTTCATACTATTGCAAACAGGATTATTGAAATCGGGCCAAAAGGAATGGTGGATAAATTGATGAGTTATGATGAGTTCCTGAAAGACGAGACGGTAAAAGCGCAACGTCAAAAATTGTATTAATATATAATTGTCATCATAAAAAAACACCGTCAGTTTTTTGAAACTGACGGTGTTTTTTTATGATGAAGCTAAAATTTAAATGATATACTTCTCATATTGTTTGATTACTTCAGCGGGCGGGCCTTCCCACACATTAGGAGTATTTCCTACATATCCGATGTCATCAATACCGATTCTGGTTGTGTAAAAACCGGATGCTGTAAGATTACGCATCTGATTAAAAAATGCAACTCCCTGGCTATACATTGGTTTTGCTTTTTCTGGATATGCAATATCATCTACAATTTGTAACTGCTGTGCTTTTGTACAAAGTGTAAATATTTTGCTGAAACGTTTATTTGATTCAAGGTCGAGCCACTTCAAACCACCACGAATGGGTGTTTGGTGTTGTGGCATATCTTTAACAATAAACTCTATAAATTGGGGAACACCAGCGTCAGACGCACTTCCCGATTTATCGTCAGCAGGAATAATGATATCGCAAAGGACTTTGATAGTAGCCAGCTCGGCAACGGTCAGGAACTTCTCCTTCATCAGTTGTGCGTCACGGATCGCTTCTTCTTTTTGTCTTCCGCCCGGGATTTTTATTGGAGTTTCGGGTGGATTTTGCGCGTCAATCTCCCTTTGTTCAGCAAGTGCTACCTGAGGGTTCATGGCAGCAAATCCGAGAGAACTTAACGTTAAGGCTTTTAATGAATCTCTACGCTTCATAATAATATGATTTGAAAGAACGGTTCAATGATTAAATATTTTTCTGTTTTACCTGATCAATAATATAATCAGATGCTCTCCACGATAAAGCAAGTATTGTCCATGTTGGGTTTTTATCTGCCTGTGAAACAAAAGAGCCGCCATCCACTACAAACACATTTTTTGCATCGTGTGCTTGTGAGAATTTATTCAGAACAGAAGTTTTTGGATCATCACCCATACGTACAGTACCTACTTCATGAATGATACGGCCAGGAGCTTCAATGCCATAATTAGTATCTGCACCTGGCTTGGTGCCGCTGGCAACACCTCCTAATGAATGAATTACTTCTTCAAAAGTATCATGCATGTGCTTGGCCTGCTTAATTTCGTAATCAGTCCATTTATAATTAAATCGCAAAACCGGAATACCGAATTTGTCAACTACGTTCGGATCAATTTCACAATAATTTTCAATACTTGGAACTGCTTCACCTCTGCCGGCCATACCAACATAAGCTCCGTAAAAACGACGGTAATCTTCTTTTAATGATGCTCCATAGCCACCCGCCTGTTTCATTGTGCCGTTAGCGGTTGGGTATTTACCATTCATTCTTTCTATGCCTGAACCAAAACCATAACTTGGCATACCCATTCCACCACCATATTCAATATGGTAACCACGAGGAAAATCAAGTTTTTTGTTATCCAGCCACCAAGGTGTATACACGTGCATTCCACCGACACCGTCTTCATTATAACGCTTTCTATCCATTAAATGTGGTAAAAAAGCTCCTCTTGAAGCACCGGTTGAATCGTGCAGATATTTTCCAACTATTCCACTTGAATTACCCAGTCCGTTGGGATGTCTTGCGGATTTAGAGTTTAATAATAAACGTGCTGATTCTCCTGCGCTGGCAGCAAGTACCACCACTTTGGCTTTAATTGTATGTTCTGTAAGCTTGTTGCGATCCACATACGATACGCCGGTTGCAAGTCCGGTGTTAGGATCTGTCAATACTTCCCTGGCCATTGCATTATTGATCAGGGTAACATTGCCTGTCTTTACAGCCGGAATTACCAATACAGAGGATGAAGAAAAATCCGCATAAGCCTGGCATGAACGGCTGCACTGGCTGCAATAGAAACAAACCCCGCGCTGATCGTTAATAGGCTTGGTTAATATGGAAAGCCGCGACGGGATTACAGGGATATTGGCCTTTTTACCAGCTTTTTGAAGAAGCAGTTCGTGTAGGCGAGGCTTTGGAGGAGGAAGGAAGATACCGTCCGGCTCATTGTCCATGTTTTCTATTGTACCAAAAACACCGATCAGTTTATCTACCTGATCATAGTAAGGCTTCACATCATCATACCCAATTGGCCAGTCATCACCCAGGCCATCTATACTTTTACGCTTAAAATCTTTTGGGCCAAAACGAAGGGAAATCCTGCCCCAGTGGTTTGTACGTCCACCAAGCATACGTGATCTGAACCAGTCGAATTGAGTTCCGTTTTTATGTGTATAGGGCTCACCTTCAAGATCCCAGCCTCCCCATGCAGCATCAAAATCACCAAATGGGCGACGATTACTCGCACCTCTGCGTGGCGATTCCCATGGCCATTTCAATTGTGTAATATATTTAGGATCGGCAGGGTCAAAATATCCACCTGCTTCCAGCAACGCTACTTTTGCGCCGGCTTTTGCAAGCTGATATGCTGCCATTCCACCTCCCGCTCCTGAGCCAATAATACAGACATCAAAAACAGCAGGTTGTTCTTTGATTTGAAACATAAGGGTTAGTTTTTTAAATTACTATTTAATCATTAAATATAAACACAGATCTATTAGCAGTCAGATAAATATCCAAATATCAAAGTTATTTAAAACGAATCTAAATGGGTTGTCATTAACTGCTGCCGTTAAATCTATTGTTATTTCTTAATTTGTAAATTATTAACAAATCGTTAAATAATTATAAATACCGTCCGTTCAAATTTACTTATTAAGCACAGTATAACGTACATAAACAGGTTTTTCCATAAATTTGTATTTTAATTAAAATAGTATTTTGGCTATAATCGATAACGACGTTCAACTTGCGAAACAATTTCTTTTAAAAGGACAATTGGTAGCAATTCCTACCGAGACTGTATATGGTTTAGCTGGAAATGCTTTGGATGAGAAATCTGTATTATCCATTTTTGAAGTTAAAAACCGGCCGTCTTTTGATCCATTGATCATTCATACTGATTCACTGGATAAATTAAAGAACTATGTTACGGACTTGCCGGCAAGTGCCCGCAATCTGGCAATTGCATTTTGGCCAGGCCCTCTTACATTACTTCTGCCTAAGAAGAGCATTATTCCTGATCTGGTGACTTCTGGGCTGGACCATGTAGCAGTACGTATTCCCAATCATCCATTGACATTGGAATTGCTTCGACAGCTTGAATTTCCCTTAGCTGCACCAAGCGCAAATCCTTTTGGTTATATCAGTCCAACGAAATCGGAGCATGTAAATGCACAATTGGGTGAAAAAATTCCTTATATACTGGATGGGGGAGAGTGTGGTGTCGGAATAGAATCTACAATTGTTGGATTTGTAAACGATATTCCAACAGTATACAGGCTTGGAGGTTTGGCCATAGATGAAATTGAAAATATAGTAGGTAAAGTAAATGTATTACCTCATTCTTCTTCCAATCCGCAAGCTCCGGGAATGTTAAAAAGCCATTATGCTCCCAGAAAGCCATTTTTTTAAAAACAAAAGAAGAACTCGCTCAGGCTCCTGATGGAATTGGCTGTTTGTTATTTGATCAAAACATTCAGATCAAAAATTACGAATATCAGCGGATATTAAGTAAAACGGGTGATTTGAAAGAAGCAGCTCATCATTTATTTGCTTTTTTGCGTGAGTTAGATTCCTTACCCATTGAAGAAATATGGGCAGAAAGAGCACCGGATTACGGACTTGGCCTTGCTATTAATGACAGATTAAGGCGTGCTGCCGCAATTTAAGTTGAATGATTCGTGCTTAAATATCTAAAAATCAGGGTAATTAATGTTAAAGTACAAAACGTGAAAGATATTATTTGAAAAAATACTGATGAAAATTCATCAAAAATACTTCATCAGTTGCCCTGGTAATGGCTGTATATAACCATCTTATGAACTCGTTATTAACCTGCTCCTCAGGTAAGTAACCCTGATCTACGAATACAGCACTCCATTGGCCACCTTGTGATTTGTGTGTAGTAAGCGCATAAGCAAATTTGACCTGCAATGCGTTCAGAAAAGGATCTTTCCTTAATGCTTCCATTCGGTCTTTTTTCGATTTGATATCAAAATAATCCTGAACAACACTATCATACAATTTACGGTTATCTTCTGACGACATGGAGGGAGAGAAGGAATGTAGAGTGTCCAGAATAATTTTTGCATCAAATTCCGGTTGTTTGTCATAATCAGATAGGCGTAATACGACATCCGCAAACCGGAAACCATGAATTTCCTGTGTATTACGAATTTTCAGAAGTTCGACAAAGTCCCCGTTTGCAATAAATCCTGCCGGAGAGTCCTCTTCCAATACATTATAATTGTTTCTAACCACCATCAAGCGATCGCCGGCGTCCAGTTCCTCTTCTGAAAAGTTGATCATCCGTCGAATGTATTCATTATACTGAACAGCGGATTTATTGGAACGTGTTAATATGATTACATTTTCCTGCCCAAATTTGTCATAAGCATAACGTAATCCCTCTTCCAGTCTGTCGCCAGTCATGCGAAACATATCCCTGAAAGATTTGGTCATAATTTTAATGTCCGGCTTCTCTTCCTTCAACTGATTCCGGAGTTCAGTTGCGTTATATAATATTCCCGACAATTCATCCTGCCGCATTACTTCTTTCAGTTCTTCCTGAAAGACAGACATATAGAAGTTTTTTTCCAGATAGTCTCTGTCGAGGGCCGGGCTAAGTTCCTGCCCGACCGGCGGAAGCTGCGCTACATCACCAACCAGCATTAGTTTATTCCCCGGATTTTCAAAGACAAAGTCAATAAGATCAGCCAGCAAACTTTTATTTCCAAAATCCGCATCGTCAGTAATCATAGATGCCTCATCCACAATAAACAATGTATTGTCATGGTAGTTTTTCTGCCGCTGAAAAGTAAGGCTTCCAGAGAACGAATCGGATGTTTGTTTGTATATTTTTTTGTGAATGGTTAGAGCGATTTTATCCGCATAGTTCGACATAACTTTTGCCGCACGTCCTGTTGGCGCCAACAAGATGGATTTGTAACCGTAATTCTTAATTACCTTAATTAATGTACTTATAATGGTGGTTTTACCCGTTCCTGCATATCCCTTTAATAAAAAGCAATCGCGATAACGTTCCAGTCCCTTTTCCTCTAACAGAAAATCATTCGTTTGTTTGAAAAAGCGAAGTTGTCCTTCCGTCGGTTTAAAAGGGAATTGCTTAATCATTTGCTGTGAAGGCAAAGTTTGGTTTTTTTCCATGGTAACGAATCTAAGACAAGGAAAATTAAAATCAAAGTCGGGCGACAGTTACAAAAATATACATGGATTTAATTGGATTTTTACATACTAATTCCATATATTAGTTTCGTGTTTCTGTTTCCATATTCTCACTAACCTGAACTTTATATGCTAGTATTTCAAGTGATGGGCAACAAGCCTGTAAATGCCCTGTATTCTATAACTCAGGATAATACTGTTTTTGAGGCATTGGAACTAATGGCCGAAAAAAATATCGGTGCTGTTCTGGTACTTGAAAACGACAAGTTGATTGGTATATTCTCAGAACGTGATTATGCCCGAAAGGTAATTCTTCAGGGAAGAGCCTCAAGGGATACACTGATCCGGGATGTCATGACGAGTCGTGTAATTACAGTTGAAACAGATCAGAAAATTGAGGAATGTATGCAAATAATGTCTGATAAACATATCCGGCATTTACCTGTAAATCAGAACGGTACCTTAGTTGGGATCATTTCAATTAATGATATTGTATCTGCAATTATAAGAGAACAAAAAGATCATATCCAATCTCTTGAAAGCTATATCTCCGGCAATCCTTATTAGGGAAAATTAATATTTCCGCTCCATTCACTGGTTTTTTATGCCCGTCAAATTATTTTCAATATTTTTGACGGGCATAATTCTTACCAAATTCACCGGTAAGGTTGTCTTTGCACTTAATACTTAGGAATTGGATCTATCATTATCAGAATCAAAAATTATATACGAAAACCGTGTGCGTGTACGTGCATGCGGAATATATTTCGAGAATGATAAAATGCTGCTTGCGGGCCATGCATTAAATGGGCCTGAGATCAGTTTTTGGTATCCGCCTGGTGGTGGAATTGAATTTGGTGAAACAGCTGCTGATGCATTAAAAGAGAATTCAAAGAAGAGACGGGATTAGAGGTTGAAATTGGTGAATTGCTTTTCATGAATGAGTTTATCCAGCCACCCTTGCACGCTATTGAGCTGTTTTTTTTGATAACTTCTGCAACCGGCAAACTAATTACAGGAACTGACCCGGAGTTTTCTACCCGTGAGCAAATAATTAAAGAAGTCAGATTTCTAAGTATAGAAGAAATTAGAGCACTTCCTGATATATTTGTGCACAGCCTGTTTAAGTCAATAAACTCCTTTGATGATATTTTTAAATTAAAAGGATTTATCTGAGCTTTTTATTTAATCAACTGTAAAATTTTTTATTAATCGTATAATTTTTCTTGTGACAAATTCTGATAATCAGGCAATTGAAGTCATTCCTACTCTGCTGGTAGGAGATAGTTCATTTGACTCGGATACCATTCCGTTTTGTACGCTTTGCATCGAAGTAGATGAAAGGCGCATACGGTTTTGTATCATTAAGGACGAAAATATGGAGTGTATCTGGTTGGAAGACTATGGCTTCCAGCGGGTTTTAAATAAAAATGATGTATTTGAAAGATTAAAAAAATCTTCACCGGGCATTTATTATGGTCTTCCAATCATTGGAAAAATGTCAGGATCGCTATTAATTCACATGCATTCAGTTTGATTCCCAAGTTAATTTTTAATAAGGATTCAATTCAGGATTATCTTGAATTTACCTTAGGTACTGCTATACCCAATGATGAACGTGTACTTTATCATGAAGTACCTATCGTACACGCTCACAATGTGTTTAGTATTCCTGTTCTTTGGTACGACTGGATGATCAACCATTTCAAATCTTCCAATATCTCATTTTACCATCTTACAAGTCCTCTTATTATCGGAGCGCTTGTAAGCCATGCAGAACACCAGGAAATAAGAATAGCGTCTGCTTATTTTGAAAAAGATTATTTTACGTTAATTGTTAGTGAAGGCCAGCAGCTGATATTGTGCAACAGATTTAGATTTTCGCAGCCGCAGGAGCTTGTATATATTATCCTGTTTACATTAAATCAGCTTAATTTTCTTCCGGAAGAAATGAAAGTGCTGGCTTACGGAGAAGTTACAGTTACCTCAAATTTGTATCTGGAGTTGTCAAAGTTTTTTCCAAATCTGGAAATCGGAAAAGGGCCGACTACATTGAAATATAACGCACAATGCAGTGATATTCCGGGCCACAGGTATTTTGGCCTGTTTAATACTTATCTGGTATCGTCCTGAAGAATCAAGCTGCTAGTACAATTCCCGGGCTAACGGGATTTTTATATTATTAAATTTTAGTTTTTATGAAGCGTGTAGCACTATTTCCGGGATCTTTTGATCCTTTTACTAAAGGACATGAAGATATTATCATACGTGGATTAAGGCTTTTTGACGAAGTGGTTATTGGAATTGGTAATAATGCTACTAAAAAACGTTATTTCCCTCTGGAAGTAATGAAAGAATTAATAGAAAGGACTTTTGAGGATGAAACCAATGTAAAAGTTATTACCTACGACGATCTTACAGCGCATACAGCCCGGGAAATAGGGGCTAAGTTTTTACTAAGAGGTTTAAGAAATACAACGGATTTTGAGTATGAAAACGGAATTTCACAGGTAAACCGTTACATATATGCAGAAATTGAAACCGTCTTTTTGATTACATCACCTGCACTAGCCCCGATCAGTTCAAGCATTATCCGGGATCTTCACCGTTATGGACAGGATGTAGACGATTTTTTGCCTTATTCGCTTTCTGAGTTAAATAAGCTGAACAGGGAAGTTTAAGTTAGAACTTATCAGAAAAGTATACAATGCAGTCTGAACGCAGCATTGTATACTTTTTTCATTTCAAAGTAATATTTGAAATTATAATTCCTGTACGTTCTGCATTTTTTTCAGGCTGTCGACCACGTAACGGATTGAACTGAAAGAATTAACGAGAATTGCTTTTCCTTCTGCCTGTGTGAGCCAGCTTAGTTTTTCAATTTGTTCTTCGGCCTGCGGGCTCATTTTAGAATCATCGACGCAATCTAAGACATACCATTTAGTACGTTTCAGAATCCTGTTATTATTAATGCTGTAAGTGTGCCAGGTAGTACAAATCCGGTCATGTATCACAGCATCCACACCGGTTTCTTCCTTAATCTCACGTACAGCCGCGTCTTTGGAGTTTTCCCCTTTGTCAAGCTTTCCTTTTGGCAGGTCCCATTTTTTACGGCGATACATAAAAAGCCATTTTCCATCTTTGATTACTACACCACCAGCAGCCTTAATTACTTTAAAATTACTTTTTATTTTTTCTTCAACCTCCGCTTTTTCACGTGTTGCCATAGTTAATGAAAGCAGGTCACCCGGCATTTCTTTTTCCAGAAAAGTAATTGCCTGTAGAGCCGTAGCAGCAGTTGCATTAAGAAAAAGGACATGACCTGTTAATAAACTTTTTTGAAGTTTAGCTAGTCTTAGATCCACAATATTGTCAAAATGTGCCGTTTCAGCCATAGAAAGCTGGTTGGTCCTTACAATTTTGAAGGGACGGTCGTCAAAAAAAATGATCATTTGTAAGGTTTGGCGTTTGTTCTCTGGCAAAATTAAGTAAAGAGTTTAGTTTAGACAGAGATTATTATTGATAAATTTGTAGTATCAATAAATTAATTGTTATTGGAACTCCTGATCATTTTACTTTTAGTGCTTGTCAACGGTATATTTTCGATGTCGGAGATAGCACTTGTTTCTTCAAGAAAATCACGTTTAGAGGCTGCCGCCAGAAACGGTGATTCCAGTGCCAAAGCTGCCCTGCATTTAGCTAATTCACCGACAAGGTTTCTTTCAACAGTTCAGATTGGCATTACGCTTATCGGCCTGTTGACAGGTATGTATAGTGGTGATAACATTACTGCAGATTTTGAATTATTTATATCCAGGATCACTGTTTTAAAACCTTATAGTCATACGTTAGCTGTTGGAACTGTTCTGGTTTTTATTACCTATTTATCCCTTGTTCTGGGAGAACTTGTTCCCAAGCGAATAGGAATGGCCAATCCGGAGGCGATTTCCACCTTTATGGCCAAGCCGATGAACCTGCTTTCAAGAATAACCGCTCCGTTCATTAGTCTGTTGGGTTTTTCCAGTGATTTGATCATCAAACTATTAAATATCAAACAAAGTGAAAATTCAGTCACAGAGGAGGAAATAAAAAGCCTGATTCAGGAAGGAACCTCGGGTGGTGTATTTGAAGAAATTGAACAGGAGATTGTGCACAATGTTTTCCAGCTCGGAGACAGGAAGGTAACTTCACTCATGACAAACCGCCAGGAAATTGTGTGGCTAGATATTGAAGATACCGTTCAGGAAAACAAAGCGAAAATATTCGAGTCCAGGCATTCTATCTATCCTGTTTGTCGGGATACGGTGGACGATGTAGTCGGTTTAATCTACGTTAAAGACCTTATAGCTACTGATATTGAGGATCAGCTGGCGCACATGAATACAATTATTAAGGAGCCGGTTTATCTTCCTGAAAGTAATAGGGCTTACCAGGCTCTTGAAAAATTCAAAGAACAAAGGGTTTATTTTGGGATTATTGTGGATGAATATGGCGGAATGTTGGGTGTGATTACCATGCACGACATTATGGACGCATTGGTTGGGGATATCTCGGAAGATATTGAAGAAGCATCTGAGATAGTGAAACGTGAAGATGGCAGTTTTCTAATTGATGCTCAGCTTCCATTTGATAATTTCCTGCAATATTTTCATATGAATATCCAGGATTCGGAAAGGCGCGAACTCACAGGATTTAATACGTTGGGCGGATTTGTGCTTTACATTTTAGAAAACATCCCTCAGGAAGGTGAAAAATTTACCTGGAAACATTTTGAATTTGAAGTAATAGATATGGACAGAAGCCGTATTGATAAATTGCTTGTTCATAACAATAAAAAAGAAGACAAGGAAGAATAAATACCAAACGATCAGATGACAGATAAACGTGTTGCCGAATTACTGCTGGAAGCCCAAGCTATTAAATTAAGTCCTGACAAACCTTTTACGTGGAGTTCGGGTTGGTTGTCACCAATATACTGTGATAACCGGGTTGCTTTATCTTACCCGGATACCCGGACATATATTAAAAAAGTACTGGCTGATCTGATCAGGCAGGAATATCCGGACGTGGAAGCTATTGTTGGCGTTGCGACCGGCGGAATTGCACAGGGTGCATTAATTGCTGACATCCTGGAATTACCTTTTGCTTATGTTCGTCCTGAGCCTAAAAAACACGGTATGGGCAACCAGATCGAAGGGCGTCTGGAAAAAGGGCAATCAGTTATTATCATCGAGGATCTGATATCTACCGGAGGAAGTTCTCTGAAAGTGGTGGATGTATTGCGTTCAGCAGAAATTGAAGTAGCTGGTATGGCTGCAATATTTACATATGGATTTGAAATAGCTGAACAGAATTTCAAAGAGAAGAATGTGAAATTGAGTACGATCTGTAATTACAACGCGCTGATTGAATCAGCATTGGAACACAATTACATCACAGAATCACAAGTAGCAAGCCTGAGTTCATGGAGAGTGAACCCGGCTCAATGGGGAAAATAAATAAAAAGTGAGAGATAACCCATAAACTATCTCTCACTTTTATTACAATTTTATTGCCTGTGGTTATCCAGAAGGTCATACATTCCTCCAAAAGCTTCTTCTTTTACTCCATCGGATTTGAGGAATTCATGAGGAAAGCCCAACTCAATTTTACTGACCTCATTTAATTTTTTCAAAAATTCTTCTTGTATCCGGAAGTTAAGGCAACCAAGAGAATCCTGTAATTGTATGGATCTGGATGCTCCGATAATTGGTATCATAACCTGTTGTCGCTGGCGTGTCCAGTTAATTGCAACCTGTGCCGGTGTTGCTCCGATTTCATTGGCAATATCCACCACAGTTTGAGCAATTATGCTACTATGTTTATTGCGTCTCTGGCTATCGTCAGGTACACGTCCTGATTCTCCTCGTAAATATTTCCCTGTTAGGGCGCCACCACCAATTGCTCCCCAGGGAGTGACTGCAAGATCCAGTGCTTTTGCCATAGGGATCAGATCTCTTTCAGGTGTACGCTGTAATAAGGAATATTCGAATTGTAAGGCTGTGAAGGCATTCCATCCGCGAAAATCGGCGATGGTATTAGCCTGAGAAACAATCCAGGCCGGCGTATCCGAAATCCCAATATAATGAACCAGTCCACGGCTTACGAGATCATCAAGGCCACGCATTACTTCTTCTGTTGGAGTGGTATTATCCCACATGTGAACCCAAAGCAGATCGATGTAATCAGTATTTAGCCGTTTCAGACTGGCCTGTACCGACCGCATCATATTTTTGCGATGGTTGCCGGCAAAATTCAAATCATCGTTTCTGTCCTTTAATGTAAATTTGGTAGCAAGTACCCAGTGATCACGATCAGTTTCAATGAATTCACCTACAAATTTTTCAGATGAACCCTCTGTATACCGGTTGGCTGTATCTATGAAATTTCCACCCGCATCTGCAAAAGTGTCAAAAATCCTGAAACTCTCATGTTTGTCTGCTCCCCAGCCCCATTCTGTGCCAAATGTCATGGTTCCAAGACAAACTTCAGACACTCTTAATCCTGAACGGCCTAATAATTGATAACGCATAAATAGTATAAATTAAAAGGTTTGCCTATATGTGTAACAGTGGACGCTCGCCGTACAACGTTATTATTAATGATGCAAAGTTATATCCTTACCCATTAAATGTCTTTATATTGTACCTAAATTTGAATTTTTTTGATTTAATAAATGATTGACGTTTCGTATCCTTACTTTGACATTAATTTAAGCTGGCTGTCTAATAACTACCGATTATTATTAGAAGCCAACGATGAATCAGTTCCTTTAAGGGAGCGGTTACGGTTTTTGAGTACGTATTCCAATCAGACAGAGGAGTTTTATAGGGTAAGGATTCCCAACTTGCTGGCTATGGGTGAAGCGAGTGATGACATACGGGCTAAACTAAACATATACCCTCATTCTTTGCTTGAACATGTGTATGAAACCCTGGAAAATCAGCTTAGAGAATTTAACGATATATTAGTAACAGGAATATTACCAGCACTGAATGAACAGGGAGTTCATTTTTACTACAAAGAATCTTTCGTTTCGGAGCATTTACCTTTTATCAGAAATTTCTTTATAAATAAACTGTTCAGATACTTACAGCCAGTCTTTCTCGACGGAAGAAGAAATTCCAAAGTAACATTTTTTGAGACAAAGCAGCTGTACCTTGTAGTAAGGCTTAACTGGTCAAATGATGAGCAGGTAGATTTGTATGCTACCGTAAACGTGCCGTCTGAGCCTTTTGGGCGGTTTTTGGAATTGCCGGAATATGAAGGAAGAAAATACGTAACATTTATAGAGGATGTTATCAGGGAAAACCTGCCATTATTATTTCCAGGTTATTCAGTTATTGATAGTTATGCAATCCGTGCGGAGCGTGATACAGAGCTTATGATCGAAGATGAATATCCTGTTCAAATTTCGCAAAGAATATTAAAACAGCTGGACAAAAGAAATTTTGTAATGCCTTCTCAGTTCTTTTATGAAACTGGGATGCCTTTGGAAATGCGTGAATATTTATTCAACAAAGCGGGTATTCAGATGAACGAATTTCATGAACGCGGGCCATATATATTCATGCAGGATCTTTCCGGATTTCCTGCATTATTTAAAAAACTCGATTATTCCGTTCAAAAGCCTTTACAAAATCCCAATTTTGACGATAAGACATCCGTATTTGATACCATTCAAAAGGCAGATCAGCTGTTCCACTTACCATATCATTCCTATGAACCGATTGTACGGTTTTTTAATGAGGCTGCAACAGATCCCTTTGTGAAGGAAATTCATGTTTCACTTTATAAAATCAGCCCTAACTCCTTTATACTAAATTCTTTAATTAGTGCTGCGCGTAATGGTAAGCGGGTAATAACCTACGTAGAGCTGAATACCAAGGTGGATATTTATGAAAATTTACATTGGTCTCGTAAAATGCGTGAGGCGGGAGTGAAAATTGTTATTAGTGTTCCTAATCTAAAGGTGCATGCAAAGATGGCACTCGTTAAACGCAAAATGCAAAAAGGGTGGGAGCGTTACGCATTTTTAGGTACAGGTAGTTTTTATAAGCTGACAAGCAGGGAAATTGTAGATCATGCCATGCTTACCAGTCATCGTGAGCTAACGAATGAACTCGAACTGTTATTCGGATATTTATTTACACAGGATGAACCTAAAAAGTATAAGTACCTGCCATTTAATTATTTGATGGTAACTCAGTTTAATTTTCAAAAAAGATTGGTTGACCTGATCGACCGGGAAATTGCAAACTGTAATGCGGGCTTAAAATCTTTTGTAACAATCAAGGTAAACCAGCTTCAGGATCATATTTTGATAGATAAACTTTATCAGGCAGGGCAGGCCGGAGTTCCGGTTCATGTAATTGTGAGTGAAAGCAGCAGCCTTATTTCCGGCTTACCATCCATCAGCGATAATATTATAGTAAGCAGGCATGTGGATAGGTACACCGAAAATACGAGAATATTTCACTTCGGTAACCGGGGTAATGATGAAATATTCTTTTCTTCCTGCGATTGGACATACCGTAATCTGCATAGAAGAATTGATATCTGTTTTCCTGTATTGGATGAAGTATTGAAAAATCAGACGCGAATGGTTTTAAGAAACTATGCTAATGATAATCAGAAGTCGGTAAGGCTGGACATGTATCAGAATAATTTGCGGATCACAGATGAATCACGATTTAAATTAAGAGCTCAGGAAGCCAATTATAAGTTAACCGAAAAGCTTGAAAAGAATACAATTCAAAAGTGATCTAACAGTAACAGATATTTTAACACAGGTTATTTTATTTATTCACTATATGGTTATATTTGATGTAATTAATTGTTTTTAAATAGGTAAAAAAGAACATTTCAATATGGGAATAACCGATCGCAGGGAGCGGCTGAAAATACAGGTACGTTCCGATATAGTTAAAACAGCGAAAGAAATTGCCCGGGAAGGTGGGTGGACGGCAGTTTCAATTCGGAAAATAGCTGAAATGATTGAGTATAGCCCCTCCAATTTTATATGAATACTTTGAAAGTAAAGACAAGTTACTTGAATCAATCCGGATCGAAGGGTTTGATTTTTTACAACTTGAGTTTATAAAAATAAAAACCCGTTTCAGTAATTCCGAAAAACGATTATCTGAAGTGGCGCAATGTATCTGGAATTTTGCTGTCGAAAATCCGGAAGTTTATCAGGTTATGTTCAATCTGGAAGGTGCATACTGCGACTCAAAGCGTGTATATTCCCAGGCTATGACCATCAAGGATAATCCAGTTTGGGAAATGATAGCCACTGTGAGGCCCAAAGCAGCAGAGCTTGTTACCAAAACATACTACGAATGGTGGTGCCTGACATACGGTTTTATTTCTATAACAATGACAACACAACCCAGGTATGCATTATCGCAGGCTGAACCGATTTACATGGATACAGTACGCAGGTTTATAAAAAGCCTTACGTAATAGAAGGAATCGATTGCGGGCGTACCTCTACTTTACTTTGGTGATATACCTGAGAATAAGGAGGTACGCTTCTTACCAGCCAGGCATTCCCGCCAATTACTGAATCATGACCGATTACTGTATCTCCGCCTAAAATTGTTGCATTGGCATAAACCACAACATTATCTTGAATAGTTGGATGTCTTTTACTTGTAGCCAGTGATTTGGAAACCGAAGTAGCACCCAAGGTTACACCCTGATATAATTTTACATTATTGCCGATATGGGTAGTCTCCCCGATAACAATGCCCGTCCCATGATCAATAAAAAATGAATGGCCTATTATCGCATTGGGATGAATATCTATTCCGGTTTGGCTATGGGCAAATTCTGTCAGCATTCTGGGTAACAATGGTACTCCTAATTTTGCAAGTATGTGTGCAATCCGGTAAGTAGCTATGGCCATAAATCCCGGATACAATGCAATGACCTCTTCAATACTGACAGACGCTGGATCATTATCAGTAATGGACTGGGCATCTCTGAGCAGCATTTCATAGATTTCGGGAATCTGTTCAAATACATGATCCAAAATAGCATTTTTATTATCTTCCAGCTGCGGTGTTAATGGCTCCAGCATGCATCTGAGTTTCATTCGTAGCTCATCATAAGCTTGTGATGCATCCTTAGCCTTATCATTTTGCAGACAGTCGTAACTAATAGGAAATAAAAAATTAATAAGCTGTTGAATAAACTTACCTGCTTCTTGCCTGGATGGTAGTTTATAACGATAAGTTTCATTTTGCTCAGCGAGGCGTTGCAAAAATACATTCTGGTGGTTGGCGGTCATCAATTTACTTTTTTATTGATCTATAATTAAAATCAGAAGTGGATTGGCATTATTTTATTGCTTAACAAATAAACATACAGAAATGTTGAGTTTTTAACAATTGTTGTAAAAAAAACTAAGCACCAGTCCTTTTTGCATAATATATCGTATATTGATGTATATAGTAATGTCGTTATCAGTAATATGATTGTGTTTCTATGTTGAGCTATAAATTTTTTCGTTCGGGTTTCATTGTTCTGATTTTTTCAGTTTTGCTGACATCCTGCTTTTCCCGATATATTATTTCAGCCAAACAGGTTAGAAAACACTACGCTTCCAAGGAGATAAAACCCGAAATACAAATTATCCGGAATGATACACTTTCTCTTTGTATTGCAAGTGTAGGTGCGGATACATTGCCAATGTTGTTGCTGATCCATGGCGCACCCGGTTCATTATGGGGCTACATGAATATTATGGATGATGCTGACCTGCAGAAATACTTTCATATTGTTTCTGTTGACAGAGTAGGGTACGGAAAATCAAGATTAAAGAAACGTCGTTCAGTAACTTCAATAGAAACACAGGCTAACGCACTTTTGCCGGTTTTTGATCTGAACCATTCCAGTCAGAAAGTCATTGTTTTGGGCCGGTCCTATGGGGCGCCTATTGCTGCAAAACTGGTTTCAATGGTTCCGGAGAAAGTAAAGGAACTTATTATGATCTCACCGGTAATTGATCCGGAAAAAGAAAAATTTTACTGGTTTTCAAAATGGGGCCGTAATTCATTTATACAGCTCTTTTTGCCGGGTGAATTTAATACTGCCACTGCTGAGAAGTATACACATGCTGATGAACTGAAAAAGCTATTACCGGTGTGGCAAAACCTGAATGTACCAACAACAGTGATCCAGGGAGGAAATGACTGGATTGCAGACCCTTCTAATATCGACTTTGCTAAAAAACATATTAAAAGCAGGCGCGCTCAATATATTTTTCTCAATGACGCTGGCCATATGATTACTTTTTCCCACGCGCCAATGATCAAAGAAATGTTGCTCAGATACAGGCTGTTTCAGGATAAAATAGGGTCAGTACAAATGGCAGTAGGAAATTAGGAATATTCCTTTTTCAAAATAATTCTGGAAAATCAAAACAATTTACTTTGAAAATTAAAAGAAAACGACTGGTCATTAGACCAGCCGTTTTACTGAATTATAATTAACCTATGATAAAGTCTTTACACCATAATCAGTTATAGTATTATATCTTAATGCCAAACGAAACTACCAGGCTTCTGCCATCAGAACTCCATATTCCGGCTCCGGGATACATCGTAGGCCTTTTTGTATAGTAGCTTTTATTGAGCAAATTATTAATACCGGCCTTTAAGGTATACTGACTACCGAAACGTAAAGTAGTATTTAAATCCCATATGCCATATGACGGCACTTTACCTTTAGTACCATTAACAGACGGAGTTACTGTATTAAGTGGATCCGAAAAGTTAGAACTTACAAAGCTATATTGTAACGTTGCAAACAAACCATTATGTTGCAACTGAAGACCATTTCTGCTTATCCAGGTTGGAACACCTTCTAATTTATTTCCAACGATATCGGTGTTAATATTATCCGCTACCGCTCTTCCTTTAATGTATCTTGCATGAAAATATGATGTTGACGTAAAAAGAGAAAGCTCAGTAATTACATCCGATTTGCTTTTAATGCGAACAGGTTTGTATTCAAGATATGCCTCTACACCTTGTGTACGCGTGTTTCCGGTATTGGTCCGTAAAAGATAGGCCTGATCCGCCTCATTTCTCAAAGACATGGTACCCATTCTGTTATTGTATAATATTTGAAAAAGGCTCACATCATATGTTAGTAAAGACCTGATATTGCCATTCATACCTATTTCCAGATTATATCCTTTTGCATCTTTCAAATTTTTATCGACCTGTTCCAATACTGACGCCGGAATAATATCTTTAAAAACGACCGGACGATATGCCTGGGAAAAACCAGCATAAAACTTTTGAAGGGGAGAAATTTTGTATTGCGTATTAATCCCGAGCAATGGAAACTTATGGCTGATCTTATTAGGTAAATTTCCGGGGTCATAGTAACTGATGGTACCAGTCATATTTGTAGTGCCGGATTCAATACGAATACCAGGTGAAACTGTGAACTTGGGTGTGATATAAATCAGGTTTTCAATGAAAAGTGCAATGTTTTTTGTCTTCAGATACATGTCCCTTCCGAATACACCATTTTTAACCGACAGGTCAAAGTCACTTCCTGTCGTACCAACTCCTAATTGTCTTCGACGAAGATTGTTATGCATATATTGAACTCCGGCTGCAATAAAATTAGTCATTCCGGCAATTTGATACTGGTGAACCAGGCGCAACTCAGAGGTAAAGCTCTTAAAATTATCTATATCTACCTGGCGATTTTTGTACTGGTTTGTGGCTGGATTTATTGTATCCTTCACATTAGCAAAGGCATCGAACATCACACTGTTACGGCTGCCATAAAGCCCTGAGTTTGTCCATTTCAGCCGTGTCAATGGGTTTAATTTCCAGTCAATTACTATCGAAGGAACATAAATGTCCGGATTAAAATAATTTCTGGATCTGGTAGATTGCCGTGGATCACTTGCAAACATAGCGTCTGAGAGTGGTCCGGGAATTTTATAAACATAAGTAGAACGTCCCAGTTCAGCTTTGATATTTAATCCTGGACTTACAGCATAAGTAAGGCTTACAAATTGCGATTCTGCACTTGAATTAGCATTTTTTCGGTATCCTTTCGAATCACGTTTTTGGTAATATGCGGAATAGGACAGTTTTCCAACTTTCCCTCCAATAGCATTGTAAGAGCTAAAAAGCCCGTAAGATCCAGCCGTATTTATGGTTTCAAAATTGAATTTCCTGGTTGTATCAGGAGTTTTGGTAATATAATTGATCATCCCGCCAAATTGAGCACCATATTGCAGGGAAGATGAACCGCGTATGAGTTCAACCCTTTCAATAGATTCCATTGCCGGACTGTAATGACTGGCAGGATAGCCATACATGTCCGAATTGGTAATGATACCATTCTGCCGGATATTAAATTCCCAGGAACGATGAGGATCAAGCCCTCTTGTAGATATATTTACCTGATTGCCACTGCCATCCATATCATATACAAATACTCCCGGAACTTTGGCAAATATCTGCCTTCCTGTTTTTTCTGTCACGTTTGCATTTAGACCACCCATTTCTATAACTTCATTTTTTTTACCTCCTATCAGAAATGAATTATGAATGTCGGGAAGCCTTTCAACCTGAATGTTATTCTTTCTTTCTTCAACAATTATTTCACTAAGATTTGAAATTTCTTCTTTAAGAATAATTGCAAGGTTAGTTGTCTCTCCCGTCTTTACAGATACTCTTACCTTCTGACGGGCATATCCAACATTGGAAATGTGCAGGATGTAGTTGCCTCTTGCTACTTGTTCCAGTTTAAACATACCGTCCTGATTTGTCGTACTTCCTATTTTAGTATCGCCTAGTAACACCGTAACTCCTTCTAACGCCACGCCATTTTCAGTGCTTACTTTACCAGTTATGGTTTGTGAAAAAGAGGAAAAACCGATCGTGAAAAGTAACAGAAAGCAACACCAACCCAATATTTTTGGACTAATAAGTAAATTTTTATACATAGCTGATTTAATAAGCAGAAAGAATCAACTGCTCATGATTTTATAATTTCGAATTTATTTCCATGCTAACATATGTCAGATTTAAGCCTTTCCTATTTCAAAAAAGGCATATTTTGGAAATCTGATCATTATTTCAGGAAAAATTGGGAGGAGGAGTAGAAACAGAGCTAATAAAAGATGCCGAGTTAATCACAATGTGCGGATAAATTTCAGGGGCAATCCATTCAATAATAAAAAAAGTAAGCCTTCGATCAGTAGACATGTACTCTTTTATCAGGTTTTTCATCACTTTGCCTCCACGATTTTCAGTGCCGTCATCAGATGTTTTTAAATGCTCATCATAATCTGAAACTAATTCCCAGAAGCGGTCCCGGGAAGATTCAGTATAACGACAATGAACATAAAGCGTGTCATTAACAACGTTGCGGCTTATGATTTGATAGTGGTCATCGCCCTGGAGTAATTCGTCTTCACCATTATCTGTGATTTGCCAATCCGTTACATAAGGCACTGAAAATGGCATTTTTAAAACCATTCCCCCAACCTTATCAGATTGATTATCGACCTCACTTGCATTTAGCAAAGTGTATATCGAAAATCCCATCATATTACATGTGAGCAGCAACAGCAATAATATGGATAGAGGTTTTTTCAACAGTTGCAGGTATCTTATTTGTATAGATTACAAATATAGCAAACCTGCATGAATTTAATAATGGCTGGTAATGAAACCTGTTAGCGTAATATCTTTTGGGATACTGATTCAATATCGTTCTCTGCGCGGATAATATAAATGCCTTTTGGGTATTTCCTTAAATCAAATTGTTCTTCAATACTTGCTTGCGGCGTCTGAGATTTAATTTCGTCCAATACACGGCCTTGCATGTCGATCAATTGTAACCGGATTACCGATTGCTTTTTACTATAAGCTTTTACAGTAACAAAGTTTTCAGTAGGAACGGGGTAAGCCTCAACTAATATTGATATTTCAGGCGAATCAAGTGAAGGTATAGCTGTGATTATTTCGCCTGGATTTTCGGCATATTCATACGTAGGGATTTCTACTGTAGACCCAGGTTTATCACTGACATCAATTGTTCCTTCCCGATAGCTTTCCGAAATATTAATTCCATCCCGCCATTCATAAACCACCATTGCATATAAATAGCTTCCAACTTGTTCAGGGGCAATCCAGGTTAGTTTTTTTTCAGCCTGATTAATTTTGAAAGTACCTGTTGTGGTAACATCATTTGGATAAATATAAGTTGAATCAATCATTCTTACCTTGCAAGTTCCAGGAGACCCTTTACTAAGTTTTTGTAACCGCACACTTATACTATCGCCATCCGTATTAGCTGGTTTCAGGTCAATGGAAAATACCTGCTTCACACCGGCACTAAAGGTAAGATATGGCATTACAGGTGTAGAATTCACTAATTCAGTACTTATGACTGTCCACAAGAAAAGAGGACTTTCATTTCCTTTCGGAAAATTAATTGCACTGTTACGATCATTAATTGACGCAGAAATCTGAAATCGACCTTGAGACGGATAGGTGTAATTTGCTTCAAACGTATTAACTGTAACCCCTTTTTCAGGCAATTGCAAGATCGCAACCCGTTTTGCCGTTATTACGTTCTGATCTCCCATACAAACAGAAACATCGGTTTGTGCATCAGAAGCACTTGATGAAAGATCAATGTAAAGCAAAACAGATATTTTGTAGGTTTGACCTGAAATATGATCAGCCCTGATCTCGCCACCTTTAATATGTGTTGCAAAACAGGATGAGCTTACAAGAAGAAATAATATGCAAATTTTATAAAAGTAATTCATGGGTTGGAACAGGAAGTTAACCAGTTTACAGCGTTAAATTGAAAACGATCAACTTCTGTTATTTTGTATCAATGAAGTAAATTATACCTGTAAAAACAGTTAAAACAGTTTTTAATTATTTATCAGCTTCATCCTTGTAAATCATGATTTCACTTTTCCCGTCACCTTTGATATAGCCGCGATACATTCCTTCACTATTAAACAGCATGGCAATATTGCCGTTTCTATCCAAAGCAATCACGCCCCCTTCTCCTCCGCGCTGAACAAGTTTTTTCATAACTACTTCATTGGCAGCATCCTTTACCGAAAGGCCTTTGTATTCCATCAATGCAGAAATATCATAGGCAACAACCGACCTGATAAAAAACTCTCCATGTCCCGTAGCAGATACAGCACAGGTTTCATTGTTTGCATAAGTGCCGGCACCAATAATGGGTGCATCGCCCACACGACCGTATCTTTTGTTAGTCATGCCACCAGTGGATGTACCTGCTGCCAGGTTTCCGAATTTATCCAAAGCAACACAACCAACTGTTCCAAATTTTTTCCCTTCTGTAAAAATCAGTTCTTCGACGTTTATAAACCCGGTTTTTGGATTTTTCCTGATTTCTTTTTTTGTATTTTCTGAATGATCCAATTCAATTTTCTCTTCTTTTTTTGCTTCCTGTAAGGCCTTATAACGTGCTTCGGTATAAAAATAAGAAGGATCAACAATTTCTAATCCTTGTTCTTTTGCAAATAAATCAGCACCTTTTCCTGCCATCAATACATGAGGCGATTTCTCCATTACAGCAATTGCACCACGTATTGGATTTTTAATTGTGGTTACACCTGCAATGGCACCCGCTTTAAGGGTTTTGCCTTCCATAATAGATGCATCCAGTTCATTCTTGCCTTCATTGGTGAAGACGGCACCTTTTCCTGCATTAAACAAAGGTGAATTTTCCATTACCATAATGGCTGCTTCTACTGCCTGCAAGCTTGTTCCACCTTGTTTTAAAACTGAATAACCATTTTGCAAAGCCAGATTTAAAGCTTCCCGATATGCCTTTTCCTTTTCCGCTGTCATATTGGCCCTGGTAATAGTGCCGGCTCCTCCATGTATCACCAGCGTAATCTTATCTGAAAAATCCTGGCTGAACGAAGTATGGGCTATAAAACAGCAAAATATGAATGAATATATTGTTTTCATTTTAGGAACATTTGTTATTAGTAAACTGTATCAAAGCTACTAACTATCACTTGAAATATTCGTTTGGATAATAATTTTAATCAGATTCCTAAACATCAGTAATGCTCCAATTTTATACTGCAGTCAGTAGAGGGATATAAGAAAATCCTTTTCTTTCAAATTGTTTCAATACTTTTTGAATATAACTGTTTTATTAAATGAAAAGGGTACTACTCTGTTTAGCATTAAGTTTTTGGTTGGCACATGGAGTTACATTAGCTCAAAATGCACCCAAATGGAAAATTGTGGAAGGTAAGATCATAACGCCCTGGGCGGAAAAAGTAAACCCGTTACAGCCGCATCCGGAATATCCCAGACCGCAATTGGTAAGGGGTAACTGGGTAAACCTCAACGGGCTATGGAATTATGCGATTGTTCCCGTATCAGGATCTGAAACGAAACCTACCGGGTTTAATGGCAAAATTCTTGTTCCATTTTCAGTGGAATCAGCATTGTCAGGCGTTGGAAGGCGGGTCGGAAAAGACAGTGTACTTTGGTATCAGAATACTGTTACATTCTCTAATAAGATCAAAAATCAAAATGTTTTATTGCACTTTGGCGCAGTTGACTGGGAATGTGATGTTTATGTAAATGGTAAAGTAGCTGGCAAACACAAAGGCGGATATGATCCTTTTTCATTTGATATTACCTCATTACTTGTTAAAGGAAATCAGCAGGAAATCGTTGTAAGAGTCTGGGATCCTAGCAGCGACGGGCCACAGCCAAGAGGTAAACAGATTAAAAATCCTAACAGTATCTGGTACACACCAGTTACCGGTATATGGCAGACCGTTTGGCTCGAAACCGTTGCCAATACCTATGTTGAGTCTACAAAACAAACGAGTGATATAGACAAACAATCTGTAAATGTCCTCGCGACTGTAAAGAATTCTCAGGCTGGTGATAAGGTAAAAATAACGGCCTTGGATGGCTCTCAGCCAGTTGCGGAATTAGAGTCACTACCCAATTCTGATGCTGTTTTAAGTATTAAAAATCCAAAATTATGGTCGCCGGAAAATCCTTTTTTATACGATCTTAATATTACGGTAATAAGAAACGGTAAAGTTGTTGATGAAGTGAAAAGTTATTTCGCCATGCGTAAAATATCCATGCAGCCGGATCAGAATGGCGTACAACGAATGTTGCTCAATAATCAGTTTGTATTTCAGTACGGCCCCTTGGATCAAGGCTGGTGGCCTGATGGATTGTATACCGCTCCAACTGATGAAGCATTGAAATTTGATATTGTAAAAACAAAAGAAATGGGTTTTAATATGATCCGTAAGCATGTTAAAGTAGAACCAGCCACATGGTACCGGCATTGTGACGAACTCGGAATGCTCGTTTGGCAGGACATGCCAAGCGGCGATCTTGGAAATAACTGGGAACAGCGTCCAGGTATTACGGGCGCGGAAACCGATCAGAAAAGGACGCCGGAATCGGAAAATATTTATAAAACAGAATGGAAGGCTATTATTGATGCGAATTATAACTTTCCGTCTATTGTTGTCTGGGTTCCGTTTAATGAAGCCTGGGGACAATTCAAAACGGAAGAAATAACCAACTGGACAATGAAATATGATACAAGCCGGTTAGTAAACAGTGCAAGTGGTGGTAATTTTTATCCGGTTGGCCATATTATTGACATGCATAACTATCCTTCGCCTGTGATGCCAAGACCAGATATTTTCGGAGCAAAACAAATCATTGTTTTGGGTGAATTTGGAGGACTTGGCTTACCAGTTGATCAACATACCTGGCAACAGAAAGACAATTGGGGCTATCAGAGCTTTAAAAATAAAGAGGAGTTGTATGACAAATATGCGTCTTTCATGGTGACTTTGGAGCCGTTGATCAGAAAGGGATTATCCGCGGCAGTCTATACGCAAACGACTGACGTTGAAGTAGAAACTAATGGATTGATGACCTACGACAGAAAAGTGATCAAATTTCAGGAAGATAAACTGAAACAAATTCATGCCAAATTGTACAATCCGGCATTAGTATTAATGAAGCCTTAAAACGTAAAATAGCCGCCCGTTTAGTTTTGGGCGGCTATTTCTATCGTTACAATATGTCTTTTTTACTGCTTCATTTGTGCTTCTACAACAGCGATTGCCACCATATTTACAATTTCGCGAACAGAACTTCCCAACTGAAGAACGTGAACCGGTTTTTTCATACCCAACAGGATAGGCCCGATTGTTTCCAGTTCAGCTACTTCTTTTAGTAAGTTATAAGCAATGTTACTTGCGGATAGGTTAGGGAAAATCAAGGTATTTGCACCACCATCGATTAAAGTGCTGAAAGGATGGTTTTCCTTTAACAATTCTGTGTTGAAAGCTAAGTGAGCCTGTAACTCTCCTTCAACGATCATATCCGGATTTTTCTTTTTAAGAATAGCCGCAGCCGCACTCATTTTCTCTGCATCTTTTCCTGCTGCACTGCCATAATTGGCGTATGTTACCAACGCAATACGTGGCTGAACATTAAATTGCTGT
The DNA here is from genome assembly GCF_019711195.1 of Dyadobacter sp. NIV53. Lineage (NCBI taxonomy): Bacteria > Pseudomonadati > Bacteroidota > Cytophagia > Cytophagales > Spirosomataceae > Dyadobacter > Dyadobacter sp. NIV53. Next base: position 7,049,121 of record NZ_CP081299.1, read on the forward strand.
TCGATTGCTCTGGCGGTCAATTCAGTAATTTCAACAATTTCGTCAACGGTCGGGTCAAGATTAACAGTCGTATCCGAGAAGAAAAGAGGGCCTTTTGGAGTCAGTAATATGTACATACCCGCCACTTTATTCACATCATCTTCTTTACCGATTACTTGTAAAGCCGGACGAATAGTATCGGGATATGTTCTGGTAAGCCCCGAAATAAGTGCATCAGCTTCCCCGTTTTCTACCATCATGGATCCAAAATAACTTCTGAAATAAATAGTACGGTGAGCTTCTATTGGAGTAAGCCCTTTACGTTTTCTTTTTTCATAAAGCAGGTTTGCATATAGATCAATGGTTTTTTCATTTTCTTCGGCTCGCGGGTCTATGATGGAGATATCGCCCAAATCGAGTTTGCTTTCTTTAATCAGGTTCAGAACAGTTTCTTTATTACCCAACAAAATAGGAATCGCAATTCCTTCTGTCACGAACCTGCTGGGCGGCTCTTAGTACCTGAATATTTTCGGCATCTGCAAAAACTACTTTCTTTGGATTTAACTTGGCCTTGTTAAGGATCACACGTGAAAGTTGCTCATTACGCCCCAGACGGTTAGATAATTCCATATCATACGCATCCCAATCCGTAATAATTTTTTTCGCAACACCTGTTGCGATAGCTGCTTTTGCAACAGCCGGAGCTACCATAGTCAATAACCTTGGATCAACTGGTTTTGGAATAATATAATTTTTACCAAAAACGATATTCGTTTCACCATAGGCAAGATTCACGATATCCGGTACTGGTTTTCTAGCCAGTTCAGCAAGTGCATATACAGCTGCCAGTTTCATTTCTTCATTAATCTCAGTTGCTCTAACATCAAGCGCGCCTCTGAAAATATAAGGAAAACCCAAAACGTTATTAACCTGGTTAGGATAGTCGGACCGACCGGTAGCCATAATGACATCTTCGCGCGCTTCGATAGCATCAGGATAAGGAATTTCAGGATTTGGATTTGCCATTGCCAAAACGATAGGGTCTTTTGCCATTGACTTCACCATATCTTTCGACACAACATCTGCCTTGGACAAACCCAGAAACAAATCGGCACCAACCATAGCTTCTTCCAGAGAATTGTAAACAACTTCAGTTGCAAACTGGCTTTTCATCTCACCTAAATCTGTTCTTCCTAAATGAATATGGCCTTTAGTATCAAACATGGCAATATTTTTCAGGTCGGCACCAAGCGCAACATAGAGCTTGGTACATGAAATAGCTGAAGCACCGGCACCGGATACTACTACACGGATATCTTTGATATCTTTTCCAACAAGTACCAATGCATTAAGCATCGCTGCCGCGCTTATGATAGCCGTACCATGCTGATCATCATGCATAACCGGAATATTCAATTCTTTTTTCAGGCGCGCTTCGATTTCAAAACACTCCGGAGCCTTGATATCTTCCAGGTTAATACCGCCAAAAGTTGGTTCGAGTATTTTAACCGTTCTTACAAATTCGTCGACATCTTTTGTATTGAGCTCAATATCAAATACATCAATATCGGAATATATTTTGAATAGCAGGCCTTTACCTTCCATAACCGGTTTGGAAGCTTCCGGTCCAATATCACCCAGCCCAAGAACGGCTGTTCCATTACTAATTACTGCAACCAGATTTCCTTTCGCAGTGTATAAATAAGCATTTTCAACATTTTCTGCAATTTCCAGGCATGGTTCCGCGACGCCAGGGGAATAAGCTAATGAAAGGTCTCGTTGTGTGTTTGTCTCTTTGGTTGGAATAACCTGTATTTTACCGGGCCTTCCTTTTGAGTGGTAGTAAAGAGCGTCTTCTTTTCTGATCTTTTTGTTCATACCTTTTGGACAATTATTTCGTGCTAAGGTACAAACATTCAATAAAACGCCATGAATATTACAAGCATATTAATGGCATGCCGGAGTTTTAAAACAAGGTCAAAATCATAAGTCTCTAAAAGCCTTTTTAGTAGGAGAAATATCTTTGCTTTGGAAAGTAGGATTTTCAGCCAGCTTTTTTTCCTGTTCCTGGATATAGCTCTTTTTTTCATGTAATAAGCAACGACCATATATACAACAAACATACCAATATATATATACATGGATGCTGTATTAGTAATATCACCGTGAAATACAAAAAATAGCGTTGTATTTAAAATCGTAACCATCCAGAGAGTGAATGAAGCCCAAAAATGATTAAGCCCGCTGTCGATCAATATATGATGCATGTGATTTCTGTCAGCAACGAAAGGAGAGCCACCTTTTACTATGCGAACAATAAAAACCCTTAATGTATCAAAAATAGGAACAATCAGTAATACCATTACAATAATAGGGGCATTGAAGTAGGCAGTTGGATCGTGCAGGTAACCAACATTCAGAGAGAGAAATTCAACCGCAAAAATAGAAAGCAGATATCCAACAATGAGAGAACCGGTATCACCCATGAAAATTTTGCTGGTACGAGAGAAGTTAAACCTTAAAAATCCGAGTAGTGAGCCGGACAAAGCAAATGCGAGGCATGCAAATGAGAAATGATCATTTAAAATAAACCAGATACCGAAACCTAAGCTCGCAATCAAACTGATTCCGCCCGCAAGCCCGTCAATTCCGTCAATCAGGTTGATCGCGTTAATAAGGGCAATAAAAATAAATACGGTAAGCGGTATGCTGACAAAGTCTGAAACGGCATGAACTCCAAAAATTCCATAAAAGTTGTCGACTTTAAAATTTCCCATCGCCACAAGTATCAGGGAAGCAAAAATTTGTATAATTAATTTTTTTGTAGGATCAACCGCAAGAATATCATCCTTCAAACCCAGGAAAAACAGGATTACAATTCCGGTCATGGAAAGGTTAATGATATTTGACTCTAAAATGTTTTCAGAATGAGGCCAAAGAAAGTAAGCGATCAGTGATGCTGCAAAAATGGCAATTCCACCAAGTGTAGGCGTTTCTGTTTTATGCGAACTTCTGAAACCCGGTTTGGCAGTCAGATGCAGCAGATTAGATAAATTAATAATAACCGGAATGGAAATGATCGAAAGGAAGCAGGCTATCAGAAAGGAAAGAATGCATTGATAAACATCATGGTGAATGATGTTGTTAATATTTCCGTCTGCTAATATCTGCAAGGGTAGCGTTGGTTCCATTTTAATGATGATGAATTAACTACATTATGAAGAGTTCAGACTTCTTTTGTTCAAATTTGGTGAATTATTAGAACAAAATGAAAGGTATACTCTTGAATGTCAAAATATTTGTTAAAATTAATGTAATATAATACTACAAACCTTGTCCTTTTATAGAAACTGTGATACTTTCCTTAATGGTTTAAGTAGTAATGTGTAAAAGCGGGGTTTTAAATGATTAACCTCCCAGGCTCTTTTATCATTTCGGTTGGCTGCCAAACGATTTTTAAAGCTACTGTTGCTCACACCCCCATCTCTCATTTTGACCAATACTTTTGGAATGTAAACAAGTTTTATGCCTATTTTCTCAATCATGCGCAACATAAGCTCGTAATCTGCCGCACTTCCCATATCCAGACGAAAACTTCCGTGTTTATCATAAATAGTTTTCTGAAGGAAAAATGTAGGATGTGGGGGCATCCAGCCGTTTAAAAATGAACTGGTTTTAAATTCTCCGGAAATCCATTTTCTCTTCACTTTCAAATCATTTGCAGCATCAACATAATCCAGATCCCCGTAACTTCCATTCGCGCCGCTAACTTTTAAAGCATTTACAACATCGGATATAACTGAGTGATACGCATAAAAATCGTCCGCGTTCAAAACACCAATTACATCTCCGGTTGCAGCTGCTATTCCTTTATTCATAGCATCATAAATTCCCTTATCAGGTTCGCTTATAAATTGATGAATTCTGCTTCCATAAGATTTAATCAGCTCTTTTGTACCGTCAGTCGAATTACCGTCGATAATTATGTACTCTATAAATTCATAGTCCTGCATCAATACTGATTCGATACAGGATTGTAAAGTGGCAATGCCATTAAATACGACAGTAATGATACTTACTTTCAATGTGTAATATTTCTTGTTTTTACAAAAACTGCCGGGTTTCCCTGGTAAATACTGTATGGTTCCAGATTTTTGTTCGCAACTGAGCTTACCGCCAGCACAGCATGGGAACCTACTGTTACGCCCGGACACACTGTTGATTTTGCTCCAATCCAGGCTCCGGTTTCAATTACTATTGGTTTAACGATGAGGTCAAAAGTAGTCTTTGTAAAATCATGGTTACCTGTCAGCAGTAAACATCCCTGTGACAAGCATACGTTTGATTCCAAAGTCACCATTGTGAGGTTGTCGATCCACACTTTTTCACCTATCCAAATGTCACTTTCAGCCTTCAGATACCATGGATATTTGATATTAACTTTTGGTTTTATAACAACATTATCACCAATCGTTGCTCCAAATAATCTCAAAATTATTCTTTTGACAAACATTGGAAAAGGTATATATGTATTAATAAAAAAACGGGAAGCGACATACCATAGAAATTGTTTTAAACGGCTTCCGGGTTTGTACCAGCTATTGTTATATCCGGACAGACTGGTTCGGGCTTTTGAGATCTTTTCCATATTCTGTCCTGAAATGTGTAATAATGTCCTGCTTGTTTTTTCCCGCCTGTTGGTAAACTTCATAAATTTTGGCATCAACAAGGAAGCGATACCAGAAACCCTGAAGAAAATGCCATATCAATCCTTTTTTTCCATCCAGAAATCCCAGTTTGATTATATATCTGAAAATAAAGTACAGAAATGGCCGGGTAAAAAGTGGCAATCCTGCATATTTGATTTTTAAAAAACGCGTCCTTTGTTCCTGGCTTCCCCAAAAATCGGGTTGTACAGTTGCCTTTTCGTCAAAATTGTATTTTATATTCAGTAAGTCAATAACTTCCCGTATTGCATAATTATTATGTTTCTGAGTCCACCAGGTCAGGTTATTGAGATTGTGGTCCACAATGTCATTTTGTAGCTGAGCCGTGGTTCCGCTGCTTAATTTAATATGCTCGTCCATCCACAACTCTTCACAAATGCCAATTCCTTGTCGCCAGATCCGAAGCAGCCAAATTGGATAATAACCTCCGCGCCGAATCCACTGGTTCATAAAATAAACCCGCCTTTTTATATATAATCCCGAAACCTCTGCCGGGGTTAAAGATAAGTTCTGTTTGAGTTCCTGAGCCAGTTCAGAAGTAATATACTCATCTGCATCCATCCGCATAACCCACTTGGTGTTAAATGGATTATTTTGAATCCCATAATTGAACTGAAACGCATAAGATACCCACGGATTCTGAACTACCGTGGCACCAAGCCTGGAAGCAATTGATAAAGTGTTGTCAGTTGAAAAGGAGTCAACAATGAAAATTTTATCCGTTACCTGCTGCAGACTCCTGATGCATCTTTCAATATGCCTGGACTCATTGTGCGTTAAGATGATGACGGATAAATCAATCATACAAAGATAAATACGATATTAAAGTAATGACATGGCCAAAAAAATGTGGTGCAAATGTAGTTAGATTTTCTTAATCTTCTTGTATTCTTCCAATAACTGATTGGCAACTACCTTGATGTCAAAGTTTTCCGTAACCATCTTGTACGCACTTTTTACCAATGTTTCTGCATAATCCTGATCTTGTAATATTTTAAGAAGTCCTTTTGCTACTCCATCACTGTTTAAAGGTGTAAGATAGGCGGCGTTATACTTCCTGATATAATCACCAAAGCCAACCCGGTCAGATACCAACGTGGCTACTTTTGAAGTCATAGCTTCCAGAACCGCAATGGAAAAACCTTCGGAATAGGAGGGAAGTACGAAAAGATCAGCATCAGATAAAGCCTCTTTTTTATCTGTATCGGTGAGCATACCAACCAGTTTTATCTTATTTCCAAGATTATTCTTTTGAATAAAATCTTCCGTTTCTGATTGATAACCGTCATCAGGACCGGCTAGAATCAGTATGGCATTCGGTAGTTTTTCGTGCACTTTCAGAAAGGCTGGAAGCAGGAGATCCAAACCCTTTTTAATATTCAGCCTTCCCATAAACAGGATCACTTGCTGATCCGTCCCGATCTGATGTTTGTTACGAAACAAACCCTTTTTCGGGAGGTTGGCATATTCCGAAAGCTTCATTCCGTTTGGAATGATCACCATATTTTTTGGCTCATAGCCCAGATAACGGATTACATCCTGTTGTTCATCTGTATTATTAATCTGGATCAGGTCAGCTTTGCCCAAAAGCCTTTTCTGATATAAAATGGTAACCAGGTCTTTTTTCCATTTGCTATGTGCTACTGCCCATTTATCAAGAAGCCCGTGAATGGTTATCACCATCACAGCATGATTCGGTATCAGGAATGGCGCCAGGCTGCCGAAATGCCAGATTCCGTGCATGTGAATGACGTCATATTCCGTTATATGTGTCTTTAAGTATTGGTACATACCAATCGAAAATTCACGGTAATAATTGCTAACCGGAGTAGTTCTGGCACATTCTATCAGCCGTGCACCTTCCGGAACAGGATAACTTTTTTCACCTGGTGTCATCGGACTCAGAATATCTACCTGATGTCCCTGACGAAGTACTTCATTGGTATGATCATAAATGATCCTTGCCGGGCCGCCAATTGCCCAGGTGTAGGCGCATATGTTTAAAATCCGCATGTTTTGATTAATGTGTGGATAGCAATACTAAATATATTGTGTAATCAGATTTCATAGGCTACTATAAGAATTAACCATTTCAGCAGCAACTTTTTTTGAAGAAAACCGTTTAATTAATCTTTTTGATTCTAGGCCCATCGAAAGAATTTTATGAGGATTTTCAATAAAAAACCGAAGGGAATTTTCTAATTCAGGTTGTACTTTCGGATCAAAGGTAAAACCGTTTGTACCATTTTCTAAAAGGTCTTCTGCACAGCCGCAGTTTTTTGAAACAATAACAGGCATTTCACAAACCATTGCTTCATTCACAACCAACCCCCACGGTTCAGATAAGCTTGGAAGTACAAGTACATCGCTTTTTGCCAGCCAGTCCGGGACTTTGTGCCATGGAAAACCGCCGGCAAATTTTATCTTATCAGCTAATGCACTTTCCCTTGCCAATATTTCCAGATTTAATCTTGATGGCCCGTCTCCAACAAACAGTAAACCCCATTGTTTTGCAATAGAAATGTCTTTTTGTGAAGCAACATAAGCTTTTATCAGCATTTCAAGATTTTTTTCGGGAGCGAGCCTGCCCACAAAAATAAAATTATGGTTGCCGGACGCTAATCCCGTTTCCGATTGCTTTTTTGCCAGATCATAATTTGCTCTGATCATATCTTCGTCAATAACGGCGGCATTATTTACGGCAATCTGAGCAGGTTTTACACCCAGACTAATCAGATAATCGGCGGAAGTTTTGCCAAAACAAAAAAATGCATTAGCCTGGTTTAAAATCCAGCTTTTAATTTTCTCTTTTATAAGAGAATGGTTATTGTCGGCAGATGAAGATTCAGAAGATAATACTATTTTAACACCTTTTGCCCGGGCATAAACCATTAGCAAAATCTGAGCCCGGTCAAAGTAGCCGGTAACGTTTAAAATAGTTGGTTTGAAATCGTCAAAAGCTTTAATGAGAGCGGTAAACCTTTCCTTAAACCCAACCTGATCCAGGCTGCGATTAAACAAAACCTGATATGGATACACATACTGAAAATTATCTTCATCCTGCATGCTGCCTCGGCTTGCTTCGTATAAGGCTATATGAACAACCAAAAATCTACTTTCAGGATGTTTCTCTTTCAGACAATTGTTGATCTCGCTAAATAGCTTCGATTTATAATGTGCCCATAATTGGTTGTGAATGACAAGAATGCGCATCAATGAATATTTTTAAGATAATCTGAAAAAAGAGGGTAGAGGTTATTGGCAAGAAATAACTGTCCTGAATTATTGTAGTGGATTACATCCATTTCGCGGTAATACTTTAAAATAATACCAAGATCAAACTCGTTGATCAGCCTGATATGATTCGCTTTCGCAAACCGGATAATTTCTTCTCCCTGATCATTAAAATGTCCCAGTTCTATTTCTGAAATTTCGGGATGCAAATAAATGAAGAATGGAATGGAATCTGCTCTGGCCATATTATAAAGCTGCTCATAACCTGGATTAAATCCAATTCCGGGTTTGCGGATTCCGGCATCGTTCAGTTCAATATGCTTGATAGAATCCTTTACAGCCGGCTCTGGTACAGTCTGTTTTATTTCATCTTTTTTTGCTTCTGTTTCTTTTTGCTGTTTTGTTTCGGCAACCGGCGTAAAAAAGAAAGAATTTAATTTATAAAAGATTAAATAGCGATATCTGTCCCATAGCTCCATTAATGCCAGTTTATATTGTTTATCAGGCATTCCCGGATCTATTCCCACCGGACTTTGATGTGACATAATATCATGTGCATCATGACTGCTAGTAACCAGACAAATCAGTTTTGCTTTGAATAATCCGTATTTTTTTAAAAATGCTGCGATATTATCCGGTCCCCAGGAGCCGGCCGAAATATTCAAAACCCGTATTTTTTTGCCATATTTTTTTACAAATCGTTTTTCAAGAATAGTTGTCGCAATACTGTCCTGATCCGTCAGATTTCCGCCATTAACTACTGAATCCCCAATTAACAAAATAACAAGACTGTCTGACGGAGAAACTTCCTTGCTTCGCATTGACAAACTATTGGTTTGGATTACATTACCAAAGCGCTTTGCATTTTGGTTTGGTGCATATATGTATTCAAAATCGGGATCAGAAATGTATAACGGAGCATTACAAAAGCCGTATTTGTATCTTAAAATGATTTCTGTCAGTCCGGCCAGAAATAGTAACAAAATTAGAAATCTGATAATGTATTTAAACATAAAGGGGTTTTATCGCTGCGATGAATGCAATTGCAAATTTAGAATTACTTTTCCCATTTACGACTTTTTGATCAGGTTCGGTCAAATTTTGCACTTTTCATGTTTATTTTGTTTTCATAAATCAGTCCTGCATTTCCAAATTCATTTGCAATTTTTTGTGATCTGCTTCAATTTTTCTACGATTTGTTTCAGTATTCCCAGCCCAATTTGTATCGTACAAAGTGTAATACAGCATTAAATGTATGCCTTACAACCCATAGTTGTTTGGTATAATATTTTGAACCTGGCTTACAATTACATCTTTCCATGCACAACGGCAGTGGAGATGACAAATAAGTTTTCTTACCAAATCAAAAACCAATATGAAGTTTATCAAATCAAATTCAACCACTAACGGCGAGCCAGTAAAATTATTTGTCCATGAAGTGGGACAAGGAAAACCAGTTGTATTTATAAGCGGATGGCCACTAAGTCACGAAATGTGGGAATATCAGTTTAATGAATTACCAAAAAATAATTTAAGATGTATTGCTTATGACCGTCGCGGTTTTGGTAAATCCGATAAACCCTGGGATGGATATGACTATGATTCCCTGGCGGCTGATTTAAAAGCTGTTTTAGATGCTCTGGATTTAAGAGAAGTTACACTCGTTGGGTTTTCAATGGGTGGTGGTGAAGTGGTTCGTTATCTGAGCACTTATGGAAGTGATCGAATAGCAAAAGCTGTGCTGATCAGTTCGGTAGTACCTTTTATGTTGAAAACAGATGATAATCCAACCGGTTTGCCTCAGGATTTATTTGATGGGTTTGTTGAAGAAGTGGAAGATGACAGGCCTAAATTTTTAACCTCTTTTGCAAAAATGTTTTATGGCAATTCACTATTGAACAATGCCGTATCAGACGAAATTCTTCATTGGCACGGACTACTTGCAATTCAGGCTTCTGGACACGCTACCATTGAATGTATCCGTAGTTTCAGCGAAACTGATTTTAGAAATGAGCTTTCGACAATAGACATTCCTGTGTTGATTATCCATGGCGATGCAGATAAAATTGTTCCCATAGAAGCCAGTAGTGATCTAACAGCAGAATTGATTAAAAATGCTGAATACGTGGTTTACGAAGGCGAACCGCATGGGCTGTTTTACACCAGTAAAGAAACGCTTAATGATGACTTACTGGAATTTATAAACCAGGAAGTTGCAACATCAAGTAACAGAACAACTTTTTAATAATGGTACTCATTTGTCATGCCAATATAAAATAGTGCACATTTTCAATCAAATAATAAATCACGGAAGACAGCAATGTTTTCCGTGATTTATTTTTGTCAGAGCATTTCCAAAAACTCAATTCTGTTCCCAAATGGATCGCGGAAAGAAAACCGGATCCTGTCAGGAATCAGGCTTTCATATTTAATAGTTATGCCATGAGATTCGAGGATTTCCTGAGCATTCCTGATATTAGTAATTTCGAAGGCAGGGTGTCTTTCGGAATAATGTTGTATACTTTCAGCGCGGATGTGAAGTTGTACATCCCCGATCTCGAACCACATCGCACCTTTTGGTAATACATAACCGAGATCCGTCAATTCCCGAAGGCCAAGGACTTCTCCATAAAATTTTCTTGCTTCATTTTCGGTGCCAACCGGGATACAAAGCATGACATGATCCAGTCTTTTAAATTCAATTTTCATTTTTTGGTTTTGCTCGAATATGGCTCCAATCTAACGCCATATTTTCAATAAACCGCCATTTGAGCCAAGATATGGGTCAAAATCCGGAATTAGAGCAGCCGCAATGTTTTGATCTGCCGCTGGTCTTTCACCGGATTCTCCTTTTAATATATCATAATTTTTACCATCTGGGTAGGCTCCGACAACGGCAAAATCTGCGGAAGATGACAGTTTTTTGTGACCAACACCTGCGGGAATAACGATAATGTCGCCGGCTTCAACCTTTACTTCTTTGCCCATTTCTCCACCCAGTTTTACAAGCGCACTTCCTTCGTAAATCCCTAATACTTCATGTGTAATACTGTGGTAATGATGGTAACTAAACACGCCGTTACGCCAGGAATTTGTCCAGTTGTTTTTGGCGAAATGCTTTTCCAGCCAATTTGCTGCATCATTTCCTCTTACAGCAAAAACATTCCTGAAAAGCAACAACGGATATTTACTGTTGGGTATCTTGCCGTCATCTTTAAAATAATGCTTTTCAGGATCAGACATTTCAATACTCATAGCTTTATTATTTAATAATATAGCAGACGATGCAAATCCCAGTGCCGTCAGAAAGTTCTTCCTTTTCATTATCGTGTTCCATTCCAACTATTTATTTTAATTTTCAGCAGCTGCCTTGCTTACTTCTTTTCCGTCTTTCCAAACAGACCGGATAGTTCTCGAATTCTTTATATTTTGTTCTGGATTATCATTCAGAATAACAAAATCAGCTTTTTTGCCAACCTGCACCGATCCCAGATTATCATTGATTTGCAATGCTTTGGCAGCATTTAAAGTAGCAATTGAAATAACCTGCATTGGAGTCAATCCCGCCTGAACCATTAATTCCATTTCAAGATGTTCTGAAAATCCCTGAGCACGGATTGGAAAAGCACCGGAATCTGTTCCTAACGCAACGGTTATTCCGGTGTCATAAATCTTTTTTAAGTTTGTCATCCCCATTTTTGAGGCCATTTTATTCTTTTCAAAATCAGGGGAAGTCTTGATTTTATCCTGATAATCTTTTGAGGTAATCATTTCATAAACACCCGGTTCAAGTGAAGTTTTGAAAAAATTATCATTGATCCATTCTGGTTTTTCTGCATAAGCGAATAGGTATTTGTCCAAAGCCAGAGTAGGAATGTAGATCACATTTTTCTGTTTCATTAAATGAAGCAATTCAGTATCAACTTCTTTATCACGAATGCTGTGTGCAATAATATCCAATCCCGCATTGACAAGTGCGCGAGCATCCTCTGCGTAAAATAAATGGGCAGCAACGCGAATTCCTCTTTTATGTGCCTCATTAATAATGGCTTTGTATATTTCCGGCTTCATTTTCCGGGCTTTTCCGCCATGATCGTCCACCCATATCTTCACCACGGTTGGTTTTAGCAGTGCAAGTTTCTCCATCATAGCTGGCACTTCTTCCGGTGTTTTAGGACGAAGCAGCAGATTCATCCAAGATGCTGGATTATCGTCGGGCGTATTAAACCCGTAACCGGCAGAAAACAAACGTGCGCCAGGTAGTAGGCCGGTTACTGTAGAATCCCTCAGGCCATTTTCAAAGATTATCTGGCGATCCGTTCCCATGACCAGAATAGAATTAATACCGTAATCCTGATAGCGTTTTAAATGTCTCAAAATATTCTGCCTGGTGTAATTTTTTTCATCCGAAGTATTTCCTTTTAAGGTTCCGACATGCGTATGAGCGGAAATGAGTGCAGGAATAACGGTTTTGCCGGAAAGATCAATTTGAGTTGCCGTGGGATTTGTAATTCCTTTTTGAATGCGGGAAATTCTGTCACCCTGAATAAGGATGTCTACATTTTTTTGGATAACAGATCCCGTTCCGTCAATCAGTGAAACATTTTTCAATAGCGTTGATCCGGATTGTTGAGCATAGGAAATAACGCTGATTCCGGATAAAACAAACGTTATAAAAAGATGAGAAAGTGGTTTCATAGCGTAAATTAATTTTAAGTTGTTTTACCATATTTATACCAAAGCGCTGAATTCTGACGAAAACTTCAATATTATCAATTAGGGAAAATAACTTGTAATAAATACCAGGAGAAAATAAGATAGGTATAATTATTTTACAACCCGATTGAAATTACTAAAAACCATTAATATGAAAACTTTAAAAAATAGTATTGCAATAACTAGTATGTTAACGCTTTTTATTTTCACATCATGCGGTAAAACAAATGACAGTGATAGCAAGAGCGGATCCGATTCCCAAACGACCGCGAATGACAGTTCCAAAGCGGAAAGCCGTAGTGCGATGGGTGTTAATGAAGATAATCAGGATAAGGTTGCCGGTTATCCATCCAACCAGTCCAATCTTAATTCAGACTCGACCAGTAAGCTGCACGATGTGGATACAACCCATACAAAAACAACGCAGCCTAAGAAATAGTATAACGCTGGCAACTAGTTTATGGAACTGGCTTTGTAGATCAAATATGCTTGATTTAAGAATTCAGTAACTTTTAATAATATGAAAGATTCAAAAAATAAAGCATCACTCATTTCTGTCAAAAATGCTTTAGTCACAGCAGTGGGATTGGGCGTGTACGCCTTTGCAAAAAGTGTGTATAAAGAAATGACCAGATATGACTGGCACAATAAAGTAGTATTAATTACAGGAGGTTCGCGCGGGCTAGGCCTTGCATTGGCGAGAGAACTGGCTGTAAAAGGTGCTAAACTGGTGATCTGTTCACGAACAAGCGAGCAACTTCAAAATGCAAAAGAGCAACTTGAAGGAATAGGAGCGGAGGTATTAGCAATGGAAACCGATTTAACAAACCAGGTCGATGTCAGGATTATGGTAGATACAGCTGTCAGGCATTTTGGAAAAATCGACGTATTGATCAATAATGCCGGTACAATTTCAGTTGGGCCTGAAAATGTCATGGAAGTTGAGGAATATGAAAGGGTAATGGATATTAATTTCTGGGCTGTTTTGTATACCATTAAAGCTGTTTTACCATATTTTGGCATTCGTGGAGGTGGGAAAATTGTAAATATCTGTTCTATTGGAGGTAAAATTTCAGTTCCACATTTACTGCCATACAGCGTCAGTAAATTCGCATTGGTTGGGCTCTCTGAGGGTTTATGCGTGGAATTAAAAAAGGACAATGTCCAGGTAACTACTGTGATTCCAAATTTAATGCAGACCGGAAGTCCAAGAAATGTAATTGTTAAAGGAGATCATGAAGCGGAATATGCATGGTTTAAAATTGCAGCTTCCTCACCTATACTTTCGCAAAAAGCTGAAATGGCAGCCAAACAAATAATAACAGCCGTTGAGAATGGCAAAAAAGAAGTGATTCTTACGCAAACGGCGAAAGTAGCAATTGCTGTCCAGGGTTTGATGCCTGAAGTAATTACATCTTTATCCCAGGTTGTCAACCGGTTTCTTCCAAAAAGCTCGGATACCGAAACTAAAAAAGGTTTTGAAAGCGAATCGGAATCATCCAATGGACGTGTTGCTGCAATAAGTGATGAGGCAGCAGTAAGATATAATGAAATATAGCTCATTATAATAAGATAAGTCTTTCTGACATAAGTGTTTATGATCGGATTTAAAACAAAACGATATTATGGAACGGAAATCAGAAGTAATAGAAACCTTGAATGATTTGATCCTGATCAATAATGACCGCATTGCAGGATACGAAAAATCCTATGAAGAAACTGATAACATCGAAACTGACCTGAAAGGATTATTTCAGAAATATATCAATGACAGCAGAGGATTCATTTCCCAACTGACTGACGAAGTAATAAAACTCGGCGGGCAACCTGCCGATGGAACTCTATTTTCTGGAAAACTTTACAGAGTTTGGATGAATATCAGGGCAACATTTTCCAGCGACAACAGAAAAGCAGTGCTGGAAAATTCAGAAGCGGGAGAAGATGCAGCACAGGAAGCATACGCCGAAGCTTTAAAAGCTGAAGAACTGCCAGCTGATCTGCAACAACTCATTTTGTCACAAAAAACTATTCTAAAAGAGGCGCACGATAACATAAAAAGCCAAAGGGACCAGCAACGCGATGTTTGGAATTATCCTTTGACGACTTGAAAATCATGAAGTTGCCTTAAATAGAAAAACACCTTATATGGTAATTTCTAATTTCTAAGAGACAGTTTTTTTATTGAATTTTCAAGATTTACTTCATTAGAGCTTATTCCGTTTTCTTGAAGAAACCGGTTGTTTTTGAAAAAAGTACGTACCCAAGGCGTTAAGCACCGGATACGGACCTTTTTTGATTTTATCTAAACCGTTAATTAACCTTTACAAACCTCAAATTCGTATCCTGGCCGGCATTGGAAACTTTAATAAAATAATGTCCTGAGGAAAGTTTGCCAACATTCATTCGATGGGTATTTATACCTTCCTTTATTTTAATCTGGTAATTTGTCAGCTGTATTCCTGCAATATTGTAAACCGCGATTTGGGATGCACCGGAATTTCTTGATGTGAATTGAACGTTGACATAGTCATCAGCAGGATTAGGTGCGGCAACGGCTTCAAGTATCTGGTCAAATCTGGCCGTTACTATTTTGCTTTTCGTGAATGTACCGTCCTTATCAATTTGTTTTAGCTGATAATAATTAGCGCCCGCAAAAGGTTGGGTATCCAGGAACTGGTAGTCACCTGTTCTTTGTTCGGTAAGTGCTAATTTTCCAATTACCTCAACATTTTTCAAATCATTATCCAAACGCAGGATTTCAAATCCCTCACCATCTTTTTCACTAACTACTTTCCAGGAAAGGGCAATACCATTTTTAACAGGTGCAGCATCGAAAGCCGCAATATAAATTGGCAATGCTCCGTCCACACTGAAATTCATAGCGCTAACAGTTGAAATACATGTTCCACCTTGAATTTGAAGGGTATATTCGCCTTTTGGCAAGGCTGCGTAAGTTATAGCCGGGCGGTTACTTTGAGGGGCAACACTATTTTGACGCATCATATTACTTCCCTGCATAACTTTCCAGTTGATACCGTATACTCCGTTTCCATCAAAAAGAAAGGAAAGTCCCACATCTGTTACCGAACTAATTCCCTGCAATGACGGGCCTCTGTCGCAATTGGCGGCGATAGTAAAGTTTTGTGAACTTACTCCGGAAGTACAGCTGCTTCCCTGAATTTCCAACGAATATGTTCCGTTGACTATATTATTGAATGTTAATGTGGCACTGTTTGCAGAAGTTGCTGTTGTACCAGTCGCCAATTCCGTTGATCCGCTTTTTATTTTCCATGCAATTGTAGCGATATTCGTTCCACTGAAATTTACTTTCAGGCTAGTAGATCCAATGTTGGCTACCGAAGTGATTGATGGTCCGCCTACACAAGCAGGAGCAGCGGGTTCTGTAATAGTAAATGATTGGGAGCTTACTGACGATGTACAATCACCACCTTCAATTTCCAACAAATAATTGCCTGCTGATAATGAACCGTAAACGATATTGACTGTTGTTGCATTGGATAGTTGCCCGCTTGTACCTGATCTTACTTCCGAATTATTCAGTTTAATTCTCCATTTGACATTGGGAATACTCGTACCCGAAAAAGTAAACCTTAGTCCGGTTTTCGAAATGTTTGTAACATTTGCCAATGTGGGGCCGGATGCACAGGCTGGTGCAGTAACAACCGGGGTTGCAGGTTTCGGTTCCTCACCCCAGAAACAGCTGGTAACTTCCAGGTAGTTTAAAGGGAAATTCATAATACTTCCATTTTCACCATTTATAGTAGGCTGAATGAGTCCCATCCCTAATTGGTTTGGATTTAATTCAGTTCCTTCGCGGTGAAAATTAATGCGCAGCCTTTCATTGATTATCCTGGCATATTGGAAAGTTTTAACTCTGTCGCCGCCAATATAAGTTCCTATCAGCGTATTATTGGCGATTGGTTTTCCATTACATGGAATTGCTCCGTTGCTGTTCTTTGGTTGCAAATAACCGTTATTAATAGTGCTCGGATCTCCGGAGTTCACACAGTTTCCGACCACCTGATCTCCTGCCGCAGGGAATCTGTTATTGGAAAGATGGTATAGGATCCCAGTGTTGTCAAATGCGTTAAGCGGGCTTCCATCCCATTTAATATATATCCTGTTTTCGTGAATATATGTCCATACCTTTTTGTCTTGAAATACTCCAAGTTCTTCACCATCTGTCCAGATTCTGTTACCACAACTTACCTGAGTGGCCAAGGCCGATCGGTCATTTCGCAGGCTATCGTCTGATTTTGCTGCCATTAAGCCAAACAAAGCGCTGACAAAAACTAGTTTGAGTAAAAATTTCATAGATAAAACTGAGTTTGTTAAGGATAATAAGAATATTTAAATTTTTGCTACTAAAAGTTGTAGAAAATACATGATTCTTAAATGTAGTAAAATTTAGCCTTTCCTCGATTTTTATTCTATGATTATTTTAATTTAGTGGAATAATATTTTTCGATTGCAATACTTTATTGGCTAACAAATCATGTTAAAATCACCAAAAAATTATTTACATTGTAACTAAATGCTTTATAAATGTAAAACTACAAAGTGTAAAGTTGTAGCTAAACGCCTGATGGATATTAACCAATTTGAAGATAAAAACATTAAAACAGATGATCTGCATTACATTATACGGAATGCTGGGTTTGATTGAAGTTAGGTCAATAAGAAAATGAGTAGAACTCAAATCACCATTTTATCTGGAAAAGATCTCAAATTTTTCACATTCTTTATGGAATTGCAACAATAAAGAGGACAAAATGTTAAGCCGCAATTTTCTGCATATTTAAAAGTTCTTCAAATTCTTTTGGTGACATGTACCCGAGGGCAGAATGAAGCCTCTTTCTATTATACCAGGTTTCAATATATTCAAATACAATTATTGCTGCCTGGTGTTTATTAATAAAAGTATTTTGGTAAACACATTCTGCTTTTAAGGTCTTAAAAAAACTTTCAGCAACCGCATTATCCCAACAATTTCCTTTTCTGCTCATGCTTCTTATTACCAGTGGGCTTTTGTCCAGCAAACTTTTAAATTCGTTGCAGGCGTATTGAATTCCCCTATCCGAATGGAAAATTAATTCACAGGTTACGCTTCTATTTTTCAGAGCCATTTTCCACGCAGGTATCACAGTATCAATAGCTTTCATTGTTGAACTAAGCGCCCATCCAATTACTCTCCTGTCAGCTAAATCCAGTACTATGGTGAGATATAGCCAACCTTGCGTCGTTTTAATGTATGTGATGTCAGACACCCACGCAGTAGCTATTTTTTCTACTTTAAATTGCCTGTTAAGCTTATTTGCTACAACCGGATATGTATGTTCAGAATCTGTTGTGACACGGAATTTTCTCTTGACAATACTTCTTATTTTTGCTTTCTTCATCAGTCTGGCGACCCTTGGACGGGACACTTTCACCCCCAGTTTGTACAATTCCTGAGTGACCCTGGGGCTTCCGTACGTTTGTTTACTATCCCCATGAATAACAATTATTTTATCGATAAGGGTCTGATTTTCAATAGCTGTATCCGATAGTTTATTGCTCAGCCAAGTATAAAACCTGCTTCTGCTTACCTTAAAAACCATGCACATTTTCTCAATGGGAAATATTTTCCGGTGATCCTTTATGAACCCGAATATTTGCCATCGCTCCTGGAGAAAATGCCTACAGCCTTTTTTAAGATATCTCGTTCAAGTTGTGTGTCGCGGAGTTCTTTCCTTAGCCGGGCCAATTCCTGTTCCGTTTCACTTAAAATCACCTTTCCGTTGCCAGGAAAACTACCGTTTTGTTTCGCAGAAAACTCTCTACGCCAGCGGTATAGCATAGCAGGTGGAACATCCAATTCTTTTGCCAGTGCAGCAAGGTCTGTGCGGCTATTGCTTAGTTCAACGCTCATCAGTTTGAACTCCTTGTCAAATACTCTTCTTTCTCCAGACATAAGTGTTAAGTTATAAAAGTTTCACTTAACTCAATGTCCACTTAAAGGTAGCAAGTCCATTATTTGAAATAAAGTTTCACAGCAGATACCTGAAACATAAGCTTGTAATAGAATTAGACCGCAAGGCTTTTATGTTCTGATTCGTATCATACTTTAATAATAGAAGCTTTATATCATTCCATTGTACAACATAATGGAATGGTTTTTATAGGTAAAAGTGTACAGGGTATAACTATCTTTACAATCTTTATTGATCACATACAATTAAAAACTATTTAGGAATGAAACATTTAAGATCGAATATTGCAGGCTTGCTATTAATTTCCGGAACGACATTTGCCCAAATCATTACGCAACCAGTACAACAACCCGCTTCCGGGCAGTCGCAGGTTGCACCAGCTGGCCAGGTAAATCAGGTTAGAACCGGACAAACCACACGAACTGTTACTCAGCAGCAAGTAAATACGACTCCTGCACAAACACAGGTTCCAGTAGCAACGGATGGGCAAACGACTGTTATCAGCTCTCAAAATGCTACACCTGTGGTTAATGGAGAAGTGCAGCCAGCAACAACGGTACAGGAAATCGAAAGCGTTCAGCAGCAAAGTTTGCCGGTCAATACGGGACAGGTGCCCAAAGTATATACAAATACGACAGATGCATTACCTTTCCGGGATCGTCAGCCAAAACCGACAGGAAGAATAAGTCCCGCCAACATGCCGGTCAGGAGACCAAACCGCTAATTTTCAAATTAGAGCTTACCAATATTATTCATACTTACTGACATAGGGTTGTCACTTGCACCTGTTTTATTTGTGGTGTTATTTTTTAACATCTAATTAAAACAGTTCATGGATAATACCAGTCTTCAGTCAAATCAGAAAGAATTTATATCCCCCTTCATTACTACGGAGGCATTTCTGAATCATTGGCAGGGACATCGCCGCTTGACCCGAAAAGTAATAGAAGCATTTCCCGAAAACGAGTTCTATAATTATTCATTAGGAGGGATGCGGCCTTTCGCAGAACAAGTAATGGAAATGATTGGTTTAGCGGCGCCGGGAATCCGTGGTATTCAAACGGGTAACTGGACAAGCATTGAAAAACCAATTTTAAATTCTCATACAAAGGCGCCGGAAACTAAACGGGAAATACTTAATCTCTGGGATTGGGTTACTGACCAAATCGACACAATTTGGCCGCAAATTCCTCAAAATCGTTTTGAAGAAACAGATGTGGCTTTTGGCCAGTACGAAGATTCTGTATATTCAATTTTATTGTATCTGATTGACAATGAGATTCATCATCGTGGACAAGGATATGTTTATTTGCGCTCATTGGGTATTGAGCCGCCTGCATTCTGGGATAGAATTTAGTTTTTACTAATTATTTAATACCAAGAAAATCTTCCAAAAGAAATATTACACTTGATCAACCTGATCAAAGATACCTACTGAAATTGTTGGCATAGATATGCTGACAATTTTGGATGGTCTCTTTTTTAATTTATGAGGAATGGCAATATAAATTACTGTTCAACAGCAAATTAGCTTCATTTTTCTGGTAGCCAAAATATACTGAAAATCTAATCTGGAAAACACTTTAATCTCCAGGCAAAGAATTCCAGGCATTTTAAATTGATTGGAAACAGCTACACTGTATTCGAAGTTGCCGGTTAATAAATGGCAGTTTTGATCTTTTGGAAAACCTGAAATGGTTTAGTAAATTCAGAATGTAAACAGTAAATATTTCAAATGGAAAATAATATGTGTCAGCATTCTTCACATAATCCTATCCAATGTGTGGTTCCGCCATACATAAGTGATAAACTGCTTGATCAGGCAAGCGCAAGAAAATTGCCGGTTATTGTAAATGATGAACTGCGGAGTTCGCGCTTTCGTAATGACCGTGCCTTTTTGCAAAACTCAACGAAACACAGCGGGCAGTATTGAGCCCGGTTGGCAGAGCATTAAAAACACCCGCTTTGAAAATGCAGGTATTCGACATGAACCATGATACTGATATGTCCAAGGCGGAACTGGTTTGGGACAATGGCAAAGCAAAAGGAAGACAAGATGCTGACACTAAACATTTAGTTGCCGCAGGGACTGCAACCTGGGATATGTACTACGAGATCTTTGGACGTAATTCCATCAATAATCTGGGTCTTGTCCTGAAACACTATATTCATTACGATAACAAATACAGCAATGCATTCTGGGATGGAAGACGCATGGTTTACGGTGATGGCGATGGTTCTATTTTTGGAAGTTTTACTGCCGATCCTGATATTATCGGACATGAGCTGACTCATGGTGTCACACAATATGAGGCAAATCTGGTTTATCATAATCAAAGTGGTGCACTCAACGAATCGATGTCGGACGTGTTTGGTATTATGATCAAGCAACGCCTTTTAAATCAGGACGTTAAAAAATCAAAATGGCTGATCGGAGAGAAAGTACTGAAAGGTGCTAAATATGCACTTCGAAGCATGAAAGCACCTGGTACTGCTTATGTTAATCATCCCGATCTTGGTACTGATCCACAGCCTGCTACTTTTGATAATTTCATGCAATTGCCTGATACGCAAAGAGGAGATTACGGTGGTGTCCATATTAATTCGGGAATTACAAATTTTGCTTTTTACGTAGCGGCCTTTAATATGGGTGGTTTTTCGTGGGAAAAGGCAGGCAGGATCTGGTATGCCGCCCTGACCGATACAGCTCAGCTAAGTCCCGAAGCTAGTTTTACCGATTTAAAGACACTGACAATCCAAAAAGCGGAATCACTTTTTGGTAATGGCAGCCTGGAAGCCAAAGCTGTGACCGATGGTTGGAACGAAGCGAAAGTGTAAAATCAATTACAATGAAAATAAAATTGCAGCGACTGGGTGGTTTACTGCCTGTTACAAGAGAAGCTACTACGGAAGTGGATTGGACGGATGGCGAATTTCAGCAATTGCTGAAGTCTATCCGTTCAGAAGAAGACAAAGATACGTTGAGCCGTGATGTTACATGCGATTATCTGGAAGTTGGGGGGGAAGTTTTTCAGGTTAATTTAAATAAGATCCCGGCCAAATATAAGGTTTCATTTGAAAAGTTAAAGGAAGGTTTAAAACCAGTAAAATCCTGACAGTGAACAGGAAAAACGAAGATTTGGAATGAACAAATTTTAGGCAGAAAGATAGAATTTATAAATATTTCAAAAAAATAAAATTTTTGTCCGGAATTGAAAAATTTAATTGTCTTTGAGATAAATATGTAGAAAGCCTGTACGGGCTAATAAATAAACTAAACCAATATATTATGTTCAAAGACACAAAAGCATTTAGCAGTTTTTCAGTAAATGACCTGGAAAAAGCAAAACAATTTTATGGAGAAGTACTTCAGGTTGATATTTCGGAAGAAAAGGAAATGGGATTACTCCAATTGCACCTTAAGGGTGGAAATGACATCGTAGTTTATCCAAAACCAGATCATTCTCCTGCAACATTTACTGTTCTCAATTTTTCAGTCCCACAGATTGAAACAGCAGTGGATGAACTTAAAAAAAGAGGTGTAATTTTTGAAAGTTACAATATGCCAGATTTAAAAACCGGTGAGGATCAAATTTCCCGTAGTGACGGTCATGCTGTTGCCTGGTTTAAAGATCCTGCGGGTAATATTTTATCCGTTATGACATCAGGATCATAAACAGTTACACTGTTTGTTGCAAATGTTTTTATTTGCAAATCTTGTAAACTCTCTTCTCCCTGTAATCCATTGAGTTTGGATTATCCTTATAGCTTTATTGGATTAATGCGTTCCTTTTTGATTTAAAAATTAAAGGATAAAAATCTGTTACCTAATTTAATCGAAATTGGTAATGGGAGTAGTTAAAAATTCTTAAAATACTAAACCTATCATCAGATGGAAATAATCACAAACAGCAAATTGTATTCATTACTTGTGTTATACGATATGCAAACTACATTTTTTAATAATGTGCTGGACGGTATTTCAGATAATGATACACATAACAGATTGAATACCAAAGCGAATCATATTGCATGGCTTACGGGTAGCCTGGTTCAGCAGCGTTATGACCTGGCGAATGAACTCGGGATAGAGATGAAGCAGGAGGCAAATGAGCTCTTTAAGGATAACAAAGGAATTCAGGATGATGCTACTTACCCTTCATTAGCATCATATAAAAAAGATTTTGAAAAAATCACACCTGTCCTTAGAAGTGCATTGGCCGAGGCTACGGAAAACCAGCTTAACCATGAAATTGATATGGGATCTGATCAAAAAATGACCTTTTATGATCTTGTTAGTTTCTGCAGTTACCGGGAGGCAAACGTAATTGGTCAGATCGCGCTGTGGCGTAGGTTACTTGATTATCCGGCTATGAAATATATGTAAATCACAATCAGGACATGAAAATACCCGCTGCTTACCATGCAGCGGATGTTTTTGTCTAAACTTTACTTACATAATAGTTGACCGTAAGAACGGGGTCATTTCCTGATTTAGGGTCAGGAACGTCCGGGTT
Organism: Dyadobacter sp. NIV53; assembly: GCF_019711195.1. Classification (NCBI taxonomy): domain Bacteria; kingdom Pseudomonadati; phylum Bacteroidota; class Cytophagia; order Cytophagales; family Spirosomataceae; genus Dyadobacter; species Dyadobacter sp. NIV53. The sequence continues at coordinate 7,072,287 of NZ_CP081299.1, forward strand.
CGGCACTAAATCCAAATTGGTATATATCGTATCAATCACATATTGTTCTTCATTGAAAAGAAAATATTCTCCAACCGTTAAAAATTTCCGTGAAGGGAACTCCGTCCATTCTGCAAAAGTATATTGGCTGATTTGGAGATTGTCATCAATTCCTTCACTTAGTTGTTCATTATCGCTCAACATAAAACGGATACTTGCAGTTATTTTGCTCATCGGCAGAGATATAGTTATAGTAGTAAATCCAATTTAATTTTTACGGTTTGGCCGGAATTGTCTTTCAAAATTATTCTCCCCAGGCTGTAACCACAAAACTTCTTGCACCTCCGTAATTCCTGTGTTCGCACAAATATATTCCCTGCCAGGTACCCATAGCTAATCTTCCGTTTCGAATCGGGATCATTACCGAGCTTCCCATCATGGATGCTTTAATGTGTGCTGGCATATCATCTGATCCTTCGTCGTCATGCTGATAATCCGGATCATTTTCAGGAACAGCTTTATTAAAATACATTTCAAAATCCATCCTGACGGTCGGATCTGCATTTTCGTTAATGGTCAGGGAAGCAGAAGTATGCTGAATAAAAACCTGGCACATGCCCGTATTGATCTCATTAATCTGTGGCAAGGCATAAGTAACTTCGCCTGTAATAAGATGAAATCCTCTTTTCCTTTCTTTCAACTGAAATACCTGCTGGAAAATTTTCATTAATTCTTAGATTCCATTTAACTCAATAATAGGGATAAAAAACAGGTTCTGAAAGATTTTTTGAACACCAGAGTGTATTATTTGCCTATTTTCCATGTATTACCAGCTTATTTATAATTAATGACGAATTTGTGCAATCCGGATACAGGTTCTAAAAAATGACCATTAAATCGGAATCAGGATTTTTATTGCTTTCCAGATATTCCCATTCTATTATCTCATTTTCCATAAAACTATTTCCAGCATCGCCGGATTCATCATTGCCAATGAGTTCAATAAAGGCTTTGAGGTCAATATTATAGATCCCTTCGTGCTGAATCCCTTGCTGGTCTGTGAAAAGTATTGGACGATGATCAGCTGGTAAATAGTTATTTTTCATGGCGGTGACAGTTTTAGTTTGAAGGCCAAAGCACAAAAACGATGCCAGAAAAGTATAAAATATTTTAACGCAGTTTTTTAAAAGTTGTACTGTACCCGGCAAGTAACAACATCATCAGGAATATCATCTGAAAATCCGGACAAACCAGATTTTTCATTTTTTACAAAATCGTAATAAAGCATGAATTTTAAGGACGAATTAGCATAATAAACATACCCGAAACCAAGCGTGTTGTATTGTAAATCGGCTTTTCCAAATCCCATGTTATCCGTAATTTCTTTTCCGGAAACCTTACTATTTGGATCATACCAATCGTATTTTACTACAAATTCGTGCTGGGTACTCCAGAGGTTTTGAAGAAAATAAAAATATGCTCCGTCAAAATTTCTCAAATAAAGAGGATCTTTTATTCCATTTGTAACCGGGTAGATACCCGGAGATTCGCTGCTGGCCAGTGTAGCCGTTTGCTTACCTTTTATAAATTCCGCCCGGATTTCTGTATGTCCATGTTTGTTAGGAAATAATAACTGGAAGTCGGCACCGGAATAATTGCGTGGAGAAATTTTTCTATAATTAGAAGCCGCCGAATCACGTACAGTTTGGTAACCGTCAGAAATCTGTTTAGTACTATATAAAATATTCGACTGGCTTGTGATACCACCGGCATAACCAGACAAACCCGCAGATAAAATTACTCCGTGGAAGACATGAAATTTGGTTGGTTTCAGGCTTAACCTGGCAATAACATCTTTATGACTGTCGTAATCAACCGGGCCAGACACACCCTGACCATTAAATACACCCACATCCAGTTTTACCTTGCCCCATTTACTCCCTTTTTTACGGTCATTTATAGTCACCATAATTCCAATATCCCTTTCTGTTTTCATCAGAATCTGAGACATTCTTCCTCTTTCGGGTGATTCCCGGTTTGCAGAGGCGAGGTTTATTTCGTAGCCAAAAGGGCGGGCAAACATCCCCGTTGTAACTGAAAAAAGTTTGTATTTATTTTCATAAAACCTTCCCCAAAAATCGCGGATAGCTACCCCGCGCTCAGTTCCGTCAAACTGAAATACAAAATCAGTAGTAACCTCGTTTGTTTCATTTAAATGAGCATAATCAATCCGCAAGCGACCACGGCGAATCATAAACCGGTTGTTAGACATTGGGGCAAAATTACCACCGCTAAAAGATTCTATTCCTCCATTTTTAGTATACTGGAATTGTGGCTGCATGTATCCGCTGACATTCAACCGGTTATATCTTTCGTAAATAGATAACATTCCTTTTCCCATGTGATTGGTCGTATCAACCAGATCCATCAGAAAACGTTGTGCAAAGATTTGTTGGGAGGTAAGAAACAAGAAAACGAAAAGGAGTCCGGAGATCCATTTTTTCATTATACAGGAAAATTAAAATTGGTGTCAGATAAACGCGCAAAGGACTCCAATTTTTTTAACTTATATGTTATAGTTGGTGAAGATTATTTTAAAATTACTACTCGCTGATCTCAATGGAATACAATGCTTTAAACACAGCTTTTGATTCCAGATTCAATATACCTTCCTTATTTTCAAGATTTTGATCTGAGTCCGCATTGTCTGCTATACCAAGCCAGGGTTCAATACAAACAAAATTTGCATTCGGTTTTGCCCATATTCCAAGATAGGGAAAATCGGCATAATGTAAAGTGATTACTTGTCCGGATTTAGTACTGCGCAAACTGACCTGAGTAGATTTTAATGTCTTGAATATCAGTGCATCGTGGTCAAAAAGGTGGCCGTTCAAATGCAGGACATTTGTATTATGCAGGATTGGTTTGGTATGATTTCCTACCAGGCCATCTTTTTCAAGAAGCCAGGTAGATTCAGTTTCAACCTGTTCAAATTCCAGGTAATAATCCTCATAAACCTCATCATCACTCAAAGGACATTTAAAAGCCGGATGCCCTCCAAGAGAAAATAACATTGGTTCATCACCATGGTTGGTAACCTCATGGCTAACTATAATTCTATTGTCGTAGAGTGTGTAAGTGATCTGGAATTCAAATTTAAACGGGTATATTTTCAGCGTTACATCATCATATTGTAAGCCAAAAGTAAGGCTGTTTTCGGTTTTGCGAACAAGCTTTACATTCGGATTATTACGTACAATTCCATGGCGCGGGACAGCATATTCCCTTTCATTATATTTTACAAAACCATTTTTAATGGCTCCGATTACAGGAAATAAAACGGGCGAATAACTCGCCCATACGTCAGGATTGGCATCCCACATGAATTCCTTACCCGTTTGTACGGATTGTATCTGGCATAATTCCGCTCCTGTTAGGTTTACCGATATCAGTAGCTTTTCATTTTCGATTGTATATTTCATAATGGGTTTGTTTATAGGGGTTCATGCAGACTAACAGAAGTTTTTCGCAGAAAGCAGGGAGGATTAATTCTTTGCGTTCTCCGCGAAAGCTCCTTCTACTCTGTGTGTACCTTTTATTCAGAATCTAATACTTCTAAAATCACACCACACGCTTCCCGGATCTGTTCTTCCGTGATAACAAGGGGAGGGGCAATTCTCATAGAGTTATCACAGAACAGAAACCAATCAGTAACAACGCCTTTCACAATACATTGATCAATAGTCTGTTTCAGTTTTTCGAAAGACTCCATTTCTGCTGCCAGCATAAGCCCTTTTCCTCTTACTTCTTTTATTTTAGGATGTACCAGTAATGACTTAAAAAGTTCTCCTTTCACTATGGCACTTGCTGGTAAATTTTCGTTTATTGTTACCTGTAAAGCGGCAAGAGCCGATGTACAACTCACCGGATGTCCCCCAAATGTAGTAATGTGACCTAAAATGGGATTGGTCTTCAGTACACCCATCACTGCCTGGGAAGCCATAAAAGCACCAATTGGCATACCGCCTCCCATACCTTTTAGCACTTAAAAGGATATCAGGGTAAATATTATATTGTTCGAAGGCCCAGAAACTTCCGGTTCTTCCATATCCGGTCTGAACTTCATCCAAAATAAGCAAAGCGCCAACTTCAGTACATTTTCTACGCAATGCAGTAACATATTCCTGGGTAGGAATACGTACGCCCGATTCTCCACCAATGATTTCTATAACGACAGCTGCTGTTTTAACAGTTATTTTTTCAAGATCACTTAATAATCCGTGTGTTATATTTTTTATTTCAGGAAGTAACGGACGAAAACTGCGTTTGAAAAACTCTGCTCCTGAAAGGCTTAAAGCGCCTTGAGTTGCTCCATGATAGGCATTGAAACAAGATACAAACTCGGATCTGCCGGTGAATCGCTTGGCTAATTTCATAGCACCTTCAACGGCCTCAGTTCCTGAGTTTGTAAAATAAACGTTATCAATTAATCCAAAAGGTGAGGGGTTATCGGAATCAAAATTTAAAGTATCCGACAATGCTTTGGCAAGCTGGACTTGTGTACCTTGTACAAATTCACCATAAACGAGCAAGTGTAAATGTTTGTCAAGTTGTGTATGAATGGCCTTCAAAACTGCCGGGTGCCTGTGTCCAACGTTACTTACACCTATTCCCGAAATTAAATCAAGATAGTGTTTGCCATCGGTTCCATACATATAAACACCTTCGGCACGGTCAATTTCTAATGCTAACGGATAATCAGAAGTCTGCGCAACATGGTTAAAAAAATGTTGTCGGTGAGTAATATGCATCTTATATTTTTAATACTTTTAAAAAGTATGATTCTTTTAATATTGTCTAACAGATGAAGGGAGCCTTACGCAGAGAACAAAGTTTATCCTTGCGGTATCTGGGTTTTGATCTTTGCGGCCTTTGGGCAACGGACGATTCCCTGAAACCTTTCTTCAACTCTCATTTTTCAAAGTAGCAAGCGCTTCCACCAACCCAGGTAAAATTTTTATTGAAATCAACTCCGATCATTTCCCCACGGCTCAACCGGCTCAGACTAATCATTAATTCCGGTTTTTCCGCATGATCGGGCCAGCCGTACATCATTCTTATTTCACATTTTACCAATCCATCCGGTGCCTGGATCACAGGTTCGTAAACTACTTTTCTTTGAAGAATATAATTTTCCGGATCCTTAATTGATTCCAGCATAGTATTGTCCACATGAATTTTTACACCGCTTCCGGCAAATGAGAAAAGTGGTTTCAATACATAATTTTCCAGATCAGAGGGGAAAATTCCATTGTAATCACTGACAAATTTAGTCTCAGGAACAAATTCGCTATTCAAAAAAGGCAACGCAAACTTACTGATCCTGAAAAACCAATTAGGATGCCCAACCCAGGTTACGTCCACGTCGTCGGTAAAATGGTAGCTCGTTTCCAGATCAGGGTAATTTTGCAGGTCATCGAATATGAGACGGTTGTATATTCGCTTTACCTGAACCTTTCGCCCTTCTTTTTCATAAAATAACTTCCTTCCTTCCCTGATTAATTTGGTATAACAAATTGCTTTAACACCAATCAACTCTTCCGTTATGGCGAAGTCAATTCTCGTTTTTTGTTTTTCAGGATAAATTTCCAACAGAATTACTTCCTCGGGATTTTCACCAGCAACAATGAGGTCTTTTAATTTTTGAATATAAGCTTCCTCTGATTCTGCTCCGAAAGCGTACTGAAACTTGTCCGATATGCTAAAGTGCTTGGGAAAAGTTTCAGACAAATAAGCCTGATAAGCATATAATGATGGAAATCCCTGCAGTTCAATCAGCTGAGGGAATAATTCGCCGGATTCCTTTTTACAAATGGCAAAATCGATTGCCAGGAATGAAGAATGCCCATTTTCATTGGGAACGTTATGGCCGGCCGGAACAGCACGATTGGTTTTTAAAGAAAAATCCGGGGACAGCAATGTTTCAATAATTCCGTCACAAGCCTCTATCAGGCTTTTCTTTAATTCGACTGGTACAAATACAGGTGTTTCAGCTACCCGAAAATCCAGTTGTCCAGGATGATCTGCTGCAATATTAGAAACAAAAGCATTGTATTTTTCCTCTGTAAATGACTGGTTGAATTCTTTGCGGGCTTCCTTATGCATATTGTCAAAGATTCAGTTTAAAGCTGTGAAGTGTTCAATTATATAATTTTTGCTAAAGGGCTTTCAGATTGCTCATTAGACTGTGATTTATAGAAAGCATTTCTCAAAAATGTAGGTATGATCACTGATTCTGTCATCAGTATTTTATCAGCATCGTTCAGATTTGTGATCATGTCATCATATTTCTGTTCGCCGTGATTGGCAATAATAGACGCTTTTTTATCCTCACGAAGAAAGTAACGCAGCATTCCCTCGGCATCTGCCTCAGGATGAAACTGGGTTCCTACAATTTCATTTGAGAAACGCATTGCCATAACTGCGCGTTCGAGCTGTACATGCGGGCGGATTTTTTCCAGACAAAGCACCTTTGCACCCATTTGATCCAATACGTATTGATTGGGCTGAGTAACCTGAAAATCCCTTGAATCTACAATCCAGAAAGGGTCGTTCAGTAAATTGAGTAAAGGATCTTTCCGTCCCAATGGTGTTTTGTGTACGGGAAACGTTCCAAAAGATGTTTTTCTTCTTTTACTTACTCCTGCCAGCTGCCAGTGAATACATGCCATTTGAAAGGAGTGGCAGATTAAAAACAGATGTTTTTTTGTACGGTTATTCCGGTTGGCATTAAATTGAATCAAACTATCCAGGAAATAAAAAAACTTTCTTTCCCAAACTTCACCAACCGGTGCCGGATTGCCCGGGCCACCTGTAGAAATATACGCGTCAAAGTCCAGGCCTGGGGTTTCTAATTTCTGCCGTACATCAAATATCTGATATTCAATGTTTATAGACTCATTTTCACCAAAGTTTGTTATAATTTTTTTAATACAACGCATCCCCTCATTCGCAACGCCGTCGTACATATCCAGAATCGCAATCCTGAATTTTTTATTGTCATTGTTCATTTTATTAGCTTTTAGCTTGTTGGTTTCACGCAAAGGTTTCTTTCTCGGCGTGAAACCTTCTTTCTTCCCTTTATCCGTTACTCTATTCCAACTTTAGTTTCGGAAACAATATAATCTACTACTGCATTCAGATCGCCGGTTGCTTCGAATACCGCCAGCTGACGATCTGCGCCAGTTCCCTTTTCCATGATCTGATGGATATATTCAATTTCATGCCGGCTACCCAGCTCGTCTACCACATCATCGATAAATTCCAGGAGCTCACCCGCCAGAATCTTGTATTCTACTTCTTCCTGCTTTCCGAAATCAATGAGTTTTCCATGAATCCCGTAACGTGCTGCACGCCATTTATTTTCATTGATAAGCATCCGGTGGTAAGGGCGGAAACTCAGGTTCATGCGGTGTAACTTATGAATTTTAGCAACAAGCGCCTGCATAATAGCCGCCAGACAAATTGTTTCATCTGTCCGCATGGGTACGTCGCACATCCTGAATTCAATTGTATTAAAGAACGGATGAAGTCTAATGTCCCACCAGATCTTTTTGCCGTTGTCTATACATTTGGTCTTCACAAGCAAATCTATATACTCATCGTATTCGGCGGCACTTGAGAAAAAATCAGGAATACCAGTTCTTGGGAACTTGTCAAAAACTTTCGATCTGTACGATTTAAAACCAGTATTCCGGCCGCACCAGAATGGCGAATTTGTAGAAAGTGCATAAATATGAGGAAGGAAATAACGTACTGCGTTCATAATGGCTATGCCTTCATTCCGGTTTTCTATTCCTACGTGCACGTGTAATCCAAAAATAAGATTACCACGTGCAACATCCCGCATTTCGTCAATAATCTCGTCATAACGTGGATCCGGAGTGATCAGCTGTTCAACCCAGTCGGCAAACGGATGGGTTCCGGCGGCGGCAACGTGTAAGTCCTGTTTTGCGGCAAGATCAAGGATCATTTTTCGCAGGTAAGTAACTTCTTCCCGGGCTTCCTGTATATTATGGCAGATATTTGTCCCGACTTCAACTACTGCCTGGTGCATTTCTGCTTTGACGCGCTCTTTTAATGTGATTTTTCCGTCTTCCACAAGCTTAGACATGTGTGATCTGAGATTGCGTGTTACCGGATCTATGGTTTGAAATTCCTCTTCAATTCCAAGCGTGAACGTAGGCATGTGATGTGCTCTTTAGTTTGATTGTGGTTCTATGCTTTTTTCTTAGCGGGCTTCGTTGCTGCTGCGGCTTTCGGTTCTTTAACGGCAGCAGGCTTTTTAGTTGCAGCCGCTTTTTTGACAGCTACTTTCAACATTACCTCATCGGCGGTTATAGCTTCGGGAGTTACTTCATCCACAGAAGTTGATTCGGTTTCAGGCACCACTGCTTCGGCATTCACTTCTTGTGAAGAACTTGGTGAAACTACGGAAAGAGCAGCTGATTCACTTACAAAAGTACCCCAGGTTAAATTGGTTTTACCGGGAACCTGTTTTTTTGCACGCTCAATGGCCATGTTTGCTGCTGCTTCCACTACCCACTCAAAATTATCATGACCTACCGAATAGATATCAGCATCCGGAGCCGGGTTGCAGAAATCTATCGCGATCGGTATTCCGTCACGTACTGCAAATTCTACGGTATTGAAATCATAACCAAGTGCTATGTTCAGTTTAAGTACATATTCTTTTATTGTTGCCAATAGTTTTTCACGCTCTTCGCCGGTTGCGTTCAGTTCAGCCGCATATCGCAAATGGTGTGGATTACGTGGTTCATAAGGCATGATCAACACATCTTTCTGGCCAATACAATAACAGCGTACATAATCGTCGAATACGATTTCTTCCTTGTAGCATCATAATCAGATGACCGGTTTCACCATGTTTGTTCCACATGTCCTGAGCATCTTCTACTTTATATACACTTTTCCAGCCACCTCCGTCATGCGGTTTCATATACGCAGGAAAACCTACATACTGAAACATTTCTTCCCAGGCCAAAGGGAATTTAAGGTTACGGAAAGATGTTTCGCTCGTATCCAAAGGCCGTTCTTTTGACGGTAGTAAAACAGTTTTCGGAACCGGAACGCCTACTTTTTCAGCAAGTGCATTGTTAAAAAACTTTTCATCAGCACTCCACCAGAACGGATTGTTAATTACAGCTGTCCCGCTTAATGCAGCATTTTTGAGATATGCCCTGTAAAACGGAACATCCTGTGAAATCCTGTCTATAATCACTGCATATTCGGTAGGGTCAGCCTGTACAACCTTGTCAATCGTTACTGCTTCGGCAATAATATCTGGTTCTCCTTTGCTGTTTACACGATCTATAAAAGCTTGCGGAAATGTATTTTCCATTCCGAAGAGAATTCCGATTTTTTTCATAATAAGGTTTATTTTTATGTTGAATGAAAAGCGATTTAAATATTAATAATTATAAAATCCGGGATAAATAATGGGGGAACATTTTATTCCATAACGGCCAGTCGTGCTTTTCCCAGCCACGAATATCAAGCCAATGGTCAATTCCTTTTGAATTCAGGATATCTGACATCCTGATATTGCTATCCAGACAAATATCCCAGTCGGATGTCCCCAGAACGATCTTCATATGGCCGTATCTCCAGCCTTGTTCATTGGGCATATAATCAACAGGGTTATTGAAATATACATTGTCATCGTAAAAGCCGTCCATAAAACTTCTTATGTCAAATGCTCCACTCATACTGACCATATATGCAACCAGGCCAGGGTGGCGAAAAGCAAAATTTGCAGCGTGAAAACCGCCAAAACTGCATCCTGCAACACCAATTTTATCAACCTGGCATTCATTACGAATAAATGGAACCAGCTCATTTGTTAAAAACCGGTCATAAACCATATGATTTAGTGCCCTGTATTCCGGATTGAGATGTTTGGCATACCAAGAATCAGCATCAATGGAATCGATACAATAAATTTTGTATTTTCCGGACTCAACCAACCCGCGTACGGATTCAATTAGTCCCATGTCCTTCGCCTGATAATACTTACCCAAGGTAGTTGGAAAAAGCAAAATAGGATAGCCCCAATTGCCGTATACAAGCATATCAATGTCACGGCCAAGATGGTGCGAATAGTATTTAATGTGCTTCTCTTCCAAATGGAGTGTGTTTTTAGGTTAATTATTGAAATATACGAAAGAATATGTTAGTTGCAAATTAATAATATGCTTTGCATTCTGACATTAAACAGGCTGGAAAACGATGCTTTTATTTTTCATATATGTATAATACTATATTCATTTTGGCATAAAAATGGTTAAATAATCCTCTTTCATGTAGTGTGTTTTCCAATAACAGGTTTGCCTATCCTCACATCACCCTTTTGGTTTCGCGTTTTTATAAAAGTTTCGATTCTGTTACCTTTCCGGATTATTTATATTTCATCAATTTACAGAACGGGCTTGGATATCTCTCATCAACAATTATTTGAATCACAACAAAGCATATTTTCTGCACATATAAAGCGTGAAGTTACTATTTCAATTATTCTGCCTCAGAATTATTCACCTTTTACTACTTATACTTTATTAATTGTAAATGACGGACAGGATTTTCCGGCGTTAGGGATAGAAAATATTTTAAAAGAATTACAAATAAATAATAGGATACACCCGGTTCTGGTAGCGGGCGTTCATGCCGGGGCGGACCGTATTTATGAATATGGTACCAGCGATCAGCCGGACTACGCGAATCGCGGCAACAAAGCCGGGAATACACGGGATTTTATATTACATGAATTACTTCCGCATTTAAGGAAAAGCTATTCTTTTGAAGAAAATAATATAGTTTATGCTGGTTTCTCCTTAGGTGGCTTGATGGCATTGGATATTGCCTGGAACCAATCCCATATCTTTTCCAAAACGGCTGTTTTTTCGGGTGCATTATGGTGGAGGAAAAAGGCAATTGAAGATGGTTATAATGATGCAGACCGGATCATGCACGCACAAATACGCGACACCGCCCATAAACCGGATTTGAAATTCTGGTTTCAATGCGGCGGTAAAGATGAAACCGATGACCGTGATGGAGATGGCATTATTGATTCTATTCAGGATACACTCGAATGTATTGCTGAACTGGAACGTAAGGGATACGCCTGGAATAAAGATATCAGCTATCTGGAAATGCCCTATGGCGAGCATAATATTCCCACATGGTCACTGGCACTGCCTGAATTCCTGGTGTGGGCATTTGGAGTGAAGTAGTAACTGGTGGGCTACACGTAAGATTAAACAGCGGTATGCAGAGAAGGAAGAAGAAAGCCACAGAGATTTTTTTAGTAAAAATAGATTTTCTAAAAAGCGTGTTTTTCTGAAATTCAATTAATATATCTCTGTGACTCTCTTTTCCTTTTTCTCTGCGCGCCTCAGTGTAACCTCCTTCCTACAACCGGGCCAGGAACTCCATTGTTTCTATCGAGTCGGCGTAATCGGATAGGCCTGGTTTTTGCGCCTGCCCAAAAGGAATGACTTCGGGAATATCCAGATCCTGGCTGCCAACGATGCACTGAATATTTTCAGCTGATCCCTGAACAGTTAGTTTTAAATCCCCGATTGAATCATAATATTCAAAATGAACCACACTGATCGGTGACACAAATGCAGGGCTTTCGGTTAACATTAGGAAACCGTTATCATAGTGAAAAGTACGGTTAATCAACAAAATTGATTTGTTGTATTCGTAATTATTAAAGTATTTGTGGTGATGAAGACAAGTGTTGGTGAATCTTGTAATGGATTCGTAAAACTTGGTAAAATCATATCCTGCCGGAACGAATAATTTGGATACGTTCCGGCATCCCAATCCGAAGTACTGAAAAATATCCTCTCCCAGCGCCGCCAATTCGTCTGCACTTTCAGCACCTGTGAGTATACCGATAGAAGTCCGGTTTTTGCGAATAATGTTTGGTTTTTTGGAAAAATAATAATGAAAATAACGGGCGGTATTGTTACTTCCGGTGGCAATGTAAGCATCAGCGTCATTAAGGCGGTCTACAAATTGTATGTTCTCCGTAAATGCGGGTTCCAGTTCGGCTAACTTTTCAAGCAGCATCTGAATCAGCACTAAATCGTCGGAGCTTGGTTTGGCCAGTAAAATATGTCCGCTTATCAAAACGCTCAGTGCATCATGAAATCCAACGGCAGGTATATTTCCTGCCATTATTACACCAACTTTTTTGATTTGATCAGGTTCATGATACCTGTCAGCCCAGGCAGTCAGTTTTTGTGGATTTAAAAATTCTGTTCCGATTGCCGCCAGAGATAATGCAGAATTTTCAGGTGTAAACCAGTTATTCCTTCTGTTTGCACTGGTTATCCAATCTTCAATTTCAAGTACATGCTTTGGGTCGGTAAGAAAATTTCCTAATTGAATAAATGCATTTATGCGTTGATTTCTTGATATCATTCTAAGCGAACTGTAAATAGTTTAATTAATGCGAAGGTTTTTAATTTTCTGATTGTTGGGAAACTTTAAATAGTTACATTTGTTACTATATAAAGAGGAAAATAAGAACAAATATAAACAATCCGGCGACTATGGCTATAATGATAACCGATGAATGCATAAACTGCGGGGCGTGCGAGCCAGAGTGCCCCAATACGGCTATTTATGAAGGTGGAGTAGAGTGGACCTGGGGAGATGGTACAAGTTTAGATGATGTAGATTTTGGCGATGGAACTATAGTGAGCGGAAAAGAAAAGCAATCACCGGTTTCAGATGAATTCTACTATATAGTTACAGACAAATGCACTGAATGCATGGGATTTCATGAAGAACCTCAGTGTGCTGCGGTTTGTCCTGTTGACTGTTGCGTTCCTGATCCTGATAATGAAGAAGAGGAAGAAACATTATTGGCTAAAAAGGCCTGGATGCACGGAGAATAACTTCTTGCACCATATAAGATTTTGCGACCCCGCTCTGAGCGGGGTTTTTTTGTGCCCAAGTGTTTTCTAAAATGGTAATAAAATAATATTCTTAGCCATATGTTATTAAAAAATTTTAAATATAATATTTTGCAGAACTAAATTTATACAGAATATAAATACTTTGGAATAAAATGATTATTTCTTAATATTGTGTTCAAATATCATTAAAAAATAGTACAAAAGAATGAAAAATACATTTTTTTGTATAAAAATGATGTACTTTATTTGATAAATATAAAATAAGTACAATATTTGATTCATTATTGCTTCTGATAAGTAAAACTAACATAAACAGAATATAATTATGAAAAAAGTCTATTGTACAGTATTATCTTTAATGTTTCCTTTATTGGGTTTTGCAGAGTCAGGCGAGAAGAAAACTAAGAGTGATACACTCACTACAGTTGCTGAAGTAAAAGAAGATGAAGAGTCAAAAGGCACATTTGCCTTTTCGGGTTATCTTGATTCCTATTACATGGCCAATTTTAACAAGCCTCTTTCACGTTCCAATATGGGAGCCGCTGGAACAGCTCGTGTCTTTGATCGTAAATCAGGCCAGTTTTCACTAGGTCTGGTTCAGGCCAAGGCTGTTTATACCAATGCAAAGTCAGAAGCAGTAGTTGATCTGACATTTGGACCAAATGCTGATTACGGAAATTATGGTAATCTACTTAGTCCGCTTGATGGATCAAAAACAGGAACTGCTCTTGCCATCAAACAGGCATATTTTACCTACAAGTTCACAGATAAATTTTCTATGACTGCCGGTCAGTTTGGAACACATATTGGATACGAGGTAATTGATGCTCCTGCCAATTATAATTATTCACTTTCAAATTTATTTAACAACGGGCCATTTTACCACGCAGGTTTAAAAGCCACTTATGCTTTTTCTGACAAAGCTTCATTAATGCTGGGTGTTGTTAACAATGTAGATGGCTTGGGAGATAATAACCGTAAAAAGGGTCTTATTGGTCAGTTTTTCTTTTCTCCGGTTGCCAACTGGAATGTATACGTGAACGCTATCACAAGTAACGAAGCAAATGTTGATGAAGCTACAGGTAAAGAACCGGATGCTTTTTACCGCGTTTTTGACCTTACTACAAGTTATCAGGTAACAGAAAATTTCTTATTAGGTCTTAATGCTGCTTATGGTATGCAAAAAGGAGAATATCAAGGATACGCAGGACCGGAAGATTCAGAATCATGGGGTGGTGTAGCGGTGTACGCCAATACAAAAATTTCTGACAATTTTGGTATCGGAGCCCGTTACGAATACTTTAATAACGATAATGGTGTACGTGGTGTTTTAGCTTATCCTGGCGGAGCAGGCACTGCTGCAATCGGTACAAAGGTTAATTCGGTTACTTTAACTGGAAATATCACCTTGGCAGATGGTCATATCTTGCTAAAACCTGAATTCCGTTTAGATGCTTATCCAAAGGCAGGTACGGGTAAATCGGAGCAATTTGAGGACTCTGATGGTGCTTTCACTAAAAGCAGCCAAACAACTTTCGGACTTGCATTTATCTACAAATTCTAATCTAATACCTTCTTAATCTATAACCTTAAAATAAATTACAATTACAAAATGGGAAAGCGTAGTTACATTCCACTAATCATTTTACTGGCTATTAGCATCTTGGGTGCTTTTACGCCAAACGTACCCACAAAAATTATTACTGAGGGAATAAATGCTGGTGATACGGCGTGGATGCTGGTTTCATCGGCCCTCGTTTTGTTGATGACACCCGGCTTGGCTTATTTCTACGGGGGAATGGTAAATAACAAAAATGTTATTTCAACCATGCTTCAGAGTTTTATTGCTATGGGCGTAATCAGCGTTCTATGGGTTGTAGTTGGTTTTAGTCTGGCGTTTGGAGATGATGTTGCAGGTTTAGGATTTATTGGAAATCCAACGTCTTACTTCATGTTTAGTAACGTTTTTGATGCGCCTCTATCAGGAACTATTCCATTTGCGCTTTTTGCTATGTTCCAAATGAAGTTTGCAGTAATCACTCCTGCTTTGGTAACAGGATCAATGGCAGAACGTGTTAACTTCCGTTCTTATGTTCTTTTCATGATTCTTTTCGGTTTGTTTATTTATTCTCCATTATGCCACATGACTTGGCATGCTGATGGTATTCTATTCAAAATGGGGGTTCTTGACTTTGCTGGCGGAACTGTTGTTCACATGTCAGCAGGATGGGCTGCCCTTGCCGGTGCGCTTTATCTGAAAAGGCGTAAAGCACTTCTTGAAGATCATGTATTGCCTCCTGCAAACATTCCTTTCGTGCTTTTGGGAACAGGTTTATTATGGTTTGGATGGTTTGGTTTTAACGCGGGTTCTGCACTATCTGCTGGTCCGTTGGCTGTTTCTGCTTTTGCTACTACAAATACAGCAGCAGGCGCAGCTGGTTTATCATGGGTATTGTTTGATGCTGCTAAGGGTAAAAAAGTTTCGGCTCTTGGATTCTGTATCGGTGCGGTTGTTGGTCTAGTAGCAATTACACCAGCTGCTGGTTTCGTAACTGTTCCATCTTCCATATTTATAGGAACTGTTGCATCAGTTATCAGTAACTACGTTGCGCATCTTCGTACACGTTCTACATTGGACGATACATTGGACGTTTTCCCTTGCCATGGTGTAGGTGGAATGGTTGGTATGTTGATGACCGGAGTATTTGCAACCAGCGGTGTGAATCCACTTGTTACTGACCAAGGTTTGGCGTTCGGTGAAACCACCCTGTTTTTTAATCACCTAATTGCATTGGTAGGTGTATCAGCATTTGCTTTCGGAGGATCTCTTCTTTTGTTGAAAATCACTGATATGATTTTACCACTTCGTGTATCTGAAACTGACGAAAAACTTGGTTTGGATGTTAGTCAGCACGATGAATTTCTTGTAGAAGCATAAAAACTGATTTGGATATTGTTTCAATAAAAAACCCCGGATTTTCCGGGGTTTTTTATTATAAGGACCTTAATATAATCTAAACTTTGATACAGGCTCTTGACTTTTAACTCCTTAATATAAACTCTCATTCCTCAATGATGCACAAGATATTCCTCATATAATTCAGTAACCTCCATCAATCCAGCATCATTCAGATGGTCGTAGCGGATTTTCTTTGTTTCGTTCACAAGCAACGGATCGTATTTTACTGCAACACGCACATAGTTTTCGGTGAATCCGAGCATCTGTCCGTTTTGGATTTCATCTTCAAAAAGTACTGTTGCTTCCTTACCAATCTGCTGTTCATAAAAATACCTTTTTTCTTTTCAGAAAGTATGTGCAGCATCTTTGAGCGATCTGCTCTTTGTGATTTTGGAACAACAGGTTTAATGGCCAGGGCCGTAGTGTTTTCCCGCTCTGAATAAGTAAAAACATGCAGGTAAGAAATATCAAGTTCGTTCAGAAACTGATAACTTTCCAAAAATAATTCATGCGTTTCTCCCGGATGCCCAACGATTACATCCACACCTATACAACAATCCGGCATCAGCGATTTGATCTTTGACACACGTTCAGCATACAATTCTCTTTTATATCGCCGGCGCATCAGGCTAAGTGTTTTGTTGGAACCAGATTGCAACGGAATATGAAAGTGCGGTACAAATCTCCTGGATTGCGCTACAAATTCGATTACTTCGTCGGTCAGCAGATTAGGTTCAATAGAGGAAATACGGAATCTTGATATATCTTCTACCTCATCAAGTGCTTTGATCAGTTCAAGAAAAGTTTCCTTTTTCTCTCCGTTCTGAATACCGAAATCTCCAATATTCACACCAGTCAGAACAATTTCTTTCACTCCTCTTTCTGCTACTTCTTTGGCCGCGGCAACTACGTTCGCAATGGTATCGGAACGGCTTTTACCTCGTGCAAGTGGAATGGTGCAATAAGCGCACGGATAATCACAGCCATCCTGTACTTTCAAAAATGTACGCGTGCGGTCATTTAATGAATAGGATGTATGGTAGTCAACCGCTTCATCAATATGCGATGCTAAAATTTGTGCAGGATGATTACCAGGTGCTTTTTCAAAGGTATCGATAAGTTCAACTAACCTGAATTTTTCGGCAGCACCCAACACGGCGTCAACTCCCGGAATCTCTGATATTTCTTTTGGTTTTAGCTGGGCGTAGCAACCAATAATTGCCACATATCCATCCGGATTGATTTTTTGTGCCTCACGTACGATTTTCCGGCATTTTTTGTCAGCATTTTCCGTAACAGAACAGGTATTGATGATAAAAATATCAGGATTATCGTTGAACTCGACTTTGGAATAACCTTTATCCTCAAACATTCTCCCAATGGAAGAGCTTTCAGAATAATTTAACTTACAACCTAATGTATAAAACGAAACTTTTTTCATAAAATCAGCTTAATCCTGCAAAATTACAATTTTTACGCTCAACGCTTTAAATAATCATTAAAAGAAGATTGTAAATATGCTTTTCCCAATTCGGTCTCATTCAGTATTAGCCCGCCTTTTTGTTCCGTAATATTGCCTCCAATATTGTCTCTGATGATAAATCCGTTAGGTTTCATCCATCCAAGGCCGTTATTAAATGCGAAATACGCAAAAGGTACTCTGTTCTTTCTGAAAATATTATTGCTCCATTTAAAGGACTCCGAAGGTAAATTCAGCTGATCCAATAGGGTAGAGGCCAAATCGGTTTGCGAGCATAACGTATCAATTCGGATGTTTTTTTCTTTCAGCACTCCCCCAAGCCAGAGCATGGGAATATGAAATTCAGTTGGTTTGCTTCCTGAAATTTCCGGTAAAGGATGTCCGTGATCAGCCAGGATAATAATAAGTGTATTATTCCACCATGATTTTGTTTTGGCTGTTTTTATGAAATCACCTATTGAAGCGTCAGAATAATGAAGTGCATTCAAAAACAGATGTTCAGGATCGTTGCCGTTAATAACCGTTTTGACCGGTACTTCGAATGGCTCGTGACTGCTCAGCGTGAACAATGTGGTAAAAAACGGTTGTTTCTGATAATCCAGATCGGTTAGCAAACGGTTTAAAACTACATGGTCATGGGCTCCCCATTTGGAATTCATGTCTGCCGATGAAAAAGCACTTTCATCTGTCAGTTTATCAAAACCCTGCTGTAAAAAGTATGATTTCATGTTGGCGAATTCTGTTTCTCCGCCATAATAAAACGAAGTGGAAAAACCGTTTTCATGAAAAGTTTTAGGAACCGAGGGTAGCGAAATAGTCTTGTTCGGAATTTTAATAATTGAAGTTGTCGGCTGTGCAGGATAACCGCTCAGAATTGCCACCATACCTTTATCGCTCCGATTTCCACTCGCATACATGTTGGTGAAAAGAATTCCATCTTTGGACAAAGCTTCAAATTGTGGCGTTATACCTTTTACCCCACCTAATCCGGAAACTACTTTGGCAGTAAAACTTTCCCAAATAATTACCAGCACATTGACCGGCTTTTCAGTATTTATAACTTTGATTATTTCATTACTGTGACTGTACAAAGCAGCGACTTTATTATCGGCAGTCTTTTCATCAAAATAACTAAACGGATTCTTTTTCGAATAGCTTTCATTTAAAACAGAGCGCATATAATTCCACGGAACATTTACCGCCGCATAATTGGCAAAACTCTTGTCACTGAAAAATACAGTGCTTTCATTCATAGGCGCCAATTGTAAACCTCCCCGGATTGGGATAACCAGCGACCCTGCTAATAATATAAAAAAAGCAATTGTATATATGAAAACTGATTTGGGGAAAAATGGAATTGAGCGTTTCTGTATTGTTTTTAAAAGCTGAAATACTAAAATGTATAAAAACAGGAATAGGGAAAGAAGAAAAAAGACTGGTGCAGTACCCATCGAAGCCCATGCTTCTTTGGGTGTTTTCAGATAATGCAGTGAGGTGCCATCAATACGAAAACCCCATGCACGGAAAAGTTCCAGGTCAGTGACGGTTAGCAGAAGTATGAAAAGCGAAACAACTGCACTGTATACAGACATGAATTTATAATACCATTTCCAGCGCTTTGCTGTGAAAGCTATAAGCAATGTAGGTAGCAGAATGATATATCCGGAAAAGGAAATATCCATTCTTAAGCCGTGCCATGTGCTTTGGGCCCACATGAAACCCTGAAGTTCAAGTGCCTTTTTATAATGATATATCAGGAAAATAATACGGAAGAACTGAAACAGCACAATCCATGCAATTCCATAAAGGGCAATAAATTGAAATCTTTTTCGCATTGGCGTTTGGAAGAATTTGCAAAAATCCAAAAAATATGCCGGATTCAGGAACATTATTCACAAGTAATAAGGAAAAATCAGGAAAATATCATTTGAAATAGTAGTTGGTGAACCGAAATAAATAATTTTGGGAATAAATTATATTTAAATGATACAAAAATGACTTTTCGTTCCAAGGCTTTTGAAATAGCGCAGGGTCGTGTTGCACCTGTTTTAACTCCTCCAATTGAAAAAGTAGCCGATTTATATGGAAGTAATACATTCAGTGATGAAGTAATGAGAACGCTGCTGTCCGCAGAAGCTTATACTAAAATTTCTAATGCGATCCGCTCTGCTTCGACAATTGACAGGGAAGTTGCTGACGAGGTTTCAGCTGCCATGAAATCATGGGCAATATCAAAAGGCGCTACGCATTATACCCACTGGTTTCAGCCTTTAACCGGAACCACGGCTGAAAAGCACGATTCCTTTTTTGACCTGACCCTGGATGGTAAAGCCGTAGAAAAATTTAAGGGAAGTGCACTGGTGCAGCAGGAACCGGATGCTTCTTCGTTTCCAAGCGGTGGTTTAAGAGCAACTTTTGAAGCCAGGGGATATACCGGCTGGGATCCGAGTTCACCTGCATTTTTGATGGACAATGGAGCTGGTGGTAAAACTTTGTGTATTCCATCCGTATTCATTTCGTACAATGGAGAAGCGCTGGATTATAAAGCTCCTTTGCTTCGTTCCCTGGTGATGCTGGACAAAGCAGCGACATCCGTTTGTCAGTTTTTTAACAGGGACGTTGATAAGGTAACACCCACATTAGGAATTGAACAGGAATATTTTCTGGTCGACAAAGCGTTATACTATGCCCGTCCGGATTTACTGATGGCTGGCCGTACTGTATTTGGCCATAGCCCTGCCCGTGGACAGCAACTTGACGATCACTATTTCGGCTCTATTTCTCCGCGTGTCAATGCATTTATGGTCGATTTCGAATTTGAGGCATTAAAGTTGGGAATTCCGGTCCGCACCCGGCATAATGAAGTGGCACCCGGACAATTTGAGTGTGCACCTACTTTTGAAGAAGTAAACCTGGCGATTGATCACAATGCATTACTGATGGATCTGATGCAGAAAATTGGGAACAAGCACAATTTTCAGGTCCTTTTTCATGAAAAACCTTTTGCAGGAATAAATGGAAGTGGAAAACACAACAACTGGTCTTTATCAACAGACACTGGAATCAATCTGCTGGCTCCTACTACAAAACCCAAAGAGAATTTACGGTTTCTTACCTTTTTGCTCAATGTAGTTAAAGCAGTGCACGATCATGCTGACTTATTGCGGGCTTCTATATCATCAGCCGGAAACGAACATCGCCTTGGAGCAAATGAAGCACCTCCTTCTATTGTGTCTGTTTTTTTGGGCGGCGAACTGACAAGTATGCTGGAAGAGCTTGTAAGCAAGGGGGAGATCACCTTGGAAAAAGGCGAAAATTTTTATTATAAACTGGGAATTACCCGCATTCCTAATTTGCAACGGGACAATACAGACCGGAACCGGACTTCACCATTTTGTTTTACAGGAAATAAATTTGAATACCGCGCAGTTGGAAGTTCGCAAAACAGCGCTTCTCCCATGATCGTACTGAATACCATCGTTGCCAATCAGCTTACCGAGTTTAAAAAAGAAATGGATGAACGGCTGGGTGCAGGAGAGGAAAAGAAAGTGGCCACAGTAGAGATCCTGAAAAGATATTTTAAAGAATCCAAGAAAATCCTTTTTGAAGGAAACGGTTATTCTGAGGAATGGATTGAAATGGCTAAGGAAAGAGGGTTGAGTAATATCCGGGAAACCTATACGGCACTGCATGCATATGTAACTGAAAGTACAATTCATGCATTTGAAAAAATGGGCATACTGACGGCCAGGGAATTGCATGCACGTTATGAAATCGAACTTGAAAATTATGTGAAAAGGTTACAGATCGAATCCAGGGTTATTGGGGATCTTGCTTTAAATCACATCGTTTCAACAGTTGTTAAGTACCAGTTTAAACTCGCTCAGACGGCTCGTTCGCTAACTGATCTTGAAATGATGGAGGAAGCGGAACCAATTAAGGAAATTATAAAAGAAATTTCGGCACATGTTGTAATTATAAAACGGCTGGTCCATGAAATGACTGAAACCAGAAAAGTTGCAAATAACGTCGAAGAATTGCTGGAACGGGCTAAGTTATACGGATCTGATGTAAAAGGTTACTTTGAAGAAATAAGATATCATGTAGATAAACTGGAATTATTGATAGATGATGAAGATTGGCCTTTGGCAAAATACCGCGAAATGCTATTTTTGGAATAAATTTGTCATATTGAATAGAAACAAATAATTTGAAGACTATGAATCCGGGATTTGATCCAGAAGAAATCGCTCAGTTAAAGCGGGAATGTAAAGCTGAACGGTTAAACTTTGTATACGTATCAGATGAATTCGAAGATGAGGAAGAAGAAAATAATGAACACGCTCATGTTCAGTTTGTAGGTTATTATAAAGAAAAAGAAGTTGTATACGACGCCTTGATCTATACTTTAAGACTACATCATTCTACCTTAGTATATGACGCAGCGCTGGAAAGGCTAAAAAAAACGATGCCTGATTACATTTCTCCTGACGAAAGACTGGAAAATGATACCAGTGATCCAGAAGAAGATGAAGAAGCAGAAATTCTATTGACTGAGTTTATAGAAGAAATTGAAGAGAATGAAGAAATTTCAGTGCGGGAACATGTTGAGACTGACGATCAGTTTGAATATGGCATCGGTTTGGAAGTAGGTTTGAATAAAACTGAGATCAACGAAAAAGTGATCAATGATTTTATCCTTCGCTTTAATTCCGGCCGTTTACAGCTTGACTCTACTTTGTATTCGTTTACTGGAAGCGAAGAAGAAGACTGATTTTGAATCGAATTTGAAAAACAATAAAAAAAACCACTTTTCAGTGGTTTTTTTTATTGTCCGTTTATTGAAAACGGTATTTGAATATTACTTAAAGAGCTCCTTTTACAGTTTTGATAATTCTTGCTGCAACTTTGTAAGGATCAGCCGCTGAATTTGGACGACGATCTTCCAGGTATCCGCTCCATCCTCTTTGTGGAACCAAAACAGGGATACGAATAGATGCACCACGATCAGAAACACCGTAGCTGAAATCATGTATACTTGCCGTTTCGTGTTTTCCAGTCAAACGAAGGTGGTTATCAGCACCATAAACTTCGATATGTTCTTTCACAACCGGGCGGAATGATTCGCAAACTTTGTCAAATACTTCTTTACTTCCAGCAGTTCTTAATGCTGTGTTAGAGAAGTTTGCGTGCATACCGCTTCCGTTCCAGTCAAGATCACCCAATGGTTTTGGATGGTAATTGATTGCAACACCATATTTTTCGCCAATACGCTCCAAAAGATAACGGCCAAGCCAGATCTCATCACCTGCCTGTTTAGCACCTTTTGCAAACATCTGGAATTCCCATTGTCCGGCAGCAACTTCTGCGTTGATACCTTCTGATATTAAGACCTGCATCAATACAAGCATCAAGATGCTCTTCAATGATTTCACGTCCGTAAGCATTTTTTGCTCCTACTGAACAATAGTAAGGGCCTTGTGGTGCAGGGAAACCATTTACCGGAAAGCCAAGCGGTTTGTTTGTTTCAATATCCCATAGGAAATATTCCTGCTCAAAACCGAACCAGAAATCGTTGTCATCGTCTTCGATTGTAGCGCGGCCATTTGTTACGTGAGGAGTGCCGTCAGCATTCAAAACTTCACACATAACAAGATACCCATTCTTACGCTGTGGATCTGGAATAATAGCAACTGGTTTCAACAAACAGTCAGATGAACCACCCAGTGCTTGTTCAGTGGATGAACCATCAAACGACCAGTTACTGCAATCTTCTAGTTTTCCACTAAAATCGTCTTCAATTTTGGTTTTGCTGCGTAAACTTTGGGTCGGCTTATAGCCATCCAACCAAATATATTCCAGCTTGGACTTAGACATAATAATACTAGATAAAGTGGTGACGAAATATTATAACGACACAATATTAATGCAAAAATGTAATTGGAGAAAATAAAACATAAGAAAAATTATCGAATTGCAAAATATTATTGTGTTGATAGAAGTATTAGAAGTAAAAAATGTATTTTTTTAATAAAAAGTGTATGTTTTAAATTAATACCATGAATACGCTTTTTGCATAAAAAGTTTGAAATACCGATGAAATATGAAGCAGTCAGGCATTAAAAATGTATTAAATTCAAGAAATACGAATATAAGTGAAATTTTTAAATTTGTTTTGAGCAGTATCTGAACTGATTTTATTGTTCTAATCACTTACTTTTGAATTCATTTTATTGATACTATTAATTTCAATTATACATGCACTTGTTTTATCAGCCTGATGTTAAGGTTAAAGAATTAGACGAAGAAGAAGCCAGGCATAGTACAAAAGTATTAAGATTAAATACCGGGGACATCATACACGTTACGGACGGAAAAGGATTGTTGCAAAAGTGCCGGCTTGTGCTCACCGGAAAAAAAGTGATGTACGAAGTTTTAGAAGTTTTTTTGATTCCAAAAAGACCTTATTCGGTAAATATGGCCATAGCACCAACGCGCAAGGCCGAGCGTAACGAATGGATGGTTGAAAAAATGACTGAAATAGGAGTGGAGCAAATTGATTTTGTAGTGACTGCCAATACTAATCTGGAATCGCTCAGCCGGGTTGTTAATATGACGCGTTTAAATCGTATTGCAGCAGCAGCCATGAAGCAATCACAACAATTTTATTTACCGGAAATTACATTGAATAAAAACTTTGGGTCGTTTATTGAAAGTAGGAAGGAAAACACTAAATTGTTAGCATATGTGCCGGACAATCATTTGGTAAAGCATGTGATCGAAATGGTTAATAGAAATACAGATACCATTTTACTGATTGGGCCGGAAGGTGATTTTACACCTGATGAAGTGTTGAATGCCAAGCAGAATGGATTTAATACTGTGTCTTTGGGTGCAACCAGGCTACGTACAGAAACGGCTGCTGTGGCCGGATGCCATGCAGTAAATTTAGCCTATATACTCGATTTGTGAAAGCTGATCTAAACTAGTAAAAACTTATGTTGAAAGAGAAACGTATACGGCCGTTATTATTGATTTTTTTATTGCTCAATGTTTCTTTTAGCTATTCACAATCTGCCCTTAAAATTGCCAAGCTTAAATATGGAGGTGGAGGAGACTGGTATGCCAACAAAACTTCATTGCCAAACCTTATAAAGTTTTGCAATAATGAGTTAAAAATGAATATCAACCCTACTGAAGACGTGGTGGACGCAGGAAGCGCAGATTTGTTTTCTTATCCCTTCATACATATGACCGGTCATGGAAATGTTGTTTTTACTGATGTAGAGGCTCAGAATTTGCGTAATTATTTGCTCTCAGGAGGCTTTCTTCATATAGATGACAATTATGGCCTGGATCAGTTTATAAGGAGAGAAATGAAAAAGGTTTTTCCGGAATTAACCTTCGTGGAGCTACCTTTCGACCATGCAGTTTATCATGTAAAATATGATTTTCCCGGAGGCTTGCCCAAGGTTCACGAACATGATGGCAAACAGCCACAGGGTTTTGGGCTGATTTGGCAGGGTAGGCTTGTCTGCTATTATTCATACGAAACGGATCTTGGTAATGGCTGGGAGGATCAAAGTGTATACAATGACCCCGAGGAGATGCGCCGGAAAGCATTGCAAATGGGAGCTAACTTAATAAGTTATGCTTTTATGATTTTATAATTAAACATAGAATCACTTTTGTATTGCTGCATATGATGTAACCAATTAGAATCAATATAAATAAATTCAAAATTAAGCTTTGATCTGTGTGGTATTGTGATTACTTACCTTTATTTTTGCAAATACTTTCGTTTAATCACCTAATAATTTCATGTATATAGTTCTTGCCGTTTTTGTAGTACACTGGTATTTGTCACTTTTCTGTCAAACTTTTTTTCTACATCGTTACTCTGCCCACAAAATGTTCATTATGAGCAAATCCTGGGAGCGTTTTTTCTATTTGCTGACGTATCTTTCACAAGGTTCATCTTATTTGAGCCCACGTGCTTATGCAATTCTACATCGGATGCACCATGCATTCAGTGATACCGAGAGAGATCCGCATTCTCCTCATCATACCAAAAATGTTTTTACAATGATGTGGGAAACCAAAGATATTTACAATGCTGTATTGAACCGTAAAAGAGCTATTGAATCACAGTTTGAACGTAATTATCCGGAATGGAGATTTATTGAAAAATTGGGCGATTCCTGGATGTCAAGATTAGGATGGGCTTTGCTGTATTCCGCTTTTTATATTTTAGCGTTTGTATATCTGGATATGCACTGGGTATTTTTCTTTTTGCTTCCGATCCACTTCCTGATGGGGCCAATACACGGTGCAATTGTTAACTGGAGTGGCCATAAATATGGATATCAGAATTTTGACAATCAGGATAAATCAAAGAATTCACTGATATTTGACTTCCTGATGATGGGCGAGCTTTTTCAGAATAATCACCACAAACGTCCAAATTCAATCAATTTTGGCTCAAAATGGTTTGAAGTTGATCCAACCTATCCAGTAATCAGATTGCTAAGCAAAATGAAAATTATTGAGATACGTAAAAAACCTTAATTGCATTTATACTAACAGAGTTTGCGGCGGACAGTTATGTTCGCCGTTTTTTTTTACAAAATTCGGGCAAAAAATTTATAATACCTCTAAAAAAACTTTGGCAGGTGTGAGAGACACCTGCCAAGTTTGCTTATTAACACCACAAAAAATGAAATCTAACTAAGAACTTGCTATCAGCAAGAATTTAATTTAATGAACATTACAAATTAAAATAGTAATACTTAAAATGTGGTTAATAATAAATTAGAATTTACTTAGAGGTGGAATAAAGGTTAAAATAAAGGTGGTTCCTTTTGGATTGTTGGTCTGAATAGAAATGGCCCCATTGTGGAGTTTAACAATTCGGTCTACCAGGGAAAGGCCAATGCCATATCCTCTTATGCTTGCCGTATTGTCACTACGGTAGAAAGGTTGAAATACAAGACTTTGGTCTGCAAGTGGAATACCTTTACCATGATCAGAAAACCGAACGGTCAAATTTCTTGCTGAACATTGTAAATTAACATGAACCGTAAGATTGTCTGAGAACTTGCAGGCGTTGTCCATTAAGTTTAAAAATGCAGTTTTTAGCAAAGTGGAATTTCCAAATATTTCAAGCCAAGTATCATCTTCCGGCAAATCGTTAAAATGAATCTGGATATTGTAGGACGGATTAGCCTGGATCAACGTTTGGCGGGAATCCAGTAACAGGTCATCAATACGTACCGTTTCAGTAAGCAGATCACGCTGATCTTCACTCACTTTGGCCAGTTCAAGTAAAGTATTGGACAATTGAGCCAATTCATGAATATCTTCAAGTACAGAATTGATCGTAGCGCGGTAATCAGCTGGATTTCGCTCTTTAAGCATACTTACTTCCAGCTGCGACCTCATTTTTGTCAAAGGATTTTTTAACTCATGGGAAACGTTTGCAACAAATATTTTTTGCATTTGGAATGCCGTCTCAATGCGGTCAAGCAAATTATTGAAAGTAGTGGTAAGCCGCCCAATTTCATCCTTTTGATTAGGTACTTCAAGCCTTGTATCGAGTTTCTGGGGTAATATGCCTTCCACAGCATTCATCACTTTGGATATAGGCCGTAACGCACGTTTGGCAAAAAACCAGCCTGCAAGTGCTACAATAACTGTAACGATGATAAACAGCGCAGTAAGTAATTTGGAAAGGTTGGATAAATTGATCTGACCATATAAATCCTGGGCACCCAGCATAACAACGGCACGATTAAAAGGGTATTTATAGTACAAACCTACCACCTTATAATCCCCGTCCGTATAGCGAATCTGACCAGCTTTACGGATTTCGTCCAGCCAGTAATTCGATACATTAATAGATTTGGAAGAAGGATTAGTATTGGTGTATATCAGCCGGTTTTTCTCGTCGAAGATCAGAATGTTTTCATTGTAAATCAGATCCCTGTTTGATCCTTCCAACGCCCTCATTACTTCGGTATTAACCTGTGGTACTTTAAGTAAAAGTTCAGCGGTTGATTTGGCTTTGGATCTTAACCTGTCGTAAAAATCCTCCGTTACGTTATCATAGGAAAAGAAATAAATAGCAAGAAAAGTAACAAGTAATATGCCGCTTACCAACAAAGAAAACTGAATAGTAAGCCTGGTCCTTATCTGCATATTATTCTTCCAGTTTAAGTACGTATCCCATTCCAAATTGTGTATGGATTAATTTGACAGGATAATCCTTATCAATTTTTTTACGCAAATAATTTACATAAACCTCTATGACATTGGTTCCGGTATCAAATCCAATATCCCAGACCTGTTCTGCAATTTCAACTTTGGAAATCACTCTGCCCTGGTTGCGTATCAGGTATACTAATAAATTAAATTCCCTGGCCGTAAGGTTAATTTTGTTTCCTGAACGATGTACTGTTTTGGCGTCAAATGATATTTCAAGATCAGCAAAACGAAGTATCTGGGCCGTTTGGGAAATATTGGAACCACGTTTGGTCAAAGCCCGAACACGAGCTAGCAATTCCTTAAATTCAAATGGTTTTACGAGATAATCGTCGGCTCCGGCATCCAAACCCGTTACTTTATCGTCGGTGGTGCCAAGAGCAGTAAGCATAAGAATTGGCGTGTTATCACCGGATTTCCGGATTTCACGACACAATTCGATACCGTTGATACCCGGAATAATAATGTCGCTGATAATAAGCTGATATGAATTATTTTTGGCAAGTTGCTTGCCTATTAAACCGTCGTACGCTATATCTACTTCGTAGCCATCTTCTTCCAGGCCTTGTTTGAGGGATTGTACGGTCTTTGGTTCATCTTCAATTAGCAATAATTTCATGATCTGTGCAGGAATAATTCTGATACTTCTTTCCAGCTTGACACCCTTTTAAAGGAAGTCTCACGAAGATTATGCGGTGCGGTAAATAAAATTCCTTCTCCTTTGAAGGCAGCCAGGTTACGGACATGATCATCGATCAGATAATCTGAATTGATAATGCTTTTGTAACCACAAAAAACGATGTTGGTCCATGGGATGAAATTGAAATGTTTTTTAAGCCAGTCAAATTTATCACGGAAAGAATTGGGGAATTCCATACAGGCGGTAGCTACGAATATTTCGTAGTACTTTGATAATTCATAAACTGTTTCAATCGCATCATCCTTCACCGGAATATCTGCAAAAAAACCTGGTTCATTAATGATTCTATGAATTTTGGTCAATTGTTTAGGATGAAGCAAGTCTCTCAACGCACTTGATTGGAGCTGTTTCAGAGTCAGAGTGGTATTGAAATCATTTAATACAATATTTATTAATTTTTCGTGTGTATCAGCCAACACATCATCCATGTCCAAAGTTAGTCTCAGCATTACATCAGGGTTCTGTGCGAATCAAAATTTTCAAGATAATCATTCACTTTTTTCAAAAACATTCCGCCAAGTGAACCGTCTACAACACGATGGTCATAGGAATGGGAAATAAACATCAGGCTGCGTATTCCTATCAGATCTCCCTGTAAGGTTTCAATAACCGCTGGTTTCTTTTTTATAGCACCAAATGCCATGATTGCAACCTGTGGCTGTACAATTATAGGAGTTCCCATGAGGTTAGCAAACGCTCCGATGTTGGATACCGAGTATGTACCGCCGGAAACATCATCCGCTTTCAGCTTATTTTCCCGCGCTTTTTTTGCAAGTTCGTTTACTTTACGCGCCAGTCCGGCCAGATCGTACTGATCAGCACGATGAATTACCGGAACAATGAGGTTGCCGTCCGGTAATGCAACTGCCATCCCGATATTAATATCCTTTTTAACAATAATCTTGTCTCCTTCAACAGAAATATTGATCATCGGATAATCTTTGATTGCCTTCACAACCGCTTCAATGAGTATGGGCGTATAAGTAATACTGTCACCAGATCTTTTACGATAATCTGCCTTTACCGTTTCCCGCCATTTTACAACAGTGGTCATGTCAGTTTCTATAAAGGAAGTAACATGCGCTGAAATTTTACGGGATTCAATCATGCGCTGCGAAATCATTTTGCGCATCCTGTCCATTTCAATGATCTCAGTGCTTCCGTTTAAAGAAGTAGCTTTTGGTAACTGAACCGGTAAATCAACAGGTGCCTGAATAGCTTCCCTTGTACTAAGATAGGACAGGATATCATTTTTGGTAACACGTTGTTCTGCCCCGGTTCCGGTTATTGTGGCCAGTTCCCTGGAACTGATTTTTTCCTCTCTTGCTATGCTCAGGACCAAAGGAGAATAAAAAATATCTCCATTGCCGGAAGAAGATTCAGTTTCCGGTACTTCTGTTTTCTTATTTAAGGCTACTTGCAAATCCTTTTCAAGAAGAACTGCCGGGTCTTCTACAGTTAAATTTTTTTCCGGTGAAATTTCAGGAATAAAATCAGATGGAATATTTCCATCATCAGCGATTTCAATACGTGCAACAGCACTTCCTATCGGAACCACATCATCTTCTTTTACCAGCCATTCTATAATGGTTCCATCATATGGGCAGGGAACTTCCGTATCAACTTTATCCGTAGCTACTTCTAATACCGAATCATCAACACTCACTTTATCACCTGCTTTCCTGAGAAGATGCAGCACTGTACATTCCATGATACTCTCACCCAACGGGGGCATCAGCATTTCAACTATTTTCATATATCTCTGTAATGCCATGAAACAGCAAATCTGTTTCAATTGAATTTCTTAAGTTATTAATAAAAGGATTGATGATAATCCTGTCAGATTGTTTCCACCTGTTCAACTTTTAAAATTGTTTTTCTTAACAGATTTAAAGCGTAGGTAGAAGTCAGTTCTATATTTAAACTACGGATTCCTGATAATTTCAGCAACTGTGTAAATGTTCCGTTAGGTGTTGCGCAGGCAATCCAGACAGTTCCAACAGGTTTCTCAGTTGTTCCTCCATCAGGACCCGCAATTCCTGTGGTTGCAATGGCGTAAGTAGTTTTCAGAACCTTTCGTGCACCTTCTGCCATTTCCCGGGCAGTTGATTCACTTACGGCTCCATAAGTGTTAAGTGTTGCTTCAGATACACCCAATACATTCGTTTTTACCGAATTACTATAACTGACAACCGAACCTTCAAAATACCTTGAAGAGCCTGCAAGACTTGTTAGCCGGTGTGCCACAAAACCTCCTGTGCAGCTTTCTGCCGTTCCGACAGTTGCGTGTTGTTTTATCAATAACGCTCCAATGACCGATTC
Organism: Dyadobacter sp. NIV53; assembly: GCF_019711195.1. Lineage (NCBI taxonomy): Bacteria > Pseudomonadati > Bacteroidota > Cytophagia > Cytophagales > Spirosomataceae > Dyadobacter > Dyadobacter sp. NIV53. The sequence goes on from NZ_CP081299.1 coordinate 7,103,000, forward strand.
AAGTTCATCCGAGTCGTATCCATAAACAAACTCCTCAATTAATGGCAAAAGCAGATTTACCTGCTCCTGCAACTGGGAGTCTAACAATTGCTGATCCGTTCCTGTACCGGTAAGGCGAAGCTTTACCTGTCCAAAATGTGGGAGGTAAGCCAATTTTATATGTTCAGGAAGGGCATCTTCCCATTTTTCAATTGTTTCAGCCAGAAAAGATTCGCCTATACCAATTGTCCTGATTGATTTATGCTGAATTATATTAAAATTAAACCTTGCTTTAAGTCTGGGTAATATTTCAAATTCCATCAGGCTTTTCATTTCATAAGGCACTCCGGGTAGCGAGACATAAATTACATTGTCTTTCTCAAACCACATACCAGGAGCAGTTCCCCACAAATTTGGAATATACGTGGCATTGGCTGGCAAAGCTGCCTGCTGAATATTCAGTTCGGTCATTTCCCGGCCACGTTTTGCGAAAAAACCAGTAATTAGTTTTAGTGCGTCCTCATTGATTTTTAACTCACTATTAAAATATTCGCAAAATGTATGTTTAGTAATATCATCCTTTGTAGGGCCAAGTCCGCCCGTAACAATAACAACGTCAACACGTTGGCTGGATTCAGTAAATGCATCGATAATATCCTGCTTATTATCTCCTACAGAAGTTTTACGAACCGGACGAATTCCTATTCCGGTAAGTTCTGCGCCAATCCATTGTGTGTTCGTATCGGTGATCTGTCCAAAAAGGATTTCATCACCAATGGTAATTATTTCTGCCCTTACTGTGGAATTCATATATGAGAAACAGAGTGGATAAACCGTTTATTTTTTCCAAAATTAAGTAAAATTAATCGTTATTGATTACGTTTGGAGCTTAGATGAATGATAACAAACTGAAAGAGAAATGAATCAAAAATTCTTAATTGTAACGTTGCTATGGATTTTTAGCAGTTGTGCAGCAGATGCCCAGCTTAACAAAAAACTTGGTGGCATATTGGATCAGCTTAAATCGCCGGCAGGGGCACTAAGTGATGGGGACATAGTTGGAGGACTGAAAGAAGCTTTAAATATCGGAATCAGCAACGGATCTGCGGAAGCTTCAAAAGTGGATGGTTTTTTCAAAAATGAACTGATTAAAATCGCAGTTCCGCCAGAAGCACAGAAGGTTGCTACTACCTTACGTAAAATGGGAATGGGGGCAGAAGTGGACAAATTTACTTTATCCCTTAACAGAGCGGCCGAAGATGCTGCTAAAAAATCCAAGCCGATTTTCTTAAAAGCCATTACCTCAATGACTATTCCTGATGCTCTTACAATTTTGAAAGGGAGTGATGATGCCGCTACACAATACTTAAAGAAAACCACCAATGCCGACCTTTACAAAACTTTTTTTCCGGTGGTTGACAGCACTTTAAATATCAATAAGGCAACGGAATATTATTCTGAACTCGTAACAGTTTATAACAAGCTTCCTCTTGTTAAGAAGGTTGACCCAAACCTGAAAGAATATGCAACCCAAAAAACCATTGACGGTTTGTATGTTTTGATAGCGCAGGAAGAAAAGAAAATCAGGGTTGATCCGGCTGCCAGAGTTACTGATTTGCTAAAACAAGTGTTCAGCAAAGCGGGAAAGTGATGTGTTTATAGCGTCTGATGTGGCGTAATTGCTTACTTTTGTGAAATTTTACTACTAAGAAATGAAAAATTCGGAAATAAATTTCACCATAGATCTTGATAATCAAAACGTACCGGAGAAAATTCACTGGAGTGCTACTGATAATCCCAATGAAGGTATTAATGATACTCGTGCCATTGCCATTGCAGTTTGGGACCATTACCACAGGGGTACCCTGAAAATTGATCTCTGGACAAAAGACATGGAAGTTTTTGATATGAAAAGATTTTATATCGAAATCATGAGCGGAATTGCAGATACCTTGCTTACTGCCACCAATGATCCTGTTATGTCAGATGCCATTGAAGCAGTTTGTGAAACGCTTAGCAAACGTCTGGATGAAGAAATGAAAGCAGCCAAGTAATAAATTTATGCTCCGTTTGTAAAAACAAAACCCTGACAAGCGCCTGTTATCCAGGAATATGTCAGGGTTTTATTTTTTTCTTTTAATTCCAAAGTAAGAAACCAAATGAGTATTTTATATTTATCTAATCCCAGAGTGATGAAACATAGGTGGGGTCCGCCGATATTATGCTCCTCCGGGACTTTACATTTCAGTAACTCTAATTTGAAATTTACGATGACCCCATCAATTCTTCTTTCGCACGTTTTGGTAGTGCGCTCACAATCAGATCATAAGAATCTTTTACCCAGCTAAATAAAATTTCACTTGAAACACTGCCGGTAACATGAACGGTATTCCAATGCTTTTTATTCATATGATAACCGGGCTGGACATCGGAATAAGAAGCTCTTAAATCTTCTGCCTTTTCCGGGTCACATTTTACATTAAAGGATAAAGACGGACTATCAAGCGAGGTTAAAAGAAACACTTTTCCCATCACTTTAAAAACCAATGTATCCGGTCCAAAAGGTAATTCCTCAGTTACACCGGGAAGTGCCAGGCAATAATCTCTAAGGGATTCAAGGTTCATCTTGTAAATGCTCGTATGATCATCACAATAACACAAAATATAAACATCACAATAGAAATTCGGTTGATACCGTGCATCATCCGAAGATTAAAAGATGTAGGCGCATTAGGATCGGGTTTTTTGAAAACCCGGACGAAATAATAAAATACGTCACCGAGTTGAAAGTACTTTTTCATTTTGTTGATTTTTGAATTTTTATAAAATTAGTTAAATCAATTAATCTAAGTTTGATTTTACTTCAATTGTTAAAAGTTGACGAGTCTTACTCAACGACTAAGTGTCTGCTTTGAACTTTAAGCTCCGGACTTTAACTATATTTTAATTCAGGACTTCGGCTTCATTTGGATTGATCCAGCGCCCGTCCTCACGTATCAGTTCTATCAGCTCTTTTACAGCATTCGCTGCTGATACTGATCGCTTTATTACTTCCTGGCCACGATATAACGCAATTTTATCTTTACCCATTCCGACATAACCATAATCTGCATCGGCCATTTCACCCGGTCCGTTTACAATACAGCCCATGATGCCGATTTTAATGCCTTTCAGGTGTTCGGTATGCTTGCGGATCAATGCTGTGGTTTCCTGCAAATCAAAAAGCGTTCTGCCGCATGAGGGACAGGAAATATATTCGGTCTTGGACATCCTCGTACGTGCAGCCTGCAAAATCCCGAATGCAATACTATTATATGTCGAGGCAGATTTTAATTTTTCAATATGAATTGCATTGTCAGTAAATTCGGGGGACAATAATGTTCCGTCACCAAAACCATCCACGAGCGATCCTCCGATATCTGTTGCTGAGTACAGTGTTAACGCATCTCCCAAATCTGTTGAATAAGTCCGTTGAATAATAACCGGGATTTTAATACCAGCTTCAACAAGTTTGAAAAATAAACGCCTCAGTTCTGGCATTGCATGCTGATTAAAAGTTTGCAATAAAAGAACTGCATTTTGAAGAGAGCGAATACTTTCTAAAAATTCAAAGTCAAAGGAGTGAATATTTCCCTTGATGAAATTAAGCTGTGTTGAAACTTGTTCCGGCTCAGCATTTTTCCATTCAGCAACTGTGAGTAACGGGAATTTGTTAGTACGGTCGATGTGGTTGGTCCATGATTGAAAATCCAGGATTTCCTTTAAACCATTTGGCAGCATAAAAGGTGCCGGATTTCTGCCAGTATAAATAAAATCAGCTCCCTGATCATTCATGGCCCATTTATCAGGAACCGGAAGAAAAAATGGCCAATACTTTTTAAATCGTCCAGCTGAGTGATAGCAATATTCGAATAATCAGCAATAACTCTCGGTACGTTTAAACTTCCAATGTTATAGACTTCCTTTGTTTCCCGGCGGGTATATTTAAATGGATTTATCGGGCAAAGTTCTACGGGTTCTATGTTGTCGTGCGGCGCCCTAAAAGTATACCGTTCAATCAGGGTCCGTGCAACCGGAGCTTCCTTTTCAGGTGCCTCAGTCAGAGAAACCCGAACGGTATCACCTAACCCGTCCTCTAATAAAGTACCAATACCAACAGCAGATTTAATCCGTCCGTCTTCTGCTTCTCCTGCCTCGGTAACACCCAAATGCAAAGGGTATGGTTTAAGGCCTTCCTCATCAAGTCGCTGTACGAGAAGCCGGTAGGCTTCCACCATTACCTGCGTATTACTGGATTTCATTGAGAGTGCAATATTAAAATAATTGAACTCTTCACAAATCCTTAGAAATTCCAGCGCTGATTCAACCATACCAATTGGTGTGTCACCATAACGGCTTAAAATCCGGTCAGAAAGGGAACCGTGATTGGTCCCAATTCGCATGGCGGTTCCATATTCTTTACAAATCCTGACCAGCGGTATAAATTTATCACGAATACGATCGAGCTCTGCGGCATAGGACGCATCGGTATAATCTATGGTTTCAAAGCGTTTACGATCTGCATAATTACCAGGATTGATACGTACTTTTTCCACGATCCTTGCTGCAAGTTCCGCAGCATTTGGTGTGAAATGTATATCTGCAACCAACGGAACAAAAATTCCGAGTTTGTGTAAACCGTTACGAATATTTTCAAGATTTTGCGCCTCTTTTACGCTTGGTGCAGTTATACGGACATATTCACAGCCTGAATTAACCATCCTTATTACTTCATCAATGGAGCCTTGAGTATCCATCGTGTCCACAGTAGTCATCGACTGCACCCTGATCGGATAATCGGAACCCATTGGAATATCGCCAATATTGATCGTGATCGTTTTGCGGCGTTTATATTCCGTTAGTGACGGGCAATAAATATTTGTGGTTTTGTCGGAAGCAGTTATCAATGTCATCAAGTGTATTCTTTTAAGCCAGACGGATATTAAAGTCCGTCATTTGGAATGTCAAAGGTCATAAAACTAAAACACATTAAGAATTACATTCGTGCATTTTAATAAAAAAGATAGCTGGCTTTGAAAAAAAGGGAAGTCAGGTTTTTAAAACTTGACTTCCCTGAATCTTGCAAAATGAATTATACAGATTACTCCGTTTCAATCCTCGTCCCCATATCCACAGAAATAATATAACTTTTCCCGCCTTCCCGTTCGATCGCATCCGCTACTTCCGCGGCATGAGCTGGCGCATATACAAACATACAGCCTCCACCACCGGATCCATTTATTTTTCCTCCCAATGCGCCCGCTGACAAAGCCGCATTCATCATCCGCTCTATTTTTGGTGTTGAGGTCCGCTTGTGATCCCGCAGGTTTTTGTAATGTTTATACAGAAGTTCGCCGAATTTGCTATCAAAAACTTCGCGTCCTGATTCAGGTACGTTTTGTGACAATAACTTTTTTCCTTCCAGTAAGATATCCCGGTCTTCAATATTTGCTTTCAGCAAACTCATTTCATCTCCGGAAAGAAATGACTTATAATCAGATATCTGAAATAATGGTGTATGGAAAATTGAAAAAGAACCATCCTCAGTTTTAACCTTTCTGATCACATCTTCCATTCCAAACCGGCATCTTGCCAAAATTCCAAGCGTATCCTTTGGTTCCAAAGAATCACCCAATACGAAAGTGCCCAGGTTAGGAGTAAGGGTTTCTACTTTAATTTTCGGTTCGGACTCTAAGTAAATTACATTTCCAATCGCAGTTGAATAGTGATCCATCATACCGCCAGGCTCTCCAAATTCAAGTACTTCGGCCGAGTTGGCAATTTCTCCCAGTTCTTTTTGTGTAAAATTGGATGGATTATCACTCATTTTATCCAGAAAATGTGCCCAGGATACGATCAGTGCCGACGAACTGGATGTTCCGGAATTAATGGGGATATTTCCATGTATTAAACAATCAAATCCTTTTGAGAAAGTTAATCCTCTTCTTTTTAAAACATTAATTGTGCTTCTGAAATAATCCCTTTGAAGAATATATGGGAATGTTTCTTTCAACGAGAATTGGACTTTTTGATTGAGATCAGGTAATTCTAAAATTACCTGATCGTCGTTTCTATAAGAACCAATAATGCTGATACGCCGCGATATCGCCGCTGCAATTACGGGTAGACCAAGATAATCCTGGTGTTCCCCGAATAAACAAATACGGCCGGGGGTTGAAATTTTCATGAACTACCAGCTTTTCTTTTTGTGACCAACAAGGCCAAAGTATACAATAAATGCGTAGAGTGGAAGCACTAAAAGATATGCTTTTTGAGTACTGCCGATAGAATCTGCAATTCCTCCGTAAACCAAAGGCATAATGGCACCACCAGATATACCCATTACCAATAACGCAGAGGCGATTTTTGTGAATTTACCCAATCCGCTCAATGCGAGCGGCCATAATGCCGGCCATATCACTGCATTGGCAAAACCCAGAACTGCAATGCACATAACGGATGTAAAACCGGTTGTCAATACTGCTATTACCGTAACCACCAGTCCTAGAATTGCAGAAAATAGCATGTAAGCCTGTTGAGAGACAAATTTTGGAATAAGCGCAATACCGAGTACATAACCGAACATCATTCCGCCTAATGTATATGCGCCAAAAACTCTGGCTTCATTTTCAGGAATACCAAGAGAAACACCGTAGTTAATAATAGTATCAGCTGCTATTACTTCCACACCTACGTAGCAAAACAACGCCAGTACGCCTAAAACAAGATTTGGATATTGGAATACGCTGGTTTTTTGTACTGTTATAGCTGCTCCTGCAACCGGCTCTTCCTCTTCTTCACTCACTTCAACAAGACCTTTGGAAAGACGTATGATTAACGCAAGAGCAACTAAAATACCAGTAAGAACGAGGTACGGTACAACCACTTTGTCAAGTTCGTCTTTTGGATCTGCTGATGATACTCCTGCCAGAAGCAGTTTACCGATGACGATTTGGCTGATAATCCCTGCACCTTTGTTGGCAATTCCCATGATACTGATCCTTTGAGCAGCACTTTCGCGAGGCCCAAGAATTGTTGCATATGGATTAGAGGCAGTCTGGAGAACTGTAAGTCCAATACCAATTGTAAAAAGGCCAACGAGGAAAAGAGGATAAGAAGCCAACTCGGCAGCCGGAATAAAAATAAGTGTACCAACAGCCATCACCATCAGTGCAAGCGACATACCGTTTTTAAATCCTGTCCTTTTAAGAACCATCGAACACGGAATTGCCATTACCGTATACGAAATAAAAAATGCAAAAGTCACCAGATAGGAACTCGTATTATCTAAACTGAACGCTTTTTTAAAGAAAGTAATTAATGTTCCATTTACCCATGTTACGAATCCCATAACGAAGAAAAGGATACCAATTGTAATAAGGGGAACCAGGTAATTGTTGTTTTTATTGTTGCTCATTGAGGCAGGTGTTAAAATAGTAAGTAGGACGGTAAAAATATAAAATTAATTCAGTTAACAGGTGTCAGACAATATTAGTAGTCCTCGTTCAATCCAAAAATCCTTTTGTTGGTTTTCCATTTTCCCCGGGTAAAATCGGGGATTTCGACCGGGGAACTGCCTCTTGCAATGGACATTTCTGACAATGGGCTGATAGCACTCCAGACGGCTGCATCGTATACATCTATCGGTGGAGCAGTTTTCCTTTTTATAGATTCGACAAAACCTCTGAAAACAAAATAATCAATTCCCCCGTGTCCTGCATTTTCAGCAGATTTGGCATGTTTTTTCCAGAGCGGGTGGTCGTATTTTGCAAGATATGGTGCATCAGGTTCAGAAGTATGCTCTTTTGGCGAAACACCTTCAATGTAAATACTGTTGCCGTCGTTCATCCAGATACCTTCTGTGCCTTGTGCGCGAAAAGCGAGCGAGTAGGAGCGGGGCGAATTGGTATCGTGTATCAATACAATATTTTCGCCATTATGGCACTGGATGACAGTCGTTACGATATCTCCAAGTTTAAAGTTAACCTTAGCATTCGGATGGTCTTTGCCACCATGATCTACAATATATTTATGTAAACCTCTTGATTTAGTAGCGGTAGATGTCAGATAAGTGAAATAATTTCCACGATTAATATCCAGCCAGTGTGCAACCGGGCCTAGTCCGTGCGTTGGATAAATATCCCCGTTTCTGTCAACGGAATGCTGTGTACGCCATTTTGATTCTGAATAACCTTTTTCTCCAAACTCTACTCCGACGTTGTTGCTTTTTCCGTCATTCAGTTTTATTCCTCTTAAATCGTGCTGATAGCCACAATGCGCATAAGTCATTTCTCCCAATACGCCTTCACGGACCATTTTAAGAACAGCCATTACATCGCGGCGGTAGCACACATTTTCAAGTATCATACAATGTGAACCGGTTTTCTCGAATGTATCAACCAAATCCCATGATTCCTGTAAAGTAACTGTCGCTGAAACTTCCACAGCAGCATATTTCCCGGCCCGCATAGCAGCGAGCGTCATAGGAACATGCCATTCCCAGGGCGTAGCAATAAGAATTCCGTCCAGATCATCTCGTTTAACCATGTTCAGGAAATCTTCTGCACCTTTGGCATATACAGCAGGTGCTTTTTTGCCCGTTTTTTTAATCTGATCCAGGGTGATATTAATTGCTGACGGATCGATATCACAAATTGCATTGATTTCGACATCTGAACTGAACAATGCCTGCTCGATATGGCTGCGGCCACGGTGCCCCACTCCAATAAATCCAAGGCGTACTTTGTCCAATGGTTTTGTCTGAAATTCGTTGCTAAGAGATGGCAATATACTTGTTACAGAGCCGGCCAAGGCGGCTTTCTGAATAAAATTACGTCTATTCATGAAAAGTTTAGGAATATTTGTTGCATTCAATGAGTTTGAAGACAAGTTCGCAATTTACAATCAATTACAATAATTTTTAATTTTTTTTATTAACCTCAAATGTTGGAAGTTAAAAGTGGTTATTACGATTTGTTTTGCGGTGCGATCAACCGTCGGCATTCGGCTGTCAGCTCTCGGCCATAGTATCAGAACGCCGACTGCTGACAGCCGGTAGCCGACAGCCGATAGCAAATCTGTAATCATTTTTTGCCGGCAATGAACAAATTTAATTCTTACAGCGTTAATCCAATGCAAGTGACTCCAATGAGCATTTTCAGAAAGCTCGGCGGCTTTAAGTGTGTTGGACACAAACTTTGTAACGACATTTAAGGCATTTAAATTTTTAGTTGGTATATGTATGGCTCATAAAGTAGCTGTGTTTCGGAAGGAACATTTCAATGCTGCACATCGTCTTCACAATCCGGAATGGTCGGTTGAAAAGAATGAAGCAGTATTTGGAAAGTGTAATAACCCTAATTTTCATGGACACAATTACGAAATTATTGTTCAGGTTACGGGTGAGGTAAATCCGGAAACAGGATTTGTCATTGACATGAAAGTACTGGGTTCTTTATTAAAAGAATACGTGCTTGATCGTTTTGACCACCGCAACCTGAATCTTGACGTAGAGGAATTCCACAACTTAAATCCATCAGCCGAAAACATAGCCATAGTTATTTATTCAATATTACGTACAAAAATTGATGCAGAGCTTGCTCTGAAAATACGATTATATGAAACAGAACGGAACTTTGTCGAATATCCCGTCGATTGATTTACATGATGTTGAGGAAACAGGTGATGATCATATTTTCTCTTCTATTGAAACTCCCATGCGCGCTGATGCATTTGCATTGGAGGATGAAATGAAAATTGAACTGATTGAAAAGCATTTTCGTCACATAATGGAAATTATGGGACTTGATCTTACAGATGACAGTCTGAAAGGTACTCCAAAAAGAGTGGCTAAAATGTATATCAAAGAAGTGTTCAGCGGCCTTGATCCTAAAAACAAGCCGGATATTACACTTTTTGACAATAAATACAAGTACGATCAGATGCTGGTCGAAAAGGATATTACCGTATTTTCAAATTGCGAACACCATTTTGTTCCTATATATGGCAAAGCACACGTAGCATATATTTCAAGCGGAAAAGTGATCGGATTATCCAAACTGAACCGTATTGTAGAATATTATTCCAAACGTCCGCAGGTGCAGGAAAGGCTGACAGTTCAGATTGCAAATGAATTGAAGAAAGCATTAAACACCGAAGACGTAGCCGTACTGATTGATGCAAAGCACATGTGTGTACAATCGCGCGGTGTACAGGATTCCGGCAGCTCAACAGTAACGGCATATTACGGTGGGAAATTCGAAAGCGAAGCTACGAAGAAGGAATTTCTAAGCTATTTGGGGCTTTAAGAGGGTTAAGGGTAAAACGGTTAAGGGTTAACAAAAATCAGCCTGGCAATCAATAGATGTGTCAGGCTGATTTTCGTTATTATATAGCAGTTAAGCGTTACCCGTTTAACCATTTATCTTTTAACCCTTCTTTAAATCATCGGCCCTACGCGTTCCAGCAAAGCCTTTGTTGCTTTAATACCATCGTATTCCGACAATTTACTTCCTTCATATTCGATACCTGCTATGCCTTTAAAACCGCTGTCTTTTACAATTTTAAGGATTTTGGTATAATCAGTTTCGATACAATTTCCTTTTTCATCGAAATCATACGTTTTAGCACTTACACCTTTTGCAAAAGGCATGAGTTCCTTTGTTCCCTGATAACGGTCGTAAGATTCCTCGCATTCAGAACTGCCTGATTTTCTTTTGATACAGAAATTTCCAAAGTCAGGAAGCGTTCCTACATTTTTCATGTTAACTTCTTTCATCACGCCGGATAACCATTGTCCGTTGGAAGAAGAACCGCCGTGATTTTCAACGATTACATTGATCCCCGTTTTTTTAGCGAATTCTCCTAATTTGCCAAGACCTTCAACAGCAGCTTTTGCTATTTCCTCATTGGTTCCTTTTCCATATGCATTTACTCGGATGGTTTTACAACCCAGATATTTAGCGCATTCAACCCATTTGTAGTGGTTTTCGACAGCTTTGTTACGTACGGCTGCATCCAGTTCTCCAAGTCCGCCTTCACCGTCAATCATGATGAGGTTGTTGGTGATCCCGTTGTCTTTACATCTTTTTAACAGCTCGTTCAGATAAGTTTTATCTTCTGCTTTGTCTTTAAAAAACTGGTTTACATACTCAACAATGCTGATCCCGAATTCCTTTTTAGCCAATTCAGGAAAATCCATATTAGTGATTTTTTTAGCAAATAATTCTTTATGCAAAGACCATTCAGCCAGGGATATATCAAACCAAAGTTTTTTAGCTGCCGATTCTGCCAGCAAATCGGTTAATGTTGTTGCAGCAAGTGCAGTTGCACCCGCTTTTTTTAGGAAATCACGTCTTGAGAAATTCATAGGTAAGGATTAAGAATTATAATTGTTATTTAAATTAAGCTGTGCTTCTGCATGTAATTTTTCATTCTTCACAAGATTTACTGAATCCCAGTTTAGATCATGCAAAAAATTATGTTGCCGTGCCTGACAGTTTTTTATAGGGCAAAAATAACAGCATTCCGGCAGACAAGGGTCGGCGTGTACAAAAATTTCTGTTTCACCCGTATGGCTGGCTTTAATAATGTCTTCAAATGAATGAATTACTTCGTGTACTTTTTGTAATTCCCAGTAGTGCGGAAGTGTAAGATGGCAGTCTATATGCAGGTCGGAGCCATATTGCTGTACCCTTAAATTATGCACGTCGATCCAGTACGGTTTTTTATTGGATCGCAAGGTATTAATTACTTTTTCAAGCAGTTTCTCATCCGTCGCATCCATCAGGCCGGCAACAGATTGTCCTACCAGCTGAACGCCATTATAGGCCAGAAACATACCAAACAGGAGGGATGCTAAGCTGTCAATCCATTGGTAGCCGGTAAGCAATATCAATCCAACGCTAAAAATCAAGACCAGGCTACTTATGCTATCGGATAATAAATGTCTTCCGTCGGCTGTTAGCGCCATAGAGCTGGAGCGCTGCCCTTCAACAATAAGTTTGTAGCCTATTACTGTATTGATCAGTATCGTTAACAAAATAAATACAGAACCTTCAGCCAGGTTTTCAATTGGAGCAGGTGTAATAAACCGGCTGATCGCTTCGATGACAATGAATAAAGATGCAATAACAATTAATGCACCTTCAATACCTGCTGAGAAAAATTCAATTTTTCCGTGTCCGTATGGGTGATTCCGGTCCTTCGGCTGAGCAGATAAATAAATGCTGTAAAACGCAAAGCCACTGGCGATTACATTGATTACAGATTCCATTGCATCACTCAAAATAGCATTGGAGGAGGTGAGATAATAAGCAAAAAATTTCAGGCCTGTCAACAGTATACTTGCTACAAAAGATAACAGGATGAGACGTTGTTTGCGCTTATTTTGGTTTATTTGCATTTTGGATCAATAAATCAGGGCGTAAAAATACTAAGAAAATGCGGGTTGCAACCACAGAAAATAATTGGAAAACACTTTCTTCTGAAACCGTTTATGAAAACGCCTGGCTGGAACTAAGTCATCGTGAGGTAATTACACCAGGTGGGAGCAATGGTATTTATGGCCTTGTTAAATTTAAAAATCAGGCAATCGGGATAATTCCATTAGATAGTGAAGGTAATATTTATCTGGTTGGGCAATTTCGTTATGCCATTAATGAATATTCCTGGGAAATTCCGGAAGGAGGAGGCATTTTGGGTACTGATGTTTTAGAAGCCGCAAAACGCGAATTAAAAGAAGAGACCGGCCTGATCGCAAATACCTGGACTAAACTTGCGCGTATTCATACGTCCAACTCGGCTACCAATGAGGAAGGGTTTTTGTACGTCGCTGAAGATTTAATCCAAAAAGAGGCAGAGCCAGAAGATACAGAAGATTTACAGGTGAAAAAAATTCCTCTGAAAGAAGCTGTGGAAATGGTGATGCGCTCAGAAATTACTGATTCATTGTCTGTGTGTGCCATTTTGATGACCGCCAGGCTGAAAAATATTTAATATGCTGCAAGCATTGTTTTATGGTACGCTAACAGGAATAGCGTTATGTCTTACGTTTGGGACAGTTTTCTTTTCATTGGTACAAAATAGCGTCGACAATGGTTTTCGCACTGGTGCCAATATTGCGTTCGGCGTATTTGTCTGCGATATAATCTTTGTATTTTTTGCAATTTTTGGTACGGCATTCCTGCCTGATGTGTCAGGTTTTCAGAAATGGGTTGCAGCTGCCGGAGTGGTTTTTCTGCTGATTTTAGGATTAAGCAATTTTGTGAGCGGCCAGCCCAAAATAGCTTATCCAAAAACAAAGTTTGGGAATTTGCTATATTATTTCACAACAGGTTTTTTGCTGAATGGGCTCAATCCGGTCAATTTCATCACCTGGGTAACTATCGCAACCTATATCCGGTCCACGCTGCATTATAATCTGGATCAGGTAATCCTGTTCTTTACTGCCAGTGTCATTGCAGTATTTATTGTGGAATGCGTTATTGCACTATATGCCCACAAGCTGAAACGTCTTTTTACTCCAAAAGTGGTGAAGATATTCAGCAAAGTGACAGGCGTCGTTTTTGTTTTGATCGCCTGCCAGATTGCTTATGTTAACTTTATTAAATGAGTAAGACAATGATTGCTCTAACTGATATAACCGTTTTTGCTTAAATAATCTTTCCAGTCATCCATCAGGAAATTTTTGAAAACCCTTGGGAATTTATGTTGCCCGCCCATTTTTCCTTTTGACTCCATCCAGCCATAAAAAGCTTTATTAGGCAGCACAGTTACAAACACTTCTTTCAAAGCATGTTTGCGTTCTACTGCATAATCGTCATTGAGTTCCGACAGCCGTGCATCCAGTTTCGTTTTCAGCAATTCTGTATCCACATTTTTTTCTTCCACACCAATATACCAGTGATGCGCAAATAGAGAATCATATGGTACCCCACAAACGGTGAACTCTTTTACAGTAAGCCCCATTTCGTCTGAAACCAGGTCTACGGCTTTATTCATGTTGTCAACCGAAAGATGTTCCCCACATAAGCTCAGGTAATGCTTTGTGCGGCCCGTTATCATTATTTCGCCCTTCTGTTTATCGACAAATTTTATTGTATCGCCAATGAGGTAACGCCAGGCTCCAGCACAGGTCGACATTAATAAAGCATATTCTTTTCCTTCTTCAACCTGATCCACCATCAGCGTTTCAGGATTTGGCTGCAACGTTCCTTCCGAATCAAAATTCTTTTCATTGAACGGGACAAACTCAAAAAATATGCCATTGTCACACACCAGTTCCATTCCCTGGGCTCCTGGACGGGTCTGATAAGCAATAAAGCCTTCTGATGCCAGATAGGTATTGATATAAATAAGCGGACGTGCTAAAAGCTTTTCGAAACCTTTTCTATAAGGCTCAAAAGAAACACCGCCATGCGCAAACACCTGTAAGTTAGGCCAGATATCATGAATGGTTTTGACGTTGTAATGTGCAATGATTTTTTCCATCAGCAACTGAATCCATGCCGGAACGCCAACTATAAATCCGATGTCCCATTCATGTGCCTGCTTCGTGATTTCTTCCAGTTTTAAACCCCAGTCTTTTTGGGAAGCAATTTTTTCTCCCGGCTTATAATAAGGGCGGAACCAGTATGGAATCTGTTTTGCAGTAATTCCACTCAGATCACCTTCAAAATGTTTATCCTGATTATTTAAATTGGTACTGCCTCCGAGCATTAGAAAACCTTTTTCATACAAATCGTCCGGAAGATCTTTATAATGCCCCAGAGATAAAATTTGCCTGATACTCGTTCTTTGAATGGCACGGGACATCGCTCTGGTCACCGGAATATGTTTGGTAGCAGCCTCAGAAGTGCCTGAACTTAACGCATAATACTTAATCTGTCCTGGCCAGCAAATATCTTTTTCACCATCCAGTGACCGATGCCACCATTCCTGAAAAATCTTATTATAATCGTAAACAGGAACTGACTTCTTGTATTGCTCATAAAACGATCCTTTCTCACCAAAAAGAATGGCTGAAAGTAATTCGTCAAAATTATATTTTTCCCCAAATTCTGTGTAACGTGCTTTAGCGAGAAGTTTCGCGAGTGTTTTTTTCTGCTGAAGATGAAGGGACGCTTTTTTACGACTGGCAACTATATTGCTGAATAGTATTCCTTTCTTGAGTAAACTTCCTACAAGGGCCATGGCTAATATTTCTAACGTTAATTATAAATTCCAGGTAACAAGCTCTTTTAAAGCCTCATACTCTGTAAGGTCGTACTGACACGGAACTACTGATACGTAATTGTTATCCAAAGCCCAAACGTCTGTATCCTGTTTTTCTGTATCAAAGTTAACAAAATCACCTGCCATCCATAAATAACCACGGCCATTTGGATCCACACGATAGTCAAATTTCTCTAACCACTTTGCTTTTGCCTGTCTGCTTACTTTTACACCTTTGATTGGAAAGTCGGATTTGGCAGGAATATTGACATTTAGCGCAACTCCTTTTGGTATCCCGTTTGATAACGCCGCTTTAGTAATTGAAGTAATAAAAGGAACAGCATGGCTGAAATCAGCATCTTCCCTGAAATCACATAGAGAAAAGCCGATGGCAGGAATTCCTTCAATTGCTGCTTCAATTGCTGCGGACATAGTCCCGGAATAAAGTACGCTGATAGAACTGTTACTGCCGTGATTAATACCGCTCACAACCAGATCAGGTTTGCGGTCGTGCAAAATATAATGTTTGGCAAGTTTTACACAATCAGCCGGAGTACCGGAACACTCATATTCTACAACACCTTCAAAGATATGCGTTTCATATAATCTGAGTGGTTCGCCAATTGTAATGGCATGTCCCATTCCGGATTGAGGACTGTTTGGGGCAACTACAATTACATCCCCGATCTCCTTCATGGTTTCTACCAGTGTACGAATTCCCAGTGATGTAATTCCGTCGTCGTTTGTTACTAAAATGAGTGGTTTCATATTTTAATTAATTCCATTGGCAATAATTAACCTTTAATGGAATTGATAATACCGGATATAGAGTAAATAAAAATATTTAGTTTTACGAATTAAGAATAATAATTCATCCTTCAAAAGGAATCAAATTTAGCAAAAATGCCTTCATTCGCAACAAAGCTTGCCGGAACAGATGACATTCCTATAATAATACAAATTCAGGAAAAAACCTGGGAACCTACCTACAAGGAAATACTTAGCAAGGAGCAAATTGATTTTATGTTTGAAAAATTGTATTCGCCCGATGCCCTTTCCAATTCTATACGGATTTATAAGCATCAGTACCTGTTATTGTTAAATGATAGCGAACCGGTAGGATTCGCTTCGGTTTCGGAGGAAAAACCTTCATATTTCAAACTCCATAAAATATATGTATTGCCCGCAACCCAGGGAACGGGAGCAGGCAAATTTCTTTTGAATGAAGTTGAAAAATATGTGCAATCAGTTGGAGGCAAAAAACTATCATTAAATGTAAACAGGTTCAATAAGGCCAAATCATTTTACGAAAAAATGGATTTTACAGTTATCCGCGAAGAAGATATTGCTATTGGCCCTTACTGGATGAACGATTACGTTCTTGAAAAACATCTTGATTAATTATTCTGCCTGGAACGACTGTGCCAGTTTTAATTTTTTAATTGTCTTTTTCTGACTTTTCAGGCCTTGCAAAGGATGGTAATGATTGCTGTTGCTTACATAGTAGCCGGTACCATCGTATATGCGTTTGAGCGGATGTGCCTTGCATTCAGCAGAACAGGTTCCTTCCATTTCGTCACCACATTTATGGCAAATCGGCACGTGCGTGTTACAATCTGCATTGGCGCAGTTCACCATTCTGTCACACGGATCATTGCATATGTAGCATTTTGATATAACAGTTGGATTTACCTGGTTTACGTCAACAGTAATCCTGTTGTCAAAAACATAACATTTTCCGTCAAAATTTTCTCCGCCTTCTTCCAGCCCATAGCGGATAATACCTCCATGCAGCTGGTATACATCTGTAAAGCCTTTTTCCAAAAGGTATGCGCTTGCTTTTTCACATTTAATACCGCCTGTACAATAAGTCACGATTTTTTTGTCCTTCAAATGCGCTATTTCATGCATGTGATCAGGCAACTCACGTAGGTTGTGCATGTCAAAGGTGATAGCGCCTTTGAATTTGCCAACTTCATGTTCATAATCCGAACGCATATCTACCAGAACCACTTCCGGGTCATTTAAAAGTTCCCTGAATTCAGATGGTTCCAGATGTTTGCCGGTTCTGACCAATGGGTTAACGTTCAGGTCTGAATTAACTATTTCTTCCTTTACACGAACGTGTAGTTTTTGAAAAGCAATTTTATCATGCTCTTCTATTTTAAATTGTACGTGTTTAAATCTTTCGTCCGACCTTACATAATCCATATAGGCTTCACAATCCTCAGGAGTTCCGGAAACTGTTCCGTTTAATCCTTCCGGTGCAATGATAATTCTGCCCAAAAGATTGTTTTGAACGCAAAATATATGATGCTCATCCCGATAAGTTTCGGTGTTTTCAATAGGAGCATAGCAATAATATAAAATAACCTTAAATGGCTTCATGGATTTGAATTTTTACAGGAATTCTATTCCGGAATTACCGGTGTGACTGATGAATTGTAAATAGGACATTCTTTTGTCTGGCTTTTCATCAAAATCAGGTGCAAATATACGAATATCCGTATTTTAAAGAAAATGAAAAGAAATGACTTTTATCAGCCGGGCTGTTTATAGTAATTGACTATTTTTGTTTGGATCTATTTATTCAAAAGTTCATCGGAATATACTTATGCATATTGCTATTGTTGGAAATATTGGTGCAGGAAAAACTACATTGACCCAAATGCTGGGTGCGCATTACAAGTGGGATGTCATGTACGAAGCTGTGGAAGGTAATCCATATCTGGCAGATTTTTATGACGATATGGAACGCTGGGCATTTAACCTGCAGATTTATTTCTTAAACAGCCGTTTTGCTCAGGTTCAGCAAATCAGGTCTGCAACTTATGCTACAATTGTACAGGACAGGACGATTTATGAGGATGCATTTATTTTTGCCCGTAATCTTCATGAATCAAAAATCATGACTGAACGGGATTATCAAACCTACTTATTATTGTTTAATTCCATTGTTAATACAGTTTCGCAACCTGATCTGCTCATATATCTCAAAGCGGATATTCCCAAATTGCTGCATCAGATTAAAAAGAGAGGCCGGGACTTTGAAGCTGATATTTCAATAGATTATCTAACCAATCTGAACGGTTACTATGAAGATTTTGCCAAAACTTATGAACACGGAAGGTTAATTGAGATTGATGTCAATAATATGGATTTCGCCTCAAATCCGGCAGATTTTGAAATTATAGTTAAAAAGCTGGATAAGGAGCTGTTTTATGTGTAGAAATTTACAAAAAAACAGCCTGTAAGTGGTTGACTCACAGGCTGTTATGTGACCAGAAGGAGATTCGAACTCCCACACCCGTAAGGGCACTACCCCCTCAAAGTAGCGTGTCTACCAATTCCACCACCTAGCCGTAGATTTACCAAATTACGATATACCAAAGCATCATTTTCCATTCCTGAAAACACAATTAAGCCATTTGGGCTTCCTTTTGTACCGTCGTGCAAAAGTATCATTTTAATATTTTAAAGCAAATCGCGGGTAAAAGTTTTTTGCTTTGTTGCAGTTATCTCCTTCTAAATTCCGCAGGTGTAAATCCTGTATTTTTCTTGAAGAATAAATTAAAACTTGGCTGCTCAGCAAAGCCGATACTGTAACTGATGTCATGCAGGCTCCAGTCGGTTTGAACGAGCAACGCTTTGGCTTCATCAAGGATCCGGTTGCGGATATGCGTACTGGCATTTTGACCTGTATGCTTTTTCAGTAACTGATTTAAATAATTCGGGTGCATCTGAAGGCTTCCTGCAAATTCCTTTGCTGTTTTTATTCTGATCGGTGCGCTGTAATTGATGCCAGAAGTTTCTTTTTCCAGTAAATCGAAAAAGTGATGGATATGTTTGAAATCATCCGTTACCTGGTCGGGTTTTGGATGACGTGCCACTTTCATACTTTCGACCATAAGCAACTGAATAAAAGCCTGCATGGCATCTTCTTTAAAATCACTGCTGCCTGTTTCTTCCTCCTGCATCCTTTCAAAATACTGACTTAAACGCGGCACTTCATCTTCTGTAAGCCGGATCACACTTTTCGGTTTTTCAGCAAACAGCCCGAATTTATCAATTACCGCTTTAAGCTGTAAGTGATGGTGAATGAAAGATTTTTTAAACAAGACATAAAAACCGCCGGATTCATCAGATAGATTTTTCCAGGAAATGATGTCGTTTGGATGGATAAATAACAACGTCGGTTCTTCGATGTAATAAGTATTGAGGCCCATAGTGAATACACCGGTACCTTTTGTAATCAGTAAAATCTTATAAAATTCACGTCTGTTCGGCGATAGGTAATTCCGGCATTCGTGTTGCTCACGGTTAAAAACCCGGATCGTCCAGTCTTCAAAATAGTCGCGAAATACGGGGATCAAATCCGGTAGCTCGCGGAGTGTATCAATCACTTTACTGTCCAGGGTTGTCTTAAGCATTTCAGATAGTCAGGAGTTTGTACAAATCTAATAAAATATGGAAGCACCTGAATAATACCAGATGCTTCCGAGCAGTTTTTAACAATAAGCGGGTTTGCTTTACTCTGATATGCCAAATTGACCGTCTCAGAAATTCTTTTGTACTGCTATCAGCCGTCGGCATTCGGCTATCAAATTGATGCATGGAAGGAGATTTTAAATGATTGCCGATTGCCGATAGCAATACTGTCTTACAATATAATTCGGGATAAGGTCAAATGAATATATCAAATTTTCCAAGGCCGTCAGCTGATGATCTTTCAGTATATCTTCCACAAACCAGGCAACCACATTAAGAAATTTGCCGGTGAAGGACAGTACGATTTGGATCATCGCATCGATCATCTACCTTGGGTCGTGCCTGGCATATTAGTATCTCATTCTGATTTTCAGATATATCATTGATTAAATTGACTTTTAGAAGTCATGTGTTTATTTTTAATAAATGATGCTTAATAGTATCTGCTTATTTATTACCGGTTCTTATATTCCAACAATCATAAAAATATAGGATATGAGCTCAGACATAACTTTTTTAAATCCGGACGAATTATTGAAAAATCCTGCTTTTTCTCAAATAGCCATAACAAAGGGAAATGGCAGTACCATTTATATTGGCGGGCAAAATGCAATAACAAAGGATCTGGAAATAATCGGAAGGGGTGACATAGCGTTACAAACAGAATATATTCTAAAAAATATTGAAATAGGTTTAAATGCCTGCGATGCAAATTTGGCGGATCTGTTCAAACTGACAATCTATATTGTGCAGGGGCAGGATGTTCGAAAGGGATTTGAAGGTGCTCAGAGCTTTTTAAAGAAATTAAGTAATCCACCCGTTATAACCGGTATTGTTGTGGCCGGTTTGGCAAATCCGGATTACCTTGTCGAAATTGAAGCTGTTGCGTTCCGGAAAGATAAATAAATTCATAACAGATGTTATCACGAATTATATCGTAACATAAACGTTAAATTCTATTCTGCTTCCTGAAATTTTGCTTCGACATCGTCGTGATCAGTCCCGGTAATGGTATCCAGCCAATCTGTAATTTCCATTTCAAAAGCAGTTGTCTTTGCCCGGAACCGGTCGAGGGTATCTTTTCCTAATGGTAAATGCACAGGTGGATTTTCAGAATTTCCCAGTGCGATGAAAGCCTGCGCAAGTTTTTCAGGATCACCCGGTTGTTTATTATTTGCTTTTGCAGCAAATTCACGCATGGCACCAACTGTTTCAGCATAATCAGAAATGATTTGTTTGCTGCTAATCAGGGAAGATTCGTCCAGGAAATTAGTGCGGAAAAACCCTGGTGCAACTACTGTGGCCTTGATACCCAGCGGCGCAACTTCCATAGCCAAAGCCTCTGTAATTCCTTCAATAGCGAATTTGGTTGATCCGTAAAGTCCCCAACCCATATAAGCGCCCAGGCCACCAACAGAGGAAATATTGATAATATGCCCGGCTCGTTTTTCTCTCATAAAGGGAAGCACAGCCCTGATTACGTTAAGCGCACCAAAAACATTAACTTCATAATTTTGTTTGACTTCTTCATTGGTTGCTTCCTCGACACCGGAAAGTAAACCGTAACCAGCATTGTTGATCAATATATTAATCTGGCCAAATTGATCGACTGCCTGTTGAACGGCAGCCTTCACCTGCTGCTCATTGGTGACGTCCATTGTTACAACTAACAGATTAGGGTCGTTATTAAGCTGAGCACTTAATTCTGGTCCTTTGCTGCGAACGGTTCCAACCACTTTATCTCCGGATGCAAGTACAGCTTTTGTGATTTCTAATCCGAAGCCTCTTGAAGCTCCTGTGATGAACCATGTTTTTTGCGTTTTCATATTGTTAATCTTTTAAATTGTTTGATGAAACAAAATTGGTAACAATCGCAGGCTGGAACTATATCAAAAACAAAGCATTGATTATGAATTTCAAAGATTTTGCCATGAGCTTAAATTTATTTTTGGCCAAATGATGAAGATAAGTTAATCTCTGATTCTTCCTTAATTGATAATTTAGCCGGAATTTTGTTGTTGCCATTTACCAAAAACCGTATGACTTTGAGACCCCTGTTTACTTTTGTTTTATTATTTCTTTCTGTTTCATTTTCGAGCTTTGCCCAAAGCTCCCGAACCTACACCACAGCTCAGGCACATTCACATAACGATTATGAGCAGAAATTTCCATTCTGGTCGGCTTACAACCAGCAATTCGGTTCGATTGAGGCAGACGTATTTTTGAAGAATGATACGCTTTTTGTAGCCCATAATGCAGCTGACATGCGTTCGGACAGGACTCTAACTACGCTATATCTTAATCCTTTATTTGCCGGAATCAGTAAAAACAATGGTGCTGTATATCCCACAAGAACTGACACTTTGCAGTTACTTATTGATTTAAAAACCAATGCAAAAGAAACAATACCTGTGCTGGTTAAGGAACTTGAAAAATTTAATAAGATTCTGGCACCAAACGGTCCGGTTAAAATTGTTTTGAGTGGAAATACGCCACCACCGGCAGAATTTGAAAAATACCCTGAATATATCTATTTCGACGGCCGGCCTGAAACCGAATATACCACATATCAGTTGGCCAGAATTGGGCTTATCAGCCAGTCATTTGGAAATTACAGTGCATGGAATGGTAAAGGTGTTTTAACAAAAAATGACAAGCTTAATATTGAAAAAGTTGTTAAACAAGTACATTCCCAAGGCAAAAAACTCCGTTTGTGGGCGACGCCTGACTATATTAATTCCTGGAAAATGTTCATGAATTTGGATATTGACTATCTTAATACGGACAAAGTTGATGAATTAGGTATTTATCTGCGTAACAGGCCCGGTTCCGAATACACTGAAACAAAGCCACATACCTTATACAAACCAACTTACAGAAATAATGACAGCCGTACGGAAGTCCGGAATATTATTCTGCTGATAGGTGACGGAATGGGGCTTGCCCAAATATATTCAGGAATTACTGCAAATCGGGGAGAGCTTAATCTTACAAAAGTTTTAAACATTGGTTTTTCTAAAACAAATGCTTCTGACAGCTATATAACGGATTCAGCAGCTGGCGCGACAGCCATGGCAACGGGTAAAAAAACAAGAAACCGGGCTATTGGAGTAGACAGTAATTTTACTGCAATTCCCAATTTACCGGACAGGATCAAACCACTTGGAATTAAAACCGGGTTGATATCCGCAGGGAATATTCTGGATGCCACGCCGGCCGCATTTTTTGCCCATCAGCCTTACCGGGATTACGAAAAACAAATCGCTCATGATTTTCTGCAGTCATCCGTTGAAATTCTAATTGGTGGTGGCTCCAAAATATTTAATGCAGAAAAAATAGCAGATTCACTGCTTTTGAAAGGAATACAGTACTCAAATAATTGGACAGATCTTTCTGGCATGAAAACACCATTTGTGCTTTTGAATGATGAAAAAACCGTATCAATCCAAAAGGGGCGCGGAGATTTTTTAACCGAATCGTTTGCAAAAACGAGTAAATCGTTGTCACAAAATAAAAAAGGTTTTTTTATCATGGCCGAGGGTGCCAAAATCGACTACGGCGGGCATGCCAACAACGTGGCTTATGTGGTTACAGAAATGCTGGATTTTGACCAACTTGTAGGTGAGGCCATGAAATTTGCAGATTTAAATGGAAACACATTGGTAATTGTAACAGCCGATCATGAAACGGGCGGACTGACTTTGTTGGACGGAGATATGAAAAAGGGTTATGTGGACGGTCATTTCAGTATAAATGACCATACAGCAGTCATGGTTCCTGTATTTGCTTACGGGCCTCATTCACTTGATTTTAGGGGAGTATATGAAAACACGGAGATTTACGAAAAAATCCTGAAACTGTTTAAAAAGTATAATAAGTAACTGAGAAAGAAATAAATTTTTTCTTTCCGGCTTATATCATCCATTTTCTTTCCGTAGTAAATGAAATGGTCAGCCACATTTTGTAATCTCCTTTGATCTGGTCATACAATTCCTGGCGGATTTTATCGTGATCCGATACTTTCATTTCAGATAATGATTTAGGAAGTAAAAAGTCGATTTCTATAGTATAGCTGCTGCCCGTTTTGGCAACACGAACACGGTTATCCAGAAAATGATAGTATACAGATATTTTTTCCGTTGCTTCGTGAATCATGTCTTCTACCTCATCGTCCGGAGCAAATTGTAATAATTCTCTTACATTCTTCCAAAAAGTACGGGCTGGAATCCGGAGGAATAAGACGGATATTATTAGAACTATAAATGGATCAAGGTATGGTATCAGATATTCAATAGTTGAATTTTTTAGAAAATACCCAAGCGATAAACCGGCTAATACCCCGAAACTAAGGAACGCATCTAACTGCCATTCCGTGGATTCAATCCGGATATATTCTGATCTGAGTTTTTGTGCTTTATCCTTAAAATACAGCCATAATAAAAAACATCCTACAATTGAAAATATCAGATAGGGCATGGCGATACCCAGCTCAACTGTTTTACCACCATTAAGAATATCCATGACGGATGTGGCAAGGGAATACAGGCACAAAAATATGATGACAGAAGATTGCACGGTCATCGCAAAAGGCTCAAACTGGGAGCGGCCAAATGGCAGGTTATCATCATCAGGCTTTCGGATAAAATTATTTACTAGCAATGATACACCCGAAAGGCTGATGCCCACCATGGAAAAAAGTGCATCAAAAATAATGGATTTTGAGTCACCCAGAATTCCAACAATGATAGCCCAAATTGTAAAAACAGAACCGGTCGCAATGGAAAGTTTTATGAGTTTTCTTTCCTGAATTCTTTTTTGCCTTGGATTAAGTGCTGGAGAGGCAGATAATGGTAACATTTTAGTTTTTATTTCAAAACAACAAAATCTTTCATATAGTTGTATCAATAAGATTTTACAGGTGGCTGATAATCAGTCTAATATTATCAAATTGTTAACCGCTAGAACTGCATTTGTTATTCTGTTATTTTTGTTAAAGAACCAGACCAGGGAACAGGTATGATCTATGAAAAAACATTTTTGCAGATTGATGAAAGCTTAGTCAGGATCATAATTACCGGACATATCGCACCAGGTGGCTCATGGATGAGGACAGAAATGGAGGTGCTTGTTGAAAATCCTGATGACAAATGTTTTTATCCTCCTGTTACAGCAGGCCATTTTGCATACGCCAAATTGAAAATGCTGAACAAGGAACAGGCCGGACAATTACAGATTTTTTACAGCGGGATTACTGTCGGACAAATTAATCAGGCGCTTGCCGAATTTGAACAGATCAGGAAATCTTCTGTCATTTATTGAAGTACACCGCCAATACAGAATGATATTTTACCTATCTGTTATCTCTGAATTAACTTATAGTTAAGTGGGTTTTTATGTGCTTACCATTCAATAAATTTGTTTGGTAAACCAGTTACATGAAATAAGAATGAGACACGAGAAAGCATTTGTTTTGCCAACAGGACGGTTGGTGAAGGTTATTATCACAAGTTATTTAGCTGAGGATCTGTCGAAAGTGAGCGTTGAAATTGAAGTGTTCATTAAGGACGAAAGAGATGAACACTTTCGTGTGCCAATTGGCACTGCACATCCCAGATACTGGAAACTTAAAAGACTGGACTCAGAGCAGGCAAGGGTAATGCAAATCCGGTATAGCGGACTGACGCAACGCCAGCTGAGACGTGCCTTAAAAGAATTTGAACAAATGCCTGCCCCTGTAAAAACCTGTGATGTTGCTGACTTTTGCTAAGATCGGCTGCTGGAAAATCCAATCGGAAATCCTGCTGCCATTTAAATAGAACCCCGGCCAAACTGTTTGATGGTAATCAGAAATACACGATGAAAAAAATTGAGGATTACAAAAAATCTGCCTTGTTTTTTGAAGGTTGCATTTCATTTATTACAGAAGTCTCTCCCGACACGGATTACTATCATCATTGCTATAAACTGGTCATTAACCTGGGCCAAAGTTTCGGTTGTCTGATTGATGGGCAGACGCTGGATGGTTTACAGGGATTAATCATCAACCAGGCCACTCCGCATACTTTATTTTCACCAAATGCAAAATTGCTTGTCAGTTATATTGAAATTGACAGTTTTCGTGGCTGGCAGCTGCGTGGTTTGTTAAATGGACAAGCTTTTGTGAACATGAACTGTCTTTTATCGCCAATTCAACTGGAACATGCGATTCCTTCCAACTATAATGAGTTGCCCGATGGAATATTGGGTGGTTTTGTAAAGGTGCTGATGGAATCTGTTTTTATTATGCCGCCTCCGGACAGTTTTATCGTTAACCAATCCGTACAGCTAGCGTTGCAGTTTATTGAATCAAATCTTGATAATTCCCTTGAAGCAGAAGATATTGCGTGCGCCATTAATATGTCATCCGAGCATTTTCGCTATCTGTTCGTTCAGCAAATGAGCATACCTTTTGCCCATTATGTAAAATGGAAACGAATCAGGAAATCAATTGCTGAGGCACTTTCCAATGATAACACACAGGTTTTATCTTATTCTGATTTTATCTTAAATCATCTCGATTCCGACCGCGTCTTCAAAAAGGTTTTTGGAATGAGCCGAAGCGCCTTATTGAGAAAAAGCCGTCTTTTGATATAATATGTTTTGACCTAAATGCATTGTGATATATTTAACGCAACTCGCACCATAACAGGTGATGATCGCTTGCTGCATGTATTGGCTTTTTGAGTTCATGATAAACCTCCCATCTAACCGGACGGCTCCCGGGCCAGGCACCCTTCCGAAATAATCCCGATGCAGTAACCCTGCCATACAATGCAGGAGACAATAAAATATAATCAATTTTATCCGAATCATTTCCAAGGCCAAAAGTACCGTTACCCGGAAATGTGCCTGTGTCAAAACTCGGATGAGTAGAAACGTCCTGCAGGTCAGTGCCCAGTAAAAGTTTTTGTATTGGCATGCTGTCCGGTGTATCATTCAGGTCTCCCAGTACTGCCACATTTGGAAAACCATCCGATATCAGCCTGTTATAAATTTCCGCAGTTCTTATTGCCTGATTCTGCCTCATGTTTTGTGCAGCCGGATCATTACCGCCAAATTTACTTTTGAAATGATTGGGCAATATCCATATATCCTCACCCTCGGGAGTACGCACACAATATTCCGGGCAATCCCGGCTATATACAGGCAGGCCTTCTGAGTCTGGGTCATTGATATGGCTTCTCATCAGACCTATATCAAAGCCATTTTTAGTCATAAGTCCAACATCGATGCCCCGTTCATCATTCCCATCTATAAGCATCACATTACGGTAAGGTTTGCCGTCAATTTGGGTCAATACATAATCACTGAATTGTTTTAATGCAATACGGTTTTCGGCTTCAACAACTGCCAGAATATCTGCATTAACATCTCTGAGCACCCTCCCAGTATTCATTACAGCTACTTCATTGACAGGCGCCATTTTTAATTCTGCCCAACCAACCCAGTCAGCACGGCCATTCGCAACGATTTCATAATCATTGCCACTTAGCGGTCTTTTTATAAGTTTACCTCTGATTTTCCTGAGCAATATGTAAGTGGCATTATTAGTTTTAAGCAGCCCGGTCTCCTCCATGATTTCTAATATCCGCAGCTTGTCCGAAGTTTCGTAAACCGGTTTTTGGAATAACTCATTCAGTTTTGCCTGAAGTTTAATGACCCGGCGTGCTTCAGGTGTGTCATCGTTAAATGCCTTGGCACGGTCAAAAAGATTTTCAACATTATAGGATGCAATTTTCATATGCAATTCAGAAATTAATACGCATTGATTATATAAAATTAATCTGTGAATCAATCTGTTATATTTCCGGTGAGTAAGAATAACAAAAAATTAATATTGTCCAGCCAATTCGTTAATCGTATGCATGCACCTTTCTTTCGGGATCAGTTCATATTAATAAATTGTAAAAATTGATGTTTTACCAAAAACCAGTAGCTGAAATTCGATCTTTGTAATTAATTTAATGAACCACTTTCAAGTATTTTATACAATTTTCAAATCATGAAATTCCAAAACATTTTATTTATCTGCCTGATATTGTTTTGTTCGTCAACAGTGGTTTTTAGTCAGTCTGTTAATCCTGATTTTAAACTGATCGCGCACCGGGGTGGGGTAGTGGATAGTGCATCTGCTGAAAATAGCCTGTCAGCACTTCGCCGGGCTGTGGAAAGTGGATATTATATGGTTGAAATAGATTTAAGAGTCACTAAAGACAATGTGCTGGTGACTCATCATGACCGTAACCTGATACGTGATTTTGGGGTGGATGCCAATGTCTCCTCCGTGAACTGGAAAGAGATAAAAAGACTATAGGAAAAAAGGGCAATAAAGTATTGAAATTGGAAGATGTACTGCAATACAGTCAGGGAAAAATTCAGATTATGCTGGATAATAAAATAAGTGGAAATGACACAGTCCTTTTTAACAGTGTCATAAAAATGCTTAAAAAATATGATTTGTTTGAAAATGCTTTGATGATTGGTACGGATGAATCCACTGAATTTTTTACAGGAAAGATAAAGCTGAGCTGTACCCGCAAACAGTTGGAAGAGAATATGCTTAAACCTGGGTTTA
The DNA here is from genome assembly GCF_019711195.1 of Dyadobacter sp. NIV53. Lineage (NCBI taxonomy): Bacteria > Pseudomonadati > Bacteroidota > Cytophagia > Cytophagales > Spirosomataceae > Dyadobacter > Dyadobacter sp. NIV53. The sequence continues at coordinate 7,131,333 of NZ_CP081299.1, forward strand.
AAGCAGAGAACTATTACCTTTTTTCAGGCAATATTTCAAAAGAGGATGCTGAATGGGCAAAACAGCAAAAAATATTAACCGTAGGTGTTATTAATACCTGGGATTTGAAATCAGCTGATCCTCGCCGAAGTGCGGCCGAACTTGCGGATAAAATTAAATCAGCCGGAATAAGCTATGTTCAGATTGATTCGGAATATGAGAAATATTTCAGACAGTAATAAGAAGTAATTATATATTGGTACAGATAACTTTCGAAACTTCAAGTAACTTAAAACAGAGTTTACATATACTTAACAATTCGCAAATATTGAGGTAATACTGTTAGTCTAGTTTTGCATTTTATAAATGTAAACAGCTAACAAATGATTCTTCACTCTACGACTTTTAAAACAGTCATTTTAAGTATCCTGCTGCTCTGTACCATTCAGGTTATGGGCCAGACCAGCGTAAAAGGCAAAGTGACCGACCAGCAAACCGGCGAAGTAATACCGGGCGCCAGTATCATTGTAAAAGGGACCAATTCAGGAACCGGAACCAACGCCGAAGGAATTTACGAACTGAACGTTCCTGATTCAAAATCTATTTTAATTTTCTCATTCGTAGGATTTTCTACCCAGGAAATTGCGCTGAACGGCCGTTCACAGCTGGATGTAGTTCTGAGCACCGATCTTAAACAGCTAAATGAGGTAGTTGTTACCGCATTAGGTATCAAAAAAGATGTTCGCCGGATTGGGGTGGCCATTCAGACAGTAGACGGAGCTTCAACTATAAAAGCCAGGGAACCAAATGCTATCAATGCACTGGCCGGAAAAGTAGCTGGACTAACCATCGGTGCACAGCCGGAACTCCTGAGAAAACCAAATATCATGTTGAGGGGTAACTCAGATGTACTTTTTGTAGTGGATGGTGTGCCTGTAAACTCTGATACATGGAATGTAAGCCCGGACGACATTGATACTTACTCCGTTCTGAAAGGTGCGAGTGCATCTGCCTTATACGGTTTCAGGGGTAAAAATGGTGCCATTCTGATCACTACGAAAAGAGGTACCAAAGACAAACGTGGGTTTTCAGTTGATGTGAATTCTTCCACTATGGTCGATAAAGGATTTTATTCCATCCCAAAAGTACAGGACGAATATGGCCCTGGTGATCACGGCCGGTATGCGTTTGTAAATGGTGCAGGTGGCGGGTTAAATGACGGCGACTATGATGGTGGCTGGGGACCGAGATTTGAAGGCCAGCTGATTACACAATATGACAGTCCGGTAGATCCAATTACGGGTGTTCGTTCCGGTACACCATGGATCAATCGCGGAAAAGACAATCTTAAGCGTTTTCTGAAACCAGGTATTTTGTCAACCAATAACGTATCCGTTTCTTCATCGGGCGACAAATACAATCTTCGTTTTTCGGCATCTAATACTTTCCAGAAAGGGATAGTACCAAATACCAAGCTGAACATTACCAATTTTAATGTAACGGGAGATTTTAAATTTTCTGAAAAGCTTAGTTTTACGTCTAACCTGCAATACAACAGACAATATTCACCCAATATTCCTGACGTTAATTACGGACCTAACTCGATCATTTACAACATGGTATTCTGGGCCGGTGCTGACTGGAATGTAGACGATATGCGTAATTACTGGCAGCCTGGAAAGGAAGGTACACAGCAGATCTACGCGGAATATCAGCGTTACAATAACCCTTATTTCATGAGTTATGAATGGCTTCGTGGCCATCAGAAAACAGACATTATCGGTCAGGCGGCGATGACATACAAAATCAATGATTTTCTGGAAGCATCATTAAGGACACAAATCACAACGTGGAATCTTTTCAGGAATGAAAAAATGCCGTATTCTGCCACTTCTTATGGCCGTGAAGAACGAAGAGGTGATTATCGTGAAGACCGCCGTAACCTGTTCGAGAACAATACTGATGTCTTGATTAAATTTGATAAAGACCTTTTTGAGGGCTTTAACTCTAAAATATGGGCAGGTGGTAATATCCGCAGTTTTGAATACAGTTCACAATATGGTTCTACGGATTATCTGAACGTACCTGGCCTTTACAATTTCAATAACTCTTACAGGCCGGTTAAAACTTCCAATTTCAATTCTGCCATGCGTGTGAACTCAGCTTATTATTCAGCGGATTTTACATATAAAGATTATTTTACTTTATCCACTACCGGCCGTGTTGACAAGCTCTCCACTTTGAAAGCTGGAAATAATACCTTTTTCTATCCATCCGTTGCAGGTTCTACGGTTTTGTCTGACTTTTTGCCAATACCTGAAATTGTGTCCTTTCTTAAATTGCGTGCATCTTATGCCAATGTGAAAGACGGTTTGACCAAGTCAACTATTGGTACTACACCTGCATTGGGTGATGGCAATCCATTGGGATATGGAGATCAGTATTATTCACCTTATGATGGTCCAACTTACCAGAATGCAGCCGTGTATTCCACACCGTTTGCTTACAATAATACACCAGCTGCTTATTTTACCAATACCATAAATAATCCGGATCTGATACCAAGTACGACATCTCAAACGGAACTTGGATTGGATATACGCGTATTGAAAAACAGGATCGGTCTGGATATGACCTATTTTATTTCTCATGATGGCCCAAGGATATTTGCGCTTCCTGTAACCACGACTACGGGATATGAAAATTACCTGGTAAATGGTATCAAGACAAAGAAAACAGGTTTTGAGCTTGCGTTAACGGGTTCAATACTAAAAAATCCGAGTGGCCTAAACTGGGATATAATAGCGAATTATTCAACATTTAAGGAAGTTTATACAGAGCTTTACCCGGGTGTAAATGCTTTAAATACATTTTATAAAGTAGGGGACAGGCTGGATAAATTTTATGGCCGTGCATTTGCAAGAACCGCAGACGGACAGATCATCAATGATGTTTCAGGAAGTCCGATTTATTCACCTGTCAGCCAGTACCTGGGCAATGTAAATCCTAAGTTTGTTTTTGGGATCAACAACAAATTCTCTTACAAAAATATAAATCTGAGTTTCCAATTTGACGGACGTATCGGTGGTGTAATTTCGAATTATGTTCAGAAACAGACTTTCCGTGGCGGAAGAAACGCAAAGCTGGCTCAAGGAGCGCTTGGTGAGGCCCGTTATCAGGATTGGCTTGGATTTAAAAACGGTGAAACCGACAATAAAAATTATCTGGGAGAAGGTGTCCAGATCAGCAATGGTAAAGCACCTAATTTTGATATCGACGGTAAGATCACAAATCTTTCTGAATTGCATTTTGCCCCTAATACTACCAAACAATATGTTCAGGACTGGGTGAGCCGTTATTACAATACCGAAGAAGGAAATCTTATGAGCCGTTCTTTTGCCATGCTGCGCGAAGTCGTGATCGGCTATACAATCCCTTCCAAATGGCTTGTTCAGAGTAAATTCATCCGTAATGCTTCTGTTTCACTGGTTGGAAGAAACCTGTTGTATTTTGCTGAAAGTAAAGACATTGATCTGAACCAGTATACCTCTGGTAATGAATCAGGACCGCAAACGCCTTCCATGCGCCGTTATGGTGTGAATGTGAGCCTTTCTTTTTAATGAAAAACAGCAACAGAAATTTAAAATTTAACATCGAAATCATGCATCGTCATAAAATATTTTTTATACTGTTAACCCTGTCTTCCCTGTTTTTTACAGGATGTGACCGGAGTTTTGAAGAACTGGAAAAAGATCCGAACCGTGCCATTACCGCACCTGCATCGCTTATTTTGCAAGGAATTGAATGGGATATGTACAACAATACAGGAAGGCCATTCAGCTCCGAAATGCGCTGGAACCAGTTTTATGCTATTAACTACAATTACTACGGAAACAACGAGTACCAGTGGTCAGCTTTTCAAAACCATTATTCCACACTTAAAAATGTGGTGCAGATGGAAATCGAACATAAAAAGACAGGTGCTGCGGATGTAAATGGTTATTCAGCATTAGGTAAATTTTTCCGCGCGTTTTTTATGGATCAGATGTCTGCAAGAGCGGGTGATCTGCCTATGACAGACGCATTACAGGGCCGCGAAAACCTTAATCCAAAATACGATACCCAAAAACAGATCTACGTGCAAATTCTTCAGTTACTGGATGGCGCAAATAGTGACATTACATCCCTGATTGCTAAGGGAGAAACAACTGTGGAAGGTGATTTCTACTTTACTGGGAAACTGGCAAACTGGCAAAAAGTGATTAATGCATTCAGGCTCAGAATGCTGATTCGTTTAAGCAAAAAAGAAGCGGATGCGGATCTGAATATCAAAGCACAATTTGCAGAAATACTGAATAATCCTGCAAAATACCCATTGCCGGCGGCCATGACAGATAATTTGCAGTTTGTATCCAACAATTATAATAAGTATCCTTCCAATCCGGACAATTTTGGATTTGATGCAACACGCCAGAACATGGCAGCTACTTATGTCGGACTGCTTACAGAACGTAAAGATCCGCGTGTGATGATCACAACGGAGCCAGCCGGTGCCCAGTTAAAAGCAGGAAAACTACCTTTGGATTATACAGCTTTCGTTGGAGCAAGTTCAGGAGAAGGATTGGGGGATATGGCGGCAAAAGCGGGTATTGACAATGGTGCAGGGTTTGCTCCGGGTGCCTACTCATTTCAAAGCCGCTCCCGTTACTACACGACTTACACGGGGGAAAATGTGTTTATTGTGGGTTATCCGGAATTATGCTTCAATATTGCTGAGGGATTAAACCGCGGCTGGGCAACCGGAAATGCAGACCAGTGGTATCAGAAAGGGATCAGAGCTTCCATGGGATTTTACGGGATCAAAGACGGGGCAAATACGATGCAATATTCCCGAACAGGAGGTAAAGAAGCAAGTGACTTTACGAGTTATACGGTTGATTTTACTTATGACGCTTATCTGGCTCAGCCTCTTATCAAATACAGTGGAAATAATACTGCCGGTTTAGAGCAGATTGTTACGCAAAAGTATCTTGCCTTTTTCATGAACTCGGGTATGGAAGCATATTTTAACTACCGCCGTACCGGTTTTCCTAAGTTTATGGTTGGAGTAGGAACAGGGAACGGGACACGTATTGCACTTCGCTGGCAATATCCGGTTTCTGAAAGAACCACAAATGCCGATAATTATAAGGCTTCGATAGACAGTCAGTTTGGCGGTAAAGATGATATAAATGATGTTATCTGGCTGAACAAATAGTTATGTAATCACCTTAGTGAATTTGCAGGATTGCCCGGGTAGATTTGCCCGGGCAATTTTTTTATAATTAACTTGTTCAAAAACCTTGTTTGGATGCCCAGTCAATTATAGGAGGGTACAAATCAGCAACAGTTTGACCAGGCTGTCGGTTTTTATATAAGCTTAATAATTCCTGGTTAAATTCCCGGAATTTTTGAAAACCACGTAGACCGGCCATATTTTTTTCAACACGCATATTAAGTATGGCAAAAGTCTTTTCATCAAAAATTTCTGAATAATATAATGTTACTAGTCCATAGTTCATATATTCTTCAAAACATACCAGCGCATTATTATACCCGGCAGAAGGTTTACCAACAGAGATCCATTCAGGCAGGTTTTTAAAAGCTTCCGCAATAGCCTTACTGTGTTTTTCAGCCTCAGGATTGAGGAAAGCATGATTAATTTCTGTAAATGTGATCATCATTCGCTGGCCTTTCAGAACATTGGCAGTCAACTTCTTATCCTCCTCATCTACAAATGGAAAGTTGACATGTGCCTGTGCTTCGGTAAAACCATTATCATTGAAAAAGGCAGCAGATTGATTCCATCCGACCAATGGAGAAAAAACCACCTTAAGTGCAGAATACTTTGTAGCTGGAAATTGTTTCCCAAGCCAGCTTTTCATTCCCTTTATATTGATATTATTAGTGTAATCTTTTTTTAGACCGGAATAGTAATTTACATTGTTTTTGTAAAAAGCCTGGAATCCTGACCTTTCTGCAAATTTTTCAAGTAACGGTAAGTAAAATTCTAATTCATTTTTTTCACCTGAACCAATGCGGTCATACACACCTGCATTTATTATTTTATTGCCTGAAAAAATATATGCGTAGCTATCCATTTTTAAATGGAGATAATAAAATCCAGGCTCAAAATTCAGCAGGGAATCTATTGCCCGTACCGCAGCATCTTTTTTATATGAAGTATAATGATCCATGACCGACTTATAGTAGCCGGTGTTTTTATATATGGCACCTGTATTACCGTACCCGGTTAACGCAATAATAATATTGACCAGCTCGTATACTTCGGGAATCTCAATAATGGTTTTACCTTCATTCTCCGCCTTGTATTTATCACTGAAACTCGCTGGCCTCACTAACTTCTGGGTAGTAAAACTACATGTTACAGTGTCACCTTTGGATTCACGCACGATTTGAAAAACAGCATATTTCTTAGGCCTGAGAATCACCGATATAGAATCTGAATTTGACGTCAGCTTAAATACAGATGAATCGTTTTGAACAACGAAGCTGTAATCGAAATGGCTCCCTAGTTTATTTACACCGTTAAACGCATTTTTTTGGCCATCCAGATACATAATTAAACTATCAGAAGAAGTGTGCAGAATAGGGATTGATCTATTCTGTGCCAGAACAACTAATCCATTTAAACAGATAAACAGGCATGTAAAGATCAGTTTCATCAAATTTGTGATAGAATGAGAAATCTAATATTACTAAAAATAAACCGAATAATACAAGTGGATTACTCAGACTAGAAATTCCATTATACCATTCAAATATTGAAAAAATGATTTTTAGTTAATCTGAAAATGTCGGTTTTTAATTTTAATTATTCCCTTCACCACCTTTTTTGTCATCATTGCTGATCTTCTTTTTCTCACGTTGTTTACCAGCCATTTTTCCGAAGTCATATTTAAGATTTATCCGCCATCCTCTGCGATACATGGCCACGTCCTGGGTTTGGACAAAATTAGCTCCAACAAAATCATTACGCCATTTAATGGTCTGGTTAAAAGGATTATCATAACCGAAACCAATAGTTCCTTTCTTTTTAAGTACTTCTTTCTGGAACACAATATTATAGAAACCAAAGCCACCGTATTTTCCCTGTAAATTGACCCGAGGTGAGTTGTAAAATCCGAATAACTGGGCTTTGAATCCTTTTCCAAAATCAATGGTAGAATTTAGGTTGAGGCGGTACATCCAGTCTGCATTCCTGGTTTTAAGCTCTGCACTTTCCAGTACACTGTAAAACAGGTTCAAAGAACCATTCACCGACCACTGTTTGGTGATTTTCGTATTGGCACTCAGGTTGACACCATAAGCCGAATTCTCGGCTACATTCTGAAAGATCTGCTTCATGACACCACTGCTGTCCACGCTGTTAATTCCCTCGATGGCGTTGTTGGTCTTACGTAGAAAAAATGAGGCATTATAACTCGTTTGTTTGATAGAAACGCTGTAATTCGCTTCAATTGAATGTGTTAATTCTGGTTTGAGATAAGGGTTTCCTCCATATTGATTTTTAGAATCTGATTGATTTACATACGGATTCAGATAATAGAACTGTGGCCGCTGAATACGCTGGGAATAACTGAAACGTACCTGCTGTTCTTTTTTCAGGCTGCGCGACAAACTCAGACTTGGAATAATATTTCCATAATTATTGGAAAATGGTGACGTTCCATTCAGGAAATTAGCCTGTATGAAGGTGTGCTCATATCGGGCACCCAGGTTAATTCCCCATTTCTTTTTAGGCGTTCTGCTGTAAACTGCATAGGCAGAGGTAACCTGCTGTGCATAATCGAAAATATTTGCCAGATCAGGCATATCCCTGAAATCTGTGGAACCGTCTGACGCACTTGATATACGATAGTCGCTCAATATTTTCCGGAATATGGTTTTGGAGCCAAGTTCGAACTTACTGATACTGTCAATCGGATTGGTAAAATCAAGCTGTATTGTTCCCTCCTTATTATTGCTGATGTTGTAGCTTTTCTCCCGATAGTAAACCGAATTGTCGCGATTCATTAAATCCGACCAATAATCGCTGTCTTCTTCCTCAAAAGAATACATCATCAGCAGAGTTAGCTCTTTTTGCGGTTTTTTAAACAAACGGGTATAGTCAAAGTTAATCGTAGAACCGGCCCAGTCATAGGTCCGTTTCATGTCTCTCCTGAAATATTGTCTGACATTCCCAAACTGGCTTTCTTCAAAAGTGATATCAAATCCATTCGTATTGATACCATTATAATAGTTCCAGCCTGCCCCGATACGGTTCAGCGAATCGATATCCCAATCCACGTTCAGTGTGCCATAAAAATTTTTGCCCCGTCCATTGATCCATTGAACCTGGTTTTGGTTGGTAACCGTATCTGCATTTGTGAAAGAACGTAACAATTGCATATTCCGCTTGTTTTTCCAATTGCTGAAACCACCGTTTGCTGCAATGCTGATACCATTCATACGGTGATTGATACTTGCATTCGGCCAGTTATTCCATTGTCCGAAATTCGGGCTGACCGAGCCGTTGGTTCCATTAACAGAATTCTTCTTGGTAATAATATTAATAATCCCGGCAGTGCCCTCCGCATCGTATTTCGCAGAAGGAGAGGTAATTACTTCCACCTGTTTGATAATGTCAGCAGGAATTTGCTTTAACGCATCCGAAACACTTCGCGCAACAATGCTAGATGGTTTATTATTAATCAGCACCTTAATGTTCGAACTTCCGCGAAGCTGTACATTGCCTTCAATATCAACTGCGATAGACGGTATTTTCTTAAGAACATCCGTCGCGTCCCCGCCTTTTATACTAATATCTTTTTCTGCGTTATAAACCATCCGGTCTGCCTTCTCTTCAAACAAAGACTTTTGTTCGGTTACGGTTACTTCATTCAGTTTCTGAACGGCAGGTGTGAGTTTGATAATTCCTATTTCAAAATCCTCATTTTCAGTCGCATTTATATTTTCAACTGTTTTGGTAACATAACCCATCAAAGTAACCTGAACTGCATATTTATCCGGCCGGACCTTGTTGAATACAAATCTTCCTTTTGTATCGGAGTTGGCCCCCTCAACAATTTTTCCGTTTTTCATCAGTGCGACAGTGGCGAACTCAACAGGTTTGCTGGCCGTGGAATCCATTAACAATCCCGAAATCTTGATGTGCTGCGCCGATAATAAACCGGCACTTGCTGCAAACGCGGTCATGATGAGTAGTAGTATTTTCATGATATGGCTAGATAGATTATTCTTATCATGCAGGTTTACGACTGCCTGATGTCCTAATATCGCAATGACAAAATTTTGGCGCGAATGTTGCATAGCGGGGATAATTTCCCGTTGCGAACGAAATAAAAAAATGCATGAAAACAAAAAGGCCGGAAGAAAAAATCTCCCGGCCCTGACTCGTGAATTGCTTAGTGCTTGAAATTCAAAAACTTAGAAGTTATATGTGATATTCGCCAATAAGGCCCGTGGTGTTTGAGGCGCAATGGTAGACCATCCTTTATAATATTCTTTGTTAAAAGCATTATTTATTTTAACCCCGATCCGATAGTTTTCGCCCTGAAAAAACAGGGATCCGTTGGCTACGGTATATGCAGGTAACAGAAACTCGCCGGTTGATGCGTAGTTGATCGCAAAACGTTCGCTGGCGCCGTTGCATCCCAAACCGAGCCCAAAACCTTCTAATTTTCCACCGGGTACTTCATAGTTTGCCCAGAAATTGTAAAGAGTTTTGGAACCTGCTTCAAGGGGCCGTTTGTTCAGTACTTCCAGATTGTCCGTTTTGGTAAGCTTGCTGTTATTATTGCTGTACCCGGCTCTAATATTTAAGCCTTTTACCGGATTTGCATTCAATTCAAGCTCAAACCCTTTGCTGTATACCTCACCTCCCTGGATTTTATTGAAAGGTGAAGAAGGATCGGTCATGACCTGGTCTTTTACCTTAATATCATAATAACTTATCGTTGCATTCAGCTTATTTTTAATGATGTTGGTTTTGATACCAAATTCAAGCTGGTTTGCTTGTTCAGGCCTGAATGTTTTAATCGTTTGCGGGCCGTCTTCCGGATTTCCAACAAGAGAAGGTGCCACGTTAGTAAACCCATTCTGATAGTTAGCAAAAAGGGAAACTTTGTCAGGTACCGGCTGGTACAAGATCCCGAATTTTGGGGACAATGTGGTCTGGTTATAGTCGTCCTCCGACGTGGTTACACTTCCAACATTGTCAAAATGATCCAGGCGAAGCCCAACCATTAAGGATAAATTATTCGTCAAATTCAGCACGTCCGAAGCATAAGCGCTGTAAATATTGTATTTCGATTTGGCATTTGAAACTGCCTGCGTTGCCAGTACAGCATCAACTCCGGCTGTGGAAAGCGGATATGCTGTAGTTTCGACAGCAGGTGTAAAAGGATTGTCGCCGCTGGTACCACCCTGAGGTGTTACATTTCCATAAAATGCATAACCGGTACCGTTACTTGTTGAAATGGCTGAAAAATAATCGAGACCAATAACTACCCGGTTTCTCAATGTACCTACTTTGAAATCACCAATAAAATTCTGCTGGATATCGGAAGTGCCGGTGTATTCATTTTGTTTGTTCAAAAAACGGGAAAACGTATCGTTCTCTAAAATACCGTAGTCATACAAATAAGTATAATAGCCTTTGGTAGATGTTGCACTTTTTGAGATCAGCGTTTGTGACTGCCACGCATCAGACAATTTGTAATCCATTTCAACCCTGTAATTTTGTGTTGGGTTCTGCAGGGTTAAGTCATTGCTTGTAAAAGAAAGTTTGTAGTTGTATCCTAAATCTTTGATGTTTTTAGAATGCTGGGGTGCGCTTCTGTTCAGGAACAGGAACATCGGATTGGTTTGTTCAGCCTGTGTGATCTCTCCGTAAAAAGAGAACGACAGGTTATTATTCACTTTGTATGAAAGTGAAGGTGCTACGAAAAATGATTTTCTTAAACCTGCATCCTGAAAACTTCTTTCGGTCGAGTAAGATGTATTTAACCTGAAATATAAATTCTTTTCCTTACTTAATGCAGTATTGAAATCACCCGTGATCTGGTTCAAACCAAAAGAGCCGGTCGTAAATGAAAGCTCTCCGCCTGTCCCTGCAAAAGGTTTTTTGGTCACCACATTAATCAGTCCGCCGTATGAACTCACCGCATTTCCAAATAATGTTGCCGAAGGTCCTTTCAATACTTCAATGCGTTCGATGTTGGCTGCATTGATGGTACCGTTGGTGAGCCCGGGTAAGCCATTTACAAGTTTTGGCTGAACAGAAAATCCGCGTAGTGAGAAATATCCGGCACCATCTCCACCTCTTCCGGTGGAAGTCCAGAGATTGTCGACGCCGGTTGCATTTTTAAGCGCATCATCAAAATTCGTTACAATCTGGGTCTGTAATAAATAATTGGTAATGGTGCTGTAAACCTGCGTATTTTCAAAATCTTTTAAAGGCAATTTGGAAACATAGGCAGTTTTGTTTCGGGAAAATTTGTTGTCCCTTTCTCCTTCAATGATTACTTCGCGTAATATTTCATCACCCTCGTATAAGGTGATCGTTTTAACATCCACCTCGTTTTGAGAAATTGTAAACGGTAATTCTTTCGTTTTAAAACCAACAGAGGAAATTGACAAAGTGTAACTGCCATCGTTGATATTGGATATTTCGAAGAATCCGGCATCGTTGGTCTGGGCTCCTGTATTGGTGTTTTTGATTAGAATATTTACACCTGCCAGGCTATTTTTCGCATTGTCCATTACCAGCCCTTTCAGTTTGCCTGTTTGAGCAAAAGAAAAGCAGGATAGAAGCATGCACGTTGAGATAATTAAAATTCGTTTCATTTATTTTATTTAGACTTATTACAATTTAGTTTCAGGTGCAAATGTATTCTCCACAAATTACACCTGCAAGCAATTTGTAATATTTCGTTAATTATAAATTAATAAACAGGGTAGTGTTTTTAAAGGTTGTTAGCATTTTATCCTGCGGAAATAAATCCTATCTGACCTTACAGCGACCTGCGAATATTGAGTTGCCAAGGATTTTCAATCGTACAAATAGCTTTGGTGCCGATGAGTTCGGCCATAGTTTTTCCCATAAGCCTGAAATCGGTGGAAAGTGTGGTAATGCCTCCTGCCAAAACTTCTTTTAAAGGTGTGTCGTTGTATGAAATAATGCCAAAATCAGTTCCCGGAGATAGTTTTTGAATGGCGGCTTGTTTGATGAGGCCGGCCAGGTCTTCGTCTTTTACGACTATAAAAAGCTCCCCAATTGCGATTTCCCGGCCTGCTGTATCTGCTATATAATCATGTCCGATATTTTGTTCCAGGCAAAATGCTTTCAAACCGTCATACCTTTCTTCAGGTTCTTTTTCTTCTTTTTGCACCATCAAAATCCGTTTGTATTTACGGATCAGCTCTTTTCCTGATACGAGCGCCTCATAAGTATTTTTCTCAAAATCCTGAAATACAGCTGAGTACCTACCTTTCAGTTCGAAGTGAAAATGATCCAATAGAAAGACACGGCCTGAAAGTGATTCAAGTAACGGGCCGATTCCCTGAAACTTGCCGGACATAATGACATAATCCGTGTATTTCCCGTTAGCGTCATTTATCAGCGTTTCAAAAACTTTTCTGTTGTAGTTATGAAAATACAGATCAACGGTCGCGACATCCCGCATCGAGTCCATGAATGATTTGAAAAGCACTTCTTTAAACCCATTGAATTCGTTAAAGAGTAGAAATATATGATGCCCTGCCTCTATTTTAGTGCTTGTTATAAAATAGCCTACACCGTGGTTGGAAGCAATAATACCTTTTTTGATCAATGCCTGTAGACCAGCAAATACGGTGTCACGTGACAAATTGTAAATATTTCTGAATTCATTGATAGACGGAATGCGGCCACCCAGCAAATACTCTTCGGAACGAATGCGATCGGTTACGTGATTGATAATCAGGTTATATTTTGAATTATTTCTTTTCATTTTAATAGAAATGTGGTGTCTCGCCTGCTGGTACGGCAAAAATAAATAAAACCAGACCAGTTCGTACCAGTTATAAAAGGTTTTTATATTTGGGAATCTCAGATTATAATATGAAAAAGAACAGGTTATTTATCGGCGTTTTGATACTTATATCCTTATCTGCACAAGCGCAGATGAGTGGTAAAAAGCAGCTGTCCCAGGTTCATCGAACCAGTATCAATGATCCCTTCTGGAGCCCGAAATTTGAGCTTTGGCAGAGGACTATAGCTAACGACGTTCTGGACAAATTTGAAGGAAAACATTTAAAATCTTCGGTAGAGCAGAAGAAAAATAATGTTTTTGAAAACTTTGATAAGATTGCCGCTGGAAAAAAGGCGGTGGCGGGCACGCAGGTTTACCATGGTTTGACGGCCTGATTTATGAAAGTATCCGTGGCATTGGCGACCTCTTAAAACAACATCCTGACCCGGCTTTGCAGGCCAGGCTGGACGGTTACATTGACCGCATTTATGCAGCCCAGCAAGCAGATCCGAGCGGCTATCTCAACACCTATACTGATTTGATGGAGCCGGATCACCATTGGGGTGACAATGGCGGTTTCCTGCGTTGGCAACACGATGTTTATAATGCAGGAATGCTGATTGAAGCTGGTGTACACTACTACAATGCTACTGGTAAAACCAGGCTCCTGGAAGCTGCAACACGGTATGCCAATTACATGTCTGGCCTGATGGGTGCCCCGCCGAAACGTAATATTGTACCAGCACATTCCGGCCCGGAAGAAGCAATGGTGAAACTTTACTGGCTGTACAGGGAAAATCCGGATCTTAAGAAAAAGCTGGGCGTGCCAGTGAACGAGCAGGCTTATTTTAATCTGGCAAAATTCTGGATCGAAAACCGCGGACACCATGCAGGTTATCCGCTTTGGTTTACCTGGGGAAATGATAAGTCGGAGCAATGGATTAAAGATCAGAAATATAGGGAAGGCGCTGTAACGGCAAGCACACGTCCGGCGTGGGGTGATTATGCGCAGGATTCTATTCCAGTTTTTCAGCAAAAAACGATTGAAGGCCATGCCGTTCGCGCAACTTTACTAGCCACTGGTATTACCGCTGCGGCTCTGGAAAATCACGAACCAGCTTACATGATGACTGCGGACAGGCTTTGGGATAATATGGCGGGTCGGAGGATGTTTGTCACCGGCGGTGTTGGTGCGATCCACAATGACGAAAAATTTGGTGCGGATTACTTCCTGCCTACGAATGCATATCTCGAAACCTGCGCGGCCGTGGGTGCCGGGTTTTTTAGCCAGCGCATGAACGAGCTGACTGCGGACGGAAAATATATGGATGAGTTTGAACGTGTATTGTATAATAATGTCCTGACTGGGGTTTCGCTTTCCGGAACCCAATATACTTACCAAAATCCGCTGAATGCCCATGACCATGCGCGCTGGGAATGGCATTCCTGTCCGTGCTGCCCGCCCATGTTCCTGAAAATGGTTTCTGCATTGCCCGACTATATTTACGCTTCTGCTGATAACAGCCTATATGTGAACATGTTCATTGGAAGTAATGCCGACGTTGAGCTGGCGGGTAAGCATGTTGCGGTTGCACAGGAAACAGGTTATCCCTGGAACGGGAAAATCAGTTTAAAAATAAATCCTGATAAGTCCGCTTTATTCGTGGTGCATATCCGTATTCCGGGCTGGGCGCGTGGTATTGAAAACCCTTACGGCCTATACTTATCGGATTTAAAGGAACCTTTTACCATTCGTGTAAACGGAGCAATTCAAAATGTTACCATAGAAAATGGCTATGCCGCGATCAGCCGTACCTGGAAAAAAGGGGATAGGATAAAAGTGGAATTGCCAATGAAGCCGCGCATCATTACTGCCAACGAAAATGTGAAAGATTTGAAAAACATGATTGCCTTGGCTTCTGGTCCGGTAATTTACAGTTTAGAAGGAACAGACAATGCAAATCCTGACCATATTCAACTCAATAAGAATGTAACACTTGGTTTAGAATTTCGGAAGGATTTGCTGAATGGCATCAATGTGATTACAGGTACGTCAAAGCAAAATGGGAGAGAAGTTGGTTTTACGGCGATTCCGTATTATGCAGTTGGAAACCGTGAGAAGAAAGGGTACAAAGTCTGGATCCAAAAAACCGCCCAAATTAAGGTCAACACTGGTAAAGTTCAAAACAGGATCAGCCCGCTGATTTACGGATCAAATATCGAAGATGTGAACCACGAAATTTATGGTGGCTTTTACGATCAGCGGATTTTCGGGGAAAGTTTCGAAGAACCGGCAACCGGTGTGGATTTCAGCAAATGGAGAAGATACACAGGCTTTTGGACGGCAAAAAATGGTGTAGTGACCGTCATTCCGGGCAGAAATACAACCAGTGATGTTTTTATGGGAGGAATTCATTCGCTTGGCGTGGAACCCGATCACAGTGCCAAATTGGTTTACGAGCCAAAAGAATATTCAAACGGTACTTTTCAGACTGAAATGCGTTTTACAGGAAAAGGAGAAAGCGGAGCATTTTTATTACGTGTGACAAATGAAGGTGTAGGAACCGACGTTTTTGATGGTTATGAAATCAGTTTGAGCAGGGATGGAAAAAAAGTAGCGCTAGGTAAACACATGCAAAACTTTAAGCTGCTCAAAGAAGAAGCAGTTAATTTTAATCCCGATTCCTGGAATGTGATAAAAGTTAAGCTTTCAGGACCGGAAATTACAGTTGCTCTGAATGGGAAAAACGTGCTTTCATATAAAGATGAAAATGTGCCTTTGCTAAAAGGAAAGATCGGTTTGCGTACATGGAAGTCGGGATTGGAATTTCGTAATCTTTTTGCTGAGGATAACGGAAATCCAGATTCGCTGACATTAAATTTGTCTGAAAATGAGCATATTAGTTATAACTGGGATGTCATTCATGAAAAAGAAGTCAACGCAACTTTTAACGTGGACAGCACAACATCTTACAATGGAAAGTATTCACAGGTAATCAATTTTACTAACGGAACCGGCAGAGCAGGAATCACAAACAGAGGACTTAACCGATGGGGGATTGCAATACGCGGAAAACAGGTTTTTCAGGGCAGGTTATATTTGAAAGCTCAAAAATTAAAAGGTACTGTATATGTGGCATTGGAAAATGCAGACGGTAGTAAAACTTACGCCGTTGAAAAAATTAATGGCATTAGCGGCTCCTGGAAGAAATTTTCATTCAACCTGACATCAAACACAACAGACAAAAATGCAAGGCTTTCGATATACATTAATTCAAAAGGCAAACTTTGGGTTGACCAGGTTGTGTTGATGGGCGCCGGTGAAGATCAGTTCAAAGGCCTCCCGATCCGGGCCGACATTGGTAACATGCTGGTGAAGCAGGGGGTTACTTTCCTTCGTTATGCGGGTACAATGGTAAATTCTCCCGAATACCGTTTCAAGAATATGATCGGCGACCCGGATAAGCGTCCGCCTTACCGCGGTCATTGGAACCGGTACAGTACCAATGGATTTGGAATTGAAGAGTTCCTGCAATTTTGCGAAGCAACATCCATTACACCCTGCTTCACGATCAATATTTATGAAACACCTCAGGATATGGCTGATATGGTGGAATACCTGAATGGCGATGTTGTAATGAAGTGGGGTGCCATTCGGTCAAAAAATGGCCATCCGAAACCTTATGGTGTTAAATACATTGAAATTGGTAATGAAGAAGTACTTTTCAATGGTGATAAAAAGGAAGCATACGAGGAATATGTGGCACGTTTTAATTTGCTTTTTGACGCAATGAAACAAAAAGACAGTACACTTAAAATCATCCATTCTGCGTGGTGGCGACCGGCTTCTTCCAACATGGAATACGTTTTCAAGCAACTGAATGGAAAGGCTGATTATTGGGATTTGCACGTAGGAGGGGACGATCCGAAAGCAGGCCTTGAAACGGACAAACAAATAACCGGAATGCTACGACTAATGAAACAATGGGATCCGGAAACGAAAATGAAAATCGCGGTTTTTGAGGAAAACGGAAGTAAACATGGTATGCAACGAGCACTCGGCCATGCAACGAATCTCAACGCTATCAGAAGGCACGGCGAAAATGTACTGACTTCCAGTCCGGCCAATGCTTTACAACCTTATTTGCAAAACGACAACGACTGGGATCAGGGGCAGATATTTTTTACTCCGGATCAGGTTTGGGGTATGCCGCCATTTTATTCCCAGAAAATGCAGGCAGAAAATCATTTACCGTTACTGGTTGAAAGCCAGGTTGAGGGCAATCTGGACGTAACCGCGGCACGTAGTGAGAATGGGAAAATCCTGATATTACATGTGGTCAATACCGGGACGGATCCTGTTAATACGGACTTAGATTTAAGCGGATTTGAAGGTAGTAAACCAGAAGTAGAAATTTCCATGCTTGCGGGTGATCTGACTGCACGAAATACACCCGGCCAACCGGAACAATACCAGCCGCTAATCTCTAAAGTATTGCATGAAGGGAATGAAAACGGAATGTCTTACGATTTTCCTGCACAATCTTACACCATTATGAAATTCAGCAGATGAAATTTTGAAGCTATTTACAATTCGTGGATCTGTTGTGGCAGGATGAGTGTGGTAAACTAATTTTCAGAGCCGCAAAGGTGAGATACGGCTCTGAAACTAATTAACAATGTTACAGCGTTGCCATGTCAATGACAAACCTGTAACGAACATCGCCTTTAACCATACGCTCGTAGGCAGTTTGGATGTCTTTTATATCAATCATCTCTATCTCAGAAACGATATCGTGCTCAGCACAAAAATCAAGCATTTCCTGAGTTTCGGCAATACCGCCAATACCGGAACCTCCTATACTTTTCCGGCCTCCCAATAAACTGAACGCTGAAATTTCTGCCGGTTTAGGCGGAACACCAACGCAGATCAGCGTACCATCTGTCCTTAACAATGATAAGTACATGTTAAAGTCGTGCTCAGCAGAAACTGTATCCAGTATAAAATCAAATGTGCCAATGGCAGCCTTTACCTGGGCTTCGTCGGTGGTTACAACAAAATGGTGGGCGCCAAGTTTCCTTGCATCTTCTTCTTTTTTAGCCGATGTGCTCAATACAGTTACTTCTGCGCCGAAAGCTACTCCGAACTTAACGCCCATATGGCCTAAGCCGCCAAGACCCAAAACCGCCAGTTTATGCCCTTTTCCTACTTTCCAATGTCTTAGAGGAGAATAAGTAGTGATGCCCGCACATAATAAAGGCGCAACAGCAGCCAGGTTTAATTTTTCAGACACATGTAATACAAACTCTTCTCTTACAACAATAGTATTTGAGTAACCTCCATAGGTAGGTGTTTTACCATCACGTTCATAACTGTTGTAAGTCTGTGTATTACCTTCCAAACAATACTGTTCAAGATCTTTCCTGCAATTTTCGCACTCCTGGCAAGAGTCGACCATACAACCTGTTCCGGCCAGATCTCCCACTTTAAATTTCTTTACATGGTCTCCGACTTTAATAACCCGGCCTACAATTTCGTGGCCCGGTACCATCGGAAATATACCCGGAAACCATTCATCTTTGATCTGATGCAAATCCGAGTGACAAACACCGCAAAATAAAATATCAAACTGTACATCATGAGGACCAACTTCCCGGCGCTCAAAAGTCCAGGGAGCTAAATCAGTGGTTGGTGTTTGCGCAGCATATGCCTTTGTTTCTATCATTTTCTTGGTTCGTTAATTTAAAATAAAGGTAGGAACTTAAACAAATAACGGATTGCAAAAATCAAACAATTGATTAGAATAATCAAACATTATGATCTCGGATGCTTTTTATAAATAAACCCAAACCAAATCCCTCCTCAAATGATGTATTCGCTGATATTTGTAATTGAAACCATTTCTGGACTAAGCCCGAAATAATTTTTACGGCGAAACAAATTATAACGTCATTCCTCCATCGACAACTATCTCAGCACCTGTAATAAACGACGCGGCATCATTGCATAAGTAGGCAACAAGTTTTGCAACGTCTTCCGGATTGCCCATTTCTTTTAAAGGGATCGCATTGATCAGCCTTTCTGTAATGCCATTCAATTCAGATTCGTTCAAACCCGCTTTTTTCATAACGTCAGTTTTGTGAGGACCCGGGCTTACGAGATTTACCCTTATTTTCCGGTGAGCCAGTTCTGCGGCGGCAGTTTTTGTAATGGAGTTTAGAGCGGCCTTACTCGCCTGATAAATTGATGTGTCAGGCTTGTAAGTAGAGGCCACAATGGATGACAGCACAACCACAGATGCACCGTTGTTCAGTAATGGAATAAATTTGCTCAATGTAAAATACGCACCCCGAAAATTGATGTTCATGACATTATCAAAATTTTCGACACTTGCTTTTTCTATCGGGCCGAGCGAGCCTGTGATCCCGGCATTAATAAATAGTATGTCCAGTTTTCCGAATCGTTTTTCTATTTCCCGGCTTAACAATTCCGTGTCATCCAGATTTGCCTGATCTGCAACAAAAGCAATTGCCCCGATTTTCTGTGCTGCTTTTTCAATGGCATCTTTGCGCCTGCCAGTGATGATGACTTTGGCACCTTGTGCAATGAATTCTTTGGCTGTGGCGTACCCAAAGCCACTGTTTCCTCCTGTGATCAAAGCCAGTTTGTTTTCTAATTTTTTCATAT
Source organism: Dyadobacter sp. NIV53 (assembly GCF_019711195.1). Lineage (NCBI taxonomy): Bacteria > Pseudomonadati > Bacteroidota > Cytophagia > Cytophagales > Spirosomataceae > Dyadobacter > Dyadobacter sp. NIV53. Next base: position 7,151,076 of record NZ_CP081299.1, read on the forward strand.
CTGAATTTTTTTCACAAAGCTAGGTTTGATTGATATACCTATGTAATCAGTATAACAGAGTATACCAGTATAGATGAGTATATCAGCTATTCGGATTTATAATAAAACAAAATCAGGCAAAAATTTTGCAGGGGAATTCAGGAACCGTTAAATGATTTTTTAACCAAAAATCCCGAAAAGGGTTTATTACTGAAGAAGATGTTTGAGTTTCAATTTAACAATCAGATATTGCAATACATTTTGAGGGATTGAATTATATACCTAAAATAATCATGGCATACCTATGAATATCAGCAAAGAACTTTTATTCTTTTTCAGTATTTTAGGCGCTTTTAACGGGCTCTTACTCAGCCTGTATTTTTTCTTTTTTACCCGAAAAAAATACCTAGTTAATTATTTTCTGGGTGCTTTGCTTTTTGCATTAAGCATACGTACCGGCAAATCTGTTTTTCTCTATTTTGACGGTAAACTACCTAAAATTTATTTGCAGATCGGACTCTCTGCCTGCTTTTTTATTGGGCCTTTTTTGTATGCATTTGTTTCTTCTGCAGTAAAATCGATTGAGAAACTTCCCCGAAGCTGGTTTTCTGGTTTCATTGCTTTACTTTCAGTAACACTTGCGGTTGGTATAGCTTTCCCTTATTCAGAATTTCCGCTGCTCTGGAATGACTATATCGCCGGGGTTATTTATTTTCAGTGGTTTATCTTTATTCTTGTCTCAGGTTTTGTGGTGAGAGATTTGATCGGCAAACTATTTGTCCGTGCTTATAAAATGAAGGCTTCTGAGCTGTGGGTTTTCGTTATTTTCCTTGCCAATGTCTTTATTTTCCTCCTTTATTTCTCAGCATTGATCCGGGCACCGTTTGCCCCTTACATCAGCGGTGCCATTGCATTTTCGCTAATGCTTTATCTGATTGGTTCCATACTTTTTTACCGCAACAAAACTGATGAGCTTTTCTTAATGAATGCTGTCAGGTCAAATGTTAAAAAACTAAACGAGTCCGATACGCAGCTATGGCTCGAAAAGCTGAACAGAATAATGCATGAGAAAACAGTTTTTACAAATCCTGATTTGAAACTGAGCGACCTGTCAAAAGAAATACAGATATCCACGCATCAGATGTCACAACTTTTGAACGAGGAGCTAGGTAAAAACTTTGCAACCTATGTAAACGAGTTTCGGGTTGAAGAAGCTTGCCGGATTCTTTCAACTGATTATAGGTTTACGCTGGAAACTATTGGTTATGAGGTTGGATTTAACTCTAAATCAACATTTTTCACAGCTTTCAAGAAATTTAAGGGAGTAACACCAGCCGCTTACCAGCAAAGCCAAATACAGCCAACGGCATCAAAAAAAGGTTTGAATTTATAAATTCGTACTACGGAATCACTTTATCTGAACCTGGAAGCCAGATTTACAATGAATTTTTGTGCAGGCAAAATCCACTGTAAATCACTTTATGAAATTTTTAAAACTTCTGTTATCAATAAAGCTCTTGTCTTTATCGTTTTTCACCAATGCTCAGCAAAACTATTCGGTTACTGCCAAAGTTACCGACATTTCACATCAGCCATTGCCCGTAACAGTCCGGGTATTATCCGTCACTGATTCCAGCCTGATCACAGGATCCGTCTATGACGACGGGAATATTTACATATCCGAAATCCGGGAGAGGAAGGTGCTGTTAAAACTCTCTGTATTATCTTTCTCCGACACAATTTTTGTAGTTGAAAATAAAGGAGAATTGAAAATCGATCTTGGAACTATCGTGATGAAAGAGCAAAGCCAGGTATTAAACGAGGTTCAGGTCAAGGCCAGTGCGCCTTTGGTAAGTCACGGTAAAAATGGAAGTATTGAAATTCAGGTACCCGGAACTGTCCTGGCTGGAAGCAATTCGGTTATTGAATTGCTTGAAAGGTCTCCTGGCCTTTCAGTTATTGACGGCAGAATAACTTTCATTGGAAAAGGTGATGTAATTTTATTTCTTAACGGCAGACCTGTAACGGCCGGGCAGCTTTCCACTATTGCAGTAAGCCAGATTTTGAAAGTAGAAATAATAGCGAATCCTTCTTCAAAGTATGATGCAGAAGGTAAGGCAGTAATTAATATCATCACCAAAGCCCGCAACGAAGCGGGTGTGTCTGGTTCATTTACACAGCAATATTCTTATACCGGTTTTGCAGGCGGTGAAAGCAATACACTTGCTGATGTGAACTATATGAAAAAGAAGATCTCACTGGCTGGCAATCTGGGGTTATTGTCAGGCAACAGCCGGGAGATTTTATATACGACCAGAACAAGGCCGTCGGTTGCAGATTACCTGAGATCTGAATTAACAACGGATTGGAAACGAAAATTTAACAATGCAAACTTGGGGCTTGGTATACAATATGATTTGAATCAGCGATCCAACTTTTCACTTATTTACCGTGGGAACGCCGAAAATCTGGGTGGAAGCCAGGAAAGCAAAAACCTGATGATGACACTTTCAAATAATAGTTTGTATAACAGTTATATCCATAAAAATGAAGATAGAAATAATCATTCATTTACACTTAATTACAATAATTAACCGGACAGTGCCGGCTCTTCAATTTTTGTTGGAAGCCAGTATACGCGTTACCGGACAGGGACGGATGATCTGATCAATGAAGATAACCTCGTTGAGGACAGTAATGTTATCAAGCTAATTAAAAATGAAGTGGCACAGGATATTGCCATTTCAAGTACCCAGGCTGACTTTACGCGTGTTTTCAAAGGAGACAAAAAATTGGAAGCAGGATTAAAATTCAGCTACGCCGGCAATTCATCAGGAATGGATTTCCTGGTAGCTGGCCCGGAAAATCAATTTCAGCGGGACGATGATCTGTCCAGCAAATTTCGATATACTGAATTGCTGCCTGCTGCTTATCTGAACTATAATACTACGGCTAGTAAAAATGTCAGTTTGACATTTGGGGTACGGGGAGAATGGACACAATACAGGTTAAATACTTCTGCCGGAAAAGGTCAGTTGATTAATTCGTCATATCTGAATATTTTCCCCAATCTTCTTGTGAGCAAAATAATTTCCGACCAGTTTAAAATCCGCGCTTCTTACGTTTCCAAGATCAGCCGGCCTAGATACCAGGCGCTCAACCCTTTTGTAATATACCAGGATCCATTCACAACCATTGAAGGAAATCCAAATCTTAAACCGGAAAAGATTCATGCTTTTGAGCTTGGTGCAAATTTCCGCCAATTTGATTTCCGGACAGGTTTTAATTTCACCCTGGATCCATTAAGTGCCGCGGCATTGAGGGGTGTCAAACCAAACAGTTACGTTTTGAAAGGAATAAATCTTGAAAAGGACTATACCTGGCTTGTATCAGTTTCACATGCATTTAATGTCAGCTGGTGGAATACTACAAATACCGCAACGATTACCTACAGTAAATCAATCGATCATCAGTACGATTTTGTATTTGTAAACCCTAGGCCGCAGGTCTATGTATATACCAGTAATACTTTTAATGTACATAACTTGTTTAAGATACAGGTGCTTGCATGGTATTTGGGAGACAGGTATTATGGACTTTACCACAATGAGAGCCGTGCAATGGTAACCCTTGGTGTGGAAAAAGTATTTCTGAAAAATACACTTACCGTAAGATTTACCGCAAATGATATTTTTCATCAGACCAATTCATCCGGGACTTACAATGTAGGGCAAACCAATATCTATTTTGACAGGACATATTCAACCAATTCTTTCCGGCTGGCAGCGACTCTTCGTTGGGGCCGGTCAACCAAAGCCAGGTTCAGTAATGTATCCACCAGCGAGAGCGAAAACAGCCGGGCGAGGTAGCTTTTGCACGTTGTTTGAATTGACGGTCTAATCAAATTCCTCCTGCTTTCACAATCAGTAGTTTCAGAAATTATCAGCATTTCCCAAGATTTTAGTGAAAAGGATGCACAACCGTAATATTGTTAACGGCCGATGGGTTGAAAAGGCCAGGCTAAATAAAATGCTTTCCGATTTTGCAAAACGGAATACTGCTTTATAATGGCAATACGACTGGGAGAAAATTATGGGGAATTGAAAGTATATGTATTATGATTATTTTTCGGTTAACTGGATTTTACAGAGATGACAGCCCTAATTATTTTTTGAGTGGTATGGAAAGGCCAGAACCGGAAAGTAACAAATTAATTCTGAGCCTATTGTATTGCTGCAACAGAATTGGACATACATTGTAAACTAGATTTGAAAGCAAAATGAGCAGTGCCAGTGTTATTTTTCCAATTAAAAAGGCACTTCCAGTACTTAAAAGGAAGAACACAAAACAGCAATAATGATATCTTTCCTGCATGGCAATGGTTGTCAAATAGGTGCTGGCACTTTTTCGATTGCTGATTAATGCTTCGGTGCGATTTCGTCGAACGCGTGCAACAAAAGTACCATTTTGTACAAACCAGAGGATAAATCTTACACCTAACCTTTCATATGTCCTTCGCTTGTTGCTAAGCGTAAACGCTGAAAACCACCTTCCGGGAAACAAGTAAACCAGTACACTCAATGAAATTATAACATAGAGTGGCCAATGAATTCCTTTTTCGGATATATATCGTTCCCAATAATATATAACAACTGCAAAAGAGGTGGCAGTCCAGAATACATTGATCAGTTGGTTGAGCATACGGACGGGAAGTATTATTGTAAGGTGCTTTGGAGCCGGCTCGGCAATTCTGTTATGCTTTTGGCGTATAAGTTCGTTAAATTTACCATTATTAAAGCGCGTTATAATTTCATAAAGGCAAAGTAAAACTGCTTATTTTAAATAGTATATAACTGGCAGATACAAAAAACCGCAAGGTATAGGATTCGAGGAACTTTCGTATATTTTGGAGTAAGTGGTCATTGCCAGCCGATCCAGGAGTATTTAAAATGGTGAACCTTAAAATCAAAGCAAAATGGAAGCAAATTCAATTGACAGAAAGACCTTTCAACTTAATGAAAACGGTCAGCAGTTGGGTGAACTGGTTTATGAGAATATGTTTTTTCTTAAAGCAGAAATTAAACTGGCAAATTCAGAGCTTTATGAAATTGAGCCTGTTGGAATTTTCGCAACAAGAATTAATGTGACCAAAAACGGAATTGAAATAGCTAACTTAAAAATGAACTGGCGTGGAGAAATTGCTTTTACTTTTCAGAACGGACAAGCATTTGTTTTAAAAGCAAAAGGTACATTTTCTGATAAATTCATAATTGAAAATAAAGAGGAAGAAAAGCTAATTCAATTTGATCCTAAATTTAACAGGAGGAAGTTTCATTATAATTACGACATCACAACCGAGAAAAAGCCGGAGGATATTTTATTGATTTTACTTGGTGTTTATGCTTCAAATTATTTTATAGATTCTATTTCAGGTGCAATTGCTTGAATGAACTAAAATAACAAAACCGTTGGTCTGAATAATCATTTAAAAAGAATTTAAAACGATATTTAAACAAAAAATATTTATGCCCGCTCAATTTACAGATCTAATTAAAAAAGCATATTCCGCTTTCAATGAAAGAGATATTGACAAAGCATTATCAACTATGCAACCAAATGTGCAGTGGTCGAAGGCGTGGGAAGGCGGTTATATAAGCGGACACGATGAAATAAAACAATATTGGACCAGACAATGGACTGAGATAAATCCAACTGTTGAACCAACCGGTTTTAATGAAAGACAGAATGGAAGTTTAGAGGTGAACGTTCATCAGAAAGTAAGGGATTTACAGGGTAATTCAATATTTGATGGGCTTGTAAAGCATATTTACACCTTCGGGGATGGTTTAATAAAAACGATGGATATTGAATTGGCAGATAATATTTAAATACTTCTTACTCAGAATAATGACAAAAAACCTTATCACATTAACCTTAATATGCCATACGACATCAATCTTGCGGACAAAGTAAGAGCATACCTTGCTGAAATTCCTGAAATAGAAATCAATGAAAAGGAAATGTTCAGTGTTTTAAATTTTATGGTTAATGAAAAAACCTGCGTTTGTGTAAGCGGTGAAAAATTAATGTTACGTTTTGATCCCGGATTACAGGAAGACCTGGCTGAAATAAACGGTTATGAAACCATGTTAATGAAAGGTAAAATTTTTAGGGGTTATTGTTACATAAATCCGGAGGGGTTTAAAACAATAAAAGAATTTAAATATTTGATTGATTTATGCCTTGCTTATAATAAAGTGGCCAAATCGTCAAATAAATCAAAAGCGAAGAAATAAACATGGGTACCCTCTGATTTTACACCTGCATAATGGAGAAATTGAGAAAACATATTGAAGCAATTACACAGATTACTGATGAAGAATTTGAGTATATCAAGACATTTTTCACAATAAAAAAGTAAGAAAGCATCAATACCTGATAGAGGAAGGTGATCATGCAAAATTTGAGTTTGTGATCCTGAGGGGTATTTTCAGGGTTTTCTATCTGGATGAGGAGGGAAAAGATCATATCGTGCAGTTTGCAACCGAAAATTGGTGGATGTCGGATTATATTGCTTATTTCAATGAAAAGCCGGCAACAACAAATGTTATATGCATGGAGGAAGGCGAAGTTTTGTGCCTGACACTTTTCGGTAGGGAAAAGTTGTCGGCCGACCTGCATAAGCTGGAGCATTTTTTCAGGGTTAAACTCACAAACGGCTATGTGGCACAGCAACGGCGGATCATGACATTACTATCAGGTACGCCACAACAGCGATACGAAGAATTTGCTAATCTGTATCCTAATCTGCTGCAACGGATACCTAAAAAATACATCGCTGAATATCTCGGAGTCAGTCGCGAAACGTTAAGCAGGTTATACTCCGGCAGCAAATAATCAAAGTCTTGAGAATTATGAAGTGTGATTTCAGTCACACTTTTTTTGTGATTTGCCTCCTTCCTCGCCGAGGCAGCGTGTCCTAATTTTGTATTAGAAATTAAAACACGGTAATCATTTCTTAAAACTCTAAACTTTACAAATCATGAAAAGGAAAATTTTGATCATTGTCTCAAACGCCAACGTAATTGGCCCAAACAACAGAAGAACAGGTACTTTTTTACCGGAAGTAGCACATCCTTATGCTGAATTCGACAGAGCAAATTATGAAGTAGATTTTGCAAGTTTAACTGGCGATACGCCTTATCTGGATGCGCTGAATCTGGCCGGTGATCCTGATAATCTGGCATTTTTAACTGGCAGGGGATGGGCGGCGATGCAAAAAGCGGTTAAACTTTCGGAAGTTGATGTGAGCAGTTATGATGCAGTTTTTGTACCAGGAGGGCTGGCTCCTATGGTTGATATGCCGGATAATCCATTAATAAAAAAAGTTATAAAAGAAACAAATGAACGTAACGCAGTTGTTGGAGCGGTGTGTCACGGCCCTGTATCTTTATTGAATGTAAAACTGAGCGATGGGACTTACCTCGTCAATGGCAGGAGTATTGCTTCTTTTACGGATGAAGAGGAGGAAAATTATGCCAAAACCGACGTGCCTTTCTTCCTGCAGACTGCTCTTACAAAACAAGGTGCAATTTTTCACGCCGCAGCTCCATGGACTGCTAACAGCATTGCGGACGGAAAAATCGTAACTGGCCAAAACCCGGCATCAGCCAAGGGAGTTGCTGAAAAAATGATTGTGATTTTAGAATCACCGGAATCTTTATAGCCTATGAATATTGACCTCTTTCCAGAACCGGTAAGGAGGTCAATAAAAACTTTAAATATTGTGTCTTGCCAGGATAAATAAAAACTAACCAAAAAAACAAAAATGGAAAATTTAAAACCTATTCATGTATTTGCCACATGGCAAGTGAAAGAAGGCCAAATGGAAAGTATTTTAAATATACTTCAAACTGTCCGTGCAGAAAGTATCAGGGAAAAAGGAAACCTGTTTTATAAAATTCATCGCAGTAATGCAGATGAAAATACCATTGTATTGTTTGAAGGATATGCTGATGAAGCTGCTATTGCCGAACACCGTAACACAGCGCATTATCAGGATCTGGTTATTGGAAAAATTATACCGTTACTGGAAAACCGAGAAGTTATTCTTGCCACGCCTGTCCCGGAATAATACTTTTTAGGGTAAATTCCTGATCAGGTAACTTTTGAATCCCATTTTCACCTTTTGTTACTCAATCCTGACTTTTTTCGTCGGTCAGCAAAACTTTTCCTTGCATACCTGACTTGTATCATCCGGTACAAAGGTATGCCGGGATATTCATTCCGGAAGTTAACAATTGGTAAGAAAATCAGTTTTTGAACTAAATATATGGGTTTTTTCAAAACGACAGATTGATTTTTAAACCCCGGATCGGTTTGCGTAATTAATTTTGAATCCTCTGTAATAATGAGAAACCTGTCTGGCTAAAGATTAGTTAAACGCGATTAAATTTTATCACTTTGATATAGTTATTTAATGATTTTGCTTAAAAGTTATAGTCAAAATATCTTTTCAGGTATTAGAATAAATATAAATAATACTATGTTTGAAATAGAATTAATTTGTGTTGTATCTTTATCTTGTTGTGAATAAGTTACACTTGATATCATCCCGTTTACCGCCATTATTAGCCTGTAAGGAAAAATCCATGCTCCGAAGAATAAATAAAAAAGGTACATTTTATTTTGTATTATTTATTGTATTGCTGCAAACCATTCCATTAACCGGACTTCCACAAAGCAGGCCCATTCATTTTAAGCAGATTTCTTCTGAGGACGGAATTTCAAGCAATAACGTCAAATGCGTGTTTCAGGACGCAAAAGGTTTTATCTGGATCGGGACCATGGGCGGGTTAAACAGATATGACGGGCATGAGTACCAGACTTACCGAAACGATGAAAAGGATAAAAGCAGCATTAGCAACAATCATATTAACAGCCTCGCGCAGGATAAAAACGGAAATCTATGGGTCGCAACCGGCGGTGGCGGGCTTAACATGTTTGACCGGGACAAAAACCGATTTTACACCTACACGCATAATGAAAAAGATAAAGCAAGTGTTACAGATAACTACATCAATAGTGTAACCTTTGATAAAGAAGGAAAACTCTGGCTTGCAACTCCGGTCGGCCTGGATCTTTTTGATCCCCTAACCCGTAAAGTGCTCGTTCATTATAAACATGATGAGACCATTAGAAACAGCCTTGGTGATAACAATGTCAATGCCGTCTATTGTGACAAACAAAATAACATTTGGGCAGCAACCGTATCCGGCCTGAATTTACTGGATAGAAAAACCGGTTCATTTAAAAAATTTGTACATGATAAAACTAAAACCTCCATATCCGCAAATAATATTAGATGTTTGTTTCAGGACACCGAAAATAAGCTTTGGATAGGAACATTTGGAGGCGGCTTAAATCTTTATCAGCCTGCTGATGGAACCTTTAAACGTTTCAGGCATGATCCGGCAATTCCCGGTTCAATTTCTCATGACAATATCATGAGCATTAATGAAGCGGGTGGAAACCTGTTTGTGGGAACGGAGAATGGGGGGCTTAATATTCTGGACCGGCAACGGGAAACTTTTACTTCTTATGTTCATGATGATGTAGACCACAGCAGCCTTGCCGGTAATTCAGTCGACTGTATTTTTAAGGATCGGCAAAACAATTTGTGGTTAGGTATCTATAGTGCAGGAATCAGCATGTACAACAGCAGCAATAATTTTGAGCATTTTCAACATAATACTTCTGTTAACAGCCTTTCCAATAATCAGGTACTTTGCTTTTATGAAGATAAACAAAAAAATATCTGGGTAGGAACGGATGGAGGCGGATTGAATATGTTTGACCCCAAAACAGGTAGTTTTAAAACGTACACATATAACAAAAATGCCGGAAGCATTTCTGGAAATTATATACTGGCCCTTACCAGTGATAGTAAACAAAGGTTATGGATTGGCACATGGGATGACGGAGTAAGCATTTTTGATCCTGAAACCCGAAAATTTACATCTTTGAGGCATAACTCTGCTGACACAAACAGTTTATACAGTAACAATATTTATGCAATTGCCCGGACGCCTGATGACAGAATATGGCTAAGTACCTATGGGGAGGGGCTGGATGCCTACGATCCTGCAACAGGCTTGTTTAAACATTACAAAAATATACCCGGCGTATCAGGCAGCCTTTGTAATAATGTGGTGAATTGTTTAATTACTGACCGGAAAGGCAGATTATGGATCGGTACAGAGGATGGCAAACTGTCGCTTTATGATCAGGCAACTGATTCTTTCAGTTCAAAGCAAATTTCCGGAAGCCGGGATCGGTTCACCGATAATTCGATAATCGGCATGACTGAGGATCACAATGGGATTATATGGCTGTGTACTTTAAAAGGCCTGGTTAGTTTTGATCCGGTGACATCGGCCTATAAAAAGTATACGACCTCGCAAGGCCTGGTTAATAATGTAACCCAGGGTGTTGCCGAAGACAACATGGGAATGCTTTGGATCAGTACCAGCAGCGGCCTTTCCAGGTTCAATCCGAAGTCTGGGATATTTCAGAATTATTCAGCTGACTTCGGCCTGCAAGCCAATGAATTCAAACAAAAGTCAGCTTTTAAAGACGGGGAAGGTAATTTGTATTTTGGTGGAATAAATGGTTTTAACAAATTTAACCCGGCACATTTAGTTTCTGCTCAGGAAGAATATCCTATCGTATTAACGAATTTTAAGATCTTCAATAAAATTGTGAAACCATCGGTAAATGCAGATGAAGGATCACCCCTGACAAAAGATATTTCTGAAACTGAACTCATCAGGCTTTCCTACGATCAATCGTTTATTTCGTTCGAATATGCAGCCCTGGATTTTAAAACGTCCAAAAAAAACTATGCGTATATGCTTGATGGGTTTGATAAAGAATGGAATTATGTGGGCGATATAAATAATGCTGTTTATACCAACCTGCCACCCGGCAGCTATTTATTTAAAGTTAAAGTCCAGAATATTTCTGGAAAGTGGACTACCGCAGGTACCGATTTAACAATTATAATTTCACCTCCTTTCTGGTCAACCTGGTGGTTCAGATTAGCGGTTATCCTTATTTCCTCCGCCCTGATTTACAGATTTTATAAATACCGGATTCAGGCAATAATCAGGCAGAAAGTGATATTGGAAACCCTGGTTGAACAGCGGACGGCACTGGTACAGAAACAGTCGGAAGAATTACATACGCAGTCGGAATATCTGCAGTTCATGAACGAAGAATTACAGGCTCAGTCGGAGGAACTGAAATCCCAGTCGGACGAATTGCTTATCCAGAATGAACTGGAACAATCTGCGAGGGAAGAAGCCGAACGAGCAAACCAGGCGAAAAGCGTTTTTCTTGCCACGATGAGCCATGAGATAAGAACCCCAATGAACGGTGTAATAGGCATGACTGCATTGTTATCCGAAACCGAACTGACTGAAGAACAAAGGGATTTTACGAAGACCATTGCGAGCTGCGGGGAAACTCTTGTAAATGTAATTAATGACATCCTGGATTTCTCAAAGATTGAATCAGGTAAAATTGAACTCGAAGACCAGGAGTTTGAACTGCGGCTCACGGTTGAAGAAATCATGGATTTGTTTGCGCTTCAGGCATCTAAAAAACATATTGACCTGGTTTATGAGGTAGCGGCAGATTTACCTGTTTATCTTATTGGCGATAATTTAAGATTGAAACAAATATTAACAAACCTGGTCAATAATGCTATCAAATTCACTGAGAAGGGGGAAGTATTCGTGCAGGTTTTTAAATTAAATGAGCCTGATCCTGATGAAATCGGGGTTGGTTTTATTGTAAAAGATACCGGAATTGGAATTCCTGAGGATAAGCTTTCAAATTTGTTTAAATCATTCTCCCAGGTTGATTCTTCTATAAACCGCAGGTATGGGGGAACGGGATTGGGTTTGGTAATCAGTGAGCGCTTGATAAAGTTAATGAACGGAGATATCCGGGTCGAAAGCATATTCGGAAAGGGAACTGAATTTCATTTTAATATCAAATCCAAACTAAGTGACAGAAAGCCGGAGACTGCATCCCAGGCCTTTGAACAGATGGATATTGAGGGAAAAATGATACTGGTTGTTGATGATAACCAAACGAACCTGACCATATTAAAAGGTTACCTTGAGCAATGGAAACTGATACCAATCCTTGCCTCGTCCGCTAAGCAGGCATTAGAGATTTTAAAAACCGAAACACGGATTGAGCTGGTAATCACGGACATGGAAATGCCGGAAACAAACGGTGCGGTCTTAGCTGAGACAATTAAAGCGGGAAACAATCCCCTGCCTGTTTTTTTATTAAGTTCTGCAGGTGATGATGTAAAAATGAAATTCCCCGGATTGTTTGCGGGCGTTTTAGCCAAACCGGTAAAAAAAGGACATTTATTAAAAGGCATTTCACTTATTCTGACGAGTCAGAAAACGCTTTTACCAGAACCTGCGCCAGAGGCAAAAATATTAAATACAAATTTTTCCGCTGAACATCCCCTTAAAATACTGGTTGCAGAAGATAATCCAATGAACCAAAAGCTCATCAGTCATATTCTTGTGAAAATGGGTTATGATATCATCGTTGCAGATAATGGCATTGCTGTACTGGATAAACTTTCAGAAAGTTCTTTTGACGTTATTTTAATGGATATTCAGATGCCGGAAATGGACGGTTTGGAAGCTACCAGAATAATTAGGGAAAAATATGGATATCTGCCTTATATCGTAGCACTTACAGCAAATGCAATGCAGGAGGACAGAAATAACTGTTTGAGTATTGGTATGGATGATTACATTGCAAAACCATTAAGACTGGATGTAATAAAAAGAGTTTTAAAGGAAGCGCATCAGCAGATCGGAGCTGCACCATCCCGCCTTGTTTAATTTTTTTGTATAATGGTGTGAGATAGTCACAGTTCGATTGATGATTCTAGTGTTGTTTGGTGGTAATCATCTTTGGAAAAAACAAATTTTAATTTAAAAAGTATAGTAGTTAGCTAAAAAAATTACTTTTACACGTCTAACTCCCTAATGGCGTGATACAGGATTCGAAACATAACACAGATATATGGAACGCCTTTAGGCTGGGGGATAAAAGTGCCTATGCCGATATCTATGAAAGTCATTTCGATGCGCTGTATTCCTATGGAAAGAAATTCCTGCCTGACGAAACACAGGTAGAAGACGCGATTCAGGATCTGTTTATTAATCTCTGGCGGACACGGGAAAAGCTTTCTCCTGTTGATAATATCAAATTTTACCTTTTCCGGAGTTTAAGAAGGGATATTCGCCGCATTAACGAAAAGGAAAAAACATTCGAGAAAGTTGATTTCGATAGTTTTGTTTTGATGAACGATCATCCCGGTGAGGAAAATACCATATACAATTCAGATGACGAATTGGCGCAGAAGTTAACTGCCATTCTTAAAAATCTTCCTAAACGACAGTTAGAAGCCATTACTTTAAGATATTACGAGAATTTCAGCATTGATGAAATTGCTGCTATCATGGATGTTTCCGAAAAAACGGTCCGTAATACCTTACACAATTCCCTCACTTTGCTTCGGAAGAATTCAAATCTCTTCTACTCGCTGATCAAACTGGCACTGGTTTACTTTTGGCAATAAACGACTCTTTGTTCTGGTTATTAAATTTACATAAGACCTCCGCTTTCGAGGGTCAGCTTTTGGCTTTTTAGTGGTCAAAAAATGCCTGCCTCACATTAAACTGATTGCCGATAGCTGATTGCCGAAAGCCCAAAAAAGTGATTGATAAATGAACTATTAGTTTTTTTGAAAAAAATATTAAAATTCTTTGGGTCAAATGGGTTAAAGCCTCCTTTGTATATATATAATGCAAAAGGAGTTGATACTAACCATCAGGCTTTGAAAAATTATAACGATTATAACACGGAAGATTTTTTTCAGGACGAGCGTTTTCGCAAATGGATGATATCCGGCGGAAATGAGGAATCCTTGTTCTGGGAAAATTTCAATAAACAGTATCCGGAGAAGTCGAACGACCTTCGCCTTGCGAAAAATTTATTTAACTCATTGCACCAGCTTCAGGCGGTACCGGATGGAGAGATAAAAGCAAGGATCTGGAATAATGTTGAACAGGTCGTCGAGGATTCGGATGTTGGAAACGAGACGAACCGCCCCGTTCGTCCTTTGTATAGATGGTGGTGGATGGCCGCTGCAACATTACTTATTGCGGGCGGACTGGCCTGGAACCTTCGGTCGGCGTTTATGGGTGCCCCGTTAGAGTATAAGAAACAGGTCAGTCTGGCGAAAACAACGTTACAGGAAACTGTGAATAATACCCGGACAGAGCAAACTGTTTTACTCATGGATGGTTCTTCCGTAAAATTGAAACCTGGAAGTAAATTGAGTTACTCCGATTTTTCTGAAAAGCAAAGAGTCGTTTATTTAGATGGAGAAGGGTATTTTGATGTGACAAAAGATAAGTCAAAGCCATTTATAGTTTATGCCGGTCACATTGTCGTTCAGGTTGTTGGTACAAGTTTCAAAGTGGTTTCCAGGACAGGTAATACGAAAAGTAATGTCTCTGTAATGTCCGGAAAAGTGAAGGTATTTTCTGCCGGGAAAATGCATGAAGTCGATAGCCAGAAGGAAGATCAGGCTGTATACCTGACTCCTAATCAGCAGGTTGCTTTTGATGCAAATACTAATGTTTTTGAAAAAGGGCTTGTTGCAGAACCTGTTCAGGTAGCTAAAACCGGAGGTGCAGAGGAATTTTATTTTACCAATACTTCCGTAAACGAAATTCTCAGGGAGCTTGAAACGGCCTACGGAGTAAAGATGCGCTTTAACAATACATCATTAGAATCCTGCAAAGTTACTGCTCCTTTAGGCGACCTGCCGTTATTCCGGAAACTGGATATTATATGCCAGACTATCGGTGCAACTTATGAAGTGTTTGGGACAGAAATTGTGATCTCCGGAGGGAGCTGTGATCTTTAAATATTCTATAACTTAAATATGAAATGTATGATTAGAAATTGACCTGAAAACAAAAAAAACTGAAAGCGCGGCCACGCTTCCAGTCTAAAAATCTCCCACGAAATCGATTGAACGATATTCCTGCGCTAACAGGAAGAGGGAATTGTATGTCCTATTTTAAACGCATTAAAACAAAACACGAGTAAAATTATGGAAAAGTTTTTCAATACTGGTCCTAAAACAGTGCTTATAATGAAATTATTAGGTGTTCCTCTTGTAATTATTCTCATGCTTGCAACGCTCGGTTTTGCAAAAGACGGGAACGCGCAGGACCTGATGAAGAGAACCGTTACGATTCACTTTAATAACAAGGAAATTGTTAAAGTTCTGACAACAATTGGCCATAAGGCTAATGTGAAATTTACGTATTTACCGGGCATATTTCCGGCTGAAACGAAGGTTACAATGGACTTCAAAAATGAACCATTGGAAAATGTTCTCCACCAGATACTTACACCTTATAATGTTGGTTATCAAACAAGTGGAGAATTTATTATACTTAAAAAATTGAATCCTACTCCAAAATCTTCCATGTCGGATGGCAGAAACGATGTGCCGAGGATAATGGATGAAATTACCATAACCGGAAAAGTAACCGACGAAAAGGGTGAAAGCCTGCCTGGTGTGAGCATCATTCTGAAAGGCACACAGCGCGGAACAGTGACTGATATAGAAGGTGCATATTCATTTAATGTTCCGGACAAAGGAGCAGTTTTGGTATTCAGTTATGTGGGTTATCTGCAAAAGGAAATTCAGGTAGGTAACCAGACGAATATTGCTACCCAGTTACTTGTTGACAATAAAACACTTGAAGAAGTAGTGGTTGTAGGATATGGTACTGTGAAAAAGGCGGATGTCACAGGCGCTATTGCGTCGGTGGACGGAACCCGGATTGCAAGAGCCGCAACGCCGGATGCAACGGGGGCTTTACAGGGAACGATGCCTGGGGTTGTGGTGGTGAAAAATGTAGGGAAGCCAGGTAGCGGTTACAATATCAATATCCGTGGTGTCAGCTCGATCGGCGGGTCAAATTCACCCTTATTTGTCATCGACGGAATTCCTTCCACGGCTGGTATCAATGAACTGAACCCGGCAGATATTGAGAAAATTGATATTTTGAAAGATGCATCAGCAACTGCCATTTACGGTTCGAGAGGCGCGAAAGGTGTTGTGATCGTAACTACAAAAAGAGGAAAATCAGGTAAAACGACTATTTCCTATGATGCGTATGCAGGTGTGAGAACGCCCACGCATTTGCCTGATATGTTTGACGGAAATGAATATGTTGCGTTTCGTACTGAAATGTTCAAAGCACAAGGCAAAGACATTTCCAGGACCAATACCACATTTTTCACACCCGAACAATGGAAAAATATTGACGAAGGGAAGTTCACCGACTGGCCCAAACTTATATTGAAAAATGGCTTGCAGATGAACCACAATCTCACGGCCAGTGGCGGAGACGATAAAACACGATTTGCGATCAGCGCCGGTTTGCTTTTGGAAGATGGCAACGTGAAACCTGAGCAATTCAAGCGTTATACTTTACGGGGGAATATTGATCGCCAGATTACAGCGAAGTGGAAAGTAGGATTAAATATTTATTTTTCTCAAAATCTTACAAACCAGGGAAGTTCAGAGGCTTTGAGATCGGCTTACCGCTTGCCGCCTATGGCTTATCCGTATAACGAAACAGGCGCTCCGGCATTCCGTGTATATGGCACGAATTCAGTCACAAATCCACTTTTTGATCAGGATAACGAAATTCGCCAGAGCCGGAATTCAAGAACTTTTGGCAATATCTATGTGCAGTTTGAACCCATCAAATACTTTACTTTAAAGTCGACGATTTCGCCTAATTATTCAGCTGAAAGAAGCGGATTTTACTTTGGGCCACTTACAAAACAAAGCCTTGGCGGTTCTGTTCCTACGCAGGGATCCAATTCCAGCAAAGAACAATTGACCTGGGTTTGGGATAATCAGGCTACCTATGAGCGGCAATTCGGGTTACACAAATTGACGGCTACCGCTGTACAAAGTATGCAGAAGGATCGTCTTGAAAGCAGTACCATTACAGTCGACGGGTTGCCTTACAAATCATTATGGTACAATCTGTCAACAGGTGGCCGGGTTTTGGGATACGGTTCAAATTATACAAAGTCGACCCTGGCTTCGGCAATGGGCAGGGTTAATTATAGCTATAAAGACAAATATTTGTTGACCGCAACGGGTCGCTGGGACGGATCATCCAGGCTTGCAGAAGGCAATCAGTGGGGCTTTTTCCCATCAGCATCGGTGGCATGGAGAATCTCCGAAGAGCAATTTATCAAGACGATTTCTGCTATTAACGATCTTAAACTACGTGTAAGTTACGGCGTTACGGGAAATGACAGAGTTGAACCCTATTCTACCCAGGCAACACTGACGCAAACGTTTTATGATTTTGGAGGCACTTTCGCACAAGGTTATGCTCCGAACCAGCTTCCGAATAAAAACCTGACCTGGGAAACCACACATGAAATTAATGTGGGTCTGGATTTTGGTCTTTTGGGTAACCGTGTTTCAGGAAGTATTGACGTGTATAACAGGCTGATCGACAACATTCTTTTGAGTCGTCAGCTACCAGCTCCATCCGGATTTAGTTCTATTACCGATAATGTGGGAAAACTGAAAAACAGCGGTGTTGAAGTGGGATTGAGCACGATCAATGTGCGTGCAGGAAAATTTATGTGGAAAACAGATTTTGTCTTCGATAAAAACAAAAATGAGATCCTTGAACTGAATGGTGGGAAAAAAGATGATGTCGGCAACAAATGGTTTATCGGGCAGCCGGTTCAGGTCAATTATGATTACGTTTCTGACGGAATCTGGCAGCAGAATCAAATAGATGAGGCAAAAAAATACAACCAGACTCCGGGACAAATCCGGGTGAAGGATCTGGATGGCAACGGCGTGATCAACGCTACGGATCGTCAGATTATTGGTAAGCGCGTTCCAAGCTGGACAGGTTCGTTTTCAAACACATTCCGTTATGGTAATTTGGATCTGTATGTGCAGGTTTACACCCGCCGTGGAGAGCAGTTTGTCAGTTCGTTCGATGCGACTTTGATGAACTATAACCAGGATTACAACCAGGTAAAGGTCGATTACTGGACAGCCAGCAACCCTTCGCAGACACACTTCCAGCCGGGAAATCCTGGTCCGTATACAGTGATCCCAACTTACCGGAAGGTTGATTTTACAAGAGTCAGTAACATCACATTGGGTTATAATCTGCCAAATAGTCTGGTTAAGAAGTTCAATATCAGCAATCTGCGATTCTATGCCACGGCTACCAATCCTTTCCTGTTCACCAAATACGAAGGATTTGACCCGGAATGGCCTGCGACCAATACGTACGGAACGGCCGTGAGTACATCTTCATACCTGTTTGGAATCAACCTTGCATTTTAATCCATAGCAACCGATGAAAAAGATATTTTATACATTAATAATAGCCGCAGCAGTAGGACTGGCATCTTGCAACGAGTTTTTGACAGAAGAAAACATAAGTGGCGTAACCAGTGAAAACTTTTATGTGGATGCAGCCGGATACGAAAAACTCGTTAACTCGTGCTATTCATCCCTTCGTGACATTTACAAAACAGATCCAAAACTTTTTGCCTGGGGAACCGATACGGAAACCCGAGGAGAAATCGAATCCGTAAGCGGAACAGTGGGAGACCGGGTTGTGCGCGCCACACAGCTGAACGAATACAAAACTCTGTCTTCGGACAACTCAGGTGTCAACGAGATTTTTTCCGCACTTTATGCCGGGATTCAAAGATGTAACACGGCTATAAACAGGGCAAACGGCATCCCGGGTTTGGCGGAAGCGACTAAAAATAAACGTGTTGCCGAAGTACGTTTTATCCGGGCCTATTTCTATTATTTGCTGGTAGAAAACTTTGGAGGCATTCCTATTGTGGAGGATGAAATCAATACACCGGTTACGCATTTTGTACCCAATTCTGAGCAGGAAGTGTATGATTTTATTGTTCAGGATCTGAATGCATCAGCGGGCACTGTGGATGCAACGACCACAGAATTCGGAAGAATTACGCAAGGTGCCGTAAAACATTTGTTGTCTCTGATCCATTTGACGCGCGGCTATAAAACATTTGCAGCAGGTGATGATTTTGCAAAATCTGCCCAGTATGCCGAGGAAGTAATTGCGGGTGGGACTTACAGTCTGCTTCCTTCTTTTGCCGATGTGTTCAAGTCTACAAATCAGAAAAACAGCGAGATTATTTTCTCGATTCAGTTTGACCCAACAAGTCTGGAAAACAAAGTAGTAGGTCATGGTCAGAACCTTTTCTTTGGCTGGCGGATATTCCGCGAACCCGGATTTTACGATGGGGAATATGCAGTATATAGCAGAAGGACCAGCGATTTTATGCCAACCCAGTTTCTTTACACCCTATACAACACGGCAAAAGACACACGTTATGACGGTACTTTTTTAAGTCAGTTTTATGCCGTGCGGGATGACAAACTTGGTGCTAATGATATTAAAAAAGGGGACCTCCGGTTTTACTTCCCATATCCCGACCGTCCTTTTACAGCCCAGGATTCGGTTGCTTTGAAAGCTGCAAATCCCAATGTTGAAATCGTGCGATTTGAAAGATGGAAACAGGATTTCCAGGGAATAGGCGGGGCATTGAAATTCCCGATGATCAACAAATTCTTCGATCCGCTGGCCAGTTTTCCCAACAATAACGAGGTCGGTTACAGCTCAACCCGCGATGTCTTTTTGTTCCGTTTCGCTGAAACTTACCTGCTGGCTGCCGAAGCTTATTTCAAGTTGGGGCAATTGGATAAAGCAGCTGAAAAAATCAATGTTGTCCGCAAACGTGCTGCCGCAGCAGGACAGAGTCTGGACATTACAGCAGCGGAAGTAACGATCGATTTTATTTTGGACGAACGCGCAAGAGAGCTGGCAGGTGAATACAAACGCTGGCTGGATCTGAAACGTACCCGCAAACTGGGCCGCGCTTTTGAACATAATATCCTGACAAAACTTGCCAATCCGGGCGGCGTAATCGACAAATATTACCTAAGGCCAATTCCTCAGACGGTCATTGACAGGGATACAGAAGGATATCCGCAGAATCCGAGTTATTGAAGTTAAATGATATTTTGCTGTCACCCAGAGCCTGTTCTGGGTGACAGTAATGGAACGAAAAAAGCGCTCTGGTTTACAACCCTAAATTTATTTTCATTAATGAAAGCCCTAGTGAAGTTCTTCTTGTGTTTCCTGATTTTGTTAACGCATGAAACTTCATATGCCCAAACAAAACCAATTTTGGCCGATGAAAAGCCTTCAGAAGAAAGTTATATCAAATTTGACGATACCAGAAACATTACCTGGCCAGCCGATTTTAAAGTCGTTGAAAATGTTTCCGGAATGGATCAGAGCGTTCAAAAATCTTACTTCTACAAAACAAAATCGGCTGAACCAAAACCGCTGATTGTTTCACTGCACACGTGGAGTGGGGATTACACACAGAAAGATGACGTTGCAGCGATATGCAAAGAGAAAGACGTAAACTACATTCATCCTGATTTTCGTGGTGCCAATGTAATTACCAGCGCTTGTTGTAGTGAACTGGCATTAGCGGATATTGATGATGCGATCAGCTACGCAATCAAAAATGCCAAAGTTGACACTGCGAAAATATATGTCATTGGCGTAAGCGGTGGCGGTTATGCGACGCTTGCCACTTTTATGAAATCAAAACATCGTATCAGGAAGTTTTCGGTATGGGCTTCGATTTCCGATTTGACGGCGTGGTATCATGAAAGCACAATATTGGGAAATAAATACGCAAAAAACATTTTAAATTGCACGGGTTCTCAAAGTGAGTTGAATGTAAAAAATGCCCGGTACAAATCACCTTTGTATATGCCTGGCCCTGGCAAAAACCGGGAGGGTGCAACACTGTATATTTTCGCAGGCATTTATGATGGCATTCAGGGCAGTGTACCTATTACGCACTCCATTAATTTTTACAATAAGCTTTTAACTGACTTGTCCGTGGCTGACAAATCCCAATATGTTTCGGATGCTGAAAAACTGAATCTGCTTGAATTTCGGCGTCCGTTGGGAGCACTGGGGACAATAGGTGGTAGAAAAATTTGTCTGCAAAAAGAATACGAAAATTTTAAACTAACCATTTTTGAAGGCAATCACGAAATGCTTTCAACCTTCGCTGTCGAGCAATTATTGGATCAGTAAGTTTCGGACAATGAGTGTATTATAAGACAAAATTATTTGTTAAGTAAATGATAACCAGATACATATTTATACTTTTCTTTTTGATTTCAAGCCACTTGCCGGCTCAGTCTGTAAACCCAACTTCGGTAAAGCCGAATATTTTTACTTTGGGTGATAGCAACGGCACTTATCCGCACAGCTGGCCTCAGCAGCTGGCTTCGGCCATTCCCGGTGCACAGGTTTTTAACATCAGCAAAAGTGGAAGGACAATTGGTTTTCTCAATTTGGGTGATAGTACTTTAAATTCCCTTTTTGTAATAGACCAAAATCTTAAAAAAGCAGCTGAATTTACCGGAGAGCGACCGTACGATTTTGTGATTTTGGAGCTCGGTACAAATGACGCCAAAAACGTTTTCGCCGCCTTGCAACATGAAGTCTCTTTGAACTTGGAAAAGCTCGTAACGAAAATCAAAAACAGTCCATATCCGGTGATCAGCAAGGCGAAAATCATCATTATTTCGCCACCGCCATATGGTTCAAAAGCGCTGGGCACGGATAAATATGCTGGTGGAGATGATCGCGTCAAACAAATGAGCACGGAATTCGAAAAAGTAGCACATCGTAATGGTTGTATTTTTATAAATGGCTATAAAACCATTGGGCATCATATAGAAACCATGACCACAGACGGGCTTCACCTGGATTCTGCCGGTTCAAGGGCATTAATTGAACCCATTCTTAATATCATTTATTAGTAAATTTTAACCACATGAAACAACGAATTGTTGCCATTTTATTCTGCGCTTCATTATTGCTTGCCTATATCGCGCAAGCGGAGGTTCCTACCGTCAAATTGAAAGTGAAGGCACATTTTGCTATGCCCGATATTCTGGTTCCGGATTTTAGCAAAAGTAAAAAACTGCTTATTACGGATTTTGGAGCAGTACAGGGAGATAAAATAAAAACATCGCAGGCTATTGCAAAAGCCACTACGGAAGCGAATAAGCTTGGCGGAGGAATCGTTGTGATTCCCGAAGGCGAATGGCTGACCGGAAAAATTCACCTTAAAAGCAATGTTAACCTGCATTTAAATAAAGGTGCTGTTTTACTATTTTCAGAAAATCCGGATGACTATTTGCCGGCTGTCCACAGTACATGGGAAGGTCTGGAATGTCTTAATTATTCCCCGCTGATTTATGCTTACGAGTGTAAAAACATTGCTATTACCGGCGAAGGAGAGTTAAAAGCCAAACTCGATGTATGGAAAGAATGGTATGCACGTCCGAAGCCGCATATGGAAAGTATCAAGCGTCTGTACAATCTGGCTGCTGCTTATACGCCTGTCGATGAGCGCCAAATGGTGAATGATACTGCCCATCTTCGCCCGCAGTTTATCCAGTTTAACAGGAGCGAAAATATTTTGTTAGAAGGCGTTACCATTACAAACAGTCCCTTCTGGACGATCCATCCTTATCTATCCAAAAATGTGGTAATCCGGAAAGTAAAAGTATATGCGCATGGACATAACAATGATGGTGTAGATCCCGAAATGAGCCAGAATGTGTTGATAGAAGATTGCGTTTTTGACCAGGGAGATGATGCTATTGCTATCAAATCGGGGCGAAATCCGGAAGGATGGCGGTTGAAAACGCCTTCAAAAAACATTGTGATCCGTAACTGTATTGTTAAAAACGGACATCAGCTGGTTGCGATCGGAAGTGAACTTTCCGGCGGAATTGAAAACGTGGATATCAGCAATTGTCAGGTAATTGATGGTGCGAAACTGAATCATTTGTTATTTATCAAAACCAATGAACGCATGGGCGGATACGTGAAAAACATTTACGCGTCGAATCTCACAGCGGGTAAAATTGATCTCGGTGTACTCGGTATTGAAACCGACGTATTGTATCAATGGCGGACTTTGGTACCAACTACGATCCGCAAACTCACGCCGATCTCGGATGTTTATTTGAGCAATATTACTGTCAAAGATGTACAGTTTGAATCCAGAATATTAGGCCAAAAAGAGTTGCCTGTCAAAAATGTATCCATGAAAAATATTGTCACCAATACGATACACGACAAAAAAGAAATTCACGAAAACGTGCTCAACTTCCAGAATTGAGAGCATTTAAATACAAACCCCTTTACATGAAAATGAAGATATCAAGGTTTATTGCGGCATTTATCCTGATCGCAACGGGGAATCAATATGCCGCAAATGCATCACAGTTTGATCTCGTAACGGCACAAAATAAAGTATCAATTTATTACCAAAAAGGAGATACGAAACTTGATTCCATTGCGGCGAATTTGCTGGCCTCTGATATCCAGTTAGTGAGCGGATATCTGCCAAAAGTTTACAACGATATTTCGACTGCAAAGGGAAATGTTATCATCATTGGCCGGGCGGATTCGGAGTTAATTATGGGTTTTGGAAACAAAGCTGTTGATCAGAGTTTGAAAGGAAAGTGGGAATCTTACTCACTCAGAATTCTTGTAAGACCTTCAAAGAACATTTCCAACGCGCTGGTGATTGCGGGAAGTGATGCACGGGGAACGGCATACGGTGTGTTTTCCATTTCGGAAAAAATAGGAGTGACGCCCTGGTATTGGTGGGCTGACGCAACACCGAAAACCCAGAAATCGCTTTCTCTTAATATTGAAGATTTTACCTCAAAAGCACCTTCGGTTAAGTTCAGAGGCATTTTTATCAATGACGAAGACTGGGGATTACAGCCCTGGGCGGCCAAAACTTTTGAACCTGAAACAAAAGATATCGGCCCGAAAACGTATACGAAAGTTTTTGAACTGCTCCTGCGCCTCAAAGCAAATCTGATCTGGCCGGCCATGCACCCGAGTACAAAAGCATTTTACCATTATCCGGGCAATATCAAAGCGGCCGAAGATTATCAGATTGTAGTCGGCTCTTCACACGCAGAACCGATGCTCAGAAACAATGTAAGTGAATGGGACGAAAAAAGCAT
Source organism: Dyadobacter sp. NIV53 (assembly GCF_019711195.1). Taxonomy (NCBI): domain Bacteria; kingdom Pseudomonadati; phylum Bacteroidota; class Cytophagia; order Cytophagales; family Spirosomataceae; genus Dyadobacter; species Dyadobacter sp. NIV53. The sequence goes on from NZ_CP081299.1 coordinate 7,175,377, forward strand.
GGGGCACTTTAATTACCTGACAAACAGGAAGAAAGTTGACGAATATTGGGAATCGCGGATTAAAGAGAGCAGTAAGGTCAACGGCATTTATACAACCGGAATGCGTGGGATTCACGACGGCGAAATTCAGGGCGTGAAAACGATGGAGGAAACTGTTCCGTTGCTGGATACGATTATAACTTCGCAACGGAATATGCTTAAAAAGTATGTAAATGCGGATATTACCAAAGTGCCGCAGGTATTCACACCCTACAAAGAAGTACTCGAAATATATGATGCTGGCCTGAAAGTGCCGGATGATATTACCCTGGTGTGGCCGGACGATAATTATGGATACATTCAGCGGCTAAGTAACGCAGAAGAAAATAAAAGAGCAGGCGGTTCGGGTGTTTATTATCATGTGTCTTATTGGGGCAGGCCTCACGATTATTTGTGGCTGGGTACGTCGCATCCTGCACATATTCGCGAAGAAATGACCAAAGCTTATGCAATGAACGCGAGACAGTTATGGGTGTTGAATGTGGGTGATATCAAGCCTAATGAATATTCCACGCAACTTTTTATGGACATGGCTTATGATATAAAGCCATTTGAAGAATCTGTCTTTTCTTTCACCCATTTGCAAAATTGGTTGACCACAATTTTTGGAAATAAAACATCAGTTTCTGTTGCCAAGGCACTTTGGAAATATTACGACCTGGCTTTTGAGCGCAAGCCCGAATATATGGGTTGGAGCCGGACGGAGCCAACTACGGAAGTGAATTTCACTGCGTACAATCACAACTATTACAACGATCAGGCCCAACTTAGAATTGATGCTTACGATCAGTTGGCGGCGGATGTCGAAGCTATCAGTGCCAATATCCAGCCAAAAGACAAGGATGCTTTTTTCGAATTGGTAGCCTATCCGGTTAAAGGAGCGACGTTGATGAATAAGAAATTCCTATATCGAGACAAAGCTTATTTGTATACCAAACAGGGCAGATTGAGTGCTCAATCGTATGCTTCGTTATCTAATGAAGTGTATGAAAAAATCGCCGATGAAACTAAATTCTATAACACAAAACTGGCAGACGGAAAGTGGCAGGGCATGATGGATATGTTTCCAAGAGAGCTTCCGGTTTTTAAATTACCCGTTTTTGATTTGCCCAAAACAAAAAATTTACCTGCTTTTCGTGCGCTACCAGAAGGTTACAAAAATGTTGATTCCAGTTCAAATTCCACAATTCAGCATCAGTTTTCGCTTCCTGAATTTAATAAATGGAACAAGCCGAAATATTTCATCGACGTATTTTTATGTCGGAATGAAAAAAAGACTTTTACTGTAAATTCTTCTGAAAACTGGATAAAAATAAGTGCTGTAAAAGGGGAATTAACTCCGGACGGATTGAACAGTCAGCAGCGTATTTGGGTGGAAATCGACTGGGTTAAAGCACCGGTTCAGAAGTTGTTAAAAGGAAATATTATTGTCAAAACGGATGATGATCAATATGAATTTAATGTAGCAGCCAACAATGCCGGAACGCAGGATCTCGAAAGTTTTAAGGGCCACATTGAAGCCAATCATTATTTGTCAATCAATGCTGTTGACTACACAAACATTAAAAACACCAGATCCCGCCAGTGGAGCATCGTGGATGGATTGGGTTCCAATGGCAAAGCTCTGGAAGCATTGCCATTGATTGAAAAACCAGCTGATGGTGATTTGGATACAATGAAAGTGAAAAGCAATCCCTCGGTTGAATACGATTTTTACACGTTCCATCAGGCAACTGCAAACCTTACGATTTCTTCGTTACCTACGTATCCGCTCAACAAAAATTTTGAATTGCGATACGGCATCAGCATTGATGGCGGTCCGGTAAACATATTCAATTTCAAAACTTTTGGCCGAAGCGACGAGTGGAAAAATAATGTATTGAGCAACTCAGCTCAACGTACTTTGAAGGTGCAGGATCTGAAAGCGGGCAAACACAAACTGACAATCCATATGATCGATCCGGGAGTGATTTTGACGCATATTTTTATTGACCTGGGCGTTGCTCAGCCGTTTTACGGATTGCTTCCTTCAAGCTATAACAACACAGTTATTAGCAGTAAATAACCACTTATGAAATTTGTCACAATTCTTCTTTTCTTCTTCGTTTTGCATACCAGCAATTGTTTGGCACAGAAACCAAAACAGTATGACGCGATCTATTCCGGTACTCCCTGGTTTGACGATAAGGGAAACATCGTAAGTGCTCACGGAGCCAACATTGTGAAAGAAAATGGCCGGTACTTCCTGTTTGGTGAGGCGCATTCGGATACCAGCAACGCGTTTGCCGGGTTCAATTGTTACTCATCGGCTGATTTATACAACTGGAAATTTGAGCGTGTAGCACTCGCTCCGCAAGCAAACGGAAAGCTGGGGCCAAACCGGGTAGGGGAGCGCGTGAAAGTAATGAAGTGTCCTGATACAGAAGAATTTATAATGTATATGCATGTTGATACGCTTGGCTATAAAGACCAGTTCGTGGGTTATGCAACATCCGGAACAATTACGGGACCTTATGTTTTTCAGGGACCGTTACTATTTGATGGTCAGCCAATTAGGAAATGGGATATGGGCATTTTTCAGGATCAGGACGGATCGGGTTATGTGCTGATACATGGCGGCGAAATTTACAAGCTCAACAAAGACTATAAAAGTGTCAGTGAGTTGGTAAATAAAAATATGACTTCCGGCTTTGAATCGCCTGCCATTTTTCGGAAAGACAGCATTTATTATTTTTTAGGGTCGCATCTTACAAGCTGGGAAAAAAATGAAAATTACTATTATACCTCTAACGCATTGAAAGGACCGTGGCAGCATCGGGGAACGTTTACACCCGAAGGCACACTAACCTGGAACTCACAGACTACTTTTGTTTTACCTATTACCGGCTCGAAGGACACGACCTTTCTGTTCATGGGCGACCGGTGGTCTTACCCTAAACAGGCTTCCGCCGCAACATACGTCTGGCAGCCATTGACCGTATCCGGTCACTCTATTTCTATTCCCGGGTTTCAGGAAGCATGGCAAGTCAATACTTCAACCGGTGTAAGATCTTCCAAAAAGGTTACTGACAAAATTCTGGAACGTGCAGACAGAAGAATTTCCTATTCCGGAAACTGGCAGGATGAAACTTCAAATCCGACAGCAGGACGTATTTCCCAGGAAAAAGGTGCTTCTTTCTCCGTGAGTTTTACAGGAACTCAGATCGGCTGGTACGGTCAGGCGAGTCCAAAAGGAGGATATGCAAAACTCATTTTGCGAAACAAAAAACAAAAAATAGTGCTGTCGTCAATCGTTGACATGTACTGCAACTATGCCGAATCATCACTAAAATTTTTAAGTCCTTTGCTTTCAAAGGACGACTACACATTGACGGTATCCGTTTTGGGAGAACGTCCAAACTGGTCTGACAAAAGGAAAGCTAATTATGGAAGTACGGGTTATGAGGTTTCTTTGGGTAAAATTGTTTTGAAAGAGTAATTTTAGAGTCGCTGGTTATTTTATTGGAATGATTTCGTCAGATTTCTTGTAAAAACCTGCTTTCAAAATGGAGGATTTGAACGCATGTTGGTTTATGATTAAGTAGAATTATAGTATTTTATATTTATACTATTCTGCTATCTACAAAATTGCATTTGCTTTAATCATATGGCCACAAGAAGAAAATTCATCAGCTCGACTTCTGCAATAGTTGCTTATACAGGAGTTTCGTCGTTCTTGCCTGTTTCCTTATCTGCATTCCCAAAGATATTTGCACTTGCTGATACAATCCGGGTTGGAGCGATCGGAATTAATGGCATGGGCTGGGCGGACCTGAATGCTGTACTTAAAAATCCGGGTGTTGAATGTGTGGCCTTATGCGATGTAGATAAGAATGTGTTGGATAAGCGTGCTGCTGAACTTTTGACCAGGGGTATTAAAGTAAAGACATACAATGATTACCGCAAGCTACTTGAAGATAAAAATATCGATGCGGTTGTAATCGGTTCTCCCGATCATTGGCATTGCCTGATGATGGTCGAAGCCTGTCAGGCCGGAAAAGATGTGTATGTGGAAAAGCCAATTGGAAATTCAATTGCTGAATGCCGGAGCATGGTTGCTGCACAGGAACGTTTTAAGCGTGTGGTGCAGGTTGGGCAGTGGCAGCGGAGCCAGAAACATTTCCGCGATGCAATTGAATTTGTGCATTCCGGCAAGCTTGGTAAAATTGGTCTGGTAAAGGTTTGGGGTTATTTTGATTATGGCGCGCCATTAACAAATCTTCCCGACAGCGCTCCCCCGATGGGTGTTGATTATGATATGTGGCTGGGACCGGCGCCAAAAAGGCCGTTTAATCCCAACCGGTTTCATGGAAAATTTCGTTGGTATTGGGACTATGCAGGGGGAATTATGACTGATTGGGGCGTTCATTTGCTCGACTACGCTTTGTTAGGTATGAAAGCTTCCGCACCCAAAAGTGTATCTGCTGCCGGTAGTAAGGTGCTCAATTTCGGCGTTGATGCCCCGGACACACTTACGACTGTTTTTGAATATGATGACTTTAATATTCAGTGGGAACACGCCATTGGTTTCGGCGCAGGTATATATGGTCGCGAGCACGGCATTGCATTTATGGGAGGAAACGGAACGCTTGTCGTGGACAGAAACGGTTGGGAAGTGGTGGCGCAAGGAAAAAAGATGGAAGCCGTAACGCTCCAAAAGTCTTCAGATAACGGACTGGACCTGCATGCAAAGAATTTCATTGAAGTGATCCGGTCACGAAAATTGGAAGATTTGAATGCACCGATTCAGATTGGTTCTGAGGTTGCGATCCTGTCGCATATGGGAAATATTGCTTACCGCACCGGTAATAAGATCCATTGGAACCAGGAGAAAGGAAAGTTTGACGAATCAGTTGCCAACCAGCTTATCACCAAAGAATATCACAACGGGTACAAAATTCCTGGTTGAAGCCTGCTATAATTAAGCTTTATTTATATAAATACGAATGCTGGTCATGCCGGAAAAAATCTGGCAAAAAGAATATAATCTGTCGAGGGAGGTGCAAGATCAAGTTCCCGTATTCGCCTGATAATCTGGCCACGGTGATAAGTCCCATGATTTACCATATGGCAAAGCGTATCTTGTATGGTTGTCTGGCAAGATACGCCGGCCATATTTTTATATGAAAGCAATTTACCAAAGTCATCCACATTCAGGCTCCTGATATAATCAGCCCATAATTTGCCATTTGACTCCAATTCAATGACCATCTCAGGATTAATATTTTGTATGCTCCAAACCGGTACGTCATCCTGCCGGCCAATAGTGCGTTTGTACCAATTGACCTGTGCGAGTAAAATGTGGCTGAGCAATTTTACGCAATCATGATCTGTAATGGCGTGTTCCAGCAAATAATTTCCAATGATTTTATTTGCCCAATCATTGTAACGGAAAAGGCGGATGAAATAATCGTTCATTTTAATGTATAAATTTGTCAGTAAGATATTCTTAAATTATTGCCCGGCAGATTGTATATACTATCTGCCGGGTTAAGTATTTATTCGCTCCGTAAACTTTTTGCCGGGTTCATTAGTGCAGCACGGACCGATTGGAAACTAACCGTCAGAAACGCTATCAAAACAGCGAGCAATCCGGCTTCAATAAATATCAATACGCTGATATTTATTCGGTAAGGGTAATTTTGCAGCCATTTATCAATAGCATAATAAGCCAGTGGAAATGCAAAAACAAATGATATACAAACCAGTTTCAGGAAGTCGGAAGTTAGCAACCGGGTAATACTGGTGACTGAGGCACCCATAACCTTGCGGATGCCAATTTCCTTATTGCGTCTTTGGGCGGAAAGTGTGGCCAAACCGAACAGGCCAATGCAGGAAATAAAGATCGTCAGAATGGTTCCGAAAAGCATAATCTGCTTCCACTTCGCTTCTGATTCATAGCGTTTTATATTCTCGTCGTCCCAGAACTTGTAAGAATAAGGATTAAGCGGGAACAGCCGGGTGTAGGTTTCTCCAATGTGCCGGAGACTCGTGGTTTCGGTGCCAGGTTTGATCTTGACAAAAAAACCGCCAAATGTATTGCCAGCTTTCATAGTGAAAACCTGCGGGCCGATTTTTTCACTCAAATCAGTATAATGGTAATCCTTCACAACGCCCGCAACCGTATACTTGGCCTTGTCATACCAAAAGTCGACAACTTGTCCGATAGGATCCTTCCAGCCTGCTTTCCTGACAAATGTTTCATTCACGAGCACATGAAGAGCAGAATCAGAAGGGAAATCAGCAGAAAAATTGCGGCCTTTGAGTATCGGAACATGTATCATTGGCAAGAATTCCGGATCTACCGTTTCATAAGCAAAACTGATTTCGGTATTTCCATTTACTTTGGCGGAAGTGAACCAACGGCCACCGTTTTTTGGTGCCACAGCAATGATATCAGGGTCTTTTTCCAATTCCTGTCTGAGTAGTTGCGCTTCCTGCCTGGTAAGATTGGACTTTTCGACATGGACAAGGTGTTTGTCGCTATACCCCAGATCCTTGTTTATCAGGTAGTCGAATTGAGATTGTATAGTGAGTGTACCGATAATGAGGAAGGAGGCAATAGTAAACTGCAGAACGACCAATGAAGTCTGCAGATAATTTTTGCCTGAAAGCTGCATTCGGTTATAGAGCGTTGTCACAGGATCATAACCCGATAATACCAATGCAGGATAAAATCCAGCCAGTAAACCTGTGGTTAGGAAAAGTGCGAAATAGACCAGAATGAGCTTTATATCAAAAAGATAGGAGAGGGCAAGTTCCTTGTTGGCAAGGTGGTTAAATGTTGGTAAGGTGAGCTGTACGAGCACGAGCGCAAAAATAAACGCAGCCAGGCAAAGCAAAAAAGATTCACCAAGAAACTGGATGATCAGCTGCATGCGGCCTCCGCCAACTACTTTCCTTACTCCAATTTCTTTCGCACGTTTTAAAGAGCGGGCCACCGTCAGGTTTACGAAATTGATACAGGCAATGGCAAGTATAAAAAGCGCAATACCGGTGAGGATATACGACAGTTTTGGATTACTATGATCTACCAAGCCATTGTCGCCGGGTAAATCGCTGCTCAGGTGCATATCTGTATAGGGCTGAAGGCTGTATTGAACCTTGTCCCTGAATCCAAACTTTTCGATTCCTTCCTGGATTACTTCCCTGGCGTCGATATTATAAACCTGGTTCATCTTACGTTCCACAAGTTTTACATTTGCTCCCGGTTCGAGTACCACGAAGGTGTTCATGAAGGTGTTAAACCAATTCGTGCTTTTCTCCATTTCGCCATGATTGGTCAGCATGGGGATTATTATATCAAATTTTATGGATGAATTCTGAGGTGATTTTTGAGCAACGCCAGTCACTGTATATGGTTCAAAGCGGGCATCTTTATCAAAACTATCTTTCATCAGGATCGTCTTTCCGAGTACATCCTTACTGCCGAAATGTTTCTCAGCCATCCCTTCCGAAATCACCACAGATTTGCTTTGGCTCAGTGCAGTATGCGGATTTCCGCTCAGCAATGGGAATGTGAATACAGAAAAGAAAGAAGAATCAACACGATAAGTTGTTTCACTCTTAATTTGGGTACCTTTCTTAACATCGTTTTGATGCCCGTGATATCGCATAAAAGAGCGGATTTCCGGCACACCTGCGGCAAACTTTGGCCCCTGCAAATATCCGGTATTTCCCTGTACACCAACCTTTTTGCCGGCAGGAGAGATATACTGACTGGTTATCCGATAGATGTTCGGATTATTTACATGGAATTGATCAAAGCTGATTTCGTCTTTGGTGTAGAGCAGTATCAGCATGGCAGCGGCCAAACCAATGCTCAGGCCGATTACATTTATAAAGGAATAAACCTTGTTGTGGGCCAGGGTTCTCCATGCAATTGTGAAATAGTTACGGATCATATCAGGGCTTATCATGTAGGTGGTGGAATAAGGGGATTTTTGTCTTTTAATGTATCTGGGTTTCAGAAAACCCAATGCTTCCTGTAAATAAAATAACTGCGCTTTTCTCAAACCAGCTTTCCCGACCTGATAATTGAATTCTTCATGTAGATCACCCAAAATGGTTTCAATCAGGTGCGGGGCGCAAATGCGGCATAGCAGTTTATCGGCCCAGACTGGCGGGCGTAAAGGCCGGTTTGGGTTTGTTTTCATAGGTCGAGAGCGAGGGTAAAAGGTTTTACAAGACGTGACCAAAGATTTTCTCTTACTTCTCTTACCTGCTGTAGGGTACGCTGGCCATAAGCAGTTAACGAATACAACCTTTTCCGCCTTCCGCCACGTTCTGCTGTTGGCTCGCCCATATCCGATTTTACCATTCCTTTTTCTTCCAGGCGCTGTAATGCAGAGTGGATCTGGTTTAACCTAACCGCACGTCCGGTTTGCTCAGCAATTTCGTGCGTGAGTGCAACGCCATAGGCAGAACTGTCGAGGGCAGCAACAGTCAGAAGTACAATTTCCTCAAATTCTCCGAGGTAGGCTCTGTTCATGATTTACCATTAGTTCCATATTTGCTGATAAAATACTTTGCCAGATAAATTTATTTAACATAATGCATTTTAAGTCAGATTATTATGATTTTTTCCGATGTCGAAAAGTGTTCATTTACGGACAGTAATTGTTCGGGTTTGTCAAGGAGTCTGGTGGGCAGATTTATTGTTATGTATTAATCTTTTTAACAGGGTTTTACAAAAAATTAATAACTGATTTTTATAACCTATATTAAAATAGTCAGCTTATACTTTGTCTAAATTCATTAGAAGATGATCTTAACTATTGTATATTTTATTTACCTGATCACATTTTCTATCAAAGGCACTCCAGGAGCTCACACAAACTTCCACTCTGGCATTATTTTGAACAGAATAAATTATTCAAAGTCATGAATTTAAAGTATATTTTGAAATAACGTGGAATTGTATTAAACTGAAATTCTTACTTTCCTGCCTTCAATAACAGCACAGATCCGCCGTAAACAGCTCTGGTTATCAAATGAGTAATGATGCGGAGAAAATTCTAATTGTCCTTCAGTTTCAGGGTCAATAGTGGTGAACCTGTCGGTTGTTGGATCGTAAAACCGCTGCATCAAATCCAGATAACCTGTTTCCGCCTGCTTCTCGCGCCCAATAAAATTGTATTTACTCGTCCCTGCCGTCCTGGGAATCGCCAAACCCAAAAGGGAAGTACCCGGTCTCTTGTAAAAGTGTACCTGCTTCGTTTATTACTTGCCGGGTATTGCCAAGGTGATCTTTCAGGTAATATTGGAAGGAATAGTCACTGGCATTGGCACCGTTGTTGGTAATTGCGATCTGGCCTTCTTCGGTCCCGATACGTGTAAGGTAATTACTGCTGTTGTAGTCAAAGATACCTGAATATTTGGTGTTATCCGTTCCGCGCCGCATCCGCAGCTTAGAAGCGGTAGCATCATAGTGATACTGCATAATGAGATTGTTGATGACAACTTACCTGGTCAGGTTCATCATATTGCACCAGATGCCGCCATCGGCGATACCCAGGTTTTTATCCTGAACTACGTTGCCGTTGCCGTCGTACCTGTAATCTTCAGTGTCAGCAGAAGAACCATTGTTAAAATCCTCTGTCGAGCTGGCGTCCGTCACCTTCGTCAGGCGGTTGCCATTGTCGTAGACATAGGTCAGGTCATCCCAGGTAGCTGTACCCTTTTTTCGCTGCAAGGCTTTGATGTTACAGTTGAACCGGGGTCGCGTACGACTCGTAGGCCGAAATTGTTTCGCTGTATTCGTAGTTAGACCCTTCACCCTTTGTCAGGCGGTTCGCGTTATCATAGGAAAATTTATAGCCTACCCACGCACCGCCCTGGCGCCAGAGCATCTCGCCGATATTGCCATTGTACTGAGGGGTGGCCGCATTCGCATATTTGAGCTCAACACCAAAGTTATCTCCGGCACCTGTCTTACCATTTACTTTACTCATCCCGCCCCTGGGGATATAGCCATAGTCCAGCTGCTCCCGGAAATTACTGCCATCTGCCGAGTTCAGAAACTTCTTTTTCAGCTGTCTAAGTGCATTGTAACGGTTGGCAGCCACCACAATTTTCTTTCTCTCGGCGGTGCCGCTGCTCTCTGTCCCACAAACTTCCAAAGCAAAGTTTGAAGGCAAACTGGTTTCGAATTCATTTTACTATAGAAACTGGAAACTTCACAATGATAAAAATCTGTGAAGACACAGACTACGGTTGAGACGTTTTCATAACCAAGACAGAAGTGACAATTCATTTTCGCTTCTGTCTTGGTTATGAATAAGTATTATGGCGCTGTCAGCGTAATGGTATTGTAGTCCGTGGTGATCGAAGTCGTAGCGGTATTTACCACCGCATAAAAGCGGTAGGTGCCTGGATTAAGCAAGGCTGCCGGCCACTTGCCATTGGCAGCGCCTTCCGCAGCAGACAAGGTGTAAACACCGGGCCGGCTGGCATCGGCTACCGCAAAACCCATTGTGTTAGGGAATCCGCCATCAATGGTTGCGGCCATGACTTCCACGCTGCTGATGGTGCTGTCCGTTGGAACACAGGTAGTGATGCTGATGGCAGTGGTCACCCGTCCGGCGGTCGTGCTGGCTGTGCCTACTACACTGGCATTGTTGGCCGGCGAGAGCACGCTGGCCGTCAGCACTGAACAGCTGGAAGGTGCTGTTGGTATAACAGTACCGACTTTATCGCCTTCATCATCACATCCCATACCGAAGAAAAAGAGCATAAATACCAGAATTGTGCTAAAAATAGTTTTCATGATTGTTGTTTAATTATTAATTATTCAGAGGACACGATTTTTACAACATTAGTTGTAAAAATCGTGTTCAGAAGCAATAAATAGATTTAATATAGGAATATAGCTGAATTGTAGAGAATTTAAAATACCTTATTTTTAAATATTGACTCATCAATGCAATAATTAGGAAAAGAAAGCCAGCTTACATGTTTCCTTTAAGTTAAGAACCTAAGTTAGACTGAATTTTATAATTTAATAAAGCTAACAGGCATGATAGGAGAGTAGTCCAAACTGTCAACTTATTTTAGTAACACACGAAAATGCCTAATCGCGTAAAAGTACACAAATACGCTGGTAGGTGACATTGACATTGCCATTGGCCGCAGTGGCATAATGGAACGTGTGAGAGCGCATTCGCCTCAATCAATCTACTCAAAAGTCATCTGCTTTTTAAACTGATTTGCCTTTATTTTAGACTCACAGCCTTCAACCAAAATATTTCGACCTTTTGATAATTGGAAATGAAACAAGTATTCCTTACTATTCTTAATTACAAACAATTTTATTGATTGCTTGGCAGCAAAAGGAATTCTATGTTGCAACCCATTTACAATTTTGACTAACTCATTAGACTTGGAATCATAATATACGCCCGCATTAGATACTCCAGTCGAAAAATCAGAATTTATAATAACCTTGTCTAAGACTAAAAAGTCATTAATAGAAAGGCTGATGGTGTCCTGGTGGAAACAATCCCCAATAGCAATTAAGAATATTCCTTCTTTTTCTTTTGCTAATTTCCTATTCATGCAAGATGCAAGGCAGAGGATAACAAGAAGCAAAACACTTTTACTTTTCATCATTTGAATCAGTTTTGTTTTCCACGATTTAGGGCTCCCACGCCATACATTTGGTGTATTCTCTTTATTTGCCAAGGTTCGATTTTGGTTCCTGCCGCAGGTTGCCCTGCCGAATTCATGTCTTGCGATTGGTGCATTAAGTTGCGAGGGAAATCACTTGTTGTATATGGTGCGCCCGTAGCTGGGTTAGTTTCATTTTTCGGGTGGCCAAGTACTGCACTGTGCCCAAGTTCATGCGCTCCCGTTCTGGCGTAATTTCCCCCTTTTCTATGTAAACCACATTCTGACCAACTGGTCCAAAACCTTCAATGTTGCCACCAGGGGGATCTTCTTGTCCAATAGTAGTTGCTACGTCATCCACTATTCTAAAGGCATGATCGCTTGCCTCTAACGGATTATTTTGAGCACTGGCTACTGTGATATTTGTAGTTGTCTGATATTCTATATTCTTATCCCCGCCGCTAAATGACTTTTGGATCTGCTTGCTAATTTGCTGTGATATTCTATTCAATTGTTTACTAGTAAACCCCTTAGATGTATTGTCAACCACTTTACCACTTACATTAATCTTATATAGGTCCTTTCCATTTGCCCCCCCTCCCTTAACGTAGTTTACAGATATTGAGTCTCCATTGATATCAACCAAATTGACAGGATTATTTGCGGTATATTGATATGAGGATAACCCATAATATTTCTCTGAGTATCTATCGGTAGTTCCAAACCGCCCAATTTCCGGCAAATACATCCTAGCCCCATAGTCGAGCCAACCAGTTTCCGGCTGTTTTTCCTTACCATTATAGAGATATTTGTTAGTTCCTGCCGTTCTAGGAATCTCCAACCCAAAAGGAAAATAATCAGTCTCCTGTAAAAGTGTACCAGCCTCGTTTATTACTTGCCGGGTATTGCCTAGGTGATCTTTCAGATAATATTGAAAGGAATAGTCACTGGCACTGGCACCGTTGTTGGCAACAGTAATCTGGCCTTCGTCGGTCCCAATACGGGTAAGATAATTACTGCTGTTATATTCAAAGATTCCGGCATATTTAGTATTTTCCGTGCCGCGCTGCATCCTTAGCTTCGAACCGGTTGCATCGTAATGATACTGCATGGTGAGACTGTTTATAGCCACTTCTCTGGGCAGGTTCAGCATATTGTACCGTATACCGCCATCGGCGATACCCCGGTTTTTATCCTGAACCGTGTTGCCGTTGCCGTCGTACTTGTAATCCTCGAGGGCAGCCGAAGAACCGTTGTTAAAACCTTCTGTCGAGCCCGCATCAGTCACCTTGGTCAGGCGGTTGCCATTGTCGTATACATACGTCAGATCATCCCAGGTAGCTGCACCCTTTTTCCGCTGCAGCGCTTTGATGTTACAGTTGAACCGGGGTCGCGTACGACTCGTAGGCCGAAATTGTTTCGCTGTATTCTTAATTCGATCCTTCACCCTTTGTCAGACGGCTGGGTACAGGCATTCTCAAGTGGATACCTTTAAACTTCTGGCCGATGCCTTGCAGCTCCATGTTGATAGCTTATTGACCAATGACGTGGCAACGGTGAAGGACTTGGAGCTGTTACGTAAATTTGAAGTAATCAGGGAGCTGACCGGTGAGACCCGCTGGGTTGTCAGTACTCTCCTAGATATGGTCATTCGCAATTTTAGGACTAAAAGGGCTTATGCCCAATAGATATTTTTTGCCTGGCAACAGCAAAAAGCCCTCAAAACGATCCGTCCGAATTTGCTTTGAGGGCTTTTAATTTGAAGGTTATCTACTGGCTGATTTTAGCAAAGTGCCCCAGCTGTAAAAACAGGGCCTATTTTAATCTGGTCAACATTTTCCGGGTAGAGTCGACGCTTAGGCAGCCCCGTTTAGATAAACCCAGTAAAGCGAACCACTCAAACCCGGTTTGCAAGGGGGTTTAATACCCCATTTGATAGTGGATATGAAGGGGGATTATATGGGGGATATGAATACAAAAAACGGACTGTAATAAAAAAAGCACAGGCCCCGAATCCAGAGCTTGGTATTGTTAGCTTAAATTGTATGTATTTTGATATCCGTTCAATGAACTTAAGTATATCCAAGTCGATCTTATAGTTAGCACTTCTGCCTTAGAAGCATCTCTCAAAGTTATCCGTTTATAGTCACTGATCTGTTCGATTATAATACTATCAACACTGGAAATAGCCTTTTCCAAATCTATTTCCTCAATTTTGGCTTGAATTAAGTCCAAAGTTATTTGCACAGTGTTTATATTTCTATCTAACCACTTTTTTGGAATTTTCTTTGGAAATTCCCCCAGATCGAATCGGATATTGATTATAAGATCTTTACCAGTTGTGATTTTAATTTCGTGCAGGAATAAATTTTCTAGATCTGGCACTTCATCCTGATATATGGCCAGTAAAGCCTCTCTTTTTTCAATTAATGATAACCACATATTTAGTTCTTTTTAAACGGATCAAAAGGATAATGTGCATTAGTACCAGGCACTGTACCTGTCCTTGTATTTTCGGATGGTCGAACATTAAAATGTGGTTTTGCTGCTTCACCTCCAAATTGAGTATGTCCGGCAGAATGATCTTGAATAACAACCTTAGAACTGGAATTGCAATAGTTAAGCGGACAAATGGTTAAGCCGCAATTTTCTGTTTGTTTAAAAGTTCTTCAAATTCTTTCGGTGAGACATATCCTAGAGCAGAATGAATCCTTTTTTTATTATACCAGGTTTCAATATACTCGAATACAATTACTGCCGCCTGCTGCTTATTGATAAAGGTATTTTGGTAAACACATTCTGCTTTTAAAGTCTTAAAAAAGCTCTCTGCAACCGCATTATCCCAGCAATTTCCCTTTCGACTCATGCTTCTAATAACAAGGGGGTTTTTATCCAGCAAGCTTTTAAATTCATTGCAAGCATATTGAATTCCCCGATCCGAGTGGAAAATTAATTCACTTGTAATACTTCTATTTTTACAAGCCATTTTCCATGCAGGTATCACAGTATCAATGGCTTTCATGGTTGAGCTAAGTGCCCATCCTACTATTTTCCTATCAGCTAAATCCAGTATCATGGTGAGATATAGCCAGCCTTGTGTCGTCTTAATATACGTTATATCAGATACCCACGCAGTGGCTATTTTATCCACTTTGAATTGCCTGTTAAGCTTATTTTCCACAACCGGATATTTATGCTCAGAATCCGTTGTGATGCGGAATTTTTTCTTAACAATGCTTCTTATTTTTGCTTTTTTCATCAGTCTGGCAACCCTCGGACGAGACACTTTTACATCCTGCTTAATCAACTCCCGAGTGACCCTGGGGCTTCCGTATGTTTGTTTACTTTTACTATGAATAACCCTGATTTTTTCAGTAAGAGCCTGGTTTTCAATGGCTGCATTTGATAATTCACTGCTCAACCAAGTATAAAACCTGCTTCTGCTTACCTTAAAAACCATGCACATTTTCTCAATGGGAAATATTTTCCGGTAATCCTTTATGAACCGGAATATTTGCCATCGCTCCTGGAGAAAATGCCGACAGCCTTTTTTAAGATATCTCGTTCAAGTTGTGTGTCACGAAGTTCTTTCCTTAGCCGGGCCAATTCCTGTTCCGTTTCGCTCAAAATCACCTTTCCGTTGCCAGGGAAGCTGCCATTTTGTTTCGCAGAAAGTTCTCTGCGCCAGCGGTATAGCATTGCCGGCGGAACATCTAATTCTTTTGCCAATGCACTAAGGTCTGTGCGGCTGTTGCTTAGTTCAACACTCATTAGTTTGAACTCCTTGTCAAATACTCTTCTTTCTCCAGACATAAGTGTTAAGTTATAAAAGTTTCCCTTAACTCAGTGTCCGCTTAAAGGTAGCAAGTCCAGTATTAGCCTTAACGAGATAAGAGTCAAACACATCAGGCCAGAATTTTATAGTTAGTAGCTTGAGACGTAGTATGTCAACGAAATCCTGGCGCTGATCAGTCATGACAGTTTCATCGTAACACCTGGCAAGAGTCCCGGCTATGAAGCCAGAAGCCTGAATGAGCATATCTTCTTTATCACTAACAAAGCCAAATGTACTTTCGTTGAACAGGTTAGAAATATGGTTTTGGCTTACATATTTAATGAAACCCTCCATAAAAGTGTCAGTCCCAAAAGATCCTGCAACCATTTCCAGATTTGAAAAGATCTTGAACAGTTCCCGGTCAGCGACTCCATGAATAAATTTGTAAAATGACCCTTTGTAACGTAACCCTTCCCCTACAAGTTGTCTTTTATCAACCACCAATGCGAAAATTTGAAACGGCACTTCCAACAAATCTTCCAGAATCAGTTTCCGTTTGATGTGATCATTGGCTACAAGATCTGAATCAATGACACCGCTTTGAAAATGTTTGTTTTGAATTGCCTTTAATATTCTTTTGGCTTCCTGTATATGGTTTTTATGAAGTATAAGAGCCGTCAGGACAAAGTGGGTTGAAACCCCTTTTTTTACAAATTCCATTCCATTGTTTCCCCACTGTTCCAGAAAGGCTATTTGGTTGTACATCTTCTTGTGTTGGCGTTCAGATTCAAATGAAATTATTGAATAGTCAATATACTGAGAGTTCCCATTTTTTTAGCAATCTGGCCATTCAAAACTAGCTTTGTCATTCTAAATGTTTATGAACGGACTGAAATTTGTTTAACAAAAAATATAATCTGGATTGGAATAGGGCAGTAATGTTTTAAAATACCGTGGTATAATCGTACTCTACTCCCTTAGATTTTTCTTCACTTTTAGTTCTAAAATTGGCCTGATTTTGCCTTTTTAAATTCCATATTAGCGGTGCACCTAAACTGATTACATTATATTTCAGGCATACACTTATAATATAGGACTGCAGCTAATACTTGTATAAATAGCACTCTATCGGTGTAGTCGGGCCAGTTGCATTTCCAATGTATCACGACCTAATACCCCGTAAAGAAGCATTGCTTCTGCAGTACGATTTTTGATCGTGGCACGTAGTGTGTTTTGAGGATAGAAGACGACCAGCAAGGCATTTTGCAGACTATCAAATTCATAGCTTCCAAATAAACTTTCAGTAGGGTCAAACCGGTATGGGTTTGGACTAAAGGCACAGCCTTCAAATCCTGCAAAATAGACCCGGTTCCAAGCCGCATGATGTGTCAACCAAGCTGTAGCCGGGTGAACCCGGCCATTGCGTATCAGTTTTTTTACTATCCAGGTACCTTTTAGGGTTTGACCAGAGGGATGGGTTGCGATTGATACTTTAAGGCACACAAAAGCTGAAATAATAAGTAGCAGGCGCAGGCTATGCCTGACACAATTACGCCTAAAGGGCATAGCAGGAAAATGATCAATTAAATCCCAAAAAATCATTTTGAGTTTTTGGGCATGCAGCATAAGCAGAAACACCAGGGCCAGCAGATAGATGAACGAGTTAAAAAAGGCCTCAATGGTAATTTTATAGAATATGTTAATCAGGATAATATTTACCATCACTGGCAGAAGTATGATTGCTCCAAGAAAGGTTGTCCTTCGATAGAGCAAAAGGACCGGTCCCCCGATTTGAAAAAGGCAACTATAACTGCCAACAGATAGGAATAACCAAAATAATACCAGGTCAGGCTCATGCCGTCAAACGAACTTATGGGCATGTCAAGGCGGAAATAAGAGCAGATTTAGCAAAGCAGTAGCTGTCAGAGCCGATTCACAAAATTTAAAGAGCCAGGAGGTCCGGCTACCAGGTAAAGTTTGTATCATAACTTGAATACGAATCTTTCACTGGCTTGATTTATCAATTTAATATAAAGGGAAGTATAATATAAGTTGAAAATGAATCCTAACAATGGGTTAAAAAGTCATGTGCCACTTTGATACCCAAAGTGCAATTTTCTATTTTATACTGACTGAGGCACTTTACCTGTCTTTTTAGATATTTGGCACCTGATCTAATCAACAGAAGCGTAAAGATCTGCATCTATTCCCTGGTACAATTTCCAGTTTCAATCCACCTAATCCGGAAATCAGCATTTGAAGTTTTGCAGGATAAAAACGGGAAACTTATAGCGAAGGTTTACTCTGTACAGATTTAAATGGAGGTCATTAAACTGACACTTTTTTAATGTTCTCTTGATCAGCCCGGGACTTTTCCATCAAGCTTTTTCAGCCTTCAATTTTATGTGTGACCGGTCGGCAAATGCAAGATGATCAACCTTTGGGTTCAGCCAGTCTTCATATTCATCCGGATCCAAAACGACCAGCATACGCTCCCCTTTGTTATGAATCTTTTTCATGAGCGCATTGCCTTCTGTGGTTACGATCGTGTAACAGTATGTAATAATACCGGTTTCCCTGTTATGCCATTCCGTAAATAAACCCGCACACAAAAATACCGAATCATCCGGCCTGGTTATCAGATACTTTGTTTTTGCGCTCTTTTTCGCGTCCGGATCTTCCCATTGCCATTCATACATACCATCCATGGCCACCAGGCAACGGTTTCCGATCTTGTGTTTGTAAGATGCCTTCTGCGGAAGTTCTTCGATCCGGGCATTCAGGCAGTTCATCCGCGCCTTTTTTGCATCCGCTTCTGTTTTAACCCAGTCTGCAATCAGTCCCCATTCGTACAGGTGAATCTTTTTACGATCATCAAACCGGACAATGGGTGTGGCCGGATTAACAAACCCGTTAAATTCTGCTGCCGGCTCAAAGGTGTCCGGTTCGTCGAATTTCGCTTTTGTCGCTTTTTCAATATCGATCGGCTTTGAAGTCAATTTTGTATGATAACACATAACTACACTATTTTATTAAGTCGTAAGCAGATTATACAACTTTTTAACCTAATCAAAATTCGGGCCATTGATCTTCCCATTTAAATTTTCAGATGTTAAAATTCCTTACCGGCTTTTCGTTCAAATGCCGGACTTACTTCTTCCATTTGGCACTAAATTTCTCTTCTGATAGTTTTGGGTTGCCTTTCACAGCGATTTTGGCGCATTTGATGACTGTTAAAGCAGTATATCCAAATTCGAGGGTAACGGTTCCGGCAATCAGATAAGCCCCGCTGCCTGCAAAACTGTATTCTTTCAGGCTTGGTGGAAAATGGACGGTATCAAAAAAGTTGCCTTCACTGTCCAGGTAATTGCCAAACATCATGATTTCCCCGCGCTTGGTGCGTACCGGCTTATAAGTCACGTATTCTCCCACCATACGAACCGTTTTTCCTACATGCTGCGGCATTTCGCGCGCCAGGATATCGCCACGATAATCCGTGCGCAGCATATCAAACCAGCTACCGGAAACCGGAAATCCCAACAATTCTATTTCATCATACAAATGCTGAACCAGACTGTAATCGAAATCAGGCAGCGTTGGTATTTTTAATGGTTTTTCAAACAGGTCCATTAGCTTCGCTTTGTTTTCCAGACTATTGGCCATGTATAAGGCTTCCCATTGGAGTGTAGTTTTTACCTTTCCGGTAAAACGGAAAGCACCTGCCTTGATAAGAATGGCAACCTGCGAGGATGTAATGCCGGTACGTGCGATAAAATTTTCCAGGCTTTTATAATGCCCGTTACTTTCTCTTTCGTTTAGTATTTTAGCAGCTGTGTTTTGCTCCAGTTCCAGTATATAATCAAAGCCCAGGTATAGGTCTGTACCGTAAAGTGAAGTAGTCACACAGCTCATATTTACGCAGGGCAAATGAATAACGGCACCTGCTTTTTTGGCTTCATTTATATAAGTCCGGCGGTCGTAAAAACCGCCATAATTATTAAGCACACTCACCATAAATTCAATCGGAAAGTATGTTTTCAGGTACAGGCTCTGAAAACTCTCTACGGCAAAAGAGGCTGAATGCGCTTTTGAAAAGCTGTAACCGGCGAAACTTTCCATCTGTCTCCATACTTCCCTGGCCGTCTGCTCCGGATAACCAAATCGCCTGCAGTTGTCAAAATACCTGCCTTCGATCTCTTTCAGATGCGCCGTGCTTCTGCTTTTGCCTGACATCATCCTTCTGAGCACGTCCGCATCAGCCAGGTCCAGGCCGCCAAAGAAGTGCCCGACCTTAATGACATCTTCCTGGTAGACCATCACGCCGTAGGTCTCTTTAAGCTGCTGCTCCATGACCGGATGCAGATAAACCGTAGACTCCGGACTGCGGTGCCTTTCGATAAATGCCTTCATCATGCCGGAGCTGGATACACCTGGCCGGATGACCGAGCTTGCAGCGACAAGCGTAATGTAGTTATCACATTCGAGTTTGGTAATCAGCTGGCGCATGGCAGGTGATTCAATATAAAAACAGCCGATGGTATTGGCTGATTTGAGCTGAGCTGTGATCCTGGGATCTGTAAAGAAGCGGTGTGGTTCTGTGATATCCACCTTTTCGCCCCGGTTTTCTCTGATAAGCTGCACGCAGTCCTTGATATGGCCCAGGCCGCGCTGGGAAAGTATATCAAATTTTTCAAACTTGATGTCCTCGGCCACATACATATCAAACTGGGCTGTGGGCAGGCCCTTGGGCGGAAAATCCAGGGCGGTGTAATTGGTGATCGGCTCCTCACTGATCAGTACCCCGCAGGCATGAATCGTCCTTTGGTTGGGAAAGTCTTCCACCATGCCTTGCAAGCTGGCAATCAATTGCAGGGCGTGCTGTGAATGATAGGCCGATGCAGGGTTTTTGATCAGCTCGTCTATTTCAGATTTTGGCAGACCGTATACTTTCCCCAGTTCGCGGATGATGCTTCTGTCTTTGAATGTGCTCATAGCGCCCATCAGTGCCGTGTGCCGGGTCTGGTAACGGGTAAAGATATATTCGTAGACCTGATCACGGTCTTTCCAGCTGAAATCAATATCGAAGTCTGGCGGGGTTTTCCTTTTGGGATTCAGGAAGCGTTCAAAATACAGATCCAGCTCAATCGGGCACACATCTGTAATGCCCAGGCAATAGGCCACAATCGAATTGGCGCCGCTTCCCCGGCCAACATAGTAAAAATCCCGGGAGATCGCGTAGCGGATGATATCATAGGTAATCAGAAAGTAGGAGGAAAAGGCCAGCCCATCAATAATGCGCAGCTCTTTATTTACACGATCGGCTGCTTCCCTGTTGTTTTTACCATACCGGCGCACCAGGCCTGCCAGCGCCAGTTTTTCGAGTAAAAGTTTATCATCATAGGCATTACCGGTATAGTATTTTTTATTGCGGACGATACTGAAATCAAAGTAAAAATGGCAGTGTGACAAAAGTATTTCAGTGGTACGGATAATCTCGGGGTAGCTTTTGTATGTCTGGCGTAGTTGGTCCAGGGTAGGCATGATCTCATCCGGACCGGCCAGCATCTCAGGCTGCAGGCGGGAAAAGATCAGGTTGTGATCTACGGCGCGAAGCTGCTGATGCAGCTGGTAATCTTTGGCATTCTTGACGGTAACGGGCCAGAGTACCACGTAGCGCTCCCGTATGGCATAGGGATCTTTATAAATTCTGGCCGTATCCCCTGGTTTAATGCCGATCAGCTCGTTTTCAAGAAGCCCCCTTTTCATTTTGCTTCCGTAGGGATAGATAATATACACCTCATCGAATTCAGGCGCCATCTCATCCATCGGCTGTTTCTGCTGGTTCACTTTGCTCATCCACTGGTTTAGTTCTGCAAACCCGGCCTCGTTTTTGGCAATGCCGATATAGAGAAGCTGGTCACCGTTTCTGAATTCCATCCCTACCAGTCCGTTGATACCGGCCTGTCTGCACGCGCGGATGAAGGGAAAGACCGCTGAGGAGTTGTTGATATCGGTCAGTACGGCTGTGCTGTGGCCTTTGGCGATGAGCTCAGCAACCAGCTCATCAATGCTGATCGTACCATAGCGGAGACTGTAACAGGAGTGGACATTCAGGAGCATTTTAGCGGGTGTTTAAAGGGTTAATAAAATATTTAATTACATTTGATGCTAATAATATCAAATGCATGATCCTAATGGTACCAAAATAAAAATGGAAGCGCAAGAAATATTTTTAAAAGAGAACCTCCGGTTTCTTAGGGAGCGCCGGAAAATGACCCAGCAGGCCCTGGCCGAAGACCTGGGTTTCAGCCGTGTAAAGCTCAATGCGATCGAAAGTGGGAAGACGGCTAACCCGGTACTGGAAGATGTGGTGGGCATAGCCAAATACTTTAAGCTGGCCGCTGACACGCTTCTGACCGTGAAGCTCTCCAAACTGGGTGAGCTGAAACTCCGGGAGCTTGAATCAGGCAGTGATGTGTATCTGACCGGAAAGAACATCCGGGTACTGGCTATCACTGTGGCGCCGGACCAGAAGGAAAATGTTGAGTACATTCCTGTTAAAGCCAAAGCAGGTTACCGGGCAGGCTTCGCTGACCCGCAGTACCTGGCAGAGCTGCCCAAGTTTAATATTCCCAACCTGCCTTCGGGAACCTTCAGAATGTTTCCTACCATTGGCGATTCGATGCTACCTGTACCGGAAGAAAGTCAGATCCTGGCCCGTTATGTGCAGGACTGGAAAAGCCTCAAACCGGACACGCTTTGTATTGTGATTCTGAAAGCAGACCAGGACTTCGTCTTCAAGCAGGTTACCATACAGCAGGACGGGCTTCGGCTGCATTCGATGAACAGGCTTTATGAAGACTACGTTGTTGCTTTTTCCGATGTACTTGAAATATGGGAGTATTACAGCTTCCACAGCAGACAGCTGCCCGAAGCGCTTAGCGATCTGGCTGTGGTGATCCGGGAAATCCGGAAACTGGAAGAAAGAATGGTTCTGAACCTTTAACCGGCACATAAGCAATGCAAGCAGCTAATCAGAAAACAACTTACCGTATGCAGGTGCATATCATCCACAGCCTTTTGCAGATGGTCAAAGCCCGCTTAAAATACCAGCCCGGCATGGATGAGGCTGATTTCATGAAGGTCAATGCACTTCTTTTCCAGCGTATTGCAGGAGCCCTGCAGGATAGTTATAACCTGGATTACAGCACCGCACATGCATTACAGGCAGCCAGGCTCTATCTGAATGGGCTGCGGCAGTAAAAGTTAATTTTATTAAAGTTATAAAAATGCAGATCAGCAAGCTGAAAAAGATAGTAACGTTATGATAGTAATTTATTTTTAAACTAAACAATCAAAAACAGAAATGGCATACCCACCGGATCAAGAGCTGGTACTGTTTACCGATAAGCACAAAGTTATCCGTGAAGGAAGATATATTTTAAGTATGCATGCTTTTGTAGAGCTGGAAGGTGATGAGGGGCCAGAAGACTGCAAGTAATGTTTATGCCCAGCAGGATATTGTAAGCTGGCAGTACTTAACAAGATCAGATGTTGATCAAGGATTGATTGAGGCGCTTTAATTCAGCACATATCGCATATTTAAGAATTGTATGAATAAATTTGAACAGGAGCTCACAGGCCTCGAAGGCTTTTTTACAACAGCTCAATTGCCAGCTGAACCATGTCAGCTTAATAAATATATGACTGTACATGATATAAGGCTTTTTATTACGTCTGAGGCACAAAAGATTCAGAAGGTATGAAGGCAGTGATCTTGTTAAAGATTCACTCTTTAAGCATTTAAGGGAATTGAAAGCCATGACAGATCGTAATTAGATATTGATATGCTTTACAGCTTAGTAAAGCTGCTCAGCACCGTAGATAGAATGAAGTATTCCTGCTTTTGCAGTCAGGAAAAGAATTTCTTTCATGATAAAATGAAATTTATCATTGATTTGTGTTTTACAGATAAAACCGGATACGCCCTGCATTGGAATTTAAAGACAGAAAGATACAGGTTGACTGTATTGCTAAGCCTTAATGCATTTAAAAGACCTGAGAGGCTGCCCGGAAGGTATTTGTGTGGGCTTCAAGAATCGTCCTGAGCTGAGGGGAATAGCTGCCACCCATGCTGCACTGCATGGGAATGCCATGCTTTTTAGCAGTAGATAACACCATTTCGTCCCTTTGCCTGCAGCCCTGCTGAGTACAGGCCATCCGCCCTATGCTGTCGGTATGAAGGATATCAACACCAGCCTGGTAGAAAATAAAATCTGGTTTTAGCTGGCTGATAAGTTTGGGAAGGACCTCTGCCAATATCCCTAGGTAAGTTGAGTCGCCTGTCCAGTCTTCAAGCGGGATATCCAGGTCACTTTTTTCTTTTCTAAAAGGGAAATTATTTTTACCATGCATCGAAAAGGTAAACACACGGGGTTGATTTGAAAATATATCTGCTGTCCCGTTGCCCTGATGGACATCCAGGTCAATGATCAGGACCTGTTTGACTTTTTTATGGTCAATTAAATACTGCGCTGCCACAGCCTGGTCGTTAATCATACAAAACCCTTCGCCATAACCAGGGCCGGCATGATGCGTACCACCGGCTATATTGAAGGTAATACCGGTATCAAAGGCTTTAAGTGCACCTTGTAGTGTTCCACTGGTGATCCGCAGTTCCCGATCAGCCAGAAGTAGTGTCTGCTCAAAACCAATTCGGCGTATCTCTTTCCGGCTCAAATTTCCCTGCAGAAAACGGTCTATATATGCACGCTCATGCACAGCATATACGGCTTGCATGTTCACAGGGTCCGGGCTGAAAAAGTCGGACGGTTCGGCTATACCTTCCCGCAGCAGCTGCATAGGAAGCAGTTCATATTTGTCCATCGGAAAGCGGTGCCCTTCCGGTACGGGGTATTTGTAAATGGGGTGAAATGCAATCGGAAACATGCTGCTGATAAGATTGCCAATAATAGTGGCAAACAAATCTAATGAACTTGCTGTTAATACAATTCAGGACTTTCACAGTATTAATTACTGATAATGGAGCGATCAAAAATACGGTCGTTAAAATGAAAAATGACGTACGCCGCAATTTATGCGATATTAGCAGTGCAGACCCCAATCTAGTACAGATTAGTGCTTCATAGCACACGTTAAATTGTACGATGCAGCCTACATTATAAAATGCATGAGAAACAAGCGGCCACTAGCTGTTGATTACTCAGGCTATTCAACAGATATGGCACCAAAGGTAATAAGCTCAATGATAAATGTTATCGTTCGAAGGGGCTGACAGCGATACCTTCGTTTGTCATTAAAATCAAAAATTATAAAAGACAAACAAATCAATATTGTTTCCGACATATCCCCATCATCGGCTGAGTTAATAAACTTTTTAACAGTAACATTTTTGAGCAAAAGAAATTCCGAATAGCGGATTATGGATAAAACAGGTGTGATTATTCATGTGGTAATCCAACTAGCAGACGCCAGGGTAGTGCCTTTTAATGCAAGAAAGGGCTGCGCCCCAACGCCAAAAATAATACATCCTGCACCTTCGTGTATGCCTTCAACTACAACGCTACTGATCAGGTCAGTCTTAACTGTTATAAGCGCACCAATGACCTTTGCCGTTAAGTAATAAATTTTGCCATGATAGTCGGGGAATACTTTTATTAATTCACGCTTTCATCACTTTCATTTATAGTAAAGTAGCATCACGCGCAGTGCAATTTCTCAGAGTAAAAATGTTAATTTTAATGAGCGTGTAACGTACAGAGCAATTTTCATTTCGGTAACCCGGTTTCACAGCTTAAAAAACAGCCATGGGGCATTAAACACGTGGGTTTGTTAAATACCTTCAAACAAAAACAAAAAAATTGCAAAACATGTAGATATACAATTACTGGCCAGAAAAAATGCTACGCTATCCATTGCTGGTGTTGACATTAACACCAGGATTGCTTGAAAAAAGGGCAACTACTGATCTAATGATAAGCTTAGTTTTATTGGTTCAAAAATCCCATTGATACCCAACGGACCTGAATTGCGGCACAGTTGATAAGTGTTTATTCAGTACTTAAAATTAACCTGAACTATAACAATATGAAACTTCTCTTGTACAGCCTTGTTTGTTTCAGCTTTTTTGCAAATGCGCAAGCACCGGCAAAACGAATCGTCCTTCGAAATGCTAATGTGATTGATATAAAAACCGGAAAGGTTTTATCGGGCACGTCTCTGGTGATAGAAAGCAAACGAATTTCAGCCTTGGGCAAAAATATAAAGATGCAAACGGGTGACAGTGTAGTTGATGCTACAGGCAAGTATGTCATACCAGGTCTATGGGATATGCACACGCACGCGTTCGGCAAGTACGAAATGGCCTTTCCGCTGCTACTTGCAAACGGCGTCACAGGGATACGTAACATGCACACCACGGCAGAAAACCCCATGCAGCTTCTTGCATCAATCAGGAAAAGCTTAAATGACAAAACCATACTTGGGCCTCGATTGGTCGCCAATGGGCAAATAGTTGATGGAGAACCTGCGTACTGGCCCGCGACCTACATTGTGCATGATGCGGCCGAAGCTCGGATTGCGGTTGATACACTAATTAGAAGCGGTGGAGACTTTATTAAAGTGTACAGTAATCTATCCAGAGATGCTTATTTTGCGATCGCCGACGAATGCAAAAAGCGAGATTTTCCCTTTGAAGGACACGTACCCTTTTCCATTACAGTAGAGGAAGCAGCAATGGCCGGGCAAAAAAGCATTGAACACTTTACAGGTTTGATAAACGCGTCTACGGCAATAGAGAAAGAGCTCATGCAGGAAGAAGTGAAAGCAATGCGTAGCCAGAGCGATAGCATTGAAGACATAACTTTTCGTCATATAATTGCAGCACAAGATGGGCAAAAAAGAACGGAGGTATGCAGAATCCTGGCAGGTCGAAAAGTATGGCAATGTCCAACCCTGGTCGTAAACGAAATAGGCTTTGACACCTTGGTTATAAATGATCCTCTTGTGAAAAAATATATGCCTGCTTCGGTGTATAAATCTACACTAGACATGATTAAAACAATCACCACTGAATCCGAAGCTTTTTTTGAGATATCTTCAAAAATGAGTAAACTTCGTTTTCTCTTGCTCCAAGAAATGAACAAAGAAGGTGTTCCTTTACTGGCCGGCACTGATGTAGGCAATCCGGGATTATTATACGGCTTTAGTCTGCATCAGGAACTTGCTTTATATGTAAAAACCGGATTGACACCTTTGCAAGCTTTACAAACCGCCACCATAAATCCCGCCAAATTTTTTAGTTGGGAAAAAGATTTAGGCACAGTGGAGAAAGGTAAGTTTGCAGACCTTGTGCTACTGGATGCGAACCCCTTGATAGATATAGAAAACACGAAAAAAATTTTTGCAGTGGTTGCAAACGGTCGGTACCTGGGTCGACAAAGCCTGGACTCCTTATTAGCCGAAGTTGCTGTACTCGCTAGGAAAAATTAGGAATGAAGAAACAGAATGAAGACCGCTCTTTGATAGACAGTCTTAATCGTGGTCTACCGCGATTTTCAGATTCCTGGCATCTTTAGCACTTGTTTCATTTTTTAGCTGCCAGTTTTGCCGGGCATCTACGCTAAACGACAGAAGTGATATGAAATCTAAACCTTTCTACTGCCTGTTCGTCTCGATACTATGCTTTGGTCTCACGCCCAAAACAAGGGGCAGCCCATTATCGCAGAAACAACAAAAACAAGTTAACTACTCCACAGGTTTTTGGTCATCGAATTTCCACTTCCAAAAAAGTAAGTTTATGAAAACTATTATCTTTATCAGTATGGGTTTATTTTATGTGCTACCTAGCTACTGCCAAACCCCAAGCATCTCAGGCAAGCCTGAACAGGAAATCATTAAATTGATGAACGATTGGATGATTGCTGTCATGAAACGAGATGCTAACACATTAAATAAAATCGTTGCCCCCGAATTTAAATTGGCCGAGGCCAACAAAGCTGCATTTGATAAACCGGTCGTGACACGAGAAACATGGATGATGAATGGGATACAGCATCTAAAGGTCGATTCGGTTCATTATTATAAAATGCACGTGGATATTATTGACAATGTGGCCGTGGTTAAGTCAACCTTCTATTGGTCTGGCTCATTTCGCGGGAAACCGTTTATTGACTCAACCTCGGTTCTGGTTGATACCTGGCTGAAACGGAAGGCTGGCTGGCAGGTTGTCAGCCGACTCCGGGTTGATGAGCCGCCAATGCAAAAATAAGCAGGTCGGGTTTTGTAGATTAGCCACGAATGTGATTTTCCTAGTCAAAAGGCTGTCAGAGCTTGTGCCTTGCAATTTTTCAGGGCTGAAATGATTGTGCTCTTCCGACTCATCTGCAACAACAAACCTTGCTCCCATAATTGCCGGTTCAGCAACACTGATCCGTCCGGATCAGTGTTGGACATAAGAAGATTAGCACCAAATGCCTTCGGATAAAACCCTATGGCGGCAGTGCAATTTTTTACGTTTAGCGTGGGGACAATGACTGCCAGATGTGAATTATGTTGATGTGAGTTCATAATTCTTTTTACCACAACAGTATGCTAAAAAAGTCTGAAATGGTGACCTCATGTATAGGTCAGACAAGTGTCTATTAGATCAATGCGGGATGATAAATTATTTCAATTTGTAACCGCTTGGAGCTGTTTAAAAATTCGGTGGTATTTGTGTACTCTAAGCTCCCTACCATTTTTCTTCCCTTTTGGCTTATAAAACAACCATTTTTGGCACATTGAAATTCCATATTAGATTCTGTGTTAATAACCTATAAAAATTTCAATTTTTTATACCTTTGTTTTTGAAAGCAGCCAAGAGCTAGCTTGAATAGCATGTTTATGCATTTTGTGCTGACATGCTATTTTTTTGTCCTAATCTTTGGATTTCATACGATTTGTCATAGCTAGTTTGGTTCTTAAATAGTGTATATGCCAGTTCCAATAATTTTCTTTGGACAGCTATCAAAGCCTTCATTTTGATGCCCTGTTTACTGACGATTCTTACGTACATATTTTTAAAATTCTCATCATATTTCACCGCAGTCATTGCAGGGAAATACATGGCCTTTCTAAGGCTTCGATTTCCTTTTTTGAGATTCTTGGCTTGCCTTTTATTGATGTACCAGATTGTTTTTCTTTGACGTCAAAGCCGGCATAACTTGAAAGTTGTTTCTTATTTCTTATCAATTCAAAACCGTTTGTTTCGTATCCGTCCGGTGATACCCATATTTTAACAGATTCGCATAGTTCGTAATCTTGTTTCATGAAAAATGAGACAGAAAGAATGCGTGAGCTGTACGATCAGTGGCAGACGCAAGGGATAAGCAAACAGGCTTTTTGCAATCAGAATGGTATAGGATACCATAAATTCAATTACTGGGTTAAGAAATTCCGCCACAAGAATGTGGCCACCATGTCACCGCCCCGTGGGTTCAGTCAGATATCAGTTCCGCAACCAGAATTAATTACGCAAGACCAACAGGCGCTGGCAGCAATCACTTTTCCATCCGGAGTACGGATAGAGCTATTCGATTCTTTGGACGCATCATTTATCAGGAAGCTCATTCTTTAACATGTTAGCCTTATCTAATAGTTGCCGGTACTTCCTATACCGGAGCCCAACAGACATGCGCTATGTTATATACAGTTTGGCTGGCCTGGTCCGGAATGAATTGGGCTTTGATCCGGCGAGCGGAGACATTTTCGTTTTCTTAGGTAAACGACTTAATCAAATCCGGCTCTTGCAGTGGGATCGGGACGGGTTTGCGATGTATATCAAAAAGCTAGAACAGGGCACTTTTGAATGGCCACAGTCAGAAAATATAGCCATCACCAGCCATCAATTGACACTTCTTTTACAGGGTGTAATGCTGGATTCCGTCCGCCTCAGAAAACGTTATCAGCAGACAAATCAGGTCACAAAACAAGAAGGAAAATTAGCGCCAAAAGTGCCTTAATAACTTGTATAGGCTTGTTTTAAGCCGTATCTTCGAGTTATGGAAGACACGGCGACGGACTATAAATTACTTTATCAGCAGGCAATTGCTGCACATAAAAAGTCGCTGGAATTAATATCGGAAAAGGATGAGCAGATCCAGGCTCTGAACTTTGAGCTTGATAAATACAAGCGGTATATATTCGGCAAAAAGAATGAAAAACTGGCCAGTGTCCACACGGATGCAAACCAGATTGATCTCTTTGAACTGGGAACGGACCAGCAGCAACAAGAGGAACTTTCACAGCAAGTCGCTGACGTTGTAAAGGAAAAAACTCCTGCCAAAAAGCGTGAAAAAGGAACGGGGAGAATGCTGCTTCCTGAGAACCTGCGCCGTGAGATCATCATCATTGAACCTACCGAAGACGTTACCGGCTGTATTATAATCGGAGAAGAGGTCACTGAGGTATTGGACCTTATTCCTGCTGAATTTTTTGTGAAGCGTTACATCCGTTACAAATATGCCCGTGCAAATGGTGAGGGCATCATAACCGCATCACTTCCAGACCGTGTGATCGATAAGGGCATTCCTTCCGAAGCGGTCATTGCCCAAATGGTTGTTGATAAATATGTATTTGGTCTTCCACTTCACCGTCAAATCGATAAATACAGAAGATTGGGAGTGAATGTTCCAGCTTCCACCGCCTCTGATTGGATCATGAAAGGCTGGCAGCATCTCGCTCCTTTATGGGAGCTTTTAAAACTGCTCGTTCTCAATCAAAAGTATTTACAAGCCGACGAAACACCTCTCAAAGTGCTTGATAGAGATCACAAAAATGGGATCCATCAAGGCTTCATGTGGATATATAATGCCCCTTGCGACAAACTGACGCTGTTTGACTATCGGAAAGGCCGCGATCAAAGTGGGCCCAGGCAGATGCTGGAAGGGTATGCGGGTATCCTTCAGGTTGATGGGTACGCCGTCTATGAAAAGCTCTTTGGTAGCCATCCAGATATCCTGCTGGTCTACTGCATGGCCCATGCCCGCCGTAAATTTGTTGACGCTCTTAAATACGACGAACAGAAAGCTACCTATGTACTCGAACGCATGCAGCTACTTTATGTCCTCGAAAAGCAGATGCGAGAAGAAGGGGTGGATTGGGAGGAGAGAACCAAATTAAGGCAGAAAAAATCGGTTCCGGTTCTTTTGGAATTAAAGGAGTGGATGACAGAGCAGCTTCCGCTGGTAATCCCCAAAAGTCCTCTCGGTCAAGCCATAGCCTACACCTTACCCCGCTGGGAAGGACTGAGTGCGTATGCATTGCATGGGCAAATTGAGATCGATAATAATCTTGCGGAGAACGTAATCAGGCCCCTTGCAATTGGACGAAAATCATTTTTGTTCGCTGGTTCCCACCAGGCAGCTGAAATGACAGCAGCTATGTATTCCTTTATGGCAACATGCAAAAGGAATGGTGTTGATGAACAGGAGTGGCTCAAAGATGTCTTCGAAAGAATCCAGTCACACAAACAAAAGGATCTCTACCAGTTGCTTCCAAATAACTGGATTGAGTACAGAAATCAGACAGGTTGATCTACCTGTCAAAAAGCCAATCTACACAATGTGGGTTCGTCGGACGGATACTTTGTTTCTGCTAAAATAATGACAGCTGTCAATTCGCCGATTCCTGGAATACTGCTAATTATCTCTACTTCTTTTTTGAGCTCAGAATCTCGACTGAGAACCTGAAGTATATCTTCCTTGATTTCTTGCTCTTGTCTGTTGAGAAACCAAATCCGCTCCCTGAGACGCTCTAAACTCCGCTCATGTGGTTCTGCTTCCTGACTTTCCGCATGCAACTGATTTTTTACCACCGAGCGCTCTGAAATTATTTGATCACGTTCTCTGGTAAGTTGTTGAAGACTTTTGTAGTTCCCTTTGGGACGCTTCCAGCTATCTAATTTTCGCTCTAATCCAAACCTGGCAATGGCTTCAGAACAGCTTTTATCGGTAACGGTTTTAACTTCCAAAGTTCTGATATAATTGCTGATCTTGTTTGGTAAAACAATACTTAAAGCACAGCCATGATCATCCAGGAAGTAAGCAAACTTCTGATGATATACCCCCGTGGCCTCCATCACAAACCGCACCTCTATATCAGGATCTATTAACTTATTAGTCCACGTAAGCAAGGATGAAAATCCCTTTTCGGTATTACTAAAAACTTTAAAAGCATACAGCTCAATGCTTAAATCCGCCAGCAACCGACCTAGTGTGACAACTAATTCTTTCTGGGCAACATCTACTCCCAATACTTGTTTTAAAGTGCTCATACTTATAATGTTAAATGTTAACATAAAGTGATGAATCTCCCGGTTCGTCTTGTCTCCTGGTTGGATATTCTGGATATTGAGCAATACTCAATTCCTTACATTCTGTTCAGACTCGAAAAGATAAAAAAGGATGAGGCAATTTCTAAAATCCAATATACTTCATGAGTTATTAAGTGGTACATCTGCTCTCATCCTTTTATCACTTTATCTTACAAATCTAACTTTTATCCTTTAGACTTAATTAGCTTCGTAAACATAGGAGTGGTACACCAAAACAAATTACCGTATATTGCAAACCGGCACGTTAAACTGTACTATTTGGAATGGTGATTTGATACATTAGGGTCTCGAGGACCGAGCAAAATCAGGATCTGCAGTTTGATGCGCTTAAGAAAGCAGGCTGTGAGAAAATATATCCGGAGCTTCCATGCAAAGACCGTAATATATAAGGATGATTTCGGAGCTTCGAAAAGGTGATGTCATCGTTGTCTGGTGCATATTCCGGGAAAACTTTACCACCATTCCGGGCTGTATATTTACCAGTAATTCCGAAGGAAACTTTACCAGTAGCTAAGTACTTACATCACTGAGGATGTTAAGTTGAACATTCAATATTAGTTTTTTATTTTCGTCTTCTCAAGGAGCGCCCCACAAGATCAATTTTATTTGCCGATGCTGTGAGTCTATCGAGCACCGCGTCGGCAACTGAAGGTTCGTTTATGAACTCATGCCATTTGTCTACCGGCAGCTGCGAGGTAACGATTGTAGCGGATTTCCCATACCTGTCTTCCAGGATATCCAGCATGGCCAGCCTTGCGTCTGGCGATAGTGGTTTCAGACCAAAGTCATCAAGAATCAATACCTGATGGCCCGCTATATTACGGATCCATTTCAGGTAAGAACCATCGAGCTTCGCCTGAGAAAGGTTTTCCAGGAATTTATTCATCGAGAAGTACAAGGTCTTGTAGCCCAGCAAGCAGCTGCTGCGACCTATCGCACACGCCAAAAAGCTTTTACCTGTTCCGGTTTGCCCACAGATAAGTATATTTTCAGCTTTCTCAATAAACATTCCGTCGGATAACCGTAGCAGCATCTCGCGGGAAAGCCCCCTTTCGGGGGTGCAGATAACTTCTTCAAGCAGGGCATTGTAACGCAGTTTACTGTTTTTTAGCAGCCTTTCTGTTCGATAATGATTTCTGTATTCGAGCTCGGACTGACACAGTAAGGCGATAAGTGAATGTGCATCTTCCTGCTCGTGTGAGGGCAGCGCTAAGGCAGCCTGATATCGTTTGGCCATTCCGGTAAGTTTGAGAACATTTAATTGCTCTACGGTCATTTGAGTGTTCATAATCTGTACTGTTTGTTAAATTGTTTTATAAGAATCTGCACCACGGATGTTGGTATGAACGGGAATTGGGGAAGGTGATTCGGTCAGCTCTACAACCAGATCCATGTTGTTTTTAAGGATCGTTTTAACCACACCATAATTGTATTTACTTCCCATCAAGGCTCTTTTACAAGCTGATTCCACTCTAGCAGGACCATATTCTGTAATGAGCCTCAGTATACCAAGGCAAGGGCCGTAGGCCTGGTGAATCGTTATTTTACTCTGCATTAGTTTATCAAAAAACTCCCGTGTATAGACACCATTTTCAGAGGCCTTCCTGAGATAGTACTCTGGGTTCCATCCTTTTTGTTCAGCAATCCTTTTATGGTTCTCGGGCATGTGCTCCCATTCGGTAGTGTAGGCATGTTTTTTAAAACTTCTCTTATGAAGAGCAATCCGCTCCTGACGGTGGTAGATCTCTACACAATCGCTATCGTAAACAATCTGTACTTCTTTACCTACATACGTGCTTGGAACGCTGTAAAAGTGCCAGTCTTCGCCTACCACGACATAGTAGTTTTTATGTACTTTGCCCCGTGTGTAATGACGAAGCTCATAAGGCGTCTGAGGCAAGGGTTGTAATAAGGGCTTTTCCTCGGAGTTAAATAGCTGGTATCTGCTGTATGTTTTCTTTTGAAAGTTTTGCCGGTGATGTTCTTCAAGCTTTTGCAGGATGGCCTTATTAAGCTCGGCACGGCTATGGAAAGTTGTATTGCGGATCAGGGCGTAAATGCGGCGGTAAGTGATCAATACCTGATTCTCTACAGAAGGCTTGTCTTTGGGGAAACCTGGTCTGGTAGCCAACAGGCCTATGTGGTTATGGATAGACCACTGCTCGAGCATCTGTGGAAAGGTTGGCTCATAACGACAGGATTTGCTTACCCACTGTCTCATGTTATCTGAAATTGCATTTAAGGGTACTCCACCCAGATAATCAAGCATGTTGTTCAAGCCTTTGATTACCTGCGGCAGACTCGCATTGTCAAGGGCTTCTACATAAGCATAACCGCTGAATGGCAACACACCAATTAGTACGGGACATTCAAATAGCTCACCACTTTTCTTATCGACATAATGCAGTTTTGAACCCGCGAAGTCGATCTCCATCAGCTGGGCTGGATTATGGCTAAAATGCATACTGGGCTTCCTGCGGCCCATTTCTATATCAAGAAGTTCACAAAACCTGGAGTACTGAAAACCAGAAGGGTGCGCTTCGAGATATTCCTGCCAAAGAAGCTGGCGGGTGACACCAACCCTTTTTAATTCCAGTACAAAGTAATCGATCTGGTCTAAAAACTGGCTTTTACGCGTATCCCGGACCTGCTCCTTTTCTGGTTTATTCCCTTCAATAATGGAGTGCAGCTGATGATCACTAAGCGTTAAAAGGGTGTTATAATCACTTCCGGTTTCCAAAAACAATCTGGCATACTGATGCACAGTCTGCCTTGAAATACCGGTTTGCTTGACAATAGCGCGCTCGGAATAACCCCTTTTCAGGAATAAAAGTATCTGACGTAATTTTTGCATACTAAGTGATTTATTAGCCATTCTTCGGATAGTTTTTGATCGTAATCAAATGTATCCCAGAACGGTATAAAACCCTCAGTGGTAAAGTATGTAGCGGAAAATCCGGTAAAGTATCTGTCGGAATAACAGACTTTTAATGCCTTGATTTTACTTCCAATTGGTAAAGTTTACAGCGGAATAGCTGGTAAAACCCACCGCAGAATAACTGGTAAACTATTCCGGAACACTGGTAAAGCATGTTCGGATTTCCTGGTAAAATATGAAATCGGAATCGTGGTAAACTATAGAGTGGAATATGCAGTCTGGAGGATTGACCGGCTTTGCAGGACAACTTATGAGCTAGTCAAGCTCATGGTGGAATGGAAAGAAATGGGCGTGGACTTCCGCAGTATTTCCGAAGGCATTGACACTTCTACCAAAATGGGGCGGCTCTGGGATATGCTTAGCTCGGTATTTGCAGAAAACGAAAGAGAGATCTTGATGGAGCGGACTTTGGCTGGAATGGAAGCTGCGCGGGCAAGGGGCATGGTAGGAGGGCAGGCCGAAAGGCTTAACCAAAAAATATACAAACAATCAGATATGTGAGCAGTTAAAGATTGGAAGCAAGACCACGCTTTACAATTACTTAAGACACGAGGGAATTGAGATCGAAGGTTGGGTAACAAGAAAACAACTCAAAAATTTTATAGCTTTGTGAAATAACCCAGTTTTAAATGATAGATTTTGGCAAACTTCTTTATGTTCGCCAACCTTTCGACAAGCAGCATCATAATCAGATGGAAGCTTTAACAAATGTACCGGATGGGTTCAGAGAAAAACTCACCTAAACATTCCGTTTTGGACATGCGTAACCTTTATTATTATGATCCTAATTCTACCAACGAATATTATCAGGAATGGCTTACTAGTCTACCGGAAATCATCCTGAATTAAAAAAATCGGTAGGTTACTCAGATAGTATAAAATCTTGTCCTCTTTGCCGAATATAGAATTGGAATGAGAGTCTTCCAGATCTGTTATTAATTCCCATAGCAATTAATAATTCCGTTAAATGTTCTCTATCGAATTTTCGGTCTTTGTAGAATGACTTACAAAGTATGTAGCCATACATCAACGCTAAAAGTTATATTTCGTTTTGCTGCCTTTTATCAGAAATATATAATACGACCAAAACCGACATTTCTGAATCTACGATTTTTTTGATAAGAATTAAGAGGGTTAAATAATTAAGTTATAACAAATAAACTAAGATTAATAATTATAGCAATTGCTGATTTATCTTTCACTATTCAGATTCAAACGATGGTTTACCTAGAACCTTTAAAAGAAAAGTTGCTTTATTGGCTTTCGATACACTAATATCACTGCCATCGAGGAGTATAGCTGAACCACCATCGCCTCTTTTATAGCGTACTACACAGTCTAAGTTGATAATATGAGACCGGTTAACTCTGAAAAACAAAGGATTTTCACAAACATAATCGTAATGGCCTAGTGGTTTAGACGACACTACTTTTAGCCTGTCTTTTTGATATATCTCTGTATAAGCTCCATCTGCGGAGAACCTTATGACCTCGGATAACGTTATGTATGTCAATTCTTCAGTCGTAGCAATAGCTATCCTGCTTGGCCCGATGCTTCCGTTGCTTAACGTAGTCACCAAGTTAACTAACTCCTTAGTATAATTTATTTGGATTTTTTGTGAAAGCTTTTGTTGTAACCGACTAATAGTAATTTTTAAGTCATCTTCATCTACAGGTTTAAGTAGATAATCGAAAGCATTTGCTCTAATTGCCTTTATTGTAAATTCATTGTGCGCAGTAACGAATACTACCTGAAAGTTAATTTCAAATAGGTCTTGTAGAACTTCAAATCCATCCTTTAACCGCATTTCAATATCTAAGAATACAACATCCGGCAGATATTTTTGAATTACGGCAGCAGCCTGACGGGGGTTACTTACTTCGGCAATTACATGAACATCCGGGAACTTTGATAACTTAATTTTGAGCAGCGTAATTGCCATGACTTCGTCATCCACTATTATTGCTTTCATCTTAAATTCACAGTTTATCAATATTAAAGAATGTTAAGTGCTTTCAACGAGTGGAAAAAGTATTTCCACCCGAGTACCAGATTTGTGGAAAACAGATAAATCGTATATTTTAATAGATCCACCGAAAGATTTAATTCTTTCCTCTGTCAATTGCATTCCAAGAGATTGCCTCTCCCTTTTAAA
This sequence comes from Dyadobacter sp. NIV53, assembly GCF_019711195.1. Taxonomy (NCBI): domain Bacteria; kingdom Pseudomonadati; phylum Bacteroidota; class Cytophagia; order Cytophagales; family Spirosomataceae; genus Dyadobacter; species Dyadobacter sp. NIV53. Next base: position 7,212,323 of record NZ_CP081299.1, read on the forward strand.
TTGATTAGAATTTTGGTTATACGAACGCTCAATTCCAATGCCATTGTCCTCAATTCTACATAGCATGGCAGCTTGATTCACTTTGAATTCAATCAATATTTGGGCATCGAAACTTAAATATCCCTTAAACCCATGTAGAATAGAATTTTCTACATAAGGTTGAATAACTAGCGGTGGGATAAGATATTTTTCAAGAATATTATCGTCAATAACAATTTCATAGGTAAAACTACGCTTAAGTCTTATGGATTCGAGATGCAGATAGTTTTTTAGTGCCTCTGTTTCTTTTGATATGCGTATTACATCAAATTGTGAATTCTCAAGTAATTCCCGCACAACTTTTGAGAATTTTTGAAGGAGAAGCTGTGCTTCAGCAGGTTTACTAGCTGCAATGTATGCCTCAATGCTATTCATACAATTGAAAAGGAAATGGGGATTCATCTGATTCCTTAATGACTTCAAACGCAGTGCTGCTAATTGAGACTCAAAAGAATTAGTTTTTACTCTATCAATCTCAGCTAAATGTTCCTCAATTTGAATGTTCTGGTTCTCCAATGTTCGAACGAGATTATTAAGCTTGATTTTTTCGACTTCAATGGTTTTACGCTGTAAAAAATCCATGCGGGTATACACTTCTAGCGAATAACCCGGAAACAATGCGAGTATGGAGCCCCCAATATTATCAATTTGATGAATAATAATAATGTCCCTGTAATCTTCAGATAACAAAGGAAACTTAAATATCATACAGGCAGTAAACAATAGCAATAAAATAATTGTACAAGTCAGGGCATACCAAAAACGTAATGCTATTCCTGAACAGGCGAAAATAATTACGAGAAGTAAGCCAGCCGGGTAATAAGTATGTCCACGGTCGGATGGCTCAAGTTGCAAAACAAAATAGACTATACTAATCCCAGCAATAATTATTAAAATGCTAAATGGAATTTGATGGTTTTTAATTTCAATTTTTTTAAATACGTTATTATTATTCCAATTAGTGCAATCAGGCCAACTGCAAAACGGACGAAGATTATATTATTAGATTTTTCTGGAGATGCAAAGATGTCTAGACCTGCAAAAGAGAGATATACAACAGTAGCAATGATAATACCCTTAACAGGCGTGAAAAATGTTAATTTATAATAATTTTCTAAATATTCTTCCTCTAATGCCGCTGGAAATCGAAGTTTTAAAGCAGCAATCCTCAGCCGACTATAGTCAGGACACGAATCATCAGTCATCTGCTGAAACTCAGTTTCTTCATTTGGGCGTTTCTTAGCTGACATGATTACTAGAATAATGATTCTTGGTACTTTAACATTCCTTCTAATATTTTATTAAAAAGCGTCTCGGGCTTTGCCTTAAAACAATTTAATCGGAAGCCATGTATTTGATAGGAATAGTAATTATTACGCGAGTTCCCGTCCTACCATACAATGACAAATCTGTTACACTTACTTTTCCCGCAAGATATATTAACCTTTCCTTAGTAAATGCCATTGCAAGTGACTGTTTATTTTTCATTCGCAACGATTTGTTTCGCAACGATTGCTCGATGCCAATTCCATTATCTTCAACGGTACAAATCAAATTTTCTGCATTTATCAGTAGATGGATTAAAATCCTTCCAAAGGATGTTTCCCTGAAATGAATCCCATGTAGGATTGCATTTTCAACATATGGTTGAATAATAAGTGGTGGGATAATAAAATTTTCACGAAGTAGAGATTCATCTAATTTAATCTGAAATGTAAAGCCATGATTAGCTCGTATTTGCTCAAGTTGAAGATATAATTTCAAGGTTTCCAATTCATCCTTTAATGAAATACCATCTGAGTTAGAATACTCCAGAGAACTCCGTATTAATTTAGAAAATTTTTGCAAAAATTCGCTTGCTTCTTGTGGCTTATGGCTAACAATATAGGCTTCAATGGTATTCATGCAATTAAACAAAAAATGCGGATTCATTTGACTACGCAATGCTGTAAGTCTTAAAGATGCCATTTCAGCTTTAATAGACTGGTCTTTAATTAATTCCATACGCCTTTGTTGTTCTTGTATTTCTATGTTTTTACTTTCTAACTGAAGCACAAGTTTATCCAGCCTATGTTTTTCTGCTTCAATAGTTTTTCGTTGTAAGAAGTCCATCCTAGAATAAACTTCCAATGAATAGCAAGCGAAAAGGCTTAAAAATGAGGCGCCAATTAAATTAAAATTATGAATCAGATGAACCGTACCAGATGAATTAGGAACTTCCAAAGGATTAATAAACGCCATAATATTAAAAACTACAATAAGAGTCAGAGTGGCCAAAAGGGCATACCAAAATCTTAGCATAATTCCTGAACATGCGAAGATAATAACGAGGATTAATCCTGCTGGATAATATGTACGGCCAATTTCAGCAGGTGACAGGTTATAAATAATTATTATAATTCCTAATCCAGCAACAATAGCCATCAAACAAAACAATGTTTGATACATACCGGTTTTGATTTTTCTGTTGTAAATCGCCGCTGAAACAATTATTGCTGGTATAGCTACCAACATACGAATGTTCAGAGTTGTATCTGTGTGTATCGGAGCAGCAAAAATATCCAAAACAAAATAAGCTAAATATATTAGAGATGCGATAATAATCGACTTTAGAGGAGCGGTAATTGTCAAAAGAAAATAATTTTTAAGATATTCTTCTTCAAGCTCCAACGGAAAACGCAGACGCCTTGCATCGCTATTAAAATGGCTATATTCTAAGATGTCCATGTCGTTATCCATAGTTATCTTAACTCTTAAATATTAGCTTTTAAACGTAACTTAATTTTAGCAAAACTTCGCATGAAAAACAACTCACGATAATTGTTTATGTTATATCTGTTATTTACGGCAATGGAATTGCAACAATAAAGAGGACAAAATGTTAAGCCGCAATTTTCTGCATATTTAAAAGTTCTTCAAATTCTTTTGGTGACATGTACCCGAGGGCAGAATGAAGCCTCTTTCTATTATACCAGGTTTCAATATATTCAAATACAATTATTGCTGCCTGGTGTTTATTAATAAAAGTATTTTGGTAAACACATTCTGCTTTTAAGGTCTTAAAAAAACTTTCAGCAACCGCATTATCCCAACAATTTCCTTTTCTGCTCATGCTTCTTATTACCAGTGGGCTTTTGTCCAGCAAACTTTTAAATTCGTTGCAGGCGTATTGAATTCCCCTATCCGAATGGAAAATTAATTCACAGGTTACGCTTCTATTTTTCAGAGCCATTTTCCACGCAGGTATCACAGTATCAATAGCTTTCATTGTTGAACTAAGCGCCCATCCAATTACTCTCCTGTCAGCTAAATCCAGTACTATGGTGAGATATAGCCAACCTTGCGTCGTTTTAATGTATGTGATGTCAGACACCCACGCAGTAGCTATTTTTTCTACTTTAAATTGCCTGTTAAGCTTATTTGCTACAACCGGATATGTATGTTCAGAATCTGTTGTGACACGGAATTTTCTCTTGACAATACTTCTTATTTTTGCTTTCTTCATCAGTCTGGCGACCCTTGGACGGGACACTTTCACCCCCAGTTTGTACAATTCCTGAGTGACCCTGGGGCTTCCGTACGTTTGTTTACTATCCCCATGAATAACAATTATTTTATCGATAAGGGTCTGATTTTCAATAGCTGTATCCGATAGTTTATTGCTCAGCCAAGTATAAAACCTGCTTCTGCTTACCTTAAAAACCATGCACATTTTCTCAATGGGAAATATTTTCCGGTGATCCTTTATGAACCCGAATATTTGCCATCGCTCCTGGAGAAAATGCCTACAGCCTTTTTTAAGATATCTCGTTCAAGTTGTGTGTCGCGGAGTTCTTTCCTTAGCCGGGCCAATTCCTGTTCCGTTTCACTTAAAATCACCTTTCCGTTGCCAGGAAAACTACCGTTTTGTTTCGCAGAAAACTCTCTACGCCAGCGGTATAGCATAGCAGGTGGAACATCCAATTCTTTTGCCAGTGCAGCAAGGTCTGTGCGGCTATTGCTTAGTTCAACGCTCATCAGTTTGAACTCCTTGTCAAATACTCTTCTTTCTCCAGACATAAGTGTTAAGTTATAAAAGTTTCACTTAACTCAATGTCCACTTAAAGGTAGCAAGTCCAGCAAAAGCATATTTTCAATGCAGTTCGTTAGTCCATTTCATCTCTTCATAAACTCAAACTGTTTATTCATATAATTTGGTAAATATGAGATTGGCATTCCATTTATCTTTGTTTAAGGCGCTTGGCAAGAAGTAATCTAAGATACGTTTTAATCACAAATATTCAAGCGTTTCCATAGAATAGATGTAATTCAATATTAAACAATTTTGATATGGCAGGTACACGAATAAAAGAAGAGCGATTTAGCTTTATAGATCCACAAACAGGCAAAACTATTTTGGTGTATGAACCTGAAAGTAACGACGAAAATAAAACGGTCGAAGACGTGAGTAAACTTACATTTTATATTTCGCCTCTTTGTTTGTTTAATGTAGCAGGTAATTTACCAAAACCAATTTTCGTTGACAATGCTTTTCGCTACACATTTGAGCTAAAGTGTTATCCCCAACGAATAATCGACTATGCCGCAGAAATGACGACAAGACGATTGAAGGGTCAGATTGGTGGTGCCGTAATATCTTCCGGTAAAGTTTCCCCGTTGCCGATTCAATCCATTGAATTCAAATCCTCGTTATCAGGGGTTGAATTTGAACCATTGGTTAGCGACTCCAATGACTCCGCACTGGGAGACCTTGAACTAGTAGTAGTAAAAGTATCGCAGCCGTACAAAGAGATATTTGAAAATATTGTGACCGATCCTGTTGGCCTTAAAGTTCAAGTTGGATTGAAGTATAATGTTTTGAACACACAAGATGCGACGTTAACCTGGTCTGTCGAAGATATACAATCTACCTTAGCATATAAAGACCTTCTCCAAGCAGGGGGAACTACGTTTCAGCAAAGCAAATCCAAAAAGTTGTTAGAGATGCAGCCACAATTGCAAATGCACGTATCGTAGCCTTTCCAGGAATGCAGGAGAAGCTAGAGTCAGCGCTGGCAAACGTTTTCAGTCGAATTTTTGATGATTTTGCCAACATTTTTAAGCAAGAAATTATTAAAAGCAGAGAAGAGGCTGCCGCATTAGACCGCAAGATTATTGAAGGGACCGGTTTAAATTCAAATGAATTTAAACCGATAGTTTTATTTTTTGACATCGTCGACAAACTTAAAACTATTGATGATTTTCAAAGTGCTAATGAATTCATAAGGAAAACTTATAATGAAGATACTACCGGAATGGATTTCTATTTTGAGTATGTTGGCGAAAGTTTTTCGGCTCATTAGGTTTAAATTCAGATTCCAAGTCTATACGTGATGGCCTATTTAAGAATTCTGAGCAATATCATTTATTTAAAGAACGAGTAACTGAAATTAAAGGACAGACGGTCGAAGTTGTGCTGAGAGGTATTAAATTATTGGAAAAGGGCGACTTTGTTAATAATCTTAGAAAGACTGCTAGTTTTGTAGTTGTTGAAGTGAATGTATCATCCATCAGTCTTGCTATTTCTACCAACTTAAGAGCTGGTACAATAGATGATCAGGAGATTCGTGAACTAAGCTTATTAAAACTCATCAAACAAACGGTGCCCATTGGTACAATCTTTGCTTATGCCAGTGACGCTGTACCTGAAGGCTTCCTAGTCTGTGATGGATCACCGTTAAAAGCGAATGATTACCCGGAATTGTATGAAGTTTTATCTACTATTCATGGTAATGGAATTGATTCAAATAGTGTACTTACTGGAAACTTTAATTTACCGGATTACCGTGGAATGTTTCTTAGAGGTTGGGACCCAATTGGCATCAATGATCCTGATTTTAACACGCGGCAATCACCAAGATCCGGAGCAAATGAAGGAAATCGCGTTGGATCTATCCAGAACCATCATGTACAAGCCCATGATCATTTGCTTAATTTACCCCGGCATATAAACATTGGAGGTCGCTACAGTGGTGGTGACTGGTCACTTGCCTGGGAATCACATGATCAGTTTCTTAACAATCCACCACAAAGAGTTGGAGAGAATGGAGGGAAGGAGACACGCCCAAAAAATGCTGCGGTAAATTTTATTATCAAAGTGCTTTGAACTTATTATTTGATATACTGGAGCTGACTTATAAGGAAGATGTTATTTTCATAATAAGAAAGAGTAAGTGAAACTTTTATAACTAAACACTTATGTTTCTAGAAAGAAGAGTATTTGATAAAGAGTTCAAACAAGTGAGCGTTGAACTCGGCGATCAGAACGCCTCCAACATTTAGACAGATCTCAGTTTATTATTGAAGCAATTGATTGTTTCATCAGCATTGTTGTAATGCATTCATATAGAGTTTTTTCAAGACTTTGAAAGCAGAATGTGTTTATCAAAACAGGTTCATCGATATGCAGCTGCCGGCAGTAATTATCTTTGAATAAATCGAAATGTGGCGGCCGTCACTGCGGTACAATAGAAAAAGAATCCATTCTGCATTAATCTGTCTATCAAAGAATTTTAAGAACTTCTAAACAAAAAGAAAACTGCAGCTCCTCTATTGTCCGCATAATTGTTGCAATTCCACTTATCAGAGCTAGGATTTCTACTCAAAAATTGTCGCATAATCTTCTTTTCATTTATTACATTTCTTTAAATCTTTCTATATCTAAATACTTATAAATGAGATTTTTATGAAAAACTTACTGATAATACTAGTTATGATTGTCCAAGTGCTGACAGTAAAAGCACTACCACAACGGTTAGCGATATTACCAACTGCTGGATCGATTGCATTAGAGGCAGCTGGCCAATCAGTAGCTACATTGGCCACTATTTGTATTGATTTAAATCGGGGAGCTCCTTATGGAGATAGCTATAAATTTATTCATGCTGGTGAAAATATTCCAATAAAGGTTAACGGCAGTAATTACCCCGGAAATTTGAAAGCTGCGTTGCAAGGGCCAAACTCAATTCTTCTAATGACAGGAAGGGGAACTAGCAAGCTTGAAATAAGGATTAATCCCGAAAGAAAAGATATTAAGACTGTTGAATTAAACAAAATCGATAAATATACCATTGTTGGAACAGAGATTGGAGATGATAAGGGAATATATGCTGATGAAATTTTTAACAAAAAAATTATCATCTACAGATACCAAAGTAAATCCAGGAAATTTCCAAGATTATTATTGGAAAGAAAATGGAAAGATAAAAAAAGACATTCTTGATGGAAGAAATAATAATTATCCTGGTGAAAAACCACGTTTAGAGAAAGAAGAATTACGTTTAAATAAAGAATTTGAGATTTACAGTAAGCTAAGTGAGCAATTTGGAGCTAAGATTTTATTTAATGTTTATGAGCTTGGAATGGTTAAGTTTGATGCAAATGGAAATTTAACTGGCGAGTCAAAGGCTTTCCTAAGATTTTATAAGGTATATGGTAAAAAATATAGTTTAACAACTTGGCAACAAGGAATAAATAACAAAAGAATAAAATTTGATAATTTAGGAAAACTTCTGCCAAAGTCTATTAGAGACTTAAAAGCCTATGAGGATATGATTAATAAATATAGTCCTGAGGCGGTTCAAGATGCAAGTATGCAAGGTAAGCGTCTGATAGATGATTTAGGAAATTTATCTATTGAAGGAAAGGACTATTTAGAGGAATATAAGGCTTTTATATCGATTATAATAAATATGAAAATGTACTTGATGAAATTTATGATAAATCTAGTATGTTACAACAATCTGACCTAGCAATTGAGAGATCCAAATCAAGATTAAAAATATTTCAAAGTGCAAAAGGATTACTCGAAACTGAGAAATTTGATGAAAAGACCGTAACTGCTCTTAACGATTATGTAAAATTTCACAAAGAATATTTTGAGGAATATTCTTATGAGCCCAAAGGTAAGATATTAGAGTATTCTAATTCGGAAGGCTCTGATGATTTTAGTTATTTAATAAAAAATGGAGATAATTACTTTATTCTCAACCGTGCTCCTATCTGGAATGTACGCTCAACAACCAGTAAAGATATCTCTTTGATAGAGAAAAAGACTGGCTATGGATTTAAAGCAAAATGCAGAAAGTAATAAAGATTATCAACTGCTACGTATTGGCTCGAGAGACCCAGAAACCCAAAAAGCAAGCATATTCTTAGGTAACGACCTTTTAGAAGCCGTTTGGGGTAATTTGGAAAGGTATGATGAATTGATTACCCCAATTGACGAAATAATTAAAGATACACCAGACGATTTACCAATTGTAATTTCAAGGGATGAATTACACTCTAGTATTATACTTAAAAGGGATAATGTAAATACCACATTTTTTGTTGATGAAAAACTTGGTGGAAGAAGTTGGATTAATCCAGCCGAATTGATGAAAGAATTAAAAAAGAAATATCCGTCAAAGCGTTTTTATTTAAGTCGAGGTATCACGGGAATAAGTAGAATTAAAAGACTACCTACTATAAAAGGTCCACAGGATATAGCAGCCTATATGCCTACAAAAGGTAGTCTGATAAAGGAAGATTTAATTGCCAGAATGAAACAGACCTTACAAGATGGGAAAATAAAAATTGTGGAGGTAGACGACACCTTTTTAAGTGCAGATGACAATATACCCGAATCAAATATCTTATTAGTAAGTGGCCATAAAGATGAAACATTTGAGAGCTTCCTAAAAACTCTTGCAGATAATGGTAAATTAATACATAAAGTAGTAGCTATTTTTTCATGTTTTGAGAGAGGGACCACCGATCTACAGGCGTATTTAATCCACAATGGATATGCTAGTAATGTAATTTTCTTTCCGATAAGAATAAGCCCCTCCGCAACACAAGCATTAATTCAGGAGATTACAGCTATTTTACCAAAGGTAACTGACATTAATAAGAACGGAGTGCTTATGGATGAATGTATTGAAATGGCTCTTAATAATGCATTAAATAATCCTGATTATTTAGATCTGAATGAAGAGCTAATTCAGCTAAGTGCTCTTCTAAATCAAATATCTTTCAACTCAAAACCTACTCAAAATGGAAAATCGTGAAATAATTGGTTTGGAGTCAAATATCATTCTTGACCTAACAGTCGATACAAATGCAAATGAAAACTTCGAAATTCCGCCGGGTAGACGAGAGATGGGAGGTGATATCCCGGATATAGAAGTTGATAATATAAGACTGTTTATTGGTAAACAACCGGTCTCACTAAATTTAAAAAAACTAAACCTAATACTAGGTAAACAAGTGCCGCCTGAAATTCAACTTTTTAAGCGTTACAACGTTTACGTTCTTACTCACAAAGTGGGAGTTATGAAAGTAGGCGGTTTTAAATCTGTAAGTGAAGTTGGTTATAAAGTAAGGTTTTCTGAAGAACAGCCAGTAAATATTTTGAATCTGATGCCTCAACCAAAATTCGTCAAAAACATTGGAGGAGACTTTAGTTTTGATGCAGCTCTTTCGATTAATGGCGCTAGAAATCCCACACCAGTTTACCGAATTTTTGCAAAATAATGTAGAATATGCGACGCTTGGAGGGGAAATTTAAAGCGGCTATTAATAATTCAATTACTGGACGTTTCTCATTTGCCGTACAAACACCGGAAATTATGGCGATCGGAAAAGGGAATTCTTACAGCGAATGGTTATTTATAAAATCAGAAAAACCTTTATATGGTAGTGACATAGAGATGTTTCAAGTGATTCTGGTTGACCGATTTGCAAAAAAGACTGAAATTTGAAGTCAAAGCGTACTGTACAATTTCAATTTACGATATGCTACCGAAAACAAGAGAAAGTGAATGGGTTCAACTTGAATGTGAGCTTGATTAGATTAGTGTACCAATTGAGCAGTTTGAAATAGTAATTGGTAAGCTATTCCAATATTACCATACATCTTTTCAATGTATTTTCTCAAAGTAAAATAATCGATGTCTTTATTCTCCATATATGCATAAACGAACTAAGTTGTAATCAATAATTACCGTTTAATACCAAATAGAAAAAATGCAATTCGGGAGTGTACGATGAACTGTGTCAGAATTTGATTTTCGAATATTCACCCACCAAGGTAAAATCCCCGATCAGCCTGTAATCGGTCACTGAATCTAAAATACAATTGAGACATTGTCAACTCTAGTTATGAATTGACATGGTCCATTTTTAGAAAGATCTCGGACAACCAAATACACCAATTTTTGAAGCACCTGGTCAGAGGTAAAAGCTTCTTTCGTTTCCGTTACTTTTTTTGATCTGGCGGTGCATTCCCTCAATTGCGTTTGTTGTGTAAATGACCCTTCTCCTTTCATTAGTATAGTCAAAAAGGTAGACAGATTCAACCAGTTATCCATTCAGGATTTAACGGAAAGAAGATATTTCTTTCGGGACCGGCCTTCAGATCTATGAAATAATAAGGTTTTAAGATCTACGTTACTTTATCAATCCATTAATGTGGTCTAGATAGTACATATTTTTCGTTTCAGAAATTTTCAGTTTTCTTATTATCGAATTTACTAATTTGTGGAAGTGATTAATTAAAAGGTCCCTTTAAGTATGCTATATTTTAGGCGGTATATTATACCCTAATTTTATCGTATACTTGTATAATTAAATATTGAATCGTGCCCTTAATACTAACTTTCTGGTTTTTGCTATGATTTATGCCTATATCCGGGTTTCCACAGACAAACAGACCGTGGTGAACCAGCGCTATGAGATTCTAAAATATGCAGCTGGCAAAAAGATCCATGTGGAGCAGTGGATCGAAGAAACGGTTAGTGGCAGCAAGCGGTCCGAAGACCGTAAGCTGGGAGCGGTTTTAACCGGTTTAAAGAAAAATGATATATTAATCGTCAGTGAGCTTTCCAGGTTGGGCAGAAACCTGATGGAGGTCATGAGCATCCTGCATATTTGCATGCAGAAAGAAAGCAAGGTATTTGCCCTCAAGGAAGGGTATGAACTGGGTAATAATATTTCTTCAAAAGTACTGGCCTTTGCTTTTTCCCTTTCTGCCGAGATTGAACGCAGCCTGATCTCGCAGCGTACCAAGGAAGCCATGGCACGAATGAAAAGTGAAGGGCTGCCGGTAGGCCGTCCGGCCGGTGCTCTTTCGAAGCAGACTAAACTGACTGGCAAGGATGATACGATTAAAGAATTATTGGGTAAGAAAGTCGCTGTGTCTACGATCGGCAGGATTTTAGGCGTTAACCGCTTAACAGTGGAAAATTATATCAAAAGCAGGAAGCTAAGAGAAGATTCATAATTACTGTTAATTACCAAATTTGTTTTGACTAAAAACACGGATTTTTTTAACCCTTACATTTGATGCTCTTAAGGAAGCAGGTGTGAGAAATTTATCATGAAAAGATTTTGGATGCTTGCAGATATCGTAATATATAAGGATGATTTCGGAGTTTAGAAAAGGGAATGTCATAGTTGTCTGGAGGATTGACCGTCTTGGCAGAACTGCCTATGAGCTGATTAAACTTATGGTTTAATTGAAAGAGATTGAAATTGGACGGACTTTGGCTGCTATGGAAGCGGCAGGTGCGAGGATAAGGGTAGGAGGTTGGCCTAAGGAATTGACTAAAAATCTAATGAATCGGCGAGTCTGGGCGCTACCTTGTATCAAAGTAAGAAATTAAACAGCCAATCAGATTTGTTAATAGTTGATAATTGGCAGTAAGACTAACTTTACAATTACCTAAGGCATGAAGGTATACAGACAGTAGGCTGGCCCAAACTAAAAGTTGATTAAATCACTTAGCGCAGAATTACACAAATTAAATTATTACATTACGGTCAAAAACCATTTTAGCAATGCTACGTTGTAATTCTACTAAAACAGTTAAGTCAGATAGTAGTTACAAATGATTTTCTTACTGCTTACTAAGTGTAACACTATGAAAGGTACAATATTAGATACAATCCATGAGGATAGTAGTAACTGCTATCTAACAAAGTTTACTTTGAAGGACTTTGTAATTTCTTTGTCAGAGGAGTATAGAGAGTACGAGATTCAAAGAGAAATTGTCACTAATACATATCTGGATAATCTGATTGATACTGTTCTTTTAAAAAGACACATTCCACCAATTGTACTTGTGATTGATGCTGAAAGTTATCGTTTGAACGGTAATGAAATTCAAATTTCTGAGTTTAAAATTTTAGATGGTTTGCAAAGAACTTACCGTTTGAAGTCTATTTGGGAAACAATTCAGTTTTTTAAAAATGAATTGGAATATTCTGATGAGTTTCTCTCCTTTTCAAGACTACAATTAGCTAGAAAATTTTCAGAAAAACTTGAAAAAATAAATTCTAATTCAAAGGTTCTTGAGTCTATTTTAAAATTTTATAAACTTAACATTTTGAATAAGCAAAATGTTAATATAGATGATTGTTTTCTAGTTTCCCAATGGTTTGAAGTTTGGTCAAATTTATCACCAGAACAAGAAGTAAATAAAATGCTTGTTTTAAATGCAGGTCATAAGTCTGTAAAAACTCAACATCAATTGGAACTCCTTTTTTAAATATTATTCCTATAATCAAGAAAGCCGGACTGGATAATTTCCATTTAGTTAGAGAAAAAGAGTCAAATTCCACAGTTTTTAGTAAAAATAGATCAAAAGGGCAGTTTCATTTTTCTCACTTAATTACATCAATTATGTCTTTGAATGAGACGAAGCCTATAACTGCGAATGTTAATTTGATTCATAAGACTCAGTCTGCGGATTTTAATATTGTGTAAATCGTCAGCAAAAAGTGGACAATTTTAACTAAAAACTAAGAGAGTGTTTTCCCCTTGAGTTCTTAACTTTAATATTATGGGAAACACAAAAAAATCAACTCCGGAAAATTACATTAAAGACATTCGTCTTAAGACCAGACGTATCTTCACCGCAGAACAAAAGATTCTGATTGTGATGGAAGCCCTTCGGGCCGAATTACCCATCGCTGAATTGTGCCGAAAATACAGTATCAACGAATCTCAATTCTACAAATGGATCGGCCCGCCGAAGCGATAATGAATTTCTTGAAGCTGGCAAAAAGCGACTCCAGGGAGACGTAACAAGAGAGGCTACCACAGATGAAGTAGCTGAACTACGCAAAGAAAATACGCGGCTCAAGGAGATGGTCGCCGACCTGGTCCTGAGGTATGATATTGTAAAAAAAGTTTGAACATGCTGGACTAACCCATAAATATAAAAAGTTTATGAGATTATCTGCATCGGAGAAGTACGAAATCATCCAGACTGTGACCCGTTCAGAGCTAGGTGTAAAAAAGACGTTGCAAGAGTTTGGGATAGCCAGAAGCACGTTTTACAAATGGTACAACAGCTATCTTGATCAAGGATACGATGGGCTTTTGGATAAGGAAAAAGCTCCTGGAAGACAATGGAACAGTATACCCCAGCAGCAGAAGGACCTGGTTGTTGAAGTAGCACTTAACAAAGTGGACCTGTCAGCCCGTGAACTAGCCCATTACATCACCGATGAACAACAGATATTTATTTCTGAATCAAGCGTTTATCGTATATTGAAGCAGCGGGGACTGATCACTGCTCCAAGCCATATTTTGATCTCCGCATCAGATGAATTTAAAGACAAAACGTCTTTTGTACATCAAATGTGGCAAACCGATTTTACTTACTTCAAAATTGTGGGCTGGGGATATTATTATCTGAGTACAGTTCTGGACGATTATAGCAGATACATCATTCATTGGGAGCTGTGCAGCAGTATGAAGGCTGATGATGTGAAAAGAACCATTGATCAGGCAGTAAAGAAGGCCAGGATTAAAAGTAAAGCCAAGCCGAAACTGCTCTCTGATAACGGAGCTTGTTACATATCCGGCGAGCTGAGTGACTATCTGAAAAACACGGTTAAAATGCAGCAAGTTCATGGTCGCCCGGCTCATCCTCAGACGCAAGGCAAAATCGAGCGATACCACAGAACGATGAAATAATGTGGCCGCCATGGAATGGTCAAGCTCAACAATTTCTATCATCCGGATGAGCTGCGGGAGGCACTAAGTGAATTTGTCGATCGCTATAACAACCAGCGTTATCATGAGTCCCTGAATAATCTCACACCCGCAGATGTCTATTTTGGAAGAGGTGATGCGATCTTAAAAGAAGAGAGGAAATTAAAAAACAAACTTTGAAACAAAGAAAAAATCAGTATTTAAATCAAAAATTAATAGTTTTATAAAGCGGAAAATACTCTCTAAGCATTTGTCCAAGTTGGTTTGAAGACATACATCAAAGAGTAAAAGCTGGTATGGCCAGGGCAAAAGCACAGGGCAAACGTATTTCTCGTCCTCCGTTGCCTATCCATCAACAACGGGAAATTCTTGAACTAAAAAAGCAAGGAATATCGATGAACAAGATTTCCAAACAGCTAGGAATAGCCTATGGGACGGTTTATAACTACGCATCAAAACCAAAAACGTAGCGGCCGCCTGCGGTTTCTTAGCGTATGTTTTCGCCCATTTGTAAGAAAAACCTCCTTATCAGAAGTGTTTTTTTAGCGTGGCCATTGCGCCTATATACTTCACCTGGATCGCTTCGGCACTCTGTTTATGAAAATAGTAGGAACTTATTAAGCGGTTAGTTTTCGGTTTTAAGAAAGGTTAGATTTATTCAATTAATTATATATATGTTAGCCAAATTAGATGGTGATCCCTATGAATTTAGCACTTGTTTTCTGCAATGTTTTTTTCTTTTTGCTGGGATGCTTTTTTTGTAAATCAGAAATTGTCAAAAAGTACGGTCAAGGCTGGGGCGGCTCCGTCTTTCGAAATTAGTAGTATCAATATTACTAAGGGTAAAATTACTGTCAGGCATGATAATGCTGGTCAGGGGAGAGTCTCCAAGACGCTTCTTTTTGCACCCGGTACGCGGAGGATAATATATTCTCTTGACCCTGGTGTTACAAATGTCCGTCCTGGTGATTATGATCATGCTGCTAGCTATACAGGATCAGGTGGTGGTATCTGCTATAGCAACATTTTCTATGAGTAGAAACTGCCTTTTGTTGGAAGATAGTAATACGTTTTAATGGCTTGACAACAATTTAGAAAATTAACATCATGACTTCAAAATGCATTACCCTCGTCAACTATCAATTAATCATTTTTTGCATATTGCTACTGTTTTGCCTTGGTTGTGCTAAGAGGGCAACCAAACCTGTGTATTCCGAAGTGCCTCTTCCTGAGATGGCGGTTTCAACAATTTCTGTTCCAATTAATGTTGGAACAGAAATTGTGAGAAGCAAAATTGATAGCAAACTGCCTCCGTCATTTGGACACGCTAGGTTCAATTATCAAATTGGCGGTGGAGCAGACCAAGGAGGCGTTAGTATGGGGTTTGGTGTTGGGAGAGCTCCCAATTCTGTCAAATTGAATGGGGAAGATTCGACATTAACAGTAAGCTGCGACATGGGCTATTGGATACATGGACTGGTATTACATAATTTCCATTTTTCTTGTGGAACTGCCTTTCACAATAGGGATGATGATGGCTTGCGAAGTGCAACAGCTTTTTTACAGGGTAAATTTCATGTAACTACGGATTGGAGTCTTAAAAGTCAGTTATCTCCTTCTGTAAGGGCAAACAGCAAATGTCGAATAACAGGTTTAGATGTAGATGTTACAAAGCACGTTTTGAATGTGATGCAGAATGTTCTACAAGATGCCTCAGTAAGGCTTGAAAGCGAACTTAGTGAAAAAATAGACTTAAGGCGTAAAGCAGATTCAGCTTGGAGTTTTATTAATGCGCCAATACAGATTGATAAAAGCGCATGGTTGACGGTATTGCCTGTTTCAGCAGGATCAACGCCTATAGCTTTTACGGACAATGATGCTTCAGTCAGTATAGTGCTAATTTCAAAGCCAGAAATTGTTTTCAATTCAACACGACCACAACTTCGTTCAATGCCCCTTCCAAAACGATTTAATTCTTTAGGTGGAAATCAATTTCATATTTTACTACCAGTAATGACGTATGGAGCATATATAGACGACCAGTTAGAAAAAATTTTCAGTAACGACAATGTTCGATTTCCAATTAAAGGAAAACGTTACTTGGAGTTTACTAAAGCACAGATTTTTGGCAATGGTGGGAAAATGGGTTTACGGCTTAAATTTAAGGGAATGGGAAGGGGAGTAGTTTACTTGTCGGGAACTCCGTCATACAATTCAAATAATAGGACTGTGTCTTTCCCAGATTTAGACTTTACAGTCAAGTCCAAAAAAATTATAATTAAAATAGCCGATTTAGTCAAGCACAATGAGATTAGAGATTCTTTACGTAGTATTACCAGGCTTGACCTGAGCGAAAAATTGGATAATATTTATCCAAAATTCCGGGCAGCTTTGAACGGAAAATTTAAAGATGTTGAGTTGGTAGGTAATTTGATGAACCCGGAGCTATTGGGAATCTACTACACCGGCGACAAAAGGCAAGAGTTTGCCGCTTACTTTGAATTAATTGGAAATCTGCAAGTTCGGGTAAAATAATTGATGTTAGTTGTTTATTATGTGGAGAATTTGAAACTGTTGACCATCGCAATACGGAAATTAATATAATTTTGGTGGGAATAGACTAGTTCAAACAATTAATAACAGCTTAACTCATGTAATGTAAAAATTCAACTGATGGTCAATCTGCCACGGAACCCCATGGTGAATCAATCCGAATTATACAATTAGATGTACAGTTAACGGTCATTAAGAAAGCCAAAACTAAAAACGTAGTCACTAACGCCGTTTTTCGCCCATTTGTAAGAAAAACCTTTACACCGTCGCGGCACAGAACGATGAAATAATGTGGCGGCCATGGAATGGTCAAGCTCAATAACTTCTACCATCCGGATGAGCTCCGGGAAGGGCTAAGTGATTTTGTCGATCGCAATAACAACCAGCGTTGTCATGAGTCCCTGAATAATCTCACACCGGCAGATGTCTATTTTGGAAGAGGTGATGCGATCTTAAAACGAAGAGAAGAGATTAAAAAACAAACCTTGAAACAAAGAAAAAATCAGTACTTAAATCAAAAATTGATAGTTTTATAAAACGGAAAATACTCTCTAAGCATTTGTCCAAGTTTGTTTGAAGATATACAAATGGCTTGGTGAACCACACCTTCTTTCATATCAATTTTGGCTACTAGCACCGCGCATACTTCCCCTTTGAACTTTCCATGGACATTTATCGTAAAAACTCAAAGGCCAGTTGTGGTATGTATACATGGTTCATAAAACAAAAATCCCATTCTGTTTAAACACCCAATCACGTAAAATATGTGTTATTCACTATCAGTAAAATAATGTGCAGTAAATTACCTATTCTGAGACAAAGTAAAAAATATCTAAAATATTATGGGTTTAATAAAAGATTTACCCGAATCAATGATATAACTGCTAGCTCCGCTAATATATTTTAGGTACTGCCCAACTTTCAGAAACAGGCTGAACAAAAGCGGTTCCAATACTTACCAAAGTCTATTGTATCTACTTTTGTACAGCATCTGGCGGCAAGTAATGATATTTTAATAAAGCTTTGACTATTATTCTGGTGGCCATCAAAATATAATGCAGATGCCATCCCCATTGTGATCAGTTCACTATAATACTATTCTTTCAGAGCATCGGTATGAGCATTTTAGGTATGCAATAAATTGCTACTTGTGTTGAATAAATTATTTTTTAGGTGTAATACCTAAAATCTTTCCCCGTAAAGTTGCCGCATCATATACCGGCAAACTTAATCGTTTTGCCAAATCATATAAACTATAAGACAGTAGATCTTTGATAGTAACGTTAGGACCAAGCTTGTTTACAATGTCTTTAGAAATCCAATTTAATTGGTGAATTGGAGTCATTAAAGTTGATTCTGGGAGTCGAGCTACTAAGCGATCTTTAAAATAATCACTATCGACTAAATCCAAATTATTTTGCGGATAATACTGTTTTATTCTGTCAGGAAGCGTAAGTAAACTTTGAACTTCTCGACGAAGCGAGTCTTGAAATGAACCTCCAGTACCAGAAAAAACATCAAGAGCTATATCGTTGTTAATTTGTACTGGAAGCTCACCCATAAATGAAGCTGCCAGACTATCTAGAGGCAGCCATTCTGGTGCACGTAATGGACATGGATCACCAGAGCGCATTGCTGTACATAGAGTACGTCTAAAAATCATTAAATTCCCTAAATCAGCAACAGCGGGACGGGTCTCAGGTCGCGGCCGTCGAAGATATATATGAAATGTCAATGTCCAAGTATCATCATCAGCGTTGAAGCCACGCTGGATTAAAGCAGAAAACAGAAACGTATCGGGACTCACTACATGATAATCTCTTGATTTAACATCGCTTGGATGCATACCCGAATCAAAACTATCACGTTCAAAACTTACTCCTCCTCTTCCTACATCACCCCTTGTTGGATCGAACTGCCATCCGTCAATTTCAAAGCCATGCCGTTCTACATTCACAATTTGCGAAGGATTACTAAATTCACCTGTCCCTACTGCTATTACCGTAATGTGGAGAGTTATTTCACGTGTATCAAAGGATGGTTGCTTTACATTGATTGTAGCATCTTCAGGAAAATGGCCGGTATCTACATGAACTTCAATACGCAGGCCCTCCATATCACCAGGACGGCGAACAATTAAAAAAAAATCTTGTATACCTTCAATATATCGAACACCTTGAACGAATGTGCGACGATTAGTTGGTTGTAATGTATGTGGGCGAGCTAATATTAAAAAAGGGCTCGGTTAGTTCCAGAATGATAACCTGTAAGGAGATTATACATTTGATTTAAGTCTGTCCGTGTTGACTGCCGTTCGCTCCTTTCTCTTGAAGCATCCGCGTTAACCTGGAAAGACTCGGTTGTAGAATCTTTCCAGGTGCCTTTAATAGTGTGAGAAGCTTCAAAGGATCCAGCATTTGATTCTGGAGATTTGTATTTTCCAGAATGCTCCAAACCGACTTCATTGCCATGAGTGCGACTAAATGATTTATCTACGGAAATACTTGACTGTGATCCAGTCAATACTTCCCCCGTTTCGCTGGTTACTTGTAGCAATTCTCGTAATTTTGGTTCAAAATCAACAATGTGGGGAAAAAGAGTTAAATCTGTTATGGTGTCTTGTGGAGGAAAAGTAGAAATATGGACCATTGCCCCGTAGCAAGCTAAATAATCTCCAAGAATTGTTCGCAATTCCCCTGATGAAAATGTTGATACTATTCCTTCTAATCGACTCCAATCATCCGTTTGGAGTTGATAACCTGTAAGTGAAATTGTAACCTTCAAATATGTCAGCTTTTCACCGCACATTTCAATAGGAATTTCTGATTGGGAAGGTTCGTATGCAAAAACAGCAATAGATGACTTAAAGCAGGTCGGAGCTGCATTATCACAAAAACCAGGATCTATCATATCTTGACTAACGTCAATGAGTTTCCATGGTATATCAATTGGAGGTATTAATTCAGGCATATCTGATCAGTTTAGAAAAGGTGAATAATCAATTTTCTAAATTTTTGCAGTTTAAATTACCATCATCACAAGAAGTTCTTAGCTTTAATTAAAGATATAAATTTTTTATCGAGAATAACTAATAAAAATTTACATTTTCTACTACTGACCTCCCCCGGCAAACGAAAGAGTTTAAAACTAGAGATTTTTGGTAGCAAATACAGATCAAAAACGTAATTTATTACTATGAAAAAATCGAACTTCGCCGAAGTTCAGCGGAGTGGCCCGTGCCATCGCTTATGCACTCAGACAATCTGGCGCAGCAACGCGGGTTAAATACATTTGTCGGCAGATAGGTGTATTATAGGCAACATTTTTTGCCTGTAATCGGATCGATTTCTACGATGCATATTCCGGGAAAACTTTACCACCATTCCGGGCTGTATATTTACCAGTAATTCCGAAGGAAACTTTACCAGTAGCTAAGTACTTACATCACTGAGGATGTTAAGTTGAACATTCAATATTAGTTTTTTATTTTCGTCTTCTCAAGGAGCGCCCCACAAGATCAATTTTATTTGCCGATGCTGTGAGTCTATCGAGCACCGCGTCGGCAACTGAAGGTTCGTTTATGAACTCATGCCATTTGTCTACCGGCAGCTGCGAGGTAACGATTGTAGCGGATTTCCCATACCTGTCTTCCAGGATATCCAGCATGGCCAGCCTTGCGTCTGGCGATAGTGGTTTCAGACCAAAGTCATCAAGAATCAATACCTGATGGCCCGCTATATTACGGATCCATTTCAGGTAAGAACCATCGAGCTTCGCCTGAGAAAGGTTTTCCAGGAATTTATTCATCGAGAAGTACAAGGTCTTGTAGCCCAGCAAGCAGCTGCTGCGACCTATCGCACACGCCAAAAAGCTTTTACCTGTTCCGGTTTGCCCACAGATAAGTATATTTTCAGCTTTCTCAATAAACATTCCGTCGGATAACCGTAGCAGCATCTCGCGGGAAAGCCCCCTTTCGGGGGTGCAGATAACTTCTTCAAGCAGGGCATTGTAACGCAGTTTACTGTTTTTTAGCAGCCTTTCTGTTCGATAATGATTTCTGTATTCGAGCTCGGACTGACACAGTAAGGCGATAAGTGAATGTGCATCTTCCTGCTCGTGTGAGGGCAGCGCTAAGGCAGCCTGATATCGTTTGGCCATTCCGGTAAGTTTGAGAACATTTAATTGCTCTACGGTCATTTGAGTGTTCATAATCTGTACTGTTTGTTAAATTGTTTTATAAGAATCTGCACCACGGATGTTGGTATGAACGGGAATTGGGGAAGGTGATTCGGTCAGCTCTACAACCAGATCCATGTTGTTTTTAAGGATCGTTTTAACCACACCATAATTGTATTTACTTCCCATCAAGGCTCTTTTACAAGCTGATTCCACTCTAGCAGGACCATATTCTGTAATGAGCCTCAGTATACCAAGGCAAGGGCCGTAGGCCTGGTGAATCGTTATTTTACTCTGCATTAGTTTATCAAAAAACTCCCGTGTATAGACACCATTTTCAGAGGCCTTCCTGAGATAGTACTCTGGGTTCCATCCTTTTTGTTCAGCAATCCTTTTATGGTTCTCGGGCATGTGCTCCCATTCGGTAGTGTAGGCATGTTTTTTAAAACTTCTCTTATGAAGAGCAATCCGCTCCTGACGGTGGTAGATCTCTACACAATCGCTATCGTAAACAATCTGTACTTCTTTACCTACATACGTGCTTGGAACGCTGTAAAAGTGCCAGTCTTCGCCTACCACGACATAGTAGTTTTTATGTACTTTGCCCCGTGTGTAATGACGAAGCTCATAAGGCGTCTGAGGCAAGGGTTGTAATAAGGGCTTTTCCTCGGAGTTAAATAGCTGGTATCTGCTGTATGTTTTCTTTTGAAAGTTTTGCCGGTGATGTTCTTCAAGCTTTTGCAGGATGGCCTTATTAAGCTCGGCACGGCTATGGAAAGTTGTATTGCGGATCAGGGCGTAAATGCGGCGGTAAGTGATCAATACCTGATTCTCTATAGAAGGCTTGTCTTTGGGGAAACCTGGTCTGGTAGCCAACAGGCCTATGTGGTTATGGATAGACCACTGCTCGAGCATCTGTGGAAAGGTTGGCTCATAACGACAGGATTTGCTTACCCACTGTCTCATGTTATCTGAAATTGCATTTAAGGGTACTCCACCCAGATAATCAAGCATGTTGTTCAAGCCTTTGATTACCTGCGGCAGACTCGCATTGTCAAGGGCTTCTACATAAGCATAACCGCTGAATGGCAACACACCAATTAGTACGGGACATTCAAATAGCTCACCACTTTTCTTATCGACATAATGCAGTTTTGAACCCGCGAAGTCGATCTCCATCAGCTGGGCTGGATTATGGCTAAAATGCATACTGGGCTTCCTGCGGCCCATTTCTATATCAAGAAGTTCACAAAACCTGGAGTACTGAAAACCAGAAGGGTGCGCTTCGAGATATTCCTGCCAAAGAAGCTGGCGGGTGACACCAACCCTTTTTAATTCCAGTACAAAGTAATCGATCTGGTCTAAAAACTGGCTTTTACGCGTATCCCGGACCTGCTCCTTTTCTGGTTTATTCCCTTCAATAATGGAGTGCAGCTGATGATCACTAAGCGTTAAAAGGGTGTTATAATCACTTCCGGTTTCCAAAAACAATCTGGCATACTGATGCACAGTCTGCCTTGAAATACCGGTTTGCTTGACAATAGCGCGCTCGGAATAACCCCTTTTCAGGAATAAAAGTATCTGACGTAATTTTTGCATACTAAGTGATTTATTAGCCATTCTTCGGATAGTTTTTGATCGTAATCAAATGTATCCCAGAACGGTATAAAACCCTCAGTGGTAAAGTATGTAGCGGAAAATCCGGTAAAGTATCTGTCGGAATAACAGACTTTTAATGCCTTGATTTTACTTCCAATTGGTAAAGTTTACAGCGGAATAGCTGGTAAAACCCACCGCAGAATAACTGGTAAACTATTCCGGAACACTGGTAAAGCATGTTCGGATTTCCTGGTAAAATATGAAATCGGAATCGTGGTAAACTATAGAGTGGAATATGCACTACGATCCATGCAACTAAAATATGATAAAAATTATAGGTTAATTCTTGCTTAAAACATGGAAATCCACGCGGTCGGTAACTGCAGCAAAATTTGCAACGATTTGCTGGCTAGAAAATCTTTAAAAGGGATTAATGTTGTTACTGAATTAAGCCGAATCTGCCTGGCCGAAGAATATTTTCCACAGCGAATTCATTGCTATAACTGTAATGAATTTATTTCGAAGAAAATGGACTTATTCGGGGCGACCCGTACCGGCGTATTCAAATAGTATAACACTCGACTTCTCAAGGCCAGGAAAACCAATTGACAATCATTTTGTTGTATCATTTGACGGAAAGAATGTCTTTCGGTTAATTGGTTCTTGTCTTTGGACGACGTCAGAAGAAAAATCGAAGACTTTCGGTGGGAATATAACTATTTCAGACCACACAGTACGCTGAATGATTTAACCGCGGCCGCCGACAGCTCCAAAGAATTTGTTAATTTACATTATGAAACACCAAAACTCTGTTTACAACCATCTGATAACCGGGGGGAACCTCATTTGAATGAAAGTTTTTACGGTCGATACACAGATATTTAAGTAAATTGACTTATCAAATCTGACTCTTACAATATTTAATTATGATCCTATAAGTGTCATTTAAATTTTACCATTTTAATTTGCTTTAAAATGCTTGAAAATTATTTATTACAAATAGACTTGTTGCAATTGTTAGAGTGCTGCTCGACAAAAATATTCATTGGTATTTATCACCCACTTTAATTCATCAATATTTCCATCAGTTAACCTACACAAGCGTAGAGCTTACGGGAAAAATGAATATTGTTAGTAATAGATGTTTACTTTATTCTATATAATAATTACATATTTCAAAATTAGAAATTCTAATTGTCTGTATTCTTGCCAATCATTAATTATGGAAAAACAAAAAATACATCTTGTACTGAATGGTGGAGGAATGAGATGCATAAGTTACATAGGGGCGATTAAAGAACTATTAGATAACCAGATTGAAATTGTATCAATATCTGCTAGCTCTATGGGTACAATTATCGGATCTATGCTTGCATCAGGCCTTACCATCGACGAAATGGAAAGGAAGGTTTTAAACTTTAATTTTAGAAGGTTTCAAAAAAAAAGATCATTTTCAAAACTTAGAATATTTGTATATCCATTTGCAACCCATGAAACGCCTAATTACCTTGAAATAGTTGAAGAACTAATTGGTGGAGATTGTGAGCTTGGAACACTTGAGCTGCCATTATCAATTAATGCATTTGATATGCTATCTAAAAAAATCCTGACATTTTCTTCAAATGATCCTGAACGAAAAAAAATATTGCTATCAAAAGCTTTGACTATTTCAACGTCATTTCCGCCAAGGTATGAACCTGTCGAATTTGAGAATTCGCTATTTGTGGATGCAGTAGTTGCCGGATCAA
Organism: Dyadobacter sp. NIV53; assembly: GCF_019711195.1. Lineage (NCBI taxonomy): Bacteria > Pseudomonadati > Bacteroidota > Cytophagia > Cytophagales > Spirosomataceae > Dyadobacter > Dyadobacter sp. NIV53. The sequence continues at coordinate 7,236,461 of NZ_CP081299.1, forward strand.
GCGCAGTTTTAGCTGCTTCACAACAGAAAGGATTTTATCCAATACTAGTATTGAGACCTGGATTAGCTGCTGTAAACCCTAGGAAGATTAACGTTTTGCGCTATGTCCGTTTTTTAATAGAATCATCTGTTGTCGTTCACGATTCATATGTAAATCTTCAGATAGGCCGCTCGACCGAAGTTACTACCTACTATGGAGATATTAATGCCCTAGATCTAAATATTGGACCGGATGATATAAGATTGCTGTTTGCCGAGGGACGTAGTTCAATGAAGAAGAAACTACAAGAGATTGACAGTAACTTTTCATATTTAATAAAGGGTTACGGTGCGTTAGAATACAATGCAGACGTTATATCAGAAGAATCCCATAAATCCTCTTCAATTGGAGAGTGCATGCCTTCTGCAATTGCAGAGCTATTTAGAAAGAATAGTATTTTTGTATCTTATAGCCATGAGGATTATGTTTGGTTAAGTTCTTTCCAAAAACATCTTAGCACTGCGCAGCGCTACCACAAACTTGTAGTATGGACAGATCAAGATATTAAGCCGGGAGATTTGTGGATGCAGCAAATAGACAATGCATTAGATAATGCAAGAATAGTTGTATTTTTAGTATCGCCAAGTTTCTTCAATTCAAATTTTATCCAAGATAAAGAGCTGCCCTACTTGCTCAATAAGCATATTGATGGAGAAGTCAAAATTGTTTGGATAGCACTTAGTTTTGTGCTTTATGAAGGTACGCCAATAGAAAAATTTCAATGTGCTAATAATCCACGAGAGCCTATTGATTCACTTCCTGATTCAGAACGCAATCTAGTTTGGGTTAATATATGTAAAAATATATTGTACGAAATGGAAAATCCTGATATTTAGAAAATCAACCAATAATCTGGTTGTTTTAGTTGGCATAGATAGCTATGATGGGTATCAGTTATACGTATTGTCCTGTTTTTACCTTACAGTTTGTCCGATCCTGAAAATAAGTTGTCAGTTTTTAAGTGAATAATTATTATGTCTTAGCCTGATATAGATTGTCAATTTTACCTTAAAATTTACATCTATGCAAGATGTAAGCTTCCCTAAAAATAGGACAGTAAAATTTTAGACAAATTTTCTAATTTTAAACTGTTATGAAAGGGACAAAATTTACCGAAACACAAATTGTCAAGATCCTGAAGGATTTAGATACTGGCAAACCTGCGCTAGAAATTGCCAGAGAACATGGGATATCAAAGGCTACACTTTATAATTGGCGAAAAAAGTACAACGGCATGGGAGCTTCGAAACTGTCTGAATTGAAAGCTCTCAAAGGAAGAAAATCGCCGGTTAAAGCACATGTATGCTGAGCTTGCACTGGATCACAGTGGACTTGCTACCTTTAAGCGGACACTGAGTTAAGGGAAACTTTTATAACTTAACACTTATGTCTGGAGAAAGAAGAGTATTTGACAAGGAGTTCAAACTAATGAGTGTTGAACTAAGCAACAGCCGCACAGACCTTAGTGCATTGGCAAAAGAATTAGATGTTCCGCCGGCAATGCTATACCGCTGGCGCAGAGAACTTTCTGCGAAACAAAATGGCAGCTTCCCTGGCAACGGAAAGGTGATTTTGAGCGAAACGGAACAGGAATTGGCCCGGCTAAGGAAAGAACTTCGTGACACACAACTTGAACGAGATATCTTAAAAAAGGCTGTCGGCATTTTCTCCAGGAGCGATGGCAAATATTCCGGTTCATAAAGGATTACCGGAAAATATTTCCCATTGAGAAAATGTGCATGGTTTTTAAGGTAAGCAGAAGCAGGTTTTATACTTGGTTGAGCAGTGAATTATCAAATGCAGCCATTGAAAACCAGGCTCTTACTGAAAAAATCAGGGTTATTCATAGTAAAAGTAAACAAACATACGGAAGCCCCAGGGTCACTCGGGAGTTGATTAAGCAGGATGTAAAAGTGTCTCGTCCGAGGGTTGCCAGACTGATGAAAAAAGCAAAAATAAGAAGCATTGTTAAGAAAAAATTCCGCATCACAACGGATTCTGAGCATAAATATCCGGTTGTGGAAAATAAGCTTAACAGGCAATTCAAAGTGGATAAAATAGCCACTGCGTGGGTATCTGATATAACGTATATTAAGACGACACAAGGCTGGCTATATCTCACCATGATACTGGATTTAGCTGATAGGAAAATAGTAGGATGGGCACTTAGCTCAACCATGAAAGCCATTGATACTGTGATACCTGCATGGAAAATGGCTTGTAAAAATAGAAGTATTACAAGTGAATTAATTTTCCACTCGGATCGGGGAATTCAATATGCTTGCAATGAATTTAAAAGCTTGCTGGATAAAAACCCCCTTGTTATTAGAAGCATGAGTCGAAAGGGAAATTGCTGGGATAATGCGGTTGCAGAGAGCTTTTTTAAGACTTTAAAAGCAGAATGTGTTTACCAAAATACCTTTATCAATAAGCAGCAGGCGGCAGTAATTGTATTCGAGTATATTGAAACCTGGTATAATAAAAAAAGGATTCATTCTGCTCTAGGATATGTCTCACCGAAAGAATTTGAAGAACTTTTAAACAAACAGAAAATTGCGGCTTAACCATTTGTCCGCTTAACTATTGCAATTCCACAGACTCGCTAAGGAGATTATCGAAAAAAAGCTCTAAAAGCCTGTTCAAAAGCGATTGATTGCAACAGAAATTTCTGGAGAAGGGTTTAGCATTGAACGGGCTTGCAAAGTATTAAACCTGAGTCGAAGCGTTTATTATTATAAAGCTGTTAAAGACGATAGTGCAGTTATTGATAAACTTAACGAATTGTCGGAAACTTATCCGACCAGAGGTTTTGACTGGTATTATGGCTATTTTCGAAATGAAGGCCTAGGTTGGAATAGAAAACGGGTTCTGCGGATTTATCGTAAAATGAATTTAAAACTCAGACGGAGACGTAAAAAACGTCTTTTGACCAGGCCTAAACAGCCATTAATTGAAGCTAAAGCGCTAAATGATACATGGAGCATGGATTTCGTTAGTGATGCACTTAGCACTGGTCGTCGTGTTCGAGTTCTGAACATAATTGACGATTCAACCAGAGAAGTTTTAGCAGCACATGCCGATTATTCAATTTGTTCTCAAAAAGTAATAGAAGTACTGGATCATCTGAAATCAGAAAGAGGATTACCAAAATCAATTAGAACAGACAACGGGCCGGAGTTTATTAGTAAGAAATTAGCTAAATGGTGTGAGAAAGAACAGATCGAACAAAAATTTATCCAACCGGGGAAACCCATGCAAAATGGATTTAACGAACGCCTGAACAGAACATATCGTGAAGATGTTCTTGATGCTTATTTTTTTGATTCATTGGAACAGTTAAGGATTATATCTGATAATTGGATGTACGATTACAACAATAACCACCCGCACAGATCACTAAACAGGATGACTCCAAATCAAAAGAGGCTGATATTGGAAAGCGAACACAAAGGGGAAAAAGAAATTTAATTAAAATTCAATTACTAAAGTCCAACAAATCACTGTACTAAGAAGGGGAAGCATACATCTAATACTCATAATATATATGCGTTTGTTACTGAGGTATTTTAGCTTTACTGCAATTTTAATTAGTACGATAATGCTTTTTCTAATTGGAAAAGTTAATTATACAGTTATCGAAAGATACTCAGGATTATCTATCGTCATTGTCTTCATTGTTTCCGTTCTGTTCTCTATCGTTGGGGCATACGGCTTTCGTCGTAGCAAGCAAAAAAAACTAAATGTGCCAAGTGATATTACAGATACATTTCCGAATTCAACATTTAAGCATGCAGTAAATCTGACTTACATGAGTGATACTGTTCTATATCTAAGATCATTTGAAGACGATTGGTTAGATCAAGTTTTAGTCACAAGCAATCTGCTAGATTTATCGACAAAAGAAGAAAATTTAAAGAAAGTATGTAGGGTATACGGCAAGATGGTGGCAATCGGTGATCCAAAGGACGTGCATTCAGTCCTTGGAGCAGAGCGTATTTATTTACCACCTCAAGCAAAAGAACCGGATTGGCAAACAGTTATATTACACTGGATTCATGAATCAGAATTAATCCTATTGAAGGTAGGGACGACGGACGGCTTTTTGTGGGAGCTTTCTACAGTTCTCAATACTGCCAATAGGGAAAAAGTTTTGCTTTTAATGCCAAAGGACCAAGATAAGTACAAAAAATCTGCCGCTTACATTGAAGAAATGACCTCTTTGAAATTACCAAAGTTTGTTAACAGACTAACAGCTATTTCAGAATATCAAAGCATTATTTATTTTTCCGGTCACAATTCATTGCATTGTTATTATCCCAGGTGGTGGAAGACAAATATTATTAAAATATTAGATGATAATGCTTTCGTGCTTAAAGAATGCCTTAAAGTAAGTCATGGAAAACCTAACCCTTCGGACGAATACTTATTTTTAAGTATCACGTGGAAAGTTTTAAGCTATTATTTACTAATGGCAAGATATAAAATTACATTATTTGCCCGCTCGGAAAATTAATAAAATTAGTTAATAACAGGGTCACTTTAATCTGAGCCGACATTTTGAAGAGAGGATTTAAATCACCTGTTATTAATGGTGATTATTTTTTATATTGCTGGCATCGTTATTTAACTAAAATTGAACTAAGTTTTCATAAACTTGCACATTCATATAATTAACTTACTTTGCACAAAGCAAATTATTTATGATATCAATTCGCATATCATAACTGGATTTATTATTTTGTTTTTGATATTTATTTCTTTTAGATATGAAGATGATAATACGTTTTTAGCATATATATATTTTTTACATATGGTGTTTGATAAATCCTGTCTTTAGAATTTTTGTACAAAATAAAGTTATCAATCGACAATTGTTAGAACAATATTATTGCAAGCGCATAGGACGTCATGTAGTAAAATTACATGGTCTTTATGTTAATAATTTAAAGTACCATTGGACAAATAACTCCGAATCTGCTCTGGGCGAGTACCGTTTAATAAGTTTTTCTACTAATTAAATTATTTCAGTAGAATATGAAAGTATCTTCTGCCAAATTGAACTTTAATTAATTAAAAAATAAGGTGCAAATGACAAAGGCCATACGCCTGTTTAAAACGTTAAATAATTAAACCTTCTTCAAAATGGAAATCATATCTCAATTAAAATTTCGAGGTGTACCCGTAGAGAATAACCGTGAAGATTCAACAGAATATCTTGCAGATCCGGGACACTTATGTTTTAAAGGAGAATATGCGCAGTGAACCGCTCATCAGCCAGACCGTTTCCCTGTCCGAAGATACCGTACTGGAATTTCAGTTTGATGATGATACGGTCTGGATTAGTGATCCTGCGAGTATGGAAGAGTTGTTTCCAGAGGCGGTAGCAAGTTTGAGAAGCCTGAACACATCAGTATTTGAATTGCCATCAACATTATCTTTACCTTCCCAGGAGCGAGGAATTGTCAAAGACATAGCTTTAAAAGTATTTAAGGTTTTTGTCAAGAAGCAGGTCATAGGACCCATCGTCCGTGAACTGGCAGGGAAACTGGAGGAGAAAGTGTTAAACCAGGAGCGGGGATTATTACAAATCAGGCAGGATTTCTCATTTATCAATGAAAAGCCTGCGAATCCCGGTCTTTATTTATTACTGATTCATGGTACTGCATCGTCTACGCATCAGTCTTTTGGTGATTTAAGGCATGAGAGTAAGGAAAAGCCTGTTGAGACAGCGCTGTGGCAATACATATTTACAACCTACCGGGAAAATGTCTTCGCATTTGAGCATGAGAGCCTTACAAAAAGTCCATTAAATAATGTCCTGGACCTGGTGAGGGAACTTCCGCAAAATGCTACGCTTCACCTTTTGACCCAATCCAGAGGAGGGCTGGTCGGTGAATTGCTTGCCAAATTTTTTGATGAGAAAGCAGATAAAAAGGGTTTTACCAAAGTTGAAAAAGACTACTTACGCAAACACAATCAGAACAAAGATCCTGACCGGGTTAAAGAAGTTGACCTTATTGAAGAAATAGAAAACATCATTGCCGATAAAAATATAAGAATTGACAAATTTATCAGGGTGGCCTGTCCTGCTAATGGGACAACGCTGGCATCCAAACGATTGGACATTTGGTTGAATGTCATATTTAATGTTGCCGGACTCGCCCTTGCACAGGCAAGTAATCCGGTTTATGTGGCTTTTAAAAATCTGCTGACAGCCGTGGTTGAATCAAAGGATGATCCGGATGTGCTTGCCGGATTGGCACCGCAAAACCCGGAATCTGCGATCAACAAGGTGATCAATAATACAGAGTCTGTTACCCTGCTCTCTTCACCCTTATACGTAATCTCAGGAGATAACCAGCTCAGCTTTAAACTTAAAGCATTGCTTGGAATACTAACGAATCTTTTTTTCTTGGTAAAAATGACTTTGTTGTCAATACCGCCTCCATGTATCAGGGTACCCGCCGTTCTAATGGAAGCGCCCAGTTTTTTCTGGATGAAAGTCCCGATGTAAACCACTTTAGTTATTTCAAAAATACCAGCACGCGTGGCGCTATACTTCGTGCTTTACAATCCCTTGGAAACGCCCGTGTTGACGGTTTTTCTCCTGTGCCTGAAAACTTACTTACCCAATCCAGGGTGAGAGGGATTGATATCAATTTATCATTTGGACAGCTCATGCCCAAACCGGTATCGGGAACCAAGCCTATCGCCATGATCTTGCCAGGGATCATGGGCAGTAACCTGGATGTGGAGGACAAGCCGGTTTGGGTGAATTTTCTAAAATTCGTTTCAGGCGGTCTGTCGCTGCTGGAACATAGTATTAATAATAACAAAAATGTCACGGCCCCTTCGGTGGTAGGTGATTCGTACAGTAAACTTTACCGGCATCTTTCTTCGGAATATGATGTGACTGTATTCCCCTTTGACTGGCGTTTGTCAATGCAAACCAATACGGCATTTTTCAACGCTAAAATTAAAGAATTGATGCAGTTCAAACAGCCTATTAAGCTTATCGGACATTCGATGGGCGGCGTTTTGATCCGCGATTTTATGATTGATCATCCCGATACTTGGACAGATTTGCAGAAAACCACGGATTTTTCTTTACTTTTTCTGGGAGCACCATTAAATGGCTCTTTCAGGATAGCATCAGTATTGTTCGGCAGGGATTCATTGATCAAAAAGCTTGGGTTGATTGATACAAAAAATTCCAAAAAAGAACTTTTGGCATTCTTTACCCAGTTTCCTGGCATACTGGCCTTACTTCCTTTTACGACCGATGCCGCCAATGATTTTTCAAACACGGGTACATGGCAAAAAATGCGGGATGCCCATGGAGATAATAACTGGCCTATCCCTGACGCAGCTTTACTTGCTGATTTCAAGAAATACCGTGACAATGTCCTTGATCCAAATAATACGCTGGACTTCTCAAAAGCAGTATACATTGCTGGCATGGCCGGAAGCCCTGAAGGTACCATATCAGGCTACCGGATTGTTCCAAAAAGTATTTTTAACAGAAATAGATTGAAACTGGAATTTCTGGCGACTTTGGAAGGAGATGGCAGCGTTACCTGGGAAAGCGGCATACCAGGAAAAATGATCCAATCTGAAAACGTATATTATTCATCGGTAGAGCACGGTGAGCTTGCAAACGATGAAAGTCTGTTCGCAGGAATCTCAGATATTTTAAAGGTAGGATCGACAAAAAAACTGTCGAAAAGCCGTCCGATGGTATCCAGAGGAATTGGCACCGAGTTTACGGCACCAGAATCGTTTGACTTTGATTCGTCAGACGCAGGGCTAAAAAGTGCAATACTGGGTTTGAGTTCACCGGAACGCGGAGTCAAGACCGTGGAGCTGCCCATTATTGTTTCTGTCACGCATGGCAATCTCAAATACGCATCCTACCCACTTTTGATAGGACACTTTGAAAGAGATGGAATTATGTCGGCGGAAAAAGCGGTTGATGAACATTTGGGAAAAGAATTAACCCGCAGACTGCAGCTGGAACTTTACCCGGGAGAAGTAGGCACCAGTATGCATGTATCTTCTTCTGATAACTCAGACTTCAAAGGGGTCATTGTTTTGGGTTTGGGTAAACAAGGAGAATTGAATGAAAGGTATCTGGTTAAAACGGTTGAGCAAGGCATTAGCAGTTACCTGACAAGCCTGATTACAAGCAAAGACAAATCTTTTGTAACTGATCAAAAAGCCGGAATATCGGCATTGATCATTGGCTCGGGTTATGGGGGCCTGGGTATAGAAAATTGCATCAGGGCTATTTTGGAAGGTGCACAGAATGCCAACCAAAAGATACAGGCAGCATATGGTCAAAAGGCAGTCAGGATTAATGATTTAGAGTTTATCGAGCTCTATCAGGACAACATACTGACCTGTATGAAAGCGCTTAAAACGCTTGAACGTGCCGAGGGAACAGGATTGTCGATACAAAGAAGTAATTCGGGTATTGTCGAGCAGATGGGCCGCAGGCTGCGGATCCCTATGGAATCGACTGTTGAATGGTGGACAAGAATCACCGTAAGGCGGTATTTAGATGAAGACAACGTGCCGGAACATGTTAAAAAAGGATTACTCTTTACTATTACCACAGATGCGGCCAGGATTGAGGAACGGTCATTGTTCACTTCCGGGAATGAAATCACCAATCTTTTAAAAGCGGCCTCAGCTGAGGGCAGATGGACCCCTGAATTAGCAAAAACTTTATTTGAACTGCTGATTCCCAATGACTTTAAATCGCTTGTCAAACGTCTTAGCAACATCATATTACAGCTTGACGAATTCACAGCATCGTTCCCATGGGAGCTATTGCAGGACACTTTGTTTAACGGCTCCCCGCTTAGCATCAATTCCGGATTGATCCGTCAGTTTACAACCAGGAATTTCAGGGTTATCATCAATTCAATTAATACCAGCACGGCACTTGTTGTAGCTGATCCGGATTTGACAAATCCAAATATGCAGCTTCCTGCGGCTTTAATGGAAGGTTCAAAAGTTTCACAGCTGCTTTTGGATCAGGGTTATGGTGTTATCCAGGAAAACAGGTCAACGTCGGACAGGATACTTACTAAATTGTATAGCCAGAATTACAAAATCCTTCATCTGGCAGGCCATGGTGTTTTTGAATTCGGAGAGCAAAAGCAAACCGGAATGCTGATAGGGAAGGATATCTTTCTGACACCAGCGCATATCGACCAGATGAGCAGTGTCCCTGAGCTGGTATTCGTAAACTGTTGCTTTCTGGGTCAAACAGAAGCAAGGTCGGAGGAATATACCCAAAATCGTTATCAGCTGGCAGCAAATCTGGGAACCCAACTGATCAGGATTGGTGTAAAGGCAGTAGTAGTTGCGGGATGGGCGGTTAGTGATGATGCGGCCCTTTATTTTTCAGAATGTTTCTACCGGGCTATGCTTGAAGGCCGAACCTTTGGAGAAGCAGCCAAAAAAGGCAGAAAGGCCGTTTTTGAGTTGTACAAGAACCGGTCAAATACCTGGGGAGCTTATCAATGTTATGGCGACCCATTTTACCGCCTGGCAGCAATATACGGGCATAATCATTATGAATATGATTTTGAGATCCCTGCTCTGGCAGAAATGGAGCTGACCAATTTGAAAAATGAATTGGATTCTGGAAGTGAAACCAACCAAGTCATGGCTAAGTTAAATGCAATTAACCTGGCATTAAAAAAAGACAACCTCTCCAATGCGAATATCACAGAATTGCTGGCAGCCATTTATGCTGCCCTGGGCATGTATAAGGAGGCCATTGCCCAATTCGAAAAGTTGAGTACCATTACCAACGCAACCTTTACACTGAAAGCGCTCGAACAGTATTGCAATGTAAAGGTTAAATTTTTCCTTCAGGAAGTCAAAATGGGTCAGAAATCCGCTACTAGATGCAATCAAAGACATAAAATCCGTCATTAAAGATCTGGATACGCTTATCAAATTCGGCGAAACCGCCGAACGTTACAACATTTTGGGCAGCACTTACAAGCGGTTGGGTTTGCTTAGCAAAGATACCGCAAAAGAAAATGCTTACCTGGAGGCCTCGGATGCCTACAAGAAAGCGGATAATCTTTCACCTGCAAAAGACAAATATTATCCTATCACGAACTGGATTGCGATTGATCACGCAATATCCTTAAAAAAAACAGGAAAAAAGGGCAAACCGAAAGAAACAATTGCCGACCAAAATGACGAAAGCCCGGTTGATAAATCGGGCGATTGGACTAAGTTGCTGGAATCTGCGTTGGCTGCAAGGCCTGTCAGGTCCCAGGGAAAGAAAAACTTCTGGGATTTTGTGGCCGAAGCGGATATCAGGTTTTGCCAACTGCTTTTACACTATTCTCAGGAAGAATTTGATAAAATGTCCAGGCTTTACCAGAAAATATGGCATTTCGCAGGACACCAGGGTAACCGTCTTGGGACGTTAGAGCATCTGGATATTTTAATTGATTTATACGGTTTTGTAGGTGAAAATAAGATTATAAAAATGATTGAAAAGTGTAAGGTTTTGCTGGAAGGAGGCAGTGTCGACACTAACCTAACCAGTGGGCAAGAAGGTATTACCAATTAAACTAAACCTTTAAAGCGGTTAAAAAGTAAAATTAATTATATGTTATGGAAGTGACTGTTGAACTTCGAAACGAAAGCTTTCCAATCCGAAACAAATACGCGCAATTGATCGGTGTGGAGACCTTTGACGATCCTGAGTTTGAAAATATTGCGGGTATGCAGCGCGATTAAAGTTAGATATACTTTCATATGAAGACTTATTGTTTTGTAATAACTTCTTTTGATAAAAAACCAAATATCAAGGATCTTCAGGCAAAATTTGAGGCTAAAAAGGTGGATGAACCAATCCAGAAAATTGACTTTGATAAAATTTATGAAGAATTGATTAAACCGGCAATTATTAAAGCCGGCATGGAACCGTTAATTGAGCGGGAAGAAACCACCTTCGGCTCGATTCATAAGACGATGTATGAGAAAATCATTCTCTGTGAGTTCTGCATTGCCGATTTAACCAATGCCAACCCAAATGCTTACTATGAATTGGGGATGCGTTATGCGGTCAGACCCTTTACTACGATACCGATCATTGCTTCTTCTCACTTTCCTTTACCCTTTGACATTGGCTTTGACCGCACATTTGCTTGTAAATCGTCAGCAAAAAGTGGACAATTTTAACTAAAAACTAAGAGAGTGTTTTCCCCTTGAGTTCTTAACTTTAATATTATGGGAAACACAAAAAAATCAACTCCGGAAAATTACATTAAAGACATTCGTCTTAAGACCAGACGTATCTTCACCGCAGAACAAAAGATTCTGATTGTGATGGAAGCCCTTCGGGCCGAATTACCCATCGCTGAATTGTGCCGAAAATACAGTATCAACGAATCTCAATTCTACAAATGGATCGGCCCGCCGAAGCGATAATGAATTTCTTGAAGCTGGCAAAAAGCGGCTCCAGGGAGACGTAACAAGAGAGGCTACCACAGATGAAGTAGCTGAACTACGCAAAGAAAATACGCGGCTCAAGGAGATGGTCGCCGACCTGGTCCTGAGGTATGATATTGTAAAAAAAAGTTTGAACATGCTGGACTAACCCATAAATATAAAAAGTTTATGAGATTATCTGCATCGGAGAAGTACGAAATCATCCAGACTGTGACCCGTTCAGAGTTGGGTGTAAAAAAGACGTTGCAAGAGTTTGGGATAGCCAGAAGCACGTTTTACAAATGGTACAACAGCTATCTTGATCAGGGATACGATGGGCTTTTGGATAAGGAAAAAGCTTCTGGAAGACAATGGAACAGTATACCCCAGCAGCAGAAGGACCTGGTTGTTGAAGTAGCACTTAACAAAGTGGACCTGTCAGCCCGTGAACTAGCCCATTACATCACCGATGAGCAACAGATATTTATTTCTGAATCAAGCGTTTATCGTATATTGAAGCAGCGGGGACTGATCACTGCTCCAAGCCATATTTTAATTTCTGCATCTGATGAATTTAAAGACAAAACATCCTTTGTACATCAAATGTGGCAAACCGATTTCACATATTTTAAAATAGTGGGTTGGGGGGTATTATTATCGGGCGGCGAACCGCTTGAGCACGGTTCTGGACGATTATAGCAGGTATATCATTCATTGGGAGCTGTGCAGCAGTATGAAGGCTGATGATGTGAAAAGAACCATTGATCAGGCAGTAAAGAAGGCCAGGATTAAAAGTAAAGCCAAGCCGAAACTGCTCTCTGATAACGGAGCTTGTTACATATCCGGCGAGCTGGGTGACTATCTGAAAAACACGGTTAAAATGCAGCAAGTTCATGGTCGCCCGGCTCATCCTCAGACGCAAGGCAAAATCGAGCGATACCACAGAACGATGAAATAATGTGGCCGCCATGGAATGGTCAAGCTCAACAATTTCTATCATCCGGATGAGCTGCGGGAGGCACTAAGTGAATTTGTCGATCGCTATAACAACCAGCGTTATCATGAGTCCCTGAATAATCTCACACCCGCAGATGTCTATTTTGGAAGAGGTGATGCGATCTTAAAAAGAAGAGAGGAAATTAAAAAGCAAACTTTGAAACAAAGAAAAAATCAGTATTTAAATCAAAAATTAATAGTTTTATAAAGCGGAAAATACTCTCTAAGCATTTGTCCAAGTTGGTTTGAAGACATACAAGCTTCCCTAAAAATAGGACAGTAAAATTTTAGACAAATTTTCTAATTTTAAACTGTTATGAAAGGGACAAAATTTACCGAAACACAAATTGTCAAGATCCTGAAGGATTTAGATACTGGCAAACCTGCGCTAGAAATTGCCAGAGAACATGGGATATCAAAGGCTACACTTTATAATTGGCGAAAAAAGTACAACGGCATGGGAGCTTCGGAACTGTCTGAATTGAAAGCTCTCAAGGAAGAAAATCGCCGGTTAAAGCACATGTATGCTGAGCTTGCACTGGATCACAGACTCGCTAAGAAGATTATCGAAAAAAAGCTCTAAAGCCTGTTCAAAAGCGATTGATTGCAACAGAAATTTCTGGAGAAGGGTTTAGCATTGAACGGGCTTGCAAAGTATTAAACCTGAGTCGAAGCGTTTATTATTATAAAGCTGTTAAAGACGATAGTGCAGTTATTGATAAACTTAACGAATTGTCGGAAACTTATCCGACCAGAGGTTTTGACTGGTATTATGGCTATTTTCGAAATGAAGGCCTAGGTTGGAATAGAAAACGGGTTCTGCGGATTTATCGTAAAATGAATTTAAAACTCAGACGGAGACGTAAAAAACGTCTTTTGACCAGGCCTAAACAGCCATTAATTGAAGCTAAAGCGCTAAATGATACATGGAGCATGGATTTCGTTAGTGATGCACTTAGCACTGGTCGTCGTGTTCGAGTTCTGAACATAATTGACGATTCAACCAGAGAAATTTTAGCAGCACATGCGATTATTCAATTTGTTCTCAAAAAGTAATAGAAGTACTGGATCATCTGAAATCAGAAAGAGGATTACCAAAATCAATTAGAACAGACAACGGGCCGGAGTTTATTAGTAAGAAATTAGCTAAATGGTGTGAGAAAGAACAGATCGAACAAAAATTTATCCAACCGGGGAAACCCATGCAAAATGGATTTAACGAACGCCTGAACAGAACATATCGTGAAGATGTTCTTGATGCTTATTTTTTGATTCATTGGAACAGTTAAGGATTATATCTGATAATTGGATGTACGATTACAACAATAACCACCCGCACAGATCACTAAACAGGATGACTCCAAATCAAAAGAGGCTGATATTGGAAAGCGAACACAAAGGGGAAAAAGAAATTTAATTAAAATTCAATTACTAAAGTCCAACAAATCACTGTACTAAGAAGGGGAAGCATACACTTACACAAATACCTTTTATTGATTAACACAAGTTTAGAGAACTACATATATTAGCTAATACTAATCTTAAAATATAAGCATCACTTGCCAATTGCTAACATCCCACAACTATATAATTTAGTAGTACATTAATAGTATTAGAACTACTACCTGTCCACTAAAATATGTTCGAGGCATGCTGGAAAATTTAGTGCTGACTACTTCATGCCTGTCCGACAAGTCAAGTCTTAACTCATTCACGTCATTTGGAATTGAAGGTCTGCGGCTATTTTGAAACCGTTGTTAATGGATGCCTGTGACTTTCAGGCTCCAACGGATTGCATTTCCACCAATTTTGGCCACAAAACAACCAACTGTACCCCCTATAGCAAGATGGGCAGGTATATATGCGTCTCCAAAGAAGCGAGCTTGCCAGATGTGGTCATACTCATTTGCTCGCTGTCTGGCAGTTGGCGTACCTTTATACAGAATTACGCCTCCGATAGTTATAGCTCCCCTACTTCCTGGCATCCATCTTACTGCCGGATTATTAGAGAATTCAATAGCTCCCCATCCAATGTTAATGTCCGATAGTTTGGGATTAGTAAGCCATCCAGCAGTCCCTACTAACAGACCAAGAGAGCTGGTTCCTGGTGAAATAGCGAAAGTAAGGGCTGTGACGCCTAGTTTCGCTGCCAAAATACCAGCATCCGGGGCAATTGATGCAGCAGTCGATGCAACCGCAGAACCAGCAGCTTTTGCGCCTTTGTAGGCTGCTGAAGCTCCTTTTGCAACTCCTTTACCTACACTTTTAATCGCCCCACCAATTGACAATTCTCCTGATGGATCAATAAAATTTACCGGATTATTGAGAGCGTAAGTATAAGCATTAAAACTAAGAGGGTTCAGACTCGAGCCTGCTAAGGGATCTTTTGTAAGGAATCTTCCTACTTTTGGATCATACCATCTTGCACGCATATAATATAACGAAGTCTTAGGATCTAACTCTTCTCCGGCATACAGGAAACGGTTATTGGCATAGGCAAGCTTTTTTTCTGTATTTCCGAAAGCATCATATTGAAACAAGCCTTGTGGTGTTCCTTTCTCAGTTGTAAGTGCAACGGTGCTTCCTAACCCATCGGAATGAAAGAAAAGAAATGGGTTAAATTCTTCATCCTTGGTAACATATCCTTCCCCGATCAAATCTAAGCCATAAACATGGTTAGAAGATATATTTAACTTTCCGTTTGTTTCACTTTCCTGTTGCAAGACAACAGCCAGCGGAGAGATCACATCGTTTACAAACCGGATAGTTTTTATGTTATCTGCTGCACTATAAGTCTGTTCAATTTTATTTTGTTCTCCATCATACTGATATTGTACCAGTACAGATCCTCCTTTTACTATCTGTGTAATACGATTTAGGAAATTGTACGTATACTCAATGCTTTTCGTTCCAGGAATCAGTTCTTTTGAACGGTTACCGTTTGCATCATATTCGTATACTGTGTTTCCTGCCTTTAAAAGTTGATTGTTATTATTATAAATGTAATTAACTTCTTTCTCAGGCTGGCTGCCAAAGGAACTGCTTGAGTACTTTGTGGTTCTGTTCCTATTTCCAACCGGATCATATTGGTAAATGGTCCCATTTATAAGACCAAATGGGCGTTTCTCTTCTTCTTTGGTCAACTGAGAAACGGCGTCATATGTATAATAAACGGTCCTGTTCCTAAAGCTTAAAGTATCAATTTCTTCAGTCTGTATGCGCAGACCCAGCTCATCAAGTTTGTATGTGAATTCAGCTAGACTTTTGTCCTGCCATTTATTTGATACTTTTATGAGCCGTTCTGCTGCATCATACTGGTAAGCCATCGAAGTCGAATTGGGATAATGAACTCCGGTCACGTTATCTGCATCGTCATACTCATATCTGGTTACATCAGACATCCAGTTTGTAACCTGTTCAAGACGGTTTAGCGCGTCGTACTGGTATTTGACAGTCTTTCCGTCTGGGTAAGTGAGTAATACGGGGTTTCCAACTACATCATAAGTATAAGACACCTTCTTACCGCCTGGGTAAGTTACCTGTTTGATTTGGCCCAAAGCATCATAAGTATATTGGGTATCACCCCGTTGATCCACCATTCTCGTTCTGTTTCCGTTGGCATCATACTCAAATGCTATTTTTGCCTCTCCTTCGGGCGTTATGCTAACAAGTTGATTATGCTTATCATAAGTAAAAGAGATTTGCTTACCATCCGGATTGTTTACAGCAGTAATATTATTTGCCCGGTCATATGTAAAGGATTTTTTATTCCCAAGTGGTTCTGTGACCGATACTAACCGGTTCAGGGCATCATACGAGTAAGTTGTTTTATTTCCGTTTGCATCTGTTACAGCACTAAGGTTATTATTTGGATCGAATGTATACTGGGTTATATGGCCTAAAGCATCCACAGCTTTTGTTAAATTATCTACCTCGTCATACTCATAAGAAACGCTGTTTCCCTTAGCATTAATCACCCTAACAAGGTTTCCGTTTTCATCGAAATTAAAAGAAGTAGCATATCCCAGCGAATTCTCAGCTTTAACCGGTTTATTATTAGCATCAAATTCGAATGTGCTTGTGTTACCATTTTGGTTCGTTGATGCAAGAGGACGTCCTATGATGTCAAAGGTATTTGTGATGGATTTATTAAGAGCATTGGTGACCTTGTTTACATGGCCATGTTCATTGTATCCGAGTTGGTTAACAAAACCCCGGGCGTTCTTTACCTTTATCGCTTCACCAAAATCATTATTTTCAAACTCGGTAACATTTCCAAGAGGATCCAGTAATCGCTGCAGGTTTCCTTTTTCATCATATTGCAGTGTTTCCATAAAACCCATAGGATCCGTTAGGCTAGTTGGATTATTTGTGCTGTCATAAGTTATAAAAGTTTGATTTCCTATGGGGTCTGTCATGGAAAGGACATTCCCTCGCTGGTCATAGCTTAGTCTACTTACATTTCCATTCATGTCAGTTATAGCAGTTCGGTTATTGCTGCTATCATATTCTACTGAAAATACAAAGCCATACGGGTCAATCTCCTTCACAATACGCAGCTGACTATCGTATTCATGAATTGAAGTATTTCCAAGAGGGTCGGTGATGCTTGTTTGATTTTCTTGCGGGACACCATAAGCAAAGTTTGTTATGAACCCACGCCCGTTTTTCTGCGATATTACTTTCCCGTTTGAATCATAGGTGTTTTCAACCAGGGAATTCTGGCGCGGATCAACGATATGTGTCATCCTGTGCTCCTGGTAGACATAGTGTGTTTCCCCACCCTTCGGATCAATGCTGGAAATCAGGTCCCCATTTGAATCGTAGAAATAGTGTATGGACCTGCTAATAGGATCTGTGACTTTTTTAATGTGCCCCGAATCATCATAATCCAAATGATACATAAGACCCGTAGAACCAGAAATAGTAATGAGGCTGCCGGCCATATCATATTGAAAACTCAGCTTATTGCCATTTCTGTCTTCTATACTTATGAGTTTTCCACTGCTTGCAAAATGGTAACGCGTCTGATTTGTTTCAGTAAGCGTATAGCTCAGATCCGGTTTTTTTGTCAGTGTACTAAATATGCCAGGGTATAAAGATGTATAGGTCCCATTAGCAGCCTGTCTGTAATATTCTGTCTCACCGCTAGTATGCCTAATGGTGATTAAACTGTCTGCGGTCTGTGAAAGGCTTATATTGTATGAATATGTCCAGCCATGGCCAAAGGGGCCGGAGGATGTGTCCTGGGAATTGTAAGTGCGCATAAACACAACAGGCATTCCACGACCGGCAAGCGAAAAATCGGTTCTTTGAAGAAAGTAGTTGCCGGTAGCTGTATTGACCGGGTCTGCCACAAAGGCCGACGGGTTAGAGCGACTAGGCGGGCCAAACGTTGTTTCAATAGGGCGTAAGGCTGCTTTCACAGTAAAATTATCAATGACAAAGGGGAAAACACCTTCGAATGCGGTCGAGTCCAAATCCATTACCGCATAAGCCACATCTTGCCCACTGGCTGTTAAAGTTTTACTGGAAGTGAATGGACGAAACGAGCTGCATCGTATATCGGAAACCGGAGTATACGCTCTTACAGATGTTACCTGTTTACCGAAGGCATCATATAGTCTTAAACGGACTGGCATTTTACCCATTGACTGAAAATCAACGGAAATCGTCACAGGACCTGTTGGCATAGGAAAAGTAGCCTTTATCTGCTCCTGTGACGTGGGATGCCCGATTGTTTCCGGTAACCCAGGTGCTCCCGTAGCGAACTTTTGATCATCATTGGAAGGAGCTAAACATACATAAGCTTCACTGTTCTTTACAAGTCCGATGGTTGGATTGGCCGACACTGTGGTAAAAGTTACCCCCGAAACCGCATCTGTATAGGGACTAATTAGCTTATTTGGCTCGCTGCCCAAAGGTGGTGTCTCAAAATCGATGTTAATAGGAAGATTTGTTTGGGAATGTGCCGTATTAAGCAGACCGTTTAGTAATACAATGAGTATACAAAAGTGAATACAAGTCAAATGAAGAACAAACTTCCTTAACTTTTTCGTTGTTCTTCCGGAAAAGGTAAAAAGCTTTTTCATATCTTCCCATTTTGTTTTTAATAGTATGGATACAGATTGTTATTGATTATTTTTTGATAAGCGCTATTGTAAATCTTGAACTTATCACGTTGTGGGACACAGCGGCTAACTGTTTTTGGCTGATTGCTGATAGAAGGGAATCAGAAGGTGTTCAAATTCCCTTCTATCAGCAATCAGCGTAACAACACCATTTTACTAGTCTGTGCATTATTACTTGAGTGCAGCCTTAGTATATACATACCTGCCGGCAGCTGCTTACTTTCAAAGGAGGCCTTATACCGTTTCCCGGCTTCGAGCTCGCCCTGATACAATCGTTCCACTTCTCTGCCGCTGATATCATAGACCCCCAGGGTCGTATGACCGGTTTTTAGTATTGAAAATCTGATGGTGGTCTGACCCGTAAAAGGATTAGGTGCAGCACTGAGACTTTCTCCTGCATTTTCAGAAAGCTCCCCGGCAATAGACTGCTGCTGGAATGCAGCGTTGGTTCTTGCAGCAGGTGACCGGTCTGCCACGGTGAAATTTAAGCTGTAAGGCTTTCCTTTCTTACCCTGGCCATATTTGCCGTCACAAGGCGTAACAGTTAATCTGTGATAGCCCGTAGGAAGTGTCCAGGCTCTATAGTCTCCATTAATGTCACCACCAATAACATATGGAACCTCGTTCTCCCATACCACCAGCCGGTTGTTCATGTTAAACTCCACACTGCCCACTGTATCGGGATGTGTTACTGCCCGAATGTTGATCTTGGCAGTGGGCAGAACGGATAGGTCGATCACATCTCCATTCTGTAAAGTTTGGATGGCCTGATCGGTTTCTGCATTCACCAGTATGAGGCTACTGACCACTGCGCCGGTAACGCTGAAATGGATTGTACGGGGCGTGCCTGCTTCTGCATTGCCCTGTGAAGCACTATATGGAGTAGCAGTCAGCGTATAGTTGCCATTAGCCGGCGTCCATCCATTGTAATCCTGCTTATTATTGGCAAACAAGGAATAAGGGGCTGTGTTCTCTGTATGGTTCCGTGTCAGTGGCCCGCTCAGCTGAAAGACCACACTGCCTACAACAGACGGGGCAGAGTTGGCCCGGACAGTCAGATTCAGCGAGGAAAGAGCGGACAGATCAATCACATCACCCTCCTTTAACTGCATGATATCCTTATCACTGTCAGCATCAATCAATGTGAAACTTTGGATGGAAGCCTGATCCGATGGGCAAGAATCTAAAAGCACAGCAACTTCATTACTGTAAAAATTTGAAAAAGCCAGATCTTGCTTTTTATCCTTGTTAAAATCCCCCTGGATTACAGAAGTAGGAAAAATACCACTAATATTTAAGACTCTAGGCTCTGCAAAACTGCCATCTCCGTTTCCAGGAAGTACGGCAATACTTCCCAATGTATGACCACCATTACTAACAGCGATATCCAATTTACTATCGCTGTTTAAGTCACCTGTGATAATTGAAGCTGGTAATCCCATGCCGCTTGGGTAAGTCACGGCTTTACCAAAACTGCCATCTCCTCTTCCCGCTAGTACACTAATATTGCTGATTGGATAATCACCGTTACTGACAGCCAAATCTAATTGGCCATCGTTATTGAAGTCTCCTGTTGTTATGGACATCTGAAAGCCTTCGCCTCCTGGGTAAGTAATCGCCTCTGCAAAGCTGCCCTTGCCGTTCCCCTGCAATATTCCGATAGAACTGAAGGGATAATCGCCATTTGTGACAGCTATATCCAATTTGTCATCATTATTAAAATCGCCAGTCGTTATTGAGGTCTGAGAGCCTTCACCGCATGCATAAATATTAGCCTTTGAAAAACTGCCATCACCTTTGCCTAGAAGTACCCCAATCGTTCCACTCTGAACATTCAAAACAATTACGTCTCTTTTATGATCCCCATTAAAATCACCACTGACCATCGAAGCAGGAAAATCGCCTCCGGTTTCATAAGCAGTTACGGGTGCAAAACCTCCTTTGCCATTACCTAATAGTATACCGATCGTATTGGAATTACTATTTGCAACAGCTACATCCAGTTCATCATCTGCGTTGAAATCATTATTGATGAGCAGCGAAGAAGGAAAACCACCTCCACTTTTGTAAGTCATTTCAGGTGTAAATCCTCCTTTACCATTTCCTAATAATGCACTAATAGAACCCTGAGTTTGGGTTACAACTAAATCCGGATTGTTATCGGTATTGAGATCACCTGTAACGATTGCATAGCAATAATCACCAGTACCCAATGAATGAATTATGGGAGCCGACTTGCTTATTAAGCAAGTGTCTTGAGCATATGAATGGATGATTCCTGCAATCAGCATAAGCTGAAAAGCCCAAACCTTCTTTGACAAATTAATGCCCCGTAAAAAGTGATGTTGTGAATAGTTGTGTATCATAAGACCTATAGTTTATAATCTTACAATAAAAGCAGTGTCAAGATCAAGCAGCTAAGTATATAAGCTGTTGCCTATATTTTAAAGAAGATCAGCAACAAATGTTGCACATAAGGTTAAGAAGGAAAGCGATTTCCTTCATTAAGGAGCACGATCCATAACCCAGATCAATTAGAATGTTTTTAACTGAATGGTTCCTGATGCAAAACCTGAAAGTACGCTCAACACGTAGCTTTACAGTCGTAAGTAGTGAAATCCTTAGCCAAATTTTGTTACAGGATCAATTATAGGGATGATGCACATCTTTTTTTGAACGTTGCAAACTGGGGAGGGCTTATTGATGAACTTAAAGTTCAAATTTAAACATGCTTCAATCCGGATAAAATTGTTCTTGGTAACAGATAACGTAAATCAAAATTTTTGATACTTTTCTATTAACTAACAATTATTATCGATGAAATTAAAATGTGTATGAAGAAGTTTAACGTGCTATATCAGTAAGATAATGCGTCGTAAGGCAACCCGTGGAAAATGATTTACACGTATAAAGATAATATTAAATCACATAAAAGTCCAAATAATTTCTCATTTGTTTTAAATTTCAAAATATTTACAGTGTTTAGCGGGGATGATCCATTCGAGCCTTTATACATCATAAAGCGTTTTCAATTTTGCTGAAATATTCTCCTGTAAATTAAAATAACCTGATGCATTTTTTAGAAGGCTGCGCTGGCAATCTTATTGTATCTGTAAACAAAAGCGGTGTCTTCTTGTTTTAGCAGCATGGGAGGTGATTCTTACAAATCTATTACAAAGGCCATCAAGCAGGGATGGTTCTGGCTAATCGCCTTGTTAAAAACCACAGAGTCAGCAAATCACGTCAGAAGCTGATAATCAAACAGGGAATTGCCCTAAAATAATTTCATATTTGTGATGGTTCATAACATTCGCTACACTTACAGTTTCCTTTGATTTCTCTAAAAAGTTATATTCAATTTTTTGTATTGCGATCAATTCTTTAAATTAATGATCATTTTTTCTCGCAATCCTCTCTCACAAATCCGGAGAGGTTGCGAGAAAAAATGAGGTGTTTCTAATCCAACCACCTTATTATGGCCATTGAAAATTTAAAGATTGAAGCCCGACAGAAGTGGGTAGCGCTTTACAAGCAATTGGGAAATATCTCAGTAACCGCTCGCAAATGTGGTATTGCCAGATCTACTTTACAGCGCTGGCTTAAAAGGCAGGACGAAGAGAAGCTTGTTGACCGCTCACATCGCCCAAAGCGGTTAGGTTGTCAAAAGTTTGATACTGAGCAAGAGACACTTGTGCTTAAAATTCGAAATGAGTTTAACTATGGAAAGCTAAGAATTTGCTCTCACTTGTTAAGACACCACGAACTGAAAATATCTACTTCTACCATAGCACGAATACTAAAAAAACACGCTATAAAACCTATTCGTCGATATAGGAAAAATAATCCGCCAATTAGGTATGCAAAGCTGATCCCAGGTGAACGCGTGCAATTAGATGTTTGCAAGATCAAGGCTGGGTTGTATCAATACACTGCTATTGATGACTGTACGCGGCTGAGGGTGCTAAATCTTTATAAACGACGCTCAGCTGCTAATTCGATTGACTTTCTGGACAAGCTGATTGAAGAATTTCACTATCCCGTTCAGCGCATCCAAACTGACCGGGGCCAGGAATTCTTTGCAGTTGCGTTCCAGGAAAGATTGATGGAATACTGCATCAAATTTAGGCCTATTAAGCCGCGATCTCCGCATCTGAATGGAAAAGTAGAGAGAAGTCAGCAGACTGACCTTCAGGAGTTTTACAGAACTGTTGACCTGAACGACCCAGACCTTAAAGATAAACTTGCTGAATGGCAATTCTACTATAATTACTTCCGTCCCCACAGTAGCTTGAATGGAAAAACACCGATTGAAGTAGCCATTGAACATTCCGCTAAAGCGCCATTTTGGGATGAGGTTGAAAAAGAATATGATCCAACAAAAGAGAGAATCCGAGAACAGGCTTATTGGCGTGACAAAAAAATGAATAAATACGGCCACCAGAAAAAAACGTAGTTTTGTCCTACTTTTCCAAGCTAGTTAAGTGTAGCGGAACTGTAGAACCACTACATCATATTTAATTATAAAGATTTGATAATCAACACTTTTATAATTTTTTGTTGTATGACATGTTTTTATGTTAAATGCCGCATATCTATACCTAGCCTTATATCTCTTATAATTGCATAAGAATAAAGTAGTTTACGCTGTCAACTTATTTAAACAACACACATTTTAACAATAAAAGCCGCTGATATGTATTATCAACGGCTTTTATTGTTAAAATGTTCACAAAGTTATAATTTTATGAATCTGCCGGTATCTATTTTCTGGTTATAGAAAATAACCTGCACAATATATAAACCGGATATTAACTGATCAGTCGGTATACTGTTTGATTGTGATAATTTTGAATTAAAAACAGTTTTGCCTGTTGCACTGGTTATTTTGACAGATTTTACCTGACTCCAGTCATTCAGCGTAATTTTCAGATCCTGCGAATTTATAATCGGGTTTGGATATAGCTTTATCTGATTGTGCAGACTAAAATTCAGACTTTCTATATGGCTGTATGCATACGTGCCGTCATAATCTATCATCTTTAAACGGTAAAGATTTTCACCATCGACAGGATCAGTATCGCTGAAAAAGTAATGCTGTATGGAAGTGCTTTCATGATTTGAATTCACGTTTCCAATTCTGATCCAGGATTTGCCGTCTTTGCTGCGTTCAATTTGGAAGCCCTCGCTATTTGTTTCGGCTGATGTGGACCAGCTTAGAATTGCTGTCTGTGCCTCTGGTTTTACCATGAAACTGATTAAGCTTACTGGAAGTGGGTCGGCAATTGTAATTGAATAAGTGAAGGTTACAACATCACCCAATGAAGTTCCAGGGCCTGAATCTACAATATTAACATGAATATCAAATGTGCCATTGGTAAAGGGGGTTCCCGAAACAATGCCCGATGGTGAAAGCTGTAAGCCGGTTTTCGCTGTTAAATCTGATGATGTAAAAACAAGATTCCGTCCCCCCGGATTAGAAACTATTACATTTGTTGAAGTGTACAGTTTGTCTTTACTTCCCCCCGGCAATACATTCTGAACGGGCAGGGGCAGAACAGTAATATTTGCAGTAGCACCAGCAGATTTATTGCTGCAGCCTGGTCTCACTGCCTGAACCTGATAGGAAGTATTTGCTGAAAGTACCGGAGTAGTAAACGGACTGGTTGTAGCGCCGGAAGGTGTCCATAACAGTCCGTCACCAGTACTGGCCACTGCGGATAACGACGCTGTTTTTCCACTATAAATAGTCACATTAGCAGTTGTAACAACAGGGGCTTTTATCGCTGAGCCTATTTCGTAAACTTTTACCGCAGATACAGCATTTAAAAGTCCATCGCCTAATGAAATTTCAATCCTGTCAAAAGCTACGGTTGAAGGAATTACGAACTCCACCAAAGGATTTCCTGCTGATCCGCCAAGAAGTTTAACATTGATTAATGAGGCAGAACTGCTGACAATGGTTGAAGGGCCGTTTCCTAATGTGGTTTGTATAAGTATACCATTAGCTATTGCTGTAGCATCTAATACACCGGTCTGGAGCTGGGCAACAACCCTGATATTATCTCCTGCTGGAACAACAGAATTTAAAATGCTGGTCAGATATGTTTTAGAACCGACGCTTAAAGCAGAACTTAGAAGTGCAAAGGTCCCATCATTGTTATCTACAGCATTTTTTGGATCCGTGATTAAATTAAGTGTGCTTGCCACATCAGAAGTAAATCCATGAATTACGTCCGCTGCCTGGTTACAAGCAATATCTCCTGCGGGCGTTTTATTGATATATCCTTCATATATTCTGACAGATGGGCCAACAACAGATAAAAGTGTCCTTGTTGTTATTCTGACCGAATTAAATGATTCGCCCGGCGCAGGTATAACAAAATCATAAATTGCATCTCCGGAAAGAAGGGCCAGTAATGAAGCAACATTAACAGCTGACCCAACGGGGATATCTTCGTTATAAGCCTGCAATTCAACACTGCTTGCAGCAGCAAGTAAACCACCGCTAACGCCTATTTTTACATGTATAGGGTCAGTTGCAGCGGGGGCCTTTTCAACACTGGCAGGAAATGTCAGTTGCTGATAACAGTTACTTCCTAAGGCAGAAGTTAACGGAAAAGACAATGTACTGTAATCATCAGGATTTCCTCCAATTGCCTGGCCCGGATCAGAGACATGTGAAGTTCCTGTAATAGGTACTGATGAATGGGTTTGTGAAACCGCATAGACCCTTAAATATTCTTGTCCAAAAGAATTGGATGATAACAATAACAAAGCCAGGATCAAAGCATAATTATTATAAAAGCACAGCTTGATACTAACTGAAACAGTAAGAGGCAGGTTGGTTTTCATAAAATTCAAATCATTGAAGTTAGAATTAATTAAATTTTAGAAGTACAGTTTGATTGGAATTAACGGGATGAGAACAGATCATTTAATCCGTATTTTATTTTTGCATATGGATTCAGTTTAGATGAATAATGAGGTATCAATGGTTTTGTTATTATTCTGTAAATGGCACTTGCTACTTATACAATGATTAAGGAATGAAACAGAGCCTGATAAACTATTTAAATCTAAAGCAATCAGGAAGTTTGCCAAATAAAAATATTTATTTTCTAAAATACAAGATACTTCTATACATTAATATAAAATAATTTCTATATATTATAATAGATATTTTATATTTGGATTAAATTAGTGTCTATCCTAAACATGCTGTTAACAAGTGCCAGTCTAATAAAGACCGTAAAGCAAACAGACACCAATCCATAGGTTTTCTAAGCAGAACATAAAAATCTATCAAGGATAATTTCTGTATTACAATGAAATATCCTTACAATCTTTAGGTTAATTTGGCAGATAATATTATGAGCCACAACCTGCATAATAATGGACAGTACCTTTATAAGTCAGAGTTTAAAATCATGAATTGATGTATTAAAATGAAGGAAAGAGGATAGGGTAGTCCAAGCTGTCAACTTATTTTAGTAGCATACAAATGCAATAAAGTTCAAACTTGTATTGGCAGCGTGCTATTTTATTGTCCATATTATGTGCTTCAAACATCAATCTTGAAAAAAGCCTCATCATTTTGCAAGACAAACGGTTGATTTTAAGATTTCTGTTTATGCGGGTTTTGCAGCAGATAAGCCAGGGCAGTCTGCCTGACAGCGGTATTCTGTTTGTTGACTGCCATGGCCAGTGCCTTCCGGGACCCCACAAA
This sequence comes from Dyadobacter sp. NIV53, assembly GCF_019711195.1. NCBI lineage: Bacteria > Pseudomonadati > Bacteroidota > Cytophagia > Cytophagales > Spirosomataceae > Dyadobacter > Dyadobacter sp. NIV53. The sequence goes on from NZ_CP081299.1 coordinate 7,262,819, forward strand.
TACGACCAGCTTCTTTGCCCTGGTGATACCGGTATAGATCAGGTTGCGGAACAGCATGTTAAAGTGCTGGGTGACCAGGGGGATGATAATAATTTCAAACTCGCTACCCTGTGATTTGTGAATGGTGATGCTGTAAGCCAGGTCCAGTTCCAGCAGAGATTCCCGGCTATAAATGACATCTCTGATCTGCTGACCGGCGCCAAACTGCACGATCACTTCCATGTCTTCGTTGTCGACTTCTTTGATCTGGCCAATGTCGCCATTGAAGACGTTCAGATCATAGTTGTTGCGCTTCTGGATCACGCGGTCGCCCTGCCGGAAAGTTTTTCCCCCGACTGTTACCTGGGCTTTGCCCGCAGCGGCAGGATTGATCTTTTCCTGGATCACCTGATTGAGGTTAGCTGTTCCCAGACTTCCCCTGGTCATCGGAGAAAGGATCTGTATCTCTGCCTGTTTTCCGTAATATTTGGGAATAATGGATCCATATAGTTTTTCGACCATACCAACAGCTGAAATGCCGTAATGCAGCGAGGACCAGGGATGGATGCGCGCGGTCACTTCTTTCAGCTCGTCAGTATGGGTGCGGGCCTGCATCAGTGCATCCAGGTCCACATGGCTGAATTTGGCCGGAATGAGCAGGCCGTTGTCCTGGTGATAAGGGTCATCCGGATCTGCTGCCCGGACCGTATCACTGCTAAGTCGCTTCACTTTGGAGATAAACCGGAGCTGCTCAGCCGTCGCTTCTTCGGAGTCGACAAAGAGACAATCTTTTTTCTGCTGCCAGACCGCGGGCGTATGAAAAGGGGAGGCTATGGCGGGCACTTCTCCCTGGTTGATCTGATGGGCGTATGAAATGATCAGTGACTCCTGCGCCTGACGGAACACCTGCGTCAGCCGCTTGCACGGAACTGCGCCGGAGCTGATCAGATCCTTCAAGACATTGCCGGCACCGACCGCAGGCAGCTGGTCCGCATCACCGATCAGCACGAGCTGCGCCTGGATGGGCAGCGCCCGAAGCAATGCAGCCGTCAGGTGCACATCCAGCATCGAGCATTCATCGACGATCAGGATATCAGTCTGCAGGGTATCTTCCTCCCTGCGCTTGAAGCCGCCTGTGGCCGGATCAAATTCCAGCAGCCGGTGGATGGTTTTGGCTTCCAGGCCAATGACCTCGCTCATGCGCTGGGCCGCACGGCCGGTCGGGGCAGCCAGCATTACTTTCCTGTTCATTTTTTGAAGTATGCCGACCAGTGCTTTGGTTGTCGTGGTCTTTCCGCAGCCTGGTCCGCCGGTCAGGATCGAAAGCCTTTCAGCCGCAATCTGCAGCACACTCTGGCTCTGCTGCTGGCTGAGGCTGATCTGATGCTGCTGACAAAAGGCACCGAGCTCCTGATGCAGATACTTTTGATCCGTTTTCAGGGGAAAGTTGATTAATTGTCTGACCCGCGTGGCAATATACTGTTCATCGAAGTACAGAGAGTGGGCATAGTAGCAGGTCTGTTCTGCGCCCTGCGCGTCCGGCAGCTGTCTGGTTTTAAGCTCTTCTTTTTGCTGCAGCTCTGCCAGGACGTGCTGTATGACCGGGCTGCCGGGAAGAGACAGCAGCTGCTCAACTGCCTGCAGGATCTGCTGGCGCGTCAGATAGCAGTGTCCTTCCTGACGCGCACTCTGCAGCACATGCCCGATACCGGCCTGGATCCGCTGGGGAGCATCTGCTGCCAGGCCCAGACTGATGGCCACCTGGTCAGCCGACAGAAAGCCGATACCAAAGATATCCTGGGCCAGCCGGTAGGGGTTGGTCTGTACCACCTGGATGGCATCATTGCCATAGGTTTTGTAGATTTTGACTGCAAATAGTGTAGAGATGTTATGGGACTGCAGAAACAGCATCACATTCCTGATTTCCTTATGCTCTGTCCAGGCTTTGCTGATCATTTCCAGCTTCCAGACTGGCAATGCCTTCCACCTGGGTAAGCTGACCGATACTGTTTTCAAAAACATCCAGGGTTTTATCCCCGAAATGTTTTACGATCCTTTTGGCTGTGACCGGACCAACCCCTTTGATCAGGCCCGAACCCAGATACTTTTCCAATGCATTGGTCGTGGCAGGTTTTCTTTCAATGGCTTTATCTGCCTTAAACTGCAGACCGTGACCGGGATGCGTAACCCAGTCACCATAAAAATCCATCGTTGCCCCTGCAAATACTTTGGACTGGTGCACGACAACGGTAAGCTCCTGGCCAGGCCTTTGCAGGCTGCTGACTTTCAGTACGGAAAAACCGGTTTCTGCGCTATGGAAGGTAACGCGCAGGACGATGCCTGATAGTTTTTCTAACGCTGCTGTATTTGGTTTGTCCGGTGCAGGCATATACAATGATTTTAAAGCCAAAGTTATATGAACCTGAGATATAACAAAAGTTAGATATCATTTTTAGAGCTGATATGTTGCCGTTCCGATACATCACCGGGCATACCGTGGCCCGTAATCGGGCGTCAAACCTGTTGATGGTTCAAAGGTATTCTATCAGCCTGCCGGTTCTTCAATGCAGGAATTGACAGGTCCTGGCTATGCTAAAAATAAAGCCAAAGTTTGCCGTCGCCGATTTTGTAGGTGACCAGCCGGTTTAAATTATAATGCTGACTGCCCACGTACATGAATTCATTCCCGAATGAAAATTCATAACTTTCATTAAACAGCTTGTTATCATGGAAGCGGAACACGCTGACCTTGTTTACAGGGGTGCTGATGATGGCTTTTTGCAGGTGTACCGAAAGGCGTTCGCCGGATGTTTCCATTTTAGGTTATGATTTGTTAAAGCAACAGCTGCAGCACCGGACATTTTGATTCCCGCAGGTCGCCTGCTGTTTTCAGCACCTATGTGAACGGCAGGTACATGTTAGCAGTAACAAGCTATCTCTGCCGGGTAAATATGCATGTAATATTTCCGGACAGCCCCGGAAATGGGTTAAATACCACTTATCACACAGGTGAAACCGTATTTAAGCGGGATCAGGCCAAAACTGTCAGGGATACCCAAACGGCTCGGTAAGGTCAATAGCAAAAATATCACCGGAACGAGCGGATACAGTAGAAAAGCAGGCAAGCCAGCTTATAATATACTACATGAAATGGTCATTTACTGCTAAACCATTTATAGTCATGAAGCTTGTTGAACTACAAAAGCATTCACACCTGCTTGAAATGGTAGTCGGCACCGGGAAGCTGGAGAATCTGTATGCAGAGGATTTTCATTATATAAATAGTGGAAAAGATCCGGATGATATACTATTCGTTTTTAACCTTACTGGTAACGCGGCCGCCGGTAAAGACCTGGTGCGTGAAGACTTTCAAACCTATCTGGCAGGCAAGGAAAACTTTGAATCCGTGCGGATAAACTGTGGATTCGTCAGACGGCATGTTCTGATGCTATATGGTAACAGCCTGGTTAGAAAGGCGGGACTGCGCATTTTCCATCAGGAGAATGAATATGTTCAGCACCGGGTACTTGTCCATTTGAAAGACCATGATATCATTTTCACGGCAGTCCGTTGATTCTGAGTACTCAGCTTTATTCTGTCTGGCTTTGATAAGCACTGATTGCAACACCACGCAACCGTAAATACTTGTAAAGTGTCATTTTTGAGACGCCAACTGTTTTGGCTATTTGATCCACACCCAGCTTTCCCTCTTTGTAATACATCTCGGCCAGCATGGATTTTTTCCGGGCTTCCGGCGAAAGTCCGCTTCTTCTGCCTCCTTTTTTGCCCCTTGCCCGGGCAGCTTGAAGACCTGCACCTGTTCTTTCCCGGACCAGGTCGCGCTCCAGCTCCGCCAGGGAGCTGAAAACATTCAGCACCAGGCTTGCGTTTGGCAAAGTCGTATCGATAGAATCGGTTAAACTTCTCAGACCAATTTCCCGGCCATGAAAATCTGTAACCAGTTCCAAAAACTTTTTGAGCGGCAGACCCAGCCTGTCTAACTTGAAGATGCAAACGATATCTCCTTTCTGAAGCTGATTTAACATTTTTTCAAACTCCGGACGGTCCGCTTTGATACCTGAGACTATCTCCTGGAAAATGATTTCACATCCGGCACTGGCGAGTGCGTCAAGCTGATGCTGCATAGTCTGGTCTCTGGTGGCCGCTGCCACTGATACCCTTGCGTAACCTATTACCATTTGTAGACCTGATCCATATTTTTTAAAGATAAATATACTTTAAAAGGTATACAAGTTTAGTTTACAAAATAACAAACATTTTATCCATATTAGCTCAAGCTGATGTCTGGCAAAAAAGTGTAATTATATCCGTCTGTTTGTTTGCACTACATTAAAGATTTTGCGTTACTTTTTATAATAAGCATTACGTTTTTGATTCTATGGATCATCATTTTGGTGATACTGAAGAACCTGGTTTAACTGTCTTTCAGTACCGGCTTGTTCATGTACTTGATTAACGAGATTGATTTTGATACGAATAAACAAATGGATATTTTGGTTTATATCAGGTCGGACACGGATCAGATCATTGGCAGGGTTTTGCAATCTGTTTCGTTTCTTTATGCACTTTTTAAAACCATGAGATTTTTTTCCTGGGGACCAGAGTATGATGTAAAACAAAAAAATTGCAGGTCACAGGTAATCTATTGCGATCAGAGATTCGATCACTGCTTTTTAAATATATCTATGCTAGCAAAACAGTCTTCATGTGAATCGCAGGATGGTAACCAGTTTCAGTTCTACCAAAATAACTGTTTTAAGTGGCTCCGGCGTATTTGCCAAAGTATAGGAAGAATTAAAATTCTTTACTTTATGTAGTTCATTTGTAGCTAATTAAAGCTTACTATAAGTAATAGTAACCCTGTTTTAATTTACTTTTAAAATAGCTGAGTGGTCAACAGTAAAGGCGAGCTGGTAGTTTTAAAGGTTGGAAGATAGATGCAGCTAACATTTGCTTAACCGTAAAATGCTCAGGACTTAAAAGTGTATATCAAAATCTCACGGCCCTGCTACACGAAAAATGTTTTCAAGAGCATAAGAAAAGCAGACGTATACTAACTTTGTTTTGCCCATATGTGGTTTTCGTCAAGGTAATTAAACTCAATCGAGTGCTACAATACCGTTACTGAGTTTTTTAGCCAAATATGAACGTAGCCAGCCCATAAGGGTCAAGAAAATATAAGTAAAACAACACCTCGTTTTCATTACCACCCATTTTGGCATTCTATAACACGCCTTATAATGAATACAACGGTTATTAATTTGAGCTATCCAAGTTTTCTGTATAAAAAAGAACAGGGGTAGGATAGTCTAAACCGTCAACTTATTCCCGTAGCATACGCCCTGGACAGTGCAAAATATACAATTGTTGGAGTTGTAGGCGACTATAAAGGATATGGCTGGCATGATATAGTACCCCTATGTGTGTTGTGTATGGCAAAGCCCGATGGATATAAGTATATGGTTGTGCGTACAAGTAATGCCAAATTGCCACAAGTTGCGGCATTCTTACAAACTATATGGCATGAATTGGCTCCCAACCTACCTTATCGGGGTTTTCTACAATCAGATTTAATTGAAAAGGAACTCCGCATGGCGCAAGGTTTTAAATCAATTGCTTTTTTCAAGCCATTGTTACTCTGCTACTTTCAGCGTCAGGTTTATTTGCACAAATTTCATTGAATATAGATAAACGTAGTAAAGAAATTGGCATGCGTAAAGTTGTAGACGCTTCAGTGATGCAGATAATTGGAGCAGTCAATCGGCAATTCGTGTATATCCTGCTGATTGCATTTGTGGTGGGATTGATTTTTGGTTATCTGTTTACCAGCAAGTTTATTTTCAAATATCATCCTGATGCCGGGCCAGCTCCATATATAGGAACATTTCTGACTGTTGTAATCTGTTGTTGCATTATTATCGGTTCAAAGGTTTACCGTGCAGCCATGTCAAATCCAGTTGAAAGATTACGTGCAGACTAGTCGCATTTTTTGAAATTGGTTGGCTTTGAGATTGAATGTACTTAATAAGAAAAGGATAAAAACCTACATGAATGTCGTGACGGATTTTATCCTTTTCTTTAATTTTACCCTATAAACCATTTTTGCCCATAGCCAGATTTTATTTCACCAGCTTTAAGGTTTCTTTTTTTTGCCTAGGTCAAGTTGTATCAGATAAGAACCAGAAGGGAGATCTGCTAAATTCACATGGAACTGTTGCTTATAGCTTTCGGGAACAATACTTTTTAGAATCTGTCCTGCAGGGCTTATCACGGTTATTTTAAGAATGGTGTCAGCACTCTGAATCGTCACAACTTCCGCAGCAGGGTTAGGATATAGCAAGATTCTGATAGAGGAAAACCCAATTGACCGTATCTGACTGTACGTATACTTCCTGCTTTTGTCTGCCATTTTCAGACGGTAATAACTGGTTGCGTTCAGTGGCTGATCATCTGTAAAGCTATAGTCTGTCAGCTGCGCTGCTTTGGATTCGCTCTTTACAAAACCAATTTCCTCCCAGACTTTTGTATTGGGTGAGCGCTGGATAATAAAACCCTCCTGATCTGTTTCATCGGCTGTGCTCCATGACAATAATACATGATCTTCCTGTTTTTTTGCATCAAAATTTACCAGCGTTACTGGCAGCGGATCCGGCGTAGTGCTCACAAAAAAGCCGCTAAAACCTTCCACATCAAAGGTAATCTCCCACCGGTTATTGATCCAGACGATGCTTTCATCTTCCGGGTCAATTATTTGTCTGGCGCCTGCATAAGAAGAGGGCAGCCCACTGGCATCAATGCTCGTGCCTGCATATTGATGAATGAGCAGGTTTGGTTTGTAGTGCTCCGGATCTGCTGGACTGACCGGCAGTTTTAATATGTTAACGGCATTATAAACATCAAAGTCTTTTTGGCTGAAATAAAGCGTAATGCGCGCAGTTGAATTTTCGGCGCCCGAAAGCGGTTTAATTTCATAATGTCTCTGGACAAAGTGTACCTGCGGCACCTCGCTCAGCCAAACCCTGGCAGACACCGGGCCGCTTACCGGCACACCGGCCCCACTTGCGCCGGCAGTCTGGCTGACCGATGCAATAACCGTACAGCTGGTCCCATCCAAAAATTCCCGTACATTTTCGACACTGTCAGTCGACATGGTATTTTTCATAGGTAATTCCGGGTTCACGCATGCGATATATTTGTAAAGCTCCATGCCGAATTCACCGCTGTTGGCTGAGATCAGCAGCTTATTGTTCATAGTACCTAACTGCCAAAACACGGAACTTCCGCCTGGCGTAATATCATAAGCAAGGCGCGTTCCTGCTTCGGTGCCATCACTTTGCCAAATTTCATTGCCGTTAATGCCATCATCATTGGTAAAATAAAGCAGGCTGTTGACGACTACTGAATGAGTAATTTCACTATACGCACCCAGCCCCGTTATAGCTTTCACCAGGCCGGTCCCCTCAGGCGTTCCGTTGGTTTGCCAGAGCTGGTCGCCTTCCCCGATGATTTTGGGCACAAATAACAATTTGTCCCCGACTACGCGGCGGTCATGGATACGGCTTTGCTGAAAAGAACCGTAATAAGTATCCGTGTCAAAGTAGCCCAGCTGCACGGTACCGGCAGAGGTGCCATCCGTCCTTCGGAATTCCTCCAGATTAAAATCGTCAAAAACGGTGGAAAAATAAGCATAACCGTTTGCTGATGTAAGCCCGGGTAATAACCGCCTGTTTTCCGGGCCAAAATCATAGACTATTTCTGTACCTGCCGTACTGCCATCAGACACCACAAGCAGGTAATGGTTGTAGGGCTCGTCCATTAGAAAAAACAGCTTTCCTGATGCTACGACCAGCGAAGCATAAATCATACCCCCATCCTTAACAACCAGTTCCGTCACCGCAACCGTGCCGGCTTCCAGTGCCGTCACTTTTCCAGAGCTCGGCGCTGTTTATCCCGTCGTAAGCTCCGAAATACAGTATGCCGTTTAGTGTTACCGGTGCAAAGAATGTTTTCAGGCCGCCTTTTACCAGGACAGTCCCTTCATTTGTCCCGTCGCTTTTCCATAGTCCCATCATACCGTCTGTATACACTCCGAAAAACAAAGTCCCATCTACATTGGTCAGGCCCTGGATACTGTCGGCGGGCATTTGCGAGAAGACGCCTTTTAAAAGAACAGTGCCCGCTTGTGTTCCGTCACTTTTCCATAGTGAAGCTCCTGTAGCTGTGACAGGAAGTGTAAAATACAAACTTCCAGCGATGTTGACCAAATTGGATATCGCTGAGCTGTCAGCACCCGGGGTGATGTCTTTTACCAGGTATGTCCCGGCAGATTTTCCATCACTCCGCCATAATTCCCTGCCATGAAAGGCATCATCTGCCGTGAAATAACCAACGCCGTTGAGCTGTACAAAATTCATAGGCACCGAAGCCGGCCGCGATATGCTGGTGATTACGCTGGTACCACCCGGCTCCATATTGCTTTTGAAAATCTGTAACCCATTATCTGTCAAACCGTTAAAATAAAGCAGGCCGTTGACATCTGTCAGCCAGGTAGCATCTGTATCTGAAAGTACCTGCGTACCAGCAGCCAGCCCATCGCTTTTCCAGAGTCTGCGCCCTGTGCCATCATCTGCGCTGAAAGCTGCAGCAGTGCCGACTGCCGTCAGTCCGGTGATATGGGCATCGCCTTCTCCGGGATTGATATCCGCAATCATGGATGTATTGGCAGAGGTCCCGCCGCTTTGCCATAACTCCCTGCCGTGTGTACCATCACTGGCCGTAAAATACAGCCGGTTCCCTACCCTGACCAGCCCGCCCGGGTCCGAGGAGACCTCTGTGGCCGGGTTAATATCTTTGACCAGCTGGGTACCTGCAACAGAGCCGTCTGTTTTCCAGAGCTCAACGCCCGCATGGAGGGCCACTGCCGTAAAGAAAAGTGTATTCCCTACAACAGTCAGATTATCCAGTGCGTACACGTCCTGCCGTACGATGATTTCCGATGCAATTCCGTTGGTGCGGCGAAGAGTATAAATAGGTACACCCAATCTTCTGCCCATGTAGGTGACGTAATAGAGGTTACCATTAGCGACTTTGAGCGGCATACGAAAAGCACCCGAAACACCCACTACCTCGGTCCCTTCGGCTGTTCCGTCACTTTTCCAGAGTGTATAGGGACGGTAAAAATAATCATAGGTATAGAAGTAAAGATTTCCTTTAAACTCCACAAAATCACCCGGATTACCCGCTTCATAGCCCGGGACAAGGTCTTTGACCAGTACTGTCCCTTCCTGGGTACCGTCAGTTTTCCAGAGCTCGGTCCCCAGCCCACCGTCGGATGTAAAGTAAATGCTGTTTCCAATGGCCAGCAGGTTGCCACCGCGGTCATAAGCACGGTCGCCTACCTCTTTTACCACAGTTGTACCCCTGTCTGTTCCATCTGTTTTAAAAAGGAAAAAGGCCCCGCCTGTAAAACCGTAAAAGTAAAGTGTTCCGTTGATATTGGTCAGCGTCCTGGGCGGAAATAAGAATTGCCTGTCCCTGGAGTGCAGATTTTTTACCATCTGCGTACCTTCCGGCGTTCCGTCGCTTTTCCAGAGTTCGGTTCCGTTCAGCCCATCATCGGCTGCCATATACAGCACATTGCCTACCGCGCAGGTCTCAGACACTTTAAGCCCATTGTATCTGCCTGTGGTATTGATATCTTTGACCAGCCCATGGATCTGTGCCAGGACCAAGGTATCTGCATGCGCTATCAGAAAAACCAAAAGTATAAATTGTTTCATATAAGTAGTTGAAAAGTGACAAATCTTGAAAAAGTAACTTTATTTATTTAATTGTTAATATAAATAAAATAATTGGCTTTTCAAGTTGGCAGTAGACTCCTATTATATAAACCTGTTTCCGTTTACCAAGAGACACCATAAGCACCTGAAGTTGGCTTTGAAGATGGTTTTTTAGAAATAATAATTATATCCTCTCCGTTGCAGTTATTAATAACGAGCAATTTACTATTCTGATATTAATGATTACATGTAAAGCTATTTCAGCTCATTACTAACTATACGGTAAAAACAGGACTACACAGTGACAGAGAGCCGGAGCAAAACCTTGTTCAAAATACAGGATTTTTGGCGGTTCAATGGCGGGCCATGTTTACAGGAAAGCACCCGTTCATTACTGTGGACGTTGTTAAACGAAAAGCCGTACAAATGACTGTCAAGGGGGCGAGGATGGTTTCGTATCTGGATGTGAATGTAGCCGCCAGCAGGCAGGTCACTGCCCGGGTTGACTAGAGGTTTGCCTCCATATCTGCGCTATAAGCCTGCCACTGATTAAACCGATATGAAATTAGCCGCTATTATGTTCTTGGTTTAGCAGATCAATCTTCAATCAAAGGGAGGAAAGAAACTACCATGAGATGGAAGGTGCCTTGCTATTCAAGGTATGTTCAGATCATCGTAGAGAATATCAACGGATTGATAAAAAAACCAGGCGCTGAACGATTCAGGATTTGTGTTTTCCCGACATAACCATAAGGTATTTTTAATTTCATTTAACAAGCATTCCGAAAATTACAATTTGATTTCACAAATGGGAATATAAAATGTTTAATAACGGTTAAGACATAGAAATTCCTCAGTTAAGAGCAAGACTTATGATTTGATAAAACCCTTGATATTTTATAGAGAGAAAGCTATCCTTTTAGGGGAAGCGGGCTGGGTATTTAAGTTGAAGATTTAAACGATTTATAAATAAACCTCGAAGTGTTTTTCTGAGATACTACATCTGTAGATGTTAAACCTAAATTCAAAGTTTCAATAGTAAGTTAGAGCAAATAAGGGGCTTTATTGGTAAATTATTATTGGAGTCCCTGAATATTGAATTATGTTCAGGTGATCTAAGTTGAAAGTAGTCAATAAAATGTGTGAATACAGAATGTTAAAACAAACTTTGAACAAACATTTACTCCCGGTTTTATAGCCCAAAGTTAGTGTCAGAAATAGAGAGTTATCGATAATTTTGGTGATCAATATCACACGTTAAATTTAGAGCTGCGTAGAGAAGCCTTAAGTTTTTTTACCACTTTGTAAGTGTTAAAGATGTGTGGTTTGATTAGTCCGTATTGTCAATCTATTCAAATAGCATAAGGAGCAGAAAATTTTTATGCGCTACATTCGAAATTGTCCTATCAGCATGCTATTTTAACGCTTATCACATAATTATTCATATGTTTTATTGTTTTTTAAATAGTCATTAAATTTACATGTCACTGTTATTTCTAAATTGGTTAATTACAGTGAAACAGGTAAATACATGTTTAACTTTTAAAGAAAGAAATCATGAGTGACTATGTATTACGGATTATCAAATTCACATGTGTTGATGAATCTGGTATTGATTTTTTAGGTTCTGACGAACCTTTTTGGATTTTCACGGCGAAGGTCAATAATGGCGAGGTGAATACTGCATCTTCCAGGCAATTTGGTGATGTAGACTCAGGCAATACCGAAAAGTTTCTTACCGACAATAATCGAAATATTATTTGGCCTAAAAAAGGAGCAGTTCAGGGGGCCCCTGGTCCAATCGGTCTATCCATTCAACTTTGGGATAAAGATCAAGGTGCCAAGGACACAATTGAGAAGCAAACGGAAAAAGCATTTGATTTGGGTTCACAAGCTCCAATTGTTGGTGATTGGGTTAGGCGGGTTCCATCTATTGTGCGGAACCAAATCAGCGCCTTTATTGGCGACGATCTGATGTCATCGAAAACGGTTCTATTTACTAATGCACAGCTTGATCGGCACCTTCGCAACGTAGGTTCGAAGCTCAAACAGAAGATTCGTTTCGGTGGAACCGGGGGAGATTTACCTTTTGAAGTCGCTGGTGGACCGGACTATGACTTATTCATTGAAGTAGAGAGAGTTTCGTGATTAACGTTGCCGGTGTTTGCAGTAATTGTCTATTCCCCATATTAGCAATTCTGGAAAGTATGATTTATATTATGTCAAAGTCATACTTTCTTTTACCACATTTGATAATTTACTCCGAATAAAAAGTTTTATGTTTTTGATTAATTTCGAAATAAATTACGATCCTTTCAGATTCCAATCACCTTAATGCTATTGTTGAACAAATTTAATTACAGCAGGATCGACTGAAACATCACCAGATCTGTTTTACATGTTTGAAAATAAAAGAAAACTTCTATTTGCGATAAAAGAATGTTTTCCTGCCTTAGCTTCTGTTAAAATTAACAATGGATAGTAACTAATGTCTCTGGAAATGTAATTGTTTAGTAGTACTTTCAATTATGAATCAGGATAAAAAAATGGCTATATAATCTGGTAATTACCGTCGTAGGAGCTCTGATTATTTGGTTTTTAACCCTGCCTGGTATCTTTACAAAAGAGAAAAAGCCAGTAAAATCTATTGCCGAAGCAGACATCAGAATCCTAAAATTCGATATTATGCCAAGTTTTTCGGTCAAAAGGGCATATGGGACATTTTCAGTATATAATGACGGGCAGGTTATCGCTGAAAACTGCGATTTAGAATGGACTATCTTGCCTTTTATTCACAATTCAAGCAAAACGCTTTGTTTTTTGTTTACTATCACACCTATTATAAAAACAAAAGCTTTGGTAATCGATAGTACTGGCTGAATTCAGAAATTCAAAAATAGGTCCAGAGCCTGTCTTGTACAAATATTTTTTTAATCTGTAAAAATTTAAAATTTTTTATAGTTGTAACACCATATTGGTAGTATTGGCACTGTATTTGTTATGCTCAGGCAAACCTATAACTAATCATAAATACAATGGGAAATATCCTGTACACAATTGCAGTCATTTTAGTTATTTTATGGCTGATAGGCTATTTTGGATTTGCTAGTTTCGGAATGGGCAACATTATTCACGTGCTTCTGGTCATTGCAGTCATTGCGGTTATTCTGCGTTTAGTCAGCGGTAATAAGATAGTCTAAATGGTATCTGGTCAGATCTGTCTAAGAGAACTGACCAGATACTATAATTTTATAACTGCTTTGTTAATTCTAAAATAATAACTCTCTGGAATTTTCCCATTGTGATAGCTGTGGATATTATGTTATTGAAATACAGTATTGGAAAGGTAATTATGCTTATAAAAAGTGGTAAGAAATGTTTACTTCTTAAACCACGTTGTTTACGCAGTCCTTTTTACTATCGTCGCTGAACGCCTTTTAAAATAATATCAATCAAACCAGCCTTTTTAGTTACAGAAGTATTTGCCTACTCCTGAAGTGCTGTAATACCTTTCAGGTTTACCAGACAAATTTTTTTATTATAGGCTAGGGGTGCACTTTTAATGATGCACCCCTATGGAACTGGATCGTTATGCCTTCTGAAAGACCAAATGGCACAGCCAGACATGGCAATAAAGTTAAAAAACTGGAAAGATAGTTCAACTCATTTTGAAGATATTTTTAGATTGAAAAGTTGGATTTTTATGGTAAATTCTAATTCTGGTTATTTTCCTAGAACACTATATTGACCTAACCGTAATGAAAATGGTTTCTTTTTTAAATATTGATATTAAAAAGTACCACTGAGCTAATCATCCGGATCTGCAGCTAGGGTATGCACCTCTTAGGTCATAACAGACTTTTTTATGTATTCATAATACACTGTTAATTTTAATCTGGCATGGTTGGAAAGATTTGAGTCATGGGCTTTGGAATTCAAATTTTTATTTATCCAAATTCGTTTAGTTATGTCTGATTTAAACACTACAGCTTATACGGATGGTCCGATTACAGGTTCATTCAAGAACAGGGAAGATGCAGACCATGCGTATGATTCTTTAATCAGCCGTGGATACAGCTCTGATGATACTACGGTAATAATGTCTGATGAAACCAAGAAAACACATTTTGAGAACGGGGACTATAAAAGCGATCTGGGCAATAAGTCGTTTGAGAAAGCAGGGATTGGTTCAGCAATTGGCGGCACAGCTGGTGCTATTATCGGGGCTATTGCAGCGATTGGTACGGTCGTGGCGCTGCCCGGTATAGGCCTGGTTGTAGCAGGACCGTTGCTTGCAGCACTGACCGGAGCAGGGGCAGGAGGGCTGACCGGAGGAATTATTGGTGCACTTTTAAAATGTCAACCAATTACAAGTAGCATATGCACTGCAATAGTCAGAAACATTGTTCAGGTGAGCCATTTGCTGTGAATCCTAATATTTGCACCTGAAAAGAAACCTGCAATCGCAGGTTTCTTTATTTATACGACGATACAGTATCCAGAGTAATTTGATTCAGTTCTCTCTGAATACGAATTTAAAATAAGTTCCTTTATAAATATACAGCATTTGAGTGAACTACTCCATAATAAATTTGGAATGCTTCACACCGGAGGCGGTCTGCGCTTTGATAATGTACAAACCCGGCACCATAGCCTTATTGACAGACATCTCCACAGAAATGCCTCCTTCCGCATCGCTGTCAACTGTTTTCGCCTGATACAGCTGCCCGTTGCGATCGTATATGGTAATGGTTACCGGCTCCTGTTTTGCAAAGTCAGTGAGGTCAATATAGATTTTTGACCCATTTTGGATTGGATTAGGATAAATCTTAAGACCAGGCTCTTTCGCCGTTGCTTGACTGACGGTATCGGCTGTAACCTGCTTTCGGGCATTTTCCTGGGAAGCGCCGGTAGCTGAAGAATCAGCTTCGTAAGAAATCCCGAAGCCAGATAACTCGACAGATACAACCCGATCCTGTTTCCTTTTTTGCTGACAGCCTCCAACCTTGCCTTTTTTTCTCCTGCGGATTTAGGGTAAAAAGCAACGTTAAAGGTAACTGAACTGTTCTTACGAATTTTTATGGGCTTATTTGGGTTAACATCCGGCTGCCCAATCATCTTAAATTCGCTGGCATTAGCTCCGGTAATAGCCAGTCCTTTTAATACCAGGTTACCCCGGCCGGTATTGGCGATCGTAATGGTGTGCAGCGCGACCTTTGAGAAATCACGTGTGTCGTTATCATCGTCATTGCCATCGTCACCTTTGCCCCTGGCACCGGATTGAGAAGAAACTGCAGCGAAGTTCGCTGTGGAAGCAGTCCTTTCCGAGGAAGTAGCAGTGGTGGTGACTCCTACTACCTCGACAGCAGAGATTTTCGCGGGAAAAGCGCTGGCAAACCCTTCTCCATCGGATAAACTGCTCACCTGTAATAAAGTAATCTGGGAAGTTCTGTCGGGTGTATTATTCCAGTTTAACTCGATCACGTACAAGTTTCCTGTTTTCACATCTTCGACCACATCCAGCGGATTAATAAAACCAGACATACCCACTAAACCGCTGGTACCGGCTCCGGTATAGGATTTTTTAATGTCGTAAAGGCTATCAGTGCTGCCTTTTACGAGCGACCCTGGTTCTAAGACAATTATATCGCCCCCGCCGCTAAAGCGGCATACCAGTAATTTACCTTTCAGCGCTCCGTTAAAAGCGCTGCTCTTGTATTCAATAGCGCCGTTAGGTGACCGGTTTAAGTCAAAGTTAAAGGCTGCTCCCTGATAATTCTGATCAGCGCTCACAGTAGTGGGGTATTTAACGTTGTCTTTATTACCCCGGTTAACAATATATTCGCCGCGCAAAGGATTAGGGTGCCCATAATAGCCATTTGGTTTGATACGAAATAACCAGTCATTCTGGACCTGTACCCCCGTTGTAGCCGGTATCGACGGACCATTATAAAAAGTGCCATCCGGCCGCCGGGTTCCTGCTACAGAAGCCGGTGTATTGCCCCCGGCCGCAGAGCCATTGGCCGGAGCGTATAACTGTCCGTTGGAATGCCACACCAGATCATAGGCATTTCTGATACCGGAAGCATAGATTTTAAGCGGGGCATTTGTAGCATATGGGTTGTAGGTGTTATCGGAGAGACGCAGCTGGCTTGCAGCAGCCTGATTGATTAAACTCTGATTGGAAGTTGTTCTGGCATCAAGCGTGGTACCATTTAGTTTTGTCAGATCCAAACGCAGTATTGCTGCAGACAGTAAACTTTCGGTGCGCTGCCATGAACCATCATAAGCCCCCATAGAACTGTTGCTGCCCTGATTTAAATATAAGGCTTTATCAGGACCAAATGCCAGACTATTCACCAGGTGGTCTTTAGCCGAGCGGGGCAGATTGGTAACCAGTAACTGCTCGGCAGCCAGGCCCGACCCCGTTAGTTTAGAGATTTTACCATCAAATTCAGGCGCATTTGTCAGCCCGGAGGAGCAGTGGGAAACATAAGCTATAAGGCTGGTGGCAGTAGAAACCGGGTCAAAAACCAGTCCTATTGCCTCACGGGTTCCGTATTTATTGACCAGTGTGGTAATAGAATCCAGTTTGCTAAGCACACCATCGGGCCGGTTAATTGTAAATCTTTCAATCACACCATCTAACCGCAGGGCGTAAAACTTGTCGTCCGGACCAATAACCAAAGAAGCATATTTTTTATTTTGAGTTCCGGCAATGGCCACCTTGTTGAATTCAACGGATAAAGGATCGGTTGGTTCAAGGGCGGCACCCGTGGTAAAAGTATCAGTATACGGAACAAAAGAAGCCTGGCTATACGATTTTACACCCTGAGTTACCATAAACTTGTAAGTCGTATTGGCTTCCAAAGCAAAAGTAGGCGAAAAGCTGATCGCATCCCCGCCCCCGGTACCCTGCACCACTCCCTGAATCTGGGTGGTAGTGCTGCCTGCTACTTTTAGCAGCTTTACCGTGCTACTTGTAATCGTACCATTATCTACGCCGCCTCTATATCCCACTACCTCCGGCACATAAAGATCATTAGCAGCAATACTGGACGTATTTACGCTTACATCAGTGGCAGCATCTACGGGTGTTGAGGAAACTACGTAAGGGTGGGGCGCACTTACTTCCAGCTGTATAGTAAAGCTGCCACTGCTCAAACTGGCAGCCACCGCGCTAATCTTAGCTTTATAAGTACCTACCGGCAACTTTTCGGCAGCAGCATAATTAAAAGTAACATTTGGCTCTGTGCCGTTATGGGTAGAATTAAAGCTTAGCCAGCCACTGCCGCCGGCTTCGTATACCGCCGATAAGCTGTATTGAACATTTGTATTGCCCGAGTTGCTAAGTTCCAGAGAAAAGGTTTTATTGGCGGTGGAGATGCCTTTCTCAATGGCTAGCTGCTGCTCATTTACAGACCAATAAACATAAGGCCCGGTGGCAACCGGCACAATTCTGGCATAGTTCATTTTAGTATTAATACCACCATCCGCGTTAATGGTCAGCTTACCATCAGAAACCATTACCCGTACTGAAGCCGATTTGAAGCGTGTGTCAGAATTAATCGGTCCGATGGGTATAAATTGATCAATTACCTCAACCCCTTCTACATTCAGACTATGTTTTTCGGGAAAAGGATAAATACCAGCATCACCCGCCGAAACAGTAACATCGTATAAGCCCCTGGGTACTTCTATCTCCCAGTAGGCTTCTGCTTTGGTACCATTGAAATTACCGGCGATATCATCAGACTGCATGTGTATTAAAGTGGATTGAAGTACATTAGCCTGCCAGTTCCGGTTTCTGCCGTTGCCAGGCGTGTCGCCACCAACAGCAATATCAAGCAGGCTGTCATCCAAACGCTTTTTCCAGCCATAATGCAGGTTATTTCCCTGGTAAGTGCCGGTCCGCAGGCCAAAAGCCTGGCCAAAATCCCGCACCCAGCCTGCAGGCGGGACCGTAACCGGATCCTGAAAGGTTACCTGAATTGTCTGCGGATTTACAACTTTGAAAGAAATGGATATGGCTGTGCCAGCCGTGCCTGTACCCTTAGCTGCCGAATAAGGAGTAGCTTTTAAGGTGTAACTTCCTGCCGCCGGGGTCCAGTTCATGCTGTCTCCAAACAAATCGTAGGGACCCTGCGATTCAATTTGTGTCCGGTTTTGCGTACCACTTAAGACAAATACGACACTTCCGACCGTACCGGGGCTGGTATTTGCCCTGATGTTAATATTTTTAGTAGGTAAGGCAGCTAAATTAACGGTGCTGCCATTGGTAAATGTTTGTATGACAGCTTTTGTAGCTGAGTTTATTAAGGTAAAGCTCGTTACTTGTTCACCTGCCAGAACATTATTTGAATGGGTTCCGGAGACATACTTTCTATTGGCAGGCTCTGCGGTATGTGAAGCCGGATTTAAAGCCTGCCCATGACCACTGATCAATAAACTAATTATCAGAAGCACCCACCATTTATACGTTAATATCTTTTTTTGTTGCAGTACGGAGGTACAAATTTGATCCATTTTTTAATCAGTTTTAAGTTGAGTAAATTTGTAATTTATAAATAATAATTTTAAATATTCTTTATCAGTTATTACGGTAATATTCAGAATATGTTTCAATTTTAACGAAGGCAAAAAGCGAAAGTCAGTCGATTTACTGCAAGTGAGAAAACCATACGCTAGCCAATGCTCTGATAACAGATTAACTGAACGGCAGAGAAAGTTAGAAACATTAGTGCCATTTTAGCAAAGGCTCGTATGTAAGCAAAGTACTAATAAAAGGTGTAAAAAATGCCCCGATCCGTTGACTGTGGGGGTATTTTATCTCGTATCTACTATGAATAATACAATATTTAATTATCGGATACTTAATTAAAATGAAAATTCGGAGCCGTTGACATTGTAATTCGGAAATGAGGAGCCGTAGTGTTTAGGCCAAAAATGACCGTTTGCATTCGCAAAGCGACCGGATATATTTTAGAAAATAATTCGGACTGTAACGTATTGATGTGACAGGTTTTATTTGATAAGTATATAGTCATTTTTTATCCGGAAAAGTAAAAACAGAAAAACGGTGTATAAGCTCACGACAATTAAGCTTTATGCATACCAATTCTCTAACTTGAACATATAACGGGCTATTTTCAACTTATTTTACCAATAATTTAATTATGGAAACAAATTATTACCTGGGTGGGTATTATTTGATTTTGCAGAATCCTATCACATATTGGGGAAACAAAATCAAAGTAATTAATTCTGCAAGCGGCTGTTTCAATGATCATTTATTAAATGGTTGGTCATATAGTTGGTCATCTAATAACAATCCATGGATCGACAAGATTAAACATTCCTGTTTAATTGATGACTCAATAATCACTGCTATCAGAAAATGGACAATGCTAGCCTCCGCAGCTGGCAAGATTGGGTTGCCGAACGTTTTTGCAGATTTGGATACCCTGAATGAATACAGAAAAACATTTTCTCCCATTTGCCTAATGTAATAGCTTTGGGCATTTATTTTGAAGATTCGGTTGCGGAAAACGTGCGTTTTATATTATCTGCGAGGTACGTGTTAGAAGATTGTGGTCTGTATTTAAATTTAAGTAAGCGTGTACCGGAAGTCAACCGCCAAAATCAAGCTTTACTTGGATTTGACCTTATCAGAATAGACTATGGTGCATCCTTTCATACATTTGTTTGTCATAGTATAGAAGAAAAGCTGGTAAGCTGGTTTGATCTGAAATTAAATGAATACGGTTTATACAATGACAGCAATCGATGGGAGGAGGTATCAGAATTTCTTAATGGAGAAAATTCTTGGGTTGAACCGGTACCATGGGTTGTGTGTAAGGTTGAGCTTATAGGGATGTGATTTTGTTTTCAAAATATAAATTTTAAATGAATCGGATAATACACTGGGAGACTGTAAAATAAACTCTCGTCAATTCTTCTCCTGACAGGCCCGGTACTCTATGTATAGGATTCTCAGCAAGGTATGATACCTTTTGTAACATCTTGACTGCTATCTATCAGATTGTATAACCCAACAACCCTTGGAGATATAATTGAATTTTTCCTGATCACAAGGAATTGCTCTAATCGATCCAAGTAACAATATTGCATTTTGGATAGTTGTTTGACTTATTTCACTTGGAGGCGGCATAGATGAATAAACATTATTGCCAGTTGTACCAAGACTCGGTATAGTCAACGATTTCCTTTCCAATAATAATGACAACTGTATAAATACCGCGTGGCTCGACACACGGCTTGGAGATAATAATTTATACGGGGCACTCTCCAGTCATGGCGGTTTAACCTCGTGCAAAAGCCAGCTCATTTACAAAGGAAAGTAAAATGATATTTGTGAGCACTGCAAACCGTCCGTTTAAATCACTCAAGCCAGGCATATTTTTGTCATGTTCCGAAACACACTGGATGGTGCTCGTAACATGTACCTGATTTCATCAAATGACAAAGGACAACATTTTGGTAAAACGCAAAAACAGGGTACCGGAGATTAGATGATCGATGCATGCCCGATGTACAGAGGCGATTTGACGGGTTAATTTAAAGGATAAATTTCCACAGTCTGGCGCCATCTATTGGAAGTTAATCTTACGCAGCAGGAAAAACCTGAAACGGAAATAGGTGGTGGTTCTGTACATGTTATACTCCAAGCTAACCACGGGAAACACGATTGCCTGGCAGCAAAATAAAGCAATTCAGTTCCAAAGTCCTGCTGGGTTTAAAACTTTTTTACCGGCAATAGGCAATTTCCAAACTGGCATCGATACTTGATCAGAAACTGGCTATTTGTACTTTTGAACAAATGCCGGATCATGGTGACAACTGTTGATTTACAGTAAACATTGTCAAACCTGGCAAAGAAAAATTTACTTCAAACACGCAGTTCGTGCCTAAATGCTAATTTTGTCCGGTAATTAATGATGTTTTGAAGTTATATTCATTGAAATTCCGGTTAAAAACAAGCTTAATGAAAAAGAGCTCTTTCGTATAAAGAGAATGAAGGAGGTGATTAAAACCACCAACCCACATGGCCACAAAAACTATCTTGAAATCATTTATTTAGAAGAAGGGGCGGGGTATCATCAGATTGATTTTAATCGTTTTGCTGTTAAACCATACAATCTTTATCTGGTCAAGCCGGGTCAGATCCATAGCTGGGAGCTGACCGAAATCCCGAAAGGATTTGTGGAGATGATCCAGAAAGATTTCCTACTGGAACACCCGCTTTATGATGTGCTTTTTCAAACCGTCCCGCTTCCTTACCCGAGTGGTTTTGATCTGGAAAAAGTGCGTCACCATGATTTGTATAACCACGAGATTTAAAAAGCCGCTTAGCCAGAGTCCACATCTGTGAAAATGCCTTATTAGGCCCCGGTTTCAAGAAAGTAGCAGGGTGATCCTAATGCATGCATAATTCTTGGAACCTGTGAAGCTTTGGGGAACTCAAACATTGATATCAAGTACATTACATTTGAGGATTTAAACGAAATATCAATAGTCAATTAAAGTGGTACCTTTCATAATTTTGACAGAAATAATCATTAGCACGACTAAAATATTAGGCTAATATAACGGATAAATTGAAATATGAGCAGATCTGATTCAGCTTGTCAGTTACATTGAAATTCAGGACTTTGAATAAAAATTTTATAAAATTATCTGGAAGTTTTTGTAATTTCATTAGAATTATAACTTTTAACTTCTGGACCATGAAAGCATCACTGTTAGCAACGTTTCTGACCTTTATTTTATGGTGTTCAACCGCAGCTGCCCAAAGCCGGTTTATGGCAAAACCCGGAGACAAGGTGTGGGTTTTTGTAAATACTGTCAAAGCCGACAAGCGACCGCAGTTTGAGCAGTTTCTGCATGATATTTTCTGGGCAGGCGCCAAAAAGCTTGGGGAAGATGATCAGAAAGTATTTCTGCAGACCCGAATACTGCATCCGACAGCAGCGGAAGCAGATGGGACCTATTCTTACCTTTTTATTATGGATCCTGTTATTGAAGGTGGCAATTATGACATCAAAAGTCTGCTCACTAAAATGTATGGCGATTCAAAGGCAGAACAATATTATAAAATATTCGAAGACGCTTCTGTCGGAGAACAGAAAGGTTATCGGTTGACGCAATCAAAAGACTAGAAAGCCAGAGGCAGAGCCGGCTTTCATGTAAATTGCCGGATGATTAAAAAATGTCATCCCAATTTGCTTTTGATACGACCTGGCTGCCCAACAGATTCAGTTTCATTTCGACTGGTAAAAATATGATAGCATTCAAAAAGAATGAAATTGTAAGCACGTAGTTTTACTGTTTAGTCAGCAGCACCTTTAACGTTTCAGTAAAGGTGCCTGACTGTATTTTCAGCATATAGATCCCATTTTCCAACTGGATGGGCTACACATCTACTTCGTACCGGCTGGCCGGTATGCCAGCTTGCCGGGCCTGTATCTGGAAGGTATTACCCGACAGGCTGATCAGCCGTAGATCTATTTTTCCGTGGTGTTTGCCTGACACATTTATTGTAAAGCTGGTTGCCGCCGGATTCGGATAGATGCCGGATGCTTCGGGTCCGGGCAATGGATGCGCAAATTCTTCTGCTGTCAACCTTGCGGCTGGTGGAGCGTTTGCTTCGATAACCAGCTGCGGCCGGTTGGCTTTACTTTCACGGCTGTTGAATATCAGGCGGGTATTCTGGTTGTCAGGGTTGGTCAGAACAAGACTTGCCACCATGTCCCCTGCCAGCTCAGACTGTACAAAAGTCGTTACATCGATCTCGTAATATCCGGTGCTGCCACTTACATTCACTGATCCCTGTGCACTTTCCGAAAAAACAGGTGCATTATCCCAGGTAATGTCCGTTTCTATCCATGAATCATCACTTACACCATAAGCCGAAACGCTGGTATGTTCCCCATTCTGCACATTAGACCCGTACAGCCGGAGTTTGGCTGACCTGATCTGGCTGATTCCATCCAGTGGGAATTTCAGATAGGTATTCCGCTGAAAGGCAGGCAAACTACCTGCTTTTATTTCCAGTGTGGATTCCATACCATAATTGTTCTGATCGCCGGGCGAGTTCCGAACATAAGCATCAGCCAGAGGCAATAGAATGGCTGGCTGGGCGGGCTGGTATTTGTAGAGTTCAGCACCAATTTCACCTGCATCCGCAGAGATCAGCAGCGTTCCGCCCACATTGGCCAGATCAAAAAAACTCGTACCTGTTATTCCCGAAGCGTGGTCATACACCAGGTAAGTACCCGCGCTGGTACCATCGCTTCGCCATAATTCACTGCCGGTAGCCGGATCATTGGGCGTAAAGTAAAAAACGTTTCCTACGGCAGCTGAATGGCTGATGGTTATTTTATCTGTTCCGCGACCGATCCGTTTTACCATATGCGTTCCTGAAGGCGTGCCGTCACTTACCCAAAGCTGATCACCAAAATCGTTGTCACAAGGCACAAAAAACAATTTTCCCCCAACGTCCGTCAAATGACTGATCACAGGACGGTAAAAAAGATTGGTCGTGTATTGTTCATCAAATGTGCCCAGTTGTATTGTTCCTGCGGCGGCACCATCCGTTCTCCATAAATATTCCTTTCCTTTATTTACAACATGAAAATACACCAGGTTGCCGGCTGTGAAAAGGCCTGAAATATGCGCTACATCTTCATCCGGATACAGGTTTTTTAGTACGGTGGTACCCTCAGCAGTGCCATCACTTTTTACCAGCAAGTGATCCTTGTTTTTCTGGTCGGTCAGAATATAATACAGAAAATTGTTAATAACAGCCGGAGAAGAGCCATTGCCAGGTCCGTTACTGATTCTTGTGACTACTGTTGTTCCTGCCGCTGTTCCGTCGCTTTTCCACAATTCATTACTATTTACTCCATCCGGGGCAAGGAAATATATCTGTCCGTTCAATGCAACCGGTTCAAAGCTGCCGGTATTTGAAATCGTTCGCAGGAGCACAGTTCCCGCCGTAGTACCGTCACTTTTCCATAGCTGAAGCTTTTGCGAAGTGGTTATGACACCCAGGAAAAGTGTACTGTTTAAACCAATCATGCCGGCGATCCTTTCGTTGTGATCCAATGGGATTACTTCTTTGACCAGTACCGTGCCTTCCGAGGTCCCGTTACTTTTCCATATTTCCCGTGAGTCGACCGCAAAAAACAAAGTTCCGTTTACATTGGTAAACAGGTCTGGAAAGGAGCCGCCTGTACCCGGGTAAATATTCCTGACCAGTGCCGTTCCTAATGCCGTCTTATCCGTCTTCCATAATTCAAAGTTGTTGATTCCGTCATTAGCAGTAAAGTATCCGGTGCCGTCAAAATCAAAAATATGCTGGGGAACGGAGCGAGGCCCTGACAGGGTCGTGACAGGCACTGTACTTTCCGAAGTGAGATCACTTTTAAATACTTGTGTGATATCGAAGTCAGATCCGGTGATATCTTCCGTTCCGCTAAAAAACAAAGTCCCTCCGGCATGGGTCAGCAATGTACCGTAGATATCAGCTATCACCTGCGTTCCTGCATCAGTCCCGTCAGTTTTCCATATTTTCCCACCCGTATCAGAATCATCAGAAACAGAAAAAATCAACCGGTTACCTATGGTGATTAATTCACCAGCACCGTCAGGAAATTCAAATACCCGGAACGTGCCTGCAGCAGTGCCGTCCGACTTCCAAAGCTTAAAATTCGTATGATCACTTTGAGCAATAAAAAACAGGGTACCGTCCACGTTGGTCAGCCGTGACAGGTTAGAGGGGTCCGGGCCCGGAAATAGGTCTTTTACCAAAACAGTTCCAGCAGCAGTGCCGTCCGACTTCCAGAGCTCTAAACCCGTGTTGCCTTGCCGGGCAGCGAAATAGATCGTCGTACCAACAGCAATGAGACTTTCTGGATCTGCATTGGGAAATCGTTTAATGGGTGTGATGTTGATCCCGTCGGTGCGTTTCAAGGTATAATTTTCAATAAAGTACATGTATCCGTTTACCGCTGCCGGCCTGAAACTGCCAAGCAACGCTGGTCCGGGTATAGTGCCGGCGGCTGTCCTATCACTTTTCCATAATTTATAAATCGTACTTCCGGTTTCAGATAGTTCACCAGTCAGAAAATACAGCACCCCATCGAAATTAATCAGGTCTAGCGGGCCGGTTGAGCCAATACCTGGCGGGACAACTTCTTTAACCAGGCTTGTTCCGGCAACTGTTCCATCAGTCTTCCAGAGCTGACCGCTGCCGTCTGATCCTGGGCTGGAAAAATACACCGTACCATTTATCTCAACCGGATTTTCAAACCGCAGCTCCTTTAATGGAAAAGTGCCGGCGGTAGTTCCGTCACTTCGAAAGAGCCAAGTACTATCATTATAGGTAAACTGGCAGAAAGCAAGGCCGTTCGCGGCAAATAACCCCGTTGGTCCATCTGATTTGTAATAGACATCTGTCAGCATCCTGGTGCCCCCGGTAGTCCCGTCACTTTTCCAGAGCTGCTTATTGTGCGCAGCATCATTGCCAAGAAAAAAAGTGTATGACCTGCAACAGCCCTTTCCCTCATGATTACCCCCTGGGAAGGCCCGCTAACATTAATATCTTTAACGAGGTCAATGGTCTGTGCTTTTAATATGTGAGGCATGATCATCAGTGAAAATACCAGCCACAGCAGTTGTCTTTTCATAAGCGTTGATTGTTTAAATAGTTTTAAAAATCAATGATGCCTGTTTTTAAAAAATAGAATTTGTTTTTTATTCAAGAGCGGAAATCAGGTATAACCGGCTTTATGCGATTTATTTTAACAAGTGATACCATGGGTTAGCAGCAGATATATTCCTGATGCTTCATTGCCTTTATTCCAAAACCAGCATTTTTAAAACTTCTTTATGCGTTCCTGAGGCGATTTCTAATAAAAACAGGCCTTCGGATACTTGTAATGCTGAAATGTCCATTTCAACTACTGATGCTGAATTATAGGTTTTCTTCCGGGTCTGTACGGCTTGTCCGGTCTTGTTTAGCAGACTTAAACAAACATCACCCTTGTGGCGGTTGGAAATCTTGATCGAAATATGTTTCCCAGTAACCGGATTGGGATAAATACTTGATGCTTCCGGGCCGGGCAACAAAATCGCAAACTCCTGTTCTGTTATCATCCTTGCGCCTGGCAGCGGCAGATCCTGTAGAACGAGCTGCGGCGGGTGGACTTCTCCCTCCCTGCTGTTGAAGGTCAGCTGGGCGTTCTGGCCGGAAGGGTTGGTAATTAAAAAGCTTACTGTTTGATCCGTTGCCAGTTGTGACTGTACAAATGCCGTTACATCTATTTCATAATACTGAGCCGTGTGAGTTACAGGCACCGATCCGAGCACGGTCCCTGAGCCGGCTGGTGCATTCAGCCAGGTGATGCCCGTTTCTGTCCACGAATCGTTGGCCACCGCGTAAGCTGACAGGCCAACAGGCGCCGTGCTTTGCATAGCCGAACCATACAGCCGCAGCTTCGCCTGGCCCACCTGGCCTACATTGGCCAGGGAGAATTTCAAATACGTGCAACGCTGATAGCTGGGCAGACTTCCGGCTTTGACTTCCAGAGTGGGGGCTGTTCCGTAGTTGGCCGCATCGTGGGGCACATTACGGATATATGCATCGGCAACCGGTCCTAAAATTGTCTGCACGGGCACTACCTCTATCGCAGCAATAATGGGCATGTCTGCGGCCCCTTTCAGAAAGTCAATGTCCAGGGTGCCGTCTGAGACATCGACTACAAATGTTTCCGTTCTGGCACGCATGGCCCCGCCGGCTTTGGTGAAAATATCGTAGTTGGTCAGCTTTCGGATGCCTTCCAGATCCACATGAAAACGGCGTTTGCCATTGCCAGCCGGCCCGCCTTTGCCCGGTACGCCCCAGTAGATTTCCGCAAAATGCAGCACGAGTTTCATTTGTCCGTTGGTAACCGGTATGCTGTATTGAAATCCCGGACCGTAGCGCTGTTCCCGGTAGAGCTGATCATCTGTTGTAGCAAGTATATCACCGCCGGAGAAATTAGAGATCCGGGTGGTACCACTGAAATACTGGTCCGCGCTAAAATGGCGGCCGCCGGAAGCTGCAAAGGATGCACCACCTGCATTAATGCGCATTTCCTGCACGCCGATGGGCACAGGGTCATATTTGTAGAGCTCGTAACCATACACGGATGTACTGGCGCTGATCAGCAGGGTGTTATTGATCGTGGCCATTTCTTCAATACCCGTATTTTCGTTCGGTGTGAGGTCCTCCACCATAAAGGTGCCTTCCGGCGTTCCATCGCTTCTCCACAGCTCATTGCCTGTTGCCGGTTCATAGTAATTGAAGTAAAAAAGGTTTCCCATACCCGCAGATACCGTTCTTTGGAAACGCAGCGGGTTCTGATCCATAGGGGTCACGCGTCTGGTACCCGAAACCGTGCCGTCACTTACCCATACCTGATCCCCGTTAACAACGTCACTGAGGCTAAAAAACAGTTTGCCATTTACATTCGTAAATTTAACAGGGCGCCGGATGTCATCTTCCTCAACCGTACCGATGGCTGCCAGTTCAATAGTGCCCGTGGCTGTGCCATCGGTACGCCATAAAAATGTTTCGCCTGTATCATAGTTGCTGATGATCGTATACACATAGGTGCCGGCAGAGTGCAAACCCGATGCCCAAAGCGGCATCGATTTGACCATATAGGTCCCTTGCGGGGTTCCATTCGTTTTGGCCAGGTTGTTTGTTCCGTTGTCCCAGGTCAGGTAGAAAAGGTTGTCACCAGATACAGCCATTTCCGTATAAAGGAGCGATCCGAGGGAAATGTCGCCGGCAGGCACGGTGCCGGCCTTTGTGCCATCACTTTTCCAGAGTACATAACGGTCAACCCCGTTCCAGGCTATAAAATAGAGCGCTCCCTTGAATTCTATGGAATGAAAAAAATCGGTATTTTCCAGGGTTTTGACCAGCACAGTCCCTTGCGGGGTCCCGTCACTTTTCCAGAGCTCCATTCTGCCAATACGACTGTAAACGCCAAAGTACAGCGTATTTCCGATACTGGTAAACCCTTCAATACTATGGTAATATTTGTCAGGAATATCAAAATCTTTCACCATAACAGTCCCATTATCCGTGCCGTCCGATGCCCATAGCTGCCAGTAAGACTTAAAGAAGAGTAACCGGTTTGTATGCATCAGCAAATCCAGGCCATCCGGTATCTCCCTGACCAGGACTGTGCCGGCAGCGGTGCCGTCTGTTTTCCAAAGGCCTCTGCCGGCTTGCGGAATGGTTGCTGAGAAATACCCTTGTCCATTCAGCTCAGTAAAATGCCGGGGAAAAGAGCTTTCAGTCGTTACTGCGGTAATTGGCTGGGTTTGCTCGGTTGCAAGGCTGGTTTTGAAAAGCCGGTAGCCGGATTCAGGATACCCTGCAAAGAACACATCCTTCCCCACAAGGATTGGGAACAAAGAGAGAAAGTCGGTCAGCGCATGCGTCCCCTGCCGGGTTCCGTCACTTTTCCAGAGTTTGTGCATTCCGTCATTTCCGTCATCTCCGTTAAACACCAGGTGGCTCCCGGCTACAAACATGGTCCAGTAATCCTGTTCTGGTTGAGAACTTTCCAGGTTAATGTCACTGACCTGAACAGTCCCGCCGGCTGTGCCGTCACTTTTCCATAGTTCATACTACCGGGAATCGTTTACAGCAAAAAAGAAAAGGGTATCCTGAAAATTTGTGAGCAGTTCGGGAGATACCGGCTGGTTACTGTCTGGGCTGGCGTCCTTGACTACGACAGTCCCTTCCGGGGTTCCATCGGATTTCCAGAGCACGGTATTCCGGGTATTAGCCAGTGCTGAAAAATAGATGGTTCCGCCTGCTGCGACCGGCTCACCCAACCTTTCCAGGCCGGATTTGACCGTATCGACTCTTTTGCCATCTGTTTTCATCAGGTCGAATTCGGTGGTGAAATACAGATAACCGCCGGCAGCCGCTGGATTAATAAAGCCGGAAACAAGTGGTCCCGGAGTAGTACCTTTTTCCGTTCCGTCGCTGCTCCAGAGCACGGATCGGCTCTCTGGTCCGGTAAGGGCTGTAAAATAAAGGATGCCGTCCATGTTAAAAAAATTACCTGCATAGGAGATGCCAGGATCCAGATCTTTTACTTTCGCTGTCCCGGCTTTAGTCCCGTCTGTCTTCCACAGCTGAATGGATTGGCTGTTGTCCGGGAACCCGAAAAAAAGAGCATGCCGTTAATTTCCAAAAGGTCCGTATCACTATTGTAATTTGAAACCCTGAACAGAGGAATGGTACCTTCCCGGGTGCCGTCACTGCGGAAAAGCCATCCGGTTCGCTGGTAAGGTGCCTTAAAATAAACATAGCCATTTGCACTCGTCAGTTTTATAGGATTGTATTCTTCAAAGTAAAAGTCGGTCAGACGGAATGTGCCCTGTTGGGTGCCGTCTGTTCTCCACAACTGATAATTGTTTATGTCATCACTAGAGAAAAAAAGAGCAGCCCATTGGCTACTGCCCTGTTCCGAATGTCATGGCCCCTGCGCGAGGGTGTATCGTTGATGTCTTTGACCAGCCTGATCTGCTGGGCGTGCACAGTCAAAACCAAAACCATGACCGGCCAGCTGGCGAACAGAAGCAGATATCTTTTCATGCTGTTATCGTTTAAACTGGATTACTAGTAATTGTTTATTGATATAAATGGGCTAGAGTGCAATATTGGTTGAAACAGCGGTGGCAAAATACCTGGTTTATTATTTGTCACTGCCCGGTTAACAGTACCCTTAAGGTTTCGGTGAAGGCCGCAGACCGGATTTTAATCATGTAAATACCGGCTGGCAAACGCTGTGCTGATAGATCTACTTCCACCTGGGATGCAGGCCGGACTGACTGATAACCGGGAGCCCAAACGGTATTTCCTGATAAATCAGACAGCTTTATATCTGTCTTTCCCTGATGTGCTTTAGATAATTGCACTGTAAAGTATTTTCCGGCCGGATTGGGATAGATGGCTGATATTTCCTGATCTACGATTACAAATTCCTGTTCTGACCCCGTTCTTGCAGCGGGCGGTGCTGTTGTTTCAATGACCAGCTGCGGCCGGTTTGCTGCACTTTCCCGGCTGTTAAAGGTAAGCCGGGCATTCTGGTTGTTCGGATTAGTCAGGAGCAGACTGACGGACCTGTTGCCCGAGAGCTGTGATCTGACATAAGCTGTTACGTCGAGCTCATAGTATTTTTTTGTGTTGGTTACCTCTATGCTTCCCAGCGTGCCGTCGGTTTCTGACGGTGCATTCTGCCAGGCAATGCCTTCTTCCAGCCAGTTGTCGTCCTGCACGCCGAACACCGATAATGTAGTAGCGGCGCTGCTTTGTACATTGGAGCCAAAGACTCGCAGTCTGGCCGAGCTGATCTGACCTACCCCGAACAGCGGAAATTTCAGATACGTGTTTCGCTGGTAGCTGGGCAGGCTGCCAGCCTTTACTTCCAGCGTAGCCTCTTTGCCATAATTGGTTTCCTGGTTGGGCGTGTTGCGCACATAGGCATCGGCTACCGGTTCGAGCACGAACTGTGCGTCCGGGATCACTTCAACGGCCGCAATAGCAGGCTTGTCAGCTGTACCCGATAGAAACTCAATATTCAACATGCCGTCGGTCACATTTACAGTAAAGTGCTCTGTTTTAGCCCGCATTGCGCCACCTGCTGCTGCAAAAATATCGTAGTTGGTCAGCTTGCGGCTGCCTTCCATATCAACGTGAAACTTCCTTCGGTTGGTGCCGGTCGTGCCGCTTCTGGCAGGTACGCCCCAGTAGGTTTCAGCGAAATGCAGTAAGACGTCGGCCTTGCCATTTTTAACCGGAATAGCATAGCTGAAAGAACTGCCGAAACGCTGTTCTCTATACAGCTGATCGTCTGCGGTATTGAGGATATCACCGCTGGCTGCACTGGAAATACTGGTCGTGCCGCTGAAATAGTCATCTGCACTGAACATTCTGCCCGATGAGGCATTGAATGTGCCGCCGCCCGAGTTAATGCGTATGGCCTGCGTGGCTGTGGCCGGTTTGTATTTGTACAGCTCGCCATTCACCGAGAGCAGCAGCATACCATTGACACGGACAATCCCGCCGAAGTTGGTGCTGCCGCCGGGTGTAAAATCCTGTACGAGGTAGGTGCCTTCCTGTGTGCCATCGCTGCGCCAGAGTTCGGTGCCTGTGGATTCTTCATGCATAGTATAGTAAAAAATATCGTCCAGGGTGGCTGAATAGCCAATCTCGTAAGTATCGGGAAACTGGTCTGTCTGTTTTACCCTGCGCGTGCCGGCCACAGTACCATCACTCACCCAGAGCTGGTCACCGACCTGGCTGTCGTATGGGACAAAAAACAGTTTCCCGCCTGCCTCTGTAAAGTGACGGATATAGTGGGATGAATACTCCTGGTTCTCATCAAAGGTGGCCAGCTCAAAGGTCCCGTCTGCGGTGCCGTCCGAGCGCCAGAAATTAACTGTGTCGGTGTTTTCCCGGACAAAGCTGAAATACATAAGGCCTGCTGCCAGATACAGATTGGAATGATCGATATATACTTCGTCATAAAATTTTTTGACAACCACTGTGCCCTCGGCGGTACCATCCGTTTTCATGAGTTTGTTATAAGCAAAAAAATACATATATTCACCCGATACAATCAGGTTACTGTTAGGTCCTTCATGCGTTTCAGGCAGGGCTGGATCTTCAATTGGCACGGTGCCAGCTGCTGTGCCGTCACTTTTCCATAGTTCCAGCTTGTCATTTAAATCCGTATAAACACAGAAATAAAGTGAACCTTTAAATGCGGCAGGGTTGAAATACTGTCTGGTGCCTAATGTCATAACCTGCACCGTGCCTGCTGTGGTGCCGTCACTTTTCCAGAGCTCTGTCTGGTCACGCGGTGTGGTCACTGCAAAATAAAGCGTATTGCCCACAGGGGTAAGATCCTTGATCTTGGCCTGGGACGAAGCAGTAAAGGCCCTGACCTGCACCGTGCCTGCGGTCGTGCCACCGGTTTTCCATAAAATGCGGCTTTCGGTCACAAAATACAGGGTATTATTTATCGTTGTCTGCTGGTTGAAAGAATTGAATTGATTAGCCGCAGTGATATCAGTGGCCCGGGAAGTACCTGCTGTGGTGCCGTCACTCTTCCAAAGCTCCTGTCCTGTTACACCATCGTCCGCTGTGAAGTATACGGCATCTTTTACCCTGGTAAAAGACCCGGGGAATGAACCGGCGGGAACCGTGAGGGGCAAAGGCCGGGTACCTGCGACAGTCAGGTCACTTTCGTACAGGCGTGTCCTGTTTTGTTCTCTCCCTTGAAAAAATACTTTATTGCCAACTTTTACGATGGGACGCGAGCTGGGGAAACCGGCAACCACGGACGTCCCGGCGGACGTCCCGTCACTTTTCCATAATTTTGCTTTATTTCCTTCCCCGGCTATAAATGCCAGTTGTCCGTTGACTACCAGAATGGGGTACAGATAATTTTGTCCAGTTGACTTGTTGATGTCTGTAACGGCAAGTGTGCCTGCCGTTGTTCCGTCGCTTTTCCAGAGTTCAATGTCCGCTTCCCCGGAACTGGCTGAAAAATACAGGGTGTTATTAAAACTTGTGAGGCTGCCCGGGTAGGAACTGGCTTCGTCCCCCCCTGGAAAAATGTCTTTTACCAGTACAGTCCCTGACGTTGTACCATCCGATTTCCACAGCTCCTGCCCGGTAACGGCAGTGCCTGCACTAAAAAAAACAGTTCTGCCGACAGCCACAGGTGTATCTATTGATGTAAAACCCTGTGCTACGGTCGTTACCGTTTTCCCGTCCGTTTTTTTGAGGGAATTGTTTTCGGCAAAAAACATGTAGCTGCCGGCAACTGCCACATAAAATGGCGGGATCACGCCAGGTCCGGACTGCGTACCTGCCTCGGTGCCATCGCTGCGCCACAATACGGCTGTTGCATCCTGGCCATAACCGGACGTTATCAGAAAATGCAGTACCCCGTTAAAGTTCTTAAACCAGGAAGGGCCGGATATGTTCCGCTCATGTAGCTGCAGCTTTTTGACCAGTCTGGTGCCGGCAATACTGCCATCTGTTTTCCACAGGTCAATCGACTGGTTATCCTGGTTTCCAGCAAAATAGACTGTGCCATTGATTTCAAGAATGTCATTGTTGCTCAAAAATGCGATCCACGACAGCCTGTGCAATGGAATTGTGCCTGCCACAGTGCCATCCGTCCTGAACAGCCAGCCTTGTTTTTTATAGTACTTTTTAAAATATATATATCTGCCTGCCGCCGTAAGTTTCTCTATATATTGGTCTTCGTAGGAAAAAAGATCGGTCAGCTGGATGGTGCCGGCCTGCGTTCCGTCGGTGCGCCAGACCTGGTCGTGTGAAATGTAGAAAAGCATCCCGTTCAGTGTGGCATGTGGAATGAATACGTCGCTTAGTGGTACATAGTCCAGCACCGCAGGATTGATGTCTTTGACCAGCTCCAGCTGCTGGGCCCGGACCTGGGTAGCGCAGCCACTCAGAAGTATGGCAGTCAAAAGAAGTAGACGTATTTTCATATGTGTACAGTTTATACTTATAGGAATAATCAAATATACTCATTGAATATAAATATTTAATTGCTCAATTACAAATGATTTTTATAGAAAAATTCAGGTTAACAAAACGCGGTATTCCGGGCGGAGTCAGGTAAATGTGCCGGAAATAGATCTGGACTGAAAGCTTGCTGACAAGTACCCAGGTATCTTTTATGTCTTTGAAAATAAAACGATAGATATATGTCAGCAGGCCCACGGATCCGCTGCCGGTAAAGCTGCTCAAGTTTGAATCAGAACGAGGGAAACAGATTTTACTAGTGGCATCCTGGGAGAAATCTGGCTGACAGAACATAGCATTGCAGACAAAATTCAGTTGAACCGACGCAATTACCAGCATCTGGAAATGGTAGACAAATCAGGAAATAATACGCGCAGTAGGATTAGATTAATTGCGATTTCCATTTTTAGGATCTTGCTATAACCCGTTGGGTGAAATAGAATAAAGGAAGGAACGTGTATGCATATTGGGTTAAGATACTGAATTTAAGTATCTTAAAGTCGCCAAACAAACCCCAATATGTATGTCAAAATTAGTAATAAATTATTATAAAATCCTGGAAACGATCCAATTGCTGAATATCGATTGTATTGTTAAGAAAGTCGGACGAAAGCCTAAAATGTCTGATAATCAAGTTGTTGCTCTAAGTTTGACGGCTGAATTTATGAGCATAGATAGCGAGAATCTCTTATTTCAACTGATACCAGAAAATGGAATAGAAAATATTTTAGAACGAAGCCAATTTAACAAGCGTCGCCGAAAATTATTGGCCTATACCGAATTGATCAGAACCAAATTAAATCATAGTTTCATTGAATTTGAGGACTACTTTATAGTTGACTCAATGCCACTGGAAATATGTAAAATGGCTAGACATAAAAGGACTAAAATCTGTAAAGAACGTTTTGAAACAGCTCCTGAGAAAGGCTTTTGTGCATCTCAAAACACATGGTTTTATGGTTACAAACTGCATGGAGTTTGTACGATGTCCGGTGTTTTTCATTCCATGGACATTAGTAAAGCAAATGTCCATGATATTGCTTATCTAAAAGATGTTAAAACACAACTCTCTAATGCTGTTCTACTTGGAGACAAAGGATACATATCTAATGAACAACAATTAGACCTATTCCATACTGTTAATATCCGACTGGAAACTCCGATGAGAAGCAATCAGAAAAAATATAAAAAGCAAGCGCATGTTTTTAGAAGAACCAGAAAAAGAATAGAAACGCTTTTCTCACAACTATGTGATCAATTCATGATTAGGAGAAATTATGCGAAAAGTTTTGATGGATTTAGGACAAGAATTCTTGCAAAAATAACTGCTCTAACTTTGATTCAATAGCTTAATAAATTTGTATTCAAAAGGAATATAAACAATATCAAAATTCAAATCACATAATTTCACCCAACGGGTTAAACTATTAAATTGATATTCTTCTTCGAGCTGATTACCGGTATCACAGGTAATCAGCTTTATCATTATAATGTACTGCCAGATACGTTTATCCCTTCCGTTACTCCAGATATCATTCTACACATTTCTGGTTAGCGTGTTAAGATAATAAGAGATTAAAGTTAGTTAATTCTATTTGATTTAGAGGTAGTTAACCCATTTCTGATGAATTTTACCGCTTAATAAGTTATTGGATTTTATTAAGTAAAAATTGGGCTATTATCTTAATTTTATAACTACAAAGTTTCTCAGGCATATCGAATACTGTTACCTATTGGCACTTCATCCTGGCTTTCGGCAGTTAC
The DNA here is from genome assembly GCF_019711195.1 of Dyadobacter sp. NIV53. Taxonomy (NCBI): domain Bacteria; kingdom Pseudomonadati; phylum Bacteroidota; class Cytophagia; order Cytophagales; family Spirosomataceae; genus Dyadobacter; species Dyadobacter sp. NIV53. The sequence continues at coordinate 7,298,018 of NZ_CP081299.1, forward strand.
CATCAACTCAACTAAACTCATCAATCTAAATGTACCATCATGAAATGTATTTTACTCAACTTCATTTTTTTTGTTTGGGCAGGAATCTTGTTTGCACAAGAGCCGCTGAAAAATCAAATTGAACTCTTTACTTCAAGGACAGGAGCTATCCCCGGGATCGGTAAGGCAACAGGTTCGGTAAGTATGTTAAAATTCCCAGCCGGCAAAGCTATGAAGATCAGTGGTGCGGGACCCCAGGAAAAAGCACTCTCATTTTTACAGCAAAACAAGGATCTGTTTGGCATAAAGCCAGGTAAATCCGATTTTGTTTTAAAGGAAAGTAAAAAGGACAATTATGGACTGGATCATGTCATATTGGAGCAGTACTTTCAGGGGGTCCCGATTTATGACGGGGTAGTAAAATTTCACTTCAATAAAAGTAATGACATTACCTCTATGAACGGCAACGTTGTCGCCGTAGGTGAGCTCAACACGGTTGCATCCGTTTCCAGAGCTGATGCTGCCGGGGAAGCAATAAGAATTGTAACAGCACAAAAAACCGGAAAGCTAAAAGTACCATTAAAAATAAAGAGCAACACGCTGTATGTTTTCCAGAAAGGGTTGGTACAAGGATACAGGGGACCCAAACACCTGGTTTACGAGGTGGAGGTAAGTAATGACAGAAATGTACGCGAGTTTGTGTTTATAGATGCACATTCCAAAGCGGTTGTTGAGCAGTTTGACGGGATCAGTTATCTCCATCGCAGATTATATGAAGAAGAGTATATCAATGGACAAAAGATATATGAAGAGGGAGATTCTCTTCCCGGCACACTCCAGCCATGGCATGAAAAACAGATAAAAGTTACGGGGCACATATATAATCTCATGAAGAATGCATTTGGCTACGTCTCTTTTAACAACAAGGATTCGGCCATGATCATTGTCAATGACGACATATATTCAGAGCCTGACCTGGAGGGTCTTAGTCCCAGGTGGAATGGCACCTATGTCAGTTCATTTTCATCAACGGCTACTGATGATGTAATAGCACATGAATGGGCCCATGCCTACACCCAAAGTACCAGCGGGCTTGTTAATGCCGGGGAAGCAGGCGCATTGAACGAAGCCTATTCTGACATCTGGGGAGAAACTGTGGACCTGATGAACGGTTACCTGGATTCGGATGAAAATAATGCAGTAAGAACCGGATGTGCAAGCTCAACGAGGTGGCTGATCGGAGAAAAAATAACAGGACGTGCCGATCCTATACTCAGGGATATGTGGGATCCTACCTGCAAACACTATCCAGGCAAGGTTTCTGATCCTCAATACACCTGCAATAATGAGGATTATTACTATAATTTTCCGAACATGGGTATCCTCAACCATGCTTATGCTTTACTTGTAGACGGAGGTACTTATAATGGACAGATCATAACCGGGATTGGCCTGACTAAGGCTGCTCATATCTTTTGGCGCGCACAGTCAAGTTACATGACACGGACAACAGGTTTTGTTGCCATGGCCGATATCCTGGAACTGTCAGTGAACGACCTGATCGGAATTAACCTGCCACGGCTTTATACTTATGCTTCTGCACCTGTACTTTCCGGACAGGTAATTACTACCGCAGATGCAGAACAATTATCCAAAGTTATTGCTGCTGTGGAAATGGGAACTGATAATGGCTGCTTTACACTTCAAACACTTCATCCGGTTTCTACACCTTTGTGTGCCGGAGGGTCAGCAGAAAATGCCTTTTTTTATGAAGATTTTGAGTCCGGCCTGAATGGCTGGAGCTTAGCCAACAGTGGAGAGGAAGAGAACTGGACAGCTCATAACTGGGAAATTGCTTCAAAAACACCAGGAGCCAAAACTGATAAGGTAGCTTATGGTACAGATAGAAATGTAGGATCAGGATTGATTTCCATGACGAGTCCGGCCATTACTATACCCACCGGATCGGCCGGGCCATACAATCTTGCGTTTGATCACTATGTAACACTTGGTTACAGAAATGGCGGAAATATCAAATGCAGTATCAATGATGGAGCGTGGATTTTAATACCAGATTCGGCATTTACCGAAAATCCCTATAACCGGCGTTTGATTGGTTACGATGATGAGTTTAGTCCTAATCCGTTAAATGGAGAGCGTGCTTTTTCGGGTTCTTTTTATGAGGTCGCCAGCTGGGAGCAAAGCCGGATCAACCTGAGTTTATTGGGTTTGAAAGCAGGACAGACTATCCGGTTCCGATGGGATCTTGGTACAAAGATCTACGAAGGACTGGAAGGCTGGTATATTGACAATATCAGGGTTTATACTTGCAGCATACCCTCAGTGCAGTTTGTTGCCGATGCTTCCATTGTTCGGGAAGGCGATGCTGATCAAATGAGTAATGCGCCGGATCAGTGTTTAAATTATACAGAAAAAAGAATTACCATCAGAATTAACAAGGCTCCTCCTGCACCTGTGAGGGTTACTTTAAAAACACCCGCAGGATCAGCCACGTTGGGGAACAAAGCCGATTACACAATCTCGCCCGGTTCGTTTGTTTTTGAAGGAGAGAAAATATCTCAGGATATCATAGTACGGGTTTATGATGATGCATTGGTGGAGGAAAATGAAACCATTCTACTGGCTTATTCATTGGAAAGCAATAGTATAGCTGTGCCTGAAACCTATAATCAGCGACATGTACTCACCATAATGGATGATGATTTTGTTCCTGATGATGCAAACAAGCAATTACTTTTTGCCGATTTCAATAACGGGCTGCCGCCGGGTTGGCAAATTCCCGGACGCGAAAGAGCCTTATACGACTGGAATTTGATTACTAATTTATCTCGTCCTCTGGACCCATCAGGACCTCCTTTGCTGATGGCTTCGTCGGAGAATCAGGATCCGGATTTCTCGATTTTGCCTGTGGATGCAATTGTAGAATCCGCTCCTTTCAGTACAGTGGGCCGCACTAACATCGTGCTATCCTTCATCCAGGAGTTTCAACGATCGGGACAACAGGGATTGGTGGATGTATGGGATGGAAGCGAATGGCACAGCCTGCTGGTGCAGAATGCATCGTCAGGCCCTAAGGATATTCCCCGCATGAGATATATTTCCATTCCGCAGGAATATGCCAATCATGCAATGAAAGTCCGTTTCAGGTATATTGCAGACAATGATTACTCGTGGTCGATTGACAATGTGAAAGTTACAGGTGATATCTCTGCACAGATTGAAACTGCATTAACTTCCACGCCCGATGCACAATATCTTGGGCCAAATGCAACCGTATATTTTTATGACCCGGGTTCCAGGGATCTGATAGCAAAAATTAAAAATCTGGGCGATCATGATTATGGATGTACTACCGTGGCAATTGATCGTGCCGGTGTAGATGAAACGGATTGGATAGGCTCTTATCATATTACCAAAAAGACATTCAAGGTTATTCCGGCAAACAATAACCCCGCCGGCCAATATGAGATTACACTGTATTATAAAGCGTCGGAACTCCCCAATTTTAATGGTACGGACATTAAATCAATGGGTAAAAGTGAGGGAAGTATCAAGGCAGGCGACGCGTCGACAAGTTCATTAGCACCGGTTGTGGGGAGTAATGTCTTCGGTTCTGATTATGCATATACCGCTACTTTTGACTCTGGGTTTTCAGGCTTTGGGCTTTCGGATCTTCCTGCATCAGGTCCGGCGTCCCGCATGCTTCCGGTAACACAAAGTAAAGCTGATGACGGGCAAAGCAGCAATCTTAAACTTTATCCCAATCCGGTACAGTCATTGGTAAAAATGGAAGTGCCGGATGAAGGTATCAAATCTGTGAATGTGCAGGTTATCAGCTTATCAGGAAAACAGGTCCTGACAAAGCGGAACCTGAAAAGACAGTATGGCAGTTTCAATCTGGATCTCGGCGGTTTATCTCCTGGTATCTATCAGGTGATTTTGTCGGGAGAAAAGCGGAATTATACATTCTCAGCACTCAAATTATAATCTGACTTTCTTTTACCAGAAACTTATTCCAAAACCTTACTTGTACGGTTATGAAAAATATACTGTTCCCACTTTTCCTTTTGTTTTATGCTGTAAACACATTTGCGCAAAAAACTTTAAAAGATGAAATTGATGCCTTTGCTGCGCAAACAGGTGCAGTTCCCACGATTGACAAGGCAACCGGTTCACTTGGTTTTTTAAGATTTCCGGCAACCAGGCCATTTAAATTATCCGGAGCAACACCAGAGGCAAAAGCACTTTCCTTTATCAGGCAAAACCCGCGTCTCACCGCCATAAATTCTGATAAAGATAATTATACTGTTAAGGAGGTTAAAAAGAATATTTATGGTCTTACGCATGTTGTGATGCAGCAATTTTACCAGGGCGTTCCCGTTTACGACGGAATCCTGAAATTTCATTTTAACAAAAATATGGATCTTGCTGCGATAAACGGGAATGTATTACCGGTTACAAAGCTCAATACTGTTCCCGCTGTATCAAAAGGTGATGGAGCTGAAACAGCGCTTAAAATAGTAACGGGCCAGAAATTGGGCAATTTTAAAGCTCCATTAAAAGTAAACAAGATAAATCTTTATGTATTTCAGAAGGGCCTGGCACAGGGGTATCAGGGAGGGAAACTTCTGGTGTATGAGGTGGAGGTGCGAAATGATAAGGATGTACGGGAGTTTCTTTACATAAATGCACATACAAAAGCTTTGGTAGAACAGTTTAACGGAATACATGCCATAGACCGGGTTTTGTATGAAGGCACATTGGCTCCGGAAAATAAAATATGGGAAGAAGGAGATGCTTTACCAGGAACCTTGGATCAGTGGCAGGAGTCGGAAGTAAGGACTTCGGGGCATATTTATAATTTAATGAAAAATACATTTGGCTACGTTTCCTTTGATAATCAGGATGCACAAATGGTCACCATTAATAACAACTATGAGATAGGTTGTCCAAGCTCAAGCTGGAATGGTGTTACAGCTAATTTTTGCCCTGGAACTGCATCAGATGACGTGGTTGCTCATGAATGGGCACATGCTTATACTGAATATACAAGCGGGCTCATTTATGGATGGGAGCCGGGTGCGATAAATGAAGCATACTCTGATATATGGGGAGAGACTGTGGATCAGATTAACGGGTACATGGATACAGGCGAAAGCAGTGCAGCAAGAACCGGATGTGAAAGTTCGGAACGCTGGGAAATAGGAGAAAAAAGAACTGCTTTCGATGGTGTTTTAAGGGATATGTGGAATCCCAACTGCAAAGATAGCCCGGGCAAGATAACTGATCCCCTGTATGCATGTGTAGATGAAACAGATCTGGGACTTGTACACATTAATTCAGGAGTCCTGAATCATGCTTATGCCTTGCTGGTCGACGGAGGTACTTACAATGGGCAAACAATTACCGGAATCGGTCTGACGAAAGCAGCTCATATTTTCTGGCATGCGCAGGTTAATTACATGAGCAGTACAACGGACTTTGCGGCGCAGGCAGATATTCTGGAGGCTTCATTAACAGATCTGACAGGTATTAATCTACCCAAACTTTCAACGTCAGAAACGCCACAAGGCTTGTCGGAGGAGGTGATCACATCTGCGGATGCGGAGCAGCTGGCAAGGGTCATTGCAGCAGTGGAAATGAGAACGGAAAACACCTGCGGTTATGAGCCTATACTTAAGCCGGTAGCTGCTATCTGCAGCGGTGGCTTGCCTGAGAATGCATTTTTTTATGAGGATTTTGAATCCGGAATTGATGATTGGACCTTTTCCAATTCCGGGATTGCACAATCATGGACACCCCGTAACTGGGTGCAGGATGATACAGCACCTGGCAGCAGGCAGGGTAAAGTAATGTATGGCGTTACTCCTCCAACCGGCGATTGTGAGACGATATTTCAGATTGGGCTCATATCTATCACGAGTCCGGTCATTACAATTCCAACTGGCTCGTCAGGACCATTTCACCTGGCTTTTGATCAATTTATAGCAACTGAATGGGGATATGATGGGGGCAATGTACGGTATAGAATCAATTCAGGAGAATGGAAGTTGGTGCCTCTATCAGCATTCACGGTCAATGGTTATAACGCAACGTTGAGCACAACAAATGAAAACAGCGATAACCCGTTACAGGGGCAACCGGGATTTTCGGGCCATGACCCGGGGTCAGTAACAGGAAGCTGGGGGCAAAGCCGTATTAATCTGACTTCATTGGGATTGACCCAAGGGCAGTCTATTGAATTTCGATGGGATTTGGGTACAGATGGATGCGATGGAGTGGAAGGCTGGTATATTGATGATGTAAGGGTTTATTCATGTTCAACACCATCCGTACAATTTGTTAATAGCAGCACAATTGTCAATGAAGCCGAGGCAATAATTCCGGGCCAAGCACCTGGTGAATGCTTGAAATATGTAGAAAGAATAATTAAAGTAAGGATTAACAAGGCACCGTCAGGCCCGGTAACTGTTACGCTGAATGCCCCTGCCGGAACAGCAAGTCAGGGGAATACAGCTGATTACACTATTACACCTTCTACGTTTATTTTAAAGGAAGGTAAGTTATCGCAGGATTTAACTCTTAGAATCTACAATGATGCTTATGCGGAAGAAGATGAAACTGTTTTTCTCACATATACCCTCGCTGGAGGAAATGCTTACGCGGATAATTCAAATCAGAAACATACCATTATAATTAAGGATAATGACATACTTCCGGGTACATTGACGAAAGTACTCCTGACGGCGGATTTTAATAAAGGTTTTCCATCGGAGTCTGGCTGGACAATCATTGATAATGAACCAGGTACAGGAACCTGGGAAGTAGTTGAATTTGACGAGGTGACACTGGACAAATCCGGCGGTCGCCCGTTTTTACATATCAACAGCAGGTTTGGATATCCTGACGGATATGATGAAATAGCTGAATCTGCTCCTTTCAACTCGATAGGTATGTCCTCCATTAATCTTTCTTTTATTGAGTTTTTTAATATGTACCCATATGGATCACAGGAGGTTGGTAGGGTTGATGTTTGGGATGGAAGTAATTGGCGCAATTTGCTGACTCAAAATGAGGCTTCGGGTACTTCCGGATCATGGAGTGCGCCAGCAATAAGAAATATTTCAATTCCTGTTACTTATGCAAATGCGGCAATGAAAATACGTTTCAGATATACAGCTATTTCTGATTATTCGTGGTCTATTGACAATGTAAAAGTCACAGGGAGCTTTTCTTCCGGGATTGAAAGTGCTGTAACTGCAATGCCGGATGAACAGTACCTGGGGCCGAATGCAACTGCGTTTTTCTACGATCCCGATTCCAGGAACCTGATCGCAAAAATTAAAAACCTGACCAATCATGATTATGGATGCACATCCGTTTCTATTGACAGGGCAGGGATAGATGAAACAGACTGGATAAGCACTTATCATATCACCAAAAAGACATTTATGGTAAACCCGGCCAATAACAATCCTGCCGGTGAATATGAGATTACGCTCTATTACAAAGCTTCGGAATTACCTGGTTTTAATGGTTCTGATGTTAAATCAATGGGTAAAAGTCCGGGCGGTATCGGACCAGATAATGAAGTGGGAACCTCGGTAGCAGCGGCTGTGGTAAGTACTGCTGTTGGTTCCGACTACGCTTTTACTTCTACATTTCATTCCGGCTTTTCGGGTTTTGGTCTGTCAGATTCTCCACCAACCGATGACACAGGGCAACCTGCTCTTCCGGTTGATCTCATCAGTTTTGAAGGCAAACATACGGCTGAAGGAAATATGCTGAACTGGACAACTGCGGCAGAAGTGAACAACAACTATTTTGCTGTTGAAAGAAGTATGAATGGCCGGGATTTCGTACAGACAGGCAGTATAGACGGCATTGGTAATTCGGCGGTAAAGAATGATTATAAATTTGTTGATACCGGTTATAAGAAAGGAATCAATTATTACAGGCTGAAACAGGTTGATCTGGACGGCGGCTTTGCTCACAGCCGTATTTTGGCTATCGATGCATCAAATACCGGAGACCTGAAATTTTATCCGAATCCCGTACAATCGCTATTAACAGTGGAGTTGCCTGACGCGGAAATTAAAATGATAGATGTGAGCATCATAAACGTAGCAGGCCAGCAGGTGCTAACGGAAAAAAATGTGAAAAACAGGAATGGCAGATTTAATCTGGATATGAGCCGTTTGCCATCAGGTATTTATCAGGTAATTTCCTCAGAGTCAAAATCATTGGGACAAGTGAGAAGCTATACTATGAAAATAGTCCGGCCGTAAGATAGAACTCGTTTTGTTTGATCTTATATTAAAATCCGAAGCACCAATTCTGTGTTTCGGATTTTAACGTTTATAGATAGCGTTACAGATCAGTATATCCTATGCTGTATGTCTTACTTTATTTGCGGCAGATATGATTTAATTGTTAAGAACCAATATCAGACCTTATAACGGATTAAATTGTATGGTAGTTTTGCAATTGGCAATACGCTTTATAGCATTATTTGCCATTAAAACAGCAGAAAAGTAAACAAAATAAACATGAAATTTCAGATAACATTATTTGCCGGTTGGATGCTGTCGATGGCTATGACAGATGCATTATGTCAGCAAACGGACAAGAAGCTTGATGCTGATTATAAACTGATTGCACACCGCGGCGGAGTTGTCGATAGTACATCAGCTGAAAACAGCCTTTCTGCTTTACGTGAAGCGGTGAAAAGAGGGTACTGGATGGCAGAAATAGATTTAAGACTAACCCGTTGGGTGTAATTAAGTGATTTGAATTTTGATGTTATTTGTGCTTCTATTCAGCACATATTTATTTATATATTGAATCGAAGTTAAAGCAGTAATTTTTGCAAGAATTCTTGTTCTAAAACCATCAAAACTTTTGGCGTAATTTCTTCTGATCATAAACTGATCACATAATTGGGAAAAAAGCGTTTCAATTCTTTTTCTGGTTCTTCTAAAAACATATGCCTGCTTTTTGTATTTTTTCTGATTACTTCTCATTGGCGTTTCCAAGCGAATATTAACTGATTCAAACAAGTCTAATTGCTGTTGATTTGATATGTATCCACGATCACCAAGTAGCACTGCATCAGATAATTGCGATTTAACATCTTTTAAATATGCTATGTCATGAACATTGGCTTTGGTAATGTCAATTGAGCTAAAAACGAGGTTTTTCTTACAAATGGGCGAAAAACGGCGTTAGTGAACTAATTATTTAGTTTTGGCTTTCTTAATGGCCGTAAACCATTATCACCAAGATCCAGATTTGTATTAAAGGAGTATTTCCCCAGCCGGTTAATATGCTCAAAGGGTGCCGGAGAGATAAATTCAAAGTCATTTTCATCGACTACTAATCCTTTCTGGTGTAGTTGTTTGATGATTTCCTGTTGATAAACTGTATTCCAGACCAGGATAATATTGGTCATCAGGTTCAGGCTTCTGACCACTTTTTGTTGTTGCTCTTCCTGTTTTTTGCGTATAATACCATCACTACCAAACCAAAGATAAAGCCGTAGGTTATGAAGCTGTTCCCCTTTGATGAGTTGTGTATTTATTTTTCTTCTTAACGGCATACTGAGCAGGTATTTAAGGATAAAGTTGGTTTTTATCAGCTGGCCATAAGCGTGTAAAACATACATCAGGTTATTTTGACGTGGGTAAGACTGGAGTTTTGAAATCAATAATGAAGCAGTCACTCGTCCCGACTTAATAGAGGCCGCCACTTTCAAAAGTTCATCAAAATGCTGTTTTAAATATTCCGGATTAACACGTCCCGTAAATTTCAAGGCAGGGTATTCCCACTCCTTATCTTTTATTTTACACAACCGCTGATCTTTTATGTCCCGGATCCTTGGACAAAAATCCATTCCCAATAAATCAAATAGTGCAAAGATCAAATCTGAATATCCTGCCGTATCCGTGGTGTGTTCGAGAATGGGCAAATCGGTTTCGTTACCAATTATTTCATCCAATACATAGGTGGCATCCCTTTCAGTTGACGAAATACTCCGGCTGCCATACTGGCTATACTGATCAGAAGTATGTGTATAAAAGGTGATCCCTTTACCATATCCAAAGTAATTGGGGAGTGCCTTCGCATTCCGGATTTTCCCACTTGTCGGGAAGCGCTGACCGTCTGAGGATGAAAGTGTCCCACCTCCCCAATAACCACTCAACCATTGTTGATAATGAAAGTTAACAAGAGTATCATTAGCCTTTTTAAGATTATCTTCTGACAGATAGTTATTGCTTGTCCACCAAACCGATTGGTAATCAAGTTCACAAGACCTGGCCAAATCCGACAAAGGGATATTGCAACCCGCGGCAAAAACAGCTGCATATAAAAGGGACTGGTGCTCCTGGTTGCGCGGTTCACTTTCCAATCCGTGAAGATGCTCTGAAAAATTTATCCATGAGTCTACTTCCTTAATCATATCTGTGATGTTGACTTTGGGGAGCCGTTGATTGATCTGCTCCCTGAGTGCTTTCGCCGAAAGGGGGATATCTTCTACAGGCAGCGCCGGCACTACCAGTATGCCTTCTTCCAGCCGTATCTCACCACCTGCGTTAAGCAGTTCATCCAGCGGTTTTAACAGCGATTCCAGTTCTTGTAAACGCTGATCGATACGTTCAGTGGCCAGATTAGGCATCGACATTTGACTGCAAAAATCCTGTCGTAGCAATTCCCATTGTTCATCTGAAAGGAGAAACGAATTGAAATCTGCGTATTTACGGGAGATATCAATAAATACATCTCCTGAACGGAGCCTGTCCCGTAAGTTAGCAAGCGCGCATAATTCGTAAGGTTGACGTTGGGGGAAAATTTCAGGCTGCTGCTGATCATTTTCAAAAATCAGCTTATTCCAGGATGGTGTTATAAAATCGACCGGTGCATCATCAGGCAGTTTTCTTCGTTTGCCGGTTTGTATATCGATCAGTATCTCAAGTACTGCCTTAAACCCATCTTTGGAATGGGCAATTTGAAAATCGATGGTTTTCAAAAGATTGGGCGTAAATTGCTTTAAATGGGCATAATAGTTATTAAGGTAAAACAAATAAGTCTGTCTGACAGGGCGAAGGGCTGAGCTTGTTATAAGTAATGCCTCGCTGAGCATTTCCTTTGGATATATTTCAAAAATAAATGCCCGAAGCTCATCATCTGTAACGGTATCATTGATAATGATACTGACAGCCTGGGAGAGGGTTTTCATCGCCTCGTTCTGTGATTTGAACAAGGTCTGCTGGTACACATCCAGTTCTTTTTTCGAACCATTGACAATATGCTCCCAATAGTCATCAAACATTTCCAGTACTTTATCATTGGTATCCATTAGGCTTTCATACAGGAAGCAAATTAAAATCGGGTACCTGCGGGTAGCGTTCAGTCTCTGTAAATATTTATTAGAAACATTCCTGGCTATTTGGGCAAGCCTTTTTCTACAGTTCAGACTTATTACGGACAAGTCCCATCCATGGACGTTTAATGATTTTAAAAAGTTGATCTTTTCTAATGTCTGGTTAATTGCCCTAGGCGTATTACTGGTGGGAACCTGGCAAAGCCACCGGTGTAAGGTTATACCGCGGATACCATCCAGTTCTACTATTTGAGTGAGCCTGGTTTTCATATCTTCAGTCAAAAGCGGACTGAACCTTCTGTACGTTTCCTGATGCAACTGTTCATCCAGACCACCAACAATCCTTTCCAATGTCCCAATGGACGGCCTTAAAATTTTTCCTGTCCGAGTTTCAAACAAACTTGCCTGAGCAATATAGGTTCGTTGTCATGTTCCATCCCCTTATTGAGTAGCCACGGCGAAAGCCAGATTTCATCCAAAGGTTGCCACCTGCGAAACTTTAGATATTTTAAGACCATACCTAAATGCTCAGTTCTGGTCTTATCTCTTTGACCGTATATTGATATTAGTTTAACCCGTTGGGTGAAATAGAATAGACATAAAAAACAATAATGCATATTGGGTTAATATACTGGATTTCAGTACATTAAAGTCGCCAAACAAACACCAATATGCATGTCAAAAATAGTAAAAAATTATCATAGAATTCTTGAAACTATTGAGTCTTTGAACATTACTTTAACTGAACGCAAAGCAGGAAGGAAGCCAAAAATGACTGACTTGCAAGTAGTTGCACTAAGTTTGACAGCTGAATATATGTCAATCGATAGCGAAAATCTGCTTTTTCAATTGATTCCTTTGGATTCGATTGAAAATCTTTTGGAAAGAAGCCAATTTAACAAACGCCGCCGAAAATTATTGGAGTTTACTGAGCGATTACGAAAGGGTTTAAGCCATAATTTTATCGAATTTGAGGATTGCTTTATAATTGATTCAATGCCATTGGAAATTTGCAAAATAGCAAGACATAGAAGAGTTAAAATCTGTAAAGAAAATTTTGAAACTGCTCCTGAGAAGGGGTTTTGCGCATCTCAAAATACTTGGTTCTATGGATATAAACTGCACGCCGTATGTACAATGTCGGGCGTTTTTAGCTCAATTGACATTACCAAAGCCAATGTTCATGACATAGCATATTTAAAAGATGTTAAATCGCAATTATCTGATGCAGTGCTACTTGGTGATCGTGGATACATATCAAATCAACAGCAAGTAGACTTGTTTGAATCAGTTAATATTCGCTCGGAAACGCCAATGAGAAGTAATCAGAAAAAATACAAAAAGCAGGCATATGTTTTTAGAAGAACCAGAAAAAGAATTGAAACGCTTTTTTCCCAATTATGTGATCAGTTTATGATCAAAAGAAATTACGCCAAAAGTTTTGATGGTTTTAGAACAAGAATTCTTGCAAAAATTACTGCTTTAACTTCGATTCAATATATAAATAAATATGTGCTGAATAGAAGCACAAATAACATCAAAATTCAAATCACTTAATTACACCCAACGGGTTAGTTTAATATTGGAATTGCAACAATAATGAGGACAAAAAGTTAAGCCGCAATTTTCTGCATATTTAAAAGTTCTTCAAATTCTTTTGGTGACACATATCCTAAGGCAGAATGTTGTCTGGTTTTGTTGTACCATATCTCAATATACTCAAATACAACTATGGCGGCCTGCTGCTTATTTATAAACTTGTTTTGATAAACACATTCTACTTTCAATGTCTTAAAAAAGCTTTCTGCAACTGCATTATCCCAGCAGTTTCCTTTCCTGTCGCCGGGCGCCCCCGTCATACTTCTGGTAACAAGAGGATTTCTGTCCAATAAACTTTTAAATTCGTTGCAGGCATATTGAATGCCACGGTCAGAATGGAAAATTAATTTGGTTGTAATACTCCGATTTTTCTGAGCCATTTTCCATGCAGGTATCACTGTATCAACAGCTTTCATAGTTGAACTTAATGACCATCCAATTATTCTCCTGTCAGCTAAATCCAATATAATAGTGAGATATAACCAGCCTTGGGTCGTCTTTATGTACGTGATGTCTGATACCCAGGCGGTGGCTATTTTTTCTACCTTAAATTCTCTGTTTAGCTTATTTTCAACAACTGGATATTTGTGCTCAGAATCCGTTGTAACACGAAATTTTCTCTTAACAATACTTCTTATTTTAGCTTTCTTCATCAGCCTGGCAACCCTTGGACGGGACACTTTTACATCCAATTTTATCAGTTCGCGAGTGATTCTAGGGCTTCCGTAAGTTTGTTTACTTTTACTGTGAATAACTGTATGTCTTCAAACCAACTTGGACAAATGCTTAGAGAGTATTTTCCGCTTTATAAAACTATTAATTTTTGATTTAAATACTGATTTTTTCTTTGTTTCAAAGTTTGTTTTTTAATTTCCTCTCTTCTTTTTAAGATCGCATCACCTCTTCCAAAATAGACATCTGCGGGTGTGAGATTATTCAGGGACTCATGATAACGCTGGTTGTTATAGCGATCGACAAATTCACTTAGTGCCTCCCGCAGCTCATCCGGATGATAGAAATTGTTGAGCTTGACCATTCCATGGCGGCCACATTATTTCATCGTTCTGTGGTATCGCTCGATTTTGCCTTGCGTCTGAGGATGAGCCGGGCGACCATGAACTTGCTGCATTTTAACCGTGTTTTTCAGATAGTCACTCAGCTCGCCGGATATGTAACAAGCTCCGTTATCAGAGAGCAGTTTCGGCTTGGCTTTACTTTTAATCCTGGCCTTCTTTACTGCCTGATCAATGGTTCTTTTCACATCATCAGCCTTCATACTGCTGCACAGCTCCCAATGAATGATGTATCTGCTATAATCGTCCAGAACTGTACTCAGATAATAATATCCCCAGCCCACAATTTTGAAGTAAGTAAAATCGGTTTGCCACATTTGATGTACAAAAGACGTTTTGTCTTTAAATTCATCTGATGCGGAGATCAAAATATGGCTTGGAGCAGTGATCAGTCCCCGCTGCTTCAATATACGATAAACGCTTGATTCAGAAATAAATATCTGTTGTTCATCGGTGATGTAATGGGCTAGTTCACGGGCTGACAGGTCCACTTTGTTAAGTGCTACTTCAACAACCAGGTCCTTCTGCTGCTGGGGTATACTGTTCCATTGTCTTCCAGGAGCTTTTTCCTTATCCAAAAGCCCATCGTATCCTTGATCAAGATAGCTGTTGTACCATTTGTAAAACGTGCTTCTGGCTATCCCAAACTCTTGCAACGTCTTTTTTACACCTAGCTCTGAACGGGTCACAGTCTGGATGATTTCGTACTTCTCCGATGCAGATAATCTCATAAACTTTTTATATTTATGGGTTAGTCCAGCATGTTCAAACTTTTTTTACAATATCATACCTCAGGACCAGGTCGGCGACCATCTCCTTGAGCCGCGTATTTTCTTTGCGTAGTTCAGCTACTTCATCTGTGGTAGCCTCTCTTGTTACGTCTCCCTGGAGTCGCTTTTTGCCAGCTTCAAGAAATTCATTATCGCTTCGGCGGGCCGATCCATTTGTAGAATTGAGATTCGTTGATACTGTATTTTCGGCACAATTCAGCGATGGGTAATTCGGCCCGAAGGGCTTCCATCACAATCAGAATCTTTTGTTCTGCGGTGAAGATACGTCTGGTCTTAAGACGAATGTCTTTAATGTAATTTTCCGGAGTTGATTTTTTTGTGTTTCCCATAATATTAAAGTTAAGAACTCAGGGGGAAAACACTCTCTTAGTTTTTAGTTAAAATTGTCCACTTTTTGCTGACGATTTACAGACGATCTTAGGAAAAATATTCAAGAAAAGACGATGGTTGTGCTTGGTGAGCCAGGAATGGGTAAAAGCACTACTATGCAATATATGGCTTACAACGATGCGAAGGATCTGTTATCTACAAATTCTAATAACATTACCAGAATTCCGATATACCTTGAATTGAAATTATTTTCCAAGTCAGAGACCATAATCGAAGTTGCATCCCATAAGGTTGGAATAGAG
Source organism: Dyadobacter sp. NIV53 (assembly GCF_019711195.1). Lineage (NCBI taxonomy): Bacteria > Pseudomonadati > Bacteroidota > Cytophagia > Cytophagales > Spirosomataceae > Dyadobacter > Dyadobacter sp. NIV53. Next base: position 7,313,493 of record NZ_CP081299.1, read on the forward strand.
GAAGAACGATTATTAGACTATTTTACAAAGGGCAAGATAACCCTTTTTTTAGACGGACTTAACGAGGTATTTATCGAGATTCGTAAAAGTATTCGGATTGAAATACAGAAACTTATTGCAAAATATCCTAAGTTGGCAATTATAGTTACTACACGACCACTCGCTTATGCCAACGAGTTCAAAGAAACACCAGTGTTTGTGCTTCAAAGAATGGAGGACGAGCAGGTGAAAGAATTTCTCTTGAAGAATTGTAGTCATGTGCCAACGCGTGCCTTAATTTTTAATGAAGTAACAGCAAATATTAGGCTGGGTAAAATTGTCAGAGTTCCCCTGCTACTTAAAATGTTAATAAATGTCGTGTTAAACAATAAAGGTATTATTCCAGCCAATAAGACGCTAATTATAAAACGATTTATTCAAAATTTATATGACCGTGAAACCAAAAAAATTACATCAGACATAGATTTTAGAATTATTCACAGATTGCTCTGTTTTGTGGGGTATAAAACCCGAAATATTAATGGCTCAAACGTTGGATGGAGAATGGAAGAGCTAGAGGCTATTATAGAACGAAGGATTGAAGGTTCAAGATTTAAGATAAATGCTTACGAATTTCTTGATTATGCCATGGACTTAAACATTATAGTTAATGATGAGAATAAGTACAGTTTCATTCATGAATTATATCAGGAATATTACGCATCAGAAGAAATGTTTAGAGAATCAGCGGTTATCAAATGAAAAGCGAATATTATTTGCAAAGGCATTGGGCGGAAACCGTTAGACTGTATACTGGTCTTCTAGATGAGCCTGATAGAAATGAATTTTTAAAAAATTTGGCTGATAAAGATGTTTTACTGGCATGTGAATGTAGGGCTACATTTTTTACCGATGATCCGTTTCTCGATGAATATTTAACAAGAATTGCTGTGGTGGAAGCAGTTAAATTCGAGAAAGCAAAATCATCTGCAAATGGACTTTTGGCATTGGCGGAGTTGAACCAATTTGACGAAATTTCAAAAATTTTCCAATCAATTCCAGTAGGATCAGATAGTTATAGCCATAACCAAGTAGTTGCAAATTACATAAAGAATGGAAATGAACTACAAATTATATCATTTTTAAATGTCCTTTCTCAAACTAATGTAGAGTTACTGGGTAAGGCTTTAGATATGGTGCTGGATCAAAAGATTTTCTTTTCGAACTATTCTTTACAGAAAGCCATAGAAATTGCTGGAAGATTGAAAACCGATAAAAATCTATTATTTGCAAAGGTTGTTTGTTTGTTTCAACTTAAGTCCCAAATTGATGACCCCAATGTGATTTTCCACGAATTTCTAAAACATAAGCAACTCAAATTTGCGGAGCGACTTATTTCATTAACGAGTGTTCAAGTCTCAGAGAGCATCGTAGAGTATCTGCCTAATTATATTAAAAACAATGGTCATAAGCAATTGATTAGCCAATTGCTTAACATATTTGCAAAACTAAAAATAAATCTTGATGATGAATATATTAGTATTTGTTTATCAAAGAGTTTAAATCCACTAATAAAATCTCTTTCGTTAACCTTTGGAAATGCTTCATATTTGTCTGAGGATTTAGCTGTTAAAATTTGCCTTGTGAATATAGATATTGGAATTGCAATAGTTAAGCGGACAAATGGTTAAGCCGCAATTTTCTGTTTGTTTAAAAGTTCTTCAAATTCTTTCGGTGAGACATATCCTAGAGCAGAATGAATCCTTTTTTTATTATACCAGGTTTCAATATACTCGAATACAATTACTGCCGCCTGCTGCTTATTGATAAAGGTATTTTGGTAAACACATTCTGCTTTTAAAGTCTTAAAAAAGCTCTCTGCAACCGCATTATCCCAGCAATTTCCCTTTCGACTCATGCTTCTAATAACAAGGGGGTTTTTATCCAGCAAGCTTTTAAATTCATTGCAAGCATATTGAATTCCCCGATCCGAGTGGAAAATTAATTCACTTGTAATACTTCTATTTTTACAAGCCATTTTCCATGCAGGTATCACAGTATCAATGGCTTTCATGGTTGAGCTAAGTGCCCATCCTACTATTTTCCTATCAGCTAAATCCAGTATCATGGTGAGATATAGCCAGCCTTGTGTCGTCTTAATATACGTTATATCAGATACCCACGCAGTGGCTATTTTATCCACTTTGAATTGCCTGTTAAGTTTATTTTCCACAACCGGATATTTATGCTCAGAATCCGTTGTGATGCGGAATTTTTTCTTAACAATGCTTCTTATTTTTGCTTTTTTCATCAGTCTGGCAACCCTCGGACGAGACACTTTTACATCCTGCTTAATCAACTCCCGAGTGACCCTGGGGCTTCCGTATGTTTGTTTACTTTTACTATGAATAACCCTGATTTTTTCAGTAAGAGCCTGGTTTTCAATGGCTGCATTTGATAATTCACTGCTCAACCAAGTATAAAACCTGCTTCTGCTTACCTTAAAAACCATGCACATTTTCTCAATGGGAAATATTTTCCGGTAATCCTTTATGAACCGGAATATTTGCCATCGCTCCTGGAGAAAATGCCGACAGCCTTTTTTAAGATATCTCGTTCAAGTTGTGTGTCACGAAGTTCTTTCCTTAGCCGGGCCAATTCCTGTTCCGTTTCGCTCAAAATCACCTTTCCGTTGCCAGGGAAGCTGCCATTTTGTTTCGCAGAAAGTTCTCTGCGCCAGCGGTATAGCATTGCCGGCGGAACATCTAATTCTTTTGCCAATGCACTAAGGTCTGTGCGGCTGTTGCTTAGTTCAACACTCATTAGTTTGAACTCCTTGTCAAATACTCTTCTTTCTCCAGACATAAGTGTTAAGTTATAAAAGTTTCCCTTAACTCAGTGTCCGCTTAAAGGTAGCAAGTCCAATATTGGTAATAAATCGTCGGTAGAATTTGCATTAAAAGTTATCGAAGACTATGGCTTAGCTCATAGAATTGGCATTGAGTCTCTGATAGACGCACTCATTGCCGATCCTAAATTTCAAAGAATGGAACTAGCATATAAGTTAGTATTCCAATATAACTTAGCGGGAAAATATAGTTATCAATTATTATTTAAATTATTAATAGGAAAGATTGAACCTCAAAGCTTTGCCTTAGCACGTAGAATTATTCTTGATCACTTCCCAGTAAAATTCCGTAACAGGACGCTCGAGTATCTCGCCAGTATTTGCCAGACTCATTCTGCTCTTTCCAGAGTATTGAAGGATATCGTTTTAAGAGATTTTAAACAATTTTCTTTTGAAGATTCAAATGTGTTAAAAAATTCTTTTTTAGGAATTGTTACCACTTATAATAAAGGGAACTATACAATTCGCTTTTCGGCAAGTAACGAAGCCGTAACAGTTAAAAAAGACTACAAGCATAATTATAAAATTGACTCCATTATACAATTTAGAATAACGGATCTTGGGCAAAAGGTATCCGAGTCCCGAATCGTAATTGAAAAAACTGAATTGTTTAGAAAGCTTTTCTGGAACTACTTTTTCGATCAGTTTTATATAGGCCAAATAGTCAAACTGCAAGTTTACGTAATAGAAAGAAGTAAGGTTATTTTGATAAATGGAGAAAGTGACGATCTTCAATTTATACTGCCAATTCGTGAGATTTCGTATATGTATATAAAAGATATTAAGGATTTTGTGACTATTGGACAAGTTTTGAATTTACGGATTATTAATTTTCATAGAGCGAACAGGCTAATATTTTGTTCTCAGAAAGAATTGCATCCAGATAAAAAAACAAGGAGTATTAAAAAGTAAGTACTATACTTAGGTTAGTCTCCATCTAGTAATGATCATAATTGAGAAAGATTAAATTTTAATGAAGTTTAAAGATTTAATTATTCTTGTTTTTACGGCTATAAGGAATCTTCTGTAATTAGATAATTGGTTTTGGTAGGATTTATTGCAGAATGGATTCACACCAAAATAGGGTTATATTATAAGATGGCATATAGTTTTTGATAGGCTATTGTAAAATTCTTAATCCATTCTTATGCCAAATCAGGTTAAAATAAAGTTGTGCTATGTGTGACAATTTAAATATTAATTGTAATTAGTAACTGCATTTGATTGGTAAAAAAATTAATTTTTCGCAGCATCCACAACGCTCCAGCTTAACTCCTGAGTACCTTTTGGAGCTATTACCCTAACGTCAAAATGTTTAAGTGATCCTGGTGGCAAAATCTCATAAACTGTAAATCGACTACTTCCCAACTGGGTTTTTGTCTTACTGAAGAAGTACACTTCAAAAACTACATCTTTATAAATTGCCGATACAGCACTGCTTATAAACGAACCTTGAATACGATACTTATTGGCAAACAACGTTTTTCGGTAAGTGCCGTCCGATTTGATAAATTTCTCTGGCGAATCAATTTCGTGATTCTCTGCTGTAACCAAGCTTTTATAATATTCAGGACTGGAGTTGGACTTCTCTTTGTTTAATAAATAAACAAATCCAATTACAACGAGCATTATTGCTATGCCAATAATTGTTGGTTTTAATCCAGGGTTTGTTTTGGTCTTAGTAGTTAAATAGGGCATTTTGTTGGAGGGATAAGTTTGTGACAATATATAATCACCTGTGCATATTAGCAAATCAAAGTTGCGAGTGAATATTAGAATGCGATTTTATTTGTTTCGTCGGTGCAAAATTTTTACTTCAAGGATTAAAGACAAAATTTTACTATTTTCAGGCTTATTGTTATTGTCATATCTCCTTTCGACTGTTGATTGACATGCTTGTATTAGTCTGTTGCTGAAATTCGCTCATTTTGCAACTTTTTGGAGTGCTTCAAATAGAGTCTTTTTTGGTACCAATTATTTTTAATACCGAAATAAATCTCTTTATAATGCTCCTAAAAAACGATCAACTTTTGACCCGATTGACAGTTCGTATTCAAAACTTAGGGCAGACAATAGGAAGTGGGGTCATCTGCTGTCAAAGCACTTTCCAAGAAAAGGTATATATTTTCACGGCAGCTCACTGCTTATACAGTGATAGTGATCAGTTTACAAAGCCTTTAGAATTTGTTGAGGTGCTTTTCTACAACCCACAAGAAGCAAGATACGTTGCGATTCAGCATACGCTTAACTTTAATTTAGTATCTCCAATAATTCAACAAGATGTGGCTGTTCTGATTTTTGATAGATCAACTGTTGAAGAAATTACTGGATTACTGCCATTAATACAAGTTGTTCAAGACAGACATAGCATTAACAACTTTGCTTGCAAAGGGTTTCCAAGTGCAGCAAATGGTAAGGAGCTCATATTGATAAAACCAGTTTGGTCTCAGCATTTAGCCATAGATAATAGATTTCAACTCCTTTTGACGCAGGACTTTAGCTCAGCGGAGTCTGCCAGGTTTGAAGTGGATGGTTATTCCGGAAGTGGCATATTCTTGGTTGAAGAAAATAATATTTACCTTTTCGGAATATTTACGAGGTTTTTAGATGCAGGAAAAATAATTTACGGACAATATATTGTTACTTTCAATGACTTACTTAGGGAAAACTTTTTGCCCACCTTACCAATAAATTCCTTTGGTGGTCATGGTTTGACGCTAGATTATTTTCAAAAAACGGCCAGTCAAGCAGTTAGAAATCTAGGCCCTAGATTCAGCGAGTATCTTAATTTCCAACTTCCAATTGCGCGGCAATTTAATGATCTTGCAAAAGATTCCTATTTCAAGTTGAAAATCACCCAGGTGGTCGATACTTATCTCACAGCGGATAGATTTGGAGCCCGTGGTAGCTCATATGTAAATGAAATAGTTGAGACATACGATACGTTACGGCAATACGTGTTGAGCTGGTTTAATGTATCCGTCCGGTGATACCCATATTTTAACAGATTCGCATAGTTCGTAATCTTGTTTCATGAAAAATGAGACAGAAAGAATGCGTGAGCTGTACGATCAGTGGCAGACGCAAGGGATAAGCAAACAGGCTTTTTGCAATCAGAATGGTATAGGATACCATAAATTCAATTACTGGGTTAAGAAATTCCGCCACAAGAATGTGGCCACCATGTCACCGCCCCGTGGGTTCAGTCAGATATCAGTTCCGCAACCAGAATTAATTACGCAAGACCAACAGGCGCTGGCAGCAATCACTTTTCCATCCGGAGTACGGATAGAGCTATTCGATTCTTTGGACGCATCATTTATCAGGAAGCTCATTCTTTAACATGTTAGCCTTATCTAATAGTTGCCGGTACTTCCTATACCGGAGCCCAACAGACATGCGCTATGTTATATACAGTTTGGCTGGCCTGGTCCGGAATGAATTGGGCTTTGATCCGGCGAGCGGAGACATTTTCGTTTTCTTAGGTAAACGACTTAATCAAATCCGGCTCTTGCAGTGGGATCGGGACGGGTTTGCGATGTATATCAAAAAGCTAGAACAGGGCACTTTTGAATGGCCACAGTCAGAAAATATAGCCATCACCAGCCATCAATTGACACTTCTTTTACAGGGTGTAATGCTGGATTCCGTCCGCCTCAGAAAACGTTATCAGCAGACAAATCAGGTCACAAAACAAGAAGGAAAATTAGCGCCAAAAGTGCCTTAATAACTTGTATAGGCTTGTTTTAAGCCGTATCTTCGAGTTATGGAAGACACGGCGACGGACTATAAATTACTTTATCAGCAGGCAATTGCTGCACATAAAAAGTCGCTGGAATTAATATCGGAAAAGGATGAGCAGATCCAGGCTCTGAACTTTGAGCTTGATAAATACAAGCGGTATATATTCGGCAAAAAGAATGAAAAACTGGCCAGTGTCCACACGGATGCAAACCAGATTGATCTCTTTGAACTGGGAACGGACCAGCAGCAACAAGAGGAACTTTCACAGCAAGTCGCTGACGTTGTAAAGGAAAAAACTCCTGCCAAAAAGCGTGAAAAAGGAACGGGGAGAATGCTGCTTCCTGAGAACCTGCGCCGTGAGATCATCATCATTGAACCTACCGAAGACGTTACCGGCTGTATTATAATCGGAGAAGAGGTCACTGAGGTATTGGACCTTATTCCTGCTGAATTTTTTGTGAAGCGTTACATCCGTTACAAATATGCCCGTGCAAATGGTGAGGGCATCATAACCGCATCACTTCCAGACCGTGTGATCGATAAGGGCATTCCTTCCGAAGCGGTCATTGCCCAAATGGTTGTTGATAAATATGTATTTGGTCTTCCACTTCACCGTCAAATCGATAAATACAGAAGATTGGGAGTGAATGTTCCAGCTTCCACCGCCTCTGATTGGATCATGAAAGGCTGGCAGCATCTCGCTCCTTTATGGGAGCTTTTAAAACTGCTCGTTCTCAATCAAAAGTATTTACAAGCCGACGAAACACCTCTCAAAGTGCTTGATAGAGATCACAAAAATGGGATCCATCAAGGCTTCATGTGGATATATAATGCCCCTTGCGACAAACTGACGCTGTTTGACTATCGGAAAGGCCGCGATCAAAGTGGGCCCAGGCAGATGCTGGAAGGGTATGCGGGTATCCTTCAGGTTGATGGGTACGCCGTCTATGAAAAGCTCTTTGGTAGCCATCCAGATATCCTGCTGGTCTACTGCATGGCCCATGCCCGCCGTAAATTTGTTGACGCTCTTAAATACGACGAACAGAAAGCTACCTATGTACTCGAACGCATGCAGCTACTTTATGTCCTCGAAAAGCAGATGCGAGAAGAAGGGGTGGATTGGGAGGAGAGAACCAAATTAAGGCAGAAAAAATCGGTTCCGGTTCTTTTGGAATTAAAGGAGTGGATGACAGAGCAGCTTCCGCTGGTAATCCCCAAAAGTCCTCTCGGTCAAGCCATAGCCTACACCTTACCCCGCTGGGAAGGACTGAGTGCGTATGCATTGCATGGGCAAATTGAGATCGATAATAATCTTGCGGAGAACGTAATCAGGCCCCTTGCAATTGGACGAAAATCATTTTTGTTCGCTGGTTCCCACCAGGCAGCTGAAATGACAGCAGCTATGTATTCCTTTATGGCAACATGCAAAAGGAATGGTGTTGATGAACAGGAGTGGCTCAAAGATGTCTTCGAAAGAATCCAGTCACACAAACAAAAGGATCTCTACCAGTTGCTTCCAAATAACTGGATTGAGTACAGAAATCAGACAGGTTGATCTACCTGTCAAAAAGCCAATCTACACAATGTGGGTTCGTCGGACGGATACTGTTTAATCATATAGATTGGAGTCCTGCCGGAACTATTGAAACAAGCTGTCTTTTCAAACAAGTTTCAGATTTTAATAACAAAGCTCATGAAAGACAAACGGAGCTTTACACAGAGGAAGAACATATTCTAAAAGCTGACAGTGGTAAAACTGAGTCATATAAATACTCAACTCCCTTACAGAATGAAATTCATTGGCTTCGAGAGATATGTGAAAACAATCAAACTTTAATTTTTAAACTTGGAGAAATAAATATAGAGTTAAGTAATAATCCGGTTTTGCTTTTAACTGGTGAGGCTGGAGCCGGTAAATCACATCTTCTGGGAGATATCGCCTTAAATCGCACAAGGGATCATGGGCAGCCGTTCATTTTATTACTTGGCCAAAATTTTAAACGAGAAAAATCAATATGGGAGAACATACTAGCCCTTCTTGACTTGTCCTGCACTTCTAGCGAATTTCTAGATACGTTAAACCAAATAGGCCAACAAATAAAGCAACGCGTTGTCATTGCAATTGATGCGATCAATGAAGGTCCAGGAAGAGAATTATGGCGGGAAAGCTTAGCTGGATTCATTTTTGATGTAAAACAATATAAGCATGTTGCTCTTGTCATCAGTATTCGCAATACATATTTGAATGAGATAATTCCGATTGACATACGCCAAGATCCTACTATAGTTAAGGTAACTCATGAGGGATTTCGAGGTAATGAATATTTTGCTTTACAAGCTTTTTGCAAGTATTATGGAATAAGCCAACCCAATTTTCCGCTCTTACTACCGGAGTATAGCAATCCACTGTTTCTAAACTTAATATGTCAGGGTATTGCAGTGTCCGAAAATAAGTCCTTTCCACAGGGTTATCACGGCATAAGTGAAATTTTTTCATTATATAAGAAAGCCATAACCATCAAACTTTCACAAAAGCGCGATGAATACAAACTTCGACTTACACTTTTTGATAAAGTTTTGGAGGAGTTTTCCAATGCTTCTTACAAACAAGAATTTCGGAAATTCCTGCCTTTGGAAGAGGCGGTAGCTCTTTTGAGCAACGGTTTAATAAGCTAGACAACTTATTATCTGATCTAATCGAAGAAGGAGTTTTTATTAGGCAAATTATAGAAAACTACAAGACAAATAAAAATGAAGAAGTAATCTATTTCGCATATGAAAGGCTTGGCGACTATTTTATGGCTGAAAAACTTTTGGCACCATATAGAAATACTAACGAAGTGAAGCATGCATGCCAGAGAGCTAACGTTTTAGGCAAATTGTTTGATGAGGTGTGCTAATTTTGCCGCACGGTTAATTGTATAAGAGTTTCAAAATTTCTTCGAAACGAAGGACAAACATTTGAATATCTGCCCCTTGCGTTAGGAAGCCGTGTAGATTTTTTGTCTAACTCAAATTTAGGGTGATTTATTTGATTGTCTTCGAAATTTCTCTTCGAATTCGGTCGGTATTTCATAATTGATACCTGAATGTCTCCGTTTCCGGTTGTAGTATATTTCGATGTACTCAAAAATCTCAGTGTATGCGTCATCAAAATTGAGAAACGTTCCTTTTTGTATCAATTCCGCTTTAAATCTACTAAACAGACTTTCGCCCATTGCGTTGTCATAATGGTTATTCTTTCTCGTCATACTTTGGCAGAACTTATGCTTTTTTATCAACTTTCTAAAATCTTCTGATGCATACTGTCCACCTCCGTCTGTATGTATAATTAATCCACTTTTCAGATTTCGTCTATCAATTGATTTCGTCAAAGCATTTATAACCAAGGAACTACGCATGTTGGCATCCAAATCCCAGCCAACAATCACTCTGCTAAACATATCTAGCCAGGTAGCAAGATAAAGAAAGGATCCATCTGCCAAAGGGATATAAGTAATATCGCCTACAAATACTTCGTTGGGCTGTATTGGCGGTGCTCTATCAAGTAATAAATTGGCATTGCGTCCGAAATTATGGTTTGAGTCGGTCGTTTTTGGAACAAAGCTCTTGGGCTGAATGGCCTTTAAATTTTGTATTCTCATCAACGTCTGTGTTTGATGTCGTCCAATTTTCAGACCTCTGGATTGCAATTCTTTACTTATTCTTATGGCTCCGTAACGGCAGCGATGCTCATCAAAGACCACTTTTACCTGCTCTGCTAAATCCTTTTTTGCATTTCTGAGCACGTATGTTTCTGATCGTTTCCAAGCATAAAACACCCCAAAGCCAATGTTCAGAACAGAACAAAGCACTCGAATTGGGTACTCAGACGACAATGCTTCGATTACTTCGTAGGATTTTGTTATGTCCCCCGGCCAAAAATAACGAGCGCTTTTTTTAAAATATCCCTCTCTGTCTCAAGTTGCCGAATTTGTTTGCGAAGTTGATCTAATTCAGAGTTTACAGACTTTTCCTCAGGATTTTCCTGGGTTCTTGATTCAGCTTTCCACCTGTACACCAGGTTCTCGCCTAATCCCATCGTCCGAGCAACTTCAGGCACACTGCGGCCAGAATTGATCATCTTTAAAATCTCCTGCTTGTAATTTTCATCGTATTTACGACGTTTTCGGCTGGCCGTTTTCTTTTCCATTGCACACAAAATTAAGAGAATTTAGTGTGCGGTTTTATTAGACAGTCTCATGATGAATGGCAGTGGCGAAACAGAGGAATATTTGAATGTTTCGCTGTCTTGCTTCCGGAACGATTCAATATTGAAATAGTAGAGGCCTATGACTGGGTTTTTGCTGAGGTTGACACCTTGGACGGTAATTACGATAATCAATTAAACTATTGGCTAATCGAGGGCTTTAAATGGAGGAGTATAGAAAGTTTTAATAATGAAAAACTTAACATATGGCTGAATAAGTCAGGCAAATTTAACTTGAACCATGACCAATGGTTGTTTTACCTTTTTGAACTAACCGGCATTAAAAATCACCCGTTTAATAGCGATCGTTTGTTCCGCATTCTGTCGCGTGTGACAATGGCTGAAAGAGACGGATTTTTTCAATCACACATGCGTGGGTATAGCGGATATGATGACAACGGAGTCGCACAACCAATAACAAGATTAATTGACTGGGCTTGGCAGGATGGCATTTCGAAACTCACGGATTCAGAATCAGCAAGGCTTTGTGGTCAAACGCTTTGCTGGTTATTATCTTCCACTAATCGTGAACTACGGGACCAGGTCACAAAGGCCCTTGTAAATCTTCTTCAACATCAGGTAGATGCATTGCTTAAGCTAATAACTACATTTTGTGATAATGATGATTTTTACATACAAGAAAGATTGTATGCAGTAGTGTATGGCTGTGCGTTGCGTACATCAATGGAGAATTTGTCACAAGTTGCACAGTCTGTATATGATAAGGTATTTAAGGATGGAAATCCGCCAGAGCATATTTTGCTTAGAGACTACGCACGCAACACTATTGAATATGCACTTTTTCGTGGAGTGCAACTGGACGTTAATGTTATCCTGATTCGTCCGCCCTACCAGAGTAAATTACCAATTATATTTCCAACAAGTGATGAGGTAGAACTTAAATATGAAAAGAATCATAATGATCCTGATTATAGACAAACATACAGTGATACATCTAATCAAATTCTGCATTCCGTGCTTGAAGGAGACTTTTCAAGATATACCATTTCTTCCAAATTATCTAATTTTATTCCGTTGAAATTTTCATTCAATGCTGAATTAGAAAGGTTCAAATCCGGTTTGCTAAGAGGGGGGAAATCGCTACTTATTAAGGTTAAGCAATTTTTTGAATATCATGTGAAACCAGATAAAGAACGAAAGAGAGTTTATGATGGATTCAAATCAAATCAAGTTTCTGAATTCTGGGCATCAATGGATTACTATTTCAAGTATTTTGAAGAGAAATTAAGAAGCATCTTAACTGAGGAACAGCGCCTTTTTTTGACAAAGAGATCCTGCCATTTTGGAGAACGGAATTTGAATTAAAACAAGGGGAAGATTTAATTTTAAATGCTGATGGCATTAAATCCTGGATTGTCGAACGAGTGTTTGAATTAGGATATGATTCTAAAATTCATGGTCAGTATGATTCATCAAGACACTATTATGAAGGTCGCTTTGAAAACAAATTGGAGAGAATTGGAAAAAAATACCAATGGATAGCATTACATCAAATGTTATCCTTGCTCACAGATAATTATAAAATTAGAGAAAGTTGGTCAAGAGATATCAAAGGTAAGTTTTATGTTGGTCCTTGGGAATTAAGGTTGCGAGACATCGATCCATCTTTTACCACAAAGAGTGAAGAGAATAGCGATAGCCAAGATGATTTTGGTATTGTTAAAGAAACTTCACATTGGTGGAATATGGACAAATATGAATATTGGAACCGGTCACCTTCGGATTGGGGTAACTCTTCTTATGATCTACCTGATCCAGTTAAAGCTATCAATCGAAAAGACGAGATGTTAACAGAATGGTTTTATCTTAATCTTTCAAATACTTGGCAGGAACCAAAACCAGTAGGAGTTGATCGGTATAGCATTGGTCGAAAGGAGATATGGTATTCTTTCCAAGCATTTCTTGTTCCTAAGAATAAATTTTCTGAGACATTAAAGTGGCTAACAGGAAAGGACTTTTTTGGCGGTTGGTTGCCGGAAGAGCGTTCTCACACACAATTATTGGCAAGGGAAAACTACTGGTCACCAATAAGTAAACAGGCGCAAAAAGCTATGCCAGCTTGGCATAAATTGCGAAATTCAAATCTAAACGTTATGGTAGCTACTGAATCCGGCGTAGGAGAGCTAAGCCGTGACTATTCTGGAGCTCACCACTTGTATTCAATGCCGTGCAAAAAAATATTCGAGGGCCTTGATTTGACCTATTTGGAAGTCGACGGATATTTTAAGAATTCTTCTGGTAAAACAATTGCCTTTAGCGACAGGAAGACAGGTTGTTTAATTCAGAAGGATTCATTAATGGAATTTTTAAAAGCAACGAATCTTGAAATTGTTTGGACTCTCTTAGGAGAAAAGAACTTTTTCAGCAAGGATAAGGATAAAATTGATTACAGAAAATCACTAAGTGGAGTGTATTACTTACAGGATGGAAAGATTGTAGGAAATTTCGAGGTAAACGAGTGGTAGATGAATACATATTTTTATAAAGCAGGATGCGGTGATGCTGCAAGAATTAGCTATGTAGATCAAGATGGAAAAAATCGTCACATCTTTATTGACTCTGGCTACGACCGTACTTTTAGGAATTTGCTAGGAGATGAAATTAAAGCAATAAAAAATAGAGGAGAAAGTATCGACCTATGGATAATTTCTCATATTCATGATGACCATATTGGAGGGATTTATAGATTTATTAATGCAATAAAAGCAGGGAAAGCAATTGATATTGTCGATAATTGGATGTTCAATGCACCCAGAAAGTTAGAAAGATTGTTAGTAGAGGATTCCGTGAGTGAGGCGAAAAGTATCAATCAAGGAGATTTGTTAACATCATATCTTAAATCATTAGATAAGTTAACAGAAAAAGAAATTACAAACGATTTAGACGTTTTGGAAATAGAAGATTTGAAAATAACTATTCTATCTCCAAATATGACGAAATTGAATTCTTTATATAGTAAATACAAAATTATTAGTGTTCCGCTTGAAAAGTATGAACGTGAATTGATAAGTACAGCAAGTTCTCCGGTAGCACGTGATTATTTTGAGGCATTTGAGGATTTTGATCTCCATAATTTTCAAGAGGATTTTAATATTGAGAATGGTAGTAGTATTGCCTTACTTACTGAGCTCCAAGGTAAAACAATTTTATGGCTTGCAGATTCTCATCCTTCCACTGTGGTGGATAAGCTTCACAGGATGGGCTACTCATCAGATAATCAATTGGTTTGTGATATTGTAAAAGTTTCACACCACGGTAGCGCAGGGAACAGCAGTGATGAATTATATGATTGTATCAAGTGCTCCAATTATGTAATGAGTGTGGATGGTAAAAACATTCACGGGTTGCCGACTAAACAATGCATGGTACGAATTTTACTAAATAAATATCGTAGCACAGATCAGAAATACACGTTTTACTTTACCCACGACGACTCTGTTCTGAAATCCATTTTTGAAGTCGATGGAAGTGAAATATACGAAAAGTTAAATTTTAATATCATTTATTTATCTTCTGACAGAATAGCACTTATATTTTAATTAGTTTCTATAGTTAGGGCTTTGAAATTACATGTCCTTCTGTAAATTCATTAGAAATCTTTTCTACTAATACTATAATAGTCAATATATGCCAGCCATTAATAGATTCAGCAAAAAAGTAAGTGTATTACACTGATATAACCTTACAGTTTTTAAGCTGGATCACCCAAATAATATTTTGTTGTATAACAATCATTATGATGAATATTGCGTATATATGTCTAAGTTGATGCCTCTTATTTATATTTAAGGAGACCTTAGGTAGGTAAATATAAATTGTCAATTAATTTCAGCAACTTATACGAACTGTAAGGTAATAACAGGACGGAATAATGTTAACCTAAATCATTGCACTCAATGTTTGGCTATGGCCCGGGAGCTAAATTTAACTTTAATTTGAAATTGAATAATTATTCTTAAATTATTTACTGGTTTACATATTCTAAACCGCTTAATAAATTTTTCATTTAGATATTATATTAAAGTGAAAAATATTTTTTATTTTAAACTTAATTTACCTATTTAATTAATGATTTGGATTGCAGCAATATTTTGATTTTTATTTACAAGTTTTCAATTTATATGAAGGATTGAAAATATATGGAAGTTTCAATTCCGAATTATAGTTAACATATACTATTGAAAATAGGGAATTTTAATTCTGATTAATTTTTCATTTTGAAAATGATTTTATCACACCGATAACTTTTATTGTTATATGAAGGACTTTTTAACTCCAGAAGAAATCCAAGATGAGGGTTTTTTATTTCATAATTGGCAAATAGAACATCTTCTTAATCAAGCTGCTGAATTAGCTGATAAATGTCTCTCTGAATATAAAGAGCTTAAATCGATAGAGATGGCATTTAATCAACTAAACATCAGTTTGGATGATGAGTCGGAAAAGTTGAAGTTGGATAGAAAGCAGTTAAGTCAATTATTTCGAAAGAATCACGATATTACTCAACATCGGGTTGACTTTTTAAAACTTCAGATATACGTTATCAAGATTCCGTGGACTCAGCTAGTAAATTAACACAACAACATCCTGGTGATGATGGCTTTGGACAAAAGTTGGCAGAAAAGGAAGTCGAGAGCAATGCACGTGATAGAGAAAAGTTAATTAGTGAACTGAACAATGACATTAGCCAAGATGAAAAGGAGAGATCTGAAAAACTTTTAGATCGAAGAGATGATGTTTTGGCAAAGATGCGGACGACAGTATTAGCGGATATTTCGACGCAAATGAAAGAATTTACTGAACGTATTGATAAAAATTATAAATCTGCAAGTTATTAGATTAAAAGTTACTGTTAAAAGCCTTGAAGAGATCTTTGGTTATAATGAGAAGGGTTCATTTGATAAAATAAACAGCCCAGTTACCCTAGCTTTGTGGATAAGAGATGCTATTGATTTTGTTCTTGCAGAACAGCTTAGAGATCATCACGAGATTCATATAATTTCCCTTAGAAATGGTACCAGCGATATAGATTGGCAAACATCTATTAAGAGTAAGAAGATTATATTTAAAACAATTCCATCAGATTTTAAGTTGGAACGCGTTAGGTTTAGAAGTATTTCTGCAAGTGTTGTTGGGCCAATAACATTTCCAAAATCTCCCTTTTCACTATCTGTACATTTTCCAAAGACAGGAATTTATATTTTTGAAAATAACAGGAAACTTATTGATCAAAGCAAATTACCTGTATGTTTGATTGGAAGAGTTGAAAATATTCAATCTAATAGAGAGGTAGAGATTTGTGGAGGTGTCATTTTTAATAATGCTAGCCCAATTTGTTCTGAAGATACTTTTTTTGAGATTAATATTGAGCAATTACCTAGTGCCTCAGATAAGATTGAAGATGCAGAAGATATACTTATTGAGTTGCATGTCGTTGGAATCAACTAAATAATCAACAAAATGCATGAATTAAGAATGGAATTTAAGCTCGAATTACGCTCTGGTTCACGGGATCAAGCAGGGGCAAGGTTTAGCGATTATCATGGAAGTATAGGTAAAGATAGATTTTTGGATAATGGCTCATCGAGAAATCAACTAAAAAAGAATTCAAAAGTTTTATCAGAAAACCTTAAAAGTTTAGAAACTAACAGTTCAGGGTTTACTAAATCTTTATATCAAGTTTATGGTGCGACAGCAGGTATCATAAAGTCTGGAGTGGAGTTAGGAATAAATATTAATGCTAATTTATATGGAATTGATAAATATTTCAGCTTAACTAAACCAATTACTGATCAAATTAAGCTTGAATCTTTCATTTATAAAAATTACCAAGCAGGTGGAGATACTGATATGCTATTTAAGACTAGTTCATCATTACTTCTAACAATTTTGGTTGGAAGTTTACCAATTGCAGGACCAGTACTAGCTCCAATTGCAGGCTATATCTGGGAAGAAAAGTTTGCTGTTCCAACTTATAAATGGTTAACAACAGACTAGATATTTCTTATTTTAGTTCCCTTAGAATAATAGAGAATAACTTACTAAACCTTATATCCAAAATATTAAAAGATAAAAAGAATATTTAGCTGCTCAACTTCTCAGCTATTTTTGAAACACCCCGGAGATTGTAAACTGAACTGTGTCACCTCTTAATTTGCTTAAGGGGAAAAATAAGTAAATTAGTTTAATTTATAGACACTATGAAGACAAACGAATCCTTCAATTTCGAACGCTTCAAAGAAGAAGCAATGCAAGGTCTCTACGACGGCAAAAAGATGGGTGGTACCGATGGAGTATTCGCCCCGATTTTAAAACATCTTCTGGAATCGATGCTAGAAGGTGAGCTGAACAACCACCTGGAAGAAAGCAAAGCTGCGGGTGAGAGCAACCGCAAAAATGGTAAAACAAAGAAAACTGTCCGAAGTCTTCAATCAGGTCATTTAGAGATCGAAAGCAGTCGTGACCGCCAGGGTACTTTTGAACCTAAAATCCTGCCTAAGCGCCAATTGATTATCAGCGAAGAGCTTGAAGATAAGGTGATTGCAATGTATGCTCGTGGCATGAGTACACGCAATATTTCCGAATATGTAAAGGAAATGTATGCGATGGAAATTTCTGCTACCGAAATTTCTCATATCACTGATAAGATAATTCCGCTGATGAATGAATGGCGTAACAGGCCATTAGAAGCCGTTTACCCCTTCGTTTTTCTGGACTGCATGCATTATAAAGTACGCGATAACGGCACTGTTGAGTCAAGGGCAATTTATAACATACTGGGAATAACCCGTGAAGGAAAAAAGATTTAATTGGGATTTATCTATCTGAAAACGAGGGCGCTAAATTTTGGCTATCTGTTCTTACAGATTTAAAACAACGCGGTGTTGAAGATATTCTTATCGCTTGCATAGATGGTCTAAAAGGCTTTCCCCAGGCGATTGAATCAGTATTTCCCAAAACTAAAATTCAATTGTGTATAATCCACCAGATCCGCACTAGTATGCGTTATGTCCCAGAAAAAGACAAAAAAGCTGTTGTTGCTGATTTGAAACCTATCTACAAAGCAGTTAACCAGGAACAAGCCTATGAAAAATTACTTGAATTCGATGACAAATGGGGAAAGAAATATCCTTTGGCAGTAAAATCCTGGATGGATAATTGGGTGAATCTGTCTACATTTTTTGAATACACTGCTGAAATAAGGAAGGTTATTTATACGACCAATGCAATTGAAGGAATGCACCGTCAAATTAGAAAAATTACGAAGACAAAAGGGGCTTTTACGTCCGATCAGGCGCTGCTAAAATTGGTATATCTTGTTGTCAGAGATCTTTCTAAAAAGTGGACCATGTCAATTCATAATTGGGGCTTGACGATGTCACAATTGTACATTAAATTTGGTGATCGATTACAGGCTGACCGTGAATTTTTCCTTGGCGGCTGAATCTTCCAAAATCAAATCCTGACACAGTTCAGTGTACACTCCCACACCCCGCAGGCTTTGGGGCTGAGCTACAAGTCATATGTCTTCTATCTGCTATTGTTAGTCCTGGAATTGCAATAGTTAAGCGGACAAATGGTTAAGCCGCAATTTTCTGTTTGTTTAAAAGTTCTTCAAATTCTTTCGGTGAGACATATCCTAGAGCAGAATGAATCCTTTTTTTATTATACCAGGTTTCAATATACTCGAATACAATTACTGCCGCCTGCTGCTTATTGATAAAGGTATTTTGGTAAACACATTCTGCTTTTAAAGTCTTAAAAAAGCTCTCTGCAACCGCATTATCCCAGCAATTTCCCTTTCGACTCATGCTTCTAATAACAAGGGGGTTTTTATCCAGCAAGCTTTTAAATTCATTGCAAGCATATTGAATTCCCCGATCCGAGTGGAAAATTAATTCACTTGTAATACTTCTATTTTTACAAGCCATTTTCCATGCAGGTATCACAGTATCAATGGCTTTCATGGTTGAGCTAAGTGCCCATCCTACTATTTTCCTATCAGCTAAATCCAGTATCATGGTGAGATATAGCCAGCCTTGTGTCGTCTTAATATACGTTATATCAGATACCCACGCAGTGGCTATTTTATCCACTTTGAATTGCCTGTTAAGCTTATTTTCCACAACCGGATATTTATGCTCAGAATCCGTTGTGATGCGGAATTTTTCTTAACAATGCTTCTTATTTTTGCTTTTTTCATCAGTCTGGCAACCCTCGGACGAGACACTTTTACATCCTGCTTAATCAACTCCCGAGTGACCCTGGGGCTTCCGTATGTTTGTTTACTTTTACTATGAATAACCCTGATTTTTTCAGTAAGAGCCTGGTTTTCAATGGCTGCATTTGATAATTCACTGCTCAACCAAGTATAAAACCTGCTTCTGCTTACCTTAAAAACCATGCACATTTTCTCAATGGGAAATATTTTCCGGTAATCCTTTATGAACCGGAATATTTGCCATCGCTCCTGGAGAAAATGCCGACAGCCTTTTTTAAGATATCTCGTTCAAGTTGTGTGTCACGAAGTTCTTTCCTTAGCCGGGCCAATTCCTGTTCCGTTTCGCTCAAAATCACCTTTCCGTTGCCAGGGAAGCTGCCATTTTGTTTCGCAGAAAGTTCTCTGCGCCAGCGGTATAGCATTGCCGGCGGAACATCTAATTCTTTTGCCAATGCACTAAGGTCTGTGCGGCTGTTGCTTAGTTCAACACTCATTAGTTTGAACTCCTTGTCAAATACTCTTCTTTCTCCAGACATAAGTGTTAAGTTATAAAAGTTTCCCTTAACTCAGTGTCCGCTTAAAGGTAGCAAGTCCATCCTGTAGCAACGACGAACCGTTCATCCTTTAATACCCTTATAGAAATCACTCCCTTATCCATCACACGAAATTACAAACTATACTCAAATTAAACAGTAGATTTTATTGATACAGAAAGTGCTATCCTTAAACATCAAAATAAGCATCGTAACCGCCCAGGGTTCTCCAGAATTTACCATCACCCTTTTTTGATACAGTTTGCCCAAGGCCTGGTTCATTTTTTTCTTGTCGAACACTTCACTGTGGTGTTTGAGATACCACCAGGGGGCACTATCCAGATCAAGGTCCGGAACTTCTCCGTTCTCAATACTATCGAAGACGTTTGATAAGGTTTTCTGGATCCAGCTGAACTGACTGATCAAAGCATCCTGATAGGCATACGGGCCACCGACATCTTCCGGAGGGCAAGCTCTTCGCCCGGCTGTACAAATCGGGTGGCGATACCCCGGCCTGGCATTCTCAACCTTCTCAATACGAATTTCGTGTTTCCAGTAGTCGCCAAAATCATAAACATAGGAAAATTTATCTCGAGCCCTCAAACCTAAATCTTCGATAAGAATCTCACTGGGGTCATCACGATAGTAGGTACCTCCTTCATAGGCAATTCCATAATTCACTCCCCAAATATGAAAAACGTGTAAATGCTGGTTTTCCCAGCCCATCATTATCTGTATCAGATGATGCAGCTCTGTAATATTTGTATTGCCGTCAATAATAAAGCGTCGGTAGATCATCGGCGAAATATTCAGAATATGTACCTTCAAAAGATAAATCGTGCGACGAACCGCTGCACTTCTGGGGTCAACGGCTGCCGACTGGACTACATTTTTTGCTTTCATGAGAATGTGGGGCCGCCAAGGGTTAAAATCCTTCTCAAGTTATGAAAGAATCGATTGCCACACACCTTTGATGAATAGAGATTTACCACTTAATAAGTTGTTTTTTAGGTGATTAATTTTTTTATATCTTTCATTTAAGTAGGCGTAAGGTCGCCTGTATCCTAAAACTTAGCAGTTATGAAACAACTATATATGTTTGTATTCCTCATTGTGCTCAGTATAGGTTTACAGTCGTCCAAGGTTAATATCGATGGAAGCCGTATTGTAGCAACCGTAAATCAAATTGATGACTGCATCTGTGTAAAAGACAGAACCTACACCGTAGATTGCAAATGTGAACCAAGTGGGACTATCGTTAAGGCTACTTGCACGAAATATGTGTGCTCCACTGGTAATGGTGTTTGTAGTGATGGTTGTGAAAGTTGTTATTCCGCATGTGAAAGAGCAGGGATATTAGGAGGTGCAAGACCACCGGTGTGGTCTCCCGTAACAAACATAAGAATCGACATATATAACAGACGAACTAAAAATGGGTCAAATTATATGGAATTTGGTGCACCATTGAGCCCCGCTAATGCAGATGTTCAATTCCATGGATTTAAATTAGAACTATATCAGAAAATGGCAGAATGGGAGTCATACATTAGTGCAAAAGCGGCTCCTTCCCAATGTCGAGTTTTTTTTAGATTTTATGATGCAACTGACCAGTTAATAAACAAATTTCCAATAGCTCCCAACCAGTTCATAGAGATAGATGTAGATCAAGTCGGCAATCAACAAAAGTTCTCTGCAATCGTAGGTGGAGATCTTGGGAACAGGTGGCAAGATGTCTCTTATGGGTTTTTGTATATCCAATCTCGAAAAAAATAGTAGGACTTGCTATTTATTAACCGCATTGAATTTTCTGTATGAACCTCTCCCACACTTTTTGATGCACTCCGATTACAACAATAACCACATGCATAGATCACTGAACAGGATGACTCCAAATCAAAAGAGGAATATATTGGAAAGCGAACTCAAAGCGGGAAAAGAAATTTAATTAAATTACATAAAGTCCAACAAATCACTGCACTAAGAAAGGGAAGCCTACAGTCTACGGCGACCCAGTGATTTCGGGAGCCAATCCGGGTTGCCGGTGCGATCAATCCCAGCGGCGTGCAGATTGAAATTGGCAAGACTGCGGTTGGTTTTCCCATCATTTTGATTGTTTAAAGACATAAACTAAGCTTCAGGGAATGGATGGATGAATCAAGATTTTTCTATACGGGATTCTTAGGAAGAGATCACCAGTGAATTCAACAAGTGCCTCTTTGAGAGGCATAATCCATTCTAGCCTAGATTTTAAGAAGGACTTATGTGTACCAATATAGGTTGATAAGCTTATCTCTGAAGCTGTAACAAGATATGTAAAAAAGTAAAATTCACGCTATTCCTGTTGTCATTGGTATTCAATGGTACCCGCACAATCATTCGATGCTAGGACGGGTCACCCTAACTTCTAAATATAAAAACGTACCATTTGATAAATTGTTGGTCTGAAACCTTTAAATTATTGAATAAATTAATTTATAATATATTAAAAGTCTTAATCAATTTTTTCGACAAAAGAATTGAAAATTTGTCACATTTATTGTTGCATATTTTTGGGAAGCATAAATATACAGCCAAATATCACTATTTCTAATTGCATTTTAATTCAAGGAGAATGAAATACTTTTATCATAGATGGATTATTACTAGTATGTATGTCAATGCAACTGTTCTTTTGTCACTATACGTTGTTCGATATGTAGAGTCAATTGTGATAAATGCAGTCCTATTTTGGGTAATAGTATTATTCATCATTAGTATTGTTTTAAACCGATTACAACCAATAATTATAATTTTAAGAAGATTTAATGATAGTTCTAATGATGTAATCCTTACGGACTTGTTTCTTCCTAATGTTTCCAGATATGGACGAATTGTTTGGCTAGGGAGTAAATATTCAGAAGGAATTGTTAGCATTTAAAAGGTACACACCATTGG
The DNA here is from genome assembly GCF_019711195.1 of Dyadobacter sp. NIV53. Lineage (NCBI taxonomy): Bacteria > Pseudomonadati > Bacteroidota > Cytophagia > Cytophagales > Spirosomataceae > Dyadobacter > Dyadobacter sp. NIV53. Next base: position 7,336,082 of record NZ_CP081299.1, read on the forward strand.
CTCTCGTATGTCAGTTAGTTAGTATAGTTGGTATGTCCATATATCTTTATTTTGATTGTGAAACTCTTTTAGATGTTATTTTAACAGCAATACTAGTATTAATTGGTAGTACATGGATGTTAGATGCATCAGTTGGAAACAGTAAATTGAAGGCTATTTCATTTTTTTATAAACTTAATTACCAACTTATTAATATTAGGCTATAATTTAAATTTTGTAAAAAATTATGAATTATTCATTGTTCTAGCTTTTGTATATTTTTTTGGCTTTTTTATAAGTCTTGATATACGGTTTGACTCTCTACTTTTTACATCAAAGATAAATGGTAAGTTAGATTTACTTTGGATGAAAATGGAACTTTGGTCACCATTATGGTTATTTCCAAGATTTATTGTTAACGGCCCAACTGTTATAATGGATATATGGCCAATTGATTCTAAATGGCAAGATTCTTTTCAGATTTTGCTTAATAAATCAAGGGCAGCAATTATTGATGTAACCTACTTAAAGCCGGCATCATCTTTAGAGTGGGAAATAAGAATGTGTGAAACTAAAAATGTAAGAATGCTTTTTTTGTGTAGAATAGACAAAGCAGTAGAAAAAATAGATCTTATTAGAACCATTGTTCCACAAGCAGTGATCTTTCCAAATGATTTTGAGTTAGGAAACCTAAACAAGGCCTTAAAAGAGCGAAAAATATTTAATCAATTTTCAACTTATAATAATAGTAGTTTTACAGAAAGGGAAGTCAATAATTACTGGAACTTTTTTTGGAGATATTTCTCTTGAAACATGGTTTGCTTATAGTCGTAATAGTAGCAATTAAACCATACGCGCTAAAATAGGTTGACAATTAATGATGGTTGCAGATTATCACTTTGATGATGCCTTCTATATTACTTTTTAAAATATCAATTTGAGTGTGGACGCACATTTAATTAGCATTATTACTTATCTTCTAAGGTGTGTTTCAAGCGTAGAATTCATTTCTTAAAACTATTATCCTAAATAATTTAACCCTTTGCGTTTAGCTTTGGAGCCAAATTTTTTATATAAATAGCTCTATATAACTAAATACATCTTAATAATCGCATAAGTATTTTATTAAATTCACAGGTCAAACTATTTACATTCGGTTTCAAATCAAAGCGGACTAATACTCTGCAGACATTTTATTATGGTCGTCCCTTTTGATCAGCCTGTAAATCGCCTTGCTTCCAAACTGCTTGTGCCGGCGAGTGAAGTAATGCGTTTTATTTAGGGTTAAATTAAAAGAAAGGAGAGAAACCGTCACGACTTCCTTGTATGTTTTTTATTTCCAGTAAGCCAAATATATTTAATCCTAACTCATACCAGGCAACAATTAGCCAATCTAAGCGACTGCCAATCATGAAGAATTGTATTAATGCAAAATGACGAAAGGAAACAGATTAATTTTTAATGTCCAGCTATCATAATATTCACAATAATGGCGCTTAGAATCAGTTAATCAGAATAATATTGAGCTTATTTTATTATAAAAACCTACGACGGATTTTGCGCTGGGCCGGCAATCTGGTTAGCCGCCGCTGTCCTTTCCTTTAATTAAACCCCACATTCAAACTGATGCAACAATTAAAAATACTTTATTAATGCTTTTTGATTGGTCAATTCAATGAGGGTAGCAGCTTATACTGAATGGACAACTAATTTTTTTCTTTTCCTAAAAAACGAAAAATTAATATTTAATATGTTTTAAGCTGTGTTAAATTGTCTAAATCACTATCTGTCGGTATTTAATTAAATCAGATTCTATTTCCATTAGTACCTTCATTGCTGTGTTTTTACCTCTAACCATTGCAAGTTCATCATTAATCGAAGGTTGTTCAACATTTAAAAATTTAGCTATTATCTCGAGATCTTTAATTGAATTCTCAACAGCTGCATCAAATATGGTTCTGTCAAAATGGTAATTTTTTTCAGAAAATAGGATAGAAGTATGTATCAAATTGTAGAATCTATTAGATGGAAATGGGTGAGATTGTTTGGACGCCATAACCTTCGCCAATAAATTTCTATTTTTTGCAAGTCTGACTGCCTCAAGAAGCAAAAAAAGCGATCCGATTGTTGTAATCCATAATCTAAATCTTGATACAGGGCTCATTTTTGTCATAGCGGAAAAACGTTCACCAAATGGCCTAGCTTCTGGGACGTCTGCGTAAAATGTGTCTACCATTCGATCAATTGCATAATCGTCTGCTTGGTATTCAAAGCCGAAGGAAAGCATTTGATTTGAGCTGCGATTAGATTCCTGGTCAAATTCTAAAAAGCATTCAAATCCCGATTTTGTAAATATCCGGCATGCCCCATTACAATATGACCTAATTCATGGAAAGTAAAGAAAAAGCTGCCTGTTGAGCAAGTTGTAAGGCAAGATTTGCTCTATTTCTATTAATAATCAATTTAGAATTTGTCCAGTTAATAAGATTATTTGGATGAGCCCTGGGTATTGAATTTCGGATGACCTGCCAGTTATTCTCAATAAATTCCCTATTGTAAATAGAATTATTTGACGTTTCATCAACTAACTCTTTAACATTGAATGCTTTCGGATTTAGATGATAAACATCATCCATATTATTAAATATCGTTTCGTCTGCCAGAATGGAAAGAAAAAAACTATTCAGCAATAACGGAAACCCGGAAAATACACCGATAATGGATTTGCCGTCTCGTATTCCAGCAAATGCGTTGATATCGTTGTTATTTAAAACAAATACTTTAGATATATGCGGGGTTCTTCTGTTTCCAGAAACATAATTTTGAATTAGTTCTGGAAATAATTCAAAATCATTTTCTACACCAATACTTAAATTACAAAAATAGAGAAAGTTTTGTAATTGATCTTTCAAAGGTCCGTCAGGAAGTTTTTTAATATCAAGTATTCCCCCATTATTTTCAAAAATAGATTATAATCAGTCATTGTCTTGACGTCTGTTTTTGTATTTGGAGTTGGACAGAATATCCTTCCAATAGTATCCGTTCAAAAATGCAAGATAAAATGGAAAAATAGGATCACTTGCTTTCAACGAACTTAACCATGTTGGATAGAAAACGATGATTGAAAAAAACAATGGATATAGAAGTTGACTTGCGGTTATATCGAACATGAGAGAGTTCCCAGCCTTGTAATTTCCGTTAGTAACTTGAACAAACATGCCTAATATAATTGCTGCCATTAACCAACAACCGAAAATTATTGTGTCAATGTTCTTGATAATCAAGTCATAATCTCGATATACCGAAACGGCCATCAACGTAAAGGCAATAATTGCAAAAATATTTATGATCAATCTAGCACTACTAGTTGGACTGGTCATTCCCAAAATTGAATTTTTAACCAAGCCATATGAAAGTGTCTTGCTAAAAAATGTAGCAAAAACCGATATCAAGATTCCTATTACAATACTTATATGAGGCATAAAATAAATTATTTATGATGAAAGTAAGGTGAAATGATATTTGATTAGGTCTTGATTCACAGGACTAAATCTAAATTATTCTTGTTAAATTTCAAATATAAATTTCATCAAGTTAATTTCCTTATATAGATTGCAGTTTCGCGAAATTTTTATAAGTTATTAACCTCTCCACACAAAACTGAACATTGTATAACTATAAATTAAGTCCGTGCGTTGGGCGAACGCTATTTGTCAGGATCGCAAAAATAACTAAGCACTAGGTACAACATCCTTTCCTTACCCCTTAATATTTCTAAATAATTGCTAAACCGAATAATTAAGATATGAATGATTCCGGTTGTCTGGATTACTATGTAAGGCTTGTTGCTACAAGATGCAGCAGTCAGCTAGATCTGAGTTTCACAAACCAGTAAAGACTTCAAGCTAAAAAGCTATTATTTACCAATAATGGGCTAAACTACTCAAACGTACAATTTTCCCCGCGGGTTGCTCAAACGGTTTTATTCATACCTGAATGCAGCTATAATCAATTCTCAGCGCTTACAACTTCCCAGTTTTGCTTTGATAAGCACTGATTGGGACACCACGTAAGCGTAGATACTTATAAAGTGTCATTTTTGAAACGCCAATGGTTTTTGCAATTTCGTCCACACCCAATTTTTCTTCTTTGTAATACATTTCGGCCAGCATCGATTTTTTCTGTGCTTCGGCAGAAAGCCCACTTCTTCTTCCTCCCTTTCTGCCTCTGACTCGGGCAGCTTCCAAACCTGCTTTCGTTCTTTCCCGGATCAAGTCCCGTTCGAACTCGGCAAGGGATGCAAAGATATTTAGTATCAGCCGGCCCTGGGGTGTGGTCGTGTCAATAGAATCCGTAAGGCTGCGAAGCCCAACTTCTCTTTTTTCAAAATCGGCAACCAGGTTCAGCAGGTTTTTTAGTGAACGGCCTAAACGATCGAGTTTATAAATACAAACTACATCCCCCCTTCGTAGCTGGGCCATCATCTTGTCCAGTTCCGGACGATCTGCTTTAATGCCTGATGCTTTTTCCTGGAAAATGATTTCACACCCGGCTTTTGTAAGTGCGTCCAATTGGAGTTCCAGATTTTGGTCTTTGGTTGATACCCTTGCGTAACCAACTAACATTTGTATATCTTTATTCAAGTTTTTTGCAAAGTAATTATACTTTGATAAGTATACAAGTTTAGTTTACTAAATAAGACGCATACTGTCCATTTTACTTGCATTTGAATATCAGCTGAAAAAGTACAAACAAACCCACGTTTCCCTAATCCCCCATATCATATAGATTAAATTTATATGAGTCAACATTTCCGTTAATTAACTTCCAAATGCGTGCTTAAGAAAATAGAAAAATGGTAACAACTATATGGCGTTATTCACAGGATTCGAATGAAATTGACAATCCTTAGATATTATGAATAATATTCAATCATCTCGGCCTAAGAATTTTGAAACGATGCTCAGAATGTACAGACCTCGCAAACATTTTCAAGCTGGTTAATGTGCTGGAAACAAGATTTTGATTATCAATTTAGTAAAATAAACTTGTATAACAATCTAAGTACATTAAATTTGGTGTCATAGATGGATTAAAGTATACAAAAGTGAAAATAGGATATGGAAGGGTCTCGACCCAGGATCAGAATTTGGAGATGCAGCTTGATGCCTTGACAAAAGCGGGCTGTCAGCAGGTATTCCAGGAAAAGGCTTCCGGAATAAAATCGGATCGGCCACAGCTTGCTGCCATGCAGCAAATCCTTCGTGAAGGTGATGTAATATACATCTATAAGCTGGACCGGTTGGGACGGTCTTTAAAGCATTTGCTTGAAATGACTTCGGATTTTGAAAAGCGTGGCATAGGCCTGGTATCAATCAATGATCACATTAATACGACAACTGCACAGGGCAGGCTCATCTTTAATATCTTCGCATCATTAGCAGAATTTGAACGAGACCTGATCCGTGAAAGGACAAGGTCCGGATTAGAAGCAGCAAGGGCCAGGGGACGAAAAGGTGGCAGGAGCCGGGGATTATCGAAGGAGGCCGAAAAAACGGCTATGCTCGCGCAAACGTTGTATAACGAGCGGAAGTTAGGTGTTAACGAAATTGCAGCTGACTTAAAAATCTCAAAAATGACGCTCTACAAATATCTCCGTCACCGTGGTGTTCAAATCAATAGCAAAGTTTAATTGGATTGACACAATAACGCTGATGGTCAGATTTGTAAGCCATTAGGTTCCGGCATACAATCACAGGCATAAACAAATATACTCGAAAGTCGTGACCGTTTTTCCGGGAGCCGGTGCTCTCCTTTCTTTTAATTTAGCCCGTCATTAGAGTTAAGCTAACAAATGTGCTTCTGAACTGATTGGAACAGTTAAAGCCTTGGAAATTAAGCAATTTTGCTCAGCATCTTTGATGATGGCTTCGAATTCAGTTTCGCTAATACCAAATACAGAACCCGTGATCGAAAGATGTATCCCAGTTATATTAAATCCCTCCATTGACAAAGTAGCTTCGGTATTTAATGATACTGGATTTAATCCTTTCTCTGTTAATGCAAAACTTACAGCCATTGTAAAGCATGCTGAATGTGCGGCCGCTAATAATTCCTCAGGATTTGTACCTTTTACATCTTCGGAAATACGAGTTTTAAAACTAAACTTTGTTTTGTTCAAGGTTTCACTTTGAGTGGTCAATTCCCCGTTGCCATCTTTTATGGTGCCAGACCAATGTGCATTTGCTGTCCGCTTCATTATTTAATTTTTTAAATTGGAATGTCATTTTACCTCTGTTTGGTAATTTGCCTCGTTTTTACAAGAACATGAAGCTTTACTATTATGGTAGATTTTCTGCTTCTTAATTTAAGAGGCTCCCTCTAAATTTATTTGGAGCAGTCCCTACTTCTTTTTTAAATAGACGGGAAAAATAGGTGGTATTTTCAAAGCCAAGTAACTGTGAAATTTCCGATATATTAAGTTCACCTTCTGTCAACAAATTTTTTGCTTCACCAATCAAAAAGAGATGGATAAGCTCGAGCGCAGTTTTTCCTGTTTCCTGTTTCAGCAGATCAGTTAAATACCTGGAAGATATGTTCAACTTGTCTGCCATCAGAGACACAGTGGGAAGACCCGTATTTTTTGTTTTTCTCTCTTCAAAGTTAGCGGCAAGCAATGCATTGAACTTCGTCACTGTCGAACCAGTCAATTGCGTACGGTTAATAAACTGCCTTTTATAAAAACGCTGTGCATATTTAAGCATGGAATCAAGGTGACTTACAATGATAGCCTTGCTAAGTTCATCGGTGTTGCTGTGGTGCTCTTTTTGTATGCTATAATATAAATTCCAGATGATGTCTTCTTCTGTGGGTGAGAGGTGCAATGCCTCATTAACTTCATAATCGAAATAGCCGTATTTACTAACCTCGCTATAAAGACTAGTTCCCGGTAGAAAGTCTTCGTGAATGATAATTAAAAATCCCCTTTGCTCTAATTCCACATTTTTAAAGCTCACCTTCTGATGTGGCTTTACAAATGACATCGACCCGAGATCGTGATCATATTTTGTTTTTCCATAAAGCATACTTCCCGTTTTTAACTTTTTAAATCCTATGATATAAAAAGCTGAAGTAAATTCGATCTCCGTATTTCCGGGACATGTGTCCCGTTCACCATACATCGCACTGAAAAGCGGATGCTCCGGGGGCCTAACACCAAGCGCTTCATGTAGCGGGCTTATTTTTTTAAAATGATCCATTGTTTTTAAAATGATCCATTGTTTAGCAAAATAGAAACAGAACCCGGCAAATCCGGATTCCGTTAATTTAAAATTCTATTAACCATGAGCAGCCACAGAAACATCCAGCCATGTTTCCCATGTTTTAAGGCGCTCTTCATACGTGTATTTTACCCAAGGGTAAGTCGTTTTACCCAATATTAATCTTAATGGCGGATTTTCTGAATCCACCAGGCTCAAAATAGCTTCGGCGGTCGCCGCGGGATCACCGGAATCCTGCCCTTCGGCATGCTCGTAAAACGCCTTTCTGACGCCATCGTAAGCCGGTACTGATTCACTTAATGCAAGAGAATTAGTCCCGAAAAAATCTGTGGAGAAACCTCCTGGTTCCAGTATAGTGACCTTAATTCCAAACCCACTTACTTCTCCTGCCAGTGTTTCAGTAAGGCCTTCTACGGCAAACTTCGAAGCACTGTAAAGTCCCATTAATGATACCGTATTCAGGCCCAATGCACTTGACAGTTGAATGATATGCCCTGAGTTTTGCTTACGCATAACAGGCAAAACCGCTTGAATGGTCCATATTGAACCGAAAACATTCGTTTCGAACTGTGACCTGACGTCTTGTTCATTCAACTCTTCAACAGCACCAATATGCCCAAAACCAGCATTATTAATTAAAACGTCGATGCGGCCAAAGTGCGTTTTTGCTGCATCAACTGCTTCAAAAGTTGCCTTTTTATCCGTCACGTCAAGTTTTAACACCAACAGACTTGATGGAAATGCTTCTGAAAGTTCGGTCAATGTTTCAGGCTTGCGAACAGCCGCAACGACGTTATCGCCACGTTGCAAAAATGCCTCTGTCCAAATCCGGCCAAACCCGCGGGATGCGCCCGTAATGAAAATTGTCTTTGTCATTATTTTATTTTTATTACTTATAGGACAAAGTTCTGCTAATTACTGGCAGCAATTATGATACAGAAGTAGGCAATAATGAAACGTTTTTACGAAATCCTGCGACTGTTCTCAAGCCGTACTTCAACAGGTAGGTTAAATTATAAGATTGTATGGCAGCGGCCGCCGCCAAAAGTACGGCGGGTTTGATAGAGCTTTTTTCCTGGTGAGATATGGAATACAAACAATTCTCAGCGTCATCTTTAAACATATTACAAAAATAGTCATGTACGAAGCATAGTGATTCTGTTTCATTTAGTCATTTTGGATCACTAGAACTATTTCAAAACCTAAAAATTACAATATAGAGTCAGGAATACTACCTCTAGGATTAGATATGCCAAGATTATAGCAAAGAAAAACCATACACGGAAGTCATGACTGTTTTTCTCCTTTCTTTTAGTTTAACCCAATACAAGATAACCGACAGTATTCCGAAAAATCTTAAAGGAAAGCTTCCCAGCATCGAAGAGCTCGAAAAAGAACTTGAAGCTCTTACAAACGAGGATAAAGATCCAATTCAATCCAAAACCTACTAGACTGGTATCAAAAAGTCAGTACCAGTAATACCATTGTAAATCATTTTCTGAACCTACTTTTGGACCATAGTATACGCATTGACTATATCATTTTAAAGGTTTTTAGCAGTGGTTCAAAAAGGTAGGATAATAATAACAATTAAAATCAAAAGTAAACACTGGTTTTAATTGTGAGTATGAACTCATTTGCCTTGCAGACGCTTTCTATTTTCATTGCAAAACACTACCTTTTGACCATTAACTTAATTAAGTCTATGATTGACCTTGATAGATTTTCAGTACAATCAGAATTCTTCAGTCAGATCAGGGCAAACCTACCTTCCAACATCGTCCTGGTCGATGCTATTGCTGATGTTTTAAGCCTCAGCAACGATAGTGCTTACCGACGTATTCGTGGTGACAAACCGATTAGTTTTGATGAAATAGGGAAGTTGAGCCGACATTTCAAAGTTTCGGTAGACAGGTTACTCAACTTGAAAGCTGACTCCTATATTTTTAGCGGGAAGCTTGCCAATGCGCATGACCATGTTCTTGACAAGTGGCTTGAAAATGTACTGAGCCAGTTTGAATTTATGTGTTCTTACAGGGATTGCAAATTATACTATCTGGCCAAAGACCTGCCTCTGGCACATTTCTTTCAAACGCCCGAACTAGCGGCATTCAAGTTTTTTTTCTGGCAAAAATCCATTCTTCAGTATGAAGAAAAGCGCGGTGAAAAATTTGAAATCGCGCAGATAGATGCCGGGTGCAAAAGGCTTTCTGAAAAAATTGTTGAGACTTATAATAAAATCCCCACCATTGAAATATGGAATGCAGAAAGCATCAACAGCACAATTCGCCAGATCGAATTTTACAGAGATGCAGAAATGTTCTATTCCAAAAAAGAGCTGTTTCTGCTTTGGGATATGATGGAAGAACTAGTCAATCATTTGGAGCGGCAATCGGAGTACGGGGTGAAATTTGCTTATGGAAGCACTGATCCAAAGGGGTCGGCTCCCTACCAAATTTATAACAATGAACTCATTCTTGGAAATAATACAGCGCTGGCTGATTTTGGTAGTTTCAAGCTCACTTTTCTAAACCATTCTGTCATTAATTATATTTCTACCCAGGATATCAGGTTCAATGACTATATGTTTTCAGGTATTGAAAATATGATCAGAAAATCTGAACAGTTAAACGATGTAAATGAAAAAGGAAGAATAAAATTTTTCAACCGTTTAAGATCCAAAATACAAAGGGCCAGGAAAGCTTCCTGATCTCTATCTTACCGTTCTGGCATCCGAAAGCTTCCTCTTTAAGCCATTAAAAAAATCCTTCTTTCCTTTTCTCCCGCCCAGCTTATGGGGGTCGACCGCGCTATGATGTTTTTGATGGCTTTGAAAGTGTAACTACAAAAAGACTCATCGACGGTTGTTAAATAGTTGATGAAGCTGTGATTCAAAAACGTTATTTTACTATTTCCCAGATCAGCAAGGATGGTATCTTCTCCGATAAATAATTCATTGTGGTACAGATGATATCCTGCTGCCTCACTGCCCGGTTTTTCACCAAATGTATATTTTACGCCTGATTCGGCCTGATTCTCCAGATGGGTTATCATAATTTCAATGGAGTCGTAAAGGCTTCTTAAGTCATCAACCGAAGAAAGCTGGTCCGTATAATGATAAAATTGGATCTGCTTGATAATACTGTTCAGGCATTCCGAGCTCCAGATTTCAGTACTGGGAATGCTGTTATAGGTTTTCACAATCTGCGTTACTGTTACACTCGATGAGGGGTTGACCGCAGAAACCGAAAATTTAACCCTGCGGGTCCTGTCAGGCGAAAGAAGGCTTTTGCGACGCGAAAAATCCTTAAAAGCGGCTAGAACAGGAAACTGTAACGGATATACAAGCGGAATATCTTTGGCAAGATAATAAATATGAGGATTCTGCTGCAATTTAATCTGCTGAACAATTTTGTTAAGGCTAATAAGCCATTGTTCTGAATCATAATTTTCATCAGTCAAATACCCCTGAAAAAGGAACGCTTTATCGTTCAGATTAAAGAGGCGGTCAATTGATATATTGTAGTGAGCGGCCAGTATTTGCAATTCTTCCAGCGTGACCGGCTTTTCACCGCGAATCCGGCGATAAGCGCTGTCATTACTTATATCAAGCAAATCTGCTATGGAATCTGCCAAGGACATATATGGCAGCATTTTTTCCCGGATTTCAAGAAATAGTGAGATCTGAATTTGTTCTGCGGTCATAATCTTTTCGCGTTTTTGCGAATGCTGATCTGAATGTTTCTTAAAAATTACTTGAATTTAGCTAATGTAAACCGTTTGATCAGCGTCTTACAGAAATCTGCCATATTAATCGCTCACCAAACGTACTTTTTGCAAAATTCCTGACTCATGGCGCATTATGCCATTCGCGAACTACAACTCAACCGTCTAGCTTTGATATATAAATAATCAGCTAGCTGGTATGCTCATGTATCTCATCCAAATATTACACGAAACAGATGACAAGATTACCGGAAACGTATGCTACTGAAATGAGTTGACAACTTAAAAGGTCCGGTCCTATTCGTATCATTAATCTCATATCTCTTTACTAACATTCGCCCTTTAAATATTAGAGAAATGGCTTTAAAATCGAAATATGTAAACCCCTATCAACAATTTGGATTGCTTCATAATGAAGATGTAGATTTTATATTTGGCAATTTATCCAGTATTTAATTTTCAACAATAAGTTCGAGAAATTAAGAAAGTACGCTGCATATTGTAGGCGTAACTGAAATAATAATGCAGACAAATCAATACCTATCTTATACTCTTTGTAATTGTTCTAATAATTTTACTGAACAAGATAGCTTTGCTACGGAAGGCAAATATCGTGAGTCACTGTTATTTGGAATGCTAGCAAAATCTTTCAGTAGTAAGGAGGAAGTTGAAGTACTTTACCAAAAAGCAGGATAATCAGAGAGTTAAATTGTTCATATTACTTACCTTTTTAATTCAACGTTCAGCATTGAAAATAGCTTCGATTCATTTGAAAAAAATGTCTTTTATTCTAATTTAAGTGAACAGGAAAACGATGCTTATCATTTACGTCGGTAATCTTCAATGTAAGTGCAAACTATATTCATGGATGGGAAAATACATTAAAGTATTATAAAGGGCCGATTAATGAAGGATTTAAAAGGGGGCAAATGTTGACGGAATTTGTTTCAAAATATATTCCCAAGTCTGAAGAGTCAGATCCTAAAAAAGCTTGGTATGAAAGATGGAACTGGAAAAAGATGCTTTGAAAGGTTTAATCGGAGATTCAAAGACAGTATATTAGATATACTAAAACCCGCAACAGTAGGTGTTACTGCGGCATCCGGTGAATATTGGGGATTAAGGCAGGTTTAAAAATTGGAGGTTTAGGCAGTGCGATTGTTGATTCATACGTTGATGCCACTAATCTTGATTAGTCGTATGCTATGTAAATCGACAACAAAAAGTGGACAACTTTGGCTAACAACTTAGAGAGTGTTTTCCCAAAATTGATTCCTTTAAAATTATGGGAAACACAAAGAAGCCAACACCTGAGAATTACATTAAAGACATTCTCGCCATAAGACCTGACGTCTTTATACGGCTGAACAAAAGGTCCTGATCGTTATAAAAACCCTTCATTCAGAAATTTCGGTTGCAGAGTTGTGCCCCAAACATCAGATCAACGAATATTAATTCTACAAATGGAACAAAGAATTCCTGGAAGCCGGCAAGAAACGGCTTGAGGTCGACCTGACGCGTGAAGCCAATACTGATGAAGTCAGCGAATTACGTAAGGAAAATACTCGTCTCAAAGAAATGATTGCAGACTTTTTTACTATGTGATATTGTAAAAAAAATTGACGATGCTGAATTAAACCTCAAACGCCGAAGTTGTATGTGATTATCAGCACCAGAAAAATACGAAATCATTCAGACTGTGACGCGTTCCGAACTGGGTGTCAATAAACCCCTGCAAGAAATTAGAATTGTCAAAAGCACCTTTTACAAATGGTACAGCAGTTATCTAGACAAGGGTTATGATGGTCTTTTGAGCAAGAAAAAGGCCTCAAACAGGTAGTGGAACAATATTCCTCAACTGTAAAAAGATTTGGTTGTCCAGGTACCCTTGGACCGGACAGACCTTTCTGCACATGAGATTGCCCAGCATATAACTGATGAGCAACAGGTATTTATTTCGGAGTCCAAGTGTTTACCCAATTTTAAAAGAACGTGGACTAATCAGTGCCCCAAGCCACATATTTAAAATTACATCGGATCAATTCAAGGATAAAATTGCTTTTGTGCATCAGATGTGGCAGACTAACTTTACCTATTTTAAAGTGATTGAATGGTGATATTACTATCGCGGGGCGCCTGTCTGAGCACCGTTCTGGACAATTATAGCCGGTATATCATCCATTAGGAGTTGTGCCGTAGCATGAAGGCCGATGACGTCAAAAAGACCATCGATCTCGCTATAAAGAAAGCCCGAATAAGAACCAGATCAAACCCAAGTTACTCTATGACAACGTGCCTTATTACATATCAAACGAACTGGGTGATTACCTGAAAAACACGCTCAAAATGCAGCAAGTTCATGGCAGACCTGCCCACCCGCAAATCAAGGGAAAAATCGAGTGGTATCATAAAACCATGAAAAATGAGGTCAAGCTTGAAAATTATTACCACCCCGACCAGCTTACCGAAGTGATTGGTGAGTTTGTAAACCGCCAAAATAATAAGCGGTACCATGAATCTTTGAACAATCTAACTCCTGTCGATATCCAATTTGGTCGCGGTGAGCTGATCCTGAAAAGAAGGGAGCAAATTAAAAACCCGACCCTCAAACAGCGCAAAATTCAATATTTAAACCAAAAATTACTAGCTTTATAAACCTGAAAGTAATCTCTAAACACTTGTCCCAGTTAGTTTTAAGATATATAGTCTTTCTTAAATGCCCTTGGTTCTTTATTACAGACAGGAATACCAGTTCAGTATTTTTCCCATATTTTTTATCGAATTGATTTTTAAACATTTAACTCATGAGAAAATTACTACTGCTGACCTGTATGTTTACCCTGACTTTGCATTCCTATGCATATGATTCCGGTTTTGCACTAAGCGACACAATCCCGGATACAACTAGAATACAACCTGCTACCGGATCAAAGGCTTCTGTTGTGTCCATTGCTACGGGACTCGGCTCCGTAGGTTTTGGCGTTTTCAGTTTCGCCCAGATGGCTAATGGTATTTTTGAAGACGTTCCGGTGGTTTTTGGTTTAGTCGGAGCGATAGGGATAGTGGCAATTATTTTTGGAATAGTAGGGTTATCAAATTATCATAAAATGAAACAAACCCCACGCACAAAAACCGAACTCGAAGACATGAAGAAAACGAAGAGGCGATCGGTAGGTGGAATTATTCTTGGTGTGCTCGGGATTGTTTTTTCTATTATTTTAATACAGATGGATTACGGGAATATTGGTTGGTGACTTTTGTTCTTCTGGGATGGTGTTTGTCAATCACATATTCAAGCTGGAAGCTGGCGCACAACATGAAGTTCCCCAGATGTTGGTGTCCCGCAGCTTTGATTGCGGGTAAGCGCCTTGCATTGGATGAAGTCCGGAACAAGGTTAACAGAAATGCTTTATGATCGGTAAGAAATTCGCCCGGGTACATTAGGCGGGTATCAAACTTCGAATTGTGGGCACCGACCTGCTACAATGGGACTGATCTCATTTTTACCGGCAGTTTGGAAGGGGAACAGGGAAAAGTTTTATTTAGTAAAAGGCAACCAATCAATGTCATATCAGCGGGAAGTAGACTTTGCTGGTTATACCGAATCCAAACAATTGCCTGATCTTAATGAAGCGGGCAACAGATCTATCACCGTTTTAAGGGCAGCGTCAATAATGCCTCAGGGCTTACAAGTTTTAAGGATGAAGAGTAAACGCTAAGAAACGGCCTTATTTCCTTGCTTAGCGCAGTAAGTTCGAAAAGTAATTGGCCTAGCCAATCGGTCACTCTGCGTTCCATTTTTGCAAATTTAGCAAGATGAAAGTCCATCCCATACTCCTTGGCGCAGGGAGTGAAAATGGCATACTGTCCGATCCTGAAAATAAGTTGTCAGTTTTAGGATGAAAAATAATTGGTTAAAGTTAATCCTGATATTATGTTGACAGTTGCAAAAAAGTGCTTGTTCTAACTGAATTTATCCTATTCTTGTAAGTGCTTAAACTATTTATAGACCTTGGGTTTCCAGTGCTTCTTTAAAGGCTGGTCTGACTGATGAGCGACCGCAGATGTTAAATAATCACAGCTCATATGAGGTCGCAAAAGGTTGTAGTTATATATGCTTTTGTCGACGGCCTTTACTGCTTCTTCAAATGTAGTGAACACACGGTTTAAACGAAAATCTGTTTTTAGGATCCCGTTTATCCTTTCAGCGATTGCATTTTCATAAGGATCGCCGCTCTGGGTCATGCTGTTGGATATCCCTGCTCTTTTAAGTCGGCGTACATATTCAAAGCTGCAATATTGGCTGCCTCGATCTGAATGATGGATTAGTCCGTTTCCTTTTTCCCAATCGGTTAATAGAGCCATTTCCAATGCCTTCAGACTACCTTCCGCCGTTAAATATGGATGCAGGCAATAACCAACAATCAGTTTTGAATAGGCATCAGTGACCAATGACAGATAGCCGAACCCCAAACCAATACAAATATAAGTAATATCACATACCGCCCGGCGGCCCGGCCATATCTGTCTGGGCTGTAATATAGCCTTGTCTATAAGCAAGTTAGGATACATTTTTAATCTGTGATTTGAATTGGTTGTCTGTGGAACTTGTCGGCGATGACGAAGGACCAGACCATGGTTTTGCAGAAGTTTATGTAACTTATCACGGCCTAATTTGATTCCGCTGATAGCTAATGGCTCATTTAATAACAGATGCAGCTTTCGAGTACCCAGACCTGGGATCTCTCTTCTCAATGCCGATAATAGATCTAATATTAACATGGAATGGCTAAAAGACTGTTGTGAACGTTCTTCTCTTCCGTAAAATGCTTGTCGACTTACACCGCACCGGCGGCCCGGCAAACAGACGGCAAAGGGTTCCGACACTAACCTTTGCGATTTCGTTATCACGAAGCTTTAAGACCGTTTGGGTGGTGCGCCACTGCGACCAGACTTTTTTCGAATGGGCACATTTAACTCGTTCTCAGCGACCTCGATCATCGTGTTTAGAGCCAAAATCAGCAAATTAGCCTGATTGAGGGCATATTCCAGTTCCTCAATCCGTTGTTTCAAGTCTGTAATGTCCTGTGTCTGTGCCTTTTTCAAAGCAGGTAAAGTTATCAGACCGGTTTGAATCTTTTGTTTATACAAAAGTACCCAGTTACGAAGGGTATAGCTATTATGAATATCCAAATCAGCCATAACCTGGCTAGGATCTTCGCCTCCGAAAAGAATTCGAGATACGGCACTCTCTTTGAGTTGCTCGCTGTATTGAAAGCGATTAAGCAGGTCGCGAATGTGATCTTGCATAGATGTAAATTTTAAGGTAAAATTGACAATCTATATCAGGCTAAGACATTTCAAAAAATTCTGGCGGATCTTGTATACGCCAGAATTTTACCGGTTATGGAAACTTACTTTGTGATTTTTGAATATTTATTAATATAGTAGCTATATTATTCAAACTTTCCTGTAGCTCAGTTTTAAAACAAGATGCCAGAATTCTATATAAGCGAGATTTCTGGCATGGTTATTCCCTTTTAATCGTGTAACCAACCAATAGAACCAGCTCCTCCAGCTTATTCAAATTCTCTTCCGGTAGTGATAATTCAAATCGAGTATCAAAACTGATGTTTTCCGTCTCGCCCGTAAACAGCCCTAGTGTTCCGTCCTCCCGTAACGACGTTGTAGAACTATTGTTGCCCCCAACGGTAATAGTAAAATCCGGGGCGGTATGGGCAAATAGTTTTGCAGCAAAAGTTACCCGAGCCACGATTACTTCAAAGGATTGTACAAGATAGGGCAGCCTCGATTTAGAGATTTCCAACTCTATCCTTCCTGTTTTTTTGAGGAGTCTCCATTCATTGGCATATTCATTTTTCAAATTGATGCCAACATTCAATTCCGTCTCGCCAAGCTCGTTATGGACTTTCCCAAATTGCTCCTTGAGAAAGAGATTGACTGCCGATTTAAAGTCTGCACCTCCATCCTTGGCCGAGTAGCTCATGTGAATAATTACATCTGCTATCGAATTATAATCAAATTGCCTTATTTCCGTTGGCAGTTCCAGCTGCCACTTGCTGATAGCACCGGCTCCTTCGAAAGGGAGGTAGCGTTCATCCCTGAAATTTAGTTCAAAAACCCCACTGTCGCCCTGGGCTGAGCTGGTTGCAATGGACTTTACTGCGGTGCCGTGGTTATAGACGAAACGTTTATCCTCTTTCGTTTCTGGATTGATTTCGGCGTAACCACCGTCTATTGATGTGCTTTTTCTAAACTTACTGTTTAGCAGAGAAAGGTGAGCGCTTACCGAGGTGTAAGGTCCGGCGACGCACGGGATACTGAGGCTTACTGATTGAATGAGTGTAAAATAGTTGCCAGGGTGATCCATATCAAAAAGCACCTCCGGGACTTCAAACTCGCAGATCCCCATAGTACGGAACTTGATCAACGCCAAAGGATCAAGCATCGACAACGAAATGTGTTTGGTGATTTCGTATTTACGGTTGTTTTGAGTCAAATATTCGTTTTCCAAGGTTCTGAGTGCAAATTGTAATTGCTCACCGCTCATTAATCCTTTTTTCAAACTATCCCAATAGCCATACTGTATATAGTTTGTCGATTCGAGGCCCAGTTCATGCTGCATGCATTTTTCTGCTTTTCGTGCGGTGGAGTAGGCTAGTTGGTAACTTTGGAAATACACCTCTGAAATCTTTCCTTTCATCCAGTCGTACAATTCGAGGTTCGTGAATTTGCTGCGCATATAGTCATCGACTTCAGCAGATTGCTCCATTTGCTGGGCATGGTTCTGAAGATCCTTATCCGCGATCGACAGCCTGATTTCTGCTGCGACTATTTGTTTGTCAATCTGTTTCAGTTCAAGTTCCGCAGTTTTGGCCTGGAATTTCCAGTCGTCCATTCTGCGCTGGAATCCTCCTAAGGTTGAAGCCATACTGCCTAAGATATTATTCTGGATGGACTGAATGTTCAGAAAGCTACTAAAAGCTTTAAGAGCATTTCCAACGTTGCTTCCTCCAAAAGTTACGCCGGCGGAAGTAGGTGCTCCGACTTTTACATCCGGGGCCATGTAGGCGATATTGGCCAGCATGTCAAATCCACTCTGAATAGTTTGCAATGCGAGACCTGTCGTCAGCGAGTCGTAATACTGTCTTTCAGACGGGTTCATGAGCTCACGGGTTGTATAATAATTCTTTCTGAGACTTGTATTCTGCTTCAATTCAAATAAACCATTCAAATTTTCCTGGGCTTCGTCCCGCTGTTTTTCCTTCACGTCTTTTATCAGTTCAAGCATATTCAATTCATGGGTACTCCGGAGCAGCGAAAGTTCTTCCGCATCTTTTTTCTCCAGAGCGGCCAGCAGCGATCCGCCGAGCATTTTCACATCATTGCAGAGCTCATTAGCTTTTTGCAGCATCACCTGGAATCTAGTAGTTGGGCAGGGAAATGTTCATATCATTCAGGATACTGTTGAGGTCCAGCCCGGCGGCCCGTCCTTTTACCAGCAGAGCAGGATCGATCGGCGGCTCGAAAAGCGGGAGCTGTCTTACCTCACCCTGAAGGTTCATGCAATTCCTGATCTTGAAAAGCCGGTCGGCGACGGTATCCCAGTACTTGAGTACCAGATCATTACCAGGAATTCCGAATACCGGCATCAGCATCCTGCCGGTGTTTGGGCCGTCGCCCGACGGGTTAATGTAAATTTCAAGCTCAGCCAGACTGTTATGGAAAGGATCAAGTTTTTCGAAGATATCCGAGAAAGACTTTTCGCTGACGACTGCCCGCGCGGGTACCCGTTCCTTTCTTTTGCCCAGGATATTGGAGGCGAGAGTATACAGCAGTGTGGCTTCGTTGATAGATTCGATCGTATCCCGCTGAAACAATTGGTCACCCCATTGAATAAGGTTGTCGATGTATAGCGTGACCACCCTCAGCATATAGGCAAATTGACGTGTTCGGGCAACTGCATGCGGATTGAAAGGGTTATGTTCCCAATATTCGATCTGCCGGTTTAGTTCATCCACGAAGTGTTCGTCCAGCAGCAATTCTTCAATCGGCTGGATGCCGTTCCTGATTTCCTGTTTGAATGGTTTCGTGATCCAGAACTGCTCACCATCAGTGCCGCTTCCTGCCGATTGTGTCGGATTAAAGATATAATGGTACCATTTGAGCGCCTCTAAAAACCGCTGGTTTTGGGCAAGTCTGGTGGCTATAAGCAAAGGCGCATGATAGAACAGTTCCCAGTTGTACAGTGAATAGGCACCGCCGAACTTGAAATCCAGCGTTTCCACCGGGTAGGGTTTCAGTACAAAATTTGTGGGATTGTAACGGTCGGCGGTGAAAAGTTCCTTCTCCTGATCGGTTTCCTGATGCGCATACAATGCGTCAACTCCTTCGACATTCAGTTTTCTGATCAGTTCGCAGGCGTGAGGATGGTAAAAAGTTTGAAAAGTATATTCTTTTTTAATGTAATGCTGAGCGGGAGATGTCTCATTTTCTGCGGGGTTTAAGGTGGAATGGTTGGTTTCTCTCGCTAGTATATGTGGGACGTTATCGTCTACGGATAAAAGAGGTAACAGTCGATCCGAGGATCGGGCAAAGAATGTGTTTTTCTCATTATTGAAAAAAAATGAAATGGTTTTTTGAGCTTCTATTTGATGGTGATTGGGCAGCAAACGGAATTGTCCTGGTGTTGACTCAAACAGCTCGTTTTCAGTAAATTTTGTTTTAAATAAGAGACTCTTAGCCACGCCTGAATTCATCAGAGAAAATGAGTCCTTCAAAATGGTTTCTTTCATCCATATTCCGTCTGGAACCACATCTTTTATCATTCTTAATTTTTCAGGAAGCAAGCCATTCGTTGTAGTCGGCTTCAGCTTTGGCGATCCGTTGCACGAGTCAAATTCAAATGTGCCAAGAAAAAGCTGTGTATAGATTACCGGACCTATTTTCTTTTCTTTAGCTGGGGGCCTTGTTTCAACAATCCTGATTAGCAGATTGCCATTAAGAAGTCTTGAACTTAAAGACCAATTTGCCTTCCCATAAGTATTGTCCAGGACAGCCACCTCTTTCGAAATCTTCTTCCCGCCCCATTTCCCTTTTTTGTACTCGCTCCATGGCAGTTTCATTTCAAAATAGGTTGGCGCCTCGGTGGAGCTCATCGTCATCGGGCCGTCGGCAGGATTGGAAATAGAAGTGCTCCCACCTTTGCCCTGCTTTTCAGTAAATTCTCCCCAAAGGATCAGCAGCCTGCTATTCCAGACAACCATAATGATATGATCGCTGTTGATGTCCAGGTCAACTTTGGTCCATGCCGACCATTCACCGTTTTGCTGAGTTCGGTAATAGTATTGATGCGGCAAAGTTTGCGTGCGGCCCAGGACATGGAGGATACCCATCTCTTGATCATCGAACAGGCCGACCATTTCCAGGTTCGACACTTTATCCAGCTTTTCGAGGTAAGACTGTAACGCATCCTTGGCCGTTTCCTCGGTCACTTCACTCTGTTTGAGCTGTGATTCCAGTTCCAGGAAGAACGGACTTTTATTGTCCCGGAGATCCGGCTCGATCCAGTTTTCGGGATACAGGAAAATTTTCCGGTTGGCTTCCCATACCCGGTATGCCTTTCGCCACTCGTGCCATTCTTTCTCAAATTCGCTGCTCAATGTAATACCCACTTCCAGGTTCATTAAACAACGGTGGATGAACAACTGCACGCTGCCGATTGCCTGTTTGAGGCGGGAAGTCATCATGCAGGTTTCCATTTCCGTATCGATCAGCAGGTGGTGGTACAGGTCGTCTGCGGATGTCCACCGGTCATCCTTGTTGATCAAAAACTTAACCAGCGCATTTTTCCTGCGACGTCTCAGCCGGTTGCTGATCGGTTTGATTATATCCAGCCATTGATCATTGGTGTACTTGGTTTTCAATAGATTACGGACTGATTTCGCATCGGACGGTCCGGGCTCGGGATTAAGAAGCGCTGCAACCTGCGTCGCGCTGGCGCCAAGGCTGACTAGTGTTTTGTTGCTCTCCAGCAAATCCAGCAATGGTTTTACCCGAAGGAAATCGTCGGGAAAGGAGAGCCAAAGCTGTCCTTTGTCGTCAAAGTCATTTTTTGTGCCCGCCAGCAATTCGAGACTTTCTTCCCTGATCGCGAAGATTTTTACAAACTGCGTGAAATAGGCAGCCTTTGCCCCTGTGTTTTCGGACAGGGCCGTATTCAACAGCGAAATCAGTGAAACGGTTTTATCAGTACGCTCTTTGTTTAGTTTCGATAAATGAAAAAGGCTGATCCAGGCATGATAGACTTCTGGATTCAGCGCCGGGATTTCATTCCAAAGCGCCGCAATTCCAAGCCGATTGCGATTGTCGTGCATCCATTTGATCTCTGCCATATCAAATCCCCAGTCCTTTAACAGCATCGGCGTAACTTTGCACAACAGATAGGCATCGACGAAATCGCTCAGGCTCCGGAGTTGGGCAGCAATCTGGCTGGCGGGAAGTTTGAATAAAATCTCTGATTCTGTCGGATCGATGAAGGCAGTAATGGTCTTTTTTATTGAAAGGTCGTCGGGGTTGGTCAGTGGCCCGGCAAGCGCGGACTTCAGCGTCGCATTGTTGGTAAAAAAAGCAATTATCTCCCGAATAATAGAGTCTTTATCTTCCGCTTCTTCGCCTTCTGGCGGTGTGAGTCGGTTTGAAAAGTCGATAATCGATGAAATGAACGTGTCATCCAGTGGCAACCTGTAATCTTCGCCCACTTTGCTGCCAAGTGTTTCCAACAATTTCTGAATCGGTACCCTCGTACTTTTGAAAATCTCATAATGTTCGAGAAAATCAATCAGATCGGCTGCATCCCAGCCCGTATCCGCAGCCCGCAAACCAAATGCCGTTTGAATAAGCTGTAAGTTGGCAAGACTGATCCTTAATGTTTTCGATAATAAAACTTCCCGGTACACCCGGCTCAGACTTGCGAGCGACAATACTTCCCCGGATTGTTCAAGCACGGCGATGTCTCCCACGCTTACGTTCAATGCTGCCCCAATGGGATCCTTATGCGACCATAGAAGGCCCGTAAGTTGATCCGGATTCTCCGTAAACGGCGACCCTTCCAGTTCCGAAACCAACCTGTTTCTGAAAAGCTGGGTGTAAAGCGACGGAATCTCTGGCTGCGCTGCTTTGGTATGGTCCAGGTACAACGCAGTGCTGATCGGAGCAATCAGTGTAATGGTCTGGCTGTGTGTTAAATGCAGTTGTCGGCTGATCGTTTCAACGCGTGCCAGCGGAAGGAGTATTTTGGTTTCGAACTGTGCTGTTTCGGGGAAAGCAGGATTGTCCAGCAGCGTAGTGAGTACCTGGTCCAGATCGTACAGGTCCCATTTGATGCCCTTCCAGAGGCGAACAAAACGAGTCAGTTTGTGGAGCCAGGCATTGTTGAAGCCCGATATAAAAAGCTCGTTAAGATTGCATGTCAGTACGTTTTCGTTGTCCCCGGCCACCTTCTGGAAAATTTTCATTCTCCCCGTATTCGTTTTAGGATTCAGAAAGTAGGTGCCCAGCAATTGCAGCAGCTCTACATAGCTCAACCCGGTGAGCGTGAGGAGGGATTGAATGGTTGTCTCTGCCTGGTCCATCTCCGGAAGGCTGAATGGCGTCCGGCCGGAAATGATATCCAGCTCCGCGCCGGAAAAACCGAGCAGTTCTCTTGCCAGTGCGGGATCGTTCCATTTGGCCGACAATTGATTGCCTGAAAATACCTCCATGAGCTGATAACGCTGCCAGCCCAGTTTTTCGGAATAAACCCTCACCTCCTCCAGAGACAGGTCGAGCGGCAGCGCCTGGGAAAATACGGTGTCACCGGATATGCCCTTCAAAGGCTCGTAAGCTGCAGGGTTGACATGTTCCGGCAAGGCGACCAATTCTGCGGCCGACCCTTCGGACTGATAGGAATTCTTCATCAACCTGTCAGGATCCAGCTTTTTCAAAACTTCCTTCTCCAGCAATTCATTGACCAGGTCGATATAGGGGAGGGGTGAATTGGTATTCTTGCAGGTCAGTAAAATATAGGGTAGGTCGGGCCGTCTTTCGATCAATTTGTCATAAGTAGCCTGATCCTTGTCTGCATTCCGAATAAATGCCAATACATCCACAAAATAGGCAGCGGGGCTAAGCACGCTCTGGCACTCTTCACACTCGCATAAATCGCCTCCCGATATCAAGTTGCCGCCCAGCGCATACATTTTCAGATTGTTGCGTGCCTGATCACCCACCTTTATCAGACTTGTTTTGTTATGGACCGATACCGCCCTTCTGTATATTTTCGACGCATTGGTTGCGCCTCCCAGCTGTCCTGCGAACTCCTTTTCAAACTGGGCCTCGCCAAACTTGTGCACCGCATCCGTTGCACTTGAAATCCCTTTCCGTTGCAGGGCACTTACTTTTTCATAATCATCGGCAAGTTTGCTCAGGCGCACGACCGTTTTCAATTCCGTTTCTAATCCATTCCGGTCGCTGATCCCTTCCAAAGCGGCCTGGTTAAAGGCTTTCTGAAAATGGGTTGTTTTGAGGTCAAATTCCGGGTTTTTGAGTAGAAATTGCTGAATGTCGCGCTGATGCGCAAAAGTGGACTGAGTATCTTTTTTGAGCCGGCTTGCGAAGAAAGGGGTAGGATAAAGCTGTTTGTTCCGGTTTTCAAGGGCTGCAGCGTAAAATTGCGTTTGCTCTTCCACTGAATCTCCTGTTACCCAATCCGGGAAGTCGATGACGGCTGCCTTTCTGATATGCTCCTGCCAGTCTTCCTCACTGAATTTGGCAAAGCCAGAAGCTTCGGCCAGATCGGGATCGTTGCCCTGTAATTTAAATAAATGGTTGGTCAGCTCGGGCTGGCCGGACGTAAGGGTGTTGAGCGCCAATAGTTTTTTGGCCTTTTCGATCGCCTTACCATCTGTAAAACCTGGTTTGAGTTTAAGGTTTTCCCAAAATTTCGCGGGCTCTTCCTGTTCATGGTTAAACAATGTATCTGCAAACACATTCTGCTCCGCCTCTGTCAGCACGGAACCCAGCGTCTTTCTGAACAGAACAGACTGTTTGTCGTCGCCAATTAACACCTGTTTGGAAGCCAGGCTGTTGAATCTGCCGACGACTTTTTTAATTTCCGGCCGCCATTTGGATGAAATGGTGTTTTTGTCGATGCCGCCTTCGATAGCATTTTGAATTGCATCTGCCTTTGTGAGCAGCAAATTCCTGAGATTCGTCGGCATCCCGGCTTTGGCGCATGCATAATAGATATCGGGGGCAATGTTGCCCTGTTCCTTAGTCAAACGGTGCGCCAGGTTGAGGAATGTAATATCCTCCGCAGTTTCACCCGTTTCTCCGGCCAGAAAGCTGATATCCTGATGTTCCTCATTTTCAACCAGTTCCCCAAGCTCCACTTGATTGGCTAGCGCGATCGGCGCTACTTTTTCTAATATCCTTTCGTACTCACTCTTTCCCGTGTATGCACCGCCGCCAATCTTGAAATCATAGTCGATTTTAGGTCCGACATTGTACAAAACCGGAGATGTGCCGAGTAGCGTCCTGCCGGAAAAAACTTTGAGGAATATATCAACCGGCCTCGATTCGGACACGTGCACAAGTGTGGGATTGAAAAAATTCTCATACTTTCCCTGCGCGTCAGTTTGAGTGGCGATCAGTAGCTTCTCTGATCGAAGGTCCTTATACAAGACCTGAACAGTAACGTTGGACAACGGAGCGTCATGCTCGGAATGGATCACTCCGGAGATGTGGAATTGGATAGGACGTGGCATATTATGGAAAATTCAAGATGGAATTTTGGGGATATTTTTTTCTTTTTATTTATTCTCTTTCACACTTTATTCACAATAAGAAATTTTTCCAGCGTCTTTCTACCTCCCCCACCCAAACAGGAAGGTAATGTCCTGATACTCCTCGTTCTCCACCAATTTGCCAAGTGCAACGCTGTTGGCATCCAGAATAAGTTTCAACCTCGTAATCAGCACGTCGAACTCACTAAGGTTGTCGGTCATCGATACTTTTAAATCAATAACTGTCTCGGACCCGATTCCGAAGTAGACTTTTGACTGGCCAAGAAGTAACTCACCCGAAAAGGCTTTGATACAAATATCAACCGGCCGTGATTCTGAAATCTCTGCAGGCGTAGGGTTGAAAACAATATCATAATTTCCTTTTGAATCTGTTTGCCCGGACATCAGCAGCTTCTCTGAACGAAGCTGCTTGTGAAGGACCTGAACGGTGACATTGGACAGCTTAGCGTTGAGCTCGGATTGGATGGTTCCTGAGATGTGGAATTGGATGGGGTGGGGCATGGCGATTCTGATTATTAGGTCGAACTGGGGAAAAATATTTTGAACTTCAGATTAACAATACGAAACCCCGAGAGCATTTGGACGATCATTACTAAGATTAGCTATTATTGCTGTACTATATTTGCTGACATCCATGGGCCGAAATAAACAGATCGTTGACCGATGGATAAAGTTAGCAGTGGTCAAAATGGAGGTGTTGCAAAATCTTGGCGAATATTTGACAATATATTTTATCAATTGTATTGTTCTGATTTGCTTGATAACTATCCGCTCTACGTATCTAAAAATCCGAATTGTCCCTTCCAACAACCGCCATAAATGGATCACGCATACTACCACTCAACGGCGAATGCACCTCCTTCGTCTGAGTGGTATTCTCGCCTACCCGGTTTACCAACTATATTGCCTCCTTCCACGCGTCCAGTATAAGTGGTTTCGGGTTCCGGGATTCCAACTTCGATAGATTCGATGGATTCATATGCATCAAATAGTAGAGATAAATCTACGGGGCCAATGCCGAACTCGCCAGCAACAGCCTTAGCAAAACGGTACACGTACGACCCTTCAGTTGTCTCAAACGTTACGAACGCTCCAACGATTGGGATTGCTTTTCCAGTTAATGTTGTGGCTTTCGCTCCGACCTTTTTTAACGCTTTCTCTCCAACATCAGTGGCTTGTCCGCCTGGGAATGTTTTCTTGCCAGGAACACTTCTAGCCAATGGTGACCAAAAGTCCGAGATTTTCGCCCCTTTTTTTATAGCATTAGCAATTACATCACCTCCTTGTGTTACTCTTATGTAAGGCGCACCCAATACTTTTTCCAAATCCTTGACTCCGCTTAATTTACCTGCACCAGTTTTATAATCAAGTGCTAAATCGACAACATCACTAGCTTTACGGCCAACAATATGATCAACTGTTTCGCCGGGTTTAAGTAGCAACCCATCAACACTTCTTAGATTTCTACCGCTCTTTGCTAATACTCCGGCTTTTTCTGGCGGCATTCCTACTTCAACAATTAGTCCTGTATCCATATCAATGACAACCTCCGATGCTAACCTAGATAAGTTGGTACCAGGAGGGAGTCCTTTTCCGTCGATTCCGGACCTTGCCATGAATTCAAGAGCCATATGTGCCCTTGTGCCCTGAGATGCTCTTGTAAGATCTTTGAATTCATCTTGGGGTATCTGATCAACCAGACTTTGATAGTATCGAAGTAGCGCTACACCTTCATCATCTATTGATTTTTTGCCTGACCTATCCAATAAATTTATTGGGTTGTTATTAGAATAACGAAACAAATTCCCTCCCCCCTCAATCCCAATCGGATCACTACTCAACCACCTCCCAAGCCAAGGCAAATAATACCTGGCACTATGATATTCCAGTCCCGTTTCCTCATCCCGCTCCATGCCTGTGTATCGGTAGCGCTTTGCAACTGATCTGATGGCCTGGTTTTTGGCTTGGAATGCAGTCGTGCCGAAGGGGTGATACTCCTCATAGCTAATGATCTGCGCGCGTTGGTCCAGTTCCAGGCTGGCTGAGCCTAAATGGTTGTGCAATTGATACCTTACCAGTTGCCTTTCGGTATCGTCATCAATTTCGTTTCTGGTTTCGATCATCACAAACCGGTGCCCTTCGTCCATCAGGCTCAGTGTACTGCGTTCGAGCCCTGCGAGGCGGCCATGGTGGTTTTTGTATACCTCATAACCGGATACATATATACGCTCTTCCATTTTAGATGCATGGGTACCGCCGGCAGTCTCGTTCTCTGTTATTTTACGGATGCGCTGGCCCTGGCCGTCATACTGGTAATAAGTGGTCATGGGCGTATTGGCATCCACATCTCCACAGCGTTGCCTGATAGTCCGTACCACTTCTTCCTTAAAATTCCAGCTGATGCTTTCCAGGTGGGGTAGTTCTTCCAGATATCCGTGTTTGGTATGGTGCCGGTACCGTGTATAATGTCTGGGATTTGAAATACCTCCAACAAATGTTGATACGAGCCGGTTGTTGTTCTGCTCGTAGGTATAACCCCGGGTCCAGCCACCGCCAGCCGCTGTATGTTTCATTTGAAGGATATTTCCAACGGCATCGTATTGAAATTGCTGTGTATAATTCCGAACACCGAATGGATCATTGGTATTGAGCAGGTGCGTAAACGGCTTGTCGTTCCAGTTGTCACAATCTCCATAAATCAAACTTTCCGAGTTTTCCTTTCCTGTTGCCTCGATCAACCGGTATAGCGCATCGTAGGTATATTCATTTTTGGGTTCAATTCGGCTGTTACTAAAAAACGTGACGGCTTGTGAAAGATCCTCGATCGTGGTGATGTTGCCAACCGGGTCATAGGTATAATGCAGGTCCTGCAACAGGCTGTTGTCGCGTTTTTTACTTTCCAACCGTTTCAACCGGAAAGTTTCTTTATCATAACTAAATCGGGTCACAACATCATTGCCATACTGAATACGTTCGCGCTGCCCCTTTTCATTGTAGCTAATGGCGTTGATATAGACAACCTCATTTTCTGAACCAGCATGTATTACTTTCTGGGCTGAAAGCAGGCCTGCTTCATTGTAGGACGGAGTGAGGATACTTCTATCAGGCGTGATTTGTCGGGTTACTCTACCCATGGCGTCGGTTTGGGTGGTGAACGTGAACGACTCGTTTTCCAGTTCTCCCGCATGATCGCCTTCGGTCCAGTTGGCCACCGATTTGTAGTCTTTCAAAAGTTTGCGGGTCGTGGACCTCGGCTGCCCTTTGAAGTCAAATGCCGGTGTTTCGATGAAGCCGGCGGTATCAAAATACCGAATGGGTTGACCGAGCACGTTACGTTGCTGCAAGTCTGTTTCATTGTCCCGGCCTTCCTCTAAAAGACTTTCTCCGTAAACGATCAGGTCAAAAATGTGGTCAAGCGTCACGGACCCGTCGCCACCAGTTACTTTACTGTACGAAGGCCGGTGCGCAACGTCATAAAAATACTGGAATTCGCGGTTTCTTTCATCCCAGGTACGAACAGGAAGGCCCAGGATGTTGGTAAACAGCCACCGCTTTCCCGCATCCATGCTATCCTGAAAAACCATTTTCCCCAGCATGTCGTACTTGTACCGTACGACGTCATTTCCACGCGCGTCGGTCACCTTCCTAAGATTACCCTCGGTATCAAGCGAAACCGTCGTAAGGTAAAATTCGTCCTGCTCGCCATCACGGTTGTGTTCGACTGAAAGTATGGGCCTGCCCAGGGTGTCCAGGTGCATGATGCCAGGTGTGTTCGCATGTCTGGCCGCTTTCTCCGCTGCGGCCTTCTCCCTGATCGGATCCTTCCCATCAGCAATGAGCTGCTCATCGATCAATTGGTTGATCCGGCCATCGTACCATTCGGATTCTAAAACGGTGTCATTGGGATCATAAACGGTTTGTTTCCAGGAGTCAAATTCCAGGCGGCTGAGCGTACCGTCAGGCATTTTGGTTTTTTTCAAACGTCCCATGGCGTCGTAGAACATCACCGGTGATACGCCGCTTTCTACCAGCTCTCTGGCGTCCTCGAAAGCATTTGTTACCGAGAAATAAGGCTCATATTGTTTAACAGCATTTCCTTTGTTGTTCAGGATTGTCCTGCCATTACCTATCCAGCGCAACTGTTTTGGATTTAGAGCACCACTATTTATTTCACTTACGGTATAGCTGCCCGATGCGTCTATGATCGATTTTTCGGCTTTACCTGGTTCCGCCTGAACTTTTTTCATGATCACCTGCCCGAGTCCGTTGGCGTATTCAAAGGACAATTGTACCGGTGATTCGCTGTTATCTTTAAAATGCTCTTGTCTGACAATGGATGCAGTTACAGCTGGTTTGCCCGTATTTTTATACACATCAAAATCGTAAACAAAGCGTATCGTTGCATGCTGAAGAAGACGCTTTGCAGTCGCTGTTAATGCAATGGAATCGGCTGTGCCTTCCGCTGTTAACGGCGTATTGAAAAATTGCAGGATCAAATCCTTTTCTTCTTCCTCTGTAAACCCGGCAATTCCATCCAAATCATCTGCCTCCGTCCCTTTTCCCATGACGGCAATAGCCTTTACCAGGCCCAGCTCGTCCATCAATGCTTCGGAAATATTGCCATTGATATCGCGCATCCGTTGAGGCGAAAGCGTGTAAAAATTAAATAGTTCTACCGAGGACCTATTACCCAAAGCGTCCTGGGTCTGGTCGATAAAGAGAAAATAGTTTTTATAATATTTAACCTTTGTGATCGCACCGTATGGATCAGTATACGAAATGGGCGCGTAGAATCTTTTTTGTGCGTCGGCATCCGTTTCGTCTGCGGTGCAGAACTGAGTCGTGCCCGATCGTATCCACCAATTTTGGTCGTCACAATGCGTGAATCGTCCCGTTTCTAACAGCGCATCATTCACTTTTTCGCCATAGATGTCGTTCAGCAACGCGGGTGTATAAGCCAGCTGGTAGCTCTCAAAGGGTAATGCAAGGGACTCTAACGTATGAAGCGGCAATGGCTCATCGAGGGTATTTTTGATATAAGTTGTACGTACATGTTCAATCAATCGCTTCTGGGATGTTCCGGGTGCGGGTTGCCTGTTTGTTTCCTGATAGGCTGCATCTTCCGACAGATCCAGTATTTGGTCAAAATTATTCAGAGAATAATATGATCCTGTTTTCGGGATTCCTTTAAGCTCAAATGTTTCGACCTCTGACGGCAGCCTGAGTCTGTAAAGGTCATTCCCGGTCAGGTCATTGGTAAAGCTGCTCCGGGTATAAATGATGATGGTTCTATTTTGTTCAGACCGTATGTCGTCGGTTAACAAAGTGTTGTCAACCAATCTTGGATACACCACTGAGGCACTCTCAAGTATATTTCCATATTCATCCAGTTTGACGTTGAGATTATGCGCTATTCTCGGGTCGTTGGTATTCCTCTCGTAACTGTAAGTAATTGCTTCGCTCTCCCTGCATATATAAACCGCATGCCGGTTGCTTCCTTTGGGTTGTAAAATTTCGATTACGCAATTATGCGTAGAAACCGAGTAAGGCGTTAGTTGCTTCCTGATATCATCGGTTGACGGGTTTTCAGCTGGGGCGTCCAGCGCAAAAACTTCCGAGCGTAATGACATACCTTTACAAGCACGTAAAGCCTCCCTTTGCTCACCAAAACTCAGGTGCCTGGTAATGGAATCTTGTAATCCGGGTGCTGCAACGATACGTGCGTCTGGTAGGGTGACTTCATGATGAAGCGCATCATAACCAAGTCTACGCATTTCCCTGTACCAGTAGTCGATTTCAAATTGCCCGAGGATCTTGTCGTCTCCTAAAAATGCACCCGTGTGGAACCAGGTCTTTGAAACAACAGGTTCCTGATGCAGCTCTTTATCCACAATGTTTGACGACGTGCCCTTCTCGCAGTTTTCGAAATGCTCTGAGTCTGTTTGTTCCACCATGCCGAATCCCCGAAATTCCCGTTCCAAATGATCGTAATATCCATGGTGATAACGGTAGCTTGTGACAAAACGGTAGCCCGATATTTTATCAACGGTTTGGGTCCTGGAAACGCAATGTACCGGGAATTGAAGCTGTGTAAGCCAGGGCTTGCCTGCCAGTTTATCCTCGATATAGAACTTTGTGGAAGGAGCGTATTCAAAGGACACCTCTTTGCCCAGGTTATTCTTATAGCCTGTCATGACGTGAGGCTTTTTACTGCCCATCAGGTCGATATATTTAAAAGGGGCTTGGGTATCCTTGGAAAGCGGTGATGACCAGACAATACAGGCGACCCCGTTACCGAGCAAATCGATAATCGAAATTTGAGCCTGGGTGTGAATTTCAGGAAATGATTCTATCTCAAAGGGGACGGTTCCGAATCTGTTCCCGCTTAAATTTTTCCAACATGAAAATTTATTTTTGCCCAGATAAATAATATCAGCAGTGCCCGAACCGTCGATATCTGCAAGTTTAAGGTATGTGGGATTAAAGGAATCCGGGTAGTCGAACAAAGGCGGGTTGTCCATCGCAACCTTCGCTCCGAAACTGCCGAATCCAGTGTTTGGCCAATAGCAGACCTCTCCGTTTCGGATCCGAACAATATCTGTTAAACCGTCACCCGACATATCGGCCAAAAAAATAGACTGTTTTTCATCAGCAAAAACAATGGCCGGACCGGCTTCTTCATCGAATGGTTTAGGGGTCAGGCGTGCAACCGAATAGCCATTGCGGCCCTCCGACTGATACCAGGTGAAAACGTGATCCTCAGAAATGAGAATTTCGGGCCGCCCGTCACCATCCAGGTCAAGAATACGGGTGTTTGGGTCGCCCAGGTCTATGTTGGGCAAATGCTCAAAATATCTGTAAGCAAGCCATTCTTGATTATCGTCGAGTTCATAATAGCCGGGTTCAGTTCCACCGAAATTTACAAACTGCCTCCCTCCATCTGCATCCAGGTCCATTAACTGCAGCTTGCTTCCCAGCCCCTTGAACGATGGCTTTGGGTCTACCAGTTGTGCCGGCTCAAATTGCCCATCGCCAAGGTTATGCTTGTAATACCAGCCGGTAGCTTGTTCTGTCAGAATTCCTGATAGTCCCTCGTTGTAAAGATCGGTAAATTGGTAGCGCTGATCAGCTAATCCCGCGGGAGCTTGGAGCAGTGAATCAAGTGAAACTTGCTTTATCTGGTCGTTCCATTCGTGTTTCTGGTATTCAAATTCGGTTGCTGGCAGACGCTTACTAGTGTAAGTACCATTTTCTTGTTTGATGTAACCAAACGATGTAACTGACTTTAAAAATGTGAAATCCAGTTCAGGCGTCTGATCATACTCAAAATTTAACGACTTGACCAAAGCCGAGCCACCCGGGAGTTCTCGGAAATGATGCCATGTCAAAACCCGTCTGCATAGGCGGGTTGTTCTTATTTCAAAACCTGCTTTGTAGTCAGAGAAAGAATCACTCCGATAGTTCCATATTTTAGTCTCTGCGAAAGGTGCTTCGTTGTCATATTCCCCGTAATCGAAAATGGTTTTAAACATAAAATCACTTTCAGCGGGGTAGGGATCACCGAATTTAGAGTATGGTGTCTTATTTCCATACAATACTTTCGCGAGGTAGGTATTGGTGTAGGTGATATCTCCATTTTTTACCCGGTTATTATTGTGCAGAAGATCCGGGATCTCCTCTGCATTTTCTATTTTATAATGGTATTGACAGCAATTTCCTTTGTCGTCAAAAACGAAATCGGGCAGCCATTCAAATATTTTGTGTGGATTTTTTGGATCCGCCACGACAGACTCACTACTCCACCCCAAAAGTGTTGTAATGTTATCCCCAGTTTGTACGCGCCATTTAATTGTGCCCGACCTGATATTGGTCCATCGTTCTATACGGGCAAATAGGCCTTCGATACGGGGTTTGTAAAAACGTATGGTATGAGACCCGTCCGTAGACGTTCTCTCAGCAATTACGTAATCTCCATTTTCATCTTTGGCAAAAGTCCCGTCATCGTGTTTTTTAAACACTGGCACCAAATCCTCAGTACCTGAAAAAAGATAAGTGTCGGATTCGAGTGCATCCAGATATGTGGGAAGACCTTTGTCTGTCTTCCGTCTGATACTGGGAAGATCATAATTCCACCCAAGGCCAAAAATACCGTTTCCAGCGCCTGAATTGTAAGAAAGATTTAACGAAGGCGACGCACCTCTTGCAGGTGAAAAAGGAAGGGGGACCGAAAATGAGGCAGTACCGTTAACCGCATTTACAGAAAACTTTTCGTCTATTCCCCGGATCGCCCCGCTACCTTTGGGTAAGGAATTGGAAGGAGTTTCAATCGCGTTTGACTTGGTCGAGGCATCCCGGTCTTTGAGAAAGGCTGAATCTGTTTTCATTTTCGAAATTGATTTGTTTCAACTAGACAATCCTTCTGTTTATGACCAGCTTTTTTGCTCGGACCAAGTTCTCATCTAAATCATGCCCTAATTTACTGCCCGAAAACTTCTACTTAAAATTGAATTTTAGGTCTTTCGAGCCCCAATCAGTATTAATTACTAAAATGAAGTGACATCTTTCAAAATGTATGGTGATTTGCAAAAGTTATTGCCTCAAATGGATCGAACACGCGTTTTTCAGGAAAACTAGTTACTATGCAATGAGCCTGAAGTGCACTATTATTCGTTTTATGTGTAAATCTAAAATCTTATTACTGATGTCGAGATTATGAAATTTTTTATTGAGGTTTATAAAAGCTGCTCAAAGAAAAGTACCACCTGTTCTTCATTGATGGTAGGAAGATTTTGGACAGCTTACAATCCTTTAAAGTATCGTTTTTTTATACAACAGACGACAGCATGCCCAAAAAAGATTATCTGTCACAAGAAGCACGGCACAAGTTCGATAACCCGCCTGTTCTAAATTCGGAGCAAAAGCTTATTTTCTTAAAAGCACCCCAATGGGCTACTGAATACGCTAAGACTTTACAGACACCTTCCAATAAAGTAGGATTTCTTCTCCAGGTCGGCTACTTCCGGATTGTCAGCCGTTTTTTCGTTCCCAACCGGTTTTATCAAAGCGATGTTGATTTCCTGGTACAAAGAATATCAATCGATTCAAATGCTGTTTCTATAGGAGAATATGAGGGGCGGACCGCTCTGCGGCATCGCGAAGATATTCTTAAGTATTTTGGATTTACTGCCTTTGAAAGTTCATCTGTACAAGCGTTGATGGAAGAAACTCAAAGGCTGGCCCATGTACAGACCAGGCCGCATTTAATATTTGAAGGCATGGTTGGTTTTCTCCAGGAACATCACATTGAAATTCCAACATACCAGGCTTTAAAAACAATACTTGATAAGGCACTTTCCAATTTTGAACAAGATTTGGAATCCATTTTAACCAGGTTTTTAACAGCTGATGATATTTTGCTTCTTGACCAGCTGCTTGTAGAACATAGCTCTTATCAGGAGGATTCCAGGCAACATTTGAAAGTGAAGCGGTACGAAATTACCTTCTTCAAACGTATTTCACAGTCCATGGAGACAAAGCAGATCCGGGAGCGTGTCTATAACTTTCAGCATTTAAAGCGGATGTACCTGCAATTATTAC
This sequence comes from Dyadobacter sp. NIV53, assembly GCF_019711195.1. Taxonomy (NCBI): domain Bacteria; kingdom Pseudomonadati; phylum Bacteroidota; class Cytophagia; order Cytophagales; family Spirosomataceae; genus Dyadobacter; species Dyadobacter sp. NIV53. The sequence goes on from NZ_CP081299.1 coordinate 7,370,529, forward strand.
CTGTTGCAAAACGCTTAAAGCTATCTGATGCAACAATCCAATTCTATGCTGAATATGTCATTAATAACCAGGTACCACAAATAGCGACCAGAAGTACGATCCGGTATCTGCTTTTGATTGCCTTTATTATCCATCAATACTATTTATTGGGAGATGCGCTTATCCTGACTTTAAACAGTGCAGTCACAAACTATGTCAATGGCTGTGAAAATATGGTTAAACTAGAGCTTTATGAAAACCGGATGCAGACCGCCCAACTGGTTAGCAGTGTAACACACCGGAGCACCACCCATATTGATGTACTGGCAGCAATTGAAAAAATAATCGTCGATACGGTTATGGAGCCATTGGCCAAGGTAACATTGATCGACCAGCTTTTCAAAAACAAACGGTTATCACAAAAGCAGTTAAAGGAAGACGAGCAGCGTCTTAAAGCTCTCAGGGAAGCAAATCAGAAGATAAATGACCGTGAAGATTTTTACATGGCTATTGAAAAAGGTTCTTCCAGGCTTACAGGCAAGGTCGGTGAAATTGTAAAAGCTTTGGTTGCCAGCAGTACAGCGTCATCGGGAAAAGACATCCTGAAAGCGTTCTTGTATTTTCAGCAAAAGGATGGATCCATTCTCGCCAGAGGAGCAGTGCCAACTGAATTTTTGGGAATGGAACAGCAGCAGCGCGTGCTGACCGCAGAAGGAAAGCTCCGGGTGGGATTATACAAAGTATTTTTGTTTGAACAAATACGGGATGATATCAAGTCAGGGACGCTTCCTATTGAGTCATCTTATGATTATCGCAGCTTTGATGAATATGAAATTCCTTCCAATGTATGGAATAAAGAGAAGGACAAGCTCATTGAGCAGGCCGGATTAACGGCGTATAAGGACTCCCGTGTAACACTGCTCCGGCTAAACGAAAAGCTCAATGCTCAAATAAAAAGTACGAATGAGCGTATAGAAGCCGGCGAAAATAAGAAAGTCTATTTTGATGCTGGCGGTGACTGGCATCTAATGAAAGACAAATCGGAAGGTGATATTGTAGAATCTGAATCCCTTTATCCACAGGAATATATTATTCCTTTATTGGAAGTACTTACCACGGTACAAAATGCAACCGGATTTACTTCCGCGTTCATGCATGCGGGTATTGATTACCTACCGAAAAGGCCCGAAGAAAAGCTGTTTTTTGCCGCAGTACTGGGCTATGGATGCAATATTGGCATACGCAAGTTCTCTTTCATGTCCAAAGGTATCCGTACCAGCTCGCTTGAAACTACTGCGCTTCATTACTTTTCCCCGGAAATGCTGATCCAGGCCAATGATAAAGTGCTTGCTTTCAGCAATGCATTGCCGCTCACAGAACATTTCAGAAAAGACCTGGGGTTTGTTCACACGTCAAGTGACGGGCAAAAATTTGATGTTTCAGTCGCTTCGCTGGTTGCTTCCCCATCTTTCAAATATTTCGGAAATGGCAGGGGTGTTACATTCTATTCCTTTCTGGATGAATCAGGGCAATTATTTTATTCAATAACATTTAGTGCAGCAGATCCGGAATCACATTATGTGATCGATGGACTGACACATAACGAAGTGATATTACCCAATGCCCATTCAACAGATACTCATGGCTTCAGTGAGCCTGTCTTTGCTGTAACGGGGCTTTTGAACATTGCTTTTCGCCCCAGATTTGCCCGTTTTCATCACCAGCAACTTTACAGTATTGACGAAGTACGTACTTACCGTGAACAGAATTATAAAATTATCCCGGATGCAAGGATCAACTTGGCACATCTCGAAGAGCAGTGGGACGATATATTAAGGCTCGTATGTACCATTAAGTTGGGATACTCCAAGGCATCAACATTGTTCAGACGATTGAATTCTTATTCAAAGCAGCACCCGGTATACAAGGCGTTGAAAGATTTAGGCCGGCTTTACAAGACGGTTTACGTTTTTGAATACATGGACGACGAAGTGATCCGTAAATCTGTTTCAGGATCACTTTCCAAAATTGAAAGCAGTAACAAATTTTCAAAAGCCATTACGGTTGGCAATAATCAGGAGCTCATATGGGCAACCAGAAAAGAGCAGCTAATTGCCGAAGGGTGTAAAAGATTGATAGCTAATTCGGTAAATACCTATAACCTGATGTTACTGTCTGAAAAATTGGTGTCAGCAGCCTCAGAAAAAGACAAACAAATTCTTTTGAAGAAAATTATTGCCACATCCACCCAGAGCTGGGCACATATCAATTTAGTCGGGGAATATGACTTTTCGGATGGAAAGGATTATAAAACATTTGATTTGGATGCCTTGAAAAACCTAATGCTAACGCCTGAGAATTAAACATACAGTAATTATGGTGATGACAAAACGTCCGCGAAAGTCGTGACCGTTTTTCTCCTTTTCTTTAATTTAACCCAAAGTAGGTTGATTCCAGTCTAAAATCTGTTCGTAATTCAATTGTTTGTCGAAATATGACCTGGTATTGTGGCTCAATACTAACCGATTAAGACACAAAATCTCTTAGCGCTATTCTTTGTCCAATTACTAAAAGAACCCCAACATGGAATCAGCTACGTAAATTCCGCTTTATGTTATTTATTGAAAATTGACTTTCAGCCGAGGTTTAAAACGATTCACAAGGTTAAGTTATTCGGAACTGCTTCAGTACCAAATCAAACCAATCCAATTTTCAGATCAATGCAGGCGGCAGCATTAATACACAGCCTATAGAAGAACAATGGGATAACATTTTACGCCTGGTAGCAACGCTAAAACTAAAACATACCATTCCATCTGTCTTATTAAAACGCCTAACCTCTTACTCCAATAGGCATCCTTTAAATGTAGCTCTTCAAGAATTAGGTAAAGTCGTCCAGAGTATTTTTGTTCTAAAATATATGGATCAGGAAGATTTGCGAAGAAGAATTAACCACCAACTGACACAAGTCGAAAGCCTGCACTGCTCCGGCAGCCCGGCAGCTTGCAGATGAACTAAATTTGGGCCATGACGGATTAATACAATTTGCAAATAAAGAGGAACTATTAATTATGGCTCGCAGTAAACAACTCATTATCAATTCAATTGTCTGCTACAATTACCTTTATCAAACCAAAAAAATAACAGAAGCAGGTTCACAAGAAAGAAAAGAAATACAGAATGCGTTGTCGCACTCTGCTGCTTTTGCTTATCGGCACATTAATTTTCATGGAGAATACGACTTTTCAGATGACATCATTAAAAATTCAATTAAAGTAGATTTAAATACGTTATTGCAAATTGAAGAGCAAGAAGTCGCAACAGTTTAATAATCAATGTATTAGTGATCTACGCTGGGAAGTTTGCCCCACATTTAAGTGACTCCCCAATCCTGGACTACGATTCAGCAGAAAGGCCAGCCCCGGGTATTCATCAAATTTTCCCGTAAGCACTGTATACCATGCGCGGCTAGGGAGAAATGTACCAAAATGAAACGACGGGGTGTCAGCCTACTGGGCGATACGCAGTATCAGGCTTTACAGGAAGCCCGACAGCGGGAGATTCAGCAAACCTGGCTGCTTCTTTATTCTCAACGGGCAGGCATTGAAGGCAGCGCTTTCCCAGGCAGTACGCGGGTTTGGCATGCGACGTTCGCGTTACGTGGGTCTGGCCAAAACGCATTTGCAGCACATCTGTATCGCCACGGCAATCAATCTATACCGGATTGCTGACTGGATCAACGAAGTACCCCTGGCCAAGACGCGTCAGGCCTCCTTTTTGCGCTTGATGCCTTGATTGGTCGACCAGGCGTGAATTCGCCAACAGTATCTATTTGTAATGAAAACCTCAAATACCAGCCACAGCAGGTGTATTTTCATAAGCGTTGATTATTTAAATAGTTTTAAAAAATCAATGATGCCTGTTTTTTTTAAAATAGGATCTGTTTTTTATTCAAGAGCGGAACGGAAATCAAGTATAACTGGCTTTATACGATTCATTTTATATTAACTAGTGATCCCATGGGTTAGCAGCAGATATATTCCTGATGCTTCATTGCCTCTATTCCAAAACCAGCATTTTTAATACTTCTTTATGCGTTCCTGAGGTGATTTCTAATAGAAACAGACCTTTGGATACCTGTGAACCTGAAACGTCCATGTCAACTACTGATGCTGAACTATTGGTTTTCTTCCGGGTCTGTACGGCTTGTCCGGTCTTGTTTAGCAGCCTTAAACAGACATCACCCTTATGCCGGTTGGAAATCTTGATCGAGATATGTTTGTCAGTAACCGGATTGGGATAAATACTTGATGCTTCCGGCCCGGGCAACAGAATTGCGGATTCCTGTTCTGTTGTCATCCTTGCGGCCGGCAGCGGCAGATCCTGTAGAACGAGCTGCGGCGGATGGACTTCTCCCTCCCTGCTGCTGAAGGTCAGCTGGGCGTTCTGGCCGGCAGGGTTGGTAATTAAAAAGCTTACCGTTTGATCTGTTGCCAGTTGTGACTGTACAAATGACGTTACATCTATTTCGTAGTATTTAGCCGTATTATTTACATTCACTGATCCCAATGTGTTTCCCGAGCTGGCTGGTGCATTATTCCAGGTAATGTCCGTTTCGGTCCACAAATCGTTGGTTACACCATAAGCAGACAGACCAACAGTTGCGGTACTTTGGGAATTGGAACCATATAATCGCAGCTTTGCTGAGCTCACCTGGCTTACATTCGCCAGGGAGAATTTCAAATAAGTGCAACGCTGATAGCTGGGCAGGCTTCCGGCTTTGACTTCCAGAGTGGGGGCTGTTCCGTAGTTGGCCGCATCGTGGGGCACATTACGGATATATGCATCGGCAACCGGTCCTAAAATAGTCTGCATGGGCACTACCTCTATCGCAGCAATAATGGGCATGTCAGCAGCCCCTTTCAGAAAGTCAATGTCCAGGGTGCCGTCTGTGACATCGACCACAAATGTTTCCGTTCTGGCGCGCATGGCCCCGCCGGCTTTGGTAAAAATATCGTAGTTGGTCAGCTTTCGGATGCCTTCCAGATCCACATGGAACCGGCGTTTGCCATTGCCGGCCGGCCCGCCTTTACCTGGTACGCCCCAGTAGATTTCCGCAAAATGCAGCACGAGCTTCATTTGTCCGTTGGTAACGGGTATGCTGTAATTAAATGCCCGGCCAAAGCGCTGCTCTCTGTAGAGCTGGTCATCTGTTGTAGCATGGATATCACCGCCGGAGGAATTAGAGATCCGGGTGGTACCACTAAAATACTGGTCTGCGCTAAAGTGGCGGCCGCCGGAAGCTGCGAAGGATGTACCACCTGCATTAATGCGCATTTCCTGGACGCCGATGGGCACAGGGTCATATTTGTATAGCTCGTAACCATACACGGATGTACTGGCGCTGATCAGCAGGGTGTTATTGATAGAGGCCATTTCTTCAATACCCGTATTTTCGTTCGGTGTGAGGTCCTCCACCATAAAGGTGCCTTCCGGCGTTCCATCGCTTCTCCACAGCTCATTGCCTGTTGCCGGTTCATAGTAATTGAAGTAAAAAAGGTTTCCCAGACCGGCAGATGATCTTATTCTGAAACGCAAGGGGGCTTGTACCATGGGGGTCACGCGTTTGGTGCCTGAAACCGTGCCGTCACTTACCCATACCTGATCCCCGTTAACAACGTCACGCAGACTAAAAAACAGTTTGCCATTTACGTTAGTAAATTTAAAAGGGCGCCGCCGGTTATCATCTTCGCCAACCGTACCGATGGCTGCCAGCTCAATAGTGCCCATAGCTGTGCCATCGGTCCGCCATAAAAATGTTTCGCCCGTATCATAGTTGCTGATGATCATATACACATAGGTGCCGGCCGAATGTAAACCCGATGCCCAAAGCGGCAGGGATTTGACCATATAGGTCCCTTGCGGGGTTCCATCCGTTTTGGCCAGGTTGTTTGTTCCGTTTTGCCAGGCCAGGTAAAAAAGGTTTTCACCAGAGACAGTCATTTTCGAATAATGGAGCGATCCAAGGGAAAGATCGCCGGCAGGCACAGTGCCGGCCTTTGTGCCATCACTTTTCCAGAGTACATGACGGTCAACCCCGTTCCAGGCTATAAAATAGAGCGCTCCCTTGAATTCTATGGAATGAAAAAAATCGGTATTTTCCAGCGTTTTGACCAGCACAGTCCCTTTCGGGGTTCCGTCACTTTTCCAGAGCTCTGTTCCAGTATTACTGGTAATACCAAAGTACAGCGTATTTCCGATACTGGTAAACCCCCCAATACTATGGTAATATTTGTCAGGAATATCAAAATCTTTCACCAGAACAGTCCCATTATCTGTGCCGTCCGAAGCCCATAGCTGCCAGCGAGACTTAAAGAAGACTAACCGGTTTGTATGCATCAACAAATCCAGGCCACCCGATATCTCCCTGACCAGAACTGTGCCGGCAGCGGTGCCGTCTGTTTTCCAAAGCCCTTCGCCGGCTTGCGGAATGACTGCTGAGAAATACCCTGTTCCGTTCAGCTCAGTAAAATGCCGGGGTATAGAGTTTTGAGTCGTTACTGCGGTTATAGGCTGGGTTTGCTCTGTTGTAAGACTGGTTTTGAAAAGCTGATAGCCCGATTCAGGATATCCTGCAAAGAATACATCCTGCCCTACAAGTGTAGGGAACAAAATGGGAAAGTCAGTCAGTGCATGGGTCCCCTGCCGGGTTCCGTCACTTTTCCAGAGTTTGCGAATTCCGTCACTGCCTTCAAATACTAGCTGGTTGCCTGCTACAAACATTGTCCAGTAATCTGATTGATAATTTTCCAGATTAATGTCACTGATCTCAACGGTCCCGCCGGCAGTGCCGTCACTTTTCCATAGTTCATACTCGCGGGCATCATTTATGGCGAAAAAGAACAGGGTGTCCTGAAAACTTGTGAGCAGTTGCGGAGAAACCGGCTGGTTACTGTCTGGGCTGGCGTCCTTGACTACGACAGTTCCTTCCGGCGTTCCATCGGATTTCCAGAGCACGGTATTTCGGGTAGTTGCCAGCGCTGAAAAATAGATGGTTCCGCCTGCTGCGACCGGCTCACCCAACCTTTCCAGGCCGGACCTGACCGTATCGACGCTTTTGCCATCTGTTTTCATCAGGTCGAATTCGGTGGTGAAATACAGATAACCGCCGGCAGCCGCCGGACTAATTAAGCCGGGAACAAGCGGTCCCGGAGTAGTACCTTTTTCCGTTCCGTCGCTGCTCCAGAGCACGGATCGGTTGTTTGGTCCTGAATTTATTGTGAAATAAAGTTTACCGTCCATTTTAGTAAAATAATCGGCCCTGACCTCGAAAGCACCTGGGCTCAGGTCCTTTACTTTCGTTGTCCCGGCTTCAGTCCCGTCAGTTTTCCATAACTGCAGTGATTCATTGTAATTCTGCGATCCTGAAAAATAAAGCATACCGTTAAACTCCAAAAGGTCTCTTGTACTGTAAAAGTGCGAAAGCCTGTGCAGGGGAATGGTACCTTTCCGGGTGCCGTCGCTGCGAAAAAGCCAGGCACCTCCCTTATAAAGGGCTTTAAAAAAAGCATATCCATTTGCACTCGTCAGGTCCTTGGGCCATTCTTCTTCGGCATCAAGCTCGGTGAGACGGATCGTGCCCTGTTGGGTGCCGTCTGTTCTCCATAACTGATATCCGTGAAAATTATCGGAGAAGAAAAAGAGCAGTCCATTAACCGCCACCCTTTCCTGAATGTCATGGCCCCTGCGCGAGGGTGTATCGTTGATGTCTTTGACCAGCCTGATCTGCTGGGCATGCGCGGTCAAAACCAAAAACATGACCGGCCAGCAGGCGAACAGAAGTAGGTATCTTTTCATGCTGCTATTGTTTAAACTGGATTAATAGTAACTGTTTATTGATATAAATGGGCTAAGGTGTAAAGCTGGTTGAAAACAGGGGTGGCAGGTTATCTTAATTATTATTGTCCGGTCAGAAGCACCTTTAAGGTTTCGGTGAAGTTCGCAGACTGGATTTTAACCATGTAGATACCGGCTGGCAAACGCTGCGCTGATAGATCTACTTCCACCTGGGATGCAGGCCGGACCAATTGATAACCGGGTACCCAGATGGTATTTCCTGATAAATTAGACAGCTTCATATCTGTTTTTCCCTGATGTACTTTGGATACTTGCACGGTAAAGTATTTTCCGGCCGGATTGGGATAAATGGCTGATATTTCCGGATCTGCGATTACTATTTCCTGTTCTGAACCTGTTCTTGCAGCAGGCGGTGCTGTTGTTTCAATGACCAGCTGCGGCCGGTTTGCTGCACTTTCCCGGCTGTTAAAGGTAAGCTGGTTGTTCTGGTTGGCCGGATTGGTCAGGAGCAGACTGACGGCTCTGTTGCCCGAAAGCTGCGATCTGATATAAGCTGTTACGTCTAGCTCATAGTATTTTTTTGTGCTGGTTACCTCTATGCTTCCCAGCATACCGTCGGTACCGGCCGGTGCACTTTGCCACACAATGCCATCTTCCAGCCAGTTGTCGTCCTGCACGCCAAACACGGATAATGTAGTAGCGGCGCTGCTTTGCACATTGGAGCCGTAGATACGCAGTCTGGCCGAGCTGATCTGACCTACCCCGAACAACGGAAATTTCAGATACGTGTTTCGCTGGTAGCTGGGCAGGCTGCCCGTCTTTACTTCCAGCGTAGCCTCATTACCATAATTGGTTTCCTGATTGGGCGTATTGCGTACATAGGCATCGGCCACCGGTTCGAGCACGAACTGTGCGTCCGGGATCACTTCAATGGCCGCAATAGCAGGCTTGTCAGCTGTACCCGATAAAAAGTCAATATTCAACATGCCGTCGGTCACATTTACAGTAAAGTGCTCTGTTTTAGCCCGCATTGCGCCACCTGCTGCTGCAAAAATATCGTAATTGGTCAGCTTGCGGCTACCTTCCATATCAACATGGAACTTCCTTCGGTTAGTGCCGGTCGTGCCGCTTCTGGCAGGTACGCCCCAGTAGGTTTCAGCGAAATGCAGCAATACGTCGGCCTTGCCGTTTTTAACCGGAATAGCATAGCTGAAAGAACTGCCGAAACGCTGTTCCCTGTACAGCGGATCATCTGCGGTATTCAGAATGTCACCGCTGGCTGCACGGGAAATACTGGTCGTGCCGCTGAAATAATCATCAGCACTGAACGTTCTGCCCGATGAGGCATTGAATGTGCCGCCGCCGGAGTTAATGCGTATGGCCTGCGTGGCTGTGGCTGGTCTGTATTTGTACAGCTCGCCATTCACCGAGATTAGCAACATGTCATTTACACTGACAATCCCGCCGAAGTTGGTGCTGCCACCGGGTGTAAAATCCTGTACGAGGTAGGTGCCTTCCTGTGTGCCGTCGCTGCGCCAGAGCTCGGTGCCTGTGGATGCTTCATGCAGGGTATAGTAAAAAATATCGTCCAGGGTGGCTGAATAGCCAATCACATAGGTATCGGGAAACTGGTCTATGTGTTTTACCATGCGTGTACCGGCCACAGTACCATCACTCACCCAAAGCTGGTCACCGACCTGGCTGTCGTAGGGGACAAAAAACAGTTTTCCGCCTGCCTCTGTAAAGCGACGGATACCGTGGGTACCATTCACGAAGTCTTCATCAAAAGTGGCCAGCTCAATGGTCCCGTCTGTTGTGCCGTCCGAGCGCCAGAAATTGACTGTGTTGGTGTTTTCCTGTACAAAGCTGAAATACATAAGGCCTGCTGCCAGGTACAGATTGGAATGATTGATACGTGGTTCATCATAAATTTTTTTGATGACCACTGTGCCCTCAGTGGTACCATCGGTTTTGATAAGTTTGTCGTCGGCAAGGAAATATATGAAGTCACCCGAGACGAGCAGGTTGCTGTTAGGTCCTTCATAGGTATCCGGCAGCGGGGGGGCTTCAATCCTCACTGTGCCTGCTGCTGAGCCGTCGGTTTTCCATAGTTCTGTTTTCTCTTCTTCATTATTAACGACACAAAAATAGAGAACCTTTTTTAATACAGCCGGATTAGAAAAGCCTGTTGTAATTACCTGCACCGTGCCTGCTGTAGTGCCGTCACTTCTCCAGAGCTCTGGCTGGTCACGCGGTCTGGTCAGAGCAAAATAGAGTGTATTGTCTACTGCTGTCAGCCAGTTGATCCGTGCCTGGGACGATGCCGGAAAGGACTTTATCTGCACCGTGCCTGCGGGTGTGCCACCAGTTTTCCATAAAATGCGGCTTTCGGTCACAAAATACAGGGTGTTATTTATCGTTGTCTGCTGGCTGAAAGAGTTGTATTGATGGGCTGGGGTAATATCAGTGGCCTGCAAAGTACCTGCTGTAGTGCCGTCGCTCTTCCAAAGTTCCTGTCCTGTTACACCGTCGTCCGCTGTGAAGTATACGGCATCTTTTACCCTGGTAAAAGACCTGGGGAATGAACCGGCAGGAACTGTGAGGGGCAAAGGCCTGGTTCCTGCGAGGGTCAGATCACTTTCGTACAGGCGTGTCCTGTTTTGTTCGTTCCCCAGAAAGAATATTTTATTGCCAGCGTTAATGATGGGACGCCAGATGGGAAAATTGGTAACCACGGACGTACCCGTCGTCGTCCCGTCACTTTTCCATAGTTTTGCTTCATTTCCTTCCCCTGCTATAAATGCCAGTTGGCCGTTGACGACCAGGATTGGGTACAGATAATTTTGTCCAATTGACCTGTTGATATCTGTAACGGCAAGTGTGCCAGCCGTTGTTCCGTCACTTTTCCAGAGTTCAGTGTCCGCTTCGCTGGAACGGGCTGAAAAAAACAGGGTGTTATTAAAATTTGTGAGGTTGCCCGGGTAGGAACTGGCTTCGTCCCCCCTGGAAAGATGTCTTTTACCAGTACAGTCCCTGCCGTTGTACCATCCGATTTCCACAGCTCCTGTCCGGTAGCGGCAGTGCCTGCACTAAAAAAAACAGTCCTGCCGACAGCCACAGGAGTACTGATCGATGTAAAACCCTGTGCTATGGTCGTTACCGTTTTTCCATCTGTTTTTTTGAGGGAATTGTTTTCGGCAAAAAACATGTAGCTGCCCGCAGCTGCCATATAAAATGGCGTAGGCACGACAGGCCCGGGCTGCGTACCAGCCCCGGTGCCGTCGCTGCGCCACAATACAGCAACAGCATCCTCCCCACGACCGATTGTTACCAGAAAATGCAGTACTCCATTGAAGTTCATAAACCAGGAAAGGCTGCCAGGTCTGTCCTGCTCGTAGGGCTGCAGCTTTTTGACCAATTGCGTGCCGGCAATGCTGCCATCTGTTTTCCACAGGTCTATCGACTTGTTATCCTGGTTTCCAGCAAAATAGATCGAGCCATTGATTTCGAGCAGGTCATTGTCGCTCAGGAATGCCCCGTTGGAAACTTTATGCAGCGGAAAAGTGCCTGCTACGGTACCATCTGTCCTGAACAGCCAGACATTTTTTTGATAGAATTTTTTAAAAAATACATATTTACCTGCCGTTGTCAGTTTTTCTATATACTGATCCTCATAGGAAAAAAGATCGGTCAGCTGGATGGTGCCGGCCTGCGTTCCGTCGGTGCGCCAGACCTGGTCCTGTGAAACGTAGAAAAGCATTCCATTCAGCGTGGTTTGTGGAACGTATACATCTTCAAGTGGTACATAGTCCAGCACCGCAGGATTGATGTCTTTGACCAGCTCCAGCTGCTGGGCCCGGACTTGGTTAGCACAGCTAATCAGAAGCATGGCAGTAAAAAGAAGTAGCCGTATTTTCATGGGAGTAAAGTATGTAAATTATGTAAATAGTTAAATTTAATCATCTAATATAACTATTTATAAGGCATTTACAAGTGATTTTAATGAATAATTGATGTAAAAATTAAGGTTTATTTAAAAGGTATTACACTGATATAGGTTTACATTTATTTAAATAACGATATCTAAATAAATGCTTTTTGATGAAAGCGAACACTCAGTATCAGAAATAGAGCTTTATCCTAAATTTTTGCTTAACTTACTCATGCGAAGAAGTATAAATGCACAGCTGATCAAGGGAAAACAACTTCAAAATCTAAGGCTTAGATCTTACGGTTTGGCTGGCAGCCAAGAGAAAAAATCCCCGGGTTGAATGCTGCAATAACCCATGATTATATCATAACCTGAATTTTAATCTAAAAAAATGTATAAATTATTTTGATTTATATTTCCGGTTTTTTAATTTTATTGTCTAGGTGTCCCTAAAAAGACTAACCTGTTAAGGCGGCTTCACAGCCTGACCTATTTAAGGGTGCTACATTGATATGGGCACCCTTAACCTTTTTAATATACCAGACTGGCAGAAGGTGAGTACAATGTACAGAAGCACAGAAAAAAGCCAGGCATTCATAATCACAATTGATTGTAAATGTAGTTGGATGGCAATAAGACCATCCGGCCAAACCCGTGGGGAAAAACCCACGTTCGAGTCATTTACCTACTTTTAATACAAATCTAACGCTTGAAGACAACGGTTTACGGCCAATAAGAAAGCCAAAACTAAATAATTAGTTTTTTAGCGTATGTTTTCGCCCATTAGTAACGAAAATCTCCAAAAAGAGCAGTAAATGATTTTTGTTTATATTCGCTTTTACATACCGGTATAAGCCAAAATATCTTATTGATGGTTCATATTTATTGCACCCAAAAGCTGGGAAAGTTTCTTAATACTGCAAAGGGTGAGCTGCCAGAGCGCAGATCGCATGACTGGTCGGCGCATTTGTTTTTTGTATCGGGACGCAAATGCATCATTTTTGTCCATAAGAAAACGCTGTATTCCGTGCTGCTGCTGGATATTTTTAAAAAAGATATGGTGCATGTAAGCAAACTTTTTCTGGAAGCGCTGATCAGCCAGCTTGAAGCAGACAAGATTCCGGATCGTTATCAAAGCCTGGTCCGGGCTATTTACAAAGAAATAAGGTTTGTTCCGGCTGACAATGACAGAAAAACCCTTGGCGTAATCAATAATATGATATCAATTATTCAGGCAGTAGCTGCCGATGGCTTAAAAGCTGCAGGGCAGTATGAAATCAATAAAATACCCTGGCAGGCACTGAAATATGCCTATCCAAAAGATATAATGCTAAAAGAGCTCACCCGAATTAACCTGTAAAGCTGACAAAACGATTAAAATGGAATCTTATATCAATAATGCGGTCCTTTTTATTCATGAGTACCGGAACATGGAAAATTCTGATATCGAAACCAATGAAAGGTTCATAAAAAGGGTAATTTCCCCTGACTGGATTGCTGACCATTTGTGCGACTCCTGGGCAGGCAAAAATAATGATTTTGGTGACTTCTATCTGAACCTGGACCATACCATCCAGGCAGACTTCGTAGAGGCCTGGGGGATCCAGGTAGAAGGTTTGAAAGAATATAAAGATAAACAGGCTGCTGATCCCATGTTCAGCCTGTTCGCCCCTGCACCCATGACCATCACCTGGCTACATGGATTGGTTAAATACTTTTATAATAACGGTATTGGCGGCCGGAAAGATCTTATACTATCAAATCTTCCTGCTCAGGACAAGCGCTACGGCAATTCTGCCAACTGGGGCAGCTATATTCTATCTCTTTCATCAGAAGGCCGGGAGCTGGTTTTACGGCAGCTGTACAGCCATATAACCAGTAAGTCAAGGATTTGAACAGATCCTAAAATGGTGGGAGCTGTCCGGTATTAAATATAAGCCTTTACAGTATACCTGCTGCTCAACGCAAAGCCTCTGATCAGATGCTGGAATGACCTGATTCGATTACTTCCATGCAGTAACTGCTTTGTAAATGAAATCTGATTTCAAGTGCCAGCCCCGATCACGATGCAATGAATCATTTGTAGATCAGGGGCTGATGTAGCAGGATCCTGCCAGAAACAGGAAGTGGTAACCGTTTTACTACTTCCTGCTATCCGCTTTATTTCAATACTATAACAGATAAATCTTCATGACAAACCCTTATAATAGGTCAGGGGCATGCATGTAATGCAATGCCCCTGAATAGGTAGGGCTGTTAAGCCTCCTAAGTAGGTCAGTCCCTAAGGACGCCTGAGCTATAAAGTTAAAAAACCAGGAAAATAAATCAAAACCTTTCCTCCTGTTTTTTTATCGTAAAAGTCTATTTTTATGAAGGCGGACCTGAGATATTCCAGATTATAAAAAATCAGACAGGTATGCATAGAAGAACAGATGGCCTTAAATCAGCAATAAATCCCTGAATGGTTATCCAGGACTATTTACACAGGCTTAGATTCTTTGCAATTTGCATTTGAAAGCCCGGGTTTACAATGACCGTTTATTTGATAAGCTTTGGCTGCTTCGCAGTGTTTTCAAGGCTAATTACTGCTGTAACATTTTTAGTCCAAATCAACCAGAGCAACACTAAACCATCTCAGCAAATGATGACCACAAAGCAAAAGGAAAGGATCCAGGCTAAAATCGCCGGTATTAAACAGACCCTGGCTACTGAAAGAAGAAAATTCAGCGGGTATGATGATAGCCGTGGCCTGCGCTACCTGCCCACCAGATACTACTTGCAACTAGAAGACTATGCAGGCGGACTGGCCTATACGAGATGGTTTGCCAAAAATTTTCCGGATGACAGCGGCTTTCCGGATTTTCTCTTCGAGTGGACACTCATTCTTTATAAAAACGCAAAAAGCCAGGAGGCATCTAAAAAAGCATTTGCAACTTTTTGCTCAGACACGGATGTTTTCGGCTATTTCCTTAATAAAACTGCTGAAAATCAGGACATCAGGGAAGAAACTGGCAGGCAAAGCGTGATTATTACCGAAAGATTCCCGTATAGCTGCACACAGAAAGAACTGGCTGATTTTGCCATATGGCTGGATGCCCTGATAGCAACTGAATGGTTTAGCTCTCTTTCCCATAGGTTTACAGAGCTTAACCGAATGCTGGATGCTGAAACGGATATTGGCCGGAGACATGAGCTGGTTATGGAGTTGAGCCGGCTGCAAAAAGCAGTATAAAGTTCCTGAGCTGCCGGTCCGTGATTTTTATGTTACGCTTTTTCTGCTTTCAACTTTATGTGTGACTGGCCGGTAAACGCAAGATGTTCAACATTCGTTAAGCCAGGGTAACAGGGCTTGAAAAGCCGTTACATTCGTTTGCAGGCATAATGATATTTTATTTATCAGTTTTTACTTTTGCAGCTTTTTCAGTATCTGCTGATTTCGCAGTAAGTTTGGCATGATAATAAATGAGAGATAAATTAATTTTCCGGTAGTTTTAAATCATTAGGACTTGACCTAAGAGTTTACCTGACTTATATTATTTCTATTAGAACAAGATATAAGCTGGAATTTATAAATGGTCAAAGCCAGAGTAAAAATAGGAGACACAAATTTCTATTTAACATAACCAAAGTTATACAACAAACGGAATTGCCCTGAAATAGCTTGACATTAATTTACAAAGCTATGATAATCAATATTTTAGAGTATGTAACAGGGAAACACAAAACTGGACTGATGAAACGTCAGGTTGTGGAATTGTATCGGATGAATGTCTATTCTGAGCATCAAATTTTGGAAGCTGTTGGAATTTCCCGTACTTTATTGAGACGATGGAATCGTTATTATGATCGTTATCGGAATAAAAAACGGGTTTACATAAAAATGTATGGCTCTATGAAAACGAAAACTACCAATGAGTTAGCCGCTTTAAGACGTAAAGTAGCTGAACTAGAACAGTATAGCAACAAGCTATTACTTGAAAAACAGGCTCTGGAAACGGTTATTACACTGGCCGAAGACCAGTTCAAGATTCCTATACGAAAAAAGTCTGGTCCCAGGCAGTGACCCATTTAAGCATACAGAACCCTTTGGTTAGTATGCAGCAACTCTGCGAACTGTTTGGGAAAAGCCGTCAGGCTTGGTATGATAAGCAGAAACAGCAAGATCAAACCGCTTTTGAATTCGAAACGCTCCTGGATGAAGTGCGTTCAATCCGAAAAAACTTACCCAGGATTGGAGCCGAAAAGTTGCATGTGATGACTGCTGACTTTTGCCGGCAGCATGGCATTAAAGTTGGCCGCGACAAGTTTACACAGCTTATGAAAGAACAAAATCTTTTAGTCCCGCGTCGGACCCGGCGGGTTTCAACAACGATTTCACATCATCACTATTTCAAGTACCCAAATTTAATCAAAGGCATGAAAGTAACCCGGCCCAATATGTTGTGGGTCAGCGATATAACATATATTCCAATACAAAACCGATTTTCATATTTGAGCTTAATCACTGATGCTTATTCGAAAAAAATAGTGGGTTGGTCACTAAAACCTACTCTTGCGGTGGTCGGTCCGGTGGCCGCGCTCAAAATGGCTTTGGCACAAAGAGTAACAAAAGGGGAAGAAAAGTTATTCCACCATTCTGACCGCGGAATACAGTATTGCTCAAATCAATATACCAGCCTTTTAATTGATAGTCATGCTGAAATCAGCATGACTGGTAAAGGCGAATCGAGCGAAAATCAAATCGCCGAACGTATTAACCGGACAATCAAAGAGGAAATACTGGAGAACCGCAGCTTTTTCTCTCATCAACATGCTTTTGAGGAAATAGAGAAGGCTATCAAATCGTATAACTGGCTTCGGCCCCACTCAAGTTGTGATTATCTGACACCGGAGCAGGCGCATCTAAGGGAAGGAAACCTAAGAAAGAAATGGCAGTTATCGAATAGGCATCGCCATCGAAAAGTACAACTTGAAGAACTTGAAACTATGGTTTTAGATTATTAAAAATCCGTCAAGTAAAACCAGGGCAACGCCAACCATATGTTACTGGTTTTAGTGTACATTAAACTCGTAACATCATGTATATTAACGTATTACAAAGAAATAAAAAAAGCAGGCAATCTGTATCTTTTAAGAGAAAAGTTGTGGAAATTTATCGTGCTGAAATATCAGACAAGCATGAGATCCATCAGCATCTGCACATTTCACCGACGGAGCTCCGCCGGCTGAACCGGTGGTACTTCAGACACCGTTTAAAACGTCATTTATCTTCCCATTCATTTTTAAAGCAGACTATGAAAAAGAAAACTGATGCATCTTACCTGAAAGCGCTGGAAAAGCGGCTTTTGGAAGCTGAAAAAGAAAACAAATTCCTACGGCTTAAAGCCGAAGCGTTTGAGATTGCCATCCAGATTGCGGAGGAAGAACTTAAAATTCCAATCCTAAAAAAGTCTGGCACCCAGCAACCGAAAAACTGACCCGTCGCTACCCTCTTACGGGTATGGAGCAGTTGTGTAAGTTGTTCGGGTTGACAAGACAAGCCTGGTATGCGGATGCCGGGCGTCAGGAAAAAAGATGTTTTCAAAAGGATCTGGTCCTGGAAGAAGTCCGGCGTATCCGGCACAAGATCCCAGGTGTTGGAACTGCGAAACTACATGAGGTCATGCAGGATTTTATCCGGAAGCACCAGCTTAAACTGGGACGGGATAAATTGCATAATCTACTGAAAGACAGTAATTTATTATCAATCAAAAAAAGAAAAAGGGTTAAAACCACTGACTCTGACCATTGTTATTACAAATACCCGAACCGGGCGAAAAATGTAGTGCCTAACCGGGCTAACAGAGGTTTTTCTTACAAATGGGCGAAAAACGGCGTTAGTGACCTAAGTGTTTAGTTTTGGTTTTCTCAACGGCCGTAAACCATTGTCGCCAAGATCCGGATTTGTATTAAAGGAGTATTTCCCCAGCCGGTTAATATGCTCAAAGGGTGCCGGAGAGATAAATTCAAACCGGGTCGCCGGGCGATCATTTTCGTCAACTGCGTATCCTTCCTGGTGTAGTTGTTTGATGATTTCTTGTTGATAAACCGTGTTCCAGACCAGGATAATATTGGTCATCAGGTTCAGGCTTCTGACCACTTTTTGCTGTTGCTCTTCCTGTTTTCTTCGTATAATTCCATCACTACCAAACCACAGATAAAGTCGTAGGTTATGAAGCTGCTCCCCTTTGATCAGCTGTGTATTTATTTTTCTTCTTAACGGCATACTGAGCAGGTATTTTAGAATAAAATTGGTTTTTATTAACTGGCCATAAGCCTGCAAAACATACATCAGGTTATTTTGACGCGGGTAAGATTGGAGTTTGGAAATCAATAATGAAGCAGTCACTCGTCCCGACTTAATAGAAGCCGCCACTTTCAAAAGTTCATCAAAATGATGTTTGAGATAATCAGGATTAACACGCCCTGTGAATTTCAAGGCAGGATATTCCCATTCCTTGTCTTTTATTTTGCACAACCGCTGATCTTTTATATCCCGGATCCTTGGGCAGAAATCCATTCCCAATAAATCAAAGAGGGCAAAGATCAAATCAGAATATCCAGCTGTATCGGTTGTATGTTCAAGTATTGGCAAATCAGTTTCGTTACCTATAATTTCATCTAAAACATAGGTGGCATCCCTTTCAGTGGACGAAATGCTCCGGCTTCCATACTGACTGTACTGATCAGAAGTATGTGTATAAAAGGTGATCCCTTTGCCATATCCAAAGTAATTGGGGAGAGCCTTGGCATTCCTGATCTTTCCGCTGGTCGGGAAGCGCTGACCATCTGAGGATGACAGCGTGCCACCGCCCCAATAACCACTCAACCATTGTTGATAATGAAAGTTAACAAGTGTATCATTAGCCTTTTTAAGATTATCTTCTGACAGATAGTTATTGCTTGTCCACCAGAGCGATTGATAATCAAGTTCACAAGACCTGGCCAAATCGGACAAAGGGATATTGCAACCTGCGGCAAAAACAGCAGCATATAAAAGGGGCTGGTGCTCCTGGTTGCGCGGTTCATTTTCCAATCCGTGAAGATGCTTTGAAAAATTTATCCATGCGTCTACTTCTTTAATCATATCTGTGATGTTGACTTTGGGGAGCCGTTGATTGATCTGCTCCCGGAGTGCTTTCGCCGAAAGGGGGATATCTTCTGCCGGCAGTGCCGGTACTACCAGGATGCCTTCTTCTAGCCGTATCTCCCCACCCGCATTAAGAAGTTCATCAAGTGGTTTTAACAGTGATTCCAGTTCCTGTAAACGTTGGTCGATACGCTCGGTGGGTAGGAAAGGTATTGACATTTGATTACAAAAATCCTGTCGTTGCAACTCCCACTGCGAATTTGAAAGGAGGAACGAATTGAAATCTGCATATTTACGGGAGATATCAACAAATACATCTCCTGAACGGAGCCTGTCCCGTAAGTTAGACAAGGCGCATAACTCATAAGGCTGGCGTTGTGGAAAAATTTCCGGCTGCTGCTGATCGTTTTCAAAAATCAGCTTATTCCAGGATGGTGTTATAAAATCAACCGGTGCATCATCGGGTAGTTTTCTTCGTTTGCCAGTTTGTATATCGATCAGTATCTGGAGTACATCCTGAAAGCTATCTTTGGAATGGGCAATTTGAAAGTCAATGGTTTTCAAAAGGTTAGGCGTAAACTGCTTCAAATTGGCGTAGTAGTTATTCAGGTAAAACAAATAAGTCTGTCTGACAGGACGAAGGGCTGAGCCTGTTATAAGTAATGCCTCCCTGAGCATTTCCTTTGGATATATTTCAAAAATAAATGCCCGGAGCTGCTCATCTGTAACAGTATCATTAATAATGATACTGACAGCTTGGGACAAGGTTTTCATCGCCTCGTTCTGTGATTTGAACAAGGTCTTCTGATACATATCCAGTTCTTTTTTGAACTATTGACAATGTGTTCCCAATAGTCATCAAACATTTCCAGTACTTTATCATTGGTATCCATCAGACTTTCATACAGGAAGCAAATTAAAATCGGGTACCTGCGGATAGCGTTCAGTCTCTGTAAATATTTGTTAGAAACATTCCTGGCTATTTGGGCAAGCCTTTTTCTGCGGTTCAGACTTATTACCGACAAGTCCCATACATGGACGTTTAATGATTTTAAAAAGTTGATCTTTTCTAATGTCTGGTTAATTGCCCTGGGTGTATTACTGGTGGGAACCTGGCAAAACCACCGGTGTAAAGTGATACCACGGATACCATCCAGTTCTACTATTTGAGTGAGCCGGGTTTTCATATCATCAGTCAAAAGCGAACTGAATCTTCGGTACGTTTCATGATGCAACTGTTCATCCAGGCTACCGACAATCCTTTCCAATGTCCCAATGGACGGCCTTAAAATTTTTTCCTGGCCGAGCTTCAAACAAACTTGCCTGAGCAATATCGGTTCGTTGTCATGTTCCATCCCTTTATTGAGTAGCCACGGCGAAAGCCAGATTTCATCCAGGGGTTGCCACCTGCGGAACTTTAAATATTTTAAGACCATACTTAAATGCTCAGTTCGGGTCTTATCTCTTTGCCCGTATATTGATAATAGTTTAATATCGGAATTCAGTTGGCTACTTACCATAGCAGCTACATTTTCCGGAATCTGCTCTTGCCATTTGTCCGGAAGGAAACCCATGAACCGGACAATCCCTATCTGGAGTGCAATCCCTAACTGGTTGTGTTCCCCTCTGAACGATTTAAGAAAAATTTTGTCCTGCCTGGTGATTTGAAAAAATTGCATCAGGTCATACTCTGATATTTCTGCCGGTACCTTCTCGTAACGTTCACGCTGGGATTGGTTCAAAAATATTGATGCCATATGAAAGACAGTTATCAAAAAGGGTATCAAAATTTACCACGCTTAAAATAGGTTTAAAGCGTGTTTCTAAGCGTCAAAAAGTATCTTTGTAAAGGAACTCCTTTACAAAGATACTTTTTGATAGCTAATAACCTGCTTTAAACCTGTTTCAAGTGGGGTATATTTTGATACCCTTTTTGATAACTAAATCAAGCATGAAATAGACTAATGTTAAAATCAGCACACTTTGTAATTTATAATTTTTAAAGCGAACTGGCATTAAAACGGTTTTTGACTCCAACACTTTAAATCAGTACAGTTTTAATTGATTTGTACAAAGAAGATGATATTTTTTAATAGGCAAATGCGTATATAATAATGGGTTAGAAACGATAAAAATCACCATATTTATATATGGTGATTTTTATTAGCTAGTATTATTTTCTCAATTTGTCTTTATTAATCCTTCTTTTATTGTTTTCAAAAGTTCTTCTAATGTTAGTCCATTTGAATTAATCGGTCTTACAAGAACAGCCGCTAGTTCCTGAGTGTTTAAATCATCTCCGTGATTTCTATACACTCTTTCCTTGTTAAATAAATTTTCCATCTTGGGGTAAATTAAAGAAAAGGAGAAAATCCGTCACGACTTTGATATACGATTTTTGTCTTTCATAATCCTAGCATATCCAATCCTAAGGCGTTATGCCGACATCTATAACAAACTTTATAGCCTTTAAACATAAATTATTGATCCAAAATAGCGAGAAAGAAAAGAGTCGTCATTCGAATACTGAATTATTCTTAGAATATCTTCCTAAAATAAGCTGAGAATCAGATAGACGGAATATTTATCAGATTATTTTGCTTTACAAAACACGTGACGGTTTTTATCCCTTCTTTTAATTTACCCCTTAATAGCAGGATTATAGTTTACCCAATGTTGCCTACTCCTCTAAATAGGCTCTTTTCGGATACGTATTTTATCTTCATTTTCGACAAGCCAATTTTCTCCCTTTTCTGTCAAAACGCAGTAGGTGTTAAAACCGCCATATTGGAAATCATCCTCTATATTAAAATCCATCATTCCTTTTCGTTTTAAGGTGCGATGTGACATATTTGCTGCTGCTAACGTAAAGCCTGCTTTGTCCATTTGATCTATGACACGAGTAATAATGACCTGTGAGTGGGGGGTAGTTAAGTTTTCTAAAAGAATAACCATAAAGGCAATTTCATGAGGATTAAGACCTTCTGTTTCAATAAATGGAGATTTCTTAATTTGGTCAGTAAGATTAGAAGTTGAAAGAAAGGCTTTTAATTTTGTTGTTATACTTTTGGCTAGCAAAGAGAAGTCACTAGAAGATCTGCTCTGATATTCGATGATGCCTTTATGACGGATGTCAAAAGGATATGAATCTTCAGTTCTCTCTTCCTTGCAAGAAACCATAACAACTTCTTTACCAAGAGCAAAAGCGTATCCTAGCTCATACCAGACATTGGGATTATTAGTAGTTATATCAGCAAAACACATCTTGGCATCTCTAATACGTTCTTCAATTTTGTCAATTATAATTCTAGCAGAAGGGTCTTCATCTACCCTATATGGCTCTAATCCACTGTCTCTTATTGCTAGTTCAAATGTGTCTTTGTATCTCTGATCAAATTTATCCCGATCAAAAGGTTGCATTACAAAACAATACTCCATATTAACAGTAGGTAATTTATTTGCTAGTAGTCAAAAATAAGAAAAATTCAATCTATTATATCTGCTTCTGGAGTAAATAATCATAACAAAACCCAGAATTAAGATCTGGACATATGCTACTGAAATTGGTTGACACTTAGCCGGTTTTCGCATATCCGGCCGGGTATTGCACGTTTCCAAAACGTATTTTTTTGTACGGGTACCACTTTAATGGGAGTGGTCCAGTCCGGTGATGTGCCTGGTGAGGGGTTAAATAGCCGATGGAAGCGTGTGGCCGCATGGCGTTATAGTTGTTGATGGCTCTCTCAACTGCCTCTCTTGCTTCTGAAAAAGAAACAAAACCTCTGATACCAAAGTCTTCTTTCAGCATCCGGAACACCCGTTCTGCCATGGCATTTTCGTTGGGATCACCGCTTTGGGTCATGCTGATGGTCACACCGTTATCTCTCAGCCGGTCAACATATTTCCATGAGCAGTATTGTACGCCCCGGTCTGACCGGGTCGCCGGAGCGATGGTGAATCAGGGGTTTGTCAGATTTTCCTCGTGACAAAAGTGCCATGTCCAAAGCCTGTACCGATCCCCTGGCCTGCATGGTTTTGTCCAGGTGCCAGCCGACAATTTTACGCGAATACGCATCCATAATCACGGACAGGTAAACAAAAATTGAACCCAGTGGGATATAAGCGGCCGCCGCTGCGGTCATGTCTGCCACCCAGAGCATATTGGGCCGGTTCGGGACTACATTTTTTGCCCGGTTCGGGTATTTGTAATAACAATGGTCAAAGTCAGTGGTTTTAACCAGTTTTCTTTTCTTGATTGATAATAAATTACTGTCTTTCAGTAGCTTATGCAATTTATCCCTTCCAGTTTAAGCTGGTGCTTCAGGATAAAATCCTGCATAACCTCATGCAGTTTTGCAGTCCCGATCCCGGGAATCTTGTGCCGGATTCGCCGGACTTCTTCCAGAATCAGATTCTTTTGAAAATATTTTTTCTCCTGACGCCCGGCAGCCGCATACCAGGCTTGTCTTGATAAACCGAACAACTTACACAACTGCTCCATACCCGTAAGAGGGTAGCGACGGGTCAGTTTTTCAGTTGATCGGTCGGTCCGCCGATGCGGCCAGACTTTTTTAGGATCGGAATTTTAAACCGCGCTGGCGGCCCAGTCTTCCTCCGCAATCTGGATGGCAATTTCAAAGGCTTCGGCTTTGAGCCGCAGGAATTTGTTTTCTTTTTCAGCTTCCGAAAGCTGCTTTTCCAGCGCTTTCAGGTAAGATGCATCAGTTTTCTTTTTCATAGTCTGCTTAAAAAATGAATGGGAAGATAAATGACGTTTTAAACGGTGTCTGAAATACCACCTGTTTAGCCGGCGGAGCTCTGTCGGTGAAATGTGCAGATGTTGATGGATCTCATGCTTGTCTGATATTTCAGCACGATAAATTTCCACAACTTTTCTCTTAAAAGATACAGAATGCCTGCTTTTTTATTCCTTTGTAATACGTTAATATACATGATATTACGAGTTTAATGTACACTAAAACCAGTAGCATATGGGAGTTTTCA
Organism: Dyadobacter sp. NIV53; assembly: GCF_019711195.1. Taxonomy (NCBI): domain Bacteria; kingdom Pseudomonadati; phylum Bacteroidota; class Cytophagia; order Cytophagales; family Spirosomataceae; genus Dyadobacter; species Dyadobacter sp. NIV53. Next base: position 7,394,429 of record NZ_CP081299.1, read on the forward strand.
TAACCGGCGTTATGATAAAAATTCGAGTCAAAAGAATATATATAAAGCTAACTCCAAATACCGTTTTAGTCTGTCGATTTTCGAACTGGAATTTCCTTTTGCTAAAATAAGATAGTTGGCTAGCGTTATTTTATGCGGGTTGTGGGCTCCTTTGATCCCTTCAATGTTAGAATTCTTCTTGACGTCCAAGCATGAATCGTGCCGTTAAATAAGTTTTTGATATTAATAGTATAAATGGCGTAAAAAGTAGAGTTCTTGCGACAAACCTCTATCTTAACTATTATGAACAAAAGTTTATTTCTCTTAAAAGATTTCCTGTTTAAAGTCTTCCTAATGCTATCATTGTCAGCGATTTTAACAATTTTTACTGCTAACAATGTAATTTCGCAAAACACATTAGTTGTGGGTAGAATTAAGGTTGGACAGCAATCCAATGTATACAAACAAGTTAAGATTACTGGTTGTGAATACACTTACAAGCCACAAGTCGTTGCATCTCCAACTACTAGCATCACAGAAGTTATCAAAGAAACCAAGACTAAAGATGGTGAGACCGAGATCACTGTAAAAGAAGTTCTTACTTACAAAGGAACGATCGGATTTAAAATTAAGAAAGACACTACCATATCCATTAATTATAAGGGGTTTGCAGAGGGTAAGGCAGATTTTTATTTGGATGAGAAGGATAAATCGAAGCTTTACATTAGCTATTGGCTAAATAAACAGCACAAAGTTGATAAGAGTAAGCAATTAAAGTTTTACAAACCCATTTACGACTGTACCGGTAAGATTGGACTTGCTACCTTTAAGCGGACACTGAGTTAAGGGAAACTTTTATAACTTAACACTTATGTCTGGAGAAAGAAGAGTATTTGACAAGGAGTTCAAACTAATGAGTGTTGAACTAAGCAACAGCCGCACAGACCTTAGTGCATTGGCAAAAGAATTAGATGTTCCGCCGGCAATGCTATACCGCTGGCGCAGAGAACTTTCTGCGAAACAAAATGGCAGCTTCCCTGGCAACGGAAAGGTGATTTTGAGCGAAACGGAACAGGAATTGGCCCGGCTAAGGAAAGAACTTCGTGACACACAACTTGAACGAGATATCTTAAAAAAGGCTGTCGGCATTTTCTCCAGGAGCGATGGCAAATATTCCGGTTCATAAAGGATTACCGGAAAATATTTCCCATTGAGAAAATGTGCATGGTTTTTAAGGTAAGCAGAAGCAGGTTTTATACTTGGTTGAGCAGTGAATTATCAAATGCAGCCATTGAAAACCAGGCTCTTACTGAAAAAATCAGGGTTATTCATAGTAAAAGTAAACAAACATACGGAAGCCCCAGGGTCACTCGGGAGTTGATTAAGCAGGATGTAAAAGTGTCTCGTCCGAGGGTTGCCAGACTGATGAAAAAAGCAAAAATAAGAAGCATTGTTAAGAAAAAATTCCGCATCACAACGGATTCTGAGCATAAATATCCGGTTGTGGAAAATAAGCTTAACAGGCAATTCAAAGTGGATAAAATAGCCACTGCGTGGGTATCTGATATAACGTATATTAAGACGACACAAGGCTGGCTATATCTCACCATGATACTGGATTTAGCTGATAGGAAAATAGTAGGATGGGCACTTAGCTCAACCATGAAAGCCATTGATACTGTGATACCTGCATGGAAAATGGCTTGTAAAAATAGAAGTATTACAAGTGAATTAATTTTCCACTCGGATCGGGGAATTCAATATGCTTGCAATGAATTTAAAAGCTTGCTGGATAAAAACCCCTTGTTATTAGAAGCATGAGTCGAAAGGGAAATTGCTGGGATAATGCGGTTGCAGAGAGCTTTTTTAAGACTTTAAAAGCAGAATGTGTTTACCAAAATACCTTTATCAATAAGCAGCAGGCGGCAGTAATTGTATTCGAGTATATTGAAACCTGGTATAATAAAAAAAGGATTCATTCTGCTCTAGGATATGTCTCACCGAAAGAATTTGAAGAACTTTTAAACAAACAGAAAATTGCGGCTTAACCATTTGTCCGCTTAACTATTGCAATTCCAGATTGATGCGGCAAAAAGTTTAAGCGTTGACCTAGATCCCTTACAAACTGATGCCTTGTTTAATGGTGAGAAGATTTCAGTGGATAAATTTAACGCTAATGATGAATGGGTTAAAAATTCAGAAAGGGTCGAAGTATTAAAAGCTAATGGTAGTCCGGACTATTATATCGTTGATAGGTATAACCAGGATTCTAAATACATTATGAAGTTAGAAGTTAGAGAATTTGTGTCTTATTCCTATCCTTCTTTCGGGATATCAGCCATCACAATACCAATCAAAGTTCGGCCTGAATTTTCCAAAGGAGAAGTGGTTGTTCCCGGTGAGGCAGTTGCTGCCCTGAATATTGGGGCTTTTGGAAGCTATCGCCTTACGAAAAAGCATATCAAGAATGATTTAGGTACATATAAGGCGATTGATAAGGCTTCACTTCAAGCTGGACCGTTTCTGTCGACTTCCGTAGTATCATTAGATAACAAAAATACAACAGTTGGTGACAAACCACTTGATAGTACTTCAACACGAACTTTGGCAGCCATTAGTGCCGGTTTAGGGATAACTGGAAATTTCAAAGGACTTCAAATTGGATTTTTTGGAGGGTGGGATTTTGGAATAGGAAAACAAACTAAAAACTGGAACCAGCAAGGCAAAGTTTGGTGGGGTTTCGGTATTGGTTATAAAATCACTGATTTCTTTGCTCAAAAATCTGATTAATGCATCTTCAAAACTCAATCGAGCTTGCAGATAAGTTGTATAATAAGAACTGGAGTGATTTTAGAAATAGTATCTAAAAATTGCTGGGCAATAATGTTTTTGGATCCTATCTTGTTTGGTCCAAAAAGCCATACCTTTTTGAGCCATCACCAATATCCCTTAACAAAGTTATATTCAGTGCTAAATTGATAGCCCAAAAAGTAGGTTCAGAAAATAATTTACAATAATATTATTGATACTGACTTTTTGATACCAGTCATGTAGGTTTTGAATTAAACTGAATCTTTTTCCTCGTTTGTAAGAGCTTCAAGTTCCTTTTCAAGCTCTTCGATGCTGGGAAGTTTTCCCTTAAGATTTTTGGGAATGCTATCAGTGATCTTGTATTCTGAAATTCCGATAGGTTTATTTATATCCTTCAAAGCATATTCAGCAACTACCTTGTTCTTATCCTGGCAAATCAAAAGACCGATGCTTGGTTGATCCAGGTCGGTTTTTAGAACATCATCCACCACAGAAAGGTAAAAATTTAATTTCCCGGCATATTCCGGAATAAACTTTCCGGTCTTTAGTTCTATAACCACATAAGACCTAAGCTTTAAATGGTAAAAAAGCAGATCAATATAAAAATCAGAGCCTGCGACATCCAGGTGGTATTGCCTTCCTACAAAAGCAAAGCCTGCTCCCAATTCTAATAAGAATTTAACAATATGGTCTGTTAATGCATTTTCCAGATCCTTCTCTTTGTAATCGTCAGCCAGAGATATGAAGTCAAACAGGTAAGGATCTTTCGTAACTTGTTGCGCCAGATCAGACTGGGTAGGAGGGAGACGGTTTGCAAAATTGGTAATGGCTTTGCCTTTCCTTTTTAAATAACCGGATTCAATCTGCATGACCATGATATCTCTTGACCACCCATTCCTCGCTGTTTCCTGGATGTAAAATAGCCTGTCGCTTTCATTCTTTACTTTACCTAGCAAGGTAATATGATGGTACCAGGTAATTTGTGCAAGTGACGCTTGCACAAATTTAGGATCCGAATAGGCCTTAGCGAATTGTCGCATGTATTTAAGGTTTCTCACTGATAGACCATGCATATCTGCAAATTCACTTTTTAAATCTTTCGCAAGCTGTTCGATTACCTTCGACCCCCATCCGGACTGATCCTGCTGATCCAGAATTGTTTTCCCGATTTTCCAGTAAAGCAAAAGCATCTCTGCATTTGCCGATAGCAGCGCTTTCAAACGGCTCTGCCGTATGGCAACTTTTAGCTCAGAAAGAATTAAGGGATACTGATCAGGCAAAGCACTCATTGTTATCTTCCCATTTGTTAAGTTGCCAATATAAGAACATTGGTGGGGAAAAAGAATAGGACTTCATTATTGAAAAATCAAAAGCAAATGGATTTGAATAAGTATCAGGCTTAGCTACGAAGCTAAAAGCATGTCTAATGAATTTTATAAAAATAATCTTTAGACCAAATAATATTTTGTTGTATAACAGTTTTTTATGTTGAATAGGACGTATAGCGTATTGAGTTATACTGGTTGTTTTATATAAAATATCAGGGTAGGGTAGTGCAAACTGTCAACATAGTTCCGTAACCAATAAGTTTTTTTGAAAGTATTTTACTTAAAATTACTCAACTCAAATAATTATGCTATGTTAAAAATTTCATTGTGTTGATTCTATTATTTCACCCTTACAATCATTGACTCATAATACTGAATTGGCGAAAATGAAACTGGAAAATTTAAAGATCTAATCTTAATTTTTCTTGAAATATCTGTTCAGCCTTACCAAATCGACCGGTGTCCTTATAAATACTCTCCAAATTATTTAGCGAGAAAACCATACCAGACTGGTATGTAGCAGGGGTTATAGTCTCTAATTGTCGGTATATGAATAAAGCCTCTGTAAATACCTCCTCAGCCTTGTCAAAATGCTTAATATCTTTATAAAAAATACCAATTTCATTTAAAGAGTTTGCCACATGCCCCTGGTAACTAAATGAGTCTTCCTTCGCTAATTGTCGGTATATCAGTAAGGACTCCTGATACATCTTCTCTGCCTCGTCAAAACGCTTGACACCATTATATAAACGGCCAAGGATGCTCAGAGAATGAGGAACATCAATCTGGTAAACATGTGGGTCAGCCAATGCTAATTGCCGAAATATCTGTAAATGTTCCAGATAGGCCTGCTCTGACTTATCAAAGCGCAACGTTTCACAATATAGAATTCCTAAGTTGCTTAATAATTCTATTACTTCTGCAAGATAAAGATCGGGATTGCCCACTGCTAATTGCCGGTATAAGCATAAGGACTCCTGATAGGCCTGTTCTGCGTTGTCAAGTCGCCCTACTTCATTGTAGTAATTACCCAGGTTGTTCAGGGATAATGCCATATTTGCCTGATAGTTATCAGGTTTAGTCATTGCTAATTGCCGGTATATACTAAAAGAATCCAGATAGGCCTGCTCTGCGTTATCAGGGTGCCCGGTGCTATCGAAGAGAACACCAATGTTGTTCAGAGACAATGCTATTTGAGCCTTATAAGCATCCGAGTCGACCATCTCTAACTGTCGGTATAAATGTAAAGACTCCTGGTAGGCCTGTTTTGCATCGTCAAAACGTTTGGTTTTATAGTAAAGACTGCCCCAATTGTTCATGGACATAGCTACATCTGCCTGATATTTGTAAGGATTGGCTGCTGCTAAATGCTGATATATCCGCAACGACTCTTGAAGAGCCTGCTCTGTGTCGTCAAAGCGCTTGGCTTTCATGTATAGAACGCCCAGGTCATTCAAAGACATTGCTATGTCTGCCTGATAAGCATCCGGATTGGTGGTTTCTAGCTTCATGTAAATTTGTAAAGATTTCTGGCGGGCATGCTCTGCTTTACCAAAATTTCCGATTTCATAGTAAATGTCACCCAGATTTTTCAAAGACAAGGCTACATTTTTCTGGTAAACATCCGGGGAACTAATCTCTAACTGTTCGTATATATGTATTGACTCTGTGAAATGTTGCTTAGCCTGATCAAAGTGTCCTGTTTCCTTACAGACATTGCCAAGGTTTTGTAGAGACAATGCCACTTCTGCCAGGTATTCACCTTGATTAGCCGTTTCCAGCTGCCGGTATATTTCTAATACTTCTTCATATAATGGCAATCCAAGGATAAACTGATCGTTTTCTTTTAAAAAATTCGTATAAATCTTTAGATTCTCAACATTTCGCTCTGCCCTAAGGGACTGCTCAAAACAATCCAGGGTTTTATTGAAGCAGTCTGCCCTCTGGTTATTGATGGCGGCCAGTTGAGCTAAAATTAAAAACTCATTTGCTCTGTCTTTAAGACTTTGATCTGTTTCACTTTCTTTCTTTTGTATCTTTTCCTGACTTTCAAGCAAGGTATCAAGCTCAGTACTCATTGTTTCAAAATCCAATACATTCTGCGCTGCCTGGAGATCTCCTGCTTTAAAATATTGCCTTGCCATATGCAAACGATCAGTCATTATTGGGATCCGAGAAAACAGCCCAGCCAAACTTAGGACATACATTTTCAGGCTTTCTATTTCTCTCTGTTTGAAGCTTCGTTTCTTGTCACTTTCGAGTAACTATAGTTCCAGCTGAGTATTATTTTGGTTCTCGTTTAATTCTTGCCGGACTTTTTCAAAGTCGTTATTTAACTCAGTAATCTGTTCCTGAATCACTTTATACTGAGTTGTCTCTTTAAAATTGATAATTGTAATACCATCGCCAGCAATGATATTGCCATTAATATCAAAATGAGCCGCTATCAAATTTTTACTTTCAGAAGTATTCATTTTTTACTGTTGGTAATATTACTGTTTTCCAATATTAAATTCCCATCCTAAATAATTGTGCAAGTGTTTGCATCTTTACTATTTAGGGTAACATATTTTCCTGTTTTTCTAATCTTAATATCTGCTGCCAACTTTTATTGGGGCTTTTTAATCTAAACTTTTTTCTAAGAATCTTTGCCATTAAGGTTTTGACAATTTTCTCCGAATATTCACTTTTAGGATCTTCATAATGAACATCATCCATAATAAGCTTTAACTCAGCATGTGTTGTTTTGGGACAGAGGCAGTAACGAATATCTTTATGTTTTCATTCGCTTCCATCCCGCAGGAAATCAAGCACTTGCTTGCGCAGACAGTATTCGTATTTTGTTTGTATGAAGCTTATTCTTGCTCTTTCAAGATCATTTTTTGCAAGAAGGAATTCTACCGGGCTGGCAATTCCGTTGGAAAGTTTTACTTCAGCTACATGCAGCACTTTTTCCAGGGACTTAACTTGCCTTTCCAGGCTTTGACCACGTTCAGCTGTACTTTTTACAGTTATAAAAGCTTGTTCAATCTGCCTCTTCAGTTCCTGTTTTGCATGAACCTGCTGATTGGATAAAATCAGTTTTTGAATTTTAGCTTCTTGTATTTTATAACTGGCCTGGGTGGCATTTAAAATGGGTATCCGGATCGAAAGATCGATCGAAAATGCCCGATTAAGGTTTAGCTGACTAAAATAGCCAATGTTGCTAAGAGCCATTGATTGGTTTATGGCACTGGCCTGATAGGTTTTGCCGTCAACGGTTATGAAAGCATTGATAGGTGTCTGCACATATTCTTCGCTTGCAACTGCCTTTTTTGCAACCGATGAAAATGCAGTTCCCAGGGTGCTGCGCAGAGAAACAACAGGATGCCGTAATCCTTTAGCCATGTCGATTCCCTTATTCGCTGCAAGCAAACGGGTTTCAAGGGCTTTTAGCTCAGGCCGTGCTACCAATGCAGTTTTATATATATCATTCCAGGTATCAGGTACTGGGGTGCTCGGCTCATATCCGGGTTGCTCAATTTCAATGTGTTGCCCGGCAGGCATATTTAAAAGCTGATCCAAAGAAAGGTTTGCCAATTTCAGATCATTATAAGTGTTAATAATCTGGACCTCATCACTGGCTAGCTGTGCCTGAAGACTGTAAGAAGCCGATTCAGGAGCGACTTCCAGTTTGATTTGCTTTGATATACGGTCAATCTGACGTTTTGTGGACTCAGCCTGATTATAAGCAAGAGTCAGTAATTCCCGAAGCATCAGAACTTGCATGCAGGCTTGCAATACTTCCAATACAATTCTGTTTTTGGCTGTCTGAACGTCAAACTGGCTGGCAGTTACGTTTAGTGCGGCTTGCTGTGAGGCACGTTTTCTCTGGTATCCATTGTAGACCAGCCAATCGGCGCTGATCCATAAGCTACTTGTCCCGATCCGGCTGTTAGTAACAGAATTGGTGTATGGATCTATGCTTCGTCCCAAAGAATAACCGGGACTCAACATGCCTTCAACAGATGGCAGAAGGCTGCGTTTGTTTTGTTGGTGGGTGTTAGCAATGGATTGGAGCAGGAGCTGCGATTCTTTTATAGCTGGGTTTCGGGCAAGAGCAATTTCAATGCATTTGGATATTGTTAGTGTGTCCTGTGCATTTGCAATGCTGTACGGAGTCGTGAGCATTAATATCCAAAATAAGGTCAATATGATAGATCTCATGGCATGAATTGGTTTAATGTACATGATCATCCACACCAACAATTGTTCCGTTGGCACAAATATTACGGAGACTTACGGGATCCAAAGGATTTGGCTGAAAGTCGATAAGATACTGAGAAGCCCAAAGTCTGTAATAGGCATTTTGATTTGACAGTAGCTGGTAATGATTGCCTTCTTCAATCAGTTTCCCTCCCTCAAGAACCAGAATTTTGTCTGCGCTCATTATGGTGCTGAGCCGGTGAGCAATGATAATGATCGTTTTACCTGACTCGCGCAGCTTTTCAATTGTATTCTGGACGGCCTTTTCGGATAAAGAGTCAAGCGAAGAAGTTGCCTCATCCAGAATAATGATTTGCGGATCACGATACAATGCACGTGCAATTGCAATTCGCTGCTTCTGACCTCCTGATAATGTTGCACCGTTTTCTCCCAGATAGGTATGAAATCCATTGGGCAGTTTTTCAATAAAGTCACTGATGCCTAACATCTGACAGGTAGTGATCACCCGTTGCATATCCGGCACATGTTCACCGACGGCAATGTTATCAATTACATTACCTGCAAAAAGATCTACCTGCTGGGGAACAACGCTTACAATTTGCCGAAGGCTTTGGTTGCTAACATGCTTGATATCGTATTCGCCAATATAAATGCTGCCACTTTGAAGCGGATACATGTTTTGTAGAAGTGATAAAAGAGTCGATTTACCAGATCCGCTCTCGCCGACTATCGCTGTGACTTTGCCGTTGGGGATTGTCAGGTTTAAATCACTGAACACCTGTACCCTCGATCCATACCGGAATGACATCTGTCGGAAAGTAACATCACCAACCATATCTCTGGTGAGCTCAATCTTGTTTTCTGTCGCCTCTCGTTCCAGGTCCAAGATTTCGAAGAGCCGGTCTGCTGCAATTAATGCATCCTGAATTACTGCATTTGACTCTACCAATGTCGACGCAGGTCCGGTAAAATATCCGATCAATGCATAAAATGAGAGCAACTCTCCCGGTGTCAAGGAATTATCCAGCACAAAGCCTGAGCCAACCCAAAGCAGAACAATTGTAAAAGAACGTGAAACCAGTTCAGAAGCATTTCCGGACCAGAGAAATACTTTAGATGATTTAAAGATACTTTTCAGCAGTTTCATAAACCGCACCTCGGTTTTAACATTAGCAAAAGATTCCAGACCGAACCGCTTGATGGTGCCCATCGAATTGATTGATTCGACCAGCTGCGATTCCAGTTCTGCGGAATTTTCCATCAGCTTGCGTTGTCCCTTCCGATTGATCCTGTTGACGGTATAAAATATTGCCGAATATATTGGGATAACCGATAGCATAATCAGTGCCAGTTTGACATCGTAGGTAAACATCATCCCGAACGAAAAGATTACAATGAACATATTGACAACCAACGATAAAGCAGTATCATTAATAAAAGCACGAATTTTGACCGCATCATTCACCCTTGAAATAATCTCTCCCACCCGCATTGTATCAAAAAACTGCTGTGGCAAAGTCAAAAGATGCTTGTAGTATCCCAAAATTAATCTTGCATCAATCTGCTGTCCGGTTTTCAGGGCGAAAACGCTTTGCATAAAACCAATAAATAGCTGTAAGCTCAAAATAATGAACATCGCTACACTCATCAGATTCAGTAGATTGCGATTTCCACCAACCAATACATTGTCAATTATTTTCTGGACATAAATCGAGGTTGATAAACCCAGGACCGTGTATACAACCGCCCCAAAAAGTGCCTGTGTCATAACCCTGCGATGCGGTCCTATCAGCGACCAGAACCGTCCTGCTACTGACTTTCTGTTATCTCCCTTCTCAAATCCAGCTTCTGGTAACAGCAGTATTAGTACACCGGTCCATATTTTCTTAAAATCTTCATGCGAATGCCTTTCAAGCTTACCAAAAGCAGGGTCCATCACGACCACGTGTTTTTGGTTTATTTCGTAAATCACTACAAAATGCTGAAGGGTTTCATTTATAATGACATGTGCAATAGCTGGCATTGGAATCCGGGAAAGGCTTTCGAATTCACCACGAACACCTTTGGCCTGAAAGCCCAGCTTCTGTGCTGCCTCAATCATGCCCAGCACATTCGTGCCTTTTTTATCCGTGGAAGCATACTGGCGTATGCGGGCTATGGGCATCAATAGCTTGTAGTATGCTGACACTGAAGCCAGACAGGCTGCGCCACAATCCGTTATATCGTGCTGCCTGATACAGATTTTGTTTTTTATAAACATAGCATTTCAAATAATAATTGGATTTGTTAATAATCAACGTGTTGCTATATCCTGTTTGCTCGTAAGAGGATTGAGCCAGTCGTCAGCCTGATCGTACAGCAAATCGTAAAGGGTTCTGCGGCTCACCACAAAGTTGCTCAAAAGCGTCATTCCCTTTTTAAGATTTCCACTGATGCCCTGTTTCATCGTCAAATGATCACTATCAAGTCGGCACCTCACTTTGAAATAAGCCTGCTGTTTGTCGGTCAGTGCAATGTCATTGGAAATTGTCAGAACAGTGCCCTCAGCCATACCCCATTGATTGTAATCATAGGCGTCAACCTGCATACGACACTTCATTCCTGCTTTCAGAAATCCGATATCCTTAGGTGAAACATAGCATTCGGCTATCAGATTAGAATCAGGAGAAATTATAGCCAGTAGCTCTCCCGGCTGAACATAGCTTCCTGGATATTTCCCAGCCATCTGGCTGATCGTGCCTGCAATAGGTGCCGTAATAAGGGTACTGGATATTTCCGACTGAAGTTGTTTTTCCTGGGCCTGGATCTCCTGCAGTTCCAATTGGCATCGCGAAAGTGCGGCCTGCCAATCGCCGGTCTGCTTTTCCATAAAGGCGTCAAGTTGCGCTGCGGCAGTAGTAAAGCCAAACTCTTTGTCGTCCAGTTCCTGACGTGCGACCACTTTTTCTGCAAATAGATTTCTGCTTGTTTCAAGCTCCCGTTTCCGTTTCTGCCTGGTTTCATCCAGTTCTCTTAGTTGCAAAATGAATTGCTGATGCTGTTGCCGGTACAATGGAGATTCCAGTGATAAAGTACCGGATGTATTGTGGGAAACAAGCTTCCTGAGGTCAGAGATATAGCTGCTTTTTTCCATTTGCATGGCGTGTATTAACCGGATTTTGGTGTCAGCAATATCAGTTTTGAATCTAAAAAGTACCTGCCCTGCTGAAATTTTTTCATTTTCTTTTACAAACACCTTTTCCATCTCTCCTCCTGTCAGCGGGCGAAGTTCGCTCCGCTCCGCTGTCGAACGAATGATTCCCGGGCTTTGAACGGAAACATCTATACGTAAAACAGGAAGTGCTGAAAAACAGGCAAGCACAGCGCAGATGACTGCAATATAAATTGTTTGTCCCTGGACAGAAACTTGCGGAAGATACGTTTCCGCAACATCTTCAATCACATCGGATTGATATATTTCACGTTGCATGGCTGGGTGGGATAAAATTTATCATATTTTTATGACAATCGGGTCAGGACTAGGCTTCCAAATAATTCCATATGTAGGCTTTATAATCTGTCTTTTGACTGCTCCACCTTCCAATTTTTCGATAGCCTCAGCAGATATTTCTCCGACATTTAATGCCGCAAGATTTTGCATAAATTCTTCCTTGGATGCAGCTGAATCTTTCAGATGCCCAATAATCATTAGTTCATTTGCTTTCATGCTGATATAATTTAAATTTTAAAAATTAACTTTCATCCGGATCAAGCGCTTCAAGCCTTGATCGTTCCATACTTCGAACAGTTTCGGTGCAATTAGCACAAGCGAGGCTGCCTTGCTGCGCAAACCACCTGCAATGTTTACGAATGGCGCAATGTGAAAACTGTGTATTGCTTTCTGCTTTTTTGTTCATTGCTTCAATTATTCTTCCGACCAGACTGCAGGAAGCACTTTCAAGGCTCCATTGGTGGCAACCTCCTTTTATGCACTTCCCTGCAAACCGGAATCTTTCATCTGCCGCCCTCCCGGTTTCATCCTCATATCTTTGTGCAGCATCAACAAACGTCTGATCAACTTTAATTGATTCATCAAGGTATTCCACCCTGCCTTCTTTGTTAACTACACCGAATAATTCAGCACCGGATTTAGCAAAGTAGCTGGGGCATAGAAGCGTTTCATTCGTTTGCATAAAATTTTCATTAAAAATTTGACAAGAGCGGGTAATATTACCCGCTCTTGTTTGGTAATTATTAATAGTAGATTATGTAGTCTTTATAGCCAATTACACATCCACATTTGTCGACGAAATAGACGCGTACTCTCTTAGACGCCCCACCATCAACATTCAATAATTCATCATCATTTAAGGACTTTAAATTAAACTGTTCTAAATTTTCCATTTTGTAAGTTGTTTTTTGTTGAAAAAATAATTTTGATCAATAAGCTTATTTGATGTTATATCCGGTATGTAGCACGGCTGTTACCCATTTTTCTGAAAAAAATTAAATTTTTTATGTGGCATAATGTAACCGATGCTAATTGTTTAGGTTATATGTGTCAATTTCATTTGTAAATAATTGATTGTCAGTTATTTATTGTTTTTAGAAATTTTTTGACTTTCTAAGTGAATTCATACACTATTTATTTAATAAGTAGGGGTGCCAAAGCAAATCCGGAAAAAAAGAATGGATTTACCGTTTAATAAATATGACCTTATCAGTTATAGGAAAATTTTTATAAAACATTAACTTTAAGAATATTACATACTACATAAGGCCATTTTAAACGAGAATGACTTAGAACTCCAAAACATTTTAATGTCAATTGCATGCAGCATCCTGACCATAAATATATTGATGCTTTAATCAATAATGACCGCGTGTTATTAGATGAATTGTATCGAAAATTTTCTGGAAAAATTAAATGGATGGTACTAAAAAATCATGGCACCGAAGCAGAAGCCGCCGATATTTTTCAGGATGCCTTATTGTCTTTATTTGATAAAGCTACAACTCAGGATTTTAGATTAACATGCCCATTGGATGCTTTTCTGTATTTGATCTGCAAGAAAAAGTGGTTAAACGAATTGGATAAGAAAAAGATCGGTGAAGTAACAATTACTGACGATGACGGATATATACTCAGTGAAGATAGTTTTAAACTAGCCGAAGAATTTACAGTTCAGGAGGATCGGTTAAAACTGATTGCAGAGAAGCTGGAAGAATTAGGAGATGTCTGCAGACAATTACTTAATCTGAGCTGGGGTGGTAAATCCATGGAAGAGGTTGCTGCAATCGTCGGCGTAACCTATGCCTATGCCAGGAAAAAAAAGTCGGAGTGTATGGCAAAATTGGTTGAGCGGATGAAATCGTCTCCACAGTTTGACTCCTTAAAGTGGTAAGCTTATGAATACAGATAGATTTGAAGATTTTGAAGATTATCTTAATGGAAGGATGACCAGCGAAGAAATATCGCTCTTTAAAGCGGAATTATCTTCTAATGAAGAACTGTATGCTGAATTTGAAGTTTATCGTACCATCGACACCGCAATGAGGAAGCAGGAAGAGAACAAGCTAGATAAAAGTAACCTGCTTCATTCCCTGCAGTCTCTAAATACCCGGTATTTTAAAAGTGAACCACATAAAACAACTAAAGTAATTCCTGTTGACTTTTCAACAAAAGAAACATGGATAGCAGCGTTCAGGAGCTTTGCAAGCCACAAAAGCAAGCAGCATGAGCCAACCGAAGTAAGTCCGGTAAACCACTACGGAATCAATAAATGGTATGCGGCAATTGCCGCCTCAGTAATTATTTTCCTGTTTGTCTACCTGCCATTTTTTAGATCAAATGATGATATGCAACGTCTGGCAGCGGAGTACTACAACGACAACTTACAGCACTTAAGCCAGACAATGAGCAGTTCGGAAGATAGTTTACAATTAGGTATTGCGGCATATAACGACCAGGAGTTTAACAAGGCGTTACTTTATTTTGACAGGCTTTACAAAAATCATCCTGAAAATACGGAGGCAAAAAAATACTGGTATTGTTTACCTCGCAATGAAAGATTATGATAAAGCATTAATGGAATTTGATCAGTTGAGCCAGTTAAAACATCTGCATAGTAATCCCGGGTATTTTTTAATGGCAATAACTTTATTGAAACGAAATAAAGAAGGTGATAGAAATAAAGCACAGGTACTGCTCGAAAAAGTCATTGGAGAGAATTTATCGGGAAGAAAAGAGGCTGAGAAGTGGTTAAAAAAATGAAAATGTGTAAAGGCTTTAAGAATTGTAACTAAAGCATTTAAAACTGATTCAGCATTGCATTCATAAATTCTAAACCAACAAATAGGCGATGGCGTTTTCATTAACAAAAGAAGAAATTATTAGAAGGGCTTCTACGCCCGGCTTTGATAAAACATATAGGGAAAATCAGATTATTGTGGTATTTACTGAAAAACCCAATGCAGAAAATATTTATTCCGCTAAGGAATTTCTGATCGCTTCCATGCGCAAACCAACAATTTTAACGCCTGCAGATATAACAGCGAAAACGTGTGACCAATGTGACTGCCCGCTTGTACTTTTCGAGGGCATAGATATTGAAACGGTAATTGTTACTGAAGGCGTAAAAGCTGGCTCCGGAACATCTCCGGGGAAGGCAGTTGGTGAACTCTCCTTAAACTATTATATTTCCTTACCATACGAACATTGGCCCCCACAACAAGGGTTTAAAAATAAATTTTCGGAATCTGCTGATGAAGGTAAAAAGAAAGTTGTGGTTGCAGTGTTAGATACAGGTTTAGATGCCGGGCTGGTAGACCCAAGATATCTATGGGAAAAAGATGGGAGTTTGCCTGGTGCTCATTGTTATGAATTTATTCAGAACGGATGGAATTTTGTCGATAAAAGTGAGCTAATAGATGGGCAGGATCCTAGTAATTACCATGACGACCACATAGGAAAACACGGCAGTCTGGTAAGTCAATTTATTATAAACGAATTCATAGAATTAAAAAAAAACTACGTTCGGATCATGCCGTTAAAGACACACTCGTCCTCGGGGAAAGGTGATCTTTATGGCGTTATTTGTGCAATTCATGTTGCCATGGCGCATGGAGTAAATATAATAAATGCAAGCTGGGGGTTTGCCAACATTTTAGGACTTTCGTTAACTTATCTGGATGAACTGATTTCAAAAAGACTTGCGGAAAAAGGGATACTTTTTATTACTGCCTCTGGAAATTTCCCGAGAGGTGACGAAAAAATTCAAATAGACATTCAAGGTATTGATACTAGTAATAAATCAGGCATCCTACAACTCAGGAACGTTGAATACAATAACTTTTGGCCTGCGAGTTTAAGCAGTAAGAGCAAAATCGTTATAACCACAACTACAACGGACGGAGTTAAAATTAGTCCAGCACAGAACTTTTCTGAACAATTTGTAGATCTTGGGGTAGGTGCCCATCATGAAATGCAATTTGACGTTCCTTTTTCAGAAAACAGTGATGAATATGCTCCTTTACGCGGATCATCATTTGCAACAGCCATTGCGACCGGGATAATTGGTGCGAACTGCTCGGTGAAATGGTTCAAAAAAGATATTAGCAAGGACAATATATTTAAGGAATTCGCCCGGAGAAACCCAATATTTTTTAAGTCGCCAATACTAATATATAACAAAAAATTAGCTCATTATTGGATACGTAACGGATGTATTATCAATAAAAGAAAGAAAGTTATATCTCGGGCTACAAGTTAAAAGGATAAAATGATTAGAAAAGCATATCTCTTTGCTGTGTTGCTTTCTGCACTTTACTCAGCAGAGGTTACCGGTAATTGTCCAAATAAACTTTCATTCTGGAAAGATTTAAAAAAGATAGAGGGCAGTGTCGACCCGGTAAATAAAAAAATTGAAAGGCTTACAAATCTCTCGGCACAATTTCTCCATTGTGGGAATGTTCCGGATAGTACTTATGCTCAGATTGTACATCGTTTAGGTGCTTTATATATCGGCAACGATAACATGGAAACGGCATTATCTTATACAAGAAAAGCTATATCAGTAAATCTAAAATCAATTGCAGGGACTGATAAATCTTATTTAGCTAATAGTTATTACAATCTCGGGATAATTTATAGCAAAATCCATCTGTCGCAAGACTATATTCGTTCACTTGACAGCTGCATTTATATAAGTAAAAAATTCCCTTCCAAATATTTTCTGGCAATGATGGCTTTCTCCCACAAAGCTTTTACTCTTTATCAAAATGGAGACTATCAAAAGTGCATTGAAACATCGGATGAAGGAATTCTTTTGGCCAGGGAAATAAGGGATATAATTGCAGAGGCATCACTTCTTTCACAAAAAGTACAATCACAAATTGCAATCAACGATCTGGGGAATGCAAAAAAAAATATACAGTCAGCCATTTCAATTTTTTCAGGCAATCCCTCTTTTTCAAAAGATCTTGCTACCACCTATGCTATATATGCACAATTATTGATGGTAAATTCTAATTACCATGCAGCCAGGCAATACTATTTAAAATCATATAGGCTCAACGAAGCTGCTGAAAACTGGCCGCAATGTTCCAGAGATATGCTGGACCTGGGTTACCTGTATGACTATAACCTGCATGACTTTCCAAATGCACTGGCGTGCTACGAACGAGGACTGACCATTCTTGAAAAGGCAAGTGATGATTATCAAAAAGCTGGAATATATATTAACATTGGTGTTCTATATTGGCGACAAAACAATTACAAAAAAGCCCTGATCTTTTACCAGAAAGCATTAAATACGTTACCCATACATTTCTCAGATCCGTCAATATTTAGCAATCCCAATTTCAAAATGCTCTCACTTGTTTCCAATGACTATTATGTTTACACATTGTTGTCTAACAAGGCGGAATCTCTTTTGGCTCTGTATAAAAAAGAAAAAAGCCAGCTGGCTAAGCTTATCAATTAAAACTTACAAACTAGCTGACAAACTTGTAGACCAGATGCGATGGAAACAGCAGGGGGAACAATCAAAGTTATTCTGGCGCAGTAAAACCAGGGAAATGTATGAAAAAGCAATTGAAGCGTGTTATCTGGCTAATAATGCAGAAACCGCGTTTTTCTTCATGGAAAAAAGCCGTGCCGTTCTTCTGAATGATAAATTAAATGAACTTGGTGCTTTGGCAAAATTACCTTTGGCTGAAACATTCAGAGACCAGAAATATAGAGCGAAAGTCACGTTAGCACTTCAAAATACAATGTCCTCCAAGCCTGATAGCAAGGAATGGGAAAAAAATCTAAGTCAGTTACTGACAGTTAAAACAGATTTTGAGAATTATATTAAAACACTTGAAACCAAATATCCTGCTTATTATCAATATAAATACAGTTCGGATGTACCTACTTTAAGTGTATTGAAAAATAATTTACATAAAAAAAAAGCAAGTTTCATTCAATACTTTATGGCTGATTCGATGACGTATATATTATATGTTACTTCTGCCCAAGTTAAAATATCGCGTCTTACCCCAGAGAAATTAAGTTTAGCTAAAATAAACCGTTTCAATCAAATTTGTTCAGACAAAAAATTTCAGAATAATCAATATCATACATTTGCCTTAATGTCACATGAATTGTACGTAACATTAATTCAGCCGTTAGCGTTACATGAGGGAAGGGTGATTATTTGCGCTGATAATATATTAATACCATTTGAAGCTCTCTCTAAAGATTCTCTTGGTACGCATTTCCTTCTAAACGATTATATATTTAGTTATACATATTCAGCTAGTTTTTTGCTGAAAGATTTTCCAGTTACAATTCCCAAAGGTGATTTTATCGGATTTGCTCCTGTCCATTTTCAGCCTCATTTAAATGTACCGGATTTAAAAGAATCTGGAAATTTAATGAGGGATGCTGCTAAATTTTACAGCAACAGTGTAGTACATACAGGCCTGGAAGCAACAAAAAATTGCTTTTTGGATGATGTGTTTAATTATGGAGTTGTCAATATTTTTTCACATGCTAGTGCAGGATCGGCTGAAAGTGAATCTTATTTATATTTGCAGGATTCAATCATACGACTTTCAGAATTGAATCTTTCGCGTCGGCTTGCAACGAGGTTAATTATACTGACTGCTTGTGAAACCAATATTGGTAAAAGCGCAAGGGGAGAAGGTATATTTAGTCTTGCGAGAGGATTTGCCTCAGCAGGAACGCAATCTATTGCTGCAACTTTGTGGCAGGCGGATGAAGATGCTATATATGCCATTTCAACTTTGTTTAACCAGTATCTTGCTCAGGGAATGGATAAGGGTGATGCTTTACGAAAGGCAAAAATAAATTTTATTAAAGCTGACAATGGTGAAAAAACTATGCCTTATTACTGGGCAAATATGGTTTTAATAGGTAATTCCGATTCAATAAAGTTGACAAACCCAAATTATATTTGGCCTTTCGCCTTAATTTTGGTTGCTATTCTTTTGTTCATACTATTGTTTCGTTTGCTGAGGCATCAGGTTGACATTTAGCTAGTAGTGTCGATTAGATAAATTTGCTTCCTTGATTCGGTTAAGTTCTGCCATGTACTTCTTACTTGAACCGTTCATTAGCAAAGCCTTGATTTCCATATGCTACTGAAATCGGTTGACAGCTAGCCGACAAGTCAAATTTTGATTGTTTATTAAAACGACCGTATTTATACATAGCACAAAACTTCTCTATTTCTAGGGATTATGTTATGTATATTGTTATGTAAATTAACTAAATGTATTATATTTGATTTTATTAAGTTTCGTACATAAAATGATCAAAATAGGATACGCGCGCGTCTCTACCCATGACCAAAATCTGGATCTTCAACTGGACGCCTTAAAAAAGGAAGGATGCAAACAGATTTTTACCGATAAGGTTTCCGGGGTAAAAGCTACAAAACCAAATTTTGAGAAACTGATTGAATATGCCAGGCCAGGTGATACGATTGTAGTCTGGAAATTAGACAGGCTGGGAAGGAGCACCATCAAACTCATAGAATTGATCGAAGCCTTAAAAATAAAGGGCGTGAATTTGAAGTCGCTCTCAGAATCCATTGATACCAGTACGGCTACCGGTAATCTGTTTTTTCAGTTTATGTGTGTGCTGGCTGAACATGAACGTAACATTATCAGGGAGCGGACAAAAGCTGGTCTGGAGTCTGCCCGTGCCAGGGGAAGATCCGGTGGCCGGCCGGAAGGGTTGAGTGAGCGTTACCGCAAGATTGCCCCGGAAGTCAAAGAGATCTATGAGAAGAACAGCCGGAGTACCGATGAGATCCGGGAAATGTTCAAAATCAGAAGTCAGCCTACCTTATATAAGATTTTAAAATACAGTGGTGCTGAGATAAAGGGTTTTTTACGGAAACGTAAATAGCATCCCATTTTATTAGTAACAAAAAACATCTTTAAAATGACAACGTCCTTAAAACACCATACGATCAGTGCCCGCACCGGCAATCTGTTCAGCATTGTCCTGACGCTCATTCTTATGCCGGTAATGGTCCTTTTATTTGCTTTGATCTGGAAAATCGATACAAAGGGAATCATTGAGCGGTCTGTTTCCAACTTGAAATATGTGCTGATCATTTTTATCGTAGGTGTGATTGTTCATGAGTTGATACATGGCATGACGGCTGCCTGGTATGCTGGAATAGGATGGAAAAATATCCGGTTTGGTGTGCAGTGGAAATCATTTACTCCGTATTGTCACAGCATGCTGCCCATGCCTGTTTCAAAATACAGATATGTTGTTGTGATGCCTTTAATCATTTTGGGAATGATACCCTACGTCATTTCTCTGATCAACGGTTCAGGCTGGTTTTTAACCACAGGTATACTTTTCACGGTAACAGCAGCCGGGGATATGATCATTTTATGGATGATGCGAAAATTACAAGGATCTGAGCTTATCCAGGACCATCCAAGTGAAATTGGTTTTTTAATATTAAACCAGGGGAAAGAATAATATTAACTTTCTATATTCTGACAGCCAAATGTGATAATGGCCGGTTAATCTTTTAAGTACTTTAATTTATTATAAAATCCTGCCTGCGACCAGCTGTTGTCTTTTGCACTTTTTGCAAACCGGCAGCCTTACCATATATTTAATTCACTTACTAACCTTGCATCATACTGACAATATTATGAAGTATGCTTTTTTTCTTATTCTCTTCATACCCATTAGCCTGTCTGCCCAAAAAGTGGGGTAAACTAAAGAAAGGGAGAAAAACCGTCACGACTTTCGCGTAGGATTATAATTTAACTACAATGCAGTACATTCAATTCTCAGCGGATATAAAATTCATACAATTGGCCAATGATCTCCATTCGGTTGTCCGGAATCCTACATCAACAAAAAATTAAAAAATGTTAATCGTATTATTGCAATGAATAAAATAGTTTATACCTTTGGCACATGGGAGTTACAAAGACACAGGTATTCACGGACAAACAAAACCGTATTGCAGATCTGGCCAAGGCGCTGGCGCATCCGGCACGGGTTGCTATCATTCAGCATCTTTTGAAAGAGAAATCATGCGTTTGTGGTGATCTGGTAGAAGTGCTTCCGCTTGCGCAGGCCACGGTTTCACAGCATTTAAAGGAGCTTAAAAATATTGGTATCCTGCATGGAGAAATCAATCCGCCCCGTGTTTGCTATTGCATCAATGAAACAGTATGGCAGGAAGCAAAAGCTATATTTGGAGAAATCTTTGAACCGGATGTTGCAGTAGCTTGCTGCAAATAAGTATGTGGACAAATAATTTACTTAACTTTATTTAATCGTAACATAGCAATGAATAACTTAAATCCAATGAACTGGCAAGCCTTCAAAAGCACACTTTTGGAAAATCCGGATAAAATCCTCCAATTCCAATATGCAGAAGGTGAGTATGTAGATGCATCATATCATATTACCGAGATCAAACAGGCTCCGATTGTATCTGTCGATTGTGGTGGCGTGATGAACAGCTGGACGGAAATCATAGTACAGCTTTGGGAGCCGTCGGTAGCAGAGACTGAACATGCCATGAAAGTAAGCAAAGCGCTTTCCATCATCAGCCTGGTAGAAAAATCGCTTCCACTTAATCCGCTGGGCGTGGTCAAAATAGAATTTGGTAATTCAAAGTTTGATACCCGCCAGATGTACCCTTCTGAATTTATAGCTGAAGGTGATTCCTTTACTGTTAACCTGGCCGCTGATTTTACCCAATGCAAGGCAATAACCAGGGGACAAAGCTGTGGTACTACATCATCCGGTGAAGAATGCTGCACACCTTCCAGCAAAAAGGAAACTGATGTGAAACAAGTGCAGGTACTTGAAATGGTTGGTGCTGAAACCCAAAGTTGCACGCCAGGTGGGGGATGCTGTTAATAATCTAATCTGCTAAATATGATCACGATACGAAATTTAGAACCTGGTGACTGGCCAGCCGTCCGTGAAATTTATGAACAAGGTATAGCTACCGGAGATGCCACCCTTGAAACCAGTGCGCCCGAGTGGCCGGTCTGGGATCAGTCTCATGTAGCCCGGTACCGTTTTGTGGCACTTTCAGACAGCGGTGAAATTGCCGGGTGGGCAGCATTGACACCGGTGTCCGGAAGATGTGTCTACGCCGGAGTAGCCGAAGTGAGCGTTTATATCGGTAGCCGTTTCCGGGGACAAAAAATAGGTGATACACTTTTAAAGCACCTGATCCTGGAAAGTGAAAAAGGGGGCTACTGGACACTTCAGGCAGGTATATTTACCGAAAACGTCCCAAGTATCAAACTGCACGAGAAAAATGGTTTCCGTCTGATCGGATACCGCGAAAATATCGGGAAGATGAAAGGAATTTGGCGGAGCGTCAACCTTTTGGAAAGAAGAAGCAAAGTAACAGGAATAGATTAAGCAAAATGAAAAAAGTATTAGTGCTTTGCACCGGTAACAGTTGCAGGAGCCAGATAGCCGAAGGTTATCTCAGAAAATTTGCTGGTGATAAAGCCACCGTATATAGTGCAGGGGTTGAGACCCATGGAGTGAACCCCAAAGCTATTTCCATTATGGCAGAAGATGGGATTGATATCTCTGGCCACACCTCTAACAACATCGATGAATATAAAGACATTGACTTTGATTTTGTGATAACGGTTTGTGATAACGCCAAAGAACGCTGTCCCTATTTTCCGACTAATGCGAAGAAATTCCATCAGAACTTTCCGGATCCTGGCAAAGCAACTGGCAGCGAAGAGCAAATAACAGAGCAGTTTCGTACTGTACGTGAAATGGTCAAAGCCTACACTGAGAACTTTGTTAAAGAAAACTTAATATAGCATGTCTGCAAATAATTGTGCCCCTGCGGCAAACCGGAAGAAGCTAGGCTTCCTGGACCGTTACTTAACGTTATGGATTTTTCTGGCCATGGCCATTGGCGTCGGCCTTGGCAATTTTGTTCCCTCATTGCCTGATTACATCAATACTTTTTCAAGTGGTACAACCAATATCCCGCTTGCTATCGGCCTGATCCTGATGATGTACCCGCCACTGGCCAAGGTGAAATACAACAAAATGGGCGAAGTATTCCGCAATACCAAAGTGATGACGGCTTCGCTGGTACTAAACTGGATCATTGGGCCGGTACTCATGTTTATACTGGCCATTATCTTTCTTCCGAATCATCCGGATTATATGATCGGGCTAATTCTGATCGGTCTGGCGCGGTGTATTGCCATGGTCTTGGTCTGGAACGAGCTGGCAGAAGGCAGCCGGGAATATGCTGCCGGGCTGGTAGCACTAAACAGCGTGTTTCAAGTACTGCTTTACAGCTTTTATGCTTATTTCTTTATTACGGTTTTACCCCCATTGGTGGGATTAAAAGGACTGAATGTAAATATTACAATTGCTGAAATTGCTAAAAGTGTAGGCATTTACCTGGGTATTCCTTTTGCTGCCGGAATGATCAGCCGTTTTGGGCTGTCTGCCTTGAAAGGGGAAGACTGGTATGAGAAAAAGTTTATACCTATGATATCACCTGTTACTTTGGTTGCGCTTTTAGCTACGATCATGCTGATGTTCAGCCTAAAAGGTGAGCTGATTATTCAGCTGCCGGGTGATGTGCTTTTAATCGCTATTCCACTGGTCATTTACTTTGCGATCATGTTTTTGGTAAGCTTCTTTATGGCAAAATCACTGGGTGCGGATTACTCACAAAATGCTTCCATTGCCTTTACGGCGGCAGGTAACAATTTTGAACTTGCCATTGCAGTTGCTATCGGCGTGTTCGGTATCAACTCCGGCCAGGCATTTGTCGGTGTGATCGGTCCGCTGGTAGAAGTACCGGCATTGATAGCCCTGGTGAATGTGGCTTTCTGGCTGCGGGATAAATATTACAAAACTGAAATTGTCTGAGCCCTGCATGGAGTTATATGACCTGATTATTATTGGTGGCGGGCAGAGTGCTCTGGCTTGCGGGTACTTTCTTCGCCGGGCGAATCTGAAATACATTATTTTGGATGACCAGATGCAAGGCGGTGGAGCGTGGCAGCACGTCTGGGATACTTTGACTTTATTTTCACCGGCACAGCATAGCTCGTTGCCAGGATGGATGATGCCAAAATCAGAACATGAATTTCCTTCCAAAAATGAAGTACTGGACTATTTGGACGCTTATCAAAAACGCTATGATTTAAATATACAGCATGGCATAAAAGTGCAGGATGTTACAAAAGAAGGCGAGGTTTTCAATGTTTTTTCGGATCAGGGGCAGTATCGTAGTAAAACGGTGATATCGGCCACCGGTACTTTTCAAAAGCCATTTGTACCAAATGTGCCGGGTAAAGATCAGTTCATTGGTCAGCAGCTGCATTCTTCACAGTATGTAAATGCAGATCCTTTTATCAATAAAAAAGTACTGATTGTAGGTGCCGGTAATTCCGGAGCACAGATCCTGGCGGAAGTTTCAAAAGTAGCAACCACTGTTTGGGCAGCAGAAAAAGAGCCGGAATTTTTGCCCGATGATGTAGACGGCAGGGTGCTTTTTGATGTGGCTTCTGCCAAATACCATGCGATGAAAGAGGGCAAAGAATTTAATGCAGCTCAGTACAATGTAGGTAATATCGTGATGGTCCCGGCAGTAAAAGAGGCACGCTCACGTGATGTCCTGAAAACACGGCCTACTTTTAAAACCATGTACGGGAATGGTGTTACATGGCCGGACGGCAGCCATGAAACCTTTGATGTTGTGATCTGGTGCACGGGTTTTGGCTTTGCAACTGATCATCTTACAAATCTTGGAATTTTAAAAGAAAAAGGAAAGGCCGATTGTGAAGGCACAAGATCGAAGGAAGCTATCGGCTTATGGCTGGTAGGCTACGGAAGTTTTACCGGATACGCTTCTGCTACGCTGATAGGTGTAGGCCGGTCTGCCCGGCAGACCGTTTCTGAAATTATTGAATATTTAAATTTACAACCATGAAAATTGCCCTTTTTTCAGATATCCATGCGAACCTGCCTGCCTTAGAGGCGTTTTTTAAAGACGTTGAAACACGTGATACAGATGCCATTTATTGCCTTGGAGACTTGGTGGGATACAATATCTGGCCCAATGAAGTAGTTGATGAAATCAGAAAACGGGGTATTCCCACCATTGCCGGTAATTATGACTTCGGTATTGGAAGGAGCAGCGACGATTGCGGATGTGCCTACAAAACCGATGATGAAAAAGAGAATGGAAAAGTATCTATTGCTTATACAAATCAGATTGTAAAGGATGAGCAAAGGGCATACCTGCGTACTTTGCCAGCTCATATCCGGCTGGAATTTCAATTGAATGAAAAGCTTTTGCAAGTGCTTTTGGTTCACGGCAGCCCGCGCCGGATCAATGAATATTTGTTTGAAGACCGGCAGGAGCAAAGCATGATCCGGATCATGGAGCAGGCAAATGCAGATGTGATGCTCTTTGGCCATACACACAAACCGTATCATAGAATCTTGGATTCAGTTCAGACAGACGGCAGCGATCATTTCCGTCATGCGATCAATATCGGATCTGTTGGCAAACCCAAAGATTGCGATCCAAGAGGTGGTTATGTAATCCTGAATATTGGGCAGGATGCATCCATAGCAAATAAGGACAGCATTACGGTAGAATTTATACGCTTTGATTATAATGTTGAAAAAGCTGCCAAAGCCGTAGAAGACAGTATTCTTCCTAATGCTTACGCAGAATCCTTACGAACCGGCAAATGAGAATAGCATTACTATCTGATATCCATGCCAATCTTCCTGCTTTTGAAGCAGTCCTTGAAGATCTGGAAAAACAAAAACCGGATGCGGTTTACTGCCTGGGTGATCTGGTTGGCTATAACGTCTGGCCAAACCAGGTAATTGGTTTGATCCGCAAACATGGAATTGCCACCATTGCGGGAAACCATGACCTGAAAGTCTCTAAAATACTTCCATCAGAAGGTGAATGCAGCAAAGAGCAAAGCAGTGAGTATGCTTATAAGCTTGTTGGCTCTAAGGAGCGGGATTATCTTTTGACACTTCCCAGGCATTTGAAACTTGAATTTCAGCTCAATGATGATCATTTAAATATGCTTTTGGTACATGGCAGTCCCCGCAGTATCAACGAATATCTTTTGGAAGAGCTGCCTAAGCAATATATGCTGGATTTGGTTAAAGAATTTAATGCTGATATCCTGTGCTTTGGTCATTCACACAAGCCTTACCACCGGATCATTAATTCCGGAAAAGACGGTAGTAACCATTATCATCACCTGATCAATACCGGCTCCGTTGGAAAACCCAAAGATGGTGATTCAAGGGCCTGTTATGTGATGCTTACTATAAGCCAGTCAGCTACTGTTACCAGTCCGGATGGGATACTGGAATTGCAACAATAAAGAGGACAAAATGTTAAGCCGCAATTTTCTGCATATTTAAAAGTTCTTCAAATTCTTTTGGTGACATGTACCCGAGGGCAGAATGAAGCCTCTTTCTATTATACCAGGTTTCAATATATTCAAATACAATTATTGCTGCCTGGTGTTTATTAATAAAAGTATTTTGGTAAACACATTCTGCTTTTAAGGTCTTAAAAAAACTTTCAGCAACCGCATTATCCCAACAATTTCCTTTTCTGCTCATGCTTCTTATTACCAGTGGGCTTTTGTCCAGCAAACTTTTAAATTCGTTGCAGGCGTATTGAATTCCCCTATCCGAATGGAAAATTAATTCACAGGTTACGCTTCTATTTTTCAGAGCCATTTTCCACGCAGGTATCACAGTATCAATAGCTTTCATTGTTGAACTAAGCGCCCATCCAATTACTCTCCTGTCAGCTAAATCCAGTACTATGGTGAGATATAGCCAACCTTGCGTCGTTTTAATGTATGTGATGTCAGACACCCACGCAGTAGCTATTTTTTCTACTTTAAATTGCCTGTTAAGCTTATTTGCTACAACCGGATATGTATGTTCAGAATCTGTTGTGACACGGAATTTTCTCTTGACAATACTTCTTATTTTTGCTTTCTTCATCAGTCTGGCGACCCTTGGACGGGACACTTTCACCCCCAGTTTGTACAATTCCTGAGTGACCCTGGGGCTTCCGTACGTTTGTTTACTATCCCCATGAATAACAATTATTTTATCGATAAGGGTCTGATTTTCAATAGCTGTATCCGATAGTTTATTGCTCAGCCAAGTATAAAACCTGCTTCTGCTTACCTTAAAAACCATGCACATTTTCTCAATGGGAAATATTTTCCGGTGATCCTTTATGAACCCGAATATTTGCCATCGCTCCTGGAGAAAATGCCTACAGCCTTTTTTAAGATATCTCGTTCAAGTTGTGTGTCGCGGAGTTCTTTCCTTAGCCGGGCCAATTCCTGTTCCGTTTCACTTAAAATCACCTTTCCGTTGCCAGGAAAACTACCGTTTTGTTTCGCAGAAAACTCTCTACGCCAGCGGTATAGCATAGCAGGTGGAACATCCAATTCTTTTGCCAGTGCAGCAAGGTCTGTGCGGCTATTGCTTAGTTCAACGCTCATCAGTTTGAACTCCTTGTCAAATACTCTTCTTTCTCCAGACATAAGTGTTAAGTTATAAAAGTTTCACTTAACTCAATGTCCACTTAAAGGTAGCAAGTCCAGTATCATATGAAGCTTCTGCTTTTACCAATCGTACAGAAGCAGCATTCATATCTCCGCCTACTCCTTCACCAATTTTTAAAGCCACTCTTTGTCCAGCTGTAACTTCAACGCTACTTTTCACGTATCCGCTTACATTTTTCGTCAAGTAGTTGTTTGTCGCGTTAAATAGCTTTTTGAAGTCATCACAGATAGGGCAATCCCCGTTTGGATCAGAATATCTAATCGGATTATTCCAGCCATACTGATAAATGCTTAATTGCTCCTGGCTTTTTGTGACAGGGTCAACACTGGTGAACCTTCCGGTCAATGGATCATAAAACCTAGCCTGCAGATCAATATACACGCTGGCAACCTGTGTTTCTTTTCCCAGGAAGTTGTAACAGTTAATTCCGTTTCTTGCATTCAGGGGGACGCCCACATCTTTGGGTATTTCCTGGCTAAAGGGATAATAATCCGTTTTCTGAACAATTGTCCCTGTTTCATCAAATGCTGTCTTGCTGTTGCCTTGATAATCCTTTAGATAATACTCAATTTTAATCAATCCGTTCCGATAAACAGCTTGTCCTTCTGAGAGCTGTACCCGGTCCAGTACATTTGTTGACCCTGAGATCCGGTAATTAAAGGGCCCTTCATATTTCAAAGCCACGGTATCAGAGGTAAACTTATGCTTATTGCCTCAAACTAACAATATTAGATGTTGCAGCGGTTTAACCAGATCATTAACACGTAGGATCATTTATTATAAAAATAAAAGATTTCAAGAAGGCTAGTATAATTAAAAGTTACCTAGTCCCAGGCACAAGGAAAACGGCAGGATATTTTGACAAAAAAAATGGTTTATACTTTCTCCGGATCCTGCAAATCGTAACCAGGCAATTTTGTCTCTGGTGAGTAAACTACTGCATAAAATCGTTTTGAATGATAATAGTGATTGCTGCCCATAAACTTTTTATTAATGAACCGGAGAAAATTTCTTGCTTTATCCGCCGGCGTTTCCGTTGCTGTTGGTTTTCCAGAAGTAAATACTGGACTAAATGTGACAATACCAATCATTGATACACACATACATCTGTTCGATACGAATCGTTCTCAGGGCATACCCTGGCCGGAGAAAGGTGATAAAATTCTTTATAAACCGGCTCTTCCTGAACGTTACCGCAATATTGCCGGACGGACTGGAATCGTTGGTGCTATTGTCGTAGAAGCCAGTCCTTGGCTGGAAGACAACCAATGGGTTCTTGACATTGCAGAAAAAGATAAAATTATTGTCGGTGTCATAGGTAATCTTGAACCGGGAAAACACGACTTCGGGAAACAGCTTGGTCGTTTTCAGAAAAATCCACTTTTTCGTGGTATCCGTTATGGGAACTTATGGGGACACGATATTTCAAGCCAGCTGGCAAATCCTGGTTTCATCTCAGATCTTAAATCCTTGGCGCAGAATGGATTGATATTGGATACTGCAAATCCAAATCCTGCGCTGCTGTCCGCAATTGTGAAGCTCACAGATCTGGTTCCTGATTTAAAGGTTGTAATAGATCATTTGCCACAGATGGCCATTCCTGAGGATAAAATCATTCGAATGTCCTATGAAGCTGACCTGCGGGAGCTCGGCCAGAGGCCAAAAGTGTTTGTGAAAATTTCTGAGGTTTTACGCAGGGTGAACGGCCAGATACCAACGGAATTAGGTTTTTATCGCGAGCGCCTGGATGAACTTTACACAATCTTTGGTGAAGACAGGCTGATGTATGGAAGTGATTGGCCGAACAGTGACCAATGGCTGCCTTTTGAAGATGGACTAAACCTGGTACGCAGCTACTTCTTGGAAAAGGGCCAGGCTGCTACGGAAAAATACTTCTGGAAAAATTCCGTAGCCGCATATAACTGGCAAAAACGTGATGGTACACAACCAAAAACGTATTGAATCCATCCAGTGGCAACTAACCTGCAAAGCATAAGTAAAATTGCCGGTTAATAAGAAGTTTAGATTCCATATTGTAATTCTTACTAACTTGATAATGAAATCATGATTCACATTTTACGCTGAGTTATACTTCATTCCTGTTTCCTCCAACACCACTTCTTTTTTAGAATATTTCCTGCTTTTTCCAGAATATTTCCTTCGTACATCTCAAATGTTATAAAAAAATGAAAAAAGTCTGCTTGCTTTTATTTTGTGCCTGTTATCTTTCTTTTACGTCCCGGGTTACCGGCCAGGGCCTTTTTCTTAAAGCTGGTGAGCTGACGGCCGGGGCAAGCCAGAATGATACTTACCAGGATTATGCTGAAATACACAGCTTTCAGTTTGGGACAATGATAGATGTAAATATTACCGGCGGAACCGGATCCGGGGTGGGCAAACCCAGTGCAACCAAGGTCGTTGTGACCAAATCAGTTGATGTAAGTTCAAGTAAATTATTGCAAAAACAATTGATGGGCCAGATCATACCAGAGATTGAAATTATATCCACTAATTTCAATGGTACCATCGTTCATAAAATACAGTTAAAAGATGTTTATATCTCCGATGTTGCCACCAGTGGAGCTGCCTGTTCAGGAGGATGCCCGGCATCTGAAACCCTTAGTCTGGTCTATACTGCCATTAAAATAACGACATATACCATGAATCCAAATGGTAGCGTCACACCCGACACGCCTGTTATGTTTAATTTCCGCACCATAACACAAACCTATTAATGTCTGCAACGTAGGATTTTATGAGATATTTTTTCTCTTTGTTTGCTTTGTTGGTAGTGGCTACTTATTCGTGGGCGCAAACTCCTTTTTACCAGTCACCTGCCAAAGAAGCTGCTGATCAGCTGGTTGCCAAAACCCAGCCAGAATATTATGTCAGACTGCAGGCAGGCCGTTTCGCGGCAGATCCTTGCGGGCCAGATTTATGTAAATCTAACCCGTTACCTGTTACTTTAAAAAGCTTTTCCGGTGAACGTTTGGATATCACGAAGGTGATTTTGTTTTGGGAAACAAGTTCTGAAAAAAGTTTTGACCGCTTTGAGGTACAACGAACGCTCAGGCCACAATATGGCTTTGAAACAGTTTCTACCATGAAAGGGGCGGGGACTTCTGCTGTCACGCACAAATATCAGCTAACGGATGTCAATGAAAACACGGGTTATACCTATTATCGATTAAAACAAATTGACCTGGACGGAAGCTTCGAATATAGTTCGATTATTGCCATTAAAGGAGCGGTAGTGCCACTGTCAGTTAATGCATTTCCAAATCCCGGGCAAAGCAAAAATA
Organism: Dyadobacter sp. NIV53; assembly: GCF_019711195.1. Classification (NCBI taxonomy): domain Bacteria; kingdom Pseudomonadati; phylum Bacteroidota; class Cytophagia; order Cytophagales; family Spirosomataceae; genus Dyadobacter; species Dyadobacter sp. NIV53. The sequence goes on from NZ_CP081299.1 coordinate 7,425,175, forward strand.
TTACATTCAAGACAACCGGCCTGAGTGTAAATGATCAGCTTGCAGTAATGGTTTATGATGTCCGGGGCCGTGTGATTTACACAAATGAGAATTTTGCGGTCACTTCGGATAAGCAGGTTTTTAAATTAAAACTGCCGCTAATGCCAACAGGTAAATACATTGTAAAAATGAAGGGCAAAAACCAGGTTGCTACCGCTTCTTTTGTTATCATTCCATAGCATCAGATAAAATCAGGATAAACCGGATATGCAGTTTATCCTGATTTTAATTTATTTATTACCAGACATACAGCCAGGAAATTAATTTAAAATGCGATTTCAAATTTGGCCTTATTCTCCCAGCATCATTTGTTTAATGCCTTGTCTAAATCCTTCATCGCCTGCTGCAAGGCGCTGTGCATACAATGCTTTTGCGTCTTCACCACAGACATACCGTAAGGTATTTTTGCCATCGGTAGCGGCTTCGTACACAACCTCTGCAATTTGTTCCGGAGTGGACATTTTAATTTCGGGTCCGCTCAATGCAGCGAAAAACTTTCCTGCCAGAACTTCATATGCCGGATGGGAAGGAAACACCGATCTTTCTGTCATATCCGTAGAAACCAAACCTGGCTCAATATTTTTGATACCGATGCCAAACTGGGCTAATTCAAATGACAAGCTTTCAGCCCAGCCTTCCAATGCCCACTTACTGGCATCGTACATCGAACTGACCGGAAAGGCCATGAGCCCGGCCGAGGAAGTTGTGTTGATAAACAATCCTGATTTCTTAGCCCTGAAATTTGGAATAAAAGCTTTGGTGACACGCACTGTACCCAGGAAATTAGTTTCCATTTGACCCACAATTTGTTCGTCGGTTGTGGCTTCCAATGGTCCCAGTACGCTATATCCTGCATTGTTGAATACCACATCGATATTGCCCATGGCCAAAGCTTTTTCAGTGGTATCAATGATTTGCTTCACATTTGTTACATCCAATGGCAGCAGTATAACATTATCGAGCTGATTCAGTTCTGTTTCATTTTCAGGCTTACGCATGGTAGCGATAACTTTCCACCCTTTTGCGGCAAATAGTTTGGCTGTGGCCTTACCAATACCTGCTGAGGCACCGGTGATAAAAATTGTCTTTGTCATTTACTGTTTTATTTTATTTCGGCCCAAACTTATCGGATATTTGCTATACATATACTATTGATTACCTAAAAGAAAGTGACTATGCTTTTTGATACGAATACCTGTGACCCTGAGCAATCCAGGCAAAGAACACTGGCATTAAGGGATGCTATCGAGTTATTGAGCGGGAAGTGGAAATTTTGTATTCTGCTTAATCTGTATCAGTATAAGATCATGCGTTTTAAGGACTTGCAGGAAACATCAATAGGTATAACCCCTAAGGTGCTTTCAAAAGAATTACAGGAACTGGAAGAAAATCTGCTGATCACACGAACAGTTAATAATACTAAACCCGTAACGGTTTCTTATGCACTGACTGACCACGCCATTGAAACCCAGCCAGTAATCAATGCTTTGATCGAATTTGGATTAAAGCACAGGAAAAAAATTAAAGACGAATGAAAACCGGAAGCTGGCAATGAAAGAAAAATGACGGTTTTTTTTGTGCAGATGTAAAAATAGCGGGCAACCTTGTGATTGCCCGCTATTGACGTGAAATAATTTTAACCGTTACACTTTCAGCGTCCAGCCAAAAATGTCTTCTGTTTTTCCGGTGTAGATTTGATTCAGATAATCCTTTACATTTTTAGCAAACGAATCTTCTGCCACTTCGGGAAGTGTGTAATCCGCACCTTCGTATCCAATCGTAGCAATGTGCGAAACTACCGCCGCTGTTCCGGCACCAAAGGCAGATTCCAAACGTCCTTCTTTCAGGGCGTCAATGATTTCTTTTACTGAAATCCTGCGTTCTTCAACCGGAATTCCCCAGTGATGTGCAATGGCAACAATCGTTTTACGTGTAATTCCATCCAGTGTAGTATCTGATACGAAAGGTGTTACAAGTTTTCCGTCCATTACAAACATCACATTCATTGCCCCCGATTCCTCAATGTAAGCATGTTCCCGTGCATCTGTCCAGATCAGCTGGTCGTAACCCTCCTGTTGCGCAAGTTTGGCGGGATACAATGAGCCTGCATAATTACCACCACATTTTGCACCACCCACGCCACCTTCTGCTGCCCGGATAAAGTGTGTTTCGATTTTCACTCTTGGAGGTTTCGCGAAATACGAGCCAACCGGGCCTGTAAAGATGATAAAGGTATATGTATCGGACGGTTTTACTCCGACATAAGCATCCGCCGCGAACATATAGGGACGGATATAAAGCGCACTTCCTTCCTGTGACGGCACCCATGCAGAATCCAGGCGAACCAGTTCGGTTAAACCACCCATAAAAATTTCCTCAGGGATTGCCGGCATACACATACGTTCTGCTGATTTGTTAAACCTTTTCCAGTTATCTGTCGGTCGGAAAAGCAGCGTGTCGCCTTGCGGGCTTTTGTAGGCTTTCATTCCTTCAAAAATCGTCTGTCCGTAATGCAAAGCAGCTGTTGCCGGGCTTAGCGAAAGCTCACCATAAGGGACGATGCGTGAATTTTGCCAATGACCGTCAGAATAATCGGCAATAAACATGTGGTCGGCCATGTTGCGGCCAAAACCAAGATTGTTGAAATCAATTTCTTTCAAACGTGATACCTCCGTTTGCCTGATTTCTATTTGTAATGTGTCGGCAGTCATAATCCTTCAAGTTATGCTGAAAATTAGGTAGTAGTGTTATTTTCAATTCTTCCGCAATTTAAATAAATAATTAATTAGTACAACAATAATTTTTAAAACAACTTTATTGAATACTGATAAAGCAGCGAAACTTGTAGTAGCTGTTTAGCTTAATCTATTAATGAAAACCGGCGTTGAGTTATCATTGAACTGAATTCATTATTTTATGATTTAAAAACATTTTTTACTTTTATGATATATAGATAAATATTTATAACTTATCTGATAATAAGCATATTATGTATATTTAAATATACTAAAATCTGTTGGTTTTTACTCTTGTTATATTTTCCATCCATTTGTAAACTTCAACCACCATGAACAACTCATCTGATACAGCTTCACCCGATTTTGAAACGCCCAACATTGATGCTCAGAAAATGGATGCTTTTCTGGGAAAGGTAGTAACCGACTTTGGAGCTGCCTTCAGCGCACCTCTGTGTTACATTGGCGACAGGCTGGGTTTGTATAAAGCCATGGCTTTTGCCGGCCCGCTATCTTATGAAGAACTTGCCCAAAAAACCCAAACTGATGCGCGTTACGTGCGGGAGTGGCTAATTAACCAGGCAGCCGGTGGGTACGTAGACTATGATCCGCCGACTAAAAAATATACTTTGCCCGATGAGCACGCCGTCGCCCTGACCGTAGAGGACAGCCCGTATTATGTTGTAGGAGGTTTTCAGATTGTGAACGCGATGAACAAAGCCGATGAGCGGATCATAGAAGGTTTTCATACCGGAAAAGGAATGTTATGGGGAGAACACCACCACAATCTGTTTCAGGGAACGGAACGTTTCTTTAAACCCAGTTACATTGGAAACCTGATACAGAGCTGGCTGCCGGCCGTGGAAGGAGCCGTAGAAAAACTTCAGGAAGGAGCAAAAGTAGCCGATATTGGTACAGGCCATGGCATTTCTACGCTCATTATGGCGCAGGAATTTCCCAAATCCCGCTTCTTTGGTTTTGATAATCATCAGCCCTCTATTGAGCGGGCGAATCAGATCGCCAAAGAGCAAGGCGTAGAAGACCGTGTAGAATTTATGGTAGCCAGTGCGCAAGGAATTTCCAGGCGAGCAATACGATCTGATCACTTATTTTGATTGTCTTCATGACATGGGGGATCCCGTAGGCTCATTACATCAGGCTTATAAAGCGCTATCGCCCGATGGGGTAGTAATGGTGATAGAGCCAATGGCGGGCAGAAAAACGGAAGAAAACTTCAATCCTGTGGGCCGGGTATACTCAGGAGCATCCGTATTATGTTGTACACCTAATGCAATTGCCTCTGGCCCTTATGCTTTGGGAACAGTTGCAAGTGATGATGCACTGGCAGAAGTTGCCGGGAAAGCCGGATTCAGCAGCTTTACAAGAGTTACCGAGACACCTTTTAACCGGGTATTTCAGGGTAAGAAATAAATGATACAGTTTAATCTTTAATCCTGCATCTACGTTTGACTAATCGTCACATATTTAGTAAACCTGTACTTTTGATGGTACTTATGCTGGTTTTATAGTATCCCTATAAAATTCAGAATCGGTACCATCAAACAATGTTTTAGCCAAAACCGAAAGGAATTGGTCATTTGAATGATTTTCAGAACGGATTCTGCTGCAATTTTACAGGAAGGGGTATAATATTAATTAATAAGGTATTGCAAAAAAATGGGATCATTGCAGGATATTATACAGATGCACTTTTGGGCAAATTCCAATTCCTGAAATAGTGTAAAAGCAAGGAACGTGATCTGATGCTCATTCCGGATTTTATTAAATCCATTTGTGAAAGTTTTATTTGATGCTTCATTATGCAATCACAAAGTCAAAACCATTATCACAGTGCTCATGCTTTCCAAATTCAGAAGTTTTGACTGAACACCAGAAACGAAGCTATTTTCATCGGATTTTTGTCTGTCATGTTGATCGGTGGAAGAGGTAAGTATGAATATTTTAAATACATTCTGAACCGATGCACCAAATTTTTCAAATTCAACTAAAATTCCCAGCCACCCATTGTTGGCATTTTAATGTCAAGAAATAAAATGGTTTGTGGATCATCTTCACACTCAGCATATTTTTGATTAATAATGTCACCTCGGTCAAATGTAGATGCGGGTCGGTTACCCTGTTCAGAAATATCAGTACATTTACTTAAACCGGTTTTAACCAAAATGTACTATGATCACTTGTTTTTTAAAATACAAAATCGACCCTGCCAAACTAAAAGAATTTGAACATTATGGAAAACTGTGGATTGACATAGTAAATGAAATGGGCGGTCTGCATCATGGATATTTATTGCCGCATGAAGGTGAAAACGACGTAGCGTATGCCTCCTTTTCATTCAATTCACTCGCAGAATATGAAGTATATCGAAACAAAATACCACTTTCACCAAAATGCCTGGAAGCAATAGATTATTTTGATAAAACGCATTGTTATTTCAGCTACAATAGAAGCTTTTTAAAACCGCTTTTCGAGGGAGTAACTGACCAGGCAAAATTATTTTATTGAGACTATTTAATTCAGCGACCGATAATCAACCGGTGTCACACCAGTACTTTTTTTAAACACTCGTGTAAAGTGATGCGGATATTTAAAACCCAGATCATAGGCAATTTCACTGATTGATCTGCTGGTGTTCAGAATCTTTTTCACACCGTAATGGCAGACCAGATGATAGCAGGCGGACAGAAAGATGCCTTGGATCAAATGCTGACGCAGGTATCTGTGGGTCGTTTAGGACGACCGGAAGGGATTGCAAGCACTGTAATTTTTCTTTGCAATTATGCGGCGAGTATGGTAGTGGGCCATAATCTGGATGGTGGCCTTACTATTTAGTCAAAAAAAAGAACTTTTTTCCATGAGAAAATCCTGTTTTTAACCATAATCTCTATTTTTTTATTGCAGTTGAGCAGCCGTTCGCAAACCAAAGCCATTTTTCCAGAAGGAAAACTAACGGCAACCAATTTTACCGAAAAGTGTGGGCGCAGCCCTTAGTGCCAAAGGACAGTATCTTTAATCTCGTAGCAGTGAGCGTAACGTTTGAACCAAGGAGTAGTTACCTGGCTGGTCCCGGTCATTGATAAGCAATACAATGGACCTAAAAACTAACCGTTTACATCAACCAATTTTTTAGCTGTATGAAAGCAAACCATGGAATTCTTACATCATTCATTATCTGCATACTTATGGTAGCCACAGGTTCTGTTAAAACTTTTGCGCAAGATCAAAGAAAGGTCCGCATGGCAAAACTTGAAATCCATTCCGCCGATCTGAAAGCCTACAAGGAGGCACTTGCTGAACACGCAAAAACGGCGGTTAAAGTAGAACCGGGTGTTCTCGCTCTGCAAGCTGTACAGGATAAGACTCATCCCGAACTTTTCACAGTTTTTGAAGTGTATGCCAGTGAAGAAGCGTATCAGTTTCATCTGAAAACACCGCACTTTCTGAAATACAAAACGGGCACACTGAAAATGGTTAAATCGCTGGAATTGATCGAAGTGGAGCCGGTTGCACTGGAAATTAAACCGGAATTGATAAAGCATTAAAAAGGATTGTTCCGCTTAAACATCATCAATGCAATGGATTTATACAAAACAAAAAATGGAAATTGGTCGCCTTGCGGCTCTTATCCTGATCGGGTCAGTTATTTTTTGGCAAATACAAATGCACAACAGCGGGATAGGACCTGGTCGGTTTATAAAGCAGATGCAAACAGCTCGAATTATTCACCTTTGGATCAGATCAACGTTTCAGATTTTTAATTTTCCCATTAACCACAACAATTCCCATTTTGACCAAGATTATTCGTGGCAGTCTGTTATCCTTTGTAGTTTAGGGGTGTAGATTAATCGGTAGATGGCGGCTATAATAAATAAGCGTATCAGTACTTTGCTCGTTGGAACTGCACTTGCTGTTCTGCCGATCCTATATTTTGTTTACAGTGGTGTCAGCTGGACGCCGATAAATCCGCATGAGCATTTGATTCAAAACGGGTTGGCTTATATTTTTCTGGTGCTTTTCTCTTATTTGAATTATACGTTTTTTGTGCCCCGCTGGTTTTTAAACAAGCAATATGCGCGTTACTTTTCCATCACAATCTGCTGTATTCTGGCCACAGCTTACCTGCCTTACCGTATCGAACAGTGGGCATTTTTCCGGCCGCCTGTCGAGCATACCGCACAGGCCTGGATCCGTCAGATTTTCTGGGAAGAAATGATGCTTAACCAGTCGCATTCTGAAAAATCAAGACCACCGAAGGACGATTTTCATTCAATAAACACCCCGCCTGATCTGTTGGATGATCATGAACATTTTCGTGGGCCTCGACTTTCAGGTCCTCGAGATGGCAGGTCTTTATCCATTATTCTGCCGGCAAAATTGGCGATTTTTTTCTGCTTGGTGCGGTTAGCTCGCTGATATCAATTCTCATCCAGGCGACAAACAGGCTTCGACAGGTTGAGAACGATCAGTTACAGGCGGAGCTGCGGCAACTCAAAGCCCAGATTCAGCCGCATTTTCTTTTTAATACGCTGAACAGCATTTACGCCCTGGCTATCCGGAACGATCCGCATACTCCCGATACCATCGTGCAGCTTTCAGAATTTCTCAGATATATTATCCGTGATGCCAACCGCGAGCTCGTTCCGTTGACGACCGAATTAAATTATATTAGTAATTACATCGGGCTGCAAAAAGCGCGGCTACGGGATGCGGTGCAGGTGGATTTTCGGTTGGATGGCGAGGCAAAAGGACTGACAATTGCGCCGCTGATCCTGTTTTCGTTCATCGAAAATGCGTTCAAATATGGTGTGAACCCGGAGGAAGATTCACGCATCGAAATTCACCTGGCTCTAAATAACGACCGCTTGCAATTACACGTTTACAATCATAAAGTTCAGGTAAACCACATGGAGGAATCCACTGGCATTGGCCTGAAAAATACAAAAGAACGGCTCCGGCTCATTTATCCCAACACGCATGAGCTGACGATCGATGATACTGAAAAGGATTTTCGCATTAACCTGTTTCTAACTCTGACATGATAAAAGCCATTGCTCTGGATGACGAGCGTCCCGCTTTGGATATCATAGAGGCATTTTGCAGCCGTCTTGAATCCATCAATCTGGCAAAAACATTCATCCGCACCGGCGAAGCGCGGCTATATATGGACGACAATCCTGTCGATCTTATTTTTCTGGATATCAATATGCCGAGGGAATCCGGATTGGAATTTTCCAGGAGCATTGCCCAGCAAACACTTGTTATTTTCACGACGGCTTACAGCGAATTTGCTGTCGAGAGTTATGAGGTTCAGGCGGTGGACTATTTGCTGAAACCGTTTACTTTTCAACGATTTGAACTGGCCGTACAAAGAGCCCAAAAACAGTTACAAGCATTGCGTAAAAATCCGGTAAGCAACCAGAATGAGGAAACCGCACATATTTTTCTACGTGTTGATTACGGTTTGGTAAAAATTACACTTGCCGACATTCTTTTTATTGAAGGGCTTGACAATTATCTTAAAATCCATTTGCGGGAATCCCGTCCGCTGGTGGTCAGGCTTACAATAAAAGCCATGCTGGAAAAATTGCCTGAATTGAATTTCGTCCGTGTTCACCGGTCCTATATTGTTGCCATTGATAAAATTCAAGGCGTCAGGAATAAGATGATCCATGTCGGAGAAGAAGAAATTCCGGTCGGCAGCAGTTACGAAAAGGACTTTTTTAGTCGGTTTCTCAAATAATTTTTACCCGAACTTTTGCCTCTTTGGTCACAAAGAAATTGCCTTAGCCACAACATTTAGCCTATTAACCACAGTTTTATCACACTTCCCTAGTGACCCACGTACTTTGATTTAAATAACATTGAAGTTCTAAATTCACTAATTGATCTATCAAATGGAAGCGATTTTAAAAGCAGGATGGGGGCTGATCCTTTTCACCATTTTTACTTTGGGATGCAGTTCAAGCGACTCAGAAGTAACGCCAGACACCGGTGATACTGGCAGCACTTCATCTTCTATTACAGCGGCACTGGTGACAACCACCAGCAGCAATACCAGTTGCAGTGCTTCAACTGGTGTTGCCAAAGTGGTTTGTCTGGCGGAAGCTTTTAAGGCAACACTCAGCAGCAGCCAGGTTTCGACAACCCAGCTGACTTACAGCAAAGCCAATGCACAGAAATGGTCTAACCTTCCTGCCGGTTTATCTGGCCGAATTGGAATTGACCTTGGTTCGTTGAGCGACACACAACTTGCAGCATTCAGGGATCTGATGGTGGCTTTACTGGACGTTAGTACCAGCAATGAGGGTTATGATGAAATGCTCGGGAACCTGGTTGCGGATGATTACCTGAACACAGTCGGAGGTGGTTCTGACTACGGTGCAGGCGAATATTACCTGTCTTTTTTAGGCACGCCCAGCACAACAGGATTGTGGGAAATTCTTTTCACCGGTCACCATTATACCCAGCCTTATACTTTTAACGCCGGAAAACTGGCAGGTGTTACGCCCGCTTTCCGTGGGGTGGAACCCGCATCAGCCGTGACTGCCAACAGTAAAACCTATCAGCCTTTTGAACAGGAGCGCGTGACTTTTGCTGCTATGCTTACAGGACTGAGTACTACGGAACAGGCAACAGCAAAACTTTCCAGCACTTATTCGGACATTCTTCTTGGTCCCGGAAAAGACGCATCGTTCCCTACGGCAAAATCCGGTTTGCAGGTTGGTACACTGACCGCCGCCAAACAAGCGTTGGTACTTGATGCGATTAAACTGTATGTGAACGACCTGGATGCAACTTCTGCGACTGCGATCCTGAATATGTACACCAGTGAGTTAGCCAATACTTACGTTTCCTATTCCGGTACAACGGCGGTTTCAACGCAAAATGATTATGTTCGTATTGACGGGCCGAATGTCTGGATTGAATTCTCTTATCAAGGTGGGGTGATCGTCCGCAATACACCACATCCGCATTCCGTATGGCGCGATCGTACAGGCGATTATGGAGGTAATTAAAAAGTTTTGACTGTGAAAAATAACATATCAACTATCGGCCGCCTTTCAACGTGGCTGATAGTTTTACTCATAATAACTTTACTTTCCGGTGGATTAATAGCTCATCCAATGCCGAATTCTGTGGTGTTGCTAAGGGTGAATCAGGATCATATCCATGTCGAATTGCAACTCCCTTTGAGCGAGCTTCAGGCGGCGATCGGCAAATCCGTCAATGATTCTTCGGCAGGACTGACAGAGCGGCTTGGGCCAGAGTTAAGAGCTTATTTGCTGGCGCATGTCAGGTCCAAAACACTTGACGGACGGCCCTGGCGCGTAACGGTTGGCGCTTTGGCTGTTCATGAAACAAAAAATACCATCAACGGAACCTACCGTGAACTAACGGCACAGTTGCAGCTTATTCCTCCGGCAGGTACAGATGTACGGCATTTTAACTTTGACTATGATGTAATTCTGCACCAGGTAGTTACACACAAAATCCTGGTATCCGTAAGCGAAGACTGGGCCGCTGGCCAGCTCAAAGAGCAAACACCGGTACAGGTGGGGGTGATTGTACTGGATATTGTCAACAACAGGATTCTGCCCTTAGCTGTTAATCTGGAATCGGGGAATATCTGGAAAGGTTTCGTTGCAATGGTCAGGCTTGGAAAGGAACATATTGCCGAAGGGACTGATCACCTGCTTTTCCTTCTTGTTTTATTATTACCTGCTCCACTTTTACACACGCGTAAACGCTGGGCTTCTTTCGGAGGTGTAAAATACAGTCTTTCCCGGCTGCTTTGGATAGTAACAGCATTCACAATCGGCCATTCACTGACACTGTTGCTCGGAGCATTTGGCTGGGTAAAGCTTCCCGGCCAGCCGATTGAAATATTAATCGCTCTATCGATCATGGTGTCTGCTATTCACGCAGTACGACCGCTTTTTCCGGGTAAAGAAACCTGGATTGCCGCCGGTTTTGGCCTGATTCACGGACTGGCTTTTGCAAACACATTAGCAAACCTTTCGCTTGATACCGGACGAATGGCTCTCAACATTCTAGGCTTCAATATCGGTATCGAGCTGATGCAGCTTGCGATCATTGCAGTAACGATTCCATGGCTAATTCTACTAAGCAGGACACCATACTATACATATTTACGTAACACAGGTGCCATTTTCGCCGGATTAGCAGCAGTAGCCTGGACAGCCGAGCGCGTTACCGGACAGGCAAATTCCTGGACCGCAATCGTCGAACGAATTGCCGATTATGCACCTTACGGACTTGGTGTTCTTGCGCTTTTGGCTATTGTTTTTACTTTGAAAACGAGGTTGATACGTGAGGGTTAGACGTTAGGGTGTGTGCCGGATAAGCTGGCATATTTGAGGATCTTGTTTATATAAAATTGCCGGAAGTTGAGGCATGTTAAGAATGGATCTTTACGTTGTTCTTTTCCTTTTTACGCCATCCTTACATAATTTTCTTGGATTGCATCCTGTTCCTGGCCTCCTGAATTGCAGGCATGCTCTCCACTGCCCAGTTTTTCAGCATGGTAATGGCAGGCAATAAAGTTCTCCCAAGATCAGTCAACGAATACTCAACCTTTGGTGGAATCTGTGGATACATCTTTCTGTCAACCAGTCCGTCTGTCTCCAGACTTTTCAGTGTTACGGTGAGCATCTTCTGTGATATGCTTTCTATTTTATGATCCAGTTCGCTGAAACGCAGTGTTCCTTCGCTTCCCAGAATATCCATGATCATCAGTGACCATTTGTCCCCAACCCGATCCAATAAATTACGAATGCCGCAATCTGCCATATCAAAATCTTTTTTAATTTCTTTTCTAATCATAACCTGTTGGTGTTCAATGTTACAAACCTGGCAGTAAGTCACTGATTTTCTGGTACGTTCTTGTATGATGATTACTTACCAAATACCTTTGACTTACCAAAAGTAAGTAATGGTTAAATAAAATCAGAATGGATTTAAAAATTAAAGGAAAAAGAGCATTAATAACCGGATCAAGTTCTGGTTTGGGAGAGGCAATTGCTATTATGCTGGCGGCTGAAGGTGCAGAAGTAATTATTCATGGCCGTGATGAAAACCGAACCAAATCGGTTATGGACAGGATCAATCAATCGGGTGGAAAGGCCGAATATGTGATAGGGGATCTGGCAACCGAAGAAGGTGCTGACAGTGTTGCTGCAGCTGCATTGGCAAATGGATCTGTTGATATACTGGTCAACAACGCAGGCGTTTATCGCGGTCAGCCCTGGATGGATGTATCAGCAAAAGAATGGCAGGATACCTATAATACCAACGTAGTTTCCGGAGTAAGAATGATTCAGCGTTTATTACCACAAATGCTCAAACTCGGCTGGGGAAGAATTGTGCAGATCGGTGGTATTACCGCCATTCAGCCCATGGCTATTCAGCCTGATTACAATGCAGCCATGGCGGCAAGGCACAATCTGACCGTTTCGCTGGCAAGGGAGCTGAAAGGTTCAGGAATTACTTCCAATACTGTCGCTCCGGGAGCCATGCTCGTCGAATCTGTGAAAAACCTGATTTTAGGAATGGCTGAACAAAATAACTGGGGCGATTCCTGGGATGAAATTGAAAAAAATGCAGCTTCGCAATTCCTGCAAAATGACCTCGGGAGATTTGGTAAACCAGAAGAAGTGGCAGGAGCAGTTGCTTACCTGATGAGCACGTATGCCGATAATATTACGGGATCAATTTTACGCGTAGACGGTGGGCAGACCTTATCAGTGTGAACTAAATTTTAAAGATCACCAATCTTAATCTTGTGCCGGTGCTCTGTTCCCCAGTCGGCAAGTGCCTGAATAATAGGTTCCAGGGTGTGGCCGTAAGCGGTCAGTTCGTAGGTTACCGTAATCGGTTTTGTGATATTGACAGTCCGGGTAATGAGTCCGTTAATTTCCAGTTCCTGCAATTCTTTTGAAAGCATTTTCGAACCAAGGCCCTCTATCTGGCGCTGTAAATCTGTAAAGTTTTTTTTCCCATAGAGCAGTACGCTGATCACCTTGATCTTCCACTTACCGCTTATCAGATCGAGTGTATCCTGTATCGCAAAAAGTATTTTGGAACAATCCGCTTGTTCACCAGCTATTGATTTTTCATTTGCCATTATCATGAGCGTTAAAGGGAACCCACTATACTTTCGGAAACCCATATCAAATGTAAAGTTAAGTGGTTTTACCTTTGATTAATTAAGTGGTTAAATAAAATTTATAATGAAAAAATTCGAAAACAAGATAGCGGTCATTACCGGTGGAAACAGTGGAATGGGTTACGGTACAGCAAAGGTTCTAAAAGAAATGGGAGCTACGGTTATTATTACAGGAAGAAGAAAACAGGCCATTGATAAAGCCGCTCAGGAACTGGGAGTTACAGCGATTTTATCAGATCAGGCAAAGATTGGAGATATTGATAATCTGGTAAGTGAAGTGACTGAAAAATTTGGAAAGGTTGACATTCTCTATATCAATGCAGGCATATCGGGAACATCTTCTATCGAATTGGAAACACCGGAGAACTTCGACAAAATCAATAACATTAACTATAAGGGTGTTTTCTTTACTCTGAGCAAATTCATTCCGCATTTGAATGATGGTGCATCCGTTGTGATTCTTTCTTCTGTGCTTGCTTCCACAGTAAGTCCGGGTTTGAGTGTTTACAGCGCGAGTAAGGCAGCAGTCAGTTCTATTGTGAAGACGGCTGCACTGGAACTGGCATCAAGAAAAATCAGGGTCAATTCCATTAGTCCGGGTGCGATTGATACCGAATTATTTAGCAAAATGGGAATGGATGATGAGACTTTAAATGGTTTGACGGACTACCTGATCGGTTTGACGCCAATTGGACGTATTGGAAAGCCGGAAGAAATCGGGCATCTTGTTGCCTTCCTATCCAGTAATGAAGCGTCATTCATTACCGGTTCAGATCATATCATTGATGGAGGATCGACACTTCTGTAAGGATTTTAGCTTTTTTATACGAAACAGCAAAGACTTGCCAGCAACTTTACGCTGACAAGTCTTTGCTGTTTTACCAACAGGTTGATTGTGAATCTTAAAGAATTTATTAGAAAAATTCGACATGCCTTAAAAATTAGTGATTTTTACATCAGATAATGAAGGAAATTTGAATATTGGTGGATCACGTTCAATTATTGAACATCTGCTTGTATTCCAGCGGAGATACTTTTGTCTTGCTTTTAAAAAGTTTATTAAAGGACTGCGGGTATTCAAATCCGAGTTGGTAGGCGATTTCGGCGATGGTCAGATTACTTGTGCTTAATATGTTTTTTGCTCTGTCAATCAGTTTATTGTGAATATGCTGTTGGGTGGTTTGACCGGTTAAAGAACGGAGCATATCACTAAGGTAACGGGGTGAAACTTTAAGATGATCAGCCACTTGCTGTACAGTTGGCGGACCATCGAACAGCGATTTTTCTGCTCCAAAAAATTCTGTCAGGTACGATTCCATTTTCACAATCAGGTCATTATGCACCACTTTTCGGGTGATGAACTGCCGGTTGTAAAAACGGTTGCTGTAATTCAGCAGCAGTTCTATTTGCGTCACCAGCAGATCCTGGCTGAAATGATCAATATTGGTTTCAAGCTCCACCGCTATGGCGTCAAAGACTGAAAAAATCAGCTTCTTTTCTTTGTCGGACATATACAGAGCTTCGGCTACGGAATAAGAGAAAAAGCCGTATTTGATGATGTTTTTTCCAAGAGGGTAGTTTCGGATAAAATCAGGATGGAATAGTAAAGTATAACCGCTGTAATCTTTTTCTTCTTCAGCCGCAGTTATTACCTGATTCGGAGCTGTAAAAGAAAGCCCGCCTTCCTCAAAATCATAATATCCCTGTCCGTACCGTATTTGGCCGGAAAAATGTTTTTTGAAGGATATTTTATAAAAATTCAATACATAACCTTTTCCCAAATGCTGCGTATCCGCCTTGATATCCTTATAGTCTACCAAAGCCACCAGCGGATGCATGGATTTTGGAAGTTCCAGAAAACGGAGCAGTTCGGATATGCTTTGTATGACTTGCGGGGCGTGTTCCTTTTTCATTGTCTGGCGATTAAATCTGATGGTAAACAGGATATATATTCCAGGACACCGTTCTCTGGTCGATCACATCATGTACAGGAGAATCCGCAAGTTCTTTCATTAAACGGTGCATGGCATTCGTTCCGTCTGTTTCGGAATCCCAGACCAATGCATCGATGATAGTGCCGTCAGGCTGCCGGGCAATATATCTTGACCGGAAACCTGGCTGTTTTTTCAGCCAGGTTTCAACGTCGGCATTTGCTTCTATAAAATCCTGATAAGTTTTCCCTTTTTCTAATTTGAAAGTAGTCATTTCCAGGCCACCTGGTAGTTTTGTATCTGACATTGTTGGTTGAAGTTAAAGGCTTAATGAATGTTTAATGTGCTTTGATTCCTAATTTCCGGACGTTCAAAAAGATACCCGCCATAGTCCATAAATCAGGATAAAGCACCGGCAATAAATACTGCCTGCATGATTTTGATTTACTGTGCGGTGCAAAGATCCGGCAATATTGCCACTGCCGTGTTTCCATTCCGGTTTAATGTGTATCCAAAATTACAAAGTAAATTTATTTTCTTATTCTGGAACAACTGTTTTAAATAGTATTACCTTTGCAATAGTTATGGCAAGAAATGTAGAATTTAACGAGGAGACGGCAATCCAAAAAGCCATGGAAGTTTTTTGGAAAAAAGGTTATAACGGTGCTTCCATGCGTGACCTGACGGATGCCATGCAGATTAATCCCAGCAGTTTATACAATACCATAGGTGATAAGCGTCAGCTCTTTGTAAAGTGTATTCAAAACTACACCGAGAGCAGGATGGAAGAGGCAAAAGTGCATTCGGCGAAAATCAAATCTCCGCTTAAAGCAATAACGAGTTTTGTTAATGATTCTGTAAATGCCATTCTGTATAGCAGTAATAGCTGTCTGGCCATAAAAACGACTTTTGAACTGGCTGCTACGGATAAGGACGTGCAGGGAATCCTGAGAAAAGATAGTGATTTTACACATGAATTTCTTTTGTCCCTGGTTAAAAGCGCTGTGAAGCAGAACGAAATCGATCCGGATACCGATGCTGAAATGATCACGGATTATATCATAAATTCCTTCACAGGATGGCATGAATCATATATTCTGCATCAGGATGCAAACAGGATCAAAAAAATGGCAAAATATCTGATTGCCCAAATTTCAAGGTGAATTTTTTTTGACTAAATCTGAAACGATTGTTTTAAAATTATACTGAATTTGATCCTGGCTTTATTAGAAAATAAATCAAATAACAGATTAATATGAAAGAAGTGACCTTGAATGAGACAGTAAACCGGTCTTTAAAATTAAGAGAATTGTACCGCGAACTGGAATTACAATATCACGGCAGTGAATGGACGGTTGAAGAAGATGCCCTAGCATTTCTTACCGATGCAGGTCTTGTTGGCCGCCTCACGATGTCGCAGCAGGGACGCTGGCCAATGGGAGCTGGTAGTGCTCCTGACCTAGAGCATAAGTTAGGGGAATGCATCTGGTGGCTGATCGTTTTGGCTGACCGTATGGATATTGATATCAAAACCGCGCTGGAAGGATTTCTTTCCCGGACAGAAAATCTTTTAAAGAAATAACATGACAACATTAAATCAGCCTGAAAAAGGTAAACTCCTTATTTACGGTGCAACAGGTTACACCGGTACAATGATCTGTCGCGAGGCAGCCAGACGCGGCCTGGATTTTGAGATTGCTGGCAGGAGTGAAGAGAA
This sequence comes from Dyadobacter sp. NIV53, assembly GCF_019711195.1. NCBI lineage: Bacteria > Pseudomonadati > Bacteroidota > Cytophagia > Cytophagales > Spirosomataceae > Dyadobacter > Dyadobacter sp. NIV53. The sequence continues at coordinate 7,441,804 of NZ_CP081299.1, forward strand.
GCTTTCGGAATTGTCGCGACAGCTCAATGTTGTTTACCATGTTTTTTCAGTAGATGACAAACCCGGCTGGGAAAAAAGTCTTCGCGGTAAAACCTGTCTGCTCAATGTCGCAGGGCCATTCAGTGAAACGGCTGAACCGGCCATGGAGGCTTGTATTACGCATCATGTCCATTATGTTGACATTACGGCCGAAGTAAATATTTACCAGCTTGCCGAGTCCAAAGACTTAGCAGCGCAAGGCGCCGGTGTTATGATCCTATCTGGTGCCGGGTTATTTTCGACCTATGATCCGCTGGTGGTACATACTGCAAAGCGTGTGAAAAACCCCGTTGCTTTAAGGGCAGCTTTTCAGTACAGTGGCGGATTTACACCCGGTTCCATTGCGAGCAGTGGCAATATTATTGATGCAGGCATCCTGGTAAGGCGAAACGGATCAATTGAAAAATTAACAGACGCAAAGCCTTCTTATTTTGATTTTGGTAATGGAGCGCAAGAGTGCTTTCCAACACCACTGGGCGCCGTAGTGCTGTGTTACAAATCGACTGGCATTCCTAACATCGAAGAGTTTTTTCAAATGGCACTACCGGCTGCGACGGAAAAGTCAGATTTGGAAACGATTCAAAATGACCAGACAAGTGAAGGCCGCAGCAGAATTCTTGCTGAGATAACGGGAGCAGACGGTTCGATAGTGAGATCCATAGCCATTACACCTGCTGGTTATATGCCTACCGTTACGGCCTCTGTTGAAGTTGCCTCGCGGGTATTGAACGGTTTTTTTAAATCAGGATTTCAATCACCCGCTTCGGTGTTTGGAGAGAAACTGCTGGAATCTTTTGAAGTTGAGATAATTGATTTATGATAACACCGCTCCCGGGGCCCTCGTCCTGGTGTATCGGCAGGTACTTTCTCAGATCCGGAAGACCAAATGTAATCTCGCCGTCACCACCGTAAGTGGTTCCCAGCAGTCGAAAAAGAAAATGGTTGTCGGCAATGGGAAGCAGCTTTCCGTCACAGAACAACCATCCATCGGGAGCGGATTTTCCAGCATACATTCTGATTTCACCGACGTAAGGGTAAGCCATGGCAAGCCTTGTTAATTAATGCGCAGTGGCATCAGCTCTTGTTATTACCTCAAATTTTTCAACCTTGTGTGTGATCGGTTTAATCGTATTCAGATAAGCGAAGATCGCGGCAAGGTCCTGTTCCTTCATCCCTGCATACATGGTCCATGGCATTGGTGTGTTCAGCTCGCCGGCAGCAACTTTGGGCGAAATATACGCGCTGTCTATGTAGGCTTTGAAACGCGCCACAAAAGCTTCTTTGGTCCAGTGGCCTATACCGGTTTCCTTGTGCATAGTAATGTTAGGTGAGCGTACAGTACCGTTTGGACTTTTGAACTCCATTCCTCCGCCAAACTCGGTTCCGGGTACCACACTGCCTTTTTCAGTCTTGCTGTGACAGTCCACACAGCCCGTTGCGGTGATCAGATATTTGCCATATGCTACCTCATCTGCTTCTGATGGAATTGTCGTGAACGCAGCTTCCTGCGGCATTGTATTGATCAGGAAGTTGACAGGAAAATCAGGCTCCGACTGCGGAACATCCTTTTTTACCGGTTCCAGATCACGAATGTAGGCAATGACCGCATAAATATCCTCTTTGTCGAGCTGCCCGAAACGGTGGTATCCCATCACGGGAAACAATGCCTTTCCACTCTTACTGACGCCAGTTGTAACGGCACGGAAAATTTCTCCGTCCGTCCAACTTGCCAGTGTATAGGGTGTGATGTTGGGTGCATAGAATTTGCCGGGGAAGCCCATTTCCTGTGTGAACGCTTCGCCGCCCGCTCCAAGACCACCAGATAGCGGCCCGGCATATTGTGACCAGTCGCGGGTACTGTGACAGTCCATACAAACGGTAACGTGATTGGCAAGATACTTTCCGCGTTCGATGCGGGCTGCGGTGCGCTCAATTTTAAGTTCTGGTGCAGCGCCGGTATTGGGTAGGGCAGCTTTGACATAAATCAGGGCAGCCGCAATAATAATTGCAAGGCAGGCCAATACTTTACCGGTAATTTTCAGTGCTTTCACTTTGGGGTCAGGAAAGTTAGGAGGGTTTAGAAACTTATTTTCAATAACTAAGCTTGCTGATCGTCCCGTCCTGGTAGCTCAGCAGGTAATAGGTCTTATCACTTGCACGGACAATATCGGTTGGCCGGGAAATATTATCCAAGAGCGTTTTACCGTTTTCGTCCAGCACTTTACCTGACTTTGTTTCAAATCCCATTTGTCCGAATATACCGTGCTGAACAATGATTGGCTTGTTATTGGCCGAAAGAGTTATGGCTGTAAGCGTCGTGAAATCAGACTTATACACACTTACATTTCCTGATTGATCAACCTGAAAAATTTTCGCATTTCCGGGAGCAAACGGGAAGCCTGTTAGTGTACTTACAAGAAATTTGCTGCCGTCGTAAACAATCCCGGTCGGTACTGCATTCGTGTTTGGCGCAAGGTCGGCGATGTGTGCGAACAGAGCTAAGTCGCCCGTAGTCTTGTCTCTTTTTATAATCGCATTGCTTCCGGCGTCGGCAAGGTATAAATGATCATCCGGCCCGAATGCAAGATCATAAGCATTTGAATTCTGCGGATCCGTCAAAGCCAGACTTCTAATATAAGTTCCTACATCCTGGGAAGGTATATCGGAAAGTTTAACAGCTGCATCTCCCGGTTTGAAAGAAGACACATCTGCTGTGTAGAGGCTGCCATTTACACCATGTAGAAAATACAAGGTTCCCCCGCGACATAGCAAATGACCGATGCCCTCAGTGGAGCCCTCATTTGTTATAGATTTCAGGCCGGCTACGAATGTTGTTTGAATACCGGCTGGCGTGATCATCGCTATGCTCGCATCATCGTTATTATTTCCTGTTCCGGCTTCTGTCACCCATATGTTTCCACTTTCGTCCAGAGTTAAACCAACCGGTGATTTTAATCCGCTCACAAATGGTTCAGAGGTAAAAGATTGTGGTTCCGGAACTGGCTCTGTATGGTCGGTACAACCGTGTATAAAAAGAGCCAGCAAGATGATTTTTAGAGAAAGAACTAAGTTTTTCATTTTAGGGGAAATTGAGTATTTAATTAAGATATTACCTTGTAATCACAATTCTGCATGTTTTTTTTGCCGGTCAATGAGCTTGAGGTCAATGACAAATGCACCTGCCCGGCGGGATTTTACATCAATGAAAATTCTAAGTTCCCGCCCGGCAGAGAAGTAAAGTGTATTTTTGCTTCTTCATTAAGTCCATAAAATTTCCAAAAGCCGTCGTGCCTGTTAGAATCAATATTACGGCCGAGGCATAATTCGATACCTTGATTTAACAGTACAAAAGAATACAAGAAGGTGCCGTTGCGCAATAGCAAATTCTTGCTATGCCGGTACTTTAAGGCAAATAATCCACGTCAGCGCTTATACAAGTTGGAAACAAGTAAATTGAAAGCGGTTACATCTTTAATCTGATAATGGAATTTCAGAGTAAACTCTTTAAGCCATCTTACGAAATTTGTCTTCACCGCATGCAGCGCAAACTTTTATGCTTTACGATTTGGGGGCCAGGTAGAAGGATGCATAGTTTCTGGCTGCTCCATCTAATATTCTGGTATGGGGTAATTCCCTGCCTCGCGCAGGTTCCGCAAACGCGTGTGAACATTCAGTTGCTGGGTCCTGAACAAGGTTTACCAAGCAGGAATACGCGCTGTCTGGCGCAGGACGGACGTGGTTTTATGTGGGTGGGAACCGGTCAGGATTTGTGGCGCTATGACGGATACACATTTCAAAATTTTACCGGCATCCTTACCCGGTCCATCGGAGGCAGCACGTTGATTAACCAGATACGGACTGGCCCGGAAGGCAGCATCTGGGTGGCCCATAATGCCGGCATCAGCATTATAAACCCTGATAATCTGACCTGCACCACGATCAATCCTTCGCGCCATCTGAAAGGCGCAGATTCCAAACAACACCTGGATATCTTCTTTGACAAAAAACAAAATGCCTGGGTGGCTATTCCTGGTGGCAAACTGGTCAGGATCAACAGGAAACTTGTTGCTGATGCCATCTACACGCCGAATTCCGGTTTGGAGCATCGCTTTTCAGTTGAAAGTGTAGTTACAAACCTTTTCTGTGATGCCGGCAACCATGTGTATGCCTACATCGAAGGGAATTTCCTGCATGAAGTCAACGAAAAATCAAAGAGTAGTAGCCGGATAGACTTGTTAGGTGACCTTGCTGCCCGTCATTTACAGGTAGCCAGCGTTCTGCAGTCTGGTCCTGACAGAGTGAGCATTTATTACAATCAGCAAGGCAGTAAAAAAGGCAGGATGCGTAAATACTTTTTTGAAAAACAGACATTCGGTCCGCTTTCAGACGCAGATACACCGGTAAATCCTGATCATATTGATGCCGACAAAAAAGGGTATGCATGGTATAAGAATGAAAAAGAGGTAGGTTTTTTAAATCAAAAAACAAATGAATTTACTTCTCTAACCAGTCAGCTGCAGCAAAAAACCGGTACTCAGATTTTCTTTTTGCAAATTACCTGAGCTCTGACGGCAGTTTCTGGATCTCATGCGCCAATGGCCTTTTCAAGATCACTTTGACCGGGGAAATATTCCGGAAATACCTGAGTAAGCCACAGGAAAAACCGGGTGACATTGGCAGCAGCATAAGAGGCATTACAGAGGATGCGACAGGCAAAGTATGGGCATGTTCTTATGGCTACATCCGCAGCGATACAGCCTACATGCTCCACCAGATTGACCCGTTATCAGGCCTGACAAGGCATATGGTGCTGTACAGGCAGAAAAACATTCCGGGCAACGAAGTGATCCCGTATAAGGTTTTGTTTTCTAAAAGCCAGGTGTATGCCGTTACGGATGGCACCCAGTTTCTCCACATTGATCCTGGCAACGGGAAATACACCCGGGTCGAGTTTCCATTTGTGAGTGGCCGGGGATTTACTTCTTTTTATAAATTGAATGATCATACGTTCTGGATGGGAACATGGGGTGGAATGGCGGCTATTGATACCCGTAACCTGAAACCTGTACTGCTGAATGACAAGGCTGGCCGGTATATCAAAAATGAACGGATAAACTATTTTATGGCCTGGTCCCGTAACCGTGTTCTGGTTAGTACGGTCAACGGTTTGTACGTTTTAAACCAGGATGCTACCATTGAAGCACATTATGGCCAATCGCCGGCAGACAAGATCAAACTTCCTGCTTTGCAGATATTTCACACAGTCTGGCATGAGAATGCATTATGGGCCGCATCAGGCCAAGGATTGATCCGCATTGATACGGTTCAAAAAAAAACGCGGCTATTCACTATTCACGACGGCCTGCCGGATAACAATATTTATGCTGCGCTGCCGGACGAGCTGGGAAATCTTTGGCTAAGTACAAACAAAGGCTTGTCACGATTTAATACCCGCACGCAAAAATTTCATAACTATGGACTTTCTGACGGGCTGCCGCACACCGAGTTCAATCACGGATCTTATCTGAAAGCAAAGGATGGTACCCTTTATTTTGGTGGCCTGAATGGCATTGTCTCATTTGATCCCGCGCGCCTTGATACCCGTTCTGACAAAGAGCATGCATTGCAGCTGATCTCCTACTCCAAATACGATGCCGACCGCAACAAGGCAGACACAACAATAAACTATAAAGCAGGCGGGAAAATTGTCTTTAACCCCTCTGAACGTCTTTTTGCTTTCTCTTTTATGAGCCCGGATTACCAGAACACGGCCATTAACCGGTTCCGCTACAAACTCGAAGGATGGAATGATGATCGCTGGCAAATGTTTGAAAGCGGCAACAAATTGCTGCTTAACAGCCTGCCGCCTGGCAAGTACAAGCTCCGTGTTCAGGTATCTGTTGCAGGTGCCGACTGGAGTGCCCGTGAATGGCAGGCTCCTGTTGAAATGGCTGCTCCCTGGTATAGGTCTCCCTGGTTTTTCATCCTTAGTATTCTGATAATTGGCATCTTTTTCTACCTTTTCTACCGATACAGACTTAGTCAGATTCTTCATATTCAACAGATCAGAAATGGCATCAGTGCCGACATGCATGATGAAATCGGTAGTACGCTCAGCAGTATTACATTTTATAGCCAGGCACTGCTGATGCAAATGGAAAAGTCAGAACATCAGCAGGTTGTGCAAAAAATAAAGGAAAATGCCCAGCAGGTACAGGAAGGGCTTAGTGACATTGTCTGGAGCGTTAAAGCCGGCAGTGACCAGATCGACGATGTGTTTGCACGAATGTTTAGTTTTGGAAACGGATTGGCTGAATCCAAAGGAATTGCCTTCCATTTTCAAACAGATCCTCTGCTACAGAAGATGAAGCTTGACATGCAAATGCGAAAAAATCTTTACCTGATCTTTAAAGAGGCCATGAACAATGCAGCGAAGTATGCCTGCTGCAGCACGATCCATGTAGATCTTCGTCATGAAAACGGCAAGGTTAAAATGGTAAGCAAAGACAATGGTGTAGGGTTTGACCGGGAGCTTGCAAAAAAAGGAAATGGCCTGGCGAATATGCAGCAGCGTGCAACCCAGATGAAAGGCAAACTCATGCTCGAAACGACAAAAGGGGGCGGAACTACCATCACGCTCGTTTTCTAATCCGATCAGGGATAGCAATTATTTGCTATGGAATTGTATGCAGCGAATCTTTAACTTTACGGCATGGCATCCAGGATCATAATTTTCGACGATAATCAGGAGAGGCTCAATAGCGTGGCCATGCTGCTGAACCTGTCATCCGACTTCACATGTAGTGGCACCTTCGCCAATGCCGGCAATCTGGTAGCGGATATTACCGACTCAACCCCCGATCTTGTGCTCATGGACATCGATATGCCTGGAATTGACGGTATTGAGGCAACCCGGCTGATACGCAGGCATTTTGGCGCATTGCCTGTATTGATCCAGACGAATTTCGAAGAAGATGAGCGCATTTTTGAGAGCCTTCGGGCTGGAGCGAACGGATATCTTCTCAAAAAAACAAGCCCCGAAAGATTCCTGGAAAGTTTAGGGGAGGCTCTTAATGGCGGCGCGCCGATGACAGGCAGTATCGCTGTCAGGGTACTCCGGTATTTCTCCATAGAAACTTCAGCAAAAAAAGACTACCACCTCACTGAACGGGAAAAGCATGTGCTTGGATTTTTAGTGAAGGGTTGTAGCTACAAGCTGATTGCGGCTGAATGCGGAATCACTTATAATACGGTTAATAACCACATCCGGAGTATTTACGATAAGCTTTATGTCAACAGTGCTACCGAGGCGGTAAGTTTAGCCATTAAGGAAAGGCTGGTTTAGAAGGCTCTGTATACTGCCGGCCAATGATTTGGTATTTAATTCATTTTTCCACCCTTTGGATGTTAGGTATAATCCATCAATCAGATGGAAGGTGATCTTTAACCACATTCTTATTGATATGTTGTCTGTTCCATTCAGTCAGCTTATTCGTAATAAATTTAAGATGATACTCTTCGCCCATGTCACTTTTGTAGCCAATTACTTCAACCGGATTACCATAGGCATCCCTGGCCGATGACGTTATCATATATTTCTGTCCAAGTGTTTTAATCACTTCTTCTTTTGTCATCCCGATCTTTATTTTCTTGATGTTTTCGTTGGTCTTCCACGCTATGTTATTGGATACACAACCATTTAAGCAGTATATGGCCAATAGGGATAGCAACATTTTATTAAGTTTCATGGAGTATTTTTTTAATGGTAATTATCAGAACAGGCCGCGGCTTCGCAGGATGGTTACAAACTTAATGGAATGAAAAGACGTGTCCAATTTCTGTGGGATTAAATAATATATCGGTGCTTCTGTCGCTAAAATGTCTTTTAAGTATTTGCCCATAAAGCAATGGTACATCTCAGAAATTGGTTTTAAATAATGTATTCACTTAAATGCTCCAAAATTTATACTAAATTAAATCACTATTATGAACATATCATTGAATATTTGGCGGCAATTCGGCTGACGGGATTTAGTGGCATAAAATCAACCTTCACCCGTATTATTGCGATGCCGGAGATTTACATACTTATAAAGAAACAGGCAGCCCCAAAAGCTAAATTATTACAATTCTGCTTTTGGGGCTGCCTGTTTTATTTAAACCAAGCGGACAAAATCCACCTATTCTTTAATGAATTTGAAAGCCTGATCGTAGCCGTCCTGACGAACAGATAAGAGGTAAACTCCCGGTGGGAAATTATGGGTATCCAAGGTGACTTTTCCCTTAATTACGGATACAGGCTGATGCATCAGACGTTTTCCCTCCAACGATGTTATGGTTATTTCGGCTTTGCTTACATTAATACTGCCTGTCCGAAGATTTAACACCTCTCTGGCAGGGTTAGGATATGCTACCAATGTCATGTCATGGCTACCAGCTTCAACACTTTGTGCCTTGCTATATGCATAACTTCCGTCCAGGTCGACCAGCTTTAAACGGTAATAAAGCTTGCCAGCCAGCCATGAGGCGCCTGCGGACTGAAAGTCTGTAAAATCGAAATCCGACTGGGCGCTGCCACTTTTCAGATAATCAATCCGGCCTGCCTTTTCGTACTGTACCGCATCAATACTTCGCTGCACTTCAAAGTGGCTGAACCGCTCGGCATCTGCGATTTTCCATTTCAGTACTACGGTACTTTCTACTCTTTTGGCAGTAAAGGAAATCAGCCGCACCGGCAGTGGTGAAGATGCTGAGATGCTCCCCAGTGTGAAAGGGCTCCACGTGCTGATACTGTTACTGGTTACTACACCCGCTGCTGAAGTGCCGCTGCTACTGCTGGCTCCCTCGTTCTGCCATTTTCCGGCTATAAGATGCGCGACAGCCAGATCCGCAGTGTTACCGATGCCGGAATTATTGTAGTTGTCCCAGAAAATTGAAACCGTGCCGGCAGCAGTGCCCGCTGGCAAAAGCGTCCAGTATTCCTGTGCATTTCGTGCCAAAAGTGGGGTAGGATTGCTACCGGTGTTGCTGAAGTCTCCGGTACCAGCATCCCCCGCTACATATTTTGCCATCATGCCATCGCTGTTTTCGGTCAGGTTGACTGAAACAGGCTGGTAGGATTGTCCGTCACCGGTAGGGAAATTAAAACCACCAACTCCTTCTTTTACCACAAAACCATTGATATGGCTGGCATCCGATGCAGGAGAGTCTTCACTAACCGAAGCATCCGTTGTGAAGGTAATTGCATTGGCAGGATCGGTATTAACCAATATCCCGGAAGCAAATGCTATTTGTCCACTAATCCTGACAGGTGTAGTAAATGTAACTCCGGCAGGATTACTGATAGTAAGGTTGGTAGCATACACCGGGGCACCTGCAATCGTTTGGGGTTGGGTTCCCTGAAGGAATAATTCCCCGGCATCCGCCTGCAGCATGGGCACATTATTGACCACATCGCCAGAGGTGGAAATTATACCCTTGTTATTCAGGTCACTGCCAGGTTCATTGATAAAATCCCCGTTTACCTGAACCTCCGTCCCCTGTGAAATGAAGAGGCCCGCACCGTTGTTGATCAAAGCAGGTGTTTGTGCACAGGTTATTCCGCCTAAACCAAGGAAAGCGGATAAGATAAGTATGTTTTTCATTTCGGTGGAGGATTAATAAAGGTTTTCCGGATTGGCACTCGCGATCGTTTTAAGTATTCCTCCAATACCAGCAGTGGGTGCTGACACAACATTTTTAGTGGAAGAAACAGAGATAACACCTCCGGCCCCGCCATTGCCGCCGCTACCGCCACCGGCTCCTCCGTTTGATGAGCCATTCCCGCTATTAGCGAGATTATTACCGTTCGCACCACCATTTACCTGTGAATTTCCTGCCGCAACTGATGGGCCTACCAATAAGATGATTCCACCGCCACCTCCGCCGCCGCCAGGCCTTGGTCCGGTACCCAGGTTCGAGTCAGAACCCGCTCCACCGGCAGCACTGATTGTACCCGTATTATTCACGCCGGTTTTTGAGAGAAGTACCACAATACCACCGCCACCGCCTCCGCTTCCATTTGTACTGGTTGCGGTTCCTGCGTTTGTAATTGCTATGCCGCCATTTGCCGTAATGCCTCCTGCGGCAGATATAGTTATATTCCCATTCGCATAAATGGCAAAAGACCCGCCACCTTCACCACCAGAACACAGGCTGCCAACACCGCCGGTTGCTCCGGCTGCGCCGCCATATGCAGGAATATTGACCAGGCTTAGAACCGAAGTGGTCTGTACCCCATATGAAATGTTTTCACCATTACCTGCAAATGTGCGGGCTACGCCACTGATCCATCCGGAAGTAGCAATTCCTGTTACCTTCTCAGAACCTTTCACGATGATCATGCCCGATATACTAACATTGCCGTTACACCGCAATTTGGTCCCACTCGGAACCGTAAGTGTTGCACCCGCTGCTATGCTAATGCCCGAAAACTGAAAATTAAAATCAGCAGGCGGTGAAGCTGTCCAGTCCGTATTGGAGGTGATGCTTAGATTGCCTGCTGACCCATCCCCGTACACGGTCGATGTGCCGCCTCCACCAGTACCACTTCCACTAAGTGGCTTCCAGCTGCTGCCGTCGAAGTAATAAAATCCGGGTGTATTGTCTTTTTGATAAATCAGCAGCCCATTTGCAGGTGAAGTGATGACATCACGCTGTGACTGCGTCAGCCTGGGTACGAGAATACCTTGGTTTGCACTATTAATATCAAGGGCTGCGGAAGCATCGGGTGTAGTGGTATTGATACCAACATTGTTTTGAGCGGAGCCAAAGCTGTTAAAAAGCAGCGATGCAGCAATAATAAGCAATAATTTTTTCATCTGAATACGGATTAATTTTATACAACTATACATTTATAACTATAATGTATTAAATCAAATATGAATTAATACTACTTATAAAATATAAATATTTATCGTAAAATTATAATTTGTTAAGTATTCAGATCGTTTTTATACTATAATTTGAGATTTGACATAGGGGTTATTTTGATAAAAAAAGTAATAATTTCAATTAGTATTAAATTATTTAGTCATATATTATAGAATATTTTTAATTAGTTATATCAAACGAATTGTATTTAAACAAAAACAAGCTTCTCAACAATCAAATATTCCCGAATTAATTTGTACTCCATTTGGTAAAACAAATGAGGCAGTACTATCAATTTATTTTACTAATAACATTATCGGGAATTCTACTGTATTGCTTTCGGCTTTCGGCGGTCGGCTATCAAATTGTTGCATGGAACGAGATTTTGGAAGATAGCCGATTGCCGACAGCAAAAATGTCTTACAATATAATTCGGGATAATGTTTGGTATAGGTACAGGTTATTTTACTTCAGTTTATTTTCGTCTAACCGAAAAAAACGGACTGCATTATTAAATAAAATATCCCGTTTTTGATCAAAGGATAAATAATTGGCATTTTCAATCACACCAATGGATGTTTCCAGAAGTTTCGGCCATATCATCAGATCAGTGCCATATAGTATTCTTTTGCCAAAACCAGCCTGTACGAGCCGTTTAATATAAATATTTACTTCTTCCAGCGGATAACTCCAGATCATCCCGGCAACATCTACATAGACGTAAGCATTGGCTCCCATCAATGCCAGCATTTCATCCATCATGGGATAACCGGCGTGCATTACCCATACCTGCAGTTTGGGATGGCGGGCCAGCAGGTCTTCCAATAAAAAGGGGTTACCCATCGAAGCCCGGTACTTTGGATTTGATATATTAATACTGCCGTTACCTCCGGTACCCATGTGAATGCCAACCGGAATATTAAGTTTTTCAGCTGCTGCGAAATACCCGTCCAGGGATTGGTCGCTGGGTGACATCCCCTGATACTGAGGAGCTACTTCACCCATCACTTTATAGAACCCTTTGGATAGGGAGTCGGTAAAAGCAACTACCGTCATCTCTTCTGACGAACTTATGCTGATACTTGGAATAACCCTGCCAGGAGCTGCTGCTTTCTGCCAGCTGCGGATAATGCCTGCATCGCCGCTTGCAATGATGGTCATATTCAACCGCTTCATTGTAGCCATCAATGAGTCCTGGAATTCTTTATCTGATCTGGCCGCTTTGAGCGGTAGGGCACAATCTGTATTGATGAAGGTAGGAGCGGGGCCGTTAGGATTGGCGCCCGGCATACTGCTTAGAAACCAGGGGCACATATCAGCTGCAAAGGCGGGATTTACCTTCATGGCATGCACATGTACATCTATGATTGGAAGATGTTTGGGACTTGATTTTTGCCCAAAAGAGGAGTTATTGAATGTTGCGACAATAGATATAATTATTGCCAAAATTAAGTTAAGTCTTTTCATTCTTTCCGGATTAAGTTAGGTTAGAGTATATTAAATTAAACTTATAAATAAATGGAAGTCCGAAGTTATCATACTTTCTGGTCTTTATCCGATCTAATATATTCTTTTTATATGTCTATAAATCTTACTAATGCGAATAAGCTTATACTGGATCTGACTTCTGCTGAATTGCCCTTTTGGAAAGAGAAAATAGGATATAGGTTAGCAGGATCAGCCAGAAAGTTAGGACACGATGAAGTTCATGTTAATTCCAGGTCTGGATGCCAATTACGCCGTACCATATTAGATAGCAGGTCACTACTAGATGCAATCCGGTCAGAATAACAACATGGATGTAAATATTGCTTACACTTTTTGTCTTTCTTTCTAAAAAAATATGAACGGCAGACCAGGCAGTTGTCAACGCAAATCCGATTGTCAAGACCATGATAGAAACCGATACAGGACTGACTTTACCCAGGAGTTCAAATGGGTTTTTCCCACCCACAGATGCCATAATGGACGCACATACAAAAAGCAGGCTAGCTATGACCGGCCACAAACCAATTGTTTGTTTTGACAGTCCGACGGATTTACCCATGCCCCAGCGAATCAGCCAGATGCACCCAAAGATCAGCGAACCTGCCAGATAGCATATCCATAAGCCTAAAAGGATAAGCCGGCCAAATGCCGCAAAGGGTGAAACCCGCATGAGTATCTGAGTATCTGCCTGCAGAACTTCACCTGCCAGCGGATCACGTACTTTCACCATGCTGATCTTTCCAGTCTCCTGTGAGATGAACTGGTGATCATTAATGGCCAGATATGTTTCGGTACTTCCGCCGAATAGGGGCGAATTGAAAAGAAACCGTTCCTTCCCCCAGATATGGCGCAGGTTGACGATCCGTTCAAGATAGTCCGTCATCTGAATTCTGGGATTGATGAGGATATAGTAACCATTGACATCCAGGGTAGGTAATGGCCCCGTGTTATCTGTACGAACGGTCTTGTCAGACTTCAAATTGTGTGTCTGGAAACTGCGTACCAGCTGTTGGATTCGGTACAGGGCATTTCCATCACCCGAATTGATCATGATCGCATAGCCTGCCTGATGGCCGGGCAGATAGGAAAAATCGGTTAAGCCTCCATTGACACCCCCGCCATGCGAGCGGTAAACATAACTTTTATACACCGACGAGTAATTAGACAATCCGTATCCGTATTGAAGTCCCTGACTGGCACCGATCGTGGTGGTGGACATTTCCATACGCTCAAGAGATTTTTCGCTTACTATCTGAAGGCTGTCAACATGTCCTCTTTGGATAAAAAACCTGAGCATTCTTGCCATGTCTTTAGCAGATGCATTGATTGATCCCGAAGGCCGGACACTGATGTTCCAGTACTTTTGCGGTTGATTATCCATATATAATGTGGCACCGGAATTCTTGTATAAACTCGTGGCATAATAACTCATCGTCTGCATTCCCATAGGTTTAAAAAAATGCTCCTGAATATAATCCTCAAAAGTCCGGCCGGTAATCTTTTCGATAATGTATGCAGCCACCGCCGGGCCGGAATTGCAGTAGGACATACGTGTCCCCGGAATCCAGCGCGAGATGCGCGAATGAGGATGGTAGTCAAGTCCCTGTTTCAAGGTTAGTTTGGGTTCGTTCATGGCATAATCTGCCAGATGCAGATCGTCCCATCCGGTAGTATGTTCCAGCAGATGTTCCACCAGGATTGGGGCTGTGTTTTCCCATGGGTTGATGAACGCAATTTCTGGCGCCAGATCACGGACTTTGTCTTTAAGACTTATACGGCCTTCTTCCTGCAATTTTAAAATGGCCAGGGAAACAAACATTTTGGAGACAGAACCAATCCGGAACATCGTATTTTCATTGGCATCCCTGTTCTTTTCCAGGTTCGCTTTGCCGATTCCTGCAACCCAGACCAGACTATCGCCCCGCACCAATGCCACGCCTACGGCAGGAGTTCCGGTTTCTTTCAGGACTTTCTGAATGGCTTGCTGCAGCTCTTTGATAGTTTGAGGTTCTTTGGGTTTCGGCTGGCCCATCACCATGGCCGCAAAAAGGATTGAAAAAAGGTTAAAACAGATCTGAGCGGAATGGAAATTGAGGCCATTGTCTTTGTGTTTTGTCTGGAGGATTCTGATTGATGGGAGAAGCAGATGCATCAAAGATTTTACTGTAACGGGCTGGTTTTAGCTGACACCGGGTCCTGCATAAAGGTGGAAATTCCATATGCACTGCTTCTTCCGGTCATTGTCGTGGTGAAAAGCATATTCACAAAGTACAAATGGTATACAGATACTTTGCAGGTATGATAAAAAAAGTCTTATGATAACTAAAAAAATGTATGGCATCACCAGTTTAGCGGCTGATGAATTTATCGGATGTGTGGCTCACGTTTTTTCCGACAGCAGGTTTACGTTTTATATGGCTTGTATTAACAAGAAAAAGTTTAGTGGATTGAACTGGTTAATGATCAACAAGACAATTATCTGGTTAGAAGTTGTTTTGATCAAATGTCCCATAATTCACTTTCGTTATTATATGGGTTTGAAAACTTCCCAATGATGGCCAAAAGGATCGGATAAGTGACCCAATCTGTAACCGTAATCCTGATCGGCCACAGCATAAATAATTGATGCGCCTGCTTGTACTGCAAGTTCGAATACTTGGTCAGGATCTTCGACTTGCAAGCCAATTCTTACAGGTGTACCTTTTAATCTTTCAGGGCCAAAATTACCATGCTCCTCCGACTGATCTGCCACAACGAACCTGGCACCTCTAATCTCCATTTCTGCGACCACTGATCCATCAGGATCTGTATTGGCCTTAAGATTGTAGCGCCAAATGCCTTTTGATAAAAGGCAATTGCATCTGAACCATTTCTAACCGTGAGCGTAGGAACAATGATTGCCCGGGCGTACTCGTTTTGATTTGTCTCCATTAATTTTTTTGATGGCAATAATACCATTTTAATTACAAATTACTGTTAATTGCACTCTTTCAAATATGGTATGTCCAAGGTTGATTTGTATTTAAACCGCACCTACATTTGCTTATATTCTGATCCCATCGGTGTTGGAGGTTGACTACTAATTTGACTGAATAGACCTATTATGAGGTAAATATTATGTTTTACAACTATTTTCATAATGCTGGGGTCATATGTTTGAACCATTAACCAACAACAAAATGCGTTTCATAATTAAGGTCTCATTTTACTATTTTTTACTTTTCGCGTCATCATGCTCAAAGGAACGTGATGAAGACTGTGGGTGTGATGGTTCAACAAACCTAACCATTGAAAACCAACAAGCCCGATACTCAGGTAACGGTTCTTTTGTTGTTCCGGATAAAAATGTTGGTTTTATGCAAGTATCCGCCTGTGATGCAGATAGTGACTGGGAAGTAAGTAAAGATGGAAAAACCTGGAATTACACCATGTCGGGTAATGTTAAAAGGAGGTGCCCTGGGCCTAATCCTGAGTTAGAGTTACCGGCTCCGGGAGGTCCGATTGAAATTACATATATCAAAAAGTTGTAACTATCTTGAAACTTTCAAGCTTATATCGGGTTTTCATATTTTAAGGTTTTTGTGGTGATTAGTTAATTCAAGTGGATTCGGTTCGATATCGGGCTCTCTTTATTTATTCTTACTAAATTTGGATGTTTATAATTTCCCTCACCTCTATTCAAATGTTGGATTCTAACAATAATCTTGTAACCAATTCGGACAATAATGTTCAGGAACTTATTAGTATTAACAAGTTCATAATCCTATCTATTTTTACTTGTGGTCTTTATCCATTTTGGTGGACTTATAAAGCATGGCGATTTTTTAATGAAAAGGACGACTTAGATATAATTCCGGCAGCAAGGACATTATTCAGCTATATTTTTTTATCAAACCTCTTTAAAATTATTCTGGAACTTGCACGGAATGCAGGGTATTCAAAAACTTTCCATCCCGCATTGTTACATGTCATATATGTCGTTATTATTTTGTTAAGCTACCTTCCTGAACCTTACTTCCTAATTTCTTTATTGAGTTTTGTAATTTTTATCCAACCTTTTCAAGCACTTAATTTTGCTAAAATGAACATTCCTGGTATCGTAACCATTGAACGAACCTCATTCAACGCCAGGCAAATAGTGCTGATCGTAATCGGAAGTCTGTTATTATTGCTTGTACTACTGGGTATTTTGCTTGGTGATCATTGAAGACGTCGGAAGTGCAGTGCCGGCGACTAGCTGTATGATTATCAAATAATGTTATTATAATTCTCAAATTCAGTTGGTGTGGAGTGCAAAATTATAATTGCAGCAATTCTATTATATAAGACATCAGAAAAAAACAAAATCAGAGTTTTCCGTACAAAATCGTCCAGGCCCCATATATATAAAAGTGTATTGTTCTAAATCGAAATTGACCAAATCCGATTAGAAATTTGATCTTTCAGTGATGCCGCTGGGATGCGAACCGGGCGGCGTACCGTCCAGGTCCCATACATTAAAAGTGTATTGCTCTAAATCAAAAAAGACCAAATCCGATTAGGAATTTGGTCTTTCAGTGATCCCGCTGGGATTCAAACCGGGCGGCGTACCGTCCAGGCCCCATACATTAAAAAGTATATTGCTCTAAATCAAAAAAGACCAAATCCGGTTAGGAATTTGATCTTTCAGTGATCCCTCTGGGATTCGAACCGGGCGGCGTACCGTCCAGGCCCCATACATTAAAAAGCGTATTGCTGTAAATCAAAAAAGACCAAATCCGGTTAGGAATTTGATCTTTCAGTGATACCGCTGGGATTCGAACCGGGCGGCGTACCGTCCAGGCCCCATACATTAAAAAGTGTATTGCTCTAAATCAAAAAAGACCAAATCAGGTTAGGAATTTGATCTTTCAGTGGTACCGCTGGGATACGAACCGGGCGGCGTGCCGTCCAGGACCCATACATTAAAAGTGTATTGCTCTACCAGCTGAGCTACGGAATCGTTATTCGATTTTATTTTGAAACTGCTCGATTCCAGTTTTGCCCGTTATGAGCATTTAATCATGAATATGAAGATCGTTCATTTTTATGACTTGTGATCCCGCTGGGATACGAACCGGGCGGCGTACCGTCCAGGCCCCATACAGTAAAAGTGTATTGTTCTAAATCAAAAAAGACCAAATCCGGTTAGAAATTTGATCTTTCAGTGATGCCGCTGGGATACGAACCGGGCGGCGTACCGTCCAGGCCCCATACATTAAAAGCGTATTGCTCTAAATCAAAAAAGACCAAATCCGGTTAGGAATTTGGTCTTTCAGTGATCCCGCTGGGATTCGAACCGGGCGGCGTACCGTCCAGGCCCCATACATTAAAAAGTATATTGCTCTAAATCAAAAAAGACCAAATCCGATTAGGAATTTGATCTTTCAGTGATGCCGCTGGGATACGAACCGGGCGGCGTACCGTCCAGGCCCCATACATTAAAAGCGTATTGCTCTAAATCAAAAAAGACCAAATCCGGTTAGGAATTTGATCTTTCAGTGATCCCGCTGGGATTCGAACCCAGGACCCATACATTAAAAGTGTATTGCTCTACCAGCTGAGCTACGGAATCGTTATTCGATTTTATTTTGAAACTGCTCGATTCCAGTTTTGCCCGTTATGAGCATTTAATCATGAACATGAAGATCCTTCATTATTACGACTTGTGATCCCGCTGGGATTCGAACCCAGGACCCATACATTAAAAGTGTATTGCTCTACCAGCTGAGCTACGGAATCATTTATTTTATTTCAATCCAAATTTTGACTCCATACACTGAAACAATTCAACTTGCGGTAAATGCTTTCTGGTTGTATGACTCAACTAAACGAGTTAATGAATCATTTTAATTTGTTGGATTAGCCGGGGCGTTTTCCGTAATTGCGATGCAAAAGTAGAATTCTTA
This sequence comes from Dyadobacter sp. NIV53, assembly GCF_019711195.1. Classification (NCBI taxonomy): domain Bacteria; kingdom Pseudomonadati; phylum Bacteroidota; class Cytophagia; order Cytophagales; family Spirosomataceae; genus Dyadobacter; species Dyadobacter sp. NIV53. Next base: position 7,460,169 of record NZ_CP081299.1, read on the forward strand.
AAAGTAAAATGCAAGCCCTGTACAAGAAATACCTGTCATTTTTGATTTTAGCATGCACCATTTTGGGGTCAGGAACCGTAGTTTCTGCTGACCTAAAAGAGTTAAAAGCTGCTGATTCTCTGTTCGCTATGGCGAAGTATACCGAGGCGGAAACGCTGTATAAAAAAAATTATAAAGAGGACGAAAAAAATAATGAATACCTGCTTTTGAAGCTTGCTTTTCTTTCTGAGAAGACGAATAATTATACAAACTGCCTGTATTACCTGAATAAATTGGCTCTCATAAATCCTTCCAGGCGTTTATTTGAAAAAATGGATAATTTGGCAGTTGAACAAAATCTAAGTGGCTATGACTTTGACGATTATAATTATTTTATAATTTTTTACAGAAGATATGGTGAGTACATTCCAATATTGCTTCTAACTTTGGGGTCATATATCGTTTTCATCATGGTTTTGAAAACGAGGAGAAAAGAACCAATTTTACAATTTCACAAGATTTCAACGATTGTTTATCTTGTAGTCCTGCTTGGTGTTGTTAACATTCCCTCTCTTTATAAAACCGGTATTATTGTTAATGATAATACTTTTCTGAGAGAGGAGCCATCATCTGCTTCAAACGTAGTGGAAATGGTTAGAAAAGGACACAAGCTTACAATCTTTGGATCGGTGGATCATTGGGACAGGGTTATCTGGAATAACCGGATCGTTTACATTCGCAAAAATGATCTGTGGACAATCTGATAATGGTGATTCTGGTATCATTTTTGTATCGTGACAAGTTTATGTGTATATTTAAGAGTTAACTTTTTTTAAAATTAAAGATGTATGAAAAAGCCAATGAAACGTTTTTTACTATTTATGACAGGTATTGCTATGTTTGGTATGATGTCCTCTTGCAAGGAAGAAGGCCCTCATGAAGATAACATAGTTAAATTTTCAGCCACAATTAATAGTGCACCAACTGTTCCCAAATCCGTTTCTGCCGCTCAGGGATCTGGAGCTTTTGAATACAATAAGACTACCAAGGAATTAAGTTATAATATTTCCTACAAGGATATTACACCTGCTACTGTGACAATTAATTTTGCTAATCCGGGTTACGAAAGAGGAGCAATACTATTCACACTTGCTGGCCCGACCGCCACACAGGTTGTTGGGAAAGCAAATCAACCTTTAACCGCCGAACAACAGGCTTGGTTGATACAGGGATTATTTTACGTAAATATTACTACTGCGCAAAATATATATGGCGAAATTCGCGGACAAATTCTTCCGGATAAAATAAGTTACTAATTGCAGATTGAAATAAATGACAACAATAATGGCCTGTCGGAAATTAACCGGCAGGCCATTATTGTTGTCATTTACCACTATTTCTTCTTTTTCTTTTTTCCTGCTTCATAACTTTCAACTTCTTTCATCAGTGCATTAAGATCACTGGAGGTGTCACTGGTAAAGTCAAGCGTTTCGGAATAATCAGTAACACTTATTTTAACAACTTCAATTGGCTGGCCAAGGTACTCCTGAATTTCTTCCAATACCGGCTTTTCTTCAGGACTACAAAACGAAACAGCTAATCCTTTCTGTGTACCCCGACCGGTACGACCTACACGGTGTACATAATTTTCTGCTTGTTCCGGAAGATCGTAGTTAATTACATAGTCTACGTTCGCAATGTCAATGCCTCTGGCGCTCACATCCGTTGCGATCATTACTTTTACCGTCCCTTGTTTAAACTGATTCAGGGCTTCGGTGCGATCTGCCTGGTCTTTGTCACCATGGATGGTCAGACTTTTGATTTCCATGCGTTCCAGCGCGTTAAACACGCGTTCTGCACGGACTTTCGTGCGCACAAAAACAAGAATTTTACTTTCCGGGTTTTCTTTAACTATTCTTTCCAGAAAAAAACGTTTATCATCCATGCCGATATAGGCTACCGAATGCGTAATGTTTCTGGCTACTTTATCATTGGGAGAAACCTGGATTCGGATCGCATTTCTGACCAGAGAGTAGGCCAGTTTTTTGATCTTTTCATTGATCGTAGCAGAGAAAAACAGGGTTTGGCGATTTTTTGGCAGAAATTTTATTAGATCCTGAATATCCTTAATAAAACCCAGATCAAGCATATGATCGGCTTCATCCAGAATCAATACTTCTATTTTGTTTAGCTTGATATGTCCCTGGCTTACAAGATCAAACATTCGGCCAGGTGTGGAAATTAATACATCTATCCCTTTTTCCAGTTGTGCAATCTGCGGGCCTTGTTCTACTCCGCCAAATACGCTGAAAGCTTTTACTTTGGTATATTGTCCTATTTTGTCAAATACTTCTGTGATTTGTATGGCCAGTTCCCTGGTTGGCACCATTACAATACATTTAATGCCTTCCGGCCGGCTCGAAGCTTTTTGATTGTGTAACCTGTCTATAACCGGAATTGCAAATGCAGCTGTTTTTCCTGTTCCTGTTTGTGCAATGGCCAGTACGTCTTCGCCTTTCATAATTGCAGGAATCGCCTTAAACTGTATATCAGTCGGACGCTTAAATCCTGCTTTTTCTAAGCTCCTCTTTATTTCAGGAGCAATATGGTAATCCTCAAATTTCATAATAATGGATTGATCAAGCAGCCCGGGTTTCGGACTGCTTCAGGTAATATGCCACAAAGATACATTCGTTATTGCAGTTTCACTGAATTTGAAATAATTACCCGTTACCAGAATGCCTTTAGATGAATCTATTAAATAGAAAATCCTGAACCGGGTTTCATTGAAAACACGATTCAGGAGATTTTATAATAACAAAAGATTGACTAACCTTCATAAAACCGCAGCCGGTTTTTCAAAGAGTTGATCTGCTCATTCATTTGTTCCTGCCGTTCCAGCAGTAATTGTATTACTTCTATACCTTCAAGATTAATATTCAGATCGTCATACAAACGAATAATGCGTTCAATTTTTTGTAAATGTGGAATATGTATAAACTCGGTTTCCTGTATTACAATCGTGTCAATCAGCCCGATTTCCATTAGAGATTCAACAAATGAATATTCTACGTTGTAATAAGTACAAAATTTATCTGTTGGTAACAATTTATCAGTTTCCATACCTTTTACGGATTAAGATTGGGATAATTCTGTAAACAACTCTTTCTGTCTTTCAGTTAATTGAGTAGGGATTTTGACATTAAAAGTTACATAAAGGTCACCGAAGTGGCCTTCATTTTTGTATACCGGAAAACCTTTTCCTTTCAGCCTCACCACAGTACCATTTTGAGTTTCCGGTTTTACAGGCAATTTTACTTTTCCGCTTAAAGTATCAATCACCAGTTCTCCGCCAAGGACAGCAGTATACAAATCCACGTCTTCTTTAATATGAATATCATTTCCGGAACGTCGGAATTTTTCGTCATTTGTTATGGTAAAAGTGATATATAAATCCCCGTTAGGGCCACCGTTTGAACCTGGTCCGCCATGACTGGCAATTTTAATTGTCTGTCCGTTTTCAATGCCGGCAGGAATTGTGATCCGTATATTTTTCCCGTTTACGGTTAGGGTTTTCTTATTGGTTTCATAAGCTTCTCTCAGGTTCAGATTTACTTCTGCTTTATAATCCTGCCCTTTAAATTTTACCTGGCGCCCTCCGCCACCAAAACCTGAAGATGAACCGAACATAGATTCAAAAAAATCCGAAAAGCCGCCGCTATCTTCCCCGCCATATCTAGAACCTGCCTGAGATCTGGCGCGTGATTGTTGTGCTCTTTCGTATTCTTCACCATGCTGCCAGTCTTTACCATACTGGTCATATTTTTTACGTTTATCAGGATCGCTTAGTACTTCATTCGCTTCATTGAGCTGCTGAAATTTCTTTTCCGCTTCTTTATCGTTAGGATTGAGGTCCGGGTGATATTTTCTGGCGAGTTTGCGGTAAGCATTTTTGATATCTTTTTCTGAGGCTTTTTTGTCAAGTCCCAGAATTTGGTAATAATCAACGAAAGGCATAATTAACTAAAAGTTGAGTGATGAAGAATAGTTTGCATCCTGTTATTTATTCTAAAATTAGAAAACTATTTTGTTTCAATCATCCGAATGTATAGATCTTCTACCTTTTTACGTGCCCATGGTGTTTTTCTCAAAAATTTGAGGCTGGATTTAACACTGGGTTCAAACTGAAAACTATTAATGTTAACAAGCTGTCCCATTTGTTCCCAGCCATAATAATCAACCAGTTCATTAAGAATTGCTTCCAGTGTTTTTCCATGAAGCGGGTTGTTGCGTTGGCTTTCCATTCAAAAAAATTAATAAGTTAAATCAGACTGATTAGAATAAATAATAATTCTGCTTAGGTAATAGTTCAAAAATATCATAATTGTTATGGATCAGATTAACTGGGGAATTATTGGTTGTGGTAATGTAACAGAAGTAAAAAGCGGCCCTGCTTTTAATAAAGTGGCCAATTCGCACCTCATTGCAGTGATGCGACGGGATGCCGAAAAAGCAGCCGATTATGCTGAAAGGCATCATGTTCCGAAATGGTATGCTGATGTGGACGATCTGATCAATGACCCTGATATTAACGCCATATACATTGCCACACCGCCTGATGTACACGAGGAATACGCGATAAAAGCCATGCGTGCCGGAAAACCTGTGTATGTGGAAAAACCAATGGCCAGGAACGCAGCAGAATGTGAAAGGATGAATGAGGTAAGCAGGCAAACCGGTGTGCCATTATTTGTGGCTTATTACAGGCGTTCCCTACCGTATTTTCAGAAATTAAAGGAGCTTTTAGATCAGAGAGTAATTGGTGATGTACGTTTTGTCAATATCTGTTTGCAATGGCAGCCTTATGAAGAAGAGGTTGGGGATCATGCCAAACCTCGCTGGCGTGTGGATCCGGAGATTTCAGGCGGCGGACATTTTCATGATCTGGCCTCTCACCAGTTTGATTTTCTTGAATATGTATTTGGTCCGATAAAAACCGCAACGGGCATTTCCAAAAATCAGGCGGGATTATATACAGCTGATGACATAACTGTTGCTAATTTCGAATTTGAATCCGGTATCCTGGGTAATGGCAGCTGGTGTTATACAGTCAATAAAGAACAACGGGAAGACAAGGCCCAGATTGTAGGTTCTAAAGGAAGAATTAATTTCTCATTTTTTGAGAAGTTTGATATTATAGTAGAAACAGAAAAAGGTACCGAAGTTTTCAATATCCCTTATCCGCCACACGTTCAGCAGCCACTCATTGAGCAGATTGTGAAGGATTTAAGAGGGGAGGAAAAAGCCCTAGTACGGGTGAAACCGGTGCAAAAGCCAATAAGATTCTCGATTGGATCACACAGAAATAATCAAAAGATGTTTTTTACCTGAAAATTAAGACATTTGCCAAAGTGAAAATTTGAAATGCAGCAGGAAAAATATAGTTCCTTAGATACCAAATTTGAAACTAATTCAGTTATTTTACCAACTTATAACACTTAAAATTTTAATAGTCATGGCAAAAGGTAAAAATCTGGACAAGGGAAGTGCCAAAAAAGAGCCAGAGAAAAATCTGAAAGAAAAACGTGCGGAGAAAAAATCCAAAAAGGATAGTAAGAAAGAATACTAACCATTATTTAACGAGCTCTTCCAATACCGGAAGAGCTCGTTACTTTTATTTGGCTTCGCTTTGGTTCTTATATTTTACAAGCCTTTTCCTTGAACGGATAATTTTGGAATATATCTTATTCTTTTCGTCCTGAGTCAATACTTTATCCGTGCCGGCTTTTTCAATTGCCGACTGAATTATATCCTGCTCTTTTTTTAAGTTTTGATATTCGGGTTCAGTAATTTTCTGAGACTTGTAAGCAACTTCAATTTCTGTATTAAGCTTTTTCAGATCTGATTTGAAATCCTGTGCAAAAGCGGTATTCATACCAAGCATCAAAATCAAAGCAGACACATAACGTTTTAATAAATTCATTTACAATTGGTTGAGTGAAAAATATTTATTCGTAACCTTTTCCTTTTAATTCAAGAGTTGCTTCACTTGTCAGAACTTCAATAAACGCAGTGTGTGACATTGGCTGGCTGAACATTGGAAAATCATTTTTTAAAGCATTGTCATGCTCTTCCTGACTTAATGTGGCGCAGCAATCCGTCAGGGTGATCACATTATAGCCTTTATCATAAGCTGTGCGCATTGTAGATTCAACACAGCAATTGGTAAGGTATCCGGCTAAAACTACATTTTTAATGCCCGTACTACGTAAAATAAAATCAAGATTGGTACTTGCAAATCCGCAAAAACTGCGTTTTCCTTCAATGATGATATCATCTTTTTCAGGTGTCAGAACTTCTGCAATTTCAGTACCCCAGGTATTTTTCTTAAAAGCACCATTGTCAACTACGCCTTTCATTATCCCATAAGGCGTGCTGGTAACCTCATGATAATCAGGTGTAAATGCTATTGGAATATACATTACATGAATTCCGGCTTCACGGGCTGCCTTCACTGTATCTACCGTATTCTGAAGCATATTACTGGAATCCATCACACCTTTTACGGCTCCGTGAAATATGCCTCCTTCGGTGGTAAAATCGTTCTGAAACTCTATCAGAACAAGGGCAGTTTCTTTTGGGTTAAGCTCCATAGTAAGGTTTTGATTTAATTGGTAATTATAAAAACAACATGAATATAACTTACGTACCTTGAAATTCGTATCATTGCCAAAGCTATTTTTTACTATTACTAAGCAAGTTTCAGGTTGGGTAGTATGAAGGTTTGAAAGATATTTGCTTAACAAATAAATACTGTCATGAACCAGGAAACTTATAATTACGACAAAATTGCAAAGGCAATTGAGTTTATTACGACAAATGCAAAACAGCAGCCATCTCTCTTTGAAGTTGCCGAAGAAGTGAGTATCAGCCAGTTTCATTTTCAGCGTCTTTTTTCGGAATGGGCTGGTGTAAGCCCAAAGAAATTTTTGCAGTATATTACAGCGGATTATCTTAAACAGAAAATTAAGGATTCAACCAACTTGGCGGAACTTGCAGAATCTGCCGGGCTTTCCAGCCAAAGCCGTGTATACGATTTGTTTACAGGTATTGAAGCCGTCACACCACATGAATTTAAAAGTGATGGAAAAGGGTTGAAAATTAATTACGGTTTTCATCAGTCGCCGTTTGGGGAGTGCTTTATTGCAGTTACTGAACGGGGCATTTGTGCAATGGCTTTTGTTGATGAGGAATCGCGGGATGACCAACTTATCAAACTTGCTAAAAAATGGCATTTTGCCTCTATAAAACAGAATCAGCAGATAACTGAAAATTTTATAAATAGGATTTTTCAACCTCATTTGAGTACATTGGGTAAACTTCCGCTTTTGGTACAGGGAACCAACTTTCAGTTAAAGGTTTGGGAAGCATTATTGTCAATTCCGCAAGGTTCTGTTACTACTTATCAGCAAATCGCAGAAAGTATCGGTAACCCCAAAGCAGTGAGGGCAGTAGGTACAGCAGTAGGTGATAATCCGATCGCATACCTTATTCCCTGCCATCGTGTTATCAGAAAAGAAGGAATATTGGGTGAATATCATTGGGGAAGAACGCGTAAAAAGGCTTTGGTTGGATGGGAAGCAGCAAATCTGGATCGGGTTAGTTTATAATGTTACAATTCTATTAATTCTAGTAAATAGAATTGGCATTGAAAGTTACCTGGAAGTTAGCGGAATGTGGAATTATTTGCACAGATATACAATTTCAAGAACTGAATATAAGCGTGTATTAATTCATCAATATTCTGATTTATAATAACTTATATTAATATTAGGTTTGTTGTTTTAGTCATGGTTTGATATTGTAAACTTATTAATCTTCAATCATTTAAATAACCGATATCAGACTATGAAAAAGTATTTAAGTCGCGCAATTGGTGTTGCTGCTTTTGTTTTTTTATTCAATTCGACAGGTTTCGCTCAGTTTTCATTGGGCTTGCAGGGAGGATTGGCGAAGTCAAATATTGAAGATTCCAAGACCATAGCCGGAGGCGGCATTAATCTTAGGGTGTTTACATCTCCCCAGTTTGCGTTTGGTATTGCCGGCAAAATTTATGCGGATGGAAGTGATTATAATTTTGCTGGCCAAAAACTAACGACGACAGGAACGCTGACGCCATTGACGGTTACTGGTGATTATTATTTATTACAAGGTTTAATCCGCCCATATATTGGAGGAGATGCAGGGATGTATTTTTCTAAATACGATGCAAAGTTTAACGGTAACACCATTATAGAATCTTCGAAACACAGTAATTTCGGAGCGGCACCCAGGGCAGGTATAGTTTTCGTTTTTGGCAATTTAGGGGTTCAGGTTGAGGGGATTTATCATTTTGTTTTTGGTAATGCGGATCATAGTGCCACTACGGATTCTGCCGGCAATATTGATTTTAGTTCAACTTCTAATTTTGGCGGTGTGAATGTTGGTGTTATTTTTGGACTAGGAGGAAAATGAAAATTCAAGACTTATAGTTATTTAAAAAGAGGATATCAGAAATGGTATCCTCTTTTGTTAGGTAGAAAATTTTCATCAATAAACTTGCTTCTTCCAAGATGAAATGATTAGAATTGTAAGCTGATTATCATCTTTATCCAAGTTAAACCAATCATATTGTTAAGTAATAAAACTTCTTTTGAAGAACAAATCTCCGATTGGTTAAAACTGATTGGCTTTACATGTAAAATTTGTAAAAAGGAAGAAGAAATTTTTACAACGTTAGAAATACAAAAAACTGGTAACGCTTATTTGCATCTAAAATTAATTGAACTTCAATTGTGGGGTTCAGAAAAGTCTATTGAAGAATTGAAATTGTTTGCAGCTGCCCAGGACAAGCTACGTTTATGCGGAATTAACAGCATTATATTGTGGGAAGATCAGTGGAAAGGTAAAAGTGATATAGTCAAATCGAGATTAATGGCTTTGCTGGGAATTTCCATTCGCATACCCGCCAGGCTTACTTATTCCGTTCGTATCAATAAAGAAATAGCCGGACAGTTTCTTGGAAAGAATCATTTGCAGGGTACGGTACAGTCAAAATACCAGTTTGGACTCTATCTTCCCGTAAAATATTTCAGAATATTACCAACTGGTTTTCAGGTTACTAATGTAAATGAAGATTTGCTCGTTGCGGTCGCTACGTTTAGTCACGTTCGTATATTCATTAAACAAGAAAAACCATTTCGTTCATTCGAGTTAATCAGGTTTTCCAATCTGATCAACACCACGGTAGTTGGCGGAATGGACAAATTACTAAGCGCATTTACTAAAGAAATCCACCCGGATGATATTATGACCTACATCGACAAGGAATGGTCTGACGGAATTTCATATGCTAAACTTGGATTTGAAAGGATATCCGAAAAACCTCCGATAACCTTTTGGCTGGATACTGAAAAATATGTGAGGTTTTCAGATAGAAAACATACAACAGGAAAAAACACGATACAAATATGTAATGTGGGAAGTCTCAAATTCGTTAAAACAATTATAAAGAAACCATCAGGATTTTGAAACCCCTTCTTATTATACTTGGCCCGACAGCATCCGGAAAAACCCATTTGGCTACACAAATTGCACATCAGATGGGTGGGGAAATAATCAGTGTAGATTCGAGGCAGGTTTACAGGAATATGAATATTGGTACAGGAAAAGATCTGGATGAGTACAGGGTGAATGGAAATAATATTCCATACCATTTGATAGACATCAAGGAAGCTGGCGAACAATACAACGTAAACGAATTTCAAAAGGATTTTAAAAGGACATACGATGATTTGGCAGAAGGCAATAGCGTTCCAATACTATGTGGCGGGACAGGGTTTTATATATATGCACTTTTAAAGGGCCATGCATTTTCGTCGATACCAGTAGATAACGATCTAAGGATAAAATTGGAAATCCATACCACAGAAGAACTGAATCATATTTTTCAAAATCTAAATTCGGCCTATTCCGGCCTCGCTGACACTTCTACCAGAAAAAGATTGATCAGGGCAATTGAAATTTCTCAGTACCTTATTCAAAACCCAAGTTCAGGGTCAAAGCTTGTTACAACGTCAGTAAAATACCAATCGGTAATTTTTGGCTTAAATCCACCGGTTGATGTCCGGCGGGAGCGTATAAGCTCAAGATTGAAATATAGATTGGAAAACGGATTGATTGATGAAGTGGAAGCTTTAATGAAAAGTGGTATTTCGGCGGAACAGCTTATTTATTATGGCCTTGAATATAAATTTGTGACGCAATTTTTACTTGGAGAATTGATTTATAAAGACATGGCCAGGTCACTGGAATCCGAAATCCACAGATTTGCAAAACGTCAAATGACTTTTTTTAGAAAAATGGAAAAGGATGGAATTACAATCAATTGGATTAACCATGATTTGCCATTAACCGAACAAATTGAAATGATTACAGGGAAATACAACAAAATATTGGTGTAAAAATGGATATTATTCCAATTACTTTAACATTGTAAAATTCTTTGACATGAATAAGAAAATGAGCAGTTTACTTCTTCTATTGGTGTTAAGCATTACTGATGCGTATCTTCTGGCTCATCCTAATCTTATCGGGCGGCTTGGAGTTTTGCTTTATAAACATTCCTATATCAGTAATTTTCCGAGAGCTTTATTAACAGTTTTATTGGTTGTCGTTATATCATTAATTACTTGTGAACTAACTTTCAAATATTTTAACAGACAGAAAATGTCTGTTCTGTATCTTGTTTTGTTGTTCATTTCATTGGCTTGGTTTGGATATGTTTACATTACATTTTCATCATTTTCTTATCGAATTACAGGCAAAGCATTTATCTATGGGGCTCATTTGCTGCCAATTATAATGACGGGGCTGTTTGGAAGGTACTTTATTAAAGCGAAATTTGGACTTATTAACGAAGTAAAAGTGCCTTCTGAGACTCAAACCGGACAAAATGTATGAATTGTAAAGCTTTGTTCGTATGATAATTTTGGTCAAAATAATGATCGAATGCTAAGTGGCACAGGAATAGTGTTATAATTACTTCAAATTATCAATGATTGGCATTTTAATCTTGAATTTTTACAAATAAAACGAGGATAATAATAGAAAGTACACAGTTTTTTAAGATATTGCGACTCGTGTTTAACTGGAAAATGCTGTCAGGCTGATGGATTTAACACAAAATTAATAATTGAAGCAAGTAATTTGAAGCCAATGATTTCTTTGATCTTTCATGCCATCATCAGCATATAGTTTATATACCAACCTTTAATTTTATTTTATTAATATGTCCCAAATAGCTGAATTAACCCTTGATGGTAAAAATTACCAGTTCCCAGTAATAGAAGGTAGTGAAAAGGAAAAAGCGATAGATATTGCCAAATTACGTGACCAGACAGGGTTTATAACAATTGATGCCGGATACAAAAACACTGGTGCTACTAAAAGTGCTATTACGTTTTTGGATGGAGAAGAAGGGATTTTGAATTATCGTGGTTATTCGATTGAAGATTTAGCGGAAAAAGCTTCTTTTTTAGAAGTCTCTTATCTGCTTATATATGGTGAGCTTCCAACTGAACAGCAGTTTTCTGATTTTGAACATGAGATAACTACGCATACGCTTGTAAATGAGGATATGCGGAAAATTTTTGAAGGTTTTCCTGTCAATGCGCATCCAATGGGTGTTCTTTCGTCATTAGTAAGTGCAATGAGTGCATTTTATCCTGAAACCTTTGATCTTGATACACCGGAAATCACCGAACTGCATATTATTCGTTTGCTTTCCAAAATGCCGACAATAGCAACCTGGTCATATAAAAAATCCCAGGGACATCCGGTTAATTACCCAAAAAATGACCTGGATTATTGTTCTAATTTCCTGAATATGATGTTTTCTCTGCCAGTAGCCAATTACGAGGTAGATCCGGTTGTTTCAGCTGCGTTAAATAAACTTTTGATCCTGCACGCAGATCACGAACAAAATTGCTCAACATCCACAGTAAGGCTGGTTGGTTCGTCGCATGCCAATATTTATTCTTCTATTTCAGCCGGGATCAGCGCATTGTGGGGCCCGCTTCATGGTGGTGCAAATCAGGAAGTTATTGAGATGCTTGAAGCGATCCGTCAGGATGGTGGTGATACCCAGAAATACATTGATATGGCAAAAGATAAAAGCAGCGGTTTTCGCTTGTTCGGTTTTGGTCATAGAGTCTATAAAAACTTTGATCCGCGTGCAAGGATTATTAAAAAAGCAGCGGATGACGTACTGAGCAAATTAGGTATTAACGATCCGATCCTTGAAATAGCTCAGAAGCTTGAAAAAGCGGCTTTGGAAGATGAATACTTTGTATCACGTAAATTATATCCGAACGTAGATTTTTACTCAGGTATCATTTACCGTGCATTGGGAATTCCAACAAATATGTTTACGGTAATGTTTGCAATTGGCCGTCTGCCAGGCTGGATTGCTCAATGGAAAGAAATGCGTGAAAATAAAGAGCCAATCGGCCGTCCGCGCCAGGTTTACGTGGGTGCTCCTAAACGTGATTTTGTTCCTATGAGCGAGAGGTAATATATTAGAAAGACAAAAATAAAAGAGGATCGTGCTGAAATTTTCAGAACGATCCTCTTTTATTGTAGCGCTACTGAAATTATTTTACGGTGCGAGCCGCTCAATACTCCATATCCCTTCCGGGTTTTTTTGATAAACAAGTCTGTCGTGCAATCTGCTGGGGCGACCCTGCCAGAATTCCAGATAATCCGGAATCACTCGGTAGCCGCCCCAATGTGGCGGACGTGAAATAGAATTTCCTTCAAATTTTGCCTCGAATATTTTCGTTTTTTGTTCAATGGTTTCCCTGCCTTCAATCACTTCACTCTGATCAGACACCCAGGCGCCAATCTGGCTTCCTCGTGGCCGGGTCGCAAAATACTCATCTGATTCGTTTTCTGACGTTTTTGAAACAGTCCCTTCTATACGAACCTGTCTTTCAAGCTCTTTCCAGAAAAAAGTCAGCGCAACATGAGGATTCGCTGCAACATCTTTTCCCTTTTTACTGTTGTAATTTGTGAAGAATAATAATCCGTGATCAAGGTCTTTTAACAGTACAATTCTTGCCGATGGCCTGGCATGGTGGATGGTACTGAGTAACATTGCATTGGGTTCATCAAGCCCTGAACCAATAGCTTCATCGAACCATTTTCTAAATTGTTTGAGGGGATCAGATAGCAGATCATCCTCATGAAGACCTTTTAAACTATATTCATTACGAATATTTGCAATATTATGATTCATTTCTTAGGAATATGTTCAATGTTACGAAGTCAAAATTAGCCAATTCATAGGAAAGATTGTTAGATTTGTATTCAATTTGAGACGTACGTACGAAACACTAACCACGATGGCACAAGAACAAAACGAAGGGGTCGAAAGCAACGAGCAGGAAGACCTGACACAAAAAACGATCGATACCCTCGAAATTGATCTTAACAATGATTTGGCAGAGGAACATGAAGAGGAGCACACGCCGGATGTGGATTATGCCCAACTGTCTAAGGAGCAACTGGTAAAGCTATTGGAAAACGAACTTGCTGCGGTACAGGGAACAGGTTCCAAGCCTGCGCTTTTGAAAAAAGCAGAGGCAGTGGTTCGTGATATTCGCCCCGTTCTGGATCAGATAAAACTAAATGACAGGGAAAATGCCCTGAAAGCATTTACTGCAGATAATAATGGAGAAGCTGACGGATTTGAATTTAAATACGATGCTGATACGCAAAGGATTGATGCATTATCCCGCGAAATAAGAGGGTTGAAAAATTCATATTACCAAAGCCAGGAAAAAGAAAAAGAAAAGAATTTTACTGTTAAGACTTCTTTGCTCCAGCGGTTAAGAACTCTGCTCGAAGAAGAAGGTATCAGAGAAACTGATGCTACCGGATTAAAATCCAGCTGGGAGGAATTTAAAAAGATCCAGGAAGAGTGGAAATCGGCAGGCAACATTGCATCTCCTCACAACGGTACGCTTTGGGCTACTTATAATGCATTGATCGACCGCTATTTTAGCAACAGGAATATTTATTTTGAATTAAAGGAGCTGGATCGCCGCAGAAATGCAGAGTTGAAAGCTGAATTGTGTGAAAAAGTAGAAGAGCTTGGAAAATCATTGGAAAACCGTCCGATGAGCCGGGAAATCCTGAATGAAGCCAATCATATTTTTGAAGAATACAAACATCTTGGGCCTGCGCCTAAGGAAGATCAGGAAAAGTTATGGCAGAGATTTAAACTTGCACTGGATGTATTGTATGATGCGCAGCGCGGACAATTTGCTGAGCAAAAGAAATCGATGCAGGAAAACTACGAGCAAAAGTCCAAGATCTATGAATCAATAGTTCCTTTCACAGCTTACAGTTCAGGAAGTATAAAAGAATGGAATGCCAAGACCAAAGAAATCATGGCTTTTCAGGATCAGTGGGTTTCTTTGAAAGGGATCATGCCAAGGGAAGAGGGAAAAGAACTGAGTAAAAAGTTCTGGGCAAGCCTGAAAACATTCTTCAACAATAAAGGTGAATTTTTCCGCCAGCTCGAAAGTAAAAGAGAGCAGAACCTGGAATTGAAAAATCAATTGTGCGCTGAAGCAGAAGCGATTCTTGCAACGGGTGAAGACAATGCTTCTAATACGCAAAAGATTATTGAATTACAGAAAAAATGGAAAGGTATTGGCCAGGTGCCGGAGAAATATAAAGATACCATTTATGACCGTTTCAAAAAGGCCTGTGATGCTTACTTCAATCAGAAACGTGCCAAGAACAAGGAAGTTGAGGAGGAATTTGAAGAGAACCTGAAACGGAAAACAGATTTGATCGAAAGGATTGAACAGGCAGCAAGCGGCAAGGATGAATCATCTTTGAATCTTTTAACTGCATTTAAGAGCGAATGGTCATCCATTGGATTTGTTCCCAAGAAAGATATGCAGGCTATTCAGAAGCGCTATATTGCGGCTATAAACACGTATGTAAGTGCAATTGGCCAATTGTCAACAAGAGAAAAGGAGCAGGCTGTACTCGAAAGCGAAGTGGAATTGGTGCGGGATGGAGAAAGCAATCGTAATCTTTTCAGAAAAGAAAGTGATATCCGTCGTAAGGTGACACAGCTTGAAAATGACATTGCTTTGTGGCAGAATAATATTGAGTTCTTTGCGAAATCAAAAACTTCGGATCGTTTGAAAGCGGAATTTGAGAGAAAGATAAATAGTGCTTTAACTCAGTTAGAAGAATTGAAACATCAACTGTCTATAATTCAGGAGGCTATATAAAAGCTGAAAAAAACTTTTAAAAAAGTTTGCAAAGAGTTGCGCTGAATAGTCTTTTCTACTACTTTTGCACCATGATAACGGAATAACAAACGGTATCGGCCAGTAAAAAAGGCCTCCTTAGCTCAGCTGGTAGAGCAACTGACTTGTAATCAGTAGGTCGTTGGTTCGATCCCGACAGGAGGCTCTTGAAAATCAAGCACTTAGCGAATTTCGTTAAGTGCTTTTTTGTTGTATTTGGTTTAGATATTTTCATGGTGCCATAACCCATTCCTAATTTTGAATTAAATATTTGTGATGGTACATCTATTTAAATATTTTACTTTGTGAACAACACATAAAACTGACTTAATAAAATTGCTATAAAAGTAAATGTATCAGCGCAATGAATTCATTTGTTAGGTTAAACACTGCGCTTTCGGTCATACATTTTTTAGCATCAAGAACAAATGCTGACCTTTGTTCCCCAATTTTACTTTTATACCTTTATTGAACAACAATTTCTGCCTGACGAACTAGGACGCCTTCCTCAAAAAGCTTCAACTTCTGTAACTGGTTTAACCTGCACAAAAGGCTATGTCTATAAAGCAACTCCCGATATTCCTTTTTTTATGTTCTGTGGTTTTACCTTGTATGCCCAAAACAAAAAGGCAAAACTGTC
The DNA here is from genome assembly GCF_019711195.1 of Dyadobacter sp. NIV53. Classification (NCBI taxonomy): domain Bacteria; kingdom Pseudomonadati; phylum Bacteroidota; class Cytophagia; order Cytophagales; family Spirosomataceae; genus Dyadobacter; species Dyadobacter sp. NIV53. The sequence goes on from NZ_CP081299.1 coordinate 7,476,159, forward strand.
AGAAATTATGCAGACATACCATAATTACAATATGTTTGACGGTGCGGTGTTAGTTGCTGAAAATGGTAAAATAATTTACAAAGGGGCATTTGGGTTGGCAAACAGGGAATGGAATATTCCCAACGCAACCGACACAAAGTTTATGATCGGCTCGGTTTCCAAGTCATTAACTGCTACGCTGATGCTAATTCAGGTTCAGAAAGGTTTGGTGGATTTGAATAAAACCGTTTCAGACTACTTACCTGATTTAAAACCAAACCTGCGGCCAATGTCACGGTAAAACAGTTACTTAGCCATACATCCGGAATGCCGAACTATGATATTATTAAAGATTTTTTTCTAAGGTTCAGCCGGCAGAGTTTTACGAGAGAAGATTATGTAAAGGTATATGCAGACTCTGCGCTTGCGTTTGAGCCTGGTTCCAGGTATGCGTACAGCAGCTGGGGATACTTTACTTTGGGTTGCATCATGGAAAAGGTTACGGGGAAATCCTATTCACAATTGATGAAGGAAGATATTTTCGATAAAGTGCAGATGAAAAATTCCGGCTCCTACCACCATTTGCAGGTTGTGCCCAAACGAGCAACGGGATATGATTACAGTTTTGGTGGTTTTACGAGCGCAGATTTTCGCGATCAGTCAAATACAATGGCGACTGGTGATCTTTATTCTACGGTGGACGATCTTTTTAAATTTCATCTGGCCCTACAGGATCATACATTATTGACCAAATCTTTGACGGATGAAATGCTAACACCCGGAAAGAGGCCGGCCAGATATGGATATGGCTGGTTCAATCAAAACTTTAAATATACAGATGTCGACAGTGTCGGTGCAAACTTCCATTTGGGAATGACCGACGGCTTTATTTCCTTCATGCTCCGCATACCTTCCACCAATAGCTTTGCTGTTATTCTGTGTAACAGTTCCCCAACTGATTTTTTTGGAATAACAAAGAATCTGGTTAAAATTCTATATGACAAACCTGTTAGTGTAAAACAGCCGGTACACAAAAAGATAGAAACTTACATATCCCAGATAGGTACAGAAAAAGCTGTTGCAGAATATAAAAAAATGAAAGCCGATACAGTTAATAATTATGTCGACTGGATTTCAATGAATTTTATTGCCGAACAGTTACTGAACTTAAAACGGTATAACGACGCCAGGTTAATAGCAGAAAATAATGCAACGGAGTTTCCGGACAAAGACCTGGTCATGCTTACATTGGGAAATGTTTACCTGGCATTAAACAGAAAAGAGGATGCGATCAGGTTTTATAAGAAAGCGCTGCAAATATATCCGGGATATCAGGAAGCAAAAAATAGGTTGAAAGAGCTTGAGACCAGGTAAGTGTCTTTTTCCTTAATCTGAATGATGGAATTTAACCGGTTTTGAATCTCAAATATATTTTATAGTGTTAAACCTGTTTGTCGCAGATTTAACTATCCTCACTCACAAATTCAACTTTCCATAGCTGTTATTGTACACTTTTCCTTCTTTTGGATGCGTAAATTTCAGTGCAGACCAGATTCGATTAATGCTCAGGCAAGTACTTTCAACAAGGCCAAATTCGTAACCCATTTCAATGACCTTTTTTATTGACAGGTCAGTGTCCAATTGTTTATTTTTCGGCCAGGAAACCCATAACATTCCTTGTAGGCCGAGATGGGCTTTTAGCTTTGGGAAATGCTCCTTAAACTCAGTCTGTTTGGTTACAAACAAATGTATGTAATCAAAACTTCCTTTAAGTTCATCAGAATAATTAATATCAGGCAGTTCAATCGCCGCAACTGCTTCGTCCGGCGCTTTTATCATTATGGCTCGGGTGCCAGACTGAATACCCATTTTTTTGAAACAGATTTCACCATTGATCTATTTTATGTTTTAATTGTTCCGTTCATTTATTTGTTAAAAGATCAGTGTAATTTCTGACAGCATTTTGCAGCAGTTGGACTGATTATTTCAGTAGTATAACAAACAGATTATTACATTTCTTAGGTTGCATCAAACAATTAAATCACCTTCAATTGATTATTTATGAAATAGGTCTTTTCAATTCAAATGTTAAATAAAATCATTTCTTACTAAATATGGTTATTTTGTACATTTTATAAACATTTCTTTTAATGCAAAATTGGTTGTGGTACTTTTTATTGATCGTTGTATGTCTGCTTGGACTTTCAGGAACTGGCCTGACTCAGTCTTCTGACTATCAGTTTGCACGATATAGTGCTGAAAAAGGACTTTCACATAACCAGGTAAATTGCTTTTTAAAAGACAGACAGGGATTTGTCTGGATCGGCACCGCAGACGGGCTAAACCGATTTGACGGTTATTCTTTCAAAATATTTAAGCATAGTCCCGCTGATTCTACAAGCCTGACTGATCACCACGTCATTGACCTTTTTGAAGATCCGGACGGTTACATCTGGATTAATACAAATAAGGGTTATAATATTTATGATCCATCTACTGAACAGATTGATAAAAATGTCAATCGTGCAGCAAAACGACTAGGCTTGCCCGATGCCAACTTTAACAGGATTTTCAAAAACAAAAACGGGGATTACTGGATCAGTCATAACCGGTTTGGATTATTAAAATTCCGGCCTTCTAAAAAGCTTTTGTTAGCCGTAAAGTTTCGGCCCGAAAAAGCTGGTGGTTTGCAGGCAGGAGCTTCACTTCCAGTTATTTCCGATTTTAACGAAGACGGTTCCGGAAATTTATGGGTAGTTTATGATAATGGTTTTTTGGCAAGACTGGATGCAAAAACTTATAAACCAACTTACCAGAGCAGTTTGCTCAAAGACAAAAAGCTTGGGAATTCCACAAACCACCGCGTATATGTTGACGAACAAGGAGAACCATGGGTATACATCGTCCGGGCTGTGCGGGGAGCTTTTTACTTTGATTTAACAAAAAACGAATTACTTACAGTCAACACTTCGGCACTGGTTTTTAAGCTTAATAACAATATTGTCAGCGCCATTATTTCGGGGCCGGATGGGAAAATCTGGATTGGAACGGACCACGGAGGAATTAACATTATTGATAAAAAAAACGGGTCGGTAGGTGCATTGCAATACGACACCAACAATCCGAAAACGATTAGTCAGAACAGCATCCTGGCTTTGTATAAAGATGCGACAGGTATGATCTGGGCAGGTACCTTTAAAAAGGGTTTTTGCAATTATCACAAAAATATCTTCAAGTTTTCTCTAATCCGGCATTTACCGTCCAATGTTGGCAGCCTTCCTTTTGACGACGTAAATGTTTTTGCTGAGGACCGGAAGGGAAATATTTGGATCGGCGCCAACGGGGGTGGACTGATCCATTATGATCGGGGCAAAAATACTTTTAAGCAGTATAAAAATATTCCCGGAGATGAATCCAGTCTGAGTAACAACGTTATTGTCAGTTTATTTCTGGATAAAAGTGATGTGTTGTGGATTGGTACTTATTTTGGAGGGCTCAACAGTTTTGACGGAAAAACATTCAGACGATACCTGCACAATCCGTCCGATTCAACCAGTTTGGTAGACGACCGGGTTTGGGAAATCTTTGAGGATTCGAGCCGGCGACTTTGGGTCGGGACGCTGGGAGATGGCCTGGATTTGTTTGATCGCAAAAAAAGTACCTTTAAACATTACCGTCCTTTCGCTCCCAACTCGATCAGTTCTTTCTACATCGCCTCCATTATTGAGGACAAAGAAGGTGACATCTGGTTTGGTACGGCTTACGGAATCGATGTGCTTAAGAGAAATGCTGACAAATTCGTGCACTTCGGGCATGATGCAAAAAATCCAAAAAGTCTGAGCAGTGACGCAGTTATTTCGCTTGCTGAAGATGGCCTGGGAAACATCTGGATCGGAACGTCGGAAGGATTAAATCTTTATGATAAAAAACGTAACATGTTCACAGCCTATGATTCCAATGATGGTTTGCCAGATAATTCAATATTGACCATTGCGGTTGATGCGAAACAGAATTTATGGCTTGGAACGCCAAAAGGACTGGTTAATTTTCGTATAACTAAAAGAAACGGGACGTTGCCGGCAAAATTTGATATCAGGGCTTATAATGAAGTGGATGGTTTGCAGGGCAGAAGTTTTAACGAAAATGCAGCGATCAGGCTTCGTACAGGTGAACTGATTTTTGGTGGTGCTAATGGATTTACTATATTTTCACCGGACAAACTGGAAGATGAGCCCATAATTTCAGAAGTTGTACTAACTGACTTCCAGGTTTTTAACAAAAGTATAAAGCCGGACGAAAAACTGAATGGAAAAATTGTGTTGCAAAAATCAATTTCAATTACCGATGAAATTCAGTTGAAATACAGTCAGAATGTGTTTACGATCGAATTTGCAGCACTTAATTTTTTGCATTCGGATAAAAACCATTATCTGTACCGACTCGAAGGATTTAATGACCGCTGGTTTGAGGCTGATAACAACACACGAAAAGTCACTTACACCAATCTTGATCCGGGACAGTACGTCTTTAAAGTGAAGATGAAACAAGGTGATGCTGTTTCAAAAGAACGTATTCTTAAAATTCAGATCGATCCTCCGTTTTGGAAAACACCTCTTGCCTATATCGCTTACTTTTTACTGATCGTGGGTGCACTCGCAGTTGCGCGTTGGGTCATCCTGGAAAGGGAACGACTGAATTTTAAACTGGAACAGGAGAGGAGGGAAGCATTGCAATTGCATGAGCTGGATATGATGAAAATCAAATTTTTCACCAACGTCAGCCATGAGTTTCGTACGCCGCTCACGCTGATGCTCACACCGCTGGAAGGACTTTTACATAATCTGCAGGCTGATTTGGGTGTTCGTAATCAGCTTTCGATGATCCATAGAAATGCACGCAGGCTGCTGAATTTAGTGACGCAGCTTCTTGACTTCAAAAAGCTTGAAGTGGAAGAAACGCGGTTCAGTCCGGAAAAAGGGGATATTATCCGGTTCATCAGGGAAATCGCTTTTACTTTTTCGGATTTATCCGAACGCAAACACATCATCTTCACTTTTGAAACGGATATCGAATCCCGCTATGCCCTTTTTGATCAGGAAAAACTTTCCAGAATCATGTACAATCTTTTGTCCAATGCATTCAAATTCACACCAGAAAATGGAAGCGTTTCTGTAATAGTCAAGATTGTGGATTTAGAAGGAGCGGAGCAGCTGGAAGTCAGGGTTGGAGATTCTGGAATAGGCATTCCGTTTGTAGCTCAGGCCAAAGTTTTTGATCGCTTTTTTCAACATACTTTACCTGATCATATAGTTAATCAGGGAAGTGGGATCGGACTTTCTATCACCTGGGAGTTTGTGAAACTGCACGGAGGAAATATTGTTGTGGAAAGTGATGAAGGCAAAGGCAGTACTTTCATCATGCATTTGCCGCTAGGCGTAGTGGAAAATGCCAGCACGTTACCGGAAACGGTACAAAAAGTATTTACCAAAGAAGAATCACCTGAGTCAGAAGAAATCCAGGCTGTTATGGATCGAAAAAACAAACCAGTACTGCTGTTGGTTGAGGATAATGATGAGTTTCGGGAATATCTTCGGGAAGTGCTTCAAAAAAATTATAAGATCCACGAGGCTGCAAATGGAAAAACGGGTTTGGAAATCACTTTGGAAATTATTCCGGACCTGATTGTGAGCGATGTTATGATGCCTGAAATGGACGGGATGCAACTATGCCGGATGATTAAGACGGACAACAGGATTTCGCACATTCCAGTCATATTACTTACAGCCCGGGCGGAAGAGGAACAGCAGCTTCAGGGTTATGAGACTGGTGCTGATGCGTACGTGACTAAACCATTCCGGCTGGATATTTTACAGGCTCAGATCCGCAACCTGATACGGCTTAGGGAAAGTTTTCAAAAACAGTTTCAAAAACATATTCACATCGGGCCAAGTGAAATTGCTGTACGATCACTGGATGAACAATTTATTAACAAGGCCGTAAAAGTAGTGGAAGAAAACATGGTGAATCCGGAATATACGGTGGAAGAACTTAGTTCAGAAATGGCAATGAGCAGAATGTATCTGTATAAAAAATTGTTGTCGCTGACAGGGAAAACCCCTGTAGAATTTATCAGGATCATCAGGATACGCAGGGCCGCATCACTACTCGAAAAAAGCCAGCTGACAGTTTCAGAAATCGCCTATCAGGTCGGTTTTAATAACCCTAAATATTTTGCCAAACTCTTTAAGGAAGAATATAAAGTACTTCCGACAGAGTACCGGAAAAAGGATCTGATCAATGAATAAAACACTGAAATTCCCAACCTTAAATCCGATTTTGTAAAGGATTAATTGCATATATAGATGATATTCTTATCGGAATAATACAACAAATAGATTTTATTGTTTTACTGCAAATGAGATTCTTTCCAATCGGGAGAATCTCATTTTTTTTCATTTTTGTTTCGAAAACATTAATATTAGCAGAAAATAATGCCCTTTTTTACCCTTAGTTTACATTTGAATACCTATCTGTAAACATTTGGCACCCCTGCTCTTTAATTTTATCCATCACATTTGATCAAAAATAAATTCGAAATATACCAAAAGAAGATAATGCGAAGGCTATTATTGGAAATGTATAAACCGAATGAATTTGTCCAATGCATTTTTTAACCTTAAAACAATTATGCAACTAAACGTGTACCCAAGCAGAAGGGCAAAGCGAAGCCTGGAATCCCTTATGAAGTCCTTACGCACTTCTCTGTTCTTAACAGGAATGATGCTGGCTTCAGGAGGTCTTTTTGCCCAGCAGGATGTCAAAAAAACCGTCACCGGTTCGGTCTTATCAGAAGATGGAAGCGATGGGATTCCCGGAGTGAGTGTAGTAATAAAAGGCACATCAAACGGAACAACAACCAATAACCAGGGCGTGTTTACGATTGAAGCGTCGGCTGGCAGCACACTTGTTTTTTCCTTTATCGGATATGAAACAAAGGAGGCAAGTGTGGGTAATAAAACCAAAATTGAAATAAAACTTAAAGAAAGTATTGCCAATCTGAACGAGGTGGTGGTGGTAGGTTACGGCGAAATGAAAAAAACGGATGTATCCAGTTCACAGGTAACCGTTTCAGGTAAAGACCTTAGCAAAACGATCAATACTTCTCTGGAGCAAGGTTTACAAGGGCGAGCTGCCAACGTAATGGTTCAGCAGAACTCCGGACAGCCGGGTGCAGCCCCTTCCGTTTTGATACGCGGATTGAGCTCCTTGACTGGAACTACACAGCCTCTGTATGTAATTGACGGTGTGCAGATTAAGCCTGATAATATGAAGGACGATCCGAATAACCGGCCTACTGGTTTTTCAAACATACTTTCCAGTATTAACCCGGATGATATTGAAACGATTAACGTGTTGCAGGGACCTTCGGCAACTGCTATTTATGGTGCCGTGGGTGCGAATGGGGTTGTGATGATCACGACAAAAAGAGGAAAAGCAGGAGAAGCCAAGATTACCTTCAATTCTTTACTGACGTTGCAGGCTGAGCCAAAACATATAGATGTAATGAATCTCAGCCAGTATGCGCAGTTTAGAAACGAATTGGCTGCAATTGGAGGAACTGCAACAGATCCGGATTTTGCTGATCCTTCGGTATTAGGAAAGGGAACCGATTGGCAGAGTGCGTTATTTCGTCCTACAACATTGCAAAAGTATTCTCTTGGATTAAGCGGAGGAACTGAAAAGACGACTTACTACTTATCCGGCGAATATTTTAACCAAAAAGGTATTGTTGAAGGCTCTGGTTTCAAGCGTTATAATTCACGTCTGAATCTGGAAAACCAGACACGGAGCTGGCTGAAAGTAGGAGCTAACCTAAGCGTGGGTATTACTGAAGAAAAAGTGAATACTTCCAATGGCGGTATTATTCAGCTTGCGCTGGATCAGAATCCGAGTGTACCCGTTACCAATCCCGACGGAAGCTGGGGTGGACCTGCTACTACGCAGTTCCAGTTTTCTAACCCGGTGATGATTTCAAAAATCAATAACGATTACAATCGGCGGACATCCATTTTGGGAAGTCTATTTGCAGATGTAAAATTATCGAAACGTCTGACATGGCATACAGAAGCGAACGGTAGTTCTGAGTTTTTGAAATACTACTCTTTCCATCCTTCTTATACCATTGGCGGTTATGTGGTATCGCAGGATGCGGCAACTTCTACCCGCTCTGTCAATACCAATACCTGGTGGAGTTTGCATAGCAGGGTGCAGTACGATTTGAAACTGGATAAGCATAGTGTTAATTTAATGGCTGGTCATGAAGCTCAGTCTTTTACTTACGAATCTTTGACAGGAACGCGTAAAAAATTCATTACCAATACTATTGAAGAGCTTTCCGGCGGTGATGGTTCTTCGATCTCCAATGTCAGCAATAGCAGCAGTAAAGGTTCGGGCTCAAGGGAATCTTATTTTGCGCGTTTGAATTACAGCTTCAAAGACCGCTACATCGTACAGGGAACATACCGGATGGATGGTTCATCTGCGTTTCGCCAGGGCCGTCGCTGGGGTAATTTTCCAGCCGTTTCTGTGGCATGGAGGGCTTCTGAGGAAGAATTCCTTAAAGCTGTACCTGCTATCAATGACCTGAAATTCCGTTTTGAAGTTGGCCGCTCAGGTAACCAGGGCAGTGGTGGAAATGCTATTTATTCCACATTACAAGCTGTACCAACAGGCTGGGGAACAGGGTTTCTTGCATCCAACTTTGCCAATGAATTCCTTACCTGGGAAAAAGATGATGTGATTAACGCAGGTATGGATCTGCACATGTTCAGCAACCGAATTGAGCTGATCGTGGATGCCTATATGAAAGATATTAAAAGTCTGATCACAATCAATTCATATCCTTTCAGTTATGGAGGTGATATAGCTTATTCGCCAGGATATCTTAGCTGGCCGTCAGTGAATGCAGGTTCCATGCGTAATAAAGGGATTGGATTTACTTTGAATACTGTTAATATTGACAAAGGTGGTTTTTATTGGAAAACAGGCCTTAACCTTTCTTTCGACAGAAATAAAGTAACTTCCCTTCTGAATCCGATCACACCGATCTGGAATGCTACTTCCGTAGGTTTCAAAACCGAAGTGGGAAAGCCTGCAAGTATGATCACAGGTTACATTGCTGAGGGAATTTTCCAGGATGCAAATGACATTAAAGATCACGCAATTCAGACTTCAAACGGAGAATTGACGATCAATCCGGCAACCGGAACGTGGATCGGAGATACCAAATTCAAAGACTTAAACGGCGATGGTGTAATTGATGCTGAAGATCGTACCGTCATTGGTAATCCATGGCCAAAATTCACGCTGGGTTTGAATAACAATGTGATGTACAAAAACTTTGAGCTTAATGCATTTCTGACCGGCAGTTTCAAAAATGACGTGCTGAACTATCCACGTTACCGCGCTGAAATCCCCGGAAACGGAGGAACATTTGGAAATCAATGGTCGTCCGTTGCGAATTATGCTAAACCAAGCAGTTACAATGTAGGAGATGCCGAAACAGCTACATTAACCAACCCGGGTTATGTGATTCCGAGAATTGCTCCTGGTGATCCAAACGGTAACAGCCGTATGAATACCAACTTTATTGAAGACGGCTCATATGTTCGTCTGAAAAATATTACGCTTAGCTACAATTTTCCTAAAACGATGCTGAAAGACTTCTTTATCAGAGGTTTGAAGGCTTCTGTTGGTGCTCAAAACCTATTTACAATTACCAAATATAAAGGGTATGACCCGGAGATTGGAATGGTGAATTATGGTGGAACTGTCATGGCTGGAATTGACACAGGCCGTTATCCGTCGGTTCGTATGTATTCGTTTGGTTTACTGGCTGATTTTTAAGTTTGTTAAAATCGCTGATATAAAATTCAATCTCAAAAAATATTTTCCATGCAATTCAAGATAAAACTTTTAGCCGCAATCGGAGCATTGATGCTCATACAGGGATGCAAGGAGGACTTCCTTGACCGCCCGCCTGTGGATGCGCTGACATCAGGTAATTTCTACAAAACCGATGAAGAAATTATGGCCGGAACGGCACCACTTTACAACATCGTATGGTTCGATTTCAATGACAAGGCAAACATGGCTTTTCAGGAAGCCAGAGCGGGGAATCTGAATTCAAATGACCGGACTGCTTATATCAAACATGCTATTCCTTCAACGGATGCAAGTACCTTGTTGCCGGGTTATAAATCGTTTTACAAAATAATAGCACAAAGTAATAACGCCTACAAAGCAATTAAGGAAGCTACCGGAAGTACAGCTTCTGCGGCCGGCAAAAACCAGGGTTTGGGAGAATGTCGTTTTATGCGCGGAACAGCCTACTATTATTTGGTGGCCAATTGGGGAGCTGTGCCGATCGTATATGACAACGTGGCCCAGATCAACGAAGCGCCTGCCCGTAACACTATTGAGGATGTCTGGAAACTGATCATTCATGATTTTCGCTATGCGGCAGCAACGCTTCCTGCGACAGCAGTACAAGGCCGGTTGACAAAATATTCAGCCGAAGGTATGCTGGCGCGCATGTATCTGATGCGTGCAGGTCTGAACCAGAACGGCACACGAAACCAGTCGGATCTGGACAGTGCCAAATTCTATGCAGAAGATGTCATCACTAAAAGTGGCCTGACATTGGCTCCTTCTTATTCGGAATTGTTTTTGAGTGCGAACAACAACAGCTCGAAAAACAATTCGGAAAGTCTGTTCGCTTTGCAATGGATGCCTCTGAGCTCTCCATGGGGAATAAATAATTCGTTTCAGGCTTATTTTGCTTATGAATCGGCGATCACTACCACTGGCGATGGCTGGGGTGCGGCACAGGGTGTTTCGGCTGACCTGGTGAAATATTTTACTGAAAATCCTGCTGATTCATTGAGAAGAAAAGCGATCGGGATGTTTGACAGCGATGTGTATCCCGAAATTAACAAAGCCAACGGCGGACTTAAATACAACAGGCCGGCTGCGTTATCGGCGATTAAAAAATACATCATCGGCTCACCTGCTGACAATGGCGGCCTGGGTGGCTTCATGGCTGCGAATATCAATTCATATATGCTTCGTCTGGCGGAAATTTACCTGATTTATGCGGACGCTACATTGGGTAACAGTGTTTCAACGACTGATCCCAAAGCTTTGTCTTATGTAAATGCGGTTCGTAAAAGAGCCGGTTTGGCTGACAGGACTTCTTTGACATTTGAGCAGATCTTCCAGGAAAGAAGAATTGAAACTGTTTTTGAGGGAAATTCATGGAACGAGATCGTACGCTGGTATTATTTCAATCCTGCAAAAGCGATGGCATATACTGCTGCTCAGCATAAGGAAAACTATACCATGACGTACGTGCCGGGTTCTACCAATCCTAAGAAATACACCGTAACTTATTCAATTGCTGAATTTTATCCGTTGACAGCCAGCACACTTTATCTGCCTTTTCCAGAGGCTGAAATCGTGAATGCGCCATCATTGAAAAATGAACCGGTAGCTTTTGATTTCAGCAAATTAGTTGATTAATCCTTAAATAAAATTGACATGAATTTTAAGCATATATATAAAGCCGGCCTGGGATTAGTAGTTGCATTCAGTGCACTGTTATCTTTCCAAAGCTGTGAAAATAAAGATGACGTTGATGGTGCACCCACGATCAGCAATGTGAGACTTTTAGATCCGGCTAGCGCAGATAGTTCCCTGAGCGCAGCATTACCCGGAAGTAAAATTGTAATTCAGGGACAAAATCTGGGAAGTGTTTTAAAAGTTTATTTTAATGATTTCGATGCAACTTTTAATTCAGCTTTGGGTAGTAATAGCAATATCATCATTACTATTCCGGCAGAGGCTCCGACAAAAGCTGTCGATGCCGCGGTTTCCAATAAAATAAAAGTGGTAACAAAAGGTGGAGAAGCAACTTATGATTTTAGTTTGACATCACCGAAGCCTGTTCTGAACGGTTTGTATTCTGAATTTGTAAAACCTGGCGGAACGATTATTATTCTCGGAGATTACTTCTACAATATTAAAAATGTGAAGTTAGGAGCAACAAATCTTGAAGTTTTGAGCTCAACAGAAAAGGAGATCAGGGCGAAAATGCCAGCTGTTGGTGCCATAGATTATATTACGATCGAAGGTGAGTTCGGTACAGCGAAAACGAATTTCAAATTGAACGATACTACCGTATACATGATGAACTTCGATGTACCGGTTACGACCTGGGGAGCGACAGTTTGTTATGGAAGTGCTGCAATTATTCCCGGTACCGATCCGCAAGCTATTTCTGGCAAGTTTTCAAGAATCAAACAAGTTGATTTACCAAAAACTGGCTACGAAGACAAATGGGTTCTTTCCTCCTGTTATTTCGAGTTCAAACTTCCGGCGGGAGCAGCGGAAAACAGGCAGTTCAAATTCGAGCACAATATCGTTGAAGCGTGGAAAGCAGGCAAATATGATATTACTCTAAATGCTGGCGGAACAGATTATATTTATTCCTTTCAACCCTGGAACTCGACCTTGTATTCTTCATCAGGTTATATGACAAGTGGCTGGAAAACAGCGGTAATTGAGTTAGCTGATTTCAAGAGCTCGTCTGGATCTACCATTGCTGACGTATCAAAAATCACGGATCTGAAGGTGTCGTTCAATACGCCTGATCAGACGATTGCTTCCTTCAACGGAAGTGTAGATAATTTCAGGATCGTCGCAAAATAACCCAAGGACTTAGCTTTGGGTTGGCATATGCCTGGGCAGGATGGCTTTAGCCGAAGTACCAGTGTTGGCTAAAGCCGGTAGCCTCGAAGCGGCATTATAACCCACGGCTCAAGCCGTGGGTTAATAGATACTCCCATGATTTACACCAAACTGATGTTTGAAACTTTCCGAGTTATTTTCTTTTGTGTCGTTGCAGTAATGTACTGTTTTAATGTTTCCGCACAAATTACAATTCAGATTGACGCTGAGGCAGAGCAAAGACCAATTTCCCCGTTTCTGTATGGCAGAAACAATTCCTTCTCTTCTACGGATCCAAACTGGACTTTACCGGAAGAAGATCTTGTCAGGCTTCACGATGCCGGCATTACATTTTTCAGGGAAAGCGGAGGAAATAACAGCAGTAAGTATAACTGGCGACGCAGGCTTTCAAGTCATCCGGATTGGTATAACAATGTGTATACCAATAACTGGGACCAATCTGCACAGACTTTACAGAAAAACTTTCCTAATGCACATGGACTTTGGGCCTTTCCGCTTTTGGGTTATGCAGCCAAAACCAATCAGGCAAATTTTGGCGACTGGAATTATAACCAGTCGAAATGGTGGGAGGGAGTGACCCAGAACCTTGCGGGAAACGGTGTACCAAATGGAAACGGCATAAAGGCAAAAGTGGAAGGAGATATTAATTTGTATCTGGAAAAATGGGATGCGGACTCTGCTACCGGGATCCTGGATCATTGGTTTGGTACGGGAGGATTAGGATTGGATAAAAACCAAATCCGTTACTGGAACATGGACAATGAGCCTGAAATATGGTCGGGAACGCACGACGATGTGATGCCTGTTCAGATTTCGGCGGAAGAATTTATGCAGCGGTACATTACCCTTGCTAAAAAAGCCAGGCAGAAATTCCCTGAAATTAAGCTTGTCGGGCCTGTAACGGCAAATGAATGGCAGTGGTACAATTGGGATAACAATACCATTTCGTCAAACGGAAAAAACTATCCCTGGCTGGAATATTTTATCAAAACCATTGCAGAAGAGCAAAAGAAAAGCGGTGTCCGTCTTCTGGATGTGCTTGATATTCACTTTTATCCTTCTTCGAAAAAAACCGAAGAGGTTGTTCAATTCCATCGTGTATTTTTTGACAGAAATTACAGTTTTCCGGAAGCGAATGGTGTAAAAAAAATATCAGGATCCTGGGATAACAATCTTACAAAAGAATATATTTTCGGAAGGGTGAACAACTGGCTTGCAACCTATCTGGGTGCGGATCATGGTGTCACATTGGGACTGACTGAAACAGGGTTGGATGGAAGTATAGAGCCCAGCGTTACCGCTGTCTGGTATGCTTCAACGATGGGTGAATTTATGAAAAATGGCGTTGAGATTTTTACTCCCTGGTCCTGGACAACTGGAATGTGGGAGACGGTCCATCTGTTTAGCCGCTATAATCAGAAAGTTTCGGTTCAGTCTGTATCAGCAAACGAAACGCTGGTTTCAGCATATTCGTCTGTAAATGAAGCTCGTGACTCCATGACGGTTGTTTTAGTCAATCGTTCTGCCGCACAAAACCAGGCGGTGACTGTTCAACTTGATCATTTTTCTCCTGTTCAGGAAAAAGTTACGGTGTATACCTTATCACAATTGCCGTTCGCCGAAACCTTTAAATCCCACATAGAGAACGCACTTAAAAAATCGGAGATAACGCCTGCCGGAAATATGCTGAGCCTCACACTTCCTGCTATGTCAGTAACTTCCATTCAGTTGAAGGCAGGTACCATTTTGGCAGCAAAACCAGTTATTGAACCAGATATTACTATTTATCCAAATCCAACCTGGGACAGCATTACAGTCAAATGGAATAACCCGGTTTTTGATCGGATAGAGATTATTGATAAGTCGGGAAATGTCGTGTTTCAGCAGCCGGTCATGAAATCGCAGAGTGTCCTTCAAATCAGCAGGAAGTTTACAGATGGCTTACACATCGTAAAATTGAGTGGAGGCCAAAACGTTGTTACCAAAAAAATTATAGCCCATTGATTTGAAAAAATCACTTTATTGTCAAAAATGCGCCCTATTCAGCTACTCCCTAAGACATTTTCCTTACTATTTTTATTATTATTTTGTGCAGCCAATGATATGGTTTTGGCGCAGCAACACAGCAAACTGATCAACGAGCCGGTCGATATCAGCGAGGACTTCCGGGATTTTTCCAATACTTTTTTCTTTGCCGATAGTCTGGCTTCTTTTGATCCTGAAACAGGGAAAGGAAAGGTAAAATGGAAGAGGCATGAAGCGTTTTCAGCGCATAATTTCAACAACTCCATGATCAGCTACAAACGGTCGTATAGCAATGAATTCCCGGCTATTGAATATGCACAGGATCCGTCATTGCCATTTTCTGTTGAATTTACTTCTGAAAGAACGATCCGTATCCGTGCCAGTACAAGCACGGAAAAAGTAAGTACGGAACCATCATTAATGTTGGTCAAAGAGCCGGTTTTTGATAAATCCTGGAAGTACAACAAAGTGAAGGGCGGGCATCAATATACCGGAGCCTATGGTTCTGTAACGGTTTTTGAAAATCCGTGGAAAGTTGAGATAAGGGATCAGACTGGGAAGCTCTTAACCCAAACCCGCAGTAAACTGGATGGACAAACATCTTATACGCCCAACTTGCCCTTTTCTTTTGTACGCCGTGCTTCCGATTATTCAAGGAGTGTAGCGGCTGTATTCTCTATTTCACCTGACGAAAAAATATTTGGCTGCGGTGAATCTTTTACCAAACTGGATAAAAACGGACAGAAAATTGTACTATGGACGCATGATCCAAACGGGGTTGAAACGCAGACGATGTACAAACCGGTTCCCTTTTATTTGAGTTCGAGAGGATATGGTATGTTCATGCATACTTCTTCACCTATTACCTGCGATTTTGGCGCTACTTACGGAGAATCCAATGCGATGCAGATTGGTGACGAAAACCTGGATCTTTTCATTTTTCTGGGTGAACCCAAAGATATATTGAATGCCTATACCGATTTAACCGGCAAAGCAGAAATGCCACCATTGTGGTCCTTTGGCTTGTGGATGAGCAGGATAACCTATTTTTCTGAACAGGACGGACGTAACGTTGCCGACAAACTACGCAGGAACCGGATTCCTTCTGATGTGATCCATTTTGATACAGGCTGGTTTGAAACCGACTGGCGTTGCGACTATAAATTCTCACCAAGCCGGTTCAAAGATCCTGCCGGAATGATTGCTGATCTGAAAAAGCAGGGTTTTCATACTTCACTCTGGCAGTTACCTTATTTTGTTCCAAAAAATGACCTTTTCCCCGAAATTGTTGCGGAAGGATTGGCTGTAAAAAATGCAAATGGAACGCTGCCTTACGAAGATGCCGTACTGGATTTTTCCAATCCTGAAACGATAAAATGGTATGAGGACAAAATCGGTGGATTACTGAAACTGGGTGTATCGGCTATTAAGGTGGATTTCGGTGAAGCGGCACCTTTATCCGGTGTTTACGCTTCCGGTAAAACAGGTTTTTACGAGCATAATCTTTATCCGCTGCGTTACAATAAAATTGTTTCTGAACTGACTAAAAAAATGACCGGTGACCGGATTATCTGGGCGAGAAGTACCTGGGCGGGCAGTCAGCGATATCCGATTCACTGGGGTGGCGATGCCGAAACTACGAATAAAGGAATGCAGGCACAGCTTCGTGGCGGGTTGTCATTGGGCCTTTCTGGATTCACATTCTGGAGCCATGATATTGGCGGTTTTACAATGAAAACACCGGAGGATCTGTATCGTCGCTGGCTGCCGATGGGTGTACTGGCATCACATACCCGAACACATGGACAAGCACCGAAAGAACCCTGGGAATACGGTGAAGATTTCCAGAATTACTTTCGTAAGGCTGTTGAATTGAAATACAAATTAATGCCATACATCTACGCACAATCTAAAATTGCCTCCGAAAAAGGCCTTCCGATGTTGCGTGCATTGTTTATAGAATTTCCAAATGATCCGGGATCCTGGCTAATTGATAACCAGTATATGTTGGGCACGGACGTATTGGTCGCACCGTTTTTTGAACAGGGCAAAATACGTTCTGTTTATTTGCCAAAAGGACAATGGATTGATTACCAAACCCGAAAAGTGTACGAAGGCGGCTGGCACGAAATTGCATCAGGAGAGCTTGAAGTAATAATGCTGGTCCGGGAAGGTGCCGTGTTGCCACAGGTGAAAGTTGCACAGTCAACCGGTGAAATTGACTGGAAAAATATAGAGCTTGTTAGTTTCGCGTTTAAGTCAGATAAAGCTTCTGTACAGGTTTGTTTGCCTTCGGATAATGTTGTTAAAGAAGTTTTGCTTGTAAGAAAAGGGAAGAATTTAATTGTGAGCCAGGATCCGTTTAAGGGTACAATTGCCTTTAAAATGCAATGAATTAACCCACCTTTAATGTGAATAATCAGAACCTGATTTTGTGATAATAGCAGCATGTCTTTCAGAATAAATACATTCAAAAGACATGCTGCTTTTTGCGTGGTATACTATTCTGTAAACATCACTTTGATAGTTTCAGTAAATACCTCCGACTGGATTTTCATGAGATACATTCCTTTTGATAACTGCATGGAAGTAATATCTACATCAAGCCTCGTCGGTGATACAGTTGATCCCTGGGATTGTATTGAATAAGTATTTCCGGATAAATTGATCAGCTGCAAATCTACCTTTCCCTTATGTTTGCCAGACACAACTACTGAAAAGCGTTTACCGGTCGGGTTCGGGTAAATGCCGGATGCAGAAAACTCCTCATTATTATCCGTCTTTTCTAATACAGCCACAACATCTTCTTCCCCGCTAAGCTTAGCAGCAGGCAGTGCTACTGCCTGAATGACCAGCTGTGGGATGTTAACCGCAGTTTCACGGCTGTTAAAAGTCAGCTGGCTATTCTGATTGGCTGGATTCGTGATAAACAAACTGACTACTTTGTCGCCTGCAAGCTGGGATTTGACAAACGCAGTAACATCAATTTCGTAGTATTTGGCAGCATTGTTTACATTCACAGAACCTAAAATGCTGCCTGATGCGGCGGGAGCACTGTTCCAGTTGATATCAGTTTCTACCCATGCATCGTTGATAACCCCATAAGCAGAGAGCCCAATATTTGCAGTACCCTGGATATTCGAACCATAAAGGCGCAGTTTGGCAGTACCAACCTGACTTACACCGGCCAATGAAAATTTAAGATAAGCATTACGCTGATAACTTGGCAGGCTACCGGTTTTCACTTCCAGCGTATTGGTGGTTCCATAATTGATATTGTCGTTAGGTGTATTACGTACAGTTGCATCAGCGAGCGGTCCCAGGATCACTTGTATTGGCACCACTTCAATAGCGGCAATAACGGGCTTATCGGTTGCTCCTGACAGAAAGTTTATGTTCAGGATACCATCAGTTACATTAACCGTAAATGTCTCTGTTCTGGCACGCATCGCACCTCCGGCTGAGGCAAAAATATCATAGTTGGTCAGTTTTCTGCTGCCTTCTATCTCTACATGAAACCTGCGTTTGCCAGTTCCGGTTGAGCCTCCCTTTCCAGGTACTCCCCAGTACAGTTCGGCAAAATGCAGCACTACGCTCACCTGGCCATTGGCAACGGGAGTATTATATTGAAAAGCGGAACCAAAACGCTGTTCTTTGTAAAGCTGGTCGTCGGTTGTACCCTGGATATCACCGCTTCCGGCATTGGATATTTGTGTAGTCCCGCTAAAATACTGGTCAGCGGAAAAGTTTCTGCCGGAGGATGCAGCAAATGCCGCACCACCAGAGTTAATACGTAATGAGGCAGGCGGCAACACCTGGTATTTGTAGAGCTCCATGCCGGCTGAACCATTATTGGCAGAAAAGAGGAGCGTTCCATTATAATTGGTTGCACTTTGAAAACCGGAACTTCCGCTTAAATTAAAATCCTGTACCATAAAGGTTCCAGCGTCCGTACCATCAGTTCGCCATAGCTCTTTGCCATGCACGTAGTCTGAGACGGTAAAATAAACGATATTGCCAACGGCTGCCAGAGTCCTGATTCCCGGATTGTTAGATACCGCACCAATTTCTTTAACCTGATGTGTTCCTCCCGGCGTTCCGTCACTTACCCATAACTGGTCACCGTTCTCTGAATCAAATGGTACAAAATAGTACAAGCCACTGGCGTAAATTCCGCTATGGAGATAAGTGCCATCCGGATAGCCATCAAAACCAGCAAGTAGGATGGTTCCTGCCGCTGTACCGTCCGTTCTCCACAGCGCTTCCTGGGAACCGACTTCACTTGCATTAAAATATAATAGTCCACCGGCTCTTGTTAAACCTCCGATATAAGCATCCGCCCAGTCATACAGTTTCTTTATAATGACTGTGCCGGCCGTTGTTCCATTTGTTTTGACAAGCTGTGTACCATTAGCATTTTCAATTGTATAATAAAGCGATCCATTAAGTACAGTTGCACCAAAACGCAAAAGTGTGTTCACCGCTTCATCCGCGAGGTTTTTTATGATTGCTGTTCCGGAAGCCGTCCCGTTCGTCTTCCAAAGCTCGTAACTATCTACACCATCCCAGGCTGGAAAATATAATTGGCCGTTAAGCACTGAGGGTTTAAAGCCGGGCGTAGATGGAAAGCTTGTCACCTGCACAGTACCCGTTGCTGATCCGTCGCTTTTCCAGAGCTGAAGTGTTTCTTCGGATGTAACCACACCAAAATAAAGAGTTCCGTTTACATCAATGAGGCCCTTAATTTCGTCATCACTGGCAGATATCACATTTTTCACAAGTACAGTACCAGAAGCTGTTCCATTGGTTTTCCAGATTTCCTTCCCATTTGCTATGAAAAACAGGTTTGTATTAACCTTCGTAAGTTGTTCAGGGCTGGAGCCATTTGAACCAGGCGTAACATCTTTTACCAATACGGTTCCTGCGGCCGTCCCGTCAGTTTTCCAAAGCTCGCGCCCGCTTATTCCATTATCAGCTGCAAAGTAACGTATGCCATTCAGCTCGGTAAAACCATCCGGATCTGAACCCGGAGGAAAAAGATTTGTGATCCGAACCGTTCCTGAAGCCATAAGATTTGATTTATACAACTGGTTTCCATGTGTATCGACACCACTAAAAAACACAGTCCCGGAAACATTAACGGCATCGCCAGCGGAAAAGTCTACCACTTTCTGCGTACCGGCACTGGTGCCGTTACTTTTCCAAAGTGTCTCGCCTGTTCCGTAACCAGTTGAAAAGACTGCCTGGCTGCCTACTGCAAACATACGTTCAAAGTTGACTTCTTCATCCGGATTAACATCCTTAACAAGCACTGTTCCGGATTCTGTTCCGTTACTTTTCCAAAGGTCATAGCCATAGTCAGAGGCTCTTGCTGTAAAAAACAGTGTTCCATTGACATTGGTCAGAAGTTGTGGTTCAGAACCATCATCCGCTCCTGCCAGGATATCTTTTACACGTACAGTTCCAGATGCAGTACCGTTTGATTTCCACAATTCGATATCAGGATATTGCTGCCCAGCCGAAAAATAAAAAGTGGAGCCTGCTAATATTGGATTGTCAATAGTTACAAAGCCATCTTTCACAATCGTTATAGTGTTTCCGTCAGTCCGTTTCAAAGCCTTTCCATCTGAAAAATACATGTAGCCGTTGAGAGCAACTGGTTTGAAACTACCTGAAAAGGCCGGACCAGGCACGGTTCCCGCGGTTGTGCCATCACTTCTCCATAACTGGTGTGTTGCATCTGAACCATAGCCGGTTTCAATAAGGAAGTACATGAACCCGTTGAAGTTAAAGAAGTCATATGGCCCCGTTGAGAAAAACTCTTCCGATGGAAAACTCTTCACTTTTACGGTTCCTGCTACTGTACCGTCGGTTTTCCACATATTTCTGGTGGTGCCATCCGAAGCTGAAAAATAGATAGCGCCTTTGTATTCAAAAATGTCGAGCTTTTCGTACTCGGTGCTATAAACAGGTTGAAGTGGAAAGGTTCCTGCCTTGCTGCCGTCACTGCGAAATAGCCAGTAATGCCCATCATAAAGTGCTACGAAAAAAACAAATTTACCAGCAGCGGTCAGGTTTTTGGCAGGATAATCAAATATCTCCGGTAGCTCTGTCAGGACATAAGTTCCGGCGGCAGTTCCGTCGGTTCGCCAAAGATTAAGTTTATTAATCTCATCATAAGACATCGTAAAATAGAGGCCGCCGGCCGTAGCGGCCTGGTTGTTGACATAAAGACCTCCCGAGCCTTCCGTAGTGTTAATATCCTTGACAAGTTCAATAGTCTGTGCCTTTAACACATGTGATAATAAAAATAGAGTTACCAACCATAAACGATTCTTTTTCATAACGTTAAGTTTAAAAAATGGATACAATCTGATCACTTTTCAAATATATCATTAAGAGACTTCACTCGTTCAGTTTTAACTATCTCAATAGTTGTCGAGTTCTTAAGCGGTAGATAATGTAAAATTTAGGTCGTTTTTTGGATAAAAATTTTAATTTTATATACACATGGTAACATAAAAAAGACCGGTAAAAATGAGTTTCTACCGGTCTTTCTGGTTTAGTAATTCTTATTTTATCAGCAGCTTGATCGTCTCCTGATATTGAAATGACCGGAGTTTTACAAAATAAATACCAGCAGACAGATTTGAGGACGCCAGGTTAATATCTGCATCTTTAACCGCTTTTGATGATGCAATTTTTTCAAAATGGTATATTCTGCCGGTTACACTTGTCAACTCAATATTTAATTCACCTTCATGCTTGTCTGAAATTTTAATCGAAAATTTCTTGCTGGCAGGATTTGGGAAAATTGTTGACGGAGCCTTTTCTACCTGCCTATCTTCTACCTCATTACCTTCTCTTGCCAATGGTGAAGTGTTTGGCGACGTATTAATAATCAGCCTGGGTCTGTCTCTTGAATTTTCGCGGCTATTAAAACCAAATAATTGATTCTGGTTTGTGGCATCAGTCAGTAAAAGGCTTACAGTCTTGTCACCTGCCAGTTGATCCCTTACATAAGTGGTCAAATCAATTTCATGATAACGGCCG
Source organism: Dyadobacter sp. NIV53 (assembly GCF_019711195.1). NCBI lineage: Bacteria > Pseudomonadati > Bacteroidota > Cytophagia > Cytophagales > Spirosomataceae > Dyadobacter > Dyadobacter sp. NIV53. The sequence continues at coordinate 7,498,023 of NZ_CP081299.1, forward strand.
TTGTAATAAATCTGGGCTGATCCCAGTTCACCGCCTGATGAAGCAGGGGAATTGGACCAGGTAATGCCGTTTTCTGTCCAGGAATCCGAAGGAACCCCAAAAACAGACGCCTTTAACTGTTCGCCATAGTCAAACTTATTGTGATATAGAAGCAGTCTGGCAGAAGTTACGCGGCTTACCCCTTCAAGTGAAAACTTAAGAAATGCCTTCCGCTCATAGCTGGGAAGGCTTCCTGATTTTACATCCAGCGTAGTATCAGTTCCGAAATTAAGGTTGTTGCTTGGAATATTACGGACATAAGCATCTGCAACAGGTTCCAGACTGACCTGCTGACTGGGCAGAATTTCTATAGCGGCAATGATTGGATTGTCCGCCAGTCCTTTAAGAAAGTCTATGTTCAAAGTCCCGTCTGAAACAGTTACAGGAAAAGTTTCCGTCCTTGCCCGCATGGCACCACCGGCTGCCTGGAAAAGATCATAATTTGTTAGTTTTCGGCTACCTTCTATATTCACATGGAAACGGCGTTTATTAACCCCTGTTGCTCCGCCTTTGCCCGGAATACCCCAGAAAGTTTCAGCAAAATGCAGGACGACGCTTTTTGATCCGTTTGTAACAGGAATATTATAACTAAATGAAGGCCCGTAACGTTGCTCCCTGTATAACTGGTCATCATTCGTATTAAGAAAATCTCCGGCGGGCGTAGTTGAAACATTAGAAGTTCCGGTAAAATACTGGTCCGCGCTAAAGGTTCGGCCATCACTTATTACCACTGCATTGCCGCCGGTATTAATGCGTGTAGGATCTGGTAAACTTTCCGGAACGAACTCGTATAAATCAAATTCCCGGGAGCTATTATAATGCTGGTAAGCGCTGACCAGCAGATGGTTGCCAATACTTAACATGGAGCCAAAATCAGTGTTACCGCCTGGTGTGAAAATGGTTGTCCGGTATGTACCCTGTTGTGTACCATCGGTCCTCCATAGTTCATTACCTGAATCAAAAGCCCCTCCCTCAAAGTACAGAATATTTTTGTGTACAGCGGAACTCAGCGTTGAGATTGAAGTTAGTTCGGTATGAAAAGCCGGTGCCGTGTGTTTCAGTAGTGTTGTACCCGCAACTGTACCGTCGGTCTGCCAAACCGCGTTACCAAATTGGTTATTATGATTGACGAACATGAACTTTGTTCCCAGCTTTGCCAGGGGAAAAAGCGAAATGAAATCTCCGGGCGCTGTATGTATCTTGTATGTTCCGGCCAAAGTTCCGTCGCTTCTCCAAAGGTCTATTCCGATGCAAAACAGGTACAGCTGATTTATTTCCGACGTCCAGGCAATTAAGATTTCTGATCCGGTGTTAAATTCAAATACCTGACGTGTCCCATTGCTGGTTCCATCAGAAACCCACAGTTGTTTTCGGCTGTCCGGCAAACGGTAAAAGAAATACAGTTTGTCACCAACTATCTGTATTGTAGGATTGTAGTCTAGTCCAGATCCTCTTTGGTAACTGATATTTTTTACAAGAACGGTCCCTTCGGCAGTTCCGTTACTTTTCCATAATTCATAATTCTCAGTATCGTTAATGGCCCAGAAATATATCTGGCCTTTAAATACAAGCGGAGTTGGAAAACTTGGTCTTCTGAAATATTTGACCATTACTGTACCCGTTTCGGTGCCATCGCTTTTCCACAACTCGATGCTGGGATACTTTTCAACAAAAAAATACAGGGTGCCGTTTACATTGATCAGATCGGTGATCGTCGAATTAGCTTGCCCGGGAGAAATATCCTTTACAAGCATTGTTCCTTCTTCTGTTCCATCACTTTTCCACAGTTCGCGGCCACTGTCGTTTGTGTTTCCCAAAAAGAACAGCGTTTGATCAACAGCAGTCAGCTCAAAGCTTCTTCCTTGTTCTTCATCTCTATTGGGACTAATGTGGGCGACATAGTTGGTACCTGCAGCAGTACCATCACTTTTATATAAATCACGGCCGTCCTGGTTATTCACGAAGAAATAGGCAGAACCACTCATGTCAACAAATTGCCCGACCTGGGTTCCTGCGATTGAGTTGAAATCTTTTAAAAGCGTGTAGTCCTGTGCCCAGCAGATGCTGAGTGCAGAAAAAGCAAAAATAGCGTCAATCCCGGTAGTGTTTTCATCATTCTGTACGTTTGAAAATTGTGGAGAAATTCAGGAAAGATAGGAGTGATGTGAAATACGGAGGCTTATCGTAGAAAAGCTACAAAAAGGCAGTTGTCTTTTACAGGGTGCTGCCTTCGAGTCTATTCTTATGATAGAATAAATTTATCGAATTTTGTTGATTAATATTTAATAATAAAAATAACCGGGCAAATTTTTTTTTAAGCTAGGGCTCGTTAACAACAACGAAATCAGGAGAAAAACACGATGATCTGTTTTAGCAGCGCAACATAATATTCGGTTGGCTTTTCCGTGTTTTTATAAACAGGTGTTAACAGGCAACTTATTTTAACATGAGTTGAATTGAAGTGATCATAAGAGAGGAGATAATAATGGTATTAGGTCTAAAATAAAACTTATTATCACCGATTGATACAATAGTACAGCGCCTTTATAATAAATAAGTAAAAATTTCAGCCAATTTCAAATGGGAATTTTTTGCTGAATTCGACGATAGCCGGGCTTTCATCTTTTCTTTTTTTTAATGCAAAGCCCATGAGGATGAGCCGGTTCAATATGAATTTTGGATTTTCGGTATAAATTACCCAATTCTCAGCAGTGGGGTGGCTGGAAATTTGAAAAGGTGTAATTCCCATATCAGGGATATTTTTACGATCGGAGCTGATCAGTAATACATTGCCGAAGCTGTCCAGGTCAACTTCTAATTCACGGAGATCATAGCGGTTGTCTCTGCCGGTAATGGTAATTTTTTCAATTAATCTGTGGGCTTCCAGATTCGATATACTCGCTGAATTAAGTAGTTCGCTCATTGAATGAAATTTGTAAAAAAAATGTGTAAATTAAATTTACAATTATTTTGAATATATACTACAAAATATGAAAATAAATTGTCGCAAAAAGTTAAACAGACTATTATTAAATAGTTAATATGGCAGCTCGCTTATCAAATTATATACGCCTGCAACTTTCTAATGGATTTGTAAAGCCCTGAAATATTTGTTGGCGTTGGTATTTTGTATTGTAGCCAATGTCTGCTCCAACTTGAATCAATACAGATTGATCACATATTTGCCTGCTGGAAAACAGGATTGAATATTTGTTTCAATAGAAGAAATTTTAAGAGAACAGAAATTAGCACGATTGTTTTAAGGACGGATACCAGCTAAATCAATCGTTCTGAAAATTTAACAGTGTGAATTCTTTAAACCTTACAATTATCGGTGGAGGTGCCTGCGGGATTTCCTTATTTATCGAACTCTTTCTGCAATTGCGTATCGCAGGTTTGCATAAAAATGTCTCCATAACCATCATTGAAGAAAACGAGGAAGTAGGGAAAGGGCTCGCCTTTGGTACCCAACAACCCGGACATATTCTTAATACCCAGGCCCAGCTGATGGGAATCCATTTCACAGAACCGGAGCATTTTAGTGATTGGCTCAAAAAACATAACGAACGCATCGGGCAGGAAGTGGTAGATAACCAGGGACAGGATGAGGCTTTTACTACCCGACGGCTTTATGGCGATTACCTTAAGGAACAGTTTGAGTTTTATTTTGAACTCGCAACTAGGGAAGGAATGAAGCTAAAAGTAATCCATGCCAGTGCGAAAGGTGTAACAGAGTCAGAAAATGGTTATGAGATACAGCTTTCAAATGGTAAAAAAGAGGTTTGTAATTACCTGGTTTTATCTTTGGGAACACCCGTTTCCAGTGTATACAGTGAACTGGATAAGTTTAAAAATTACTTTGATTCTCCCTGGCCATCTTCAAAAATATTGGAAAACGTACCACAAAAAGAGGATGTTGCCATTATTGGGTCCAGCCTTAGTGCCATTGATGCTTTAATGACTCTGGCAGATAATGATCACGTTGGTAGAATTACCTTTTATTCCCTGGACGGGCTTCTTCCAAGGGTTCAGGTGGAGAAGCCAAAACCCTATGAATGTAAATATCTGACGATCAGTAATCTCCATAAAATACAGCGGGAAAAGCTGAGAAGTCCGTTCGTGAGCGAGGTTTTCAGGCTGTTTATCAAAGAGGCAGAATATTTTGCAGGAAAAAGCATTGACTGGAAAAAAGCTATGCGAACAGCAATGAGCCCTCAGGAACGTTTGAAAGAGGACATTGCTATTTCTAAAAATGGTGGCGATGAACTCATAAATATTCCTTATGCCTTAAGATACGACAGTTCACAAATGTGGAAGTTACTCGATGAGCGGGGCAGGATTAAATTCAAGAAATGGCTGGGAAATTATTGGGCTGTCAACCGTCATTGTATGCCAATGGTAAACGCAGTTCGTATCGAAAAGTTATTTGATTCCGGGCAGCTTAAAGTTGTAGCTGACCTGAAAGATGTTACTTATTATGAGAAAGAGAAAAAATTCACGCTCTCTTACCAAAATAAATCGGATAAGGTTAGTTACGTCATCAATGCAACCGGTCCGGCTTCGGCAGTTAAGGAAATGAAATCTGACCTGGTACAGAATCTGGCTGCCAATAACCTGATAGAATCGGAAGAAACCGGCGGAATAAAAATTAATACCCAAACCATGCAGATAATCCGGAATGGTAAATCAGTCCCAAATTTTTATGCTCTCGGCCACCTTGCCAACGGACTTCTGCTGGATGTGAACGCGGTCTGGTATAATGTAAAAACGATTGGCAACCTCTGTCATCATTTAATCGATAGTATCACGGGTGAAGATATTGTTTAAATTATATAGTGAACTTCTCCCTGTATTGGCATTTATACCTGCCGGGTATTTTTTGAAGAAAAGGTTTAATATCAAACCTGAATACATCAGCATGCCACTTATAAAGTTCCTGCTGCCTGTTCTTGTATTCTTTAACATGCTGGATGCAGAAGCCGGGAAGCTGTATGTATTGCCGGTATTTACACTGATCCTGGCTTTGGCAATGGTTCCGGTGGCTAATTTGGCACAAAAACAGCTTGCATCCGACTTTGATCCTTTGCTTCTCAGGGCCTCATTTTCATTTTTTAATATCGCATTTTTTGGAATACCAACTGTAACTGCGCTTTTTGGTGAAGAAAAAGTAAGCACGCTGATCTGTATCTATCTGGGCTCTGCGCTTTACGGAGATACGATCGGCTATTTCCAGGTAGCGAAGTCGAAGCTGGAGACCAGTGGAGCGTTAAAAGAGGTAATTAAAATCCCTTTCCTTTACGTATTTGTTGCAGGGATTGTTTGTAAATCTTTAGGTATGCAATCACTTGAGGAACTGGGTGGAATTCTGAAAGTGGTTAGTCTGACTGTATCCTGTGCAGGTATGATTATCGTTGGTTTTCAATTAGCCGATATCAGTCTGAAAGAAGTTAAAATACCTTATTACTTAAAATTAATTGGTGTCAGGACAATTGCAGCCATGGCAATTATTGGCGTGTTGATTTTTGCAGAATATACTGTTTTTAACAGCCTGGAAACAGATGATTATAAAATGCTTTTTCTTGTTTCACTTTTCCCAGTAGCTACCAATGTAACAGTTTTTGCTTCCTTCCTGGGCTCTGAACAGGAGAAGCCTGCGCTCATTGTAGTTATTTCTGCATTGCTGTCCCTTGTGCTGGTATCAATAGCAACTTTATTTTTAATGTAATTTCGAAAACATTTAAAACAGATTATAAAAACATTCAGGAAGAAAAAGGAAGTCAGGTTTATGCGGGCGTGATACAAACCAGTTCACATAAACCTGACTTCCTTCAATTCAAACTCTGAAAAATTTCCTTTTTTATTTTACAAAAACCACTTAATTATTTCCAAATTTTCTGCCGGGCCGAACATTTTTTCCGGTACGTTGCTGCAATTCGTCACCCATATCTTCACGGGCTTCTTCTGCTATTTTTTCAAGTTCAGCTACGATCTGCGGATTTTGAGAATACACATCATATCGCTCACCAGGGTCACGACCAAGATTATAGAGTGCAGCCGGTATGGCGTTATTTTCAGATGTAGGGCCTGGCTGGCCATCTTTTCCAGGTAATGAACCTTCATAAATACGTCCCGGATGTGCAAAAATGAGTTTCCAGTTGTCCTTACGAACTGCTTCCAGGCTATTTTTCCGGTAGTAATACACAAAGTTTTCACGAGGTTTTTTGGTATCGTCACCTTTCAGCAGATCGACAAATTCAATTCCGTCAATTTTCTCTTTTGGCAATTTAGCACCTGTCAGTTTCACCAGCGTCGGGAGGATATCAATATTGGATAACAATTTGTTCGAAACCCTTCCGGCCGGTACCACACCCGGCCACCTGATAATTGCAGGAACGCGCTGTCCTCCTTCAAAAGAAGTCCCTTTTCCTTCACGGAACCCACCGGATGAACCCGCATGGTCTCCATAATTCAGCCAGGGCCCATTGTCGCTGGTAAATATCACAATCGTATTGTCGTCCAGTCCCTGGTCTTTCAGCTCTTTCATAATTTGTCCAACTGACCAGTCCAGTTCCATCAGAACATCACCAAAAATACCATGCTCACTTTTTCCTTTAAAATTGGCACTTGCCGCCAGCGGAACGTGCGGCATCGGTTCAGGAACATACAGGAAAAACGGTTTTTTCTTATTTTTCTTAATAAAAGAAACAGCCTTTTCCGTAACGGTTGGTGTAATCAGGCTGGCATCTTCCAGGTTTTTAATTTCTTTCACCTGTTTGTTTCCCTCAATCCAGAATAGGGGAGGATACTTTGCCTGTTTCTGCCAGGGATGAAGCGGCCACATATCGTGAGAATACGGAACACCATAATATTCATCGAAACCCTGTTTTAAAGGAAGAAAAATAGAATCACTTCCCAAATGCCACTTGCCAAATATGCCGGTAGCATAACCGTTTGCTTTTAATAATTCTGCAATGGTTTCCTCTTTCGGATCAAGTCCAAGCCCCTGATTTGGCCCGAATGCCCCGGCTACACCTAGGCGGTTTGGATAACAGCCGGTGAGCAGTGCGACGCGGGAAGCGCTGCATACAGCCTGAGCTGCCATAAAATTGGTGAAACGTGTTCCTTCTGCTGCAAGTTTGTCTATGTTCGGCGTTTTGTAACCCAATGCACCTGTTACCGACAAATCGCCATAGCCCATATCATCAATAAAAAACAAAACAATATTGGGCGTTTTGGATATGGGTTTAGGAGCCAATGCTGCCATAAAAACAGCAAAGCCCAAAACAAAAACGGATAAAATTACGAACCTTATTTTTTTTATAATCAACATGTTACCAACCTGGATTTTGCGTTAATGATGGATTTAAATCTCTTTCTTTTTGAGGAACAGGCCATAAATAATGGCGGCTCACATCGAATGTTTTGTTCACTGCAATTACCTCAACGGTTTTAAGTGCACCCGAAGCATCCTTATAGGTAATACCGTAAACAGGTCCCGGAATTACTTTTTCAGCCGTTTTCCAGCGACGGATATCAAACAAATGCTGCCCTTCAAATGCCAGTTCAACGGTTCTTTCCCTGCGGACAATTGTTCTGAGCTCTGCTTGTGACATACTGGTTACAGAAGGTTGTTTTACGTCACTTCTACCATTTCTTACCAGATTTATTGCAGCCAGCACGCTTGCATCAACCTGGCCCAATTCAATTTTGGCTTCAGCATATGTCAGTAAAATTTCAGCGTATCGAAGCAAAATAATGTTGATACCACTATTTGCCGGATTGGCATAATCCTCGGCAATAATGTATTTTTTGATATTAAATCCGGTTGTAGAGGCAATGTAAGTACTTCCGATAGCATCGGCCGTTCCACTGGTCGGCTGTGGCTGGAATGTAATTCCGCTTGGTAAAATATCGCCCTGAAGGAAAACAGAATATTTCAACCTGGAATCCCTATTAACGTAAGGTGTTGCCGGATTATAACCGCTGGCAGCATCCGTAATCAGTTTGCCGTCCAGTGTTTCGTACATGTCAACGAGCGCTTTGGTAGGAACGTAACTGCTCTGGCTGTTTTTCTGGCTGTAAGGTGCCAAAAGTGGAAAAACGTTGATGGGATAATTGTCCTTAATAAATTGCCTGTCAAATAATACTTCCTTATTATTTTCAGCTGCATAACTGAACAGTTTTTCATAAGATTCATATAAACCGTATATCCCTGACTTTATGACTTTGTCAGCTGTTTCTGCCGCTTTCTGGTAACGGCCTGCATACAGACTGGCTCTTGCCGCCAGTCCCAGTGCGGTTCCCTGCGTCACTCTGCCTTTATCTGCTGCGGTGTAAGTTGCGGGCAAAAGTGAGGCTGCTTCGTTCAGTTCTGTGTCAATAAAATCCCAGATTTCTGCAACCGGTGTTTTTACCAAAGCCCTTCCTTCATCGATTGTGATGGAAGAAGTTACCAGCGGAACATCGCCATAAAATCCAGCGAGTTTAATATATTGATAGGCGCGTAAAACTTTCGCTTCACCTTTGAGCTGGTTGATAAGGGCTGTATTCGTTGAAGGGATTTTGTCTACGTTTTCAAGGAAATAGGAGGTCGCACGGATTCCTCTGTATGCGCGTTTCCATTCACCGTATATTTTCGAACTTGTCCCGTCGTAAGTTCCGAGTTCAACATACGCCTGTACATCAAAATTCTGGTTGGTGTGCGCAATGTCCGTTAGTGCATCCCAGGTAATAATATTTGTACTGTCCAGATCCGTGTATAATCCATTCACCGCCAATTTTGCATCCTGCTCTGTTTTCCAGAACATATCCACGTTTAATCTGTCGTTCGGCACAGTTTCTAAAAGGTCATTATCGCAGGAAATCAGTAAGCCTGATGAGATTGCAAGCGACAGTGTTATATATTTTAATGTATTCATTTTCATGATTTTCAGGTCAATAGTGTTAATGATGATCAGAATTGCAGATTCAAACCGGCTGTGTACAAGGCAGTTTGAGGATAATATACGGCACGTCCGGAAGGTGCTTCCGGATCCAGGTTCCACTCATTCAGTTTTGAGATCGTGAAGATGTTGGTCGCTGAAATATAAACCCTGACTCTGCTCAAATGTATTTTCTGAGTCAGAAGTGTCGGTACATTATAAGCAAGCTGCACATTTTTCAGCCGCAGGTAAGAACCGTTCAGGATCAGACGATCCGAAGTAGCCACATTTCTCAAATCGTATTTGACCGGGCGTGGAAAACGGGCATCGGTGTTCTCAGGAGTCCAGTAATTATTGGTATAAATTTCGTGCGTAAAACCTTCCTGATTTCCCATTTCTGCCAAAGCCCCAGCCAGGCGTGAATCCACTTTTGCTGCACCCTGGAAAAGAATATTCAGGTCAAAATTCCTGTAGGAAAAATCCGCGTTAAAACCATAAGTGTATTTTGGAAAAGAATTTCCAATGGCTGTCATGTCATTTGCATCAATTTTCCCATCATTGTTCAGGTCCACATACTTAACATCTCCTGGTTTTGTATTAGCAGCGTAAGTCGCTTTGTATTCCGTAATTTCCTGCTGCGACTGGAACAATCCGTCTGTTTTATAACCCCATAGTGTATTGATAGGCAATCCTTTTTTAATAATATATCGCGGATCAATATCCGAACCGGTGATATAAGGTCCCGTTCCTTTCAAATCCGTTACCATGTTTTGGTTGATGCTTAAATTACCACCCACGTTATACCTGAAACCTGAGGCACCCGGCGTACCGCGGTAATTCAGACTGAATTCCCAGCCTTTATTCTGAACAGAACCTGCATTTTGCGGTGGTGCAGTTAAACCAATTGTTGCCGGAATATCCAGGTTCAGCAAAATATCATCGGTTTGTTTGTTGTAATAATCGACAGTCAGGTTTAGTTTTTTACCAAGAAAAGATGCATCCAGGCCTAAATCCAGCTGTGTTGTTGATTCCCATCCCAGGTTCGTATTTGCCAGTGTATTCTGGAGATAACCCTGCACCGGCGATCCGCCGAAGCTATAACCATTGGCAGTCAGTGCAGCATAATAACTGTACAGATCAACCGATTGATTTCCGGTTATACCCCAGGAGCCTCTGAACTTCAAATCGTTTACCGTATTTTCAAGTCCCTGCCAGAAATTTTCTTTTGAGATTCTCCATCCAGCAGAGAAAGAAGGAAAAAAGCTGTATTGTTTTGCACCAGTGAATTTGGAAGAACCGTCATAACGGCCGTTTACCTCAACCAGATATTTTCCGTTGTAATCATAATTTACCCTGCCAAAAAAGGATCTCAGGCCGTAAACTGCGTCCCGCCCGGAATTTGTTTTTGTGCCGTCGTTAGCTCCCTGGCCAATTGAACCGATATCATTGTTGTAAAAACGCTCGCGGTAAGCCGATAAAAATGTTTGCGTATTGCCGATCTGGGAATAACCAACGAGCGCTTTCAGATTATGGCTGCCAAAACTTTTTTCATAAGTCAGCAGATTGTTGATCGTATACTCACGTAGGTTATTACGGACCTCGGTCAGACTGTTGTTTGCAATAGTTTTGGTAATATTCGTGTTCTTATCTGTATTGACGTAAGAATTTGTGTAGTTTTTTTGTTGTGTAAAAAGCCCGCGACCGGCGATTTGCGTGGAGAAAGTTAATCCGGTTGCAATCTCAAAATCTGCTTTTACAAAACCTGCGAGGTAGTCCATTTTTTGTAAAGATTGTCCGCCTATTTCCAGAAACATCAAAGGGTTATTTCCCTGCGTACTCAGGCCGTAAGTTCCGTCGGCATACTTGGGAACCGCCCAGAGTGATCCGTGGAAGAAATTGTTCAGCGGCGCATCCGGATTGGTAGTTGGGCTTTCTGTACTGTTATAACGATAATTAATATCGGCACTCACACGAATTTTTTTAGAAACGTCATAATCTGTATTTAGCCTGAATTCGCCGATTTTGTTACCGAAATTCTTGATTACGCCATTTTGGTCCTGATAGCGGATACTGAGGCGGGTACGTAACACTTCGCCACCGCCGGCAATGGATAAACTGTGATTTTGCTGTGGTGCAGAACGTAATAAAGTTTCAAACCAGGTATTTGGCATCGGATATTTCTCGCGGTCTGTTGCATTGACATAAGCCTGTATGGACTCTTCCGTGAAACGCGCGGGAATTGCTGCACCTGCATTGGTGTACGCAGCAACCTGTTCGCGCATATAAGCTTCCAGCCCCATCATTTTAGGCACGTTATTCGATTTCTGGATTGCGTAATAGCCATGATAATCCACCTGGACTTTACTTCCTTTCGCTCTTTTTGTGGTTATCAGAACGACCCCGTTTGTTGCCCGTGAACCATAAATGGCGGTGGAAGCAGCATCTTTTAAAACAGAAACGGATTCAATATCGTCCGGATTAATATCGCTTAATTGTTGTTCAATGCCATCAACGATAATAAGTGCATCATTTTTCCCAAGATCATAACCGCTTGTACTGCTTCCGTTTATATTGAAAGTAGTAATGCCACGCACTCGGATCGTTGCATTCGACTTTCCGGGCGATCCACCCAGGTCTGTCACCGCAACACCAGGCATTAATCCCTGAAAGGATTGCTGGATATTGGAAACAGGCCTGCGGGCTACGTCTTCACCCGTGATGGTAGATACGGAATTCGTAAGACTGTTCCTTTTTTGAGTGCCATAACCAACTACAACCAGTTCGTCCAGCTGTTTTGTGTCGGCTTCAAGCCGGACGTCAACAATCGTTCTGCCTTTCAGCGGAGATTCCTGGGTAACGTACCCGATACCGGAGAAAACAAGAACTGCATCGGACGGAATACTCAATTCATATTTTCCGTCAGCGTCTGTAGATGTGCCGGTAACTGTGTTTTTTACAACGATATTAACACCTGGCAAACCGGTTTTATCGGTTGCTGATGTGACTGTTCCCTTTACCGTAACATTTTGGGAATAAGCTTGTAAGCTAAGAAAAATGAAGCCGGACAGGAAAACCCATTCCCGTAAATTCGGGATTGACCTGGATAAATTTTTTAACATGTTTTTGACTTGGATTAAAATTAATAGGTATGGTTTTAAATAAAAACCGGATGAAATTTTTCACTCAGGCAAACCTGCGGAACCTCATTAATTATGGTTTTGAGTTGTACCTGTGAAAGATCAAAGCAAAGGTTTTAGATCAATAAAAAGGAAAGCTGTATTTTAACAACAGTAAAAACCTGAATGGGAAGAATGAAGCGGAAACAACAGAAGAGGACTCGTTCGGATCGAAATAATAGCGGCTAATTTCATAACGTTAAAAAGTTTGGTGGTTACCTGAATATTAAATCTCATAGACTATATAATCTATTTAACTTATAGACAAAGTAAATTGTATATTCAGTAATTACCAACGGGATGACGTACCAATTGTAAAATTCGGTGTGATTTTGCGGTATATTAATATTAAAAGTGCAAATCGTATTATTATCTGATACAGAACCAAAATTGGGTGTCACTTTATTTAAGTAAGTTGACACATTTAATTCTGAATATTTTTGATGTTTCGAGATAACTATAAAAATAGGCCAGATTGCATCATGGCCTTAATAAAGCAGTAAGTCAATTAGGATAACTCATTTGATGCACATATTTAAGGTCAAAAATTCTTTCCATTACCTTTTTTCCCGACAATTACATATTCCATTTTTTTAAAAAGTATGTATTTTTAATGTTAAAATAGTAAATAAACAATATTGACTTAACGATCAACGCTTATGAAAAGACATCTGCTGTGGCTGGCATTTTCGTTGATGATCATGCCTCACATTTTAAAAGCACAAACCATTGACCTGGTTAAGGATATCAATGTGACCGGGCCGGGTACTGGCGTAATTATGGGAGAAAGAGCTGCTGCCGGTAACATGCTCTTTTTTCTAGGCAGCGATTCTGCCCACGAAAGACAGCTTTGGAGGAGCGATGGGACTTTAGGGGGTACAAGAATGTTAACAGATATATCTTATGATTTAAGTTATCCGCCTCAAGGGCTGTTTACCGCTAATGGACTTGCCTTTTGCCAGTTTCAATACAATAAACGTTTTTGGCTGTTTAGAAGTGACGGGACTACTGCTGGCACTTTTCCTCTTGTCGAGTTGCCATTTGGTCTGCCTGATGGTCATTCAGTCCTTGAGGCCAATGGCAGTGTATATTTTTCCAATGCCGGTCCGGACGGCAGCAGGCAGCTCTGGAAAACGGACGGAACAGTGGCCGGGACAACCATGGTCAAAGAAGTGGTGCCCACAGGAAGCAATTCAGTTGGTCCGCTTGACCTCTTTAATTTCAACAGTATCCTGTATTTTCTTATAGGTGTGGGAAATGAAAATGGAAGTACAGATTACCAGCTGTGGAAAAGTGATGGAACAACGGCAGGCACCGTTCCCGGACCAGCTATGCTCGGCCGTTTCAGGCCGGCATCAGTAAACGGGTATATGTACTTTTCTGAAAATAATTCTTTAAAGCGTACTGATGGCAACACGGTCACTACCATCAAAAGCTTTTCTTATGCAGGTGACCCCGTAGTGGTCGGTGCAACTTTATATTTCTCAGCTCAGGATGGTACTACAGGTACCGAGCTTTGGAAATCCAACGGTACAACTGCCGGAACTGTTCTGGTGAAAGATATTAATCCGGGCACCAACGCCTTCTCCATGCCACATAACCTGATTAATGTAAACGGGACTTTATTTTTCGCTGCCCTTTCTGGTATGGCTGGTGATACTTCGGGTTACAGACTCTGGAAAAGTAACGGAACCACTGCCGGTACGGAAATGATAATACCCAGTGCCTGGAACGTGAATGAAGTTATTGCAGTAGGCAACCAGGTCGCTTTCAGTGGAAGGGACCCGCTGGATGCATCAAAAATCTGGGTAACAGACGGCACCAATGCCGGCACGAAGGTCCTGGCTGATTTCTTTGGCAACCTGCTGATCAATGTCGGCGGCACTTTGTTTTTCAGACAATTTGAACCTACTATAAGGCGGGTCTTTAAAAGCAATCTGACCCCGGAAGGTACAGTGCCTGTCTCACCTTGGTCAGGTCCGGGTTCGGAGCCACACGATATATTTGACCTGGACGGCACCGGTTATTTTGCAGCCAATGACGGGACCAATACACGTGAGCTCTGGAAGACTGATAAGTCAACCGGCGGTACAGTACTCATAAAGGATTTTCTGATAGGTACATTTTCGCTGTACCCAGAACAATTTACCAATGTAAACGGAACATTGTATTTTGTTTCCAATGACGGGATGATATGGAAAAGCAACGGTACCCCGGAAGGCACGGTACTGGTTAAAAATATGGTACAAATGCATCCCTATCATAAGACCACCGGCCTGATCGGATTGGGCAATACACTCTTCTTTTTTGTATATAATGCGGGTGCTGAAAAACTCGAGCTATGGAAGAGCGACGGGACATCGGCCGGAACTGTGCACATCAAAACCTTTTCAAAAACCAATTTGCCGGACTGCATTAAATCGGTTGTATTAAACGGATTGTTATATTTTCTTGCCTGGGACGGGATAAACAGTTATGAATTGTGGAAAAGCAATGGAACAGCGGCTGGAACGTCACTGGTTAAAGATATCTCCGAGAGAGGAGGAGCTATCGGTTCACCGCTAATTTTGAACAATAATATTTATTATATTCTCGGAAGTCCCGACGAAAACTCGACACAGTTGCTGGTTAAAAGCGATGGGACTGCCAAAGGTACCAATGTCATCAAAACTCGGTATCCGGATGATGAATTTATTTATACTTCAGATCTATTCACAGCTGGTAACCTGGTCTATTTCGATGTTTTCAGTTCCAGTCAGGAAAAGGAGTTATTATGGAGAACGGACGGTACGGAAGCAGGAACTTTCCGGCTAGCCGATTTTGATTTTGTGGGCAATCTTCCTAACATCCGTCACAAAACAAACGTTGGTGGAAAATTGTTTTTTGTACCCTACGACGATGAGACAGGCGAACAGCTATGGGTAAGTGACGGCACACCTTCCGGAACGCACATGGTGAAAAGGATTGGCAGCGGAATGGATAAAATAACCATCAGCCATTCAGCTGCCGTGGGAAACGTTTTTTACTTTACACCCAATCATCCGGCAACCGGAACAGAATTGTGGAGAAGCGACGGCACAAGTGAAGGCACTTATCTGGTTTATGACCTTACTTCGGGCAGAAGCGGTACCCGCTTTTTTGATCTGGCCAATGTGGGAGGTACGCTGCTGATCTCTGCGGATGCAGGCAAAATTGGTGCTGAACTCTACAGATACCAGCCAGCTATGACAGCGCTGCGTATCAATTCCGGCGGTGCTGCCTTTGCCGCCTCAGGTAACCGTCCGTTCAGCACAGACCAGTATTTCAGCGGAGCTACCCGGATCTCTAATGCCGCAGGCGGGGATATTTTGAACACAACAGATGACCAGCTCTTCAAGGAACAGCGCACGGGTCCGGCATTCAGCTACAACCTTCCTGTCAGCAACGGGCCGATGCAGGTCGTACTGCATTTTGCCGAGATCTACTGGGGTGTTCCAGGCCGGGGCGGATCAAACGGAACAGGAAAACGACGCTTTCATGTCGATATTGAAGGCAGCAGGAAATTAAAAAATTATGACATTTTCAGTGCTGCGGGCGGTGCGATGCGTGCCCAAACGGAAAGCTTTATGGTCAACGTCACGGACGGCATCCTGAACATTGATTTTCTTGCAGGTACAGCCGATCAGCCCATGATTGCCGCCATTGAAGTATTACCGGTGCAGGTGGATCTTGGCCCGCTTGCAGATGCATTTGTACGCAACAAACCCAATGACAATACCAGTTATGGAACAGCCGAAACACTACAGATAAAAGCCGGAAGCCTGCCTGCCTATCAGCGGAATACCTATCTGAAATTCCCGCTTAATGGAATCAGCGAGGTCAGTTCGGCGAAACTCCGCCTGTACGGTTCCAATGTGCAGAGCGGGGAAAATACCAGCGTTGCAGCTTATGGTGTCAGTGATGATTCGTGGATAGAAACGGACATTACGTGGAATAACGCACCTGTTTTCTCAGGAAGTGCACTGGGCTCAGTGAATGTAAACGGCAGCGCCGAATATTACGAGATTGATGTAACGCCCTTTATAAAATCTGAGCTGGCAGGTGACAAGGTCGCAAGTCTTGTTCTGACCAACCCGGACAATCAGAACGCCCGGCTGATATTCAACAGCCGTGAGAGTAAAGCCAACCGGCCGCAGCTTATCATCCGGTCTTTGTCATCGCCGACTGCGAGAATGGGGGAAGAAGCAGATTTTGTGATAGCTGAAAATGAGCCGGAAGTTTCTGGAATTTATCCCAATCCGGTTACCGGAAAACACTTTTCGGTCAAAGTTTCTGAACGGCACAAAGGCGATATAACATTAAGTTTGATCAACAAAACAGGAGCGTCCCTGCTTATCCGGAATATAACAGCCAATGCAATACCGGTTGTTGAAATGGACGTTTCAGGATCACAATTACCAGCCGGCGCCTATTTATTTAAGATTGAATCTATGGCACACAAAGAAGTACTAAAATTACTGGTCTCAGAATAGCAATATCTTTAAGAAGCACTAGAATAAAAGTCCTGGTAATCAGGACTTTTATCATTTAAAGTTACGGTTAATAAATAAAGGCTCGGAATCCCTGATTTTTCAGTTATAATCTTATTCATATATAGTCTATTTTTTATTTAAATAGGTATATTTAATGGTTTTGTTGTAAATAATCAATAAATATTTTAACGATCAACGTGTATGAAAAAACATTTGCTGTGGCTGGCATTATCACTGATGATGTCACACATTTTGAAAGCACAGACCATTGACCTGGTCAGGGATATTAATGTGACCGGAACCGGTACCGGCGTTACAATTCTGGAAACAGCTGCAAGCGGGAATATTCTTTTTTTCTCGGTAACGATGGTATTCATGGAACCCAGCTCTGGAAGAGCGACGGGACTGCGGCAGGGACATTCATGCTGACCGACATTTTTAATGACCCTGAGGTACCACCAACATCCCTGAGGGCTGCCAATGGTCTTGCTTTTTATAATGTACTCTACAACAATCAAATATGGCTGTTCAGGAGTGATGGTACCAAAGAGGGGACTTTTCCTTTAAAAACAACAAGCATTGCATTTGGTGAGAATAATATACTTGCGATTAACAATTCCATTTATTTTTCTGTCATCAGTTCCAGCGGCAGCCATCAGCTTTGGAAAACGGATGGTACGGTGGCGGGCACTGTTCTGGTTAAAGAAATTTCAAATAATATACTTGGTGCAACAGGAGCATTTGATTTCTTCAATTTCAATGGCACACTTTACTTCCTGTCCGGTGTACGTTACAGCGGACAGGAAAACTTCCAACTCTGGAAAAGCGATGGAACAGCAGGAGGTACAGTTCCCGGCCCTGCTTTTGGCGATCGTTTCAGGCCGGTAGCATTTAATGGTTACATGTATTTTTCCGAAAATAATGTTTTAAAGAGAACTGACGGGGCTATAATTACAGCAATTAAAACTTTTACTTTTCTGGATGACCCCATAGTTGTCGGGACTAATATATATTTCTCGGCGCAGGACGGCACAACAGGGGCAGAACTTTGGAAATCCAATGGTACAGCCGCCGGAACAGTTCTGGTTAAAGATATTAATCCCGGCACCAATATATCTTCCTTTCCTGCATACTTATCTAATGCAAATGGCACCTTGTATTTTTCTGCTGTAACTGCTGCTAATAATGGACGCGAGTTGTGGAAAAGTAACGGAACTGCTGCCGGTACCGTGCTCGTGACAGATGTATTTTCAGGAGGTGATGGCAATGTACGGGAAGTTACTGTTGTGGGCAACCAGGTTGTATTTACCGGAAACAATTCGTCGGGCCCAAAGCTGTGGAAGAGTGACGGAACGAGCGGGGGAACCCAGGTCATTGCTAATTTTTACAGCACTCAGCTTGTCAATGCCGGTGGGACTGTATTTTTTAGCGGTACGGAAACCATTGTGACGCGTTTGTATAAGACCAATCTGACCCCGGCAAGCACCATAGCTGTTTCTCCATTGACAGGGCCAGGTTCACAGCCTCAGAAAATGTTTGATTTGAACGGTACCGGTTATTTTACGGCTGATAATGGTATCAATGGCCGCGAACTATGGAAAACCGACAACACAAATGCCGGAACTGTACTGGTAAAGGATATCCTGCCGGGATCCGGCAGCTCAAATCCTGACCAGCTGACCAATGTAAACGGGACACTTTTTTTTGTGGCCAATGCACAGGAAATCTGGAAAAGCAATGGCACTTCGGCTGGCACGGTGCTGGTTAAAGATGTAGTATCAGTATCAAGCGACCGGATCACCGGACTGATAGCATTAAATGGAACACTTTTCTTTGGCATTGCAACCTCTTCACAAACTCTTCAGCTCTGGAAAAGCGATGGCACATCGGCTGGTACTGTGCTGATAACTACTTTTCCGAATACAGGCAACCTGGCTGCGATAGCATTTAATGGTCAGATTTACTTTCTCGCATGGGATGGAGTCAACAGTTATGATCTCTGGAAAAGTAACGGTACGGCTGCGGGAACGACGCTTGTCAAAGACGTTGCAAGTAGCGGAGGAGCGTCCGGACCGCCCGTTATCCTTAACAATTACCTCTATTATGTCTTAGGCAATTACGAAAGTTCTGGTCAGGTGTTGGTAAGAAGCGATGGCACTTCAGCTGGCACGACAGTGATCACAAATCTGTTTCCCGGTGATTCCGGTCTTACAATTTCGGGGCTCTTCAAAGCGGGAAACCTGCTCTATTTTAATGTACTTGGAACTAGCGCAGGCAGGGAGCTTTTATGGCGAACAGATGGTACTGCGGCCGGAACTATTCAGCTGGGCGATTTCGATTTACACTACACCGAGGATCCTTTTATTCGTCAAAAAACCGAAGCAGGAGGCAAATTCTTTTTTGTACCCTACGACGATGAGATAGGAGATCAGCTTTGGGTAAGTGATGGTACACCTTCGGGAACAAACATCGTGAAACAGATCGGCCAGTTTGCCAATGATTTTACGATCGACCACACGGCTGCAATTGGTGATGTCATTTACTTTACACCTTATGATGCAGCAACTGGTACAGAACTGTGGCGAAGTGATGGCACCAGCGATGGCACCTATATGGTCTATGACCTTACCCCGAACGGCAGTACCCGTTTTTACGATCTGGCCGATGTGAACGGAACATTGCTGATATCGGCAAGTGCGGGTCCGCTTGGTGCTGAACTATACAAATACCAGCCGGCACCAGCTGCCCTGCGTATCAATTCAGGAGGTGCTTCTTTTGCAGCTTCCAGGCAGCCGTACTTTTATTGCCGACCAATATTTCAGTGGCACGACGCAAATTTCCAATGCAGCCGGCGGAGATATTGTCAACACAACGGATGACCAGCTTTACAAAGATCAGCGGTTTGGTACAAACTTTAATTACAGCATCCCCGTAACCAACGGGCCAATGAATGTCGTGCTGCATTTTGCTGAAATATACTGGGGTGTACCCAGCCGGGGCGGCTCAGCAGGATCGGGAAAACGACGTTTCCATGTAGATATCGAAGGCAGCAGGAAACTGACTAATTATGATATTTTTACAGCTGCGGGCGGTGCCATGCGCGCCAGGACGGAAATATTTACCGTGAACATTACGGACGGCACCCTGAATATCAGTTTTCTTTCCGGCGCATCGGATAAACCAATCATTGCCGCCATTGAGATAGTGCCGACTCCGGCAGTAATTATCGGCCCGCTTGCCGATGCGTATGTCCGTAATACGCCCAATGATAATACGAACTATGGAACCGAAACCTCACTCGAAATAAAAACAGGCAGTTTGCCCAGCTATCAGCGGAATACTTACCTGAAATTCCCGCTTGCAGGAGTGGATAATGTAGGTTCGGCCAAACTGAGGCTGTATGGTTCCAATATACAGGGCAATACGAATATCGGCTTGTCTGCTTATGGCATTACCAACGATGCCTGGACGGAAACGGGTATTAACTGGTCGAATGCACCAACAGCCTCCGGTAGCTCATTAGGCTCAGTGAATGTGAATGGTACAGCCAAATATTATGAAATTGACGTTACAGCCTTTGTGCAATCGCAACTGGCCGGAGATAAAACGGCAAGCTTTTTTGTGACCAATCCAGGAAACCAGAATACGCAGCTGACCTTCAATAGCCGTGAGAATGGGGCTAACCGGCCGCAACTGGTCATACGGAACGTGGCACCGCCTGCTGCAAGGATTGGGGCAGAAGACGATATGATTTCAATAGAAACTGATCAGGATGCTTCTGGTATTTACCCGAATCCGGTTAATGGAAAACACTTCTCTGTAAATGTTTCCAACCGTCACAAAGGTGAGGTGGATCTGAGCCTCGTCAACAAGACAGGGCAACTCTTGCTTTTGAGGAAAAAACCTGAAGGAACTGCATCTACTGTTGAGGTAGATGTTTCGGCAACACGATTGCCGGCAGGCCTTTATCTATTGAAAATTGAATCGAAGGCACATAAGGAAGTGCTGAAGTTGCTGATGGTAGAATAAAGAGGTTGCAGAGTCCTTTGGAATTAAAGCACAAAAATCCGCTGAGTAAATCATATTTGCTTAGCGGATTTTTGTGCTTTCAGGCTTTAAAAAAAACTGAATAACTGAAATCAGATTTAAGTCAGCACATTCAGGGATAGGAGGCTATCAATTCTATCTCAATTTATTCCACTTCGATTCCATTACCTTCGTACAATCTGCCTGGAAACTTGAAACTATGCAATGGAAGAAATTCAATTGATCATGGCATAATATTATTATTTAACAATTGCTGAAAACCTCCATTAACCACATTACAGGATGACTAAATCAATTTTTATCGCATCGGCTGAGCCATTTACAGGCAAATCTGTTATTGCACTCGGGCTGGTCAATATGCTTCTTGGTAAAACAGAGAAAATCGGATATTTTAAGCCCATAATTTCTGAGCAGGCTCCTGGAAAAAAAGAACGGCATATTGAGGCCATTCTGGATTATTTTTCCCTCTCTATTCCTTATGAGGATACTTATGCTTTTAGTCGTCCGCAGGTTTTACAGTTTACCGAAGCTGAAAATCAGGGCGAAATGATCGATACTATTATCAGTAAGTATAAAAAACTTGAAGACAATTACGATTTTACAGTGATTGAGGGCAGTGATTTTCTGGGAGAAGGGATTGCTTTTGAATTTGAATCCAATGCAGCCATTGCTAAAAATTTAGGCGCACCGGTTCTGGCAGTTGTAGGAGGAGAGAACAAATCCACTTCACAGGTTGTAAGTGCTGTGCTGAATATCCTGCATAATTTCGAAACGCGGGAAGTGCAGGTCGTCGGTGTGATAGTTAACCGGGTAAAACCTGAACAGGAAAATGACATCAAGGAATTGCTGAAAATGCAGATCCACGAAAGTATCATGCTATCTGTTATCCCCTGGAACAAGGATCTTCAGAGCCCAACCATGAAAGAGATCTGTGATGCGCTACAGGCAAAGTTACTGTTTGGTGAAGATGCACTTGCCAATCAGGCTGATAACTTTGTGACGGGCGCTATGATGCTGCCAAATTTTTTAAACCATATAAAGGAAAACGTACTGATCGTTACACCTGGTGACCGGGGTGATATTATTATCGGAGCCATTCAGGCTAATCTCTCAGCCAATTATCCGAAAGTAGCAGGCATAGTATTAACAGCCGGTACAATTCCTGACGAACCTGTCATGCGTTTGATCCAGGGTTTACAAACAGTGATTCCTATCATGTCTGTTGAAAAAGGAACGTTTGAAACGACCACTGCGATTGGTGCCATTCATTCAAGAATTACTGCTGATAACAAAATGAAGATTGGTCTTGCGATTGATATTTTTGAAAAATATGTCGACGTATTAGCCCTGGATGAAAGGATCATCACTTTTCAGCCACGCGGCATTACGCCTCACATGTTTCAGTACCAGCTTGTAAAGTGGGCAAAAAACCAGAAGAAGCATATTGTACTGCCTGAAGGAAATGATGATCGTATATTAAAAGCGGCTGCAAGGCTAGTAAGTCAGCAGGTTGTTCAGCTCACAATTCTGGGTGATCCTTCCGAAGTTACTGCATCTTTTAAAAGACTCGGGTTGAATCCCGACATGAATGATATACAAATTGTTGATCCAAAGGCTTCCGACAAATATGATATCTATGTAGATAAACTGTTTGAATTAAGAAAAAACAAAAATGTAAACCAGGAAATGGCCAGGGACCTTATGCAGGATGTATCCTATTTTGGCACAATGATGGTTTATTTGGGCGAGGCAGACGGCATGGTTTCAGGAGCCATACATACCACCCAGCATACCATACGGCCTGCATTACAATTTATCAAAACAAAACCAGGCGTTTCAATCGTGTCTTCTATTTTCTTCATGTGTTTGCCGGAAAGGGTTTCTATTTTTGGAGATTGTGCAGTTAATCCGAATCCAACCGCTGATCAACTGGCTGATATTGCCATTTCATCCGCAGAGAGTAGTTTAATGTTTGGTATTGAACCACGGATCGCCATGTTGTCCTATTCTTCGGGCGCTTCTGGAGAAGGGGAGGACGTGGAAAAAGTGAGGGAGGCTACCAGGCTTGTGAAACTTAAACGCCCTGATCTTAAAGTGGAAGGGCCAATCCAGTACGACGCCGCCGTTGACCCTATTGTTGGCAAACAAAAACTATCGGGATCCGAGGTTGCAGGAAAGGCAAGTGTACTTATTTTTCCGGATTTGAATACGGGAAATAATACTTATAAAGCCGTACAGAGGGAAACCGGCGCACTGGCAATTGGCCCGATGCTTCAGGGACTCAACAAACCTGTGAATGATTTGAGCAGGGGTTGTACGGTTGATGATATTTTTAACACAGTGGTCATTACAGCCATTCAATGCCAGCAAAACGGATAGATTTAATAATCTAATTAAAATTCATTCATGTACATACTGATCATAAACGCCGGAAGCAGTTCACTGAAATACCAGCTATTTAACATGCCCTCTGAAAAACCGCTGTGCTCCGGGCTCATTGAAAAAATAGGAGCAGAAGGTTCTTTTATCAAACATAAAATTTTGGCTGGAAACGATCATGAAGAAAAGGTAATTGAGGATAGGGACTTTGTCAGTGATCATGCTGATGGCTTAAACAGGGTGCTTGCACTATTGATGCATTCCAATGACGGAGTAATCAAAAACCGTGATGAGATCATTGCCGTTGGCCACAGAGTGGTACATGGTGGAGAGTATTTTTCAACGGCTACAATTATTACAGAAGATACCAAAGACAAAATTCAGGAGCTTTCCAGGTTGGCTCCTTTGCATAACCCGGTTAATTACAGATGTATAGAAATTTCTGAATCTACTTTTCCCTCCGCATTACAGGTTGCTGTTTTTGATACAGCTTTCCACCAGACGATCCCGGAGCCTGCTTATCGCTATGCCATACCTGAACCGTTATATAGTGAAGAAAAAATCCGTGTGTATGGTTTCCATGGTACCAGCCATTACTATGTTAGCCAAAAGGCAATGCAGTGGCTCAACAAACCGGACGCCAAAATTATCAGTATTCATTTGGGTAACGGATGCAGTATTACGGCAGTTAACCAAGGTAAATCTGTTGATACAAGTATGGGTTTTGGTCCGCTAAGCGGGCTGATCATGGGTACACGCTCCGGTGATATTGACCCCTCCATTATTTTTCATTTGATAGACCAGATGGATTACAGTGTGGAGGAGGTCAGTGAGCTTCTGAACAAAAAATCAGGTTTATTGGGAGTCGCCGGAACAAATGATATGCGCGATGTCAGGAAACTACTGCAGGATGGAAGCAAGTCCGCACAGCTGATCCTGGATATGTACGCGTACAGAATCAAAAAATACATCGGTTCCTACATGGCCGTTCTAAACGGGGCTGATGCAATTGTATTTACGGCCGGCGTAGGTGAAAACGACAGTGCGATTCGGGAAAGCATTTGCTCAAATCTGGAATATCTCAACCTTCATCTTGATAAGGCTAAAAATAAAATACCCTCTGATCAGATCAGGGAGATAAATGTATCAGGGTCAGCCCTGAAGATCCTTGTTATTCCAACTAACGAAGAACTGGAAATTGCTCAGCAAACATATTATCTGTGCAATTAATTTAACATATTTTAAAAATTTTTAATAACTGGCATGATTTTAGAAACCGAGGTATAATAATAATTAATCAGTTTCAGGTTACCGTAATAAGGTAATCCATTTAAATTTTTTATAAAATGAAAAAATCAGTCTTTACAGTTATTTTGTTTTTTGCAGTTCAGTTTGCATTTGCGCAGAAATTTAGCCTTGGGCCAAAGGCAGGAGTTAATATCAGCAACTATACTGGCGGTAACATCGAATCGGATGTGTTGGTAGGCTATCACATTGGAGGTGTTTTGAATTATGGTTTTGGAAATGTTTTTTCCATTCAGCCGGAAGTACTATTTTCTACACAAGGAGCCAAAGTACAAAGCAACGGAAGCAAAAATGATTTTAAGGTAAGTTATATTACAATTCCTGTTATGTTCAAATTTAAGGCCAACGGAGGATTTTATGTGGAAGTAGGGCCTCAGGCCGGATTTAGGATTTCCTCAGATATACCTGACCAGACCATCAATAATTTTGCAAAAAACCTTGATTTATCACTGGGAGCAGGTTTAGGCTACCAGTCAGCGATTGGGCTTGGTGTGGGAGTTCGTTACATTGCCGGTCTTACTATGGTTGGGAATTTTTCAGGACAAAATATTGATCCGGATTTTAAAAACAGTGTTATCCAGGCAAGTATATTCTGGGCAATTCCATTAGTGAAGTAACAGTTATATATCCGTTTTAAGAAGCGGCAGATTTACCTCTAAAAAAGGTGGGTCTGCCGCTTTTGTTTTATTCCTCCTTCGGCCAAAACTGCCATGTTGTAGTAGTTGATATCACCAAAAACCATAAATAAAATATTTTTAAATTATTCTATACAATATATCAAATAATACTACAAATATACTACATTTGTAGTAGAGATATGTTTGTAGAATAAATTCCAAAATTTCAAGGTGCACTGACTAAGCAAAAGTTGTTATAACCGCCTAACGACTTACAACAGTTCTGGGTAATGATTTGAGCTTAAAAGATTTTAGCGGGTTTTTTCAAAGTTTATAAGACACTTACAGTTTGGTTACATCTTCAATTCCTAATTAAACTATTTTAAAACATGATGCATTCGAGACGGGAATTTCTAAGAAAAACTTCTATGGCGAGCATGATGCTTGCGACGATTCCACAGATTTTTACACCGACAAACGTTGCTGCGAAATCAAGGGTTTACAAAAATTTAAAACCTTTAAATAATTTAAGTAACAGCACATTAAGCGAAAATATTGTTTTCAACCGAGCGTCTTCCGCAACTTATTATGAATCAAATGGTTTACTTACTTACGCACAGCAAAATTTATTTACATACAGTCAGGATTTCACAAATCTGAACTGGGCCAAAACAGGTATTACTGTTGGTCCGTCCGCGGTTATAGCCGCACCGGACGGGACTTTTACAGCTGGAATGGTAAAAGTATTAAATGTTTCTGGCGAGCACAAAATCGGCAAAAGCATTGATGTAAGTCAGGGTATTATGCATACGTGTAGTATTTATTTGAAAGCAGGAGCATGTACAAAAGTTCGTGTTGCATTTAGTAATGATGAAAGTTATACGGGCGGCAGTCCACGCTTTAATATAAATTTAAGCAATGGAGTAATTTCTTCCAAAACATCTAACGTGATTAGCTGTTCGGTTAATAATGCAGGGAATAAATGGTGGCGAATTGTATTTACAGCAACTCCTGATCTGGGCTCTTTATCTGGTTTAAGTTTATTTATGTTAAATAATCTCGAGGAATCAGTTTACGCCGAAAGCACTTGGATGTATATATGGGGCGCACAATTTGAATCTGCACCGGTCGCATCCCTATATTATCCGACTGCTAATGTTACTTATTCTGCTCCGCGTTATAATTATGATCCTAATACACTGAGCCTAAAAGGGCTTATGATTGAGCCGGCTTCGACAAACATGCTGAAAAAATCAATCAAACTGAACGATACATCAATTTGGTTATACCGTAATGTCCTTCTCCAGCCAGAAACGGTTTTATCTCCGGACGGCGTTTCCAGGGCAGTGAAACTTATGGAAGACGGCCTGTCAAATTCACATTATATCCGGCCGGCAATAAAGCCGGCTGTTGTCCAGGGCCAGCAGTACACTTTCAGCGTTTTCGTAAAGGCGGGGGAGCGTAAATGGATGTATTTTAATCTGGAAGGGGCAACAATCCATTTTGATCTGAATGACGGAACGGTGAGCAGAAGTGTGAACCCTGCTTTTCAGTCGGCAAATGTGGAGATAATCGGTAATGGCTGGTACCGTATCAGCGCAACACTTTTTGCGGCAGGATCGGTAATGGATACAAGTATAGGAGTAGAAGTGACTGAGAATGTGAGGGTTTATAAAGGTGATGGCGTCAGCGGGATTTATGTATGGGGCCCGCAGCTTGAAACAGGAAGTTATGCGAGCAGTTATATCCCAACAGACACCAAACCTGCCACACGCAGTACGGAAACCTGCTCTTTGCTTGCACCACCAACTTCGTCTGTCAATGATATTATGATTCAGCGTACAAATGGTGGTATGTGGGTTAACAATATTTCCGACAACTATAACATACCCAATTCCAGATATGAACTGCTGACAGGCAGCTTTTGGGAAGCAGGTGTACCAGCCGGCCAAAAAGAAGAAATAGCAGAAAATATGTTTCCCCCGGATTACATCAATGCTGGTTTCAGTACTGCAAAGGTTAATTTGTTTGGTACCGATTACCGTGTTCAAAGTCCGAATAAAGAATATTCTGTTTCACTTGCAAAAAACAAGACCTGCCAGCTTTATAAATTTCAGCTTAACTCAGGTGACCAATGGTCAAGTGATGCAGGCAAAGATAAAGAACGGTCGGAGTTATATTCATTGACAAAGATGCCGTTTGATCAGGATGTGTGGCTGTCTTATGCAGTGAGGGTGGCTCCCGGCGCTCCGGTCTCCTCGGCTTTTTGTCATCTTGGCCAGTTTCATGCTACGGAAGATAGCGGCGAGGTAGCGTCCGTACCGGTTCTGACATTCCGTTTTAAGGGGGAAAATGCGCTGCAAATTACTACTTGTGCCAACACTGAGAAAATTGCGAAAGTCAATACTACGGGTGTAATTCGTTACAATGGCACACTTCAGCGTGGTGTATGGGTCAGAAATGTTATGCGGATACGGTTTTCACCAACGAACGGACAGCTGCAATGGTGGGAAAATGGAGTCGAAAAGCTGAATCTGAGCGGAGTCGGAATTGGTAACAATGATACTGTCGGCCCTTATTGGAAGTTTGGGATTTACCGTACCAGATCGGTAGAAACACTCATTGCTGAATATGCCAACATGGAACTGTCTACAACGACTTCCCTCATCTCACGCGTTACAGAACCTTTGCTGATTAGTTAATAACACACTTTTTTAACATATAGTGAAATAATTTAGTTGAGTTTGCAACAGCTTACTGGTGAGAATTCTATATTCATTTTTTAAATTGAGAAGTCCGGATATGGTTGTATATCCGGGCTTCTCAATTTAGTTTCTAAGTGTAGGGATAAGATAAGGTACGGTTTTTTACAAATTTCTGTTAATGGTTTTGGAAAGTAGCCAGACCTGATAATAAAAATAATAATGAATCAGCCATTTTGAGCCTGATGCAAATAGTAAAAAACAATTTCAATGAATACCTTAAAAATAAGAAATAGTGCACTACCATTCCTGATTGTAATTTCTATTACAATTTTTTTTACGTCCTATAGTAAAAAAATG
Organism: Dyadobacter sp. NIV53; assembly: GCF_019711195.1. Lineage (NCBI taxonomy): Bacteria > Pseudomonadati > Bacteroidota > Cytophagia > Cytophagales > Spirosomataceae > Dyadobacter > Dyadobacter sp. NIV53. Next base: position 7,526,080 of record NZ_CP081299.1, read on the forward strand.
AGATTTGAAGCATCCCGTGAAGCACCAACCGCCGAGGGAGCTGTAAAATATAAAAAGGATAAAAACGATAATTACAATATTGATCTGAACCTGACCAATATGGTTGATCCTGAAAAACTGGATCCGCCTAAAAATACTTATGTTGTGTGGATGGAGACGGAAAGGAATGGAACCATTAAAATCGGCGGCTTAACAACGTCAAGTGGAATATTTTCAAAAAAGCTGAAAAGTTCGCTGGAAACCACAACACCCTATAAACCACTGATGTTTTATATTACCGCCGAAAACAGCAAAGAGGTTGAGCGACCGGGATTTCAAACTGTCCTGAAAACCAAACATTATTAATTGTAACCTGAATGAAATTGCATTATCAATTTCATTCAGGTTATTACTTATGTTAAGTGCATTTTAGGGGTTGATTACGAACGGAAAACAAGTGTTTCTGATTTATTTAAGAATTTCCTTTGGCAAAAGTTTTTCATTCACTTCACCATTTTCCAGCGACACAAAATAACAGTTGTTTTGGTCATCCAGTGCTACCACTTTTTTCACTTCATTGTCTTCAAAATAAATTCCGGCTTTGTCGTCACATGCATATCCTGCTTTGTATTCTTTACTTTTAATCTTGGACCAATACAACGGTTTTCTTTGTGGTTCAGCATGATAATGAGGGCAGTGACTGGTTTTAATGAATCCCAAACCATCCACTTTCGACAATTCTATCGGACGCGAATCGGTAGTACCGTGTTCAAACCAGCATAGCGAGCCTGCACTTCCTCCGGCAAGTACAATTCCTTTCTCCCAGGCAGTTTTTAGTATTTCGTCAATTCTGTGCGCTTTCCAGATCACCATCATGTTAAGCGTATTACCGCCACCTACTATTATCGCATCCATTCCCAGCAACACTGTTTCAAAGGATTCTTTCTGTGTGTATGATGAAACGAACATCCGTTGTACAAATGGCCTGACCGGCAGGTTGGCACAGGAATCGTACCATCTAACTATGTTCACAAGGGAATCTCCGGTAGCTGTGGGCAAAAAGCAGATCTTGGGATTTTCTTTTCCTGTCAGCGAAGCTATGTACATGATGAATTTACTATCCATTGATCCGCCGGTAATGAATATTTTCTTTTTAGTATCAGTATAATTCAAAGCCTGTGAAGCCAGTGGAAGGCTAACCGAAATTGCAGTACTTGCACCAAGTTGTACAAATTTTCTTCTATTCATGGTCTAAATGGGAGATATGTTGAACGATTTGATAAAATCATTTTAATATAAACTATATTATCGACTTGCTACATGCAGGAAGTCAGATTACAATCATAATCAATAAAGAATGAAAATCCTTTGGAAATATCTAAGGCCCCAGCGTAAACTAATTTTTATCTCCTTATTTCTGGCCGGTACAGCACAGTTACTGAATCTTTTAGACCCTATTATTTTCGGGAAAATTGTTGACAATTACGCTGAAAACCCAGGAAACCTGACCGAAAGTGAGTTAATAAACAACGTAATGTATTGGCTGGCTGTTGCCGTGGCAATTGCTGTACTGGCCAAATTTTTCAAATCTGCGCAGGAATACCTTACCCGGAAAACAGTTGCGCATTTTGGCATGAGCATTTTTAATGACGGACTGAAACAAACCCTGAGGCTTTCATTTCAGGAATTTGAAGAAAACAGAAGTGGTACAACTTTGTCCGTTCTTCAAAAAGTAAAAACAGATACGGAGCGTTTCGTCAATTCTTTTATCAATATACTTTTTTCTTCCCTGGTCGGTATTGGTTTTTTGCTCTGGTACAGCATTAACAAAAACTGGATGCTTATACCTGTCTTTGTTATTGGTGTGCTTGTGTTAGGATCGTTGACAGGATTATTGTCAAGAAAAATAAAAACCATACAACGAAGTATTAACAAACAAACCAATACACAGGCCGGGATTATTACAGAAAGCCTAAGAAATATTGAACTGGTAAAAAGCCTGGGACTTACCTTTTCTGAGATCAGGAGGTTGAACCAGCAAACACTTGAAATATTTCAGCTGGAAATGTTCAAAGCGAGGAAAGTCAGCCTGCTCACTTTTTTGCAGGGCGTAACACTCAATCTGTTAAAGCAATCCATACTTTTTATCCTGTTGTGGCTGATCTTCCGGAAAGTATTGAGTACGGGCGAGCTGATTGCCATGCAGTTTATTTCAACTGCTATCTTTGGCCCTTTGCAGGATTTGGGAAATATGATCCTGCAATACCGTGAGGTGGATGCATCTTTAAAAATTTTTGATCAGCTGATGCATAAACCGATTGAACAACGCCCGGAAAATTCCGTTGAACTGGGGCCCTTAACCAGTCTCAAATTTGATCATGTTATTTTCCGGCACAAAAGCTCGGGTTACAACGCAATTGATGATATATCTTTCATGGTAGAATCCGGGAAAACCATCGCGTTTGTAGGCCCGTCAGGTTCCGGAAAATCTACACTTGTCAAGTTACTAATTGGGTTATATTTACCGGTTGGTGGCAAAATAAAGTTTAACGAAGCGGATTCTTCAACGATCCGCTATAATCCGTTGAGACGTCAAATTGGATTTGTTACGCAGGATACGCAGTTATTTGCCGGTACAATTCGCGACAATATGTTATATGTAAAACCTTCAGCGACAGACGAAGAAATTCTGGAAGCATTAAAAAAAGCTTCGGCGAGTGGACTGATTGCAAAAGCTACTGGTGGTGTACATACTATGCTCGGGGAAAATGGCATGAAACTTTCAGGTGGTGAAAAACAAAGGATTTCAATTGCAAGAGCATTACTTCGCCAGCCCAGGCTATTAATTTTTGATGAGGCTACATCCGCTCTGGATTCGCTGACGGAAGAAGATATTACGAGCACAATCAGGAATATTTCAACCAACAGGGAACAGATGACAATCCTGATCGCACACAGGCTTTCGACTATTATGCATGCAGATGTGATCTATGTCCTGGAAAAGGGAAAAATAGCAGAAACCGGATCGCATGAAGAATTACTGCTTCAAAAAGGATTGTATTATGCCATGTGGAGGCAGCAAATCGGAGAAAGAAGAAATGCAGTTATAAGTTAAATAATGAAGGGGTTTTTTCTGTTTTTATAACCGTGAACTAGACCACTTAGTATAAGAATTGCAGTAACGTTAATTGCAGCAAAAGCAACCGATTGCGTTTTGTTCCAATTTGCACTGGCAACTGCGGCCAATCCCCATGCACCAACAAATGCTGCTTCACGCATATTTCTGTTCCAGGTTATGAATAGGTAAGCTGCACCGGCTACGCAGATCATCATGATAGTCCAGCCAGTATCAGAAATACCGAATCCGTTCCATTCAATTTTGGTTAGATATGCCGCCGTATTGGCTATGACAGCCACCATGATCCAGCCCAAATATAAAGAAAAGGGCCACCAAACCAAAGCAACTCTTTTGAATGGAACGAGATCAAGTTCCATTCTTGTCAATATTATGATCCGCAGTAAACTAACAAGCAAAACAATCATGATCAGCACAGAAGCCCCGGTAAATTCATAAAGCCAGGCCAAAATCCATAAACAATTAGCTACACAGGAAATAACAAAAGCCCAGCCAATTTCTTCCACGATTGATGGAGTATATCCTTTTTTAAATAATCCTTTTCCTTGATGAATAACAAATGCAATTAATCCGATATAAATAAATCCCCATATTGAAAATGCATATCCCGACGGAGTAAAAAGATTTTGGTACCGCGCAGAAACCGTCGCCATGGTATTTCCATTAAACACGCCTGTATTTGACAGGTAATTCATGATGATCGTAATGATCAGCGCCAAAATGTTTGCAGCTTGCAGTGTTTTCTTCATCAGGTCGTTTAAAAAAATCAGTTATAATGTGCAGTATAAAAAAATGATTCCACCTCATCCTGTAAAGGCAAAACTCTCATTTGAGACAAACTTTAAATTGCCTTAAATGAGAGTCGTTTTCTGATCATTAAACTGTTTTTACGATTTTCATTTCTTCGGGATTCCAGTTTACAACCGTACTTTCGAAGTAACTCTTATTGGAAAGTAAAGCCGGGCCAGCTGCTCTTAGACCAAAAACTGCATCTTCCAGAACTGGTTTATTATTCCGCATCGCATCAAAAAAGTTGGCAAAATGATCCAGGCGGTCATCGTATCCTTCCGGTGCTTTATATTCTTCAAAATCCGGTTCTGACATTTCTGGTATTGCAGGATATTTTGTGCGGTATTCGGCTAAAAATTTATCCTGTAACGCTTTTGGAAAAGTATCAATGGTGTAACCTGGCGCTTTTGCCATCTTTTTCTTTTTAACTGTAACCGTATTTCCGGATAGGGTAATTTGTCCGTCGGTACCAACAAACCTGAATCCTGAACCTCCGCCTGAACCATCAGCAAAGTTGACCCTTAATGTTAAGTTGAACGCGGGATGTGAGGCGGTTTTCGGATAATCATAAATGCCAACCATAACATCGGGGACATCCCGGCCATCTTTCCAGTAACGCAGCCCGCCGCTGGTCATAATACGAGTAGGCCCTTTGGAATCCAGGATATAATGCATACCCGAAAACAAATGCACGAACAGATCACCGGCAACGCCCGTACCATAATCCTGATAATTTCTCCACCGGAAAAACCTCAGCGGATCGTAAGCCATCTTTGGTGCTTTATTGCTCAGGAAACGGTTCCAGTCAACGGTTTCAGCCGATGCGTCCGGCGGCAATGAATATTGCCAGGCTCCCTGTGCGGAATGCCGGTCGTAATATACTTCTACAAAATTGAGCTCGCCAATTGCACCAGCTTTATATAATTCTTTTACCTTGCTGTAAACGATGGAGCTCACACGCTGGCTGCCAACCTGAAATACTTTTTTAGACTCACTCTGAGCTTTGATCATATCATATCCCTGCTCAATTTTGTGCACCATCGGTTTTTCACAATAAACAGCTTTGCCTGCTTTCAGTGCTTCAATTCCAATCTGTGAATGTAAGTGATCAGGCGTGGCCAGAATAATAGCATCGATATCCTTGCGGTTTATGATTTCAGAATAGTCGCGTGTTGTTTGTATATCATTGCCAAAAAGCTCTTTTGCACGAACCAAATGCCCGTCGTAAACATCTGCAACAGCCATTAATTTTATACCGGGAAGTTTTAATGCCGTCCTGGTATCGCCCATTCCCATAATTCCGGTTCCGATACACGCAATCTGAATGTTGTCGTTTGCAGAAATTTTCCCGGTATTCCATGGTATTTCATGCGAAGAAGATGATCCTGTATTGCCGTTTGCTAAAAGTGAATGAACAGGACTGGCAGCCAGCAGCATTCCGCTTCCTACCTTTTTAATAAAATCCCGTCTGTTTTTTTCATTGAACTTTGACATAGTAACCGCTATTATGTTGATTGAAATTAATGACTTTTCAAAATTATAACAGAGAACGCATTAATAGCGGGTTTTGAATTAATATATCTATATCAGCGCAGTTTCATGACAAATCATCATCAAATAATTACTATTCCATTGAGTTTTTTAAAGAAATCGTATTCCCTGAGTTTTTAAATTGGCATTTTGGACAATGCAAACATTATATTTGGCCTTTTACTCAACGAATAAAATAACCACAATGCATTTTTCCAAGGCAATTGTATATGCTTTTGTACTGATTTTTAATTTAATCCTGTTTTCGGCTACTGGCCAGGTCGCTGAAATCAGGAATTTGCAACAACAACTTCCAACAGTAAATGACAGCCTGGCTTATGTGGATGTTTTGAATAGAATTGGCTTCCTGACACACATGAAAAGTGCTGATAGCTGCCTTCAATATGGAATGCGCGCCAAATCTATTGCTGACCGGTTGTCCTATTCCAAAGGGAAAGCCGATGCTATCGTAAATATTGGCTCAGCACTTTATTTAAAAGGATTATATAGCCAGGCACTTTCCCTGTTCACCGATGCCATGATGATCTACGATGGCATTGATGACCATGCCGGCGTTATGCATATGTATATGAATTTTGCCGTTGTGTATGAGGTTTTGGGGGACACAGCCAATGCCGTCAAATTTTCGAAAAAATCCATGTCCAGGATTAGCCGGGTCACGAACGATTCTTTGCTGAGTATGCAATTTGCCAATTACGAATATTTCATGCCAAAAAGCGATGCTGATTCTTCCAGGTATTATTTGGACAAAGCAGAAAAAATAGCGATCCGTTACAAAGACGACAGAGTTTTACTTGTGCTCGATCAGTTGCGTGGTGAAAAGCTGGTAGAAGCCGGTAAATTTAAAGAGGCATTGCCGCTCATCCTGAAATCGCTTTCAACGGCGCGGAGTCAGCAGCTGGAATACCATGAAATTACCGGACTGGATTATTACGCGAATTATTTTCTTAAGCAGAATCTGGTCGACAGTGCCATTATATGTTATAACCAGAGTTATCAGATTGCATTAAAAAGCGGATTTCTGACCTTCAAAACGGAGATCCTGAAATCCATGCTTCAGGCTTATAAATTAAAAAAAGATGAGATTGGTACTGCCAGGGTCAATGCACTTTTGGTGAAAGCCCTGGAGGAAGAGGGGAGAAGTAATAAGAATTTTGCCGGGGATTATATTTCATATAGTAATACTGAGCGGGAATTGCGGGAGCTGGAAATGAAGCAGGCAAATGACCGCCGGATCATCTTTGTTTTGGTAGTATTTTCTTTCATTGCCCTGGCTGCAATAGTGTATATATTGTACCTGAACAAAAAATTGAAATTAAGTGCGGATGAGCATATTGCGTTAAATCAAAGAATAACTTCCCAAAACGAATTATTGGTAAAAGCAGACCAGTTTAAATCGAATCTGATTTCTGTGCTCGCCCACGATTTCCGTTCGCCGCTTGCTTCAACAATGGGTATGATACATGTGCTGAAAGACCAGGAATTTGAAAAAGAAGAACTTGACGTTTTTTATGATTCAATTGAAAATGAATTACATGAAACTCTTTTGACATTTGACAACATTTTGCAGTGGGTCAAAAAGCAATATTCCGGTTATGTGTATAAACCTGAGCGGGTATTACTAAATGACTTGATTGAAGAAGCAGCGTCAGTGCATAAAAACCTGATCAATGACAAGCAGATTGCCATAATCAATCTGGTGCCGGAAACCACGGAGCTGTATACCGACAAGGAAATGATTCAGTTCATTAATCGCAACCTTCTGCACAATGCGATTAAATATTCCCCTCAACATGGCAGCATTGTAGTTTCAGCATTTACAACTGATGATGAACTTGTAATTTCTGTACATGATGAGGGTTCAGGCATGACACAGGAACAGCAGGAACAACTGTTTTCTTTTAATAAAGGAAATGCTACGGATAAAAGCGCAAGGAGTTGCCCTCACTATTTGTAAAGAATTTATTTCCATCTTAAATGGAAGAATTTGGACTGAAAGTAATGCTGGAAAAGGCACAACTTTTTTTACGCATTACCATTGAATCCGGAATCTTAAACTATTCAACAAGTGTAATAATTCAGATTAAAAATTTAATTTAAGTACGAAACCGCATATTCAACCAAATCTGGATAATCAGATCCAATTTATATGTAACCGTTCAAAAAAAGCAGATTTTCTTACACTCGAAAAAAGCGCATAATTTTAATAAAATGGCATAAGTTCGAAAAATAATTTTAGAAATAGCTTTATATCAGCTGGTTACATAAAAAATAAAGTAAAATAATTTTTGTGATAAATAAATTTACTTCTATATTTGACGTATATTATATAGAATAAATATTACAAACAATCACAAATTAATTAGTTTACATTTTATGAGAAAGAAACTTACCAATCTCACATTTACTTTTGTGTTGACATTGGCCCTAGGGTCGTCCGTTTCCTTATTTGCGCAGGACACCAATACGGACAACCACCAGATTACGGTTGAAATACCAACTGTGGCCTTACTGGATTTGGAAACTGCCGGGACCAAAAACTTTACGGCCACTTTTACGCAGCCTACCCCGCTGGAAGCCGGGGACAAACTGACCGCTCCGGCACTGAACAATTCTTTGTGGCTGAACTATTCGTCGATCCAGGCCGGGACAACCACCAAAAGGGTTGATGTGAATTCAAGCGCACTGGTAAACGGGGTAGATATCCATTTGGTGGCCGGGACTTCTGCATCCGGTTTTGGAACAAAAGGAACGCCAACGGCTGGCTTTAACCTGACAGCTTCTGACCAGACGCTGATCAACGGGATCGGGAGCGCCTACACGGTTTCGGGGCCAAACAACGGACACCAGCTGACTTATACTTTTGCTGCTGCTGATGCTAATTATGCGAATCTCCGCTCCGGGAACACAACAGTAACAGTTACTTATACTTTGGCTGACAATTAAAATTTATCGGGACAATCTTACCGGAAGCCGGTTCGGCCGGGCATCGTGCCTTTTTAATTAAGCCCGGCCGGCCCGGCTTGCTTACCCAATCTGATGATAATGAAATTAGTTGTTACAAGCATTCTAACACTATTATTACCGGCACATCTTCAGGCATCTGTGGTTATTTTGAACGGGCTGACACACATACACACACTAACAGATGCAACTGTGAAGGTCCAGGGCGTAGTGCGAGTTAAAAATGAGGGTGACCAGGAATCGCGTATACTGGTTTACCGGCAGGATCTGCTGCCGGCATGCGGCCAGGCGGTGGTGTACCCCGGAACCGGCAGCCATGGCCGTTCACTAGGCGACAGGCTTAAGACCAACGTGGACGAAAAACTTATTGGGGCCGGTCAGGAATACGAGGTCAGGTATAGCATTGAAACAGAAAAGCAGAAGACTGAACCCGGGACTTACTGGGAAGTGGTAATGGTGGAAGTGGCCGAACCGGTACGTGATGAACCCAAAAACGGGGTACAGGTCAATTCAAAAGTACGTTACGCAATACAGATCATTGTAGATGTCGGCAGCTTTGAAGGCCCCCGGTTATCGTTTGAGGATGTTTCGTTCGAAAAAATTTCGGAACGGCAGTCTTTTCTCAAAGTAACGTTAAAGAACAACAGTATTTTTGGCTCCCGTGCGCTGGTGAGCCTTGAAATTTACGACAAAAACGGAGACAAGCTAAAAACGACCGAACCCGGTACCCGGATGGTCTATCCGGGTTACTGCAATATATTCGAAATCCCGGTCAATGACTTGTCGCCAGGCAAATATGATTGTGTGATCATTGCCGATACGGGCAAAGATCTCTTCGGTTCCAATATCTCGGTACAGGTTGAATAATTTTAAAGCAAGATTTATTAGTATTCGATTTACTGATTCAACGTGGATTACACGCCATTTTATCCCGATACAACAGATTGATCCGGCTCATTATCATATTTATTGTTTTGATCGATTTGAGGGGGGTATGCCAATCGCCAATCCTGGTCACTTTATCAAATTCTCCCGGAAAAGTGGTACCCGGGGGACATTTTACTTTATTTTTCGATGTAAAATCTGATAGTGCTCTACCCGATCCGCTTGACGGGAATATCGTTTTACCTGAAAAGTGGAGCCTGCTGTCCCAACGCATACCTGTGCGGATAGCCGGACAAAAGCAGCTCAGGTATTTTTTTGTGATAGGGACACCTTCAGATTGCAAGGCAGGGGAATTTATGGTCCGTTTTAAGCTGTCATCCAACCAGGGCCAGACAACTGCACAGGTACCGCTCAGTATTCAGGAAACCCGGAAAATAGAAGTATTTGTCGTTTCACAGCCCGGATTTGTCAAAGAAGGCGATACCCTGCGCGTCACCTACCTGGTCCAGAATTCGGGGAACCGGACAGAAAAAGTTTTCCTGAAAACCAACCGCGGGAAAATCGAGAACGTACAGGACAGCCTTACGCTTGAACCGGGCGCAAAGACAAAAGTCACGGTTTTGCAGATTATTCCTGTTACTGAAAACAATGCATGGCAATGTTCCTCGGATGTTACCATAAATGTGGCAGGCGCGGGACAGCCGGTCTATCAGGTTGTTACAATTCCGGTTTTTTCATCTAAAATCAGGAAGATTGACCCTTATTTCCGATTTCCGGTCGAGGCCGGGGGCGGTTACCTGTCCTACCAATACGGGGACAAAAAAATGGTGGCCTACCAGTATGCTGTTTCAGGAAAAGGGTTTTTGGACCAGAAGGAAAAGCATTATGCCGATTTTACCGTCCGGGGGCCCAACCAGTTTGCATTTCCTGCCATCGGGGGCTACGACCAGTATTCACTGGAATACAACTATAAAAAGAAGGCCTTCATTTCTGCCGGCGATTACATTTTGCAACTAAGCAGCCTGATGGAATTTGGCCGGTTTGGCCGCGGGCTGAAAGTGGAACAGCAGTTCAGAAAAACGGCCTATACTGTCTTCTACCAGAAAGCAAGGTTTTATCCCAACCAGAAAGAATCGGTGGGCGGCAGGTTTGTTTATAAAACAGGGGGGCTTCCAGCATTGCTTTGAATTATATATCCAAAAATGTGGTGTTCCACCGTGAAATGTTCTGGTCAAACCTGCTGGGGATTTCGGGCACGCTCAGCACGAAACGTGTGCAGCTGGAAACGGAACTGGCCGCCGGACATGCAAAAGCCAAAACCGGTTACGGCGCTTTTGCCAGGTTGCAGCTGAGCGGGGCCCGGATGAATTTTACGGGCAACCTGGTTTACGCCGGAAAGGATTTCTACGGGTTTTACAACAACAGCCTGCTGGTCAATACCAATATCGGCTTCAACCTGGGCCGGAAACTGGCACTGGGCGCCAGCAGTAATTTTTCCAATGTGAACCCAGGCCTGGACGCAACCTATTACAGCGTTTCGCCCAAGGACAACAGCTATATGGCCTTTACGTCTTACCAGCTTGATAAAAAGAACCGTTTTTTTGTTTTTTATGCTGTCCAGGAAAAGCAGGACCGGCAAAAGCCTGCGCAGTTCCATTACTCCGAAAACTTTGGCAACATTTCCTACCATTATAACGGCGGCCGGTTCACGCTGTTCTACCAGGGCAGGTACGGTTATTCGAGAAACCTGCTGCTTGCTGACAATACCGGAAAAAGACAATCATTCTCCAATCTGGCGCAGCCTGCTGTCAGGTTTTTCCCGTGGTTATGGGTGGGGGGATATCTTGAACACCAGCACACCAGTAAATTTTCGGGCGCCGATGTGGTGCAGGATTTGTTCTTTTATGGCGGGAACGCCAGGATCAGCCTGAAAAGAAATTTATACGCAAGTTTTCTATACCGGAACAATTATGCGCCTGATGAGCTCTACGAAAGAAGGAGTTTTATGGATGCGTCGTTATCACTTGACCTGAAAAGGCACCGCCTGTCCCTGAGCGGCGGGCGTTCGTTTGTCCCCAACCTGCAGAACGCCAACCAGAATACCTTATTTTTCAGTTTGAAATACGCCCTGAAATTGAATATCCCGTTAGCAAAAAAGAGAAACATTGGCCGTGTAAGGGGGCAATTAATAGGATCAGGGTTCCCCAAGGAAGGGAATCTGGTCCAGCTGGGAAATCATAAATTCCTGACCGACAGCAGCGGCAGGTTTTCATTCGAGGGGATTGCACCGGACCAATATTACCTGAGTATTTCACAAAATGATTCCAAAAATGACGGCGTGGTGGCGGATATAAAAATGCCGTTTCTGGTCACTGTCAGGCCGGACAGTTTAAAAGAAATCGCCATACCGTTTATCCGCACCGGGAGTGTGACCGGGAAAGTGGAATTTGTACAACCCAATCAAAAAGGGTTATCTGCCGTTTCAGGCCAGCGGCCAACGGTATTGGTGAAACTGGCCAATGAAACGGCCAGTTTCCTGACCGAGCTGAACGACAAAAATGAATTTTCGTTCAAGGAAATGAAACCGGGAAACTGGACGCTTTCGGCTTATATCCCCGGCAGCCAGGACCGGTTTGTGATCGAAGAAAGCCAGAGAGAACTGGTCATTGAAACGGACAAAGCCCTGGACGTGTCCTTTCAGGTCAGGCCCAACGAAAAACGCATCCATTTTTCAACCAAGAATTTTGAAGTCTCTGTCAAAAAATGAAATATGTATTTTCGATCTTCCTGCTTTTAAAAAGTCTCATTTGTCATGCGCAGACGGCCGCCAATGTCAATGTCAGCATCACCATGCCCTCGGTGGCGCTGGTGGACCTGCTGCCGGCCGGTTCCACGAATTTTAATTTGAAAATGACCGCGCCCACCGAAGCCGGGGCCATCAGCGGGACCTCCAATTTTAATGCGGCCAACTGGCTGATATTTACTTCGGCAGTAACCTCCGGCGGGTCCAGGAGCATCAAAGGCGACGTGGTCGGCAGCCTTCCGCCCGGTATAAGATTGCGGCTGGACATATCACCCTACACGGGTGACGGGCTGGGCTTTACCGGCGGCAGCAGTTATGTAACGGGCAATGTGTACCTGAGCGGCACGGCGGCCACTTTTATTGACAACATCAAGGGTGCCTATACCGGTACCGGATATGGTACACATGGATTTAAATTAAGATATTCACTGGAAATCCAGACCTACGCCGGCATCAGGAGCGGAACAACCAGTGTGACTGTACGTTATACCATGGCAGATAACTGATGAAAAAGTACATCCCGTTTTTTCTTTTGGCCCTGATAAGTTTTGTGACTTCTGCACAGTCCATCACGGTCACCAACGGGGCGGGTGGTTCTACCTGGTCCGTACCTGCGCTGTCATCTGTCATTACAAAGGGCGGCAAAAACTATGAGCATATAGAAACCAGCGCGGCTTCACATACGCTTTTGAAGGTGAATTCCCTGCTTGTATGGGGCGTAAGCGTGCAGCAAAGCGGGATTTCGAACTGGGACCCGGCCCTGAAAATATCCGTGCGGCGGACCGGCGACGGCACGGGCGGGGCCATCATCGGCGGCGGGGCGGCCTATATCCAGCTCACCACGTCCAGCCAGGCATTCTTTTCCGGGCTGCTCGGCCTGGGTTTCAGCCGCGACAACGTCCCCATTCAATACAAAATCGAAGGCCTGTCCGTGCTGCTGCCCGTCAAAACATATACTACTACGATTATTTATACGATTTCCGGGTTGTGATCAGCGTTACCATGCATTTACAATCTTAGGTTTTTGTAGCTGGAAATGCGTGTTAGTTGATTAGCAACCTATATAAGGAAAAATAATCTGTATCAAGTTATTAAGGTGTAATAGTTATAATACTTCCATCAGCTTCACGATTCAATTCACGAACTTTTACATTCCGGAGATGTGTTTTTCCAGAAAGCTCTACGTCATGATAAAAAATATACCATTTCCCTTTAAACTCAATGATCGAATGATGCGTTGTCCAGCCGGTTACTGGCTGCATAATCACTCCCTGATAAGTAAATGGGCCGTAAGGCGAATTACTGGTTGCGTAAACCAGTAAATGAGTATCTCCCGTAGAATAGGAAAAATAATATTTATCCTGAAACTTATGCATCCACGCACCTTCGAAAAAGCGTCGGTCATGATCTCCGCCGGTAAGCGGCTTGCCCTCTTTATCCATGATCACAACATCCTTTGCTTCGCCATCAAAAGTCAGCATATCATTACTCATTTTGGCTACTTTGGGGCTTAACGCTGGTTCCTGATCTTTCGACAAATCGGTTTTTGAGCCATTTGTTTCATATTGTCCCGTGTGCCAGCGTTGAAGTTGTCCGCCCCAGATCCCACCAAAATACATATATGAATTTCCATCTGTGTCAGTGAAAACGGCCGGATCTATACTATAACTTCCAGGAATGGGATTTGGTGCGGCTTTAAACGGACCGGTTGGTGATTTACTCGTAGCCACTCCGATCCGGAAAACATCTTTTTTGTCTTTTACCGGAAAATAAAGAAAATATGTCCCGTTTTTAAATGCCGCATCCGGCGCCCACAATTGGCGGCCAGCCCATGGGATATTACTTATATCAAGCGCTACACCATGATCCGTAACTTTTCCGTCAACATTGTCCATGGAAAGAATGTGGTAATCACGCATATTAAAATGCCCGCCTTCATCATCCTGCGGCACATTTGCTTCAACATCGTGTGATGGATAAACATAAATTTTACCATTGAATACATGAGCCGAAGGATCCGCTGTATAGATGTGGCTTACGAGTGGCTTCGGCCCGGATTGAGCGACTGAATTTTGGCAAAGTCCAAAAAATACACCCGACAAAAGTAAACAGGTGAGAATGGAAAATGATCTGTATAAAATGAACATAGCGTAATAGCAGTTTGAAGTTCGGTTTTGGTGTATACAGTAATAAAACAGGGTTATTACAGGGAAAGGGAAAATGCATATTGAGCTACTGTAAATTAAATTTGAAGCCTTATCAAATTCAAAGAGGATTTTTGAGTTACCTTAATTAATTTATACTTTCGATCGTTGTGTAACTGACTTTATCATGGTTCAGCTACACGGATAGCAAAATTGTATCAAACTGATTTACCTGTAAATGCTAAAGAAATTTATTACTGAAAAACCGTTTTTGCCATTAAGTTTTACCATTGTTGCTGTCATGTTAATCGCAGTATTTAAACGGGATTACCTGGCAGATTTACAAGTAAATAATGCCTATATTGTTGTTCCTATTCCGGTTTTAGCCGGATTGTTTACCGTCATTCTGGCAATAAGCAGTTTGGCATATTGGTTAATCAGAAAAAGAAAAAGCATAAATCAACTTACCTATGTTCATGTTTTCGGAACCACAGGAATAGCCATATATTTGATGTGTTTTCTGGGTTTACCTCCGGATTCAAAAACGGCGTTAGGGTATTCGCTTTCCATTGCTGAATATCAAAAGCTTGAACAGCTTAATAACCAGTTAATTATTGGTATCCTGGTTTTAGGATTGATACAACTTTTATTGATCGTACATATCATCCTGATCCTGGTTCGGGATCCGAAAGAAGTTGCCTGATCTGTCACGTTCAAATCATAGTTAAACAGCACCGGATGTCCGTAAAATTGTTCACACATATATTGCTGGCAAACTGCCTTGTGATCCTTGGCTTTAATCTGCTAATGCTTTTACCCGAATTGAAAGTGTATTTGCTGGATTCCAACCGCCGGATCATAACCGGGCTAAGTTTGTATACATTTCAATTTATAATGACAAAAGCTTTACTTAAAGAAAATGTATTCTGGCTGACAGATCCATTTAAACTTAAAGCTGTCTGGAGAGGAATTATTGCTTTTGTGATCGTACTTTTATTGTCTCTCGGGTTGGTTACGATGCTGGATAAAAACAGCTTTATATCGATTGATCAAGGTGACTGGATAAATTTTTCAGGTGTATTTCTATTGAATTCCCTGCCAGGTGCTGCAATGGAAGAATGGCTGTTCCGGTATTTCCCTGTTCGTTTTGTACATTCGGCATCATTCTGGATTCCTGCCAATGCAATACTGATTTTCATGCTTTTACTTTTTACACTGATACATATTCCGGCTTTTGTATTTCAGTACAATACGGATTTGAGTTCTCTGGGAAATATTTTTGTAACAGGTATTTTTCTGTTCCTGATTTACTTCACAACCAGAAATGTCCTATTCACGGCCCTTTTTCACGCATTTTGTAATAATCCAAAATTTCTGATGGACTCAGTTTTTAACTGGCAATACTTTTACGCGAGTGTTTTTGCAGTTACGCTTGCCTGGCCTTTTATTGCTGATAAAATTGCACATAGGGCAGCCTCCAAAAAGGAACATTATATTCAGGAATAGTAAGGAAAAGCTTTTGATAACTCAGATTTAACAACTTTTGAAGTGGGGCACGCCTAGTGGGGCACGCCAGGTTCTGTCAAACCTTTTATAAGCAACAGGCATTATTCATTAAAAATGAAATTTAGATATATAATTCTTCACATTATTCTGTTCATTTCAGTGACGTCGGAGTTGGCGTTTGCACAAGTCCAGCGCTACTCTTATGAAAAAGGGATGATGGGTTCACCATTTGTGCTGACATTTTATGCTAAAAATGATACACTGGCAAAACAGGCAGCTGACAGCACATTTAAAAGGATCCAGCAACTGAACGATTCATTGAGCGATTATCGGGATGGCAGCGAGATCAATAAACTATCCGCAACTTCCGGCACTGGCAAATGGGTTGCAGTAAGTAAGGATTTGTTTAATATTCTGGCCGTTGCCCAGGATTTCAGTCAAAAAACTGATGGAAGTTTTGATGTAACACTGGGGCCGGTTGTACAGGTTTGGCGTAGAGCTGTGCGGAAAGGATATTTGCCGGATAAAAACGAGATTAAAGAAGCAATGGAAAAAACGGGCTACCGGAAACTCCTGCTAGATCCCGAAACTCGACGCGTCATGCTTACTCAAAAAGGAATGAGGCTGGATATCGGGGGTTTGGGGAAAGGATTTGCTGCCGACGAAGCAATAAAAGTTATGGAAAGCTTTGGTATCACTTCGGCCCTGATAGATGCGGGTGGTAAACTGGCTATTACCAATCCTCCGCCAGCTGCAAAAGGTTGGAAAATAAAGGTATCTTCCGGCCGCGACTCGCTTGGAACCATAGAGCTGGCAAATGCCGGAGTAGCAACTTCGGGTCCAACTTACCGTTATCTGGAATTTGAGGGCAAAAAGTATTCACATATTGTCGATCCAAAAACGGGTATTGGGCTTCAGTATCATGTACGGACAACAGTTATCTCCCCAAATGCAACAGATGCTGATGTACTAGCTACTGCATTCAGTGTCACCGGTATTCGCAATGGCCGGAAATACCTGAAAAAATATTATTCTGCTTCAAGGGTCTGGCTGGTAGAGACCAGAAATGGGAAAGAAACTTCATGGAATACTATTGGCCAAAAAAAGCCGTAATGCCAAATAGTTTTCCCTTATTTACTTCAAATTTAAAAATGAAAAAGCTGAATACTATCGAACTATTTTCTATTTTAATGCTTAATTAATTCTATTTGTTTTATTTTTGATGGATTTTAATTTCTATACTAAGACTGCTGATCTTAAAAAATCTGATTTCATTATGCAGGTTTAGTAGAAATCAGAATGCAACTTAACGATATCATTAGGGTTTGCGTTTATTGAAGGTTTCTGATATATTAAGATCAATATTGAGATTAAATTGATTTGCAACTTTGCTCCACTTCACTTCAAATGAAATTTCTTCCCATTCCTGACAATGAAAATGAAAGATTAAAAGCACTTCAGAATTACCTGATTCTGGATACTGAGGGTGAAGAAGAATTTGATAAAATTACCGAACTGGCCTCCCTGATCTGCGATGTTCCTATGTCATTGATTTCATTGATCGATGAAAACAGGCAATGGTTTAAATCGACCAAAGGAATTGATGTAAAAGAAACGACCAGAGAAATTGCGTTCTGCCAGTATACCATTATGGATAATGTGCTAATGGAAGTGCAGGATGCAACGAAAGATGAAAGATTTGTAGATAATGAATTCGTTATTAATGATCCTCACGTACGCTTTTATGCGGGTTACCCACTGGTTGATCCGAATGGATATTCATTAGGAACTATTTGCGTTTTGGATGATAAAGCCAAAATCCTAAATGAATCACAAAGAAAGTCGCTCAAAGTGCTGGCGAGCCAGACAATGGCATTGATCGTAAATCAAAGAAAACGTAACGACCTTAAAAATTTCGAGACACTTTTTCGATTATCCAATGATTTGATTTGCATTGCTGGTACCGACGGATATCTGAAAAAAATAAACCCGGCTTTTAATCGATTGCTGGGCTGGGACGAAGAAACCCTTATGAAGACCCCATTCGTCGAATTTATTCATCCTGATGATCGCGAAAAAACCTTAACCGAAGTTGCACGGCTTTTGTCTGGTGGAGATACTGCCAATTTTTCCCAGAGATTCCTTAGGAAAGACGGTGAATATTTGCAATTGCAATGGGTATCAACGCCCGAACCTGCAACCGGTAATCTTTTTGGCATTGCCCGAAACATTACAAAGGAAAAAATCAATGAGGACAAATTACGTGTAAGCGAGGAGAAATTCAGGTCATTTTTTGAAAATTCCCAGGGTTTGATGTGTACACATGACCTGGATGGCCGCTTCCTCACAGTCAATTCGGCAGGCGCTGTTCTTCTGGGCTACACCAAAGAGGAGGTTTCCAAACTAAGTTTATACGATCTCATTCCAGCCAGGCATCACGGAGCGTTCAAAGATTATCTGACTGAAATAAGAGAAACGGGCCGATCAAGCGGATTGATGACAACCATGCATAAAAATGGTTCCTATAAAATATGGAGTTACCACAATATCCTGCTTAAAGCCGAGGATGGATTTGATTATGTTATTGGTAATTCGATTGATGTAACAAAAAGCCATCAGATGGCACAAAACCTGCAGAAAATGCAGGAAATGCTTAGGCAAACCAATGAAGTTGCACGTGTAGGCGGCTGGGAAATGGACTTGGTACGTAGTACTATTTACTGGTCAGAAGTTACCAAACAAATTCATATGGTAAAGCCGGATTACATGCCCGATCTGGAAGCGGCGTTGAGTTTTTATAAAGAAGGAGAAAGCAGGCAAACTCTGACAGAAGCAGTTGAAAAGGCGATTGCTGATGGTACATCTTTTGATCTGGAACTGGAAATGATCACTCCGGAAAATAAGGAAATATGGGTGCGGGCAATTGGCAATGCTGAGTTTGAAAATGGCATTTGTAAGAGACTCTATGGCGCATTTCAGGATATAGACGATAAAAAAAGAGCAGAACTGGAAATAGTCAATTCAAGAAAGCTGCTGAATGATGTAATGGATGCTGCCTCGGAGGTTAGTATTATAGCGACTGACAAATCGGGGATCATCACGGTCTTTAACAAAGGTGCAGAAAAAATGCTGGGTTATTCGAGTGACGAAGCTATTGGCAAGTCAGGCTCCGGACTAATCTACGTTCCCGAAGAAATACAGTTGCATAGTAAAAAACTAACAGAAAAGTACGGAAAACCTATTGAAGGATTCAGGGCATTGGTACACACTGCTGAGCTGGAAAGTTCCGAAGTCGGTGAATGGACCTATAAAAAGAAAAACGGCACACTCTTTCCTGTTTTGGTAGTGGTAACTACGATCCGTGACTTCCACAATACAATTACCGGTTATCTGGGTGTAGCCACCGATCTGTCTGCGAGGAAGAATGCGGAGCAGGCATTAATAAATGAAAAGGCAAGGCTATCCGCTTTTGTACAACATGCCCCGGCAGCAGTTGCCATGTTCGATAAGGAAATGAAATACCTTGCGGTGAGTAATAAATGGCTGGAAGAATACAGGCTAACCGGTAGTAATATCATTGGTTTGTCGCACTATACTGTATTTCCCAATATCCTCCCGAAATGGAAAGAGATACATCAAAAGTGCCTGAAAGGCGATATTTTCACTGAGGAAGAAGAGGTATGGAGACCGGTTGGCTGGGAACATGACCAGTATTTGAAAACCGAGGTCAGGCCATGGTTTTATTTTGACGGCACAGTTGGTGGCATCATGATTTTTACCCAGGACATCACTGAGATAATCCTTCGCCGCCAGGAATTGCGACATGCACAAATCCAGTCGGAGCAGGCAAGTATTGCGAAATCAGAATTTCTTGCAAATATGAGCCATGAAATCAGGACACCACTTAATGGGGTAATTGGCTTTACTGACCTTGTATTAAAAACAAAATTGAACGACACGCAAAAGCAATATTTAAGGATCGTAAACCAGTCGGCAAATGCCTTATTAGGTATTATCAACGACATTCTGGATTTTTCCAAAATAGAAGCCGGAAAGCTGGAACTGGATATTGACAAATGTGATATTTACGGAATGGTCGCGCAGTCGACTGATATTATTTCATTTCCGATCCAAAATAAAGGATTGGAAATGCTGCTGAATATGCCGGCAGATTTGCCAAGGTTTATTTGGGTGGATGAGATCCGGCTGAAACAGGTACTCATTAATCTCCTTAGCAACGCTTCAAAATTTACAGAAAGCGGCGAAATTGAACTCAAAATTGAAATCCTGAAATATAATCCAGCCGAAAGCAATGACATATCCTGTCGTTTTTCTGTGCGGGATACGGGAATTGGGATTAGGAGTGAAAAACAGGATAAAATTTTTGAAGCATTTTTGCAGGAAGACGGTTCTACAACCAAAAAGTATGGCGGAACAGGGCTTGGACTTACTATTTCCAACAAACTTTTGGGTATGATGGGAAGCCAGCTGCAATTAAAAAGTATTCAGGGTGTGGGTAGTACTTTCTATTTTGACCTGACCATGAAATCGGAGCCGGGTGAAGCTATTGTCTGGGCTAATGTGGATTCCATTAAAAAGGTTTTGATTGTAGACGACAATGATAACAACCGGACGATCCTGAACAAGATGCTCCAGTTATTGAAAATTGAGTCTGATCAGGTAAAAAATGGCCGCGAAGCAATTAATGCAATTAGCGGAGACACGGTTTATGACGCTGTGCTGATGGATTACCACATGCCTGAAATGGATGGACTGGAAACGATCAGGGTAATCCGAGAAACTTTGTTAAAAGATACAGATGAACTTCCAGTTGTTTTGCTGAACAGTTCTGCTGATGATGCGACGGTTTTAAAAGGCTGTGAGGAGCTGAACGTAAATTACAGGCTGATCAAACCTATAAAACTTAGTGATATTTCATTATGCCTTTCCAGGTTATCACACAAAGAAAAAGCAGAGGAATCTTTTCAGGATGAGGAAACAAGTGAAGTAAGCAGTAAAGAATTTCTGGTATTAATAGCTGAAGACAACCCGGTCAATATGTTTCTTGCTAAAACTATTGTAAAAAAAATAGCCCCGAATTCATTGATAATGGAGGCAGAAAATGGGGCAGAAGCTGTCAATTTTTATAATAATCAACTGCCGGACATTGTTTTTATGGATATTCAAATGCCTGAAATGAATGGTTATGAGGCAACTCTGGCAATTAGGAATTTACCTGGAAGAAGGCATGTTCCGATAATTGCGCTTACTGCCGGAAATGTAAAAGGGGAGAAGGACAAATGTATTGAAGCAGGAATGGACGACTTTATTGCCAAACCTTTTGTAGAAGATGATATCAGGCAGATATTCAACAAGTTCTTGGGGTTATCTGAAACAAGTGTTTCAAACGAAAATGATAACCGGCTGTCTTTTCCGTTAAATTCTCATTTCGATATGAATAAGCTACGGGATACTTATATGGATGATTATGAATTTATCTCAGAATTTTTACTTTTAACCAGTGAATCGTTAACGAAAAGTCTGGCAGATTTGAAGAAGTACCAAAATGACAAGGATTTAAGTGGAATTAAATCAACCGGGCACAGGCTGAAAGGTGCTACGGCATCCGCATTTTTATCGGATGCGACAGACATAGCCGATACGCTTGAACATTTACAATCCTATGAGCCTGATTATATAGCACAATTACTATTTGATCTTGAAAATGAAATTAAATTGCTGCTGCCATTATTGGAAGGAATAAAAAACAATTGAAAGTTTAAATAATTCTTTCATTAATTATATTAAATACTTTACAGAATATTTAAGCATGATAAATTTATCCTCTTTCGCCTTCCTGGCACGATTTATGCCTCCAACTATTTGATCCTTATTGAAGGATTGATGCTATTATTACTAAGTTTTAACTGTATTGGTTTATAGAACATTTATTACTTCCAGATTTGAAAAACATGTTGTTATTCAATTAGTTGTATGTTAAATTGATTTAAATTTCCGATAGTCATCAACCAAAATAGCTACTGTTAATTTGGGTTTAAGCATGAAAAAAGTTATATTTAATCAAACGCGTTCAGAATCCGGACGCTTTGAAAATTATGAAAGATTTGAAAAAAGTAGAAAATTCAGGAAGATTAATCATTATTGCCTATCGACTTCCATTTAAAATTATTCGTGAAAATGACCAGGTTCAACTCTTCCAAAGTTCAGGAGGATTAGTGTCGGCGGTACTTTCTCTGGTTCATGAACAACAGGAACCAATCTTTAAATCCAAAGATAAAATTCAGTGGATTGGATTTACAGAAAACACTCCCGAAGAACTGGAAGGGCAGTCACTGGCCAACGATTCTTTTCAGGCGCACCCGGTTTTTATACCAGACGATGTAAATGAAAATTATTATGAAGGTTTCTGTAATAACCTTATCTGGCCGTTATGCCATTATTTCCCATCGCTCGCAAGATTTGAAGATGCTTATTTTGATGCATATCAATCAGCTAACAAATTGTTTTTCGATAAACTGGACGAAATTATTCAGCCGGGGGATGTAGTTTGGGTTCAGGATTACCAGCTAATGCTTTTGCCCGAGATGATCAGGAGCAAATATCCTGAAAACAAAATAGGTTTCTTTTTCCATATCCCGTTTCCTTCTTATGAGTTGTTCAGGTTGTTACCAGTTAAATGGCGGAAGGCATTAATTGATGGCATTCTTGGCGCTGATGTAGTCGGGTTTCATACCAACGATTATGTAGAATATTTCTTAAAATCGGCCAGGCTCGTTTCCGGATATGGAAATAAACTTCATTACATCAATATGAGCAACAGAATCGTTAAGGTTGATTCTTTTCCGATCAGTATAGATTTTGCTAAATTTAATGATGCATATGATGACCCGGAAGTAGCGAAAGCCAGAACGGAAGCGCGGGAGTCGTTAAAAGAAAAAATAATTTTCTCGGTTGACCGCCTCGATTATTCAAAAGGAATATTACACAGGTTAAATGGTTTCACACGCTTTTTGGAACATTATCCGGAATGGCATGAAAAAGTGTCTTTTGTCATGGTGGTCGTTCCGTCCAGGGACAAAATTGAGCAATATCAGCAAATGAAAATGGATATTGACCAAACGGTAGGAGCGATCAATGCCAATTATGGAAATATATACTGGCAGCCTATCATTTATCAGTACCGTTCTATGCCTTATCAGGAACTTATTGGAATGTACACTGCCAGTGATGTTGCCTTGATTACACCAGTAAGAGATGGTATGAACCTGGTTTGTAAGGAATATGTAGCCAGCCGGAAAGATACACACGGCGTGCTGATTCTCAGCGAAATGGCCGGAGCTGCTGCGGAGTTGGGCGAAGCGCTCATTATAAATCCGTTAGACAGGCAGGATATTGCCGATGCCATTCAAAGGGCGTTTCATATGCCGGCTGAAGAACAAACTAAACGAATGAACGCCATGCGGGAAAGAATACGCGAATACGACGTATTTGCATGGACGAATGATTTTTTTACCCAAATGATTATGCTGGAACAAGAACACGAACGGTTAAAACAGGTATTTTTAACCAATACAGGAATTGATGCGATCCGCAATGCTTACACTTCTTCATCAAAGAGAATTTTATTTTTTGATTATGATGGCACACTTGCACCGATTGTGCCCGATCCTTCAAAAGCGATCGTATCAGAAAGTCTAAAAAAATTAATTCTTGAAATTGCAAAAAGAGATACTATAGTTATAATCAGTGGCCGTGACAGGCATTTCTTAAATGAGCATTTTCGTGATCTTCCTGTTCATATTATTGCAGAACACGGCGCTTTGATTAAAACAAAAGGCGAGGAAGAATGGACACTTAATGAAAACTATGAGGAAAACTGGAAGGAGAGTATCCGTCCTATACTGGATTTATACGCAAAAAGATGCCCCGGGGCTTTTGTAGAAGAAAAAGAAACCTCACTTGCATGGCATTACCGTACGGCCGAAGATAAAGATTATGCCAACAGAAGAGCACAGGAATTGTCATGGCAGCTAAAAAACTTTATCCAACCCGAACTTAATCTTCAGATCATTGACGGTAATAAAGTTGTAGAGGTGAAAAAGACAGCTTTCAATAAAGGAACTGCGGCGAGAAGTTTTGTTGAAAATGGCGATTATGACTTCATACTGGCTATTGGAGATGATACGACAGATGAAGATATGTTTGAAGTTCTACCTGAAAGTGCATATACCATAAAGGTTGGTGATGATTTATCGGCAGCCCGGAACCATATCAAAAATCAGGAGCAGGTTTTCTATTTCCTGAGCTTTATGGTTTCTTCTCTTGCTGAATAGTTGTAGAGGAACTAAAGATAACATTTGATAAGATTTGACAACTTTCTAAAAGTTGTCAAATCTCTCTTTAATTAGCTTCTATGAAAAAGTCAGGACTTCACCATCATTAAAATTTTCCATTTTTATAAAATCGCAGGAATAACCGGCGTACTTGTAGCGCTGTTTGTATCCTTTTAAAATCAGGCATATCGGATGTTAAAGTCAGCATTAGATTTTGAAAATCGTATGCCCAGTGTTTTACGTTTAATCTTTTTAGACAGTCGTGTAAGCGTTGAAATGACTTACTGTTTTTGAGCTTCGTACGAAATGAGATTTTATATGTGGAGTTCATTTGTAAAATTTGATTTGAAAGTATTAGAGAACGTTTTCGAGCAGAGTTTTTAATTGCCCAAAACTCACAATAATTTATAATGATTCCAAATAAATAAGCTTAAAATTTCCTTAGAATTTTATGGTGATTCTTGTAAAAGTGAAAAGCTTCACAACAATCGATCGAAAGTTGCGAAGCTTTTGTGATAATCTGTTTAAGGCAGTGTTAAATTTTCTTAATTTCAACACAAACGGTATGTATCAGTTATAAACGGCAGGTATTTTAAATTTGTCATTTTAAATTTCAGAGTGGTGGGCCGCGGCGGGGATGAAATATTGACCGTATGCAGGTGCTAGTATCATCACGTTATAAGTATTTTTAAAGATGCCATAGATACAAAAATTTACATACCCACAGCAGCGCATTATCGAATTCAACTTCAATACTACCATCATTGTTTCCCTAACGGCACCTTGCGCCAGCTACTCTAAATTTTGAACTCTAAACTTTGAACTCTCTCCCTTGAATAATTACCATCATTGTGTCCCTAACGGCACTTTGCGCCAGCTACTCTAAACTTTAAACTTTGAACTTTAAACTTCTAAACTTTCTACTCCCTTCCCCAGGCTCTTTCCAGAAAATCAACCCAATTTTTCCACATGATCTGTTCAATATCCTGTGCTGTATAACCTCTTCGTTCAAGGATTGGTACTATTGTCTGTAAATCCGCAATAGAATCCATATCGCCGGGAGCCTGTTCTTTTCCAAACGCACCATCCAGATCGGAACCAATGCCGACATGTAAAGCATTACCGGCAAGCTGGCAGATATAGTCGATGTGTTCGGCAATATGTTCTATTTTAAGGCCAGTACTTTCAGGTGTTGATTTTCCTCTTACCCAACCAGGAATCATCATCCAGGCGTCAAAAGCCATACCAATCACCGCCTTCCGGCTGATCAGTTCTCTCAGCATTTCATCCGAAAACTGGCGGTTGTGCGGGACCAGATTGCGCACCAGATTGTGGCTTGCCCAAACAGGGCCATGATATATTTTCATAGCATCCCAAAATGCACTGTCACACAAATGCGTTGCATCCAGAATGATTCCAAGCCGTTCTATTTCACGTATAAGGTCTTTTCCCTTTTGTGACAACGGCTGGTCTGAATCAGTGCCATAAGCATAAACTCCCGGTCCATAATGAGCTGGCCCGACAGCCCGTAAACCATAATTATATGCCGTTTCAAGATGTTTTAAGCTTAGTATGGAGTCTGCACCTTCCAGGCTTAAGATATATCCGATTGGAAGATTTTCAGTAGACTCAGCGTTTTTCCAAAGCGCAATATGTTTTTGTAAAGATGGGAAATCTGTAATCTGAACGAGTTCTCCGGCTTCTTCCATGGCCTTATACCATGCAACCTGGCCCTGGGTTTGAGCCCATGCCTGTGCCTGAGAATGCCAGCCCGGAATAAGGCTATCCGGCTTTACAAAACGGGCGATCTGCGTAGCCACACACATGCCGATATTTCCTTTTCTCATTTCCGGGAAACTAACAACACCCTTGCCTCGGTCTGGCTTGTCGGTCAGATGTTTTTCACGTTCCCGTATATCATTCAAGCTTTGTGTGAAATCCCGGTTCCATTCCAGCGCATTCATGGAAATGTCAAGATGGGCGTCAAAGAGAAACATAAACTAAAATATTATTTAATGATTAATGACAGCTTATACAGTAATACGGCGATTTCTTGCTACGACTTTCCATTCGTCAACTACTTCTTTGTTTTGAACAACAAATGCAAAATCATGCAGTGCAACGCTTGGGCATATATGATAGGGAAGGGCATAGTAGACATCGCCGATCTGGATATTTTCCCAGGCTTGTTCACCTACTTCCAATACTCCATGTTCCTCACTCTGGCTCAGAAGAGTATAATTGTTCAGGTTTAGTAATTGGAAACGGCTGTCAACCGGATTTTCTGCGGATACTGCTTTGTGTCCCAGATCTATTGTAACAATCCCGGCTGATGGCTTGGATACAACGCGCGTTAAAATAAGTGCTGCATGTAAAAATGGCTGATCCTGAAAACGGGAACCATATCCCCAATCCCACAAAACATTTGTTCCGGGACTCAGATAAACATCGGGACGTAATGTATGTATATTAAATGAAGGCGAACCACCAGCTATGACCATCTGCTTATTTTCCGGATTGTCCCTGATCATATCCAGAAATGGCAAGGCTTTTTCAAAGGCTTCGTCACTTGCCAGTTTCCTTTCTGAAAACTCAGGATTTCGTATATGTCCGTCGTATATGTGAGCTCCGGAAAACTGTACATCCGGTAAGCTTTTCAGGTAATGAAATAAAGAGAGCAATGTAACATCAGTAATATGGCCTGAGCGGTTCATGCCGTTATTAACATCAATAAAAACAGAGGAAGTCTGCTCATTCACAGCAGAGCATTCCTGAAGCGCGTCAGCAGACTTTTCATTATCAATTAAGGAAAAATAACTTACTTCCGGATAAAGAGCTTTCAGGTTAAACAACCGCTGGATGTTTGGGCCTGCCATCTGATAAGCAATCAGAATCCATTTTGCACCTGCACTAGAAAGCATTTCTGCTTCAGCAATGGTAGCGCACTTGAATTTGGTAATACCCTTTTCCAGCTGAATTTTAACTATTTCCGCCGTTTTATGCGTCTTTACATGGGGGATTAGCCTGTTCACGTCTCCGGCAACATGGATCATCCGGTCAATATTGCTATCAATTCTATCTTTATAAAACAGGAGTGACGGAGAAATGACCTTTTCCGGTTTGTTGAGTAAATACCACATATTTAATAATGAAGACCGGGTCGCCGGTGCGGTGAACTTAAGTTTTGATACTTATTTTTCTTCCAATTCAAACATTGCTTCAATTTCAACAGGAATATTATCAGGTAACGATCCCATACCTACTGCACTGCGGACACCAATCCCGTTTTCTTCTCCCCAGACTTTTGCAAACAGCTCACTGCATCCGTTGATAATGAAGGGATGTTTTTCAAAATCAGAAGTGCAATTTACCATGCCTAAAACTTTGATAACCCGCTTAATACGGTCTAAGCTACCTAAATTTGCTTTCAGGGTAGAAAGGATGGTCAAGCCCACTTGTCTTGCTGCTAATTTTCCTTCTTCCTGATCCATATCTGCACCGATTCTGCCTTTGATAAGTGTTCCGTCATCTTGTACAGTTCCATGTCCGGAAACATAAACCCAGCGTTTATCAACGATCAGTAACGGTTTATATACACCAAGCGGTTTTGGTGGCGGAGGCAAAGTAAGTCCTAGTTTTGCGAAGTTGGATTCAGGAGTCATCGTATTGAGATTTTATTGGATAAATTTTAAATTATGAAGCAATTTCTATGCTCATACGAACAAATTTAGCATTAAAACGCCCACTAAACCCATAATTGAGACAATTGTTTCCATTACAGACCATGTAAGCAGGGTATCCTTAATACTCAGATTGAAGTATTCTTTAAACAACCAGAATCCACCGTCATTTAAATGAGAGAACATTAAACTGCCTGATCCAATGGCTAATACGAGCAATTCAGGTTTTACCGGAGAGTTGATTAACAGGGGGGAAAGTATGCCAACAGTTGTCAGTCCGGCAACGGTAGCAGAGCCAACGCAAACGCGTATTACAGCAGCAATTCCCCAGCTTAACAGGATCGGAGAAATATCAACTCCTTTCAAACCTTCTGCAATGTAAGTGCTGACACCACTTGCAGTCATTATTTCCTTAAATACCCCTGCACCGGCAATAATCAATAAGATAACTGATACTCCTTTGAAAGCTTCTTCCATTGACTTACTAACGGATTTCATGTTCATTCCACGTCGGATTCCTAAAACATAGGAGGCAAAAAGAACCGAAAGCAGCATTCCGAAATATGGTTCAGCCAGAAGTCCAACGACCGGATTTTCAGGAAAAACCTTTTTCACTGCCGACATACTTGTTAGTAAAAAAACCGGAAGCAGTGCAGTAATAATACTGATACCCAGTCCTGGAAGTTCAAATGACGGGCGGGGCTTAATATTAAAAAGATCTGCATCAGGAGTAGGCTGGAAGCGTTTCAGCGTACTTCCAAATATCGGCCCAGCTATGGCTATTGCAGGAATGGATACCATAAGTCCGTAAAAAAGTGTCTTTCCCAGGTCTGCATGAAGCTGGCTTGCAATGGCTGCCGGAGACGGGTGAGGAGGCAAATAGCCATGCGCAACCGATAAGGCCGAAAGCATAGGAATACCTACATATAATAAAGGAAGCCTTGCAGTGGCACTGATCATGAAAATCAGTGGAATTACGATGACAAACCCAGCGTTGTAAAACAATGGTATTCCAATGACAAATCCCGCCAGGGCCATTCCCCATTGAATATACTTTTTACCGAAAATGCCGATTAACGCATCTGTGATTCGCTGGGCGGCACCGCTGTCAGCAACCATTTTTCCAAGCATAGCGCCAAATCCTACGATGAGTACAAGGTCTCCGAGCGTTGAGCCAACACCTTTTTGAATAGCCTTACTTACTGCGTCAACTGTGAGTCCGCTGGCAAGGCCTAAGCCGATGGAAACCAGCAGAAAAGAAATAAAAGTATCTATTTTCAACCATGCTATGAGCAGAATAAGACATAAAATGGCAAGGAATGTAAGTAGTAGAGGCATAGAAAAGTTGTTGGAAGTATGTTTAAAGTATAAGCAACACAAAGGCTTAATTTAATGCAAATAATTTGTTTTTAGTTTTTCCGTCATCGTAATAATCTCAAACAGAACACCATTCCGTTAATATAAATGTAACCTGTCGAATAGATGGCATATAGTTTGTTAGAGTGCTCAAAAATGACGAAATTTGTGCTTTAAAGTTCAATATTTTAGATTAATCTTATGTGTGTTGGTATAAAATCACCACTCATTTAAATTTCGATTCTTTTTTAAGTATTTATGGCAGAATCTTCAAGTGAAAACATTATTCCCATTAATATTGAGGATGAAATGCGGGGTGCGTATATCGATTATTCGATGTCCGTTATTATTTCCCGTGCTTTGCCCGATGTAAGAGATGGTTTAAAACCTGTGCACCGTCGTGTGTTATACGGTATGTCAGATTTGGGTGTAAATTATAATCGGACCCATAAGAAGTCAGCACGTATAGTAGGAGAGGTGTTAGGTAAATATCACCCTCATGGTGATTCTTCGGTTTACAATACAATGGTTCGTATGGCCCAGCCATGGTCTTTACGTTATCCCTTGGTGGACGGGCAAGGTAACTTTGGTTCGGTGGATGGTGATAATCCTGCGGCCATGCGTTACACAGAAGCGAGGTTAAAACGTCTTGCTGATGAATTATTAAACGATTTGGGTAAAGATACTGTCGATTTTCAGCCCAATTTTGATGATTCCTTAACAGAGCCTTCTGTATTGCCGGCTAAGTTTCCGAATTTATTGGTAAATGGTTCTTCCGGTATTGCGGTTGGTATGGCAACAAACATGGCGCCCCACAATCTTACGGAAGTGGTCAACGGCGTACTGGCATACGTTGATAACAATGATATTACCATTCCGGAATTGATGGAGCATGTAAAAGCGCCTGATTTTCCAACCGGTGGGACTATTTATGGTTATCAGGGTGTACGCTCCGCTATGGAAACGGGCAGGGGAAGTATAATAATCCGTTCCAAGGCCAATTTTGAAGTTTCGAAAACTGGCAGGGAACAGATCATTATTACTGAGATCCCTTACATGACCAACAAAGCCGCGATGATCGAACGCATCGCCGGGCTTATTAATGATAAAAAACTGGATGGTATCTCGGATATCCGTGATGAATCTGACAGGGATGGAATGCGCATTGTTTTCGATTTAAAGAAAGATGCTATTCCTAATATAGTACTGAATCACCTTTACAAATATACGCCGCTTCAGTCGTCTTTTGGGGTGAATAACGTAGCCCTTGTAAAAGGTCGTCCGGTAATGCTGAATCTGAAAGATCTGATCAAGCATTACGTTGAGCACCGGATTGTGGTTATCACACGCCGTACAGAATACGAATTACGTGAAGCTGAAAAACGTGCCCACATATTAGAAGGTTTGCTGATTGCACTCGATAATCTGGATGCTGTTATTACATTGATTCGTAACGCACGTGATCCTGAAAAAGCAAAAACTGGCCTGATTGAGCAGTTTGCATTAAGTGAAATCCAGGCGAAAGCTATTTTGGAATTACGTTTACAACGTCTTACCGGCCTTGAACGTGAAAAGATAGTAAAAGAATACGAAGAGATCATGGCGATCATTACGGATTTAAAGGACATTCTGGCTAATGAATTCCGTAAGTTTGAAATTATCAAAACGGAGCTGAATGACATTAAGGATCGTTATGGTGATGAACGCCGGACCAAAATTGAATTTGCAGCCGAAGAATTCAGTGATGAGGACATGATCCCGGATGACGAAATGTTAATTACCATTTCTCATGAAGGTTATATCAAAAGAACTCCTCTTGCCGAATACCGTACGCAAACGAGGGGTGGGGTAGGGTCCCGTGGTGTAAAAACCAAAGACACTGATTTTACCGAACATTTGTTCTCCGCAACAATGCTCAATTACTTACTCATTTTTACGGAGTACGGTAAATTGTTCTGGATGAAGGTATATGAAGTACCCGAAGGAAGTAAGACATCAAAAGGCCGGCCGATCCAAAATCTGATAAGCCTAGAAAATGGTGATTCGATTCGTTCGGTAATAAACGTTCGTACTTTGACCAATGAGGATTATATCAACAATAATTACCTCATTATGTGTACAGAACAAGGTACAATTAAAAAGACCTTGCTTGAAGCATATTCACGTCCACGTACAAATGGTATCATTGCAATTTCTATTCATGAAGGTGACCGCCTGCTGAATGTTGCTCTGACCAATGGTGATAATGATATCGTAATTGCTTCGAGTGCCGGTCGCGCCGTAAGGTTCAATGAAAAAGGAGTGAGGCCAATGGGAAGAACTGCCGCTGGTGTGAGAGGTATTAATCTGACTGATCCTGAAAACAAGGTAATCGGTATGGTTTGTATCAATCGCGAGGATGCGCAGCTATTGGTTGTTTCTGAAAATGGTTTTGGAAAAAGATCACTGATCGACAGCTATCGTGTTACTAAACGTGGTGGTAAAGGAGTATCGACTATGAATGCCACTGATAAAGTGGGTAAACTGGTTGCGATCCGTGAAGTGACCGAACAGGATGACCTGATGATCATTACCAGAAATGGTATTGCAATCCGGATGAGTATTCTTGATATTCGTCAGGCTGGTAGAAATACCCAGGGTGTAAAATTGATCCGCTTGAACAATTCTGATGAAATTACGTCAGTGACAAGAATTCTGAAAGATCCGGATGAGAAAGAAGCTGAGGAACTGGACGAAGATGGCAATGTAATTGTTGTAAAATCTGCGGATATTTTAGCGCTCTCTGATGAAGATTTAGTGGATACAGAAGAAACTGATATTGAGCTTAGTGAGGATGATGAAGATACAGACGAAGCTGAGGAAGATGCAGAAGAAGATGCTTCTGATGATGATGAGGCATGATTTTTGTAAAATTTGATTATAATTAATTTATATTTAGCTTTTTCTAACTATCAATCACAATAAAGTTAAGATTTATGAAAAAATTGTTTTTTGTTTCTGCACTTAGCCTTTTCAGCTGGTCTGCTTTTTCGCAGGATGCAGGTGTAAATAAGGCGGTAGTGGATCAATTCCGTAAGGATAAAGAAAAAGCGATAAAGACGTTGCAGATCCGAAGAATAGTGCAAAAGCAACTTTTTGGATGGAAAGAGCAAAAACGTACGAAAACATAGCTTTGCAAGCTTCAGAAGTTGATTCAAGTGCTGCAAAAACTTCACTTGAAGCATACAAAAAAGTTGTGGAACTTGATTTGAACAAAAAAGGAGAGCCTGGTAAATCATCAAAAGATGCTCAGAATGCATTGAGCGGGGCAGAAGGTACATCTCTTTTTAATGCTTTTGTGAAACAGGGCGCTGAAAAATACCAGGCTAAAAATCTTGCCGGTGCCTTAGAAATGTTCAAACTTGCACAAGAGGTAAATAAGAAAGATACGACAGCTGCTTTGTATGGTGGTATTGCTGCACAGCAAATTGACAAAAAAGATGAAGCTAAAACACAATTTGAATCTTACATCGCTAATGGTGGAAAAGATCCAAGTGTATTTTATGGTTTGGCTCAGTTATACCGTGCGGATAACAACTATGATAAAGCAATCGAAGCTTTAAATAAAGGTTTGGAAAAATCTCCAAATAACAAAGATTTGAAATCGGAAGTTGTTAACATTCTATTGGCATCTGGCAGAGAAGATCAGGCAATCAATGAATTAACAGCATTGACTAAGGCTGATCCTTCAAACGTTCAGAATTTGGTAAATCTTGGAATTCTTTATGATAATACGAATTCCAAAACAGTTGCTAAAATAAAAGAGATTCAAGGCAAATTGGGTTCAGGAACTTCTAAAACTGCAACGCTTACAAAAAGCCTGGATTCCGAGAAAGAAAAAGTTCAGGTGTATGATGGCGAGGTAAAACGTATTTCAGCACTTCTTAAAAAACAACCAAGCAGTGCGGATTTGAAACGTCAGCTTGCAGATGTTAATTCTAAGAAAAAAGAATCATTGACTGCAATTACCGGATTGGAAGCGGATTTGAAAACTGCTGCAGCCGCAGCCGAAGGAAATGCATCATCTGGAAAAGCACTTGCTGATACTTTGGCGATGTTGAAAGAAAAGCAAAAAATGGCGTCGAAAGAAGCAATGGCTAATTACGAAAAAGTACTTACGCTTGATGCTGCCAATTATGACGCACTTTATAACTTAGGTGTATTTTATTACAACGAAGCTGTTCAGATTAAAAGCGAAGTTGATAATATGAGTATGACTGAATATCAGCAACGTGGTAAAGAAGTTGAAGGCCGTGTATGCGGACGATTCAAAAAAGCAAAACCATACTTCGAAAAAGCGATTCAGGTTAAAGACGAAGCCGAGGCTAAGGAAAACCTAACTACTGTTAACAGTATACTTGAACAGTTCGCTGGAAAAGGAGTTGCTTGTACAGAAGAGTAAACTTATAAAGGAATAATAAAAAAGACAATCAAGATGATTGTCTTTTTTATTTGCACAAAATTCTATTTAACATAATATAAATTATACAACAAATAGATATGAAAAATATAAGTTGGCAATACAAAAACAAACTGTTTAGATTGACTCAAACAAGGTGAGATACCGGAGTGACAGCATCTATGCAATTCTAAGTAGGTGTCATTGGGTTGAAAGGCCAAACAAAGAACTAGCGATCAGTTGGTTAGGGCTTAAATATTCAGGTATAAATTTTATAAGTCAAATTGAATTTTTAATAAATTTTTCAAATTTTTGTAAAAATTCATCTCTATAGTATTGTCAAGTAATTGTAAATGAGTTTGTTATAAGATTTGATTAATTACACCTTATAACAAACTCATGATTTTAATAAATTATTTTTTTTATTTTTTCCTATCCTTTTTTCTTGGTCTTCCACTCTCATCTGCTAATCAGCATCTTTCCTGTGCGATTTTGTAAACCGGTTTGAAGCTGATAAATATATATTCCATTCGTCAGTCCCTGAACATCAACTTGTTGCCTGTGCTCCCCTGCTATTTGGTATTCATTGGCTAAAACTTTTAAGCTCTGCCCCTGCTTGTCAAACACGGTTAATTTAACAAAACCAGATTCTGGTAATTGGTATTGAATTGTGGTTTGAGATTGAGCCGGATTTGGAAAGTTGCTTAAGTTAGTATTGTATTCTGGTTCTAATTCTTCAATATCTCCGCTCATTTGGCGAGCAAGCAAATTATCCGAACTAGGAACAGCTGCAACAATATAATTTGTAAGTGCGCCGGCAGCCGGAGCAGCCAGGTTACCTCCTACTGTTATATTACCAGCAGGATATTCTTTAGCATACACATTCAAATAAGATGTTCCTGAATCTGTTGTATAAACTTTGTCATTCAGCTTTTGCCATCCTTGCAACCATGCTGGTAGAGTTGTCGCCCTAGGATCGTAAAGTACATAAATATATGATTTTTCTGACAGCTTAAAACTAAGGTATGAAGCCCGGATGTCGTTCTTGGTATTATTACCAGTTTGGATAAACGATGCTTTTTTCAGAAAGGAAGGTAATGAAGTTATTGTAAAATTACGATCCACATAAACAGGAACTCCGGTCCCCAGATTGGCAACAGAATAAACAGCACCGCCGGCAGTTACCGGATTGGTAATTAGTTTTGGTAGAACACGCACTTCAAACCAATCCACAGAAAATGCTTCTGCGCTGGTTTCAGTATCCACTTTCCAGCCAAAGTGGCCCAGCGTTGTGTAGGTATTATCGGTCGCTTCCAAAACCGGTTGTGTACTATATCCACTTCCACTGTTAATAAAAACCCGGATCAGGCCATTGGGGAAATGTTCTATTTTGAAGGTGTGGGATTTGGATGGATCCAAAATCAACGCCTTTTGTTTCAGTACCACCGGATAATAATCATTTCCTTCCGAGCGTCCGAGTGTTAGTCCCTGATTGTATTCAGGATTATATTTTAAAACATATCCATAATCCTGATCAGGATTTGGTTTCCCGAACAAAATACTATATTGCCGGTGATAAGAATTTTTTAATGGTAAGGCAATAGTTTCTATTAGGTAATTTCTCTGGGTGTATTTTTTGCTGGTAATCAGTATGGCTCCGGTGCCGTCATAAAAACTGTATGCCTGATTGTTTAAAATAGACCATTCCGGATAACCACGTGTTAACCAGCCTGATCCTAATTCGCTCCGGTTGAAATCATCCCGAAAAATGACCTGGGCTTTTGTGTCAAAAGCTAAGGTAACTGATATAGCAAGTAAGGTAATCTGAACATAAGTATTAAATTTTTTCATAACGTTGAGAAATTCATTTAGATAGTTAGATGTGGGTAATTATGCGATATCACAAATTTCGACACCCTGTTTCAACGATGCGATTTGATCTGTACGTTTCGGAATAAACTCCTGAGCTACAAACCCTTTAAATCCAGTTTCCACAATAGCTTTCATGATAGCCGGATAATACAATTCCTGGGTTTCATCAATTTCGTTTCTTCCAGGTACGCCACCAGTATGGTAATGCCCAATATATTTGTGGTATTTTCTGATTGTTGCAATTACATCACCTTCCATAATTTGCATGTGGTAAATGTCATAAAGCAATTTGAATTTTTCAGAACCGACCATTTCACAAAGCCCAGCACCCCATGCCGTATGATCGCACATATAATCCCTGTGATTCACTTTGCTGTTCAGAAGTTCCATTATCAACGTCACATTGTATTTTTCTGCTGATGGTATCAATCTTCTCAAACCTATTGCACAATTTCGCATTCCATCTACATCTGACATCCCGTTGCGGTTTCCGGAAAAACAAATTACCGTTGTGTAACCGGCAGCCTGTATTTTTGGAAATATTTCCTCGTAGCTTTTTACCAGTTCATCGTGGTTTGCCAGATCATTAAAGCCTTTTTCGATTCCCATTCCTGCGCCATTCGGTAATGCACAGGTAAGCCCATATTTCTTCAAAGTTGGCCAGTCTTCTGGTCCAAGCAATTCAATTGATTGTAATCCAATTTTTTTGCTTCCTGGGCAAAAGTGTCCAATGGTATTTTTCCATAACACCATTTGCAAACAGAATGATTGATTTGCCCTTTGAGTTTTGGGCCTAGCGCCTGATCGGATGCTGCGAAAATATTGGTCAGTGATAATGGCATCGCAGTGATACCCGCACCTGCCGCTATATTTTTAAGTACAGAACGTCGGTTGAATTTTGTTTTCATTTATATTTAAGTTGTTTATAATCAGGCAATATCACAAATAGTTACACCTTGTTTGAGAGAAGCAATGTCATCTTTACGGCTGGGTACGAATTCCTGTGCAACAAATCCTGTATAGCCTGTTTCAACAATAGCTTTCATGATAGCAGGATAGTATAATTCCTGGGTTTCGTCAATTTCATTTCTTCCGGGTACACCACCGGTATGATAATGCGAAATGTATTGATGATATTTTCGGATCGTTGCTATAACGTCGCCTTCCATAATCTGCATGTGGTAAATGTCATAGAGCAGCTTGAATTTTTCAGAACCAACCATTTCACATAATGCGGCACCCCAGGAGGTATGGTCACACATGTAATCTTTATGATTTATTTTGCTGTTCAGCAATTCCATCACCATTGTTACTTTGTGCTTTTCTGCAATAGGCATGAGTTTTCGTAATGCAACCGCGCAATTTCTCATTCCAT
The DNA here is from genome assembly GCF_019711195.1 of Dyadobacter sp. NIV53. Classification (NCBI taxonomy): domain Bacteria; kingdom Pseudomonadati; phylum Bacteroidota; class Cytophagia; order Cytophagales; family Spirosomataceae; genus Dyadobacter; species Dyadobacter sp. NIV53. The sequence continues at coordinate 7,562,912 of NZ_CP081299.1, forward strand.
CCAAATCGCTCATTCCCCTTCTGTTTCCTGAAAAACAAATGATCTGATTATAGCCCGCAGCCTGTACTTTCGGGATTATATCTTCAAAACCTTTAATCAGTTCGTCGTGATTAGCCGGATCACAGAACCCTTTGTCCAGACTCCTGGTAAGTCCTTCTCCCCAAGGCAGTGCACAGGTCAATCCGTTTTTTTTCAAAATTGGCCATTCTTCCGGTCCGCATAATTCAATAGAAGTAATTCCCATTTTTTTTGCTTCAAGCGCAAGTGTTTCAAGCGGAATTTTACTGTAACACCACCTGCAAACGGAATGATTGATTTTGCCGTTCAGTTTTGAACCCAAGGTTTTTTCCGATGCAGCAAAAACATTTGTCAGAGTTAGTGGTAAACTCATTACGCCGGCTCCGGCTGCCATATTTTTCAATACAGTTCGCCTGTTGGAGTTGCTTTTCATTGGATTGTAATTAATGTGATTGTAATAAAATCTAAAATTTCTACTGTCTGGCACTTCCCTTTGCGGCAGTTGGAAAATCTGTTGGAATGCTTTGTGTTACCTTTCCGATTGCTGCCCATTCGGTGCCTCTCTGCAGCGTAGTTATAAATCCAATACACTTTTGAGAGTAATTTTCGTGTCCCAAAGTGGTATGAAAAATTCTTCCTTTTCCATATTTTAATGTCATCAGCATAGGTTCATTACGACCAGACCCTCTTTGTTCAAGGGGGCTGTACGCTGTTGCCAGTACGTTTAAATTTTCTCCCGGCCCTCTGAGCCGGTCATATAATTCGTCTTTCTGATGCAGCCATTCTGCTGGCAAACCCTTCATAATGGGATGATTGGTATCTCTGGTTTTTACAATAAATTCGTGCTGGTTGCCATGGCTTCCTCCAATTCCTTTTGTAGTATCCTTTACTATTTCTTTTTTTCTTCACTAAAATAAACATAAGGGCCCGATTTCTCGTTTCGCCCCTCCCATCCACCAATTCCTATCATTTGATTATATGCTTTCCAGGATGGAAACGAATTATCAGCGGCATGGACAACTACAACTCCACCCCCATTTTTTACAAACTTTTCAAATGCGAGGTTGGTTGTTTCGGGCCAGGAATCACCATTGTAATTGGATAATACGACGTCATATTTAGAAAAATCAGGCTTAAATTCATCCAAGCTCTGCCCCTTTTTAGGAGTTGTCATCACATCCACCGTAAACATGCCGGTTTCTTCCAGATACCCCTTCATCATTCCTGTGCCTTCTACCATATTTCTATGATTGTTCTGGCCATCTATAATAAGCACTTTGTAAACTTTTTTTGCAGGAAAAGTTTTAGCACTTATTTTATTAACTGTTAATAATAAGGCAATTAACCCAAGTATAATGTAAGTATATGTTTTCAATTTCATGCTAAAAGATGGGGTCAATGAAAAAAAAATAGTGATGCCACCTGGATGTTTTTACCTTTTTGATGAGGCTAAACGTTCGTTGGTGACACCACTATATTAAGCTTAATTCTTTGTAATCTACTCTTATAATTATCTATTTACCAGATTTAGGAGCTGCTTTATTTTCAGAATAAATAGGATTGTTTTTGTTGCCTCCCGACATCAGGTAAGCTACAAGATCCCTGAGTTCATCCGGATTTAGTCCATTGATCAATCCTGGCAACATAACAGAAACCGTTGAGATTTTGGTAGATGCAATTTCCTTTTTACTGATTTTACGAATTGTTTTAGAGTCGAACGGATTCTGGGCAATATAGTAAGCATTTGCGTCCTCATTGATCTGCCTTCCAACAATGGATTCTCCGTTTTTCAATGTGTATGCAATAGATGCGTATTGGTCAGAAATGGTTTTATCCGGAACAATGATCGATTCGAGCATATCTTTTGTTGAAAAACGTGTTCCAAGTTGTGTCAGATCCGGACCAACGTCAGCACCTTCACCCTGAATTTCATGGCAACGGCTACACAAAACCGCAGAAAAGATCATTTTTCCTTTTTCAAAATCACGATTGGTTAAACTGTCCTGAACAAGCGCAACTGCTTCTTCTACTTTCCAGCCACGGCCTGGTCCTTTTGGAGAATACATTCTTGCCAGATCATTTCCATTTCCAGTCAGCAATTCAGCTCCTGACAATTTATTGTAATAGGCCAGTTTTTCTTTCGGCACATTCAATAAAGCCAGATTACGTGCTTTATCAATAAAACCAATGTAACTCCTTCCTCCCTGATAACTGAACGCCTTGTAATACCATTTGAAATATTTTTCTCTGGTCGCTGGTGTCCATCCGGTTTTTTCACTGCTTAATACAATCGCGTAGAACATTTGCTGTGCCGGAGGCATTTTTTCCAATAGCCCAGCCAGATCCAAACCATACTGTGGATTACGAAGAATAAGATCCGCTGACGCCGTAATCATTTCATTGTCTTTGTCATCAAATTTTTCATTGCCTTCTAATAGTGCCAACGTGCGTTCTACTACTTTCGGTGCTTCCAGGTTTACCAGGATTTTACTGAAAAAGCGATTCTGCATCGGTGATGGAGAAGGATATTTCGGACTCAGGTAAGCAATTAATTTAGTTCTTGTAGCAGCATCCGGCTTACCAGTTCTGTACAATACCACTTCAATCGTGCGTAACAGATCCTGTTTCTGTATGTTACTTAGTTTGCTGAAATCAATACTTGTAAGTGCATTGAACAACGGAACACCAATTTTGGCTGAATCTCCCTGGTGTGCCAATGCAATAGCGCCATAGATCAGTGTCTGAGGGTCTTTTTCACTGTAAATTTTGCTTTCCCACTCACTAACTGGCTGATGTTCAATAGCAACACGAGCAGCATAACGTAGGAAGCGATCCGGGCTTTTTAAGTAAGGCCATGAAGTTTCAACAGCTTTTGGATCTTTTCCTTTGTGAAATACTTCTAAATCAGTACGTTGTTTGTGTTCCGGAGTAATAACGGCTTCGGCTGTGTTAGAACCAGCTGGTATATTTTTGTAATCTCCATAATAAACCCGGTACAGATCAGATTCCAGACGACGTCCACCAGTCAGGAAATACAATGCACCGTCCGGCCCGATCGCTCCATCAGTTAATGGAAGCGGCGCTCCGGATAAAAATTCTTCATGGTCTGCTGAGTAAGTAGAACCATTTGGTTTCAAATGTAATCCGTGAACGATACCAAAACTCCAGTCAAATGCAAGTAAAGTATTTTTGTATTTGGCAGGAAACCGTGCTTTATCCAGATAGATTAAATTTGTCGGGGAGCCCTGGCCAATATTCATAATCGGTGAAAGATTGTCGGCAAAAGTCGGTGACCAGTTTGCTGAACCTGTGCGCCATCCGTATTCTGCACCACTTGTAGCATGGCAAACGCGTGTCGGGCGGTACCATGGTGTACCAAAATCCCACTCCATATCAGAGTCATAAATAAACAGATCACCTGCTTCATTGAAAGCAATATCATAAGAATTACGATAACCAGCGGCTATGAGTTCCCAGTTCTTGCCTTCGGGATCAGTATGGGCAATCCAGCCGCCTGGTGCATTTCGGTCATTGGCATGTCCGCGCGGATCTTTTATCCATGGAAACAAATTATCGTTTTTCCATGTTGGTGGCAAAAGATATGAATCCATTTTTGGCAGATCCGTGAAGTTACCTGCAACAACGTAAAGGGATTTTTTATCAGGAGATAAAACAATACTATGAGGACCATGTTCACCTTCACCTACCAAAGGTTTCAGTAAAGTTATTTTATCAAACTGATCATTGTTATCCGTATCCTGTAACCGGTAGAGTCCGCTTCCTTTTGGGAACTTTGGATTTTCACGATTATTGATCATTACATAAAGGCTGTTGAAAGCATAAAGCAAACCGTGGGCAAATCCCATGGCAATTTTTGCTGTATCGCCTTCCACCTTCAAAGTTTCCACAGTTGGTTTATCAGTTGATCCGATTGCGGGTAGTACCAAACGGAATAATCCTCCATACTGATCAGAAGTGATCAAACGGCCTTTATCGTCAAAAGTCATGGATACCCATGAACCATTCTGTTCTTCGGAAGGACTATATAAATGTTCTGCTTTAAAACCTTCAGGTAATTTTATTTTGTCGACTTTGGATCCGGGCGGACGGTGTTTGGCTGTCCGGTTACTTAGCATAACTCCACAGAAAACACCCACAGCTACAATTGCTGCAAGCATCATAGGAAGTTTAGACCATTGTTTTTTTGTGTACATCTTACAGTTCAGAGTTTAGATATTATAAAATAAAAAAGGATATGGTGATTAATGTATCTGGTAATTATCTGATAAAAAGCCTTCTAGATTAACAAAGTTTAAGTTCGGATATTGTTACTGCAATCTTAAATAAAACAAACTAAAACTTTGAATAGTCTGGTTTGTGCAATATTAGAATGATTAGCTGAACCTGCCATCCTGTTGTGTCGGGTAAAGCAAAAATTTAAGGACATTCTAATAAAAGCAAAAAGTGCAGTAAGAGGGAACTTACTACACTTTTTGCTTTTAGCTTAATTTAGTAACACTAACTTTTCAAAATTAAAAACTTGGGGTTAGTGCTGCTTCTACTGCTGGTAAACCATAATATTGATCTAATACCGTAAATGCATTTGGTGGAGGAACATTTCCTTTCGGGAAATAATAAGCCGCAGGATTTGCCTTTACCCTGGCACCATAAGGAACAATAATTTCCTGTATTTTTCCAGTTCTGGTTATATCAAACCAGCGCTTGTTTTCAAATGCAAGTTCAACTCTTCTTTCTTTAAAAATAGCATCCCTTAAAGTGGCTTGTGCTGCTGCTGTTGTATTAGCCAGGCCAGCTCTTGTACGAACCATATTGAGATAAGTGGCTGCTTCTCCGGCTTTGCCTTGCTCATTCAATGCTTCGGCCATAAACAGCAACACTTCTGCATAACGATATACCGGCCAGTTTTGACCTGTGTTGCCTTGCAGCGCGTGCGGCCGGGCGTATTTTTTGATATACGGGAATGTTTTGTTTACTGTAAGACTCTGGCTTAAAGTAACATAACCTATAGAAATATCCTTACGTTTATCTCCCGTTTCATAAGCCGCAATCAGGTCAGGTGTAGGAATATTGTTACTTTCCTGCGAGGTTGGCTGCGTATTGGAAGTACCAGTTATAGGATTTAATTCAGCAGCAGTAATAGGCGAAGGTATAAACCTGTATATAAAACTACCATTATATCCGGCTGAGCCTTGCATATATTGTACCTCAAATATTGACTCTGCATTGTTTTTGTTGGATTCAGTAAACGAAAATGCGTTGTTATAATCAGGCATTAACATATAGCCGTCTTTGGTAATCACATCTTTCATCAGCGTTTCAACCTGTGCCCATTTTTTTTGAGTCAGATACAAGTTTGCCAGGAGTGTTTTTGCTGCTCCTGAAGTTACCCGGCCTGGTTCCTGTTTTGCTTTATTGAATAGTAAAGTACTGGCTTCAGTAGCATCTTTCTCGATCTGGGCATATATTTCGTCCGTTGTAGAAAGTGGTAATGCTGCTTCTTCACGAGTCTGAACTGGGATCAAATGCAGGGGAACCGTACCAAATAAGCGAACAAGATCAAAATACGCAAAAGCGCGTAAAAACAATGCCTGACCCTTTAAATTACCTTTGGACTCAGCTGCAAAATCAACTGCATCGATAGTTGTAAGGATTTGATTTGCCCTGGCAATGATCTGGTAATTAAGACGGTACTGCACCAATACGTTGTCATTGGCTGTTACTTTATTTGCCGTTGGAACAGCAAAGTCTGCCACGTTCTCTGTTGGATCCACAGCGCCGTAAAGCGTATTACGGGCATAATACGTATTGTCGGAATGCATTTCTTCCAATACCCAGGCACGTTCGTTGAACATTTGACGCAACGGAACATAAGTTGCATTTACAGCCTGCTGAAAATCGGACTCGGTAACAAAAAATGTTGCGGAGCTCAATTGGGTTTCGGGAACTACGGTCAAAAACTCGTCCCTTGCAGCCCGTCATTAAAGAACCCGCAAGGCATGCTATTATAATTTTCTTTTTCATTTTATATATCTTAAATAATGAAATTGATCAGCTTAAAAATTCAGATTAATACCAATAGTCCAGGTGCGGGGAATAGGATAATTAGAGAAGTCACGTCCCTGACTCAGGTTACCACCATTGCCATTTCCATCACCTTGTCCACTCGTTTCAGGATTTGGTCCACCCCAGTATTTTGTAAATACATATAGTTGCTGAACAGAACCATAAAGGCGAGCAGATTTGAAATACTTGCTCTTAATTCCTACGTTGTAACCAAGTGTCACGTTTTTAATTGTGAAGAAAGAAGCTTTTGCCAAAAATTGAGTACTTGCCCAGTCTCTTTCAAGTCCTGTGAAATTTCCCCCATTATTTGTTGCACCAAACTTGCCTTTTCCAGGCGTTATAACCGTAGCAGCATAAGGACTGCCATTGGCATCCAACGCATTCTTAACCCGGAAACGATCTTTTACATCTGCCACCATATTGAATACTCCATCCAGATTGGCTGTGCTATACAAATGCGTTACATAAAGCTGATTGCCCTGTGATCCGGAGCCTGTTATAGAAAGGTCGAAGTTACCATAAGAAAGATTGTTGGTAAGACCGTATGTAAATTTCGGAAATGGATTACCAATAATAGTTCTGTCATCCTGGTCGCCACCATTGGTAATTACACCGTCACCATTGATATCCTTGTATTTAATAACCCCGATAGCAGAGCGGCCGGGAACGACAGGCGAGTTTTTAAGTTCTTCAGCACTATCATAGTATCCGTCTTTTACCAAACCATAAAACTGACCGAATGGCTTACCAACCTGAGTAATATTCACATCTCCATATACCCTGTCAATACCAGGAGCTAACTCCAATACTTTGTTACGGTTAATAGAAATGTTCGCACTGGTTGTCCATTTTAAAGCACCCGTCAGGTTTCTTGTGGTAAGCGAAAATTCATGTCCCCAGAATTTGATCTCTCCAATGTTGTCATTATAACGTTCAAATCCGGATTCCTGAGGAACCTGAACACTGTAAAGCAGGTTGGTAGTTCTCTTGGTATAAAAGTCATAAATAAACTGTATACGGTCGTTAAATAACCCAAGGTCAAGGCCCAAATCAAATTGTTTTGTGGTTTCCCATCCAAGGTTGTTATTGGCAAGAGAAGTAATGTTAGCACCAGTTGCAACGGTACTTCCGAATACCGCATTCGTAGTGTTGTTAACCAATGCATATTGCGTATAATTACCAATGTTGTTATTACCAATTACACCGTAGCTGCTTCTTAATTTTGCAAAAGATACCTGGCGTATATTATCCTTCATGAATTCTTCATCCGAAATAACCCAGCCCACAGAAGCAGAAGGAAACGTTCCCCAACGGTTGTTCGCCCCAAATCGGGAAGAACCATCAGCACGGACAGCAGCTGAAAACAGATATTTCCCCTTGTAGTTATAAGTTAAACGGGATATGTAAGACGCTAATGACCACGCGTTGATACCGTTGAAAGTATTGCCACCGGAACGATCAATGTTAAGTGCTCCCTGAATTGTCGGTAGCCGGTCATCGGTATAGGTATTAGCGGTTATCCGACTATATTCCTGCCGATATTTTTGCTGTGTAAAACCAGCTAACAATTCAAAATTGTGATCTCCAAAACTTTTGTTATACGTGGCATAATTTTCGTTCAGCCAAGAGAAGTTTTGAAGAGCCTGGCGAATAGAAACAGCTGTGGTCGGAACAGGAACGTTGATGTTACTGGTAGCAGTCGACGGGTTGAAAAAGAAAAACTTGGTGCTTTCAAGTTCAATGTTCAGCGAAGTCCTTAGTGATAATCCTTTTATTGGCTGATACTGCAAATATGTATTTCCAAGTAACTTTGTTGTTTTTGTCTCGTTAACAAGCTCTTTGGCTGCTCTTACCCAGTTCGGATAATCAAATATATTTCCGGTATTTCCAGGGAAGTTATTATACTTGGTCAGTTGTCCGTTCGCATCATATATCGGCATAACCGGCCAGGTATGCAAAGCATTAAAAAGAATACCTGTACCACGGTCTCCGTCAGTTCTTGGCGTATTATCAAAAACGTACTGCGGTGCTATATTGAAACCAATTTTCAGTTTTTTATTAACTGTGTATTCGGTGTTCATACGTAATGAATACCTTTTGTAATTATTATTAATTACTACACCGTCCTGGTTAAATACCCCTGCAACGATTGATGTACTCACGTTTTCCTTATTGGAAGTTAACGTAAGGTTATAACTTTGTATCGGTGCTCTTCTCAACAGCGCTTTATACCAGTTGTTGTCTTTATTAGCAAAATCCGCCGGATTCGCAAATACTTCCGGAACCGGTTGGTTTTGGTCTTCGTAGTACTCCTTTTTGAACTGAGCAAATTCTTGTGCAGTTAACATTTTCACCAAACCTCTGTCAGGCACTTTCTGGGTTCCGTAATAGGCATTCAAGCTGATGTTGGTCTGTCCCGCTTTTGGTTTTTTCGTTGTGATCAAAACAACACCATTGGCAGCCCGCGATCCGTAAAGAGACGTAGAAGCAGCATCTTTCAGGATTGTAATTTCATCAATTTCATCCGGGTTCATGGCAGAAATATCACCAGTTATAGGAAATCCGTCGATCACATATAGTGGGTCACTACCTGCCGAAACTGAAACCTGGCCACGGATACGTACAGACATTCCCTGACCTGGCTTACCAGTAGTCTGATTGATTTGCACGCCAGCCAAACGTCCCTGAAGTTTTTGTGTTACCTGAGAAACAGGCATATCTTTTATTTCAGCAGAACTTACTGTCTGGACAGATCCAGTAATTTCCTTTTTCAACTGGCTACCGTATCCTACCACAACAACTTCAGTTAGTGCTTTTGAATCGGTTTCCATTTTGATGTCAATATTGGTACGGCTTCCAACAGCGACTTCCTGTGAAAGGTAACCCACTGATGAGAATATCAAAGTACCCCCGTTATCCGGAACTGTAATTGCATATGTCCCGTCCGTTGCAGATACGGTTCCTGTTGTTGTTCCTTTCAGTACGATACTTACACCAGGTAGCTCCTGGCCTGCGTCGTCCAAAATTTTACCTTTTATGGATTTATCAATTGTCGCCGATATCTCAGTTTTTACCAGAACCGGGGCAGCAGAAATATGGGCAAAGGAAGCAGTACTTAGTGCAAGGCCGGCCATAACAATTGCCCACGAATTTTTAATGGGCTTGTTTTTTCCGGATTGCAATGATAATTGTTGAGATGGAATCATATTTTTTTGGTTGGTTAAAAAATTTAAGGTCTTAGGAAAACGCCCGGGTCAGAACAGGTTTATGCTGACAGGGTACTAGATTTTAGGGTTATTTTCTGTGTTGCATAGTTGATTATTTTAGTGAATAATGAATTGTGTTGGGTTAGGAATAGTCAGTTTGAATTAATGGGTCAGGAATGTCAGTTTAAATCACTATATTATATAAGTCTTAAAATATATTTAATTATTCATATTTTTAACTAGTCGAGCTATTTCCGGTTGATAATTTAAAATTTCTTAAAATCGGTATGATTTGGTATAGTTAAACGAACGCTATTTGAATGATATCTCTTCCAGTATAATGCCAGATCTGAAACTACACTGAGAATAAAAGGGGTTTTCGTTAGATGAAGTAAAACAGATGTAAAGTCTACTTTTCCATAATGGTTATAATTTTAATAATTAGAGTGCAATTACTGAAAATGGCTTACCTGAAAAGGATAAGTTTTAATTACTATAATAATATTATGCAATACTAAAATGATTGAAAGAAGGGACTGTCCTGCTCTGTCTGGTTTTAATCAATATTTAATAAGGAAGAGTTTTTAGGATTAAATCGTTATTGGGCGGATATATAAAATGTGTAATATTGATGTTGAAGATGCTCAAAATGACAGAAAATGCTGATTTATTGATAAAAATAAATGAGTAAAATTTTGTATTTATTCAACAAAAAACACCTGACAATTTGATGCCAGGTGCAGGTAATCTTTACTTAATAATTAAATATTTATGTTAATAAATCCATTGCCGCCTTTCCTTTTCCGTCTGGCGTGGTATAGAACGGACGTTTTTCAACTTCATACTGAGTGTCTTCCGGAATCCCTAATGCATGGTAGATTGTCTGGTGGACCTGATCAATTTTGATCGGATTTTCTATTGTTTTGCACGGACGTTCGTCAGCTGTTTTACCATAAACAAACCCTTTTTTAATTCCACCACCAAACATTAACATAGAGCCGGCATCAGTAAAATGACGGTGCATTCCGTAAAATTTCAGGTCAGATAAGATATCCGGCTGTTGTACCTGCTCCAATACTTTTGCATCTGGTTTACCTTCCACCATCATATCCCGGCTGAATTCACTGGCCAATACAACCATGGTTCTGTCCAATAAACCTTGTTTGTCCAGGTCTTTAATGAGCTGTGCGATTGGCCCATCGATTTGTTTTTTCATTTCGATCAGACGGGTATAACCATTTTCGTGTGTATCCCATCCTTTAAATGGTTCGTATTCGGTAGTTACACTTATAAACCTGGCGCCCTGCTCGGTAAGACGACGGGCCAGTAAGCATCCCAAACCGAATTTTCCGGTATTGTATATATTGTAACTTTCCTTGGGTTCAGTACTCAGATCGAACGCTTTTGATTCAGGAGAATTAAGTAATGCGTAAGCCTGCTCCATGGAACGTTTGAGAGATTCGCGCTGATAGTCGCTGCCAAATTCTCCAACCGGACTGTTATTGATCAGTTCATTGTACAACTGATTTCTTCTTTCAAATCGTTTTGCATCCATCCCAACAGGTGGCCGTACACTATCTAAACCCTGGCTTGGATCAGGAATAAAAAACGGGCCGAATTCATTTCCGAGGAACCCGGCTGTATGAAAAGCTTTCAGTTCTTCTGCTTCGCCAACTGTGAAACGCTGGCCGATATCAATGAACGCAGGAATGACCGGGTTCTTTGGGCCCAGCTCTTTTGCAATCCAGGAACCCAGATGCGGAGCTGCCACAGTTTGCGGCGGTTCGTAACAGGTATGCCAGTGATACTGATGGCGCGAATGTAGAATATGACCCATATCGGCTGCCACATAAGATCGGATAAGCGTGCCTTTATCCAGCACATTTCCTATGGATTGCAGGCCGTCAGAAAAATGAATTCCATCCAATTTTGTCGGCATAGACTTGAAAGTACTCAGTACTCTATTGCCTTCCATATTCTTTTCAAATGGCGTATAAAGCTTCGGATCGAATGTTTCAGTGTGTGCCATTCCACCTGCCATCCATAATAAAATTACCGTATCAGCGGTCGATTCTGAACCTGAAATGGTTTTACAACCTGATAAAAGACTTGATATTGGAGCGCCTGCTGCCAGCGCTGCCATGGTAGCAGCACTAGCTCTTTGCAGAAATTCTCTTCTATTCCATTTGGTATTCATTTTATACGAAGTATTAAATGATTGATTTTAAATTAATTACAAAAAATAACTTTCTATACTTTTTTTATTTATAAAAAATATAATTCATACATATAGTATAGAAAGTATAGTATTTACTATTTGTTATTAATGTACTATATTAGATACACTAATTAAAAGTTTAATTAATATTTTTCTTTTAATATATTAACTGAAACTCAGGTATCAGTGCCATTGCCCAAACCAGATCTTGGATTCCTTCCTCACTTGGTTTTGGCCCCAGAATTTTCTTAGCCACATCCAGTTCTTTTGGAAGTGGATTTCTGCCAAGTGCTCTCCGGTAAAGTTCCGTCACCAGCGAGTCGGAAGTTGGATATTTTGTCTTCCACTCTTTTGCACCACGTTTTAATGTTTCTGTAAATTTGTTACCATTTGTAAGCTCTAGCGCCTGCAGCAAATTTGCCTGCGAAGTTCTGCTGGTACTTACGGTTTCTCTGTTCGGCCTTCCCAAAGATGTCAGGAAGGGATCATTTTTTACGAAGCCCGCTCTTGGAAAAGGCAGTTTGCTTTCCATCTTTTCAGGCAGTAACTTGAACACAACAGCAGAGTCGGCATACATTGGATTGAACGCGGAGCTGATGGCATCTGTAAATTGTTCAGCCGTAAGCCGACGGCGAATCATTCCTGTAAACTTATATGTATTGGCCATGATGTCGTTGGCTTCTTTCACAGATGTGGACGGAAGCTGATACGTTTTAGAAGTGACGATTGTATAGATCAGTTTTTTCATGTCATAACCATTGGCAACAAAATCCGAGGCCAGGTAATCCAGCAGGTCTTCGCTCCATGGTACGTTGTCCATCATGTCAACAGGTTCCACTATTCCACGGCCAAGCAATTGAGCCCAGATTCTGTTCACGGCAGTTCTGTAAAGTCGCCCGTCTTTTGGCTGAACCAAAAGGTCGGCCAGCTGGCGCAATCGTTTTTCTGTACTGGCATTAATACTGATTTCACCAAGTTCGGGAAACAGAATTTTGGTGCCTGCAATTTTACCAGTTGGCTTATCGCAACGGTTAATTTCCAGTAATGTGTCAGCAAAAATATTTGCAAAAGCATAGGAATCCGCCAGTTTCCAATCGCTGATGAAACTATCATGGCAGGATGCACATTTTAAATTTAACCCAAGTAAAACCTGGGATACATTTTGCGCAGCCTGCATTTCGGTACGCTGACTGGAATTGATAGTTCCGCGCCATTTAATACCTTTTATAAAACCTTCAGATTGTTTGTTCGGACTGATCAGTTCTTTCACGAATCCGTTGTAAGGCTTATTTGTTTCAAGCGAAGTATAAAGCCATTTGGTAATATCAAACCGCCCGCCTGTAATATAACCGGTTCCTGAATAATCGTTACGCAGTGCATCATTCCAGAATGACATCCAGTGCTGTGCATAATCATCATTTCTGTTCAATAACTCTTTCGCCAGCAATTCGCGTTTGTCCGGCCGTGCATCTGCTACAAATGCTTCGATTTTTTCAGGCGGAGGAAGTAAGCCAATAATATCAAGGTAAACACGGCGAATATATACGCGATCATTTACCACAGGCTTCCATGCAATTTTGTTCTTTTGGAAATACACATTTACAAACCTGTCAACTGGTTGCACGATATTACCGGTTGGCGCTGGCAACGCTGGCATACGTGGTTCAAGTGCAGCGACACGGTAAATACTTTTTTGTTTTCCATCCGGCCATAGTGCTCCTTTTTCAATCCAGAACCTGAGTAATTTAATTTCCCGTTCTGTAAGCCTTTTGCCTTTTGTGGGCATTGCATCTTTATCACTTTTTGGCAAAGAAATTCTTCTGATCAATTCACTTTTGTCCGGATAGTTCGGAATTACAACTACTCCGTCTTCACCACCTTTCATAATGGCCTCTTTGCTGTCCAGTCTCAGGTCGCCTTTTATCTTGGTTTCGCTGTGGCAACTATAACAATTATGCGCCAGGATTGTACGCACTTCCACATTCAGGTTTTGAACCTGCTCCGGATTCAAAGCGCCAGTATTTGTAAGCACAAAATCCGGTTCATCGGATCCGGTTGGTTCAACAGGTTCAGATGAAGACGGTAACACGCTTGACAAATAATCATCGCCATGTGTTAGCATAGCTCCGTAATGCCCTGCCAAAGAAACGCCGCAAACAGTGGTAAGCAATAAGGAACGGTATAAACTTCTACTATTAAAACGCAAGGAGAACGTGGCTAAAACTGCCAAAGTCATTGTAGCAATCCCAGCCCAGCGGTGTATTTCCAGATTTGGGCCGGCAGCTTCTTCCTGATTGGCAAGCATCCATCCAAAAATGACGGCAAACACAGCACTTAATGCGCCAATCCAGGTAAGTATATTTGTTGCTTCACGCAGCCTGGTAGATTTGCGTTTCCAGTCGGTTAGTTCAAGGATGAGTGCGACGCATAAAAGTCCAATAGGAAAATGAACCAGCAATGGATGTAATCTTCCTAAAAATTGCCAGAGCCAAAAGGTTTCGGTTGCTTCAAGTAACACAATGAAAAAGATTAGTGGTTTAGGAATGTTGCGTATAACTTCTAAAAACAAGATACAATACTATAAGTAATAAGACTGATTGCTGTCCTGTTCTGTCTTGGCTAAAATTATACCGGATAAAGTGGTAACAGGTAAATTTTAGTAAAAACAATTTGTAACCGTTTTATTCACAGAAGGTTAATACCCGTTTCAATATTATTATAACAAATTTTGTCCATAAATAATTTAACTTTTAAGGAGAAACACACAATTTACAGTGTTTCTCCTTAAAAGACTGCCTGTTTTGTAACTCTGATTAACTAATTCAATATCCTGGATTTTGTACCAGTTTTGCATTAATCAGAATTTGCGGAGCTGGAAGCGGAAGATAATATTCAAATTCTGAAAAAACGTAATCAGTTGAATTAAACGGTACATTTCCCCTTGCAATGGTTGGTTTTGCTTTTTCACGAGCTCCATGTGCATTCATGAAAGTGGCCCATTGTGCTGGAGTCATTGTTCTTTTTAAATCAAACCATCTGTGATTTTCAAATGCCAGCTCAATCCTTCTTTCTTTTAATACTGCCGTTCTGAAAGTTACTTTATCCAATCCCGTCAGATCGGTCAAACCGGCACGTTTACGAATTTGGTTGAGATAACCCAATGCTTCGGCCGTCGGGCCGGATACTTCGTTAATTGATTCGGCAAGCATCAGCAGTACATCAGCATAACGTAAAACCGGCCAGTTGGTATTAGTACGGTTGACAATCGTATGCGGGTAATTGTATTTGTTTACATAAGTTACCGGGTAATAAACGCCATCCAGAGTAAAACCTGTTCTTAAAGATATGTCTTTTCTCAGATCGCCTTTTTCATAAGCTTCGATCATATCATTCGTTGGCGCATTTCTCCCTCCGTTTGATCCGGCCGCATAACCTGTTACGGCCCCTTTTGAAACCCGCGGAGCAAAAACGTATTCAAAATTACTTTGTTCACCCAGGTCATTGTCACCCTGATATTGTATTTCAAACAAAGATTCGACACCGTTCTTTTTTGCTGGAGAAGGGTCAAAATTGTCTGCATAGTTTGCATTCAATGAATATCCCAGTGTTGTTACTTCTTTTAACGTCGTTACAGCTTCAGGATATCTTTTATTGGTAAGATATACTTTGCCAAGCAAACCCAGAGCCGCTCCTTTCGTAACTCTTCCTTTGTCTCCTGCATTGGTATAAGCAGCTGGTAATAAGGAAACGGCTTCTTTCAAATCAGCTTCTATTAATGCCCATACATCTGCCTGAGGAGAACGCACGAGATCAAAAGCCGGGTCAGGCGTTTCCAGTGTAGAGGTAACCAGTACAACATCGCCAAAATACTGAACCAGATTAAAATAGAGATAAGCTCTTAAAAATTTCAACTGACCTTGTATTTCCTTCCTTGGAGCATCGTCAATTGTGGCATCAACCATTTTCTCTAAGGTAAGATTGAGATTATACAAAGAAGAATAGTAGTTATTCCAAACTGTATTGATCTCACCATTTCCGGAGTTGATAGTTGAAAATTCAAAAGCTTCCCATCCACCTGCACCACCCCGGTCAGAAGGATTCAGATCGACAGTGGTATTGTCTGTCTGAAACTCACCGAATAAATAGGCCTGATTGGTAATGGTTTGAATTGATCCGTAAACTCCGTTCAAAGCCTGCTTAACCTGGGCTTCATTTTCATAAAAAAGGTCAACGCCTACTTTTGTCGGGTCCGTTTGATCAAGGAAATTTTCATTACAGGATGATTGGAACAAACCCAGAACAACAAGACAGATAACGGTTATATTTTTCATTTTCATATTTTTAGAAGTTAACTTTTATACCTGCCGAGAATGTTCTGGGAATCGGATATGACTCATCATCATTATTCAACTCTGTTCCACCTCTTACGCCTGCATCAGGATTACTGCCAGGATACTTGGTTACCAGCAGCAGGTTAGCGGCATTAATGAAAATTCTGGCATCCGACAAAATTCCTTCCAGTTTAGGAAGTGTATATCCAATCGTTACATTCTTCACCCACATATGTGTTCCGTCATAAACGTAACGTTCGCTGCTCTCTCTTGACCATTTGAAATAATCTGTTCCGCCCTGTGAATGTTTGTCGTTAGGATTTGGTCCGGGATTTTCAGGAGATCTCCATCTGTCTTTGGCTTTTTCCAGTACGTTGAATACGCCATCCATATTCATTGTGGAAGCTTCTATATTCCGGTAAATATCGAATTTGTACGCACCCATCAACAGCACACTTACATCAAATCTTTTGTAATCCGCACCTACGGTCCAGGCCCAGTTGAATTTAGGATTTGGGTTGCCAATCTCTGTCATGTCTTTGGTATCATAAGAAACGATTCCGTCGGGTCCGCCATTGGCCGCTCCATGTAAATCCGCAAATTTCATTGCACCGGGAATTGCTCCGTCCTGTGTCGGGGAAGCTAGGATCTCTTCTTTTGTGTTAAATATTCCCAACTTGCGATATCCGAATATCATTCCTATGGGCCTGCCAACCTGCTGGATATTATATCCACCATATTGACTTCCCTGTAATATGAAATCATTATTTCCTCTGATGGCAAGTACTTTATTTCTGTTGAACGTAATGTTACCGTTGGTTCTGAAATTAACCTGACCCACCTTAATACGATAATTGATAGCTACTTCAACTCCCTGATTCTGAACTTTACCCAGGTTTTTTAGGGTTGTGGTAAACCCCGATACCGCTGGTATGTTGTAACCAAGTAACATATCATCGGTAATCTTCTTGTAATATTCTACCGTAAAAACCAGTCTGTTATTAAATGTTGCCAGGTCAAACCCAATATCTAGCTGATTTGATTTTTCCCATGTTAAATCAGAATTTGCAAAACGGGTAACAGTTTTTCCTGGAGCCAGTGTATTATTAAAAACATAATTGTTTAAACCTAAAAAAGCCAAACTAGCGTAATTTCCATCGTCCGTAATATTCTGATTAATGTTGAAGTTATTATTGGCACTCACAGAATAACTGTTATTACCTGTTTTTCCCCAGCTTGCTCTAAATTTTAAATCAGTGAGCCAGTTAGCTTTTGGCATAAAAGATTCTTCCGATATTCTCCAGCCAACAGAGGCCGCAGGAAAATTTCCAAACTGATGCCCCTCACTAAACCTGGAACTGCCTTCACGCCGCATTGTTGCCGAAAGCAGGTATTTATCCTTGAAGGAATAATTCAAACGGGCTACATAAGCTAGCATGGTCCATTTTCTTTCAATAGAATTAGAAGAGCGAATGGTTGCATTGCCAAGATACGGAGCCAGGTCATCCGGAAAAGTATTGCCGGCTCCATAAAGTCCTTTAACCGTTTCCTGCTGGGCTGTATAACCAAGAAGCGCGTCGAAATGATGATTTTCACCAAAATTCTTGTTATAAGTAAGGAGCTGATCCGCGGAATAATTTCTTAACTCTTCTGAGTCATCACGTTCTGTAGCAATTCTCGGTGGTGCTCCTGCACTTCCGGTTGCTATGGTGAGCCCGATAGTAGAAGGAGAAAATTCCTTATAATTGTTATAATTGATCTTGGCGTTAAGGGATGACCGGAATTTAAATCCTTTGCCGATATCAAATTCTACATATCCGTTTGCCAGTACGTCGGCAATGTTACGATTGCGTTTGAAGTTTTTTAATACAAATAATGGATTTGGAAAACCGAAAATATCTCCAACACCATTATAATAAGGGATTAGCTCCCCTTTTTCATCGTAAGCCGGATAGCGCGGATCACTGATCAGTGTTAATCCGACAATGGCATTTCGTCCGTCAGTCTGGGCAAGGTTTGATTTAGAATAACTTCCGGCGATGTTCATACCCATAGAAATTACTTTATTAACCTGTCCTGCCAAATTTGTTCTTACAGATGCTCGGTCGTAGCCAGTATATTGAAGAGATCCGTCTTCTTTATAATAACCAACTGAAACCACAGATTTGATCGGCCCTTTTCCCGATGATAGTGTCACGTTTACATCCTTATAAGGGGCATTGTTATGTAGAATAAGATCGAACCAATTAGTTGAATATTTGGTAGCTGATGGATTGCGGAAATCAATTGGTATTTCTTCCTCGGTTGGATCCCTGTGAGTAGTATTGCTTTCCTGAATTTTAAATCTGCCAATAAAAACTTCCCTTTTAAACTGCGCAAAATCAGGTCCGTTCAAAACATGTGTTTTTCTTGAATCAGGTACATTCTGAATACCATAATCTACCGAAACATTTAAACTTGTTTTCCCTTCCTTGGCACCTTTGGTTGTAATCAATACCACACCATTTGATCCTCGCGCTCCGTAAATTGCTGTTGAAGCAGCATCTTTCAAAATAGAAATTGTTTCAATATCATTGGGATTTAAGTTCTGCCCCACAGAAATACCAACCGGAAATCCATCTATTACATAAAGCGGATCACTGCCTGCTCCAAGTGAACTAATACCTCTGACTTTAACTTCGAACTGCTGGCCCGGCGTGCCGCTTTTTTGTTTTATAATTACACCCGGAGCCTGACCCTGTAGCATCCTGGTTACGTTGGATTTTGGTACTTCTCCAATATCATCCATATTGATAACAGAAACTGCCGATGTTATATCTCGTTTTCGTTGGGTACCATACCCTACTACTACTACTTCTTCAAGTGCCTTATTATCAACTAAAAGCTGAATATCTAACGTTGTTTGATTTCCTATCGTTGATTCTTTTGGTAAATATCCAACAAATGAGAAGACTAAAACCGGATTTCCAGTATCAGGAATATTTATAGAATAAGCCCCATCAGTATTCGACACAGTTCCAGTACTACTTCCCTTCAATACTATGCTTACACCCGGAAGTGGCAAGCCATTTTCATCGCTTATTTTACCAGTTATGGTACGATCAGCCAGTGTAAATTGGTTTGTACCTATTTCTATATCATTACCGGCAATCAGATCAGTATTTACAAGAGACATTACAAAAAAAGAAAGCAATGTATGCCTTAATATAAGGCGAGAGCTTCCAGGAAAAGTTAGGAGTCGAATTTGATTCATAATCGGATTTTTAAAGGTGGAATAGTTAGAAATTAATAGTAATTAAAAAATTATTATATCATATATTATAAGGATTAATGAAGAAAAAATTGACTTTTTAAAATTGTAAATACTGTTAAATCTTGGTAAAAGCATATCAAAATTGAGCCATATTTTGGTATTAAAATGAGCTTATACGATTAATAAATTGTTAAGAATGAAACTTTTACACCGGAATTTTTAAAAGAACTATCCGTGGATGATTCAATGAATATTTATCAGACTGTTCTGAAATTTTAATAGAAATAGTACTATTAAAATAATATAAAAATAGATTTGAATAGTGTTATTTATGCAATGATAAATGTATTTGTTATGCTGACTGTCCTGCTGTGTCCGGTATCAAAAAAAGTTTGAGTAAATGTTTTCATAATTTCTACAAAATTTTACGATTTGTTGAGAATTTAACTAGGCAACTAGTTCATTAGCAATTATTTCTAACTAAATAACCGTATAATAGAAAAACCTAGTTGCCACAGAATTTATTAATTTAAATTGTTAATTTTATAGAATTACTCAACATTAGGCCGAGCGCGGATTTAAGAATTATACGTATGAAAAATATTTTGCTTAAAACGTTCATACTTCTTACCTGGCTGATAACAGGAAACCAGGTAAAAGCCAACCATATTGTTGGAGGAGAGTTGAGAATGAAATCTGTTGGATCCGGAAAATTTGAAATTTCACTCATACAATACTGGGACAAAAAAAACCTTATTATTCCCACGCCAACAGTTGGAGGAAACCGTGACCCTGATGCTGAATTATACATATATAGCAAGAGAAACAATATGTTAATGGACTTACTTACTGTTACTTACAATTCTACTTCTCAGATTGAATATCAAAATAAAGCATGTGCAACCAGCCGTTCTCTTGAAACGCTTACTGGAATTTATACCGGTACCATAAGTCTGCAATCAGGCAGGTACAATGATCCGGAAGGTTATTATATCGTATGGGAAAGATGTTGCCGCAATGATGACATCAATAATATTGTGAACCCGGGTGAAAACGGAATGGTCTTCTACCTGGAATTCCCACCATTAACTGTTGTAAATACATCTCCCGTTTTTCAAGCTCCCAATGGCCAATATATTTGTATAAACCGGGATTTTACCATGAATATGTCTGCAACGGACGAAGATGGTGACGAATTAAGATATACATTGGTTACTCCAATGCGTGGAAATACAAGTCCGGATGACCCTATTGGAAATGATTCCAGGAAAAACGGGTATCCATTAGTGACGTGGATAAATGGAGTTTCATTAAATAATGTGATATCTGGATCACAGCCTTTGAGAATTGATAATGATGGTTTATTGAAAGTCAATGCTAACCGGATTGGCCTGTATGTTTTTACAATTCAGTGTGAAGAACTCCGTAATGGCAAACGAATTGGTTTGGTGCGTCGTGACTTCCAGCTTCTTGTGATAGATTGTAATGATGAAACCCCGGAACAACCAGTGGTTATGGTTGATAATAAGCCAGTTAACGAAATATCTTTCTGCCCTCAAAATCCAATTGAGCTAAAAACTGATACTTCTGCTGAATGGTCTTATCAGTGGCAATTAAATGGTTTGAATATTCCTGGTGCAACCAATTCAACAATTATGGTGAGCGATACCGGTAATTATTCGGTTGTAAAAAGTTTTAGCCAAAAATGTTCAAAGGATACTGCATCTTCTTCGGTTCATGCAACTTTCAAAACGATAGAGGCAGTTATTACCGAAGGGAAATCGGTATTATGTAAAAATGATTCCACTACATTGCTCGCAAATGGTGGACTAGCGGGAAACGATTTAACTTTTTCCTGGAAGCGAAATGATGTTTCCATTGCTAACGGGACAAGCTCTCAGATAAAAGTGCACGAAGCTGGGCTGTATGAATTGACTGTCAGGGATGAGCTTGAAGGTTGCATTGGAAATGACTCGATTCTGATTAGTAACGAAGACATTATTGTGGATCTTCCAGAAAAAGCATCGATCATTGAGGGGTCCAGAATTACACTGTCACCGCAAATTCTTCCGCAAAATCTTTCTTACAGCTACCAATGGTCGCCACCAAATGGTATCATTGGCGGAGATCCTACAAAAAGGGAAATAGTAGTATCTCCTGCTTTGCCAACTGACTACCTCATTACGGTAGTTTCTCAAAATGGTTGTACCGGAACTGCAACCATCATGTTGAATGTCATTGAAAAAATGCATATTCCTACTGCTTTTTCTCCGAATAGTGATGGAGTTAATGATACTTTTGAAATTTATAATGCAAAAGATCAGATTGAAACGATTGAAGTATACAACCGTTGGGGAGAGGTAATCTTTCATTCTGATGGTTACGAAAAGCCATGGAACGGAACCTACAAAAATAATCCGGTACCAGCCGGAAGTTATACCTATGTAATCAAAACTACGGAAAGGGAAATTCGAGGAGATGTTTTGTTACTGCAATAGAAATATCTAAAATGGTGAATCCTGTTTAAATTCCTGGAAAGTCCCATCCGAATAGAAAATTACAATCCGCTCTACCATTTTAGCAGGCTTAACTGATTTATTAGGCTGTTTGAGATTTTGCTGTGCGGGCTCAGCTAAGAGATTCCTCCTTTTATCAGATTCTAAAGCTTCCGGCACATTAGCTTTGATACTGTTTTTCGTTGTCCTTTCGATTGATTTAGAGGCTTCTACATTAGTCAATTGCTCTTCAAAATTTTCATCATCTAAAATCCAATTTAGGCCCAAATCCGGAAATCGCTTCACTATTTTCTGAACAATGTCCAGACTTGGCTTATTTCTTCCGGCCAGGATATGGGATATACTTGAACGTTGTATTCCTATTTCATCCGCGAACAATGAAGGAGAAATATTTTTCATTGAAAGTATTTGTTTTATTTTTTCTGATAAGTCCATCAATCTATTGGTGTTAAAAAGTAAACTGTAAAGGTAAAATAAATATAATAAAATAAACTACATAATGTTATAAAGTTAAATTAGTATATATTGTTATACTCGACTTAAAATTCACTATTGTAATTTAATTAATATGGTTAATTGAATAATGTAAATAAGAATATAAAAACAAAAAAAAGCGGTTTACAATGCTGTAAACCGCTTTTTCCCTAAAACAAAAATTTTGAATATCTTAAACCGCTACATGATTGTCACGTAGCGCTTCATTTAATGAGGTTTTAAGATCGGTGCTCGCTTTTCTCTTACCTATAATCAGTGCGCAGGGTACATGATAGGTTCCCGAAGCAAACTCCTTTGGAATAGATCCTGGAATTACCACAGAATCAGCAGGAACATATCCTCTGTACTCAACTGGCTCTGAACCTGTTACGTCTATAATCTTGGAACTGCCTGTAATTACTACACCAGCACCTAAAACAGCTCTTTTACCAATATGTGCTCCTTCAACGACAATGCATCTTGAACCAATAAATGCACCATCTTCAATGATTACCGGTGAAGCCTGAACGGGTTCAAGCACACCTCCTATTCCAACGCCACCGCTTAAATGTACATTTTTTCCAATTTGTGCACAGCTTCCTACCGTAGCCCAGGTGTCAACCATAGTTCCTTCATCAATATATGCGCCAATATTTACATATGAAGGCATTAGTATTACTCCTTTTGATATATAAGATCCGTAACGCGCCACAGCTGGTGGAACGACCCTGACTCCTAATTTATCATATCCGGTTTTTAATTTCATTTTGTCGTGATATTCAAATATCCCAACTTCACTTACCACCATCTGTTGAATTGGGAAGTATAATATGATTGCTTTTTTTAAAGCTTCATTGACTTTCCAGCTACCATCAGCTTGTGGTTCGGCTACTCTTAACCGTCCTTTGTCTACTTCTTCAATAATATTTGTAATGAGATCAATAGATGACTTTTCCTTCAATAATTCCCGGTTAGACCAGATTGATTCGATCTGAATATCAAAATTCATATTAACTTTACTATTTAATTAAAACTATTTAACTCACTCATTTATAGCACATTACAGCTTTTAGAAACATATTATTTGCTTTTTTCTCTTGCCCTCTTAAACAATAAATAGTCTTTTAAAAAGGCAAAAACCAAATTGATTATTTTATGTCTTTCAGTTTCTTGTACTTTTATAAATATAACGTATCCAATTTGATTTTAGAAGGACAGATAATAATTTGTTTGTAATCTTTTCAGGTGAACCAGGCAGTGCTTTCGGGTGCCATTATTTAGTAAATAGCAGAAAGTAGAATAGAAAGGAGAAATAATCACATGCAAATAAGTAAATCCGTAAGCATTGAGTAGAAATACTACTTTAATTAGTAAAACAAATAAAGCAGCGCTATTTTTTTAGCGAAACTCTACTAATTTACTATTTTTAATAGTAATATTTCTACTATCATCCCCTGTTATTTTTTATCAGTTTCTTTCCAAAACGGCTACATTTTTGTTAATTTTGCACCAGAAATAACATAATCATACAAGACATGTCTACAGTAAAAGTTGCAATTAATGGCTTCGGGCGGATTGGCCGCCTTGTTTATCGTCAAATCTACAATATGGAAGGCATAGAGATTGTTGCGATCAATGATCTAACCAGCCCAAAGGTATTAGCTCACCTGTTAAAATATGATACAGCACAAGGACGGTTTGATGCTGATGTAAAATCCACAGAAAATTCAGTTGTAGTAAATGGCGAAAACATTGTTATTTACGCTCAAAGAGACCCCGCTCAAATTCCATGGGGATCACACGAGGTAGACGTAGTTTTGGAATGTACAGGATTTTTTACAAGTAAAGAATCTGCAAGCGCTCATATTACTGCCGGTGCAAAGAAAGTTGTAATTTCTGCTCCTGCTACCGGAGATCTTAAAACAGTTGTTTTCAATGTGAACCATGATATCCTTGATGGTTCAGAAACGATCATCAGCGGTGCTTCCTGTACCACTAACTGCCTTGCTCCAATGGCTCAGGTGTTAGAAGAAAAATTTGGTATCGTTAATGGATTGATGACTACAATCCACGCTTATACAAACGATCAGAATACTCAGGATTCTCCACATCCAAAAGGTGATTTGAGAAGAGCACGTGTTGCAGCTCAGAATATTGTTCCAAACAGCACTGGTGCTGCAAAAGCGATTGGATTGGTATTGCCTTCTTTGAAAGGTAAACTAGACGGATCAGCACAACGTGTCCCTACATTGACCGGTTCATTAACTGAATTGACAGTTATTCTTGGTAAAGAAACAACTGTTGAAGAAGTAAACGCAGCAATGAAAGATGCTGCCAATGAAAGCTTTGGTTATACTGAAGATGAAATCGTAAGCAGTGATATCATCGGAATTAACTATGGTTCTCTTTTTGATGCTACTCAAACAAGGGTACAGTCGTTTGGTGGTACTCAAATCGTTAGAGCAGTTAGCTGGTACGATAATGAAATGTCTTACGTTTCTCAGCTTGTTCGTACAGTATACTATTTTGCAAAATTGATTAAATAATAATCAGTAATAAATTAAGGTAAACGGCCTATTTGTATCATAATTTG